>NZ_CBDCAT010000001.1:0-46530 GCF_965214065.1 Candidatus Poriferisocius sp.
GACGATTCCGACGAGACCGCCACCGACGATCCCTCCGACACCGGCGGCGGCGAGGGTTCCGGCGGTACTGAAACCGAAGGCGATGGTGAGGACTCCGGCGAGACCGCCACCGACGGCCCCTCCGACACCGGCGATGGTGAGGACTCCGGCGAGGCTGAACCCGAAGACGGTGGTGCGGCGGTGCGGTGTTTCGAGGTGCACCGGTTCGGGGCTGAGCCGGTGGATGTGGCCAAGTCCGCTGACGGCGAGGCTGTGTTGGCTCAGCTCAGCTGGGGCTACCACGACAGCATCGGCTGCTACCTCACCCTCGATGAGGACGCTTTGGGCGTGCTCCAAGCCGCTGCGGCGCCCGAGGCGTTCCCCGCCGGGAACGCGGAGGCGGCCCAGCAGTGCTCCGCAGTCCACAAGTTTGGCGCCCAGCCGGTGGATGTGGCCAAGTCCGCTGACCGCCAAACCGTTTTGGCCCAGGTCAGCTGGGGCTACCACGAGAGCTTCGGCTGCTACCTCGCCCTCGACCCCGCCGCCACCGCCGCACTGCGCGCCGCACACACCTAACCCCCGACAGTCCCCCTCCTGCGCGGCTCAAAGTACACCGGTGAAATCCCATATCAGTACATTGGCGACGCCCGATGGCAACTACCGGCACGCCTGCTACTGGCTGCAAGAGAAGCCCTGCCCAAATTCGACTGGGCGATCAACTACCTGAGCCGCGCCAGCTGCCGCATAAGCCAATCTTCTCGGTGGGCGGCGTAGCGCTTGGCGATTTTGGTTTGGGGGAAGAGGCCTACGCCGTGGGGGGCGCCGGGGTAGACGTGAAGTTCGGTGGGGACGCCGGCGCCGTAGAGGCGCTTGGCGTAGATGATGTCCTCGTCGCGAAATCCGTCGGCGCCGCCGACGCAGACGTAGGCCTCGGGCAGGCCGGACAGGTCCTCGGCCCGGGCGGCGGCCGCGGTATAGGGCACATTGTCGGTTCCGTAGAGATCGCCGAGATAGCACTGCCAGCCAAAGGCGTTGGTCTCTTTAGTCCAGATCACCAGATTCTCGAGCTGGCTGGAAGGGGTGATCTGGCGGTCGTCGATCATTGGGCAGTCCAAGAGCTGGAACTGCAACGGCACCTCGCCCCGATCCCGGGCCAGCAGCGCCAGCGCGGCGCACAGGCCGCCCCCGGCGCTGACCCCGGTGATGCCGATCTTTTTTGGGTCGATGCCGATGTCCGCCGCGTTGTCATAGGTCAACTTCAAACCGGCGTAGCAGTCCTCCAAGGGCCCGGGATACGCGGTTTCCGGGGCCAGGCGGTACTCGACCGATACCCCGACAATGCCGTAGTTCTGACACCACCGGTCGAATTTGGCGTCGTCCATGTCGCAGGTGCCCCGGATGTAGCCCCCGCCGTGGATGGAGTACACACAAGGCACGACCCCCTCCAGTCCCACCGGGCGGTGCACCCGCACCACCACGCCGTTGGCCTCATCCACCACATGGTCCGACCGCTCCACCGCATCGCTCAGCTCGGGAAACTGCACCGGCAGACTGGCACGAATTTCAGCCAAGAAGTCAGCGCTGAGATCCCGGGTCGGAACCAAGTGCTCAAGCCGCTCGATCTCCGGATCCAACCGAACCGTGTCCATTTCAATCGCCTGGTGGATACCGAACTAGCCGGCTCTCAGCTGATCCGCTCTAGCTGGCGGCGGAGCCAATCCTCTTGGTCGGCGGAGTACCGCTGGGCCACTTCGAGGTGGGCGAAGAGGGCCACGCCGTGGGGGGCGCCAGGGTAGACGTGGAGCTCGGTGGGGACACCGGCACCGTAGAGGCGCATGGCGTAGTCGATATCCTCGTCCCGGAAGCCGTCGGCACCGCCGACGCAGACGTAAGCCTCGGGCAGGCCGGACAAGTCCTCGGCCCGGGCGGGGGCCGCGGTGTACGGCACATCGTCGGTGCCGTAGAGATCGCCCAGATAGCACTGCCAGCCGAAAGTGTTCGAGTTCTTGTGCCAGATCAACAGGTCGTCGAGCTGGCTTGACGGGGTGATCTGGCGATCGTCGACCATCGGGCAGTCCAAGAGTTGGAACTGCAATGGCACTTCACCCCGGTCACGAGCCAAAAGCGCGAGCGCCGCGCACAGCCCACCCCCAGCGCTGACCCCGGTGATGCCGATCTTGTCGCGGTCTATGCCGATCTCTTCGGCATTGTCGTACGTCCACTTCAATCCGGCGTAACAGTCTTCCAGTGGACCTGGATACGCCGTCTCGGGCGACAAGCGGTACTCCACCGACACCCCGACGATGCCGTACTCCTGACACCACCGGTCGAACTTGGCGTCATCCATCTCGTAGCTGCCCAGGATGTAGCCCCCGCCGTGGATCGAATACACGCACGGAACTGCACCCTCCTGCCCCACCGCTCGGTGCACCCGCACCACCACGCCATTGGCCTCGTCCACCACATGGTCGGTGCGCTCGACCGCATCGCTGAGTTCGGGAAGCTCCCCCAGCCGTGACTCACGCAGCTCGGGCAAGACCTCGGCATTGACCTCGCCGATGGGCACCATGTCCTTGAGGGGTTCGATTTCCTCGTGCAGCGGCACTGTTGCCATGCCAACTCCTTCCATCAACTCGGTAAGTCCAGCGATAGGTTACGCACAACCCGCCGGGGTCCGACTACTGGCATGGGTACGCCACTATTCCGCCCAGTATTCTGCCGGGCGATGTCCTGCGCCTACAGCCTGAGTCCACGATGATCCTCAAGCACTTGCGGGTCGTCGAGGTGGGCGGTGGCATAGCGGCCTCCTACGCGGGCAAGCTGCTGGCCGACGCCGGCGCCGATGTGATCAAGATCGAGCCCCCTGGGGGCGAGCCGCTACGTCGGTGGTCGGCGTCTGGCGCGGAGTTGGGCGACAGAGACGGACCCCTGTTCCAGTTCCTCAACACTTCCAAGCGCTCAGTGATCGGTGATCCGAGCGACCCGGCAATGGCCGACCTGCTGGCCAGCGCGGACATCCTCATCGACTCCACCGACCAAGGGCTGCCTCCCGCAACCATCGACGCCGCCCGCCAGGCCAATCCATCGCTGGTGCTGGTGTCGACCTCCCCCTGGGGGCGCACCGGCCCCTACGCCCATCGGCCGGCCACAGAGTTCACCTTGCAGGCCGAGTGCGGGGGCATCGGCAAGCGGGGCAACCCCGAGCGACCTCCGGTGCATGCCGGAGGCGTCATCGGCGAATGGACCGCGGCGATCTACGCCGGTGTGGGAGCGCTGGCCGCCGCCCGAGCCGCCGGGCGCAGCGGCAGAGGCGATCACGTAGACGTGTCCGTGTTCGAGACGATGGTCATGACCATGAACACTTACGCGTGGATCAACGGTGAATTTCTCGGCGACACCAACCCGGTACGACCCGGTCGCAATGTGGAGCTGCCCTCCATCGAGCCCACCGCCGACGGCCACGTGGGATTTTGCACGGTGGCCCGCCAGCAGTTCCTTGACTTCTTGTTGATGATCGGCCGTCCCGATTGGCTGGAGGACGAGGAGATGTGCGGCTACGGCGGTCGCTGGAAGCGACGGGACGAGTTCCGGGCTGCCATGCACGCCTGGACAACCCAGCGGACGACCGCCGAGGTGATTGCCGAGGCGTCGGCCCGTCGCATCCCGGTGGCCCCCATCGGCAACGGGGCCACCGTGCCAACCCTGGAGGCGTTCTCCGGCCGGGATGTCTTCACCGAAAACCCGTCAGGCGGTTTCACCCAGCCGGCTGTCCCCTACCAACTGCATGGGGCCGACCCCCGGCCCTTCGAACCGGTCCCCGAGGCGGGACAGCACACCGGCCAGATCGAGGCCCATGTCCCCCAACCCAACCGGGGCGAGCCTGCTGCCCTGCCCCTGGCGGGAGTGCGAGTGATCGACTTCACCGCCTGGTGGGCTGGTCCCATCGCCAGCCATTCGCTGGCTCTGCTGGGCGCCGATGTGGTCAAGGTCGAGTCCATCCAGCGGGCCGACGGAATGCGCTTCGCTTCCGCCCGCCCGCCCAGCGTGGACCATTGGTGGGATTGGGGCATGGTCTTTCACGGGGCCAACACCAACAAGCGGGACGTCACCCTCGACCTCCGCTCTCCTGAGGGGGTAGCGGTGGCCGAGCGGCTGATTGCCGACGCCGATGTGGTGATCGAGAACTTCACTCCCCGGGTGATGGAGGGCTTCGGCCTCACTTGGGAGCGGCTGTCGGAACTCAATCCAAGGCTGATCATGACCCGGATGCCCGCCTTCGGCCTAGACGGCGCCTGGCGGAACAACACTGGATTCGCCCAAACCATGGAACAACTCACTGGGATGGCCGCCATCACCGGCTATCCCGACGAGGATCCCCAGATACCCCGAGGCCCGTGCGACCCACTGGCCGGCATGCACGCGGTATTCGCCACCCTCACGGCCCTCGAAGAGCGGGACCAGACCGGCAAGGGACGGCTAGTTGAAGTGACCATGGTGGCCGCGGCCCTAAATGCCGCCGCCGAACAATTGGTGGAGTACTCCGCCTTCGGCCGCCAACTCCCCCGGGAGGGCAACCGGGGACCGCGGGCCGCGCCCCAAGGCGTGTACTCCGCTGCCGGTTTCGAGCGCTGGGTGGCCGTGGCGGTGGCCGACGACCACCAGTGGGAGGCCCTATGCGGCCTGCTCGAACGCCCCGATTGGTCCGACTACGACTCCGTCGATAAGCGCCGAGCCGCCGCCGATGCCATCGATGAAGTGCTGGGCGAATGGATCGCCCCCCAAGCCGACGCTGACGCGGTGGCGCAACTGAATGCCTCCGGGATCCCGGCCAGCGTGGTGGTGCTCGGAGCCGAGATCGGCAACCACCCCCAGCTGCGGACCCGCTCGTTTATCGAGCCGATAGACCACCCGGTGTGTGGGGAAGTACCAGCCGCCAGCCTGCCATTCCGGTTCGAATCATCACCCGGCCCCTGGACCACGGCTCCGGCCCCCACCCTTGGTCAGCACAACCGCGAAGTGCTGGGCGGCGAGCTGGGCCTGACCGATGAGGAGCTGGCCGATTTGGAGGCCAAAGGCGTCATCGGCACCCGCCCCGCCGGGCTTTGACCTTCTGCTATGACGAGTCGAGGCCCAGGGTGGCTGTTTCGACAAGGTCCACCAAGTTGTCGGAGTCGCAATCCATGGTGCCCGCAGTGGGAGGATGACGGCGGATCCAGCCGCTAGGGGTGGGGCTCACCAGCATGAAGCACGGCGACGGGATTCCCTCGGCGGGGTTGGTGGAACCGTGCAGTCCGCGGCCGTCCCATTCGGTGATGGTGCGAGCCGCGTCGATCACCAGCTCTCGGGTCAGCCCCCCGCCGCTAGTGAACATCGCCCGGTTCACCGCCTCCTCGAACAAAAGCGCCGATGCCCAGCTCGACAGGCCGATCAAATCCACCTCGGCTTCCTCATCCACCTCTTCTCTCAAAAAGAGCACGTATCTCACTAGCTCGACATTTTCACCCGGTTCTTCGAAGGGAAACATTCCGATGCTCACCCAGAGATCCGACCCCAGCTCCGATACCTCAGCAGCCCAGCTTGGGGTATAACAGTCCGCGGAGCAGAGTACGAAGGTCGGGCCGTCCGAAGGCTCTTCTTCACCCGCATCTTCTTGAGGCTGCTCTTGGTCATCGCCAACGGGTACTTCCCGGCCAGCCTCAGCAGAATCACCTTCGGTTGCCGCAGAGGCGCCCTCCTCCGACTGGCCGAAATCAAACGCAGGTAGCTGAGCGAACAGGTCTGCCCGAGCCTCCAGCAGTTCCATGAGCCGACCGCTGTCGGCCGACCAGTTGATACCCAAAACGCCGGCTTCCAGCATGGCTGAGAACAGCGCGTGATAGTCCTCGTCGATCACCTCGGCAGTGGCTTGGAAGACAAAATCGAATCCCCCTTTTTCTGAGGCCTCGATTTCCCGCTGGGCCCGGTAGAAGGCCACCGGCAGGTCCAGAACAACCGTGCCCACAGCCCCCGCGGCATCCGGGAACCGCTCACTCAAGTGCTGGGCCGGGCCGGCCTGCCAAATGGTGTTGGACGTCGGATTTGAGACGAACGTCACCGGTGACGCCCGCCGGTCCGGGCTCAGAGCAGCGGCCGGAAAGTCGGGAAGGAGGCAGGACTCATCGTTCAACAGGTCTACTCCGTCGCCGTCGAACAGGGCATACGAACCCACCAAGGCGAAGATGTCGCTTTCGCAGGCTTGTTGGATGGCGTCCCGGTGGTCGAACACGTTGGCGTCGAAGAGAACCACCTCGACGTCACGGCCTCCAAGGCCCCCAGTGCTGTTCACGGCATGGGCCCAAGCCCGCATTGCCAGCCAGGCGGACTCGCTGCCACCAGATGCCGCATTGCCGGCGCTGGTGTCGGCGATCACCCCGATCCGGATCACCTCATCGCTCACCCCGGTCCGTATCGGTGCGGCGGTGGGCCCCGGTACCGTCGCGTCGAGGGCCGGAGGGGTGGGAGTGGGAGTGGCCAGGTCAGGCGACGACACCACCGGTCCTTGGAGATTGGGGGTCTTGCAGCCCGCGACAACCAAGGCCAGCGCCACCGTCAATACCAGTGGCGCAGTTACAAGCTTGAAGAAGCGGGCGAGCCGCACGCCTTTATCGTCGCACTTAGCTGATGCCGCGAGGGCTGCGGGGTCAGGCCCGGGCAGCGGCGAAGCCCTGCTCCAGGTCGGCGATGATGTCGTCCACCGTCTCGAGGCCAACCGAAAGCCTCACCAGTCCGGGGTACACGCCGGTGCTGATCTGCTCTTCTTCGGTGAGCTGCGAGTGGGTGGTGGACGCCGGGTGGATCACCAGGCTGCGCACATCGCCGATGTTGGCCACATGGCTGTGCAGGGTGAGCGCGTTCACGAACTTCTCGCCGGCGTCGCGTCCGCCCTTGATATGGAAGGCGGGCACCGAGCCGTAGCCCTTGCCGCCGGTGTAGTGGTTCATCCGATCGTGCCACGGGCTGGACGACAATCCGCCAAACTGCACCGATTCCACCTGATCGTGGCCCTCAAGGTACTCAGACACGGTTTGGGCGTTGGAGCAGTGCCGCTCCATGCGGTAGCTGAGCGTTTCCAGGCCTTGCAGGAAGTAGAAGGCGTTCTGCGGGGAAATGGCCGCACCGATGTCCCGAAGCAGCTGCACGCGGGCCTTGATGATGAAGGAGCCGTTGCCCAGCGCCGGCCAGAAAGCCAGACCGTGGTAGCTGGGGTCGGGCTCGGTGAAGTTGGGGAAGCGGCCGCTGGCACCGTAGTCAAAGGTGCCGCCGTCGATGATGACCCCGCCGATGGAATTGCCGTGACCGCCGATGAACTTGGTCATGGAGTGGACCACGATGTCGGCACCGTGTTCCAGCGGGCGGATCAGGTAGGGAGACGGAACTGTGTTGTCCACCATCAATGGGATGCCCTCGGCGTGGCCCACCGCGGCGACGCCCTCGATGTCGAGGCAGTCGTTCTTGGGGTTGCCGATGGTTTCAGCGTAGAGCACCTTGGTGTTCTCCCGGATGGCATTCTTCCAGGCGCCCAAGTCGTCGGGATCCTCGATGAACGACACCTCGATGCCCATCTTGGGCAGGGTGTAGTGCAGCAGGTTGTAGGTGCCGCCGTACAGCGACGCGGAGGACACCACGTGGTCGCCCGACTCGGCCAGGTTCAAGATGGCCAGCGTCTCCGCCGCCTGCCCTGACGCCATGGCCAGCGCTCCGGGAATGCCTATGGCCGTCTCGGTGCCGCCTTCCAGTGCAGACAGGCGGGCCTCCAGCACCATCTGGGTGGGATTCATGATCCGGGTGTAGATGTTGCCCACTTCGGCCAGCCCGAACAGCGCGGCGGCGTGTTCGGTGTCGCGGAACACATAGGAGGTGGTCTGGTAAATGGGCACGGCCCGGGCCCCGGTGGCCGGATCGGGCTCCTGCCCGGCATGGATTTGTTTGGTCTCGAAACCCCAGTTGTCGCTCACGGCTCTTCTCTCTTCCTTTCAGAGTTGCCGGGTAGATACTAACGAAACACTCACAATTGGCAGCTATCGGGGAGCTACCCCTTTCCCTGTCCGCCAGACACGTCGGCCACGCTCTGTCGGCCCTCGGAGATCCACGGCATCATGGCCCTCAGCTCAGCTCCGACCTCCTCGATGGGGTGCTTTTGGCCCTCGGCCTCCAGCCGCAAGAAGTTGGGACGGCCGCTGCGACTCTCGTTCATCCACTCGTCGGCAAACGAGCCGCTCTGGATCTCGCTCAAGATCTTCTGCATCTCAGCCCGGGTGGCATCGTTGACAATGCGGTCGCCCCGGCTCAGGTCGCCGTATTCGGCGGTGTCCGAGATGGAGTAGCGCATACCACCAATCCCCTCCTCGTACATGAGGTCGACGATCAGCTTCAGCTCGTGGAGGCACTCGAAGTAGGCCACCTCGGGCTGGTATCCCGCCCCGCACAAGGTCTCGAACGCAGCCGTGACCAACGAGGTGAGCCCGCCGCACAGCACCACCTGCTCGCCGAACAGATCGGTCTCACACTCCTCGGCGAAGGTGGTCTCGATCACTCCGGCTCGGGCCCCGCCAATGGCGTCGGCATAGGCCAAGGCCAGTTCCCGGGCGCTGCCACTGGCATCCTGCTCCACAGCGATCAAGCACGGCACGCCGCCACCCTCCACATAGGTGCGCCGCACCAGGTGTCCAGGTCCCTTGGGCGCCACCATGGCCACGTCCACCCCATCGGGCGCCGAGATCAAGTCGAACCGCACGTTGAATCCGTGGGCGAAGAACAGGGCGTCGCCCGGCTGGAGATGGGGTTCGATGTGAGCCTGGTATATATCGCCCTGCTCAGTGTCGGGCAGAAGCAGCATGATGATGTCGGCCTCAGCCGATGCTTCAGCAATGGACATCACCCGCAGGCCGGCTTCAGCGGCTTTGGCTGCCGACGAAGAGCCGTCCCGCAGCCCGACCCGCACATCGACGCCTGAGTCCTTCAAGTTCAGGGCGTGGGCATGGCCCTGAGACCCGTATCCCAGTATCGCCACCTTGCGGTCGGCGATGTGTGAGCGGTCGGCATCTTTCTCATACAGCACAGTTGCCATTGTTTGTCCTTGATTGGTTGGGGGCCGTCAGGGGGCCAGGGGGTCGGGGGCGGTCTTCACCAGTTTCGGCAACGCCACTTTGCCGGTGCGCTGCACGTCCACGATGCCATAGGGTCGCAGAAGGTCCTCGAAGTCATCCACTCGGCTGGGTGATCCGGTGAGCGACACCATGATTTCGTCATAACCCACGTTCAGCACCGTGGCCTGGAATATCCGTACCAGATCCAGAATCTGGCCCCGAATGGAGGGATCTGCCCTGACGGTGACCATCATCAACTCCCGCTCAACGCTGGCCGAGGGATTCAGCTCTCGGATGTCCACCACGTTGACCAGCTTGTCGAGTTGCTTGACCACCTGCTCCATGGGCGCCGCGTCCACTCCCACCACGATGGTGAGCCGGCTGAACCGCTCGTCATCGGTGGGCGCCACCGCCAGCGACTCGATGTTGAACCCCCGGCGGGCGAACAGCCCGGCCACACGGGCCAGCACGCCAGCCTTGTTCTCCACCCGTACCACCAGGGTGGTGGTGCCTCCCCCGTCTGCTCCTGGTGGAACGCTCATCGGGGCCGGTCCTGCTGGGAGGGGTCGACCACCACGTCGCTGTTGGACATCCCGGCCGGGACCATGGGAAACACGTTCTCGCCGGCCTCGCAGCGGAACTCGACCACCACCGGCTGGTCGTCGATCTCATTGGCCTGGGCAATGACCGGGCCGACCTCCTCAGGTGACTCCACCCGGAGGCCGACGCATCCCAGGGCCTCGGCCCACAGCTTGTAGTCAGGCACGTCGCGGGTCAGGTACACCTCGGAATAGCGCTCCTCATAGAACATCTCCTGCCATTGGCGGACCATTCCCAAATACGCGTTGTTGATCAGAGCCACCTTGATGGGGAAACCCTCAGTGGCCGCGGTGACCAGTTCTTGGGCGGTCATCTGGAAGCAGCCATCGCCGTCCACCGCCCACACCATGCGGTCGGGCCGGCCGGCCTTGGCCCCGATGGCCGCGGGTATGGCGAATCCCATGGTGCCCAGGCCGCCCGAGTTCACCCAAGTGTAGGGGTGGTTGAATTTCCAGTACTGGCTGGTCCACATCTGATGCTGGCCCACGCCTGAGGCCACGATGGTGTCTTCGGGGGTGGCGTCGCGCAGCTGTTCCAGCACGTACTGGGGCTTGAGCAGCTCATCGTCTTTCGACTGCTCATAGGTCAGCGGGAACCGCTCCTGCCATCCGCTGATGCGGGACCTCCACGGGTTCCGGTCGGGCTGGGCCTCGTTCCCGCCCAGTTCCCCCAGCGCCGTGACCAGATCTTCGATCACCAGCCGGCAGTCGCCCTGAATGGCAACGTCGGGGCGACGTACCTTGCCCAGCTCGGCGCTGTCGATGTCCACGTGGATGATCTTGGCCAGGGGGGCGAACTCGGCCACCTTCCCGGTGACCCGGTCGTCGAAGCGGGCGCCCAGAGCGATGAGCAGGTCGGACTCCTGCATGGCGGTGACCGCGGTGTAGTTGCCATGCATGCCGGGCATGCCTAAACACAGCGGATGGTCGTCGGGGAAACCGCCTCGGTTCATGAGCGTGGTGACCACGGGGATGCCGGTGAGCTCAGCCAACTCCAGCAGCGCCTCGGCGGCCCGAGCCTTCAAGATGCCTCCGCCGCTGTAGATGACCGGACGTTCGGCCTCACAGATGAGCTTGGCCGCCTGGCGGACCAGTTCGGCGTCGCCGGCCCGGTTGGGGCGATAGCCGGGCAGGTCGTGGCTGTCGGGCGTGTACCACTCCATGGCGGAACGAGGGTTGTTGGGATCGACTATGTCCTTGGGGATGTCCACCAGCACCGGGCCGGGACGGCCGGTGGTGGCGATGTGGAAGGCATCGTGGATCACCTGGGGGATGTCGGCTGCCTCGGTCACCAGGTAGTTGTGCTTGGTTACCGACATGGTTATGCCGGTGGTGTCGCACTCTTGGAAAGCGTCGGTGCCGATGGCCGCATAGGGAACCTGGCCGGTGACCACCACCATGGGAATGGAGTCCATGTAGGCATCGCACAGAGGGGTGACAATGTTGGTAGCCGCCGGACCCGAGGTGACCATGGCCACACCGGGCCGTCCAGTGGCATGGGCGAACCCCTCGGCCATGTGGCCGGCGCCCTGCTCGTGGCGCACAAGCACATGGCGGATGGACGAGTCGATCAGCGGGTCGTACACCGGCAGGATGGCCCCGCCGGGCAGCCCGAACAAGATGTCCACACCCTCGTTCTCGAGGGCCTTCATAAGGGCTTGTCCGCCGTTCATATTCATGCTTGGATCAACCTTTCGGGGTGTCACCTGAAATGGAAAGACCTCCCGGTGTGGGAGGTCGGAAGCGCTCGGTCTCCGGGTCGGCCGGGACCGTGCGCTATAGGCGTACTACGAGAATCGCTCCAGAGTGAGGATGGCGCTTCATAGGATGCCACCAGTATGAACGCTAGGGCCTGCTTGTGACAAGACGGTTAGGGGTGTATCCCGGCTCGTTCAACCCGCCCACCATCGGGCATCTGGCCATCGCTCGGGCGGCAATGGTCCAGCGAGGGCTTGACCAGGTCGATTTGGTCGTGTCGCGGGTGGCGCTGGGCAAAGAGCTGGCGGCAGTACCCGCGTTCGAAGATCGCATGTCAGTCTTGGAGGCGTCGGTGGCGGACATCGACGGGTTGGAGGTGGTAGTGACCGAGCTTCAGCTCTTGGTGGACATCGCCCAGGGTTACGACGTGGTGGTCATGGGCGCAGACAAATGGGCCCAAGTACAGGATCCGGCTTTCTATGGGAACTCGGTCGAGGCACGAGACCAGGCGGTGAAAGCCTTGTTGAGGTTGGACCTGGCCATCGCTCCCCGGCCACCATTCCAAGTGCTGTCGGGCGCGGAGCTGGACATCGAGCCCGAGATGGTCGCGGTGTCGTCCAGCGGGGCTCGCCAAGGCCGGCTGGAGTGGATGACGCCCGCAGCCCGGGCCTTCGACGACGCCACCGGTGCCTGGTCTAACCCCGCCCCCTAGGGGCGCACCGCTAGGCCTCGGTAATGGCGCCCTTTTCCGCTCCTTGGGCCAAGCGGGCGTACTTGGCCAGCACGCCTTTGGTGTAGCGGGGCTCGGGCGGCTTCCAGTCAGCCTGGCGCTCGGCGAGGGTGGTCTCGTCCACCAGCAGGTCTATGGAATGGTCCCGCACGTCTATCCGAATCCGGTCGCCCTCGGCCACCAAAGCGATGGGCCCTCCCTCGGTGGCCTCAGGAGCCACATGGCCCACGCAGAACCCATGGGTGCCGCCGGAGAACCGGCCGTCGGTGACCAACGCGGCGTCTCCCCCGCGGCCCGCTCCCTTCATTGCCCCGGTGATGGCCAGCATCTCCCGCATGCCCGGGCCGCCCTTGGGGCCCTCGTAGCGGATGACCACGATGTCGCCAGCCTCGATGCGCCCGTTCAGCACCGCGTCCATCGCCGTATCCTCGCCGTCGAACACCCGGGCCCGGCCCTCGAAATGGTCGAAGTCGATGCCGGCCACCTTCAGCACCGCCCCGTTGGGGGCCAGCGAGCCGGTTAGAACAGCGATGCCGCCGATCTCGTGGAGCGGGTCGCCGAAGCGGTGGATGACCTCACCGTCGGGGCTGGGCGGGTCGAGCAATGCCAGGTTCTCGGCCATGGTCTTGCCGGTCACGGTGATCTCATCGCCGTGCAGCAGGCCTTCGTCGAGCAGCATGTTCAACACCACCGGGACGCCGCCGATGCGGTCGATGTCGGCCATGTGATAGTTCCCGTGGGGCTTGGTGTCGGCCAGATGGGGAACCCGGGCCGCCACCTTGTTGAAGTCGTCGAGCTCCAGCTCCACTTCGGCCTCCCAGGCGATGGCCAGCAGGTGCAGCACCGCGTTGGTCGACCCGCCCAGGGCCATGGTCACCGCGATGGCGTTCTCGAACGCCGCTTTGGTCATGATGGCGCGGGGCCGGATGTTCTCCCGCAACAGGCCGATGACCGCGGTGCCGCTGGCGTAGCTGTAGTCGTCGCGGCGGCGGTCCACCGCGGCAGCCGAGGCGCTGCCCGGCAGCGACATGCCCAGTGCCTCGCCGATCGAGGCCATGGTGTTAGCGGTGAACATCCCGGCGCACGATCCCTCGGTGGGACACGCGTTGCGCTCGATAGCGTCGAGCTCCTCGTCGTCGATGTCACCCACCGCATGGGCGCCCACCGCTTCGAACACGCTCACGATGTCGAGAACCCGGCCGTTGTGCTGGCCGGGAAGTATGGATCCGCCGTATACGAACACCGACGGCAGGTTGAGACGGGCCGCGGCCATCAGCATTCCGGGCAGCGACTTGTCGCAGCCCGCGAAGCTGACGAAGGCGTCCAACCGCTCAGCGTGCATGACCGCCTCCACCGAGTCGGCAATGATCTCCCGGCTGACCAACGAGGCCCGCATTCCCTCGTGGCCCATGGAGATGCCGTCGGACACCGCGATGGTGTTGAACTCGAGGGGGAAGCCGCCCGCATCGCGAACGCCCTGTTTGGCCCGCTTGGCCAGCCGGTCCAGCGGCAGATTGCACGGGGTGACCTCGTTCCACGACGACGCCACCCCCACCTGTGGCTTGTCCCAGTCATCGTCGGTCATGCCCACCGCTCGGAGCATGGCCCTGGCCGGCGCCCGCCCAGCCCCGGAGGTGACCTCATGTGAACGTGGCTTCATATCGCTCATGGCGACAGGCTACTGACTGGCATGACGGAAATTAGAGGGCTACTGGGATTGCAAAAGTCGCCCTACGACCGGGAGATCGCCCGTCTGGCGGTTCCCGCGCTCGGCGCGCTCATCGCCGAGCCCCTCTACACCCTGGCCGACACCGCAGTGGTGGGACACCTGGGAACTCCCCACCTAGGCGGATTGGCGGTGGCGTCGCAGGTGCTGTTGGGGGCCTTGTCGCTGTTCATCTTCTTGGCCTACGGGACCACCGCCGCTGTGGGCAGGCTCATCGGCGCCGGCGACCACCGCCAAGCCGCCCAGCAGGCGGTACAGGGACTGTGGCTGGCCGCGGGGGTCGGCGCGGTGTTGGCGGCAGGTGCCTATGTGTTCGCCGATCCGCTGCTGAGAATCCTCGGGGCAGACGGCGAGGTGTTGGCCCAGGGGCGGATCTACCTGCGAATAAGCGTCTTCGGACTGCCGGGAATGCTCATCACCTTGGCCGGTGTGGGCTACCTGCGGGGCCTCCAAGACACGCTGCGACCGTTGAAGGTGGCGGTGTTCACCGCCGGGCTGAACCTGGGGCTGGAGCTAGTGCTCATCTACGGGCTGGGCTTCGGCATCGGCGCCTCGGCGCTGTCCACCGTCATCGCCCAATGGCTGGCCGCCGGGGCCTATGTGTGGTGGATCCGGCAGGCAGTGACGGTACACGGGGTGACCATGGCCCCTGACCGCTCGCTGATCGCCCGACTGGCGGTGGTGGGACTGGACCTGTTCCTGCGGACTGCGGCGCTGCGAGCCTCGTTCACCATGTCGGTGGCAGTGGCCGCCCGGCTGGGAGATGTCGACCTGGCCGCCCACGAGGTGATCTACCAGATCATGTTCCTTTTGGCTCTGATTCTGGACGCGGTGGCCATTGCCGGCCAGGCCATGATCGGCCGCCTTCTCGGCGCCGATGAGCTGGATCAAGCTCGGGCCGCGGGCCGCCGCATGATCGAATGGGGGCTGGCCTCGGGGCTTGTCGCCACTGTGGTGCTGCTGGCTGCTAGGCCGTGGCTGCCCCTGGTGTTCTCCAGCGATGAGGCGGTGCTGTCGCTGGTTGGATTCTTGATGCTGCACTTGGCCTTCTTGCAGCCGGTGAACGGGGTGGTGTTCGCCCTCGACGGCGTGCTGATCGGCGCGGGGGATATGCGTTTCCTGGCCGTGGCCATGGCCGGTGCCGCGGCAGTGTTCATCCCCCTGGCAATGTGGGTGATGGCTGCCGACGCGGGCATCGGCTGGCTGTGGGGCGCTATGTGGGCACTAATGGTCGCCCGCCTGATAGCCCTGCTCTGGCGCTTCGCCAGCTCCCGCTGGCTAGTACCCGGCGCCGTTCGATGATCCGTATTAGCCCCCAGGCCCTTCTATGTGGGCCTTGACCCCATCCACCACTCGCTGCATGTTGGTTCGGTGGACTTGGAGGCGGTTGGCGATGATGCGGTGCTCTTTTTCGGGGTTTTGGTCGATGAACATGTTGAGGCCGGAGGGGCCGGGGCCGAGGAGGAGGCGGTAGACGAGCCGGGTGCCACCGCCCATCAGGGGTTGGAGTTCGAAGCGCCATCGGGCGCCGGGATTGTCGGGGTCGGAAGTACACCAGCCGAAGGCCACTGGCTCCTCGCACATATCCACAAAACACGGCACCTCCCAGTCGCCCATCACCACGAGATAGTTGCGGCCCGTGAAGGTGGCGCCCAGTGCGGGACCGTCGAAGCCGTCGTCCCAGGTGGCGCCGGTGAATTCATCGGAGAACTGGGCCGGCAGGTCGATGTCGGTAACCGCGGCCCACACTTCGTCGAGTTCGGCAGCGATGTCGGTCTCTACCATCATGCCGGGGCCGTTGGCCATGCTCACCGGTGTTCCCGGACCCGATTCGTAGGTGCGGCCGTAGCCGTCGAAGAAGGTGATGTTTCGGGCGGGGTCGCGGTGAGCGGGGCGGAAATCGGTGCCCTTCGTCCAGGCCACCGGGAACATGGCAATTTCGGTGATCTCGTCGGGAATGCCCAACAGTTCCTTCAGCTCAGGAGCCTTGGCCAACACTGCCGTTGTCCACGCAGTGCCCAGCCCTCGGGCCCGCAGGGCAACGCAGAAACTCCACCCGCTCTGGATAACGGAGTCGAAAAGACCCGGGGCGCCGCTGCCATCGTGGCGGCCCACGATTGTGGGGATGACTATCGCCGGCACCTCGGCCAGGTGTTCCACTAGATAGGCCGACGAGGTCACCGTCTTGGCCCGGGGATGGTCGGTGCCCTCCAGGCGGTCGCGAGCCTCCAGCATGAAGCCGCCCACCACTTCACGGTAGAGACGAGCCAGTTCCTGCTTGATCTCGGGGTCGCGCACCACGATCCACCGGCGGCTGGTCTGATTGCCGCCGGTGGGGGCCTGCTCAGCGATGTCGATGCAGTCGAGGATGATCTGGTCGTCAACGGGGCGCTCCAAGTCCAGCCGCCGTCGCACCGCCCTCGTCGTGGTCAGCGCCGCATCCACCGCCGCTGTGTCAATGTTCATGTCTTGCCGGCCTCTTTGTAGATGCCGCGGGCCATGAGCGACTGCTCTTGGTCTCGGCGCTTTCGGTACACGGCAGATCGCATCTCGGCCACACCGGCCTCGTCGGGCGCGGCTTGGGCGGCCCACTCGGCCAGGTGGCAGGCCAACCGCAAATCCCCAGCCTCACTCAGCTCAACGGCTCGGGCTGCCAACGAAACCGCACCCCCGGCCAAGCGGGCGACCTCAGCAGCCACCGCCCCATCAGGCGCAGGCTTGAGGTGAGCGGGGTTGGCGTCGTACCAGCCTCCGTAGAGCCGCCAGATGTTGCGAACCACAAACTCGGGCTCGTCGTAGTTGGGCCGCAGGTAGGGCTTGGCCAGCAGGTCGTCGGGAACCCGCACTTGGTGGATGATGTCGTCGAGGCGAGCACCGGCGTTCATCATCTCCAGGGTGGCGGCCACCAGCCCCTCTAGCGCGGTAGCCACATCGTCGAGAACCGTGGCGATGCGCCCCTCTCCCTCGATGGGCAGGCCGTGAGCGGGCAGCAGCAATGCGGGACGCAACTCGATCATTCGGCGTAGGGCCGCGGCCCATTCAGCGGGGTAACGCTGCACTTTCTGGGGATTGCCAGCATTGGGGAAGAACCAGATGAATAGGTCGCCGGCGAACAGCGCCCGAGACTGGGGCACCCACACAAGAGTGTGGTCGTCGGTCTCGCCTTGGGCATGGATCAACTGCATCGATGTGCTGCCCACCTCCACATCGAGCGTGGTGGCATAGGTGGTCTGAGGGCGCACCCAGTCGCCATCGAACAGATTGGCGAAGGGGCCATCGCCGAATTGCCGGCGGTTGATCACCTGGTTGTAGCCCGATGTGAGGTCGTAACGGTCGAATCGCTGCGGTACGGCCTCATGGGCCAACACTCGGGGAGCGGGTTGTCCCTGTTCCTCGGCATCCACTACGAAAGCTCTGGCACCGCCGACATGATCCACGTGCCCGTGGGTGTACACGATGGTGTGGACCGACTGGTCCTTCCACCGGCGAAGGTGCTCCAGGGCTATGGGGGCGAACCCTGGAAGTGAGGTGTCGATTGTCACTAGCCCCTCATCGGTAGCTACCGACCAGACGTGGGAAAAAGCGCACACCACCGCAATCTGATCGGCTATTTCGTGGAATGAGCCGTCCATAGGCTGCACCGACTGCTGCCCCTGATAGATGCCCTCGTCAATGAACCGGGCCGACCGTTCCAGAAGTGACATGCCAACCTGCACCATAGTGGTCCGTCTGATTGGTACTACCCGCGGCGGGAATTGAGAAGCTGGGTGACGGCTTTGCCGTCGGCTCGGCCTTGGGTGGCTTTCATTACCTGACCGACGAAAAAGCCGGTGAGCTTGGCGTCGCCATCGCAGAAGCGGGACCACTCATCAGGGTGGTCGGCGATGAGGCCGTCCACCAGAGCATCCAGTTCCCCGGTATCCATAGCCTCGAACCCCAGTTCCTGAGCCGCCTCTTGGGGTGAGCCCCCGCCGTCGACCAACGCGGCGAGCACCTTTTTGGCCTGGGTGGCGGTCAGCTCGCCATCGTCTTCCATGTCCACCAGGTTCGCCAGCGACTCAGGAGTCAATTGTCCGGGGCCGTCGGCCAGGTTGTGGACGATGTGGGTCATCACCCGCTCGGGAGCCCCTCCCCCATCGATGGCGGCTAGAGCCATTTCGTCCATTGAGCGCTCGACAGCCAAGGCAATGTGATCGGCATCCACCGATGGGGCCACCTCGGACAGCCGAAGCCGGCGGTCTCGGGGCAGCGGAGGCAAATCCTGGCGGATCTGCTCCACCCACTCGGGACTGGGGTCAAGCGGCAGTAGATCGGGCTCGGGAAAATAGCGGTAGTCGTAGTCTTCTTCTTTGGAGCGCAGGGCGTGGGTGCGACCGTCATCCTCGTTCCAGTGCCGGGTCTGCTGTTCGATGGGCTGCCCGCTGGTCAGCAGGTCGATCTGGCGGCGGGACTCGTATTCGATGGCCCGGCCCAAGGAGCGCAGCGAGTTCACGTTCTTGATCTCGCAACGGGTGCCCAGCCGGTCGCTGCCCGCCGGCCTCACCGATACGTTGCAATCCACCCGCAGCGACCCCTCCTCCATCTTTCCGTCCGACGCCCCTACCGCCACCAGGATCGCCCGCAGCTCGCTCACGTATTGGCGGGCCTCTTCGGCCGACCGCAACTCTGGATGCCCCACAATCTCGATGAGCGGCACCCCGGCCCGGTTGTAGTCCACCAGCGAGTAGCCGGCCTCGTGGATGCGCCCACCCCCGCCGATATGAACGGTCTTGCCAGTGTCCTCTTCCAGGTGGGCCCGCTCGATGCCGATGCGCTTGCCCGAGGGCAGTTCCAGCCACCCGTCCACGTTGATCGGCTGGTCGTATTGGCTGATCTGAAAGTCCTTGGGCATATCGGGGTAGAAGTAGTTCTTCCGGGCGAACACCGACGGCCGGATTCCGCAGTTGAGGGCCAAGCCCACTCGAATGGCCAGCTCAACAGCCTTCTCGTTGAGCACAGGAAGCGAACCAGGCAGGCCGAGCGACACCGGGTCGATGTGGGTGTTGGGATCGCCTCCGAACCGGTTGGGACTGGCGCTGAACAGCTTGGTCTCGGTGGCCAGCTCGGCATGGACCTCCAACCCCACGACCGTTTCCCACTCGGTGTCAGCCGGTGCCCCCAAACCGGGTACGTCGAGTGTGGGCCCGCTCATCCCATGCTCGCTTCCAGCACCGCGGCGGCCCGGAACATCGTCGGCTCTCCCAGGGCGGGGGCCATGATCTGCACCCCTACTGGCAGGCCGTCGTCGCCCACCCCGTAGGGCACCGACATGGCGGCCTGGCCGGTGAGGTTTACCGGGACGGTGCACACGTCGCTCATGTACATGGCCATGGGGTCGGCGGTGCGCTCACCCAGGGAGAACGCAGTAGTGGGCGATGTGGGACTCAACAGCAGGTCGAACTGCTCCCACGCCGAGGCGAATTCATTGATGATGAGCGTGCGGACCTTCTGGGCCTTGCCGTAGTAAGCGTCGTAATAGCCGGCCGACAAGGCGTAAGTGCCGATCATGATGCGCCGCTTCACCTCGTCGCCAAAGCCGGCCGAACGGGTGGCGGTGTTCATGTCCGGCGTGCTGGAGGCGTCCACCCTGAGCCCATAGCGGACGCCGTCGTAGCGGGCCAGGTTGCTGGACGCCTCGGCCGGGGCGATCAAGTAGTAGGCCGACAGCCCGTAAACCGCCGCTGGCACGCTGGCCTTGGCCACCCGGGCCCCGGCTGATTCCAGGGCGTCGACCGCGGCGCGCAGGCGGGCGGCCACATCAGGGGCGATGCCGTTGCCGCTCAACTCCCCCAGCACGCCTACCCGCAGGCCATCTACTCCCTCGGCGAGCGATTCGGACACCGATGGCTGGGTTTCGCCGATGCTGGTGGAATCTTTAGGATCCGGACCGCTGATCACGTCCAATACCGCAGCCGCGTCGGTCACTGTGGAGGCAAACGGGCCGATCTGGTCCAAAGACGAGGCGAATGCCACCAGCCCGTAGCGGGACACCAATCCATAGGTGGGCTTCACACCGACCACTCCGCAGAGGGCGGCGGGCTGGCGAATCGAACCACCGGTGTCGCTTCCCAGCGCGAATGGGGCAAATCCAGCGGCAACCGCTGCCGCGCTGCCCCCCGAAGAACCCCCCGGCACGCGGCTGGGGTCGCAGGGGTTGCGGGTAGGGCCGAAGGCCGAGTTCTCCGTCGAGCTCCCCATGGCGAACTCGTCCATGTTCGTCTTGCCCACCATTACCGCACCGGCTTCGCGGAGCCGCTCCACCACGGTGGCGCTATACGGCGGCTCCCAGCCTTCCAGAATGCGGGAAGAACAGGTCGTGGCCACTCCACGGGTGCAGAGGTTGTCTTTGAGGGCCACTGGTACTCCCGCCAGCGGACCTGGGTCATTGCCTGCGGCCACTTGGGCATCGATCTCATCGGCCCGAATCCGGGCTTGCTCTGCGGTCACCAGGTTGAAGGCATGAATGTCGGCATCGCCTTGGGCGATCGCCTCCAAGTGCTCTTCTACCGCGGAGCGGGCCGACTTCTGTCCAGACCGCACGGCGGAGGCAATCTCGACAGCAGTCACGGCGTATCGCCCAGAACTGGGGGGACCCGGAACTGGCCGTCTTCGGCAAAAGGCGCCTGTGCTAGAACCTCTTCGCGATCCAACACCTCACCCGGAAAGTCCGGTCGCAGCAGGTTGGCGATGGGAAGGGCATGCATCGTTGGGGCCAGTCCCTCAAGGTCGAGAGCCTCCACCTCGGCCACATGGTCTAAGAGCTCATCCAGCTGGCCTGTGAAGCGGTCCAGTTCTTCGTCGGTCAGCTCCAAACGGGCCAAAGCAGCCACATGGGCACATTCTGCCCGGGTGATGCGTTGCTGCCCCATACCGAAATGACATCGTACCGCCCAACTTGTCGGTTTCCCGCGCTGGAGTCACTCCGTGGCCTACCTTGCCGGGATGGGGGTGCACCGGTTTCTGAGTCCGGGGTGGGTTGATGCAGCCATGGCGCTGCGCGATGAACTGGCATCAACTGCGCCTGATCCCATTCACACCGCCAGAGTCAATCTCGTGGTTACCGGCACCCCCTTCGGTAGCGGTGAGTTCCGGGCATCCATCGACACCGAGGCCGGGG
Source organism: Candidatus Poriferisocius sp. (assembly GCF_965214065.1). Classification (GTDB taxonomy): domain Bacteria; phylum Actinomycetota; class Acidimicrobiia; order Acidimicrobiales; family Bin134; genus Poriferisocius. The sequence continues at coordinate 21,014 of NZ_CBDCAT010000001.1, forward strand.
GCCCGCTGCCCGTGCCCGGCGAGTTGGACGACCCCGACGCCACCGTGATCCTCGACTATGAATCGGCCCTGGCCGCATTTGTCACCGACGACCCCGACATTGTCGCTCACGGTTTTCTGACCGGCGCCCTCCGAGTGGACGGCGACTTAGCCCTCGTCCTCATCCTGTTCGGCGAGGGCATGACCGATGCACAAGCCGTATTCGCCCGCCATGCTCAGACCCGGATGCGGGCGATCACCATCCTCGGAGAGAACTGAGCCCTCAGCCGTCTTCTTGTGCTTCTTGTGGCCGGGTGATGAGGCTGACGCACGTCCGATAGTCCACAACAGCTTCGGCAGGCGGATTGCTGGCCAATACCTCGGCGTCGGGGGGACCCACTATCTCGCCCCGGCACAGGCCTGCTACCTCAAGGATGTCAGCAGCCTCCTCCACGTTGAGGGTGGCCAAGAAGGGAACCCTCACTTGCTCAGGGCCGTCGGAGACCACGACCGTGATTACCGAGTTGGCGGCTACCTCTGTTCCTGCCAGAGGCTCCACCCTCACCACGTGGCCTTCTTCAACCTGATTGTCCACCACCCGCCACTCGAGCGCCTCCAACCCGGCTTCTTCCAGCTGCTCAAGGGCTGCGCCCACCGACGTGCCCTTATCGATTTCGGGCACCAGCCGAGGTGCCGGTCCGAGAGACACCACCAAGTCCACACGGCTCCCCTGCTCGAGCTGGGGGAGCATCTCGTCTACTTCGATGACTACCCCCTGAAGCACCTCCTCGTCGAAGCGCTCGGTGATCACACCGGCCGACAGCCCCACCGCAGCTAGAGCATTCTCGGCGTCTTGAACCGCAAGTCCGACCAGGTTGCCGGGAATGGGCACCAAATCAGGGCCCAAGGAAATCCAAACCATGATCGTCTCGCCCCGCTCCAATCCAGTGCCCGGCTGGGGTGCCTGGCGCAGTATTTCGCCCGCCACGGTGCCGTCTTGGCGCAGCTCCATGCGATCTATCACCCAACCGAACTCACTCCCGATGCGAAGCAGGTCGGTGTCGGTGGCGCCGACCAGATTGGGCACCGGTTGGGTCTCGGTACCGAACCAGTTGTCCCACAGCTTGTAGCCCCCGAATCCCACGGCCCCCAGCAGCACGAGCGCTACTACCACGGCCAGCAGACTTCGAGCCGTCGAACGCCCTTCGGCCTTAGGTACAGCCTCCTCCGGTTGCATGACGGGTGCAGTCGCCGCCTCGGATTCGCCGGTATCAGGACTCTCCGGCCCCGGCTTTGTCAGGGGAAGCGGGGCCGGTCGGGACAGTGTCTCAGCCGCCGCTAACAGCCCAAGGCCTAGATCACGAGCCGTGGGACGGTCATCCCGCTCTGGTCGTCCAGCTTGCTCCAACACCCGGCCCAGGCGGTCGAATTGACCGGCGAGATCGAGTTGTCTGCTCATCTTGGCCATCTGGGTGTACTCGGGGTCGTCAGACTCGAATGGCACTCGGCCCGACAGAGCCTCGGTTAGTGCGAGGACGAGGGAATAGATGTCGCTCTTGTGGTCGGCTGTCAGTCCCTGGGCCTGCTCGGGCGAGGCGTAGCGCGCCGCGTCGACCGCTGAGAAGACCGACCTGGCCATCAGCGTTCCCTCGGTCTCGGACGAACTCAAGGCCCAAGATGTGCCTAGATCAGCCAGTCGGGCTCGACCGCGGCGTGAGAACAAGATGTTGGAGGGCCGGATGTCTCCATGGATGATGTCCTGACCGTGGATGTGCTCCAAACCGCGGGTTATGTCCAAGCCGACCATGAGGACCTGCGACGGAGACAGCAGGTGACCGGCATCCATCATCCCCTGCAAACTCCCGCCCTCCATGTAGTCGCTCACTACGTAGAGACCGAGGTCGGAGTCTCCCCAGCTATGAACGGCCACCAAGTGGGGGTGGCTTACCGAGGCCGCTTCCCCCGCAGCCTCCAGGAATCGGCTGGCAAAGCCGGCCCACCCGTCGGGCAGGAGATCCTCGGAAACCAGCTTGACCGCCACCCTCTGTGACGAGGCCAGGTCGTAGGCCATGTAGACGTCGGTGAACCGCCCCGCCCCGATGCGGGTCACGAGCCGGAAGCGCCCACCCAAGACTCGGCCGATCACCCCGGTTTCGCCGCTGCCTTGGGACACGCAACGAGGGTACTTGCTGTTTTGAGTTTTCCGCGCCACTCAGGGTGTCTCCGGCCTCGGCCAGCGGGCACACTGGATGAGTGCTGGAGTCGGTCATTCTGCGGCGGGTATTACTGGGCGCCGCGGCCCTGATGGGCACGGCAGCCATTCTGCTGGCCTTGTTGCTGGCCGACACCGACGACAACGATGTGAGCGTTACCGGCAACGCCGTGGTGGACGAGCTCATCCCCCCTCGCAACGCCGAGGTCCTCGCCCAAGAAACCGTTGGCATCGACCTGGCCATCGGCTACGACGCCCGCCTGGCCGTCAACGGAGTGGCCATCCCTCGGGAGCAGATACGACATCTGCCCAATCTCAACCGCTTCACCTTCCGACCCGATCAGGACAAGGTGATCGAGAGACTCCAAGCTGAGCAGAACTGCGTCCAGGCGACCTATTGGCGCCAAGAGGTCGGCCCCGACGACTCCGACACCATCTCCTGGTGCTTTACGGCCTCCTAGTAGTCCATACCTACTGTCGGGCCCCGTCCATCGAGGGACCGAAGGGAGGCCTCCAGCTTGCGCAAGTAGCCGGCGAACTCCTCCGACTCGCCCACCTGCAACCACTCCAACCGGTCTCGCTCCCGTTCCAGGTGCTCGGCCATTAGCCGGTCGATCAGAGTTCTACCCTCGGGGCTGAGCTGGGCCATCATGACCCTGCGGTCGTCGGGATCGGGCACCCGGAGCACCAGATTGAGCTTCTCAAGCTGGTCCAGCCGCCCGGTCATGCCTCCCGAGGTGAGCATGGTCGTGGCCGCCAAGTCGCTCGGCTTTGCCTGAAAGGGCTCGCCTATTCGCCGCAACGCGGCCAGCACATCGAACAAGCCCAGGGTGAGCCCGTGGGGGCGGAGGAACTCGGCCATGGACTGTTCGAACAAACGGTCGATGCGGGAAATCCGCCCGAATATCCCGATGGGAGAGGCATCCAGGTCGGGGCGTTCGCTGGCCCACTGCTCCAAGATCGAATCCACCCGGTCGAACGTCACGACAACTCCTCCAGCACCGCCCCAGCGGTGTCTACCACTCGGTCTACGTCGGCAGCGGTGAATGTGAACGGCGGGTAGATGCCCAAGTGGTCGGCTTGGGCTCGCACCAACACCCCGGCCGACTGTATGCGCTGCTGGGCCTCGGCCACCAAGGATGCCGGGTTGTCGCCGGCCAGTTCTACCGCGGCCAGCATCCCCTCTCCCCGTACCTCGGCCACCACTGGCAAAGAGCCCAGCGTGCCGATTCGATCCTGAAGATACCGACCGGTCAGGCGGCTCTGGTCAACCAGTCCCTCCCGCTCGATGATCTCGATCACCTTCAGCCCGGCGACACAGGCCGCGGGGTGCCCGCTATAGGTGTAGCCGTGCATCAGCTCGATAGAGCCTTCGGAGTCGACGAACACATCGTGAACTCGATTGCCGGCAATCGCCGCGCCCATGGGAACGTAGGCCGAAGTCAGTCCCTTTGCTGCGGTCATGATGTCGGGAACCACCCCATAGCGGTGGCCACCGAACCAGTGGCCGAGCCGTCCGAATCCGCAAACCACTTCGTCCAGCACCAGAAGTACATCTTTGCGGTCGCACATCGCCCTGACTTGGCACAAATAGTCCTCCGGGGGCGGATAGACGCCACCGGCGGCTTGCACGGGCTCCATGATTACGGCGGCGATGGTGCTCGGATCCCGGTAGGCCAGCTCCCGCTCCAGAGCGTCGATGTCGTGGGCCGGAACCTGGGTGCATCCTTCCAACAGCGGGCCGAACCCCGTCCGGTTCTCGGTCAGGCCGCCCACCGATATCCCACCGAAATTCATGCCGTGGTAGCCCCGGTGCAGCGACACGAATCCGGTCTTGGATCCCCGGCCGACCCGGCGCCAATACCCGCGGGCCATCTTCATAGCCGTCTCCACCGCCTCAGAGCCGGAGTTGGTGAAAAAGACGTGGTTCAGATCGCCCGGGGTGCGGTCGGCGACAGCCTCGGCCAGTTCCCGGGCCCGAGGATGGCTGTACCCGAAGAGGCAGTGGTACTCCAGTGTGCGGAGCTGCTCGGCCACCGCATCGGCGATCTCGGTTCGGCCGTGTCCCAAGATCACACAGGCCACACCCCCGGCGGTGGCGTCAAGCAGGCGGGTTCCGTCGTCGGTCACCACGTAGTTGCCGTCCCCGGCTACTACCACCGGCGGCCGGCTTCCGCCTGCCGAGGTGAACGGCATCCAAAGGGCACCAGTAGCGCCGCTCACATCCCGCTCCGAGAGTCCCGCCAGGCCAGCAGGGATTCCAGCTCGTCGATCTGGTAGTCGGGGCCAGATCGGACCAGAATGAGGTGTTCGGCCCCCGCGGCCGCATAATCGTCGTAGGTCTCATCGCTAGCGGTTTCAAACAGCGCCACCGTCCTCTCCACTTGAGACGGATCGCGCTCGGCCCGCTCGCACCAGCCGTCCAGCACTTTGTTGAGGTGGGCGACCTCGTCGGGGGTGCCCCAGCCATTCCAAGCGTCGGCCAGCCGGGCGCACACGTCCAAGGTCATCCGCTCCCCCAGCCCGCCGACCAGAATGGGCAGCGAGCCTGCCGGCCCAGGACGGAGCTGGTCCAGCCGGCGGTGGATGCGGTGGATGGCCAACTCCATCTCCCGTATTCGATCGGCATCGCCCGACATGGCATACCCATAGGAGTGGTAGTCACGCTCCAGCCAGCCCGATCCCAGGCCGAGCACCACCCGGCCCCCGGATGCGTGGTCCACAGTGCGAGCCATGTCGGCCAGCAGATCGGGGTTGCGGAAACCCGTGCAGGTGACCAGCGGGCCGATAAGGGCCGTCTTGGTGACCGAAGCCATGGCGGCCAGCGTGGTCCAGCACTCAAATGCGGTGCCCTCGGGGTCGCCGTCGATGGGAAAGAAGTGGTCGAAAGTCCAGATGCTGTCGGCACCGGCCTCATCGGCGTGCTGCCAGGCGGCCATCATGTCGTCCCAACTCACATGGTTGGGTCGAATCTGGACTCCCACCCGCGGCCCCACCTCAGGCTCCTTCATGGCCATCTGCCCCTTCATGAGACGCGGACAGGCCGGTGATAAGCGACACCAGCTTCTGGGCATCAGTGCTGCGGGCGTCTAGAAGCTCGATGAGCTGGCCTCGGCGCATGACCGCGATCCGGTCGGCGAGGCGGAACACCTGGTCGAGGTTGTGACTCACCACGACGATGGTCAACTTGCGCTCTCGCAGCGTAGTGATGAGGTCTTCCACCCGGGCCGTCTCGGCGATGCCCAGCGCTGCGGTGGGCTCGTCCATGACGATCACCTCATTGCCCCAGTTCATGGCCCGGGCGATGGCCACCCCTTGGCGCTGGCCTCCGGAGAAATGCTGGACCGGGATGCGGACCGACGGGATCTTGATGTTGAGACGCTGGATGATCTTCTCGGTTTCGCGGCGCATAGCCCGTTGGCGCAGGAATGTGAACGGGCCCCATCCCACCTTGAGCTCCCGCCCCATGAACAGGTTTTGGGCGGCATCAAGGTTGTCGGCCAGCGCCAAGTCTTGATAGACGGTTTCGATTCCAGCCAAACGGGCGTCCTCGGGGGATCGGAACCGGCGAACCTCATCGTGCAGCACGACCGTGCCCGCGTCGGGCTGCTCTGCCCCGGAGATCACCTTCAGCAAAGTGCTCTTGCCGGCCCCGTTGTCGCCCACGATGGCGGTGAGGGTGCCGGTGGGAAAGTCCAGCGATACGTCTCGGAGGGCGACCACTCCGCCGTAGCGCTTGTGGATCCCCGAAACGCTCAGCGCGATACCGGATGACTCGGGCCCTCCAGGGCGAGGGGCGTCGATGACAGATCCGGATTGGCTGGCGGTCATGTTCTCGCTCCGTGCAATTGTTCGAATAGATAGCCAGGCGAAACCGGGACTCGGTTCACCTCGACGCCCAGCCCGGCCAGGGCGTCTTCGATGGCGTTGGCCACCGCGGCTGGAGGCGAGATCGCTCCGGCTTCCCCCACGCCCTTGATGCCGAGCGGGTTGAGGGGCGACGGAGTCTCCAAGTGGGCAACGGCCAACTTGGGCACCCCGGCCGCGTCGGGCACCAGATAGTCGGCCAGACTCGGGTTCTGGGGCTGGCCCTCGGGGTCGTACACCGCCTGCTCAAACAGCGCCGCCCCGATACCTTGGGCCACTCCCCCGGCTATCTGGCCGTCCACGATCATGGGAGACAGCAGGGGCCCGCAGTCATGGGCAACCACATAGTCCAGAATCTCGACCGCGCCAGTAGACGGATCGACAGCGACCCGGGCCACATGCACGCCGGCGGCAAAGGTGACCGTGGGCGGCTCGAAGCAGACCATTTCCTCCAAGCCGGGGCGGCTGCCGTTCGCGAGCACTCCTCCTGGAGCGAAACCCGCTGCTACTTCGGCCAACTCCATTCGGCGGGTGGGGGTTCCCACCACCTCTACTGCGCCGTTGCGGATGCACAGGTCGACCGGAGCCACCTCCCATTGGCCGGCCACCGCGTCCACAATCCGGTCGTGCAGCACCGTGGCAGCCTCGTAGATGGCGCTGCCGGCCACCACCGCGCTGCGGCTGGCCAGCGTGCCCCAGCCGAATTCGACCGCCTCGGTGTCACCTCCGATCACCGTCACCCGCGCGGGATCGGCCCCGAGCGCCTGTGCGCATACATCGGCAAACACCGTCTCATGGCCCTGGCCCTGAGAGCAGGCGCCGGTAGCCACTTCCACCCAACCGGTCTCGTCTACCCGCACCCGGGCGCTCTCGAACGGGCCAACCCCCGTGCCTTCCACATAGGAAGACACTCCAACGCCCACTAGCCGGCCGGCTTGGTCCCGGGCCCCTCCTCGGAGCCCTTCGGATATCCCGCTCATGGCAATGGCCGTCTCGAAGCAACCGGAGAAATCGCCGCTGTCGTAGGTCATGGCCGTGCCGTCCCGGTAGTTGAGCCCGACGGAATAGGGCATCTCCTCAGCAGTGATGAGATTGTGGCGGCGAAGTTCTACCGGATCGATTCCCATCTCTCGGGCAGCCACGTCAAGGATGCGGTCCATGGCGAATACTGCCTCGGGCCGACCCGCACCCCGATAGGGCGAGTTCGGGGCCTTGTTGGTCACCACCGCGGTGGCCTCCACATCCAGCGCTGGCACCCGGTAGCACCCGCACAGATGGGCGAGCGTGTTGTAGGGCTGAACCACGCCGAGGGGGTTGGCCGCCCCGCTGTCCATCACGAAGCGGTCGCGCACTCCCAGTATGCGGGCGTCGCCGTCAAGGGCAATCTCGATGTCGTGGATCTGGTCGCGGGACTGAATGGCCGCTATGCCGTGCTCGCTCCGCTGCTCCACCCATTTGAGCGCCACGCCGAGTTCCAGGGCGAGAAAGGCCAAGATCATCTCTTCGGCGTAGGGAATGGCCTTTACCCCGAAACCGCCGCCCACATCAGGGGCGACCACCCGGATCCGGTGGGAGGGGTGCCCCAGGGCCTTGGACAGGGCGGTGCGCAGCGGATGGGGAATCTGCGTGCTGCTCCACACCGTGAGCAGATCGGTGCGGAGATCGTGTTGGGCCACCACCCCTCTGGGCTCCATGGGGTGACAGGCCAGCCTTCCCGAGTGCAGTCGGCGGCGGCTCACATGGGCGGCGCTGTCGAAAGCGGCGTCGATGTCGCCGAATCCGGCGGCCACGAACAGCGAGCGGTTGTCGGGCCAATGGTCGTACAGGCGGGGAGCGTCGTCGGCCAGTGCGGCAAAGGGGTCGACCACCGCCGGGCGGCTCTCCAGATCAAGACCCACCCGATCGGCGGCATCCGCCGCGTCGTGGGGGGTGTCGGCGATGACCACGGCAATGGGGTCGCCCACATGGCGCACCCGGTCTACGGCCAACAGAGGCCGCCCCTCGTGGCGCACGAACAGCCGGTCGTCTCCCAGAGATTCAAGCAATTTGTCCTGGTAGACGCCGCCGTCGGCCTCGTTGGGCGCCATGGTGTCGATCCGCCCGATCAGGTCTTGGCCGGTCCAACCGACAACGCCGGGGGGCAGTTCAACCCCGATCACATCGGCGTGGGCCACCGGGCTGCGCACGAAAGCCGCATAGCGCATCGACGCCTGCTCGATGTCGGCAACGAAGCGTCCGCTGCCTCTCAGGAGTCGGGGATCCTCGCGCCGCAATTGCCTCATCTAGCCGTCTCCATGGCCCAGTAGTCCCACTGGGTGTGGGTGTACTCCTCCAGCGTGAGGCCGTCGGTCAACAGATCGTCGGTGAGCTCGGCTCGGTCGATGGCCTCCACCGCGCCGAGGCCCTGAGCCATGATCTGCAATCGGGCTGAGCGCTCGAGGTTGACTGCGCTGACGGTGGCCTCCTCAATGGACGAGCCCACCACGGTTAGGCCGTGCCCCTTCAGCAGAATCCCCTTCCGGTCGGCCAGGGCCGCGGCCACAGCCTGGCCGCGCTCGGGGTTGTCGATCTGCACGGCGGAGTCGTACACCGGTACGCCGTCGGCAAAAAGAGTACACAGGTGCCATACCGGGGCTAGGGGGACATCGGTCATCGAGAAAGCGATGCAGTGCATGGGGTGGGCATGGATCACCGCTCCCACATCGGGTCGGGCCCGGTAGATCTCGGTGTGCATGTACCGCTCGCCGGGGGCGTCCATCGATCCCTCGACCACATCGCCGTCCAGGTCCATCACCACCACGTCGCCTGGCTCGGTCTCGGACAGGTCCTTCACGTCATCGTGGGTGTGGCCCAGCACCGCCACCCAGTCGGTTCCGGGAATCCGGGCCGAGGGGTGGCCGAAAGGCCCGATCAGCCGCTCTCGGACCAGAATCCGAGTGGAGGTGGCGATCTTGTCTCTAAGGGACGAAATGGCCTGGGCCGATTGGCTGCTCATGGTCGCGCTCCGATGTCGAGAATGTGGACGACTTTGGTCCGTGTGTAGCTGAGCAGCGACTCCATCGAACCCTCTGCTCCCAACCCGGAGTCCTTGTACCCCCCGAACGGGGTTTCCAAAAAGTGCTGGCCTCGCCCGTTGATCCACACGCATCCGGCCTGCACCCGGCGGGCGGTGTCAACCGCCCAATCCAGGTCGTTGGTGATGATGTTGGCGGTCAGCCCGTAGCGGGTGGCGTTGGCCTGGGCGATGAGGTCGTCTCTGTCCTGCCATTCCAGCACCGACAGCACCGGACCGAAGATCTCCTCGGCGGCGATGACATGGCCGGGCGTCACCTGGTCGAACAGCGTGGGCGCCAAGTAATAGCCGCCCTCAGGCACGCCCCCCGGAGTGTCTCCCCCCCGGACCAGCCGGGCGCCCTCGGACTTCCCGGCCTCCACGTAGCCCCGCACCCGGGTGAGCTGGGGCTCGGAGACCAGCGGCCCCATGGTTGTCGCCGGATCTAGAGGATCGCCCACCCTGATCTGATCGAGACGGGCGGCCACCGCGTCCACCACCTCGTCGCGCATCCCGGCCGGCACGTACATCCGCGATGTCGACCCGCACGACTGTCCTTGTGAAGACTCGAAGTTCATGCCCCCCACCGCCTGTTCGGCCACATAAGCAGGGTCGGCATCGGGCGCCACCAATAAGGGGTTCTTGCCTCCCAGTTCCACGGTCACGTGCTTGACGTGGCCCGACGCCGCGGCCGCCTCCATGACCCGCAGCCCGGTGGTTCCCCGTCCGGTGAAGCCGATCCGGCCGATGCCCGGATGGGCCACCAGAGCCTCGCCAGTGGTGGCCCCGTCGCCGGTCAAAACGGTGAGCACACCGGGGGGCAGGATCTCCCTCGCCAGATAGGCCACTTCCAGGGGGGATATGGGAGTTTGGTCGGGGGCTTTCACGATGACGGTGTTGCCCGCGGCCAAAGGGGCAGCCGCATGGAACAGGGTGAACATCAGCGGGTGATTGAACGGCAGGATGCGGGCCACCACGCCGCAGGGCTCCCGCAAGGTCAGATGGAGGCCGTTGGCCGAAGCCGGGAGGGTCTTGCCGTGGAGCTCCCGGGCGATGCCGGCGAAGTAGTCCAGGGCATCGGCCCCGTAGGCCACGTCGTTTCGCATGGCTGCCAGAGGGTTGCCGCTGTCTTGGGCGTCGATCCGGGCCAGCCGCTCGGATTGGCCACGTACCGCATCGGCCAGATCGCGCAGAAGCCGGCCTCGTTCAGCCGCCGACAGACCAGCCCACCCCGGCTGGGCATCGGTGGCTGCCCGCACGGCTTGGTCGACCACCTCGGCATCGGCCAGGGGAACTTCAGCCACCGTCTCTCCGGTGCCCGGGGCCTTGGCCGTCATCTTGGCGCTCGTGGCGACCTCTTGGTCGCCCACCACCAGCGGGTATCGGTCGCGGACGGCGGCTTGTGGTGTCATGGGACGATCACCGGTTTCATCTCGGCCCCGGCCCGCATCGAGGCCAGGGCATCGTCTACTTGTTCGAGCGAATAGCTCTTCGAGCACACCACCGACTCCAGATCCAGCGCGTCGCCATGGCGGTCCAAGAATTGGAGGGCGTCGTGGAAGTGGGAGATGTCGGCCGAAAGGGAGGTTCGCACGGTGAGCTGGCGGACCTTCATGGCTGTGGTCGGCACCGGGACTGATTGTCCGTGGGCCTGGCCGATCACCATGAGCGCGCCACCGGCCCGTACCATCTCCATTCCCTCGGTAAAGGCGTCAGGAGGCCCAGCGCACTCGAACACCACGTCGGCGCCGCGGCCGCCGGTCAGGTTGCGGACTGCCTCGATTCGCTCCTCGGGTTCAGTGTGGTCGATGTCGATGCGAGTAGTGAGATCCCACTTCTCGGTGGCCGCTAGCCGGGAGGCGGGCGCGCCAATGAGCACCACTTGGTGGGCCCCGCTGTGCAGGGCCGCCGCCGCGCACAGAACGCCCACCGGGCCGGCACCGAGCACGGCCACGGTGTCGCTGAAGCGGACCCGGGGCAGGCGGTCTAGGGCGTGCATCACCGTGCGAAGGGCGCAGGTGGCCGCCGACGCCAGCGGACTGGACACGCTGTCGGGCACCCGCAGCACCCGTGAATCGGGCGACACGTGGAGGTGCTCCGAGAATGTGCCGTTTACTGCCCCCTCCTCGTACGGCCCCCACCCGTAGCCCATGGTGTTCTCGCAAAGGGTCGGCTGCTTGGCCACTGCGCAGTAGTAGCACCGCCCGCACCAATTGTGGGCCCACACGATGCGGTCGCCTGGTCGCAGCGGCTGGCCCAAAGCGTCGCGTTCCAAACCCGCTCCCAGCTCTAGAACCGTTCCGGTGCCCTCGTGGCCCATCACCAGCGGCAGGCGGGCCAACTGCTCGAACACGCCGTCGGAGATGTGGACGTCGGTTCCGCAAACGGTGGCCGCGTCGATCTTCACCAGGGCGCCCCCCGGTAGAACCGGACCCAGCTCGATGGCCTCGACTGTCGGACCGCGGGCGTAGTCGGCGAGCACCACTGCCTGGGTCATGCCGGAGCCTCACGCCAAATCGGTCCCCGTTCGACCACCGGATCCAGCAGTCCATCGGCCACCCATTCGGTGTAGGCGAATGGATCGTAGGTTTTGGCCACTTGGCCCGGATAGCCGATGCGGTCGCGCACCACCGGGCAGAGGTAGTAGCAGGCGGCAACCGCGGTAGTCAGGGCGACGTAGGCCTCCTCGTCCTCTTGGAGATATGCAGCCAAGCGATCGATGGTGAATGATGCCGAATCGAGCGCGGCGACCGCTCGGACCAGGGGCTCGCGAAGATCGCCGCGCCATCCCAGCACCTCGTCGAGATAGGAGCCCACTGCGCCCACCTCGGAGGCCGAGGGCATCCCGTGGGCCGCGGGCAGCATGATGTCGGCCAGCTGTTCCAACCGGCCAAGGTCGATAGCGGTGCTGCTGTCGGCGGTCGTCATGCCGGGACCTTCTGCTCGCTTCGGTTTTGAACCAGCAAATCGGCGGTTCGCAGCGCCAAGGCGGTAATGGTGCAGGTGGGGTTGACCCCCGAGCTGGTCACGAACACGCTGGCATCGGCGACATACAGGTTGGCCACATCATGGGCCTGCTGGCGGGAGTTGACCACAGAAGTCGCCGGATCGTCCCCCATGCGGGCGGTGCCCATGAGGTGCCACCCCGATTGGGGGATCATGCTGGCCACCGCGGTCTCCTGGCAGCCCGATGCTTTGAGCGATTCGGCAGCCCGCTCTTCTTGGAAGGCCATCAGCCGCCGCGAGTGGTCAGAGATCCGATAGCTCACCCTAGGCGCGGGAATGCCGTGGCTGTCGGTGCGATCCGGGTCGAGTTCCACCCGGTTGCGCCCCTCGGGGAGGTCCTCTCCGAAGATGGCCCAGCTCGCCCCTCGCCCAAATGTCCTTCCCATGAGCTCGTGGTGATCGGGTCCCCACACTTCGTTGCCGGCCCGCATTGGCAAGATGTGGTTGAGGGGGCCGCCCACAGGTGAGAGCGCCCACTTAGCCCCCCTAGCGAACCCTCGGTCGGCGTCGGTTTCGTAGAACTGGTAGCTGGTGATGCTGGCCCCGAAATGGCCCTGCCAGCCCTCCACCTGATCGTCCCACCAGCCGGTGACCACCGAGAACGGGTGCATCATCAAGCGCCGCCCGACAAGGCCGCTGGAGTTGGCCAACCCGTCGGGGCAGAAGCGGTCGTCGGCCGACAGCAGCAACAGCCGCGCCGTGCCCACGGCATTGGCCGCCAGGATTACCACGTCGGCCTCCTGGTGGTGCTCTACTCCGGCGTGGTCCAGCCATACGGCCCCGGTGGCCAAGCCCCGGGGCCCGATTGTGACCTGGCTGACCCGAGCCCCGGTGATGAGCCGGGCCCCGGCGGCGGTTGCCTTCGGCCAGTGGGTCAGATCGGTGGAGGCCTTGGCCCCCTCGGCGCATCCCGAGGTACACACGCCCCGCTGCACGCATGGCCGCCGCCCGTCGTAGGGGGCCGACAAGATGGCATTGGGCTCGGGCCACCAATGCCACCCCAGCCGGTTGTGGCCATCGGCCACCCGCTTCCCAGCCACGCCCAGGGGCAGAGGCGGAAGCGGATAGTCGTCATGGGGAGGATAGGCCGGATCACCAGCGAGGCCGGATACGCCGATCTGGCGGTCGATGGCGTCGTAGTAGGGCACCAGATCGCGATAGGCGATGGGCCAGTCGTCGGCCACCCCGTCCAGGGTTCGCACCCGCAGATCCGATGGGAGCATCCGCGGCCACGTCCCGGCATAGATGATCATGCTGCCCCCCACCGCGTTGTACATGAGGGGCTCTATGTCGGAGTCGTCTTGGACAACCGGATAGTCCTCCGGCCGATTCCGAACGTTGGGACTCATGGCCCAGTCCCTGCGGATGGCCAGCTCCCAGTCGGGTCGGGTGCCCGGGAACGCAGACCTATCGGGCCAATCGCCCTGCTCGAGGCAGACCACGTCGAAGCCGTGCTCGGCGAGGTGGCGCGCCGCCACCCCGCCGGACGCACCGGCACCGATGATGAGGACGTCGGCCCGATAGGTCATGTTCGCCATCGAAAATCCGGAGGGGAAGAACCCCTATCGGAGATCGGCGTTGGTCGTGCCTTCAATGGTGTCGGCATCCACCACGATGGTGGGCGCCTGGATGAAGTAGCCCTGGCCGGTGCTGCCGGTGGTGAGGTATTGGTGAGCGACCTCAGCGGTCTGCCAGCCCCACTGATAGCCCCGCAAGGCGATGGTCATATCCACGCCGGTTCCGGCCCGGATCTGATCGAATACCGCCGGCTCGCCGTCGGTGCCGCTGAGGAGGATGTCGGCATGATCGATGCCCGCCTCTTCCACTGCGGTGGCGGCGCCCAGGGCCAAAGCGTCGCTGTCAGCCCAGATTCCGTCGAGGTCGGGATTGGCGGTCAACGCATCCTGAGCCAATCGGAGGCCCTCTTCAGCAGTGAAGCTGTTGGCGCTCTGGTTGAACACCACCTCGATGCCCGGGTTGGCTTCCATGGTGTGCTCGAAGCCCTCGCGGCGCTTCTCCACGTACTCGCTGGCACCCGGGCCGCCGATACGGGCTATCTTGCCCGATCCGCCGAGCTGTTCGACCATCCACTCGCTCTGCTTGGTGCCCTCAACGCCCCAATCGGTACCGATGAAGCCGATCTCCGGGGCGGCCTCCTGCACGCTGTCGCCAGTGGAGAGCATGGGAATGCCAGCGGCCGCTGCCGCCTCATATGCGGGAATGAGCGCTTGGCGGTCGCCGGGCGAGGCGATGATGAGGTCGACCCCTTGGGTCACGAAGTCCTCGATTTGAGCCACTTGGTCTTCGATCACGTAGGCGGCGTCGGCCGCGACGAAGTTCCAGCAGTTGCCGGCACCGAAGTCTCTCAGCCCAGCCTCAAGGTCGCGGAAGTACAAGATGAAGGTCGCCAAATTGGCGTACCTCACCTCATAGGTCTCCGAGCATCCTCCTTCACCGGATGTGGTGTCGTCGTCATCGTCGTTGCCGCAGGCCGATGCCACCAGCCCAAAGGCCAGCAGCAGCGCCAGGAGCTTGAACAACAGGTTTCTGGTTTTCATTTGTCCCCTCCGGGTTTTTGTGGTTGCTCCGCCGCCGAATCGGCCGTATTGCCGGCCGGCTCAGCGCCATGGAGTTCTTGGTCGCCCGATCGGGCCGATTGCTCGGCCAGTTCGATGGCGCGGCGTTCTTCGTCGAGCTCGTGGTCCACTTCCACTTCGATGGCGGTGTCCTCGCTCCGGTTGGCCCACCGTTCCAGGTACCTGCGCAAGAACTGCGATGTCATGGCCAATACGAACACGACCCCCAGCCATACGTCCTGCATGTTGGACGACACATTGAGCAGGTTGAGGCTGTTGCGGATCACCCCGATAAGCAGCACGCCGGCCAGGGTGCGGGGAATCGACCCCCGGCCTCCGAACAGGTTGGTGCCGCCCAGTACCACGGCGGCCACCGCGTACAGCTCGGTAAGCACGGCGGCATTGGGCTGGCCCACATTCACCCGCCCTAGCAGTGTGAAACCCCCGACGGCAACGGCGAGTCCCCCCAGCACGAAGACGGTGACCCGCACCCGGGTGACGTTGATGCCGGCTCGGCGGGCTGCCTCGGCGTTGCCGCCCACGGCGTAGATCCGCAATCCGAACCGGGAATAGCGCAGGATTATGTGGTAGACGACGCCGAGACCCAGCGCCACCCATATGGGCATTCTCAGCCCGATGAACTCTCCGCTCCACCACGCCTTCCAGCCGCCGGGGAGGTTGCCCACGGTATTGCCCGCGGTTATCTCCCGGGCCAAGCCCCGGGCCATGATCAACAGTCCCAGGGTGGTGATGAACGAGGGGACTTTGAGGACCGCGGTGATCAGCCCGTTGAATAGCCCGGTGGCTATGCCCACCCCCGCTCCGGCCAACAAGCCCAGCACGATGCTGTTGTTGCGGACCATGGTCTCGGCCGCCACTACCCCGATCAGGGCCAAGACCGACCCCTGGGACAGATCCAGCTCGGCGGTGATGATCACTAGGGTCATACCGAAAGCCGCGCAGGCCAAGAACGAAGTTTGCAGCAAGATGTTCTGGAGATTTCCGGTGGTTAGGAATACGTCGGACTTGACGGTCATGACTGCGCCCAGGATGACCACCACGAAAATGGCGAACCCCGCCTCCACCACTCGGGGAATGGCAACCCGGAACTTGTCCCAGCTCATGGCGACCGAGGGCTCGGTCACGGCGCCACCCGCTGCTTCGACCGGCTGCGATGGTCTTCGATGCCCTCTGCTACCAGGCCGACCAATGCGTCGAGGTAGAGCACGCCAGCGTCAGCGGTGGCCCCACGGGGGTCGCCGATGACTCCGACTGGGGATAGCGCCGCCATGCCCTCAGAGCGAAGCTTGGCGCTGGCCGCGGCTGCCGGCCCTACGTGACCGGCGACTGCTGAGGCCATATCCACCCGGTCAGGGGCGATGGCCAGCATGATGCTGGTTTCGAAGTGTCCGCCATGGGTTCCGACCACTTCTCGATCCATATTGAGCCGGGCCTCGGCTACCCGATGTACGGCGTCCCGCTGAGCGGGCCAGTCGTCAAACGACACCACTCGGGCACGGTCGTCGGCGTCGAGCCCAGTAAGGGCCTCCGCCATTGCCCCGACGTTTCCGGCATGGCCGGTCACCAGATAGACACCGCGGAATCCGTGGCCCAGCAGGGTTTGGGTCACCTCAACCAGGACGCTGCTGAGGGTTTTGTCGCTCAAGCTGGCTGTGCCCGGAAATGCCAAGTGATGGCTGGAGGAGCCAACGGGAATGCAGGGCGACACCATGCACTCCCCTGTTCTTCGAGCCGCCCGGTCGGCTACTGCCTCGGCGATGAGAGCGTCAGTGTCCAGGGGAAGATGCGGACCGTGCTGCTCTAGGGCGCCCAAGGGGACCATCACGTCCAATGGGCCTTGGTCGAGCCGCTCGCTCAGAGCCGTCCAGCTCATCTCTCCCAGTCGCACTGGTCCCTCAGAGGTCGGTGAGGGCCGCGTCGAGGTAGGAGGGTTTCTGCGGGCGGCCCACGCCAATCACAACCTGCACCAAGGCCTCTTCATCAGTGTGGTTTCGCAGGCCGTGCATGATCCCGGCGGGGTTGTAGATCATCTCCCGCTCATTCAAGACGGTGTCGAGGATCCGGCCGTCATCGTCTTCCCACCATGCGGTCAATTCCCCCTTCACCACAAAGAACACTTCCTCCACTTCGTGGGCGTGCGACGGGGCTTCGCCTCCTGGGGGCATCATCATCACCGACAGGGTGAAGTTGTTGGCGGTGATGGTTCCGGGCTCGTAGTGCTTTCCAGTGATGCTCGCCCCCACCATCCGCACATGAGCTCGCCGGTATTTCTCCTTGAGGTCCCCCTGAGCGGCAAACGGCTCCCAGTCCAGCTCCTTGCTCCCATACCGCTGGATGTGCTCGTTGAACTCGGCTTCAGTGAACTGACTCGCCATCTGGTCCCTCCCCCAAGGTATTTCAGTGCTCGATATCTTAGGGCCAAAGTTTCCTCGGCGCTCAGAGCCCTCTATTTGACTCGGGGGTGCGGCTAGATGAGCTGGCGGTGGCGGGCGAGTTCGATCATATGGCCGGGACGGGATGGAGCCAGTAAAATTGCGCTGGCCTGGGCTTCTTCGGCTCGGTCCTTCCCACGAGCCGGCGGGGCCAGGGTGATCGGCTGGTTTGTTGCCAGCTCCAAGATCAGACCAGAGGCCCCTTGGCTCAGATCCAAGGCGTCGGATCCCTGCGGGGCCGCGCCGACATCGGCCACTGCTCGGCGGCGCACCAGCACGGGATCTTGCACCGCCAGGTGGTCATGGAGCACAACCCCGGCGGGAACAAACACCAGCCACCGGCGGGTGAGCGAATAGAGGGAGCGGGCTCCAAGTACGGCCAACGCTCCGCCCGCGACAGTGACGAGCCCGCCCAACACCCATTGCTCAGCCGCCAGCAGGAGCGGTCCGCTGACTGTGCCGCCGACCGCGACCAACGCCGCTGCCGGCAGCGGCCCAGCCAGCAGCACCGCCGGCGGTCGAAGCAACAAGCGGACTTCGTTGCCATAGGAGATGCCGTTGACGAAGACCTGGCCGACCGGTGCGCTCAGGCAGACCGCGGCCACCGCTCCGGTAATGGCCGCTGTAAGCGCAACCTCGCTCCAGTCAGCGCCGCCCATGCCCGCCCACACCAGGGCTGCTACTGCGGACGGCATAGCGAGCCGAACAACTACCAGGGTTGCCGGGTGGATCAGCAAAGAGCCCACCAGCACTGCCGCCCATAGCACCCACAGCCCCACCGACGCGGTAGACCGCCAGGCCGCTGAGGTCTCATGCAACCCATCGGCCAGCACCGGCCCAGCGGTGAACGGCAGCGCCGCCCACCAGACTCGCGCGACCCAGGCCCACACTCGATCCCCCCAAAGACCCTTCACCCACCCCACTACAGCACTTCCTCTGTCCCGCCCCAAACCGGCCTTGGCTCGGTCTCCACGTGCGAAGCGCGAAGGCTAAGTGCTGTCGAGGACAGGTTCGAAGGCGGCACCGTTAGAGAGTCGGTAGGTGTTGAATCCCCGGCGGTCCAGCGTCAGGATTTCATGTAGGCAAGCCTCTCCGCCAACAACACCAGGGTGGCGTCGGCGAAGTCCATCGGCGTGTCGGCGTAGCGCTGCCACTGGTGTCGGTATACTGGTGCTCCCGGCCATACCAGGGCTGCTACTGCGGAGTGCTTCCCGTAAGCGGCGCATTCGACTCTGAGGGTCATGCCCAAGATTGTACGGATGCCAGTGACAACTCCCCGGGCGTTGCCCCTCCCGCGGGCATCTAGATTTACTTTAGTAAGACTAGATGCCCGCTTCATTTAAATTTTAATAGTGTATTCTTTGTGTATACAGGTCACCACCCCCTCACTTGCTTGAAAGCAAGGAGGGAGTAGCAACCTGTTGATGCATGGCAAATTATCCAGATTGACCAGCATCATGAGATGAATCATAGCACACACCCCAGGGGTCTAATACATGATCTCCTATGAGACAATAGTCATTTCTTGCAGGGTTCTGACAATAGTTATAATAACCTAATACAAAACCCTGAGGACATTCACCATCATGTGAATAGCCCTGACAGTAACCCAAGAAATCTAATGCCATACCATCTGGACATTCGCCCCAGATTGCTGGATCATAGCACTGACTCCAAGCATCTGATACTGTATCATCCGCACAAGAAATGTACCTGTCTACATCTTGACACACATTCCACTGAGTAAATGTAAAACCCTCAGGGCAAACACTCGACATAAAAAAGTCTTCAGGAAGCGGGAAACAGTAGTTGTCAATGTACATACTATACACTCCCAGCCAATCCAATGGACAACGGCCATTACTAGGCATAGGTATGACATCAGCACTACTGTCAGACTCTTCTTCAGGCGGAGGTGGAGGAGGTGGCTTTTCAACAACCTCTTCATCCTCTGGAGCTTCTGAAGTGTCATCCACTGGGTCGGGGCACCCGCTGGGGACTAGTTGGGTGTCTATGTTGTGGTTGCAGCGGTAGGTGTTGAGCAGGTTTTCTTGGGCTGCGATCAGGTTGTCTCTGGCGTCTTTGTCGGCTTTGGTGGGGTTTGGGGGCGGCGGTCCTGGTTCTCCCGCTGGCTGTGCTGGGGCGCCGTTAGCGCAGCCTCCCGGCACCGCGGCGACGTCCACAGCGAACATGCACCGGTACGCATTCAGCAGCGCTTCTTGGTCGGCGATCAGGCGGTCGCGTGTCTCGATCTCCGCAGTGAGCGGAACCGTTGTCGCCGCTGCTGGGGCTGATGCGATTAGACCGGCTGCGGCCATGCACACTGCCGCTAAGGCTGCGGCCAGGCTGCGTTTTGTCGTCATACGCGATTCCTCGGGCGGGGGTAGCTTCTGGGGGTGTAGATGCCCGGAGTTTAGGCGGTTCGCCTGACGCCCGGCTCCGCGAGGCCGCTAGGCCTAACTGTCACTGGTGTCGGTAGACTGGTGGCATGGATTTAGGTGGTTTCACCAGGGGAAACACCCAGCTCAACAGTAGTGGGCCTTCGGGCCGTGCAAGCCGCTGCGTGGAGGTGGGTCTGCCTGAGCCCTCCGGTTTGGAGTCGGGTGATCTGGTGAAGTTGATCCTCCAGACTGATAGCGCTCGGCGGCAACTAGACGGCTATCTGGCTTCATTGTTGGGCCGCTTGGGGGAGCTCGAAGGCCAGGATGCCGTTGAGGAGCTGTGCCGCCAGTTCGGCCTCGGCCGCTACCGAGCCCGCCAGCAGGCCAAGGCCGCGAACGCTCTCAGCGCCCTGCCCGCCACGCTGAACGCGGCCAAAAAGGGATGGATCTCCATGGACCATGCCCGGGCGATGGGCGAGTCGCACCAACGGGCCCCGCTGACAACCGAGCAGGAACTAGCGCTGATCACCTCGGCGATCACCGAGGAGCTCGACGAGTTCAAAAGGACCGTGGCCCGCAGCGAGGACCAGCGCCAGGCCGACCACGGGTTGACTCGCCACCAACGCCAGCACCAGCGCCGCAGCGCCAAGGTGTTCGACGGCGACGACGAAATGGTCATTCTGCACGCCGAGTTCGACCGCATCGCCGGAGAGCGCGTCAAAACCGCTCTGAACGACCTGAGCGACCGCATGTTCCGCCAAGACGCCAAAGCCGGAAGCGACCGCACCCACCAGCAGCGCAACGCCGACGCCTTGGCGGCGCTGATCACCCAACAGCCAACCCGCCCCGAATCGCCCGCAAACAGCAATGTCGAAGACGATGGCTCAGACCATGAGATCGCGCCGCAGGCCACCACGCTGATAGTCACCGTCGACTACGACACCTTGAGCGGCCAGCTGAAGAATGCCGGACTCATCGACGGCACCCCCATCGACGTCGACGAGCTCCGCCACATCGCCTGCAATGCAGGAATCGTGCCCGCCATATTCGCCGCCGACGGCCAACCCCTCTACATGGGAAGAAAACAACGATCTGCTACAGCTACCCAGAAACTCGCCCTCTACGCTCGCGACAAGCGCTGCATCGGCTGCGGCATGCGAGCCAGCGCTTGCGACGCCCACCACATCATCTGGTGGGACCGCGACGGCACAACCGACATGCCCAACCTCGTGCTGTTGTGCCCCAAGTGCCACAAGAAAGTCCACAAACACGGGTACGTGGTCGTCCAAGATCCCAACGGGCAATACAACGTCAAACTGCCGTCCATGGCAAGAGCCCGAAGTCCAGTCAAAGCACTCGAAGCCAATTGCAACGACCGATGTCAGCCTTTGCGGGCAAAGTCGCTCTCACATGACGGGAAGACCGCCCATGTGTCAAGATAACTTGAGAACGTGGATCCCGTAATCCTGGAAAGCGCCCGAAAGCACGGGATCTCTGACCAACGTATGCTGCACGCCTACCACAACCCGATCCGAGTCTTTAGAGACGATGACCTGGTCGTCCTCATTGGGGGCGACCAGGCCGCTCGGTTGCTTGAAATCGGAGTAACAGTGGGTGACGGCATCGAAGTCATTGTCCACGCTATGCCAGCGAGACCAAGATTCCTGGAGTGAGTACCATGCCCAGATCCATTCAAGACATCCTTGAGCACGCAGACGAACTCGCCCAACGGTTCGAAGACTACGAACCATCGGAAGGCGATGAGGTGCCTTTGGAGGAGTACTTGCTGAAGAGGGCGGTGATGGCCCGAGCTCGCTGCGAAGGCCAGATCGTGGAAGCCGTTGCTGCGGCCCGGTCAAGGGGAATCACCTGGAACCAGATCGGGGAGTTGTTGGGCACCTCACCTCAGGCTGCCCAGCAGCGATACGGCATGCTCATTGAGCAGACCCAAGCGAACCCCTGATATGCGAGCCGAAAGCAGACAAGAAGCCAGCGTCCATCCAGCGGGCTTTCTCGCCGCCCGCTAGCAGTACTATCCGGCAAGTGATGACCGGCGCGGAGGAACGCATCTCGGAGTTGATCGACCTCATCGGCCACCACGATCAGCGGTATCACCTCCATGATGATCCTGAGATTCCTGACGCCGACTATGACTCGCTCAAACGCGAGCTGCTGGAGCTTGAGACAACTCACCCGGAGCTAGCTCGACCCGACTCCCCCACCCAATCAATTGGAGCCGACCCCTCGACTCTGTTCGCACCGGTGGAGCACCGAGTGCCGATGATGTCGCTGGACAACGCCTTTGACTGTGGCGAGCTGAATGCCTGGGCTGACCGGGCCCAGCGCCGTTTGACTGTTGTAAGGGCTCGCAGGGCTGCTGAAGGGTCGAGCAACCAGGAGATGCTGCTTCTAGCTGGAGAGGAAGGAGGGAATGAAGACGGGGGCACAGCCGAGACGAAAACGCCTTCTGTTGAGCTAGGCAATCTCGTGTGCGAACTCAAGTTCGACGGGCTCGCGGTGTCGCTGCGCTACGAGAACGGCAGGCTGGTGCAGGCTGCTACTCGGGGAAACGGGCGGGTGGGTGAGGACATCACCGCCAACATTCGGACTATCAAGTCTGTGCCCCATCGGCTTCGAGCGAGTGCGCCGGCAGTGCTGGAGGCGCGGGGGGAGGTCTACATGCCCCTAGCCGCCTTCGAGACCCTAAACGCCCAGCAAGAAGCCGATGGCAAGCTCCGCTACGCCAACCCCCGCAACACCGCGGCCGGCTCGCTGCGCCAGAAGGATCCGGGGATCACTGCCACCCGCGGGCTTTCGATGTGGTGCTATTCGGTTGGCGAAATCCAGGGAGGTCCCCCTCTAGGTACCCACAGCGCCACCCTGGAGTACCTAGGCAGCCTCGGCTTGCCGGTCAATCCAGAGACGACCTCGGTGGACTCTATTGACGCAGCCTGGCAGTTTGTCGAGCGCTGCGAGGCCAAGCGCCACGATCTGCCCTACGAAATCGATGGCGCCGTCATCAAGGTCGACCGCCTCGATTTCCAGCAGGAACTCGGATCCACTAGCCGTGCGCCCCGCTGGGCCATCGCCTACAAGCTCCCGCCTGAAGAGAGAACCACCAAACTCTTAGACATACATGTGTCCATAGGCAGCAAGGGCAAGGCCACTCCGTTCGCGGTGCTGGAGCCGGTGTTCGTAGGGGGCTCTACCGTGGAGATGGCCACTCTCCATAACGAGGATCAGGTGCGGGCAAAGGATGTGCGGCCTGGCGATACCGTGGTGGTCCGCAAGGCTGGCGACGTAATCCCAGAAGTTGTGGGCTCCGTTAAGGCCGACCGCCCCGCTGATCTCCCAGAGTGGGTATTTCCCTCGATCTGCCCCTGCCTCGAGGAGAAGCCGCTAACCCGAGGAGACAGCGACGCGGCCCACTACTGCCGTTTCCCCCAGTGCCCCGAACAACTCCGTGGCTGGATCGAGCATTTCGCCGCCCGCAACGCAATGGACATCGAGCACTTGGGCGAGCAACGGGTAGGCCTGTTCATCGACCTGGGCTTTATCGCCGACGTAAGCGACATCTACGCCTTGGACTATGACCGCATCCGTGAGCTTGAGGGCTTCGGCGAACTCTCAGTGGCCAACCTTGCCACCGCTATCGAGTTCTCCAAACAGCAGCCCCTGGCCCGGCTATTGGTGGGGCTCAACATCCGCCATCTGGGTGACACCACCAGTGAGTTGCTGGCCGACGCGTTCGGGCATTTGGGCCGGATTATGGCAGCTTCCGAAGAGGAGTTGGCCGAAGTAGATGGCATCGGGCCGATCATGGCCGAGAGCGTGTACGAGTTCTTCCAGTCAGAGGCAAACCAGGACATCGTGGAGAAGCTACGGGCTGCTGGACTCAATTTCTCCCAGGGCACCGGGCAGGCCGAGACCGAAGCGCAACCCCAAACCTTGGACGGCATGACCATCGTCGTAACCGGCGGCCTAGAGGGCTTCACCCGTGACGGGGTGGGTGCGGCTATCAAAGCCCGGGGCGGCAAGTCGCCGGGCAGCGTTTCGTCCAAGACCACGGCGCTGGTCGTAGGCGAGAACCCCGGCGCCTCCAAGTTGGACAAGGCTGAGAAGCTGGGCGTCCCAGTTCTCAATGAGGCACAGTTCCAAGAGTTCATTGAGACCGGAGAATTGCCATGATTGAAGCAGTGTTTTGGGATTTTGGCGGGGTGTTCACTGGGTCACCGTTTCATCTCGACGACTATGCCCGGTCGCTGGGCACCACCAACGGCCGGCTGTTGGAGCACGTGTTCGGGCGGTACGAGGCCGACGGCGACCATCCTTGGCACCGGCTGGAGCGGGGTGAGGGGACCCTGGCTGAGGCGTTGGAAGCCGCAGACAAGTCTTGCCGGGCTGACGGCATCGAGGGGTTCACCTCCGAGGGGTTCTTCAAGGCCATGTCGGGCACCAGCAGCGAAGAGCGGCGCGATATGGCCGTGGCCAAGGTCCGCGAGCTGGGTGAGGCGGGTATAAGACAGGCCATTATCACCAACAACGCCAAAGAGTTCGGGGAGATGTGGCGCCAGCTCATCCCGGTGGACGAACTATTCGAAGCAGTGATCGACTCCAGCGCAGTGGGCATGCGAAAGCCCGACCCAAGGATCTACCAACTTGCCCTTGAGCGCATGGACGTGTCCCGCGCTGAATCGAGCGTCTTTCTGGACGATTTCGCGCCCAATGTGGACGCCGCCCGAGACCTCGGGATGCACGGTGTTCTGGTAGGCGACGACATCGCCCTCGCCTTGGCCGAACTCGACCGTATATTGGCTGATTCTACGGCTTGACCCACCGGCAATATGCCATAAGACTGTCGGGTCGGAGGGGCGTCAGAAGGGGACACGCGGGCGCGCACATGAATCTGCTTAGTCGAACCGCTACCGCGCCCATTAGCTGGGGCGTGTGTGAGATGCCCGGATGGGGATACCAACTACCCGCCGAGGCTGTGCTCGCGCAGATGCGCGAGGCGGGATTCACCCATACCGAGCTGGGGTCGCTCGGCTATCTGCCCACTGAGCCCGCCGAGCTGCGAGCCGCACTCGACCGCCACAGCCTTTCGCTCCTCGGGGGTTTCGTGCCCCTGGTACTACACGATCCTTCCAAAGCCGAGGACACGCTTGCCTCTGCCGATGATGCAGCGGGCTTGATCGCTGGTGGCGGCGGACGATTCTTCGTTACCTGTGCAGTCAGCCATCTCGATGACTGGCGCCAAACCCCACTGTCCGACCACCAATGGCCCATCATGGCCGATACGCTCGCCGAAGTAGACCTGATAGCCGCCAGCCATGGACTCACCCAGTCGCTCCACCCCCACTTCGGCTGCGTGGTGGAGACCGCCGCAGAAATCGAGCAAATCCTGGACATCAGCGACACGCCGCTGGTCCTCGACACCGCGCACCTCCTCCTCGGCGGCGGGGACGTTTTGGACATGGCCAAGCGCTACTTGGATCGCATCGCACTCGTACACATCAAAGACGTTGATCTGGGCATCGCAGCCCAGGTCACGGCGGGAGATCTGTCGCTCATGCAGGGCGTGCAGCGCGGTTTGTTCCCGCCACTAGGTCGGGGAGGGTTGCCGATCGCCGAGATCGTCGACCTCCTTGAAAAGTCAGGACGCGACCTCTGGTACGTCCTGGAGCAGGATGCAGCGATAGCAGAGGGTGATCCCTCTGCCATAGCTCGGCTGAGGTTCGACGCCTGCCAGAGCATTGATTTCCTGCGAAATCTGGAACCCGTGTCTGCGGGTGCCGGAACCTCACAAACCAAACAACACCTACCTTGAGAGGGGTAACCCAACAATGAGAAAGCTATGGAAGCTGTTTGCATTGCTGTTTGCGTTGACACTCGTGGCCGCGGCATGCGGCAACGACGACGACACCAGCGAGCCCGCACCCAGCGAGCCTACGGAAGCAGCGGCGGCAGCCACTGAAGCACCCACCGAGGTCGT
>NZ_CBDCAT010000002.1:0-1612 GCF_965214065.1 Candidatus Poriferisocius sp.
GCCCGCTCTTCCCGGGCACCTTCCTTCTCATCATCCTGAAAGAGCATCGGTGCCAGTCGCCGCCGCATATGCCACTCCACGTAGAGCGCCAGCATGCACAGGAACACATGCGCCCTTACATGGGTCGCGGTATAGACATGGATGGGACGGATCGCGAGGTCCGACTTGGCCATGCGGAATGCCCGCTCCACCGTGGATAAACGCTTGTACGCATCCACCGCCGCTTCCGCTCCGATGGCACCAGCACCCAGGCTGGTGCGCACCACCCAGATACCATCGAGCCTGGCCTCACCGGCAATCCTCTCTTCACTCCGGGCCCAGACCATCTCCCCATCGGTGACGGTGATGTCGAAATGCCTCTCCACATTCTTCCGGTTTGCCTTCCGGCCGATCGCCTTCCAGGTGCGGGCGCGACCCGCCGCACCTGGCTTGCCGCGACCATGGGCGGCGGCAATGCCGGCCAGCACCTCCTCGGTGGCCACAAGGAGTTCCTCCCGCTTGCGGGCCCGCTCGGCCCGCAATCTCGGATTGAGACAGACCATCAGCCGCTCGCCGGGAAAGTCCGGAGAGGCGATCTCGGCCACTGCATCCGGAACCAGCGCCTCGGGCACCAGCACCGGCGGGGCACCCCTGGCCAGCTTGCGAATGTCCTGGCTCCTGAGGGCCGAGATCCAGTCCAGCCCGGCAGGGGCCAGATCCTCCCGGATCCGTGCCGTGGTGATCATCCCCCGGTCACCTGCCAGCGCCACCTTCTCGATGCCGAAGCGGGCCTGGATCTTCTGCACCTGGCTGGCCAGCGTCTGTGGATCGGCGGTATTGCCCGAAAAGACCTCGATCGCCACCGGGCAGCCATCTTCTGCACAGAGGAGCCCGTAGGTGATCTGCCTCTTGCCGCGCTTGCCATCGCGGCTATGGCCGAATTCGGCCAGGGGGCATTGCTTCCCCTCCATGTACGAGGATGAGACATCGTAGAGGATGAGCGTCCCGCCCGAGAGATGCCGCCGGGCCAGGGACCGCTCGATCCAGGGTTGGCGGGCCACCAGCCAGTCCAGCATCTCCAGCATCTCGTTGCCGCTGACCTCGCCGAGATCCAGCATTGCCCCGAGAGAACTGGTCGCAGTCCCGCCCGAGAGCTGCCTGGCCGTGGCCAGTTTCGAGGATGGCGAGATGATCCTGGCGGCAATGGCGGCCAGGGCCAGATCGCGCATGCGGCTCCGGCTGCGATGCAGGATGCGCTCGAGGCCCAGATGACGGGCCATGCCCAACACAGCTGCCACAGCCCCATGTGGCAGCGCACGGCGGATCGAGACCGCATCATCGATGGCAGAATACACCACCCCGCCCTTGAGCCAGGCCCGGACCGCATCGACCAGGCCCGGCGGTGCCTTCGACAAATTGACCAGCGTTCTGCGGCGGATGCGCTTCCCCTCGCGCCAGGCCTCGCGCAACAGGATGGCCGGCGGCGATGAACGGTTGGGTATGACGTCGACGCTGAGGGCCATATCGACCATCCTTACATGGCAACAACACTATCCACTTACATACAGTATATAAACAATATAATCAACACTAAATGTGGACAAACATGGCAACATATATCCAGGACAGATTC
>NZ_CBDCAT010000003.1:0-9134 GCF_965214065.1 Candidatus Poriferisocius sp.
ACCATCGCTGACCTGGTGAAATGCATCCAGGGGGAACTGTCACTCCGTATCTATATCATGGGTGGCATGAGTAGATTAGGTGGGTGTGAGAGGCAGAGTTCCAAGGCGCCAGGACGCGCTGACGTGAGTCTTCATCTTGGCATCTGGCCGTCCGTGAGACTCCAGTCTTGACATCTGTCCGTCCGTGAGGCTCCAGTCTTGACATCTGCCCATCCGTGAGGCTCCGTCTTGGCATCTGGCCGTCCGTGAGGCTCCATTCTGGACACATGTCCGCCATCCGCTCGCCGCTCAGCGGCCACACCTGGTCCCCGCCGCAGCGGCGGCACGGCAGACGTGACGTTCGGACGTGAGCAGCACTCCGCCTGCTGCCGCCGGAGACGTCCGCCCTAATTCGACACGACACCGGGCCGCCACCTGCCTCCCACCGGCCGCCACTGTCCGCCCCCGACGCCACCCGCCACCGCCTTCGACCCCGCCGCCCGCCTCAGCGACTCGCGAGTCACCCCATCCGCCGCCGCGAGTCATCATCCACTGCGCGTCTGAGGATCTGCGATCAGAAGGTGCAGCCGGGTCGTTACTGATGCGATGTGGCGCCGCCGCCGTCACAGGGCGTCACTCCTTCACAGGCCGGATGACGACCGTGACGACGGTGGCGGGTCGTGACGGGTCGTCACCGGCGCGAGTAGCGTCAGAAAATGATGTCGACGGCGTCACCGCGCCGCTTCGCCGCCAAGCAAAAACACGATAACTCCCTAAGTGCGACCGGCATTGGCGGCTGGGCCAGAAAAACGACGGCGAGAAGACGGCAGAGGTGACGCTGTGACATCGCGGTGACGACGGCCGACCGGCGTCATCACAGCTCATGGTGGCGTCGCTGGAGTGACGTCGCCTCCGCCCTCACTGACAGACGTCCACACAATGGGAGAGGGGCCGGCTGAGGCCGGAGCCGGCCGCGAGGCCAGTTGAAATTCGCGGCACGGCGCGGTGACAGTGCCGAGGTGACACGGCATGACCGGCACCGGCCGGCCACTCCTTCCTCCCCCGCCGCTCTCTCCTCTCCTCCGCCGCTCTGCCGGCGCCGCTCCTTGACCGACGGCCGCGCTGTCCCCGCGCTGTCGCTCCGTGTTTGTGTGTTTGCCGTTCGTGTCAGCTTGCAGCGCGACTGTGCAGACACGGCGCTCCTCCCGAGAGCCGTCCCCGCCCGCCTGCCGCCTTCCTGCAGCTCTCTCGGCTCGTGCTGACTTGACCGTCTCAGTCCGCTTCGGTCGAGACATCATAACATACACGCTCTGTGTCCGGAGCCACGCTGACGCTACTGAAGTCATCTGCCGCTACTGACCTCAGTCTCACTGCGCGTACAATAACAGCCAAAGCTTCAGCTGCAAAACAAAAAAGAACACGTTCGCCCACCTTCCAATCATTTAGACCTTCGCATAAATAGCGCAAAATGCCGCGTTCAAAATACCGTCCCGCAGTACACACGCCTGGAGCTATACTGTGGCGCAGGACATGGCGTTATACTGTCTGGGGTTATACTGTTCCGCAATACCTATACGCTCCTGGAGTTATACTGTGCCGCAGGACACGCGCCTGAAGCTATACTGTCCGACAATACCTACACGCCCCTGGAGTTATACTGTGCCGCAGGACACGCGCCTGAAGCTATACTGTCCGACAATACCTACACGCCCCTGGAGTTATACTGTGCCGCAGGACACGCGCCTGAAGCTATACTGTCCGACAATACCTACACGCCCCTGGAGTTATACTGTGCCGCAGGACACGCGCCTGAAGCTATACTGTCCTGCAATACCTACGCGCGCTTGGAGCGTGTAGGTATTGTCACGCGCCTGTGCCGCAGGACACGCGCCTGAAGCTATACTGTCCCACAATACCTACAGTATACGCGCCTGGAACTATGCTGTACCACAGTTCACGAGCCTGGAGCTATACTGTTCCACAATCTACAGTGAACGCGCCTGGAGCTATACCTACTGTGCCGCAGTACCCGCGTCTAGAGCTATACTGTGCCTCAGTACACGCGCCTGGAGCTATACTGTGACGCAGTACACGCGTCTGGAGCTATACTGTGCCGCAGTACATGCGCTTGGAGCTATACTGTGCCGCAGTACACGCGTCTGGAGCCATACTGTGCCGTAGTACACGCGCCTGGAGCTGTACTGTGCCGCAGTACACGCGTCTGGATCTATACTGTGCCGTAGTAAACGCGTCTGGAGCCATACTGTGCCGTAGTACACGCGCCTGGAGCTGTACTGTGCCGTAGTACACGCGCTTGGAGCTATACTGTGCCGCAGTACACGCGTCTGGAGCCATACTGTGCCGCAGTACACGCGCCTGGAGCTGTACTGTGCCGTAGTACACGCGCTTGGAGCTATACTGTGCCGCAGTACACGCGTCTGGAGCCATACTGTGCCGTAGTACACGCGCCTGGAGCTGTACTGTTCCGCAGTACACATGTCTGGAGCCATACTGTGCCGTAGTACACGCGTCTGGAGCTATACTGTGCCGTAGAACACACGCCTCGAGTATATGCTATGCCGCAATCAGAAGATGAACGGTATCACACTAATTGTCTATATAACACGCACTGCGATGGACACTGAAAGACAAAATATTGAACGAATTAAAATCTTATTTGTTCGTTTTCATTCATGAAGCACAATAACTACGGACATACTTTTAAAAATATCGGTACCAGAGATAGCTATACAGACGACATGCCAGCAAACCACCGCACATTCTCTCCTGTCGCGACAAAATCCGAGGCCGTTCCCAGTGATCCTGCCGCACACGTCCATCACATTCCAGTTTAACTGGGCCCCAGCGCTCCCGTCTGACCCCGCTGTCCTGGTCTAATGCTGGCTCATCCCCGCGTGCGGCCGCTGCACTCGCTCGACGGCTTCGCTGTACCATCAGACACGCTGCACGCACACGGTCACCGGGCTCTGGACCTGTGTGTGTGGCGAGGAGGCTCAACCGACGCGAGCGCTGAGTAGCAGCAGCTGACGCCGGCAGATGAGTTGCGTCGCGGTCAACCCACTCGACCCCGTCTCCACTCGTACATCTGTTTCTATTCGACCCCGTACCCCGTACCCCTCACCCCGTAACCCCGCACCCCGTACCCTGTATCCCGTACCTGTATCCGTGGCCCGTGCCTGTCTCATCCCATCCTGACCCGTCCCGTCCCGTTCTGTCCTGTTTGTCGGCCGCTGTGCCAACCGGTCTCTGCATGCAACCGTGTGCAAACACCCTGAAATTATGCAAGTAATCGGGCGCAAAAGCCGCCTGTTGTCACCGGTGTCCGGCTTCTGTTTGAGAGCTGGGACGGGCCGCGAGCCGCGCTCAGCGGTCCGACGTCAAATCCGGGCTCCGCACCGGCACAGCCCGGATTTGAAGCGCTCCGCTGAACTTCGCTGAACTCCAGCGGACTCTCCAGAGGAGTCCAGATGACCTCCATTCACGTCTGGATAACCTCGCTGAGCCATTCGAGTCCTGAGAGCTCGGGAAGGTTAACATGTGAGCCCAATGGACGCTGCGTGCACACGCAATGACTGGAGAATACGAAGGATTTGGTGAGTCTTATGCCTACCGGTCAAACGCCAATGGGAAATAAGGACTGGGTCGGACACGAAGAAGGGAGAGGTTCATTATGAACGCCTTCAAATATCCTGATAGATCTGTCAGCCGAGCATCAGGTGTCAGTTGGGACGGACAGTCGGAGAGATTTCGCCAGACATCGGCGGTACACACGTCCTTCGAGCTCACGGAGCTGCGGTTTCTCGGTCAGAGCGACGTCAAGAGGACGACAGCGGCAGAGTTTCTACCCTGAGCCTGGCAGAGGGCAGCCGAGCTGTGGGCCGGTGGACGGGGCAGTCGAGCGGCTAACTCCAATCAGTCCGCCGCTGCTGGCCACTGGCTCCAATCGAGTTAGCGGCGGCGGCGTCTCGCCGGCCGCGCCACATGGTAATGCAATCCGCCTGATGGCCCCGCCCGGCCGCTGACGCTTTTGACAAGTTCTCCCTCAATCCTTTTACACGGGAGGTGTCTGTTGAACGCGATCCCCGCAGTCTCGCTGCTTTAAGTGGCCGTCAAGTGAGTCCAACTCGTACCGAAATCAGCGGCTCCCCCGAGAGTCAACAACAGTTTATTTGATATCGCGGTTTTCCACAAACTGGGAAAATACCAGCAGTAAGCGAATGAGACGCTGTGCAGGTTTGTGTTTTCATTTCAGCTTATTCGTCTGGATGAAAAAGTGTTTTGACTGGGGGAGTGTATTCCGGACCTCACGGGAGAGCGACCAGTACTAAATCTATCGTAGTTGAGCGAATATAGTTTCTGAATCCTGGCGGTAAAGTTGAGATTAATGTCATGACCAAAGAATTATTAATTTAATCTCTTGAGCTGTCATGAATCTTTCTGAACTCCATTAAAACTCTGTCCTGTGTCCAAAACATAGTTAGCTTGAACGAACAAGCAATCATCTGATGGCCAGTAAGCAGAGGCGCACACAAGGGGGGGGGGGGCACACGGGCCCGTGCCCCCCCCCCCCATACGAAATGCGGGGCCCCAGTGACGGAGGCGGGCCGAAGGCCCGCCTCCGTCACTGTGTCCCTGCAGGCCCGAAAGCCCGTCTTCGTCATTAGCGACCCTCTCTCTTTTGAATCCGTTTTATTTTTATTTTTTATTTATTTTTTTCCTAAAATGGGCCCCCTGGGAAATAAAGTGACCGAAATCCGTTGAGTTTTCAAGTTTTGGGTATAGGTTAGGTTGGGCCCCTTCTGAAATGGAGGGGCCCCCTCTGAGGTCATGCCCCCCCCCCCCCCTTACGAAAATCCTGTGTGCGCCACTGCCAGTAAGTAGCGGGCTTAAGAATCGTCAAGTCTTAATGATTTGCGCCCGTCTTTTATGATTTGTCGTGTTTTCTTTCAGGCGGCCAGCTGCAGCACCACCATGAGTGTGTCATCATGGTCACTTAGTCTGAAGACACTCACAAATCATCAATTCGCAAAATAGCCATTCTCAGCCACGTCGAGATAAGCATCACAAGGTAATTACCAACCGATCGGGGGTGCACGAGTGCGTTACAACGCACGAGCAGGTCACGGACATGATTGCCTCATAACTAGGATGACCCGACCTGCGTATAGCGGCGTCTTGTAGCTTCAATATTTCCTTACTTGCGCGGCGAGCCTGGGATGCAATTAACAGAACCGATTACGGAGGTGACCGCTCAGTGCTCACGTTCGCATATCCACGGTTTCAGATCGCCCGAGCGACGGCCGATCTGCAGAGAGCTGTCATATTTCCAGCAGCCGTGACGTCATTGAACATCACGTCGATCCGCCCACCGATTAGGATGATCACGACTGCGCTGACTAACTGCCGAGTTTCTCAACTAATGCCGCTCTTCAGTTGACCGTTCACCGATTAGAGGCCAGCCGCACGTCTACCGCTTGTCCCGTTCACTGCATCCGTCCACCGGCCGTCCACCGGCCGTCCACCGGCTGTCCACCGGCTGTCCACCGTCCGTCCACCGGCCGTCCACCGTCCGTCCACCAGCCGTCCACCGTCCGTCCACCGGCCGTCCACCGTCCGTCCACCGGCCGTCCACCGTCCGTCCACCTTCATCCCACCTCCCAGCGGCGGCGCGCGGCCCTCTCGTCAGTGGACAGGCGACATTGGACACACCGTCGGCGGCGCGCATTTTCCGCGCGTTTTTGCGCGTGCTCGCCGCGTAAAAACGCCGCTCGGCGCGGCCGCCCGGCGAGGCGCGGCGCCTCGTCTCTATGAATATGAATGATATGCAGAATTGGCGGCCGGCGTTTGAAGCCATTAGCGCCGGACGCCGTCCCGCGCGAGGCCCCTCGCGGCGTCACGTGGCGTTCCGAGTCGGTGTCACGGCCGCGTCACGTTGATATTGATAACCCCTCCCCCCTCCCTCCTGGTCCGGGACGGTGTGCGGAACAGCCCCGGCCGCGCCAAAACCCACTCCATCAGGCGCGCGTCGGCCGGTGTCTGGCTTCATTACTATGCCATTGGCCGCGGTGACAGTGCACATCTTGCATTGGTGACGGCGGCAGGCGGCAGACTGAGCTCCAGTGACTAGCTCTGGTCTCTGGACTCTGGTCTCTGGGCGGCGGGCTCTGGGCGACAGGCTCTGGGCGACAGGCGGCGGACGGTGGCGGACTCCGGGGGCACCTGGTCGTCCCGTTGACCGCTGTCAGCCTCTCCAGGAACCTCGCCGCCGCCGCTGAGCCGGCTTCCTCGAAGGCTGCCGCAGACCGAGGACGTCGCCCAAGCAATCTGATTTAGATTACTGTCCGGCCACTTCCCGGTCGCTTCCCGGCGGCGGCTCCCGCGGTGGCGGCGGCGGTTAGCGGTAAACGCGTCCTGTAGATTATCACAGTCCGGTGGTAACGTGGTTCAGGCGCCACCGTACGGCGGCGAACCCGCAGAGCCCCTAGCTGAGCTCCCATAGACCGCCCTTGGAGCCCCCGCCGCAGCTTCCGATAACCCTGCCACAGCTCCACCTGCTGTCGAAATCATGAGCTACATGACGTCCCCTTTCCAGTAATGCTGTCACCCGGTCGTATGTCACTGCGCGGTAATGACCGTGTTGGGCTGTTGACCGCGGTTCCACATCCCGCAGTGGTGACGCGAAATGATCCCGCTGGGTGATGTCGCGCTGTGGTTGGTGCTGCCAAGTGCCAGTGCAGCCACGTTGCGCGCGGATCACTAACCAGGACCCAGCCAAAAACCGATCTCTACGAGCGCCGTGCCAACGCGGAAAATGCGCTGCTGTAAATATCCAGACGATCACCTGCTCCGGGGGACGTTTTGATAAAAATATATGCAAAATTACAAGACATCGAATATCGGAGCCGTCAGCGGGGCTGTCAGGCCGGCTGCCGACGCGCGTCCGCTCGAGGATAGCTCAGTAACGTCCGGACACGACAGCCTCAGCCAGTACGACAACGGAGGCTTGTAGTCGGCGAAATCGGAGCCATCGGATCGCCACGGGACCGATATAGGACAGCCACTGGAACGCCAGCAAACCGACATTGGTCCACAATCGGACCACGGCAGGGGCTATGTTGGACCTCCTGCCATCGGACTGCCATCGTGCCGCCATCGGACGGCCATCGTACATCCATCGTACGGCCATCGGGCGGCCATCGGACCGATAGAAGACCGGCCTAACTAGGAGTGGCCGAGCTGAGACGGTCACCTGCGCGGCAGAGCGGCGGCGCGACTCTTTGAAGTCGGTATATGAATGCGGCACTGTGAGGGTCTGTGAGTCGTGCTATGTGTACTGTGTACTGTAAACTGCAGCAGGCGCGGCGGCGTGACAGCAACAGACATAGCCCACGGGCGAGAAAATAGGTACACCATAGAGTAGGCATGCCGCACTCAAATATGCGTGGTGTACCTACTATACAAAATTGAAATGGGCTGCACCATTTCAATTCAAGGGGTCTACGAACAGGCCAGATGCCCACCATTGTTGAAAAAGAAACATCTAAGCTCTGCAATCACATTTTCGGCAGCACAAAACATTCACTGTCATTTTTCTCTGCATGAATTCCTCGCCGCCAAGCGGCTGTTCTGGGAACATCTCAAACTTCTCCGCACATCACCACTCCGACATCTCCGAGAAATGCCGTTGCATGTTTTACCGTGCCAATTAGTGACTTTCTTCGGTCGTGGCTGCCCGGGGCGGCCGGATCGGGTCGGCGCCACTCATCTCTCGGCTCCTGCGGCGGCCACGACCGGCCGCCGCAGCGCCGGCCGACCGTCGTGCCTCCGTCGTTAGAGGCGGCATCTCAGCCGATGACCGCGGCTCAGCCGACTTTAAGGGGCGTCCCGCGGCGCGGCGGCCCAGATGCGGCCGCCACGCGGCGTGTTCTCTCTTTTACCCTGGTTACATGAGCAGAAAAATACGTACGTTTTGAACGGAAAAAAATCGATACGTGAAACAAACGGAAGTTTGGATACTCATGCAAACGGCTGGGAACCAGCCGTTTGCATGAGTTACACGAGTCAAAATTTCCGTTTGTTTCACGAATCGAATTTTCCAGTTAAAAACTTACGTAATTTTCTGTTCATGTAACGAGGTTATTTCTCCCGAACGGGTGTTGTACCAGATGTGGCGCGATACGGACGGACGAAATGTCGACACACCGGGAGCCGGCTGGGAGCTGGGCTGACACGGGGTCTGACACGGCGTGCAGATCAGGCAGTGGCGCAACGTGAGGCGAGGCGCGAGCTCCAGTGGGACCGAAACGGACTCAGTCCTGCAGTCACAGCACATTCGCTCCGGCACCGAAAATACGCTGAGGATTCCCTGATCCGAGAAGACGCCAAGCTCCTTCTGAACAGCGTGTTCGGCTTGTATAGTGGTTCGGGCGGAGGATTTTGTGCACGGTCGGAGCAGTGTACACGTGACTAGTCGCAGTGAGCTGGAGCACATCTGTGTGACCGTGTAGGGATTGGAACGGTGCAGGGCTGACCCCCTGAGGGCCGGGTCGGATCGTCTCTAGGGTGTGGTCGCCTGACGCGGCCGGCGCGGCGGAGGTGTCACCTCGTGACGCGCCGTGACGGCCGCCCGTCACGCGCCGACCCGCCGCTGACCCAGCGCGACCTTGTCACGTCACGCGACAGGGCGGCCGCGCGCGCTTTTTACCGGCGCGCCACTCGGACGCGCCGTTTTTGCGGC
Organism: Candidatus Poriferisocius sp.; assembly: GCF_965214065.1. Classification (GTDB taxonomy): domain Bacteria; phylum Actinomycetota; class Acidimicrobiia; order Acidimicrobiales; family Bin134; genus Poriferisocius. Next base: position 8,738 of record NZ_CBDCAT010000003.1, read on the forward strand.
CGCACGTGGTTTTTGGCGCGACGTTTACACTAAGACGTGTCACCTGTCCACCGGGCGCGCGGCGGCCTCCTCTGCATATTCGCCATGCTATTTTTGCGGCCGGCTTTGAAGTGGGCGCTCTTCTGGTGAGATAGCTGCACGTTTTTACTTTGCGGCCCACCCAAACCGGATCCAAAGTTAAATTAAATCATGTCAGGCCAATGTTCCATGCGGCTCTGCGCAACTCGGCACGGCGCGGGGGTAATAGGAGTAACCCGTTTCCCGGGTGGGCACGATGCTGATTATTTGGTAACTGGTAAGAACACTGCCGGCACCTTCCTTTTACGGAGGCGGTCCACGGATAACTTGGTTCATCAGTGTTCTGCGGAAACGGTTTCTAGACAATTAGTATATGCAT
>NZ_CBDCAT010000004.1:0-5327 GCF_965214065.1 Candidatus Poriferisocius sp.
GAGATCCAGGTTGACGAACACCAGTCGGGCCCAGGTGTCCACCTGAACCGGCACCAGCGGGAGGTCGTCGTTGCTGATGGGGCCGAAGCCGCGGCGGGAGGGGATTTCCCGGAGGCGGCCGGTTAGGTCCCAGGCCCAGCGGTGGTAGGGGCAGCGCAGCTCGGTGATACCGGTGCCCGAGCCCTGGCAGATGGAGTTGCCCCGGTGGCGGCAGACGTTCTGGAACCCCCGCAGCACGCCGTCTTCGCCCCGAACCAGGATGATCGAGTACTTGCCGAGACGGTGCTCGAACCAGTCGCCGGGGTTGGCGATGTGGTCGACGGTGCAGGCCACGTGCCACACCTTGGGCCACATCCGCTCGTACTCCAGTTCGGCGAACTCGGGGGAGAGATAGCGCTGGACGGGTATCTTCACCGGGGCTTCGGCGGCGAGGCCTGAAGCGGTGACTGCGGTGCCCAGAATCTCGGCCTCGTCTGGGGGTGCGATGTCGACCATGCCGACAATCGTGGCATACGGCCTATGTCCGCGACTCAGTTATGAAGATGGCTTCGGCGGTGGCGCAGATAGTTTCGCCGGCTCGGATCTCGCCGGTGGCGATGTGTTTGCGGCCTTCGGTGTGGGAGTAGCGGCAGGTGACCTCTAACGGGGTGTGGAGGGGGACGCCGGTCTTGTAGCGGATGTTGATGCCAGCGGTTAGGCCGGTGGCGCCGGCTCGGGTGGCGGCGGTGCCCAGGGCTTCGTCGAGGATGGTGGCCACTACGCCGCCGTGGGCCCGGTGGGGTGGGCCGGAGTGGGCCTCGGTGAGGGTTACGGTGGCCCGCATCTCCACCGGCAGGGGCTCGGCTGTGGGGTCGGGCAGGGGGACCGGGTCGAATATCAGCCGGGGGGCGTGGGGGTTGAGCAGGCCCGATCCGGCCTGGGTCAGGTTGTAGATGGTGCCGTCGTGGTCTTTGGCCACCACGATGTGAGGATCGCGGGCTGCGGCCCGCAGCCGCTCGGTGATCTCGGACAGGGTTTGGGCAATCTCGGCCCGGGTGGCGGCCTCGGCGTCGTTGGCCGACACTGCGGCCACCAGATCGCGGGTGCGCTCCACCAGCTCGTAGGCCTCGGAACCGAAGTCGTCGGGGTGGGGCAATTCGCCCAGCAGCTCGGCCAGCCGGTAGGCCGAGGCGGTCTCGGGGTGCTCTTGGTCAGCCATCGCCTTGCTCACTCATCGTTGGCCACCGGGGTGCTCTTGGTCAGCCATCGCCTTGTTCCCTCATCGTTGGCCACCGGGATGTCGAAGCGGTCGATGTAGCGGGCGAAGCGGGCTCGTACCTCGTCTCGGGTGAGGCCCAGGTCTTCAAACTGGTAGCGGTGCTCGCCGTGTTTGCCGGGCGGGGTGGCGGCCGCGTAGTCGGCTATTGCTGCCTCGGTTCCCGGGGCCAGCTTCATGCCGAGCTGCTCATACACCGAGCGGGCGGCGGCCAGCTTGTCGGTGCTGGCCAGGCGGTGGGGCACTTGGGCTGTTCGGTCGGGAGCCAGTCGGCCGGAGTCGATGAGGTCGATGAGGCTGTCGAGGCTGCGGCCGTAGAGCTCCAGGTGATAGCGGCCGATGGCGGCGAAGTCCACCCGGTCGGAGTGGGCCCAGCGCATGGTTGCAATGAGGCTGGTGACCGAGGGCAGGATTGCGGTGGGGTCGCGGTGGGTGATCACAAAGCGGGCGTCGTCGAACACCTCCAGCAGGGCGGGCAGGCCTTGGAGGTGGGCGGGCGACTTGAGCACCCACCGTCGGGTGGGCATGCGGCGCTGCAATACCTGGAGCACTTTGCGGTAAGTGCGGTAGGCGGGACGCAGATCGGCGGTGTCATACCACCCCTGGTAGGTGGGGACGTCGGTGCGGCTGACCATCTCCTCGGAGCGGAACTCGAAGGACATGGCCGACAGGCACTCCTTGAACATGCGCCCGGAGTACTCGTGGATAGCGAGCATCCCGCTGGCCACCGTCTGGGGCATGACCAACTCGGCACCGGCAAGGGCTATGCGGGGATCGGCGGCTCGGATGTCGGGATCGGGGTGGGGCGGGGGCACCGGACGGAGCAGCTCCCAGCCCTCTGGGGCCCGGTGGGCAGGGTCTTGGGCCAGGACGCCGTGCATGACTGTGGTGCCGGTGCGGGGGGCACCGATCACGAAGATGGGCTCGTCAATGGGCTCGTCCAGGGTACGGGGGTCGGCGGCCAGGTAGTCGTTGAGCTGGATGCGAACTTCCAAAAGGCGCAGGATCATCCGCCGCGACATCCACCGGCCCATGACGGTGAGGTCGGCCTCGTGTTCCAACCCGTGACAGAACAAGGTGAGGGGCTCGACGAAGTCGTCGTCGCCCAATGCGGCCCGGTCGTCGGGTGTCCGGCCCTGGCGGACCAGGGCTTCGGCCATCAACAGGTCGGGGTCGAACGGGCGGCGGGCCTCGTCTACCACCGGGCCGGCGTCGCCCCGGTTTACGGCGGCCACCCATTCGGGCCGAGGGTCAGGAGTCCAGCTCATCGTCGCCGCATTGAAGGCTGAAGCAAGTTCGCACTGCCTAGAACAGTACGCTCAGGCGATGCTGGAAGGGCAGGTCGTAATCGTCACCGGGGCTTCGAAGGGCATCGGTCGGGGCATCGCCGAATACCTGGTGGACCAGGGCGTGAATCTGACGGTGACCAGCCGCAAACCTGAGAGGATCGAGGCCACCGCGGCTGAATTGCGAGAGCGGGGAGGCGACGTGCTGGCGGTGCCAGGGTCGGTGGGCAGCCAGGATCATGCCAACGACGTGGTGGATCGCACGGTGGAGCGATGGGGCACCGTGGACGGGCTGGTAGCCAACGCCCAGTCTTTCCGGCCGACCATGCCGTTGTTGGAGGTGGGCGAGTCGGACATGGACTTGCTGCTCGACACCGGGCCCAAGGGCACCCTGTGGTTCATGCAGGCAGTACACCCCCACATGGCGACCAAGGGCCGGGGCCGCATCATCACCTTCGGCACCAACGTGGGGATCACCGGCGGACCGGGCTTCGGACCCTACGGGGCGGCCAAGGAGGCCATTCGCTCGCTGACCCGCACAGCGGCCCGTGAGTGGGGTCGCGACGGAATCACCGTGAACTGCGTGAACCCGGCGTCGGTGGCCCACCGGGCCCCGCCCGACGACGACCCCGACCGTCTGGCCGCCTACAAGGCCCTGTTCGATAACCATCCCATGGGCCGCGACGGGGATCCGGTGACCGACATCGCCCCGGTGATCGGGTTTTTGCTGTCGGATGCCAGCCAGTACGTGACCGGCGAGACCTTCCAAGTGGACGGCGGCGGCTTGATGCGGCCCTGATAGAGGCAAGCAGATCACGAACCGCGCTGAGCAGCTACTTGGTACTGCTGCTCAGGTCCTGAAGCGATGTCGCAGGTGGGATTGGCGGGTGGCTAGGTCGGCAGCCCGGTCAGGAAGGATCACGGCGGGATGATCGGCGGGAAGGGCGGCGGCCACGTCGGACAAGTCGACGACTTGGGTGGTAGGGGTCATGGCTTGGTCGCCGGTGGGCCAGAACCAGCGGAGGGTGCATAGTCCGTTGCGGCGGTTGGCGTTGTCGAGCCAGTTGGCGGTGCCGGGGTCGGTGCCGCACACCACATAGCGCACTTTGCCGTCAGAGTCGACCGTGGTCTGGGTTTGGTTGCGACACGAGATATGGGCGTAGGTGTCGACCAGCTCGAAGGTGCCCATCATGTAGAGCTGGGCGCCCCAGTAGTGGGCCTCGGGCACCTCGGCGGTCACGATCAGGGCTTGGTCGGGCGCCAGATCCCAGAAGCAGAACTCGTAGCGGGCCATGGACAGGCCCTTGGACACCTCCAGGGTGCGGTTGGTGAAGGTGTTGTCGATGCGCTCGGCCCGGTTCATCACCATGTAGGCGTTCCAGCGCTCGACGGAGTCGGTCATCTGCATCATGGCCCGGCGCACCCGCTGGGCGAAGACAGGGCCGTCAAACACGGGAGCGGGTTCGGGGTCGAGGCACTCGATGGTGAAGAAGGCGGGCTCCTCCGCGGTCCAGTCGAAGTAGTACTCCCGGATCGACGCTGAGAGAACCCCGTCGGGGATGGCCACCGCGCCGGGATCGTCGCCGCCCAAAATGATCTCGAAGTCGTCATGGCGGCCGAGGCCGAGGTCGTGGGCGGTGATGGTGGCCTTGGTGCCCCAGACGTCGTTGTGCATGAACCCGGCCCGCAACGCCAGGATGAAGTCGTCGCAGCCGTGCATGTTTCCGGTGATCCGGTAGCGGCGGCCGGGCTCTATGCGGGCGTGGCGGTACACGTTGTCGGCGTTGGGGCCGCCCCACTGCACGGTCAGGTCGTTCTGGCGGTTGAAGAACGGGCGGGCAGGGTCGGCGTGGAAAACCTCCCAGCCCAAGAATGCCTCCACGTTGTCGGCTAGGTGCTCGAGCATCTCCAGATCGCCGCCGTCGTCGGTGGGATAGGGCGGGACGACCACTTCACGGCCCATGCGCTTGAGCAGTTCGCACCACTCGTCCCAGGCCTCGATGGCGGTACCGATGTCGCTCATGTTGTCTAAGGCCTCGACCGCTGCTCCGATGTCGCTCATGGCGTGAAGCTTGCCAAGAACGGCTCAACCGCGGCCAGAAAACCGGGGGTGTTCTGGCCGTGCACGTTGTGGCTGCATTCGGGAACGGTCACCAGCGTGCCGTGGGGCAGGGCGTCGGCGAACCGCTCGGCGGCCTCGGCGGTGAGCACCCAGGAGTCGGCGCCCCGCACCAAAAGCACCGGCTGGGCGATGCGCTCGGCGTCTTCCATGGTGAACAGATCGCCGGCCCGGCGGTGCTCGGCGCCATGGGCCAGCCGGGGGCCGTGGTCCACCTTTGATATGTAGGTGCCGTCCACCCGCTGGAGCAGGTTGTACTTGACCGTCCGCTCGATGTGCTCACGGGTGCGGTACGGGTCGTACTTCTGCACCGCGGCCACGAAGTCGTCCAGGTCCTTGAACTCGCGGTTCTCGGTGACGAACGTGCGGATGACCTGGGTGCCGACCTCGGAGATCTCGGGGCCGATGTCCACCAGCACGATGGCCTTGGCCAGATCTGGGTGGTCGAGGGTGAGCCGCATGGTGTTCATGCCGCCCATGGAGTGGCCCATGATGATGGGGTCGGCCACCCCCAGCGCGTCGCAGAAGGCGGCGGCGTCGGCGGCCATAGCTCCCGAGGAGTAGTCGGCGTCGCGGGCCCACTCGCTGTCGCCGTGGCCCCGCTGGTCGAGGGCCAGAACGTGGTAGCGGTCGGCCAATGCCAGGCTGACCAGATCCCAGGAATGGG
>NZ_CBDCAT010000005.1:0-7212 GCF_965214065.1 Candidatus Poriferisocius sp.
GCGCACTGCTGCATGGCCCGCAAGATCTTGCCGTCGTCGCTGTAGAACACGCCGGGGTAGGCCATGAAGAGCTTGAAGCTGGTGACCCCCTCGTTGACCAGCAGGTCCATCTCCTTGAGGGCGGCGTCGGTGACGTCGCCGATGATCATGTGGAAGCCGTAGTCGATGGCGCAGCGGCCCTCGGCCTGCTCCATGCGGGCGTCGAAGCACTCGCGGACGTCGAGCCCGTGGCTCTGGGTGGCGAAGTCCACGATGGTGGTGGTGCCTCCCCAGGCTGCGGCCCGGGTGCCGGTCTCGAAATCGTCGGACGCCACCGTGCCGCCGAACGGCAGCTCCATGTGGGTGTGTACATCGACCCCGCCGGGCACTACGAGCTTGCCGCTGGCGTCGATCACCCTCTCGACGCCGTTTTGGGCGGAGATGGCGAACTCGGATCCCGGTTGGAGCACAGCGACGATGGTCTCGCCGTCGATCAGCACCTCGGCGGGGTCAGCCCCCGTCGAGCTAACCACCGTTCCGTTCTTGATGAGCGTTGTCACGGCGCTAAACCTCCCTGTCTATTTCCTCAATGGTCTCAACAATGGCCGCGACCCCTTCGTCGATCTCGGCTTCGGTCACATCCAGCATCGGGGTGATCCTAAGGGCGTTGCCGTAAAGCCCTCCCTTGCCCGCCAGCAGCCCCCTGCGTTTGCAGCCTTCGAGCAACTCGCCTGCCCGGGCGGCGTCGGGCTGAATGGTGCCTGGCTCCACAATCTCGATCGCCTGCATCAGACCCCTGCCCCGCAGTTCGACGATCCACGGTGTGCGGTCGGCCACCGGCTGCAACGCGTCCGCCAGCTTCTTGCCCATGCGCCGGGCGTTGCCTTGGAGATCGTTGTCCTGCACGTATTTCAGCGTGGCCAGCCCGGCGGCGGTCGACAGCGGGTTGCCGCCGAAAGTGGAGAAGCTCAGGGCGGTGATGGTGTCCATGATCTCGGCTCGGGCCACGATGCCCGCCAGCGTGATCCCGTTGCCCACGCCCTTGGCGAAGGTGAGCATGTCGGGCACGATGCCGTGGGCCTGATATCCCCAGAAGTGCTCGCCGGTGCGCCCCCAGCCGGTTTGCACCTCATCGGTCACGAACAGGATCCCCCGGTTGGCCAGCACCTTGTGCATCGACCCGAAGAAGCCGTCAGGGGGGGTGGCGAACCCGCCGACCCCCTGGATGGGCTCGGCGATGAGGCAGGCCGCTTCTCCGGTGGTCATCATGTCGATGACCTGCCGGAGGTCGTCGGTGCAGGCCTCGGTGAACTCGTCGTCGTCCATGTGCCGGAAGGGGCTGCGCAGGCGATAGGCCCCGTGTACGAAGTTCACCGACAGCCCTGACAGCGCGGTGGACGACCACGACGAGTGCGAGGTGATGGCCTGGGCCGTGAAGGAGCGACCGTGGTAGCTGTTGCGCATGGCCAGAACTTCGTTGGACTTGCGGTAGCTGGTGGCCAACAAGATGGCGGTGTCGTTGGCCTCGCTCCCGGAGGTGGTGAAGAACACCCGGGCGTCTGGAATGCCGCTGATGGCCGCGATCTGCTCGGCCAGCTCGATCATGGGCTCGCAGAGGTACAGCGTGGAGGTGTGCAGCACCTTGGTGGCCTGCTCCTGGATGGCTGCGGTGACCGCGGGGTTGTTGTGCCCCACCATGGTGGTGAGCACGCCGCCGAAGAAATCGAGGTACCGGTTGCCCTCAACGTCCCACACATAGCTCCCCTGGCCGCGCTCGATGCTGATGGGCTCGGCATACAGCGGCTTGACATACGAGGGCAGGATTGCCTGGTAGCGCTGGTGGAGCTCGGCGTTGGTGGTCACAACTCTTGGGTCATGGGGAGCTCGGCGTTGGTGGTCACTGCTCTTGACTCACGCCTCGGTGAGCGGTCCGTACATGTCAGGGCGGCGGTCGCGATAGAAGGCCCACTGGGCTCGCACCTCGTCCACCATGGCCAGATCGAGGTCGCGGATCACCAGCTCTTCTTGTTGGTCTGACGCCGGATCCTCGACGAACTGGCCCCGCGGGTTGGCGAAATACGAGGTGCCGTAGAAGTCGTTTTCGCCGAGCGGCTCGATGCCTACCCGATTGATGGTCCCAACGAAGTACATATTCGCCGCCGCCGACGCCGTCTGCTCAAGCTTCCACAGATATGACGACAGGCCCCGGCTGGTCGCCGAGGGGTTGAACACCATCTGGGCGCCATTGAGGCCCAAGGCCCGCCAGCCCTCGGGGAAGTGCCGGTCGTAGCAGATGTAGACCCCGACCTTGCCCACCGCGGTGTCGAACACCGGATAGCCCAGGTTGCCGGGACGGAAGTAGAACTTCTCCCAAAAGCCCTTCACTTGGGGAATGTGGGTCTTGCGGTACTTGCCCAAATAGGAACCGTCGGCGTCGATGACCGCCGCGGTGTTGTAGAGGAACCCCGGCTGCTCCTCCTCATACATCGGCAGCACCAACACCATGCCGTGCTTGGCGGCGATTTCCTGGAATCGCTTGGTGGTCGGGCCATCGGGGATGGCCTCGGCGTAGCTGTAGTACTCGGGCTCTTGCACCTGGCAGAAATAGGGGCCGTAGAAGAGCTCTTGAAAGCACATCACCTGGGTGCCCGCCGCCGCGGCCTCGGCCACATACTTCTCATGCTGCTCGACCATGGACTCCTGATCACCGGTCCACGCGGCCTGCACGATTGCCGCCCTGACAACATCCGACATGGGGCACCTCCCAACTCATTCGCGCGGAGCATTCAAGGGTCGAATTTTCGTATGCACCGACTTAAGGAATAAACCCCCGATTATTACCCATGTGGACCCCCTTCTGCCAGAGCCTCTTGCTCAATATGGGGGTTGATGTGGGGTTTCTATTGGGAAGAAGCCTCGCTTGGCAGAGTCACAACCCGGTCAAGCTCCGAGTGCATGTTGACGAGGCGACAATCGAAGTCGCCCAACATCAACTCATCGATGCCGTTGGAGGCCATCCCGGCCTGCACCCGTCCAATTCCGTCGAGATCTTGGTTCACCACTTCGGCAATGACCGTCCCCTCGGGGAAGTGGATCATCTCGGGAGGCGGGCCTGAGCCTGCTCGATCGCCCAGGCGGTGGAACAGCCAGAAGTCGAAGTGCGAGTGCCCGGCGTGGTCACCGGGGCGGGCCCGGAAGATGGTGAACATGTCGCTGTGCACGTTCAGCACCACATTGGGGAACACCAGATAGTGGTAGTCGTCGAGGATCTGCTCGTCGGTGTAGTGGCTGAAGTCCACCCCCTCGGCCGCAGCCCTGTCCCTAACCAGTCCCACCGCCCAGTCCCGGGCGCTCCGACCGGCCAAGTCGACCGAGTCGCCGGGCTGGAGTCCCAACATGGTGCCGTAGTTCTCCACGAAAGCTCGGGCCACCTCGTGTTGATCAGCCTCCGGGAACCGGGGAGAGCCGATCCCCAAGGGGATCCTCATCATGGAGTGGCCCCGGTCCCACAGCTCATAGGTGGTGTTGAGGGCATCCATGAAACCCCGCAGGCCGGGATGCAGACCCTCCAAGTGGTAGGCCTCGTTGAAGGCGTCCACCGTGGTCTTCCAGTTGCCGGCCAAAGGAATGGTCCAGCACGCCGTCAGGGATCGCTCCCCCAAATTGAACGGAGCCAGCGTGTCGGTCACCGGTTTCAGGAACTCGTCGAGGTCGGGACCGTCAAGAGATGGGTTGATGAACACCATCTGGTGCCAAGTGCCCAGGCGCACAGGGGCTAGCGACAGGTTTTCATTGGCCACTGTGCCGAAGTGCTTGCGATACACGATCTCCTTCAGCGAACCGTCCAAGCCGTAGCACCAGTCGTGGAAACCGCAGCGCAGCTCTTCGGCATTGCCCTTGCCCTCGCATAACTGGAACCCCCGATGGCGACAGGCATTGTGGAATGCCCGCAGCTCGCCATCGTGGCCCCTCACCACCAGATAGCTCTGGTCGCCCATGCGATACTCGAACCAGTCGCCCGATTCGGCTACATCGCTGGTCAAACAGGCCAACTGCCAGGTGGACGGCCACAGCCGCCGGCGCTCTAGTTCGGCATACTCTTCTTCCAGGTAGCGGCCCTTGGGCAAGCGGGCTGGCGTGCCGTCACCATTGCCCGGTCGAAGCCGATAGTGGTCGAGGTCAAAGGCCATGGCCTGGTTGGGATTACCGGGTGCCGCGCACCAACCGGCCGGGCCGGGCCCCGGTGTCGGCCCCGTTGCTGCGAGTTACCTGGCCGGCCACGACGGTGGCCACATAGCCGTCAGCCTGCTGGTCGAGGCGGCGGCCTCCGGCGGGCAGATCGTGGACCACTCGGGGGGAACGCAGGGTCAGCGCCTGATGGTCGATCACGTTCATGTCGGCCCGCTTGCCCACCTCCAGGGTTCCCCGGTCGCCCAGCCCATACAAAGAGGCGGTGTCGTTGGTCTGCTTCTTCACCACCCACTCCAGGGGAAGCTGCTCGCCTCGGATGCGGTCCCTGGTCCAGTGGGTGAGCATGAACGTGGGGATGGATGCGTCGCAGATCATGCCGCAGTGGGCCCCGCCGTCGGACAGCCCCGACACCCCGGCGGGGTGCAGCAGCTGCTCTCGGATGACGTCGTGGTTCTCGTCTGCGTAGTTGAAGATGGGCATCATCATCAGCGCGTGGCCGTCTTCTTCCAAGCTGAGGTCGTACAGCATCTCCAGCGGGCTCACTCCCCGGTCCTCGGCCATGGCCGTCACCGTTCGGTCACCGGTGGGCTCGTAGTCGGGCGGGTCGCCGATCACGTACAGCTTGTGGATCATCGACTGCACCATGGCCGGCATCTGGTCGAACAGCACGGCCGGGTCGGGGGGAAGGTCGTCCTCGCCCAAGATGGCATCTCGGACCGACGGCTTTTTGAGCTCGGCCACCAATTCATCGAAGGGCAGATTGGCCAGCGAAGCGAAGGTGGGCCGCTTGGCGAACGCATGGTTGGTCTGCAAGCCGATGAGCATCCCGAACGGGCGACCAGCGATCTGTGGGTACACCCGGGCACCGTCGTCGGTCGCTCTCAGCGACTCGTCCATCATCTCCCGCCACAGATCGGGGGCGGCCTCCACCTGCAAAAGGGCGAAGCTCACCGGCACGTCGAAGTGGGCCGACAACCGGCGCATCCAGTCCATCTCCTTGGGCGGTGCCACCAGGTCGAGCCCGGCGGCTCCCGCGGGGGCCAGCTCGAACACGCCGGAGCCGGCATCGGCCAGCGCCCGGCCCAAGCCGAACAGCTCGTCCTCGGCGGCAAAGGTGCCCGGCACCGGCTCGCCGTCGATGGCCCGGTGGCCCAGCGTGCGGGAGGTGGACACCCCCAGCGCACCGGCTTCGATGGCCTCGCGCACTATGGCGTACATGGCCTCGATGTCTTCGGGAGTGGCCGGTTCGTTGCGGGCGCCGCGGTCACCCATGACATAGCCCCGCACCGCGCCGTGGGCCACCTGGGCGGCTACGTCGATCGACAGCTCGCGCTGGCCCACCACATCGAGGTACTCGGGGAAGCTCTCCCACCCCCATGAGATGCCCTCGGATAGGGCTGCCCCGGGGATGTCCTCCACACCTTCCATGAGTTGGATGAGCCAGTCCTCTTTGCCGGGCTGTACCGGGGCGAACCCCACCCCGCAGTTGCCCATCACCACGGTGGTCACCCCGTGGTTGGACGACGGTTGGAGCTTGTCGTCCCAGGTGACCTGTCCGTCGTAGTGGGTGTGGCAATCCACGAAGCCGGGAGTCACCAGCAGCCCGGTGGCGTCGATGGTTTTGGCCGCCTCGGGGGCGGGACCGCCGCTGCGGTCTACCACCGCCACTTTGCCGTCCTTCACCCCTATGTGGCCCGTGAACCGGTCGGCACCGGTGCCGTCCACGATGGTGCCATTGGAAATAACCAGGTCAAACACAACTCTGCCTCCTGCTTAGCTCAGTGTTCTTTTGCTAGCTGGCTGCTCCGGCTCGAAGCAGCTTGCCGGGGCGGGCCCCGGTGTCTTCACCATTGCGGCGGGTCACAACTCCGCTGACCAGCGTGGCCACGTACCCGGTGGCCCTTTGGTCGAACCGCCGGCCGCCCGCGGGGAGATCGGCCACCAGCTTCGGGGGGTGTAGCGTGAGCCGCTCGTGGTCGATCACGTTGATGTCGGCCTTCATGCCTGGCTCCAGCGTGCCCCGGTCGGTGAGGCCGTACAAGCGGGCGGTGTCGCGGGCCTGCTTTCGCACCACGTACTCCAGGGGGAGCTTCTCGCCCCGCTGGCGGTCGCGGGCCCAGAAGGTGAGCAGCCAGGTGGGCATGGAGGCGTCGCAGATGGCGCCGCAGTGGGCCCCGCCATCTGAGAGCCCCGATACCCCGGACGGGTGCAGGAACATCTCCCGCACCGCGTCGGCGTTGCCATCGCTGTAGTTGAGGAACGGGAACAGCAAGAGCGCCCGGCCGTCGTCTTCCAAGAGCAGGTCGTAGAGCAGATCCTCGGTGTCGCGGCCTTGTGCCTCGGCGATGGCGGCTACCGAGCGCTCGGGGCCGGGCTCGTAATCGGGCGGGTCGCCCAGCACGTAGATCCGGTGGAGCTGGGTGCCCATGTACTCGGCGAACTGGTTGGTGAACGAGCTCTCCTCCGAAAGGATCGCCGCCTTGCGCTCGGGGCGGCGCAGCTCGGCCACCAGTTCTTCGAGGGGCAGCTCGGCGATCTCGGCGAAGCTGGGCCGGCTGCTGAAGGCGTGGTTGGTCTGGAGCCCGATCAAGATGCCGTTGCACCGGGGCGCCACCTGGGGATGGAGCTGGGCGCCCTCGGCCACGGCATCAGCCGACAGGTCCATGATCTCCCGCCACAGCTCGGGGGCAGCGTCGATCTGCACCAGCGCGAAGGTGACCGGGCGTCCGATGGTGGCCGACAGGCGGCGCATCCAGTCGACCTCTTTGGCCGGAGCGGCCAAGTCCTCGCCGATCACGCCGGTGGGGGCTAGCTCGTACAGTCCATGGCCCACCTCAACCAGGGCCTCCCCGATGCCGAACAGCTCGTCTTCTGCGGCGAAAGTGCCGGGCACGGGCTCGCCGTCGATGGCCATGTGGGCGATGGTGCGCGACGTGGAGAAGCCAAAGGCGCCGGCCCGCAGGGCATCAGCCACGATGTCGCGCATCTGGGTGATGTCGGTGGGCGTGGCCGGCTCGTTCTTGGCCCCTCGCTCCCCCATCA
>NZ_CBDCAT010000006.1:0-6520 GCF_965214065.1 Candidatus Poriferisocius sp.
TTGTGGGGGGCGGTCTTGACCACCTCGGGATCGGTACGGGCCTCCTCGCAGATCGCCGCGATCACGTCCACCCAGTAGTCCATGTCCTCGATGGACCACATCTCCCCTGCTTCGGGTGTGAAAGGCTCGGGGATGAACCACGGTTCGTGGCTCAACCAGAAGGCGTCCACCCCGTAGTCGACCATTCGGTTCTGCACATCCAGGGTGGTCACACCGGTCTCTTCGGTGAGCTCGCCCAAGCTGTAGCGAGTCATCTCCATGCGGTGCTTGGTGAGGTGGGGTAACCCTTTGGTCACGCCGGGTATGCGGAGGAGACGGGTCTCCATGTAGTTGTTGGCCAGCAGCGACAGGTCGGCGGCTTCCTTCACTCCCTCGGCACCCAACGCCCGGAGCCACGAGTATGCCTTGATTATGACCGGGATGTTGCCCAGGTACTCCCGCACCTGGGTGCTCCCGGCGTGGTCAGGAACCTTGACCTGGTAGTCGCCGTCCTCGCTCTTGACCACCACCGGAGTGGTCAGGTAGGGGGCCAACTCGTCCGAGCATCCGTATGCTCCCACCGCCGGGCCGCCGCCTGCCTTGGGAGCGCCGAAGGTCTTGTGGAGCATCATCATGCAGGCATCGAAGCCCAGCTCCCGGGCCCGGATCCGGCCCATCACGCCGTTGAAGTTGGCAGTGTCGTAGAAGCAGAGCCCGCCTACCGAGTGGACAATGTCCACCCACTCTTTGATGTGGGGGTTGTAGATTCCGATGTCATCGGGGTTGTTGACCATCAGCGCCGCGGTCCGCTCCGAAGCTACTGCCCGGAGCGCCTCCACCGACGCATAGCCGTCCTCCTCTAGGGGGAGGTTGATCACGTCGAAGCCTGCTGCCGCCGCGGTGGCCGGGTTGCAGGGATGGGCCTGGACGGTGGTGATGATCTCCCTACGTTGCGCCAGGTTCCCTCTGGCCTTGTGGTAGGCCCTGGTCACCGTAGCGTGGAGGAAGGCAGCATCAGCGCCCCCACCCGGCTGGAAGACGAACTGATCCATCCCGGTGAGCTCGCGGAGCATCCGATCGAGCCCGTAGATGACGGCGAGCGTGCCCTGGAGGGTCTCGACGTCCTGATCGGGGTGGGTCGCCGCCACAAACGGCTGGCGGGCGAGCGCCTCGGTAACCCTCGGGTTGTACTTCATAGTGCAGGTACCGAACAGGCTGATGCCCATCATCCCCAGCACCTCCTGGCTGAGATGCAGATAGTGGCGCAGTGCCTCGGGTTCCGACAGCTCGGGAAGATTCGCCGGTTGGCCACGACGTAGGGTCTCAGGAATAAGGTCGGTGCCATCGCCCACCACCGACTCGAACTCGGGCTCGTCCACGGGGAAGAGCTGTCCTCGGCGACCGGGCCGGCCCAGTTCCATCACCAACGGTTCGTCCCAGACCGCGGCGTGATATCTCCTAAGTCCGTTGCTCGTCATCTCGTCACCCCCTCCAGCACTTCGGTTAGTCGGTCTATATCGGCTCGGCCGTGTACTTCGGTCACGCAATACAGGGCACTCTGCCCCAGGTCCGGAAAGTCGCTGCTGAGATCGCGGCCCCCGAAAATGCCGTGGGCGCGAAGTCGCCGGTTGATCTCCGCGACCGGCGGGCCCTCAGCATCGAACTGGACCACGAACTCCTTGAAGAAGCCTGCGGGCCAAGGCAAGGTAATGCCCGGAAGGGTGGCGAGTTGGTGGGCCGCGTAGTGGCTCCTCCTAAGGATCGCTCCGCCCAACTCCTCGAAGCCGTTCGGCCCCAGTACCGACATGTAGGCGGCGTTGGCGATCGCCCACAGATAAACCGAGTTCCCGGTCCAGTCCTTTCCTTCCTCCCGCGATCCGTAAGAGCTCTGCTGGAACAGAGCCAAGCCGAAGGCCCGTTCTCCCTCATGTGTGGTGTCGGTGAGGCTGACCTGGAGGGTGGGGTACTCCCTCGCGTAGCGCTCCTCGTCGCGGGTGGCGATGAACCCGCCCACTCCACCGCCTCCGTTCATGTGCACACCGAGGGGCTGGGTGGTACCCACCGCGATATCGACACCGTAGGCCGAAGGCGGGGCGATCACGCCGAGCGAGGTCGGGTCCACACCGGCGATGGTCTCGGCACCCGCGGCGCGGGCCATCCGAGCAATCTCGGCGGCCTGGTCCTCGATCACCCCCAGGTAGCCAGGATTCTCAAAGTAGACCGCCGCCACCCGGTCATCGAGTCGCCTACTGAGGTCGTCTAGGTCGAGGCGTCCGGTAGCGGCGTCGTACCCCACCTGCTCGATCTTGATGTGTCCCTCCTGTTCCGGGGCACCCGCGTAGGTACGGGCCACGTCAAGACGTTGCGGATCCATCAGGACCGGAACCAGCACCCGGCCCCGGCCGGTCATCCGGGAAGCCATCCGCATCGAGTGTCCCACCGCGGCACCCCAGCTGTAGACCGGTAGGCCTACGAAGTCCATCCCCACCAGCTCGCCCATTTGGCTGGCAAATTCGAACCAGGCCTGGTTGCGGCCCAGGTCGGAAGACGCGGTGCCCCAAACCGAGGTCAGGAACTCGCTACGGGTCCAGATCTCATCACAGATGGCCGGAACATGGTGCTGCCACGTACCGCCCCCCAGGAAGCTGAGGTTGTCCTCGCAGTGCCGGTTCTTCCCGAGCACTCCGGTCAGATGTCGCTTCAACTCCACCTCCGAGGTAAGAGGCTCGGGGAGATCGAATTGCCGGGTGGTTATGTGCTCGTCGGGTATCTGCTCGAACAGCTCATCAACGGTCGCGACGCCGATGGCGTTGAGCATGTGCTGTTTGGCCTCCTCCGTCGAGTTGGCCATGTAGGGGTGGGCTCTGTTCACTCCATCACACCTTCGGTCTCGCGCTCATCTTGCCGACCATCAACTCTACCGATTGGAGACCACAACGCGCCTATCAAGCCTGACAGACACCGACACAGCCTTGGTGCCCGTCTGGGTGACGGGAGGGTTGTTGCAGGACCGACTGGACACCATCGCCGATGGATTGCGAGCGTGGATACCAAATACGTATTACGATAAGTGCATGTGGAGTTCCACCGTTCGGCGTTTAGGCACGGTCACAGCGAGCCGGTCATCCTGCATGCCATCGAGCACGCCCTCGTCGTTGTCGATCTCGACCCGGACGCCGACCCGCCCAAAGTGCTCGCCATCGACCCAGACTTCGCTGGCAATCTCCTCGAGATCATCTGGCTCGAACTCGCCAAGCAGGTCGAACTCGTGATCCACACCATGGCACTGCGACCAGTGTTCTACGAGATGCTCACGACAGGGCAGGACCCGACAGCATGAACGCGCACACGACCAAGACCGGACGGACCCTCACCGATGGCGAGCTTGATGCCATCGCCGAGGAGGTCGAATCGACCGAGTACGACGTTGAGGCACTCAAGACTCGCCAGCGTGGCCGCCCCGCAATGGGCTCGGGTCCTGCCGGGGTCGTGTCCGTTCGCATTGATCCTGAGCTGATAGCGGCAACCGAATCCCGAGCCGAGGCCGATCACACCACAACCAGCGAGGTTATTCGAAGAGCTCTGCGCAAGTTCCTAGACGTCGCCTGATACCTCGACGAGAGGGCAACCATGTGGGGGCCTTGACCGTGAATCACCTGCCCACGAGTCGGGTATCGTCGAAGCAACCTTGCTCAAGGGCGTGCACGAGGTCCTGCGGCCAGTGGAGCGTCCGGTAGTCCCACAACCCCTCGTCGGCGACTGGCCCCGAATCAGGATTTGACGAGCTTGTTGCGGCCTCTTGTGCCAGTGAATTAGCTAGTTTGCCACTCATGAACCAAGCGAACCAGATCCGGCTGGGCCTGATAGTCAACCCCATCGCTGGCATGGGGGGATCGGTAGGGCTCCACGGCACCGACGGAGACACCTACCTCCAGGCAGCCGCCCTCGGAGCAGTCCCGATCGCCCACCGGCGGGCCGGACGGGCGGTCCGATTTCTGGCGGATTCAATACCCGGCTTACCGGTGATCGCCGGGGCGGGTTGTATGGGAGAGGACACCGCTCGCCAGGCCGGGCTCCTCCCAATAGTGGTACCGATTCAATCGGACCCGACCACCTCGTCCGACACCCGAGCGGTCGCCGCCCGGATGGTGGAGGAGGGTGTCGGCTTGATCGCCTTCGCCGGTGGGGACGGAACCGCCCGCGACATCGTGGACGTGGTCAGCACCGAGGTTCCGGTGGTGGGCATCCCGACCGGAGTCAAGATGCATTCGGCCGTGTTTGGGAACACGCCGGAGGCGGCCGGCGCTATGGCAGCCCGCTACCTGGCTACGCCCGACCAGGTTCCCCTGACCCAACGAGAGGTGTTGGATGCCGGAGACGAACCAGGCCGGGTGGCAGGCTTCTCGGTGGCCTCGGTCCCGTTCGTCCGCGATCATCTCCAGCCCGGCAAGGCCATCACCGCGCCCGGGGATGATGCCGACTTAGACCAACTGTGCAAGAAGCTCGCCGACAGGATGATGCCCGACCAGATCTACGTGCTCGGACCCGGTACCACCGTGGCCCGGATCCTCGATCACCTGGATCTGGAGGGAACCCTGGCCGGAGTGGACGTGGTTCGCGACCGCCGAATAATCGCCCCCAACGTCACCGCCACCGCCTTGGTCGACCTACTGGCACCGGGTACTCCGGCGACTATCTATCTGGGGGTGATCGGCGGACAGGGATTCCTGCTCGGTCGGGGCAACCAGCAGATCAGCCCCGAGGCGATCAGCCGGGTCGGGGAGGAGAACGTGATAATCCTGGCTGGCGAGGAAAAGTTAAGGTTCCTGGATCCCCCCGTCCTTCGAGTGGACACCGGCGTTGAAACAACCCGGCCAGTCATGCTGGGATATCGAAGAGTCCATACCGCCCCAGGCCGCAGCACCGTGATGAAGGTGGTCACTTAGAGTTGCCAGTTGGGGCTCGAGTTGATTCGAAAATCGCTCGGAGAAAAGTGTTGGGGCTACGGACGCTTGCTCGAGCCCGCTACCTCACTTGCTATGTCGAGAACGGTGACTGCTTCGATGTCTTTGGCAAGCCGGTAACGCTCGTCACCGGGGTAGACGACGAACTTCGCTTCGGGACGGACATCCTCACAAGCGTTGTGAAAGCCTCTACGAGGGCGCGGATCAAGGCTTCGCTTCACCTCAATGGCCCACGGCTTCCGGCCAGGCAGGGTGAGGATAAGATCGATCTCAGCCCCACCCGATGAGCGATAGAAGTTCGCCTCGGCGCGGTTCGGGGCGAGCGACAGAACGGTCTCGACCACAAACCCCTCCCAACTCGCTCCCACGACGGGGTGTCCGACGACATCTTCCTTAGAGGCCAAACCGAGCAGAGCATGCACGACGCCGCTGTCACGTACGTACACCTTCGGTGACTTGACGAGTCGCTTGCCGACGTTGCGACGCCAGGGCATAAGCCGACGCACCAAAAGAAGATCCACCATAAGGTCCAGGTACCGGAAGACCGTCTTACCATTGACCCCAAGCCCACGCGCCAGAGACGCCGCATTGAGTAGACCTCCCTGCGTGTGCGCCAGCATCACCCACAGTCGCCTGAGGGTCTCGGCGGGAACACGCGGGCCGAGTTGAGGAACATCCCGTTCGAGATACGTCCGTATGAAGTTCTCCCGCCAGGTAAGGCTCCGACCATCGTCAGCGGCCAGAAAGCTGTCCGGGAATCCGCCCCGCACCCAAAGCTTGTCGTGGCTGCGTTTCTCGACCTCCGTAACGTCGAACGTACCCAGTTCAAGATAGGCAACGCGTCCGGCCAAGGTTTCGCCGGACTGTCGCAAGAGGTCCATCGAGGCGGAACCCAGCAGCAGGAATTGAGATGACCGCTTGGCCCTCCGCCTCCCGCGGTCGATAATGCCACGTAAGCTCTGGAACAGACCCGGCATACGGTGGACTTCATCGAGGATGACCAGCCGGTCCTGATGATCCGCCAGGTACAACTCAGGATCTGAGAGCCTGGCACGGTCCCTCGGCGACTCCAGGTCGAGGTAAACCGCATCCACGGTATCGGCAATCTCGAGGGCGAGAGTAGTCTTGCCGACCTGTCGCGGCCCGATCAAGGCAACAGCCGGGTAATCCGCCAGCAAACCGTGCAGCTGCGCATACAAGCGACGGGGAATCATCCGTGTAATTATGGATCTTCCTGCCAGAATTGCAAGGTTATAGCTTTCGGCGGCCGGTCGGAACCGGAGTTGTATCGGAGTTCCTAGGTCCTAGCCGGTAATTTCCCGAGCTGTCCGTGCACTCCCTTCGCTGCTCGGAGATCGAGGATCAGGGTCAGGCGCGGGTGGGTCTGAAGTATCGAGGCGGGCAGGGTTGCTGTCACCGGACCCAGCAAGGCACCCGCGACGGCAGCGGCCTTGGCTGAACCCGAGGCTATGACCATCAGATGATCCGCCCGCAGGATCGTGCCGAGACCCTGCGTCACCGCGCGGCGGGGCACCTCGTCCGGGCTGTCAAAGAAGCCGGCGTTGTCAGCCCTAGTC
>NZ_CBDCAT010000007.1:0-9861 GCF_965214065.1 Candidatus Poriferisocius sp.
CGACTGGATCATCGACCATCTCGATGTGGAGCTGGTCGCCCTCGTAGGGGTGGGCGGCGAGGACTTCCTCGTCGAGTTCCACTCCCAAACCAGGGGCGGTTGGAACGACGGTGCATCCGTTCTCGAAACGGAGCGGGGTCTTGAGAAGCTCAGCGTGGAACCCGCCCCAGTCCTCGATCGCCTCCAGGATCAGGAAGTTGGGAGAGCAGGCGGCGAGCTGCAGGTTGGCGGCGGCCACGATCGGTCCGCAGTAGCAATGGGGCGCGATCTGGGCACCATGAACCTCCGCTATGGCAGCGATCTTCTTGCCTTCCAGTAACCCTCCGCACCGCCCCAGATCGGGCTGGACGATGTCGACCGCCGACGCCTCTAGGAGGCGGGCGAACTCGGCCTTGCCAGTTAGTCGCTCTCCGGCGGCGATGGGTATGGAGGTATGCCGGCGGACCCTGGCCATCCCCTCGACATCGTCGGGCGGAACCGGCTCCTCGAACCACAGTGGATCGTAGGGTTCTAGCCTCGCCGCCAGCCGGATCGCGCCTGCGGGCGTGAACTGCCCGTGAGTGCCGAACAGGATGTCGGCGTCCGTCCCCACCGCCTCGCGGATGGCCGAACAGAATCGCGCGGAGAGTTCGACCCGCTCTTGGAGCGGCTGGTAACCCCCCATGGAGGAGAAGGGACCGGCCGGATCGAACTTGAGAGCGGTGAAACCCCTCTCGACATATTTGGCCGCCCGGCGGGAAGCCAGATCGGGGTCGAAGTACACGGCATCGCCCTCGACGCCGGGTTCATCGTATATGTATGTGTAGGACCGCACCGCGTCCCTCACCCGGCCTCCCAGCAACGCATGGACGGGCTTGTCCACGGCCTTGCCGATGATGTCCCAGCAGGCCATCTCCAGCGCGCTGATGGGGCCGCCCAGGGTCACGTCGGGTCGAGCCGTGAACCCCCGCCCGTATGCGCTCCGGCAGAAGCGCTCGATCAGGAAGGGATCCCGCCCGATCAGCAACGCCCCGGCCAGGTCCTCCAGCATCGCCTCCACCACCGGCGGGCTAAAGGTGGCCCCATAGTGCTCACCGTAGCCGACGATCCCGTCATCGGTGGTGAGCTTCACGAAAACAAAGTACGGGCCGCCGAGATCCGGTCGCGGGTTGGCCACCACGAAGGTCTCGACATCGACAATCCTCATGCGATCAGGCTCTCTTCAGTGATGATCACGTCACAGTCACGGGTGGGAGGTCATGGGACGCTCTCGTTAATCGGAGATGATGACTCCGCGACGCCACTGATCAATCCCTGCAAACAGCGACCCACTTGATGATCTCATCCACGTCTGCGGAAAGTTCCATCAAACCGACGTGCTCATCGTAGAGATCGCCGTCCATCTGCTCCTTGATATCCGGCTCCAGTACGTGATATACGGGGAGTCCCAACGGGACCCCGGCCAATGGACCCGCCCAGGTCGGATCGCCTCTGGTCACCGTCTCCGCGAAGAGACCGGCGCTGTTGGCATCCGGTTGCCCCAGCAACACGACCATGTCGTCGGTGTCGGAGGTCTCGGCCAGGCGATTTTCGTTCGCCTGGTCCTCCAGGTCCATCGCGCCCCCAGACGTTCAGACGTTTGCCCACAGCTCAGGCACCAGCGTAACCCTGCCCCTACCCGTTGCTAGGAAGCCACTGGACTGTTGATCTCGGATCCATTCCTCACCTTATCTGCCTGACGCGACCTTCGACGCCCCAAGCAAGATCCGCGGTGAGGATCTCGGCATCCAGACGTTCTCCGAGGGCCAGGCATAGTCGATCGGCCAGCGACAGACCCTCACCCCTGGTCCAGCGGCGGGCAGCCCACTCGGCATCTTCAATCACAACCGGTTCGATCTGCATCCCGTAGCCGTGCACCAGGGCCGCCCGTACCGGCTCCCAATAGGCTCGATCCAGTGAACACACCTTCTGAGCGATCTCAGACCAGTTGGCGGCCCCACATCTCGTTTCTCCTTCCAGGGCTGCCTGCACAACCCGGCCGCCAGGCTCCTTGAGAAGCAAAGCGAGTATCGCCGAGGCATCCAGGACCGTCATCACCCGGCATCCTCGACGGCGGCCTGCTGCCTGCGCTCGGTTACAAGTTCTTCGATCAGGTTGCTGCCCTGAAGTTCAGACTGGATCCGTGCCAGCAGAGCCTCCCGGCTCGTAAGCACCAAACCCCACGGCGACTCCGTCAGTATCAGTTCCGTACCCCGGTCGAATCCGTGGCGGACCCGGACCTCGGCCGGTACTACTATCCTCCCCCGGTCTCCCATCGTTACTGCGTATGTCCCACTCATGAGTTCATAGTACCATCAACAGGGGGTGCTTGGGAACACCAACACGGCCCGCGTGCGTCCGAATCAGCGGCCAGGTAGTCGAGGATGACTCTGACCGACCCACGCGAGAACAGGCCGGCCTCCAACGATCGCCAAGTCCGCTCGCTAGACGTTCACCAACCGGACCGCAAAGTCGTCTAGTAGCCACTCGCATTCGGCCCAGTCGTGGATCTTCTCAATGAGATCGGATAGCCGGTCGGCACCGCCAGCGAAGCCCAAGTCGTCCTCGGCCCACCACATCGTTCCCTCTTGACGGTTCAGGTATACCCGTACCGTGTACATCAGGATCCTCCTCCTGCCCATCTCGTCCTTGACTCACGGAGTGTCGAACAACTGGCAGCTGTCACATGCCATGTTGATCGGAATCCGGCGACGCTTCTTTTCGCAGAAACTGCAGCCGCGAGCGCCGAAGAGCCACAGCGCCGGCCAGGGTTTGCCTGGCGAATGAGCGGATTTGTTCGGTAAGATTATTTTCGTGAAGAACGAACAATTGGCTATTCGTGGGCGGGGCAGACCATCCCATCAAGAGCTCTATCACCGGCTGTCTGTCCAGATCCGGGAAGTTCGGGATCGCATGGGTGGGCTCCCCCGTCCCGTAGAGGCGAACACCGTCTGGAAGGGCATTTGGCATCGGGAGGTGCACCACTCAACTGCCATCGAAGACAACACCTTGATCCAGCGCGAGGTGGAACGGCTGCTCGAAGAGGGACTGGCCGTTGGCAACCGGAGCTTGCGCGAGTACCTGGAGGTTAAGGGATACGCAGACGCTGCCGAATGGGTGTACGGACAGGTGGCCCCTTCAGGTCACGCCAGAACCGGTCCGCTGATCACCCTGGCCGATGTGAGGATGATCCACCACAAGGCGGTGGCACCGGTGTGGGAAGTAGTCCCCCACCCGGACGCCACCGATCGTGAACGACCCGGTGCCTATCGTGAACACGAGATCAAACCCTTCCCCGACGGGATGACCCCGCCATCGTGGCCTCTCGTCCCCGGCGAGATGACCACCTGGGCCGAGGAGGCAAACTCTCTGGACTCCGATACCGTGACCTTCCCCGAGCACCTGGCTGCCCTTCATTGCCGTTTCGAGCAGATCCATCCGTTCCTCGACGGGAACGGGCGGGCAGGACGGCTGGTTCTGAACCTGATTCTCGTCCGGCTCGGTTACCCACCAGCGATCATCTACAAGCGCGACCGGGACCGGTACATCCGTGCCCTTCGGCGGGCCGATGCGGGCGAGCCGGGAACTCTGGCCGCGTTGATCACCCGAGCGATCCTCGACACCCTGTACCAGCACGTCATACCAGCCGTGGCCGGCCCCGCCCGCCTGGTGCCGCTGGCGGCGCTCGCAACACCCGACTTGAAAGCCCCGGCTCTTCGAGCCGCGGCGACCCGCGGCCGCCTGCAGGCCACCCGAGGACCCGACGGCCGGTGGCGCAGTTCCCGTGGCTGGGTCGAGGAATACAGGGCCAGCCGATGGGCCCGCACTTGACATTGGCCGACGTCCCGGTCCGGTCGGCTAGGTTGGACGATCGTCAGCAGGGATTCTGAATGAGCAACGAGACGATCAACAATCACAGTGCGTTTATCTGGTCGGTGGCTGATCTGTTGCGGGGGGTGTACAAGCAGTCCGAGTACGGGCGGGTGATCCTTCCGCTGACGGTGCTGCGCCGCCTCGACTGTGTGCTGGAGCCGACGAAACCCAAGGTGTTGGAGGTTGCGGACAGGCTTCCGGAGTATCTGGAGAACCGGGCACCGATCCTGATGCACGCGGCGGAGGAGTCGTTCTACAACACCT
This sequence comes from Candidatus Poriferisocius sp., assembly GCF_965214065.1. Taxonomy (GTDB): domain Bacteria; phylum Actinomycetota; class Acidimicrobiia; order Acidimicrobiales; family Bin134; genus Poriferisocius. The sequence continues at coordinate 4,156 of NZ_CBDCAT010000007.1, forward strand.
CGAAGCACACGTTTAATTCGCTGCTGGCCGATCCGGACAACGTGGCCCCGAACCTGCGCAACTACATCGCTGGGTTCTCGGAGTCGGCCCGTGACATCATCGACAAGTTCGACTTCGACACCCAGATCGACCGGTTGGACCAGCACAACCTGCTGTATCTGGTGGTGTCGAAGTTCGCCGATCTCAATGTGCGCCCGGAGGTGGTGTCGAACCTGGAGATGGGCTACATCTACGAGGAACTGATCCGGAAGTTCTCGGAGCTATCCAACGAGACGGCCGGGGAGCATTTCACCCCTCGGGAGGTGATCCGCCTGATGGTCAACCTGCTGCTAGCCGACGATGACGAGTTGCTGACCGCGCCGGGGATCGTCAAGACCATGCTGGACCCGGCCTGTGGCACCGGAGGGATGCTGGCGGTGTCCGAGGAGTACCTGCGCCACCTCAACCCCGAGGGCCGCCTCCACGTGTACGGGCAGGAACTCAACGCCGAGACCTACGCGACTTGTCGGTCGGACATGCTCATCAAGGGCTTAGACGCGTCGCGGATCCGGTTCGGGAACAGCTTCGACAACGACCAGCACCCCAACCGCCGCTTCGACTACCTGCTGGCTAATCCCCCATTCGGGGTCGAGTGGAAGATGGTCGCTAACCACATCAGGGGCGAGCACAAGACCAAGGGCTTCGCGGGGCGGTTCGGTGCCGGCACCCCCCGGATCAACGACGGCAGCTTCCTGTTCCTCCAGCACATGATCTCCAAGATGAAACGTCCCGAAGAAGGCGGTGCCCGCCTCGCCATCGTGTTCAACGGCTCCCCCCTGTTCACCGGCGCGGCCGGATCGGGCGAGTCCGAGATCCGGCGGTGGATCATCGAGAACGACTGGCTCGAAGCCGTGGTCGCCCTCCCCGACCAACTCTTCTACAACACCGGGATCTCCACCTACTTCTGGGTGGTCACCAATCGCAAGTCCCCGCAGCGGCGCGGCAAGGTCCAGCTCATCGACGCCCGCGAGTCATGGACCAAGATGCGCAAGAGCCTCGGTAACAAACGCAAACAGATCAGCGACGAACAGATCACCGATCTAACGCGACTCTACGGCGCCTTCGAGGAAGGACCACGCTGCAAGATCTTCCCCAACGAAGCCTTCGGGTTCCTCCGAATCACCGTTGAACGCCCCCTCCGACTCCGCTGGGAAATCACCAACAACACCCTCGCGGCCATCGCCGCCGACAAGAAAGTCGCCAAGCTCCCCGCCCCGGCCCAACAGCTCCTCGTCGACAAGCTCCGAACCCACCAAGGTGCCGACTACCGCACCGAGAAGACTGTTAAGGCCTTCGTGCGGTATGCGCTCGTCTCGGTCATCGGGGAGAAACCGACCCCGCTGGTCAACGCCATCACAGCCGCCCTTGCGGTCAGAGACCCCGACGCTCCCTTCATAACTGCCAGAGGCAACCCCAAACCCGACCCCACCCTCCGCGACTACGAGAACATCCCCCTACCCACCAAACGCGTCACCCACGAAACCGACACCACCAGACGCCTCAACACCCCCGAATACCAAACCGCCATCAACGACTACCTCGAAGCAGAAGTCCACCCCTACGTCCCCGACGCCTGGCACGACCCCACCAAGACCAAGATCGGCTACGAAATCCCCCTCACCCGCCACTTCTACACCTACACCCCACCCCGCCCCCTCGAAGCGGCCTACTCGGAGCGGTGCCAGCAGCCGGAGGCAGCGCTGGCGAGTTGCTGGATCACATCGGACGCTTGGATTTCCCCGTCAGCGGCCCGCGCCCATTGTCGGTACAGATCAGGTACCAAGACATGTACAGTCCCAACGTTCGAGGCGGCGTCCGCCACGTTGCGGTCGGGAGCGGGCCGCAGCGACGGATCCGGGACCAGACGGTGGGGGTTGGCAATCCACAAGGTTAAGTCCGGCAGCCGGCCCGTCTCCTGGATGTAAAGTTCGCGATGTGCGCGGATCTGGCGGGCGTCGTTCGTCTTGGTGCCCCTGGTGTATCCCTTGACCTCGACCAATGCCTCCCACTCGCCAGGCCCATCAAGGGTAAGGCGAAGGTCTTCGCCTTTCGGGGAGCCCGGAGCCAGTTCGGAGTCCATGTCACGGACCCTGAAGCCGAGAGAGGTCAAGATCTCGATGACACCGGCTACCAGTTCTTCGCCATCAGCCCAGAGAACCCGCCGTATTCCCATATCGGCCTGTTCACCTGCCGTGACCAGATCAGCTCTGAGCTGTTCCCGCTCGCGCTTAAGCCGTCCGATTCGGTCTGTCGTGGCAGTGATTCGGCCCGCTAGACGCTTCTCCTGGGGGGTGTACCAGTCGGCGGGATGTCCGAGGCGGGGTGGTGGATGGGGCACTCGAACCGGGTCATTCTCATGAACGTCGGTGAGGAACGTGTGGAACCAGGCTGCCAGATTCGCAGCTCGTGGTACCGCAACCAGCACGGACTCCCCTCGGGCTCGTCCCGCCTCCCAAGGTCGGTGGACACGAAGACGCCTTATCGCGACTGATCGGTTTGTTGTCGTCCTGATGAGGACTTGGCAATCGTCCCTGATTCTCTTTGCGATTTCGTACACGGGGGGTGGGTCATCGGCGCGGGCTAGCAGCCTGGACAGTTCGGAAGCAACATCCTTGTAACCGTGTGGACAGTCCTCCCCGATGCTTACCTCTCGTTCGGTGGTCTGATAGGCCGCGATGCTGGCGACATATCGGCCACCATGCGCCGTGATGACGTTCGACCACTTACAGTCAGATCCGAACGCCAGCACATGTACGTTGTGCGCGGTCTCGGAGTGATCGGATCGCGCGATTACCGCAATGTCCGTTTCGTCCCAGCTGTACACCGCGAGGTACTCGGCCGGTGAGTCTGCCATTCTCAACGTCCCACATATCGGCCGGATCGACTCGGCCCGCGCATCGTCCAACCCGATAGCGGCAACCCGCGGTCTCTGGACCGTCATCGTCACCTACTGTCTCATCCAGATGGCTGCGTCGACTGCGATAGGTGTGCCATTCTCTTGGAGTAGGAGCGGCTTGAAATCGATCGCTTCGATGCTGTCGTTCTCTAGGCCGATGCGGCCTAGAGTAATCAGAGTTCTGGGTAGAGCGAGCGGTCTGCGGGGGCCGTCCGCGGACGGGGGCCGAGGATTGCTGACCCTTCGGATACCTTTCAGCGTCGCCAATGCGTCGTGTTCTCGCAGCGGAGCTATCCGGAGGCTGACGTCGTCTAGGACCTCGGTGAAGATGGCGCCCAGGCCGAACATCACGCACGGGCCGAACTGGGGTCTCGGATTATGCCTGCCACGAGTTCACGGGTTCCTTTGATCTGGGGCTGCACCGGGATGCCGTCTAGTGCTCCGGCTGCGGCGGTCTCGATGGCTGTGAACGCCGATGCGACTTCGGTGCTTGTGGCGAAGTTTAGCTTGACGGCTCCGACCTCGGACTTGTGGGTCAGATCAGCGTCCCATCCCTTCAGCACCACGGGGTATCCGGTGTCGGCGGCCGCATCTGCGGTCTCGAGGACGCCTACAAGACCTCCACCAACCGAGGCGACCAAGACCTCTGGGGGCAACACGTCCAGAACCTCGTCCGCAGGCGCCTGGGCGATTACGCCCTCTCCCTGATCACCTGGCAGTTCCACAGAGTCAACGGCCACGACCTAGCCCGGTGGACTCGGTGATCAAGCCTCTTTTGCTGCCCCGGCCACCTTTTCGATATCCGTCTCGCCGGGGGCGCCTTGTGGCATCCAGCTAACCAGCTTCTTGAATCCCTCGTTGAGCAGGAAGAAAGTCGTGAGAGAATAAGCAGCCATGATAAAGGTGCCTATCAATAGCCAGGCGGTGTTGGTTTGCTCTACCGCTGCGTCGGCCAGGTATCCCAGCCCGGAGGAGTAGCCCAGGAACTCGGCAGCGATCGCGAGTGACCAACCCCCTCCCATGGCGAGCAGCAAGGCGGAGCGCAATTCTGTAATCGCCCCCGGCACAATCACTCTCGGTAATTGCTACCGCCGTACGGCGTGGTGGCGAACGTCGACGCTGTGTAACTCGCCAGGCCAGGCGAGGATTTGCTTGTCGGTCGTGAGGAGAGTGTGACCACCGAGCAGGGCTGTCGCCACGATGAACTGGTCTGCGGGGTCCCGGTGGAAGCCCTCGCGTTCCAGAGCGACTGCCCGTACCGCCTCCGCGCCATGCAACGGCAATTCTCGTAGTCCGTCGGCCAATCTGTCCGAACGCCAGCGGGCCGCGTCGCAGCCCAATGCCAGCCTGTTCCTTTCCGCCAGCATCGCTATCTCCCAGAAGGTAACGGCAGAGATGGCAATCGACCCCACCGACCATCCATCGGCGACCATGTCACGAGCTCGGGAACTGAGCCGCGGATTGTCCTGCAACACCCACAGCAAGGCGTTGGTGTCGAGCAGCAGCATCAGGTGTGGAATACGCTGTCGGGATCCTGCTCTACTTTGGCCTCCCAGTCATTCCACTCATCCTCGGTTGAGGGAACGAGATCATCCTCGTCGTGGATGATGAGCGAGCCTTTGCAAGAGCCGAGGAGTGGTGGCTGGATGACCTGGGCAGAGACCGGCACCAGTTTCGCCACTGGATGACCGTGCTTGGTGATGGTCACCTCCGCGCCGGTTTCCTTCACTTGGTCCATGATCTGTAGGCAGCGAGCCTTGAACTCCGCGGCACCAACAGGCTCATGCAGGGGGTTCACCAGTGCCTCCCACCGAACGAGCCTGATGGTAAGCATTGAGACATTCGTTGCTCCCTGAGAATGTTATGACTGGTCACAGTCTAGTTATATCTTCACAAGAAGCCGAAGATGATTCACCGCTGCAGCGCCCGAACTCGACCTATGCACGCTTGATAGTATCAACGGGAGGCATTGATATCTAGAGAGTGTGACTGTTCACTTATCAGCGACCAGTGGCGGGTTTGCTTCAGCTGGAGCGATCAGGGTGCGGCGGAGGTCGAAGTTATCGACTACCACTAGAAGGAACGACCTTATGGCGGCACTTGCAGAACCGATTCACCCGGGAGAGCATCTGTCGGAGATACTGAACGAGTTGGGCATGACTCAGTATCGTCTGGCGAAGACCATCGGAGTGCCGCCGGTCCGTATCAACGACATCGTTCACCGCCGACGCTCCATTACGGCGGATACAGCGTTGCGTATCGGCCACGCGCTGGCGATGAGCGCGGAATTTTGGATGAACCTCCAGCGAATGTACGACCTGGATGTGGCCCGTGCCTCCACAGACACCAGTTGGATAGAACCGCTCGTGGAGGCGACCGCGTGAGATGTGGAGGACATGCACCCGAGGAGGAGTGATGGCGCGTCCAACGATTGAAGAGTTACGAGATAGACGGCTCAGCGCGACGAGCGCGACGAGCGCGACGAGCGCATCGAGTTCGAATAGGCCCTTGCCGCGGCTCGCCTGGCTCTGGAGGCGGGAGAGAAGTTCAGCGACGCGCGAGAATCCGCAGGGCTGACACAGCGCGACCTTGCCGCTCGCATGTCGACCAGCCAGTCCACAGTGGCTCGCCGTTCCGCGTAGCCCTACTAGGTGATCCAGATGGCAGTGAACGCCGATACGACTTCGGCGCTGGTGGTGAGGTTCAGCTTGACGGCTCCGGCCTTCGACTCTGGATTTCAACGGACTAGACCTGATCGCCGAGGGCACGAC
>NZ_CBDCAT010000008.1:0-6390 GCF_965214065.1 Candidatus Poriferisocius sp.
CATTTCCCACAACGGCACCGAGGCCGAATACCAAAAGACCGCCGAGAAGCTCGCCCGCTTGCCGGTGCCTGCGGTGGTGTGTCCCGGCAATCACGACCGGCAGGTGCCCTTCGATGCCATTTTGCCCCGTCCGGGGGTGAGCAACGGGCGTACCTTGCGGGTCGGGAGCTGGCTGTATCTGTTTGCCGACTCCAACGCAGAAGGTCGGGATCAGCGCACAGATGGCTCTATGTTTGATCGCGAGGATCGGACCCACAAGCACGGGCGCTTCGGCGATGCTGAAGTGACGTGGATGGCCGAGACCGTCGAGCGGAGCGACGCGGAGCACGCCTTCGTCTGGACCCACCATCCTCCAGGAGCATTCGGCTTCTTCCACAAGGCCGACCATGACGCCGAGTTCGCCCGACTCATCGACATGGCTCCCGCAATCCGTGGGATCGGAGCTGGCCACACCCACACCAACACGACTTTGAAGGTCGCGGGGCGACCTATCCACCAGTGCCCGTCGCTGTCCGTCAACATCGACCTTGAGAACTTCACCACGATGCCGCCCGGTTTCCGCACCTACGAGTTCACAGAAGACGGTTCGGTTACCAGCGAGGCCCACTTGGTGGGCGAATCCCGCTGGCCGAGAAGCCCGCTCTCCAAAGTCACCCAGCGCATGCTCCGCGGCGAGATCAGCTTCGAGGAGATGATGGACCAACTGGCTGCTGAGCGGGCCTGACCGTCGCATTCCACAGCGCTACCTCTGCGACACACCACTAGCCGGCAACCAGCAAATCCATTCAGAACCCGTTGGTGGGGAGCGGGTCTATGGCCAGTTCGATGACGGCGGGCCGGTTGTCGGCGATCATGTCCCGCACTGCTTGGCGGAGGCCGTCGTTGTCGGCGACCCGGGTGGCGGCGCAGCCGAATGATTCGGCGTATTTGACCAGGTCGGGATTGCGCAGCTCGGTGCCGAGCAGGCGCCCGCCAAAGTTGAGCTCCTGGTCGAGGCGGGTATTTCCGTAGCCACCGTCGTTGATCACGACGTGGACGGCGGGGATCTCGTATTGGACAGCGGTGGCGAGTTCGTTGCTGGCGAACAAGAAGCCGCCGTCGCCGCTGATGGACACGGACGGGCGGTCGGGGGTAGCCACCTTGGCGCCGAGGGACATGTTCATGGCGAAGCCGAGCGTGCCCATGTACGACGACGTGAGGTAGGAGCGGGGGCGGGCCACCGGCAGGTACATGTGGCACATGTAGCCCACCATGGTGGCGTCGACCGCCAAGATGGCGTCATCAGGCAGGCTGTCGCTAAGGGCTTCGACGATTGCCGCCTGCGGACCCGAGGCGCGATGTGCGGCGTCGACCTGTTCCCGGACCTCCCGCCATTCCCCAGAGCGGTCGGGATCCGGATCGCTCATCTGCCGCAGTGCGCCGAGCAGATCGGCCACTCCGGTTTCTGCGTCGCCGACGAGGGCGACTTCGGGTTGTGTGAATCGGCCTATCTCACTGACGTCGACATCGAGATGTATCAGCCGGTGGCGGTCGCCCAACCCAACGCCCTGGAGGCGGGTTCCCACCGCGAGCACCACATCGGCGTTGGCGATCACCGGTGCAAGACGCTGGTGCACGAACAGCGTGCCGATGGCCGCGGGGTTGTGGCCGTCGATCACCCCCTTGCCCTCCCGGGTGGAAATGGTGGCCGCCTGGAGGTGGCGTTGCAGCTCCCGCACCACATGAGCCGCGCCATGTGCTCCGCCGCCGACCACCAATAGCGGATGGTCGGCTTCGGCCAGCATCCCGGCGGCTCGCTCGATGAGTTCGGGATCGGGCCGTTGCGGCTCGCTGGCCACGGGTTCGATTACCGCCGCGGAGGTTTGCTCGCCCATCGTCTCAGGTGGGATTTCGAGGTGGACAGGGCGGGGGCGGCCACTGGCCATCGCCGCGAAGGCCCGGCGCACCGCAGCGGGAAGCTGGTCGGCTTCGGTGACTCGCTCGGCGTGCTTGGTAATGGGCCTCACCACGTCGAGTTGGTCGTGTACCTCGTGGGGGAGGCTGTCGCCTCGGCCGATGGAGCCTCGGTTGATCTGCCCCGAAATTTGGATCACCGGCGAAGACGCCGCATACGCCGTGGCCAGCCCGGCACCGGCGTTGTACACGCCTGGGCCCGGCACAATGAGCGTCGTACCCGGCTTTCCGCTTGCCCGGGCGTAGCCGTCGGCCATGTAGGCCGTGGCCTGCTCGTGGCGCGTCGTGATGTAGCGGATCTTGTCGGCACCGTGGTGGAACGAGTCAAGAATGTGCATCAGCTGCACGCCCGGGATGCCGAACACGGTTTCGACACCCTCGCGCAACAACTGCTCGACTACCGCTGATCCGCCTGATCGCTTCGATTCGCCATCTGGTCGCTCGGTCATCGCGTCTCCAGTGTTGCTGGTCTCATTGCAGCGGCAAGTTACCTCACCATCGAGCTATCGCCGTCGGCTCAGATGCTGCGAGCGGCACTTGGCGGCGACGCCAGGGGCACTTACGCTGGCGGTTCCGACCAAATCGTGAGGAGCAATTGTGGAGTTGAGGAACAAGACCATCGTGGTGACGGGACCGACGGGGATGGTGGGGCCGCCACTGTGCAAGACCCTGGCGGCCGACAATCGAGTGATCGCTCTGGCTCGGTTCTCAGATGCTGGTGCTCGGGCCGACCTTGAGGCCGGGGGAGTGGAGTGCATCGCCGTGGACTTCGTCGAGGCTGATTTCTCGGCAGTTCCCCGCGATGTGGATGTGGTGGTGAACCTGGCGGTGATCAAGACCGGCGACTGGAGGACCGATCTGGCCGTGTGCTCTGAGGCCACCGGCCATTTGATGAGCCACTTCCGAGGCGCCGAGGCGTTTCTGCACTGCTCTTCGGGGGCGGTCTATCAGCCCAACGGCGGGCAGCCGTTCACCGAGGACAGCCCTCATGGCAACCACCATGCCCACATGATGCCGACCTATTCGATCTGCAAGATAGCGGGGGAGTCGGTAGCCCGATTCGGGGCTCAGGAATTCAACCTGCCTACGGTTATCGCCCGTCTCAACGTGCCCTATGGCGACACCACCGGCTGGCCCTTCTTCCATCTTCTGATGATGCGGGCGGGCATGGACATCGAAGTCCACACCGACGGCGCCCGCTACAACCTCGTCCACGACGAGGACATCGCCGCCGACCTGCCCGTACTGCTCGACCAGGCCGCAGTCCCGGCCACCACGCTCAACTGGGCTAGCCCCGGGCTGGTGTCGGTAGCCGAATGGTGCGCGTACATGGCCGAGATAGACGGCTGTGACCCGCCCAAGATCGTGGAGACCGATACCGCCATTCCCAGCACTGTCATGGACACCAGCGGTATCGAAGCCCTGCGACCCGATCGCCTGGTGAACTGGCGAGAGGGCATTCGCCGTCTCGTAGAGAACCACCCGGCCTGACTGAATTCACGCCAGGTTTGGTTACGGGGCAAATAGAGTAATCAGATATAAGCTAATATTGGATTTAGTCTAATCTAGTCGGTATGATGCTCTCATGCCGTCGAGCGACACCCCCGCCCCCGCTGACCTCTTGCGCCAGCACGGCGTCCAAGTCACTGCCCAGAGGATTGCCGTCATCCGTGCCGTTTCGGCCTGTCCCCACGGTACGGTGGATGACGTGGCCGAGGCGGTCCACAACGACATTGGCGCCATATCCCGCCAGGCGGTGTATGACTCAGTGGGGATGCTGGCCGAAAAGGGCCTGATCCGAAGGATCCAGCCCGCGGGGTCGCCGGCCCGTTATGAGGACCGGGTGGGCGACAACCACCACCACTTGATCTGTCGCTCCTGCAACCGGATGGTGGATGTCGACTGCGCGGTGGGCTACACCCCGTGTCTCACCGCCGCCGACGACTCCGGATACGAGATCTACGAGGCCGAGGTCATCTACTGGGGCCGCTGCCCCGAGTGCTTCGCCGCCGACCGCGAGCCGGCCGTCTGATGAGCCAATCAACAACCAAGCAACAACTCAAAGGAGAGTCCCATGACTGAGAGCACCAGCCAGTGTCCGTTTTCAGGCGCCAACACCGCCAAGGGCACATCGGCCACCGAGCAGTGGTGGCCCGAGCAGCTGAATCTGAAGATCCTGCACCAGCATTCCCTGAAGCCGATCCGATGGGGGATGGCTTCGACTACGCCGCAGAGTTCGAAACACTCGATCTGGCGGCGGTGAAACAGGACATCGCCGACGTGTTGACCGATTCCAAGGACTGGTGGCCAGCCGACTACGGGCACTACGGCCCGCTGATGATCCGGCTCACCTGGCACGCGGCCGGCACCTACCGGATCGGCGACGGCCGGGGTGGTGGAGGCACCGGCGCCCAACGGTTCGCCCCCCTGAACAGCTGGCCCGACAATGCCAGCTTGGACAAGGCCCGCCGGTTGCTGTGGCCCGTCAAGCAGAAGTACGGCGGCAAGCTCTCCTGGGCCGACCTGTTGATCCTGGCCGGCAACGTGGCCTTGGAGTCGATGGGTTTGGAGACGTTCGGCTTCGGCGGCGGACGCTCCGACATCTGGGCCCCCGAGGAGGACATCTACTGGGGCTCGGAGAACGAGTGGCTCGGCGACGAGCGCTACACGGGAGAGCGCGACCTGGAGACCCCGCTGGGCGCAGTGCAAATGGGACTCATCTACGTCAACCCCGAGGGCCCCAACGCCAATCCCGATCCCATTGCCGCCGGAATCGATATCCGGGAGACGTTCGCCCGCATGGCCATGGACGACGAGGAGACCGTAGCTCTGATCGCAGGCGGCCACACCTTCGGCAAGGCTCACGGGGCCGCCCCCGATACCTATGTCGGGGATGACCCCGAAGCAGCCAGCCTCGAAGAGCAGGGCTTGGGCTGGAAGAACACCTTCGGCACTGGCGCAGGCGGTGACGCCATCACCAGCGGTCTGGAAGGCGCATGGACCAACGATCCCGCTAGATGGGACAACGGATTTTTCGACAACCTGTTCGGCTATGAGTGGGAGCTGACCCAGAGCCCCGCCGGTGCCCAGCAGTGGCGCCCAACCGACCGGGCTGCCGATGACACCGTGCCCGACGCCCATGATCCATCTGTGCGGTGCGCGCCGATGATGTTGACCACCGACCTGGCTTTGCGGTTCGACCCGATTTACGAGCCCATTTCCCGCCGCTTCCACGAGAACCCCGACGAGCTGGCCGACGCCTTCGCTCGGGCCTGGTTCAAGCTCACCCACCGCGACATGGGCCCGGTGGCCCGCTACCTCGGCCCCGAGGTCCCCGACGAGGAGCTGATCTGGCAAGACCCGGTGCCCGCAGTTCATGGCGATCTGGTGGGCGACGCTGAGGTAGCCGACCTAAAGGGCCGAATCCTCGGTTCTGGGCTGTCGGTGTCGCAGTTGGCAGCCACCGCATGGGCTTCGGCCTCCACGTTCCGGGGCACCGACATGCGAGGCGGGGCCAACGGCGCCCGCATCCGGCTTGCCCCCCAGAGCGGCTGGGATGTGAACCTCCAAGCGGGCGTGGCTGACGTGGTAGCCGTCCTCGAGCAGATCCAAGCCGACTTCAACGCCCAAGGCGGCCCGCAGGTATCACTGGCCGATTTGATTGTCCTCGGCGGATGCGCCGCAGTGGAGAAAGCAGCCAACGATGCCGGCCACAACGTGGCAGTTCGGTTCTCACCGGGCCGCACTGACGCCTCCCAGAATCAGACCGACGTCGAGAGCTTCGCTGTGCTCGAGCCCACCGCCGACGGCTTCCGCAACTACTTGGCCGACTTCCACAAGCGCCCCGCCGAGGAGCTACTGGTGGAGAAGGCGTTCCTGCTCAACCTGACCGCACCCGAGATGACAGCGCTGGTGGGCGGGATGCGAGCGCTGGACGCCAACGCCGGCCAGTCCCAACATGGTGTGCTCACCGACCGGCCGGGCACGCTTTCCAACGACTTCTTCACCAACCTGTTGAGCATGGACACCGAGTGGCGGGTTTCCACCGATCAGGCCAGGGTATACGAAGGGCACGACCGGGCCACCGGCGAACTCCGCTGGACCGCAACCGCCGCCGACCTGGTGTTCGGCTCCAACTCCCAGCTCCGGGCCATAGCCGAGGTTTACGGGTGCGACGACGGCGAGGAGAAGTTCGTCAACGATTTCTCCTCAGCCTGGGCCAAGGTCATGAACCTGGATCGGTTCGACCGGCTTGGATGAGCACTGAGGGGCGGTTCGCTCGGTGCCGCTGCATGTCGTGGTCTCGGAGCGATGCAAAGTATGCAGTTCTGCTAACATATCTGCATGCAAGGCACTAGCGTGCGGATCGACGTTGCAACGCACCGGGAATTGAAGGAGCTGGCCGCTTCTCTGGGCACCACAGTGGGCGACACGGTT
>NZ_CBDCAT010000009.1:0-18883 GCF_965214065.1 Candidatus Poriferisocius sp.
TATGGCCAGGATCACGTCCCCGTTGACCAGGTTCCCCTCCTCGTCCACGGCGATTAGCCGGTCGGCGTCACCGTCGAAACCCAGCCCAATCCGCCTCTCGGCCCGAGCAATCACAGCTAGGCCGTGAGGATCGGTGGCCCCGCATCCCTCGTTGATGTTCATCCCGTCCGGATCGGCCGCGCACACGAACAGGTCCGCACCCATCGACCTCAAGAGCGTGGGTGCCGCTCGATAGGCGGCACCGTGGGCACAATCCGCCACGAGGCGCAGACCATCCAGAGAAACGTCATGGCGGCGGCGGATGGAGTCTAGGTAGCGATCGACAGCATTTTTCAGGGGGTGGCGGGTCCCCACCCTTGCTCCGGTCGGGGCCGACCAGGGTGGCCCGCGGCGCAGTCGGGCTTCGATCAAGTCCTCCCTATCGTCTCCTAACTTGGTGCCAGACGAGTCCAGGAACTTGATGCCGTTGTACGGAGCAGCGTTGTGCGAGGCAGAAACCATCACCCCGAGCGTGCACTCCATTTCGACGGTGAGCGCCGAGACACCCCCGACCGGGAGAACATCGGCATCGATCGTGTCAATCCCCACCGAATGAAAGCCGGCCTGTAACGCGGCGGCCAACATGGGACCTGATCGTCGGGTGTCGCGTCCCACGACCACCGGTCCTCCGTTGGCGAGTTCCGAGGCGGCTCGGGCCACGTCCACTGCCAACCCGACATCCAGGTCCACGTTGGCTACGCCCCGTATACCGTCGGTTCCGAAGAGACGACGAGACGACGCGGCGAAATCAGCCAAGTGCCGACCGGTCGTCCGCCAAAGCTACCGCTTGGTGTACTGCGGTGCCCGACGAGCCTTGCGCAGGCCGTACTTCTTGCGCTCCACAACCCGAGCGTCACGGGTGAGGAGTCCGGCCCGCTTGAGGTCGTGACGAAGGGTGGGATCCATAAACACCAAGCTCCGGGCAATACCGAGACGGATGGCATCAGCCTGCCCACTTATCCCCCCGCCTTCGACCTTGGCTACCACGTCGTATCTGCCTTCGGCGTTTACCGTCCGAAACGGCTCCAGCACCCGCATCCTTCTGGCCGGGGTAGGAAAGTACCCCTCTAGCGACCGTCCGTTGAGGTTGAAGGAGCCGGTACCGTGATACAAGCGAACTTGAGCAACCGCTTCCTTGCGGCGACCGGTACCTCGGGCCAGAAGTCTCGCCATTACAACCTCACCTTCCCGATACCGAGATCCAAGACCTCGGGCGATTGTGCCTGATGGGGATGATCCGGTCCGGCGTACACCTTTAGCTTCCTGACCATCCGACGACCGAGCTTGGACTTGGGAAGCATACCTCGGACCGCTCTCTCCACGACCGCCTCGGGACGCCGAGCGATGAGGCTCTCGAAGGATTCCTCCTTGAGGCCTCCGGGGTATCCGGAGTGTCGGTAGTAGATCTTGTTACGGGTCCCGGCGGAGGTGACCGATACCTTGTTGGCGTTGATTACCACCACGAAGTCGCCGCCGTCCACATGAGGTGCGTAGGTCGGCTTGTGTTTGCCAGCCAGTAAGGGGGCAACTCTTGACGCAAGGCGGCCCAATGGAAGTTCCGCGGCATCCACCACGAACCAGCGACGCCGCACTTCCCCCGGTTTGGGTGTGTAGGTGGTCTGTCTCTTGGCCATGTCGCTTCGTGATCCCATTTCTTTCGGTCATGCTGCGAGGCAGCCGCGTCGGGTCGTGGTGACCAAAACCCGAGGTTTATTGGCACACCGCGCCAGAAACCCATGGGCGAGCCGCGAGGTATCGGAATCGCCAACGGGACACCGGAGTGTAGCGCGACGACCGGCACATCGCTAGTTGTAACTGACTCTCCAGAGGACTAGCCCTTGCGGGGGTGCTGCTCCTCTGGCCTGGTCCCGGTTTCGGGCCTCAAGCACTCGGAGGGTGGAGTCGGGGTCAACGCGACCCCTGCCCGCTTCCACGGCCCAGGCAACCAGCGACCGTACCATCTGGTGACAGAAGGCACGACCGGTTATCTCGAAGCGGGCGATGTTTCCGGGTTGTTCCGACCAGGATGCTTCCAGCACCGTCCTCACCGTGGATGCCCCTTCCCGGCGGCGACAGAAGGAAGCGAAATTATGCTCGCCCAAGATATCCAGTGCTACCTGTTGCATGGCCTCTAGGTCCAGCCGGTCAGCTACATGCCAAGAGTCAAACCTACGCAGCGGATCGGGGTGGGTCTGGTTCAAGATCCGGTATCGGTAGGTACGGCTGGTGGCCGAGAAGCGAGCCGAGAAGCTGTGGGGCACCTCCGCCGCCGCATAGACCACGATCTCCGGTCCCAACATCTTGGTCAGGGATCGCGAGAGGCGGTCGGGGATCAAGGCTCGGTCCACCGAAAACGACACCACCTGCTGTTGGGCATGAACTCCGGCGTCGGTCCTCCCAGCTACCACAGTCTTGACCGGCCCGGCAATCCTCGCCAGCGCCGCCTCCAACTCACCCTGCACGGTTCGAACGTCGGGTTGGCGGGCGTAACCGTGGAATCCGGCACCGTCATAGGAGAGGTCAAGGCGGTAGGTGGGCATCCCTATCGAGCCTCGTGGGCTTCGTCTCTCAGGCAATCAGGCCCCAACCGTCCCCGTACCGACGATTCGGGGGGTGGAATCAGAATAGGATCGCCGTCAGGTACCAACCGAGCATCCCGGCGAGGGCGACCAGGAGGGTGACCGGATGCTCGAGGTCGAACTGGACGCTGGCAACCAAGCGCAGGGCCATGAAGAACCACAGCGCGGCCACCAACAGCGCCAGCAACCCTATCGCTCTGCCAGGGTCCCCCACCACGAGGGGGAAGAAGGCCACGTTGGCGAACCCCACCATCCTGAAGGTGGCTTGCGGGTCCCCCGGACGGCCCAAGAGATACGTCGATACGGCCCATACCGCCCCCGAGACGATCACGGCGCGGAACAGTGCCCCAAGGAGGGCGAAGGCCAATCCGGCCACCGACAAGGTGCGCAGGTTTGACAGTAACCCGGCAACCAAGACCACCAACACCGCATTGCCGGTTGCCTCCCGGTCGTAGAGCAGAGACAGGTAGAAACCTCTATCGAGCCGACCGGCACGAATCAACTGGTTAAGCATCGGGCTCGCAGCCCGTAGCCAGTGGCCAGTGGCGACCAACGGTCATAAGACCTGCATCAGGCCTACTAGTAGCCACGGGCTAGTTGACCACCCGGGCTCTTTGGAGCACCTCGTCTATGGGGGTTACGGCAAGATCTCCCAGCTCCTGGACGTATTCGTAGCCGAATCGGCCCTTGATGCACAGGTGGCCTTCGGTGACCGAGTGGTCCATGGGGGAGGTGACCTTGACGATGCGGTTGTCCTGGACGTGCAGGTCGAGGTTGCAACCCACCCCGCAGTATGAGCAGACGGTGCGGGTCACGCTCTGGCGTTCCTCCTCCCAGAGTTCGGCTTGCCGGAGCTCATATTCGCTGCGGAACATCAGGGCACCGGTGGGGCAGACCCCGATGCAGTTGCCGCAGAACACGCAGGCAGAGTCGGTTAGTCCGGTATCGAACTCGGTAGAGATACGAGCATCGAAACCACGACCAGCCAGCGCGATGGCGAAGGTATTCTGCGCGTCCTCCCCACACGCCTCCACACACTTGTAACACAGGATGCAGCGGGAGTAGTCCCTCACGTAGAGCGAGTTGTCAACCTTGGTGGGCTGATGCACCGTCTCGGCGTGGGTCGGGGACGGAGGCGGATGGTGCCCGGCCTTTCGCTGGTCTCGATCACCCACCGGAGGTTCGGGCGGGCCGTAGCGAGAGGGATCGCATCCGTAGCGCTCCATCCAGGACTTGGTTTCATCATCAACCAAGTCCAACTCGACCGAGGAGGCCAGAAACTCGTAGACCATCCGACGAGAATGGCGAACTCGTTCGCTGTCCGTAAGAACCCTCATCCCCTCTTCGGCCGGTCGGCTACAGGATGGGACAAGAGCCCGACTCCCCTCAACCTCGACCACGCACACGCGACAGACGTTCACCGGCGTCAGGGTCTCGAGGTAGCAGAGGGTGGGCTGATCTTTACCAAGCATCCGGCAGGCGTCGAGGATCGTGCTCCCCGCCGGTACTTTCACCGCCGCTTCGTCGATCGAAAGGGCGAGGTTAGACATCGGCTTGCTCCAGAAGCCCGAGGTCGTACAAAGACCGAATCGCCGATGAGGCGGT
Organism: Candidatus Poriferisocius sp.; assembly: GCF_965214065.1. GTDB lineage: Bacteria > Actinomycetota > Acidimicrobiia > Acidimicrobiales > Bin134 > Poriferisocius. Next base: position 4,224 of record NZ_CBDCAT010000009.1, read on the forward strand.
GTGTCCCAAACCGCATATCGACGCGTCCGCCATGACCCGGTGAATGTCATCAAACAATTGCACGTCGAACCCTACCCCGCCTCGGTGCCGCGACAGCAACTCCTCTTGGCGCACGGTTCCTACCCGACACGGCACGCATTGGCCGCATGACTCATCACGAAAGAAGCGGGCGATCCGGGTAGCCAGATCGGGGAAGTCGGCCCGATCGTCGAACACCATGACCACCCCCGAACCGAGGCTGGCACCACGCTCTTGCGCCCCCTCGAAGGTTAGGGGCATGTCCAGGTGTTCCTCACCCACGAACAGCCCGGCCGCACCACCCAACAGAATGGCTCCTAAGACCCCCGATCCCGTAACCCCACCGGACAGCTCGATTAGATCCCCCAAGGTGATACCGAACTCCACCTCGTAGGTGCCGGGTCGACCGACCGCCCCCGAAAGGCAGAAGAGTTTGGGCCCCGTCGACCCTGATGTCCCGATCCGCGCATAGGAATCACCTCCTCGCCGGAGGATCTCAGGAACGTTGATTAGGGTCTCGACGTTGTTTATGACCGTCGGGCATCCGAAGAGGCCCGCCTGGGTGGGGAAAGGCGGCTTGTTTCTCGGTTCCCCACGCAGCCCCTCTATGGAGTTCATCAAAGCGGTTTCCTCACCGCAGATGTAGGCACCCCCACCGCGTCGGATCTCGATATCGAAAGAGGCACCGGTACCGAGCACACGTTGGCCCAGCAGGCCCGCCGATCGGGCAGCTTCGGTGGCGCTCTCGAGGAGAGCCTGGGCATCCGGGTACTCAGCCCGAACGTACAGGAACCCGGTCTCGGCACCTATCGCTAAACCGGCGATGGTCATCGACTCGACCAAGGCAAAGGGGTCGCCTTCCATCAGCACCCGATCCTTGAAGGTACCCGGCTCCGATTCATCCGCGTTGCAGATCAGATAGCGGGGTGCCCGACGGGACCCGGCCACCGCCTCCCACTTGACACCCATCGGAAACGCGGCCCCGCCACGCCCCCGGATGCCGGACTTCTTGACCTCGGCGATAACCCGCTCCGGGCCTATCTCAGCAACCCGCTCGAGAGCCTGGTAACCACCCGAAGCCCGATAGTCGTCCAGGGATGAGGGATCGACGGTGCCGACTCGCTTCAATAGGCGCAGCGACGGGTCTCCCGCCTGCGGGATAAGCAGATCAGGCCGGGCCGGAGGTGCCCCGTCAAGAACATCTAACACCCGGCGGGGCGTAGCTCGCACTTCGACTCCGTCGGACTCCCCGGCGCGCTGGAAAAAGACCGCTGGTGCGGTATCACACTGCCCCAGACAGGGACTGGAATGAACATCGTTCCGTTCGTCGAAGGCGGCGAGCATGTCCATTGCGCCCCTAGTCCGGCAGGCCACATCGTCGCATACGTGAGCCACCCGGGCGGGTCGCTTCTCCAGGGAGATCAGGGCGTAGAAGCTCGCCACCCCATACGCCTCGGCGGGAGGCACTGAGAGCCGCTCGCATACGTAGTTGAGGGCACCGGAGCTCACCTGACCGACGGCGTCATTGACGGCATGGAGCGTGGGGAGCAGCAGGTGGCGCACTGCCTTCGCCCGACGGGGGCCACCCCTAGCAACGTGCCGGTCGCCCGGCTGCTCGTCTCCGCCTTCCCAAACGGTGGTGGCGGGACCCAGCAATGCGTCTACCGCCGCCTTCTCGGCAGGGTCCGGCCCGACTGGCATCAGCTTCAGATCGATTTCCGGATCCTTACCGCTAGCTCACCGGCTCGATCCGGACCGCGGTGGCCTTGAACTCGGCGGTTCCCGACTTGGGATCCCAGGCATCGACGGTGAGCCGGTTGACGTCGGCATTATCCGGATCGTGGACCGACATGAAGGTCAGCCCAGGCCGGAGCATAGGATCAAGCCTGACGGGGACTTCGATCTCGCCCCGCCGCGATACGACCCGGACGGTCTGACCCTCATCCACCCCGATCATGTCGCCGTCATGTGGCGAGACCTGGATGGCCGCAGTCTCCCTCAGTGGTGAGCGGTAGCTACGCGACTGAACACCGGTGTTGTAGGAATCCAGCCGCCGGCCGGTGGTAAGCCGCAGGGGGAACTCAGGGGTCAGCCGATCCACCGGCGGGGCCCACGGGGTGGGAATAAGCGGCACAGGCGGTCGAGGAAGCGGATCCTCCCAGAGGTCACCGTGGAGATACAGGGTCCCCGGATGCTCCTCGTCCGGGCACGGCCACTGCAGACCTCCGGCCGCGTCCAGGCGACGGTAGGACATCCCCCCATGGAGGGGAGAGAGACTTCGCAGCTCATCCCAAAGCTCCTCGGCCGTGGGGTATCCCCAGCCGTAACCCATCCGGGCGGCGAGAGCGGAGAGGATATCGAGATCATCCCATGCATCACCGGGCGGTTCGATCGCCTTGCGCACCCTTTGCACCCGGCGCTCGGATGATGTGACCGTCCCGTCGGACTCAGCCCATCCGGCGGCCGCGGGCAGGACAACGTCTGCCAACTGCGCGGTCCTGGTCATGAACATGTCCTGAACCAGCATGAAGTCCAGATCGGACAGCACTTCTCGAACATGGTCCGAACGAGCCTCCGACTGCGCCGGGTTCTCACCCAAGACGTATAGGGCGCGGATCTCCTTGTCTTCCATGGCTTCGAGCATCAGAGAAATGTGCTTCCCACCCTCAGCTGGCACTTCACAGCCCCATTGAGCCTCGAACTTGCCCCGTGCTACCGGGTCGGTGACTTCCTGGAACCCGGGGAGCTTGTTAGGGAGCGCTCCCATATCTCCCCCACCCTGGACGTTGTTCTGTCCACGAATGGGAACCAGGCCGGACCCGTAACGGCCCACATGGCCGGTGAGCAGGGCCAGGTTGATGAGTGCCAGCACGTTGTCGGTAGCGTTGTGGTGCTCCGTGATGCCCAGGGTCCAACAAATCTGGGCCGTCCCCGCCGTGGCGTAATCATGCGCCATATTCCGGATCGTCTCAGCGGGTATACCGGTTATCTCCGCGCCCTTGGCCAAGGTCCATTCATCTACCGCTTCGGCGTAGGCATCGAAGCCGGTGGTGGAATGATCCAGGAAGGCCCGATTCTCGAGACCGGCGGCGATGATCTCGCGCCCGACCGCGTTAGCCAAAGCGATGTCGGACCCCACGTCGATCCCGAGCCAGACGTCCGCCCACATCGCCGAGGCGGTACGGCGCGGGTCGATGGTGTACATCTTCGCCCCGTTCCGGATCCCCTTAAGCAGGTGATGAAAGAAGATCGGATGCGCCTCTCGGGCGTTGGAGCCCCAAAGGAGAATCAGATCTGTCGTCTCGATCTCCTCGTAGGAACAGGTACCGCCCCCGAGCCCAAAAACCGTCGCCAGACCGGCGACCGAAGGGGCGTGTCAGGTGCGGTTACACGAATCGATGTTGTTGGACCCCATGGCCACGCGAGAGAACTTCTGAGCCAGATAGTTGGTCTCGTTGGTCGCCTTGGAACATGAGAACATGCCGTAAGACCGGCCACGGTATCGACCGAGGCCTTCTGCGGCCTTATCCAGGGCATCGTCCCAAGTGGTGGGGACCAACTCGCCGGATCGGCGCACATACGGAGTCGTCAGGCGGGTGAGCCTTGTTCGCGGAATTGTTATCACCTCCTCCCTGTCATAATTCTCGGCCTGCAGAGCCCAGGAATGGACCTAGCAGCCGGCGGTGGCCCCGAGTCTGCCCATCAGAAGAGGCCGACGATCTGGCCATCATCATCGATATCCACGTTCATATAGGCCGGTCGGGCACCCAACCCGGGCATGGTTCTCACCTCGCCGAGGAGCACCACCAGGAACCCGGCACCCACCGAGGCCCGCACCTCACGCACAGGTACGGTGAAGCCCCGAGGGCGACCCTTCAGCGTCGCGTCATGCGACAGCGAGAGGGGGGTCTTGGCCATACAGATCGGGAGGTGACCCATACCGGCGGCCTCGAACTCAGAGATCTGACGCCGGGCGGCCGGGGAGTACTCGACCCCGGATGCACCGTAGATTCGCTGGCAGACCGCCTCGATCTTCTCCCGGACCGGGAGTTCGGATGGGTACAACAGGTTGAATTGGCTCGGGCGTCGGCAGGCATCAACCACCGCCTCGGCCAATTCCACCGCTCCCCGTCCTCCGTCCGCCCAGTGGCTAGATCCGGCCGCCGCCAGGGCCCCGGCCTCTAGCGCCGCCGCCTTCACCAGATCGCGCTCCGCCGCGGTATCGGTGGGGAAGGTGTTGACAGCAACCACCACCTCAACTCCGAATTGGCGAGCGTTCTCGATGTGGGCCACCAGGTTCACCAACCCGGCCTCCAACAGGGGGAGATTCTCCTCTAGATAGACATCGGGCGGGGGCCGCCCGGCGACCACTTTGGGTCCACCACCTTGGGTCTTGAGAGCCCGGATGGTGGCCACCAAGACCACCGCATCGGGGGACAGACCCGAAGCTCGGCACTTGATGTTCAAGAACTTCTCCATGCCCATGTCGGCACCGAAGCCCGACTCGGTCACCACGTACTCGCCGAGTTGAAGAGCTACTCGATCAGCCAGGATGGAGGAATTGCCATGGGCGATGTTGGCGAACGGGCCCGCATGGACAAGGGCAGCCTGGCCTTCGAGGGTCTGCATGAGCGTGGGATGGAGGGTGTCCTTCATGAGCACGGTCACCGCGCCAGCTACCCCCAGGTCGTCCATGGAGATCGGCGCACCGGCGGTGTCGGCACCCACCACGATCCGACCGCACCGCTCCCGCAGATCCCGCAACGCCGACGCGTAGTCATTTCCGTCAACAAGGGCGAGTATGGCCATCAATTCGGAGGCGACCGTGATGTCGTAGCCTGCCTCTCGGGGTCTACCATCGATCCGGCCTCCCAAACCCACGATGACGTTGCGCAGAGCCCGATCGTTGACGTCCACAACCCGCCTCCACTGGGTCCTGAAGATGTCGATGTCGAGCCGGTTAAGACCCATCTCTTCCAACCGGGCATCACTCATCCTCGACTCGTGGTACCAGCGGGCGTCAAGGGCAGCCGCTGCCAGGTTGTGGGCAACTCCGATGGCGTGCATGTCACCGGTTAGGTGGAGGTTGAACTCCTCCATGGGCACCACCTGGCTATAGCCACCCCCAGCGGCACCGCCCTTGATGCCGAATGTGGGTCCCATCGAGGGTTGCCGAATGGTGGCGATGGCTCGCTTCCCGAGTCTTCCCAGACCTTGCACCAGGCCGATTGTGGTGGTGGTCTTGCCCTCGCCAAAGGGGGTCGGAGTTACCGCGGTCACGTCTATGTACTTGCCGCGTGATCCGGAGTTGGTCCGCTTAATTATGTCGAGGTGTACCTTGGCCTTGGTAGACCCGTAGGGGATCAACTCATCCGGCTGGATCCCGATCGATTCCGCCACCCGGCGAACAGGCAGGACTTCGGCGGCCTGAGCGATCTCCAGGTCGGAAGGGAAACGGTCAGAGACGGTCATTAACTCTCCGTTCAGGCCCAGCCTTGTTCACGTCAGACGCGAGGCTAACCGGGTGCCGAGCATAGGGCAACCCCTATTTGCGTGCTACCATGCGGCATTGTTCCACATCATGGAACAATTCTGATCCGATTTGAGAGTTCGGGCGGGTACCTCCGCTACGCTCAAGCGGCAAGAACATCTGCTTCGCGGGGAGAATCATTACCTCTGGGGCAACCACCACCACGACAGGAGCCGGACAACGACCGGGGCGCTTGAGACGGGAGTTTCGCCGAGCGGGATGAGCAACGAACTGATCCGCCTGGAACAGGTCTACAAGATCTTCGGGCCCCAACCGCAAGGTCGTGCGTTTGACCTCGCCCGGGCCGAGGTAGGCAAGGACGAGATTCAGCGACAGACCGGGCACGTTATCGGGGTGCGGGATGCCACCTTCTCCGTATCGCAAGGAGAGATTTTCGTCGTCATGGGCTTGTCAGGTTCGGGCAAGTCGACTGTCCTTCGCACGGTCAACAAGCTGCATGAGACCACCTCCGGACAGGTCTGGGTGGACGGTACCGATGTTCAGACTCTGGCTGGCCGAGACCTGCAAGCCTTCCGTCGCGAGAAGATGGGGATGGTTTTCCAGCACTTTGCACTATTTCCCCATCGCAACGTCATCGACAACGTGGGCTACGGGCTGAAGGTGCAAGGAGTGGATAAGACGGAGCGAGACCAGGCGGCCATGAAGTCCTTGGCACTGGTAGGCCTAGAAGCCTATGCCGACAGCGTTCCCCGAGAACTTTCGGGCGGGATGCAGCAGCGGGTCGGCCTCGCCCGAGCCCTCGCCTCCGATCCTGACATCCTGCTAATGGATGAGGCGTTCTCCGCCCTTGATCCGTTGATCCGTCGGCAGATGCAAGATGAGTTGATGGACATCCAGCGGGAGATCCGCAAGACGATCCTGTTCATCACCCATGACCTCAACGAAGCCCTACGTATCGGGGATCGCGTTTGCATCATGCGGGACGGCGCAATCGTTCAGATCGGCACCCCCGAAGAGATCCTGACCGAGCCCGCGACAGCCTACGTGGCCGAGTTTGTGCGGGACGTCGACCAAGGTCGGGTCATCACCTGCGCCGATGTGATGGTCGCGCCGGTCCCGATTCGTGCCGACATATCACTTGAGGAAGCCCTGAGCCAGATCGGTGACCGAGCCGGGGCCTTTGTGTGCGACGATGCGGGCCGGCCCGAAGCCATCCTTACCGTGGGAGATTGCTTGCGGGTCGGTGCCTTGGGTTCCCCCGTGATGACCAGTGCCCTGCGTTCCGACTTCGATACGACCTCGCCCTCAAACACCCTGAACGAAGTCTATGCGGCGGCAGGTCGAGGTCTTCCGATAGGGGTTGTGAACAGACGGGGCGTGCTGATCGGCGACCTCGACCCCTGCTTGATCATGGAGGAGATGGGTCGGGTTGAGGGCCTGATCGACGGGTTCGAGCGGGAAACCTACCTATGACCGGAGCGATAGGGCGGGTTCTCGCCCAAAGCGGAGGTTCGGAGGAGGCCGTTCCCTTCTGGGACAACGCGGTTCTAGACCATTGGGAGATCCCGTTTGGGGCCTGGATGGACGAGATAGTCAATTGGATCGTCCTCAATGCGTCTGCCCCCCTTGACGTGATCAAATGGCCCTTCTCCTTCCTGTTTCGGAACTTCGTCGACGGACCGGAATACCATCCCTGGTGGGAGATCACCGATATGTCCTGGGTCTTGGTGTGCAGCATCGTCCTATTCGTGGGGATCATCACCCGCAACCTCAAGGTGGGCGCTGGCCTGGCCGTCATGCTCGCCCTCTGCGGCCTGCTCGGAAACGAGTTCTGGGTCGAGACCACCACCACCATCGGCCTAGTCGTAGTAGCCGTGATCCTCTGCGCCTTGATCGGCATCCCGTTGGGCGTGTTGTGCGGCCGCTTCGATGCGGTATGGGGTGTGGTGCGTCCCGTCCTTGACGCTATGCAGGTCGTCCATGCCTTCGTCTACATAATCCCCTTTATCTTCTTCTTCGGGCTCGGCCCTGAACCAGCCACCATGACAACCATGGTCTTTGCCATTCCCCCGTTGATCCGCCTTACCAATCTGGGCATCAGGCAAGTCCCTGCAGACGTGGTCGAAGCCAGTCGGGCCTACGGGGCCTCCGAATTCCGCGTCCTGCTGGACACTCAGCTGCCTTTGGCCCGCCCGGCCATCATGACCGGCCTCAACCAGACTCTCCTCCTCTCCATCTCCATGATCGGCATTGCGGCGATCATGGGAGCTTCCGGACTCGGCCTGCTGGTCTTCAGGGCTGTACTAAACATCGACACCCAGTTGTCCACCGCCTCCGGCCTAGCCCTGTTCGTCGTGGCGGTGGTTCTCGACCGCCTGACCCAGACCGAATCCGGACAGGGCACCCGACTCTTCGGACGGATACGCCGAGCATGGGCTCATCGGCGCAACCCGGAGGCCTTACTGGACGACAGCCCTGGCGAAGAGGCCGTTGTCGACACCACCAAGGAAGGCAATCCGGCACCGGTGACCAAGCGGGAACGGCTCGGAGCTACCATCGCAGCCGTCGCCTCGGTCGCTGGCCTAGCCGCCGTCTTTCTGCCGTGGGGGAATGATTCCGGCCGCATCTCCGGACACGGTAGGGCGTTGGATCTGGACCTCAGCGGGTTGAGTTTCTCCGGATTGGTTGCCGAGGGGGGCAGCTTCCTAGGGATTACCGTGTTGGTGGGCAGCCTGATGCTTCTCGGATCGGCTTTGTGGATTCTGATCAGGCCAGAAAGGGCTTCTACCGCGTACGGTGCCGACGGGGCCATCCTCGCGGCCAGCGCAATCCTCGCGGCCGCTATTGGGTACGTATGGATCCCCTCTCCCGGTGAGGCTGTCTCCTACAGCCACGGCCTAGGGGTTTGGATAGCTCTAGCAAGCGGGGTCGCCGCGACGGTCGGCGCGACGCTTTGGTTGTCCGGTGCCCCATACAGCCCCATGCGCCCACTTCGTTCCACCATCTCCGTGACCCGTGTACTGACCACGGCGGGTCTAGTGGGACTACTCGCGATTGCGGGCCTGTCGTCTTGGTCGATAGACAGGCGGGTGGAGGCCGTGATAACTCCAGAGCTCCAGGCGGAGATCGACCGCTTGGAACAAGAAGCGCGCCAAGATCCCTCCAAGGCCTCGCAAAACGCCATTCAGATCGCGGGCCTGTCGTCGGAGGCGCAACGCAAGAATCCGATCCGCTACGACGGGTTCACCGCAAGCGGGACTCGCCTAGGCTACTTGACCCTCGGGCTCGGGGTGGCCGCGCTGCTACTGACCTTACCGGCGGTGGGACTGTTTGGCCGGGGAGAAAGGCGACGTTGGCGATGGAGCGTCGGCGTAGCGGCTTTGGGGGTTGGAATCTTGGTTCTTGCTGGCGGATGGATAGCTTCCCTGGTCCGGGTCGCCGATCCGAATTTCGCCAGTGGTCCAGGAGCATTCATTTGTCTGATCGCCGGGTTCTTGTTCTCCGCATCCTCGTGGGGGATCCTGCGTGAGTTCCGGAGAACAACCGTCTACGAGAAAACATGACCGAACCATCAAGGGAGGTGCTAGCAACATGACTAGAACCAGGAAAGTATTAGCCCTGCTGGCTGCGTTCGCGTTGCTGGCAGTCGCTTGCGGGAGCGATGAACCGGAGGCACCAGAAGTGACGGAGGCCCCACCGGTGGTAACTGTCGTGGATAACAGCGCCGCCGAGGCTGCTGAGGCCGCGCTAGCGGAGGCTCAAGCCGAGTTGGAGGCTGCTCAGGCCGCGTTGGCAGAGGCCGAAGCCGCAGCCGAGGAGGGTGACCAGGAAGCCCAAATGGCCTTGGAAGAAGCCGCTAAGGCCGCCGAAGAGGCTCAGATGCAGGTGGCCGAAGCTCAGGAAGTCGCCGACGAGGCGAAAGCTGCGGCCGAGGAAGCCCAAATGGCCTTGGACGAGGCTACCGCTTTGCCGGGCGACGGTGTTTCTGTGACTGCTGCTCGGGCGAATTGGTCGACTGGTTATATGCAGGCGGCGATTTATTCGGCGTTGCTTGAGGAGTTGGGCTATTCGGTGTCCGACCCGGCTGATTTGGAGTTGGCTCCGTCGAACGCGTTCGTAGCTATGGCTAACGGCGAGTTCGATTTCTGGGCCAACTCGTGGCTGCCGAACCATAATTCCTTCCTGGCAGGAACTATGCCGGACGGCTCGCTGGTCAGCGACCACGTAACCCGCCTAGGCGCACAGATGGCTAGCGCTGGTGTGCAAGGCCTGATCACCAACAAGACCTTCGCCGACGCTAACGGGTTAACCACCCTCGACGCCATGCTCTCCGACCCGGCCCTGTTCGCCGTATACGAAGCAGCCGACCCATCACCAGGTGACGGGGTCCTGCAGATCTACGGCTGCCCGGAAGGGTGGGGATGCCACGTGAACATCAACGCCTGGATAGCTAACGCCGGTTGGGACAACATCGAACAGTTCGATATCGGCGGCTACGACGCCATGATCGCCGACGCGGTCGCCAAGGACGCATCCGGGGAGCCCTACATGGTCTACACCTGGGCACCGTCTCACTACGTCAGTGACCTACGCCCCGGCGACAACTCCGTGTGGGTATCCATCCACGACGACGCGTCGATCTCACCCACCCAGCTAGAGGGAGCAACATCCATAGGCGACCGGTGCACCACCGACCCATGCCTGCTCGGATGGGACGCAGCCGACATCGCGGTGACCGCCAACAACGACTTCCTCGCCGCCAACCCGGCCGCGGCCAGACTGTTCGAGCTGGTCACGATCAACCCGGTTGATGTCGCCCTCCAAAACGTCCGCATGCAAGGCGGAGAAAACAGCGGAGACGACATCAAACGCCACGCCGCCGAATGGATCACCAACAACCGCGCCCAAGTCGATGAATGGCTGGCCGTCGCGCTGGTCCCGGTCGACGACACTCCGGGTGACGGTGTTTCTGTGACTGCTGCTCGGGCGAATTGGTCGACTGGTTACATGCAGGCGGCGATTTATTCGGCGTTGCTTGAGGAGTTGGGCTATTCGGTGTCCGACCCGGCTGATTTGGAGTTGGCTCCGTCGAACGCGTTCGTAGCTATGGCTAACGGCGAGTTCGATTTCTGGGCCAACTCGTGGCTGCCGAACCATAATTCCTTCCTGGCAGGAACTATGCCGGACGGCTCGCTGGTCAGCGACCACGTAACCCGCCTAGGCGCACAGATGGCTCGAGCTGGTGTGCAAGGCCTGATCACCAACAAGGCCTTCGCCGACGCTAACGGGTTAACCACCCTCGACGCCATGCTCTCCGACCCGGCCCTATTCGCCGTATACGAAGCAGCCGACCCATCACCAGGTGACGGAATCCTGCAAATCTACGGATGCCCGGAAGGGTGGGGATGCCACGTGAACATCAACGCCTGGATAGCTAACGCCGGTTGGGACAACATCGAACAGTTCGACATCGGCGGCTACGACGCCATGATCGCCGACGCGGTCGCCAAGGACGCATCCGGGGAGCCCTACATGGTCTACACCTGGGCACCGTCTCACTACGTCAGTGACCTACGCCCCGGCGACAACTCCGTGTGGGTATCCATCCACGACGACGCGTCGATCTCGCCCACCCAGCTAGAGGGAGCAACATCCATAGGCGACCGGTGCACCACCGACCCATGCCTGCTCGGATGGGACGCAGCCGACATCGCGGTGACTGCCAACAACGACTTCCTCGCCGCCAACCCGGCCGCGGCCAGACTGTTCGAGCTGGTCACGATCAACCCGGTTGATGTCGCCCTCCAAAACGTCCGCATGCAAGGCGGAGAAAACAGCGGAGACGACATCAAACGCCACGCCGCCGAATGGATCACCAACAACCGCGCCCAAGCAGATTCCTGGCTACGAGCTGCTCGCCTAGCCGGTTAACCGAGGGCAACGTAAAACGACCCATCAGGGGGGGGTGCTGTTATAGCACCCCCCCCCCCTTCGCGTTCACACCATCACCTGCTGGGGGAACAACTCCTACGAGCAGACCAACCCCCCGGCTGGCGAATAAAAACGAATCACCGCCGGACGCGACCACAACTGCGCGATCGCGACCGACGACACCATCACCTGCTGGGGATCAAATAACTACGGGCAGACCAACGCCCCGCCCGACGAATACAAACAAATCACCGCCGCATCTCGGCATAGCTGCGCCATCGCAACCAACAACACCATCACCTGCTGGGGAGACAACGAGGATGGGCAGACCGAGGCCCCGGCTGGGGTGTAGAACCAAATGATCGCCAGTGGTGCGATGCGATACCAGCGACGCTGCAGCGTAGGTCGAATGCCTACCCGCGACCTCGATCGATCTTCGGTGGATCGTTGGTGACCTCGAAGCGGGAGTCGTCGCGCGGTACCAAAGCGCCAATCAGGTGGGTTGAAAAAACCAGGGGCAACCACATCCCGCACTCGGTTACCGGGCTATCCTCGTAGAGTCGGCGCGCCCGAGTGCTCGCTGTAGGCATTAACCCAAGCGGTTGCGGCAAAGCGTAGGGTCTTGTATGCGCGATGAAGTCCGGGTGGCGATAGTCGGCGGGGGCGCGATGGGCGTGGGCCTGCTCTACTTTCTCGCCCACGAAGGCTGGACAGACACCCTTCTCATCGAGAAGGACGAGCTCACATCCGGTTCCACCTGGCATGCCGCCGGACTCATCCCCCACTTCATCGGCGACCTCAACACGGCCAAGATCCACCGAGACACCGCCGACCTTTACCGGAACATCCATCACGAGACCGGTATGCACGCTGGCTGGCACGGATGCGGCGCGGTCCGGCTGGCGCGAACCGACGACGAGGTCGACTGGTTCTACTACGTACACGGGATGCTTGCTTCCATCGGCGTGGAGTCGCATCTGCTGGGACCGATGCAGATCAACGAGGTAGCACCCCTTCTTGACCTGAAACCCGATGTGGGGCTTGGGTTATGGACACCGGATGACGGATGGACCGACCCGTCCGCGGCGACCAACTCGATGGCCGCTGGGGCGCGCAACCTCGGTGCCGAGATCAGCCGGAAGAACCGCGCCTTGGACATGAACCAGCTGGCCGATGGGCGCTGGGAGGTATTGACGGAGAAGGGTCGGGTCGTGGCGGAGCATGTCGTCAACGCGGCCGGATGCCATACGCCCCAGGTAGGTGCCATGGTCGGCCTCGAGACCCCCATCGAGTCTGTGGTCCATCAGTACCTGGTAACCGAAAGGATCGAGGAGGTGGCGGCCCTCGACACTGAGCACCCGGTGGTCCGAGATCCCCGCTCCTCCTGCTACTACCGCCAGGAGCACGACGGTTTGATCATCGGGCCGTATGAACGGGAGGACGCCAAAGAATACGGCGTGGGTGGGATCGACTGGGATCTCACCTTTCACCTGACTCCGGTCGAGCTTGATCGCCTGCTCCCCTGGCTGGATCTGGCCGCCCAGAGGCTGCCTTGCTTCGCCGGGGCGGGCATCAAGCAAGTGGTGTCGGGCCCGATTACCCACACCCCCGATGCCGGCTTCCTGATGGGTCCCGCACCCGGCTTGCGCAACTATTGGTACTGCGCCGGGGCCTCCATAGGGATCACCCAGGGTCCCGGTGCTGGTAAGTACCTCGCCCAGTGGATGGTGCACGGTCAGACCGAGATCAACGTCGCCAACATGGACCCCCGCCGCTTCGGACCCTATGCGCCCGGCCGCTACACCCATGAACGGTCGATTGACGAGTTCCACGAGATGTACCAGGTGCGGATGCCCAACGAATACCGTGATGCGGGCCGTCCGATGAAGAAGACCCCGCTGTATGACACCTTGGACACCAAGGGGGCCCGATGGCAGGAAGTCTGGGGATGGGAGAGAGCCATGTACTTCTCCCCCCAACCAGAGGTCTATTCCTTCCGACGTTCCTCCGCGCACGACGAGGTGGGAACCGAGGTCAGAGCAATTCGAGATCGGGTGGGGGTCGCCGACCTCACCGCCTTCGCCAAGTTTATGGTCACGGGTCCCGATGCCGCGGCCCTTCTGGACCGGCTGTCGGCCAACCGCCTCCCGGCCCGAGACGGAGGGATCCGGCTGGTGCACATGCTGACCACGCGGGGAGGAATCGAGTCGGAGATGACCATAACCCGGCTCGGGGAGCAGCGCTTCTACCTCAACTCGGCTATCACCGCCCAATGGCATGACTTTGACTGGCTCTCCAGCCACATCCGACCCGACGAGAAGGTGACGGTGGAGGATGTCACCGACCGCACCGGCATCTTGGCGGTGACTGGACCTCTCTCCCGGGACTTACTGGCACCCCTAACCGACGCCGACCTCACCAACCGGGCCTTCCCCTGGCTCACCAGCCAACAGATCGAGGTGGCCGGGGCACCCTGCGTCGCTCTGCGGGTGTCCTATGTGGGCGAGTTGGGCTGGGAGATCCACATGTCGCTGGAGCACATGGTCAAGGTCTATCAGGCGATACACCAAGCGGGCGCGAGTCTCGGGATCATCGACTTCGGGAGCCGGGCGATGAACGTCATGCGTTTGGAGAAGGCTTACAAGGCCCACGGGGCGGAGTTGACCACCGAGATCACCCCGGTCGAGGCGCGCCTTGACCGTTTCATCGCCTACGACAAGGAGTTCCAGGGCCGAGCGGCGACCATCGCCCGCCGCGACCAGACCGAACCGTTAACCATGGTATTGGTCTACGCCCAACTCGATGAAGGGGACGCCGACTGCCTCGGCAACGAGCCCACCTACGACGGTGACCGCATCATGGGTATCACCACCAGCGGTACGTGGGCCCATTCGGTGGGCCGGAGCATTCTATTTGCGTACGTCGACCCCGACTTTGAAGCACCCGGGTCCCAGTTTGAGGTGGGGATCATGAACCGTCGGCGCACCGCCACCGTGCTTGCGGAACCCGTCTGGGACCCCTCCAGCGCCCGTCTGCGAGGGTGAGATGGCCGCAAGACGACGGGCTGGAGGACGCGCCGCCCGGATAGCCGCGCGTAGGGCCGGGCCGGCACCGGAAGAACGGGCGGTCCGACCGGGACAACGGGGCGGTGCCTACAGTCCCCTCACCCCGTCCGACTTGGAGCGTGTCGTCGACGAGGCCCTCTACCTGATCGAGGATA
>NZ_CBDCAT010000010.1:0-1278 GCF_965214065.1 Candidatus Poriferisocius sp.
CTTACCGTAGCCAGCCGGAGGCCGACATCAGAGCCGACATCTCCTCTCGCCTCGACGAGATCGTGGACGCCTTGGTGACATGACGCAGAGCGTCGCCATTCATTTCCCCATGAAGATGGTGAAATGGCCCAACAGGTAGCTATCGAAGGCGGCCCCGACGAGGTAGAGGCCTACCTGCGGGAACGGGGCATGACCGACGGGCTGCCCATCGTTCCCCCCACCCCCGAGCGGGTCGCCGCCGCGGGTGGCGGCTTCGGGGCTGCCCGCCGACCATGCGGTGGGCGACATACCTCCTCTGAACGCTGCGGCCACCGTGGAGAAGATCGCGGTCAACGCGGTGATGGCGGGATGCCCGCCCGAGGTGATGCCGGTGCTCGTCGCCGCCATCGACGCCTTCTGCGACCCGCAGATGAACGCCCACGGGGTTCAGACCACCACCAACCCGGTGGGGCCGATGTTGGTGGTCAACGGCCCGATCCGCAACCGGCTGGGCTTCAACTTCGGCGCGGGGTGCTTTGGGCCAGGGTCGCACACCAACGCCACCGTGGGACGAGCCCTGAGGCTGGCCCTGGTGAACATAGGCGGGGCCACCCCCGGAGAGGTGGACAAGGCCCCGCTGGGCTGGCCGGGCAAAGCCACCTCACTGTGCGTGGCCGAGAACGAGGAAGCCTCCCCGTGGCCGCCGTATCACGTCGATTTGGGGTTCAAGGCCGACGAAGACGTGGTGACAGTGCTGGCCGTGAACGGCATGTGGCCCATCACCGACATGCACCACGAGGCCGAACAGGTGCTGCACCATGTGACCCACGGCCTGGCCATCAGCGGGCCGTGCGGGGGCCACGACGCCCCAAACCCCTTCCCGACTGTGCTGGTGATGAGCCCGGTCATCGCCGAAATGGTGGCCGGCTTGTTGCCCACCAAACAGGAGCTTCAGGAGCACCTCTTTGCCGAGGCCCGGGTACCGCTGGACTTCTACCCGCCCTACCGTCGACAGCCCACCAGAGATGTGCTCGAAAAAATGGGAGTGGCCGTCGAGAACGACCGGGTGCCGATCGTGCCCTCTGCCGACTACTTCGTGGTCCTAGTGGCCGGCGGCGCGGGCGGGCTTCAGTCAGCAGGGCTGTCGTGCATGTTGGGCATGCCCTCCAGCCGCCCGATTCTCAGCGATCCCGGAGGCTGAGCAACTAGATCAGTGGACCTCGAGGCCAAGTTGCTCGAATATCTCAGCTCGGCGGTCCTCGTAGGTTTCCTCGTCCATTCCCCCGGACTGGTATTTCT
>NZ_CBDCAT010000011.1:0-5559 GCF_965214065.1 Candidatus Poriferisocius sp.
CCCGCCACTTGGCTGTAGGCCGGTCCGTTGATGTGCCGGTCGTAGGGAAACCCGGTGGCGACCAGGCATTCTTTGAGCCTCGCCCCGGATGAGACCTTGATCCGCTGGCCGTTCAGAAAGGCACCCTCTCCCCGCACCGCCTGGAAAATCTCGCCCCTCATGACATCGACAACCACCCCTACCAACGGCTGGTCTCCATCCCACAGGCCGATCGACACGGCCACATGCGGTATCTGATGGACGAAGTTGACGGTTCCGTCGAGGGGGTCGATGATCCAACGGCGCCCGCGAGACTCGGTCTGGCCTCCGCCTTCTTCACCGAGTACGGCGTCCCCGGGCCGATTTCGGCTCAAGACTTCGATGATGGCAGCTTCCGCTTCCAGGTCTGCCGCGGTGACAGGATCGACAAGGCCCTTCATCTCGGGCAGGACCGGACGTCCGAAAGCCTCTCGTATCACCACGGCACCGGCCTGTGATGCGGCTACTGCTACTTCAAGGTCTTGAACTTGTTTATGTCACTATGCCTTGATACAATACGAACATATGTTCGATTACCTACCTGATGTAGCTAGCCAGGACGATCTCAAATCGGCCGAGGCTCGCCTTTCCGGGTCCAACGGAAGTCCGCCGCAGTTGTACATGACCCGGTACCAGAAGGAAAGGCAGCGGGTCTACGACCGGGCTCGGCGCATGCTCAGCAACCCGCAGAGTATGCACCTTGATATGGAAGCGGCTAAAGCGGAAGCGGCCATGGCCGAGGCCGAGGCCAAGGTCAGCCGGGCCCGGGGCGATCAGATCGCCTGGGTGAAGAGCCTCCTCAGAGCCAACACCGGGGCCCGACTCGGTTATCGCTCCCAAGTCGATCTGGTTACCTCACGGATCAATGTCCATCGTTCTACCGCCCGCGATCTCCTCTTCCTAGCCCGACGGCTCAGCGAACCCCAGATCCACCAAATACGGCAGGGTGCAGATTCTTACGTCCGGGTCTTGGAAGAGTCTCGCCTTGCCGAAGCGGGTGCCGGACCCGAGGAGATCGCCCGCACCCGGGACATGAGCCTCGACAAGGTACAAGACGTCGCCCGGCGACACCGACGAATGGAACGGTCGGAGGAGAAGCGGGTGTTCGAAGGCCAGTACGTAAGCTTCCAGCCGTCGCCCGACAGAACGCACGTCCGTGTCTCCGGGCGTATGGGGGCCTACGAGGCTGAGATTTGCCGCCGGGGACTCGACAAGCGGGGGGAAAACTTGGTACCCGAGGGCGAATCCCCTCCTGATCCCGGTCTCCGGAGAGTGCTGGCCCTCACTTCCCTCTGCCAGGACGCCCTCGACGACCATCCGGGGCGGGCGCTAGACCCCCGGCACGCGAACCGGCGGACACCAATCCTCACCGTCTTGACCCACGAACCCCTTGCCTCAGCATCCGGCTACGAGAAGGGGGTGGAGGTACTCGGAGGTGCCCGGGTGGGTCCAGACACCGTCGATCTCGTCCGTTGCCTAGGTCGAATCGAGGACGTCACCGTGACCGGCCAGAAGGTGACAACCCACCAGAGCGTCTCCGGCATACGCCCCGCCCTGCGGCGCGGCGTCCTCGCCCGCGACGGCAGGTGCACAATTGCCGGATGCCGCTCCACCTACCGGCTTGAGGTACACCACATCGTTCCCCGCTCAGCGGGTGGGGATCACGGGTCAGAGAACCTGACCACCCTCTGCTGGTGGCACCACCACGTAGCTCCACCGTCGAGGCATGGGTCAGAGAACCTGACCACCCTCTGCTGGTGGCACCACCACGTAGCTGTCCACCGTCGAGGCATGCGGATCGACCCCCACTCCCCACCCCGCCGACGTCGGCTGCTTCGCGCTGTGCGGTTCGAGCGCGCGCAAGGTGCGGCGCGGTGCCGCCAACCTGTTGGGCGGGCGGGCATTGCGCTACGACCTGCGGGGGCTAACCGCAGGAGAGATCGGGGAGGACTTCAACCTTGACCGGCTGCTCAACCACGGCTACCTGCCCAGGATGTACGAGTCCCCTAGGCCCCGCCAGCGACTCGACTCCTACATCGGCGACTACCTGCGCCAAGAGATCGCCGCCGAGGGCCTAGTGCGGAACCTACCGGCGTTCTCGGACTTCCTCGACGCCGCCGCCCTGAGCGACGGCAACCCCGTCAACTACTCGAACATCGCCCGCGACTGCGGCGTGTCCGCACCCACCGCTAAGGCGTACTTCGGCATCCTGGACGACACTTTGCTGGCCCACCGACTGCCGCGCTGGCGGAAACGGGCCAAGCGCCGCCTCGCCGGGGCACCGAAGCTCTACTTCGCGGATTTGGGCATCGTGAACCGTCTGGCCCGCCGCGGCCAGCTCGAACGGGGCTCGGACCAATACGGCAAGGCGTTCGAGAACTGGGTCTTCCACGAGCTCTCCGCCTACATCGCCTACCACGACCTCGATGAGGAACTGACCTACTGGAGGCTCCCCAGCGGCATCGAGGTCGACTTCGTAATCGGCGACATGCGCCTAGCGATCGAAGCGAAGGCAAGCGCACGCATCAGCACCCACCACCTCAAGGGACTCCGCATTCTGGCCGAGGAACATCCGACCGTCCAGCGGATCATGGTCTGCCTGGAACCCCGCCCTCGCCGCACCAACGACGGCATCGACATCATCCCAGCCCAGTGTCGGCGGGGCTCCTCGTAGGGGGTGTTGATGACCGGATGGGTGCGGGCATCAAGATCGGCGATGTCTGACGACCAGGATGCGGCAGGGTTGGCGCTCATGGGCATGAGCGTACCGGGCTACTGAGACAGGAGCCGTTTACCCAGTTACCTCACGGACTCTGAGGCATCGCTAACAGCTCTACATGATTAGCTGCGGCCCTTTAGGCCTACCAGGAAGAAGGCCACTCCGGCCAACCAGGTGATCGAACCCCACAGCAGGAGGGCATCACCGTCCCTCAAGGCGGCGATTAGGAACACCACCCCTGAGACGGTGAACAGGCCCCATCCGGCCAGGTCAAACCTGTTGCCCGACATCAGCCCAGGCCGGTGAGCGAGTTGAACTCCTCGATTAGGTGGTCGATGGGGTCGGCTGAGGCTTGGATATTGGTCCAGTAGTCGTCGTCGTACCACTGGGCCTGGATCTCCTCGTAGGTCTTGCCCTGTTGCTCCACCCAGGTGTAGTACTTGAGGTTGTGGATGCGCTTGCGGTCGTAGTAGCCGAGCTCGTGAACGTGCTCGGCTGACGCTCCGAGGAGGTGTCGGTGGTAGGCGGCCACGGCATCGTGGGTGGTGAACCTGCCTCGGTCCTCAGCCAACTCGTGGAGCCGGCTCCGGTACATGTCCATCGAGTCGGTGGCGATGGTCACCACAACGTCGCGATTGGTCATCTCGTAGTACTTGGCGAGCTTGATGGCGGACAGCAGGTTGGCGGCACCGGAGATCCCGAGCAGCGGGAGATCCTCGAGGGTGCCGGGGTCAAGTCCTCGGGACACCAGGTATTCCTGGCCAGCCTCCTCGTTGAATAGCCTGTTCAAGGAGACAGCTGCCTCGTCGTCTAGTCCCACGGCCAGATCGGTGTTCTTGACGTTGTGCACCCAGGGGATGTGCTTATCACCGATGCCTTCGATGCGGTGTTCGCCGAAGCCGTTGTACAGCATGGTCGGGCACTGGATCGCCTCTCCGGCGGCTATGACCGAGCCGGGGAAGCGTTGCTTGAGATAGTCGCCCGCGGCGATGGTGCCAGCCGATCCGGTGGTCACAGCGAAGCCCCGGTAGCGGTCCTGTTCCCCCATCACCTCAGACAGCACCTCCTCCACGGCGGGGCCGGTCACCGAGACGTGCCACAGGTAGTTGCCGAACTCGTCGAACTGGTTGAAGATCACCAGGTCCTCGCCGGATACGGCAAGTTCGTTGCACTTGTCGAAGATCTCCTTGACGTTCGACTCGGATCCGGGGGTCTTGATGATCTCGCCGGCCACGGATCGGAGCCAGTCGAAGCGTTCCCGGCTCATCCCCTCCGGCAGGATGGCGATGGAGTCACATCCCAGCAGGTTGGAGTCGTAGGCACCGCCCCGGCAATAGTTCCCGGTAGACGGCCATACCGCCTTCTGGGAACCGGGATCGAATTGGCCGGTTACGAGGCGGGGGACCAGGCACCCGAACGCCGCCCCCACCTTGTGGGCACCGGTCGGGAACCACTTCCCGATCAAGGAGACGATTCGGGCCTCGGTCCCGGTCACGGCCGACGGCCACTCCACGTAGTTGACCCCGCCGAAGCCGCCTCCGTGACCGACCGGCTGGTTGTGCCAGGTGATGCGGAAGAGATTGAGCGGATGAAGATCCCACAGACCTACCTCAGCCAACTCCGCTCGTACGTCCGGCGGGACCAGGCCCGGATCTCGCATCTGGGCAAAGGTGGGGATACGCACTAGACGCTCCCGTGTGTGGGCGGCCGCTCGGGCGCGGGTTGCCTGGTCGATGGTCAAGTCGATCATGTCTGCTTCCTTAGGTTCTCGATCCACTGGTTCATTCTTGCCGCCACCTCATCCGGGCCCAGCCTGCCGGGACCGGATCCGACCGGTATCGGCACCGCCCCGGTCTTGTCGATGCCCGCCATCACGCCTCTGACGTCTTTGAGGCCGGAGCCGGTGGAGATCACCACCACCCGGTCGGATTCTTCCAAGGCAGGGACGCCCGTATCCGGTCCCTCCGCCACCGAACCCACGCCCGCGAATGCGGCCGCCGCCGCCGGTTCGGGGAAGACCCCGCAATCAGCCGCCACGGTGGCGACCATGGCAAGGATCTCATCGTCCTCCACCACCACCCATCCCCCGCCAGTCTCGACCACCGCGGCCATGGCCTTGACACGATCTAGGGGCCGGTCGGCGCTGATCGAGTCGGCGGCGGTGGCGGCTCGGATGGCGGGCTTGGAGGCGACTTCCTCTCCGTTTCGCCACGCTTCGGCCAGGTAGGCGCTGCCAGCCGCCTGCACCCCGTAGATCCGAGGCATCCGGTCGATCCAACCGAGCTGTCGAGCCTCCCTCAGCCCCTTGTGCACCCCTCCGATGATCGACCCGTCGCCCACGCTGACAAACACCGCGTCAGGTGCCTCCCAACCGAGCTGTTCGAGAATCTCCAACGCCACCGTCTTCTTGCCCTCCCCGACGTAGGGGTTGATTCCGGTGATGCGGTTGTACCAGCCGAAGCGATCGACGGACTCCAGGCAGAGCCGGACAGCGTCGTTGTAAGAGCCGTCCACCAGCATCACCAGTGCCCCGAAGGCCAGCAGCTGGGCGACCTTGGCCTCCGGTGCCGCCTCCGGCACGAAGATCACCACGGTCTGTCCGGTAGAAGCGGCCAACCCGGCTAGGGCAGCCGCCGCATTACCGGTTGAGGCGGTGGTCACGATCTCGGCACCCTCCTCGGCCGCCCGAGCCAACGCCACCGCCGAGGCCCGATCTTTGAGGGAGGAGGTGGGCTGGCGCGCCTCGTCCTTCACCCATAGCCGACCCACCTTGAACCGGTTCGCCAAGCGCTCGCTCTCGATCAACGGGGTCCACCCGACTC
>NZ_CBDCAT010000012.1:0-10351 GCF_965214065.1 Candidatus Poriferisocius sp.
GCCCCGTTCAATTTGGGGGAGCGAACCCTGACGGCGTGCTGGACCATTCCTTTGGCCGGCAACTGGAAGACCACGGTGGACGCCTTCAACGAGGCCTACCACTTGGAGGGTCTGCATCCCGGCCTGCGGGGTTTCATGGATGCCCTCAACACCACCTATGAGCTGTGGGACCGGGGCCACTCCATGATGAGGATCCCCTTGGGGATCGGCTCTCCCCGGTTCCCGGAGGCCGACCAACACGAGGTGGCCCGAGCTTTCGTGGAGAACTACGGCACCATGTTGGGACTCCAGCCCGGCGATTCGGTGGACTTGGCCGGTCGGAGCGCCCGGGACTGGGCGGTGGGACTGGTTAGGGACAGGGCTGCGGCCGAGGGGGTGGACTTCAGCCACTACACCGACGAGCAGATCCTCGACGACTACCACTATCTGGTGTTCCCCAATGTGGTGCTGAACGTGCACAGCGACATGTTCACCATCTTCCGGGCCCGCCCCGGTGACCACGCCGGGCACTCGCACTTCGACTTCTGGCTGTTCCACCGCCTGGGCGATCGAGCAGGCTCAGGCCCGCCTCCCGAGATGATCCACTTCCCCGAGGGGACGGTCATTGCCGAGGTGGTCAACCAAGACCTCGACGGCATCGGCCGGGTCCAGGCCGGAATGGCCTCCAACGGCATCGATGAGTTGATGTTGGGCGACTTCGATTGTCGCCTCGTCAACATGCACTCAGAACTCGACCATATCCTGGCCCTGAGAGGCGAAACCTGATGCATGTGTTGGTCTTGATGGCACATGGAAGGAAGTCGATAGTGCATGGATGGAGATCCCCCTCGTTTCTCGCACTTCATTTCCACCAAAGTCCGTTTCTGCCAGATTTTTCTTCCTTAGTCACGGTTACAGCTGTGCCTGTTATGCGACGAGTTGCGTTGAAGGGTCGATCTCTATGTCGGTGAGACCGCAACATAGATACGACAATCCAGAGCATATGCGAATCGATACATTCGGGGTTTATATACGTGACTAGCCAGCAGATTCCTGACCTGCTTGAACGTCTCTCAAGGCAGAAGCCATTACCCCAGGTCAGACACTTTTTGGCTAGTCAGGTATATAAGCGCCATACATTCAGTATCCCTTCCAGCTGCCATTCACTACTATGAGTCAGCAAAGGCTTAGTTTTACAGACACAGGTACGGCCGCACTGCTAATGATATTGGCAGCATTGGGGTACTCCTTCGTACCCTTAGCGGTGGACAAGATCGGGCACGACAACGACCCTTTTATTGCTGGAGCTGGGTTCGCTATAGGAAAATCTATTGCGGTAGCATTATTCTTGGCAGTCTTCGGACGGAAAATGTTATTGACAACGTTAGCAAGAACGGTCATTAGATCAAGATTGATGCGATATACCCTGCTACTAGGTGCGGTATCGCATTTTGATTATAGCTTATATACATGGGCAACGTATTATGTAGACACCGCTGTCGCTTCTGTCTTCTTTGAATTGTATCCCATAGTGCTTATCTTCTTCATGGCGCGTCTACTCGGAAAGATTGATGGTAGAGTACAAAGATATCGTCGTCTGAAGACACATACAATCGTCACTTCGTTTATAGCGATTTTTGGACTAGTGTTCGTGATTCTCAGCCCAACCGGCAGCTTCAATGCGTCACCCGATATATCTCAGCGATCTTTGGCCCTTGGGTTGCTATTGGCAATGGCAACTACTCTGATTGGCGGATTGACTGCGTTTCACTTTGTCTGGGGAGAAGAAGTGGCAGCTAGAATCATAGAAAAATCGGAGGATGAACGGCCCCGTCAATCAGCGGAGCTAATGTGTGGAGTTCTGAGCTATTGTATCGGCAATATTATTGTGACTCCGATTAATTTGGCTGTAGGACTAAGGCGAACCGATAGCATACATATGGAATCTTTTGGGTGGACCGTTCTGGCAGGAGCAGTGTTAATGGGGTGCAGTTCTCTGTTCTTTCGAAAGTCCAACCTAATGACCGACAATCTTGGTGTGAATTCTATAACCTATCTGACACCGGTGTTGGGATTACTGTGGCTTTCTCTGTACACGGATATTGACGTCGCAAGATTTGACTACTTTGCGATGGGGGCAACGGCAATAGTAGCTGCGAATCTTCTAATCAACGTTGACCCTGAAGAACAGTTCGGAACTGAGGCAAAGATTGGATTTAGGTCGCTCATTGTGTCACTCTGGATTTTTGGAGTGTTCGTATATTTGAGGGACGAAATACTTGGAGAGTGGGCCGCCATAGACTTTGCCTGGAAAGATTCCGAATATTGGGGAATGCTGGGATTATCCACCACTATCTTCATTTTGATACTTGTATTCAGAGTGTCTAGATTAGTGGACCGAACGGCCTACGAGGATAGATTATTTATATCATTGTTCCGTAAATCACAGTCATTGATTGACAGCGGATCGGCAAATATTGATCGGAGTATACTTGATGACGTTATGATGATCGACATTTCCACTTCCAAACGCAGAAGTAAATTGTCGCAGTCGTCTTATGCCGATTATGAAAACAGTGACCCCTTACTTGACGCCTATTTGCGCGCCAGTTCAAAATTGGACGCAGGTGAACGCCATGCGAGAGATAGTAGCAAGAGTGACATTCAGGGTGCGGTGGACTCCATAACTGAAATTCGTATAGATCTGGATTCACTGGTTTACAGTAAACAACATGGACGAGAATTTGGTGAACTGGTTGCGCTTGCCGTGTTTGCATGTATATCTGTGTGTCTTATTACGGCAGTCAGGCCTAGCGAATCGCTTTCTGGGTGGAACGGATTTGTCGTTGAAATATTTGCCGTTATGTTTGCTTCAGTTATAGTATTCTTACTTTTTAATTTTGTTGATATGAGTCGAGAGCGCGACACTTCAACTTTCGAAAGGCGGGGAAGAGCACCCAGAAGTACTTCGTTGCAACCAAACGAACAAAGGGTACCCATCTACAGTTATGGAGTATTTTTTAGGACTCCCTATCAGCTTAGAGTAGAACGATTTGTCTCGGCCTCTGTGGGTTTTGGAGTTATGGTGGCTTTTGGTGCTTTATTCTGGTTCAAATGGCTTTAAGTTTACCGTGTGTGGTGCGTGATTGTGTGGGCCCTATATGTCCATCTAGATGCGCAGGAGTTCCTGTGGGGCGTTTGGAGGATAAGGGAGGAATCGAGCCTCGGTTAACTGGCTCTACGCGACGAAGCTGGGACGTCGGGTTCTGATTTTTGTGACGGGTTGAGTTTCGCGTGGTTTTCGTCCGGCTGCCATCAGGATTCGTAGCCGGTAGTTGTGCAGGTTGCGGAAGCCTCTGGCTTAGCGTTTGATGTCTTTGATCTTGGCGTTGGCTGCTTCGGTGCGGCCGTTGTGGGTGCGGGTTTTGATGCTGGTTTCGATCTCGTCGCGCCATCGTGTGAGGGTGGTGGCGAGGCGGAGCAGCTCGGGGCCGGACTCGGGGGCGGCGCACCAGGCGATGGCGTCGTCGAGGCGGTGTTCGCCTTGTTCGGGGTCTGTGGTTTTGAACACGGACCGGACCTTTTCTTTGGCCGTCCAGCAGTCGGCGACCTCGTCGTAGGGGTCGCCTTGGTCCAGGGCCTGTTGCAGGCGCATGCGGCCTTGGGCGTCGAGGCGCTCGGCTCTTGTCAACAACAGTTTGCGGATGCCGTAGAGGGGGTCGCCTTTTCGGCCGCGGTGGCCGGTGGTCTCGGTCTGGGTGCGCTGTCGGCACTTGGTGATCGCCTGGTTCGCCAGGCGCACGATGTGGAACGGGTCCGCGGCGATCTTCGCTCCGGCCGGGAGGCGCCCGGCGCCGATCTCGTGCTTGACGGCGCTGCGGTAGCCCTCGTGGGGGTCCACACAGACGACCTCTACCGAATCGGTCCACCACCGGGGCTGTTGTTGGAGCCATTGCTGCAGGTCAGCGGCGTCTCGCCCGTCGAAGACGTCGATGACCTGGCCGGTGGCGGCGTCGACCGCGGCGGTCACGAACCGCCGGCGGCGGCGGGCGGCCGATGCCATGACGGTCTCGTCGAACCCCGCCCGGGCGACCGGGTCCACCCGGGCGGGATCGCCGGCCCGCTGGCGGGCGGCGGCCTCGACCGCTGTCCACACTGTGCGCCACCCCACGCCGAGGCGGCGGGCCAAAGACACAACCGACCCCTCCACCGCCGCCAGCCTGTCTGTGGCCCACCGGACCGCCCCGGCGGTGAGCACCCGCCGCGGGCCGGCGAGCTCGGACTGCTCGGTCCAGGCCCTGATCGCGCACCCGGTGTTCGCGCAGGCCCACACCCTTTTGTCCCACAACACCCGCAGCGGTCGCCCGCCCGCTGCCGGGGCACCGCGCAAAACCACCTCCCGGCGCCCCTTAGACCGGGCCCTGTGCCCGCACCCATCGCAGAACACCCGCTGCCCATCGGGGGTCTGCACCCCCACCACGACCTCCCCGCCCTCCTCGACAACGCCGGACACCTCGAAACCGGCCGCGCCGAACCCAACCGCTGCACTACCTTGAACCACCAGGGGCCTCCTGACTCTTGGACTAACTGATCAGTCACAAGAATCGGCAAGGCCCCCACCTCAGCGGCGGACCCCCACAACCACCCCGGTCCCAGCTTCAACGCGAAGACCCGGTTAACTCCACTGGTGGTCGCGACAGTTCGGCCATGATGGCCGGTTGTAAGAGTCAGAGACCGACCGGTGGAGGTGTCCAGTATGGCACGGCGTGTTTGCTCTGAAGAGCGCGCTTGGATTGAGGTGTTGTCGGTTGGGGGGTTCAGTGACGCGGAGATCGCGAAGCGGCTGGGCAGGGACCGGTCGACGGTGTGGCGGGGGAAGAAGTGCTGCGGGGCCGGTGCCTATTGCGCTGTTGGGGCGCATGCCGGTGCCGACGCGGGGGCCAAAAGGCCCAGGGCGCTGAAGCTGGCAGCCGACGCCGGGTTGCGCCGGGAGGTGCAGCAGCGCCTTGATGAGCGGCTGTCGCCCCACGCCATCTCGGCCGAGCTCGCCCCGCTGGGCCAATTCGTGTGCGCGGAGACGATTTACCGGCTCTACGCGTTGAAGCGGGGACTGGGGTGTTTGTGGGGGTCTGCCACTGGGTGAGGGGGCCTCGCCGGTTCTTGTGACTGGCAGAGTCCAAGAGTCGGGAGGCCCCTGGTGGTTCAAGATGGTTCAGCGGTTGGGTTCGGCGCGCTCGGGTTGGAGGTGGCCGGCGTCGAGGAGGTGGGCGGCGAGGTGGTGGTGCGGGTCCAGTCCCCGGGCGGGCAGGCGGTGTTCTGCGATGGTTGCGGGTACCGGGCCTGGTCGAAGGGGCGCCGGGAGGTGGTGTTGGGAGACGCTCCTTTCAGCGGCGGGCGCCCGCAGCGGGTGGTGTGGAACAAGAGGGTCTGGGTGTGCCCGGACGCCCGGTGCTGTGTCGGGTCTTGGACCGAGCGGTCCGACCTGGTGGGGCCGCGGCGGGTGCTGGCCGGGCGGGCGGTGGGCTGGGCTGTGGGCAGGCTAGCCGCTATGGAGGGGTCGGTGGCGTCGCTGGCCCGCCAGCTCGGCATCGCCTGGCACACGATGTGGTCACACCTCGCGGCCTCAGCCGAGCAGGCCTCAGCCGGCGCTCGCCGGTTTGGGCCGGTTGTCGAGCTGGGCTTCGACGAGACGGTGATGGCCTCAGCCTCGCGGCGCCGGCGCCGCCGGTTCATCACAGCGGCGGTTGGCGCGGTCACCGGGCGGGCCGTCGACGTGTTCGAGGGCCGAGAAGCCGCTGGCCTGCGCAGATGGGTGTCGCAGCAGGCGCGGGAATGGCTCCGGGCCGTCGAGGTGGTCTGCACCGGCCCCTGTGAGGGCTACCGCAGCGCCATCAGGTCGCTGCGCGGCGACCGCCTGCGCGCAGACACGCGGATCGCGGTGGACCCCTTCCACGTCGCCAGACTGGCGAACCAGGCCCTCGACCGGTGCCGCCGCCGCACCCAGAACGAAACCACCGGCCACCGGGGCCGCAAAAGCGACCCCTTCCACGGAGCCCGCAAGCTGCTGTCGACGGGCGCAGAACGCCTCGACACCACCGGCTGGGAGCGCCTCCAACAAGCCCTCGACGCTGGCGATCCCCACGACGAGGCCGCCGACTGCTGGGAGGCCGAAGAAAAAGTCCGGGCCGTGTTCAAAACCGGAGACCCCGGCCAAGCCGCCGAGCGCCTCGCCGACGCAATCGCCTGGTGCGAAGCCCCCGAAACGGCCCCCGAGCTGCACCAGCACGCCCGCACCCTCAAAAGCTGGCGAACCGAAATCGCGACCAGCATCGCAACCGGCGCCCACAACGGGCGAATCGAAGCCGCCAACGCAAAAGCCAAAGACATAAAACGCCCAGCCAGAGGCTTCCGCAACCTCAACAACTACCGGCTCAGAATCCTACTCGCCACCGGCCAAAGAACCGGCCACACTCAACCCGCCACAAAAGTCAGAACCCGACGTCCCCGCTTCAACGCGAAGACCCGGCTGAGGTTCCCCCTTTTTCGTGGAGACATGCTCTATAAGGAGAGTCATGCCACGAATGCGAAGAAAGTTCGATCCGGAGTTCCGTGCGGGGGCTGTTCGGATCGTCAACGAGACCGGCCGGCCGGTGGCCCATGTGGCCCGGGAGCTCGGTGTGAACGAGGGCACGCTGGGGAACTGGGTGCGCCGGGACGCCGCCGAGCGGGCCGGCGGGCTGTCTGCAGACGAGCGGGCCGAGCTCGCCGGGCTCCGCAAGCGGGTCGCCGAGTTGGAGATGGAGCGTGATGTGCTCAAACGATCCGTGGTCGGCTGGGTCAACGAGGCCACTCGATGACAGCTGGTATGGCTGGGTTCATCGATTCCCAAAGGACCGACCACGGTGTGCCTCACGCGGTGTCATGTCGGGCGCTGGGCATCGCGCCCTCGACGTTCTACAAGCACCGCAACCGGCCTGTTACCGCCCGGCAGCTCCGCCGACAGGTGACAGATGCCGAGGTGAAGCGGGCGTTCGAGGTGTCCCAGGGCACCTACGGGTCGCCCAGGGTGAGAGCCCAGCTGCGCCGCGATGGGCTTTCGGTGTCGAAGACCACGGTGGAGGCATCGATGGTCCGCCAGGGCCTGTGCGCCCGACCCAAACGGCGCTACAGGGGCCTCACCAGCCAAAACCCCGGCGCCGCGGCCCCATCGGACTTGCTGGGGCGCGATTTCACCGCCCAGGCGATCAACCAGAAATGGTGCGGGGACTTCAAAGAGGTCCCCACCGCCGAGGGCAAGGTGTTCTTGGCCACAGTCGAGGACCTGTACTCGCGGCGCATGCTCGGCTTCGCCACCTCCAACGACTATCCGACCGCCGAGCTGGCCAAGCAGGCCATCAACATGGCCCTCGCCGCCCGAGGCGGCGATATCAAAGGCGTGATCTTCCATTCCGACAAGGGATCGCAAGCCGGATTCAACCGGTCGTCGCAACACCCTGTGGTGGAGGTGGTGTGTGGTTCGTCGTCAGCAGGCAGCAGATCGAGCGATTCGGCCGAAGTTGGGGTCGCCCGGTCATCCGAAGTTCCAGCGGCATGTCGAGGCTGCGTTCTGGGCCGAGATCGCGAAGGGTGCGCTGCCCGAGGAGGCGTCCGCTGTTGCCGGTGTTGCTCAGGCCGTCGGCGGCCGGTGGTTCCGCGATGCTGGCGGCATGGCGCCGTTCGACATCCGCAAACAGCCCTCAGTCCGCTACCTCTGTTTCGCTGAACGCGAGGAGATCGCGTTGCTGCGCGCCCAGAAGAAAGGGGTGCGTGAGATCGCTCGGGCGGTCGGTCGAGACCCCGGGACGATTTCTCGTGAGCTGCGCCGCAACGCAGCCACCCGCAGCGGAACAATCGAGTATCGGGCGTCGGTTGCTCAATGGAAAGCCGACATGGCGGCACGACGGCCCAAGGTCGCCAAGCTCGTGGCCAACGAGCGGCTGCGCGCCTATGTCGAAGACCGTCTCGCCGGCAAGATCAGCAGCCCCGGGAGCGGAGAAGTTGTGGGTCCTGCAGCGCCTCGATGGACAGGGTTGAACAAACCCCATCGCAGAGACCGGGCGTGGGTGCGGGGTTGGAGCCCCGAGCAGATCGCAAACCGGATCAAAGTCGACTTCCCCGATGATGAGTCCATGCGGATCAGCCACGAGGCCATCTACCAGTCGCTCTACATCGAAGGCCGAGGCGCGCTGAAACGCGAACTCGTGTGGTGTCTGCGCACTGGGCGGGCGTTGCGGGCGCCCAGGGAACGATCACGTCGCAAGACCTGGGCTCATGTCACACCCGAGACCCTCATCAGCGAACGCCCGGCCGAAGCCGAGGATCGTGCCGTGCCTGGACATTGGGAAGGAGATCTCGTGATCGGGCTCGAGCGCTCAGCGATCGGCACCGTGGTCGAGCGGACCACCCGGTTCACGATCCTGGTTCACCTGCCCCGAGAACCCGGCTACCAGCACAAGAGCACCCGCAAGAACGGGCCGGCGCTCGGCGGCTACGGCGCTGCCACGATGAAGAACGCACTGAGCAAATCGATGAGCACGCTGCCCGGACAGCTTCGCCGATCGCTGACCTGGGACCGAGGCAAGGAACTCTCCGCTCACGCTGAGTTCACCGTCGAGACCGACATCCCCGTGTTCTTCGCCGACCCGCAATCGCCATGGCAGCGCGGCACGAACGAGAACACCAACGGCCTGCTCCGCCAATACTTCCCGAAAGGCACCGACCTAGCGAGATGGCCCGCGGAAGAGATCGAAGCAGTCGCCAACGAGCTCAACGCCAGGCCCCGCAAGATCCTCGGTTGGAAAACACCGGCAGAAGCCCTCGACGAACACCTACAATCTCTCGCACAAGCAGGTGTTGCGACGACCGGTTGAATCCGGCCAATACACGTCCGAAGCCTTCGCCAAAGCCTGCCGGCGGCTAGGCATCTCCCGCTCGACAGGCCGCACCGGCAACGCTTTGGACAACGCCCCGGCCGAGTCGTTCTTCTCCACACTCCAACACGAGCTCATCGACCGGCGCCGCTGGACCACAAGAGCCCAAGCCCGCCAGCACATCGCCATGTGGATCAGCGGCTGGTACAACCTGCGCCGGCTGCACTCCGCAATCGGAATGGTCCCACCGGTAGAATACGAACAAGCCCACACCCCCGATCCTCAAAAACAACATCTCCACGATTAGGGGGGAAGCTCACGGATAAGGATGAGGGGTTTATTCCGCAGAGCCGTGTTGTTGGAGCTTGCTACGTTGAAGGTGCGGTTCGACGGAAGATTGGAGGTGCCCCATGTCGGATGTTGTCAGGGCGGCAATCGTGCAGGCCGCGTGGACGGGTGATCAGGAGTCCATGGTCGAGCAGCACGAGAAGTATGTGGCCGAAGGCGCAGCGGCGGGCGCCCAGGTGATGTGCTTCCAAGAGCTCTTCTACGGCCCCTATTTCTGCCAGGTGCAAGAGCCCGAGTACTACAGCTACGCCGAGGCCATCCCCGATGGCCCGACCACCAAGCGATTCCAGGAGATCGCCGCCAAGCACGGCATGGTGTTGGTGCTGCCGATGTATGAAGAGGAGCAGCCTGGGTTCCTCTACAACACCGCGGCGGTCATCGATGCTGACGGTTCCTATTTGGGCAAGTACCGCAAGACCCACATCCCCCAGTTGAAGGGCTTTTGGGAGAAGTTCTACTTCCGTCCCGGCAATCTGGGCTATCCGGTGTTCGACACCGCGGTGGGCAAGGTCGGGGTCTACATCTGCTATGACCGGCACTTCCCCGAGGGCTGGCGGGCCTTGGGCCTCAATGGCGCCCAGATGGTGTTCAACCCCTCGGCGACCAGCCGGGGCCTGTCGTCATATCTGTGGAAGCTTGAGCAGACGGCGTCGGCGGCGGCGAATATGTACTTCGTTGGGGCCATCAATCGGGTGGGCATCGAGCCGCTTGGCGAAAACGACTTCTACGGCACTTCTTATTTCGCCAACCCCCGGGGCCAGTTCGTCGAGGATCCGGCGTCAGACCAACAAGAAGAGCTGGTGATCCGCGACCTCGATCTGGCCATGGTGGACGAGGTGCGAGCCCAGTGGGCCTTCTATCGCGACCGCCGCCCCGACATGTACGGACCGCTCACAGAGGCGTAAGTCGAGAGCAGTGACCACCAACGCCGAGCTCCACCAGCGCTACCAGGCAATCCTGCCCTCGTATGTCAAGCCGCTGTATGCCGAGCCCATCAGCATCGAGCGCGGTCAGGGGAGCTACGTGTGGGACGTTGAGGGCAACCGCTATCTCGATTTCTTCGGCGGCGTGCTCACCACCATGGTGGGGCACAACAACCCCGCGGTCACCGCAGC
>NZ_CBDCAT010000013.1:0-7926 GCF_965214065.1 Candidatus Poriferisocius sp.
ACCACGGTGATCCCATCGGGCCGGGAATGGTCGGGGAGATTGCGGTCAGGCCCGGTGACCCCACCCAGATGATCGAGTATTGGGGCAATCCGGAGGCTACCGCCGGGCGGTTGCGCAACGGTTGGATCATGACCGGCGATCAGGGGACCGTCGACGCCTCGGGCTACATACGTTTCTTGGGGCGTGACGATGACATGATCTCCAGCGCTGGGTACCGGATCGGGCCGGCTGAGGTGGAGGAGTCTCTGGTGCGCCATCCGCAGGTCGCGGAGGTTGCGGTCGTGCCAGCACCGGATCCGGTGCGAGGCCAGGTTGTTAAAGCGGTGGTGGTACTCGCCGAGGGATGCACCGGCACCGACGAGTTGACTGCGGAGCTTCAGACGCAGGTAAAGAGCCAGCTAGCGGCCTACAAGTACCCCCGCGTAGTTGAGTACGTTGAGAGCCTTCCCAAGACGACCACCGGTAAGCTCAACCGGAAGCTGATCGCCTCTGGGGAACCGAGCTAAGAGCACAATCCCCGTCCGTGTTCGACCCGGCTACCCGCCTCTGTCCTTTGTTGGCAACCTAGGCTACGATTTCAAAGGTGATGTTGAACGTCGAATGGCTTGAAGAGATTCCCCTCCGTGAACCGGCCGCCGTGTTGGCGTTCGAGGGTTGGAACGATGCCTCCGATGCTGCCTCCCGGGTGCTCCACTACCTCATGGATAAGCACACCTCCACCCTCATAGCTCGACTCGATCTCGAGGATTACCTCAACTACCACGAATCACGCCCCCTGGTGATGTTGGAGGGTGGGGAGCGGAGCATTCACTGGCCGACAGTCGGGGTCTTCGCGGTTCCCTTGCCCACCCACACCAGCGACCTAGTCCTAGTTATGGGGGAGGAGCCCCACTTGCGTTGGCGACGATTTTGCCTCGACATTGTGGAGATTTTCCGTCGACTTGACGTAGGCAGGGCGGTATCTTTGGGTGCCTTCATAGGCGAGATACCACATACCTTGCCTACCCCGGTATTCGGCAGTTCAACCGACCCCGACTTCGCGGTCCGGTTCGGGCTCCACGCATCGACCTATGAAGGACCGACGGGCATCACCGGCGCGATCACCAACGTCCTCGCCGATGAAGGCATCGACGCCGCCGGGCTCTGGGCTGGTATTCCCCACTACCTAGCGGCCAATCCCAGCCCCACCGGCACTCGTGCTCTCCTATACGCTTTGGGCGATGTAATCGGGTTCAGATTTGACGTCACCGACCTTGACGCGGAAGTCACCGATTACGAAGACAAAGTGCAGGCCGCCATCGCTGAGTCGAGCGAGTTGGTGGGCTATGTTCGGGGATTGGAGGAAGAAAGCCAGCACCGGGCGATCTCGCTCAGCCGAAGCAGCCGCCTCGTCGAGGAGATCGAGCGCTTTCTCCGCAACCCAGGTTGACGGTGCCGGGCTACGCACCGGGGTTCGACCATCAATGGGACCAGAACCGGGTTGGTGTTGTCCTGTGCTCAACGATCCCGCCGGAAGGAAGAAGATGGCCGACTTCGGCTAGTATTCCGTTCAGTTCACGACTGAGGATGTGATTTGGGTTCACTAATCAAGAAGCGTCGCAAGAAGATGAGCAAGCATAAGTATCGCAAGCGCATCAAGGCTAACCGCCACAAGAAGAAGCGGTAGGCGAGCCCATTTCTAGTCGGCGCCGACCGTGTCCGGTGCCAGGGTAGTCACCCTCCCATCTGATCCAAGGGCGTCTTCAAGAGCTTCCATTACGGCGCTGGCCCGGTCGTCCGAGGCCAATGCCAGGACCGTCGGTCCTGCTCCCGACAGGCATGCATACGCTGCGCCTGACTGCATGGCCGAGTTGATCAGCCGTCCCAGTATCGGGTAATTGGCTATTCGAGGGACCTCGTGGATTTCGTCCCCGAGAGCGTTGGCCAGAACCGCGGGCGATCCGGTCCTCATTCCGTCGATAAGGGCGGTAATCCGGCCCATTGTTCTAACCGCTACCCCCAGAGGTACCCGGTCGGGGACGACGGTACGGGCGTCTTTAGTGCGGAGCTCGAACCCGGGGATTGCCGCCAGCGGGACCAGACGAGCCGAGAGGTGATGGTGCACTACCCATCCTTGAGCTACCGATACCAAGCCGCCATATACCGCGGCTGCGGCGTTGTCGGGGTGGCCTTCGAGGTGTTTGACGCGCCGGAACAACTGATCATGGGTGGGGTTTCCGCCTTGGGCTCGCAGCGCCGCTAGGGCCCCGGCGGTATAGGCGGCTGCACTTGACCCGAGGCCGCGGCAGACAGGTATGTTGTTCGCTACCTGCAGCCGGAGCGGTGTAGTACACACCGCCTTTGCCGCCCGCAGAACGGCGTCCTGTTTTTCGTCTCCTACGTAGGCCTCGGGGCCGAGATGATGTACGGACCAACGGTCGTCGGGTGTGGCGGTGACCTGACAGCGTAGGTCCAACGCTAGGGCCATAGTGTCGAAACCGGGTCCCAGGTTGGCTGAGGATGCGGGTGCCGAAGCGGTGCTCACGACGCTACGTCGGTCTCGATGAAGATGTTCGCCGCTGATGGAAAGGCCGTTCGGATGGCTTGCTCAACCTCCCCCACGGTTTGATGGACCTGGTCGCCGGAAAGACCTCTCAAGATCACTATGTCGAGGTTCACCAGCATCTCATCGGGGCTCATCGCCATGGTGAGGAGCCGGTTCACCGCGGTCACGTTGGGATGAGCCAGCACCCTGGATCTGATGTTGGCCCGGTCCCGGCGCCCAGCCGCTTCGCCGATGAGGAGGCCTTTTATCTCAAAGGCCAGGAAAAACGCCACCCCGGCCAAGAGGATCCCGATAAGGATGGATGCCAGAGCATCCCACATCGGATCCTGGGTGTAGTAGGTGGTAACGATCCCGGCCAGTGCCAGAAGCAGGCCTGCCATGGCCGCACTGTCTTCGAAGAGGATCACCAGGAGGGGGGCGTCCTTGGTCTCGCGGAGGGTGCGCCAAAGGGCACGGGACCCTCGGGCCCGGTTGAATTCCCGTACCGCGACAAACCAGGAGCTTCCCTCGAACGCCAGGGCACCCACCAGGACCGCTACGGAGATTCCCGTGTTCTGCACCTCATGGGGATGCTGGAGGGCGCTCACGCCGTGCTGAACGGAGAAGACCGCACCCCCGATGAACAACATCACGGCCACAATGAAGCTCCAGAAGTACACCTCCTTGCCTCGGCCGAACGGGTAGGTTGCCCCTCCGGGCCGTTTGGAGGCCGACATGCCCCACAGGAGGATGGCCTGGTTTCCGGCATCGGCTACCGAGTGGATTGCTTCGGCCAGCATCGCCGCTGACCCCGTGATCGCGGTGGCGACGAACTTTGCCACTGCTATGGCGGTGTTCGCCAGCAACGCGGCGATCACTGCGGTGCGCGAACCCTGTGAAGCCATCTCTTATCCAGTGTACGGGACATTCTTGGTTCGCGGTAGTTAGCGGTCCGACTACGGTACGGTTGCCATGGCCGACTTATTTGGATTGGACTCGTTACTCGCGCAGCTGATGATGGCCCTCGGGTTGGCTATGGTGGCGGGCAACGGCTTGGCCATGTGGAAGCATCATCGAGGCGAGACCCCCGACCGGGTTGAGGGCTCATACCACCCCGGTAGGGCCCGGTTCCTGTTAGCGGTGGGGGCAATCATCAGCATATGGGGTCTGGCCGGTCTGATCAGCTAGCGGTGGCGCTCGGCTGGGACCAGTGGAACAGGATCTGCGGAAGGGGCGGTGTCTGCGGTTAGGATTCGGGCTCGCCTTGCGGGTGTAGTTCAGTGGTAGAACATCAGCTTCCCAAGCTGAGAACGGGGGTTCGATTCCCCTCACCCGCTCTGGCCCCCTGTCACCTCGGGGTAGCAATCGGCCCGGCAAGCCGGTAACGTGTCCTTCCCTTCCCTTGACAGCGGGTTCGTCCCATCGCCGAGCTAATCGGAGCGAGCGATGATCTTATCCGACTACGACATCAAAGCGGCTATCGCGGAGCGACGGATCGAGATCGATCCGTTCGACCTAGCCAACGTCCAGCCTTCGTCGGTGGATCTACGGGTGGATCGGACGTTCCGAGTCTTCGAGAACCACCTCTATCCGTACATCGATCCCAAGTCGCCCCAACCGCACCTGACCAAGGAACGGGAGGTGGCAGAGGATGGGCGCTTCATTTTGCATCCCGGCGAGTTCGTCCTCGGTGCCACCTACGAGCGGATCCGGTTGGCGGACGATATCGTGGCCCGGTTGGAAGGCAAGTCAAGCCTGGGCCGTATCGGTCTTCTGATTCACTCAACAGCCGGGTTCGTTGATCCCGGGTTTGACGGCTACCTCACCCTGGAGCTGGCCAATGTAGCCAATCTTCCTATCGCCATATACCCACGGATGCTGATCGGCCAGGTCAGCTTCTACTACCTCTCCAGTCCGGCGGAGCATCCTTACGGATCGGCCGGGGCAGGCTCGAAGTACCAAGGTCAGAGGGGACCCACCGCATCCAAGATCCACGAGGACTTTCCGTAGACCGTCCCCCTAGAGAGCGGCGACCCAACAAGGGTTTTGTCCTTGTCGCAGGCTTGTTAATACAGTATCCGTTGCTAAGCACCCGGGGAAGAAACGACCCTTGGCACCGACGATCCTACGACTGAGTACCGGAACGTTGGCTACCTCTACCGAGAAACCCCCGATAACTACCGCCCGTGTGCTGTCCCGAGCTGCAGGTTTACCCGAATCGTCCACAAACAGCACGCGGCCACTCATCGATGCTGGACCTCCCAGTCGTTGTTCCCTCAGGCAGGGTAAGGCGGCCGGGTGTTGTGCTGAGCTGTTGATCCTTTTTGCCCCGGGAGTCAGCCAGAAATGTCCGAACAGAAGCTGAGGTCCGGAAAGCGATTGAAGCCGGGCATGGCCGATCACGCTCCGAACCTGGTGGTGTGAGGCGGGGGTGGGACCCAGCGATGCCGGAAAGCCGCGTGGGGCCGCTGCATGTGTCCGGGTTATCGGGCTTCGGGGCTCTTAGAGGAGGGTCTCCGGTTGGTAGGCGGCGGTGTCGGGGTGTTCCGCCACAACCTCGGACACCTCGGCAGCGACCTGATCTATCTGGTCCGCAGCTCGGCCGGTCGGGACTCCTGACATCACGACTTGGCGGATTTCGTGGCCATCGAGAGGAAACGAGCGGTCAGCACCGAGGGCCTCCCAGAGGTCGTATCCGTTTCCCCGGTGCCGGGCGTCGGCCGCCGCCAGGGTGTGGTGCCGTATTACTTCGTGGGCCTCTTCGCGTCCCATCCCCGCTTGGACCCCCGCGGTGAGCAGTCGGGTGGATGAGAAGAACGGCAACTCCGCTTCGAGTTCGGCTTGGATGGTGCCGGGGAAGGCGGTGAAGCCGTCGAGGACGTGGAGCATGGCTTCCAACAGGCCGTCGCAGGCGAATATGGAATCGGGGATCATCACCCGGCGCACCACCGAGTCGCTGACATCCCCTTCGTTCCAGCGGCCTCCCGCCAGAGCGCCAGCCATACCCAGGTAGCCGTTCAGCAACACGGAGAAGCCGCCGATGCGTTCACAGGTTCGCATGTTCCGCTTGTGGGGCATGGCGGAGGATCCGACCTGTCCGCGGGCGAACCCTTCCGTCACCAAGTCGTGTCCGGCCATCAGACGTAGGGTGGTGGCCAGGCTGGAGGGTCCCGCCGACAGTTGGACTAGAGCGGCCACCACCTCAAGATCGAGGGATCTGGGGTAAACCTGCCCCACCGCCGACAACGTTTCGCGGAATCCGAGCCGCTCGGCCACACTCCGCTCTAGGTATTCCACCTTGTCGGCGTCGCCATCAAAGAGATCTAGCAGGTCCTGCTGGTTGCCGACCGCCCCCTTAAGCCCCCGAAGTGGGCACTTGTCTATCAGGTACTCCAGTCGTCGGAAGGCGAGGAGGGTCTCTGCAGCAGCGTCAGCGAACCTCTTGCCGAGTGCGGTGGGCTGGGCGGGGACGTTGTGGGTGCGGCTGACGATGACAGTGTCACGGTGCTCCAAGGCACGCGCCGCCATCCGCCCCAGCACCGCCACGGTCTTGTCGGCGAGGATCTGGAGGGATTGCCGGATCAGCATCTGCTCCACGTTCTCCGTGACATCTCTGGAGGTCAGACCACGGTGGATCACCTCGTGCCCGGCCAGAGAGCAGAACTCGTCGATGCGAGCCTTGACATCGTGGCGGGTGATGCGCTCCCGGGCCCTGATCGAGTCCAGATCCACCTTCCTGACAACCGCCCGATAGTCGCGGACCGCCGACGCGGGAGTCGGAATCTCCAGCTCGGCCTGGGCTTCCAGGACCGCAGTCCAAAGCTCTCGCTCGATGATGACCCGACCCACCGGAGACCATACCGATCGGATGGCCGCGGAAGCGTACCGGGAGGCGAGAACGTTAGGGATAGCCTCGCTGGGTAGATCGTCGGGTGCTATGCGGTCCATCATGGGTTGGATGCTATACGACCGGGCGGGTTCCGGGACTCCGTGTGAGCGTGGCCTTGACCAGTCCGCCTCGTCGGTCCGAGCGCTGCTCAGTGGGCTCGGGCCGGTGGTTCCCATTCGAGATCGGCGAGATGGGCTAGGGCCAGGATTAGAGACTGGGTTCCCTTCCTTCCCAGTCCCAAGGCTTGTAGGGAGACGTAGAGTTCATGGGCGAGGGCCAGACCGGGGACCGGGAGCTTCATACCCGCGGCCTCCCGTCGGGCAATGTCCATGTCCTTGACGAAGTGGTCGACAAAGAAGCCCGGCTCGAAGTCCCCCGCCAGGATTCTGGGACCGTAGTTGGAAAGTGACCACGATCCGGCTGCCCCGCCGCTCACCGATTCCATGACGGTAGGCAGGTCAAGTCCGGCCCGTTGTCCGTAGAGCAACGCCTCGGACAGGCCGATCATGCCAGTGGCGATCAGGATCTGGTTCACCGCCTTGGTGTGTTGTCCGGCACCGGGTCCGCCTTGACGAACGATCGTCTTGCCCATGGTGTCGAACACCGGCCGGACCCGCTCCACCACGTCCTCATCGCCGCCGACCATGATCGATAGCATCCCGTTGCGGGCACCGATGTCGCCTCCACTCACCGGCGCGTCGATAGCGGACACGTCTCGCCGGGCGCATTTTTCGGCTATCTCGATGGCCAGGGCGGGTTCGGAGGTGGTCATGTCTATAAGGACCGATCCGGGCGAAGCCCCCGAGAGGAGACCGTGTTCGCCGAGGAACACCTCGCGGACGTCGTGGGGGAAGCCGACGATGGCGCAGGATATGTCCGATCTGGCCGCCACTTCGGCGGGAGTTTCGGCCCACACCGCGCCCCGAGCGATGAGGCCGTCGGCCTTGGCTCTGCTGCGGGTGGTAACGGTGACCGGGTAGCCAGCGTCGAGCACATGCCCGCACATCGAAACCCCCATGACACCCGTTCCTACCCAACCGATCGAGGGCATGTCGGTCACGCTTTGCTCCCTTCAATGACCAGCTTTCCGTGATGATCTCCCGCTCCCATCCGAGCCAACGCTTCCGGCAGGTGCTCGAACGGGTAGACGCTATCGGTGAGTACCGGCAGTTCCCCGGCGGCCACCCACCCCGTCACGCGGGCGAAGTCCTCGTGGTCGTACATGGTGGAGCCGATGATCTCAAGGTGGCGGAAGAAGAGAGGAGGCACGCTGACCTCCACTTTGGGGC
The DNA here is from genome assembly GCF_965214065.1 of Candidatus Poriferisocius sp. Lineage (GTDB taxonomy): Bacteria > Actinomycetota > Acidimicrobiia > Acidimicrobiales > Bin134 > Poriferisocius. The sequence continues at coordinate 7,703 of NZ_CBDCAT010000013.1, forward strand.
CGCTAGTGGAACCGCAGGTCACCACCCGGCCGCCAGGTTTGAGGGATCGCATCGACTGGTTCCAGGTGGCCGGACCGACGTTCTCAAACACCACGTCGGCCTGCCTCCCGGCCGCCTCCTTCAGTGCCTTCGAAAAGGCAGTGTCCGAGCGGAACCCCCCCGCGGCGCCCATCGAGACGGCCCGTTCGATCTTGGTGTCACTGCGGGAGGTGACGTAGACCTCG
>NZ_CBDCAT010000014.1:0-21380 GCF_965214065.1 Candidatus Poriferisocius sp.
TGTTGACTGCCATGCTGTGCGCTATCTCGGCGGCCAGGGTGTCGATTGCTTCGGTGGTGGGGGTGCTTGTCGTCATGACGACAAGCTACCACGCGCTACAGACACTTGCAACCCGGGCGGGGGGATTTCTTCCGAAACTCATGCCCACTCCCCAGCATGGTTGATCCACCGGCGTGTTGATCCCCGGTTGTAGGAGGCCAGCTTGGCAGTGTTCACACGTGCCAACCGATCACCAGCCGCAGACCATGTATCCACTCGCCAGGGTGCCGGTACAGACGGCGAGGATGCCATTGCGACCCGTGGCACTGTGTCCACGGCGGTGTTACCCCTCACTGTCCGACCTGCCAAGGAAACAGATCATGCACCACTTCCCGCCGGGCGGGTCGGTGGGGTAGAGCACGTCGTCACATCCCTCGCATGTGCGCCGGAGTGGCTTGTCGTTCATGGGCTGGAGCGCTGCTTGACGACGGCGTTTAGGGCGTCTCGTAGGATGCCTAGTTGGTATTCGGCGTGGTGGGTGGCGTCATCTACGGGCAGGGTTTGCCCGAGCCAGTATCCGGCGGCATCGCAGGCGTGGCCCACGGTCTGGTTGTGATCCCAGGTCCGGAGGCTCGTGATGTCCGGCCCGATCTCGAAGCAGGCTCGTGTTCTCTTGGACACGGCATCGGAAAGGGCGCGCTGGCAGTTGACACCGCAGCCGTCGTTATCCCAGTTGCCATCGTCGTGGTGGATGATGTTGCCGATACCTTCGTGGGCTTGCTCGATGGCGGCCGCTGCATCTACGAGATTCTCGGTAGGCGTGATGGATTGGCTACCGCTGTCCCCTACAAGCACGGGAGGCTGCGGGGGGGGTGGGGCTTCGTCGGGCCAGACTAGGGCGACGAATATTGCCAGCATCATGATGCCAAAGCCTGCGAGGGCGCCAAATAGGAGCTTGTCCCAGCTATCTAATCCCTCGCTCTTGAGGGGGATAGCGAGTTCGTTCACGATGTACGGGATGCTGTTGTCTTCGCCGTCGGGGGTGACTCCTGGTTTTTCGTTCATGCTTCGCTTTCTCGTTCGTCATCGGGTGGGGGGGTGAAGTCGATGTCCTCTTCCTCGTCGGGCTCCCAGTCTTCATCTGCCCAGTCGGGGAGGGGGTCACCGTTGAGGTCTAGGCGTTCGCCGGTGTCGCCGTCGTATACGCCACCCCAGTCGTTCTGCCAATCGGGGAGCGTTTCACCGGGTCGGGGCTGGGGGGGGCTTGGTGCTTGGTCTTCGATCCGCTGTCCGGTCTTGCCGTCGAAGACGCCGCCGTGGTCTTGGTTCATCATGGGATCCATTATAGCAGTGTCAGCTTTCGTCGGCGAGGAGCCAGTCCACGATGCCGCGGGGATCATGTGCGCTGCTGCTTTCTCTTGTAGGTGTTGCGGTCGTAGGGGGTTCTGTTGCGGCGTCCGCGGTTCTTGCGGAACTTCTTGTTCCCAAATGCCGCTGTGCTTTTAGCCATTGGAGACAAGCTGCCCATCGACGTAGTGCCATTTGACGCAGGGGCCATGCACTCGGCGCCAGCGGTGATCTGTGCAGAGGATCTCGGCGTACACGATGGATACGTGGTCGAAGGTGGACACCCCTTCCGGCAGCGGTTCATCCAGGTACACGCCCGGGCGCACCTCAGTAGGGGCCATGGTCACCCGGTGAGCTTTCATGGGCCTGGGGCCTTTCGCTGGGGGATGGTGGGGATTGTAGCATGTCTAGCTGCCGTTGCCTATTCCGGCGTTGCGGCCTGCGCCGGATATGAGCATGGCGGGATGGCCAGGCCTACTGGCAACCATGTAGTCGGGCATCCGGCTAGCGGTTAGTTCGACAAGGTGGGGCCGGAGCGTTTCGTATACGAGGTCGGTGAAGGCAGCGAGGGTGGATTCTGGTTCTGGGTGCTGGTAGGGCACCACGAGGATGGCTTCGATGAGTCGGCGCCCTTCTACGATCCCGCCGGATCGCAGCATGATGGTGGCGCCTTGGGGTACGTAGCCGAAGGGGGCTACCTGGTACTCGGCTCTTAGGATCTTGTCGATCTGTTCGTACAGGTTCATGCCGTCTCCGATTCTCCGCGGCGGGCGGTGCCTTCGTCGGGCACGTCTTCGGCTGCGGTTGCTGTGGGGCTGTCCTCGATCACCTCGAAGGCGTTCTCCCATTCCAGCGTCCGCCCGAAGGTGCGGCCCGCTAGGTCTAGGGCGGAGAAGCTGGCCCGGTACAGCGGGGCTATGGCGGCATCGAACTGCCAGAACATGCGCCTAAGGGAGACCCCGGAAGGCACCGCCGTGTCAGAATCGAGCGCGGCGGGGATGCCAGACATAAACCGGAAGTCTCGATCTAGCTGCTCCAGCATTGCCATTGATGCGGTCAGGCCGCCATCCCAGGTGACGTATTCGGCGCTGTCTATGCCAGTAGGCACGATGAGCGGCCCGGCTTGGCGGAGGCGTCTAGCTACCTTGGCATCGCGCTTGATGGTGTTGGGGTCATTGGTGCGCACGGCGGCCGATTGGGGCACCCCGGGCAGTGTGGTGTAGTTGTCGAGGTTGCCGCGTAGCAGTAGGAGCGGGTCGCCGTTGTCGTCTAAGACGCGGGTATTCGCCGCCATCCGGCGGGCCTTCTGTACCACGGTCGTGGCGAGATCGTCATACCAGCTTGTGCCTATGATCCCCTCGGCCTGTTCAGGGAGGGCTAGGACGGGGATTAGCCGCATCGGGCCTAGGTCTACGAGTTCTGTAACGGGGGCGCCAATGGTGACTTGGCTATTGCTGCCGGTGGGGGTTCCGCCAATGATGCGGTTGGACCCGATGCCACCGGTGATGATCGTGAATTCCAGCAGGTTGGGGGTGGTGGCATCGCCCCGCGTCCGGGGCTCTGCGATGATCCAATCGCCGAAGGCGGGCTGCGGGTACACGAAGCGGGCATCGACGCTCCGCAGCCATGGCTCACCGGCAAGGGTGCCGATAAGCAGATAGCCAGCGCCGTAGCGGATCGAGTCGGTGACCAAACTGTGCGCTATGCGCAGCAGTTCGAGGTCCGCAAGGCTGCCGTCATCGTCGCCCATCGTGGGGGCTTCTCGCACTAGCAGATCGGCGCAGAACTTGGCTATACGTCGAAAGATGTTTTGCGGCCCGACGCTGTTGTCTTCTAGCAGGGTGGGGTCCATGAGCGCCGAGATGTCGCCGCGCCAGAGGTCGTGATAGAGCCCTAGCCGCTGGTTGCGGACCTCGAACCGGGTTGGCGGCCATTGCTCCTCGCGCCGCACCTCGGAGGCGTCCACGGTCTGCGCCCACTGAATCTCGGGCAGTGGCAGCGGCTGGGATGGACTGTAGGCGCCGCTGCGGTCTCGGGCGGCTTCATCGAGCGCGGCGATGGTCGGGTCATCGCTTTCATTGCCCGACAGCAGGCGCCCCCAAATGCTCATGGGCTCAGGCTTGGGCGGTGTCGTCTACGGCGCTGGCCTCTAGTGTCACACTGAATAGGCGCGCATCGCCGGGGGGATTGGACATCGTGATGGTGCGTAGGATGCCCGTCAGGATCGTCTGGGCGAGTCCGGCCTTGGTGCCGAAGGGCTGTACGCGCAGCTTGGCGGTGCTCCCTACGCGCATGAAAAGCAGCGGATGGGTGGTCGCGTTGTCATCGATTGTGAACGTGACGCTAGCGGTGCCGGTGGGCAGCCGCTGGATCACGAGCACGCCGGGCAGCGACGGTATGGGCCGGGTGCGCCGGGTGTCGATGATCTGCCAGGCCCCGAGGCCGTCGGCTTCCGCCGACAGGTCCACGTAGGCTGCCGACCCGAGCGCCAGGGCTACCTTGGATGCGCTTGTGAGGCTCATACCGTGGCCACCGGCCCCGATAGGAGCCATCCCTTCACCTGGGCGGCCGGGGTGACGGTGGTGCCCGTATCCGATAGCTGGGCGATGGCGATCTTGTTGGCTGCGGTGAACGTGGCGCTGCCGCGGGTGATGGCCCCGGCACCGCTGGTGACCACGACGTACACCTGGTCGGTAGAAGCGACGGTGATCGCCTTGCCAGCCAGCACGGTCGCCTTGGCCCGTACGGCGCCCCCGCGCGGCTGGACGTTCAGATTGGAGACGATCTCGCCGCCCGCTTCGGCCTGCCGGGGGATTCCCGCTATCACGGCGGGCATGACCAACGCCGTTTCGGCGTCCGTCTGGATCACCGCAAGCGTGGCCTCCGGCGCTTGGCGCATGGCTTCGGATTCGTCGCCGATCAGGAGTTGCGGGATCGTTACCCGATAGTCGGCCCGGGTGGGCACTAGCCGCGGGTACTCGGCATTGAGCACGTTGCGGCGTGTCATCTGTGCTTCCCCGGCGATGGGCGCACCCGTCACGACGGCGCCCAGGCTTACGGCGGAGGTAGAACTCCCCCAGTAAGCCTCCTGGGCGTACGTCGTGTAGGCGTCAGTCATCGATCAGGTGCCGTCGGCGGCGTTGAACTTGGCGCGGATGAGCAGCTTCGAGTTGATCAACTGGCGCCCGTAGGTCACCGTGTGCCGGAACTCGTACCGTTCTGCGGAGGCGTTCTGCGGTTCGGTGATGTAGTTCCGCATGGCCCGCATGGGGGCCGCTACGGCGGCATCGGTACCGGCCAGCATGTTCCACGAGGCCGCCTTGGTGGCAGCCTTGGGGAGGGCGTTGGTGACGAACAGATCGAAGCCTCGCAGGTTGCCAGCGAATGCCGACCCGAACACGCCAACGTTCTGGATGACCTGGGAGGTGAAGTCCAAGCTAAGGCCCTTGTTCTCCAGCCATGGGGCCAAACCGTAGGCGTACAGTTCGACCGGCATATAGCACCAGAACGCCCCTCCGGCGTTACCGCCGATCACCGATCCGGCGGCATCCTGCTGGGGCACGTCAGCCCGGTTCAACATCACCTTGGAATCGGTCAGAAAGTCGATGATCCACTGCTGCGCCTGCGCCTGCTGGGCAGCGGTGCCGAAGGGCTTACCGGTACCGGGCGTGAATCCCACCGAGTTGCCACCGGCCTGGGCGATCTCAGTGATGCCCCCAGCGTTGCCGTTGTCGGCTGCCTTGGAGCTTGCCGTGAGGGCGAGCATGTAGGCAACCACATTGTCCTCATACGCCTTGGCGATGTTCGACATTGAGACGGTCTGCAACCGGCTGCGATAGTCGCGCACCACGTTCTCTACCTGGTCCTCGACGTAGAGCATGTTTTCAACGCGGGCGATCTGGTCCATATCGATATCGATCTTGGACGCGCTCGGCTCGTTGGGGGTGCCCCATACGGCCTTGCGGGCCGGGGCCGACGGCACGACGTTGTAGTTCGGATTCTGGACGCTCACCTTTTCCGCCATCTGTACGTCAGCGTCCCAGGCGCGATTGACCCGGCGGCCAATCGTCAGGTTGCGGAGGAAGGCAACCGTGGTCTCAGCGCTCCAGCGCTGCAGGAAGTTGGTATCGGTTGCGAAGGCCATCTAGCTCGCCCTTTCGGTTAGCCGCCCAACGCGGCGTCTGTGGCTTGGACTGCCCGCCTGTACGTCGCGTCGAGGGCGGCGTACTGGCGGAGCATGGGGTCCAGCGAGGATGCCTGAGGGTTCGGCGCCGGGGCCGGAGTAGCGGTAGCTGGGGGGGCCATGAGCACGGGCTGACCACGTACCGGAACCGGCTGCGGCAGCGGTGCCGAGGCGGCCGGTGCGGGGGCTGCCGCTGCCTGTGCCGCCATGACGGCCCCGACAATCGCACCGATCATGTCGGGCGTGACTGCGGCGGCCGGTGGCGCAACCGGCTGAGCAGGAGCGACCTGTCCCTCCGGCTGCGCGACCGGGGGGGCCGCGGCGGGCTGTGCCGGGGGGGCCGCGGCGGGCGTGGCCTGCGCGGCGGGGGCGGGCACGAGAACGTACCCGGCAGGTACGGCGTACGGAGGCACCGTACCTGCCGGGCCGCCAGCATCCCCACTAGCGACTTGTGCAGCAGGAACGTCCGCCGCGGGGGGGGCAGCGTGGGCGTTCTGCGGGTGCTGTAGGAGAAGGGCCGCCTGGGCGGCGAGGTCACTCATTGGGCTGTCCGTAGAACTGGAGGATGTAGCCGACGATGACGGCGCACAGGCCGACGGCTACCAGGGGGGTGCCGTTGGTGAAGCTGTCATCGGCGGATACGGCGATGGCGAGCACGAGGCCCGAGAGGTAGAGCATGACTCCGAGATACTGGCGCATGGTTGCAGTTTACTCCTTCTGTTGGGGGCTGGGTTGACTATAGCGCATCACTATACCAAATACCTCGCGTATTCGATCTCGCAGCCGGATACGTAGCATTGCTGGGTGTTGCCGGTGCTGCCGAGGATGGAGAAATGGAGGCCGTGGATGTCCCTGTATGGAGAGACCCAGATCAGTGTCTGGTTGCCGCCGGTGCCCTGGGCGTCGATCTTGACGCGGCCGACGCCGATTTGCTGGCGCTTGGTGCTGCCGGAACCGAAGGGCACGGGCCTCGGGATGCCGCGCAGGGGAAGCTCTGCAACCGTGTTGCCGGAGTAGATCCTAATGACGTGCAGGAGGCCCGCTTCGGCCGCTTCGGTCAGTTCGGCATCATCGATCGATATTTCACTTGTGACCTCTGGCGTGTAGTTGATGCCCGCGACCAAGTGGGCAGTGTGGAAGATGCCATCAATCACGCTGTTGATCTTGGGGCCGCCTGGGTTGGCGTTCCAACTTGCCGCTTGGGCCGCTATGCCGTTGCCGGTGGGGTCGATCAGGTAGTAGTCCTGCAGCGCCATGACACCCTGCGCTGTGAAGTCAATGGTCCACGCCGAGCTAACGGAGGTGTTGGCGAGCACGGTGGGCGGGAAGCCCTGGATTCTCGTACACAGGTACACGTCGCCGCCGTCGGCGTCAGCGCCACCGGTGAATTGCAGTTTCAGGCGGCTCAGGTCTTGGGCGGCCCGCAAGAAGGGCGTTGAACTGTCCACGGTGGGCAGCAACACATCGGACTTGTCACTCTCGTTCGGTGCGTTGGTGCCGGTCGTGTCGGGGGCCTTCACCGTCCACGTCATGACGCGCGACACTGAACTGATTTGGGGCTTCAACTCGCGTGGGATCCAGTCCTGGATTTCGTCTAGGTCGTTGGTGGTGTTGTGCGTGAAGTCCTGGGTTGGCACGCTCCCCAGCGCGGGCAGTGACACGGTATGCTTCGCCGCCTGGATCTGCCCGGCGACCACTTCACCTGAGCCGGTGGTCCAGAGGTAATCGCAGCGCCACCAGTCATGCTCGCCGGAGCGGCCCCGCTGCGACAGGGTGAGATCGAAGTCATAGTGGAAGGCGTCCTGGTAGCCGCCCGTGAAGTTCCAGACCTTCGTATAGATGACCTGCCCATCTGCGGCGTTGCCGTTTTTGAAGTAGCCGCCGACATAGACCCTCATGGTGAGCGTCTCTGCGCTGGAGTATTGGCGCTCGTTGGCGAGGGTGATCTCGCTCGCTACGTGGAGGGTGCGGGTGGTGGTGCCAGCTTTCTTGTTGGTGAACCGCTGCCCGTTGTAGTTGTTGCTCGAGTTGGTGGTGTCGCGCTCGAAGCCTGGGCGGCTGCCGTCGTACCCGTTGTAGGAGACGGGGCCTGGCTCCATGAACCGCGTCCCAGGGGTGAGGTTAAAGCCTTCGCTGGTGATGCTGTACGAGTAGGGGGGGAGCACCTGGCGCACGTCGCGCGAGTCCAGGGCGTACACCCTGGGGGCTGCTTCGTCGGGCAGCCGCACATCGGTAACCCATTCTTTCGATGTGTCGTCGAAGGTTATCTTGACGTTGTTGCCCGCCTTGGGCATCTGCTTTACGACGGGATACTCGGTTGCCTTGGTCGGGTTGGCGGCGATGTTGACCTTCTCGCGGCTGGCATCGGGGGTCACGGCGATACCGGTACCGGCTTCAACGATGGACGCTATCTCATCGTAGATGTGCTCGGGGTCCAGGTCGGCGGAGATGGTGAGGGTTTCGTCGTCGTCGTCGGGGGCGACAACGATGCCTCCGCCGTGCTTGATGATCGTCTTGTTCTGGGCGTAGACGGCGGCCTTGCTGATTTCTTCGCCGTCGAGGTGCCACTTCGACCCGTCAGCGTCGGGGGCTACATCGGATGGCCCGATGGCTTCAAGCGCGGTGGCGATCCGGTTCTTGTAGAGGGTCTGGGTGCCCGTCAGGTAGTACCGGCTGTCGCTGTAGTTGCCCGCCCATGTGGTGATGACCTCGAAATGGTCGGGGTCGTTGTCGGGGCCGGTGCCACCCTTCTGGGTGGCTACGTAGCAGATGTACCACAGCCGGGAGCGGGGCACGATAGTGCCGACCCGGAAGCCGAAGCCGACGGGCAGGTTCACCCAGTCGGTCTCTACGATCTCCCGGATGATGCCGATGGTGGTGGTGTGCTCGGTGTCGTCGTCGGTGAAGATGACATCGTTGTTGGCGGGCGTGAAGATCGCCTTAGCGAGGTCGTAGATCTGGGCTTGGGTTGGTTCGGCCTTCAGCGTGAGGGTGCTGCCGCTGTCGTCGGGCGTGATCGTCACCGTGTCGTCAGTGGTCTTCAGGATCTTCTTGTTCTCGCGGTACACCTCCTCCTGTGTGACGGCGCTGTCATCGTCCACCCAGGCCGTGTGCTTCACGCCGACCGTTTCGCCGATAACCAGCTTCTGGCCCTTGGTGCCGAGTTCTAGCGGTAGCTGCTGCGAGGCTGATAGCTGGGCGCGGCCTATCGCTTCGTTCGGGATGGTAAGGGTGAGCGTCTCGGCGTCGTTGTCGGGGGTGATAGTGATCGTGGTAGAGCCCTGCATGATCTGGGCTACGCCCGGGTAGATGTCGGTCGGGGCCACGTCGGGGGTGGTTAGGGTGAGCGTCTGGTCGGCTGCGTTAGCGGTGACGGTCACCGACCGGCTGCCCTTGATGATCTGGGCGGTGATCGGGTAGACGGCGGCCTTGGTCACCGTGGCGTCCGTGCCGGGCTTGCCAGGCGCTCCTGGTGCGCCGGTGGCGCCGTGGGCGCCGATCTCGAAGGGATGGCCCCACGTCGGCACGACGGTGCCCGTCTCGGTTTTCGGGCGGATACGTGCCCGGCTGACGTACAGGTTGTCGGTGATCGTGGACGGGGCGTCGATGGTCCAGCCGGTCGGGGCGGTAAGCACCGTGGCTGTGGCCACATCGACCGTACCGCCGGTCGGGGCGGCGGTGGGGGCGGTCGCCGAGTCAATGTAGATCTCAACGTCGTAGGGGCCGTCGGCGCCGTCCACGCCGGGAGGGCCTTGGCCCGGATTGGGTACCACGGCAGATAGTTGCGTCCAGGTCACGCGCCCGTTAGCCATCGACGCCGCCTCCAACTTGAAGGCTTGGTTATTGGTGCGGGCCAATACGATCTTGTGAACGATCCTGACGGGCTGCTTCAGCAGGGCCTCGGTGATCGTGATCGTGTTCCCGGCCGGGTCGGTGTAGGAACCTAGCTCGATCTGCGAGCGCGCCGAGAAGGCCACCATCGGCACTGTGAACGTGCCACCCTGCGGGATGCGGTATTCGATGCTGCGATCCGCTTCAATCATCGTGCCGTCGGCGAAATGGTGCTCTATCCGGTTGGTGATCGAGTAGGAAGCCGTCGTGTCCACATCGACAATCAGGGAGCCCTGGTAGTCGGTGATGAAGTCCAGCCCGGCGACGATGCCGCCGTCGATGGTGTCGTCCATCACCGTCACTGTCCACGCCTTCGCCGACGGCTGCTCGCTGGTTACCGGGGTGAAGGCGAGTTCGTGGCTCTGGTGGTACACGTACCCCGAGATCGGTACCGGCGAGAAAGAGAATTCGTTGCTATCGCCCACCGTGATCGTGTCGCCCACGGCGGGGGCGTTGGTGGCGTCCAGGTCGGTGGGCCGTACCTCGGTGATCCCACCCCCACCGCTGCCCTGTAGCTGGAAGGTCCACTGGTCGCCGTCAGCGACGACAATCCCCCAGCCAACCACGGGGTTGTTGTCGGCCGCCAGATCCGACGGCCGGAAGCCTTCGAAGGGCGGCAGCGGCGCACCCGAGATCAAGGCCCGGGTGAACACGGCATCTGTGGCGGGCATCTCGATGCCTACCCAGGTCGGGCCGCCATCCACCGCCAACGTGTAGAACGCGCCACCGATGTCGTCAGACGCCGGGATGTCGAACACCACGGTGCCCGTCGAGTCCGGTACCGCTAGCTCCGGGTCAGGCAGCCATGTCGTGCCGTCAGCATCGGCGAAGCCCTGCCCCAACCGGTGCGCATCCTCCGACCAGACCGGATAGATGCGCACCGTCGACTCCGGGAAACCAGCCCCGATATCGCCCAGGTTGACAGTCAGCTTCGGCACAAGGTCATCCTATCGCGGAGGGGGGTGCTGGACCGGTCACGGCGGTGACCTCCACCCCCCACTCCGACGATGCCCCCACTACCGGCACTTGTCCCCATTGCCAGAACCGGTCTGAACCAACCGGAGCGTCGGGAATAGTCCGAGAGAACGTCGAACCACTCCGCACGATAGTTATAGTTTCTCCTCCGGGCCATTTTGCCCCTACCAGAGCTAAGAATCGGCACTCAATTTGATTGTTGTAGGTGCTCTGCAGGATTAGGTATGTCGGGCGTGGATCGGAGGATTCGCGCCATTCGGTACTTGACCATGCGTCTTGCTGGAAGGGGCGCAGGAAATACGGAATACCAGCAACCGGGGATGCAACGTTAATGCTTGCCCATGGCCCCCATTCTCCGCTGTCGCCGCTGGGGTGGCGGATGCGGTAGTCCCAGGTGCCTTTGCCGGGGTTGTCGTCTACTACGCCGATGACGTTGCCGGTGGCGATGATCTGGGCGTTTGAGGTGCGTTCGCCGGATGGGGCGCGTTGGAGGTCTGCGGGTGTGAATCCGATGGGCCATGCGGCCCGTACTTTGGGGGTGGTCATGGTGCGATCCTAATCAGGTAACCGTTTCGTCGGCTGGTATGAGGTTGAGGCTGGGGGGTGGGATGGTGTCGGGTTGGCCTATGAGGGTGAGGGTGGGGGCTGGGATGGTGGCTACGGGGGGTACGGTGATTGTGGCCCAGCGGCCCCATAGGCCGCTGGCTCCGGTGGGGCGGCGTAGCCGGTAGTCCCAGGTGCCGGGGCCGGGTGTGTCGGTGTAGGCGGTGCCGTGGGCGTGGTCGGTGGCGATGATTTTCACGTCGTCGCCGGAGCGTTCGCCGCTGGGGGCGCGTTGGATGTCGACGTTGGTGTTGATCCCGGCGGGGAGGATCACCTGGACATCGTGGTTGGCGAGCAGTTTGAGGGTGGGCGCGGCGGGGCCGCTGGGGTAGACGGGGTTGGGGTCGCTGCTATTGTCGCCGCCTGGGAGGTTGCCCGCAGCGTCGGTGAGGCTTAGCCCGGTGATTAGGCGTCTGGTTTCGGTGGTCATGTCGCCGTGTATCTCGGTGGATAGTACGGCCATGCTGTAGGCGGTGGTGCCTTCGGGGCCGGGGATTTCGGCCACGATCACATCGCCGGAGTCGATCCTTTCGGATGCTGGGGTGTCGGCCACCTCGAAGGTTACGAAGGTGGGGGCGACGATGAGGCGACGTAGCTGAGCGAACACCATCGCTAGGTCTCCGGGGCTGAACCAGTCTGGCAGCTTCAACACACGGCGCCCGTAGGCGGCCACTAGGGCTTCGTTGGACACGCTGCCGCCTAGGGCGGCTGTGACGCCGCCTGCGGGCGCTCTGGGCAGGTCTGCGGCGTGGTAGGCGACGTGTGTACGTACGAGGCCGTATGCCTCGGCTATGCCGGTGCGTTCACGGGTGAGACCCCAGGCGGAGGTGACTTCGGCGATGGGGGAGCGTTCTTCGATGTCGCCGGGTGTCAGGATGCGCACTTGGCCTATCCCGGTCTCGGTGGCCCATCCGCCCACGAACGTGCTGAGGATCGACAGCAGCGCCGACCATGACCCGGAATAGGTCAGGCCGGTGAAGGTCTGTAGGGCGTTGGTGCGGATCGGGATGCCGGAGGCTTCCACGATGGCATCGATGATGCTGGCCATCGACCCGGCTTCGTTGTCGAGGGTGCCGTTGGCTAGCAGGGTGCGCGTGTCGGGGCCTTCCAGCATCCATGTGCGGGGTTGCACGTCGGCGCCTTGCACGGTCAGGGCCGGGAAGCAGCGGCCGGTGCGGCGCACCGATCCGGTCGAATCGAGCATCTGGTAGGCGTGGGGTTTGCGTAGCTGGTCGCGGGTGAGAGTGCCGGAGCGCCAGTAGCGGCCGGTGGTGGACATGAGCACGAGGTGCCCCAGGTCGGTGGTGGCTATGCCGACGTTCGGGGCGCCCGGGCTGAGGTCGCTGCCCCAGCGGGCGCGCCACGACACGAGATGCCCGGCGGGGATCGCCGCGGCGGGATGCTGGTACCCGTCGTCGGCCCAGTCGATGCGCCAGCTAGGCGACATATCGGGCGTTCGCTCGGGAGGCGCATCGGCGGCAGTTGGTGCCACCACAGGCCCGGCAGGTGTGCTCGTAGTCGCCGTGCACGTGGCAGGTGCAATCGGCTGGGGCGCGTGGCATGTCTGCGAGCGCTATGACTGTCGCGCCGTCGTCTGGGTCGATCTGCGCCTTGCGGGCGGCCCGACGTTTGCGGGTGCCCGGGAGTTGCTTGGCGTTGAAGCAGGCGGGGCTCACGCTGCGCGGGCATGTGTCGCGGGTGTCAGCCCAATGGTCGTGCTTGTTGAGCTTGCCGGGGAGCGGGTCGCCGCAGATGCGGCAGGGGCGTTCGGTCATTCTGCGAGTCTTCCTCGGTCGGTGTTGGCGGCTTGGATGATGCGCTCGGCAAAGTCGGGGGATTGGGGGTTGAGTAGCGCGGTGTCTAGTTGGGCGCGGTTGATGTTCACCAGATCGTCAAGGTGTGCGTTCAGGTTGCCCAGTTCGGCGGCTATGCCGAGACTGTCGCCGAGCGTGGATCCGGCACCGGGGCCTTGCAGCGACGGCCGTAGGGCGTTGCGGGTGAGGTCGCCCAGTAGCGGGATGTCGCCTGCGGTGGGGGCCAGGCCGCCGACGATGCGGTGAATGATGTTGTCGCTCAGGGTGAGCGACGTAGCTGCCGAGTCGAAGGCTTCGCGGGTGGTGGGCGCGTTTAGCCCGGCTAGGGATGTCTGCCCGAGGATCGATTCATCGAAGCGGAGTTCTTCGCCTAGCCCGATTGCGCCGGTGCGTATGCCACGGGCGAGCCGTAGGCCGCCTTCGGCGCCGAACAGGCCCTGGGCGATGGCGTTGGCCTGTTCTGGTTCGGCTTGGCGGATCGCGTCGAAGGCGGTCTGGGTGGCTGTGCGGGCGTCCACACCCTCCGCCGATGCGCGGCGGATGAACTGGTTCAGCGCCGGGCTGACTCGGGATATCTGGACGCCGGAGCGGCGCAGGTCCGAGATGAACTGGACCGACTCCAAGAAGCTCAACCCGAGTTCTGCTAGCACCGGGCCGTATTCCTCTAGCGCTGTGAGCAGTTCGCTGGGATCCTGCCCGCTGGTCTGGGCGGTGGCGATGGCTAGGGCGATCTGGTCAAGCGCCGAATCGCCGCCCACGCCGTAGCCGATGGCGGCCTGCAGCGCACCGGTCGGGTCGGCGCCCACAGCGGACACGCCCGCTAGCCCTGCGGCGGCTGCGGGGCCGCTAATGCCCAGCACCGACCCCGGGCCTTGTAGGGCCTGTACGGCGGCTATGGCGTCGTTCTCGGCGACGCCAGCGCGCAGCAGTTCGGCGGTCAGGTCTTGGCTGTCGAGGTTGCCCTGGGCGCGGGTCAGGCGTTGGATGACACCCTCGGCGCGGTCGATGGCTTCGGTGATCCCTTCTACCAGCGCTACAGCCACCGTCGCGAAACCGGTTGCTAGGTTCCGGGTCAGGTCGGTGAACCGTTCGGAGATCGACCGGGCGGCGTCTTCGGTTTCGTCTTGGGCTTCGATGAAGTACCGGATGAACGTCCTAGCCACTGATACTCACCTGCTCAGCTAGTGGCATTGACTGCGTGCGGAGCGTGAAGGCAGCGGTCTCGCATGCATCAATTACCATGCTAATGGTCGTCTCCCGCCGGTCGTTCAGGATCCATAGGGCATGTCGGTCGCCTTCTTTGGCCTGCCGTGGCAGCGGGCCATTACGAAACAGGATCGCGGCGAGCGCGGCGCCAATTGCATCGTTGGCTATTTGGAAGGGTGCCGAGTCTGCGTAGAGGCGATCTGCCTCTGCTATATCAAGGAACTCACCACCGGCCGCCTCGGTCAGGGCCATGACAAGGCAGAGTCCATCCCCATCGCTTCCGCGGGATTTTGCCCAGCCTTCCAAGAGTCGATTGCGGGTTACGTCTACGAGCGACGCGGCGGCATGCATCATGAGCCACTGACCTTCTCGAGGATCGCTTCGGATCGGTCGCGCCATGTGCGCAGTACGGCCCGGGTGTTGGCCCGGCGGCGGGCAGCGGAGGCGTAAGTGCTGGGGTTGAACTGGTTGGGGCCGACGATGCCCTGGTCCACGTATCCGGCGTACGGGCGCCCGCTGGCGTTCAGGGCAGAGTTCAGAAGCACGAAGCCACGATACCGGCCCGAACCACCGCGGCCCTGACGTGTGAAGAACCGGCGCCGGGATTCGTCGCGTGACCATGGCCCGACGTTGGCGGTCGCCCCCCGAGAAGGCCAGTGTGACTCGCGGCGGCCCAGCACCCGCGCTAGTTCCCGGCCTACCCGTGACGGCTGCGGCGCTATCGACGCCACATCGACCCGCACCAACTCGGCAAACTCGGAAGCTCCGGCGGGCGGAGATTCGACGTTGGTCACCGTGCCGGTCGGGCCGGTCCACTGGATCCGGTAGCGGAGGTCGATGGTCATAGCTGTACGGCCTCCTCGCGGTAGTCCTCTATGTCGATGTCGTGTTCTGTGCGGAGATGGTCGGCGATGTCGTCGCGGAGGCTGGTGGGGAGCAGCGCCATGTCAACCCAGCCAAGCGACCGGGCCGCTACACCTCCGTACATTAGTTGATGGCGGCGCATCTGGCGTGCCGACGTGGAAGCGTCAAGCAGGCGTTGAATGTTGCGGCGGGCGGTGGTGACGGCGTGGCGGGCGGTTCGGCGGGCGGCGACCCGTTCCTTCTCGCTCAGGTCACGGCCTGAATCGTTTAGCCAGTCCATCTCGGCCGCGGCCTCCAGCAGCACCGTCACATCGGGGTCAGTGGATGTGTTGAGGTCGTTCTCGCGTAGCCAGCGCTTCGTACGGTCCAGGGCTCCGTTGGTCATCATCGTTTCCTTTCTAGGAACTCTCGGCGTTGGGCTTCCCAGACCTTCTTGCCGCCGAACTCGTGGACGGCGCGGGTCAGGCAGTAGTAGCGCATCGCGTCGGTGCCGTGGTCGGGGCTCGGTACCGGGATGTCCTTGCCGATCATGCTTTGGTCTTCATCCCAGACCAATTGCCCGAGTTCGCGCAGCAGTTCGGGGCAGCGGGCGCCCCAGATTTTCAAGGCACGGGTGTCAAGCCATAGGTTCGTCTCGGCAACCCCCTCGTCCCAATCGTTCATGGCCTTGCCGACCGTTGTGGGGCTGCCGTGGTACTGGCTGGTGAACTCCTGGCGCACAGCCAGAGCGGCCGGGTCCACGATGATGGACGCCACCGGCGCCGTACCGGCGTTGGCGGCCCATCGGCGAATCTTGGCGACCAGTTCCCGCGGTTCTAGCTGCCCGTGCATGTGATGATCGATGCGCAGTTCGTCCACGATCCACGACACGCCGGTTGCGGTGCGGCCGATCAGCAGCGCATGGGTAACGCTGGATTCGCCGACATCGAGGGCGATGTCATGCACGAGCATGGGTTCGTCTGGGGCGTCGCGGGAGGCTTCGTAGAAGCGGGGATACACGAGGCCGGTGGCGGCCGACCATTCCCCCTCGACCATCCGGGCGTACATGTGGCCCGTGTAGAACGACTTGAGGCTAGCGATGTAGCCCGGCGATAGGCCCGGATTGTCTCGCAGGGTGGTCTTGATGACCTGGGCGTCATAGTCGGCGGCGTTGTCTATCAGGGTCGTCTTCAACGGATGCAGCGGCCCGTCAGGGTTGGTGGTGCCGATCAGCTTGCTGTCACCTACCCGGCAGCGGGCGTTAGCGGCGGCGATGATGCCCGGAGGGAGGGTGGTCATTTCCTCCAACCAGATGGCCGCCATGTTGAAGCTGCGCAGCCGTGGCTCGGCCCGCTTGTCCTGGGCGACCAACGCAATCAGGGTGTTCGATAGCCCGTTGGCGCCCGGCAGCGACATGCGGCCGTCTGAATCTGGGGATAGATCAATATCGAGGATGCGCTCAAGGCCGCCCTTCAGCACTGACGCTAGCTGTGGATGGCCCTTCGTCAGTAGCCCGAACTCGGCGCCCCCATAGCGGCTCTGGGCCAGGGCGAAACCAATCGCAGCAGCCTCGGTCTTGCCGCTGCCAACCGGGCCTGTAACGATCGTCCACCGGTAGGGGCTGCCGCCGTAGGCGGCGATCTGGGCCTGCGTGGGCGACAACCTCACCGCACAGCCCCCACAGCGTCGAAGTAGCCGGGGTTGGCGCCGAAGATGCAACAGATCATCCCATACCCCCACGGCACCGAGCGGTCCGATGCGGCCGCGGCTGGGCCACCCCACTTGAAGCGTTCGCCGTTGATCAGGCAGATGCCATCGGCTACACGCCACGCCCGCTGTGCCCAGGCGGCTGTGCTCCACGGCCCGAGCAGGCAGAGCGACTCGATCTCGCCTTCCTCGTACAGGTTCATCGCGGTTGTGGCCCATGCCGACATCTCACCGAAGGGGGGATTGCACCAGACGCGCCCACTCCAACGACGCATTAGGCCATCCATCTGGGCCGTGTAGATCATCGACGCCAACACGGTCTTGTTCGCTCCCGCACAAGAGGCCGGGTCCAGATCGATGCTGCCCATAGCGAGACGGGCGGCGTCGATGATCGGTTGCGGGGTCCACCATTCCGAACTTGGATCAGGTACCGCCGGTACGTTCGTCATCGGGAGCGGCACGTTCTCAAAGCCCGTCATGCTGTCACCTCCTGGTAGTAGGCCGTGTGGGGTTTGGCGTCCGGGGAGGTGGGCCAGATCCAGCGGATGCCGGGGCGTGTGGTGCCATGCCGGGCGTCGTATTCGCCTTCGATGATCCGGTCACCGCCATCAAGTTCAACATCGCGCAGTACCTGCACGTCGAACAGGTCGCCCTGTGCATGGGGATGCGCCTCCACGTACGGGATACGGTTGGTCGAGTAGATCGAGTCGGTGTGGGCGTAGACCACATTGCAGCCGTCCATCGCCTGCTGCATCATCATGCGGCCCTTCTCCAGCACATGGGCGCCGATGGCATGCCACCGGTCATGCGCCCAGGCGTCAGGCCGGTTCTCTAGCACACGGCCGTCATGGGTGAGCTTGCGGGTCACGTCGCCGAAGTCGATGTGTTCGGCGCCGTAGTCCCGGGCTAGTTCGAGTTCCTCCACGTCTTCGGAGGTCATGTCGTCGGTCACATCGACATAGCGATAGTTGCGCTGTGACAGCTTGCCCCATAGGGCCACGCTCAGGGCCTTCGCAGACGGCCGGATGCGGGCCGGGGCGATGCTTCGCAGATGCAGCATGCGCCGCGCCCACTGCGACAACACCTCGGACTTCTCATAGGCGGCACAGCTAAGCACCGTCAGATCTTCCGGCTCGCATGTCGCTAGGGCCTCCATCATCCCGGCGGTGGCGACCTTGTAGCGGGCGCGCTTGTGCATGTACTCCACCAGCACCAGATAGCCCGTGTTCATCATGATCTCCGACAGGTGCTCGATGCTGATTCCCCGATCCCACCAGCCGATTAGCTGGCCCGGCATCGCGTTAGTAGCCATGATCCGGGGATAGAAGGCATTGAAATCCATGTAATACAGCTTGTCGTAGTGGCCCGGTACGGGGCTCACCCGTACCGGCTTCTGGGCCTTGCGTACCTGATACTCGTACGCATGGAGGTGCGGGTTGGTGTGCTGCCATAGCGTCGTGTCGGGGGTGACCTCGTGGCGGAGACTGCGCAGCGCCTGGCGGGCAATCGTCCAATCCATGCGCCCCAGCTTGTGCTGCATGAGGAACTGTGACCATTCCCGCAGCCAGTCCACCGGCTCCTTTTCTTCGTGAGCCAGGATGCCCTTGGGGTGGATGTTGCCAAGCTGCATGACATCTATCGCCCGGTTCCACCCGGAGCGTTTGCCGACCTCATGCACCGTGTCCACGATGACGCCCTGGGCGTCGCGGATGTGGCGCACCTTGTCCTTGGACCGGTACTCGATCCTGACCACATGGGGCGTGACCTCGCCGAGTTCGTGGCGCACCCGCTGGAATCCCGGCGGCTCGCCCAGGATCGACAGATCGCGGGCAGCGTCACCGAACACCACCAGCAGCCGGTCGCCGTACTCGCGTATCCGCGGCCACACCTCGACCCCCGGCGGCAGATACACGCTGTCATCGCGCGGCGGGTCGCCGAAGCAGCCGATCGGGTAAATGAAGGTACCGCCGTGTGAGGCGCTTCTCTCGGACTTGTAGACGATGCAGCGTACAAACAGCACGAAACGGCGATCCCGCACCGGGCCTAGGGGTTTCAAGGGTCTCATGGGTTCCTTCTCGGGGGTCTGGGGGTCAATTCTGGTGGGGTCCGCACACGTAGTGGGCCGCCCGCGGGCGTGCCCCGATTAGGGGCGATAGGCGACCCGTACAGCTTGTCGGAGGCTTCCGCTAGCTGCTGTGTCAGCGAGGGTGCCGATTCGTTCACGGGGAACACGCCGACACGGGCGCCGTAGATGGTGTCGAAGGGCAACGTCACCCGCAGATCAATGCCGGGAATGACGGGCGGGCGGGGGCGTGCCGACACGGGCAGCGACTCGCGGGCCGGGAGCGCAGACCGGCCCCGAACGTGCTTGTCGAAGCCCTGCGCCCTGCGCAGTTTGACGTAGGTGCTGCGCAGGTCACGGATCGAATCGTTACCGATCCCGCGGCCCTGCAACCGGGTCACCAGGCCTCGCACATCCTGACGGGTCGCTCCACGATCCAACGCATCGAAGACCTGACCGAGTTGCCGGTCGGTGAACTGGCGATTACCGATCCGGGCTACCATCTAGGCCACCTTCGGCGTCAAGGCGTCCTGGAGGTCCGCCAGGCATGGACTACAGAGCGGCCCGATTGTCCAGTGCGATCCATCGGCCTGCTCGTGTGACCATACGTGCTTGCGGCCCGTGACGATTTCGCCGCATTCCTCGCACGCGGGGGTCTCCCATCGGTCTGCCATGTCGAGTTCATGCTCGAGTCGCTTTAGCTGGGCCATGTCGATGCACCCTCCGCCAGCACGCCGATGGTGGCCCGGTACTGCTTGACGTTGCCGTTCATGCCCAGGTAGCGAACAACCATCATAAGCGCGGGATCGCCCGGGCGTAGGCCCAACGCAGCAGCGGCGGCGATGGCATGTTCAACCGTCGTGCCCAGTTGCGCCTTCTCAAGCGCGATCAGCATCCAGCCTGAATCGTCTGACAGGATGAGCAGGCCAACATCACGGGTCCGATCATAGCTAAGGGCGCCATGATCCGGCGACCAGTAGACGACACGGCCCACCAGAGCCTCGCCGGGCGCTTCGAGTTCCTCCTGGCGTACGAACCGGGCCGGTGGGGTCCGCACCCAATCCACCGGCAACGCCGCTATGTCATCAAGCCGCATCGTCGGGCAACCTCCAGCCAGGGCACTCGGTATGTTCCCACCAGTGCCGGATACTGCCCTTCAACCGGCGCAGGTTCTTATCGGTGAACCGCACTGACTGGCTGCCAAGCGGGCGGAACGTCCACGCTTCGATTAGCTCGCTCCAGTCCAGCCAGCCCACCCCGTAATCTCCGATGCGCACCAGCCGGGTACGGCGGCCCACCATGCGCACAATCCCCACACGCTGCGACCGGCGCTCAGGCATCCTCCCACACATCCTCCCAGACGTGAGTTGACTGTACGGGCGGGCGGCACTCAGTCTCGTTCCCGTCGCGTACCTGGTCACACCAGAGGCACCGCTCGATCCGGCGCTTCGGCTCCCAGCCGTGAAGCAGGTTCCGGGTGGTGCGCACCGCCCACCCGGCAATTGCCCAGTACTCCCGTTCACAGGTCGTGTCGAAGGTCGTCGTCGCGCCCGTGTCGGGGTTCTGGTAAACCACGATCCCACGCCAGTACCGGTGAGACCCGATACCCATCTTCCGAATCGTGGTTGTGATCGTCAAACCGCTAGCGCTCATGTCGTCATCTGTCAAAGGCGCTGCCGGTTCTTCCTCGTAGCCCAAGTCCAGGTGCGGGCAATCTGCCCACAACTCGCCGCACTCGCTACACAGGTCGTTCATGACTTCCTCTCGGGGTTGTAGGTGCGGAACGTGGCCCAACTCGTAGCCGACCCGTAATCGATCACCGCGTCGATGATCGGCAGCCAGTGCTTCGTACCCAGGCCGATAGCCTCGCTCACCGCATCCATCACGGCCTCAAAGGCCGCATCTACCCGCTCCTCGGGCTCGCCGCCAATACCGGCGCAGTGCAGGCCGTTTGGCGTGGGGGTGGGGGTGATGGTCATCATGTCTCCTTGGTGGATGGTGGGGATTGCCTAGAAAGGCGAGACGTGGCAGGTCAGGGTGTGCTCAACCGCAATGTTGCGAGCGGTGCGCAGGGTGGCTGCCGAGGCAACCCAGCCCGATCCACGCGGATCGCACACGCCGCCATCGCAGTACACCCGGTACCCCAGGCTGGCGTTGGGCCGCTCGATGACCTGCACTAGCGGGCCATGATCGGAAGCGTGACGCTCGACCAGACCTGCCGGGCGGCTATAGCCCGTGTCTTCGTGGTAGGTGGTGGTGGTGATGGTGGGAATAGTCATCATGTCTCCTTGGTAGGTATGGGGGGGGGCTAGATGTAGACGCCGTGGAAGGCGCTCAGCACGTCGGCGGCTGCGGCCTTGCTGTCGGCCAGGCTGCCGTAGCGCTCGGTCTTGTTGATGATGTGATCCTGCAGTGCCCATCCCGATCCGGCCTTGCGGATGGTGAAGGCGTAGGGCTTGGTGGCGTCGTAGTCGGCCATCCGGTAGACCGTGCCCATGTCATCGGTCTTGCGGCTCCACTTGGGGATGCTGTTCATCTGCATGGGTACCATGATACAGGTCTTAGTTAGTGCTGTCAACCCCGGGAGCGTGATTCCTTGGGCGATTTCGTTGTGGAATCGCGATTTATTGGGCGATTTCGCTGCTGAATCCTCAAAATCGCAGGTTTCCCTCGCGCGGGGAGCCTGTCGCGTAGCTCCCCCCCAACTACCGCACACCCCCCCAGGGGGGTGTTTGGTCTCGGGTAGGGCAGTCACGGCCGAATCAGGGGG
>NZ_CBDCAT010000015.1:0-21371 GCF_965214065.1 Candidatus Poriferisocius sp.
AAGGCTACCGCGACCAGATAGAAAACAAAGAAGCCACCTTGGCCGTCACCGTTGACCCCGACCGCAAGGCCGGCACCGTGGGTGTTCTCGCCACCGCCGACCTTGGCGGGACCATCTTCGGCAGTTGGCTGTGGGGAACGGTCGGCGGCACGACCACCGTGGAGAGTACGACCGAGCGGACTGAGAGCATCGCCGAGGTCGTGCTGGCCATCGATATCACCGGATCAATGACCCAGGGGGTCACGGGCAGCTCCGATCCCCCCGAGCCCCACATGACCCGCATGGCGGTCGTCAAGCAGGCCGCCCAGGACCTGGTCGACGTCCTGACCGCGAACAGCGATTCTGTGGCGATCGGCCTTGTGCCCTGGTACTATCGGGTGAAATTCGACTCGACCACGCAACAACGCTGGGAAGACAACAGTTGGGCGGAGTATCCGACCCGGCGCTATTATCCCCATCCGTATTTAGACAAGAATACGCAGGACGTCGACTACTATGACCCCCACCAAGTCACCGCCAAAGGCGAGTGGCACAACCTGCCGGCCAAGCCCGAAGTCTGGAAAGGCTGTCCGGACCAGCGTCGGACCTCCGGCCAGAACCCGCCCGGCCTGTCCATTACCCTGCCAAAAGCAGAGCCAGTCACGATGGGGTTTTACTCTCCCACGCTTCCTGACCTTAACTATGCTTGTGATGCCATCTCTTTCAAGTGCCACGATACATCAGAATCGCCGGAGTCAGCATGTTTAGGTAAACCCGAATATAAGCAGTTTGGATGTTATGAGGAGGAATACCCTAAGACACTGAAGCCGCAGCACGACTGCCTTGATGACATGCCCGCAATCATACCGCTGACGACAGATGGTGCTATAATCAAGCGGGCCATTACCAATTTGAAGGTGGCCGAGTTGAAGAGATTGAAGTGGGCCAAAGAAAGTCGCTCAGACACTTATTCTTTGAGCGCCACTACGTATTCGACGCTCGGCATAGTGTGGGGACACCGGCTGCTGGCCCCGACCTGGCGCCCCATCTGGGGCGACCCCGTGCATCCGGCAGACCTGAATAAGAGCACGATAAAAGCCCTGGTGCTGCTGACGGACGGTCAGGACACGCATCACGAGAAGACGGAGGAACATCGGCAGCAGGCCTGCAAGGCGGCCAAAGCCTCCGGCCTCAAGGTATTTGTCATTACGGCCACGAAACGCGGAGCCGTGCCGACAACGAATCAGACCAAGTTGGAAACGTCTCTCACCCAGTGCTCAAGTCAGGCCGACGACCCGAGTGGACAGTACGTCTTCATCAACGACGCCAGCAAAGCAAACCTGGAAAGCGCCTTTCAGCAGATTGGCCAGCAGATCCTCCGGTTTCGGCGCGTGCTCTGAGCGGGGTGGGTTGGAATGGAACGGAGAGGACAGATGACGATATCCAGCAGCCGGGAAGTGACCCTTCCGGTCCCGTTCATCCTGAGCGCAGCCCCCGGTGGGGCGCAGTCGAAAGAGGCTCAGGCGGCCCCGCGCTGGAAGGCAATCGCCTCACGCAGCCCGTCCAGCAGCCCGGCCAGATGGGCCATGCGCTCGCGCAACTCGGATATCTGTTCGCGCAATTCGGTGATCTCTTGGCGCTGGGCGGCTAACTCCGCGGTGAAGTCGCGGCGCAGGGCGGCGAGTTCGGCGGTGAAGTCGCGGCGCTGGGCAGCGAGTTCGGCCCGAATGGCCCGCTGCCCGCTCACGGTCAAGCCGGCCAGGGTGGCCCCAACGGCGACGACGGCTATCAGTACGCTGATCAATTCGACACTCATGGTGACTGTTCCAGGCCCTCACCATAACCACCCCCGCACGGGATGGCAAGGCTGCTCCTTGCGTACTCCGGTGGCCCAGGAGGCACCCACCCCGCCGCTACGCGGCACCCCTCCAAGGAGGGGATGGGGACAACTCCGGGTGCCTGCCCTGAGCCGAGTCGCAGGGCCTGTCCTGAGCCGAGTCGCAGGATCAGTTCCGGGGGGCGGTGCGCTCAATCAGGGTCTTCAGTGCGATCATGGATTCTTCGTGCTGCCGCCGGGCTGCGCGGCTCGATTCGTGCAGTGTCGCCATGGATTCTTCATGCTGGGCTCTGCGGTCTGCTGTGGCCTCGCCCATCCGGCGCAGTCCGATGTAGATCAAACCGCACTGCAACAACCCGACCACCAGCCAGCCCACGCTACCGGCCGCGACCAGGACATCGGTCCACTTGGGCTGAGTGGCTGCCTGCAAGGCGGCCACTGCGGTGTGGGCCAAGGCTTCGTATCCGTCCATGCCCTCCCTATAAAGGGCGCCCGCAGGGGTGTCAATGTGCGTCCGAGGAGCACCCACCCCGCCGCTCCGCGGCACCCCTCCAAGGAGGGGATAAAAAAGCTCCCCTCCTTGGAGGGGTGGCTCCTGAGCTTGTCGAAGGGGCCGGGGTGGGTTTGTCCCCGGCGAATGAATTGAGGAGGAAGGAGGAGGATAGTTTCATACGCTCATAAAAAACGGCCCCACAGCCCGGCGGGCCTCCACCCGACCGACGAAACCGCAACCCCTAGCCGGAGGAAAGGAAACAGATATGCAGACCATTATTCGTTACGGAAAACAGTTCATTCAGTATGTGCGCAATAACCAGGCCGTGTCGGCGTTGGAGTATGCGATTTTGGTAGGGGTTATTGTCATCGCCGTCGCCACAGCAATGGGGGCGCTTGGAGACAGTGTTAAGGAGGCACTAAAAAAAGCTGAAACAGCGGTAGACAATGTTAAGGACAATGCTATGGAAGACGGGCCTGCCGCCCCTAGCAACTAATCACTTGCCCGACAGCCGTTGCCGCCGAGAGGAGAGCACACGTATGAAGCGCATCGAACGCCATACACAAAAGTTCGCCTGCTATCTGCATAGCACGCGTGCCGTCTCGGCCCTGGAATACGCCCTGGTGACCGGCATCACGGTTGTGGCCGTGGCCGGGGCCTATGAGGCGTTCAGGGCCGATATCGTGGCGACGATGACGGCGCTTGGGCAGCAGATCAGCGGGGGGAATTGAGATGGGGAGTTTTTCCTATCCCCTCCTCGGAGGGGTGGCTCCTGAGCTTGTCGAAGGGGCCGGGGTGGGTTGCCCCCATACGACCTGCCGGGGCAACCCACCCCGCCGCTACGCGGCACCCCTCCCGAGAGGGGATATTGCCTCTTCCCCTCCTTGGAGAGGTGGCCCGCAGGGCCGGGGTGGGTTGCCCCCGTTGTCATTGCCTCACCTGACCCGGCCCGTATAGTATCGCAGTGTGTTGGAAAGGATACATTCATTGCGTCGGCGTATACTGGGGCTGCTGCTGGCCTTCCTGGGGCTGGCTGCCGGCAGCCCCGGCTACGGCCAGGCCCCGAACGGCAACGGGCTGGAGGTGATGCCGATTGAGACGCGCGCCTGGGCGCATGAGGGCTATGGCCGCCTGGTGTTCGATTGGCCGTGGGTCGTGGCCTACGGCGCGCAAATGGAAGGAACCACGCTGACCGTCATGTTCGACCGCCGCCTGCACACCACCTTCGGGCAGGTGCCGCGCTATCTGGGGGCGTATATCAGCGATATCGCCCTGGGCTCGGACCGCCAGAGCGTGGTGGCAACCCTGACCGACGAGTACCGGCTGCGGACGTTTCTGCTCAACAGCGAGGACGGCGGCGTTAAAGTTGTAGTCGATTTGTTGGCCGACGGAGAGGCAGGCCCCTTCGACTCCGCTGGCGCTACGCTCAGGGCGAACGAGGTTCCGCCCGTGCTGAGCGTAGCCCCGGAGGGGCAAAGTCGAAGTACGGACCCTGTGCTTGCCCAGGCTCCGACCCCCCCAACCCCGGAGCCGTCTCCCGAGGCCGTCCCCGGAGATTCCCCCTCCCCCCCTATCTCCGGGGACTCCCCCTCTCCCCCCACCCCTGCGCTGCCTTTTGCCGTTGGACCATCCCTGCTTGGGGAGGGAGAAGGGGAGAACCCACCCCGGCCCTTCGCCAAGCTCAGGACCACCCCTCCAGGGAGGGGATCAGAGGAAATATCCCCTCCCTGGAGGGGTGCTGCGGAGCAGCGGGGTGGGTTAGCGGACGTACCGCCTTCGGCTGTCGCTGCGAATGGAGAACCGACCTCTGACCCGTCCGTAGATCGAATGACAGTTCCATCATCAGAAATGGTCGTGGAGCCGGAGGGGGCAAACCCACCCCGGCCCCTTCGCCAAGCTCAGGAGCCACCTCCTTCGACAGGCTCAGGACAGGCCCTCCAGGGAGGGGATGAAGAGGAGGCTCGTCTCTCGGGAGGAGAAGAAGAACCTCCCCTCTCGGGAGGGGTGCCGCGTCAGCGGCGGGGTGGGTCTACGCCCGCTCAATCACTGACACCCGACCCGAGCGGAGAACAGACAACAGGGCAGAACGTAGACCAAACTGCAACCCCTGCGTTGGGAATGGCAACGGAGCCGGCGGGGGAGGAACCCACCCCTCCAGGGGGGGGAGCAGAAATATCCCTGTCTGTGAAAACCGACGCGGATACACCTCCGGCGGAGCCCGACTCGTCACCCGAATCGGTTCCGACCGCCGAAGCGACGCCTCCGGTTGAGACAACCGCAGCGCCCGAACAAGTTACGGAACCCGCACCCGAGGCTGCTCCCCCGGCTGAAACCGCCGCAGCGTCCGAGACCGCCTCCGAATCATCCCCTCCCAGGAGGCCTGTCCTGAGCCCAGCCGAAGGGGGTGCTGCGGAGCAGCGGGGTGGGTCTACGGACGCACCGCCATCCCTTGACCCGAACGAGGAACAGTTAGCAGAACAGAACGCAGACCAGGCGGTGGCTCCCCCATTGGAAACGGTAACTGAGCCGGCGGGGGCAAACCCACCCCGGCCTTCGGCCACCCCTCCCGAGAGGGGATCAGAGGAGGCTCCCCCGGCGGTGAAAGCAGATGCGGACGTGCCTCCGACTGAACCGACACCCGAAACCGTCTCAGAAGAGACACCTCCGGTCACGACCGACCCGAATCCCGAATCCCCAACCCCCGATCAGGCCGGGCACCCACAGGGGGGTGCCCCTACACCAGACCCCAACCCCCAATTCCCTACCCTGCCCGCCTCGGTGCGGATTCCGGTCTCCCAGAGCCGCCTCTTTCGGCTCGATACGCCGGCGGCGTCGGTCTTTGTGGCCGACCCGGCCATTGCGGATGTGCAGCTTGTGTCGTCCGGGGTGCTGTTCGTGGTGGCCAAGGCCGTGGGCCGCACCTCGGTGGCGGTGCTGGATGCCGATAGCGCGTTGATTGGCGAGTGGACCATCAACGCGGTCCTGGATATCCAGCCGGTCCGGGCCGCGCTGGAAGGCGTGCCGGCGCTCAGTAATGTAACGGTTCGTCAACTCAACAGAGGCGCGGAACTTGGCGGCACGGTGGCTTCGATTGCCGAGGCCGACCTGGCCCTGCGCCTGACGATCACCGCCCTGCCGGAGGAGACGCCGGTGGAAAACCGTATCCGCGTGACCGGCAAACAGCAGGTCAACCTGGAAGTGCAGATCGCCGAAGTACAGCGCAGCGTCAGCGAAAGCCTGGGCTTCAACTGGGAAGTGATGCCGGATATCGGCGGGGGGCGCGCCCTTGGCTTGCAGGTCGGGCGCTTCTTTTTTGATGAGGCGCTGGGCGGATTCCTGGTGCAGGAATTGGCCGAAGGACGGGCCGCGTCCCTGAGCGGCAGCACCGGCGTTGCCGACGGCAGGGTGACGGTGCGGGGGATGATTGATGCCCTGGCCTCCGCGGGCCTGGCCACGGTGCTGGCGCGGCCCAATGTGACTGCCGTCTCGGGCGAGACGGCCAGCTTTTTTTCCGGCGGGGAATATCCCCTGCCGTCGGGTTTCGAGGACGGGGCGATTATTTTCGAGTACAAGAAATACGGCGTGCTGCTGGACTTTGTGCCCACGATTATTGACAGTGGGCGCATCATGCTGACCGTGCGCCCGGAGGTGTCGCAGCGCTCGGACACGGACTCGCTAACCGTCACCGGGATCGATATCCCGGTCATCAATGTGCGCCGGGCCGAGACCACGGTGGAGGTCGGCGACGGCGAGTCGATTGTGATTGCCGGGCTGTACCGCGACCAGAGCGAGGCGATTGAAGCCGGTCTGCCGGTCGTCAAGGATATTCCGCTGCTGGGCATGTTGTTCGGCTCGCAGTCGGTCCGCTCAAGCGCCACCGAGCTGATTGTGGTGGTCACGGCGCGGCTGACCACCGCCACGACCATGCCCCGCACGACCGACCGGAACCGTCAACTGCCCGGTCGGCGGGTGCGCGGGTATCATTATTGAAGTGTGATGCAACAAAGGAACCCACCCCGGCCTTCGGCCACCCCTCCAGGGAGGGGAGCAGCACACATCCCCTCTTGGGAGGGGTGCCGCGTCAGCGGCGGGGTGGGTTATCCCCGGCCGGACAGTGTATACGGGAACCCACCCCGGCCCTTCGCCAAGCTCAGGACCACCCCTCCGATGAGGGGATGAAAAAGGGGAGGCTATGAAACGCAAGATCGTACCGTATAACCCACGTCTGAAAGAACGCGCGCGCTCCCGGCAGCATATGACGCGGGCGGAGGTGCTGTTGTGGCAGCACCTCAGGGCGCGGCAGATGGGGGGCTATGACTTTGACCGGCAGCGCCCGATCGACGAGTATATCGTGGACTTTTTCAGCAAAGACCTCATGCTGGCCATTGAGGTTGATGGCGTCACGCACGACAGTGCGACCGGCCAGCAACACGACCGGCGGCGGCAGCAACGGCTGGAAGCGCTGGGGGTGCGGTTTTTACGCTTTCAGGATGAGGAGGTCAGGCAGAATCTGGAAGGGGTGTTGACGGTGATTCGGGAGTGGGTCCGGGAGAAGAACCCACCCCGGTCCTTCGCCAAGCTCAGGACCACCCCTCCGAGGAGGGGGAAGGACTATATCCCCTCTCGGGAGGGGTGCTGCGAAGCAGCGGGGTGGGTTTGGACATGATGGGACGTCAGGAACCCACCCCGGTCCTTCGCCAAGCTCAGGACCACCCCTCCAGGGAGGGGATAGAAAAAACTAGGGGTGCTGCGAAGCAGTGGAGTGGGCGGGGATGGTGTGGTTATTGGCGGGGTGAGGCTGGGGCGCTGCGCTCCAAAAGCTCCCGGAGGCCCGCACTCTGCTCACGGAGGCCCGCACTCTGCTCACGGAGCCCGGCACTCTGCTCACGGAGACCCGCACCCATGTCCTCAAGGGCTTTGGCCTGCTGGATCATCAAGGCAGTACTGGCCTCCCGGCTCGTATTACTTTTCCGCATCTCCCAAATGCCCCAGGCAATAATGCCGAGTTGCGCCATATAATAGCTGATGGAGGCCCATTCAAATGTCGTCATATTCTTTCCCTTGTCAACATGTGTTGACTGCTCCTGAAAGTAGGGAACGCCATACGCCCTGTCAACGGCGCAACGTGACACTATATCCCCTCTTGGGAGGGGATGAAGAGGTAATGCGGAACACTGAGGAGAATGCCCATGCCAACCCCACCCCACCGCTTTCTGCCCGTACTGCTGGTCGTCACGATAGCCTGCGCCGGCTGTAGTGTGGTGCCGCTGTCGCTGTACCAGACCCTGCCGCCCACCCGCATGGCGCTGGCCACGCTCGAAGAGGCGCAGCGCAGCCTGGACGAAACCAGAGCGGACTATGCGGATAGCCTGGAAACGGCTCCGGCCGAGCGGTCGGTGGCGGCCTATGGGGCCACCCACGGGGCGTATCAGCGCTGGGTAGCGGACGAGGTGCGCGAGCTGCCGGATGTGTCGCAAACCATCGCTATCGGGGGTGGTGATACCTAGAGCGATTTACGATGCTGTCTAGCTAGCCCGGTCCCCTCCGTCATTCCGGCGAAAGCCGGAATCCAGGCTCTCGACTCCCCGCCTCCGGATGCCGGATCAAGTCCGGCATGACGAAAGCATAATGGCATGGCTACCGCTTAACGTGAAACGCCTTGGGGAATGAGGAAGCGCCGTCCATGGAATCCACCGACACCAGCAGTATCCTGGCCTTTGCGGCTGACACGGCAACCGAGCGGGTGCTGAAAGACGCGCTGGCCGGGCGCGAGGCTCAGGTGCGGCGGGGGGACATCACCGCGGCCATTAAAACGCTGAGTGCCGCGGCCTCGCCCCAGTTGCTGTTCGTTGACCTGGACGGCACCGAGTTTCCGGTCGGGCGGATTCACGAGCTGGCCGCGGTGTGCGAGTTCGGTACCGCGGTCGTGGCCGTCAGCTCGAATGACACGGCCCGCTTTACCCGCGAACTGCTGGCCTGCGGGGTCAGCGATTATCTGCCCAAACCCCTGACGGCCAGCGATATTCACGACGCCGTGACCGCAGCGCTCAGGGATGAGGAAGCGGCAGACTCTCTGTACGCCGGACGGGTGATTGCCTTTGCCGGCTGCGGCGGCAGCGGAGCCACCACCCTGGCGGTGCTGACGGCCCTGACCGCGGCAAACCAGGGCAGTTATGTCTCGGTCCTGGACCTGGAACGGACCTCCGGGGCACTGCCGCTGATGCTGGATGTGGAGCCGGCGGTGGGGTTTGACGAGTTGCTCGACCTGGCGGCCAAACCCGACCCGGACCCCGGCCTGATTGACGGGGTCCGGACGCGGGTGACGCCGCGCGTCTCCGTGTATGGCTACCGGGGGGGCGACAGCCTGCCGTCCCCGCCCGCGGCTGAGGCCGTCCTCTGGCTGATGGAGCAGTTGGCCAACCGCTCCCACCTGGTGATCGTGGACGGCCTGACTGATACCGATCTGCTGTTTGCCGTGCTGCCGAACGCGAGCGAACGGGTGCTGGTCTTTGAGCCCACCCTGGTCAGTCTGAACCGGGTTATCCGCCGCCTGGTGCTGCTCGGCAATGACAACCCGAGCCTGCTGGTCGAAAACCACACCCGGGCGCCCAAGAGTGCCTTGTCCGCGGCGGATATCCAGTACACCCTGGCCGGGCGCGAGCCGGACGTGACCGTGCCGTTTGAGCCCGGTCTGCCCGCGGCCACCAACTATGGCCTGCCGGAACGGGATTTCAGCAAAAAATACCGCAAAGCCCTGGAAGCGCTGACTGGCAGGCTGATACGGCCGGCTATCTCGCTGGCCGACGCCGCGCAGAACGACTATTAACGCACAGTTCAAGGGGGTTTCTATGCCACGCACTGCTTTTGGCCGTCGCCCGAAACCGCCGGCCCCCAAGCCGGCCCCCAGCCCGTCTCCAACCCGTCCGCCGGCTGAGGGGCAGCCTGCTCCGGGGGACGCCGCGCCCCAGGAACACCCCCCGCGAGCGGCGGGGGCCGGTGCTGCCGAGCCGGCGCGCCGGCAGGCCGCGGACCGACTGGTTGCCGATATGGCGTCAAAAATCCATCCAACGGTGGTGCAGTCGCTCGATATGTCCAAGGCGGCCGACCTGAGCCGAAACGAACTGGCGGTGCAAATCCAGTCCTTTCTGGACAGGGAAGAGTCGATTGCCTCGGACCTGACGCCGCTGGACCGCCGGCGCGTAGTGCAGCGGCTGGTGGATGACATCAAGGGCCTCGGTCCGCTGGAGCCGCTGTTCAACGACCCGGCGGTCTCCGACATTCTGGTCAATGGGCTCAAGTCGGTCTATATCGAACGCAAGGGAAGGCTGGAGCAGGTGGACATCAGTTTCCGCGACGGGCAGCATCTGCTGAATATCGCTCAGCGGATTGCCGGTTGGGTCGGGCGGCGGATTGACGAGGCCAGCCCCATGGTGGACGCGCGCCTGCCGGACGGCAGCCGGGTGAATATCATCATTCCGCCGCTGGCGATTGACGGCGCGGCGTTTTCCATCCGGCGCTTTGTGGCCCGCGGCATCAGCCTGGCCGAACTGGCCGAGCGCAACGCCTTCACTCCGGCCATGGGCCGGCTGCTCCAGATCTGTGCCAAAGCCCGGTTGAATATCCTGATTTCGGGCGGGACGGGCGCCGGGAAAACCACCTTTCTGAACGCCCTGTCACGCGAGATCAGCAATGCCGAGCGGCTGGTGACTATTGAGGATTCCGCGGAGTTGCAGTTGCAGCAGCCGCATGTGGTCCGGCTGGAAACGCGCACGGAGAGTGTGGAGGGGACGGGCGAGGTGAGCATCCGCGATCTGCTGATTAACGCCCTGCGGATGCGGCCCGACCGGATCATCGTGGGTGAGGTGCGCGGCGGCGAGGCCAACGAGATGCTGCAAGCCATGAATACCGGTCATCCGGGCTCGATGTGTACGCTTCACGCCAATAATCCGCGTGATGCACTGGGCCGGCTCGAAAACATGCTGATGCAGACCTCGGGTGAGATGCCGCTGTCGGCCATGCGCCGCCAGATTGTGTCCGCGGTGGACCTGGTCGTGCAGTTGTCCCGGCTGCGCTCCGGGCATCGCTGTGTGACCAGCATTACGGATGTGGTCGGGATGGAGGGCGATATTATTACGACTGAGGAGATGTGGCGCCGTCTGCCGGGCGAGGCGCATGAGTTTGAGCAGAGCGGTCGTCAACCGTCCTGGATGGCCGCGGTGGATGCTGCGGGATTGCGTGCCGAGTTGCTGGAGACGCTCCAGATGGGCACGAGGGAGGCGGCATGAATATGACGCTGACGTTGCTGGTCTGCGTGGCCGGGGTGATTATCCCCGGCCTGCTGGCCCTGCTCATTATCGGCAACCCGCTGCTGAGCATGGCGATTGCCGGGGTGGCGTTTCTGATTGAGCTGCCCTGCGTCTATCTGGTGGCCGTCTTCTGGCCGCAGCAGCGGGAGCTGAAACGCCGGCTGACGCGGGTGGCGGCGACGCTCAGGGGTGAGCCGCTGCCGGACGCCACACCGAATAACCGGATCAGTATTTTTCGGGAGCAGCGCAGCAAGTCGCGGCTGGTCGGCTGGCTGGAGCGCCGATTCCCGCTGGTTGACGTCCGCCGGGTGCTGCCTACGGCGGTCGGGCTGGGCGTGCTGGGCATGATTGCGGCAGGCGTGGGCGCGGTCTGGATGGGTTTCGGGCCGCTGGCGACGCTCTTTTTGCTGGTGGCTGGCGGGCCGGGAGGCGGCTGGTTTGTGCTGGTCAGGCAGGACACCGGCCAGCGCAACGAGTTTACCAAGATATTTCCCGAAATCACCGACCAGGTGGTGCGCCTGGTGCGGGCCGGCGTGCCGCCCATGGAGGCCCTCTCGATTGTGGCGCAGGAGGCTCCGCAGCCGGTCGGGAGGATCATGAGCGATGTTGCCTCGGCGGTGGCCGCCGGCCTGGACCCGGAGCCCGCCATCCGCAATGTTGCCGCGCGCGTCCGTATCCCGGCGTTTTCCCTGTTTTCTGCCGCGATCTGTTTGCAGATAACAACCGGGGGCGGCCTCTCCGGCGCGCTGGGTAATCTGTCGGCGACTCTGCGTGCCCGCCACGGGGTGGCGCTCAAGGCCAACAGTTCGACGGCCCAGACCCGGCTGACACTGGCGATTATCTCGCTGGTGCCGGTCGTGGTGCTGGCTACCCAGAATTTTACCAATCCGAAGACGATTGAGACGTTATTCTATACCGAGTCGGGCGGCACGCTGCTCCGTTACGGGGTCGGCCTGATTCTGAGCGGGCTGCTGGTCGCCCGCGCCCTGTCGGCCCGGATTGGACGGTAGGGGATGGCTTATTTTGTACCCCAGCCCTCTCCCTCCAGGCACCCACCCCGGCCCTTCGACTGGGCTCAGGACAGGCCTCCAAGGAGGGGAGCTTTATTTTATATCCCCTCTCGGGAGGGGTGCCGCGTCAGCGGTGGGGTGGGTATATTGGGCTGTGGACTCCAGGCACCCACCCCGGCCCTTCGGGCCACCCCCTTCGACTGGGATCAGGACAGGCCTCCAAGGAGGGGAGCTTTATTTTATATCCCCTCTCGGGAGGGGTGCCGCGTCAGCGGTGGGGTGGGTTTGACGGGCGGTCGCGCCAGAACCCACCCCGGCCTACGGCCACCCCTCCAAGGAGGGGAGAGGAAGAAGTAGAGGAGCATCGCAGTCATGTTCTGGCTCATTGTTATTATCGTAGTCGCCTGTATGGCAGTTGCCGGGGTGCTGGTCTTTCGGAGCACCCGGAATGCCCAGGTGCTGGATCAGCGGCTCGTCAGGGTACGGACCTGGGCCGTGGCCGTGTATGGCGAACCGCAGAAAAGACGCAAACAGAAGGGGGAGGGCTTTTCCCTGCGTCTGGTGTCGTCCGCTCTGCTGAATGTATTGTCCGGGCTGGTGCCGGTCGGGGCGGCCGAGCGAGCCAAGCTGAAAGATGCGGTCACAAGGGCGGGGTTCCATCGGCCCGACGCCTTGTCGATATTCATGACGGTCAAGCTGACCGTCATGCTGTCCGGCGGCATTCTGCTGAGTTGGCAGGTCTCGGCTGGACAGTGGCTGGGGGAATATACCTCTACGCCGGCCATCCTGCTGGTGGGTCTGGCCGGGGCAGTGGTCGGGGGGATTCTGCCTGAGACGGGTCTGGACCGCCTCGGCGCCCGCCGGCAAGGCCGGATGGCCGCGGCCCTGCCGGATGCCCTGGACCTGATGACGCTCTGCCTCGAATCCGGGCTGACTTTTGAGCGCACCCTGTCTCGGGTGGCGCGGGAGTTGGGGCCCATGGCGCCCGATCTGGCCCGTGAGTTTACCCTGTCCGAGGCGGAACTGCGGCTTGGCACCGAGCGCAAAAATGTGCTGCACGACCTGCACGTTCGGACCGGGGTGGAGGGGCTGCGCGACCTGTCCTCGACCATTACTCAGGGCGAGCGTTATGGCACGCCGCTGGCCCAGTCCATGCGGAATATCGCCCACAGCGAGCGGCAGCAGCGCGCGGCCCGGATTGAGGTTCAGGTTGCGCGGCTGCCGGTGCTGATGAGCATGCCCATGCTGCTGCTGGTGACGCCGGGCACGCTGCTGCTGGTGGCCGGCCCGGCCTTTATCTCGACCATGGAGGCGCTGGGCAACCTGGGCTAATGACGAACGTCGGGGCGGGCGGGCTGGTGGAAAATGAGGATAGAGGTGATGTCGTCGGGGAGCTCAATAAATACTTGATTTTACTAGGGTAATATAGGAACAGTCTCTTTTTTTCTCATGCATGGCCTCATAAGTATCTGATTTTCCTCACTTTTTGTCTGAGACCCCCCTATGCATGCAAAAAGGGTCTGATAAACTATTGATTTTACTTAACTTAGGAGTATGGCAGGCTATGTTTCTCCCAGAAGAGTACAAAACAGAACGATGTTTTGAACATGCTCTTCCTACCTTACCCTCTGGTCCAGAGTTGAGGTGGTCCTTAAGCCTGAGGGAGCGCCAGGGCGAGGTGTCGGCCGAGTTGTTACGCCGCACGAAGTAGCCGCTCCGCCGGCCCGGAATGAACGCGATGATAGCCGACCTCTTTTCCATCTTCTCTGCACTCGGAGACCTTTTTCTGCACCGGTTTTTTGTCGTCCTCGCGTATCCATTGCGTTCGGAGCAGAGAATTTTTGTCATCTGGCTGTTCACCTCACTCTTGTTCGCCCTGTTCGTTTTTTTCCAGTCTCTCCCCAGTGGGCAAACCGGTCATAGCGGAGGGCTGCGCGCTTTTTTGCGTTTCCTGTTCCCGGCAGCGGTGTGGAGGCAGCGGTCCGCCTGGCTTGACGTGCGGTATTTTTTCTTTCATCAGGTGTTCCGGGTCTGTCTCGCCGAAGGGATTCTGATGGCAGCCGTCTCAGCCACGGTCTTGCACAAGAGTTCCGAGGTGCTGACAGGCATGAGCGGCGGGGGCCTGAGAATTGCGTCCGAGTTGATCTGGGGTCTGGAATGGGCCTATGCACTCCTGGCCGTTCTGCTGAGCGACTTCGTCGCCTATGCCCTGCATTATTACCAGCATAAAAATCCGCTGCTGTGGGAATTTCATAAGGTTCATCATTCGCCGTCTGTCATGCATCCCTTGACGAACTACCGAGAACATCCCATAGACAATCTCTTCTACGCTTTGGGCCACGGGGCCGCGATAGGACTCTCGGGAGGCGTGATATCGTGGGCGCTCGGCTATGTCCCTGCAACGCCGACGATCTTCGGCGTCACGCTGTTTTCTTTCCTGTTCAACGCGCTGGGGTATAATTTACGCCACTCTCACATCTGGCTCAGGTGGCCTGGGAAATGGGGCTACGTGTTTGGCTGTCCTGCTCACCACCACATCCACCACAGTTGCTCTCCCGAACATGTCGACAAAAATTTCGCTTTTCTCTTTCCGGTCTGGGATGTTGTCTTTGGGACGTTTTGTCTGCCGGACGATAACAGCAAGGTGAAGTTCGGACTCGGCGACGGTCAGGAGGATGTTTACACGAGTTGTCTCGCCCTGTATTTTTTGCCGCTGAAGAAAGGACTCTCCCAGCTCAGAGCGGTGTTCCTGCCCTAAAACAGGACGGATTTCATGCGCTGCGGACTGCTGTCGGTCATTTCTCCTGTGTCACAGTCTCACGACTCTCGGGCCGTTACAGACTCGGCCTGCTCGATCTTCTGCCTGCTGTGGGCCATTGCCGCGCTGCTCCACATTATCTGGGACAATGTCCTGCTCCACAGCGCTCCACTCACCACGGTCGGGCCGCTGTCGGAGATTGTCCTGGCCTGCGCTGCCGCGGCGGTCATCCATCGCCCGTCCTCGGTCCGGCGTTTGCTCCTGCTGGCGGCCGTTCAGGTTTTGCAGGTCGGCTATCAGCTTCCGTATACCCCCAATCACTGGCTGCTGACGGGGTTTGTCAATCTGACGATCCTGTGTGCGGCCATCGGTCTGAAAGCCCGTGCCTGGCGGTCTCCCCTCTGCTCTGCGGAGTTGTACCGAGTGTTTACGCCTGCCGTTCGGCTTGCCGTAATCATTTTCTACTTTTTTACTTTTTTTCATAAGCTGAACGCGGATTTTCTCGACCCGTCATCGAGTTGCGCGGTGACTTTTATCGGCCATATCACCGACTTGTTCTCTGTACCGTCTTTGCCCGCCCTGGCTCCGCTGGCCATCTTTGTCACCCTGGGTGTCGAAGGTGCGCTCCCCATCGGGCTGGCCATCCCCCGGCTACGGCTGCCGGCGGTGCTGCTGGGCGCCGGGTTTCATTTTTTGCTCGCCCTGGACATCGTGAAGATGTTCTATAATTTCTCTTCCGTGATGGTGGCGCTGCTGTGGGTGTTTGTCCCTCCGGCGGCTGCCGTTCCGTTGGTCCGTGTGCGCCGCTGCCTTCCCAGGGCGGTGCGGGGCAAGCCGGTCTGGCGCAGCGTGGTACGGCTGTTTTTCAATCGGTTTCACTTCCTGGCCGGGTATGGGCTGACGCTGGTGCTGTGCTGGTTCTCTCCTGACATCAGCCTGGGACTGAACATCGTTGGCTTCAGCCTGTTGTGGCTGGCGCTGGCCGGGACGCTGTGCGTGGCGGTGGGCTATGCCTGGAGACCGAGGCGTGTCAGGAAGGAACCCACCCCGCCGCTTGCGCGGCACCCCTCCCAAGAGGGGATGTGTTGCTCCCCTCCTTGGAGGGGTGGTCCTGAGCTTGGCGAAGGGCCGGGGTGGGTTCCTTCCTGGCGGCAAAGCGGCAGCCACAACAGGCGGCGCTCCTCTCTGCTGCTGCTCATTCCTTTCCTGGTCTTGCTGAACGGACTCGGCCCGTACCTGGGTCTGAAGCTGCGCTCGGCCTGGCAGATGTATAGTAATTTGCGTGTTGATGATGCTGGCTCCAACCACTTCCTGATTCCCCGCAGTCTGGATATTGGCGGGTTTCTGGCGGATTCGGTCGTCATTGTTTCGACGTCTGACAGTCTGCTGAAGGAGCGCTATGTGGAAACGGGGGCGCGTATGCCGTATTTTGCCCTGCATGCCTACTTGGCTGAACACCCCGAGGTGGCACTCGCCTATATCCGGTCGGGGCAGTATCGAGCGATAGCCCGCGCGGGGGACAGTCCCGAGTTCAGCACCCGGCCCCCCTTGCTGCTGCGAAAACTTCTCACTTTCCGCCCTTTAGGCCAGCAGGCCGGAAAAATCTGTGACTGGTGACTCATAGTCGATCATCCTGCACTAGCCGGCCAGTGAGCGGGCCAGCGCCGAGACGAGCGCGGCAATGGCTGCGGTGTAGGCGGTCATGATGGTCACCGTCCACTTGATGAGGCTGCTCTTGGTCGCGGCCAGCTCGGTCCTGAGATTGGCTTCCACCTGGGCCACCTCTACCCGCGTCGCGGCGATCTCGCTCCTGAGACCGGCGTCCACCTGGGCGATGCGCTCGTTGGTGGTCGCCAACTCGGCTTTCAGGTTCGCCTCCACTTGGGCGATGCGCTCGTTGGTGGTCGCCAACTCGGCTTTCAGATTGGCCTCTACCTGAGCGACACGCTCGTTGGTGGTCGCCAGCTCGACTTTCAGATTGGCCTCTACCTGGGCGATGCGCTCGTTGGTTTGGGCGATGCGCTCGTTGGTGGTCGCCAACTCGGCTTTCAGGTTCGCCTCCACCTGGGCGATGCGCTCGTTGGTGGTCGCCAACTCGGCTTTCAGGTTCGCCTCCACCTGGGCGATGCGCTCGTTGGTGGTCGCCAACTCGGCTTTCAGATTGGCCTCTACCTGGACCAACCCCACCCGTGTTGCCAACTCGCTGGTGAGCAGTTCCACCTGCTTCTCGGCCAGCGTCTCGGCTATCGCTTCCGCCATGCCGGCAGCCACCAGATCTCGCACGAACCGGTGGGTGTCAAACATCACCCATTCACTCATGCCGCTGAGCATAAACCCAGGGAAGCCCCGGGGCAAGCCGCCCACCCTCGTGGTAGTGTCTCATTTTCACACGGTTTTTCTGTCCGCGGAGACTCCCTTCCCTACCATCCCCTCCAGGGGGCTCAGGACCCGATGGTTCCACACCTGGGAGTGCGGGCTTCCAGCCCGCAAAAAGAAAACACAGCGGGCAAGATGCCCGCGCTCCCAGGAGACCAGGCAAATAGTTTTTTTACTCCCCTCCTCGGAGGGGTGGCCCGCAGGGCCGGGGTGGGTGCCTGGAATGTACCCATGAGGAAACCCACCCCGCCGCTAACGCGGCACCCCTCCGAGGAGGGGATGAGGCGGCTCCGGCCCGTGCTGCCGGCAAACGGTCGTGTCGTGAGCCCATGGAGGGAGAGCCTGTCCTGAGCCCAGCCGAAGGGCGGAGCGAAGTCGAAGGAGGTTGGGGTGGGGGGACATTGCAAACTGGGACACGCCCACCCTCGTTGGGATTGCGGCGCGGGGTGGCAGGCAGTGGAGGGCTATTGCGGCAGCAGCACTTCTTCGCGGTTCTCTCCACGAAAAACCTGGACCCGCACAGGGTCGGGGGTCGGGGCTTTCGTTGCCGGGGGCGGCAGCAGCCGGTTAAGACCGACCGGCGTGCGCCAGCCCGTGTCTTCGGCCTGGCCGAGGGGACGCAGGGCGAGGGCCAGGCTGCCTCGGGTGCTGGCCAGCACGAGTTGGTCGGCCTCCGGGGGGCGTACCTCAAGGGTCACGGTCGTGCCCCCGTCCTGGGGGGGAGGGTCGTCCTCCGGTGTGGTGTAGTTGACGTTCTGGATGCGACGGCCGACGGCGACGACGCGGAGGTCCTCCAGGACGGTTCTGCTGAAGGAGTTGAGCTGGCTGGGTTCATCCGATGCAACCTGCATGGTGAAAATGACATCAACCCGGTCTCCCGGCGCAATCATCCCGGCGTGGCTGGTCTCCTGATTGACCGTGATGGTGATCGCCCGGCGGTCGGGCCGCAGCACCGCGGCCAGGAATCCGTCCTGACCGGGCTGGATGAGCCCGGTGTCCGTCAGCGGCATCCCGACCAGAAACGGGACGCGGGTCACGGCGCCGATGACTGAAGGAGGCCCCTGTTCCGCGTCGGCCGGGGCTTTGCGCATATGACTGGACAGGACGTTCTGGGCCTCCAGTGGCACATAGGTGAGGTCGTTCGCTGTGAGCAGCGTCCCGGCCGACAGGTTACGGGCCGCTGCCAGGACCTCTACCGGGGGGATGACCGGTTCGGGTGGCGGGGTCACGATGGGCTCCTCCAGCGCGACGGGCTCTTCTTCGTCCGGGCCGAAATACAGCCACATGCTGACCGAGAGGGCAATGGCCGCAGGGATAATCCCCAGCAGCACCACGAGAATGAGGGTTCGGTAGCGTCGCATCCGCACTCACCTTATCATACGGAAAAGGCCCGCAATGCCAGGAGCACGATCACCGGCGGGGCAATCGCAACCGCAAAGGGCAGGTTGGTGCGCAGCCGGCGGGTGCGGTCGAAGGGCAGCAGGGCAAACAGGACGAGGCTGAGGCTGAGCAATCCCAGACCGACCAGAAAGAACGTCAGGTCGTGCGGACCGACCCACAGACCGGCGACGGCCATGAGCTTGCCGTCGCCCCCGCCGAGCCCGCCACAGGCGAAGAGGGTAAACCCTACCAGCAACAGGACCGCACCGATGGCGATATGGGTCCACACCGGTGCCGGCTGCCCGACCGTCAGCGTGGAGAGGGCGAAGAGGAAGAGCAAGGTGAGCGGAACCGTATCCGGAATCCAGCGGCCGGTCAGGTCGGACACGATGGCGACCCCGAAGAGTACACAGCCCAGCAGCAAGAGGCAGGATTCGAGCATGGCGCTGTGCTCCGCCGGTATTCCACAAGGGCGCATGATTCGCTCGCTACGGGGCCTCTTGCCGGGGCGCAGTCCGCAGGCCGGAGAACATCCGCAGCATAACATCGACCGCTTCCTCTTGGACCTGGGCAGCATCGTCAGGGTCCGCCTGAGCGATATACATGCCCGCCTCGAATAATCCCGCCCACAGGATAGCGCTCAATGGGCCAACTGGCATCTGTTCGATCTCGCCAGTGTCCATCAAATGTGTGATCGCATTGCGCAGGAGTATCAGGCCGGGCGCATTATCTCGCACGACAGCCAAGCCCAGTACGGCCGGGCCGTCAGTATATACGATACGCTGTGTGACCGGGTCCTTAACATTTTCTATAAAAGCGCCGAGACCTGTCTCCACAAACTTCTGCCATATGCCTCCTTCAGTCGCCTGTATGCTCTCCATAACGAGTTGAACACGCTCCAGTCTGACTTCCTCAAA
The DNA here is from genome assembly GCF_965214065.1 of Candidatus Poriferisocius sp. Classification (GTDB taxonomy): domain Bacteria; phylum Actinomycetota; class Acidimicrobiia; order Acidimicrobiales; family Bin134; genus Poriferisocius. Next base: position 19,057 of record NZ_CBDCAT010000015.1, read on the forward strand.
GACCGCCCTGAAGATATCGGCCTTATCGCGATAGTGATAATACAACGCGCCTCGGGTCACGTTCGCTTGCTGCACTATCTCCTCGGTCGAGGCATCGGCGTATCCTTTCTCGGCAAAGAGTTTCCGAGCGGTATCCAGCAAAACTCTCTGCGTTTTTCGAGACTGTTCGGCCTTTGATACCCCTGGCATGGCGATCTCCCCCCGGCATCACATACCGTAGCACACTATATAATACCATGAGAGTCAAGAACAGCATACAATCAAGCTGTATATCAAACGGCAATCTGGAGGGCTCAGGACCCGACCGTTTGGGAGAGAAGTGCGGGCTGCCTTCCCTTGAGACCGGTAAACAAGCCCAATATGATGAGAGCGGAACGGGGGGGCTGTGATGTTCAGCATTGATCTCCGCTCATTGGCGGTTTTTCGTATGGCCCTTGGCGCCCTGCTGCTGGCCGACCTGTACATCCGCGCCCAGGATTTGCGTGCGCATTACACGGATTGGGGGGTGCTGCCGCGCGACGTCCTCATTCCGCATCTGTCCGACCCTTTGCCTCTCTCGGTGCATCTTGTCAGCGGCTCTGCTTTCGGTCAGGCGATTATTTTTCTGATTGCCGGTGTTTTTGCGCTGGCGCTGCTGCTCGGCTTCCGCACGCCGCTGGTGACAGCGGTTTCGTGGCTGTTGCTGTTGTCGGTTCAGGCCAGAAACCCCAGGGTGTTGCACGACAGCGATGTGCTGCTGCGTCTCCTCTTGTTCTGGGGGATGTTTGTCCCCTTGGGGGCGCGCTATTCGCTCGATAGTCTGATCGGGCGTTCTGGGGCTGACCGGGCCCCATTGCCGACCAGTGTGCGCTCGGTGGGGACGGCAGCCTTATTGCTTCAAGTCTGTCTGGTCTACTGGTGTACGGCGGCCTTCAAATCGTGGGCAGTGTGGTGGGATGAGGGCAGTGCGGTGTACTACGCCCTGAGTATTGACCAAGTCGTCACCCCCTTCGGTCTGTGGGTGCTGGGGTTTCCTGATTTACTGGTCCTGCTGAGTCGAGTTGCTATCGTACTGGAGTTCCTCGGCCCCTGTCTGGTGTTTGTGCCTTTTTGTACGCCCTGGTTGCGGATTGGTGTGGTGGGCGCGTTTTTCTGCTTTCACAGCGGTCTGACACTGTTCATGAGCATCGGCCTGTTTCCGTATATCAGCATGGTCAGTTGGCTCGTCTTTGTGCCGAGTCTGGTGTGGGAGCGTGGGGGGTCTCCGGACCCAACGCCGCCGCTTCGGTCTTCCCGCTTGGCTCAGGCGTTGGCGGCGGCTTTCCTGGTCTGCGTTGTGTTGTGGAATCTGCTCGGTTTTGCGGCGGCGGCGCCCTATGTCCGCCCCATTTTTCCGTCTTCCGCCGCTCTTGTTGTCTATCTCCTGCGCCTCGATCAGTACTGGAATATGTTCTCGCCCTATCCGCTCAAGAATGATGGTTGGTTTGTCATGCCCGGAACGTTGCAGGATGGACGCCAAGTCGATCTGTGGACGGACGAGGGTATGGTGAGTTGGGAGAAACCTGCGGATATTTCTGCCCAGTATCCCAATGATCGGTGGTGGAAATTCATGGAAAATATCTACCCTGTAGAGCGAGAGCGGGAAATCGCGCTCGACGCCTATGCCCGCTACGTGTGCCGGGATTGGAACGCCCGTCATGACGGCCAGGAGCGATTGGAGACCTTCCGGATTTTTTATATGCAGGAAACGACCTTGCCCAACCCGGCTTTTTCCCTCCGAGATAGCAGCTTAGCCGAGTACCACAGACACACTGTCAGGCCCGAGAAAAGGTGGCTGGGGGAGTATACCTGCGGGGAGCGCTCTTGACGGCTGCGGTATTCTCTCCGATGCGTTCTCATGATAGGAGAGACGTGATGACTGAGTTTGAAGCTGCCACTGTCGCCTTTCAGCAGGTCAGTCTGGAGATTCAGCAGGCTGGCCTGGAGATTAGCCGGGCCACCTTATGGGTCGGGCTTGTGCAGGCCGGGGTGGCCTTACTGGTCGGGGCCGTGCAATGTGGCTTGATTTACGCCGGGCTCCGCTATATGCGACGTGCCGCCGACCATCGGGACCAGCAGCACGTAGAGACCATGCGGGTCCTGGAAGCCCGAACCACCAACCAGCAGGCACAGCATCAGGAAACCATGCGCGCCCTGGAAGCCCTGATTCTCCGCACGGCACCGCCGGCGCCGACAGCATAGGGGTGCACCCGCGAGGAAACCCACCCCGCCGCTGACGCGGCACCCCCTTTGGCTGGGCTCAGGACAGGTCTCCGAGGAGGGGATTACATATTAAG
>NZ_CBDCAT010000016.1:0-2038 GCF_965214065.1 Candidatus Poriferisocius sp.
AAGGTGTTCACCACGTATTCCATGGTGTTCACCGGGTCGTTATGCAGCAGCACCTTGTAGCGAGGTGACTGTTTGCGCACCCGCTCGGGTGCCTTTTCCATCACCGCAGCTCCACCGGGGGAACGGGTGGGTGTGTCCACCGCCATGGCCATGCTGTTCGGCTGATTCAAATCTAAAGGAAATCGGTGCACGACTTGCTCAAAGGGCCTTGATTCGGGCCATCGCAGCATCCACGTTGGCGCGGCTGTTGAAGGCGGACAGTCGGAAGTAGCCCTCACCTGCGGCGCCGAAGCCACTGCCAGGGGTTCCCACCACGTTGGCCTTGTTCAACAGGTGGTCAAAGAAACCCCAGGAATCCATGCCATCGGGGGTCTTGATCCAGACATAAGGCGCATGCTCGCCCCCGTAAATGGTGAGACCCGCTCCACTGAGTTCACGGCGAATGATGGCGGCGTTCTCCATGTAGAAGTTCACCAGACCCTTCACTTCCGACTGGCCCGCATCGGAATACACCGCTTCCGCGCCGCGCTGAATGATGTAGCTGACGCCATTGAACTTGGTGCTCTGGCGGCGATTCCACAGACCCCAAAGTTCGACAGCCTCGCCGTTGGCTGCCGTGCCCTTGAGTCCCTTGGGGACCACGGTGAAGGCGCAACGGGTGCCGGTGAAGCCAGCGTTTTTAGAAAAGGAGCGGAATTCGATCGCGCACTCGCGTGATCCTTCGATTTCAAAGATCGAGTGGGGCAGGCTCGGGTCCTGGATGAACGCCTCATAAGCGGCATCAAACAGGATCAGAGAGCCATTGCTGCGGGCGTAATCCACCCAGGCTTTCAGCTGTTCCTTGGTGGCCACTGCTCCGGTGGGGTTGTTGGGGAAGCAGAGGTAGATCAGATCCACGGGCTCGTTGGGGATCTGGGCGGCGAATCCGTTGTCGGCGCTGATCGGCAGATAGGTCAGCCCCCCGTAGCGGCCTTCCTCTCCCGCTTCACCGGTGCGGCCCGCCATCACGTTGGTGTCCACATACACGGGATACACCGGATCGGTCACGGCGATGCGGTTGCCTTCGCCGAGGATGTCGAGGATGTTGCTGCTGTCGCATTTGGAGCCGTCGGAGACGAAGATCTCTTCGGCGCTGATGTCGCAGCCGCGGGCCTGGAAGTCGTGCTTGGCAATGGCCTCCCGCAGCCAGCCATAGCCCTGTTCGGGGCCATAGCCGTGGAATCCCTCGGCCGTGCCCATTGCATCGATGGCGGTTTTCATCGCTTCGCGGCAGGCCAGCGGCAGCGGTTCGGTCACATCGCCGATGCCCAGCCGGATTAGTGCGGCGTCAGGGTTGGCGGCGCTGAAGGCTTTGACCCGACGGCCGATTTCCGGGAACAGGTAGCCCGCTTTGAGCTTGAGGTAATTGCCGTTGACCTGCACCACGGAACCAAAGGGGTTTCTGCGGGGGCATCCTGCCCTGTCGACCGCTCCATACGATGCAGTCAGGTGTGAGGACATCCGTCGTGGTCGTGTCTGCCCCGGATCACCCGGTTGATTTTCACCAGCTGGTTGACAGCAGCATCAACAAGCCTGCCCGTTACATGGGCCATGAGCTGGGTGTGGAGCCGCGGGATTGGCAGGCGGCTCAGGTGCGTTGGGCGCTCACCTATCCCGAGATCTACGAGGTGGGCTCCAGCAACCTGGGCCACATCATTCTCTATTCCATCCTCAATGCGGTTCCCGGTCAGCTCTGTGATCGGGCCTATCTGCCGGCGGCTGATCTGGCGGCCCGTCTGCGGGAGCAGGAGCAGGCCCTGTTCGGTGTTGAAAGCCGGAGACCGTTGCCTGCGTTTGACATTCTCGGCTTCAGCTTGAGTTACGAACTGGGCGCCACCAACATCCTGGAGATGCTGGATCTGTGCCGGGTGCCGTTACGGGCGTCGGATCGCGGAGATCTGCCACTCAATGATCCAGCGGCACCTCCGTTGATCTTTGCCGGAGGCCCCACGGCCACGAGCAATCCCGAGCCCTATGCCCCGTTCTTCGATTTCATCGC
>NZ_CBDCAT010000017.1:0-4499 GCF_965214065.1 Candidatus Poriferisocius sp.
ACCCGCACCGCCAGCAGCCAGCCGGAGCCGGTGCCAAACGGTTCGCGTTCCGATGTGGCGATGGGCCACCCGTCGGGGCCGGTGCTGGCGGAGCCAGCTGAGCTTTGGCGAGCACGCTGCCTTCGCCGGTGGCCGCTTCGGGCATCAGCCGGTAGTCGGAGGCGAAGTCCACCGCCGTCGTGGCGGGTATCGCCAGGTTCGCTCGCCTGTGGGCGGGGGTTGGTCAGGTGTAGCGGTGGGGCGGGCGGTGGCCGGCGGGGAGGGTGCAGCGGGTGTCGCTGCGCTCTCCGACGTGGGAGCATCGCAGCGGCTCTTGTTCGGGCGGTGTGCTGGGCGCGACGTCTCGGCGCCATTGGGCTAGGAGCTCGCCCGGCGACGAGTTCGTGCCGCTTTGGCGCTCCTGCCAGCAGCGGCGCAGCAGCTCTTGGCGGTGGTCGACGATATGGAGCAGCACAGGCGCTTCGAAGGCCCTGCGACCAGTGTGGTCGTCGCGGGTTTCCGCGATCGCTCCTTCGGCGGTCAGTGTGCGCAGGCCCCGCCGCACGGCGTTGGGGGAGCGCCCTGTTGTGTCGCACAGGTATGCGACGCCGGCGGCGGGCATCGTCTCCATGGCCTCCAAGACGGCTGCTGCTGCTGAGTGGGGGCGCAAGCCGAGCTGGTCCCATTGGGCGTGCATGTCGGCCACGGCCAACGCGATGGCCTGGGTGTAGTCGCAGGCCACCTCGGCGGCATCGGCTATGTAGCCGGCGGCCGCTTCAGCGCAGGCGTCGCGAATCGGGCTGTCCGAGTCTCCGGTGTATGTCTGGTAGGGGCGCAACGACTGGTAGTAGGCCTGCTTGTTCTCGGCGATGGCGGCCGACAGGGGGATCGGCGGCGCGTCGGGCCAGTTCCTTTGGAGCACGCAGTGGATCAGCGCCCTGCCGACGCGCCCGTTTCCGTCGGGGAACGGGTGGATGGTCTCGAACTGGAGGTGGGCGACCGCGGCCTTGAGGAGGGGGTGCATAAGATCGCGGGCCGACGCGAATTCCATCAGGTCGCCCACCAAGGGGCCGACCCGATCTGCGGGCGGGGCGACGTACAGGGCCTCTGTCGGGGTGGCGCCGGCAGGGCCGATCCATATGTCGTCTGAGCGCAGCCGGCCCGGCTCGAACGGGACCGACGTGGCCTCAAAGAGCCGCTGGTGCATCCCCAACAGGTCCGAGAGCCCGACCGGTTCGCCGGTGCGGCGGCCGATCTCGCCGGCGCGGGCGGTGAGGCGGGCCGCCCCCAGAGCCTGCGTGTCGCGCCGGCGGCGCTCGGGGTCGTGGCTCGCACGCAAAGACTCCAGCAGGCTCAAAGACCGCAGAGTCGTGGATATGCCCTCCACATCGCTCGACGCGATCCCCTCAGAACGGTTAAGGCACCACCGCAACGAACGGTGCGAGGGCAGACGGGCGGCCATAGCAGCGATCCGGTCGCCCGCGGCTTTGACCCTCCCAGCCGTGGCGGTACCGATCACCGGATCCCATCCGGCAATCCCATGGGGAACATAAGCCCGATAGGCGACCGGGCCCAGAACACCGTAATGAGTCCGGTCGAGATATCCGCCCACAACGCCCAACCTACCAGCCAATTGCGGCAAAGGGCACTTGCAAAACACAAGCGCCCTTCCTGCTGTCGGGACGGGCAGTTGCCGAAAGCCGGTAGAAGCTGGGCGTGCGCCGGTTCGAACTCCGCTGCTAAGCGGCCTCCGCGGGGGGATCGACTTCCAGCTTCGCCTCGATGCGGGCCAGGCGCTCGCCGTGGTTTCGCAGCACATCGCGGACCAGGTCGATCCGTTCACCCTGAGCCTTCAGCTCGCCGACGAGCCTTTGCCCCGAATCTTTGATCTCATCGAGGACGGCGGAGAAACCTGTTTCTGTGTCGGCCCGCAGCTCTTCCAGACAGACACGCAGCTTCTCCGAAGCAGCCCGCTGCTCATCGAATCGCCGGTTCATGTCCTCACGATTTTCGGTGAAGCGCTGATTCACGCCCAGGCGCAGGCCGCCGATCCGGTCGCCCTTTTCTCTCCGCCTGAGCCTTGCCGACATGATCACCCTGACCGGTCAGCCCGGTAGCACCGGAGCCGGCCAATGCAGAAACAATCAAAATCATCCTTCCCCCAGCGTCAAACGACACTTGCCGGGGGAAGCTTCCACACACGAAACCGGCCTCAAGCGACAGCCCCAACCAACCCGCACCCAGAACCCGAGCATAAGAACAGTCAGCCCTACGGCGAGCACAGCGGCCGAGACGCGGGCCGGCCCGGCCCCCCGATAGGGGGCCGGGCCAGCCTGGATTGTGGTTTCGGTTGGACCGCTAGCCCAGAGGCTCACCGGTCGTCGGCGTCGGGACGCACTCATCGCGGGCCAAAGCGCTGGCCGAGTCGCCGAAGTCCTGGGAACCAAGAGCACGGCACGCCGCAGCCAAAGCATTGGAATAGCGGCCGGCACGGGACTTCTGGTCTTCGTAAAGGTCGACCGTACCGTTCAAATGCCCTAGTTCTTCGGGGTTCAATGAATCGTCCTGAGTGATTCCGGCGATGTTGTGCGAGGCAAGTCCATCCTCGAACTCGCCTGCAAATTTGGCGTATTCGGCGTCTTGTGCATCATTTCGATCTGCGCCGAGGTCGTGTATGTACGCCAGGTACTTCAAGAAATCCAGTTCCGTTTGGTTCGTGAACGGAGCCGAGATGAACGTCTCCAGAGCACTCTGGCGGGCGATGGCCTCGCGCCTTGTGGTGGGCAGCGAGCACACGTCGGCCACGCCGTCGCCGTCGCTGTCGAAGGCGTAGAGGCGGGCGCCGCCGAGGCTGTGGTTGGTGCAGTAGTCCAGCCCGGTGACGGTACCGGAGAAGAACACGTCCGCAGTAGCCGGGTCAGCAGCAGCAGGCGGCGGGGTCACCCGCTCGGTCTCGCAAACATCAGTCTCGAGGTCGGACGGGTCGTCGTCGTAGTCCTTCTGCTTGAAGCCTGCTTCACCGCACACTGCCAGCACCTCGGTGCGGAACTCGACCGGGTTCAGCCCGGCCAAAGTCTCCAGGGCGTTCTGGCGGGCAACCGTCGCCCGACGCGTCGTGTTCAAAGCACAGATGTCGGCCACACCGTCATCGTCAGAGTCGAACGCATAGGTCTGCGGGCCGCCCAAACTCATCTCAGTGCAGGAACCCGGGCCAGAGATATTGCCCGAGAAGAACCGGTTCACAACCGTGATCGTCACCATGTCGGAGTCGACAGCAGCGACATTCGCCTCGTTAGCAGCACAAGAACTTTCACCGTCGGCACCACAATTACTGGCACCGAGGTTGATCTCGTCTTCGGCGTCGCCATCGTTGTTCAGGTCCAACCCGAGGATCGACTCTTTCACCATGGCGATTTCAGTGCCGTCCTTGTCACCGTTCCCATCCAAGTCCGCATCAACGTCGGCTTCGTCAAGTGAGGTTACGTCGGCGGTGGTTGTCGCATCATCACCGTCGATGTCCGTACCGCCCGAGTCCTTCACATGCAACCTGAAGGTCAGCTTGATGTTGTTGAACCCGGTGAGGTCGGGGGCGTCGAAGTACGGATAAGGGGAACTGGTGCTCTTGAGATTGGTCAGACCGGTAACCCCGTCTTTGAGCTGGCCACCGCCAGTCACGATGTAGTCGGACGTTTCGACGGTTGTGCCGGTGAAGTCCTGGGGCAGGATCCAACCCTTGAGCTCATCAATCTCGTCGGCCGACAGCGGAGAGCGCTCATCCGGTGCCGGATCCATGGTCGCGCCGAGGTAGTCCCACCTGTAGGAAATCTTGTCGCCGATATCTGCATCGGAACTCCCAGAGCCGTTCAGCCGGACAAAGTCCTCGGGATCGACCTGCTCATCGTCACCGGCGTCAGCATCCGGCGCATCGTCGTCATTGACAATCGTGATCAAGACACCGTCTGTAGCAAAAGCGCCGTTCGGGTCAATGACTGTCATATTCAAGAAGACCGTTAGATTTTCACCACCGGACTCCAGTTCAGGAACTTCGAACGACACAGTGTCGGTGAACGAGCCTTGCAGTTCTAGTTTTGGATCCTCGTCAGGCTCTTGAGTAGCCAGGTCGATCTCGCTCCAGTTGTAGAGCAACGACTCCCCATCGGCGTCATAACCGACACCCCGGATGGTAACCGTTGAACCGTCCTTCTGATTCTGGAAGCCGTCATTGATTCTCAAGAGCTTGGGCGATGGGCCATCGCCGTCTGGGTCAGTACCACGCACGCCGCTTGCCGTCGGTTGCGCATTCTCGCCCACCAGTAGCTGAATCTCGGTGGTCACCGAGATCCTGGTGTCGTCGGTCACCGTCACCGAGACGTCGATGGTGTCGCCGTCATCGGCATCAGCGGGAATCCTGACCGTGGCCATACTCGCCGTGTTGACATCGTCATCCCCGGCGGTGCCACCACCGGGAGCGCTATGGGCGCCCCCTACCGCACCGCTCCACCGGAACCTGTGATTGGAGT
>NZ_CBDCAT010000018.1:0-1946 GCF_965214065.1 Candidatus Poriferisocius sp.
CAGGACCGCCTCAAGAAGAATCCCTGGAACATCCTACTGATTTTCAAGAGCTTTTCGGACCGTCTTCCGGCTGTCAACCTGTCATATACATGGCAACATCCGGGCCGGGTCGATGTTCAGAAGCTCAAAGGCGCGGTTTTGCAGCTGCGTCGGCACCGCCAGCAGCGGCAGGGCCAGCTCCGGATTGCCCGGCAGGCTCACCTCGTTCAGCGTCAGCGTGGCCAGATCCTCCATGAGCGTGCGAAAGCTGTGCACCGGCAGCCCGTCAGCAGTCAGCTTGCTGTCTGCCCTGGATTTCGCACTCGCCGATACCCTGGCCGGTGCCACCGGTGAAGCCCGCTCTTCCCGGGCACCTTCCTTCTCATCATCCTGGAAGAGCAGCGGCGCCAGTCGCCGCCGCATATGCCACTCCACGTAGAGCGCCAGCATGCACAGGAACACATGCGCCCTTACATGGGTCGCGGTATAGACATGGATGGGACGGATCGCGAGGTCCGACTTGGCCATGCGGAATGCCCGCTCCACCGTGGATAAACGCTTGTACGCCTCCACCGCCGCTTCCGCTCCGATGGCACCAGCACCCAGGCTGGTGCGCACCACCCAGATACCGTCAAGGCGCGCCTCTGCATTGATCCTCTCTTCACTCCGGGCCCAGACCATCTCCCCATCGGTGACGGTGATGTCGAAATGCCTCTCCACATTCTTCCGGTTTGCCTTCCTGCCGATCGCCTTCCAGGTGCGGGCGCGCGCCGCCGCACCTGGCTTGCCGCGACCATGGGCGGCGGCAATGCCGGAAAGCACCTCCTCGGTGGCCACAAGGAGTTCCTCCCGCTTGCGGGCCCGCTCGGCCCGCAATCTCGGATTGAGACAGACCATCAGCCGCTCTCTGGAGAAGTCCGGGGAGGCAATCTCGGCCACCGCATCCGGAACCAGCGCCTCGAGCACCAGCACCGGCGGGGCACCCCTGGCCAGCTTGCGGATGTCCTGGCTCTTGAGCGCCGAGATCCAGTCCAGCCCGGCAGGCGCCAGATCCTCCCGGATCCGCGCCGTGGTGATCATCCCCCGGTCACCGGCCAGCGCCACCTTCTCGATGCCGAAGCGGGCCTGGATCTTCTGCACCTGCGATACCACCGTCTGTGGATCGGCGGTATTGCCCGAGAAGACCTCGATGGCCACCGGGCAGCCATCTTCTGCACAGAGGAGGCCGTAAGTGATCTGCCTCTTGCCGCGCTTGCCATCGCGGCTATGGCCGAATTCGGCCAGCGGGCATTGCCTTCCCTCCATGTACGAGGATGAGACATCGTAGAGGATGAGCGTCCCGCCCGAGAGATGCCGCCGGGCCAGGGAGCCCTCGATCCATGGCTGGCGGGACGAGAGCCAGTCCAGCATCTCCAGCATCTCGTTGCCGCTGACCTCGCCGAGATCGAGCAGGGGGCCGAGGGAACTGGTGGCAGTATCCGGTGAGAGCTGCCTGGCCGTGGCCAGCTTGGAGGATGGCGCGAGGATCCTGGCGGCAATGGCGGCCAGCGCCAGGTCCCGCATGCGGGAGCGGCTGCGATGCAGCATGCGCTCGAGGCCGAGATGACGGGCGGTGCCCAACACAGCTGCCACCGCCCCATGTGGCAGCGCACGGCGGATCGAGACCGCATCATCGATGGCGGAATACACCACCCCGCCCTTGAGCCAGGCCCGAACCGCATCGACCAGGCCCGGCGGTGCCTTCGACAAATTGACCAGCGTTCTGCGGCGGATCCGCTTCCCCTCGCGCCAGGCTTCCCGCAACAGGATGGCCGGCGGCGATGAACGGTTGGGTATGACGTCGACGCTGAGGGCCATATCGACCATCCCTACATGGCAACAACACTATCCACTTACATACAGTATATAAACAACACAGTCAACATCAAATGTGGATATACATGGCAACATATATCCAGGACAGATTC
>NZ_CBDCAT010000019.1:0-5743 GCF_965214065.1 Candidatus Poriferisocius sp.
CTGTGCGACTACGCAGTTTTCCAGAAAATTCTCAATTTCACCCCAATATCTTGGATCGACAGGCTTCGATAGACCGATGGCCGTCAATCGACAGTTTACCTCAGCACCCAGCACCCAGCTCATCTCGCGCCGTCGGGCACTGCGCGCCGTCGGCCTTTTTATGGCCAACGTGCCTCTGAGTCCTCTACTCGCCTGTGGTAAAGACAGCAAGGCCAACCTCTTAACATCCTCTGAAGAAGAAAGCCCTAGCGGAATTTCGGCCACGAGCGATTGGGCGACACAGACGATAGCCGCTGCGTAACATCAGTTAAAAAAGACGCCACTGTTGGGAATGAGTGAGGGGAATGGATTGTCTAAGGGACAGTACCCGAACCATTTGTTATCGGCAACAGTCAATAGCGATAAGCGCAAGGAAAGGGAGAAGATGAGACACATCGCACGACCCATGGGATCGGTCGGATTCTCGGTGCCCCTTCTTCTAGTGTTCAGCTTAGGAACCGGTTGTGACCCCTTGACCGACAGTCTGACCGTGTCGGCCCGGGCCGTCCCGAGCCAGGAGTGGGTGCTACAGCAGGACGCGGACGGGGTGATCACCGGTTCACTCACCGACCACTTACAGGGGCGTCACCTCCGTCGGACGATTCTCGGTGCCGAGCGTGGCGACCGCATTCGCTTCGAAACCCTACCGGAGCTGGCCTCAGGAGTGTCCGTGGCCGCTGGTGATCCCATCGGCCGCCGGATCTCTGCGCTGACCGCTCGGCGACAGGCCGAGCTGCAGGGGCAGCTAGACGTCGAGCGGGCCTACCTAGAGCTGGCCCGCTCCGGTGACAAGGCCTCCCTCGTGCGCGAGGCTGACGTGCGCCTCGCCTTGGCGCAGGCGGAGGCCGCCCAGCAGCGGCGCACGCTGGTTCGTCAGCGGTCGCTCTTCGAGCACAACCTGGTGGCCCCCGCCGATCTGGAGCTCGTCGAGGCCGCCGTTGAGGCCGCCGACCTCCGCGTCCGCATCGCCGAGGCCCAGCTACAGACGGCTCGGACGGGCGGCCCCGAGCAGGAGCTCCGGTGGATCGAGGCCCGGATCGCCGATCTGCTGAGCCAGCTAGACCAAGTGCGCCTCGACATCGAGGCGGATGTGGTGCGCTCGCCCATCGACGGCCGCTTCCTCGGGGGCCACGGCGACACGCTGGCCGTGGTACAGGATACCACGGCCTGGGCCGCCATCATGCCCGTGGCCTGGACCGACCACCTGCGGCTGCAACCGGGCCTCCGGGTCCAATTGCAGTGGGATGCCGGTCTGCCACCGGCGACGGGACAACTGACGCGGCTGAAAACCGAGGCGTTCTCCGCCATCGACGGGCGACAGTTCGTGGCTGTTGTGGCCCGGCTGGACAGCGTGGACGGTGCCCTCGTGCCCGGACTGGTGGGGCAGTGCCGTATCGCCGCCGACGCCCAAACCTGGCTCGATCGCCTGCAACGCATTCTGGCGCTCTGACCCAGACCCAACGACAACGTCAAAACACACAACACAGACACAGGATACCTTGGATGGACGCTCGAAGAGACCGATACGAGTTGAAGTACCCGGCGACGCAGGACACGCTGGAGCCCCTACGACGCGCCTTCGAACCCTTCGTGGTCCGGGACAGGCACACGCCGCCGGGCAAGGTGGGCTATACCATCCACAGCATCTACTTCGACACGCCGGGCTTCGACGCCTACCACCAGAAGGTGGACGGACTGCAGCACCGGTACAAGGTGCGTCTCCGAGGCTACAACGAGGGCGCCGATGACGCCCCGGTGGTGCTCGAGATCAAGCGCAAGGACGACCGCATAGTCTCCAAGGCCCGGGCCTGGGTGCTGCACCGCGACCTCGACACCCTGCTAGCAACCGGCGATGTGGAGCGCTACGCCCTCGGCGATGACCGGGCGAAGGAGGATATGTGCCGTTTCCTGTACCGGATCCGCCGCCACGGGCTGCGCCCGGTGGTCCTCACCCGCTACGAACGCGAGGCCTACTTCGGACGCTTCAATAACGATCTGCGCATTACGCTGGACAGCAGTCTCCGCAGCCGCGCCTTCCCCGGAGCCACCGAGCTGTTCGGCCGGCAGCCCGTGGTGCGGGCACGGCGCGATACGGTGGTCGAGGTCAAGCACTACGGTGCCAGTCCTTCGTGGCTCAAGAGTATCGTCAGCGACTTCGGCCTGAGGCGCGCCTCGTTCTCCAAGTACTGCAACTGCCTCGACGATCACGATCTGCCACGGCGATCATCGGCCCAGACGAACCCGTGAATGCCTTCCTAGACGTAAGTGGCCTAGTCTCACCACTAGCCTTGAGTCCGCAACAGGCGGCCACCAACCTAGCTGTGGCCCTGATGTGCGGTCTGATGGTGGCTCGCTTCTACCGCTGGGTCACGCACCGGTCGAGCAATGCCAATGCCTTCGTCAGCGCGTTGATCGTTCTGGCGATGATCACCTGCATCGTCATCATGGTCATTGGTAACAACCTAGCCCGGGCTTTCGGGCTGGTCGGTGCCATGTCCATCATCCGCTTCCGCACCGCAGTCAAGGACGTGCGCGACATCGTCTTCATCTTCTTCAGTCTCGCCGGGGGCATGGCTGCTGGTGTCGGTCTGACCACCATCTCCCTCGGCGGGACCGTGGCGATCGGGCTGGTCATGCTGGGTATCGAGAAGGTCCAGTCGCGCTCCCGCCGTCAACGCGACTACCTGCTGCAGATGACCTACACACCGAGTGCCGGGATTGAAGCTCCTTACCCCGACATCCTACGCCGCTTCTGCCGCCGCCATCATCTCGTCAACACCCAGTCCCAAGCCGGGGACGATCTCGAGATCTCCTTCTACGTGAGTCTTAGGAACGAGGATGCCTCCAGCCATCTGGTCTCGGAACTGCGTGCCCTGCCCCAGATCGGTCGCGTGAACCTGTTCTTCGACGAAGACTACGACTGATCACTCCACCACTCGCCATTCAAAAAGGACAACGCCATGTCAACCGGTCAGTTCTCACGCCCCATCGGGGGTGCCCTGCCCCTCATCTTCTTGTTACTGGCAAGGACGGCTCTGCAGGCCGATCTGTCGCCCAGCATACACCTAAGCGATGATGGGTCCACCCTGATCCAGTCCGGGCCGTCGGCCAGTACCCTGTACGATGAGACGGTCCTGCGGACATTCGAGTTGCGTTTCGAGCCAGCCGACTGGTGGGACCAGCTCACCGCCAACTACGGCACCGGAGAGAACATCCTCGCCGACCTGACCGTGGAGGGCGTCACCTATCCCGAGGTGGGTGTGCGCTTCCGCGGCAACACGTCGTACACGAGGACGGGGGACTCCGAGAAGAAGTCCTTCAACATCGAGATGGACTTCGTCGACGAAGACCAGACCCTGATGGGCTACCGGACCCTCAATCTCAACAATGCCTATCTGGATCCCTCCTTCATGCACGAGGTCCTCTACTTCCACGAGGCCCGTAACTACGTCCCCACGCCTAAGGCCAACCACGTGCATCTGATCATCAACGGTCAGAACTGGGGCGTGTACGCCAATGTCCAGCAGATCAACGCCGACATGATGGCCGAGTGGTTTCCCAGCAACGACGGCGACCGCTGGAAGGTCGAGACCGGCGGTGCAGGAGGTGGCCAACCGGATGGCGCAGGAACCAACCCGGGCCAACGGCCCCCACGGGGCGGGGTACCACCCAGCGCCGACACGACGGGAACCAACCCAGGCCAACGGCCCCCACGAGGCGGCGCACCACCCAGCGCCGACACGACGGGAACCAACCCGGGCCAACAACCGCCAGGGGGCGGTGCCTTCGGCGGCGACAGGGCGCTGACCTGGCAGGGCGACGATCCGGCCGTGTACGAGTCCCTCTATCTGCTCAAGGCGGAAAACACCGATGACCCATGGGCGCACCTGATCGCGCTGTGTGAGGTGCTCAACAACACGCCCGCCGACCAGCTTGAGGAGGCTCTCGAACCGATCATGGACGTGGATCGCTGGTTGTGGTTCCTCGCCGTGGAGAGCGTCTTTGGGGACGACGACAGCTACCTGACCAAGGGCTCAGACTACCAGCTCTACTACGAGCCCGAGAGCGGGCGCATGCATCCCCTCCAGTACGACGGTAACGAAGCCCTCAACGCCAGGCTGAGCACCCGCGATCCCATGGACGGCGAAGACGACGCCGACCGACCCGTCATCAGCCAGCTACTGAGCGTACCTGCCCTGCGGCAGCGCTACCTCGCCCATGTGCGCACCGTGCTGAACCGGTCGCTGACCTGGGAGACCTTGGGGCCACAGGTGGAGCAGTACGAGCGGCTCATCGAGGCCGAGGTGCGAGCCGACCCCCACAAGTTCTACACCACCGCCGACTTCGAGGCGAGCCCCGCCGAGTTGGAGAGCTTCGTGAGGGAGAGGCGCGACTTCCTCTTGTCCCACGCGGAGGTGAATCGGCCTTCTCCTGCGATCCTCGCCGTGAACACGGAACGCACCAACTCGCAGGCACACATCACCGTTAGCCTCGCGGCCACGCCCGCCGTGGTCGAAGTACTCCTGCACTGGTCCACCGGTCTGACCGGGGCCTTCAGCACCCTGGTCATGCTCGACGACGGCGCCCACGGCGATGGCTCGGCCAACGACGGCACCTACGGTGCCCACCTGCCCCTGCCCGACAAGGGTTGGGTCCGCTACTATGTTGAGGCCCGCACCGACGACAGCTTCGGCACGGTCGCCTATGCTCCCGCCGGTGCAGAGCACGATGTGTACGCCTTGCTCGCCAACGCGCCGCTGGCCGCCACCAGCCCGATCTGGATCACGGAGCTGATGGCGGCCAATCGGGGAGTCGTCCTCGATCCCCAAGGCGACAGCGACGACTGGATCGAGCTGACCAATGTCAGTGACGAGCAGGTTGACCTATCGGGGATGTTCCTCAGCGACGACACCGAAGATCTGCACAAGTGGAGCCTGCCCGGAGGGACGGTACTGGCTCCAGGTGCCAGCCTCGTGGTGTGGGCCGATGACGATGAAGGCGACACCCCGGGGCTGCACGCCAACTTCAAGCTCTCGCAATCCGGCGAAGTGGTGACCCTCACCGATGCGGCGAGCAAGGGTGGGGCGCTGTTGGATCTGGTGTCCTTTGGCGGCCAGCTCGACGATGTCTCCTATGGGCGTCTGCCGGAGGACCCGTCCCACTTCGGCTTTCTCGACCAGCCCACGCCGGGGGACTACAATGCCGGTATGATCACGGCCGTGACCGGGGGCAGCGACGATTCTCTGCCGTCGAGCTTCCTGCTGGGGCAGAACTACCCCAACCCCTTCAACGACACCACCATCATCCCCTTCACCATCCCCGCTGCCGGGCTGGGTGAAGATATCTTCGTGAAGCTGGAGGTATACAACCTCAGCGGGCAGCGCGTCTTCTCCCTGTTGTCGGGAGCCCTAGCCTCCGGCCAGTATTCCATCACCTGGGACGGCCGCGACCAGCGCGGGCACGCCGTGTCCAGCGGTCTGTACTTCTACCGCTTGGAGGCCGGTTCGTTCCTGCAGACGCGCAAGTTCACCCTAGTGCAGTGAGTTGGCTTAAAAAATTAGGAATTGAGAATTACGAATTACCCCCGCCCCAATTCCTAATTCCTAAGGCTTGGTAAATACGTGGATAGTGACTTGGTACTCGACTGAATTCCACGTCTCGACGTGCGTTTCTCGCCGCTGACTATAGCCTTGGGAGACGAGCC
>NZ_CBDCAT010000020.1:0-20998 GCF_965214065.1 Candidatus Poriferisocius sp.
CTCATGAACAGCACAGCAAGCCCCACCCGCAAGACCTACTACCGGTGCACACACGGCGCCCAGGCGTGCCACACCAAGCACCGCACCGCGAAGGCAGCGCTGGCCTGCTGCCCCGAGTACAGGGATATGGCCGCCATCAAGCGGGTGACCAGCTACCCGGAGCACGACAACATCGTGACGACCTTCTACCGCCGGGCCGCCTACATGCCGGGCGGATGGGCAATTGACCACTGATTGATCCCCACACCAAGCAAGGAGACAGAATGACCATCATCCCCACCCCCAAGCCAAGCGGCCGCCCCAGATACGCCGATGATGACCACCGGCCCGAGGATCGGGTCGATGCGGCCTTCGAGGCCGTGATGGATGCGGTGAGCGAGGCTATCGGCCTGGGCACGAAGCACTGGCAGCCGATCATCGATGCGGTGATCGATTACGGGACGGCGACGAGTTGGGCCACGTTCTGCACCTACAACCCCGAGCGGGAGAAGTCGTGAACGATCTGTGTGGCGTGTGCGGGGAGCTGTGGATGGACTGCGAGCACCTCGACCTCGGCGACGAGGGTGAAGCGGCCGCGGCCCTGACCGATGACGACATGAGCGCTAGCGGTTTGACGATCACGACCACGATTCGGCAGATGGGCGTCGGGGCTCATCGGTACTGGCGTGGGATCGTGGCCTACCAGAACCCCGACACGGGCGCGACGACGACCTTCGACGCGACCTGCGAACGGGAGTACTGGGCAATCGCCGAGTGGGCGGTGCGCACGAGCCGGAACCTGCTCCACGGCTGGAAGCCGAAGCGCCGGATCGTGCAGTGCCTCTGGTGCAACCAGGTACGCGACGGCAACGAGACCGAGTGCCGCCCGCCCGTACCGGCGACTCACGTCTGGGACGAGAGGTGGATAGATGCCTGAACGTCGTTCGCAGCGTGTGGGCATTGTGCGCATGGTGGGCCGCCGTACCCGGCTCGTGCGCATCGGAGATTACGGGGTGGGCTGGCTGGACTGGAGCGAGCTAATCGAAGCGTGGACGTTCCGGCCGCTCGGCAGCCAGTCGGTGCGGTTCACCGACAAGAATCTGCGCCGGTTGAAGGGCAGTATCCGGCACTGGTGGGAACATACCGAGTGCCCAGGCTGGAGGTTGCCCGACGATGCGGCTTGATGATGTGGCAGCGTTGCCGGTGGAGTGGGTCCGGACCCCACCCGCCCGCTTCGTGCGCCAGGAGGAGCTCGAAGCGCCCGACGAGGCTTTGGTGGGCCGTGTCATCTACTGGTCGCCGACTCGTGGCGCCCTTAGCTACGATCGGACCCGTGATGTCGGCCTCCTCATCCTGTCAGACGATTCGGGCTGGATGCTGGTCGCGTTAGAGAAGGCGCAACTGGGCACGACGGTTGAGCACGCCATCGCCGCTGCCGCGGCGTTGGGTCTGCGCCCCGGCGATCCGGCGCTCATGATGGTCGTTCGCTACCTGGGCATGAACGGCAAGGTCAAGCAGTACCGGGCCACCATTGGCGTACTGGCGGAGGGTGCGTCGGTGTGGCCCGCATAGGTAACCGCCAGTTCACCACGCGGGAACTGGGCTCGATTTTCGATGCGCTGGACCGCGGGGCGACCCGCCAGGACGTGCGAGGCCTGGTGACCCGGCTGCAGGGCCGTGGGATCGGCAACGATTCGATCCGCGACGTGCGCAGCACCTATGTGCGCCTGCGCCGGGCGCAGGGCTTCGACAAGCATGTGCGCGGCCGGTCTGTGCTTCCGGCCCGCGAGTCGCTGCCCGTGTCGGCACGCCCCCGGCCGCCTGTTATCCCCGGCATTGATCTGCGGGTGACGTTGCCCTTCGACACCATCTACGGCGCCCGTGTCGGCGTGTTCCCTGTGAACGAATCGGCACCCTCGCTGACACAGCAGTTAGCAGAAGCCTCCGACAAGCAGTACGGGTCACCTATCGCCCCTAATCGGGGCGTGCCAACGGGTGGCCCGCTGCGTGTTCGGACCCCACCAGAATTGACCAGCAGCCTCCCGAGAAGGAATCCATGAGACCCTTGAAACCCCTAGGCCAGGTGCGGGATCGCCGCTTCCTGGTATTCGTGAAGTGCATCGACTACAAGTCCGCCAACTGTTCGGCGGTGCATGGTGGCACCTTCATCTACCCGATTGGCCATTTCGGCGACCCGCCGATGGAGGAGAGTGTGTACGTGCCGCCGGATGCCGAGGTGTGGCCGCGCATACGCGAGTACGGCGACCGGCTGCTTGTGGTGTTCGGCGACGCCGCTCGCGATCTGTCGTTTTTGGGCGATCCGCCGGGCTTCCAGCGGGTGCGCCACGAGCTCGGCGAGGTGACTCCCCATGTCGTCAGGATCGAATACCGGTCCAGGGACAAGGTGCGCTACATCCGCGACTCTCGGGGAGTCATTGTGGACACGGTGCACGATGTGAGCAAACGGTCGGGCTGGAACCGGGCGATAGATGTCATGCAGCTTGGCAATATCCACCCGAAGGGCATCCTGGCCCACGAGGAGAAGGAACAGGTGGAGTGGCTGCGGGAATGGTCGCAGTTTCTCATGCGCCACGAGCTGGGGCGTATGGATTGGACCATCGCCCGCCAGGCGCTGCGCAGCCTCCGGCACTGGGTCACCCCCGACACCACGCTCTGGCAGCACACCAATCCGGACCTGCACGCGTACGAGTATCACGTGCGCAAGGCCCAGAAGCCGGTACGGGTGAGCCCAGTGCCGGGCCACTACGACAAGCTGTATTACATGGACTTCAATGCCTTCTATCCCCGGATCATGGCCACTAACCCCATGCCGGGCGAACTGATTGGCTGGTGGGATCGGGGAATGAGCATCGAGCACTTGGCGGAGATCATGAATAACTGGGACCGTCTGGTGCTGGTGGAGTACATGCACCAGGGCGCCCGGTACAAGGTCGCCACCGCTGGCATGCGCGAAGCCCTGGCCACATGCGACCCGGACGATCTGACGGTGCTGCGCTGCTCCGCCTACGAGCAGTCCGAGAGGTTGTCGTCATGGGCGCGCCGCATGCTGCATCTGCGTACCCTTGCCCCGGACCGCATCCGGCCGTCTGCGAAGGCCCTGAGCGTGGCCCTGTGGGGCAAGCTGTCGCAGCGCAACTACAGCTATGTTGACGTGACCGACGACATGACTGCCGAAGACGTGGAGGAGCTCGAACTGGCCCGCGACTTCGGCGCCGAGCACATCGACTTCGGCGACGTGACCCGCAAGCTCACACATGACGGCCGCGTGCTCGAGAATCGGCCCGACGCCTGGGCGCATGATCGCTGGCATGCCATCGGCGCCCACGTGCTCGAGAAGGGCCGCATAATGATGCAGCGGGCGATGGACGGCTGCAATGTGGTCTACGCCCACACCGACTCGATCTACTCGACCAACCCCATCCCGTACGTGGAGGCCCACGCAGCGCTGCAGGGCGACCTGTTCGACGTGCAGGTGCTCCGCGACGTCGAACTCGATGGTGGTGATCGGATCATCGAAGGCGAGTACGACGCCCGGCACGGCACCACCCGCCCCGGTATCCGCTGGATCTGGCCGAGCTCACCGGCCGCCCAACCCCATACGGCCTACTACCAGGAGGTAACGGCGTGACGGGCTTCGAGAATGTTCCGCTGCCGATGCGCAACGTACCGGCGGCTGCTCCCCTGAGCGGGGAATGGTGGACTCCCCCGGTGATCATCGAGGCCGCTCGCAAAGCGATGGGGAGCATCGACATGGACCCGGCGTCCTCCGCGGAGGCCAACAAGACCGTGCAGGCGTCGATGATCTACACGGCCCAGATGGATGGCCTGGCGCGCAAGTGGTCGGGGCGCGTGTGGTGCAATCCTCCCTTTAGCGAGATGACGGCCTGGGCCATGCATGCGATGGACCAGTACGAGCGCGGCGACATCCAAGCATTGTGTCTGCTCGGCCCGTGGGGCGCGAGCCGGTGGCAACCGCGGGCGTGGTCCACCGCCGACGGCATCTGCCTGATCGACAAGACGCTGCCGGGATGGCACGGCCCCGCCGCGGCCGCTTCGCCCAAGTCGGACCCGTGGGGGTATGGGCTCATCTGCTGCATCTTCGGCGTGGATCCGGCCCCCTTCAACGCTGTGGGAGTAGTGCGGTGAGACTGTCGCCCAAGCAGGCCCAGATCGCCGCCTACGGTGGCAGCCGCCATCGGTGGACCATCACCACCGGGCCGGTCGGTTCCGGCAAGAGCGAGGCCGCCCTGATCGGGTTCGCCCTGGCGCAGAGCCGGTATGGGGGCGCCGAGTTCGGCATCCTCACGAAGGGCCATCCACAGTTGGCGTCTGTGCTCAAGGGTGGCCTCGAACGGATCCTCGATCTGGACCTCACCCCCGACTCGGACGGGCGCATGTCGGTGCCGGGCGCCAACGGGCTACCCAACACCCTCATCGCGTTGGTCGCCCAGGACAAGCGCGCCGAACCGCGGCTGCGCAGTTTCAACTTGTGCGGAATGCTGCTCGAGGAGTTGACCACCCTCCCGCCGAGCATCGTCGCCGCTGCGAACGCCCGCTGCCGGGTCGGCGACGCCAAGCTGATCGGCACCACCAACCCCGACGGCCCGCTGCATCCGCTCAAGACGACATTGATCGACAACGCCGCCGACTATGACGCCCAGATCATCAAGACCACCCTGCGCGACAATCCGGGCCTATCGCCGGGCTACATCGCCAGCCTCAAGTCGTTCTACAGCGGACACATGTACGCCCGGATGGTGGAGGGGGAATGGTCGGCCGCCACCGGCCTCGTGTATCCCCGCTTCTACGAAGCCTCCCGCGGCGCCCCCGACGAGCCCATGCTGGTGCACGACATCGCCATCGATGTCGGCGAGTCCAGCGTCACACATGCACTGCTGATCGGGCGAACCGCGACCGGCGTGTCGTGGATCGTCGACGAGCTCCGCATCGACCACCAACTGCACGGGCAGCTAGAACCGCGGGAACTGGTAGCCAAGATTCGCCGATGGGCGACAACGTACGCTCCGAAGGTGGCGTCGATCATCGTGGACCCGGCCGCGCTCGCGGTGCGCCAGGAGTTCGCCACCCAGTACCAGGGCAGCCCGACAACGGTCGGCAAGGCGATGAACGACTGGGACGAGGGAGTGGCCGAAACCAACCTCTGGCTCGACACCCGCGCGCTCAAGATCTGGGGCGCCCGCTGCCCCGAACTGCTGCGCGAGCTCGGGCAACTCGTCTGGGACGAAGACCAGAGCATGATCGGCAAGGACATCCCGGTACCGAGCCCCGACCACGGCACCGACGCGATGCGCTACTACTGCCTGACCCGCGCCGTGCACGAGTTCGGCGGCAAGAAGGTCTGGGAAGCCCAACGCCGAGAGTTCCTAGAAAGGAAACGATGACGAGCGACTACAGCCACGAGACCTGGGTGTACCGGTGCAGCTACGAGGAAGCCCTGAAGCCGCGGCCGGTCCACCTCCGCAAGCCAGCCCAGCTAATAGAGATCGCCCACTGGGAAGGCTGGAAGCACCTCAGCGCCACAGCCGAACGGGGCCGCGTGCTGTGGATCAACCACGAGGGGGAATGGTACCGATGACCAACGGAGCCCTGGACCGCACGAAGCGCTGGCTCAGAGAGAACGACCTCGACACCTCCACGGACCCGGATGTGACGGTGCTGTTGGAGGCCGCGGCGGAGATGGACTGGCTCAACGACTCGAGCCGTGATCTGAGCGAGAAGGAACGGGTCGCGGCCCGCCGTACCGCCCGCCACGCCGTCACCACCGCGCGCCGCAACATCCAACGCCTGCTCGACGCTTCCACGTCGGCACGCCAGATGCGCCGACATCAGCTAATGTACGGAGGTGTAGCGGCCCGGTCGCTCGGCTGGGTCGACATGGCGCTCCTCCCCACCAGCCTCCGCGAGGACATCGCCGACCATCTCCGCACCGAGCACGACATCGACATCGACGACTACCGCGAGGAGGCCGTACAGCTATGACCATCGACCTCCGCTACCGCATCCAATGGACCGGCCCTACCGGCACGGTGACCAACGTCGAATCGCCACCCGCGGGAGCCTCCGAGTTCGCCGAGCTTGTGCGCGTCGATGTGGCGTCGATAGCGCCGCAGCCGTCACGGGTGGGCCGCGAACTAGCGCGGGTGCTGGGGCGCCGTGAATCACACTGGCCGTCGCGGGGCGCCACCTCCAACGTCGGGCCGTGGTCGCGCGACGAATCCAGGCGCCGGTTCTTCACCCGTCAGGGCCGCGGCGGCTCCGGCCGGTATCGTGGCTTCGTGCTCCTCAACTCCGCACTCAACGCCAGCGGGCGCCCATACGCCGGATACGTGGACCAGGGCATCGTCGGCCCCAACCGGTTCAACCCGAGCCGCTACGCCTCCGCTGCACGCCGTAGGGCCAACACGCGGGCCGTGCTGCGTACCTGGCGCGACCGATCCGAAGCGATCCTAGAGAAGGTGGCAGGCGGTGGCTAGGACGTTCATCCGGTACTTCATCGAAGCCCAGGACGAGACCGAAGACGCCGCCCGGTCGATCTCCGAGCGGTTCACCGACCTCACCCGTAACCTGGCGACCGGTTTCGCGACGGTGGCAGTAGCGCTGGTGGAGGGGATCACCGAGGCCATCGACCGCGCCGAGGGTGTCATCCAACGCCTCACCCGAGCGCAAGGCAACCTTGATAGCCAAGACCTCACCGCCGAACTGCTGCGCGCAGGCGTCGCCGAGAACGACGCCATAGCCGCCGTACAGGCCCTACAAGGCCCCGGCTCCGTGCTGGGCATTAGCGGCCCCGCAGCCGCCGCGCAGCTATCAGGCGTGTCCGCTATCGGCGCCGACCCGACCGGTGCGCTGCAGGCCGCCATCGGTTACGGCGTGGGCGGCGATTCGGCGCTCGACCAGATCGCCCTAGCCATAGCCACCGCCCAGACCAGCGGACAGGATCCGAGCGAACTAATCACCGCGCTCGAGGAGTACGGCCCGGTGCTAGCCGAGCTCGGGCTCAGCTTCCTCGAATCGGTCCAGTTCATCTCCGACCTGCGCCGCTCGGGTGTCCAGATATCCCGAGTCAGTCCGGCCCTGAACCAGTTCATCCGCCGCGCCTCCGCGGAGGGTGTGGACGCCCGCACAGCCACCCAGACCGCCTTCGATGCGATCCGCCAAGCCGAACCCGAACAGGCCAACGCCATCGCCCAGGGCCTCTTCGGCGCCGAAGGCGGCCTACGGCTTGCCCGTGGCGTTCGCACCGGCGCAATCGGGCTAGGCGAAGAACTCCGCTTCGATGAATCGATCCTCGGGCAGACATCGCTCGCCGGGCTGAACGCCCCCACCACCCGCGAAGCGTTCGACTCGGCAGCCACGTCGCTCACCCTCAGTGACAACCCCCTACACCGCATCATCGGCGGCCTCGCCCCCACCGCAGGCGACATCCCGCTGCTAGGCGACCTCACCCGCAACGCCCTACGCCCGTCGCTGCAAGGCCCCGGCGCCGGAACCACGCTCGGCGACAGCCTCGGCATCGCCGCCGAACTCGGCAACCTCAACGCCCACCTCGACGACCTCGTGAACATCAATCGCGCCCAACTAGACACCGCGCTGCTCAACCCCCAATCCCCCGACTTCGCCGAGCGCATCATCCAAGCCGCCAACACCGACCGAGGAAGACTCGCAGAATGACCGAACGCCACTGCCGCATCTGCGGCGACCCGCTCCCCGCCAAGCTCAACAAGCACGACCGCTGGGCCGACAGACGCGACACATGCCCGCGCAGCGTGAGCCCCGCCTGCTACAACGCCAAGCAGCTCCCCGACACCCGCAAACGTCGGGCCGCCCGCAAGGCGCCGATCGCCCCAGACGACGGCGCCCCAATCATCGCTCTCGCCGACATGGCCGCCGCGCCAGCCGACTGCTCATGCCATGTTCACGGCAACCGCGAGCGCACCTGCGCGGCCTGTGGCGGCACCAACTGCCGTACATGCGCCTCCCGAGCGAACGCCCGATATGTCGCCTAGCTGGCGCATCGACTGGGCCGACGACGGCTACCAGCACCCCGCCGCGGCGATCCCCGCCGGGCATCTCGTGTCCTGGCGCGCCCGCTGGGGCAGCGACCTCAGCCCCGGCTCCCCCAACGTCGGCATAGCCACCACCGACCTGGGCCACCTCGTGCTCATGTCCACCACCGGCCGCTACTGGCGCTCCGGCACGCTCACCCGCGACCAGCTACGTAAACCCCACGCCTACCAGATGCTCGACTCGACCGGATCGGTGCGCCGCACCGGCCGCTGCTTCCCCGCCCTCACGGTGCAAGGCACCGACGTGCAGCCCCGCACATGGATGCTGGAAGGCCCCGACACGCGCACGCTGCTCTCCAACGGCACCCTTGACGACGAAGCCGGGTCGATGGCGAGCATCATCGATGCCATCGTGGAAGCCTCCGGGATCCCGATCCGCACCAACGCCCTGCAGACCTTCACAGGGCTCGACTACTCGGGCTCATGGTCGGCGCTGCTGTCGATCCTCAGCACCTTCGTCGGCGGATGGGCCACCGAGACCGGGATAGGCCAAGTGCGGATCCTGACGCCCGGCGACATCGAGGAACGCTCGCCCATCGCCGAAGTCACCTCCGCATGGGGTCTCACCCGCGAACGTACTGGCATAGCCGAGGCGTACGGCCTCGTGCGCACACACGTCGCCTACCACGCCGCAGACCTGCCCAGAGCGCCCGCAGGCGGCGTCACGGCCGCCCTGGGCGGCAGCGTGTCCAACGAGGCCCTGGTAGCCGTCTACGGGCGCCGTGTGTTGAAGCTGCCCGACTGGTTCAGCCCCGGCGACCTAGCGATGGTGTTCGCCCAGCTACGACGCCTCATCGTCGCCCCCACCTTCGTCACCTTCGAGGTGGCCGACACCCCCGATTCCGAACGGATCGACTCTGGCGACGTGATCGTGGCCGAAATCCCCGGCCCCGAAGGCACCACCGCCTACAGCATGGCAGTGCTATCCACTGAGATACACGGCGACATGACCGCCGACACCCGACGGCTCATCACCGGGCTCAGCCTCACCGACGCCGCGGGCAACCTCCCCGGCGGCGACAACAGCGGCGACCCGAACCCCGTCTACCCGTCAGGCCCCGCGGCGCCCACCCTGAAACTGCTCGCAAACCACGACGTGCAGGTCATCCTCCCCGCCGGAATCAACACCAACGTCGACATCCAACGCGCGCCCAGCGGCGAACGCTCCGGCGACGAGGTGAAGATCATCGCCACAGATCACGCCCACGGCACCGCTTACACCGACACGCCCGGCCCCGGCACCTGGGACTACCGGCTACGCCGCCCCACCGGCGACAGCGGCCTATGGGGCCGCTGGGCCACCATCACCGTACCCCCCGTAGCCACCATCCCAGCCCCAACCCTCACCCTCATAGGCCAACCCGACACCATCCCACCCCCCAGCCTCAACCTCATAGCCGCGGACGAACCCGCGCCTGTGGGCTTCCCAACAAGAGCATGTACCGCCAACGGACCTGGCTATGCGTTCTTCGACGCCAATAACGCGACCTGGTTCATGGAGATATCCACCAATACCGGGCGACTTGTCCTCGCCTATTTGACAAGCGACTCCTCCACGTCCGCGGCCCGATCCGCTTACACCGCATCCGGCCTCCCTGGTCGGGCGCTGTTGGCAGCGGGGGCGAGTGTCGCGACCATGCCCGCGACCTGGGAAGGTTTCACCGATGGCGCAAAATCGTTCCAATTCAAGCAACGCTATGAGACCCCGTGCGCCTTCATCGACTGGGCTGGCAGCCGAGCAGATCGGCCCTTTGCGTTAGCGGACACGAGCTACACCGGCGCGGCCAATCCGGTCCTTACGTGGGGAGGCGCGCCCGTAGGTGACGATCCAGCGCTGCGCGGTCTGGGCGGCTGCGGTTAGGATGACACCATGACCACCCCCAAAGTACGGGCCGCATGGCCCATCGGATTCACACCCGCAGACCTCCAGCGCGCCCCATCCGGCGAACGCACCTCAATGGCGCAGATCATCTCCACCGGCAACGTCATCGGTGTAGTAGACGACAACCCCGGCGAAGGCACCTGGGACTACCGCATCCGCCACCCCAGCGGCGACAGCGGCGAATGGGGGCCATGGGCAAGCATCGCCGTATCGGCGCCCGGTACCGGATGGACGTTTGCCGGAGCGACTAGCGGGCAGTGGCTCTGGTATACGCCTGACGGCTTCCAAGTCATTGAATGGGATCAATCACACATCCACTGGTACAAGTCGAGCGCATGGGCCGAGGCTCAATATCCCGCAGGCGCCAATGCGATATTAGATGGGGAAACGTTCACATTGCCAGCGTGGGCCACCATTAGCGGCACCGCGGATAGCGGCACATACAGAACGACGAGTTCTAACACTTCCCAAAATGCCGCATTTTTGGGTGCTGGCTTCGTGGACCGCGCAACTGTGTATCACATTAGGTTCAGTAGCCCGCACACGCCCAGCAACGTCGGCACCTTCTCCTGGCCGTCGCTGCTGTAGGATGGCGCCGTGCCGAAGCTGACTGTCAACCTGGGCGATATCGGGGCTGGTTTCCCGGAGTCCACGGTCCGTATCTACCCGGTTTGGTCGGAGGATGCGCACCGGTTGGGGCAGGGCTTCGCCGATGCTGACGGCACGACATGGCTGCCCGACCCGGAGCTAGCGGTACCGGATTCGACCGGCACCGTGGTCTTCGACATCCCATCGTCTGACGACATCGGCGGCGCGTTCTACACGCTGGCGGTGGATGGCGGCCCGACCTGGGTAGGCATCGAGATGCCCGCCACAGATGCCGTGTTCACGCGTGCCCTGATCTCCGGTGCCCCGCTGCCACCCTTCGAAGGCTTCCGGCCGTCTGACCTGGCGGCCGACAACAACCCCGTGGTTGGCTGGGGCATCGTCGTCGCTGACGGCGACCAGTGGACCTTCCAGCTACAGGGCAGCGGTGGCGGTGGCATCACCGAGGTACGGCCCACAGACCTGGACGCCACCAACGCCCCCGCCATCGGTGACACGATCACGGTGGGCGATAGCAACGAATTCTCTTTCTCGCCGGTACCGATCTCGGGGTACGTGTACCACCAGAGCCACGAACTCGCCTTCACCCCGGTAACCAGCGAGCAGCCGTCGGCGAAGGCGTGGACAGTGACGGTGATGGACGACACCATCGACGGCGGCATCGTCGCCGGGCTGGACTTCATCACCGACTACCAGGGCTCCCTGATTGTCGATGTGGACACGACGGCTAGCTACTCGATCACCAACCGGATCGAGCACCATTTCGCCGACGGCACGATGATTGAAGCGGATCGCAGCATCGAATACCGCATCCCGCAGGGTGGCACGTTCACAGTGCCGATGGTGGCCTTCTCGGCGCGCTCGCAGATCGAGCTAGGTTCCTACACCGACCCGGCCGGGAACACGATCACGATCACCGAGGCCCTGCTGAAGCAGCCCGTCAGGATCGTTCACAAGATCGTATTGGCCCGCACCAACAACCAAGCCTTCAAGTTGGAGGCGGCGTCGATGGCTAACGGGCGCGTGACCTGGACGCAACTATCTGCCGTGGTACCCAATCCGGGCCAAGGCCCTCCCGGCGTGGACGGCGCCGACGGCCCCTACGACGTTGAGATCTACATCGACTCGGCTACCGCCCCCACCGCCGCCCCGACCGGCGGCACGGTCGATGTCGCCACAGCCACGGTGCTTACCGCCCCGACCGGCTGGACCATCGAAGCCCCGTCCACGATCACCGACAACCTGTACGTCAGCCGGGCACGTATCCGCCCGAAAACCGAGACGGGCACCGTCGTGCCGACGTGGGGCCATCCCTTCGAGATCGGCGCCCACGGCGCCACCGGCGCACCAGGAGCGCCTGGCAAGCCCGGCACCGACGCCACGGTGACCAAGGCCGCCGTCTACCCGATCACCGCCCAGATCATCAAGGGCAGCCGGTCGGTGACCGTCACCGCCAACGCCGCCGACCAGACGCTCACCCTGACCACCCCCGACGTGGCCCCGACCGACATCTACCCCGGCGTAGCCCAGATCATGCAGGGCTCCACCACGATCACCATCACCCCCGACAACGACGCCGAAACGCTCACCCTCACCATCCCGAACGAAGCGATAGGCCGCGCCCAACTATCGGCCTCCCAGCAGCTACCGCTAGAACTCGGCACCAAGGGCCAAAAGCTGGTTATCGGCGAGACCGTCGGCGTGAAGCACACGGCCTGGGTGGACGATGACAGCGCCGTCACACAGGAGGAGGTGTACCGCGAGAACAAGAAGATCCTGAAGACCACTGACGACACGGTGACGATCACGCCCGACGACAGCGGCAGCACCCTCACCCTGAAGGCCGAACCAACCCAAGCCCAGATCTACGACCTCGCCAAGACGATCTTCACGCCCGCCAACAACGACGTCATCTTCACCGACGACGACACCGAGCACACCACCACCATCGGCATCATCCGGGAGATCGTAGAGACCGACTGGGTGAACCTGCCCGTCGGCTTCGGCTTCCGGGTCGGCACCATCGTGCCCCGCTCCCGGCTGTGGTACATCTGCTACGTGGCCACCCAGAAGGGTGGCACCGGCCCCGACAACGACCCGGACCATTTCGAGCTACTCACCACCTGGGCGGGCAACTACAGCGACAGCCGGTACTACCTCACCGGCACCCAGACCCTCTACAAGAACCGGATCGCCACCGCGCTTGAAGCCATCGGGCCATCCGATGTAGCCCCCGACGCCGACGGGTCGAAGTGGCACCTCGACGGCGAAGAGGTCACCAAGGCCGCCGTCTACACCCAGGCCAAGGCCATCATCAAGCACGGCGGTGGCGTCGTCGTCACCCCCAGCGACGACGACGAGACGATCACCATCGCCGCGGACATCGACCCGGAGCACATCTTCGACGAGGTAGCCACCATCATCGAGGCCGGTAGCGGTATCGCCGTCACCCCGGACGCGGGCAACGAGAAGATCAGCATCGCCGCAAGCCCCTCCAAGGCAACCGAGTATCCCATCGTCAAGCAGATGCCCAAGGCGGGCAACAACGTGAAGATAACCTTCGACGACACTGCGCGCGAATGGGTTACCGATGTGCGGCTGCCCGACGAAGCAGCCCCCAGGGTGTACGCCCTGGACTCGCGCGACGTGCGCCAGGTGCTCCCCCCTTACAGCTATTCGATCACCAGCGAAGGCTTCAACCTCACCCCTGGGACGCGGTTCATGGAGCCCGGCCCCGTCTCCTACAACGGGTACGACAGCAGCCGCCCAGGCTTCGAGCGCGACACCACCAACTCGAGCAACAACTTCAACGGGCAGCGGTTCACCAACAAGAAAGCGGGCACCACCACCCGCACCCTCCACGTAGCGAGCGAGATCACGCTCGCCAACGAGCGCCAGTACTCCTCCGCGGAGACGCTCACCATGCGCGTCTATGTCGGCGGCTACTTCAAGAACGGCAACGCCCCCGATGGGCAGGTCATTTACACCAAGGTCTGGAACTTCACGGGCGGCTACCAGGACGCCTTCCACTACGACTTCGACCTCACCCTGTCGCAGCGGGGCCGCTCCGGCGAACACGACTGGTGGCGCTGCGACTACCTGTGGACCACCGGCTCCGGCGAAGTGGTCGCCGGGCAGATCCAGGCAGCGAAGCACACCGTGTCACTGCCCGCGCTCGGGAGCGTGCCCACCCAGGACTTCACACACAACACCACCAACGACCTCGACGAGATCCAGGACTGGATCCCACGCGAACTGAAGCCCCAGATCAGTTCAGTGTCGCGCATCATGACCTGGACGGTGAAGGCCCCCGACACGACCGGCACCAACGCCCCGAACGAGTCCGACAAGTCCGATGTACTGCTGCCCACCGTGGACAGCTCGACACCCTTCCTGCGGGCCGCCCAGGACTTGAGCCGCCTAAAGCTGCAATTCACCGGCGGCGCCGACGCCGACGGCGGCGACGTGTACCTGTGCACGAGAATCCAAGGCTTCCCCCCAACCGTGCTCGCCAACACCTCCGTTAGCTCCGCGTGGACCATCGATTTCACCGCGCAGGGTGTCATGGCGCTACAGGACTACTACCTGATCGACCCCACCGGCAACGGCGTAGCGGCCCAAGCAGCGAGCTGGAACGCTAACCCCGGCGGCCCCAAGATCAACAGCGTGATTGACGGCATATTCCACACCGCCCATCTGGTCGCCGGTATCAATTACACGCCCGAGGTTACGAGCGAAATCTCAATCGATGACGCCGAACTGACCGAAGCGGCCGAAGCGGGCCTCCTGCACGTCATCAGGATTTACTCCGGCAACACGGTTGCGGAACTGCCCCTGCGCGGCATCCCGCGCCCGGTGCCCTTCGGTTCCGGCAGCACCAAGCGCCAGCAGATCGGCGTGGGCCGCGTCAAGATCGACGCCCAGGGCACCGGCGGCAACCAGACACTGATCTGGGTCTCCCCGTACAGGGACATCCACGGCCTCCATTTCTCCATCCTGGGCAGCACCGGCAGCACCCAGCCCTGCTACGTGTCCGGCTGCGAGATCGAATACGCGAGGTATTTGGTCTAGCGATGCGCTATAGTCAACCCAGCCCCCAACAGAAGGAGTAAACTGCAACCATGCGCCAGTATCTCGGAGTCATGCTCTACCTTTCGGGCCTCGTGCTCGCCATCGCAGTATCCGCCGATGACAGCTTCACCAACGGCACCCCCCTGGTAGCCGTCGGCCTGTGCGCCGTCATCGTCGGCTACATCCTCCAGTTCTACGGACAGCCCAATGAGTGACCTCGCCGCCCAGGCGGCCCTTCTCCTGCAGCACCCGCAGAACGCCCACGCTGGCCCCCCCGCGGCGGACGTTCCTGCTGCACAAGTCGCTAGTGGGGATGCTGGCGGCCCGGCCGGTGCGGTGCCTCCGTACGCCGTACCGGCCGGGTACGTTCTCGTGCCCGCCCCCGCCGCCACGCCCGCCGCGGCCCAGCCCGCCCCGGCCCTGCCCGCCCCGGCGCCCGAGCCCACGCAGGTAGCCGCTCCACCGGCTACACCCGCGGCCCCGGCACCCGGAGTATCGGCCGACGTGATCGGTGCGATTGTGAGCGCTGTCATGGCAGCCACACAGCCCACCGCTGCACCGCAGGCCGCCCCGGCCCCGGCCGCTGCACCGTTGCCGCAGCCGATCCCGGCACGTGGCCAGCCCGTGCTCATGGCCCCCCCTGTCGCCGCCACGGCACCCCCGGCGCCGACCCCCCAGGCATCCTCGCTGGACCCCATGCTCCGCCAGTACGCCGCTCTTGACGAGATGTACAAGCGGGCAGTCCAAGCCACAGATGCCGCGATGGGCGGCTAACCGAAAGGGCGAGCTAGATGGCCTTCGCAACCGATACCAACTTCCTGCAGCGCTGGAGCGCCGAGACCACGGTTGCCTTCCTCCGCAACCTGACGATTGGCCGCCGGGTCAATCGGACCTGGGACGCCGAGGTAATGAACGCTGAAAAGGTCAGTGTCCAGAATCCGAACTACAACGTGTCGGTTACCACACCCTCCCGCAAGGCCGTCTGGGGCACCCCCAACGAGCCGGGCGCGACCAAGATCGACATCGACATGGACCAGATCGCCCGCGTCGAGAACATGCTCTGGGTCGAGGACGAGGTGGAGAACGTGGTACGCGACTATCGCAGCCGGTTGCAGACCGTCTCGATGTCGAGCATCGCCAAGGCGTACGAGGACAATTTGGTCGCCTACATGCTCGCCCTGACGGCAAGCTCGAAGGCGGCCGACAACGGCAACGCTGGCGGGATCGTCGAGATCGCCCAAGCGGGCGGTAACTCGGTTGGCTTCCAGCCCACCAGCGGCAAGCCCTTCGGCACCGCCGCGCAGCAGGCCGAGGCCCAGCAGTGGATCATCGACTTTCTGACCGATAGCAAGGTGATGCTGAACCGGGCCGACGTGCCCCAGCAGGACGCCGCCGGGTCGGTGATCGGCGGTAACGCTGGAGGGAACTTCTGGTGTTACATGCCGGTCGAGTTGTACGCCTACGGCTTGGCGCCCTGGCTGGAGGCCAAGGGCCTCAGCTTGGACTTCACCGCCCAGGTCATCCAGAACGTTGGCGTGTTCGGATCGGCCTTCGCAGGCAACCTGCGCGGCTTCGATCTGTTCGTCACCAACGCTCTCCCGCGGGCTGCCACCAAGGCGGCCTCGTGGAACATGCTGGCCGGTACCGACGCCGCCGTAGCGGCCCCCATGCGGGCCGTACGGAACTACATCACCGAGCCCCAGAACGCCAGCGCGGAACGGTTCGAATTCCGCCACACGGTGACCTACGGGCGCCAGTTGATCAACTCGAAGCTGCTCATCCGCGCCAAGTTCAACGCCGCCGACGGCACCTGATGACTGACGCCTACACGACATACGCCCAGGAGGCTTACTGGGGGAGCTCTAGCTCCGCCGTAAGCCTGGGCGCCGTCGTGACGGGTGCCCCCATCGCCGGGGAGGCACAGGTGACACGCCGCAGCGTGCTCAATGCCCAGTATCCGAGGCTCGTGCCGACCCGCGCTGACTATCGGGTAACGATCCCGCAGCTCCTGATCGGCGACGAATCCGAGGCCATGCGCGCCGCGCCCGAGGCCACGCTTGCGGTGATCCAGACCGACGCCGCAACGGCCCTGGTCATGCCCGCCCTGATAGCGGGAATCCCCAAGCAGGCCGAAGCGGGCGGCGAGATCGTCTCCAACCTCAACGTACAGCCCCGCGGGGGCGCAGTGCGCGCCAAGGCAACCGCGCTGGCTGGCAAGGCGATTACCGTCGCCTCCACCGACGAGGTGTACGTCGTGGTCACCAGCGGATCCGGTACCGTCACCCGCGGCAGCGCCTCGTTCACTGCGGCTGGCAAGGTGGCGATTGCCCACCTTTCGGATTCGGGTACCAGCGTGGTTCCCGCCGCTGGCGTGAAGGGATGGCTCCTCTCGGGGCCAGTGGCTACGGTATGAGCCTCACAAGCGCATCCAAGGTAGCCCTGGCGCTCGGGTCGGCCGCCTACGTGGACCTGTCGGCGGAGGCCGACGGGCTCGGGGCCTGGCAGATCGTCGACACCCGGCGCACCCGGCCGATACCATCGCTGCCCGGCGTGCTCGTGATCCAGCGGCTGCCCACCGGCACCGCCAGCGCCACGTTCACAGTCGACGACAACGCGACAACCCATCCGCTGCTGTTCATGCAGGTAGGCAAGACTGCCAAGCTGCGCGTACAGCCCTTCGGCACGAAGGCCGGGCTAGCCCAGACGATCCTCACCGGCATCCTGCGCACCATCACGATGTCCAATCCCCCCGACAATGCGCGCGTATTCAGTGTGACACTAGAGGCCAGCGCCGTAGACGACACCGCCCAGGCCTGAGCCCATGAGCATCTGGGGCCGCTTGCTGTCGGGCAACGAGAACGATGACCCGACCCTCGCCGCGCTTGATGAGGCCGCCCGTGACCGCTCCGGCGCCTACAGCGCATCCCAGCCGCTGCCACTGCCCGAGATCCAGTGGGCGCAGACCGTGGACGCCTCCGAGGTGCGCCGCGAGGAGCAATGGCCACCGACCCGTTTCGAGGTCCGCAACCAGCGCCTAGGGCTCTACCATGACCTCTGGCGCGGCGACATCTCCTCGCTCGTGGACCCGGCCCTGCTCGAAGACAACAGCGTGGGGCCGCAGAACATTTTCCGGCGTATCGCCAAGTTCTGCGCCGATCTGTTGGTGCGCGAACCGCCCACTATGGGCGACGATAACGGCAGCCTTGCCGACCTCGAACTGCTCCGCATCGGGCACAGCCTGGTCACCAACTCCATCCGCTACGGCGCGGCCTATCTGCTCATCGGCACCCTCGCCGGTGAACCGTGGCTCCGCAGTGTGGACGCCCGCTACGTCTACCCGCAGCCCACCCTCGGCGATTGGATCATCGCAGAGCCCCGCACTCGCGGCAATGCCACCACCCCCAACCTGCTCGAGTTCACGATCATCGCCGGCGGCGTCGGCTCTAACCGCATCATCCGAGGAACCCCGACCGGCAGCAACAGCCAGGTCACCATCGGCGCACCCGTCACAGAACTCGTCGACCTAGGCCCCATGCGGCTAATCCCCGTGTTGGCTCTCCCCGAACAGGCCGAAGGGATCATTGGCACAAGCTGGTACGACGACCTCGCCACCACCGTCGTACAGAAGGCCCGCAGGATGGCAGCCAACACCCGCGTGTTGGACGACAACGGCGACCCGCTCCTGCTGCTGCGCGGCAACCTCGACAACTACACCACGCTGCCCGGCGTACCCCAATCGGCCGCTGTGCGCACCAACGACCCCAACACCATCAAGCGCGACGCCAAGGTCGCCCGGCGCCTCCGCCAAGCCGGACCGCTCATCGTGCCCACCGGCATCGACAGCGCCGAGTACGTCACCTGGGACGGTGGCCTCACCGCATCGATGGCAATGCTCGAGCAACTAGACCGAGACTTCCACTTCATGTCCGGGATCCCCGCCGCGCTCGGGTCGGACACCGCGGTCCCCTCCGGCGTCTCCCTCAGGCGCATGTTCTGGCAATTCGACGCCGCCATCGCCCCCCTCTACCAGGCCAGCTTCTCCGCACTGGACACCGCAGCCCGCACCTTCGGACGGACCCTGGAATGGGAAAACGCCTTCGAGGTAATCGAAGACGCGCCCGAGGCCACAGCCGCCGAAGACGTACCCGACGAAGCCACAGCCCGCCGCGGCGAATCGGAGACCGCATGAACCTATACGAACAGATCGACAAGATCCTAAGCGCCGAGTACCCCGTCGCGCCCTACGGCTACGTACCCCAAGTCGCAACCATCATGCTGCGCACCGGCGGCATCGTCGAAGGCCGCAGGCTCATCGAAGCCATCCTCGTGGTGCCCTACCAGCACCCGGAGCCCGAGGCCACCCTGGCCGCCTTCACCGACCTCGTGTACGAAACGCTCCGGCCCCACCTCGTCGAACTGACCGCGAGCCGGATGCCCGACTACGTGGTAGCCAACCGCGAGCGCACCACGCGCCCAGGCCATCCCGCCATGCTCATATCCGGCGCAGGCCGCAACGCCGGAATAGGCAGCGGCAGCTAGACATGCTACAATCCCCACCATCCCCCAGCGAAAGGCCCCAGGCCCATGAAAGCTCACCCGGTGATCACCTACACGGACCAGGGCTACCCACTCCCCCCCAGCGACCTCCGCAACTACGCCTACCCCTGCGGCTGCAACCATTACGTCGCGCTCTGCGGCTCCTACCGATGGTGGCGCAACCCTAGCTGCACACACGACCGATGACTCAACCACGCGGGCGAACTGTGGAGCGAGCATGTCGACTACTAAAAGTGCGCCCCGGCGTGTACCTAGATGAACCGCTGCCGGAAGGCGTTTCTACCTTCGACCACGTATCCATCGTGTACGCCGAGATCCTCTGCACCGATCACCGCTGGCGCCGAGTCCACGGCCCCTGCGTCAAATGGCACTCCGTCGACGGGCAACTCGTCCCCAAGCAAGACCATGAGAGGCTATTTAATGGCTAAAAGCACATCGGCCTTCGGAAACAAGAAGTTCCGCAAGAACCGCGGTCGCCGCAACCAAAAACCCTACAACCGCAACGACTACAAGCAAAGGCAGCAGCGCACATGACACTCCCCACACCACACGGCCTGCACTGTCACCCCGACAACCTCGGCACCAAACGCTTTACCTGGAGCGGAGTGCATACCGTCACCGTCGAGCGGTACCGCAGTTGGATCGTGCATTACGCCTGGACCGGCGATACGCACACGTGGTACATGTGGCGCACCAACACCACACAGCAGCCGCGGCCGGACATCAGCAGCGAACGCCGCCACGACACGCTGTCGGACGCCCGGCAATGCGCCCGCGGCGTCGTGGACTGGCTCCTCGCCGACGAAAGCTGACACTGCTATAATGGACCCCATGATGAACCAAGACCACGGCGGCGTCTTCGACGGCAAGACCGGACAGCGGATCCAAGACCAAGCACCAAGCCCCCCCACACCGCGACCCGGCGAAACGCCCCCCGACTGGGAGAACGACTGGGGTGGCGTGTACGACGGCAATACCGGCGAACGGCTAGACGCCGAAGGCCAAGCCGACCTCGCCGACACAGACGAAGTCGAAGACCTAGACTTCACCCCCCCACCCCCCGACGACCGCCCCATCCCCGAAAGCGACTAGCATGAACGACCAGGCAGGATTCACCCCCGACGGCGACAGCAACAGCGTGCCGTACATCGTCAACGAGCTCGCCACACCCCTCAAGAGCGAGGGATTAGATAGCTGGGACAAGCTCCTATTTGGCGCCCTGGCAGGCTTCGGAATCATGATGCTGGCAATATTCGTCGCCCTAGTCTGGCCCGACGAAGCCCCACCCCCCCCGCAGCCTCCCGTGCTTGTAGGCGACAGCGGTAGCCAAACAATCACGCCTACCGAGAATCTCGTCGATGCCGCGGCCGCCATCGAGCAAGCCCACGAAGGCATCGGCAACATCATCCACCACGACGACGGCAACTGGGACAACGACGGCTGCGGAGTCAACTGCGAGCGTGCCCTATCCGATGCGGTATCCAAGAGAACGCGCGCCTGCTTCGAGATCGGCCCGGACATCACCAGCCTCCAGACCTGGGATCACAACCAGACCGTGGGCCACGCCTGCGACGCCGCCGGATACTGGCTCGGGCAAACGCTGCCCGTAGACGACGCCACTCACCACGCCGAATATCAGCTCGGCATCCTGCGCGACGCGCTCAACGCGGTCGTCAAGCAGCGCTCCAGCCCATGAGCGCCCTGCCGCTCCGGCGCACATGCTCAGGGTGCGACGACGTGCTCAAGGACACCGACCCGCCCGGCGGAGAGTGGTGCATGATCTGTTTCCTTGTCG
>NZ_CBDCAT010000021.1:0-55731 GCF_965214065.1 Candidatus Poriferisocius sp.
CAGGTTTGAGGACCCGGATGTGGCGGCTGACCTGGCCCGGATCGAGGCCAGCGTGGACTGGCCGGTCGTTCCGCTGAACTTCGTCGAGGCCAACGGCGGGTTC
Organism: Candidatus Poriferisocius sp.; assembly: GCF_965214065.1. GTDB lineage: Bacteria > Actinomycetota > Acidimicrobiia > Acidimicrobiales > Bin134 > Poriferisocius. Next base: position 104 of record NZ_CBDCAT010000021.1, read on the forward strand.
CTCACGAACCTGGATACCACGGAGAACAGCATCGAGTGCGCCGAGGGGATGTACATCATCGGGGCGCGGGTGCAGAACATGTGGACGAAGGCGTCGCTGGATACCAGGCTGTCCCCTTCTAGTACCGCCGTGTCAACGGTGAAGCCGGACTACAACACCCGTATCAGCGTCGAGCTTCTGGTGGAGATGAAGTCCGGTGCGGACTGGGTGGAGGTGGGCCGGTCCAACTCGCCGTATACCCGGTCTGCTCCCCATATTTCGGCTGGCCGGACCGCAGCCTACAATCCTGCGTACGTTACTGGCAATGCCCTTACTCCCCAGGTACCGAACCCGGGCAGTCTGGACGGATCGTCCGATCCGGCTTACGACGGCACTCTTTCCCCGGTAGCGGAGACGCTCTATTCGGTGATCGCCATACCATCCGGGGGTGCGGAAATCCGCTTCCGGCTGGAGCGGGGGAATGTGTTCGCTGGCCAGCAGGTTGGCGGAACAAGTTATGGATATGGCGTCTTGTCGGGCAGGCCGGGCTTTGACGGGAACACCAAGGGCCTGGTGCCCTGGGGCTTCTACGCAGACGTGCCCGCCCTCTCGTTCTTCCCGTTGGGCCGACCCACGCAGAGTGCGCCTATCGTGATCCATCCGCACATCGGCAGCTTCGAGATCATCAGCGGTAACGTCAACCCGGTAGCGGGTTCCATCGCCGGTAATACCTTCGGATACTCCTACACGATCAGCCAGGGCGGCCATGTCGGTGCTGCCCGGATCATCGGGTTCGAGGGCGCTACCAAGCCGCAGGGCTCGGCTACCGTCCTGGCCACGTTGACCGACTTCAACCTCGGCGCTGGCACCGTTGACATCCCATCGAACATCACGCTGGCGGCGGACGAGTTCTACACGCTGCGCCTCCAGGTGTTCGATGCCGGGATCACCCCGACGGCGGACACGCAGCCCGTGGGCTACCACGACATCCGCATCACCGCCCATGCCGCTGCCACTGCGAACTACCACTGGGGCCGGATCATCGTGGACTCGGGCGATGCGGACGCGGCGGCCACCGCCGCCCGGGTCGTGTTCGCCGACGACGACATCACCACTGGCAACGCAATAGCCGCCTCCTACACCGCTGCACCGCCCAGCATGGGCACGGACCTGTACCAGTTCTACCTGGCCGTCAAGGACGGGTCCCCCGAGCCTGTGGGGTGGAACAGCGCTGGCCTGGCGGCGGACTCTGCGTTCCAGGCGGCCGTCACCCGCACGATCTCCAGTGTGGACTGGAAGTTCTTCATCACCACAGCCGACTTGGCTCGCGCTTCTGCGGACGGGTCTATCACCTATTCTCCGAGGACGAGCTGATGACTGACACGACGACGACCGAGACGAATACCGAGGAACCGCAGATCACGGAGCACATGCTGAAGGCGGAGTCCCATACCAGTGGGACGCACTACGTCATGCCTGGCGCCGTCAGCTTCACACGTGAGGTCCCTGGGGCGTACAACGACGAGAATCAGGAAGTGGTGCGGTTCAAGCAGGTAGTCGTCGAGCTAGAGCGAGACGCATACGGGGGCGGCGCCGCCCGTGCTATCCACCTCCACAATCAGCATGACATGGATGGGGTCATGGGTGGGCTCAGGGCTCTTCGGCCGGACATGGCCTGGCTGAAGGTTCATAGGGAGCAGAATGATGTCACGTACCAGGGGTATCTGAACCTCGCGGACGTGACGGAAATCACCAGGACGGTTCGCGGGGGTGTCACCTACACGCATGTTCATGCAGTGTCAGGACATGGGGTATACTCATCAGAGGAGAGCCAGATCGAGATACTGGCCCAGATAAACAAGGCCATGTCTGGGGCGGCCCAGGAATCCATCTGCTGCTGCGACCCGCCGGAGGAGGAAGAGACGAAGGATGCCTAACTTCCCGGACACCAGGGGCACCGCCCAGAAGGCCGGTGCGAAGTACAAGGGCTCCACGGATCGTGTGCCCCTGACCTACGGACAGGACATCAGGACCGCGCTGTCCGCAGCCGACAGCGACAACGATCTCGATAGCATCCTGACCGAGATGTTCCAGGACAACATCGACGCCTTCGACACACTGCCCAACGCGAGCCGGTATCCGCTCGGGAAGCAGGTCTACGTCGATGATGGGCAGTACTACCGGGTGACGGAGTTCTCAACGACCGACGGTGAGTTCGTCGCGCACGTCGGCGAGTACCAGACCGGTTACTCGCATGGTGCGCCCGGCATCGTCGCTCCGAACTACGGGGCGGCGGTCCACAACCCGACCGGTCGCTTCTGGTTCATCATGTCGGTGGACGAGGGCAGCAAGAGGCGGATCGACCTGGGGCTGGACGGAACCCTTCTGAACACGATTCTGGGCCGGGATGCGAGGAGTGGTGACCAGGTCACCATCACCATCACGTCCGTCTCGGACTCGTCGATCACCGAGGATGTGGTCTTCACCTGGAACGAAAACTACAGGTTCACGAACGACGCTGGCAGCACCACTGGCAAGGTCGATGTCTATGTGTCGCCTGGGGTTACCGAGACTGTCCTCGACAAACTTCCGTCGGACGGCAAGTTCACGGTCAACGTCTACAGCGGCGCGACCACCGGGACCGCGCTCTTCACGGACACGTCCGGCGAGAAGGTCTGGACCCCGATCAACGGCGAGAAGTACGCCGACATGGCCAGAAGGACGGCCGCGCTGGAGGACAGGGCATCGCTCTTCCGGCTCGACGAGCTGCCGGACCCGTCGCTGTACCACCGGAGCAGGGTCATCCTGGTGAACGACGTGTGGTATCGCCTGGCCCGCACCAGCGTGACCGAGGCCAACCTGTTCGAGGGCACCGTCGGCAACGAGCACGAACGCCTCGGCACCGCACTCTGGCGGGGCACGAGCGGCGCATACGGGCAGAACGGTGTCCCGCACACCGGCGAGTTCACGGCGAACCCGGACCATGCGGTCGCCATGGTCATCGCCAGCGAGGCCGACCGTATCCGCATGTCGATCAAGCAGAGCGCGTTCGAGGAGGCGAAGGGGAGCCAGTTCGCCACGACCGACAAGGTGGCGTTTGAGCTGACGCTCGCCAGCGGTGCCACCGACACCGGGGTGCTCAACTACTACTCCGCATATGAGCGCGACACCGGGGACCACATCCTCTGGCAGACACGCGGCGATAGTCAGTTCAGCCTGTACTCGGCGGCCTCGAACGAGGCGTGGACGCTCAAGTTCTTCACGGTGGATGGAGACGGCAACGCTACGACGACGCCGTTCATGACCCACGAATCGGACCTCGGCCATTGGGTGGAGTGGAACCCCATCGCCGACACCACGCATGATTCCACCGGGACCGATACGGGGGGAAACACGGACCCGGGGCTTTCCGCCGGAACGAGCATCGACGCGCTGATGGACGGCCCGTCCCTTGCCCTGACGATCAACAAGCAGTACCTCTGGCTGGGCAGGCGAGAACAGAGCAGCGCCGCCCCGCTCGACGAGATCCCGCTGTTCCTGACGCCTGACGACAAGTTCGGCGACCTGACATTCCAGTGGGCGACCAAGCTCTTCAGCGCATCGGGATACGGTTCCAACCGAGGCGGCATCTCGGCGACGAGGATTCAGTTCTCGGGAGACTCCGCGCCGAAGGAGTATTTGCTCTTCGCGGCAAGGGACGTGGACTCGGACGAGAAGCTGGCTTGCGGTCTGGTACACATCACCGTTCACGACGACCGCACCATCTCGTCAACCGAGACATGGCACGGGTCCATCGGCAGCCGGACGCACACGCTCCTCGACCTCCCGGACGCGGCTGAGGACGACGTGATCCGGGACATCGCGGTCTGGCAGCAGGACGATGACGACTACTCCCACGACCAGCTTCGGGTTTGGGCCTTGAACGAGACCCAGAACCGCATCCATTCGTGTGTGGGCCTGTCGGATAACGGCACGGACAACATCGTGGACGCCGATTCCGAGCATCCCTACCTCGACCTCCCCGAGACCACCGGGCACTACGGGGGTATCGCGATACAGGCATTTGGCCGGGACACGATTCTGCACGTCTGGGATAGCTCCCTCCAGAAGACCCTCGCCTACGACGTGACCGGGGGCCAGTTCTATCGCTATCCGTTCTACGATGTCGATATGCGGTTCGTGGAGATCCCCGAGGGGGCTCGCCCTGGCGGACTCGTCTTCAATGGCGACGGCGACCGGATCTACGCGAACATCTGGGACCGCTTCACGACCAATACGAACCAGGTGAAGCGTGGTGCCGCGAGCATGATCTACGAGCGGTATCTGACCGACGAGGAGTTCGGGAGGATTCACACGCACAACGAGATCGGCAGCGCTCACAACGGCGGCGGGGTCGAGCGCACAGTGGACGTGGTCGGGAAGCCTGAGATTGATAAGATCGTCGAACTCAGGATCATCGCCAGGTTGGAGCGCGACGGGACCAATCCCCGTCCGTCCACCCACAGCGGGACTCCCTCCGATGCCCTCAACCCCATCTTCCCGGCTATCTTTCGGAAGCAGATCCGGGAACACAGCCTGTTCCTCCCATGGAACGCCAACTCGGCCCAGCGCGATACCGACGTCGCGAACGCAATCGCGGCCCATCGTTCTATCAGGTTCGGGGCTGGACCCAACACCAACAGCGCGCCGCGAGTACAGATGGGGTCCGGCGGGACGGACTCTTCCAACTGGAGCATCCGGGGCGACCTGGTATTCTGGGTAGATGATGATTCCCGCCTGATCCGGATTGGTCTGGCGAACATCCACACCAACAACACGAACTGGCACTTCAACTGGATCTACCTTGAAGACCTTGAGGTGGTCGTCCAGGACTACGAAGTGACCGGAATCGGCAAAGGAACGAAGTGATTCACAGGGAGAGGCAAAGGGCCTCTTCGATCCCCAAGGAGGAGAAACACCATGAGCGTCACCATGAAGAAGCAAGACAACTACGTCGCCATCGTCGCCCTGCTGGTCTTCATCACGGCTGCGGTCGTGATGCTGGCCGCCTGCGCCGAGCTGCCTACCGAGGCCCCGGTGGCCGAGGAGGCGTTCCCCATCGCGTCCGCGAGTGCGCGGGAGGGAAGCCCTACCCTCACGGAGGGCGGGAAGGCCGAGACCACCTGGAGCGCATGTCCGTCGCAAGCGATGGATGGCGTGGCCTGTTCGGTGGGACCGGACGGGTACGCGACCCTCTATTCCACCGACGATAACCTCGTCGAGGGCGACCGCGTATTCACGCGAAATGCGATACCTCTCAAGAGCGGCGGACGCGTAAATTCCACCATCACCGTGGAAGATGACGACATCGCCTACCTCTCGATCCGCTCGCGTGTCACTGGCAGCTCGTGGACGCAGAGGAGCGATTACAGCTCGGCGAAGCTGTGGGCGCGTCTGGTCTGTGAGGACTGGCACTTGCTAACGAGCAACCCGAACCTCATTCCCAGTCTGTGCTCCACGGATTACGAGTACATCTGGAAGTATCTCGGTACGCAGTCGGGACGATACCCCTGCACGAGTGCGGCTAGTATCATCGCATATGCAGAAAGCACCCGGCGGTCGGCAGCTTTCATGAAGATGATACGCGCATTGAAGCCGCAGTACCAGCGCGGTTGCTACACCTACGGGCAGACCAGGGAGTGGTTCGCGAGCCTGTCGAAGCCGGTGCAGATGACTGCACCTACGGGCGCATCGGTGGCTGCGTGGGTGAAGCCTGACTATTGGACCATGCAGCTCGCACGTAGCAACCGCTTTCGGATGCCCATGACGAACTACTTGGCGGAGGCTGGAGATTGGAAGCTGTCCGATCTCGTGCAGTCCAACGGCCAGGGAGCAGTCTGGACTGGCGCACTCTCTTGTGCGAAGATCGCCGACAGTTCGGGGACCCTGACATCGGGGCTGAACGGCGGCAGGGGCCAGAACGGCTACGTCAACACGAATCAGATCGTGCTTGACATCCCCGACGGTGCGGACATGTGCAGCCCATGAGCAATACATACTTCGCCAAGCACCCGTTAGAGGTACGGGGTGAGACCCTGTACCTGCCGGTCACGCACATCCAGTACCCCGAGGGGTACGACGAGCTCCTGGCCCGTGTCTGGATCGCGGACGACAGCACCGTGTCCATGCGCGCCCTGGAGGCCAAGGGCGCTTCGCACGTCGAGACGGTGCCCGACGCGGAAAGCCTTACCTTCACCGTCCCGTCGAGCTACGACCTGGAGCGGAAGGACGTACTCCAGATCAGCACCTACTTCCGGAAGAGCAACTCGGCAGAGTCGTCCATGGCTCACGGGGCGGTCTTCTTCGCCGCAGTCCCCGACAACCCGGTGAAGTCCAGGCCGAAGAAGCCCAAGCCTCCCAAGAGGCCAGTCATTCGAGAGAGAAGGAGTGCCCCTGTGATCGGACCGAACTTCATGAGGGACGTGGCTGAGGCCACCAACCTGGACCGTCTGCGCGAGCTCTACGCCTCGCTCTGGCAGTCCATGGAGAGGCAGGAGCTTATCCTGTCGCCCGAGTTCGCAGCCCTGTCGGACAAGTGGTCCGAGCTCCCCGGTGGCTGGAAGGCCCGGCCGCCCTGGGACGACGACCAGGGAGTCGTGGACGAGACAGGCGACCAGCCCGAGTTCAAGTACCTCGACGCCCGCACCGGGCTGGCCGACGACCTCACGATGGCTGAGATCAACATGGCCGAGGGGGCGCGGATGAAGCGCCATGAGGAGGCCCTGGGCCTCTTCCTGGCCTCTCAGCCCAGTACCAAGCATCTGCCCAGCGATGTGCGGGAGGAGATGTTCAACTGCCCGTTCACCTTCGGTGAGAGCTCCCCGTTCAACTACGGCGAGCCCGCCGATGGCGCGAAGTTCGGGAGCGACTGGGTGAACGTGCGGTTCATGCTGAACCAGTACGACGCGCCCGAGGTGGGTGCCCCGACCAAGCTGATGAACCTCCAGCCCTACGCCTGCTTCCCGGACATGGACGCCACGGGTATGCCCATCGTGGGTGTCTGGTTCCGTGGGGAGACCGAGCCGCACTGGGATCGGAGCTACAACCCGCCCCGCATCACGCACACCTCTGCGTCCGAGGAGTGGCCGAAGGACCGCTGGCAGGAGATCGTCAAGCGGGAGTACCAGGTCCGGCCCATCGGGGCGAAGACCTGGCGCACTGCCGCCCGCGTCCCGTGGTACAGCAGGCTCATCTCCTGCTGCAAGACGGGCGACCCTGACTACGAGTGGGAGCGGGGCCATCACTTCTACCTGCCCGTGTCGGACGAGGGTGCCGAGATCCGGTATCGCTACCACGACTACGCCACCTCGCCCTGGGGCCAGGAGCGGGTGAACTCGGAGTGGTCCAAGCCGCAGCGCATCACGAAGCTGAACACGAGCTCCGACGATCAGGGTCCGCCCTGGATGCCCTACGGGCAGGGCTGCGACCCTGGTGCCCCGGATCGTGTGATGCGGGCCGCAGACGCGATTGAGTACGTCGAGCAGTGCGTGGAGTACGGCATCCCCCTGGGCTCCTACCCCTACATCTGGCAGCAGGCGGGTGTGTGGTATGAGATCACCGGCCCGGGCGGCGAGCATTACGCGCTGGGCTCCGAGGACGACGACTGGGGGCCGCACCGTGGTGCCCAGTACATGCCGGACTTCAAACCCTACTCGAACCGCCACCGCTTCTCCGACGAGTACGATCCCCCGATCACTGCCTATGAGCGGGCTCGGGGTGATGTGTTCAACGAGAAGCAGCTTGAGGCCCAGAGACGCCTGGAGGCGGAGACGGGGTTCGTCGTCGAGGACGCGCCGGAGATTCAGACCTCGGGGCCGAACTCCTTATCCACCGACCAAGCCCGAGCCCGAGCCGGTAACCTATGGACTGAGCCTGAGCCCGAGCCCGAGCCAGAGGCAGAGAGCCCAAAGGGCCAAGTGATGGCTGCCCTCGTCAGCGCCGGTGCTCTTGTGCCCGAGCCGGAGCCAGAGCCCGAGCCGGAGCCAGAGCCGGAGCCGGAGCCAGAGCCAGAGCCGGAGCCAGAGCCAGAGCCGGAGCCCGAGCCGGAGCCCGAGCCGGAGCCCGAGCCGGAGCCGGAGCCCGCCACCTTTTTCAAGGTGGAGCACGTCACTGTGTCCACGCCTGAGCCTGAGCCGGAGCCCGAGCCCGAGCCCGAGCCCGAGCCAGAGGATGAACCCGCCGGTCCGGCGACCAAGACGGAGATGACTGACGCTCCTACCGTTGCGGTGGAAATGGGGATTTCCGAGCCGGTCGGCGGGGATCCCTCGGACCCTGCGGATCAGATCCAGCAGATCACTGGACTCAACCAGAGAATCAAAGATGCACTCATCAGCCTGCTCAGAGCCCTGGGCGGGTCCTAGACCCTAGCCGGAGGAAACCGGATGACGGACACACAAGCACAGCAAGCCGAAACCCCCACACCCACCTACGCAGAGCGCCTGCGTGAAGCCTTCGACGGCTTCACCAACTCTGTCCGCGCTCGCGGTCAGGCACAGGCAGCGGTAGCGGACGACGAGGCCGAGGTAGCGGCCCGGACGGCCAGCCTCGAAGCGGCCCAGTCGGCGCTCTCCCAGGCCATGGCTACCGTGCAGCCGACCATCGACGCATCGCTCGCAGCCCGTGACGCTCTCGTGGGGGTGCTCAACGAGTACGCCTAACCTCGGAGGTGCCCCATGGACGAGCAGACTTTCCAGGTAGTCATGGCTGGAGCGGCAGCGGGAATCGCCCTCCTGGGATGGTTCATGAAGCAGAAGGTCGAGTCGATGGAAGGCACCCTCAAGGAGCACGGTCTGGAAATCAAGCAGCTCCACAAGGATCACACCGAGGCTCGGGTGAGCCACGCTGAGATCCGTGTGGAGCTGCTTGGTATCCGGGAAGACCTCTCCGAGATCAAGGGCTCGGTGAAGGCCTGGTCCGCCTTGCGGGAATCGAACCTCTGCGATAAGTTGGTCCAACTCGATAAGGAGGGGAGAATCTAATGTTCAGATGGGTGAAGAGGTCCGAACTGAAGAAGGCGCAGCACGAGAACAAGGTGCTTCGCAACATGGTCACGGCCCTGAAAGATGCCTTGGACGAGGTGGGCAAGGCGGCCGACGAGGCCATCGTGGTCACCATGGAGATCAAGGAAGGGTCCCGGGGCAAGTGGTGGGCCAACGGCTACATCCCCCAGGCGAAGCGCAGGCGCGTGTTCGGCGGGGCCCCGTTCAACAGTCGGGAGGAGCTGGTGAACACCATCCAGAGCCTCCAGGGATGCAAGTTCAAGATCGTGGAGAAAGACTAGATGGGACTCAAGGAGAAGATGTTCGGCAACCAGCCATTTACCTGGTGGGGTCACGGATTTGTAACTCTCGCAGGTGGTTACCTGCTGACCTTGCTCCCTTGGTTCAGCCTGAGCTTCGGCCAGAGCTGCATCCCCTTCCTCGTGTTCTACACCCTTCGCGAGATCGGCGATCTGATGTCCGCCGCCCGCAAGGGCAAGGCGCTGGAGCGCGATGACCGGGGGATCAACAAGGTCGTGGACCTGCACGGCGACATCATCGGCCCGGTGCTCGTCACTGTGACCGCCCTCCTCGCTGAGTTCCTGGCGTGAGTGACGGCAATGGACAGGTCCCAGTGTGGCGTAGAATCATGCTCGCGGTCGTCACGGCCACCATCATCGTCACTGCCGCAAGGCATATGGCAGTCACGACCTTCCCCCTCACAGGCGAAGGTAGGATTGGGGCTCTCACGGGATCTGTTGCTGTCGTCTTCGGCGCACTCCTTGTGCTCTTCCTACTACTTGCCGTGGGGACCTACGACTACAAGCGCCTCTCGCATCTCGTTGAGGCCGGAAAACAGATAGGGGACAGGGGCGACAATGAGTAACATCACACCGCACTTCACCTGGAACGAGGTGAAGCTGGATCCCAACGGAATCTCCGTGGAGGTCATGGAGAACGCCGAGCGGATGGCCCAGTGGCTGGAACACGTGCGTGTCTGGTGCGGGTTCCCCCTGAAGATCAACTCGTGGTATCGGAGCCCGAGCCACCCGTTGGAGCGGGTCAAGGACGAGCCCGGTGTCCATGCCACGGGCCTGGCGGTTGACATCCAATGCACTGACGGTGGCCGAAGGCTCAAGATCGTCAAGGCGGCGATCCATAACCACGTCCGCGGCATCGGCGTGGGGCCGAACTTCATCCACCTGGACCTGGGCGAGCCCACCAAGCGTCGCCCCCGTCCCTGGATGTGGACCTACTGATGGACAGGTCGCTGAAGCGCGGCCTCATCGTCATCGGGCTGTTCGTCGTGTTCCTGGCCCTGGGGTTCTTCCTCGGCTACCGGGTGCGGGATAACCAGGGCAAGGTCGTGCTGGCCGAGGCGGAGGACCGCATCGGGGTTCTGGAGATGGAGCGCCTGTCGCTCCTGGCCCGGTCGGATTCCCTCGACCTGGCCCTGTCCCGGCTGGCCGCACTCAGCGAGGAGTCGCGGGAGCGGGTCCGCACGATCCGGGTCCCCGTCATGAGGGACACCGCCTTCTTCGCGCCCATCGACACGATCACGGACCCTGTGGTCCTGGCCATCGTGGACACGCTGCGCATCGACAACGCCCAGCTCCGTGCTGCGGTAGTGGCCCGGGACGAGCACATCGCGAACCTGGAGGTCGAGCTCGGCCTGTTGCAGGGCAAGGTGGACTCGCAGGAGCGTGAGCTCTACCTGACCATGCAGATCAACGAGCAGCTCCGGACCCAGATCGCCCAGCTCAGGAACCCGCCCTGGTACAAGCGCCAGCGGACTGGGGTCGTGGGCACGGCTGCTGCCCTCATCGGGCTGGACGCCTGGCTGGCATCGAGAAAGAAGTGAGGATGGCTCACTTCAAGGTAGTCCTGCCGGGGTTCCCGCCCACGACCAACAACCTGTACCGGAGCGGCAAGCGCGGTCTCAGGTACATGAGCACCGAGTACCGGAAGTGGAAAGCCGGGATGGTCCCCTACATCCAGGAGTCGGTCGAGACGTCCCTGCCCGACAAGACCCCGTTCTGTCTGGAGATCGCCCTGTACGGCATTGACCGCAGGAGCGACATCAGCAACAGGGTCAAGGCCATGGAGGATGCCATGGTCGAGTCCGGCGTGGTGCCCGACGACCGTTGGTGTGATCGCTGTGTCGTCGCTAGGTTGAAGGGAGACGGTCGCAAGGAGACCGTGGTATACGCTTACACCCTGGAGGATGACGATGGCAGCTAAGACATTCGGTACCGGAGGGGCCAATATCGACTCCCTGGTGGAGATGGGTGCCCTGTCCTGGGCGGATCTCAAGGACACCCTGGAGGCATGGGACAAGGAGTGGATCCAGGGGGCGAACGCCTTCCTGAAGCTGGACTCCACGCCCACGGCGGCGGAGGCCAAGAAGGCTCGGACGAAGCTGTTCCTGTTCCTGTACGGGATCTGGCTGACCCAGAACCAGGGTGGCAACGACCGCAGCCAGGAGCTGCTGATCCACCCGCAGTCCAGGCGCTTCGTCTACGAGTTCGACATCATGCTCAAGCGCGAGCCCCAGGTGCCGCTGAACCCAGCCCAGTCTTCGTAGGGATGTGGCTCAGAAGGTAAGCCCGGAGGTTGCGCTACAGGTCTTCCACAAGTGGCGGGACTCTCTCTTCTCGCGCCATCGCTGGGGGGCCAAGGGGCCCGAGCGGTTCTTCGAGCATGTGCTCGGGGTAGAGCCCCATGACTGGCAGCGTGAGTTCCTCAGGGCCTACGGCCGCGGCGACCGGAAGATCACCGTCGTCGCCTGCCACGGCCCGGGCAAGACCTTCACCGTAGCGGGCCTTGTCTGGTATCAGCTCCTGGAGTGGATGCCTCAGAAGGTCGTCATCACCGCCCCCTCCCGGGGCCAGTTGGAGGGCGCCCTTTGGGGTGAGGTGATGAAGTTCAGCCGCAACGTTCCGGATGAGATCCGCCAGTTCTACAACATCAAGAAGGGCCGCATCGAGCTGTTCGCCCGGCCGGAGGACTCCTGGGTGGAGGCCCGGACGGCCCGGGCGGAGAACCCGGAGGCCCTGCAGGGTATCCACTGCGAAGGCGGCAGGGTGCTGCTCATCGCGGATGAGGCGTCCGGGGTCAGCGACAAGATCTTCGAGTCCGCCCAGGGTTCCATGTCCGGCCAGGAATGCACGACCATCCTGATCGGCAACGGCACCCGGGCCTCCGGCTACTTCTTCGAGTCCCACAAGGGTGAGGCGGCCAAGAGCTGGACGAAGTTCTCGGTGGGCTACAAGGACAGCCCCCTGGTCACGGACGACTTCGAGGAAGAGGTCGCGCTCCAGTATGGACGGGACAGCAACCAGTACCGCATCAGGGTGCTGGGCAAGTTCCCGACGTCCGGCTCCTCTGTCATCATCCCCCGTGGCTGGGTGGACGATGCAGTGACCCGGCATGTGGACCCGGGCGCCGAGCCCATCCCGTCGGTCTGGGGCTTGGACGTCGCCGGTGGCGGTGTCCACGCAGAGGGCTCCAACGCCCTGGTCAAGAGGACCGAGCTGGGCGTGGACCCCCACATCATGTACTGGCCGGGCGACGATCCCATGCAGGTGGTGGCCAGGGTCCAGCGGGAGTTCATGCGGACACCGTCTAACGAGCGGCCCAAGTGCATCATGGTGGACATGATCGGGATCGGCGGCGGGGTCTACTCCCGGCTCCGGGAGCTGGGCCTGCCAGTGCGCGGCGTGAACGTCTCGGAGACCAGGGGCATCGACTCCAGCCGCTACCAGAACCTGAAGATCGAGCTGTGGTGGAGGGCCCGTGAATGGCTGGGCAGGCGCTCGGCCACCATGCCCGAGTGCGACGGCTCCTGTGCGGAACAGAAGCGCGACCGCTGCGTCCACATGCAACTGCGTTCAGAGCTGTCCGCCGTCCAGTATGAGGTCAGCCCCACCGGACGGATGAAGTGCGAGGAGAAGAAGAAGGTCATCGAGCGCACGGGGCTGAAGCTCGACCTGGCCGACGCCATGGTCTTGACCTTTGCGGAGGACATCGGCATCATGCACGGTACGGGACCGGGCACCGGCTGGCCGAAGGATCGGGCCACCATCAACATGGGGAGCGTGTAGTGGAAGACCTCCAGGGCGTCGTCACGGGCATGATCCAGAGCTCTGTGCGCCACTACCGGAGCTACTACGAGGGCTCCGACCGCCTGCTCACCGATCTGTTCCGTGGTGAGCGCAGGGACTACGGTGCCCTGGGCGATCTGCGGGCGAAGGAGGGTCGCTCCGGATCCATGAGCACTGACATTCGGGACGCTGTCCTGCATGTCCTGCCCCGCATCCTGGAGACCCTGCTGGCTTCCATGAAGGTCGTGCGCTTCGTACCCTCCGGGCCCCAGGACATCCTGGCTGCCGACGCGCATACGGAGACGGTGCGGCATGTCATCGCCGAGGACAACGACGGGTTCCTGGAGATGTTCCAGGCGGTGGTAGATGCCCTGGTCCTGGACATGGGCTGGGTCCGCTACTGGTGGGATGAGGGTGGCACACCGGACTGGACGACCTACCGGGGGCTGAACGAGGAACAGCTCACCGCACTGGTATCCATGCCCGGGATCACCGGCTACGACATCATCGGGCAGAGTGAGGACGAGACGTCCGGCGAGCCGGTCTTCGATTGCTCCGTGCAGAAGTCCATGCCCGGTCAGGTCAGGATCGAGGCCGTACCCAACGACGAGATGGTCTACGACTCCCGGGCCCGGGCCATGGGCGACGCAGACTGCATCGCCCACGTCCGCGCCCTGTCGGCCGACCGGGTGGTGGCCATGGGCTACGACCCCGAGGTGGTGGAGTCCTACAAGGGCAAGGTGGGGTCGCTGGACGACTGGGGCGGCCTCGGCACCCTCAGGGACTACGGCTCCCGGGACATGCCAGTCCACGAGGACGACTCCCGGATGGTGGTCGAGTTCGCAGATGCCTGGGTCCGGGTGGACCTGGACGGCGACGGGGTGGCCGAGCTACGGCACTTCCACTGCATCGGCCCGCAGTACGACATCCTGAACGGACACGGCGAGCCTGTCTCCCGGGTGCCGGTCTGTCAGTTCCTCCCGATCAAGGAGGTCCACACCATGCGGGGGCTGGGCTACGGCACCCTGCTGGCGGACGTCCAGATCCAGAAGAGCCTCCTGGAGCGTGGGCTGATGAACGCCCAGGCCAGGAGCCTCGACCCCCGCATGATCGTGAACGAGGATGCAGTCCGCTACGAGGACCTGTCCGAGACGGGCCTGCACGAGCCGATCAGGGTCATGGGTCGCTTCACGGTGGACGAGGCGATCAGGGAGATGAAGTTCGACTACCACGGTGACGCGGTGCTCCAGGGCATCGCCTACCTGAACGACAAGCGGGCGGACCGCTCCGGCATGGCCCGGGCGGCGGAGGGCAAGGATGCGGCGGCCCTCCAGTCCACGACCCAGCAGGCGGTCAGCGAGACCTTCGCCCGTGCCGACAGCATGACGATCCTGGTCATCAGGATGCTCGCGGAGACCGGGCTGCGCCCGCTCTACAAGGGCATCTCCGAGATGCTCATGAAGCACCAGGGCTACGTTCGCCGCATCATGCTGGACGATGGCAGGTTCATGGACGTGGACCCGAGGTCCTGGATCAAGACCCGGGAGTGCAGGGTCAACGTGCGGGGATGGGACACGGTGCGGGAGATCGAGTTCCTGTCCGTCATCCTCCAGATTCAGAATCAGCTCATGGAGAGGAACAGTCCCCTCGTAACGGAGATGCACATTGGCAATACTGTCAGATCACTGTTCAGAGCTACCGGCCGCACCAACGTATCCGATTACCTTGTCCCATTTGGACCGGAGGAGCAGGCCAAGTACTCACAGGCCGTCCAGCAGATGCTGGAGCAACAGCCTCCGCCAGTGGAGCAGCAGGTCATCGACGTAGAGAAGTCGAAGATGCTGCTGGAGGACGACCGGGAGCGGGAGAAGGTCGCCGTGGATGCTGCGCTCAAGGAGCTGGAGCTGGAACAGAAGTTCCAGACCGAGATCACCAGGGAGCAGATCAAGGCGAACATCGAGGTGTTCAAGGCCAAGCAGCAGGTGAAGGCCGCAAAGGAGATGCCCAGTGCCCCAGCCAGCAAGTAGCTACGAGCTAGCGAAGCTCCTGGTCAGGCTCCATGAGGAGGAGCACTTCCTCAACGAGACCAAGCACAGGGCGAAGATGCTCCTGGAGTTCAAGCCCGTGTGGCTGCTCCTGGATGCGAAGCTCACGGACGACCTGGCCCAGGCCAAGAACTCGGATGAGATCCTCGTGGCCCAGCGGATGATCCTGACTGTGGAAAAGGTCAGGTCCGCGCTCTACAAGTTGACGAAGCCGATCAAGTAGTCTACCTTCTTCCAAACCTCCAAGGAGCCGCACATGGAACCCGACGCCGTACAACCGCAAGCCCAGGAAGAGCCCAACGCCCTTGCGTCGCTCGCGGACCGCTTCCTCACCCCTGGTGACATGGAAGACCCCCAGGCTGAGCCCCAGGCTGAGCCTCAGGCCGAGGAGCCGGTGGTTGAGGAGGAGGGCGTCCAGGCCGAGGCTCCGGAGGAGGGCAAGGAAGAGGCGCCGGAGACCGACCCCCTTGACGCGATGTACAAAGTCGCTCTGGGTGAGGACGAGGTCGAGGTCCCTCTGCGGGAGCTGGTGGACAACTACCAGTACCGTGGCCACCTCCTGGCGCAGACTAGGCAGGTCGAGGCGCAGTACGGTGAGCAGATGCAGGAGCTCCAGAAGACCCAGTCAGGGTACATGGACCGGCTGCAGTCGGTGGACCGCATCCTTCAGGCGATCAACCCGAGCGAGCCCGACCTGGAGAACCTGGAGCCCGAGAAGATCCCGGAAGCCATCAAGCGCTACAAGAGCCAGAAGGCTCTGGCCGACGGCATCCAGCAGGAGATCACTCGGGAGCAGGAGGCTCAGCAGCAGTACGAGCAGCAGGCGATGGGCGCCAAGATGCAGCGGGAGGAGCAGTCTCTCCTCGCCGCCGTGCCTGAGTGGCGGGACCCCGAGGTCCGGACTCAGGAGATTCAGCAGTTGCAGCAGTTCGTGACCAACGAGATTGGTTACACTCCCGAGGAGATCCAGGCGGCCGGGTACGATCACCGGAACGTCCTTCTCTTCCGGATGGCGATGTTGGGAGCCCAGGCCCAAAGGGTCCGGGGCGACCTCCGCGCCTCTCCCCCGAAGGCGGCCCCCCAGGCGGGGAAGCCGGTACCAGCGTCAGCGAAGGTGAAGGACAAGGATCTTGATTCCCAGCTCAGGAAGCGGGCAGGATCCCCCACCGCGACGACACAGGACCGGGTAGCCTTGCTCAAGCACAGGCACCCCATCTTCTTCGGAGAGGCATAGGAGGCCACCATGGCACTGACCACCAAGCGCGCAGCCGCTGCGCTACCGTCCCAAGCAATCGTAGGTCTCCGGGAAGATCTCTCGGACCAGATCTACAACGTGGATCCCACGGGCTTCCACTTCCTGGAGAACGCACCTCGCGGCCCCGCGCCCAACGCGCTCGTTTACGAGTGGCAGTTGGACGAGGACGAGACGGTGAAGACGGCCAGCACTCCCAACACTTCGGGCAGCGACAACCACTACGACTCGGCGGTTGTTGAGGGCCACATCCCGAACTTCCGGATCGAGCCCCAGCCGCTTCGCATCGCGAACACGGTCCAGATCCAGGAAGAGTCGCTGAAGGAGACCGAGACCGTTCGCGTTGTGAACAAGGCTGGTCGGCGTGACGAGTTCGGTCGGCGGATGGAGAAGAAGATCCGCAACCTCAAGCGGCGGATGGAGTACTCGCTCTGGCGGCGTGGCTATCCCGTTCTGCCTGGCTCTAACTGGACGACCCGGAATCCCACCGCTGTGCCCAGCGATACGGGTGGGCCCAACGATGAGATCTCCGGCACTGAGACCATCCGTAAGTTCGCCGGGATCAAGGCGTTCCTCCGCAGTAACGTGGACACGTCGCTGACCAGTGGGCACACCATGCCCAAGCTCACGACCGGACTCCCTGTCGATCCTCCGGATGCTGTGAGCGGAGACAAGGAGACCCTGATCACCGCTAACGGGGCAACCCGTCCGTTCCACGAGAAGATGCTCAACGATCTCCTGGACAAGACCTTCGAGAACATCGACGAGAACATGACGTTCCAGGCCTACATGAACGTCTTCAACCGTCGCAAGTGGTCTCGCATGGCGGGCATCGTGGACGTCCAGAAGAACCTGGGCTCCGAGATGAAGAGCGTGATGATCGGCTCCGCCGACGTCTACATGGACGAGATGTACACCGTCATCGGGAACGTCAGTCGCCACATCGACCCAGAGGACATGGCGTTCATGCGCTGGGAGCACCTGGACATCTGCTACATGCGGCCCATGGGTGGCCGTGAGCTCCCGTCCATCGGTGACTACCGCGCCTGGTTCATCAATGTCGAGTGGGGATTCCGGGTCTATAACGAGAAGAACCTGGCCTGGATCGGGAAGCTGACCACCAGCTAATGGCTGGCCGCGACGGCTACATCCTCTCCCATGATCCAGAGGCGAGGATAACGACGCGGGCCTACGACATGGAGGGTGTGGCCAAGGTCAACACCCTCCTGGGCGACCAGAATGTCGGGGGCTACCCCCAGCACGGGGGTGAGGTCGTGGCCCAGGTCACGACCCAGGACTGCGGTCCCATCATGGACATGGCCAAGATGCTCAGGGACCATGGCTCCTGGAGGCGTCCGGGCTCGGGGCCGAAGGGGATGCACCACGTCGCCTTCATCCCGCAGTTCATGATCCCGCACCTGAACCGCATGGGCATCCTCAACGACCAGAAGAGACTGCGCGAGTTTCTGGACTCTCCGGAGATGGCGTACCTTCGCACCGACCCCCGGCCACTGAGTCCGAGGGGGATGAAGAGGAAGTATGGCGGACGCTGAGCTGCCCCGGGTAATGCTGGGAGTGACGGCCTCTCCGGTGGTAAGGGCGGAGTTCGCCCACCGCCTGGCCGCCAACATCAGCAACCTGGAGGGCACCGTGTCCGTCACCACCGTCTTCGCGGTGGACAGGGACATCAACGCCGCCCGGCACCAGCTCATGGACATGGCGGCGGAGGAGGACTTCCTCCAGATCGTCATGCTGGACGATTCGGTGGACCCCCATCCCTTCGCGCTGGGCCGGATCATGTCCGGCGAGCACCACGTCGTCGGGATGAACTACCTGGTCCCGGTCATGGGCGGAGTCTCCTGGTCCGCCCGGCAGGGCGTGAAGCCGGTGGCTACCCAGTCGAACTGGGAGATGACCGAGAAGGTGGACAGCTTCGGCCTCCTCTTCTTCCGCGTCTCCCTGGACAAGAAGTTCCGGGAGTGGTACGGGAAGTCCCGCCACATGTTCCACGCCCTGGACCAGAAGCCAGAGGACACCTTCGCCTCCATGGTGCGCGACAGTGGCCGGGAGCTTTACATTGATCATGGGCTGAGCAACGTCTGCGGCGTGGCCGCATACCAGTCCCTGTACCCCAAGCATGCGGAGGCATAGATGATCACCAACTACTCAGAGCTTCAGTCTCTGCTCCAGGACTGGCTGATCAAGACCGGCATGTCCGAGTCCGTGAAGGACTTCATCACGCTGGCGGAGGGCAAGCTGCGGACGGACCCCCGGGTCCGGACCACGAAGATGCTGTCCTCCTCGGCCGTCCAGGTGGCGGGCACTACGGACGACAGCACTGTGAGCCTGTCTACCATGGGTGTCGTCACGATGCCCGACGACTTCAAGTCGGTGGTCGGCTGGAGCATCCAGGACAAAGACTCCACGATCCTGATGCCCGGTACCCCCGCCTCCTTCCGTGCCGGGCTGAAGACCATCGGGACGCCGGAGGAGTTCATCATCGTCAGGGATCGTAACGCCTCGGGTGACGAGAGCGTGAAGGCCCTGGTCCGACCCGTACCGAACACGGCCGCGGTGATGACCTACCTGATCTACCGGGCGAACTTCATGCCGCTGTCAACGAGCAACGCATCGAACTGGCTGCTTAAGCTGAGCCCTGCGATCTACGTCTACTCGGCCCTGGAGCAGTCGGCGCCCTACCTGCGCGACGACCCCAGGCTCCCGACCTGGGTGGCGCTCAAGGAAGACGCACTCAACTCGCTGGCTGCCTTCGAGACTGGCTCCGAGGAGGTGATCGCGAACAACGTGATCAAGCTCCACCAGCAGCCGATGGTCAACCCGGTGAGGTAACATGATTGCCCGGTACGGGGACCTCCTGGCGGAGCTGTCTACCTGGCTCCTGGAGAACGGCATCCCCGTCCAGCCGAAGACGATCATCCAGTTGGCGGAGGAGGATCTTCGCCTGGACCCCAGGCTGGTGGACCTCTACACGGGCGACATCACCCTGGACTCGGCGTCCATCACCCTGCCCGTAGGGGTCCAGGAGATCATGTCCTGGACCATCGGGGCCCCGTATGGCATCGTCCTGCGGGTTGAGCCTGCGGCCAAGGCAGCCAGGACCTCGGATGAGCAGGGGCTACCCAGGCTGTACCACATCGTCCAGGACACGGCCTACCTGCGCCCGGCACCCGACCAGGTCTACACCTCGCGCATGACCTACCGTGCGTCTCTGCCCCGGCTCATGCAGCCGACGGACGACGAACCGAACGCGGACAAGAACGAGTACATCGAGCAGTTCGCCGGGCTCTACTGGTACGCCTGCCTGGAGCAGGCCTACACCTATGGGAGCAAGCCCGAGCTGGCATCCTACTTCGAGCAGAAGAAGGAGCAGATGATCCTGCGGGTGAAGAGCTATCAGGAGCGGAAGCGCATGGGCGGCCCGCCCTCGTTCTCCTTCCGCATGGGCGACAGCCGGTATGGGTTCTGATGACCTGGCAGCGCGTCCCCCTCAAGGTCCCACCGGGAGTGGTACGGGGCGGTAGCCCCCTGGCCTCCCAGGGCCGATGGTACGACAGCCACCTGGTCAGATGGCGGGACGGCGTCATGCAGCCGGTGGGTGGGTGGGAAGCCAAGTCCGCGGGCGTGGACGCGGAGCCCATTGATGCGTACTCCTGGGTAGGGAGATCCGGGGAGCCATGGTCGGCGTTCGGCACCGGCACCAGGCTCTACATGTTCACGGACCCCGGGGTCTCCTCCAGGGTGACGGCCGGTTCCTTCACGGGTGTCATCTTCGGGGGCACGGACCACAGGCATGGAGAGTCCCTGTCTCTGGACAACTGGGGTGGTGACCTGGTGGGAAGAATCCCGGGGACCGGGACTCCGTTCACCGTGGACACCTCCGCTGCCAGCCCGACCTCGAAGGCCCTGACCGCACCTCCGGCCGCAGGGGTTGTGGCGACGCCCGAGAGGTACCTGGTCGTGTTCGGCCTTCAGGGCGCACCGAACAGGGTCCATTGGTCTGCCCAGGCCGACCTGTCTGTGTGGGACGCCACCGACCCCGAGTCCGGGTCCGGGTTCCTGGACGTCGGGATCAAGGGCGAGATGCTGGCGGCCAAGCGGGCCAGGGGCGAGACCCTGATCTGGACCACGGCCGAGCTGTTGTCCATGCGTTGGATCAGTCTGCCCTACATCTACCGTGTGGACATCGTAGGTGAGGCTTCGTGCGTTTCCCGCAGGGGCATGGTGGTCCAGGGGTCCGCCGCCTACTGGATGGGCCGCAGGAACTTCTGGACGTATACCGGCCAGGTGCAAAGGCTGGCCTGTCCGGTGGCGGACTACGTCTTCGGCGGGATAAATCAGGCCGCCGCTCATCGTGTTTGGTGCGAGACCCATGACGAGTTCGGGGAGATCACCTGGCACTACCCCTCCGGCGCCAGCACCACCCCGGATCGCTACGTCACCTACAACTACGAGATGGGTATCTGGTACTTCGGTGCCCTGAGCAGGGCGGCGGGGTTCGGCTCCGGCGTTTTCGCCAGCGCCTATGCCGTGGGGTCGGACGGCACGATCTACGAGCATGAGACGGGCAGCTCCTACGATGGCGTAGGCCTGCCCTACGCTGTCACCGGCGCCCTGGACGTGACCGAGGGCCAGCAGACGATGATGATCGACCAGATCTATCCCGACCGGGGTACGGAGGGCGACCTCCAGTTCGAGCTCCTGGCCTCCGACAGCCCCCGGGGCCCATTCGATTCCGTCGGGAAGTGGACCGCCAGTGATCGGGTGGACACTCGGATCCTGGCCCGGCATGTCCAGATCAGGGTCGAGCAGCCTACGGACATCGAAGCCGACCCCAACATGACACCGCCCGTGGTGGGGAAGACCTTCGGCGGCTGGCGCTACGGAGTACCTCGCATCCGAATGCAACCGGCTGGCTGGAGATAGCTATGCACCTTCCTGGACATCCTGGACCCGACAAGCACCTGGCCCGGCCGGACGCGACCCGTGCCACCCCCTTCCCTCGGGGCCGGATCATGTACCCCAGCAGGGGCATCGACCCTGTCGTAGCATCCTTGATGGTGGGGGGGGGGCAACCTCCTCCGAACCCACACGGGTTCCCGCCCGGCCTACGAATGAAGACATGGCTGCCCTCTGTCAAGGAAACCATGAAGAGCGTACTGCCGAAGCTGGATTTCGAGTACGAGCACTTCGGGCGAAGCTGGGCGAAGCCCCTCATCCCCTCTGTGCAGGTGGGCGGCAGGGCAACCCCATGGACCGTGGCGCACGAGCTAGGCCATGTGATGGACAGGTCGTACCCAGTCCCGGGATTGCCCGGCGAGCTGTCCAGGGCCATGGCCAACCACACCGAGGACGTTACTCGGGGCTACGGCCCAGAGATGGCTATGGCCAACATGAGCCACGCCTCTAAGCCAAGTGAGAGGGTCGCATCCCTCTGGGCTGACTACTGGACCGACCCGAGGCGCACCGGGGACTTCGCTCAACGGGCAGACTCCACGCTACAGGCCGGACATGGCTGGGACCCCCGAAACATTGTGAAGACCAGGGCGGCTTTCCAGAGGCGCAAATGAGCATCCGCCCGCAGAACGCACCGGCCGAGTATTCCCAGACCGAGGAGTCCCAGTTCAGGGCCGACCTGGCTCGGCAGATCGAGGACTACATCGAGAACCGGGGGGTGGACCGTGGAGACCCGGCCCCGGTCGCCCAGGTCTCCGGCGCCATCAGGTGGGTCTCGGTGAACCACGTCGTGACTGCCAGCAGAGCCAGGTGGAACCTTCAGACTGTCACGGTCCCGGATGGCATGACGCTCAAGTACAAGGTGGAGAACAGTGCCTGGACCGAACTCGGCACCGTCCTCCCGGACGTGAACATCAGGGACGTCAAGGCCACTACGCCGTTCAGGTTCAGGTTCCAGGGCAGCCCGGGCGACGAGGCCCTGTCTCTTACCCTGGGCGCGTTCGATTCAGACGATGCCCTTGTCGATGTGGCTTCTTTCGCAGTACTTTTCCCCATCACGCCCACTGCGCTGAACGTGCGCGTGACGGCCCAGCCGACCGCAAGCGACGGCAGGCCCGAGGGGACCCTCTACTGGCTACCGGAGACCACATGATCAGCCTCGCTGACAAGATCCACATGAACAACCGGGTGAAGCTGACCATCACCCACGCGAACGGGATCGTGACCGAGCACGTCGCCAGGAACGGATTCTACCAAGCCCCGAAGGTGCCCACCCACGACTTGCTGCTCGTCGGTGCCGACCGTTTCATCGCGTCCTTGCTCCAGACCACTGGGTATCAGACGCTCGAAGAGCCGGTCATGGACGTCCGGGAGAACTTCATCTACAAGGTGAGCATCAACACGCCGAGCGACCGCAAGGCAGCCCTGTTCCCCGACATCGAACCGCTGAACACGCCCCACATCAACGGGGTCGTCGAAGGCGACGGCTCAGCCTACAACAACGTGGGCTACTTCTGCACCTTCTCGCAGACCACACCCCGGGGCTTCACCACCGTCACGAACCCGTGGGTCGTTCTCAAGTCGGGCGCCTCCGCCTTCGTGGACACCGATAACCCGGGACTCGACACCGCCTGGTTCCAGCTCAGGTTCGAGGACTTCAGCCCTGCTATCCCCATGAACGCGATGGAGGCCGAGAAGGTCTACTCGTTCGAGTGGCGGATCAAGCCGGAGCAGAACCTGTTTTTCAACGTGGACACCGAAGGCCCGGGCACCGGCCCGTCCGACCCGCTCACGAACTGGGTCGTCGCGAACATCGGCGGCATGAAGGGACTCTACAACGCGCTCGACATCACCGAGAACCGCGCTGGCGACAACCCGGCCGCATGGAAGAACAACCTCCCGACCAACAAGTTCGAGGAGCGCTACGAGATTCTGGAGAGCTGGGGCAAGGCGTCCCAGACCAGATGGCGCGGCACGGCTGGCCAGCTCAACTTCGCGACCACCATCCTGTCGCTCATCACGAACCGTGACGCGATCATCCAGTCGGGGAAGAACTTCAACCAGACGGCCTACAAGCAGACGAAGTTCACGAAGGCGACCATCCGTCTCGCCGGTGTCAGCGAGACGATCCTCGCCCAGTCGAACTGGAACAGATGGCCCGGCGGCGCTGGCAACACGAGCGTCGAGGCCGCGAGCCCGTTCCAGACGGGACTGAGCCAGACGTCGTTCCAGTTGCGTGGGACCACGAGCGGCCCGCTCTCGGTTGGCCAGTGCGACACCGACATCGCGACCAACACCTACGCAGGTGCCATGAAGGTGTCGCCCTACACGTTCCCGGCAGTAGGCGGCGACGTGGGCACCGGCGCGCTGCGCAGATGGTACGGCCTCTGGCTTGACAACGACGACGCCGACAGCAGGCCAGCACTCATCGACGTGAACGCGGTGAGCGACAGTGCTGTGGGCTATCCGCTCAGCATCCGCCCCCAGGCAACCCCCGATCTCTGCCTGGACATTACGTGGACTGACCCCTAACCGCCCATGCCCGGCTGGGGGCGTGGACCCGGGTCCAGAGAAGGCATATTCTGCCTCTGGGTAACGGGGCCGTCTGGGGCCGAGGCGGTCGAGTGCGTCTGGCGGAAGCACAGCGACGGCTCCTATGAGCTGGTCTGGAAGAAGCCGACTGTCCTTCACCCGTTCTCGGTCGTCAGACCGCAGGCGGTGCCCGACGCACTTGTCCTGCCACCCATGCTCGTGCCGTGGTCGGTCATCCGACCTCAGGCGGAGCCCGACCGGATCATCCTGCCGCCGCAGCTCGTGCCGTGGTCTGTCATCCGACCACAGGCGGAGCCCGACCGGATCACCCTGCCACCGCAGCTCGTACCCTGGTCGGTAGTCAGGCCGCAGGTACGGGCCGACACGCTGACGCTCCCACCCCTCGATGTGCCCTGGTCGGTGGTCAAGCCGCAGGCCCAGCCCGACAGGATCGACCTTCCACCGATGCTGGTGCCCTGGTCGGTCATCAGGCCACAGGCTGAGCCAGACCGCCTGGTTCTGCCACCGATGCTGGTGCCCTGGTCGGTCCTTCGGCCACAGGCTGAGCCAGACCGCCTGGTTCTGCCACCGATGCTGGTGCCCTGGTCCCTGCTCCAACCACAGGTGAAGGCCGACAGGATCGTCCTGCCTGCCCTGGAGGTGCCCTGGTCCCTCATCAGGCCACGGGCAGTAGCCGACAGGATCGTCCTGCCTGGGATCTTCGTACCCTGGTCCCTGGTCAGGCCGCAGGCGGAGGCCAGCAGGATCGTCCTGCCAGCCATCTCAGTCCCGGTGCTGCAGGTGAAACCGCAGGTGATGGCCGGGCCCATAGTCCTGCCCGCCCTGGAGGTGCCTTGGTCACAGGTCCGTCCACAGGTGAGGGCCGACGGGATGGTCCTGCCTGGGAGCTCCGTGCCCTGGTCCCTGCTCCGCCCACAAGTGAAGGCAGGCGGGATGGTCCTGCCCGGGAGCTCGGTGCCCTGGTCCCTGATCAGCCCGCAGGTGAAGGCCAGCAGGATCGTCCTGCCCGCCATCTCGGTCCCGGTGCTGCAGGAGAAGCCGCAGGTGAAGGCAAGCAGGGTCGTGCTGCCTGGGGCCTCCGTGCCCTGGTCCCTGGTCCAGCCACAGGTGAAGGCCAGCAGGATCACCCTGCCCGGGAGCTCGGTCCCTTGGTCCCTGGTCGGGCCACGGGTGGAGGCCAGCAGGATCACCCTGCCCGGGAGCTCGGTGCCCCAGTCCCTGATCAGCCCGCAGGTGACGGCTGGCCCCATCACCCTGCCCGGCGGTGGCGCAGGGACCGGGGTTTCTGAGACAGGGATGACCCCGCGAGTGGAGGCTGGTCCCATCGTCCTGTCCAGCGACGGCTCGGTGACCGGGGTCTCAGCCATAGGGCTGAACCCGCAGGTGACAGCAGACGGGATTGAGCTCCCGCCCCACGTCTCCATTGAGTCTACCAACGTCAACATCAAGCGGGTGGTCAGAGTTCTCGCTGATGCAGAGTTCCTGACCCGTGAGCTCACGATGGAGGCGGCAGACAATCCGACGCCGCATGTGAGCCCACCGGGCAGCATCGCTTGGAACCAGACCCCACAAGATCAGCTCATCATCAACATCAGCTTCACGCGGGTGAGACGGGACACGCAGAACAGGCGGATCAGGCAGCCGAACCGGAACGTCTACTACGACATCCAGCAGCAGAGGGGGGACGGGGCCTGGACCGACGTGGCGACCCACGTCCAGCCCCTGGGCCTGAGTGTCCGCATCGGCTCGGGAAGGTACAGGTGGCGTGTCCGGGCCACCGCAGACGGGTACCTGGATTCCTACTGGACCTACTCGAAGGCCGTGAACATCCCCCGGAACATCATGCTGCCGGAATCGACCGAGGCCACCGTTGTGCGGGTGTTGGACCTGGAGTCTCTGCCTGCCATAGTCATGCCCACCAGGGAGCTGACCGCAGAGGCGGACGACTCGGTGACGCCGGACCCGACCGCCAACAGGCGTGACATCGAGCTGAAGGACTCGGCCCGGGCCACCATCGTGCGGGAGCTGGACCTGGAGGACGACCTTCCAGTGGTGCTGACCCGGGCATTGAGTGTCGAGGTGATCGACAAGGACCCGGTGATTGATGTCATAGACAACGCCCGCGAGATCGAACTGGAGGACTCGACCAGGGCCACCGTAGTGCGGGTGGTGAGGGTTGAGGACCCCCCGGTACAGGTGCCCGTCCGGACGCTGGGCGTCAGGGCTGGCGACTCGGTGGTGCCGGACCCGGTGCCCAACAGACGCGACATCGAGCTGGAGGACTCGACGGAAGCCATCGTCGTGCGGGAGCTGGAGGTCGAGATGTTGCCTGCCGTGGTACTGACCCGGGCCCTGGGCATCAGGTCCGGCGACTCGGTGGACCCGGTACCAATGGCCAATGTCCGCCACATCGAGCTGCCGGACGAAGTCCGGGCCACCATCCTACGGGATCTGGACCTGGAAGCGGACGATGCGTTCGAGCTGGCCCGGGCACTGGGCGTAGGCTCTGGCGACTCAGTGACGCCGGACCCGGTAGCCAACAGGCGCGACATCGAGATCAAGGACTCGACGGAGGCCGTTGTCACGAGGACACTGGACCTGGAAGACGACACTCCGTTCGAGCTGGTCCGCGAGATACTCGTCTTCCCCCTCGGAGTGTCGGACATCGACCCGACTGCCAACAGGCAGGACATCGAGCTGAAGGACTCGGCCCGGGCCACCATCGTGCGGGAGCTGGACCTGGAGGAGGACGATGCGTTCGAGCTCACCCGGGCGCTGGGCGTCAGGTCTGGCGACGCGGCGGTCCCGACGACGGTAAAGAACAGACAGGACATCGAGCTGAAGGACCCGGCCGGGATCACCGTCAGGAGAGAGCTGGACCTGGAGGCGGATGATGCGTTCGAGCTCACTCGGGCCCTGGGCGTCAGGTCTGGCGATGCTATCACGTCGAAGGGAAAGCCGAACACCCCCGTGGAGTTCACGCTCACGGACGAGGATGGCTCGGTGACCTACAACGACGGGGATGCGCGGGAGATTACGGCCGATGGCTCTGCGCAGTTCCGGTCAGCCTCCTACACGCCCGCCAACATCAGCTTCACGAGCAAGTCCTCATCCCGCGTTGCCCTCACCCCTATCGAGCCGTTCTTCTTCGAGGGCATCGGCTGGATCATGAACTTCATATCGTTCTCGGCCAACGAGACTTTGATCGTTGAAATCACAGGCTCCGCGCCTGGCTACCAGCCCGTCACGAAGAGCATCATCGTCAACATCGGTCGAAGGGCGAGGATCATACGGCTCCGCGACTCGACCAGGGCAACGATCACACGCGCCCTTGACGTAGCGACCCTGTCCAACGTTGAGGTGCCTACCAGGGTTCTGGGTGTGGGGTCCGGTGACAAGGTGACCCCTGACCCGACCATGAACGCCCGCGACATCGACCTGCCGGACTCCACCGGAGTCTTCGTCACGCGGCTGCTGCGCACCGAGAGTAACCCCGTCAAGCTACTGCGCGTACTGGGCGTCGGGGCGGGCGACAGTGTGGACCCAAGGGATACGCTCAGGTCCCGCGACATCGACCTGAAGGACTCCGCGACCGCGGACGTCGTGCGGGTCCTGGAGGTGGAGGGCGGGCAGGTTCCCAAGCAGAAGGACATCTCCGACTCGACGAGGGCGACCATCGTCCGTCGCATGGCCGTCGAGGTGGAGACCGTAGAGCTGGCCAGGGCCCTGAGCGTGGGCGTGGATGACGGGGTTGAGCCGACCATAGTGAGCAGGATCCCCCAGGCGGAGTTCACCGTCAGGCAGGGCAACACGGTTTTCAAAGACGAGGACTCGGTTAGCCTGACGCTGGACTCACTCCCGATCAGCTTCTTCGTCGAAGATCTCGTGCCCACCCTGAACGCGGGCGCCGACATTGCCGTGACCAGTAGCAGCACGAGGGTGGCCGAAGTAACACAGGTCACCGATCTTCCAACCCAGAACCGCACCTTCGTGCGAGTCGCCAAGATGGCGGCGGGCCCCGCCTCTATCACATTCACGATCTCGGCCACCGGATACCGGCCACAGTCGCTGACTGTCAACCTGTTCATCGGAGTACCCGTCAGGACCAGACTTTTCAAGGACATCTACGACTCGATGAGTGCCGCAATCGAAAGGAAGCTGGACGTGATCGACCTCACACCCGTGTCCTACACCATCCAGCGGGGGTCCGACATCCTGACCGATGGGTCTGAGGTATCCGTGGAGGCTGACGAGTCAGTAATCATCAGCCTGGGTGACCTCGATCCCGTGGGAATCAACACCACCTTCAAGGTGACCTCCTCTGACACGACGGTGGCGACGATCTTTGGTCCCAACCTCGCGAGGACCGTCTGGCTTTTCAATATCCAGGGCGTGGCCGCCGGTACCTCTACCATCACGATCACCGGCATGGCGACGGGCCGAGAGAGCGTGACCAGAACGCTGAAGGCAATCGTCACCCCGTCTGGCGATGTGGGCATCGACCTCAGGGAATCGACGGACGCGGCCATCACGAGAGTGTTGGAACAGGAGCCCGGGGATGACATGCAGCAGGACCTGGCCGACTCTGCGGGCGCGACAGTCATCCGGACCATGGCCATCCTCGACCAGACCGGCGTGAAGGCGTTGCCGCCTACGAACTTCACTGCTACCTTGAGACCGTAGCGCAGGAACCCACCCGGATACGGAGAATAGTCCATGTCGCAGGTCAAGATCAGCGGCCGCATGACCATCGTTCGCACCTGCCGGAAGACTGGTGAGGTACTGGGAACCGAGGAGGACCACAACGATTTCCAGGGCACCGGACTCGCCGAAATCGCGAAGCGGTTCATCAACACCGGGAAGAGGTGGACCACGACGAGCCCGGCCGACGCGACCAACGGCCTGCTCTCGATCAATATCAAGCGGAAGAACGCCACGACGAACCAGGACATCGCCGACAGATCCATCAACGCGACCAGCGCTACCGTCAGCGGCCAGACGTTCCTCGCGACGTTCGTGGACGACAACGAGGACGCCTACAAGATCGACAACGCTGCTACCAAGGACGGCCTGCAGATCAAGCTGGACGCGATTGAGCTCTCGCACCTCGATTCGCCGACGGCGGACAAGCCTGCGGGCGAGGACTGGACCTTCCGCTGGGAGGTGTCCTTCGCGCTCACCGGGACCAACTGGAAGGCGGACAGCAACCTGGGCCGAAGCATGGCCCGCAGGCTGCTGGGGTCCGTGACCGCTGGCCCCGACGTCTTCATCCATCCCCTCACGGGCCAGGCCATCGCCGATGGGGTGGACGAGAACACCAACCTCACCTACACCCAGGTCCTGCTTGAAGGCCACCAGGGTAACAACGACGCTGCTGAAGAGGTCGGCACGGGCTCCAACACGAACGTGGTCACCATCCGAAGGCACCGGGCCAGGACTGCCGTCTACGCCGTGGGGGGCGACCGCATCCAGTTCAATGCCAGTAACATCATCGCATCGAGCAGGGACACGACCCCAGACGACGTAGGGGCACAGCGCTACGCCAACTTCACCTACACGATCACCTTCACCGATACCTAATGGCGAAGGCGGACCTGAGCTGGGACAAGCCGACCCACCGCTCCGATGGCACCAGGGTAACGGCAGGAGGGCTGTCGTATGACCTGGAGAGGAAGCCGTCCGGGGGGAGCTACACGGCCCTGCCGTCCTTCACCCAGGGGAACACCGATACCCGCGAGGACAACAACATCCCGGACCTGTACGCCGACGAGACGTACACCTACCGGATCAGGGCGCGGGAGGGACAGGGAAACTTTTCCTACGAACCCAGCGACTGGGTGGAGACGGAGCTGGAGGTGCCGGGCGACACGAGCATAGTGGCCGTCCTCCACAACACCTTCCACATCAACGCCCAAGGGAACATCGACTCGGACGAGACGGCCGACCTGGAGGCCGATGCCTCGGGCACGTGGGACACCATCTCCTACGCATGGAGCATCACCAAGGGCGGGGGCACGATCAAGGGCGACGGGGACACGGCAGTCTACACCCCGGCCTCAGGCCTCACGGGCACCGCCAACGTGACCGTCAAATGCGTGGCCACTGCCAGGGGTACAGGCACGAAGGCCCGCAACGGGACCTCTGCTACCCAAGAGGACACGGAGGACTTCAACGTGAGGGTAACCCCCACCGTGAGCTACTCCCCTGATCCCCCGGTGGCCGGAGAGGACGTAACCGCCTCCTTCTCCAGCAACGTGGGTATCAACTTCCAAAGCTACCAGTGGCAGCACAGGCGTCGTAACAACGCCTTCATCCACGACCGAGAGGGGGCCACGAGCCTCACATGGTCTGTGCCCGAAGACCTGGCGGGCAGCCAGATCAGGCTCAGGTACAAGATGATCGGGGTCGGGATGAACGACCCGGACCTCCTCAACAGGTTTTTCTACAGCGACTGGGTGACGGTGGCGGAGGCCACGGTCATACCCCCACCGCCGGTGCTCACCGATGCCGTCGCCCCCACGGTCGGCATATCGACGGCGGGCAACGAAAATGTCATTGGATCGGGGGCTACCCTGGCCCTGTCCGGAGTGTTCCAGGGCGGGACCTACGACGAGCTGCACTACTCCTGGTCCGTTGCGGGCAGCGGCACGGGTACCCTGGCCAAGAACGGGGCCAACGCCACCTACCGTGCCCCCACGGTCACTGTCCGCACGACCGTGTTGGTGACCCTTGAAGTACGCGCCGACGGTACGGGCACCAATGCAAAGAGCGGGACCAGCGCAACGGCCTCATCTACGATTGGGATCGCCGTCCTGCCCCCGGATGCTGAGCAGATAGTCGCCGTCACCTACTCGTCCGATGAGCCACTCCAGGGTGACCAGGTGACGGCCACGCTACCCAGCGGGGCGAGGAGCATCCAATGGCAGAGCCAGCGGTCGGGTAGCTCTACCTGGGAGAACAACTTCGTTGACGGCTACAACACGAAGACGATCACCCTCGACAACTTCCAGCGCGTCGGCCAGGTCTTCCGGATAACCTGGACACGCAACAACATCAAACACTTCGCAAGCAACCACGTGACGGTTGCAGCGTACACCCCACGCGCCCTGACGGTGAACGACGCCCCCACGAATCTCACGGTAGGGTGGGGGCCGGACAGGGACGGCGATAATGATTTCGAGCTTTGGTTTGATACCCCCCAAGATAGGGGCAGGGGCCTTGCGACCGACTTCCAGATCGAAGTTACTGGGACGGAGTTTGGATTCAGCCAGACACCGAAGGATTACAACACCGGATGGGGCGTAGGCAGCGGCGAAACCATCTACGACCTCTTTTATGACCCAGATGCCATCCTTTTTACAGGGCCGCCAAGCCGCTTCCGGGTCCGTGCAAATGGTGGGGGTGTAACGACCGCCTGGTCAGAGTGGAGCGAAATCGACCCCGGCTGGGGAGGAGAGTGGCCCGATACATCTGCCGGTTCTGACGTCGGAAAGCCGACCTTCTCCTGGGGTGGGGGGTTCAGCAACACCCAGGGTACGAATGAACGTGCCTCCCAGTTCCTTGACCCAGGCGAGAGCTTTTCCGGCGCCACGGTCACGGTGGACGAAAGCACGGCAACCGCCAAGGCCCAACGCTTCTTCTACTACCACAACCTCCAGGGGCCTGGCCTTGGCTCCAGCCTCACAGTAGTCGAAACCATGTCCGACTCCCACGCCTTCCCGACTATAACGAACCCTGCCAGCAACACCCTGGAAGCTCGGGCCACGTATGGCGTCTACCTGGAGAACCTAGCCTCTTCTTACGGAGACGACCCCCGCTGACCCCCTAGCGCCCCCGCCCCCCGAATCGCTAGGTTCAGGGGACACCGTAACCCATAGGGGGACACATGCCAGGACCACTACTACTCGCGGGCATCGGGGCTGGTATCGGCGCCCTGGGCGGCTTCTTCGGCTCGAAGGACAAGAACCAGGTCACGGACGCGGACAACGCCTACATCCGCAACATGCGGGGCATGGCGTCAGGCTTTGCGAACGACATCGCGAACCACCCTGGCCAGTTCTTCCTCGGCCCTGACCAACGCTCGGTGGCCGAGCAGGCCCAGGCGTTCATGAACCCGTACCAGAAGCAGGTCATTGACGGCCTGGGCACCCAGTACGACAAGCTGCGTGGCCAGGCGAACCTGGACCAGAACGCGGGGGCCACGTCGGCCGGAGCCTTCGGCGGCTCCCGCCACGCACTGACCGCCGGGGCCAGGCTGGGTGAGCTGGACGCGGCCCAGATGCAGCAGACGGGCAACCTCCTGCACCAAGGTTGGCAGTCCT
The DNA here is from genome assembly GCF_965214065.1 of Candidatus Poriferisocius sp. Classification (GTDB taxonomy): domain Bacteria; phylum Actinomycetota; class Acidimicrobiia; order Acidimicrobiales; family Bin134; genus Poriferisocius. The sequence goes on from NZ_CBDCAT010000021.1 coordinate 32,348, forward strand.
CTGTCAGCCAGGGCCTCCAGTACTCCGAGTACCAGCGGGCCCTGCGCGAGCGACAGGCCCAGGAGCCCCTGTACAGGGCCCAGGCGGCCACGGGCCTGATGCAGCAGGGCATGGGCCCCGTGGGCCTGCCAGGCTCCCAGAACCCATGGGTCTCCGGTATCCTGGGCGGGATCAGCGGTGGTATGAGCGCCTACAACGCGGCCCAGGGAAGCCCGTGGTCCATGCCCCAGGCCCCGGCCAACCCGGGCACCTTCAGGGCTCCGACGTCCAACCTGGGCTGGCAGTCCCAGCCTCCGCCGCCGTCGCCCACGGGCACCATGCACCTACCCCGTCCTAACTGGGGGATGAGCGCATGACCCTCTTCCCCTACGGCGACTGGCTGGAGACCATGCAGCAGCAGGCTGCGGGCAATCCGTTCCAGCCCGAGCAGCCTGGGGGGCCACCCTCCCCGACGCCCCAGGCCGGGCAGACTGTGCCCACCGCGCCCACCGCTCCGGCGGTGGCCCCGGTGGCCACACCGCCCGTGGCCTCGGTCACCCCGGTCACCCAGCAGGTGGACCCACGCAGGATGCGGGCGGAGGTGGACCCGACGCCCCGGTTCGAGTCACCCGCCATGCCGAGCCCGGAGTCGGGCAAGGACGGCGAGCCGAAGGGTGGGTTCCTGGACAACTTCTTCTCCGGCCGTCCGATGAAGGGCGTCCCCCCGAGTGAAGAGCTGCGGGCCCGGCGGCATGGCATGGCCATGGCCGCAGCGGCCATCGGCATGGCAGGCGACAGGGGGGATGGCCTGGTCTCCGCGATCATGCAGGGCGTAGTCGCGGGCCACCAGGCGGCCGAAGGTGTACGGCAGGCCCACATGGAAGGGCAGTTGGAGTGGGCCAAGCTGGCTCCGGATACTGAGGTCCCACCCATGGGCATCCAGTTCGACCCGACCGACCCGACCAGCTACGACCGGGCCATCGCTGCCTACATGAAAGCTGGCATGGGGGAGGAAGCCAAGCGCGTAGATGACATGCGGAAGGCCAGGTTCTCCTCCCCCGAGGACCAACTGGCCCAAGAGATCCTCAGGCTGCATGGCGGCGACTTCGAGGCAGCGACTCCTGATCTGCTATCCAGGGGTCTATGGAAGCAGGTCGGCAGCATGAGGGAAGAGGCGGCCAAGGGCAGGGCCACCCTGGGCGAAAACTCCAGGATGGTAGACGTTCACGGGGATGAGATAGCTCAGGGGTTCACTGGCAGGACCCCCATCAACCTGGGCGATACGATGGCACTCATCGACGACCGCACGAGCGAGATAGTCAGGCAGTACCAGATCAACAGGGCCGCAGAAAGGGTCGGGGCACCCGTCCTTTCGCAGATGGACTACCTGGGCACTTACCAGGACGCCTTCGATGGCCATGACCAGATGGCCCAGTCCCTCTCCACCATCATGGGCGGGGGTACCCTCCAGGCCATGCTGACGGGCAACGAGGACTTCTTCTCCGACAGCTCCGGGTTCCAGGACTTCGTCCTGATGAACAACTTCCTGGAGGTCCTCGATCCGACTTCCGTGAAGAAGCTGAAGGAGATCCAGACCCTGCAGGCCATGGGCTCCATTCCTGATAGACTGGCAGGAAAGATCGGGGAATGGATCAAGGGCACCAGGCTGGACAAGAACCAGCACCGCGAGCTGGCGCTGGCCTCTATGCTCCTCGCCAAGGAACGCCTCGCCACCTACGACAGAAACCGCCAAGCCATGCTGAGAGCGGTCGCCCTGGACTACGGCGAAGACACGGCGGCAGCCGAGGCTGCAATCAGAAACTCCGTGGATCACTATGCGGACGTGCGCTCGAAGGTGGCAGAGAACGAAGCATTGCTGGAGTCCTGGCTGGAGTCCGACGACGCCAGCCGAAGGGAGGTGGCCGAGCTCTACCAACAGCGTAAGAACAGCCCGCTTTCACTGGCCACGGAAAGGGCCAGACAAGTGACCTCAGGTCTTGGCGCAACACTCCAGAACATCAGCACGGAGGAGCTCGACGAATGGAGGGCTTCGTATGGTGATCTACCTCCTATTGACTGGAACTAGACATGGACCCAGAACTCCAGAGAATCCTGCGGGAGCTGATGGCCGAGGACCCGGACCAGGCCCGTGCCTTCGCGTTGCTCCAGGTCCAGCAAGGCCGGGCCACCCAGGCCCAGGTAGACTCCATCATGGCCCAGCCGGACTCCCTTCTGGCCCAGGGCGACACCGCCGTGGCCAGGAGGATCGCTGATAGGAGGGCCCGCCGCGAGGAGCAGGCTAACCGTCGGGCCAGCGGAGCCCCCCAGGGCCTGGAAAGACTGGGCCTGAACCTCTGGGGCGGACTCCAGGGCCTGACCTTCAATCAGGCAGACGATGTCGTATCCCTGATGGGTGGGCGGGAATGGGCCCAGGGTGTCAACGCCAGGTACAACGAGCTGCCCCTGGGTGAGCGTTTGACTGCCGAGTTCGCCCCGGACCTGGGCCTGACCCTTGCGACCGGAGGACTGTTCGGTCCCGCAAAGGCAGGGGCCAAGGCCGCAGCCAAGGGTGTCGGCAAGCTGGCCAACAGATTCGGCATCGGGGCGCCGGGCAAGAGGATCGCGTCGGAGGAAGCCGCAGGGGCCGTTACCGAAGGGCTGGCCAACCAGGGTACCAGGGTCCCCAACCTCTGGCAAAGGGCCAGAGGCTGGCTGACGGGCAAGCCGCCGGAGGACCTTGTTACGGGACCGGCGAACCAGATGGAGAACATCAGCGAGACCATGGCCGCAGCCGGTCGCGGCGACAATGCCGCGGCCGAGGCGGCTGAGGGCCTGCTGAAGGAGGGCGGCCTCTTTCACCCCGGCTCCCTTGGGATCAATGATGCCGCCGGACGGACGGCCACGAGATCCTTCCCGATGTTCCAGGGCGTGGCCGAGAACGTCGGCCAACCCCTGTGGAACCTCTGGCGGCATGGACGCCTGAAACCCGACCTGGTCTCCGACAACCCACTGACAGCCAAGACCATAGGCGACGTCTTCAGCAAGGACAGGGCCAAGAGGTTTATAGGAGAGGGGGTGCTGTACGGTGCGCTGGAAGGAACCGGCCAGGCCAACTACATCACCGACTCAGAGGGTCTGGGTGACGCTTTCAGCAAGTTCAGAGGCGGACTCTTTGGCGGGAGCGCACTAGGTGCCGGAGTTGGCTATGGCGTCGGTACCGCCAGCGGTATCGGAGGCTTCGCCTACAACCGGCTCCGTCATTTCAGACGGCCCCAGACCTCGCCCGAGGTGCTGGGCGACCTGCTCACCAGGGAGACGGGCGTACAGCCTGGCTCCCCGCGCCTTCGTGAGAACCTGCAAAGCGAGACCCAGCTCCAGCCCCAGGTAGAGGAGGCCAGGCAGGGTTTCTTCGGTCCCCGCAACAGCGATGTGCAAGGCGCCCTGCGGAGCCTGGACCACAGAGGCGCCTCCGGTATCCGGCAGGAGTGGCTGGGGGAGCCTGCCCGCGAAGCCACCCAGCCCATACGTGTCAGTGGCCTTATGGCCCTGGGCTCAGAGCTCGGCCAAAGGAACAGAGACGACTTCGGTCCCCTGGAGGGTTTCTTCAAGAACTGGCGGGAGGAAGCCGTTCAGTCCTTAGAGAAGCAACGTGAAGACATGGGCCACGAGATCCTGGGCTTGCGAAGAAACCAGCCAGAGGGCTACGGAAAGGCAATTTCCAGGCTGGAGATGGATAGGTTCAAGCTGGATAAGGATGCGGACGAGCTGTTCAATCTTCGCTTCGGCGATGCTCCTCGACGTTCGCCGGAAGGCGGCATCAGAAACCCCAAGACCGGGGAGTACTTCGAAGACATCCCCCGCCCGGCTGCCGACTACGCCATCCGCAGAGGCCACGAGGCCAGCGACCCCATCTACGACTACATCGAGAGGGCCGTCCAGGAACGCCCGGAATCGCTCCTGGGACAACACGCCCCCCGGATCATGCCCGAGTCCCTGAACCGTCGTGCAGTGCCCCCCGACCGAGCCCTGGGCTACGGAGAGGCTGAGTCACTGCTGGACAGGTGGGGTGGCGATGCCCTGACCAAGGGGTTCGCCGACAGATTGCAGGCCTCGGCCACGCGGAGCGACTCCGGGTTCGCCAACCTCATGGACCTGAAGGGGCAGCTTGGGAAGGCTAATCGCAGCGTGGAGGCATCCAAGCTGGCGAAGAGGGTCCTGTCCGCAGGGCTGGACGAGGCCCCCGTCCGCTGGGACAAGGCCATGGCCGAGTACGCCAACGACCCCAAGACCCAAGACGAGTTCGGGCGCCACTACTTCGAGGGCCTGCGGAACGAACTGAGCTCCGACCCGCCCAAGGCCCGGTCCATGTTCCGCCAGCTCCTGGGCCGGAGCGAGAATGCGCGGCAGGGCATGGTCCATGTGATCGACAATGCCCCCCAGCTCTCGCACCTGAGCCGAGTCCAGAAGCAGAACCTGATCAACGAGATCGCCAAGACCGCCAACAGCGAGGCTATCCTGTCCCAGGGCGCGAACTCGGTGGTGGACTTCCTGATCCGACGGGCCGCGGGTGTGAGCACCCGCTGGTCGCTGGCCGGGACGTTCAACCGTGAGCTGGGCGGCGCGAGTGGCAGAGGTGTACCAGGGAGGACCAGGTAATGGCACTTCCAGGCATGATAGGACCGGACGGGCCTGATGATCCTCTGAAAAAAGCCCTGCTGATGATGCTCGCACAGCAAAGGATGCGGGATGAGCTGGGAGGGAGGGGGGCGAACCCCCTGGCCGAGCTGGAGGAGATGGCCATGCCCGCCGCCGAAGGGGACGTGGGGCGGGCCATGCAGGAGTACGGGGCCACCGGCCTGCCGTTCTCCCAGATCTCCGTAGACGACGCCCCTGTCATGGCCCGCATAGCGGACTTCCTGGGCCACCCAGGCACCGACGTGCCCCTGGGTGAGAGCCTGGCCATGGGAATCATCGGCAGCGTCAACCCCGCCAAGCTGGCCGGGACCGGAGCCAAGGCGGCAAGGGCAGCCTTCAAGCAGGTGCAGGGCCTTCCGGGCGTAGGAGAAGACCTGGCCAAGAGGTACGCGATTGCCAGGTACAAGGGCAACGCTTTGGCGTCCCCCATCAGCTCGGGGCCAGGCCGTAAAGCACAGACGACGGAGGGATACCTACAGGGCGAACCCTTCCCAAGGGGCCGTGACGAGTCTCTCCTGAACTTCGACGCCAGTAGGGAGCCGGAGATCAAGGCGGCCCGGGCACGGCTGGCTGAGCTCAAAGAGTCGATGGAAACGGTATCGGGGACACCCCTCCATCAGGTCTTCAAGGCTGAGGCCGATGAGCTGAGCAACCTGATAGAGACCTACCCGAATATCAACGATGCCGACGTGATCGTAGGCCGTGACGGTGCCGTTCGGAACCCCGACGTCAGGGACCGGACCCCGAGTGGGATGCCCGCTGAGACCGACATCCAGTCCAACACCCAGACCTACAGGACACCCGTTGCCGGGGCCGAGAAGCACACCAGGGACTTCCCCAACATGGGACCCATGGCCTATGGGAACGAGGGGGCCAAACCGACCATCTCCCTGCCCGGCGCCCCATCCTCCCCCCTGCGGATGGGGAACCCGCAGCAGCAGTCGCTCCTGGTCCACTCCGGGGACCGGGAGGGCAGGATCCTTAGTCCCAGTTGGCGGAGACGGTTCCAGGGTCCGGACGGGAAATCCTACGACTCCCTGGAACAGTACTACCACGCGAACAGAGGCACAAAGGGCCCGGATAACCTGGCCGACCAGATCCGGGGTACGAGCAACTCGAAGCTCATCGGGAAGCTGGGGAGAGAGTGGGAGCGGACGAAGCCGGTGGAGGGCGAACTCCAGACCATGGCCGAGGGCCTGCTAGCCAGGTACTCGCCCAACTCGCGGGACGCCAAGTTCCTGACGCGCACGGGTTCACGCCCCCTGGTCCACCACACGCCCTGGGGCAAGCAAGGCGACCCGTTCTGGGGTGTGCATCCCGAAAAGGGCGGGGAGGACGTTCTGGGCCGAATGCTGGAGGACCTGCGGTACAACCTGGCCCAGGGCAAGAACGTCTCGGCCGAGGAGCTGGCGGAAAGGGCCCGCATGTCACTGGGTGAGAAGGGCAGCAGCCTGTTCACCGAGTCCCTCCCCCAATGGCCCAAGCACGCGAACGACCCCAAGTGGCACACGCCGAGCTCCTGGTACACGGACAAGTTCGGAGAGAAAGAGGGCGCTAAGAAGTTCATGAACAGCCCGGCGGGCCGACTGCACAAAGCGAGACAGTCACCCATCTACCAGCAACTGCAGAGCCTCTGGCAAACGCCGCGCAGCGCCTTCGACAACCCAGCTGACTATGACCGTGTCGAGGGGAACCTGTTCCAGGAGCTCTCTTCCCTGCTGGCCAGAAGGGACCAGGGAGACCTCGGACAGGGCAAGCTATCCAGAGTACCCAGAGACGCTGGCGCCCCGGGCACCGGGAGCATCTTCGGAGGATACGGGTCCCACTACGTGCGACCCTTCGAGGACAACAGGCACTACCAGTCCCACCTGGGCATAGACACGTCCAAGGCAGGCAGCTTCCTGCCAAGGATGCAGATGGGGTACGACGATGCTGCCTCGAGGATGGACGTAGCCAACATCCGGGCTGCGAACGAGGCCCGGAGGGCTGGCCAGCCCAATCTGGCTGAGCTTCTGTACCCGAACAGGGACACTGACCCCAACGAGTACTTCGAACGCCTGAGGAAACTCAGGGCTGATGGCTACAGCATAGGGGACATTACAGAGGATGCTCGCAGGCGGTACGTGCCCAACTACAAGTATGCTGAGCAAATCGAGAAGGCCGCAGGCAAGCGCGACTACAGGATGGACAGGACCCACAGTAACATGGAGAGGCTATTCAGGGATGCGTTCCCTGAGAAATCCGAGGGACTTAGGGCCATGGAGGCCGCTGGCAAGGACATAACAGAAGAAACAGGCGGAGCCATCGTTGATCCTATTTCGATGACCCCAGCGGAGGTAACACGCCTGGCACAGACGGGAGACTGGGATCCAAGGCACACATTTCTTGGGAGACAGAAGTCGTCGGAACAGTTGGCCAGTGACGACTATCTGAGGAGTCCGATTGACCCCGAGGAGGCAAACGCTCTGACACAGAGGTTGCAAGTGGGCGAAGCTGGTCCAGGAGTGGACGAGATCGCTAGTGTTGGCCAGTTTTCCAATGTGGTCGAAGGCTTAGCAGACTCTCCGACCGGAGAGATGATAAAGGACTTGGCAAGCCCGAGCTCAGCTATGACCGCCGAGCAAAGGGCCGAGAAGATAGCGACTCTGGCTGAGATCCTGGACCTGGACCCAGAGGAGCTGACCAGGCGCCTGGACCTGCTCCGGAAGGGCCAACGCGGCCTGTGGAAGGACCCCAGGGAACCGAGTCCCGACCAGATCACCGACTTCTTCGCGGAGGGGGGAACGGACTCGTACGAGTTCACCACAGGCCTGCCTGGGTCCCACAGGAGACAGGGCAGGAACATGCCCAAGAAGCCCAGCAAGGACTACGAGGGGAAGAGGTAGCCCCCCCCGAGGCCCGTAGGCCCCGGAGGGGGATGAACCCCTAGAAGGGGAAGGGATCGTCGTCAGGCGGAGTGTGGGAGCCGTCGTTCTGCTCCGCCGGGCCGAACATCTTGTCCGGATCGACGGTGGCGACTCCGATGGGCTCGCCGTCGCCCAGGCGCTGGACCGACTCCAGCAGCAGAGCCACGCCCTGGCTGCCGGGATAGTCGTAGGCATGGGCCCTCAGATACATCCGGACCCGGCACCCAGGGTACATCACGTGCTCGTCATCCTGGGTGATCGGCTTGTTCTGCGCATCGAAGATCGTAGGCGGACCGATCTTCGCCGTCCTGCGAGCGGTGATGAAGTACTGCTCACGCTCATCGTCCCACTTCAGAGGGAGCTTGGCCTTCAGGCTGGCCGGGGTGTCGGCACCCCACTGGTCCTTGGCCGCATCCCGGATGCAGTTCACGATGGGATGCAGGGACTTGTCGCCCTTCGGCACGTGGAACACGATCCGCGCCGAGTAGTGGCGCTTGTTCATGAACTCCTCGGGCTCGAAGAGGTTGGGGAAGTGGAGCTCCCCCTCGGGGGTGGTGATGAAGTGCTTGGCTTTCATGCTTGGTCTCCGAACGGGCTGTCGTCTCTAACGAGGCGCTGGGAGCCCGTTGCTTCCCAGTGCCACAGGTCGTCTGGTACCGTGTGCTTCTTGATCGCTTGCGCGGGTGAGGGGATGGGGGTCTTGACCCCATTGGCGGCCAGATACCTCTCCGCCGCCGTAGCGTCCTTCCACACCCGCTTCCTCCGGGGTGGCGCGATCCTCCACCCCGGAACTCCGTTCCTCTTGACGGCCTCTCTCTTGGCCTCCTTGATCCAAAGGTTTACATCGGGTGCCAGCTCCAGCAGTCTGGCCACCTCTCTATCGCCCATGTCCTGCGGTGACTGGGCCATGAGCTCGACGAACTCCACCGCGTTGCCCAGCTTCGCCGGACAGGCTGCGGCCGCCGGGCAGAACTTGCACCACAGTCCCTCCACGACATGGGCCTCGGGGTCCTTCATCGCCCTGTCCAGAGCATCCGTCGCTTCCATGACCTGGTTGAAGAAAACCCTCAGCTCCTTCGACACGTCCACCGTCACGGACTGGACGCCACCGGCCTTGGGCTGCACGATGGTGAATGTCACCCTCCTGGTCGGCTCTGTGATGAACCTGGGGTCTGCATTGGCGATGGCCTTGGCGGCGCCCATCGCATATAGCATGAGCTGCGGGTTGTCAACAGGGGACACAGGCCAATGGCCTGTCTTCAGGTCAACGATGTGTAGCAGGCCATTGGCCCTGTCCCAGGCCACGAAGTCCGCTGTACCCCGAACCGCTTCAGCCTTGCCCAGGAGGAAGTCGAAGTCGAGCGGCATCTCGACCTCCCATACGAAGGCCTCCTTGTCACCCAGGACACTGGCCATCTCTCTGCAGTACTCGACGTAGGGCCGGATGGTCTCGGCCATCTCTGGCGTGAAGGTGTCCGGCAGGTCCTCCCAGCCCCCGTTCTCGTTGGACTTCGTGAACGTGGCCCCGACCATGACCGAGGGCCTCAGCCTCTGGATGATGGCCTTGGCGGCTGCAGCGTGCATGAGCGTGCCGTTCCACGCCGCCTCGGACTCCCCTTCCTCCCCCAGGTGGGGAAGGAAGACGGAGCTCGGACAGTTCAGCCAGCGGTGGGCGCCGGACGGGCTGATCCTGGTGTGGTGGCTGCTATAGACCTGGATCTTCACAGAAGCTCCTTCTCCAGGAAGTCGGCGATCTTGTCGAAGTCCCAGAACAGCTTGTCGTTGGCCTTCATGAGTTGATAGCAGAGATCCTCTGTTTCCCAGCCACTCCCTTCTATGGCCTCTTCCAGTACCCCCCCGACTTCCGGGGACGGAGTCGAGGCCGAGCCCGTGTGTCCGACCCATTCCTCTCTTGGAGGGCCCCAGCCTTTGGGGTCCACCAGGTCGCACAGGACGCCAAGACAGCAGTAGTTGTCATTCGTGTTCCGCAGGAACCTTATCCCCTGCTGGTAGTCTCCGGACCTCAGGGCCTCGACCCAGCGCTCGATCAGGTCGTTCTGGTCAGTCATTTAGGAAGTCCTGCTCCAAGGCGTCGGCGATCTGCTCGAAGGTCCACCCCTTGGCATCGTTGAGATCCATGAGGCTGGTCAACCAGTCATCGGTGTCCCAGAAAGGGTCCTTGGTCCACTTAGGTCCCAGGGCCGCCTCGAGCTCCTTCTGCACCCTCAGGCCCGGCGAGTGTGTCAGGTCACGATGCGCGACGAAAGCTTCGCCACCCTTGTTCCAGCCGTCTGGATCCACGAGATCGCACAGAACCCCGAGAGGGCAGTACTGGTCATCGTGGGACCGCAGCTTTCTCTGGCCCTGCTCGTACTCTCCGGAACGCAGGGCCTCGACCCAGCGCTCGATCAGGTCGTTCTTCTGGTCAGTCATCTTCTCTCTCCTTTTGTTCGGAAATGAGCTCCTCGACATTCTCCGCAACGCGGATCCTGGTCATGACGAAGCCGATCATCGAGACTATGTCCCAGAAACTCTTGCCCTGGCCGAATCCTCCCATGTCTTCGATGTCTTCCATCGCATGTTCCTCGATGTGGTCGTACATCGGCACATCAGAGATGAGCGCCAGAGCAGCCTTGGGATAGATGGCGTAGTGCGAGCCGTCGGCATCCTCCCAGACGCGCTCATCAGCCATCTCGCGTAGACGGTCGCGGAATTCATCCTCGTCGGGATCCCAGCCATCGCCCAGCATCTCCTCACGGACATCATCGACGATGTCCTTCGCCACGGTCTCGCAGTACTCCTGGAAGTTCTGGTAGGGGCTCTTATCAGTAGTCATAGTACGGATCCTCATCTGTCTCGACCATCTCGTCCACGAAAACCGGGGAGCAGGTGTCGCAGAAGTAGGCCACGTCACTCAGATGATCGTCGATGAACTCGACCTCGATCTTGGCTGCATCGTGGCAAGAACAGCACTCTTCGCCATCCCAGTGCTTATTCGCAAAGATCTCGTCCTTGATGAACGTCGGCCAGTCCGGGGCGTCAAGGCGGTTGAGGTGGTTCTTCACTACTTCCCGCAGATACTTAGCGGCCAGCCTGGGCGGAGTGAGAGCGTCCGGGACGCTGTTCCCGAATAAGCCGAAGATCGTGTTGGCCTCGGAGAGGTCTTCAAGCCCCAGGATCCTCTCGGCTGCCTTCTGGATGCTACCGTGAGCCCCCGTAGCCATCTTGGGCTCGAAGTAGAGGACGCAGTGTCCTGCGATGCAGGCTGGCGTCCCACAGAAGTCGTACTGTTCCTTGATGGACTCGGTACTGATGGCCTCGAAGGCGTCGTGTTCTTCGAGCATCACCTGCATATCCAGGATCTGGTCGTGGTAGGGATCGAGCCACTGCTCCATGTCAACGACCTCGACTTCGTTCTCGATGTAATCGGCGAGCTCTAGCATTTTCTCGGTGTTCATGCGTTTTCCCCCTCTTTCGGCTCTACTGCAAAGGTGAATGGCTTGACCGTCAGCCCTCTGTCGAAGTGCATGATGAAATACTCTACTTTCTCTGGGAGACAGAAGTAGATCTCGGTAAAGTCTGGCTGGACGATGTCTACATCGACCCCTCCGACGTTGACACGTGATCCAGGGAAGACGTCACTGATGGCGAGAGCTACAGGGCATTGATGGCAGTTCCTGCGCAATCCTGTGTCGATGTGATCCTGCGTGACTTCGATCTTCATGCGTTTGCCTCCATGGCTGCGATGATCTCCTCCGGCAGGTGGTCTACCCACATCTCGTAGCCATTGACGAAGGTGATTCTGGTGTGGCCGTCGTCATTCCCCGGCCAGAGGAATGAGATGTTCTTGGGATTCACGGTGATCCTCTTCCGTGTCTTGCAGTGGATGAGACGGATCATTCTTCCTCCTCCTCTTGTTCCATGAGTTCTTCTCGAATCTCTTCGAGACGGTCTACCATTCGTTCCAGGGCGGTGTGCAGGTCGTTGATCGCATCCCGGACGTTGTCCCGATAGTCGCCCAGGTCTAGGGTGTTTCGGGGGAAAGTGAACCTAGAGTGACATTCCGTGTTTCTGGTCCAGCCGAAGGACTCGAAGTAGTCCTCTTCATCGGGAATGTCCCCGTACAGGTGTTCGATCCTGTTGATGTACTCGCTTGCGATGTCGAACCGTTCCTGGTCCACAGGGTGCATGTCACTCACTGAACGCCTCCGGATAGGGTGTGGGCTCCAGCGCGAGACTGGCGATCCTGTTGACCACCTGCTTGATCCATCGGGGATGTGGCTTCTCCAGCTCTGTCTCGTAGACGATCATGGCTGCGACCGCCTCCTTCAGTACCACTCTGTTCCATGATTGCTTGCTCATATCAGTCCCTCCGAAATCAGATAGAGTTCGATGTCGTCGGCCAGCATGTCCATCGCCTGATCGACCTTACTCAGCCTGGTCTCATCGGGGATGGGGTATCCCCACTTGCGTTCGTGGGCGTCGTCAGCCCAGATCAGCAGGCGCCTCACGCTGATCTCGGCTACCTCCTGCTCGCGTCCCTTGGTCTTGATGTTGGCAGCGACTTTGATCCTCTTCATGCTTCCTCCAATGTGAATGTGAACGGCTCTACGGGGTTCCTCACGTCGTAATCCTTGATGAAGAGGACTGCTTCAAGCGGAAGATCATAAAGAACGCTTGTCTGGTCTTCCTCGTAGACCATTACATCAGCGCCATCTACGAGGACTATCGGCTCTCCGGGATAGGCGTCACAGATAGCTCGTGCTACCGGGCAACCTCGGCAAGACTTACGGAACCCCTGGTCGATGTGATCCTGCGTGACTTCGATCTTCATGCTCCCCCCTCGGTGTAGATGAGCTTGGGAATGTATTCCTCCAGCTCGAATGCGAATGGCTCGACGTCATCACCGTCATCGAAGAAGGAGATGAAATCAGCGACTTCGTCCGGCATCTCGTAATGCCTCTCGTAACCCATCTTGCCATTTCGCAGATAGACCCTGATGAAGTCTGATTCCACCCTGGGGACTACATCATCACAGTGGGAGTACATATCCTTGATGGCCAGTGCTACCGGGCAGCACTTGGTATTCCGGGGTGTTCCGTCGTCGATGTGGTGCTGGTATACTGTGATCTTCATGCGATTCCTACCTCCTTTTGCATTTCCATCTTGTTGGCAAGTGCCTCGATGACGTTTCTGTCTCTGGTACCGGGCATGAAGAACATGCGAGCGCGGCATGGCTCCTTCTGCCCGATGCGGTGGATCCTCTTGATCGCCTGGAGGTTCAGGTCGGGCGACCAGCCAGGCTCCATGAGGATGATCTCGTTGGCCTGCTGCAGGTTCAGCCCGGTGCCACCTGCGTCCTGCTGCACGATGAGCACACCGGGTTCCTGGCGCCACTGGTCGATGATCTTGGTCCTCTTCTCAACCGGGATTCTCCCGGTGATCTTGTAGGGGGTGACACTGCGCATCTTCAGGGCATGTTCGACTTTGTCGATCACCTCAAGGTGCTTCGCCATGATGACGAGGTGTCTGCGATTCTGGTCTCGGAACTCTGCCTCGACCATCTGGACAATGGGCAGGATCTTCTCCAGTCCGATCATCTTCATCGCTCTGGTCCAGTCCTGGTCCAACGTGTCGGTCCAACGATCTATTTCGTCGGACCTATGTGTGCCGGACATGGGCAAGGAGGTGGTCTCGACGCGCAGCGGTGGGAGCTGCAGTCTGATGTTGTCCAGCGTCCTGCGAAGCATGAACTGCTCTCCTTCGAGGAACATCTCCTTCAGCTCTTTCTTGTGTCTCACGCCATTGACCCTCTCGACCTGACGCTGCCTGGGCCCCCATCGGGTGTTTACGGTGATGCTGTACTTCTGGATCCGGCAATACCTGGTCCGCCAGCGATGGTAGCTCATCTCGGTCAGGCCTGCTACCTTGGCCGGTATCCAGAGCTCTGATGGGTCATTGGGCATCGGTGTACCCGAGAGGAACCAAGCACTCCCATACTCCTCGATCATGATGAGCGCAGCCTGAGTCCTCAGGCTCTCAGGGTTCTTGATATAGTGCGCCTCATCGAAAATGACAAGAGGCGTACTGCTCGGGTTCTGCGTGGCCTGGTAGTTCTTGAGACTGGCATAGGACATGAGATGGAACTGCGCGGTGGGCCTGGCCCTGAACCGCTGGATCTCTGTTCTCCAGTTCGGGATGAGTGAGGCTGGCGCGACCACGATGAAGTGGGTGAAGCCCGTGTCACAGGCTCCTCTGATGGCCTGAGCGGTCTTTCCCAGCCCCATGCCATCGGCCAGATAGGCGAACCTTCTCTCTCTCAGGAACTGTGCTCCCTGTTCCTGATATGGATAGAGCTCGATCATGCTACCCTGTACTGCCTCTCCCTGAGGTAGTCGGCGATCTTGATGCACCGCGTGACCTCGCTCGTGGCGCCATCGAGCACAGCATCCTCGATGCCCAGCTCATAGCTGGCGTCGTAGAGGTCCGAGAGGGCCTCCTGCATGTCCCAGCCGTGGTCGTACAGGAACGCTCTGAACAGGCACCCGAGCTGGTTGTGATCCCATTCCTTCAGTTTGTCCCACTCTGTCCAGTCAGGGTCGTAGAAAGAGCAGAACCCAGACCGAGAGGTGAACATTTCTTTGGCGCAGCCTGTCAGTGATTCTGCCTTCGTGTTACTGTAGATCCGCCTGACGACCGGCCATGCGACGTTGGCGAACAGCCTGTCCGTCGTGAAGTTGTAGAACTGGGGAGAGTCGATACCTGCGAACCTGAAGCTCTCGTCCCAGCCTTCTGCCTGATGGACTGGCGTCGGGCATTCGTGTTCGATGAACATCTTCAGGTTGTAGAGATATGCCTCGCACCAAGCTTCTTGGGCCGCGCCCCAGTTGAAGCCATGACAGCAGTGGTTCACCAGGTCCCAGTTCGGCTCACCCTGCTCCTCCGTGTCCAGGAAGCCATAGGCTATGTCGTCGATGGCGCTGTCCGAGATGGACTGATAGAATCCATCGAACGGGATGTTCATCTCACGTGTCTTCATGTCTGTCCTTCTCGATGGCCTCGGTCGCGATCCCGAAGATCTCCTGAGCCCTGAACCGGCCTCGCTGGCGAGTCATGGGGTCGATGTGGTGGGCTGGCATCCGCCGAAGGCCTTCTTGAACCAACTGAAGACCTTCGGTGATCAGGTCGTAGGCTTTCTTTGTCTCGTTCATTCTGTTTCTCCTTTGGCTTTGGCGATGGCTGCTTTGGCTTTGCTCCACGTCTCGTCATCCCACAGACCACAGAGCTCTTCGAGCGCTGTGAGCATGTCGGGCGCGGCGGCGATGAGGTGTCCATTGGCATCGTTCCATTGTTCGAGAGTGCATATCGGAGCAACTCCTGACCAGACCATCCCTCGGTCTTCGGCCCCTTCGAGAACGTACACCCATGGTCTCGGTGTGTGTGGCTTCATGCCTTGACCTTGATGACCCGGCCGTCCTTCAGCTCGATGATCGTGTAGTCATCGAACGTGACTGCTCGCCTGATGTCTTTGCCCCTGAGTGTTACCATTCCTGAGCATCCCTGACGGCTTCCTCTTCGGTCTCGAATGGGCCGAACGGGTCTCCGTCTGGCAGGCATCCAGGGAAGCAGGCCCACCAATACCATCCACGATCCATGTCTCGGTCTTCATATTCGATGAAGTGTTCATCTGAGTGGAAGACCTCGAACGATCCCCCGCCCGCCTCGGTGGCGAGCGAGGGATCGAATGAGTGATAGGACATCAGGCGTACAGCTTCCTGATGCGGGGGATGAAGATGCGGCGGTCGTTCGGGGGACGGTGGCTAGACATGCTGTCCTCCGATGGTGATCCGGGCGCCCCAGGACTGCGCGATGCGCTGGGCATTGAGCCTGACGGATTCGCGGGTCATGTTGGCGGCCCTGATGTCCTTCCTGAACTGCCTGATGGACTTAGGCGAAGGCATTGGTAATCTCCTCGATGTCAGTGTGATGGAGGTTGCTGTCGGCGAGTTCCTGAAGGAATTGCTCGATGAGCTCTGCGATGGTCATGGTTAGTTCTCCTGAAGGATTCAACTTCTCTGCGTCTACTGCTGTGACACCCTCTGTCGTCCACGAAAAAGGGGATGGTAGCCGCGATGCTGCCACGGCTACCATCCCCTTCGTCGGGCTCGTCAGGCTAGTACGGCAGGTCGTTCACCGTGCTGGCCTGGTTCTGCTGGCTCTGCTGTCCGAGCAAGGCTTCCACCATGGCCTCAAGGCGGTCCACCCTGCTGCCGGTCTGGCCATTGGCCTTCGCGGGCTTGGTGCCCTGCTGGGCGGCAGGGACCTCCTCTTCCCTGGGCTTCAGCCCAGACAGCGCCTCGATCTCCTGCGCGATGAGATCGGCGTTCCTGCGTTCGACGCCATCCTTCTCATACGTCGAATACTGGAGGTTGGCTCTCACGAGGACGCGAGTCCCTTTCTGGAGCAGGTTCCGAACGATGTCGGCGAGGCCGTTGAAGGCGACCAGATAGTGCCAGTCAGTCTTCGAGTCCTGGCCGCCATTGATCGGGCGGTCGGTCGCCACGGAGAACCGGGCGATGCGGAGCGGGTTACCCTGAGCGTCCTTCTTGGTGGCATGGACGCTGAGTTCAGGGTTGTTGCCCAGATTACCGAGAATCTGGACACGAGCGAAACTGCGGGCCATGATGTGACTCCTTTGTCAGATGAATGAAGGCCCATTCGATCTATTCCTACACGCTGCGTTGCCACAGCGGAAAGCACCAGGGGCTCAGCCTGCTACCCCCCAATATACCCATCCACCCCCCTACCCTCACCACTACCTACCAATCCAGCGGGCGCCCGGCTAGCCTCGCCCCTTTGATCTCTGAGGAACTCTGGTCTCCCGTTTCTGACTGAATCCCTGACGTATCTGAAGCCCTGACGAGATGAAGTTGCGGCTGCATGGCTAGAGGAAGACTTCTTCGCGGCGAAAGAAAAGCCGGGGCAGGTAGGCCCTTGCGAGCCTACCTGCCCCGGCTGGTCCTCAGCCCTGCTCGTGGAGTGCGGTGTCCGGTGCCGTCGGCGGATCCTCGCTACCAACGCTGCCGATGGCCTCGAACATGCTGGTGAGCCCGCGCCCAATGCCGTTCCACGCGTCCTTCGCGGCCTCTCCGGCCCTCGACCAGCCGTCTTCGGCTGCCCCGCCGACCTTGCCCGCGAGTTCCTCAGCCTGCCTGCGAGCCAGATTCTGCCACTCGGCCTGCAGGGAGGACAGCTCAGCCTGGGTCGCGGTGAGCTGCTGCTTCGTGTCCGCCAGCTCGAAGGCCATGATGACCACGATGGCTCCGAGGATGGCTGCGATGACGATACTGCCGCTGGGTGTGCGGTTCATGCGATACTCCTTCGGTTGCGACGCGATTCAGCCCTCGCGCCTGGGGCATGGGACGCCAGCGTCGGGAGTCGAACCCGAGTGGGCCTGGATACCCGCTGGCTACCAACAATCTCCATCCACCCCGCTCCCCTCACCCCTGCTTCGCCAAAGGCTCGCCGAGGATGCCCTTCCCGGACGGCGGGGGCGGCGGTCCGAGTGCGAGCTCGAAGGCTTCGTGGCGCATCTGCCTGGCAGCCCAGGCAGCGGCGCGCTGGAGCACCTCGCCATGGCAGGGCTTCGGGGCGCACCAGCAGGCCAGATCCTTCTCGGCCAGCTTGGCCAGCTCGACGATGGTGATTCGTCCGGCCTTCAGCTCAGCCCACAGCCAATGCCGATACTGCTCGATGACCTCCTCGCGGGTGCCATCCCTGCCGATCACGAAGGGGTTGCCCCACTTCGTCCTGCGATCGATGCGGACAGCGCCCTGCGGCAGGCCGTTGCCCCTCATGCTTACTACTGCCATGTCATCCTCCATGTCTGGATGGTACGATGGTACTGCTGTTCCCAAGAGAGCCATCCACCTCTCTCGGCTCACCACTACCACACAGCACAGAGGCTACGAGTGTGGTAGGCAGTGGCCCATGTATCATGCACTACAGCATGGGTAGCAGTGGACCACACAGTAGACAGAGGATGCGATGGTCTTGGCCACATAGGCCATGGGCCTCAAGCCTATGGCCGTAGGGTAGCCCCAGCAACACAGGCAGCAATGGATACACAGGGGCGTAGGAGGCTACGGCTGTGTTGCAGTGGGGTGGGGCACTGCACCTGGCCCGTAGGGCCACTGGCCGCAGGCCAGGCACCCGAGCGAAGCGAGGGTGCGGTGCAGTGGGGCGGTGGGGGAGGGGGGCCGGGGGCCACACCGTGCCGCAGGCACGGCGGCCGAAGGCCGTAGCCCCCGAGCGAAGCGAGGGGGCGGTGGCCCCCGGGGGCGGGGGACTTTGGGGGGAAGAAGGGCGGGGGCCCCAGATGCACACCGATCCGAGAATTTTCAGAAAAAAATCTGGGTTCTCTCAGCATCCCCGACCACGAGGTGCCCACCGGCACTGGGGTGACCCGTTAAAAGTGGACCCGGTGTGACACCCCCTTAAGGGGGGTGTTACACCGGGTCACTTAGGGGGGCCCCTTGTGAGCTGTGGGGGGTGACCCGGTGGTGTCCATGGGTTTTCGGCTTTATTTCGGTGTCCAAGCGCGAAAACGGGACCCTCCCCGAAGGATTTTCCGGTTCACGAGGCCCTTGGCCTTGCAGATCCGGGCCACGACGCTGTTCTCGACCCCGACATCCTCGGCAATTCGGCCCAGGACGACGAAACCTTCGGTTTCGATGGCGTAATCGACGGCATTTCGGACTTTTTCACCTTCCGAAAGCGTACTCTTCGGCCCGAACGCGCCCTGCCCGGTCGCTCTGACCGTCATGTGGTACCCATGCCCGTTGCAGAGGCTGCATTTCGGGCTTTTTCCGGTTTCCGGGTCTGTCGAGAGCTTCAATCCGGTCGAACCGCACGAAAAGCAGCCCTCCCGGACGGATCTCGGGTCCTGAATGTCCTGCAGGTGGCCGCCCTCGTCGTCGCAGCACTCGCAGCCCTTGCCAGCGCAACAGAGGCACGGAATGAACGATTCCGCGGCCCATCCGGGCCTCTGTTGGAAGTTTTCCGACCCCTCGGCGAGAGCGGTCGCGTTGGCGACGAGCTGGCCGAAGTCGGCGGGGCAGGCTTCGTAGTTCGCGGGGGGTAGATCGGGTGTTCTGAACAGCATGGTCGCTCCTCTGCGCGGGTGCGCGTAGGTGGATGGAAATGGGGACGGAGAAGCTGGGGCATTTGACTTCCCGCGTCAAGTCCGCCACTTTTGGGGCACACCCCCCACCCCCCCAGGAAAGGAAGACCCATGGACCCGAAAAACCTCCCCAACATCGACACGAGGACCCTCGACACCGCCGACGCCGCCTCGGCCCTGGTCAGCGCGGCCAAGGCCGAGAAACAGTATCAGGATGCAGTCCGGGTGGAGCACTACCGGCGCCTCGACAACCCGCTTCTGTTCTCTGAGACGGTCAAAGAGCTCGTCCTGGAGATCAAGAACCATATCGGGGCCCGCGGGTCCAGGATGGGCAGCGACGAGCTTCGGAACCTGGCTGCGGCCCTGAACCTCCTCGAAGCGCACTTCTAGGAGGTCAAATGGCCGGTAGACCCAAGCTGAACATCCTCCGACAGAAGGTTTCCAAGCGCGGGGGCTCCGATTGGATCCTGGAACAGGTCATGTCCGGCAGGACCGAGACCTCGATGATCAAGGAGCTCGAATGCGGCTGGCGGACCTGGACCTGGCTGAAACGCGAGCTGAACCTCGTCGAGCGCATCAAGGAGGTCCGAAAAGAGGCCGCAACGGCCCTTCTGGACACCAGCGGCGACGTTCTGGACGATCTGGTCGGAAAAGAGATCCTCAGCACCCAGGAAATCGGCCTCGCCCGGGCCAGGTCCGATAACATGATCAAACGGGCCGAAAAGATGAATCCGGAGGAATACGGCCGAGGACGGGACACGAAGATCGAAATCACCATCGGTGACGTCTTCTCCCAGTTCCTCCGAGAGGCCCAGGACGTCCAGGAAGGCGAATTCGAGGAAATTCCCGAGAAAAAGGCGCTCACTGATGGTACCGGGTGAAGGCTTCGGTAGGGGGCTGATGCACATGCTCGTGGTCGGTACGATCTGCACCGTCATCGTGGTCGTGGCGCTGGGCGGCCTGCTTTTCTGGGGTATCTGGGAGGCCGTGGAACACTTGAGATGGGTGGACTGACTTGACGGATCCGCCTCGATAGCCCACCTTGCCAGCAGGAGGTGAGATATGGCGAAAGTGACGGTCACGAGCACCCCGGAGGCCATTTCGGGCCTCGACGCGGACGTCTGGTACCAGGTCGAGAACTCGGGCGATGAGCCCATTTACCTCGACGAGCTGGCCTCTGCCCCGACCGATCCGGACCACACGGACGGCTTCGAGGTGCTCGCGGGCAACCGCCAGCACTCCTCGATCTCCGACAAGTGGTTGCGCGAGCGCGGGTCGGTCCAGGTCCAGAAATCCGGTGATACCGAGATCTACGCCTGGACGGTCGGCGCCGACTCGACCCTGGTGGTAAGGCGGGCCGGGTAATGCCGATCAGTAAAGGCGGAGGAACCGGCGGAGGAACCGGAGGTAGCGGTGGCGGCGGTGGGGCCATTGGCGGACTCCTGCGCCAGACTGGCGAGGACGACAAGGGCATCCACATCTCCCACCGCCAGGGCGACCTGTCGTGGCACATGCAGGCAGAAGCGGCCACCGTCGGTGAAGATGCGGTCAGCGCTGCCATGTCGTATCGGGGCGCGGGCTCCGGCAACTCGCTGAAGGTCACGTTCGATACCCCGGCAGCCGGAAATGCGAAGGGATACATCCCGCTGCTGGGCTCCGATGACGTGGAATCGTTGACCCACCTGCCCGAGACCGTCAACACCTACGACATCTTCCACTTCCAGTACGACGCGCCCGACGTGAACTCGCGCAGTGCGTTCATCGACTGGGGCGCGGTCAGGGTCACCTCTGCGAAGACGGCCGCCGCCGGAAACACCGACTGGCTCACCATCGGTGGCCGCAGCCGACTCCCGGCGTCACTCCTCAACGCGAAGGTCCGACTCAACGGGAACAGCGGGCCTGGGGCGTCGGGCGGGAAGATCGACATCCGCTCCCCGAATTTCCCCAAGTCCCGCGTGATCCGCATCTACAGCGCCAGCAAGGCCCGTATCCGGGTCACCCAGACCGTACAGGGCAACGGCGTGACCGGGATCTCGTTTTTTTATGACGCGGGCGTCACGGCGGGATCGCCGGAAGTCAGCTATACCAACTCGGGTGGTGCCACGAACCACATGATCGTGGACCTGAATGGGCAAACGAGCATCAACCAGATCATCGCGGCGATCAACGCTGCGACCGATTCCACCCAGAGCAACAAGAAGCACCTGTTCGCCGAGGGTACAACGGACGTAGATGGTCGGGCCTTCGACGGAACCGCCACCGTCAACTTCGTGAACTCGGGGACATACGCCGGTACCAGCAAGTCGGCGCCCTACGATGGCAACCTGACTGGCGGTGGAGCTGGCGCGGGCACGAACACCGGCTGGGTCCGGGTGATTACGGGGGATACGAGGACGGACCCCTCTCGGCCGATCAGGGCCATCCAGGCGGCTCCCTCGGGCGATGCGTCCAGGACTCTCATCATTGAGAGGCTGGACAGTGTCAGCAACGGGACGGTATCGGGGGCCATCAACGTAGGGTTTAGTTCGGTAGCCTCGCCCGGTGCCAACAGCGTCACCGTGGTCGGGAGCGGCACGGTCCTGGGGATCCATGTCAACGGGACCGTGACCCTTCAGGACATGGTGGATGCCTTCGGGTCCAACGGCGTGGCTGCACTCGGCGGTCGTTTCGGTGCCCGTCTGGTTGTTGCGGCCAACGCCTCGCTTTCAGTGACCTGGGGGTCCTCGGACGCAACAAGGTCGAATCAGAACCCGTCCTTTGCCGGTGGCGCGGCGGGCGCGAACCCGCTCACGGCCACCTACGACGGCACCACCAACCAGCTCTCGATCACCTGTCTGGCCGACGACACCTTCACGGAGATCGTCGCCGAGGTGGCGAAGCTGTCCCAGTTCCAGGCGGGCGACGGCACCAGTCCGGGCGACGTCTGGATCACGGACAACGGGAACACCACGGGGCTGGGGACGCACAGGCTGGACGTCCAGGGCACGGCGGGCCAATTCTTCAGCTACAACTTCGCTGGCGGTAGGGATGAGATCACCCGGGAGCCCCTGGTTGTCACGGACAGCCCGGACTTCCACTTCAACCCGAACACGCTCTACATCAACAAGTGGCTCCGCACCGACACGGTGCAGGACCTGATCGACGCCTATTCGGGCAGCCAGTTCACGATCACGGCCCCGAGCGGCAACACGACCGACCTGTTGGACGGTCCCCTGGAGCTGCGCGTTGGGTCCAGCACGGCCCAGCTCTCCGGTGGCCGGGGGCCGGTCACCCGTCAGCTTCCCACCGTCTCACTCATTGAGGCCACCCCGACCACGGCGAGCTACAGCGTCTTCTACCACGGCAGCGAGACCACGGGCGCATCGCGGACCACGCTGGCGGAGCTGAAGGACGCCTGGGACAACGTGCTGGGGTCGAACCGCCCGCTGTCGCCCGATACCGTGGTGGTCACGGGCGATGGTTCTGTCGTCGTCCGGAACGCGGGGATACCGAGCGCGCCGTCCGGCGGCCGTAACTTCGTCGCGGCGGGGCTCAACGAGGCTGAGGCCCGCCCGCTAGACGAGGTGGACGGCCCGAACATCCTCGTCAAGTACAGCACGGACGACGATCTCGACACCGTGATCGAGCACTTCCGCGAGAACAACAACGGCGGCTTCACGTTCGTGATGGTCTACGGGACCGACGGGAGCGCCGCGCCAGAGGACCCGCCGTTCAGCCGGGACTTCTACGCCCGACCGCCCACTACCCGGGCCACCGGCCCGAGCGACGGGCTCACGCAGACTGAGGTGGACGCCAGGGTCCGTGCCCTGACCAAGGGGTACGCCCAGACGGGCGGCGGCCAGGTTCCCGACTCCGACATCCCGGACGACATCGCCCGCGACTCTGAGATCCCGAACCCGACGCCGTTCAGCGAGTCTCTGTTCTCCGATGGCACCCCCTCCGCATCCGACAACGACGAGGTGCCGTTCTTCACCTCTGTTGGCGATCTTCGGAAGGCCACGTCCCAGGTCTGGCGGGCCAAGTTCAAGGGCTGGGTGGGCGAGTGGACGGACACGCCCGGGAGCTTCGTGTTCCGCGAGGGCGACCTCACGATGCACGACAGCCAGGTCTACGTCGTCACTGCGCAGACCACCAAGAACCCGAACGCCGGGCCGAACGTCCATACCTCCTACCAGCTCATCCACCAGTGGGCCGGTGCCTGGAAGACGGGGTGGTACAAGGCCGGGTCGATGGTCACCTACTCCGGTGGCCTCTATGTGGCGAACGCCATCGTCATCAACACCGACGGTGCGCCCGGCGCCTCCAGCAAGTGGACGCGGCTGGACAGCGCCAGCGGCTCCTTCGTGGGGCTGTCGCTCACGGGTAACACGCTTACCCTGACCGACCGGGGTGGGACGGACCACACCGTGACGCTGCCCTCGCAGGTGGCGAACGTGACCGCGAACCCCGCTGGCTCCGACGGCGACGTCCTGAAGCGGATCGCCATCGGCGGCACGAACTACGTCGTGGACGCCGAGGTGTCGGTGGGCGCTGGCAGGATACTGGGGCGTGTCACGAGCACGAAGGGCAAGTACCCCAGCGATCTGCCGGACCACACGGACCCGATCTCGGTCCCCCAGCCG
>NZ_CBDCAT010000022.1:0-11805 GCF_965214065.1 Candidatus Poriferisocius sp.
GCGAAATTACGGGACACATGGTTCATGTTGAGAAGATCCTTTAAATTTCACGTTCCTGGCCTGCGGGATAATTACCCGGCAATTGTACCCCCTCCGTCCGGCTGGCTCCTTTCTTTCCTCACTGCCTTTCATTTGCCCATGATAAATTGGCGAGTCGGCAATCTGGTGTAGGCAGCCGGTTATGGTTTCCTGGACTCAAGGTGCGTTGATCACCTACTTTGATTTCCTCTGGTCATCCTGGAAAATCAGACCTTCCCCCTGGCCAACACCACCACAGCTTTAGGCATCATCAGCGCCATATCTTTCCTGTTAGGTGGATTGACCAGTATTATTTTGCTGATCCTGTTTTTCTAGTAGTTTGTTCGGAACCGTGAGAAAATCAGAGCATGGATGACTTGTTCTTTCAGCAACCAATACTGAACTCACCCTACGAGTCCCCGTCTCGGCATTGGGAGCTTGACCAATCCGGCCAACCAACCCGGAAGATTATTGAAAATCGTCGCCGTGCGGATTTCATCACGCCGATCCCTAAGCCCAGCAAGCGCAAGGGATCGGCGGAACAGACTTCCCTGCTGTCTGACGAGAGCCTGGAATTCTCGACCAGGAACCAGGCATACGACCACACCGCCATTATCAACGGCGTTCGTCAGGAGGTCGATCGCTGGCGCCTGCTACCGAATCCCGATCAGTGGCAGGTAACACCTGAAACGGCACGCCTTCTCCAACATTGGCGGCACTACAAGTTCAGTGACATCCGTCCATTCTTCTGTCAGGTCGAAGCAGTTGAAACCGCGATCTGGCTTACCGAGGTGGCGCCACGTGTGAGAAACGCCGGCAAGCGATTTCTTGAACACCTTGCCAACGCCAACAATGAGGCTAATCCCGAGCTCATGCGAGTGGCCTTAAAGCTCGCTACGGGCGCCGGAAAAACCACTGTGATGGCGATGTTAATTGCGTGGCAAACCATCAATACCGTGCGTTACCCACAAAGCAAGCGGTTCACCAGAGGGTTCCTGATCGTGGCACCGGGCCTGACCATTCGGGATCGCCTGCGCGTTCTGCAACCGAATGACCCAGACAGCTACTACCAGAGTCGCGAGTTAGTGCCGATTGACCTGCTCCCCGATCTGGCGCGAGCAAAAATCGTTATCACGAACTACCACGCCTTCAAACTGCGCGAGCGTATCGACTTGTCGAAGGGCGGACGATCACTTCTGCAAGGCCGTGGCGAAATTCTTAACACGGTCGAGACTGAGGGGCAGATGCTCCAGCGCGTGATGCCTGAACTGATGGGTATGAAGAATATCCTGGCAATCAATGATGAAGCGCACCACTGCTATCGCGAGAAACCAGGAGAAGACCTGGAAGGCGATCTGAAAGGAGACGACAAGAAAGAGGCGCAAAAGAACAAGGAAGCGGCGCGGCTCTGGATCTCGGGCCTCGAAGCGGTAAATCACAAACTGGGTATCTCCCGTGTGATTGACCTCTCTGCAACGCCCTTTTTCCTCAGTGGCTCCGGCTATGCCGAGGGTACGCTGTTTCCCTGGACCATGAGCGATTTCTCACTCATGGATGCCATTGAGTGTGGCATCGTCAAACTGCCGCGCGTGCCGGTCGCAGACAACATTCCGGGCGGTGACATGCCCAAGTTCCGGAATCTCTGGCAGCACATTCGCACGCGCATGCCGAAGAAGGGGCGCGGTAAGGCAAAGACACTTGATCCGATGATCCTGCCTGTCGAATTGCAGACCGCGCTTGATGCGCTCTACGGACACTATGAGAAGACCTTCGACCTCTGGGAGTCGGCCGATATTATTGTGCTACCCTGCTTCATCGTGGTCTGCAACAACACTTCTACCTCCAAGCTTGTCTACGACTTCATCTCGGGATTCCATCGAGAGAACGACGATGGTACGACCACACTCGAGAACGGTCGGCTGCCACTGTTCCGAAATTTTGACGAGCACGGCAATCAATTTCCTCGTCCACGAACCTTACTTGTAGACAGTGAACAGATCGAATCCGGCGATGCGCTCAATAAGAACTTCCGGGACCTGGCTTCGGATGAGATTGACCGCTTTCGCCGTGAAATTATCGAACGTACCGGAGACCGCCGTCAGGCCGAGAACATTACCGATCAGGACCTGCTGCGGGAAGTGATGAACACAGTCGGCAAGCCTGGACGGCTGGGTGATTCGATTCGCTGCGTTGTATCAGTCTCCATGCTCACCGAAGGATGGGACGCGAATACCGTCACCCATGTTCTCGGCGTTCGAGCGTTCGGTACTCAGCTACTCTGCGAACAGGTCATCGGCAGGGCTTTGCGAAGACAGTCCTACGACCTGAACGAAGAGAACCTGTTCAACGTCGAGTATGCCGACGTGTTGGGCATCCCCTTCGACTTCACGGCGAAGCCTGTGGTGGCACCGCCGCAACCTCCTCGGGAGACTATCCAGGTCAAGGCCATCCGGCCCGACCGTGACCAACTCGAGATCAGATTTCCACGGGTGGCGGGCTATCGGGTCGAGCTCCCGGAGGAACGGCTGACAGCCGAGTTCACGGCAGACTCCGTGCTGGAACTCACGCCCAATCTCGTCGGCCCATCAATCACCCGCAATGCTGGCATTATCGGTGAAAACATCGATCTGGGCCTTGAACATTTGAAAGACACGCGACGCTCCACACTGCTGTTCCATGTTACCCAGCGGCTTCTCTACACCAAATGGCGTGATCCGGGTGAGAGGCCAAAACTCCACCTCTTCGGCCAACTCAAACGCATCACCAAACAGTGGCTCGATACCTGCCTGGTTTGCAAAGGCGGCACCTACCCGGCGCAGCTTATGTATCAGGAATTGGCCGACATGGCTTGTGAGCGCATTACGGCAGCTATAACACGGGCTGAGATTGGTAGCCGTCCAGTCAAGGCTGTATTGGATCCGTACAATTCTGTAGGCTCCACGATGCACGTTAATTTCACCACGTCGAAAACCAATCGCTACAAAACCGCCGCGCATCGGTGCCACGTGGACTGGGCGATTCTGGACAGTGACTGGGAAGCGGAATTCTGCCGCATAGCCGAAACCCATCCCTGCGTACTGGCCTATGTGAAGAACCACAACCTCGGCCTTGAAGTACCCTACCGCTACGGCTCAAAGATGCGTATCTACATCCCGGATTTCATCGTCTTGATCAACGATGGCCACGGCAAGAAAGACCCGCTAAACCTTATTGTGGAGATCAAGGGCTACCGGCGAGAGGATGCGAAAGAGAAGAAGAACACGATGGAGGTTTATTGGGTGCCGGGCGTTAACAACCACGGCAACTATGGACGATGGGCTTTTGCCGAGTTTGCGGATGTGTGGGAGATGCAGTCCGATTTCGAGGCCAGGATGAAAGATCATTTCAATCAAATGATCGACCGCGTTATCACAGAACCCGTATCGTAAAGCAGCAGAAGATCAGGACATGGCGAGAAGAACGAAGAAGACCAGTCGCAAATCAGTAGAGGCGTTGACCCACGAGGAGGCAACGCGCAAGAACATACCGACTGCCGAATACCAGCCAGTGATGCAAAAGGAAGAGCAGTCGCCCGTCCGGATCGCTTATGAGCGGCGCAATCGCGACCTGGACCCGCAGCTTGTCTGGCGCGGCAAGGACGAACGGGACTGGTCCGATCTTATCGTGCAGGCACCGCCACTCTACATCCAGGAAAAAGTCCACCCCAAGGTATTGATCGACGACTTGCTTAACCGCTCAAAGGCTGATTACCAGGCGAGTGAGAAGCAAATTGATCTGTTCGCAGACTTCAATGGGCTTCCCGACGACCATGCAAAGACCGAGTTCTACCAGCACGACGCGAACTGGACCAACCGCATGATTCTGGGCGACAGCCTGCAGGTGATGGCATCACTGGCCGAGCGTGAAGGTTTGCGCGGGCAGGTGCAGTGCATCTATATCGATCCGCCTTATGGCATCAAGTTTAATTCCAATTTCCAGTGGTCAACGACCAGCCGTGATGTGAAAGATGGCAACGTCAACCACATCACACGCGAGCCTGAACAGGTGAAGGCATTTCGCGATACGTGGCGGGATGGGATTCACTCGTACCTCACCTACCTGCGAGACAGACTGACCATAGCGCGGGATTTGTTGTCAGACTCCGGCTCTGTATTCGTACAGATCGGGGATGAGAATGTCCATCGGGTTCGGGCGGTGATGGATGAGGTCTTTGGAGAGGAGAATTTTGTGAGCCAAATCACCTTTGCCAAGACGACAGGTTTCGCAGGTAGCTCGTTGTCAAATGTCGGAGATCACATATGCTGGTACTCAAAAGATATTTCCAGCCTAAAGTACCGGGGATTGTGGCGACATAAGGTTGCAGGAGATGAAGGGGCTGGATCATATAAGCCAGTATCGTCTTTCAATACTCTAAATCACAGTGTTCATGCGCCGACGCGCCTTGTGACGTTAGCTGATCTAACGTCACAAGGCGCGTCGGCGCATGACAAGTCTATACACTTTTGTGGTTTGGATTTTCCTCCCAGAATCCAAATGCACTGGAAGACGAATACTTTGGGAATAAGAAGATTGGAGAAAGCAAGTCGCATTGCAATCGTGGGTAAAACGCTCTCATATATTAGATTTCTCGACGATTTTCCGGTATTTCCTTACGTCAATTCATGGTCCGATACTGTTGGACAAAACCAGTTCGGCGGAACAAAAACCTACGTGGTTCAAACAGCCCTGCCGGTGATCCAGCGCTGCATTCTAATGACTACCGACCCCGGCGACCTCGTCCTTGATCCAACCTGCGGCTCCGGCACCACCGCATACATCGCCGAACAATGGGGCCGCCGTTGGATCACTATTGACTCCTCAAGGGTAGCGCTCGCTCTGGCCCGTATACGCATCATGGGAGCACGCTACCCTCATTACCTGCTCGCAGATAGCCCGGAAGGTCAGACTAAAGAAGCAGAAATAACTCAATCAATACCTTCAAATCAACCAACACGCGGTGACATTCGGCATGGCTTTATTTACGAGCGCGTGCCTCACATCACGCTGAAGTCGATCGCTAATAACGCAGAGATAGACGTTATCTGGGACCGATTCCAGAAGGAACTGGAACCACTCCGCGCGCAGTTGAACAGAACCTTGGGTAAGGCGTGGGAGGAATGGGAAATCCCTCGTGAAGCTGACGAGATATGGTCTGCCGAGGCGAAGAAACTCCATAAGCAATGGTGGGACCAGCGCGTTGTCCGACAGAAGGAGATTGACACATCCATAGCGACAAAGGCAGGCTTCGAGTACCTCTATGACAAACCCTACGAGGACAAGAAAAAAGTGCGAGTGGCCGGACCTTTCACAGTAGAAAGCTTGTCACCTCACCGTGTGTTGGGCGTTGACGAAAACGACGAGTTGATCGACGGTGTTACCGATGGTCACACGGGCTATAGCGATGAGGTGGATTTCTTCCGTATGATTCTGGAAAACCTGAAAACTGCCGGGGTACAGCAGGCTCACAAGGAAGATAAGATTACATTTACAGCCCTCACTCCCTGGCCAGGTGACTTGATCTGTGCCGAAGGCCGCTACGTTGAAAGTGATTCAGAGAAAGACGAAGGCGTAGCGAGCCCCGAGAAGCGTGCAGCCATCTTCATCGGACCCGAGTTTGGGACTGTGTCTCGACCCGACTTGGTCGCTGCCACCCGCGAGGCCGGTGATGCCGACTTCGACGTCTTGATCGCATGTGCCTTCAACTACGACGCGCATTCATCCGATTTCGACAAGCTCGGACGCATCCCGATACTCAAGGCACGCATGAATGCCGACCTGCACATGGCGGATGACCTGAAGAATACTGGAAAGGGGAATCTGTTCGTTATCTTCGGAGAGCCTGATATCGACATTCTCGATGCCGGAGACGGGCAAATTCAGGTGAAAGTCAACGGAGTAGACGTTTTCCACCCTCAAACCGGCGAAGTCCGCTCCGACGGGCCTGATGGTATTGCCTGCTGGTTTATCGACACCGACTACAATGAGGAGAGTTTCTTCGTCCGCCACGCCTACTTCCTCGGTGCCAGCGACCCGTACAAAGCGCTGAAGACGACATTGAAGGCGGAGATCAACGAAGACGCTTGGGCAACTTTACACAGTGACACTTCACGGCCATTCACCAAGCCCCAATCAGGGCGGATCGCGGTCAAGGTAATTAATCATCTGGGGGATGAGGTGATGAAGGTTTTCCGGGTATGATGATACCCGGAGGATATGGTCATGGCTATCGCTAACCAGTTGAAAGCATTACTAAAGTCTCATGCCGATGGGGATGACGATCGGTTCTATTCTATAGCAATGCAGCTTGCTGCCCATGAAGCAAAAATCGGTCATGGTAAATTGGCCGAAGAGTTGCGCAGTCTGGTGGATCAGGCCAAGGCTCGCCGTGGTTTGCCGCCAAAAGACGCTGCCAAGACGGTTCCCATCGGACGTCCACGAGGTGAGTTGGCAGGACTTCTTAGTGTCGATTATCCAAAAAACCGCCTTGATGAAATAGTGCTGGATGAATCTTTGGCCTGTCAGCTCAAGCGCATCGTCCGAGAACAAAGGCAGGCTACCAGACTCCTTTCCCATGGATTGTCACCCAGGCGCAAGCTGTTGTTGATGGGGGCGCCCGGTACCGGTAAGACTATGACGGCTTCGATATTGGCCGGTGAACTCGGGTTCCCACTGTTTCTGGTTCGGCTGGACGGACTGATTACCAAGTACATGGGCGAAACCGCCGCCAAACTGCGCCAAGTGTTCGATGCCACGGATCGTACCAGAGGCGTCTATTTTTTCGATGAATTTGACGCTATTGGTTCTCAGCGAGGGCTGGCGAATGATGTGGGTGAAGTACGGCGCATTCTGACCAGTTTTTTACAGATGATCGAGCAAGATGAGTCGCACAGCCTCATTGTTGCTGCGACCAATCATCCAGAGATTCTCGATCATGCGTTATTACGCCGGTTCGACGATATCTTGCATTATGAATTGCCGGATGATGAGCATATTGCAGCTGTTTTGACATCAAGACTTGGCGAGAAGACGACCAAAGGAGTTTCCTGGAAACGTTTGGCCAGCGAGTCAAAGGGTCTCAGTTACGCTGAGTTGGTTCGTGCCTGTAATGAAACTTTGAAGGAAGCGTTGATGGGGGAGCGAAAGACCATTTCAGAAGATGATATTCGCCAAGCGATTCTGGATAGATGCCAGATGGCTACCCGCTTCAGGAATAACGCACGATAAACACGGAACGATATTCTTATGGCCAATGACGGGGAGCAACACAAGTCACATTTTATCCTGAAAAATACAGTCACTGCTGAGTCATTTCGGCCACGCGGTGGTGGAGATTCGACGGAGGTTCCTTTACGTGACCGTCAGCAGCATGGTGGCCGATTGTTACAGCAGCTGGGGGCACTCAGGCCTGAAATCGAGCAGGCACATTCCCAACAAGAGTCAGCAGGTATGGATGAGGGCTTCGGGTTGCAAG
This sequence comes from Candidatus Poriferisocius sp., assembly GCF_965214065.1. Lineage (GTDB taxonomy): Bacteria > Actinomycetota > Acidimicrobiia > Acidimicrobiales > Bin134 > Poriferisocius. The sequence goes on from NZ_CBDCAT010000022.1 coordinate 7,529, forward strand.
TGGAGTTCGAGAGCTTCCCGGATATTGAATTGGCATTTGAGTCGCTGGCCAAGGAACGTTCTGGCATTGAGTTGCTCAATGTGAGGCATGAAGAAAGTCAGACAATGGCCACAATTTTTATTCCTGACGGAAAGCTGCATATTCTGGAAAATCTTGTAGTTGCCTATCTGGACGAGAGCAAGGACAAAATAAACGAGAAAAAAAGTACAAGAAAACCTAGCAATCAGAAGCTGCTGGATGCCATAAGAAATATTCGGGTTGCCAGTCTGAAAGCCTTATGGACGGATGATCCTGAAGTCTTTCCTCAGTCTGATGAGAAAGCCTTCTGGTGGGAAGTATGGTTGCCGGTCAGAGGGGATCGCATCGCTGAGGTGCAGCGCTTTACACGGCTTGCGGAAAGTCTCGACTTTCGATTAGCGCCGGGGCATATCGAGTTCCCGGAGCGAACCGTGTTGCTGATATATGGTTCGCGTGAGCAGATGCAGCGTTCCATGATGACGCTAAACAGTATTGCAGAGTTGCGGCGAGGAAAAGAAACGACGGACTTCTTCGATTCTCTTCCGCCTAAAGACCAACCCGACTGGAGTGATGACCTTTTACAGCGCCTGAGTATTCCTGTCGAAGGTGAAGTTGCACCCCATGTGTGCGTACTGGATACCGGGATCAATAGTGCTCATCCTTTGCTCACATCGGCACTGGGTAGTCGTGATCTACACACCATCGAACCGGGTTGGGGAATAAATGACAATCAGGGTCATGGCACTGAAATGGCAGGTCTTGCATTGTTGGGCGATCTGACGTCGGCGTTAGTCTCTAGTGAGCCGTTATCGATTTATCACCGGCTTGAATCCGTAAAATTGCTGGATCATAACCATTCCAACAGTAGTGATCCCGAGTATCATGGTTATCTGACCATACAGGCAGTCAGTTATCCAGAGATTACCGCGCCAGACCGCCAGCGTGTCTTCAGCATGGCGATTGCTACTCGGGATGCCCGCGATCAAGGGCGTCCTTCCGCCTGGTCAGCTACGATTGATCGGCTTGCCGTGGACTATGAGAACCAGGGAGAGACGCATCGGTTGTTCATCCTCTCTGCCGGTAATGTCGATGATCCCAATGCCTGGTCGCAATATCCTCATAGCAACAGTACCGACGGTATTCATGATCCAGGTCAGGCCTGGAACGCCCTGACTGTGGGTGCAACCACTGAACTGGTTCACATAACGGAACCTGATGCAGATGATTACCAACCCATTGCACCAGCAGGTGGATTGAGTCCGTTCAGCACCACCTCTCAAACATGGCAGTCGCATTGGCCGTTGAAGCCAGATGTGGTTTTTGAGGGCGGGAATGTGGCAAAAGATGCAACCGGTTCGATATGTATGCCAAGCCTTAGTTTGCTTACTACCAATTCGGCCATCGCTGATCGGTTGTTTACAACAAGTAATGCCACCAGTGCGGCGACAGCATTGGCTGCAGGGATGGCCGCCCGTCTAATAGCTGAATATCCCGATCTGCGTATGGAAACCATTCGTGGATTGATGGTTCATTCTGCACAATGGACACCAGAGATGCGCGGCCAGTTTCTTTCCGATCCATCGAATCCAAACAAGGGAGACGTGGCTGGTCTGGTGCGTCATTGTGGCTTTGGTCAGCCTGATCTGGAGAGTGCTTTGTGGAGCGTCGAGAATTCCCTAACCTTGGTTTGCGAAGACAGTCTTCATCCCTTTGCCAGAGAAGGCAGTAAAGCGCCTACCCTGAGAGACATGAATCTGCACCGCTTGCCCTGGCCCTTACAGGAGTTGGAGGCATTGGGCGAGACGGAAGTAGAGATGCGGGTAACAGTTTCCTACTTTATTGAGCCTAACCCGTCAGCTAGAGGGGTCAAATCCCGCTATCGCTATGAGTCTCATGGTTTGCGTTTCGACGTGAAACGGCCACATGAATCTGACGATGAATTTCGTCAGCGGATCAATTTGGCGGCAAGAGATGCAGAGGAAGGCAGTAGTACCAGTAGTGGGGATGATCGAAGATGGCTGTTGGGAACGCGTAACCGCCACAGAGGCAGTTTGCACTCCGATATCTGGAGGGGACCAGCAGCTGGCCTGGCCAGCCGGGGCATGCTTTCGGTGTTTCCAGTTAGTGGTTGGTGGAAGACACGCCCCAAGCTAGAACGCTACGATCAGCGCGCGGATTATTCTCTACTTGTCTCCATCCGTGTACCAGAGGTCAATGTAGGGCTCTATACAGCTATAGAAAACCAAATCAAGATAGCGGTTGAGGTCTGATCCAATGAACTTCCGAATCGCCGATACGTTCACAGATAGCCTCGCCAAGCTAACCGGCAGCGAGCAAAAAGCGATCAAAACGACTGCGTTCGATCTACAACTCAACCCTGCGAATCCGGGTATGCAGTTCCACAAGCTCGACAGAGTTAAAGATCCGAATTTCTGGTCGGTGCGTGTCAGCCGTGATATCCGGTTAATCGTTCATCGTAGCGCTGACAGTCTATTACTCTGCTATGTTGATCACCACGACAAGGCGTATCAGTGGGCTGAGCGGCGCAAACTTGAGACGCACCCCCAAACGGGCGCCGCGCAACTCGTGGAAATCCGTGAAAGGGTCCAGGAGATCGCCGTTCCGACCTATGTCGTGGAGAAATATCCGGTATCGACCAAGGCGGCCCTGTTCGATAATGTATCGGAAAATGAGCTTCTGGGGTTCGGTGTACCGGCCGAGTGGCTGAACGATGTTCGCAAGGCGGATGAAGACAAGCTGCTGGAAATAGCAGATCACCTACCGGGCGAGGCGGCGGAAGCGCTTCTCGAACTAGCGACCGGTGGGCGACCGAAAAGAGCAACAGTGGTGACCGGCACCGTCGACCCGTTCGATCATCCGGATGCCCAGCGGCGCTTCCGAGTCATGGCGGATGCGGAGGAGTTTTCGCTCGCGCTTGAGTATCCCTGGGAGAAGTGGGCAATATTCCTCCATCCCGCGCAACGCAACATCGTCGAGAAGGACTTTAGCGGACCCGCTCGAGTCTCTGGTTCTGCAGGTACTGGAAAGACGATTGTTGCACTGCATAGAGCAGTCCATCTGGCGCGGATCAATCCCGGCGCACGAGTCCTCCTGACAACATTTTCTGACACCCTGGTCAGTGTGCTCCGAATCAAGTTGCGTCGACTGATCAGTAACGAACCGAGATTGGCGGAGCGTCTTGAGGTGTACGCAATCAACAGGATCAGTGAGCGATTATTTGAGGCGCATATCGCACGCCCAAAGATTGCAACGAGAGAGCAGATCAGACAGTTGCTGACTGAGGCGACAGATGGTAAGGGAGCGCAGAGATTTAGTCCCCGGTTCCTACTCCGGGAGTGGGAAGATGTCGTGGATGCCTGGCAGCTGCCGACGTGGGAAGACTACCGCGACGTTAAGCGTCTGGGGCGCAAAACGCGCTTGCCGGAGCAGCAGCGTCTTGAGCTATGGGAAGTGTTCGAAATTGTAAAGCGAGGCTTGAGTGAGCAAGGATTGGTGACGCGCGCACAGATGTGTAACCAGTTAGCGGAAAAACTCCCGACCCGCCGGAACCCTCCATTCGACTTCGCTGTAGTTGATGAGGCACAAGATATTGGTGTCACCCAGCTACGATTCCTCGCAGCCCTGGGTGGCGGTCGGCCCAATGCGCTGTTCTTCGCCGGTGACCTCGGTCAGCGTATCTTCCAGCCTCCCTTTTCGTGGAAATCCCTGGGTGTGGATGTCCGGGGCCGCTCTCAAACGCTGCGAATCAATTATCGGACCTCGCACCAGATACGGATGCAATCTGACCGCTTGCTCGGACCTCAGATTTCCGATGTCGACGGAAATGTGGAAGACCGGCGGGGCACGGTTTCGATATTCAATGGGCCAGAGCCGGATATCCGTGTATTCAACAGCAAAGAGCAGGAAGGAAAGGCGGTTGGTGCGTGGATTGCGGAACGAATTGCTGAGGATGTCATGCCGCACGAGATTGGCATTTTCGTTCGATCAATGGAGCAGCTTGATCGTGCAAAGGCGGCTGCACAGGAGTCTGGAACGCCGTTCAAGACACTTGACGAGCACATGGAGATCAGCACGGGCATGCTGTCCGTCAGTACGATGCATCTTGCCAAGGGACTCGAATTCCGCGCAGTCGTAGCAATGGCGTGCGACGATGAAGTTATTCCGCTGCTGGAACGAATCGAATCCGTTGCGGATGATGCAGATCTTCAAGAGACCTACGATACGGAACGCCACCTGCT
>NZ_CBDCAT010000023.1:0-117847 GCF_965214065.1 Candidatus Poriferisocius sp.
TAGCGCACCGCGGCGTCGATCTGGAGCGGCATGTTCTGGCCCAATCGGTTGTAGATTACCCGGGCGATCTTGGCCCGGTCTTCTTCGATGAGGGCCTCCTTTTCGATCAGAGAGGCCACGATGACGGCTTCGTACGGGCTTATCCCCACCGTGTCGGGGGCGGCATCCAAACCCACTTCGGCGGCCACCGTGTCGAACTGATTGATCATGCGGACGACAAGGGCGGCTTCGTCTCCGGCGGTAGCCGAATCGAGCAGGTAGGTGTCGGGGAAGAGCATCCCCTCCAATGTGCTGGTCGGCGGCTGGAAGTCGGACCTCAAGGGCGGGAAGGCCATTGCCCGGGCCAGCTCATCGGCGTCGAAAGTGGGAAGCTGAGCCAACATCTGGCTTTGCATCTGGGCCAGCGTGAGGCCCTCGGGCACCAGCACCCTCAAGTCTTGTTCCACAGGTCCGGAGGAGGGACCGGCCAACAGCACGTCTTTGGCCCGCCATACCGACATGTTCTCGTTCAATAGGTAGGTGCCGGCCTGGAAGTCGCCGGCGTCCTTGTAGCGCAGGTAGTAGCGAAACACCGTGGAGTTGGCCACCACGCCGCCGTCTTCAAGGATGCGGGCGATGTCGTTGATGGACGCGCCCTGGGGGATGTTGACCACCAGTTCTGGGCCCTCGTCGCCGGGCGGGTCGAGGCGATCGTCGATCCAGCCCTTGATCACCAGCCCGGCGATCAGCATGACCACGCCCAATGAGGCCAAGATTATGGCCACCCGGGTGAGGGTGGAGGTCCGGCGGGGCAACCAGTCCCAGTCTTGGGGATCTTCGTCGGTCATGAGAAGTCCATCCGACCCTGGAAGGCGCCGCCGGTCATGGCTGCGAATCCCGTCTGGTCGCATCCAGCCATCCCTGGAGGATTACCGACGCGGCCACCATGTCGACCCGCTTGCGGCGAGCTTTTCCGCTGAGGCCCGACTCGGCCAGGGCCCGCTCGGCGATGACGGTGGTCAGCCGCTCGTCGTGGGTCAGCACCGGGACATCCAGTGCGGCCTTGAGCTGCTCGGCCTCGCTCTCGGCGCCGCGGGCGGCTACACCGGACGTGCCGTCCAGCGACAGGGGCAGGCCCACCACCACCACCTCGGCCTCGTATTCGGCCACCAGCTCGGCGATCTGGCGGTGGTCGCCCTTGGCGCTGCCCGAGCGCTCGATCACGGTCAGCGGGGTGGCCAGCCGTCCCTCGCCGTCGGATACGGCCACGCCGATGCGGCGCTCACCGAGGTCGATGCCCAGTGCCCTCGCAGCCATCAGCTCCCGATGCCAGCAGCTACCCGCACCTGGCTCAGAGCCTCCTCCAAGCGCGACGGGTCACGGCCCCCGGCGATGGCCAGCTTGGCGTCTCGGCCTCCGCCGCCGCCGATGGTGGCTGCCGCCTCGGCGATCAGCTCGCCGGCGTGCAGGTCGCAGTCGGCGGTGGCCGCGGCCACCAGGGCCGCGCCCCCGCCCTCGGGGGCGGCCCCCAGCACCACCGCGGCCACGTCGGGCCGGTCTCGGGTGGCGATGGCCAGGTCGCGCAGCTGGCCTCGGTCGACGCCCTCAACCAGCGCCACCACCACCCCGTCGACGGCCTGCTGGGCCAATACCGCCGACTGGTCCGATGAGGCCGCTTGGCGCAGCTCGGCTAGCTCGGCCCGGAGGCTCTTTATCTCGGCCATGCGCTTGTCGGCCCCGGCCAGCAGCTGTTCGGCGGGGACGCCCAGGCGCTCGGCAGTCTGGGCCACCACCCGCTCCTGCTCGGTGAGCATCTCCACCGGCCGGGTGCCGGTCACCGCCTCGATGCGGCGGATGTTGGCCCCTATCGATCCTTCCGACACGATCTTCACCGGGCCGATGTCGCCCAGGGCCCGCACGTGGGTGCCGCCGCACAGCTCGATGGAGTGCGGGCCGGCTTCCAGCACCCTCACCCTCTCGCCGTACTTGTCGCCGAAGAAGGCGATGGCCCCGGCTTCGGTGGCCTCGGCCATTGACGTCTCGTAGTTGCGGGTCGGGGGGTTGTCCAAGATGTCGGCGTTGGCCAGCCGCTCGATCTTGTCGATCTGGTCGGCGCCGACGGCTTCGAAGTGGGTGAAGTCGAAGCGCAGCCGATCGTCGGCCACCAGCGAGCCCTGCTGCTTGACGTGGTCGCCCAGCACCTCTTTCAACGCCCAGTGCAGCAGATGGGTGGCGGTGTGGTTGCGCCGGATGGCGGCCCGTCGGTCGGCGTTGATGGCCGCGATCACCGTCTGGCCCACGGAGATCTCGCCGTCGATCTCCGTGGCGTGATGCAAGTGCAGCTCGGGCACCACATAGGTGGTGTCGGTTATCCGGGCTGAGCCGGTGGGAGAGGTGATGGTTCCGGTGTCGCCCACCTGGCCGCCGGCCTCGGCATAGAACGGGGTCCGGTCCAAGATGATGCCGTCATCGGTGACGGCCAACACCACGGCCTCGGCGGTGTCGAAGTCGCGGCCGGTGAACTCGGTGGGGCCGTGCTCGGAGACCAGGGCAAAATAGGCCGAGACATCGGCCGAAGTTGCGTGCCGGGCATCGAAGTCCTCCCGGGCCCGGGAGCGCTGGCCCTCCATGAGCTGGTCGAAGCCGGCCCGGTCCACGGCCACGTCTTGCTCGCGGGCCGTCTCTTCGGTGACCTCGAACGGGAAACCGTAGGTGTCGTGCAAAAGGAAGGCCAGATCCCCAGACAGCGCCTCGCCCTCGCCGAGATGGTCGATGGCATCGTCGAGGATCTGCGATCCCTGGGCCAGGGTCGACCGGAAGCCCTCCTCTTCTCGGGCCACCACGTCCCGTACGAAGCTGCGGTTGGCGGCGATGTCGGGGTAGTCGTGGCCCATGATGTCGACCACTTTGTCCACCAGCTTGGGGGTGACGACCTCGGTGACTCCGAGCAGGTAGGCCCGGCGGATGGCCCGGCGCATGATGCGGCGCAGAACGTAGCCCCGGTCCTCGTTGGAGGGGAACACCCCGTCGGATATGAGGAAGGTCATGGTGCGGGCGTGCTCGGCCAGAATCCGCAGGGTGAGGTCGCTGTGGTCGGCTGCCCCCAGCTTCACCCCGGTCACCGCGCTGGCCTCCCCGACCAGCTCGGCCATCTCGTCGATGTCGAACACCGACTCCACCCCCTGGATCAGCGTGAGGATGCGCTCTAGCCCGGCCCCGGTGTCGATGCTGGGCTTGGGCAGCGGGACCAGGCCGTCGGGTTGTTGGTCGAACTGCATGAACACCAGGTTCCAGAACTCCAGGAACCGCTCGTCGCCCCCGTGGGCCGGACCGCCGTCGCCGCCGAACTCCGGGCCCTTGTCGAAGAAGATCTCCGAGCAGGGGCCGCACGGACCGGTGTCGGCCATGCGCCAGTAGTTGTCCTCGTCCATCCGCTGGATGCGGTCGGGGGCCACTCCGGCGGCGTCCCGCCAGATCTCGGCGGCCTCGTCATCGGAGAGGTGGACGGTGATCCACAGCCGGTCGGGATCGAACCCCAGGCCCTCGGTGACGAACTCCCACGCCCAGCCGATGGCCTCTTCTTTGAAGTAGTCGCCGAAGCTGAAATTGCCCAGCATCTCGAAGAAGGTGAGATGGCGGCGGGTGCGCCCGATCTCGTCGAGGTCGTTGTGCTTGCCCCCGGCTCGCACGCATTTCTGGACGGTGACCGCCCGGCGATGGGGGGCGGCCTCCTCGCCCAAAAAGTAGGGCTTGAACGGCACCATGCCGGCCACGGTGAACAAAACCGTGGGGTCGCGGGGTATCAGGCTGGCCGACGGCAAAACGGCGTGGTCCCGCTCGCCGAAGAAGGAGGTGAACGCGGTGCGGATCTCCTGGGCTCGCTTGGGGGTCACGCTGCCGCCTTCACCGGCCGGGGGGATCCTCGAGTGCCCGGCGGGCGATCTCGGCCCGGTAGCGCCGGACCGCGGCGGTGCCCTCGGCCAGCGCCGCTCGGGCCTCGGAAACGGCCGCTTTGGCCCGCGCACCGGCGTCGGTGCCCGGTGGTCTGGGGGCCGGTCGCCGGGTGGCCTGGCGCAGCTTGCGGCGCACGTAGGAGGCCCCGGTCGCGCCGGCGCCCACCCCGGCGGCAAACCATACGAGTCGCTTGGCCATCAGTCGGTCTCGCTCCCGGGTTTGTCGTTTCGGCGGCCCATCATATGCTGGCGAATCTCCTTTTCGGCACCGTGTTCAGAGGGATGGTAGTAGCGGCGATCCTCAAAGCGGTCGGGGCGATATTGCTGGCTCACCCAGCCCTGGGGATCATCATGAGGATACACGTAGCCCGCGCTGTGCCCTAGACCGGCCGCCCCCTGATAGTGAGCATCGCGCAGGTGGGCGGGCACCTCGCCGCTGCCGGTGCTCATGGTCGTCGCTCATTGCCACCTGGCCCGGCTGCTGCGCTCCATCCGCTTACCTGGCGGAGGCAGGGGGTGGAAGAACGCGCAGGCCGAGCTCGTCGAGGTGGCGGTCGGCAATCGGGGTGGGCGAGTTGGACAGCGGGTCGGCGCCCGACTGGGTCTTGGGGAAGGCGATCACCTCGCGGATGTTCTCCTCGCCGGCCAAGATGGCCACCAACCGGTCGATGCCGAAGGCGAATCCGGCGTGGGGCGGGGCGCCGTATCGGAAGGCATCCAGCAAAAAGCCGAACCGCTCCTCGGCCTCGGAGTCTTCGATGCCCAGGGCTCGAAATACGGCCCGCTGGATGTCGGGGCGGTGGATCCGCACGCTTCCCGAGCCCAGCTCCCAGCCATTGAGCACCAAGTCGTAGGCCTGAGAGCGAACCTCAAGCAGGTCTTCCCCCGAGCCGCCCAGCAGCCCCACGTCGTCGGGGTGGGGCATGGTGAACGGGTGGTGGGCTGATATCGGCCGGCCCTGATCATCGATTGACTCGAACAGCGGGAACTCAGTGACCCAAATGAAATTCAGCCCGCCCTCGGTGATGGGCGGTCGGCCCAGCTCCAAGCGGAGCAGGCCGAGAACGTCGCGCACCTTCTGGCGGCGGTCGGCGATCAACAGCAACAAGTCGCCGGGCTCCGCGCCCATGGCCGGGCCGAGCGCAGCCTGCTCGTCTGCGGACATGAACTTGGTCAATGCGCCGTCGAGGGCGCCGTCGTCGCCCACCCGGAACCAGGCCAGCCCCTTGGCCCCCCATTGCTGGCACTTGCGGGTGAGCTCGTCGATGGCGTTGCGCCCCAAGCTCTGACCGCCCCCCTTGTGGTTTATGCCCTTGACGCATTCCACCTGGAACACCTTGGCCTCGGTGCCCTCGAACAGCCCGGTCAGCTCGACCAGCTCCATGGCGAAGCGCACGTCGGGCTTGTCGGAGCCGTAGCGTTCCATGGCCTCGGTCCAGGTCATGTTGATCGGCTCGGCGGGGCGGGCGCCGGTAACCGCTTCCACCGCGGCGGCCACCGCCTCGGTGATAAAGGCCATCACGTCGTCTTGGCTTGCGAAGCTGGCCTCGGCGTCGAGCTGCATGAACTCGAACTGCCGGTCGGCGCGGAGGTCTTCGTCGCGCAGGCAGCGGGCGATCTGGTAGTAGCGGTCGAGCCCGCCCACCATGCAAAGCTGCTTGAAGATCTGCGGCGACTGGGGCAGGGCGTAGAACCGGCCGGGGTGCAGGCGCGATGGCACCACGAAGTCGCGGGCTCCCTCGGGGGTGGATGCCACCAGCATCGGGGTCTCGATCTCGGTGAAGCGCTGAGCCTCCATTGAGCGGCGGATGGCGCTGTTCACCTTCGCCCGCAGCTCGAGGTTGCGCTGGAGGCGCTCGCCTCGCAGGTCGACGTAGCGGTAGCGCAGGCGCACGCTCTCGTCCACCTCGGTGCGGGAGTGCAGCGGGAATGGCGGAGGCTCGGCCGTTGAGAGAACCTCAACCCCGCAATCGCCGATCTCCACCTCGCCCGTGGCCAGCTTGGGGTTGGCCGTGTCTTCGGGGCGGGCCCGCACGGTGCCGGTGACCCGCACCACATACTCCGAGCGCAGATCGTGGCGCTCGTCAACCACGCACTGGATCACCCCGGTGCGATCCCGCAGGTCGATGAACGCCAAGTGCTCCCCGTGCTCTCGGCGCCGATCCACCCAGCCACAAACCGACACCTCCCGCCCAATGTCATCGGCCCGCAACTCGCCGCAATAGTCAGTTCTCATGGCGCGATTCGCCCACAGCTGCAAATCCGGTTCTGTCTCATGGGGTCCATCTCATCCCTTCGAGCGCTTGGCGCAAAACATGCACGATCACCGATGCTACCGCCGCCATGTGAGTGCTCCCCATCCCCCCGGCCATCCCAAACCCCACCACCCGGTGGGGCGCCCCCTTCTGATTGGAGCGCATGGCGCGGATTGGGGACTTGCCGACTACTTCGGCAACGGAGCCAGTAACTTTTGGGCGGGTGGCTGCGCACCGCTGAGGAGGGGCCATGGACATTGTTTTGACTGGGACCGGCAACCCGGTGCCCGACGCTGATAGGGCTGGGCCGTCCACCCTGGTCAAGGCGGGTGGCACCCACATCTTGGTGGACGCCGGTCGGGGGGTGGTGATGCGAATGGCCGGCGCAGGGTCGCTGCCCGGCCTGCTCAGCGCCGTGCTTATCACCCACTTGCACAGCGACCACATCTGCGCTCTCAACGATGTGATCACCACCCACTGGGTAATGGCCCAGGGCAACAGTGCCCTTGCCATCTATGGGCCTCCGGGCACCGCGCAGTTCGTCGACCGGCAGATCCACGCGCTCGAAGCCGACATCGGCTACCGGATCGAGCACCACGAGGCGCTCACCAAAGGCCCTCAGGTTGAGGTAACCGAGCTCGCCCCCGGCGATGCCTTCGCCGTCAAAGACGTGGCCGTCACCACCGCGGCCACCGACCACGCGCCGGTGCGGCCCACCATCGGCTACCGCCTCGAGCACGAAGGGTCGACGGCGGCCATCGTGGGCGACACCCTGCCCTGTCCGGGCGTGGACGCCCTGGCGTCAGGGGCCGACGCCTATGTCCAAACGGTGATCCGCCAAGACCTGATCCGGCCCATCCCCATAGACATGATCCAAGACATCCTCGACTACCACTCAGGAGTGGCGGAGGCGGCTCAAACCGCGGCCCGAGTCGGCGCCAAGCGGCTGGTGTTGACGCACATGGCTCCCGGCCCTTCGCCCGATCAGTATCCGGAATGGGTAGCAATGGCAGCCGAGCACTTCGCCGGCGAGATCATCATCGGCGACGACCTGACCTCTGTGTCTATCTGACCGCGGGGACTCTTGCCTCCGAAGCAGCTTCACTCGCTCTCCAGCCTGGCGGCCACTTCGGCAACGACGTCGGCCCTAGCTACCGCAATTTGGCCCGCTCCCGAGCGCAGGTCGCGCAAAGTGACCGTGCCCGCGGCCATCTCGTCTGGCCCCACCAGGAGGGCGAACCGGGCCTCTGAGCGATCGGCCACCTTCATCTGGGCCTTCATTGAGCGGGCGTCGAAGGCCCGGTCGGCCGACATCCCGTTGCGGCGCAACTCGAAGGTGAGATCACGCCCGGTGTCACCGCCAGCCACGTCGACCACGAACACGTCCACCCCCCTGGCGGTTTCGGTGAGGGCGTCCTCGGCGTCGGCGGCCAGCAGGATGCGCTCGATGCCCGCGCCGAACCCCACGCCCGGGGCGGGCTTGCCGCCCAGTGCTTCGGCCAGCCCGTCGTAGCGCCCGCCGCCTCCCACCGCGTTCTGAGCCGAGGTCAATGAACCAGCGGCGAACTCCCAAGTGGAGTGGGTGTAGTAGTCAAGCCCCCGCACCAGCCGGGGGTCGATCTCATAGGCCACTCCGAGGGCGTCCAACCCGGCTTGCACCCGGTCGAAGTGGGCCGCGGCCTCGTCTGAGAGGCAGTCGATAATCAGGGGAGCGTCGGCCACCACCGCCACAGTGCGCTCCCGTTTGGAGTCCAGAACCCGCAGCGGATGGTTGACGGCGTTCGCCCGATCGGCCTCGTCCAGCTCCCCCAACCTCCGGTCCAGCCAGACGGCCAACTGCTCTGCGTAGGCCTGGCGGTCGCCGGGGCTGCCCATGGAGTTGAGCCGCAGCGACAAACGGCTCAACCCGATGGCCCGATAGAAATCGTGCTGGAGGCCGATGACCTCCACGTCTAGGTCGGGGTCGGCCGAGCCGATGGCCTCGGCCCCAACCTGATGGTGCTGGCGGAACCGCCCTGCCTGGGGCTCCTCGTAGCGAAAGCACGGGGTGAGGTACCACACCTTCCACGGCACGGTGGGCCGATGCTGGTTGAACGCCCGGACCACCGACGCAGTGCCCTCGGGGCGCAAGGCCAGATGGCGGTCGCCCTTGTCTAAGAAGTCGTACATCTCCTTGCGCACCACCTCGGTGCCCTCGCCCAGGCGCTGGAACACCCCGATGTCCTCGAACATGGGATTCTGCACCAGCCCATAGCCAGCCTGTCCGAACACCTCGGCAAATGTCGCAACCAGCGCCTGCCAGCGGTCCGACTCCGGCGGCAGAATGTCGCGCGTCCCCTTCGGCGCCTGGAACATCTCAGCCACGACTACGAGCCAGTGGCGGTGGGGAGGACTCGGTAGGCGCTGTAGACCGAGTCGATGCCGCGGATGGTGCGGAGGAGGGCGTTGAGGTGGGTGCTGTCGATCAGCTCGAAGTCGAACCGCATAATAGAGATCTGGTCGGCGCCGGTACGGGTCTCGCAGGCCAGGATGTTAACCGAGCCGGTGGACAGGGCGTTGGCCACGTCTCGCAGCAGGCGGGTGCGGTCGAATGCCTTGACCTCGATGGTCACGCAGTAGGCGCCGATGCGCTCGGCACTCCAGTCCACGTCGATGAGGCGATTGCCCTGCTCGAACGACAGCGACACGGCGTTGGCGCACTCTGTGCGGTGGACCGACACCCCCCGGCCCCGGGTGACGAAGCCGATGATCTCGTCGGGGGGAACCGGCTTGCAGCATCGGGCCAGGTTGACCAGCACATCGTCGAGGCCTTCCACTTCCACCGGCTGATCGGTGCGGCGGGGCAGCGCCGACGGTGTGGGGGCGACCACCACATCGCCCTCCAAGTCCTCGTCAGCGGTAGGCTCCACCCGCAAGCCGGCCACCCGCTCAGCCACCGCCTGGGCTGACACATGGCGCTCGCCCACCGCGGCGAACAAGGTGTCGAGGTCGCGGTAGTTCATGTCCTGGGCCGCCTGCACCATCTCATCGCCCGACAGGATTTTGGCCACCGGAAGGCGCTCGCGGCGCAGGGCGGCGGCCACCGTGTCGCGGCCGGCCTTGATGGCGTCCTCTCGGCGGGCCTGGGCGAACCACTGGCGGATCTTGTTGCGGGCCCGGTGGGACGCCACCAACCCGAGCCAGTCGCGCGACGGCCCCTTGTCAGCCACCTTGGAGGTGAAGATCTCCACCATGTCGCCGGGCCGCAGCTCTCGGTCCAGCGGGACGAGCTGGCCGTTGACCCGGGCGCCGATGCAGGCGTGGCCCACCTCGGTATGGATGGAGTAGGCGAAGTCGATGGGTATCGCCCCCATGGGCAGCGATACCACTTCGCCTTTGGGGGTGAACACCTGCACCTCGTCGTGGTCGAGGTCGGTCTTGAGGTTGCTCAAGAACTCGGCGGCGTCGGAGGTTTCCTGCTGCCAGTCGATGATGCGGCTCAGCCAGGCCAGATCGTCGGTGGTGGCCCCCTCCTTGTAGTCCCAGTGGGCAGCCACCCCCTGCTCGGCTCGGGCGTGCATCTCGTTGGTGCGGAGTTGCACTTCCAGCGATTTACCCCCCGGCCCCACCACCGTGGTGTGAAGCGACTGATAGAGGTTGAACTTGGGCATGGCGATGTAGTCCTTGAACCGCCCCTGCACCGGCTTCCAGGTGGCGTGGATGGAGCCCAGCGCGGCGTAGCAGTCCCGCACCGAGTCGACGATTACCCGGATGCCCACCAAGTCGAAGATCTCGTCGAAGCTGCGCTCTTTGACCATCATCTTCTCGTAGATGCTCCAAAGGTGCTTGGGGCGGCCGGTGACCTGGGCTTGGATGCCCAGCTCGGCCAAGCGGGCGTCCACGCTGGACAGCACCTGGGTGAGGTACAAGTCGCGCTCTGGCGCCCGTGTGGCCACCATGCGGTCGATCTCGGCGTAGCGCTTGGGGTGGAGGGCGGCGAAGGCCAGGTCTTCGAGTTGGAGCTTCATGTCCTGCATCCCCAGGCGGTTGGCCAGCGGGGCGTAGATGTCCATGGTCTCGCGGGCCACCCGGTGCTGCTTGGCCAGCGGCAGCGCGGCCAGCGTGCGCATGTTGTGCAGCCGGTCGGACAGCTTGACCACCAGTACCCGCAGGTCCTTGGCGATGGCCACCAGCATCTTGCGCATGGAGGCGGCCTGCTCCTCCTCTTGGGTGTTGAACTTGAGCCGGTCCAGCCGGGTGACGCTGTCGACGATCGAAGCAACCTCGCCTCCGAAATGCTGCTCGACGTCGGCCAAGTCCATGGCGGTGTCCTCGATGGCGTCGTGCAGCAGAGCGGCGATGACCGACACGTCGTCCAGCCCCAGCTCGACCACGATATGGGCCACGGCCAGGGGGTGGGACACGTAGGGCTCGCCGGATTTGCGAGCCTGCCCGGCGTGGGCCTCCTCGGCCAGGCGATAGGCCATCTCGACGCGTTCCGCCGTGTCGTTGGGGTGGCGCTCGAGGTAGGCGTCGAGCAATAGGTCTACGTCGGGTTCGGGCTGATCCAACCAGGGCGATGTGCGCTCTGTCAGCGTCATCCGTCACCCCCGAAGCACAACAGCGAGATCACCGGACAGTCGGCGTCTATTTCTATTTTCTCCCGACCGCTCAGAAAGCCCAACTCTATTAGGAAGCCCACGCCGGCCACCGCCGCGCCCCCGGAACTGACGAGCTCCACCGCGGCGGCTGCCGTGCCCCCCGTGGCCAGCACATCATCGACGATGAGCGCTCGCTGGCCGGGGGACAAAGCGTCGGTATGGGCCTCCAAAGAAGCGGTGCCGTACTCCAGCTGATAATCGACCGTCCGAGTGTCGTAGGGCAGCTTTCCCGGTTTGCGAACGGGCACGAATCCGAGTCCGAGGCGGTAGGCCACCGCCGCTCCCAGGATGAACCCCCGGGCTTCGACGCCCACTACGCGGTCTGCCGGGGTGTCGCTGAAGCGGTCGGCGAGCTCGTCAGCCGCCCACCGGAACGCTTCGGCATCGTCGAGCAGCGGGGTGATGTCCTTGAACAGGATCCCTGGTGTGGGGAAATCAGGGACATCCCTGATAAGGCTCGCAGGCCAGCCGGACTCCACTGTCCCAATCCTACCCGTGAGCCCGGTGGGCTACCGCCGCTTGCGCTTTCGGGGGCGTGGGGGGATGACCGTTCCGGTGGGTGGGGGCCGGCGGGACGCTCCGTCAGCAGGGGGCGCCGCCTGCCGCGAGGGCGGCCCGACCGCCACGTCCTCGACATTGTGCACCGTGGTGCCGCGGGACTGTGCCCGGGCCTCGAGGCGGTCGCGCAGCTCGGTGAACTCAGGCTGGCGCTCCTTCAACCAGGCCGCGGCCGGCGCGGCCACGAACAGCGACGAATAGGTTCCCACCAAAAGGCCGATTAGCAGGGCCACGGCGAACTCGGCCAAGGTCACCGCACCCAGCACCAGCGTGCCGATGATCAGCATCGACAGCACCGGCAATACTGATGTGATGGTGGTGTTCACCGACCGCAGGAGAACGGTGTTGAGCGCCGAGTTCATGATCCGGGTGTAGGTGGCCCGCCCGACCAGGGCCGAGCGGCGCTGGTAGTCGCGGTTCTTGTCGAACACCACCAAGGTGTCGTACAAGGAGTAGCCCATGATGGTGAGGAAGGCGATGACGGTGGCCGGAGTCACCTCGAACTGGAACAGGGCGTAGATGCCCACGGTGATGACTATGTCGTGGGCCACCGCCAGCAGAGCGGCCACGGCCATCCGCCACTCCAGCGTCAACGTGATGTAGATGGCCACCACGATGAAGAACACGATCAGCGCCCGAATGGCCTTGTCGGTGATCTCATCGCCCCACGAGGCGCTGATGGAATTGAAGCTGATGTCGTCGAGGCTCTGGCCGGTGAGGGTGGCCAGAGCCAGCGACACCTCGGCCACGCTGGAGGCGTCGGTGGCGTCCAACTCGGCCCTCACCCGCAGCACGTCGCCGCCCACAAACTGGATCTTGGCGTCAGCCTGGTCCACGCCTCTCAGGGCGTCGCGCACTTCCGCGGTGGACACATCGGGCGCCGAGGCCTCCCACACCGTGCCGCCCTCGAACTCGATGCCCAGATTGACACCCCGCACCAAAAGGGCCACGACGCTGATGAGGACCAAGGCGGCGGACACTTTCAGGGCGGTCTTCCACGCCTCGGGGAAGTCCACCTTGGTCTGGTTGCGCCACAGGCGCTGGAGGCGGCTCATGATGCCTCGACTCCCCCAGGCATGGCCTCTTCCCGAGTCGGTAGGCCGAGGCGGTGGGGATGGGCCATCAGGCTGGGAGACCGGGCCATCAACTGAGCGCAGGGCCGCAAGAAGAAGTAGGTGGCCACCAGGTCGAGCACCGAGGCCAGACCCAGCATTAGGGCGAAGCCCCGAACCGAGCCGGCCGAGAGCCAGTACAAGATGACCGCGGCGATGAGCGACGCGAAGTTGGCCCTGAAGATGGTCTGGAACGCCGCCGAGAAGGACTGCTCCAGCGACGACCGCAGCATGCGGCCGGTGGCCACGTCCTCTTTGAGGTGCTCGAAGTAGACCACGTTGGAGTCGAGCGACACGCCGATAGCCACGATGAGGCCGGTGACCCCGGCCAGCGTCAGCGCCAGATCCTGGGTTTCGCCCAGCCAGGCCACGATCACCCACAGCAGGGTGGCCGACACGCCCAGGCTCAGCATGGCGACCACGCCCAAGAGCCGGTACATGCCCACCATGTACAAGAACACCAGGGCCAGCCCGACGATGCCGGCGATGATTCCGGCCCGCAGGGAGTCGCCCCCGATGGTGGCCGAAACCGCCCGGCTGGTGCTGTCGCTCTGGGGGTCGGTGGGGTCTTGGAACTCGATGGGCAGGGCGCCGTAGCGCAGCACCAGGGCCAAGTCTTCGGCCTCTTCCTCGGAGAAGTTGCCGGAGATGATTCCGCTGCCCCCGAATCGGGCTTCGTTCACTACCGGGGCCGACTCCACCGTGCCGTCTACCACAATGGCAATCTGGGCGGTGCGGCAGAAATCGGATGGCGGGTTGCACGCGGCGGCAATTTCATCGAATTTGTCCGCGCCCTCGTCGCCCCCCTTCAGGTTGAATTCGACCACATACTCGTTGGTGAACCGGCTGTCGGCCCCGGATAGGCCCGCGCCGGTGAGCGAGGACGGTCCGAGCAGGTAGCGCCTCGATCCGTCTTTGTGGGGCAGGACCACAAAGCGGTCGAGAAGATCATCAGATGAACTGGTGGTAGGCAGGGCCGAGACGTCGATCCCCGTGGGGCACGGGGCCAAGCCCCGGTCGTCCAGCGCGGGGACGGGCAGCTCCGGGGGCGACTCGGCCTCTTCGCCAGAGGCGGGCACGGGGTCGAGCAGCGTGCACACCGGGCGGAAGCGCAGCTCGGCAGTTTGGCCCACGATGTCGATGGCCCGCTGCTGATCGCTGATGCCGGGAAGCTGGACCACCACCCGGTTGCCCTGGCGGGTCACGTCGGGCTCGGCCACGCCCAGCCCGTCGATGCGGTCGCGGATGATGTTGACCGCGACATCCAGATCGCCCTCGGTTATAGCCACCGGGCGGTCGGGGTCGTCGACCGGCACCAGCACCACCTCGACCCCGCCCTTGAGGTCGAGCCCGAGAAGCGGCCGGTTGCCCACGGCCAGCGAGGCCGCCAACAGCCCCGCGGCCGCGGCCACGATGAGGGCAAGGGAAACCAGCGATCGGCGGCTCATTGACGCTGGATGTGGGGGCTAGGAGCCAGCGTCGTCGCCATCGACGTCGATGTCGGAATACACGATCTTATTGGCGATGGTCTCGCGGCTGATCTTGATCTCGACACCGTCAGATATCTCAATGAATACGGTGCCGCCGTCGAAATCGGTGATCATCCCGTACAGGCCTGATGCGGTGATTACCTCGTCGCCCACCTCAAGAGAGTCGAGCAGGGCGCGCTGCTCGCGCGCTTTGCGCTGCTGGGGGCGCACCATGAAGAAGTACATGGCTACGAACATCAAAAGCAGAAGCGGGAGGATCTCCAAGGCTCTGAACTCTACCGGAAGTCCTAGCTGGGAGACGACTCGGCGGGGCGGGCCGTCACCGCCCTGGCTGCCCATCCGCGGAGGGGCGGGACCACGCCTCGGCTACCTGCTGGCGAAGCCGGTTTAGCGTGCCGGCGGCGATGGCATTTTGGGCGGCATCCATGAGGGCCAGCAGCCAGGCCACGTTGTGGAGGGTGAGCAGACGGGCGGCCGACGGCTCGTCCACGTTGAACAGGTGGCGGATATATGCCCGGGAGTATCGGGCGATCGGGCTGGCCGGAAACTGGGGGTCGACGGGGTGGTCGTCGGCGGCGAACGACGCGTTGGTGATGTTGATGCGGCCCTCGCCGGTGAGGGCCGTGCCGTGGCGGGCCAGCCGGGTGGGGAGCACGCAGTCGAACATGTCCACCCCCAGCGCCACGCACTCCACCAGCCCGACCGGGTCGCCCAGACCCATGAAGTAGCGGGGCTTGTCGGCGGGCAGCTGGGGGACGGTGGCGGCCAGCGCGGCCAACATCTGGTTTTGGGGCTCCCCCACCGACAGTCCGCCCACTGCGTAGCCGTCGAAGCCCACCTCGATGGTCCGCGCTGCGCTCTCGGCTCGCAAGTCGGGGTCCAAACCGCCCTGGACGATGCCGAATTGGCTGGCGCTGGCCTGGTGCCCGCTCTGCTCCAGGAAGCGGCGGCGGGCCCGGGCCGCCCAGGCGGCGGTGCGGTCCACGGCCTGGCGTTGGACGGGCGCGGGGGCATCGGCGGGCGGGCACACGTCGAAGGCCATCTGGATGTCGGATCCGAGCTGGAGCTGCACGTCCACCACCCGCTCGGCGGTGAAGCGATGGGTGGAGCCGTCGTAGGTGGATTGGAACGTGGCGCCGTCGTCGTCCACCTTGGGGTCGAGCGAGAACACCTGGTAACCCCCCGAGTCGGTGAGCACGTGGCCCGACCAGCCGGTAAATCCGTGGACGCCGCCCATGCGCTGCACCACCTCGGGGCCGGGCCTCATCATCAGGTGGTAGGTGTTGGCCAGCACCACCGGCGGGTTGAGGGCTTCGAGGTCGGCGGTGTCGAGGGTGCGGACTGCGGCCCGGGTGCCCACCGGCATGAAGCACGGGGTGGCGAAGGAGCCCCTCGGGGTGGTGATACGGCCGGTACGGGCCTGCCCGTCCCGGGCCAGCACATCGATTTGGAGGGTCACTGGCGGGGGCTTCTGGTGCAGAACATGGCGTCTCCCAACGACAGGAAACGGTAGTCCTCGGCCAGCGCGGCGGTGTAGAGGTCTCGCCAGCGGGGGCCGACGAACGCGGCCAGCAGGGCCAGGAGGCTGGACCGGGGTAGGTGGAAGTTGGTCAGCATGGCGTCCACCACCGCGAACCGGTGCCCCGGCTTGATGAACAGATCTGTTTGTGCGCAGGCCGATCCGGTGGCCGCGGCCGACTCCAGGGCTCGAACCACGGTGGTGCCCACCGCCACCACCCGCTCCGCTCGGACGCAGGCGGCCAGAGTGGCCTCGGGGATCTGATAAGACTCGGTGTGCATGGCGTGGTCGTCGAGGTTGTCCGCCATGACCGGGGTGAAGGTGGCCGTGCCCACGGCCAGCTCCAGTTCGCACACCTCAGCCCCGACGGCCCGGCAGCGGTCCAGCACCGCCTCGGTGAGGTGAAGTCCGGCGGTAGGGGCGGCGGTCGACACCGGCCGATCGGCATAGACCGTCTGATAGCGCTCGGTGTCGGCCAAATCCTCGGTGATGTAGGGGGGCAGTGGCACCTCCCCGATCCGGTCCATGAGCGCGGTGGGGTCGCCAGTGGGCCTCACCCAGCGCCGGCCGTCATCGCCGACCCGCTCCCCCACCTCCACCACCGGCTCCCCGCCCATCCACAGCTCAGTGCCTGGCGGTGCCCGGCGGCCAGGGCGTACTAGCGCACTCCACCAGCCGTCGTCGCCCGGTTCCAGCAGCAGCACCTCGACCCGGCCCCCGGTGGCCTTGCGGAGCCGCAGCCGGGCTGCCATGACCCGGCTGTTGTTCACCACCAGCACGTCGCCGGGGCTCAGCAACTCGGGCAAATCCCGAGTGAGTCGGTGCTCGGGCGGAGCAGACGGACCCTGGTCCACCAGCAGCCGAGAGCTGTCCCGGGGGTCGGCTGGCTGCTGGGCGATAGCGGCATCGGGCAGTTCATAATCCAACTCTGCGGTCCGCACGCCTTGTTTCTACCCGACTGGCGCGCTTATCCCGAAAACTGTCACCCCTGCCCGGTAGTTTGGGGCTGATGCTGGTGATGGGGATCGACCCCGGCTTGTCTCGCTGCGGCTATGGCGTGGTCCGCCAGAAGGGCCGCGTCACCGAGGCGGTGGCCGCCGGGATTATCCGCACCGACAAAGACGATCCCGTCCCGAAGCGGCTGTATGAGCTCCAAGTCGAGCTGGCCGAGCTGATGGACTCCTATCGCCCCGATGCAGTGGCCATCGAGCAGGTTCTGTTCCAGGTGAATGTGCGCACCGCCATGGGGGTGGGCCAGGCCAGCGGGGTGGCCATGGCCGCCGGCGTGGGGGCGGGCGCCGAGGTGTTCGAATACTCCCCCACCCAGATCAAGAAAGCCGTCACCGGCTGGGGCGGCGCCGACAAAGAGCAGATGGGGCGGATGGTGCAGACCCTGCTGGGCCTTCCCCAGCCGCTGAGGCCGGTGGACGCCGCCGACGCGGTGGCGGTGGCCCTCTGCCATCTGGCCCATGCTCCCGCCGCCTCCCGGATCCAGGCCGCGATGTGATCGGGCTGCTTCGGGGCACGCTGGCCCTGCGGGACCCCGACGAGGTGATCGTGGAGACCGCCGGCGTCGGCTATCGAGTGGCCGTCTCGCCCGACACGTCGGCCGAGCTGGGAGAGCTGGGCCACGAGGTGCTGCTGCACATCCACCACCACATCCGAGAAGACGCTCAGACCCTCTACGGGTTCGACACCCCCGAAAAGCGCCGGGTCTTCGAGGGGCTCATCTCGGCTCACGGCGTGGGGCCGGCGATGGGCATGGCCATCATGTCGGTATTCGGGCCCTCAGAGCTGGCCGGAATATTGGCCACCGACGACATCAACGCCTTGTGCCTGGTGCCCGGAGTGGGGAAGAAGACCGCGGCCCGCCTGCTGGTGGAGCTCAAATCACGACTCGACATCGGCGATGTGACCTCCGCGGTGGCATCGGGACAGCCGGCGGGCGACCAGCCGGTCGATGCCCGCAGCGTGGTCCGCCAGGCGCTGGGCGAGCTGGGCTACAGCGCCGAGGAGATCCGCGCCGCCATCGCCGCCCTGCCCCCGGGCGACGACTCCTCTGCCCTGCTAAAAGCAGCCCTCCGCCATCTGGCCTCCGGGGTGTGAGCCGGCCATGAGCGAGAGGGAGGAGCTGCTGGCGGGGACCCCGCTTCCCGAAGACGCCGCGGCCGAGCCCGGATTGCGGCCGGCCCGGCTGGACGAGTTCGTGGGCCAGGCGGAGCTGAAAGAGCACCTTCACATCATCTTGGGCGCGGCCCGGGCTCGGTCGCAGCCGGCCGATCATCTGCTGTTCGCCGGACCTCCGGGTTTGGGCAAGACCACGCTGGCCCACATCGTGGCCAAGGAGATGGACGCCGGACTTCACATCACCTCGGGCCCGGCGCTGGAGCGCGCCGGCGACCTGGCCGCCATCTTGTCCAAGCTGGAGGACGGCGATGTGCTGTTCATCGACGAGATCCATCGACTGCCCCGCATCGTCGAAGAGGTGATGTACCCGGCCATGGAGGATTTCAACGTCGACATCGTGCTGGGCAAGGGACCGGCGGCCCAGTCGGTCCGCCTAGATCTGGCCAAGTTCACCCTGGTGGGGGCCACCACCCGTACCGGCCTGATTACCGGACCCCTGCGGGACCGGTTCGGGCTGGTTTCGCGGCTCGACTACTACTCCGCCGCCGACTTGGAGGCCATCGTGGCCCGGGCGGCCGGGATCCTCGACATACGGGTCGACCAGGCCGGGGCCGCCGAAATCGCCGGACGGGCCCGGGGCACCCCGCGCATCGCCAACCGACTGCTGCGCCGGGTGCGCGACTACGCCGAGGTCCGGGCCGACGGCGTCATCGACCACGCCACCGCGGCCGCGGGTTTGAAGGTGTTCGGCGTGGACCCCGCCGGCCTCGACAAGATCGACCGGGCCATCCTGTCGGCCCTGTGCGAGCGGTTCGGGGGCGGTCCGGTGGGCCTGTCCACCCTCGCCATCAGCGTCAGCGAGCCGGCCGAGACGGTGGAAGACGTGTATGAGCCCTTCCTCATCCAACAAGGCCTTTTGATGCGCACCCCCCGAGGCCGAGTGGCCACCACCACCGCCTGGCATCACCTGGGCTTGGCCGCGCCCGCCAGCGCCGCAGACCAATCCAACCTGTTCGACTGAGTCAGCTGGCGGCGGCTTGGAGGATGTCGTCGGGGATGTCGAAGTTGGCGTAGACGTCTTGGACGTCGTCGTGGTCGTCGAGGGCGTCGATGAGGCGGAGCACGGCCCGGGCGGCTTCGGTGCTGTCGACGCCCACTACTGAGGTTGGCAGCATGGTGGAAGACGCTGACATGAAGGCGATTTCCACTTCAGCCAAGGCATCGCGCATGACCGAGAGGTCGGTGGGGTCGCAGGTGAGCCGCCAAGTGTCGCCCTCGTCGGCCAAGTCCTCGCCCCCGGCGTCGAGGGCGGCCATCATCAGCTCGTCCTCGTCCACGGATCGGTCCAAAATCACCACCCCTTTGCGCTCGAATTGCCAGGCCACCGCGCCGGGCTCGGCCAGCGACCCGCCGTTGCGGGTGAACAGCGTCCTCACCTCCGAGCTGGTGCGGTTGCGGTTGTCGGTGAGTGTCTCCACGTACAAAGCCACTCCGCCAGGGGCGTATCCCTCGTAGTAGACCGACTCGTAGGAGACCCCTTCCAGCTCGCCGGTGCCCCGCTTGATGGCCCGCTCGATGGTGTCCAAGGGCACCGAGTTGTCCCTGGCCTTCTGGAACATGGTGCGAAGCGTGGGGTTGGCGTCGATGTCGCCGCCTCCCTCGCGGGCGGCCACTTCCACTTGGCGGATGAGCTTGGCGAACAGCTTGCCCCGCCGCTTGTCGGCCGCACCCTTGCGGTGCTTGATGGTGGCCCACTTGGAGTGTCCTGACATCCGCTCTCCTTATTCCTGCTCCACAAACCAACGGTGGATTCGATCGTCGTCGGCCAACTCGGGATGGAACGACGAAACCACTGCCCCGCCTTGGCGGCACAGCACTGGCACCCCGTCCAATTCGGCCAGAACCTCCACCCCCGCGCCGGCTGACTCGACCACCGGGGCCCGGATGAACACGCCGGGGAAGGCCGAGTCCCAGCCTTGGACGGCGACCGGTGCGCTGAAAGAATCGGACTGGCGGCCGTAGCCGTTGCGCATCACCGTCACGTCGACGGCACCGAAACAACGCTGGCCGGGATAGCCATCCGCCACCTCTGCGGCCAGAAGGATCATCCCCGCGCAGGTCCCTAGCACCGGCAGGCCGTGGGCCAAGCGATCGGCCAGTGGGTCGGCCAATCCGTTGGCGTCCAGCAGCTTGGAGATAGCGGTGGATTCTCCGCCGGGAATGACCAGTCGGTCTACTTCGGCCAGTTCTTCGGGAGTGCGGACTTGGACCGCGGCCACTCCCAGCCGGTTCAGAACCCGCTCATGCAGGCCGAATGCGCCCTGAAGGGCCAAGACCCCGACCTTCACCCGGGGGCTCCAAGTCTCGGGGTGACGCTTCGGTCTGCTGCACGTTCAGCCTTGCTACCAGCCGCGGTCGGCCAGCCGGGTTTCGAGGCCGTCGATTTCCAGGCCGGGCATGGGCTCGCCCAAGCCGCGGCTGACCTTGGCCAAGATGTGGGCGTCGCGGTAGTTGGTGGCTGCCTCCACAATGGCCTTGGCCCGGGGCGCCGGGTCGGAGGACTTGAAGATCCCTGAGCCCACGAATACCGCCTCGGCCCCGAGTTGCATAACCAGCCCGGCATCAGCCGGCGTGGAGATGCCCCCGGCACAGAACATGGGAACCGGCAGCCAGCCGGTCTCGGCCACCTCCCGCACCAGCGGCAGCGGGGCCCGCAGTTGCTTGGCCCAGTCGAACAGCTCAGCGGAATCGGCCTGGGTGATCTTGCGGATGTCGCCGATGATCGAGCGGAGATGGCGAACGGCCTCCACGATGTTGCCGGTGCCAGCCTCGCCCTTGGACCGGATCATGCACGCCCCCTCGGAGAGGCGCCGCAGGGCCTCGCCTAGATTGGTGGCCCCGCACACGAACGGCACGGTGAACGCCCACTTGTCGATGTGATGGGCCTCATCGGCGGGGGTCAGCACCTCGCTCTCGTCGATGTAGTCCACATCGAGGGCTTCCAGAATCTGGGCCTCCACGAAGTGGCCGATGCGGGCCTTGGCCATGACCGGGATGGTGACCGCCTCTTGGATGCCGGTGATCATCTCGGGATCGCTCATCCGGGCCACCCCGCCGTCGCGGCGGATGTCGGCGGGAACCCGCTCCAACGCCATCACCGCAACCGCCCCGGCGTCCTCGGCCACCTTGGCCTGTTCGGGGGTCACCACGTCCATGATCACGCCGCCCTTGAGCATTTCGGCTAGTCCCCGCTTGACCAAAGCGGTCCCCGTCTCGCGGCCTGACATCGACTCAGCGGTCATGGCTGCATTCTATGGCTTCCGGCATTGAAAACGCGGTGTCGGTTTTCCGCATGGTCCCGAGCTATCGCTTCTTGAGCAGGTTCTCGGTGAAGTCTTCCACCATCACCAGGACATCTCCCCCCGGCAGGGCGATGAAGGTCTGGCCGGGAGTAAGCCGCACTGGATTGCCGTCGCCGTCGGTCACCTGCCACGGCTGGCTGGCCGACGGGCGGGTCCACTGGCCCCGGATCAGGTGGCCGTCGGTGAACACCAGGGCAACGCCACCATTGGCATCGACGGTGATGGCCTCAGGACTTCGGGGGTCGGCAGCGCTGCCGGTGTAGCGGGTTTGGAGTACCACCACGTTGGCCGGCGCCACCTGAACGGGGTCGATATCGGGATTGGGGGTTCCGTCGGGACGGCGGGGCTGGTCCACATGGGCGGTTCCGTCTTGCCAGCGGGCCCAGCCGTCCAGCTCCTCGTCCCAGGCGAACTGAGCCAGCAGACCGAGACCGCCGCTGCCGCTCAGATAGCGGATCTCCACGCCGGGCACCGGCTGAGCGCTTGACGGGAGGCTCTCCCCTGCTTGGCGGTACTCGAACAGCGGTTCGGGCGCTTCCAGATAGCTGGGGGCGGCATTCCAGATGGCTGAGGTGGTGGTGTACAGGTTCCACGGCGGCACTCGATCACCCACCCGCCAGTAGTCGCTGGGCAGGTTGTCCCAGCGCAGCTCATAGAGCTTGTTGTTGGCCTGGCCCTGGGAGATTTCCCGGAGCACGCCCGGATTGGCCCCGGAGTGGCCGTATATCGGCTGCCCGAAGTTGGCCAGGATGTCGGGATCAGAGCTGCGGGCCGACCGGACCGGGCCCAGAGGGATGGCCTCCTGGCTGTGGAAAACGGCCATCAGCCGGGTGATCCCCTCTACCCGGGCCTCGATGAGCACATCGGCCTGGTTGATGCCGGTCTGCGGACGGCCCACGCTGCTGGTGCCGATCTTCACCGCCAAAGCAGGCCGATCCATGATGGAGGGATTCTCCAGTGGCTCCCCGGTGAGCGGCGCGGCGGGGCTCGGTCGAGGGGTGGGGGTGGCCGGACCGGCATCGGGGGCGCCGTCTTCTCCCGGCCCCTGGGTTGCAGAAGGATCGGGTTCGGAGCCGTCGGATTCAGAGCCGGACGGTTCGGTGCCGTCGGGTTCGGAGCCGGACGGTTCGGTGCCGGACGGTTCGGTGCCGTCGGGTTCGGAGCCAGATGGGGCGGCGGTGGTCTCGCCTTGGACGTCCGTCGTCCCATCCCCGGTGGGTGCGCCTGTCGCCTCCGAGTCTGGCGCGGCGGTGCTTGTTCCCGCCGCCCCGTTGGCGGGGTCATCTTCGCTCGAACCGCCGCAGGCAGCGATCGCCAGAACCACGGCCAGCAGCGGGACAACTATTTTCAAGCGCCAAGAGGCGCGTCGAGCAGCGGACAGGCTTCCCATCAGAGTTCGTTCAGCGCAGCGATGCGGGCTTCCAGCCGGGGATGGCGGATGTAGTCGACGGTTCCCCAATCGGGCTCATCGATCCACATGTGCAACGCAGCCACTGTGGACGATGGTACTTGAGCGGTTTGGCCAGAAAGTGTCATCAGCGCAGACAGCAGACCAGGCGGATACCGAGTCAGCGATACCGCTTCGAAGTCGGCTTGAAGACTTCGGCCAGCCGGCAGTACCCGACTCATCACTCGGCGGCGCAACCAGCCAGCCGCCCCCAGCGGCCAGGCCAAGAGGATCCCGACCAGGGTTTCGAATGCGGCATCACCTCGGCGGATGCGGCACAGATGATGGGCCAGCAGTCCCTCCAAAGCGATGCGGTCGAGCTGTTCGACCGCGCCGGTGGTGACGACGATGGCGGCATGGGCGGGGGTGCGGGCCGCGGCGAGGGCATTGATGGAGTCGGATCGAATGACGCGCAGCTCGGGAGTGGGAATGCCGTGGTTCATGCACAGACCCTCCAGCACATTGGCGAGAATCTCCTCAGCCGCGCCGTCGGGGGTCTGGCTGCCGGTGAGGCGCAGCAGCAACCGCCAAGCGGTCAGGCGCAGCCCACCCACGACAGCCGCGCCCGCGACCACCGCGATGACGAGCGCGACAAGCCAGGGCAGACCCACAAGGGCGAGAGCTACCAGAACGACCGCCCCGGCAACCACGCCCAGCAAGCCGAGGGCAAAAGCGGATCTACGTGGTCCGGGGCTCACAATTCCCCCTTGTTCGGGCTGGTCTCGCGTTTCGGGGCTCGGACCCGGCGACGGGCGGCCAAATCGGCATAGATCTCGGCGTAGCGACCGGCCAGCTTGTCCATGGAGAACTGCTGGGCCCGGTCCAACCCCGATTCCACCAGGGAGCCCGCCGTGTCGGGGTCGAACAGCACTCGCTTGAGGGCTACGGCCAGTGCGGCGGCATTGCCGGGCTCTGAGAGCAGCGCGTCGCGTCCTGGTCGGGCCACGATGGCGTAGGCGTCCAGATCGGAGGCCACGATCGGAGTCCGGGCAGCCATGGCTTCCAGAAGTACTACCCCGAACGACTCGCCGAACAAAGACGGGGCGCAGAACACATCGGCGCCCTGGAGGCGGGCCTGCTTCTCCGCTTCGGAGATCCGGCCCAGCCACTCCACCCGGGGGTCGTTACCGGTCTGCGCCTTCAGGGCATCGGTTTCGGGGCCGTCGCCTCCCACCCACAGCTGCACCTCGGGCGGTAGGTGGTGAAGGGCTTCGATGAGGATGCCCAGCCCTTTGCGGGGTTCGTGGCGACCCACGAAGAAGATGGTGGGCTGTGATGTCTTAATCGGCTCGGCCGAGGGGGCCTCCAACTCCACGCCGTTGAACACCAGCTCGTATTCACCGCCCAGCTCCCCCTGGGCCAAGCGACGGGCGTCATCGGATACCGCGCAGCGATGGTCCAGGCGATTGGCCACTGCTCGTACTAAGGGGCGCAGATACTGGTAGGCGGTGCTGTGGCCGGCCCGGTGAAAGGTGCCCAGCAGCGGTGCCGACTTCATTACCGCGGCCGTGTTGGTGGGGCCGGGGGCTAGAGGCTCGTGGAGGTGGATCACGTCGAATTGCTCGTCGCGCAGCACCCGGATGGTGCGGAGCTGGGCCGGGGGGTCGGGGGCCAACGGGGCGATGGAGCCGTTGGCCGCGGTGGGCAGGCTGTTGCCCAGCGGCGTGACCGACTCGTCGGGGGGTGGACCGTCGCACGGCGCCAGCACCCGGGCTTCCACCCCCATCCGGCGCAGGGAGCGGGCCAGTCCCATGACCTGGCCTTGGACTCCGCCGGGGATGGTGAGGCTGTAGGGGCAAACAAGCCCGACCCTCATCGGGACACCTTCTGCTGGGCCGAGGGCTCATCTTGGCGGGGCTGGCGGTCGAGACCCCGGCGCTGTTGGCGGAACCTCGTGAGGGCTTCTTCGTCGCTCGCCCAGTTGGACTGCATGAGGTGCCACTGCTCGGGGGCGGCGCGGATCAGCTCTTCGAGGGCCAGCGCCAGGTCTTGGGTGACCCGGGTCACATCGGCCCGAAGGCGGCCCTGGCGCTCAGCGGGCACCGGGGGCATCACCACGCCCCGGTGGTTGGGGCCGTCTTGGTAGACCGCGGTGGGCAAAATCGCCGCTCCGGTGCGCAGGGCGAGCATGGCCGGGCCACCGGGCAGCAGTGTGCGCTCGCCGAAGAACTCCACCTCTACTCCCCCGCGGCCCACCTGTCGGTCGGCGAGCAGGCACACCACCTGCTTGGCCCGCAGCGACTTGATTAGCGCCGAGACAGCGTCCGGTCCCAGGGCCACGATGTCAATGCCCATGCGGCGGCGCTCCTCCACCATCCAGTCGAACAGCCGAGCCGGCTTGAGCGGCTCGACCACCGAGATCACCGGGTAGCCGGCGATGCGGGCCATCCACGTTCCGGCCCACTCCCAGCCACCGAGATGGGGTAGGGCCAAGATAGGGGCGGTGCCAGTGTCGATGGCCTCTTGGACATGGTGAAACCCCTGGTGGGTGAAACCGGCCGCCACTTCGGCGTCGTCCAAGTCGCCGATTCTGGCGCCGTCGTACCAATACCGGGCGTACGACTCGAACGACGCTTTCACGGCCTCGGCCAGGGCGTCGCCCTCTAGGTTTGGGCCGCAGACCCTCTGGAGGCGTCGCTCGGTGATGAAGCGGCGCTCGGGCAACAGCCGATATGCGGTGCGGCTGATGGCCCGGGTGAGTGCGGCGCCCACGGGCTGGGGCAGGCGGCGGGCCAAAGCGGCGCCGCTGCGGTACAACGCAACGTCGGACGACAGGCGGCGGGTTCTGGCCAACGGCGGTTGAGGAGCGGCCTGCTCGGCGGTGTCGGTCATAGCGAGGTAAGGGAACCGGCCTGGCGCCAGACCTTGGCGAATCGGAACAAGGCGGTGCCCGCGGTTAGGCCCAGCATGGCCCACAGTACGGGTATCAGTACAAAGCTGAAGGCCAGTCCGGCGCCCAGCACCACGAACCGCTCGGCCCGCTCCATGAGGCCGCCCTTGGCGTCGAGCCCCAGCGACTCGGCCTTAGCCCGCTGATAGGAGACCACCGAGGCCGTGGCCATGAGTGCCACCGGGAGCATGAATATCTGGCCGGGCTCGTTGGCGCCCAGGTACCAGGCCACCCCGCCGAACAAAAGGGCGTCGCAAACCCGGTCGCTGACTGAGTCGAAGAAGGCGCCCCGGTCCGAACTGGTGCCCGCCGCTTTGGCGATGGGTCCGTCGAGGGCGTCGGGAAGCCCGGTGAGGATCAAAAAGACCAGGCCTAAGATCAGATGGCCGCGGCCGATGACCACCGCGGCCACCGCGGCCATGGCGATGCCGAAGGCGGTAACCGCATCAGCGCTGATGCCCATCCGGCACAGGACGGAACCGATGGGATCAAGCCCTCGATTGACCGCCGAGCGCCAATTCCCGTCGAACATGTGGCCACTACTCTACTTCTGGGCCAGATGAGAGGTCACCCCAGTCTTCGGGATTGGGCTGCACGAGCTGGTCGATCACCTCGCCGCTGATGCCGTCCACGAACACCAGTCCCCGCTGGTCGGGCTGGGGCTCGTTGGAGTAGAGCAGGATGCGCCAAGTGGGGCGGCTGAACCAGCCTCGCCACCCCATCTGGGCCGATGCATGGCCCACGGGAAAGCCCACCGCGCCGACGGCGATCACCAATGCGTCGGACTCGTCGACCTTCAGCTCCTTGCCGCACACGAAGCCATAGACGGCAAAGGCAGCCAAACCGATGGCCGCGCCCAGGATCCCCCCGTTGACCAGCGGACTGTCGGCCGCCACCGCCCAAACCACCGCACACACCACCGCCGCCGACAAGTAGATGATGGCTGGAATCCGCCGCCGGCTGTTATTGGGAAACAGGTAGGGCCCGACGTACTCGCTGACGTTCAGCTCTTGGGGAAGCTCATCGGTGATCTCCGCATCGGACACGGTACGAGGCTACTGGCTGGCTCCAGCGCACAGGACATAAGGGGTGGTGAACGGCATTATTGCATGAGCTTCAGGGGGCGTGAGCTTCTAGGGTTGTCTCGATATGGCTGAGATCAACGTGACTCTCCCGGACGGCAGCACGCGCTCGATTGGCTCGGGGACCACCGCGGGCGACCTCGCGGCTGACATTGGCCCTGGTCTGGCCAAGGCCGCTCTCATCGCCACCGTCGACGATGTGGAGGTGGACTTGAGCGTGCCGTTGGCCGACGGCCAGCAGGTGGCGATCATCACTGCCGACAGCGAGGCCGGCCTGGAAACGCTGCGCCACTCCACTGCCCATGTGCTCGCTCAGGCGGTGCTGGAGTTGTACCCCGGCGCCACGTATGCGGTCGGGCCGCCCATTCAAGACGGCTTTTACTACGACTTCGATCTGCCTGATGGAGCCACCATCAGCGACGACGACCTCGAGGCCATCGAAGCCCGAATGCGGGCGATCATCGAAGCCGACCAGCCATTCGAGCGCCACGAGGTGTCGGCCGCCGAGGGGCTCGAGCTGTTCGCCGACCACCCCTATAAGAGGGAGATCATCGAAACGGTGGCCCTGGCCCCCGCAGCCGATAGTGCCGGGCAGTCGGGTGATGAGCTGGCCGATGAGGTGGCCGGCGACGGCCAGATCAGCTACTACCGCAACTCTGATTCCTTCATCGACCTGTGCCGGGGGCCCCATGTGCCGTCCACCGGGCGGCTGGGGCACTTCAAGCTGATGAGCGTGGCTGGCGCCTACTGGCGGCGCGACGCTGGCCGCCCCTCCTTGCAGCGCATCTACGGCACAGCCTGGGCAACCCGAAAGGACCTGGCCGCCCACCTGCACCGGCTGGCCGAGGCGGAAAAGCGCGACCACCGCCGCCTGGCCCGCGAGCTCGACCTGCTGTCGTGGCCCACCGAGCTGGGACCTGGGCTGGCGGTGTGGCACCCCAAGGGGGCTGCGGTGCGCCGCGTCATCGAGGACTACAGCCGCAACCGCCACGACGAGGGGGGATACCAGTCAGTGGTCACCCCCCACATAGCCCGCTCGGAGCTGTGGGAGACCAGCGGGCACCTGGACTTCTACCGGGAATCCATGTACCCGCCCATGGAGTTGGACGGCACTTCCTACCACCTCAAGCCGATGAACTGCCCCTTCCACGTGCTGATCTACAAGAGCAGCCAGCGCTCCTATCGCGACCTGCCCATTCGACTGTTCGAGCTGGGCACGGTGTACCGCTACGAGCTGTCGGGGGCGGTCCACGGATTGATGCGCATCCGGGGATTCACCCAGGACGACAGCCACATCTTCGCCACCCGGGAGCAGGCTCCCGCCGAGATCGCCTCGCTGGTGGCGTTCGTGCTGTCGGTGCTGCGGGCCTTCGGATTCGAGGAGTTCGACGCCCGGCTAGCCACTCGGCCGCTGGAGAAGTCGATCGGCGAGGATGCCGAGTGGGACTTGGCCACCGACGCTCTCCGGGAGGCGCTGGAGGCCTCCGGGCTCGAATACGAGTTGGACGAGGGCGGCGGCGCCTTCTACGGCCCCAAGATCGACATCGACGTGCGCGATGCCATTGGGCGGAGCTGGCAGCTTTCCACCCTCCAGGTGGACTTCCAGCTTCCCGAGCGATTCGGCCTCGAATATGTGGGCTCCGACGGCAATCGCCACCGCCCGGTGATGATCCACCGCGCCCTTATGGGGTCTATCGAGCGGTTCTTCGGCGTGCTCATCGAGCACTACAGCGGTGCGTTTCCGGCCTGGCTGGCCCCGGCCCAAGCCGCCATCTTGCCAGTGGCCGCCTCTCACGGCGAGTACGCCGCCGAGGTGGCGGCCCATCTGAGCCGAGAAGGATTCAGAGTCGAGGTGGTGCCCGCTGAGGAGCCGCTGGGCCGACGCATCCGGGTGGCCAAGCTCCAGAAACTGCCCTATGTGCTGGTGGTGGGCGACGACGACGTGGCCCACGGCACGGTGGGGGTCAACGCCCGGGGCAGCGACGGCGATGAGCGGGGCGTCCTGTTGGGAGACTTCGCCAATCGACTGAGCGAAGAAGTGGACGCCCACCGCTGATGCTCGAACGCTTGTGGGCCCCGTGGCGCAGCCGCTATGTGTCGGGTCTGCCCGCGACGGGTGCAGAGCCGGGCGAGACCACCCTTTTCGAGCAGATCTTGGACGCGTCTGAACCCGATGAGGAGACTGGCATCTTGTGGCGGGGTCAGAGTTGCTTCGCAGTGCTCAACGCCTACCCCTACGGCAGCGGCCATCTGATGGTGGTGCCCAACCGTCCTGTGGCCGATTTGGCCGACCTGAGCGACGCCGAGAGCCATGAGCTGTGGGCCGCGACCCAGGCCGCGGTGGCCGCCATCCGCCGGGCCTACAACCCCGACGGCGTGAACGTGGGCCTCAACCTGGGAGCGGCCGCTGGCGCCGGCATACCCGGCCACCTTCACGTCCACTGCCTGCCCCGCTGGCGGGGCGACACCAACTTCATGACCACTGCTGCCGAAACCCGTGTGCTCCCCGAACCCCTAGCCGAGTCATGGTCCAAGCTGAGAAACGCCTGGGAGGCTTAGAGACCACACCGATGGGCACCCAGACTCCCCTCTCAGAGTGGATTGCGCCATCTAAGGCCGGGAAATCGGCCGAAATCAGGATCGTTGGAGTGGACTTCAGCCTGGTTTTCAATTGCCAAAGCAGCTATGTGAGCATCGGTAACCAGATTCCCGCCCACGCCGGCAGAAGCGAGCGCTCTGCGGAATAACGCCAAGTGCTGCCCGCCGGGGTTCAAGGGCACGACATTGGGCGAGCGGAACCACTCTGCCACCAGATCGACGGCACCCTCAGGAGTTGCTGGATGGATCAACACACTGGGATGGGTGAGAAGTCGGACGAATCCCGCAGTCACGATCCAAGGCATACCGACTCGTTCGACACCGTTGACTGCATCCTCCCACCACTGGCGAGCTGGCTCGTGGAGCGGGCTTCCGTCGCTATGGGCATAGACAAGCAGGTTTAGGTCGGGAACGATCACTTGGGCTCTTCGGATACGAACCCGTCGGCTTGGAGTTCGTCGTTGAGCTGGTTGAGTCGGAGCGGATCGACTCCGGTCCTGAACCCACTGTGATGCGGGCTTACCCGATAGGGAGGCCGCGACTCAGCAGCCACCGGAGAGAGGCCGCGTCTCAAAGCGTCGTTGACCACTTGCTTGAACGACTGGTCAAGCCGCTGGGCCCGTTCCTTCAAGGCGTCAACCACATCGTCGTCGAGGGTCAATGTAGTCCTCATATAGGCATCTTGATGCCTAATCTATTTGATGTCAAGATGTTTCTATAGGTGAATGCCCAGTAGTGCGGCAGCTGGTTTGATTGCGCCGGCTGACGCGGATTGGTCTATGGCGGCTACTGCTGAGGGGGTGTCTAGGTCGTTGTCTAGGTGGGAACGGACTTGGTCTAGAGCCTCTTCGGTGGCGTCGAGGGTGCCGGCGGGGGCGGCTTGCCAGGCTTCGAGGCGTTGGGCGGCAGCGGGCATTAGTGAGTCGTTCCACTCCCAGGAATCGCGGTAGTGGTGGGCCACGATGGCCAGGCGGACAGCCCGGGGGTCGTACTCCTTGAGCAGGTCGGAGACGAACACCAGGTTGCCCAGCGACTTGGACATCTTGGCGCCGTCCATGCGCACCATCGCCTGGTGCATCCAGTGGCGGACGAACTGTTTGCCGGTGACCACCTCCGACTGGGCGGCTTCGCACTCGTGGTGGGGGTAGACCAAATCGGTCCCGCCCCCGTGGAGATCGACGGTTTCGCCCAGTTCCCGCATGGCCAGAGCCGAGCACTCGATGTGCCAGCCGGGGCGGCCCGGTCCCCACTTGGAGTCCCAGGCGGGCTCGTCGGGGGCCGATTTCTGCCACAGCACAAAATCGAGCGGGTCGCGCTTGTTGGGGTCGTCGGGGTTGCCCCCGTGCTCGGCGGCCAACGCCAACATGGCGTTTCGATTCAGGTGGCTGACCTGGCCGAAGCGGTCGAAGGTGGAGATGTCGAAGTACACCGACCCGCCCGATTGATAGGCGTGGCCTCGGTCGAGCACCAGCCCGATCATCTTGCGGATGTCGGCGATGGCCGAGGTGGCCCGGGGCTCCGACCAGCACGGCAGCATGTCGAGAGCCACCATGTCGGAGTCGAACCGAGCGGTCTCGGCGGCAGCTAGATCCAGATAGTGGACGCCGATCTCCCGGGCTTTGCGGAGGATGTCGTCGTCAACGTCGGTGATGTTGCGCACGCAGCGGGTGTCGTGGCCCCGGTCGCGCAGCCGCCGCTGGAGCACGTCGTAGGCCACATAGGTGGCGGCGTGGCCCAGGTGGGTGGCGTCATAGGGGGTGATGCCGCAGGTGTACATGGTGGCCACCGGTCCCGGCTCGAATGGCACCACCGCCTGGCGGGCGGTGTCGTAGAGGCGCATCGGCCCGGCTGAGGATGCGGCAGGAGGGGTGGTGGGAGGCATGGCCGCTGAGGGCTCAGCCGTCTTCGAGGCCCAAGCCGGTGAAGCGGACCGCCGCCCGGGTTTTGTAGCGGACGTTGAGTTGCAGCAAAACCGCGGTGAAAGCTTCCACCGGGCTGGCATAAGACAGCGCACCGGCGTCGAGGGCTCGGGCGCCGGGGAGCTTGTTCATGATCTCCATGGTGGTGGTGGTGGCCTCGGGGTGGTCGGAGCACACCAGCACATCGCAGTCCACCGGCCGATTGAGGTCGCCCAGATCATGGGCCGGCACATGGTGCAGCGCGCCAGAAACCAGGGCCTGGGGCACCGCGGCCTGCACCGCGGCGGCAATCGAACCTCGGGATGGCACCAGAGGCTGGAACTCTCGGCTCATCTTGGCCAGGGCGTTGGCCATGCTGATGACCACCTTGCCAGCCAGCTCATCGGCCACCGTGGCCGCGGTGGAAGCGGCGGCGTCCCACGGGGTGGCCACCACCACGACTTCGCAGGCCGCGGCGCCAGGGTTGGCCGCGCCGGACAGGGGGAGCTGGTGGTCGGGCCATTCGCCCTTCAAGCGGTCGCAGATCTCGGAGGCCCGCTCGGCGGAACGCGACCCCATCACCGTGTCGAATCCCACCGATGCCAGCCGGACAGCCAAAGCGCTGCCCGCCGGTCCTGTGCCTCCGAGAATCCCAATCTGCATCGGCATAACGGTATAGGAGGTGCACTACCGATCCCACATAGGACTCCGATCCCACATAGGGCAGGGCCACCGACAATGCCAGCCGCCCCACCGCGACTAGCCTCGAACGATCATGGGACTCCTCGACGGGAAACGGATTCTGGTCACCGGCGTGCTGACCGACGCCTCGTTGGCCTTCGGAATCGCCTCTCTAGCCGCTGATGAGGGGGCCGAGTTGGTGCTGACCGGCGCCGGTCGGGGCCTGAGCCTCACCGAGCGCACCGCACGCAAGCTGCCGGGCTCGCCGTCGGTGCTGGCCTTCGACGTGACCGACCCCGACCACCCCGCCGCCCTGCGGGACGACCTGGCTGATCGGTGGGGAT
Source organism: Candidatus Poriferisocius sp. (assembly GCF_965214065.1). Lineage (GTDB taxonomy): Bacteria > Actinomycetota > Acidimicrobiia > Acidimicrobiales > Bin134 > Poriferisocius. The sequence continues at coordinate 31,936 of NZ_CBDCAT010000023.1, forward strand.
CAGTGGACGGGGCCGTGCACGCCATCGGCTTCGCCCCCGAGGTGTGCTTGGGCGACGACTTCATGGCCGCCGGGTGGGACGACGTGAAGGTGGCGTTGGAGATTTCGGCCTATTCACTCAAGACCCTGGCCGAGGTGGTGGTGCCGCTCATGGACGACGGCGGTTCGATCGTGGGACTGGACTTCGATGCCACCGTGGCCTGGCCGCACTACAACTGGATGGGGGTGGCCAAGGCCGCCTTCGAGTCCACCGCCCGCTACCTAGCCCGCTCGCTCGGCAACCAGGGCATCCGTGTGAACCTGGTGGCCGCCGGGCCGGCCCGCACCATGGCTGCCCGCTCCATTCCCGGCTTCGAGGCGTTCGAGGACTCCTGGGCTGATCGGGCCCCCCTGGGGTGGGATGTCAAGGACAGCTCATCGGTGGCCAAGGCCGCTGTCGCGCTGCTATCGGATTGGTTCCCTATGACCACCGGCGAGATGGTCCACGTGGACGGCGGCTACCACGCCATGGGCGCGTAGTTGGCTGCTATCCCTCGGCCAGGGGGTGGACGAAGTCTTCGGCGAAGCGGTTTATGGCATCCCGGTAGGCCGATGCGTTTTCCAAAAGGCCTTGCCGGTTGTCGGAGCTGACGTCTTCGAGCTCGGCCCAGGGAAGGGCGTACAACCCGGTTATGCCCAACTCCTCTTCGGCCCGGCGGTAGAGATCTACCGAGGGCGGCTCATAGAAGCCGGAGATGATGTCGAATGGCTCGTCGGCCCGGCCCTCTTCGGCCAAGAGCGTCCGCAGGCGGGCGACGATGCCGGCCAGTGTGTCCCAGTCGTAGGCATTGCCCACCCAGCCGTCGGCATGGCGGGCCGCACGGCGCAGCGCCGGTCCCGAGTGTCCCCCGGTGTAGATGGGGATGGGCTGGTCGGGGGCCGGGCCCATCATCATCGGCGGGATGTCGTAGTAGTCGCCGTGGAACTCCACCCAGCCCGGCTTCCACAGCTCCCGCAGCGCCTCAATCATCTCGTTGGTGCGGGGGCCGCGGTTGTCGAAATCTTGGCCCATCTGCTCGAACTCCTCGCGCATCCAGCCTGCGGCCATGCCCAGCGCCACCCGGTTGTCGGAGATCACCGCGGCAGTGGACACCTGCTTGGCCACCGCCAGGATGGGTCGATTGGGGGCGATGTAGATGTTGTTGGAGAAGTGGAGTTGCTCGGTGGCCCCGATCATGGCTCCTATGGTCACCCAGGTGTCAGGCCAAGACGTCTCCGGGTCCCAGATGGGTCGGCCGTCTTCGTAGGGCGAGTAGGGGTAGGGGCTGCTGAGCTCTTGGGGATAGAAGATGTGGTCGGAGAGCACCATTCCGTGATAGCCGGCCTCATCCACCATCTGAGCGATAGGCACCAGCTCGGTGCTCTTCATGAACGCGGTAACGCACCAGAATTTCATGGCGCCATTATGTCCTATGGTTCGACACGGCGGGTCCGGTTGGGTCGGTCTCATCGATTAGATCGCCCACCAGTACCTCCAGCACGTCCTCCAGGGTGACCAGTCCGACGGTGCGCTGACGGGCGCCCTGGCGTACAACGGCCAGATGTCGTCGGCTTCCCCGCATCAGCGCCAGCGCGCCTTCGAGCGGGGTTTCCTCCTCGATGGCGGGCACCACCCGGATCAGGTCGTCACTGAGGGGTTGGCTTGCCCTGATACCGGTTGCATCGAGGAGGTCCTTGGCGTGGATGAACCCCACCACCTGGTCGATGGAGCTGTTTTGGACCAGGACTCGAGAGTGGCCGCTGGCGTTCATCACGTCGAGCACCTCGGCCAGTGTGGCCTCTCGCTCTACCGCCACGATGCGTTCGCGAGGCACCATTACGGTGTGCACCGGTCGGCCGGCTAGCTCCAGCGCGCTGGACAGGAGCGACCGGTCGAATTCGTCCAAGAACCCCTCGGCAGCGGAGTGCTCGACAACGGCGGCGAACTCCTGGGGAGTGCGGGCCGTGGGCAGCTCGTCGACGGGCTCCACGCCGCACAGGCGGACTATCCCCCGGCTGAGCCAGTTCAACAACCCGATGAGCGGGCCGAAGACGATGGCGTAGAGGCGGTTCACCGGGGCCAGCCACATGGCGGTGCGCTCGGCCCCGGCCAAGGCGACGTTTTTGGGGACCATCTCCCCCAGCACCATGTGCAGGTAGACCACCAAGGCCAGCGACACCGCGAACGAGATGGTGTGCAGCACACCGGAGGGCAGATGGACGAATGACTCCACCGCCCGCTCGACGAGACGGGCCACCGCGGGCTCGGCCACGAAGCCCAATCCCAACGACGCCATGGTGATACCGAGCTGGGCGCCGGCCAATTGCCGGTTGAGATCGCTCATGGCCGCCAGAGCCAACCGGGCCCGGCGGTTACCGGCTTCGGCCAGGGGCTCCAGACGAGACCGTCGGGCGGCGATGAGCGCAAACTCCACTGCCACGAAGCCGGCATTGGCCAACAACAGCACCACTGCGACGCCGATGTATAGCGCAGTCATCGGTTTGCTCGCTCATGGGGAATCGAGGCCACCCGGCGCAGGCGCACGGTGTCGATGCGGCGCCGATCCACCGACTCGATCTGGAACTCCCAGCCCTGGTAGCGGAACACCTCGCCGACGGCCGGGAGGCGCTGGAGATGGGCCAAGATGAAACCGGCCAAGGTCTCATAGTCGCCATCGGGCACCCGGAGCCCGGTCATGTCCTCCAGCTCGTCGGGATGGATTCCTCCCTGGACCACCAGTTCCCCGGCGTCGCGGGCCACCGGCAGGGGCTCGGTGTCGTCGTGCTCGTCGGCGATCTCGCCCACGATCTCCTCCACCAGGTCTTCCTGGGTGACGATGCCCGCGGTGCCACCGTGCTCGTCCATGACTACCGCCAGCGGGCTGCGCTGCGATCTCATGTCCAGCAGCAGGGAGCGCAGGGTCCGGGTTTCGGGGACGATGAGCGGCACCATCATGATCTCGGTTACCGGGGTGGCCGCCCATTGTTCGGCCGGCACCTGGTACACGTTCTTGACGAGGGCCACGCCCACCACATCGTCGATGTCGGCGCCGATCACCGGGAAGCGGGAGAATCCGGTGGCACTCGACAGGGAGACCAGCTCGGCTACCGACTGGTGGTGCTCGATGGGGCACACCGACACCCGGGGGACCAGCACATCGGCGGCGTCGCGCTCCGCGAAGCGGATGGCCCGAGTCAGCAGGCGAACTCGGGCCGGCCGCATCGCTCCCTCTTGCCCCGAGGACCGGATTAGCCAGGCCAGCTCCTCGCGGGAACGGGCTTCGCTGAGCTCTACGGCGGGATCGATCCCCAGCCGGGTCACCACCCTATTGGCCGAGCTGTCCAATAGGCGGATGAACGGCCCGGCTATGGCCCCGAAGCCCCTCATGGGAGCGGCCAGTCTCATCGCCGTGGGCAACGGGCGGGCAATAGCCAGGGTCTTGGGCACCAGCTCGCCGAGCACCATCTGGACTATCACCGCGATGGCCAGTGCGGCGGCAATGGAAAGCCCTTCCGCGGCCCCTCCGACGATTCGATCAGCTACTGGCTCCAGGGCGGCCGCGATGGAGGGCCGGGCGATAAAGCCCAACGCCAGGGACGTGACGGTGATGCCGAACTGGGCCCCGGACAGCTGGAAGGACAGGGACTTGAGCAGCGACAGGGTGGCCCGAGCCGCCCGCCGCCCCTCGCCAGCCAGCCGCTCGACGCGGATCCGGTCCACCGCCACCAAGGCGAACTCCACTGCCACGAATACCGCGTTGGCCGCAATCAACAGCGCGGCAGCAACCAGGCCGAGAACGGTGGTCCAGCTCATCGGCGGTCAACTACCCGGCATTGGGCTTGGCATCATCCATGATCTTTAGGGAGACTAAACATATGAGTCTCAAACAATCACCTTCTCGAACCGCTTTGGAAGCGGCTCGGGCGGCGACCCGCCTTGCCCGCCAAGTGGCGGTGGCGCTGGGAGACTTAGACCTGTCACCCTCACAGTATCGCCTGCTGTTGTTCTTATCGGAAGGAAACGCCGCCGCATCGGCGGTGGCCGGGCGATTGGCGGTGAGCCGGCCCAGCGTGACTGCGCTGGCCGACGGGTTGGAAAAGCGAGGCCTGCTCCAACGGCAGGGCGATCCATCCGACCGCCGTAAGGTTGCCCACGAGCTGACCGAAGCCGGACGGCAAGTGCTGGCCGCGGCCGATGAGGCGGTAGCCGATCGGATCTCCGGGATCGTCGCCCATCTCGAAGCTGACCAGGCTGACCAGGCACTGGAGGGGCTGGCGCTGTGGAACGAGGCGCTCACCTTGGTCCGGGGCGGGCAGGAGCCCCGGCCGTGACCGCAGTTGACGTAGGACCAGTCGACACTCCCGAATTCGAACCGGTCGCAGCAAGGGCCGAATACGCCCCACCGACAGCAGGCATCGACCCCGACCAGACCAAGGGCTGGATGAAACGGCTGTTGCCGCTGGTTCGGGCCCACCGGCGGACTCTGGTCATCGGGGTGGTTACCGGCGTGTTCGCGCTGGCCACTCAGGTTGCCGTGCCCGCGGCGGCCCGCTCGGCGGTAGACGCGGCCATCACCGGGGATCGCCAGGCACTGTGGATTGTGGCGGTGCTCATTGCGGTATTCGGCATCGGACGGCTGGTTTTCGGCGGGGTGTATCGGTTTTATCTGTTCAAGCTGGGCTGGAACGTGGAGACCGATCTGCGGGCCATCATGTACGAGCACCTCACCCGGCTGTCTTTCTCCTACTACGACCGCACCCAGTCGGGTCAGGTCATCTCCCGGGCCAACAGCGATATCCGATCGGTGCAGCTCCTGCTGGCCTTTGGACCGCTCATCAGCATGAACGTGCTGATGTTCGTAATGGCGCTGGGTTTCATGGTTTACATTCACCCCTGGCTGGCGCTGGTGGCACTGGCTCCGCTGCCCGGGGTTTACTGGTTCGGTCTCAAGTTCCGCAATCAGGTGTTCCCGCTGTCGTGGGTGACTCAGGCCCGCATGGCCGATTTGGCCACCATCGTGGATGAGAACGTGAACGGCACCCGAGTGGTGAAGTCGTTCGCGGCTGAGAAGCGCCAGATCGCCTTACTGGGCCGGTCGGCGCAGCGAATCCAGTGGACCAACGTGGAGATCGCCAACAGCCGGTCTCGCTGGAACCCCATCATCGAGTCGCTGCCCCGGCTGGGCACTGCCATGGTGGTGCTATATGGCGGCTGGCTGGCCATCGAGGGAGTGGTTTCGATCGGTACGCTGCTGGCGTTCAGCGCCTATGTGATCATGCTTCAGGTGCCCTTCCGCATGGCCGGGTTCGTGCTGATGCAAGGCCAACGGGCTGGGGCCGCCGCCCAGCGGATCTACGAGATCCTCGACGAGGTTCCTGAGATCATCGACTCCCCCACGGCGGTGGACATTGTCGAGCCCCGAGGACAGGTGGATTTCGACAACGTCCGCTTCGGCTATGACCCCGAGGTCCCGGTGCTGGACGGCTTCACCCTGGGTATCGAACCCGGTGAGCGGGTGGCCATCGTGGGCAGTACCGGAAGCGGCAAGTCGACGGTGGCCCGATTGCTGGACCGGTTCTATGACGTTGACGGCGGATCGGTGCGCATCGACGGCACCGACGTGCGGGATGTGACCCTGCGCAGCCTGCGCCACACCGTGGGACTGGTACTGGACGAGCCGTTCTTGTTCTCGTCATCGGTCCACGACAACATCGCCTACGCCCGCCCGACTGCCTCTCGCGCCGATGTGGTGGCCGCGGCCACCGCAGCTCAGGCCCACGGGTTCATCTGCGATCTGGCCGACGGTTATGACTCGGTTGTCGGCGAGCGGGGCTACACCCTGTCGGGCGGCCAGCGCCAGCGCATCGCCATCGCCCGGACGCTTTTGGCCAACCCCAAGGTGCTGGTGCTGGACGATGCCACCAGCGCCATCGACGTGACCGTGGAGGAGGCCATCCACAAGGCGCTGCAAGGGCTCATGGCCAACCGCACCACCATCATCATCGCCCACCGCCTGTCCACCATCAGCCTGGCTGAGCGGGTGGTAGTGCTGCACCAGGGCCGGGTGGCCAACGTGGGCACGCACGCTGACCTGCTGGCCACCGATCGCCACTACGTGGAGATCCTGGCCCGCCATAGCGACGGCGATTCTGCTGACCAGTCGGGCAACGGCGACGGCCGCGTCGGCAAGGGGTTCGACAGCAATTTGCCCGGGTTCCCCAGAAGCGGCGACGACCCCTGGACCTTCGGGGGCGGTGGCTGATGGGTTGGGGCGGTTACTTCGGCGGGCCTCAGGCCCAGAGCGCGGCTCGCGACGCCGGCTTGCCTCATGCCGGGGTGCCCGGCAACCTGCGGGTTCAGGTCGAAGAGGTGCTGCGGACCGAGCCTGAGTATCCCCCCGTGGAGGTGGACTTCAGCCACCGCCAGCCCCCTGATCCGCCGCTGACCCTGCGAACCCTTTTGTGGCCCCACCGCAGACAGCTTGCCGTGGCGCTGCTTTTGGTGGTGATCGAGTCGGCGATGATGCAGTCGGGCCCGCTGCTGGCCCAACTGGGCATCGACCACGGCGTCAGCTCCAGCAACCTGCGGGTGCTGTTGATCGTGGCCGCGGTGTTCTTGAGCACGGTGGTGGCCCACGCCTTCAGCTCGTCTCTACGCATCCGCTACACCGGCAAGCTGGGCGAGCGGCTCATGTACGGCCTGCGCATGCGGGTCTTCTCTCACTATCAGCGCCTCTCGCTGGACTTCTTCACCAAGGAGAAGGCGGGCGTTCTGATGACCAGAATGACCAGCGACATCGAGGCCCTGACCGTGCTGTTCCAAGAGGGCATGGTGAACTTCGCGGTCCAGGGGCTGGTGCTCACCGTGATCACCGCCGTGCTGTTCTATCTGAACCCGCTGCTGGCCGTGCTGACCTTGCTCATCGTGGTGCCGGCCACATTCCTGCTCAGCATCTGGTTCCGGAAGGTGTCCGATTTGTACTACGGGCTGGTTCGGGACCGCATCGCCGAGGTGTTGGCCGATTTGCAGGAGAGCCTGTCGGGCATCCGGGTTATCACCGCCCACAACCGCCGGCGCCACAACGTGGTGCACCACACCAACGTGGTGGGGCGGCACAAAGACGCCAATCTGGCCGGGGTTCGGGCGGCGTCCATCTACGCGCCAACCACCGAGGCAATTGTGATCATCGGCCAGGCCATCTTGTTGGTGATCGGCGGAACCATGGTGATCAACGGCAGCCTCACCCCCGGCGAGCTGACCGCCTTTGTTCTCTATCTGACGTTCTTCTTCGCCCCCATCCAGCAGCTTGTCCAGCTCTACAACGGCTACCAGCAGGGTCAGGCATCGGCTAAGAAGCTGCGCGAGGTGCTGGAGAACGAGCCCTCGGTGGCCGAGGCCCCCGATGCGGTGAACCTGCCCTCCATCGAAGGGGAGATCACCTTCGACCGGGTGAGTTTTGGCTACGACGACGACACCCCTGTGCTGCACGACGTGAGCTTGCGGCTGGCGCCGGGCGAAAGCCTGGCCGTGGTCGGGCCCACCGGGGCGGGCAAATCCACCGTGGCCAAGTTGATCGCGCGGTTCTACGACCCCCAGCAGGGAACGGTGTGCATCGACGGCTGTGACCTGCGGACGGTGACGCTGGCCTCGCTTCGCCGCCAGCTTGGGGTGGTGCCCCAGGAGCCGTTCTTGTTCTATGGCTCGATCCGGGACAACGTGGCCTTCGCCCGCCCCGAGGCGTCGATGGCCGATGTGCTGGAGGCTTGCCGGGTGGTCGGGTTGACCGAGCTATTGGAGCGATTGCCCGACGACGTCAACTCCCTGGTGCATGAGCGGGGGGCGTCGCTGTCGGCCGGAGAGCGGCAACTCCTGGCCCTGGCCCGGGCTTTTCTGGCCCGCCCCCGGGTGCTGGTGCTGGACGAGGCTACGTCCAACCTGGATTTACGCTCGGAGTCCAAGATCGAGGCTGCGTTGGATGTGGTGCTGGAGGGGCGGACGGCCATCATCATCGCCCACCGATTGGCCACCGCCATGCGGGCTGACCGGATAGCGGTGGTGGAAGACGGCCGAATCACCGAGATCGGCACCCACGACGAGCTGGTGGCCATGGGCGGCCACTACGCCGACATGTACGCCACCTGGATGGCCCACACCAACTGAAGACGATGGCAGAGGCGTTGGCGCTGCGGCTGTCCGGAGTTGGTTTCACCCGCGACAAGCGGCCCATCCTCGCCGATGTCGACTGGGAGGTGGCCGATGGCCAGCGCTGGGTAGTGCTGGGGGCCAACGGCAGCGGCAAAACCACGCTGCTGCGGATCGCTGCGCTCTACGAGCACCCCACTGCGGGGATCGTCGATGTGCTCGGACAGCGGTTGGGCCAGGTGGACGTTCGCCGGCTGCGACACCGGGTGGGTTTCACTTCCCCTGCGCTGGCCCAGATGCTGCGGCCCCACCTGAGGGCGGTAGAGGTAGTGATGACTGCCCGCCATGGCGCCCTGGAACCATGGTGGCACGACTACACCGACGACGACCGCGAGCGGGCGGAGAAGCTGTTGGAGCAGGTGGGAGCAGGTGGTCTGGGTTCCCGCACCATCGCCACCCTGTCGTCGGGCGAGCGTCAGCGGGTGCAGATCGCCCGCAGCCTGATGACCGACCCTGGCCTGGTGCTGTTGGACGAGCCCGCCTCCACCCTGGATTTGGGCGGCCGGGAGATGCTGGTAGCCGACCTCACTCGCCTGGCCACCGACCCCTCCGCCCCTCCCCTGGTGATGGTCACCCACCGCACCGAGGAGATCCCCGCCGGCTTCACCCACGTGCTGTTGCTGCGCGATGGCCGGGTTTTGGCCCAAGGCCCCCTGGAAGAAGTGCTCACCTCCGAGTCCCTATCCGCCTGCTTCGGCCTCCCCCTAGAACTAGAGCACCGCAACGGTCGCTGGCACTCCCAAGCCCATTAGCCCGGCTGTCCGCCATCTCAACTGTGTGTATAACTGCCTTTATCGGAGGCAAGTAGGAAGTTTTACATCTATTTCATAGTTTGTCATGTCAATCTGGCGGTGATAAGTGACAAGAAATGGTAGGGTTGGCGACGTGTTCAGAAAGTCGCTCCGATGAGCATGTTGGCGAACCGCCAACCGGGAGCCGAGGTCTACTATCCGGAAGGACCCCAAGTGCCCGAAGGCGACATGCAAATGCGCCGTCGGATCGAGCTGGCCGTCGCACTGCGCAGCTGGGTTTCCGAACATCACCCCGACGCCTGGGTGTGCTGCGACATCAACATCTACTACCGCGAGGGCGACCCGCGGGTCGTGGTGGCCCCCGACGTGGCCGTAGCGTTCGGCGTGAACATACCCGCAGTTGAGAACAAGTCCACCTACAAGGTGTGGGAAGCTGGGGCCATCCCTTCCTTCGTGCTGGAGATCGCCTCGGTCAACACCTACAGGGTGGACCTGCACGAAAAGCCGGCCAAGTTCGCCGACCTGGGCGTCTCAGAATACTGGCGTTTGGACCCCACCGGCGGAGACCTGCTCGATACGCCGCTGGCCGGCGAGCGTTGGCAAATGGACCGCTGGGAGCCCATCGCCGTCTCCGTCGAATCGCCTATCAGCGACGGCGTTCAACTACGAGGCCACAGCGACGTGCTCGGCCTGGACCTGTGCTGGGCCCCTCCCAAACTGCGCCTCTACCACCCTGCCACCTCCACCTGGCTGCGAGACCACGAGGATGAAGCCGCCCGAGCCGACGCCGCCGAAGCCCGAGCCGACGCCGCCGAAGCCCGAGCCGACGCCGCCGAAGCCCAGCTAGCCGCCCTGCGCCACCGCCTCTAGGACTCCTCGAGTCCCCCCCAACCCTCGAGCACCGCAACAGCCCTCCGCCAAACCCAGGGACCACCAACTGTTGACTCTGGTGTTGTCCGTGCTGTTAAACTGGCTTCCTCTTCCCCCATGTGCTGAGAACTCCTTGGAGAACTCATGGAACAAGCCATACTCGCCATGCTGGGGATCATCCTCACCCTGATGCTCTACCTCGACCGCGGTCGCCGCGCCGACATCGCGCAGCTCAGAACCGAGACCAACGAAGGTTTCAAGGGAGCGCGGGCCGAGAATGCCAAGATCAGCGACGACATGAACGACGGCTTCAAGCAAGTCCACAGCCGGCTGGACAAGCTCACCGACGTCGTCATGGACCTGTGTCGGAGAGTGGGCCGCCTAGAGGGCCGAGCCGAAGTCTCGGAGCCCGAAACCGACACTCCCCAATAGCTGCGGCCATCTCTCGTCCCCCAAGTTGTCGCACCAGCGGTGTAACTTCGAGAGATGGAATCTGCCCGGCGCAGGCAGGGGACGTCTACTTCCAGTTTCGGGGTGGGTCGACGCGAGGGCCATGATGCTTCCGCGTTCTACAACAGATTTCCAGTGCCTGAGATAAGCGACAACTCCGAAGTTGTGGAACCCACTTGTCGTGACCAGCTTTGGGTGGGCGATGCCCGCAAGATGGACGTCTTCGGGGAGGTGGCCGACAACTCGGTGGCGCTGGTGGTCACTTCCCCGCCCTATTTCGTGGGCAAGGAGTACGAGGAAGCGGTGGGCCAGGGCCACATTCCCGCTGACTATGTGGATTTCCTCGACATGCTGGAGGAGGCATTTGCCCAGTGCGTTGCCAAGCTGGAACCGGGCGGTCGCATAGCGGTAAATGTGGCCAATCTGGGGCGACGCCCTTATCGATCCCTATCGGGCGATGTGACTTCCATTCTCCAGGATCGTCTCGGACTGCTGCTGCGAGGCGAAGTGATCTGGAAAAAGGCTCATAGTGCAGGGGGCAGTTGTGCATGGGGCAGCTTCCAGCGTCCGGGAAACCCGGTACTGCGGGACGTAACCGAGCGGGTGGTGATCGCCTCCAAAGGGCGCTTCGACCGGGCACTTCCCCCAGCCGAACGGGCGGCTCAGCGGCTTCCCTCAGAAGGAACTTCTTTTGTCGATGAGTTCATGGAAGCCACCACCGATGTGTGGGAGATTCCGGCAGCGTCGGCCAAACGGGTCGGCCACCCCGCGCCGTTCCCTGTGGAGCTTCCCCAGCGGTTGATCGACCTCTACACATACAGGGGCGATCTGGTCCTGGATCCTTTCGTGGGAGCGGGAACGACCGCAGTGGCCGCAGTCCGTACCGGGCGCCACTACGTCGGTTTCGACACCGACGCCGCCTACATCGCCTTGGCCGAGCAGCGCATCGCCGACGAGCGAGACCGTCTCGAACGGCCCGCCGAAAAGCCGCATTGGCAAGTCACCGTCGCCCCATCGGCAAACAGCGCAGAACCCGAGTGGAGCGACGACTTCCAGGTCAGGGCTGGGCAACAAGGCCGCAAGGCCCAGGAGATGGCACGAGAAGTTCTCAAGATGAGTGGATTCCGCAATATCCGGGAGAAAGTCAAGTTCTCCTGCGGCGTGGAGGTGAACTTCGAGGCCATCGACGAGGAGGGCAATAGATGGCTATTCGATGTCTCAGGTGCTTTCAGCGTCACCCAACGACCTGGATTGCGCCGCACCGACACCCTATGGAAGGCGCTGGGCAAAGCTTCGGTGTTGCATTCGTCCGGCGGTGCCGCCCCGCTGGTGCTGTTGACCACCGACCAGCCAGCCCCCAACAGCTCCGGCTACCGGGCGCTCAAAGCGGTCACCGGCCCCGACAAGCCGGTCTTCGCTGTGATTGGAATGCTCGATCCCAGTGACACCGCTCGTCTCGCCGAATTGGCCCGCGGTGGACCAGGAGGCGAATCGGTTGTTGGTGAACGGAGGCAGAAATAGGCTGCTGAGGAATCTTCCCCCGTAACCTATTTTGGCAGAGGAAAGATCATGCAAGCTGCCATAGCGACACTCATCGGAGTATTGGGTACCGGGTTCGTCTCGTTGTTGTTTCAGTTCATGAGGATGATGGGCGCCAGGCTCGACCGCATCGAATCAAAGGTCGACAACCTCGGCGGAGAACTCAAGAATCACGGTGAGCGCTTAGCCCGTATCGAAACCACTCTGGGCATCAATCCACCCGCCGAAGCCGCATAGGGCTCTACTGGCACCGTTTTGGAGTTGAGCTGAGGTCTCGCGACGCTGAGCAGTGGCAATCCTTATAGCGAGATGACTTGGCCGCCTTGGTGGGTGGTTTGCCAGCGGAGGGATTTGCGCTCGGCGAAGCCGATTCCGCCATTCATTATGAGCGCGATCAGGGCCAGGATGAACACGATGGCGAAGGTGTCGCCGTAGGAGAGCTGGTTGGCCGCGGTGATGAGCCGCTGGCCGAGGCCCCGGCGGGCGGAGAAGATCTCGCCGAACACCACCGCCAATACCGATATGACCGCCGACAGGCGCAGCGCGCCGAACACCGCCGGGGTGATGCCGGGCAGCGTGACCTTGGTGAAGAGTTGGCGCTGGGACGCGCCCATAGTGCGGGCCACCATGTCGAGGTCGGGATCGACCAGCGCCACCGCGGCCTGGGTGGGCACCTGCACGATGAAGAACACGATGATTACGGCCAAGACCACCTTGGAGGTCTCGCCCACGCCGTAAACGATCAGGATCAGCGGCAAGAAGGCGATCTTGGGCATGGCGTTGACGATCACGATGAAGGGCCCCACCGCTTTGGAGGCTCTTTGGAAGCGCCCGAGAACTATCCCAACGAGGAGCCCAAGAATCGACCCTATGGCGAAGCCGAACAATGCCTCTTTCACCGTGACCCAGAGATCCTGCCAGAAGAGCTTCTCGTGGTAGATCTGGGTGAAGTACTCCCAGGTCTCGCCAGGGCTGGCCCGGAACGTCTCGGGCACGTCGGGGAACGGCTGGATACCGAAGACCGAGAACGCGTCCCAGCCGTTCCACACGACTTCGTAGTGCCACAGCGCCCAGATCCCGAACAGGATGACGATCCGCAAGATCTGAACCGGGATGTCGAGACGGCGCAAGCGGTACTTCCACATGGGCTCATGGGGGATCAGCGCCTCCACTTCTTCTTGACTGAGCGCATCAGCCAACCCGGCCTGATCGGCCATGTCGGCTTCCCTGGGCTCGTCGACGTCAGACGATCTCACCGCGCAACTCCTCCCAGATCTTGTGCTCGGTCTCCCGGAAAACCGGGTCGAAGCGGAGCTCGTCGATCACCCGGGGGCGGGCCAGATCGACAATGGTGTCCGACTTGATGCGGCCGGGGCGGGCAGTCATGACCACCACCCGGTCGGCCAAAAGCACGGCCTCTTCGAGGTCGTGGGTCACGAATATGACCGTCTTGTGGGTCTCATACCAGATATCCAAGAACTCCGACTGGACGGTGAGGCGAGTCTGGGCGTCGAGGGCGCCGAAGGGCTCGTCCATGAGCCACAAGTCGGGATCGATGGCCAGCGTGCGGGCGATGGCCACCCGCTGGCGCATGCCCTGGCTGAGCTGAGAGGGGAACGAGTCGGCGAAGCCCTCCAAGCGGAGCTTGGCCAACAACTCCATGGCCCGCTCACGCCGCTCGCTTCGGGGCACGCCCCGGAACTCAAGGCCGAGCTCGACGTTGCGACGGGCGGTGCGCCACGGGCTCAGTCCCGAGCGGGCCAGCATGTAGCCGATGTCGTCGCTGGGGCCGTCGACCTCCTGGCCGTGGCGAATGACCGATCCCCGGGTGGCGTTGAGGATCCCGGCCAGCATGTTCAAAATGGTGGTCTTGCCGCACCCGCTCGGCCCGACCACGGCCACGAACTGGCCAGCCGGGATGGAGAGGTTGATGTCTTGGATGGCAAGAACCGGCTCGTCTTTGGGGTGATCGCCCCCGAAGATGAGGGTGACATCCTTCAATTCGACCGCTGGGCTCACAACGCCACCATCTCGATACCTTAGCCAGCCCCTCCGGTCGGGCGACCTGAACGATCGCCAGACCGGAAGAAGAGTTGGCTACGGAGAAACCGAGAACTCGCTGAAGTCCTGGGCCTCTTCGAGGATGCCTCGTCCAACCGCGTAGTCCACGTTGTTCTGGAGCCGGGCGGGCTGAAGAGCACCGTTGAGCGAGAAGATCCCGATGTTCTTGTCGAGGATGGCCTCGGCCAGCTCGCCCTGCACGCCAAGGAAGTCATCCATTACCTCCAGCACCTCAGCACGGTTGGCTGGATTGCGCATCCAGTCCATGGTGTTGCGCATCGTCTGCGCGTAGATGGCCACCGTGTTGGGGTTGTTGTCGAAAAACTCGCGAGAGGTGGTGTTCACCAACGACGGCCAGTCCAATTCGCTCGGCCCGTCCCCGGCCCGCAGGGCAAATGGGGAGTATGCGATTCCATCAACTACCCCCTGGCTCAGACCGGGCTCGAAGGTGATGGCCCAGTCCACCTCATCGGACGACAGCGCCGCCAGTGTGGTGCCTGACAGGCCGGTGGCGATGTAGGTGGCGCCATCGGGATCGAGTCCCGCGGAGTCTATGAGCTGGCGGGCGATCTGCTCTGCCGCCACGCCTCGGGCTACCACGCCCACCCGGGTGCCCTCAAGCGCCTCCATGGTGCACTGCCAGTCGCCCTGCTCGCAATCGATCTGGCCGAAGTTGTTGCTGACCAGGATGTCGAAGAAGTGCCTGTCGGCCAACTGCTGGAACATCACAACGTCGAAGCCGGCGTTGCGGATCCCCAGCATGTTGTCGGGGGTGTTGATGACGAACTGGACCTCTCCGGCGATCAGCGCGGCGGCATTGGCGGCACCAGAGGGACACTGGATGAACTCGCCTTCCACCCCGCGCTCCGCCAAGAAGCCCTTGATTACCGAGATGTGGGCGACCATGCCGTTGAAGGAAGCGGCTGTGCATATCCCAACATTGGTCGCCTCCGGCACGAGGGCCTCCGGCAAGATCACATCGATGCCGGGGCCTACCGCGAATTCGCCGAACGCTTGGGCTTCCCCAAGGATGCCTCGGCCCACGGCGTAGTTGACGTTGTTGGTGACCCGCACTGGGTCGAGTTCAGCGGTGACGGTCATCGAGCCGATGTTGTTGTCGAATATGTACTGGGCGACATCGGGTTCGAGGCCTAGGTGGGCGTCCAGCTCTTCCAGGACCGCGTCCTGGTTGGCGGGGTCGCGCAGCCACGCCATCGATTCCAGGATCGCCGCCCGGTAATTCAAAACGGTATTGGGATTGGCATCCCAATAGGAGCGGGCGGTGATCATTACAGCAGACGGCCAGTCCAACTCGGTCGGACCATCGCCGCTCCGCAGCCGGAACGGTGCGTAGCCGATGTCATCGAGTTCGGCCCGACTCAGGCCGGGCTCAAACGTGATTGCCCAGTCCACCTCGTCGGACTCCAGCGCGGCCAGCGTCGTGCCTGCCAACCCGGTGGCGATGTAGGTGGTGTCGTCGGGGTCGAATCCGGCGGAGTCCAGGAGCTGGCGGGCGATCTGCTCGGCGGCGGCACCTCGGGCCACCACACCTACGCGAGTGCCGTCGAGCACAGCCATGACGCACTCCCAGTCACCCTGCGGACAGTCGATCTCGCCGAAGTTGTTGGACACCACGATGTCGAAGAAGTGGTTGTCAACGATCTGGGCGAACATCACAACGTCGAAATCGGCATTGCGGATTCCCAGCATGTTGTCGGGGGTGTTCAGCGCGATATCAACCTGGCCGGAGACCAGAGATGCGGCCTGAGCCGGACCGGAGTGGCAGGCCACGAAGTCGATCTCGAATCCCCTGTTCTCGGCAAAGCCCTGATTGGCCATCACCTTGGCATAGATCTGGGTGAACGACGGCGCGTCGCACACCGTGACCACCGTGTCCTCAGGCGGGCCGATCTCCTCCATGACAACTGCGTCCTCGTCCGGGCCATCGCCAGGCTCATTTGACGGCTCGTTGGAAGGGGCATCTCCGGGCTCATCAGACGGCTCGTCGGATGGGGCATCGCCGGGCTCCTCCGATGGCTCGTCGCTCGGCTCATCGGAAGGCGCCGACGGGGCGTCGCTGACCCCGGGATCGTCATCGTCATTGCCACAGGCGGTGGCAACGAGCGAGAAAGCCAACAAGATGGCAAGAAGTGAAAAGAGCCAAGAACGTTTCATTTGTCCCCCTCGGACTCGCGCGGGTACGCAAAGTACAGGGCGATAGTTCACCACTAAATGTTCGGAAGCGCAAGAAACTCAGGTAATTGCGCCGCTACGCTCCCCTCAATGTCGGAAACGAAGCCGCCCAACATCTTGTTATTGGTGTCTGATCAGGAACGCCAGCGGGACTGGCTGCCGCCAGGAGTGCCGCTGCCCGCCCGCCAGCGCCTGTTGGAACAGTCGCTGGAGTTCCGCCGCCACTACACCCACACCTCGCCCTGTTCGCCGTCGCGGGCCACGCTGTTCACCGGGCTGCACATGGACGAGCACGGGGTGACCGAGAACTCCAGCTACCCCAACAACACCGAGCTCTCCACCGACATCCCCACCCTGGGCACCCGGCTGCGAGACGCCGGCTACCGCACCGCCTACAAAGGCAAGTGGCACCTCGAAGCCTCAGCCGAGCCCGACATGGAGGCCTACGGCTTCTCGGATTGGACCGGAAACGACATGGCCTTTTGGGGGCTGCCGGGCAGCGGCACCGAGTTTGACGAGCCCATCGCGGCCGACTCGGCCGCCTGGCTGCGAGACCAGCGGGATTCCACCCAGCCCTGGTTCTTGACCGTGGGGCTGGTGAACCCTCACGACATCATGTGGTTCCCACTCGACCAGCCCTGGTTCTGGGAGCAGGAGCCCGACTACGTGGCCCAGAGCCGTGAAAAGCTGGATCGGCGCAAGTGGGGCCGGGCCACCAACCTGCCCGCCTTCGACTACGAGATCGAGCGGTGGTGTACCGAGCTGCCCGAGAACTTCGACGACGACCTGCACACCAAGCCCGAGGTCCACCGCCGGTGGTTGCTGGAGATGGAGCGCAACAGCACCCCGGGGCCGATGGACCCCGGCGACCACGACATCTGGCTGCGCCAGCTTGACTATTACGTGAAGCTGCACCAGCTAAGCGACCAGTGCCTGGGGACGATCTTGGGCGCGCTGGACGAAATCGACCAGTGGGACAACACCGTGGTGGTGTTCACCTCCGACCACGGCGACCAGTGCGGCTCCCACGGGTTGCGGTCCAAGGGGCCGTGGAACTACGAGGAGACCATGAGGATCCCGCTGTATCTGTCGGCGCCGGGGCTGACCGCCGCGGGCACGGCCACCGAGTCGCTCACCAGCCACACCGATTTGGCGGCCACTGTGCTGGAGTTGGCCGGAGTGGATGCCTCTGACCTGCCCGGCCAGAGCCTGCGCCCGCTGTTCGACGACCAATCGGCGGTGATCCGCGACCACATCCTGTTCGCCCAGCGGTGGCCGTGGTACCTGGGGGTTGAGAAGGTGCGCTACGCCTCTTCGGGGGTGTTCGACGGCCGCCACAAATACTGCCGCTACTACGGCATCGGGGGCGGGGTGAGCAACCTCGGGGTGTCGCTGGGCGACTCAATGCTGTTTGGGCCCGATGCCGAGTTCGATGATCACGATCATGAGTGGTACGACCACGACGACGATCCGCACGAATTGGTGAATCTGGCGAATGATCGCAGTCGGCGGCGCGAGCTGCGGGAGCGGTTTGAGGTCTTGAGGGAGCTGGAGGCAGCAGAGTACGGGGGATAGCGCATTTGTGGTTTGACCATCCTCCGGTGTGCGGCGGGCTGTCTTGATGGGGTCGTGGTGGCGGGGCCTGTCCCGGCCCAGCCCGCCGTCCTCGCAGGTCTGCGGGCGGCGGGCGCCCTGAGCCGGGCCACCCGCCACCACGACCTATTTTGTGGCCCGCCGCACACCTCGGTTGGGATCGCCATCGGAAGAGGGAGGGAGAGGGGGGTTCTACTATTCGAGGGCCATGCCGAATTCGCGGAATTGTTCTTGGAGGACTTCGTCGGTGTCGGGGGCGGGGGGGCCGGGGGTGTAGGTCACTTGGTGGAGGGTGCCGGAGTAGGGGAAGGTGCCGTGGCGCTGGTAGATGTCCCACGAGACCGGGGAGCGCCGGTTGATGCCGACGTCGATGCCCTGCCAGGGCAAGAAGCCGATCATCTGAGGGATGTCGAAGAGAGTGGATCCGACCTGGCCGTCGGCACCCACAGAAACGTTCCAGATGCGCCCGCCGGGGGCTTGGACGTCGAGCACCATCTGCCGGCACTCCCCCAACAGGGCCACCGGATCGGCGGCCAGGTAGCGACCAGAGCTGTTGACCACGAAGCACAGGGCGTCGTTCTCGATGTAGAGCACATAGCCTGACGCCTGGCTGCCGTGGGCCACCAGCACGCCCTGCTCGCCAGGGCGGTGGTGCAGATCGACGGTGACGGTGAAGTTGCCGCCGGCGATGAGCCGCGACGACCGCAATCGCTCCACGGTGGGCGATCCGGGGAGAATCCGCAGTTCGCGGGTGAGCTTGGCGTGTTCGGGGGGCTTCAACGAGCGGAACAGCCCAGATGCCTCGTCGAGCGGGAAAACCCGGTTGCGCCAGGCGGCCTCCTCCCAGGCCTGCACCAGCTCGTCCAGTTTCTCGGGCTCGGCGTCGGCCAGGTCGTTTCGCTCGTTGAAATCGTCGGCCAGGTTGAACAGCTCCCAGCGGTCGGAGCTGAACGGGGTGTGATGCTCGTGGAAAATGGCCGCCGACCAGCCGTCTCGATAGATGCCCCGGTGGCCGATGCACTCGATGTACTGCTCGGTGTGGTCGGAGGGGGCGTTGGGATCATCCAGGGAGGCGGCAAACGACACCCCGTCGGGAGCGTCAGAAGCCTGCCCGTGGCGCTCGGTGGGGACGTTGAGGCCGAGCAGGTCGGCCAGGGTAGGCATCAGATCGGTGATGTGGGTGTACTGGGGGCGCAGCTCCCCGCCGACCGCCTCGGTGCGGGCTGGCCACGACAGCACCATGGGCACCGAGTGGCCGCCCCGGTGAGCGGTGATCTTGTAGAGCCGGAAGGGGGTATTGCAGGCCATGGCCCAGCCGCGGGGATAGTGGGGCCAGGTTGTGGGGCCGCCGATTTCGTCGGCCTCTAGGGCCTCCAGCTCGAATTCGCTCACTGGCGGCGAGGGCCGGGCACCGGTGCCGCTGTGGGTGAAGTACGAGGTGCTGCCCTGGGCTCGGCCTTCTCGCGACGCGCCGTTGTCGCTGGTGAACACGAAGATGGTGTTGTCGAGCTGGCCGAGAGCCTCCAACTCGGCCCGGATTCGGGCCACGCTGTCGTCTATCGAATCCACCATGGCGGCGTACACCTCCATATAGCGGGCCATGACCCGGCGCTCGTCCTCCGAGTAGCTGTCCCAGGCCCGCACATCCTCGTTGGGCTCGGGGTTGCGGGGGGGCAGTTGGGCGTCGGGCGGGACGATGCCCAACTCCTTCTGCCGGGCCAGGCGCTCCTCTCGGAGCTGGTCCCAGCCCTTGTCGTAGTTGCCCCGATGGCGGGCGATGTCCTCAGCCTTGGCGTGCAGCGGGGCATGGACCGCTCCGTGGGCGTAATACAAGAAGAGCGGCTTGTCGGGATCAGTGGTCTTCACGTCGCGGATCATGCGGCAGGCCCGGTCGGTGAGGTCATCGGTGAGGTAGTAGCCCTCGGGATACTCGTCTATGTGGACGGGGTTGTTGCCCTCGTAGAGCTGGTGGGGGAAGTGGAAATCAGTCAGGGCCTCCAAGAACCCGTAGTACTGATCGAAACCCCGCTGCAATGGCCACGAGTGCGTGTCACCAGCCACCGAGAGGTCGGATTCCAAACACAGATGCCACTTGCCCACCGCCATAGTGGCGTAACCGTTGTCCCGCAGCATCTCGGCCAGCGACGACTGGTTGTGGGGCAGCTCGCCGGCATAGCCGGGAAAGCCGGGATTGGCGTTGGCCACAAACCCCATCCCGGCATGATGGGAGTTGAGCCCGGTCAGCAGCGCCGCCCTGGTGGGCGAGCACAGCGGCGTGACGTGGAAATTGGTGTAGCGGACCCCGGTGGCGGCCAAGGCGTCGATGGCCGGGGTGGCTATCTCCGAGCCGAAACAGCCCAGATCGGAGAAGCCCAGATCGTCGGCCAGCACAATCACGACGTTGGGAGCATCGGCCGGCGGCACGGGTTTGGGCGGCCACCACGATTCTGAAGTGGCGATGATCTTCCCGATCTTCCCCCCGAACCCCGGATAATGCTCCTGCTGGCGCTGATCAGTCATGTGTTCTCCCCTGTGGCTGCGGCGGACACTATAGATAACCATCCCTTGATGGGGCGGCGGGCTCACTTGACGGGGTCGTGGCGGCGGGCGCCCTGAGCCGGGCCACCCCCCGCCACGACCCATTTTGCGGGCTGCCGCCCCGCCTCGGTTGGATTCAGCGCGCTTTGTTCTCTATTCCAAGCCCATTCCGATTTCGCGGAGTTCGGCGAGGCGGACTTCTTCGGTGTCGGGGGCGGGGGGGCCGGGGACGTAGGTCACTTGGTGGATGGTGCCGGAGTACGGAAACGAGCCGTGGCGCTGGTGGAGCTGCCACGACACCGGCGAGCGGCGGTCTAGCCCGACGTCGATCCCCTCCCAGGGGATGAAGCCGTAGATCTGGGGGATGTTGGTGGCGGTGATGCCGGTACGGCCGTCGGCGATCACGGTGATGTTCCAGATCCGGCCGCCGGGGGCTTGGACATCCAAGACGATCTGCTGACACTCCCCTGGCAGGTCCATGGGGTCGAACACCATCGGCTGGCCGCCGCTGTTGACCTCGAAGTGCAGAGCGCTGCGCTCGATGTAGAGCACATAGCCCGAGGCCTGTCCACCGTGGGCCACCAGCACACCCTGGTCGCCGGGGCGGTGGTGCAGATCGACGGTGACGGTGAAGTTGCCGCCGGCGATGACCCGGGACGCCCGGTAGCGCTCCACAGTGGGGGTGCCGGGCAGGATACGCAGTTCTCGGGTGAGCAGGTCGTGCTCGGCGGGCCGCAGGAGGCGGTACAGCCCGGTTCCCTCGTCGAGCGGGTAGACCCGGTTGCGCCAGGCGGCCTCCTCCCATGCCTGCACCAACTCGGCCAGCTTCTCGGGCTCGGCTTCGGCCAGGTCGGTCAGCTCGTTGAGGTCTTCGTTCAGGTTGAACAGCTCCCAGCGGTCGGTGCTGAACGGGGTCATGAACTCGTGGAAGGCGGCGGCCGCCCAGCCGTCGCGGTAGTAGGCCCGGTGGCCGATGCACTCGTAATACTGCTCGGTGTGGTCGGAGGGGGCATCGGGGTCGCCCAAGGTGGCGGCGAACGACACCCCGTCGGGAGCGTCGGAAGCCCGCCCGTGGCGCTCAGTGGGGATGTCCATCTCCAACAGCTCAGCCAGGGTGGGCAGCAGGTCGATGATGTGGGTGTACTGGTTGCGAAGCTCCCCGCCGTTCTCCGCGGTGCGGGCCGGCCACGACAGCACGAACGGCACCGAATGGCCGCCCCGATAGGAGGTGATCTTGTACAGCCGGAAGGGGGTATTGCAGGCCATGGCCCAGCCTCGGGGGTAGTGAGGCCAGGTGGTGGGGCCGCCGATGGCGTCGAGGGCGTTCATCTCCTCTTCGCCCACCTCCGCCGAAGACATCGCTCCGGGGTTGCTGTAGGTGAAGTACGAAGTGGTTCCCTGGGCCCGGCCTTCACGGGATGCGCCGTTGTCGCTGGTGAACACGAAGATGGTGTTGTCGAGCTGGCCGATGGCCTCCAGCTCGGCCCGGATGCGGGCCACGCTGTCGTCAATGGATTCCACCATGGCGGCGTACACTTCCATGTAGCGGGCCATGACCCGGCGCTCGCCCTCCGAGTAGCTGTCCCAGGCCCGCACGTCCTCGTCGGGCTCGAAGTTCCGGGGCGGAAGCTCGGTGTCAGGCGGCACCACCCCGAGTTCGATCTGACGGGCGAGGCGCTCTTCGCGGAGCTGGTCCCAGCCTTTGTCGTAGTTGCCCCGGTGGCGGGCGATGTCCTCGGCCTTGGCGTGCAGCGGGGCGTGGACCGCACCGTGTGCGTAGTACATGAAGAACGGCTTGTCCGAGTCGGTGGCCTTGACCTCCCGGATCATGCGGCAGGCCCGATCGGTGAGATCGTCGGTGAGGTAGTAGCCCTCGGGATACTCGGCGAGGTCGATCGGGCTGTTTCCCTCATACATCATGTGGGGATGGTGGAAGTTGGTGAGGGCTTCTAGGAATCCGTAGAACTGGTCGAAGCCCCGCTGAAGCGGCCACGAGTGGTTGTCGCCGGCGATCGACAAGTCGGTTTCTTTGGACAGATGCCACTTGCCCACCGCCATGGTGGCGTAGCCGTTGGCCTTGAGCATCTCGGCCAGCGTCGACTGGTTGTGGGGCAGCTCGCTGGCGTAGCCGGGAAAGCCGGGGTCGGCGTTGGCCACGAACCCCACCCCCACGTGATGGGAGTTGAGCCCGGTCAACAACGCCGCCCGGGTGGGAGAGCACAGCGGGGTGACGTGGAAGTTGGTGTAGCGCACCCCGGTGGCGGCCAGCTCGTCGATGGCCGGAGTGGCGATCTCTGAGCCGTAACAGCTCACGTCGGAGAAGCCCAGATCGTCGGCCAGCACGACCACCACGTTGGGAGCACCATCCGGCGCAGCGGGGCGGGGCGGCCACCAAGACTCGGAGGTGGCCATGATCTTGCCCACTGTCCCTTCGAACCCGGGATAGTGCTCCTGCTGGCGCTGATCGGTCATCGCTACTCCTTGTTCGACCCGTGAGGCTACATACAACGTCGTATGGTGTGCCGGTGATGAGTGAGGAAGCGATATGAGCGGCGAGCGAAACCGGCGGTGGGTATTGCGGGCTCGGCCGGAGGGCGATATCACCGCCGACGACTTGGAGCTGACCGAGCTTTCTGTGCCCAAGCCGGGTGAGGGCCAGCTGCTGGTGCGGAGTGCATTCTTGTCGATGGACCCCACCCATCGGATCTGGATGAGCGATATCGACGCCTACATGCCCCCCATCGAAGTGGGCGACCCCATGCGGGGACGGTCTTGGGGCACGGTGATCGAGTCGCGCCATCCGGATTTCCAGCCCGGCGACGTGGTCACTGGCGGGCAGATCTGGGAGGAATACTCGCTGCTGGACCGGGCCGAGCGCATCCCTATGGAGCTGGGATTGCCGCTGGAGGCATTCACTAGCGTCTTAGGCCCCACCGGCATGACCGCCTACTGGAGCCTGCTGGACATCGGCGAGCCCCGTCCGGGGGAGACCCTGGTGGTGTCGGCGGCCGCGGGAGCCACCGGCTCGGTGGCGGGCCAGATCGGCAAGATCCAGGGCTGCCGGGTGGTGGGGGTGGCCGGCGGGCCGGAGAAGTGCCGATTCGTGACCGAGGAACTGGGCTTCGACGCGTGCGTAGACCACCGGGCAGGAAACCTCGACGAGCAGTTCCAACAGGCGTGCCCCGACGGGATCGACGTGGACTTCGAGAACGTGGGCGGCGACGTGATGGATGCCATCTTGGGCCAGGTGAACAACCATGCCCGGGTGGTGGTGTGCGGACTGATCTCCACCTACAACGCGGAGGGCGACTGGTGGTCGCCCCGGCTGTTCCGCAATATCTTGTTCCGGCGGTTAAAGGTGCAGGGAATCATCATCACCGACTACTTCCACCGCTTCGGCGAGGCGCTCCCCATCCTGGCCCAGTGGGTACTCGACGGCCGCATCCGCTACCGGGTGGATGTGGTGGACGGCATTGAGAACGTGCCCCAAGCGCTGGCTCGGCTCTTTGAGGGCCGCAACATCGGCAAGCAGCTTGTGAGGGTTTCGGGGGACTAGCGTGCCAGCCATGACTCCTGAGGACTTGGTGGAAATTGAGGCCATTCGCCAGCTCAAGGCCCGGTATTTCCGGTTCATGGACCAGAAGCGATGGGACGAGTGGGAAAACGTGTTCTGCGACGACGTGGTGATCTCCACCCCCGACGACACCGGGGACGACTCCGACATCTATGGCAACAAGGCTTTCCGGGTGTATCTGGAGCCCATCTTGGCCCCGATCATCACTACCCATCACGGCCACATGAGTGAGATCAGCATCGACGGGCCGGACACCGCCTCGGCCGTGTGGTCGATGGAAGACCACCTGGACTGGCCGCCGGAGAGCGGCGTTGGGCAGATGTGGGGCACGGGCTGGTACGAGGAGACGTATCGCAAGTGCGACGACGGTCAGTGGCGGATCGCCACGCTGCGGCTGCGGAGGCAGCGGATCGAGGTCGAGGGGAATCGGGTGTTCCCCGTAGAGCGCCCGGGCTGATCTTCCGACTGGCGGGTCGGCCGATACCGGCTCACGCGAGCTGGCGCTCGACCAGGCTGCGGAAGGGGCCGTCGACGGCGCTCAAATGGTCGAAGTTGCCGACTTGGACTACCTGGCCGCGCTGCATCACATAGATGCGGTCGGCGTGGCGGATGGTCGAGAGTCGGTGCGCTATGACGATGCGGGTCGCGGCAAGCTTCTCGATGCTCTGCATCACCTGCGCCTGGCTGCGGGCGTCAAGCCAGCTTGTCGCTTCGTCGAGCCAGACAACGCGTGGATTGCGGACCAGCGCAGCGGCAATCCGCAGACGCTGTGCTTGCCCGCCCGAGACCGTGGCCGAACCCTCGGTCAAAACGGTATGGAGCTGCATCGGCATCTCGGCGATCTCGTCCTCGATGTCGGCTTGGCGAACGGCCCGCCAGGCGTCCTCGATCGTGAGATCGTCGCCCATGCCGATGATGTTGTCTAGCAAGCTGCCCGGCTGGAGGGCGCCGTCTTGGGTGACAACGCCCAGTTGGCGCCGCAGCGCCTGACGGTCGAGCGAGGCGAGGTCGCAGCCGTCGTAGTAGATGCTGCCGGAGGTCGGATCCTCGAGGCCCAACGCGAGCCGCATCAGAGTGCTCTTGCCCGAGCCCGACTCGCCCACGATGGCGACGAACTCGCCCGCCCGCGCCGAGATCGATACATCCTCGATCAGCGGCGTGTCGGGTTGGTAGCGGAAGCTGACATGGTCGAAGCGCACATCTCCTTGCAGCGAGACCTGAGCGCTGCTGCGGGCACCGGGCTCGGGCAGCTCGCGAAGGACGGGCTTGACCTGCTCATAACCGGGCAAAGCAGCGGCGATCGCCTCAAACGAGCGGCCGAGGTTGGCGGCCGCGGCGAAGAATGTCATTGCCACGGCGTAGACGACGAGGAAGTCGCTGACCTGCAATTCCTCAGGGCCGCGGGCAAGGACGACGGCGAACAGCGCTGCGCCAATCAGGGCAGGGGTGGCGGCGCTGAGCGAGATCAGGTGCTCGTTCAGCCGTGACACCTGGATCCTGGCCAGCAGTTGCTGTCGGTAGTGCCGAGCCCAGGCGGCGAAGGCCGACGGTTCTGCGCCGGAGGCGCGCAGCTTGCCGATCCCGTTGATGAACTGGAGCAGCTCGCCCGCCAGGCGGCGCTCGGCGGCGAAGCCGCGGCGCTGCGGCCCCATCTGCCAGAGGCCGATCAACGCCGTGATCAACACCATCACCACGGCTAGGCCGACGCTGACCAGTGCCAGCGGAACGTCGTAGGCGAAGAGAATGGCGAGCGTTGGCAGGAGGAATACGAACGAGAGCAGAGCATTGGCGGCCACTCCCGAGATCTGGTCGCGCATGAGCTGGAAGGCGCCCATGCGAATCGCGAGGTCGCCGGCGGTAAAGCGTCGGAAGAAGCTCGGCGGCAGCCTCAGCAGTCGGTCCCAGGCGGCGGCGCTGACTCGGGCCGCGCCGCGCCCTTCAAGCCGCATCATCGACGTTCCTTGCAGAATCTCCAGCAGCATGCCCACCACGCCGAACAGGGCCAACGCAATCATGATCTGGAGCAGCATGCCGCCCGATGCCGAAGCGAGCACCCAATCGGCCAGAACACCGATTGCGATTGCGGGCGCCTGCGTCAAGAGTGCGGCCAACAGTCCGGCCACGGCGAAGCGCCCGAAGCTGGAGGCGAGTCCGTGTCCGGCGACGCGTGCGAGGTCGAAGGCGCCGACCCCGCGACCGGCGGCCAGCGCCGGATAGCAGAGCCAGGCGCGCGGCGAGAGTTGAAGTGCCTTTGCCGAGTCGACGCGAGCAACTCGCCCGTCGGTTGGATCGATCATCCGGTAGCGGCCGCTCCAATGCGGCAGCAAGGCCACCGGCCTCCGGTCGTCACCGAGGAACCCGAGCATCGCGCCGCTGTCGCCCAGCCACCAGCGATCCTCGGGCTGTAAGCGCACGCACCGGGCGCGGACGTCCGAAGCGTGAAAGACCGCTTCAGGCGTGGGCTCCTCGACGACTTGGCCTGGTTGCGGCGCAGGTCGCTGGAAGTCAATGCCGTCGTGCTTGCCGACCAGCGCCAGTGCTGCCATGAGGGCGGAGCCGTCGTGGTCGGCGCCGACGCGCTCCCGGACCAGGATGCGGTTGAGACCGGCTTGGGCCTGCTCGGCGTCGCGACGGCGGAGCGCTTCGCGCGCGGCCTGCTCGTTGACGACGTCGGCCAGCAATAGCGATCGGTTGAGGTGCTCGGCGCCCATCGCGAGCCGGTGGAACTCGTCGAGCGCTCGCAGGAGTCGACCGTCCTCGGCTAGCCGTCGCGAGCTGACGACTTCGATCGCAGCGTCTTCTGACAGGGTGATCCAGGTGTCGAAACTGAGCGGCGCGAGACCTGTGCCGTCGGGTGAGGGCTCTTCTGTGCCCAAGAATGCGGCGGCCCCTCGCGAGGCGCCAATCCACACGACCGCGCCGGAGCGGGTGGCAAGAACACTGTTCGCGTCGGCGCTCAGCAAAACGTGGTCGCCAGGAGCCTCAGCATTGTGGTGCCCGGCACCCGAGTCCGCGTCGGCGCTAGGCGAAACGTGGTCGCCAGGGTCGACTACGAACGTGGGACGGGGCCTCGGTTCGATTCGCGACGCCACGGCGCCGCCGATCGCGCTGATCCAACGGTCGGCCTGATCGGCGAGCTCGTCGGCCAGTTCGGGAGCGGCCAACTCCGAACTCCCCAGCTTGGACAGGCGCGCACCGGGCAGTCCCTTCCCAACCACTGCCAGCGGCGTATCGTGCGAGCCGATCCCGAAGATGATCTGCCCGGCTTCGGCGCGGAGGGTGTGCATCGCGGAGGATCTGACGGCGCCGTCTTCCTGCTCGAAGAGGAAGACGTCGATCGCTCCCTCCAGCACCAGGTAGGCGACCGACGGGTCGTCGAGAGGGATCGGCTGGTTTGCGGCACTCTCGGTCGATTCGCCCTGGCTCAGCGCAAGCCGGCCGAGTCGCGTCTGCCCAAGGGCGTCGGCGGGTTGGATGGCCGTCATTGGGACTGCACCAGTTGGGCGTAGATGCCGTTGGGGTCGGCGATCAGCTCCTCGTGGACACCGCGCTGCACCTCGCGACCGCGATCCAAGACGATTATCTGGTCGCAGTCACGGATCGTGCTCAGTCGATGGGCGACGATCAAGCAGGAGCAGCCGCGCCGGCGCAGGGCGTCGTCGATGAACTGCTCGGTCGCGGCGTCGAGCGTGCTGGTCGCCTCATCGAGGAACAGCAGCGACGGTCGGTTGACCAACGCCCGGGCGATCTCCAGTCGCTGGCGCTGCCCGCCGCTGAAGTTGCGTCCGCCCTCTTCGATGTGGGCGTCGTAACCGCCCCTGCGTCCGACGATCTCTTCGTGGATCATCGCGTCGCGGGCGGCGGCGACGACATCGGCCTGAGCGACAGAGCCGTTCCACATTGTGAGGTTGTCACGCACGCTTCCATCGAAGAGCACGATCTGCTGATCCACAGTGGCCAGTGACGCTGTGATGACCGAGCGCGGGATATTGCGGGCGGGTACGCCGTCGAACAGGATCTCGCCCGACCAGGGCGAGTAGTCGCCGCTGACCACGCGCAGCAGCGTAGATTTTCCCGATCCGGTCGGGCCGACGATGGCGATCCGCTGGCCCGGCTCGATCGTCAGGCTGAGGCCGTCGATCAGCGGGTCGGCATCGCGTCGGTAGCCAAAGCTGACGCCGCGCAGCTCGAGTCGGCCAGCCAGCCGCAGGCGACCGTTGAGACTGGCCACCGCGCCCGACTGAGCATCGCGTTGGCTCGCCTCGGCGGCGGTGAGCGAGGGGTCCTCCTCAGCGCCGAGGACGTCCGCGACGCGTTGGAGGTCGGCTTCGAGAAGCTGGAATGCGTCCGCGAGCTGCACAAACCGGCCGATCGGGGCGAGGAAGTTGGCGGCCAATATGTATATGGCGAACAGCTCGCCGATGGTGAGGTCGCCCTCGATCACGCGCCAGCCGCCTAGTCC
The DNA here is from genome assembly GCF_965214065.1 of Candidatus Poriferisocius sp. Lineage (GTDB taxonomy): Bacteria > Actinomycetota > Acidimicrobiia > Acidimicrobiales > Bin134 > Poriferisocius. The sequence goes on from NZ_CBDCAT010000023.1 coordinate 60,188, forward strand.
GAGCACGGTCATGCCGCTCAGGATCAAAAAGAGCCGAGGCATGGCGGCGTTCACGTAGCCCAGCTCGACGAAACGTTGTCGGGCTGAGAGCTCCCGCGCCTGATAGCCGCTCCAGCGGGCGAAGAAGTCGTTCTCGGAGGCGGTGGCGCGCAACGAGTCGATCTGACGCAGACCAGCGGTCTCGATCCCGAACAACAGCGCCTGCTCGCGACGAAGCTGTCGATTCTGGTCGACCCGCCGCCGGCTCAAGACTCGGGTCACGAGCACGTTGCCCAGCGCGATGGCTAGGACGATAACGCCGATGAGCGGGTCGTAGACCACGAGCAGCACGAAGAGCAACGCGCTCACGATCAGCTCCACTGCCGCACCCACGAGCCGCTGGGCGGCGCCCGCCGCAATCTGGTCGACGAGGCTGAGCCGCGAGGCCAGGTCGCCGGCAAATCTGTGCGCGAAATACTGCGTCGGCAATCTGAAGAGCCGCCAGAGCAGTCGCTGAGCGTGAGTGACCGCAAGCCGGATCGCGATCTTGCGAAGCATCAGCTGTTGCATCCAGGTGAGCAGGTAGATCGAGACTCCGGCCAGCAGCATCGCGGCGACAATCCAGCCGCCCCCCCACGGGTTCTCGGCGCCGAGCAGGACGTTGTCGACGAAGAAGCCGAGCAGGATCGGCAGGGCCAGAGCGGGGATGGCGAGCAGCAGACCGGCCAACATCACAGCGATGAGCGCTCGGCGCGCCTCGCGCAACCAGGGCCAGAGCATCCGCCAGAGACTGGGAGGCTCGCCGCCTGCTTGGAACGACGCCGTCCGCTCGGCTGTGAGGACGATGCCGGTGAAGGCCTCGTCGAGGGTCTCGCGGCTCACGGTGCGCCGGCCGTTGGCCGGATCGTTGAGGTAGCACCGGTCGTTTGAGATGCCTTCGAGCACCAGGAAGTGATTGAACTCCCAAAACAAGATTGCGGGCATCTCGAGCTCCTCGAGCTGCTCGACTTCCTTGCGCCAGCCGCGGAGGCGGAGCCCGTATCGCTCGCCGGCGCGGACGATACCGGCAGCGTTGGAGCCGTCGCGGCTGACTCCGCATACCTCGCGCAGCTCCTCGAGCGGGACCCATTTTCCGAAGTGGGCCAGGATAATGCCGAGCGAGGCGGCCCCGCACTCGGCCGCTTCGAGCTGGGGGATGATCGGCGTGCGCAGACGACGTCTACTGAATGGTCGCCGCTGGGCAGGCCGGACAACGAAGGACACGGCGCTCTAATCCAGGGCGGCCGGTACGACAGCAGCGGGGACGATCAGGCTGATGGGCGAATCTCGGCTGGTGATGATGCGGAGGTTGCAGGCATCACCCTCGCTAAGCGGGGTTGCCGGCGCCTCCGACAGCCGCACGACTACCAGCAATGGGCCGCTGTCCGAGCCGGCGTCAAAGCGTGCGACCTGGACGACCCTGCCGTCAAGCGCTCCGGACGCACCCGGAACGCTGACGCGGGCCGACATCCCGACCGTCACGCGACGAGCGTCATCCGATGGCAATCGCGCCGCAGCGTCGATATCGCCGCTTGCCGAGACCAATGCGCAGGGGGCTGATAGGCCGCGTTCAATGTTCCCGAAGACGGCCCAGGCCAGCAATCCGATCAGCGCGCATCCGAGCAGGGCAAAAAAGAGCCACTCGTGCGGAGCGCTGATCCGCAGCAGGCCGTCAATCGGCTCAGTACGCCCGCGCCGAACATAAGCTTGGTCGCGGAACAGCCGCCGAGGTTCGGACATCTGTAGTCCCTCTCGCGCCTCTAGCGGTAGCGAACCGGGCTGACATCAGGGCCGAGAAAACAGAGCCCCAGCCGCCTCAGAGCGGCTAGACCTCAGTGTTGTCGGCCCGCGACTGCGGGGTCGTGTTAGTCGATTGTGGCCTGCCAGGGCTGCTGGTTGGCGTTATACGCACTGCGCTTGCCAGAACCGGAGCCGCCGCTGACCTGGTTCAGCTCTTCAGGCGTTAGTTCGCTGTCGTTGTCGTGCTCGACGTTCAACCGGTCAACGGTCGTATCAGGTTGATTGCTCATGATTGATCCCCTTACATGGTCGAAATCGCTAGCGCAAGGATAGCTAAGTGCCTGGTTGGACACGCTAACACATCTCTTCGAGGCCGCAATAGACGCCCCCGCTACCGGAGGGGATGACTGCCAGCACTACGCCCTCGTGTACCGATACCTGAGGCGCGGGGATTGTGGCGCGGTTGCTTACTCCTCGGCTGGTTAGGGGATCTAATACCTCGTTCTTGAGGGGCCAGGCCAGGCCGGTGGTGGTCACTCGGGCGGGGCCGCCCAAGGCGAACAGGGAGACGGTGGTGCCGGGGTCGACGTCCAGCGTGCGACTGCTGTGGGCCACGACGGCTTGGGCGTGGCCTAGCCAGGCTTCGATGTTGACTCCGGACCATTGGGGGGAAGACAGCACGGCGAGGTTGCCGATCAAATGATCTAGGCGGCCGCCGCCGGCGCCGATGACGATGATCCTGTCGGCGAGGCGGGCAGCCAGATCCAGAGCCAGCTCTAGGTCGGTTCGGTCTTTGTCGACGGGGTGGCGCTCAATGCGAGTGCCGGATTGCTCGGCGGCGGCCAATGCTTCGGGTGATACGGAGTCCATGTCGCCCACCGCTACTGCTGGCACCAGCCCGGCGGCTAGGGCGTGGTCCAATCCGGCGTCGGCGGCCACCACTACTGGGTTGGCGGGGAGGCGGCCGATCTCTTGAGGGGTTGGCGGGTCGCCGCCGGCTACCACCACCACGGTGACGGCCATCGACTCGGGCTCGGGCATCAGAAGGAGCGGGTGATGGCTCGGGTGGGGCCGAAGTTGTGGAGGCCGCCGGCGTGGAGATTGCCGAGGCCGCCGGCGCACATCACGATTACGTCGGTGGGGTGTTCCACTATGTAGGCGGTGCCGTCGGGGCCGATCCGGTCGCGCTCGGCCAGCCACTTCTTGTGGGTCTCGGGGAACTGGTCGACTTTGTGGCAGGCGTTTCGCCACAGGGCCTCTTGCACGTCTTCGATGGTGGGGTAGGCGGCGGCCAGCATGTCGGCCCAGGGTGGGGGCACCACCACCATGACCTCGGCGCCCCAGTGGGAGATGTAGGCGTTGGTGCCCACGTAGGCCAGCGACTGGCCTATGACCCAGGCCAGCGACCGGCCGTCGTCAGCCGCGATGTCGGCGATGTCCATGGTGCCGATGGTGCCGTAGACGGTGACCGCGTCGCCGCTCACCCCCCGCCGCTCGGCCAGCGGCGGCCACGGGGAGCGCTCCTCCCACTCCCCCATTACCAAGCCCACCACCCGGGCCGGCTGGCCCAGCACGCACTTGGAGGTCTCCCCGGCCACCTGGCCGCCGACGTTGCGCATGACCAGCCGGATGGCCCGGCCGATGGCCGGTCCAGCCCCCGCAGCCCCGCCGAAACACCCGGCCTCATAAGGCACATCGAGCCGGTGTCGGGCTTGGCCATTGACGAACAGGCAGGGCACAACCGAGCTGGTGGTGGTGTTGAGGGCGAACAGGTCGAAGGGTCGCTCGGCCATAGCCTCCAGCGCGGCCATCATCAAACGCATGGCCTCGGGGGCGGCTCCGGCCATGCAAGCGTTGACGGCCAGCTTCTCCACCGTGCACCAGGCGTTGGCCGGCGGCACCTCCATCAGCACCGAGTCGGCCGGTCGGCCGGCAGCGGCAGTGAAACGGGCCACCCGCTCGGGAGTGGGCGGGATCAGCGGGAGGCCGTCGCCCCAGCCTTGATCGGTGGCCCAGGCCATGAACTCCGCGGGGTCGTCAGGGGCTTCGACCTGCCCGTCGGAAATGGCGTCGCCGTCAGGAGCCATCTACGTAGGCACTCCCAGGGAATCCAGCAGCGATGGCCAGAAATCGTGGGCAATCTGGCGCACTTCTGGCTCGGGGCGGGTGTCCAGCGGGTAGGGCAACACGCATTGGCGCAGGCCCGGCCGCTCCAGGTTGCGGGCCATGATCTCGGCCAGGGGCACGAACTCCTCGGTTACGACGGCGACCGCCGTCTTGTCCTGGGCCGCCACCGCAACTGCGTCGTGGACGGTCCAGGACGTGCAGCTGCCTCAATTGCCCAACCCGACGATGGCGATGTCCACGTCGGTGGCAAAGTTCTCCAACTCCACCAGCACGGCGTCCTCGAGCTTCACGTCCTGGCGGGACTCCGAGCACCACGGCACGACCTCGGCCCCCGCGGCCTCCAGCTTGCGGGTCCATTCATCGACGGTCCACAAAAAGGAGCGCCAAGTGAGGTCGTAACGGATGCCCACTCGCTTGCCGGTCAGCGGACCGGCGTCGGGCCCCCGATCCGGATCGATAGCCGGCGGAGCCGCCGTAGGATCCAATACCAACATGGGTGCAGACTACCGGCCCGTGCCGCTCTAGCCGGTTTGAGAAAGGGCTACCGGCCGGTGAAGTCGGGAGGCCGGCCCTCTTTGCGGGATTCGGCCCACTCCCGGAAATCGGCAGAACGGGACGACAACTCCATGGCGAAGGCCTCGTCGCCCAGGTGGGCTTCCAGGCTGCGCCCAGAGCTGCGGTGGATGAGGGTTTTGGCCAAACCGACCGCCACGGTGGCCGAGGCAGCCAATCTGGCCGCCAGCGCGACGGCCTCGGCATCGACTTGGCCGACAGGTACCGCCCGGTGGATCAGACCCCATGCGGCAGCCTCGGCGCCGGAGACTTCCTCGCCCAGCATGAGCATCCGCTTGGCCCGGGCCACACCGGCCAGGCGGGGCAGCAGCCAAGACGATCCGCTGTCGGGGGTGATGCCCATGGATGTGAACGGGGCCCGCAATCGGGCATCGTCGGCGGCTACCGCGAAGTCGGAGGCCAGCACCAGGCTGAGGCCCAATCCCACGGCCCATCCCCTCACCGCGCACACGACGGGAACCTGCACTTCCAGCATCACCGGGATGAGCCGGTTCACCAGATACGGCATACGCCGGGAGATGCTCCCCGGTCGAGGCCGAGAACCGCTGCCAGCTCTGCCGGCCAGGTCGAAGCCGCTGCAAAAGTTGTCGCCCACGGCGTTGAGCACAACGGCCCGGACTTCCTCGTCGGCGCTGGCTGCCTCCAGAGTGTCGATCAGAGCCAAGACGATTTCGTCGGTGAGCGAGTTGCGCCGCTGGGGACGGTCGAAGGTGAGGGTCAATATCGGCGGCGCCGAGACAACGTGCAGCCCATCGGGCGGGGTCGGATAGGGCTTCATGCCCGGCCCAGGCTAATCAGCCCGCAGCTAGCTCGGCGGCACCGAACACCACCGAGAACCTCACGCACCAGATCACCACGGTGGAGTAGACGTCGAGATCGAGGTCGCGGGGGATCTCGTAGTTCTGCGAGCCGACGTTGCCCTTCAAATCGCCGAGATCGACAAAGACGTCGGTGAACTGGCCGACGGGGGCGTCGGGGGGAGCTGCGCTCAGATAGACGTTCAGGTCGGGTCCGTTATCGGTCCTGAAGTCCTCAAATCGCAGGAACCGCTGGCCGGTGCCGTCGCCCAGCACATCTACCGTTCCGCTGGTGGGATGGCTTCGGCTGATGAACTCACCCGATGCCTCCACCCCCACTTGGGGCATATCCGGCATGGTCTCTGCCACCGGCTGCTCCTCGGGCATGCCGAGCTCTTCCATGGCCTCGTCCATCTCGGCGACGAGCTCTTCGGATAGCTCATCGCCCGGCATGGGGCCTGTGGCTGTCGTCGGCGCGGCAGTGCTCGTCCCAGGTGCCGGGGCAGTGGCGTCGGGCGCCGCAGCTGTCGCTTCCACCGCCGGGGAAGGGGGGTCAACCGCCGGTGGGTCGGGCGCGGCCGGCTCGACGACTTGGTTGTCGGCCACCGCCCCGCTGTCGAACACCGGGCCGGCTTCCTCCACCTTGTCGTCGATGAAATAGGTCTGGAAGGCGAACCAGAAGAACACCAGCCAGATCAACAGTCCCAACAGGGCGGCCGACACCACGGCGACGAGCAGCTTGGCCCGGACCGGCAGCGCATTCAACCAGCCCCACAAGCGGGATATCAGCGGTTTCATGCCGCTCAATGTACGGGACAAATCCCAGATCACTGCTGTTCGCACTCCGAACGACGCGGCATTTGCCCGGCTGTCGCGCCAGACTGGCGAGATGGGCTATGAGACGCTGGTTGTGGAGCGCGAGGGCCGGGTGGGATGGCTGATCAACAACCGGCCCGATCAGCTCAACGCTATGAACTCCCAGATGCGAGAGGAATTCGCCGACGCCTGGCTGGAGCTGGACAACGACCCGGAGGTGCGGGTGATCGTCCACACCGGAGAGGGCCGGGCCTTCCAGACCGGTGTGGACGTGGTGGAGCTGGCCACCGACGGGCAGGGCATGGAGCGCTACCGGGAGTCGGTGGAGAACTTCGACCTGCACTTCACTTCGTGGCACCAAAAGGTGCGCAAGCCGGTGATCACCGCCATCAACGGCATCTGCTGCGGGGGCGGCTTCCACTGGGTGGCCGACGCAGACATAGTGATCGCCGCGTCCGATGCCCAGTTCTTCGACCCCCACGTGTCGGTGGGCCAAGTGGTGGCTCTAGAGGCCATAGCGCTGTTGAAGAAGATGCCCGCCGAGACGGTCATGCGCATGGCATTGATGGGGGCGCACGAGCGCATGGGGCCTCAGCGAGCCTACGAGCTGGGAATGATCAGCGAGATCGTGGACCCTCCCGAGCGCCTGCGGGAGCGGGCCGGCGAGATCGCCGAGGCCATCGCCCGCAACTCCCCCTCGGCCATGGCCGCCACCAAAAAGGCCCTGTGGGACGCCATGGAGCACGGCCTCACCGACGCCAGCAAGACCGGTGCCTTCCACATGACCGGCATATGGGGCCACCCCGACCAGATGGAAGGCCCCGCCGCCTTCGCCGAAAAACGCGAACCCCAATGGGCTCCGCTGGACCCTGCTTAGGCCATCCGGCTATCAGTAGCGCTCGAAGCGGGCGCTGAGCTTCGACATGTCCTCGTGGTCGGTGGTGAGGATGAACGTGCCTAGGCCTTCCGCGACCACGGTTAGGTGGGCGTCAACCACATCAGAGGTGTCGGATTTGGCGAGCCTGAGCCCTATGTCCACTGACTCGTCGAGTGCGTGGATATTGAAGTAGCGCAGCGCGCGGGACAAATTCGCCTGCCTTGCCGGCTCTCGCCATACCTGGGCAAGCACCGGATGGGTGGTGTGCAGATCATCGCCGCGCTCGGTGGCCCGCTTGATCAAGGCCCACAGCCGGGAGTTCAAGTTCTCGCTGTCGAGGATCAGCGGACCAGCGTCTACGATCAACGATCAACCCCCTGGCGGTCGAGAACAGCATCGGCCCACTCGAGATGCCCAGGGCTGATGGGCCCCTCCTCTGCCTCCCACGACGCGATCATGTCGAGCATCGCCTGGCTGCGGCGACGCCGCTTCACCTCGGCGAGCAGAGACCGCTTGATGGCCAGCGTCTTGGTACCGTCCAACGCCACCAGCTCGGCAAGTGCAGCCTCCATCTCCGGGTCAAAATTGATGGTCGTCTTCGTTGCCATAATATTATGGTAATTATACCATAGAAATATGGCAACTTAGGAAGGCTGCTTTCCGACAACGATCTAGGACCGCCCAAATTTCACTTTGCATGACAAATTCCATCCAGGCGAGAAATCAGATCTATTCATGCAGTGAATGCAATTTATTCACGGAGAGAATGAAAATGGAGAAGCCACCGCAGAGCTTTAGATTGCATGACAATTCTCGCATTGCATGACGGATTTTCAAGGATAATATGGTCAGATGGCGCTGATTGACCGTCCGCTGGATGCCCGGAACTTGCGGGAGGCAATCTCGCGAGCGCCGGTGACGTTGCTTACCGGTCCTCGCCAAGCGGGGAAGTCCACCTTGGCCCGCCAGTCCATTGAATCGTCGCCGCAAGCCTTCTTTGACCTTGAGGACCATCGCGACCTCGCCCGGCTCGCCGAGCCGACTCTGGCACTGCGCGACGCCGGCGAGACGATCGTAATCGACGAGGCCCAGCGGATGCCCGAGTTGTTCCCGACGCTGCGGGTCCTCGTAGATGAGGACCGCCGGCCGGGGCGCTTCGTCGTGCTCGGCAGCGCGTCGCCCGACCTCACCGGACTGGGCTCGGAGTCATTGGCTGGCCGGGTCACCTTCGTGGAGCTGGCAGGCCTGCGGCTCTCCGATGTCGGCGGGCACCGCCTCGACGACCTGTGGCTGCGGGGTGGGCTGCCCGAGTCTTTCGTCGCCCCGACCGAGGTGGCATCTAGCCGCTGGCGCGACGACTACGTCTCGACGTTCCTCGAGCGCGATCTCGCCAACCTCGGCTTCCGTTTCCCGGCCATGACGATGCGGAGATTCTGGACGATGCTGGCCCATTTCCACGGGCAGACCTGGAACGGCGCCCGAATCGCCCGGTCGATCGACGTGTCGGAGTCCACCGTGAGGCGCTACATCGACGCGCTCACAGACGCCCTGGTGGTCCGCCAGTTGCCTCCCTGGTTCGCCAACATCTCAAAGCGACAGGTGAAATCGCCCCGGGTCTACATCCGCGACTCGGGCCTTTTGCACTCGCTGCTGGGCATCGCCACTATGGTCGACCTCGAGCGCTCGCCGGTGCTCGGCGCCAGTTGGGAGGGCATGATCCTCGAACAGCTCCTGACCAGATTCGCCCCGCCCCACCCCGCCCACTGGTCGACCCACGGCGGCGCCGAACTCGACCTGCGGTTGGAGATCGGCGGACGAGTCCTGGGGTTCGAGATCAAGCGCACCGCCCGGCCAGCCGCCACGAAGTCGATGCACAGCGCCCTGGCCGACCTGAACCTCGACCACCTCTACGTAGTACACGCCGGCCCCCACAGCTTCCCCCTCACCGGCCACATCACCGCCATCAGCGCCACCGACCTCCTAACCGAACAAGACCCGCTCGCCGGCCCCACCAATTGAGATGCATCACAGCCAGCTACATCCAAGGGGCGGCAAGCAAGGATGAAAATAGAGAAGCCACCGCAGGGGCCTGCTAAGGATTAGTGCTCATGGGAACGATTGTCATCACCGGATCAGCGGGCGGAATCGGCTTGGCCACCAGGGAGCGTCTGGTGCGCGACGGCCATGAAGTGATTGGGGTGGACATACGCGACGCCGAGGTCATCGCCGATCTGTCCACCCCCGAGGGGCGCAACGCGATGATCGGTGCGGTGGCCACAGCCAGCGGAGGACGCATCGACGGACTGGTGGCCGGCGCGGGAATCACTGGGCCCGATCCCCGGCAGGTGGTGTCGATCAACTACTTCGGGGCGGTGGCCACAGTGGAGGGGCTGCGCCCGCTGTTGGCCCAGGGTACCGACTCTTCGGCCATCGCCATCAGCTCCAACTCCAGCACCACGCTGGCTGAATTGCCCGATGGATTGGTGGAGGCCTGTCTAGGCGACGATGAGGGCCAGGCCCGGGAGCTGGCCGGCGCCGATCCGAGCACGGCCTACGCCACCAGCAAGCTGGCGCTGGCCCGCTGGGTGCGCCGCACCGCCATCGGCACCGACTGGATCGGATCGGGCATCCGCTTGAACGGCGTGGCCCCCGGCCTCATCGACACCCCGCTGGTGGCCGAGAACCTGGACATGATCATGAACCTGGGCGACGTCTACCCCATCCCCATTGGGCGACCTGGGCGGGCTGCTGAGGTGGCCAACCTGCTGGCCTTCCTTCTGTCCCCCGACGCCAGCCTCTTTTGCGGCTCGGTGGTGTTCATGGACGGCGGCAGCGACGCCGCCCTAAACGCCGACGCCTGGCCCGCCGTCAACACCACCGCCGAACGCTGGCCCATCGGGGACTGACCGCTCCTCGTCGAAGCTTCAGCCGCCTATTTCTTGCCCTGGCGTTTTTGGATGCGGGCCCATTCGTCTCTTAGGCCGACGGTGCGGTGGAACAGGTCGGGGGTCTCGGGGTCGCGGGCGAAGTAGCCGAGGCGCTCGAACTGGACTACTTGGCCGGGGGCGATGTCGGCCATGGCCGGCTCGAATTTCGCACCTTCGACGAGTTGGGCGGAGTTGGGATTGAGGGAGTCCATGGGGTCGGTGCTGTCGGCGCCGGGGTGGGGGTCGGTGAAGAGGCGCTCGTAGAGCACGGCTTTCCCGTCAAAAGCGTGGGCGGCTGACACCCAGTGGATGGTGGCCTTCACTTTGCGGCCGTCGTGGGCTTGGCCTGAGCCGGTCTCGGGGTCGTAGGTGCAGCGGACCTCGGTGACGTTCCCGTCGGCGTCGGTGTCGACCCCGGTGCAGGTCACGAAGTAGCCCGACCGCAGCCGCACCTCGCGACCAGGAGACAGCCGGAAGTACTTGGGGGGCGGATCGAGCATGAAGTCGTCCTGTTCGATGTAGAGCTCCCTCGAAAACGGCACCTGCCGGGCCCCGGCTGACGGGTCTTCAGGGTTGTTGCCCGCCTCCCGGATCTCCACCTGGCCTTCGGGGTAGTTCTCGATCACCAGGCGCAGCGGGTTGAGCACGGCCATCCGGCGCAATGCGGTGGCATTGAGCTCTCGGCGGACGAACGACTCCAGCAGCTCCACCTCCACGGTGCCGTCCACCCGGGCCACACCGATGTGGCGGCAGAACTCCCGGATGGCCTTGGGGGGGAATCCCCTTCGGCGAAGACCCCGAAGGGTGGGCATGCGGGGGTCGTCCCAGCCGTCGACATGGCCATCGTCTACCAACTGCAACAGGCGCCTCTTGGAAAGCACCGCGTGGGTGAGGTTCAAGCGGGCGAACTCGGTCTGTCGGGGGCGGTCGCCGGGCAGGTCGAGGTGGTCCAAGAACCAGTCATACAGCGGGCGGTGGGCGTCGAACTCCAGGGTGCAGATCGAGTTGGTCACCCCTTCCACCGCGTCGCTCTGGCCGTGGGCCCAGTCGTAGGTGGGGTAGACGCACCATTGGTCTCCGGTGCGGTGGTGGCTGGCGTGGCGGATGCGGTACAGCACCGGGTCGCGCATGAGCATGTTCTCGTGGGCCATGTCGATGCGGGCTCGAAGCACCCGCTCGCCGTCGGCGAAATCCCCCGCCCGCATCCTCCGGAACAGGTCCAGGTTCTCCTCGGGGGTGCGGTTGCGCCACAGGCTGTCGGTGCCGGCCTCGGTGAAGCCGCCCCGGTTCTCGGAGATGGCCTCGGCGTCCTGGTCGTCCACATAGGCCAGTCCGGCCCGGATCAGGTCCTCGGCCCACCGGTAGAGCTGCTCGAAGTAGTCGGAGGCGTACAGGGTGCCCCGGTCCGACCTATAGCCCAGCCAGGCGATGTCCTCCTCGATGGCGGCCACGAAGTCGGACCGCTCGGTCTCGGGGTTGGTGTCGTCGAACCGCAGGTTGCAGGTGCCTCCGAACTCATCAGCCAGATCGAAGTTCAGACAGATCGACTTGGCGTGGCCGATGTGGAGATAGCCGTTGGGCTCGGGCGGGAACCGGGTTTGCACCCGCCCGCCGAAGGTGCCGTCGGCGATGTCCTGGCGGATCAGGCTGCGGATGAAGTCGCTGCGCTCGCCGGGCTCGTCGCCTCCTGTGCTCCCGGCATTGCTCATCCCTCAATCCTTGACCGATACAGGGCCCAACGACAACGCATTATCAATGGCAATGGCGCGAAACTGGGATATGGCCTATTCGATTATCGATGTCGACACTCATATCACCGAGCCGGCCGACACCTGGACCAGCCGGGTGTCGGCCCGTCACCGAGACCACGTTCCCCGGGTGGAGGTGGCCGAAGGCCGGGAGGTGTGGCTGCTGGGCGACGAGCGCATCGGCGCCGTGGGTCCGACGGCCCCCGCCGGCTGGAAGGAGCCCATGCCCGACTCCCCCGCCGGTTACGACGACGTGCATCCAGCGGCCTACAACGCCCAAGCCCGCTTGGAGCTGATGGACCAGCGCGGGGTGTGGGCCGAGGTGCTGTATCCCAACGTAGGCGGATTCGGCGCCCAGAAGTTCTTGTCCATAGAAGACGCCGAGCTCAAGTACGAGTGCGTGAGGGCCTACAACGACTTCTTGTCCGAGTGGTGCAGCGCGGATGACCGGCGCCTCATCCCGTCGATGGCCACTCCGTTCTGGGACGTGGACAATGCGGTGGCCGAGGTGCAGCGGTGCGCGGCAAAGGGCTACCGGTCGGTGAACTTCACCGGCGAACCCCAGGTGTTCGGCCTGCCCTATCTGGGCGAGCCGCACTGGGACCCGTTCTGGTCGGCGATATGCGACTACGACATGGTGGTGTCGTTCCACATCGGCAGCGGCGAGTTCAACTGGGACCGCACCCGGGTGGAGCGTCGGGGCTTCGTGGAGGCCTACGCACTGCAATCCATCGACTTGTTCACCAAGAACGGCATCCAGGTATGCGACCTGTTGCTGTCGGGAGTGCTGCCCCGCTTCCCCAAGCTGAAGGTGGTGTCGGTGGAGTCGGGCATCGGCTGGCTGCCGTTCATGCTCGAGGCGCTCGACCACCAGTTCGTCGAGGGCGGCGGCCGCCAGGAGCGGCCCGAGTTCAAAAAGCTGCCCAGCGAGTACTTCACCGGCCAGGTGTTCACCACGTTCTGGTTTGAGGAATCGGCGCCCCAAGACGTGCTGGGCGACCGGATCCCGCTCGAAAACGTGCTGTTCGAGACCGACTTCCCCCACCCCACGTGCTTGTACGACAACGTCGAGGAGAAGATCTCCGCCAGCCTCAGCCACTTCTCCCCCGAAGACCGCCACCAGCTCCTGTGGGGCAACGCCGAGAAACTGTACCGAGTGGAGTCGCCCGCCTAGATTGCCGCCATGAGCGAAAACTGGGACCGGCAGGCTGATGTGGTGGTGCTGGGCATGGGCGCGGCCGGGTGTGCCGCGGCCATCGCCTCGGCTGACGAGGGGGCGTCGGTCATCTTGTTGGAGAAGATGCCCGAGGGCCGCGAGGGGGGCAACACCCGCATCTCGGGGGGTATCTGGTTCAACAGCCTCGATCCCGACGGGATGGCCACATATCTGCGGTCTTTGTGCGGCCCCTACACCCTGCCCGAGGAGATCGTGCAGGTGTGGGCTACCGAGACCTACAAGAACACCGAGTGGCTGGAGGGCCTGGGAGTGACGCCGGGCGTCCACGCCGACTACAAGCCCGAATATCCCGAGATGCCCGGCGCCGAGTTCTACGGCGGCTATCTGGGCGTCAACGGGGAGATGGGCCAGCAGCTTCTGTGGAAGGCCCTGTCGGCCGTGGTGCGAGACCGGGGCGTGGAGGTGCTGCTGGACTCCCCGGCCCAAGAATTGATCACAAATGATGACGGCTCAGTGGTCGGCGTGGCGGCCACCTCGGAAGGCCAGCCGCTGCGGGTGGGCGCCCGCCGGGGGGTGGTGCTGGCCACCGGCGGCTTCGAGAACAACCCGGAGATGGTGCGCGACTACCTGCAACTGCCCGGCTCCCCGGTGTGGGGCTCGCCGGCGGGCACCGGCGACGGCATCAAGATGGCCCAAAAGGCAGGGGCCGACCTGTGGCACATGGACAACATGATGGCCGCCCTCGGCTTTGCCGCCGAGGGGTTCGAGGCGGGGATGTACGTGATGTTCATCTTCTCCATGGGATTCATCTGCGTAGGCAACGATGGCCGACGGTCCCACAACGAGATGCCGCCCCAAGGCCACGGCCACGGCCTGATCGACGGCGACTACGAGCTGTTCCAGCGCCGACCCCTGCACGTGATCTTCGACGAGACCACCCGGCAGGCCGGCCCCATCTCCCCACCCCGGGAGATTCTGCCCGTTGGATGGAACCTGCTCATGGAGGGCTACGAGTGGAGCGCCGACAACTCGGCAGAGATCGAGAAGGGCTGGATCCAAAAGGCCGACACCCTCGCCGACCTCGCTGAAATTATGGGTATCGACGCCGACGGGCTGGAGGCGTCGGTGGCCTCATGGAACGACGCCTGCGCCGCTGGGCACGACCCGCTGGGCCGTCTCGCGCCCACTCTCGCCCCGCTGGCCACGCCCCCCTACTACGGCTTCACATCAGCGCCGCTTTTGGGCTGGACCAACGGCGGCCCCCGCCGCAACGAGAAGGCCCAGGTTCTCGACCCCTTCGGCAAGCCCATCGGCCGCCTCTATGCCGCCGGCACCGTCAGCTCCACCTACAGTCGATGCAAAGACGGTGGCTTCCACATCGGCGACGCCTTGGCCTTCGGTCGGGTGGCCGGGCGCAACGCAGCGGCCGAGCCACCCTTATAGGCCGAACTGAAATCGCTTACGGCCAGGCGCGCCAGGCGGTGATGTCGAGGGCGATGACCGGCCCGGGCGGGCGGGTGTCTTCGTATTGGGGGTATTTGGCGGCCAGCAGATCGAGGGCGTGGTCGCGTTCGTCACCGTCGGCTAGCACTCGGGCGGTGCAGTCCACTCGGATCCACCACAACTTCGACCAGTCGTCGTCGTAGCAGTCGACCAACAAGCAGGCCGCTGGGTTGGCGGCCAGGTTGTCAAGGCGGCGCAGCGCCAAGGTGGACTTGGGCTTGGCGTCGATCGCCGAGTACGCCACTTCGCCCTTGAGGAAGAAGCAGCACGGCACCGCGTGGGGCCGGCCGTCGGCGGTGACGGTGCTCAACACCGCGGAGCGAGCCTCTGCCAACCGCTGCCACAACGCGCCCCTGTCCACCCCTGCACTCTAGGAATTCTGCGGACAAGACGGGAGCAAAGGGCACTTTGAACGGACACGGAGAAGCAGGACAACTAGAACTCTGTTGTGACCCGCTTGCCCCGATTGGAGTCGGTTGCTCCCGAACCGCTGTTCATGGTGGGGGCAGTGTCGCAGTATCTGGGCGCGGCGGTGGCCGTCCATCTGTTCGATGAGATGGCCCCGGCGGGCGTGGCCCTGGTGCGGGTGCTGGGCGCGGCGGTGATGATCATTGTGCTGCGGCGCTCTTGGCAACGCCGCTGGCAGGCCAACGACCTGGCCTGGGCTGCGGCCTTCGGAACGGCGCTGGCCGCAATGAACCTGTCGATCTATCTGGCCATCGACGAACTGCCGTTGGGCAACGCGGTGGCCATCGAGTTCACCGGCCCGATCCTGGTAGCCGCGGTGGGCACCCGCACCCTTCGCTCCGGCGCCGCGCTGCTGCTGGCCGCGGGCGGGGTCGTGGTGCTGGCCGGAGTGGAGGCTGACGGCACTATGCGGGGGGTGGCGTTCGCCTTGTTGGCCGGGATGTTCTGGGCTGGATACATCGTGCTCGGCCATCGGGTGGCGCGGGGCCCGGCCGCGGTGGACGGACTGGGCCTGGGGATGTTGGCTGGAGCGGCGGCCATTAGCGGTTTTGGCGCCACCGAGGTGGGCTCGGCGCTGGACTCTCCGGTGGTGCTGCTGTTGGCTCTGGCCACCGGGCTGTTGTCCAACGTGATCCCCTACTGGATCGACCAGTTGGTCATGAGGCGCATCACCCAGCACCGCTTCGCCCTCTTGCAGGCGATGCTCCCTGCCACCGCGGTGCTAGTGGGGTTGGCCGTGCTCCTCCAGGTGCCCAGCACCAGAGAACTGTTTGGCATCGCATTGGTGATCGCCGCTATCGTGTTTGGCCGTTCCGTGAAGGGGCCCGGCGGCACTGCGGCACGGGCGGGCGTTCGGGCAACGGATTAGACGAGATTGACCGTTATTTCAGTCTCCCCTTTCAGTCTGGACACCCCTAAACCCCCAATATGCGCTCCTTACTCCTGCTGGGTTTTGTCGCCCTGTCCGCCATGGCCTTGTCCTCTCCTGGGAACGGTGTCGATGGCTTCGACCACTTCGGTGTCGAGCAATGGCGGCCGCTGGTGGCTGAGTACTTCCCACCCGACGAGGTGGACGATGTCCTGTCGGTGATGGGCTGTGAATCTCACGGCAATCCAAATACCCACTTCATGGAGGAGTGGGGCCAGTACTCAATCGGGCTCATGCAGATCAACGAAGGCTGGCTGACAGGCTGGAGCCGGCCGGAGTGGTCGATACTGTCGCACAACGGGCAGCCCGTCGACCTCGCCGATCCCGCCACCAACATGCAGGCGGCCAAGTTTGTCCGGTACTACGAAGACACCACCGGACTGGATCCATGGTCGCAATGGGCCTGCCAGCCCGAGTAGTCGAACTTCGGGACCGGTATCTTGAAGCATGTCCTTCGTGGGGATTTACGACGCTGACGGCGGGCTCAGCGGGGAGCTGCGGTATGTGGCCGCCAAGCTCCTGGGCCGGGGCAAGTGCGCCTTATGCGACATCACCCATGGGTGGAACCCGACGGGATCCAAGAGATGGAAGCAGGCATGTGCGATGTCAGACGTGGAGCTCGAGCTCCTGCATCGCAACGAGGCCACCGCCGAGCAGCTCGCCGCCTCCTCTGGTCTTCCTGCCATCCTGCGCCAGAGCGACGGGCAGTGGAGCGAGATTGTTCCGGCATCAGAGATAGCCCGGTACGTGGGCGCCCCCGACGCGCTTCTGGAGCGCTTGGACGCGATCTAGCCGCGCTCAGCTGGTTGTAAACGGCAGGTGCTCATAGCGGCGGGTCGACCATCCGCCGGCGAAGCGGGCGGTCTCCTCGTCCACCGAGTAGCCGGGGAAGCGCCCCAGCAGCTCTTCTAGCGCAACCCGACACTGGATCCGGGCCACCGACGCACCGAGGCAGTGGTGGGCGCCGTAGCCGAGGGCGACGATCTTGTCGATCTTGCGCTTGACGTCGAGCTCATCGGCTGTGGGCCCGAACTCCCGCTCGTCTCGGTTGGCCGAACCGAACAGCAGCAGTACCTTTTTGCCCTCAGGGATGGTGACACCGTGCAGCGTCACATCACGGGTCAATGTGCGGGCTAGGTTCTGCACAGGGGAGGTGAGCCGCAGCAGCTCCTCCACCGCATTGGGGATCATCGACGGGTCGTCGATAAGCACCTGGCGCTGATCCTGATGGCGGTCGAGCAGCACGGTCGACGCGCTTAGCATTCCGGTGACGGTGTCGTTGCCGCCGGTGATCATGGTGAAGATGAATCCCACGATCCACATGGCCGATGCCACGTCTTCGCCCTGTTGAACCAGGCCGGTCACCAGGTCGTCGCCAGGGTCGGTTTTGCGGCGTTCGATGAGCCCGGTGGCGTACTCGAACAGCTCGAGGAACGCGCTGGCGTCCTGACCGTATTCGGCAGTGGATTCGGCGGTGGCCTGCACGATGCGCTCGGTCCACCGGTCGAACAGCACCCGGTCTTCGGGGGGGACGCCCAGGTAGTGGGCGACCAGATAGCTGGGCAGCGGCTTGAACAGGGCTTGGACGATGTCGACTTCCCCGGCGTCGGCCACCGCATCGAGTTTGTCGGTGATGAACTCCCGAACCAGGTCCTCCACCGGGGCCACCTGGCGGGGGGTCATGGGCCGGCTGACCAGTCGGCGCATGGCGGTGTGCTCGGGCGGGTCCATCATCACGATGGGCCGGGCTTTCTCGTCGAAGCTGGCCATGTCGTCAGGGGCAGTGGTCAGGCCGTTGGCTGACGAATAGGTGGCGGTGTCGCGGGCCGCAGCGAACACATCGTCGAACCGGGACAGTACCCAGAACTGGCCGTCGCCCACCTCGTGGACCGGATCTTGGTCGCGCAGGGCGCGGTAGTCGGCCCATGGCTCGGCCCAGGTCTCGCCGCTGCGGTAGGCGAATTTGACGGTCACTGAATTAGCTCAGCTCGAGGCCCTCAAGGGAGCCCTCGTCGCGCCACGCATCCAGGAGTTTGAAGAATTCCTGGGCGCCGCCGCCGTAGGTGCCGCCGAACCAGCCGGGCCCGTCGTCGGGCTTGCCCTCGTTGTTGTAGTATCCGGGGGTACACGACTCCAGGAAGCCGGCTCGGCGATAGGCCGATTCCATGATCAGCCGCACCCAGTCGGCCTCGGCCTGCTCGGTGGGCTCGACCACCTCGGCCCCCGCCGACAGGCCCTGCTCGACGATGTAGGCCACGTGCTGGCTCTGCTCGTTGTAGAGCTCGGTGAAGTTGGGGGAAACGCCCGACTGGATGCCGCCCATGTGCAACAGGTTGGGATAGCCCCTTGTGATCACCCCGTGGTAGGTGGACATGCCGTCAGCCCAGCGCTCGCTCAGAGTCACCCCGTCCCGGCCGTAGATGTCGCAGTTGGCCCGATGGGAGTAGTCGGTGCCCACCTCGAACCCGGTGGCGAAGATGAGGCAGTCCAGCTCGTACTCCTGGCCGCCGGCCACCACGCCCCGGGGGGTGATGCGCTCCACGCCCTGGCCGTCGGTGTCCACCAGTGTGACGTTGTCGCGGTTGAAGGTGGGCAGATAGTCGTCGTGGAAGCAGGGACGCTTGCAGAACTGCCGGTAGTACGGCTTGAGCGCCTCGGCGATGGACGAGTCTTCGATCAGCTGGTCGACCCGGCGGCGTATCTGCTCCATCTTCTGGAAGTCGGCCATCTCCATGGCCTCGGCGATCTCCTCGGGGGTACCCATGCGGGTGCCTTCGCCCAGGGCGGTGAGGTTGCGCAAGATGTCGGTCCAGCCGTCGCTGACCAGGTCTTCCTCCTGCATGCTGCCGGCCACGATGTTGCCGAAGTTCTCTATGCGGTGCTGTTGCCAGCCGGGCTCCAGCGACATGGCCCACTCGGGGTCGGTGGGCTGGTTGCCCCGCACGTCGATGGACGACGGGGTCCGCTGGAACACGTACAGGTGCTGGGCGGCCTCGCCCACATGGGGGATGCACTGCACCGCGGTGGCGCCGGTGCCGATCACCCCGACCACCTTGTCGGACAGATTGCTGAGGCCCCCGTTGGTGTCGCCGCCGGTGTAGTCGTAATCCCACCGGCTGGTGTGGAAGGAGTGGCCCTCGAATGTGTCGATACCGGCGATGCCGGGCAACTTGGGTCGGCTGAGCGGACCGATGGCCATGATCACAAACCGGGCCCGCATCCGGTCGTTGTGGTTGGTGTGCAAAACCCAGCGGTTGTCGGCGTCGTCCCAGTGCATCTCATGGACTCGGGTGCCGAAGCACACGTCGCGGTACAGGTCGAAGTGGCGGCCCAGGGCCTTGCAGTGCTCCAGGATCTCGGGCCCATAGGAGTACTTCTCCTTGGGCATGTAGCCCATCTCCTCCAGCATGGGCAGGTAGATGTACGACTCGATGTCGCACTGCACGCCGGGGTACTGGTTCCAGTACCAGGTGCCGCCGAACTCCGCCCCTGTCTCGATCATCCGGATGCTCTCCACCCCGAACTGGCGCAGCCGGGCCCCGGCCAATAGCCCGCTGAACCCGGTACCGATTATGGCCACGTCCACCTCGTCGGTGAGGGGCTCCCGGGTGATCCCGGTTTGGGCCGGGTCGTCCAGATAGCGGGAATACTCGCCGTCCATGGCGATGTACTGGTTGTTGCCTTCGGCCCGGAGGCGCTTGTCCCGCTCCTGGCGGTACTTCTCCCGGAGGGCATCGGGGTCGAAGTCCATCCTGGGGTCGGAAGAGAGAGTGTCGCTCATAGCTCACTACGATAGAACCCATGACCTTCGAGGCCCGATTCGACTTGAGCAACGTGCATTGGACCCACATGGAAGGGGGCCCGGAGTTCGACTATCCCATCGAATACGACGTGGCCGTGCTCGGCTCGCAGCCCGAAAACGGGACGCTCGACCTGCTGGTTCGCTTCGCCCCCAACTCCCACTGCCACTTCCACCGCCATGTGGCCGCTACCCGGACGCTTGTGCTCCAGGGCGAGCACCACGTGTTCGACATCGAGCCCCACGGCGAGACCGTCCACAAGATCAAGCCCGCCGGCGCCTACGGCCAGAGCCCGGGTGGGGAGGTTCACATGGAGCGAGGGGGACCCGACGGGGCCATCGTGCTGTTCAACCTCCACTCCCCCACCGGCGTGCTGTTCGAGTCGCTCGACACGGACCACAACATCTCCGCGGTGTCCACCATTGAGTCGATGTCGGAGGGCCCCCTGATGGGGGGCTAGAGCTCTGCTTAGCCCCGAGGCTCTCCCATCAGGCCCTTCCGGGTGTAGGTGATGTCGGAGCGGTCGCGGTAGCCGATGGTGAAGTCGTCGTCGTAGGGGAACGAGTAATTGAGGGTGAGGGTATAGCGCCATTCGAAAGCGCAGATGCGGGTGGCGATCAGCCAAGGTCCTCCGTCGCGCCGCTCAAACCGGTCCACGTAGCGCAGGCCCATGCGCATGTCGGAGCCCGGCCCCTCCTCGGTGGGATGCACCACATGGTGGGCGTTGCAGTAGGTCTCCCCGAAGGCCACGTCCCCCTCCAGTTGGATGCGGGACTGGCCTAACAGGTGCTGGGTGTAGTCGAAGGCCGCCAGCACCTCCTGCACCCAGTCAGCGAACTCCACCGGGCTGCCACGGAAGTTGTTGTGGTCGTCGAACCCGTCGGGGTGATAGCCGGAGATGATCAGCTCTTTGTCGAGCCGGTCGGTACCCCGAGCCACCCGGTGGATGGTGTCGGTGATCTCGTCCTTGTCGACCAGGGACTGGAGCCGGGGATCTAGTTCAGCCCTTGATTGATCAGCCACTGCCCACCCCGACCATCACCGCCGAGAGGGTAAAGGGGCCGTCACCGGTGTTTCGCCACGCGTGCTCGGTGCCCCGCTGGATCACGCAGTCACCGGCGGCAAGGTGTACCGGGGGCTGGCCGGGCAGCTCCAAATCGACGGTGCCCTGGGCGATCCGCACGAAGTCGATGGTGGGAGTCTGGTGCATCATGGCCGCCCGGTCGGCCATGGCCGCCGGGATGGTCACGTGCTTCCAGGTGACCCCTCCGCCGGGCGGGTTGAGCTGCATCTCCGAAACCGGGGCATCACCGCCCTGGAGCTCGCTGGCCACCGGGGCGAAGGTGTGCCACAGCTCGGCGGTTACCAGCCCGCCCTCGGATTGGGTGGCGGTTCCGGGGGGCCCATCGGCGCACACCCCGTCGCTGTCGGTAACGATCCGCCGAGGACCCACGGTGCCGACAGATGCCCCGGCAAACCCGGGATCGGTACCCTCGGTGGCGGCCAGCATGGTGGCGCTGAACACACAGGGCTCGTCGCCTATGACGATCCACCGATGCCACGTGCCCCTCTGGATGACGCAGCCGCCCGCTTCGAGCTCCACCCAATGGTCGTTCAGCTCCAAGCGGATCTGGCCTGAAATGATCTCGATGAAATCGATGGTGGGGGTGGCGTGAAAGCCGACCCGGTCTTGGTCGAACCGAGGATCGTCGAGCGGGCCGATCGCCTTTCCTCCCGAGGGCTTCAGCGAAAAGAACCGCCACGAGATCCCCCCGGGCGGAGGGACGAAATCGGTTATGCCCTCTGGCTCCTCCCCGCCGTCGTCCACGGTGACGGGATGCTGACCGACATACCACATGCTGGCCGTGCTCCGTCCCAAGAAGCTCGACTCGGCCTGTCCGTCGGAGATGATGACCGGTGCTCCCGATGCGTCGTGACCTGTTACGATTCGCCGCCTTGTGAATGCCATTCGGCAACCGTAGCTACCCTCTGGGATATGGTGGACATCGGCTCCCTCATCAAGCAATCAATCAAGTGCTGGCAGGAGGGCGAGGGCGGCACTGGCGCGGCGGAGATCGCCTTCTGGTCGGCGGTGTCGCTGTTCCCCGCGGCCGTGGCCGCGGCCGCCATCGCCTCGACGGTTCGGGCGGTTTCGGATCGGATCGCCGACCGGTTCAACGAGTGGCTGGCCGACGCCGGCGAGACCGCGCTCGGCGACGTTGACAGCACCATCGGCGAGGAGTTCGCCGACGTTGTGTCGGCGCCGGTGGCCGCCACGTCAATCGCCGCGGTGGTCGCGGTGTGGGGCACCATGAGGGCAGCGGCCGCCACTTGCCGGGCTGTCCGACGGGTGCGGGGCGAGTCCCGCCGGTCGTGGTGGCTGGAGAGATTTGCCGGATTTTGGCTCCTGATCGGGGCCGTCCCTTTGATCGCCGGTCCCACTGCGATTGCGGTGTGGGTCGACCACCGCCTTGCGCCGATCGCCGGCTTCTTGGCCGCGGTGGCCGTGTTCACCCTTGTGCAAAAAATGGCCTGCCCGCGGCGCCCCCTTCGCCACGACCTGATCGGCGGCCTGGTCTCAGCCCTTTGGTTCTCAGCGGTATCGACCATCGCCGCAGTGGCCGTGAACTGGACCCTCGGCGGCACCGCCATCACCGTGGCCACCGCCGGAACCCTCGCCGCCCTCAGCTGGCTATGGGCCGCCGCCTGCGGCGTAACCGCGGGCGCCGCAGTGGCTGGCGCCCTCGATCGGCAAAACGCCTAATCACCGCCAAGAAAGGGAACCTCCTTTGCCGCCTCTTGAACCACTGAATAGCCTCCCGGTGGAAGCTCTCAGGCAGTCTCGCCCAGTCGCGGGCTTCGATAAGGAAGGGGATGTTGGACTCTGTGAACGCTTCGCTCAAGTCTGCAAGCTGACATGCGTCAATCTTTTGGAGATTCGGGTCGCGAAGCACTAGGTCAAGGTCACTGGCATCGTGGCTTTGGCCGTTGACGCGGCTGCCATAGGCCCAAACTTCGGCTTCGGGTACGTGCTCTTGCAGCAGCGCCTGGATCTGCTCTCGGTGGCGGGGCAGCAAATGGAGCTGGTCAGCCACCGACTGGCTCCGCTATGACCTCGGCTAGCTCCCTGGCATCGGCAATGAAATCTGTAAGAAGTTTGAGGGTGGCCTCGGCAAAATGCTCACCGCAGTCGTGGGCAGCTTCCAAAGTGCCGATGCACCTCAGCAGGAAGTCCGTGTTGATGGTCATGCCTTGTCCTCAGGACCGATCCCCATAGGCTACAAGTATTGGCATCAATGCTGGACTTCCAACCACGGAGCCGGGGAGTTGCCGGTCGCAGAAGCTTCGGCACAGTGAATTTCGCGCACCGCGTGCGGCCAGTAGCCACCGTTGGGGTACGGTCGGGCCATGACTGAACCTCGTCAACCTGATGTGCTCAGCCGCCTGCCGATTCCTGAGGAAGTCCGCGAAGACGTGATGGAGATGTTGAGGGTCGGGCCCTCGGCGGTGTGGGGTCGTCCGGTGCTGAGCCGACGGGAGCGCAGCCTGGCCACCATCGCCATGATGACTGCATTGGGCAACGAGTTCGCCATCCGCGAGCACATCATCATGGGCTTGGACTCCTTCGGCCTCAACCGAACCGAGATATGCGAGGTCATGATCCAAGCCGCCATCTACGCCGGCTTCCCGGCGGCCATGAAGGCCTTCGAGATCGCCACCGACATCTTTGCCGAACGCGACTCCACTGACTGAGGCAAAAGGCTGTCGGCCACAATGGGGATTGTGCGCCGTCATCCCGATGGTCCTCGGGTCATGCACCGGCTACCCGATGGCTGGGAGCCAGCCCAATTTGAGCGGTTCGAAGTGTCCCCGGTGGCCCCACCATTGGCACTGAGCTGAGCGGCCTGTCGCTGGCTGATGTGGACGACGAGCTCCTATGCCGACAAGTACGGCGACGAGTTGGACAAGTTACGGGCCGAAGTCCCTCCAGTCGTCCACCCAGTGGCCCGTACCCATCCCCGCACCGGCCGCCTCACCTTGTTCGTGAACGCAGGGTTCACCACCGAGCTGATCGACGCCGACGGCTCACCAGTCGACGACAGCGACGAACTGCTCAACCAGCTCTGCCGCCAAGCCGAAATCCCCGAATACCACTGCCGCGTTCGCTGGGCGCCAAACACCGTGGTCATCTGGGACAACCAGGCGGTCCAGCACTACGGCGCCAACGACTACTACCCCTCCCGCCGCATCATGGCCCGCGCCTCTGTTTCAGGAGGATGAGGCTCCCTGCTTACGTCTTCGCGGTGAATACCCAGCGGCCGTCGGCGTTTGACAGGTGGCCGCAGCTGGGGCCGGCGAAGTGGGTGCCGAAGATTAGGACGCCGGAGTCGGCGTAGCGGTCGCGGAACTCCACTCGGGTGGCGGAGGCTCTCGGTGGGTCGTCATCGGCGGTCATCACCCACTCGGGGGCGGCGAACTGCACGGGGTGGTGGACGAGATCGCCGGTGATCACCGCCTCTTGCCCTGCGGATGAGATGCGCACGCTGACATGGCCGGGGGTGTGGCCGGGCGAGGGCTCGAGGCTGATCTCATCGGTCACCGCATGGTCGCTGTCCACCAGGTCGGCTAGGCCCGCTTCGAGCACCGGGCGCACGGCGTCGCCGAAGGTGATGGCGGCACCCTCGGCACCGGAGTCCCAATACTCGTACTCGGTGCGACCGAACAGGTAGCGGGCATTGGGGAAGGTGGGCACCCACTGGCCGTCCACCATGATCGTGTTCCAGCCCACGTGGTCGAAATGCAGGTGGGTACACAACACGATGTCGATGTCTTCGGGCTCGTACCCGGCGGCGGCCAACTCGTCGAGGAACCCGTCGCCCAGAGGGCTCATCTCAGGAAGCATCTCGATGGGGCGGTTGCCGATACAGGTGTCCACCATGACGGTCTGGCCCTCCGACTCCAACACCAGGGCGTGGATGGACAGGGCGAGGTCGCCGGACTCGTCCAAGAATTGAGGAGCCAGCCAGTCGGCGTTGGCCTCGAATACCGCCATGTCAGGCTCCACATACATTCCCTCGGGGGGAACCGGTTGCAGGATCTCCCGCACCAGGGTCACCTTCACATCGCCGATCTGAGTAATCAATGCCATGGCTATCCTCTTATCTTGTCCAGGACTTCGCCCTGGTAGCGGGCGACAAATCTCCGGATGTCGTCGATGTCGGTGCTGCCCGACTCGGCGGCCGACACGATCAGCCGGTTGAGGCCCGACTCGGCGTACTTCTCTATGAGGCCCAAGTCGAACGAACCGCCCCGCTTGTAGCTGCCCGGCCACACCGTCATCTCGATGGCCTCAGGATCCCGGCCGTGCTCGATGGCGGTGGCCCGGATGGTGGCCACTCGGTCGGCATAGTCGTCGGGAGAGATCACATAGGGGTAGAAGCCGTCGCCGATGCGCCCGGCACGCCGAGCCGCCCGCCCGGTGCTGCCCCCGATTACGATGGGCGGCCCACCGGGCTGAGCCGGATTGGGCAGGCTCTCGCACTCGGTGAAGCTCACCGCGTTGGATTCGTAGGTGCGGTAGCCGGGAGCCCACAGCTCCCGAAGGGCGCCGATGCACTCGTCTAGCCGATCGCCACGGCCCTCGTAGGGCACCCCGCAGGCGGCGTACTCCTCGACCTGCCAGCCGCTGCCCACCCCGAGGATCACCCGGCCGCCGCTTAGGGCGTCGAGGGTAGCTACCCGCTTGGCCATCACCGCCGGCGGGTGCAAGGGAAGCACCACCACCCCGGTGCCCAACCTCACCCGCTCGGTAACCGAGGCCATGAACGCCAGCATCTCCAGCGGGTCGGGCATCACCACACCGGGGGCGCCGGGCATGCGGCCCGACTCCGAGTAGGAGTAGCGGGGCTCGTAGTTGTTGGCCACCACCACGTGCTCCACGGTCCAAATCGACTCCACTCCCTCTTCATCCATCGCTTGGGCAAACTGGGTAACCCAGCGGGGATCGGTGACGACCGACTCGTGCATGTGGGGAAGGACTCCAAGGCTGACCATGGGCAGAAGATTACGCACTGCCCGCCCGGCGCGGGCCACTGCACCCCGGAGGGGTTAGCTTCATAGGATGCCGGAGCATCTGGTAATCGACGTGGACGGCCACGTTTTCGAGCCCGACGAGCTGTGGAAGCAGTACCTGCCGGCCAGGTTCCACGAACAGCGGCCCCGGCTGATCACCGACGAGCGGGACACCACCCGATACGTGATCGAGGGCAAGGTGATCCCTCCGGGCACGGGCACAGGGGCCTGGGCTCCCGAGGGCATCAGGGAGTCGACAACCCTCCGCGAGGGCGGGGTGGACCCCGGGCTGCGGTTGGCCGACATGGATACCGAGGGTATCGACATCGCCGTGCTGTACGGGGCCATGTCGCTCGGCCTATACGCCGGATCAGACCGAGACCTCACTATCGCCTGCTGCCGGGCCTACAACAATTGGCTGGCCGACTGGTGCTCCGCCGACCCCAACCGGCTCCGGGGCACTCCGGCACTGCCCCTGAAGTGGATGGATGAGGTCGTGGCCGAGGCCGAGCGGTGCGTGACCGAGTTGGGATTCGTGTCGCTGACCGTGCCCTGCGCGGTGGGCGACCGCAACCCCGACCACCCCGACAACGATCCCCTCTACGACCTGGCCGAGCAGCTGGATGTGCCTTTGGGGTTCCATGCCGGGGGCTGCCGGTTCGCCAACAGCCGGTTCACCGACGCCTACGCCCAGCTCCACGTGATCGAGTTCCCGTTCAATCTGATGTTCGCGGCCACAACGCTGATCTGCGGCGGGGTGTTCGAGCGGTTCAAGGGGCTGCGAGTGGCCCTGTTGGAAGGCGGGGTGGGCTGGGTGCCCCACACCCTGGAGCGCTTGGACGAGCACTACGAGTACCGGAGCCACGAGTTTGACGCCATCACCAAGCCGCCCGGCGAGTACCTGGCCGAGGGGCGGCTGTTCGTGTCCACCGAGGGCGAACACGGGCTGCCGCAGGTGATCGAGCAGATCGGCAGCGACATCATCGTGTGGGCGTCGGACTACCCCCACTGGGACAGCGGATTCCCCACCAGCGTGACCGGCGTGACCGGGCGTACCGATTTGGATGCTCACGCCAAGCAGGCGATTTTCGAGGCCAACCCCAAGCGGCTCTTCGGATGGGATTGAGCCGATGAGCGCGATAACCGCGGCCGAGACCATCGAGGAGTGGGTGGAGCTGGCCCACTCCGAAGGGTTGACCGACGGACTGCCGGTGTATCCCCCCACTCGAGCGGCGGTAGACGCCCTTGTTGCTGCCTCGGGCCGGGACCCCGAACAGCTGTTGGGAGCCATTCCGCCGCGGGGTGGAGCGGCCACCGTGGAAGTGGTAGCGGCCAATGCGGTCATGGCCGGCTGCAAGCCCGAGCACTTCGAGGTGGTGCTGATCGCCGTCGAGGCCATGCTGGAGGATCGCTTCAACCTGCGGGGGGTGGTTACCACCACCCATCCGTGCTGGCCACTGGTCATAGTGTCGGGTCCGGCGGTCGAGCGGCTCGAAATGGCCCATACCGAGTCGGTATTCAGCGGCGGCGGGGCCCACGCCAACGCGGCTATCGGCCGAGCCATCAAATTGCTGTTGTGGAACGCCGGTGGGGCCACTCCCGGCGAACCGGTCAAAGAGGTGTTCGGCCATCCCGGCCGCTACGCCTTCTGCGTGGCCGAATCGCCGGCCAGCCCGTGGCCAGCTCTGCACCAGGACCGAAGCATCGATTCCGACAGCGGCATCACGGTGTTCGCCTGCGAGTCCCCCACCAGCGTGGCCATGTGGGGGGCCGACGACACTCCCGTCAATCGCCTGGCCCAGCTAGCCGATGCCATGGCCATAAAGGGGTGCAACAACACCCACACCATGGGCGAAACCTTGGTGGTGCTGACCCCCAACGAGGCCCGCCACCTAGCTGAGCAGGGCTACGACCGGACCGCCGTGCAACAAGAGCTGTGGCAGCAGGCCCGGCGGCGCATCGGTGACCTGCTCTCCCCCGGAGTTCCCCCCTATGCTTGGTGGCCCGACTGGGTAGACGCCGACGATACCAACACGCTGGTGCCGGTCACCGAGCGGCCCGAGGACATCCACGTGATGGTCACCGGGGCCGAGTCGATCCCCTGGATGGCGGTGTGCGCCGGCTGGGGGAATCTGGGCGGCTACGCGGTGAGCCGGGCGCTGGACTGAGGGAACTGGCAGGATTAGAGGGTGAAGTTGATCGGCGAGCTGGTTGATCCCCGAGGCGAGGTGGTGGTCAACGACGGCGAACTGGCCCCCCGGAGGGGCCACACCCAGGGGCCGCTGATCATCGGATTCCTGGTCAACGAGTACAACCCCTCATCGGGGCCCGACTTCACCCGCTACACCGAAGTGCTGGAGAGAGAGTTTCGCCACCGCCTGGATGTGACTGCGGTGGTCCGCCAGCACAAACCAGTGCTCAGCCGCCCGGCTGGCGACGACATGCTGGCCTCGTTCCGGGCTTGCGCCGGGGTGGTCAACGGCCTGGCTAAATGAGGCTCATGCACGTCGGGCAGTGTGCTCGACGCCGTGAACCTGGAAAGGCTGGGCATCCCCACCGTCACCGTGGTCACTGAGCCCTTCACGGTGGCCGCCAACACAGTGGCCCGCTCCCTGGGCCTGCCCGATGTCCCCCGAGTAGTGATCCCCCACGACTACCTCAGCGAAGACACCGACGCCGTAGCCAAGAAACTCGAACCCCTGTTGGAAGAGATCGTCGACCGGCTGCTGGTTCGCTGAACGGCCGGACAGCCAGGCGGCTGCTTAGCCGCTCTGCTCTTGGAATTCCTCGGGGCTCATGATGCGCCCACCGTCTTTGAACAAGATGTCGTTGTAGCCCTGGCCGGGGGGGATGAACTCGGCCCAAAGGGGCTTGTGATAGCCCACGTAGATGGTGCGGCGACCGCCGGATTCGGGGGCCGCGGCGGGGGGCGGGGCGCCGTGCATCGTGTGGCCGTAGTGGACGGTCACGTCACCGGGCGAGGCGCTGATGGCCACTGTGGGCCAGTCGTCGCTCACCCGGCGAGCGCGGTTGGACGATTTGTTGGAGCCAGCGAGGTAGTGGAGTTGGCCGTTGGCCTCTGAGCATTCGTCAAGCTGTATGCCGATGCTCACGGTGGGACAGGTGACGGAGTGCCCGCCGGTGCCGCAGTCCCGGTGCCAGGGCAGGTCGGCCAAGCCCTCCACGATGCTGGGCAGCTTGATGACTACCGATACGCCGTCGCCCCGCTCGGGATAGGCGGCGAAGTCGTCTCCGCCCAGCGCGCCGATACCGTCCAAACGGCGGTCGCCGACCAAGCCGAGCATCAGCTCGCTGCGGTCGTCCATGTGGGTCACCCGACAGCACACTTCCTCGCCATCGGCGTTGGTGGCCCACCAGGAGCGGTGATCTTCGGGGGTGGCTGCGCTCCGCTGGCGCTCCACCTCAGCCCGCAGGGCCTCGATCTCCTCGGCGCTGAACACGCCTTGGATGTGGAGGAATCCGGCCTCGTCGAGGAACCGGCTCATCTCCTCGTGGTCGTCGTCAAGGGTGAAGCTCCGTGAGAGGTCCACCGTGGGCTCCCACCCCTCATACAGGGGACGACCGTGGTACATGGCCAACAGAACCGGCTCGAAGTCCTCGAACAGCCCGAAATCACCTCGGACCATCTCGGCGGCCTCGGCATACAGCAAGCCGACCCAAGTCCACAGCTCGGCCACGTAGTTCGACCAGTCCTTTTCGCTGACCTCCACCACCAGCTCGGCGTCGTCGCCGGGGCGGAGTTCCACTCCCTTATCGCCGATCGCATAGGTAATCGACCGCCCGTCGGTCAGCCGCCAGGCGAAGCTCTTAGCCAGGGCCCCGGCTCCGATATCCGCGGCCAGCGCTCCATGGCCCTCGGCCAGGCGCCGGGGCAGCTCATCGGCATGGAAATCGTCGAAGTCCAGGGTGTCGAACAGGGGAAGACGGGGAGCTTGGTCCACTACAGCCATGACAAGAATTTAGTCCACCGCGGCCAAGGGACCCCGAAGCGACTGGAGGAGACCGAGCTAGAACTCCATTCCCGCATAGGGATCGGTGGGATTGCGGCGGGCCTCAATGTCGGTGAACCGCACCGCGGCCGCCTCTGGGGTGATGTCGTGGGTGAACACCCAGAACCGGTCTTCGGTGATGGCATCCACCACTTTGGCGGCCACATCCGATGGAGCAATGCCCCGAGCGCTGAGGGTCTCCCGCAGCGGGGTTATGATGGCGTTCTGCGTGGCAGTCAGCTCCGCTCCATAGGGACGGTTGCGCTCGGAGTGGAATATCCGGGTGTTCACTAGATTGGGGCACAGGCACGACACCCCGACACCTTGGGGATGCACCTCTCGCCACAGCGACTCGGTAAGACCCACAACGGCGTGCTTGGTGGCGCAATACATGCCCAGTAAGCCGTTGGTGACTAGTCCGGCCTCCGACGCGGTGTTGACGATGTGTCCCTCCCCGGCTTCCACCATGAGCGGCGCAAACGTGATCACCCCGTGGGCCACGCCCATCACGTTCACCCCCACGATCCATTCCCACTCTTCGGGAGTGGTCTCCAGCATCATTCCGGCCGGCCCCACGCCAGCGTTGTTGCACACCACATGCACCCCGCCGTATGACGACAGGGTTTGCTCGGCCAGGTCCTGCACCGAGGAAGCGTCGCTCACATCGCACAGCACGCCCAGCACATCGGCGCCCTCGGCCCCGAGTTGGGTGGCCGATGCAGCCAATGCCTCCTCCTCCACGTCGGCCATCACCACCGGCATGCCCTCGGAAACAAACTTCTTGGTCAGTGCCAACCCGATCCCGCTGGCCGCACCGGTAACCACCGCGACCTTGCCCTTGAGCTCTTTCATGGTCACAACCCCTCGTTCTGGGCCTCTGGCAACTCATCATGCCAGGGTTGCCGCCAAGCCGATGATTTCTGCGCGACTCAGCACACCGAGCGACAGGCCGTAGGGTGAGGGGGATGGCTGATCCTGTTGTCGATCTCACCGGTGCCATTGTGATCGTGGCCGGGGCCGGAGGAGGTGGCATGGGCACTTGTTCTTGCGAGGCCGCGCTGGCTGCCGGTGCCGAAGTGGTGGTTGTGGAGCAGTCTCCCGAGGAGTTGGACAAGCTCGACCTGCTCTCCCGCCCGGTGGTCAAAGTCCAAGCCGACCTCACCAAGCCCGACGCCCCAGCAGCCATTGTCCAGGCCGCACTCAATGCCCATGGCAGGATCGACGGGCTCATCAACGTGGCCGGCGGTACCAGCATCGAGGACTTCGGCCCTCTGGTCGACATCAACCACCAGGGCTGGGACCGGGTCATGGCCAACAACCTCCGCTATGTGGCATTCCTCAACCGGGCTGTGGCCCGGGCCATGATCGACGCGGGCACCGGCGGTGCCATGGTCAACGTCTCCTCCGTTAGCAGCCTGGCCTCCCAGCCCTTCCTAGCCGCCTACGGGGCGGCCAAAGCCGGGCTCAACTCCCTCACCCGCACCATGGCTGTGGAGTGGGGCGGCCACGGCATCAGGGTCAATGCCATTGCCCCCGGTACCATCACCACTCCCCGAGCCGGGGACCATGAGTCCCCTAAAGCGGCCAAACGGGCCATTCCCCTCGGCCGCCGAGGCCATCCCGCCGAGATCGCCGCTGCCGCGGTGTTCTTGCTCAGCCCCCAGGCCAGCTACATCACCGGACAGGTGCTGGCAGTGGACGGCGGCATGTCGGTAAAGCTGGCCATGTTGGGCGACGACAACGCCCCGGTGTTCGTGACCGACCCCGAGGTGCGGGCGCGGATGATGGGAATTGAATCCCCATGAGCGACTACCCCCGCAGCGCCGGGCGCGAGCGATTCACCGACTGGGCCGGCCAAGACGACAACGCCCCCGAATTGGTTGCGGCTGCAACCGTGGTCTTGTTGCGAGACGCCCCCGGAGGGCTGGAGACCCTGATGATGCGGCGCAATTCCCAGCTCAGCTTCGTCGGCGGCATGTGGGTGTTCCCCGGCGGCCGGGTGGACGACGACGACTACCCCGTCGGGCAACCAGATGACGTTTTCGCGGCCAGCCGGGCCGCCGCAGTGCGAGAAGCCGCCGAGGAGGCCAACCTGGACATTGGCATTGACAACCTGGTGCCCTACTCCCACTGGGTGCCTCCCACCACCATTGACAAGCGCTTCGCCACCTGGTTCTTCCTCGCCCCCGCGCCCGCCGGCACAGTCACCGTGGACGGCGGCGAGATCAAAGAACACGCTTGGTGGCGACCGGCTGACACCTTGGCCCGCCACGCCGTCGGCGAGATCGATATGGTCCCGCCCACTTTCGTCACCCTGATGGAGTTGGCCGAGCATCCCACCGTCGAACATGCCTTGACCGCGGCACGCGGCCGAGCCGGCGACATTCCGCACTACGCCACCCACATCGGCCTCGACGGCAAGGTCCCAGTGTCGATGTGGCACGGCGACGCCGGCTACGACACCAATGACGCCAGCGTGCCCGGTCCCCGGCATCGCCTCACCCTGCATGAGGGCGGCTGGCGGTTCGAGCGGACATGAGCCGCGGCGCCACCCGCGAGCCCGCGGTGTTGCGCCGGGCGCCGGCCGTGCTCGTCGCCGCCCTCGTTGTCCTCACCGCCGCGCTCATCGGGGCTTGCGGGTTCGGTTCGGGCGACTCCCCAGTCGAGATCGCTACAGCCGCTCCCCAGCCTTCATCGACGCCTGTCCCGACTACCTCGCTGCCCGCCGACCTCGGCCCGGTGACTCACGCCGACCCCGTGTTCCAGCCTGATGGCAACCGGTTGGCCACAGGCCTGGGGTTGGGCACAGGATTCATTCAGCAGGTAACCACCAAGGACATAAATCTCGGCAGCAACCCCACGTGGGTAACCGGCGCCAGCACACCCGACGGCGACGTCTGGGTGGTGGCCCTAGCCGACGGGACGGTGGTCGGTTACCAGGTTCCCGTCGGAGGTCAGCCGGTTGAGATCAACGTCCCCGGCGAACGGCTGATCCCCGGCCAGCCGCCGGTGCTGGCTGTTCAAGGCAGTTCGGTGCGCCTGGCCACCACGCCGGCCAATGCGTCACCCAACAGCATTCCCGTGTATCTGACCGGAAGCCGCGCCGTCTATGTGGACAATCTTCAACGGCTCACCGTCCTTGAGCCCGACGGCACCCTGTGGCGGCCCGACCTTGAGGTTCTGCCCGACTCCCGAGTCGTCCAGATCAGCCCCGAACAGGTGCTCGTACTAGCCGAGCCGACCGACCGATATCCCCACTCCTCCCTGGGCGACAATCTCGAGGCGACCACCGCCGTGGTGGTGACGGTGGGGGTGAACGAGGTCGAGACGGTCTATCGATCTGAGGATGACGTCATCGAGTCCATCGCTCCCCTGCTGGCCGATGTGGACGGCGACGGGATCGACGACGTGGCCCTTACTGTCAGCAACGACCGGGAGGCCTGGATAGTGGTGGCATCGAGCACCGGCGGCGGGGTGGTGGCAACCAGCGATCCGGTGGACCGCCTATTGGGCTGGCGGCAACTGGTGGCCGTGGGCCCGCTTGGCCCCAACGAAGAGGTCGAGATCGTCGAAATCCTCTATCCCGACGACAACGGCTCGGTCCGGTTTCTGTCTCTGGTCGGGAGCGAATTGCCGGTGGTGGCCACCCGCACGGGCTACCGGTCTCACGAATTCGGGTCCCGCAACCTCGAGCAGGTACTGGCCGCCGACGTCGACCGAGACGGCCACATAGAGGTGATCGTGCCCACCCTCGACCGGCAGAATATCGCCGGCGTCCGCCACGGCGCCGATGGAGCCGTGGACATGTGGAGTCGTCCCCTGGGTGGAACGCTGGCCACCAACATCGCCGTGCTGACCCGCCCCGACGGCACGCTGTCGATAGCCGCCGCAACCCTTGAGGGCTCCCTGCGTATTTGGCAGTGAGCCAGTACAAGTCTGACCGCACCCATTCAGAGCCGATAGCTTCAAAGCCTGATGGCCCCTGAGACCGCTCCGCACCCGACAGCCGAGGTGAATCCGGCGAGAGGACTGGCCAGCGAACAGGTGGCTGAGCGAGTGGCCGCGGGGCGCACCAACCAAGTGCCGGATGCCCCGGTGCGCACGCTGCCCCAGATTCTGCGGGCCAATGTGTTCTCCCCGGTGAACGGCATCATGCTGGCGCTTTTTGCCGCAATCTTGATCGCCGGGTTCCCCCGCGATGGGCTGTTTGTGGGAGTGGTGGTGTCCAACGCGGTCATCGGGGTGGCCCAGGAGATTCGGGCCAAACGCGAGCTGGACAGGCTGGCAGTGCTCAGCGCTCCCAAGGCCCGGGTGGTGCGCGACGGTGAGGTCTCCGAGGTTGGCGTCAGCGAGGTGGTGGCCGACGAAGTGCTGGAGCTGGCCCCCGGCGATCAGGTGGTGGTGGACGGTATGGTCCTGACTTCTTCCGGGCTGGAGGCCGACGAGTCACTGCTCACCGGAGAAGCTGATCCCATGGAGAAAGAGGCTGGCGACGAGTTGCTATCGGGCAGTTTCGTAGCCGCGGGCAGCGGGAGGTACCAGGCCACCCGTATCGGTGCCGAGTCCTATGCCAGCTCCCTGTCGGAAGAGGCCAGGCGCTTCACTCTGGTCAACAGCGAGCTGCGCCGGGGCATCGACACCGTGCTGCGCTGGCTCATCATCATCATCCCTCCGGCATCGGCGCTGCTGATTTTGGTGCTGCTCGACACCGAGGATCGTTGGCAGAACGCCCTCCAGGGCACGGTGGCCGCCGCGGTGGCCATGGTCCCTGACGGTCTGGTGTTGCTCACCAGCCTTTCATTTGTCGCCGGGGTCGTAGCCCTGGCCCGCCGCCGGGCACTGGCCAAAGAGCTGGCCACCGTGGAGCTGCTGGCCCGCACCGACGTGCTGTGCCTGGACAAGACCGGCACCATCACCACCGGCCACATCAGCTTCGGCGAGGTGGAGAGCTTGCCCGGAGTTGATCCCGCGCTGGTGGCCACCTCTCTC
The DNA here is from genome assembly GCF_965214065.1 of Candidatus Poriferisocius sp. Lineage (GTDB taxonomy): Bacteria > Actinomycetota > Acidimicrobiia > Acidimicrobiales > Bin134 > Poriferisocius. Next base: position 94,758 of record NZ_CBDCAT010000023.1, read on the forward strand.
GGGGCCATGGCCCACGGCGACGAAGCCCCCAACGCCACCATGCTGGCAGTGCGCGACGCCTTTACGGCCCCCGACGGCGATACTGCGGGCGGCTGGGCCCCGGTAGGCGCCACCCCGTTCTCCAGCGCCCGCAAGTGGTCGGCCATGGAGTTTCGCAGCCACGGGGCCTTCTATCTCGGGGCGCCGGATATTATCGCCGGAGATCTTCCCCATGTGATGAGCCGGGTGGCGGTACACGCCGAGGCGGGCCGGCGCACTCTCCTCTTGGCCCGCAGCCCCGAACCACTGGCCGACGAGACCCTGCCTGAGAGCCGGACTCCGCTGGCCCTCATTCTGCTGGAAGACACTATTCGCCCTGACGCACCCGAGATCTTGGCCTACTTTCGGGAGCAGGGGGTGAACCTCAAAGTGATCTCCGGCGACCACACCGCCACGGTGGCCGCGGTGGCCCAGCGGGCCGGCATCCCCAACGCCCACAACCACATGGATGCCCGTGACCTGCCCGACGACACCGACGAAATGGCCAGGGCACTTGCTGAAAATGCGGTGTTCGGACGGGTCACCCCCCAGCAGAAGCAGGCCATGGTGGGGGCGCTCCAGTCGAGAGGCCACACCGTGGCTATGACCGGCGACGGCGTGAACGACGTGCTTGCTCTCAAAAGCGCCGACATGGGCATCGCCATGGGCAGCGGGTCGGCTTCTACCCGGGCGGTGGCCCAGTTGGTGCTGCTCGACAACTCATTCGCCACTCTGCCGGAGGTGCTGGCCCAGGGGCGCAAGGTGATCAACAACGTTGAGCGGGTAGCCAACCTGTTCGTGACCAAGGCCTCCTATGCCGTGCTGCTCACCGTGCTGGTGGGCATCTTCACAGTGGAGTACCCGTTCCTTCCCCGTCATCTCACGCTCGTGGGCACCTTTTCCATCGGCGTGCCCGGGCTGTTTTTGGCCCTGGCCCCCAGCACCGAGCTGATCCGCCCCGGTTTTCTGACCCGAGTGCTGCGGTTCTCGATCCCTGCTGGGGTACTGGCCGCGGTGGCGTCGTTTTTCGTCTACGAGATCGCCCGTCGCCACGACGAAGTGACCCTGCCAGAGGCCCGCACGGTGGCCACGTTCACCTTGCTGGGAGTGGGGCTGGTGATCTTGGTGGTAATCAGCCGTCCGCTGCGCCCGTGGAAGATCGGTCTGGCCGCGGCCATGGCCGGGTCTTACTTGCTGGTGATGGTATGGCCGTGGGCCCGGAATTTCTTCGAACTGGACATCCCCCCGGCCTGGATGTGGATCCCCACCATCGCCGCAGTGCTGATTGCCGGTGCCGGCGTGGTTACCATCCCCCGAGCCTTGAGGAGATACCAGCACTAGTGACTGACGACTACCAAGACATCTCCCTGTTGGTCGACGACCAGGTGGCGGTGATCACCCTGAACCGCCCGGAGAAGCTCAACGCATTCAGCTCTCTGATGGGCACCGAGCTGTCCGACGCCCTGCGCCGCAGTGATGCCGACGAGGAGGTGCGGGCAGTGGTCATCACCGGGGCGGGTCGGGCCTTCTGTGCGGGCGCCGACTTCTCCGGCGGACCGGGGGTGTTCGGCACCCCCAACCCCGACGGATTCCGCTCCGACGCCCTCGAGTTCCATCCCTGGGACGTGCGCAAGCCGGTCATCGCCGCCATCAACGGTCATGCCGTGGGCTTGGGCATGACCATGGCCCTCCAATGCGATATCCGCTACATCGCGGCCGACGCCCGATGGGGCATCGTGCAGAACCGCCGAGGAGTGCTGCCTGATTTCCGTTCCCATTGGACCCTGCCTCGCACGGTTGGCCACGCCAAGGCGCTGGAGATCCTGCTCACCGGCAAGATGTACACCGGCACCGAGGCGGCCGAGATGGGGCTGGCAACGGCCGCCCTCGATGCCAGCAAGGTGCTGCCCGCCGCCATGGAGACCGCCAAGGACATCGCCGTAAACGTGGCCCCGGTTTCGGTCGCCCTCAGCAAACGGCTGCTGTGGACCACTTCGCCCGGCGACCAGGGAGTTATCAATGATAGGGAGCGGCGCATCCACCTCCATGTCATGGGCCAGCCCGACGCCACCGAGGGAGTGATGGCCTTTCTGGAGAAGCGCCCGCCAGAATGGTCTCTCACCCTCGCCGATCACTGGCCCGACTGGATGCCTCCTGCCACTCAAGACGAGTAGAGCCAACCAGGATCAGTAGGGTCACAGGATGCGCATTGGCATCTACCTGGACCTGCGGAATCCGCCGGAATGGCAAAAGCCCTGGCCCGACTTCTACCGGCAGTCGTTGGAGCTGGCCGTCCAAGCCGAAGAGTGGGGGGCCGACTCGGTGTGGCTCAGCGAGCACCACTTCTTCGAGGACGGCTATCTGCCCCAGCCCCTCACCTTCGCCGCCGCGGTGGCGGCACGAACCCAGCGGGTGCGGATCGGCACCGCCGTGCTGCTGGCCCCGCTGCGCCTCGCCCCCCAAATTGCCGAAGAGGCCGCGGTGGCCGACCAGATCAGCAACGGTCGGATAGACCTCGGGCTGGGCGCGGGCTACGTTTCCGACGAGTTCGCCGCCTACGGGGCCGACCTGTCCAAGCGCTACACCATCACCGACCAGCGGGTGCGAGAGGTGCGGGAGCTCCTAGATGGAGGCGTCGTCACCCCACCGGCGGTGCAGAATCCCTTCCCCATCTGGCTGGGCTACAACGGCCCCCAGGGCGCCCGTAGGGCCGGGCGGCTGGGCTGCGGCCTGCTGTCCATCAACCCGGCGTCGCTCGAGCCCTATACCCAGGGCTTGGCCGAGGCAGGCCACGATCCGGGCATGGCCAAAATGGCCGGGGTGGTGAGCATGGTGGTGGCCGACGATCCCGACGAGGCCTACGAGCGCATCCTGCCCCACTTGGCGTGGCAGCTAAATACCTACCGGGCCGCGGGGGCGTCGGGCACCGGCAAGACCCCCAGCCCGCTCACGGTGGAGAAGCTGCGGGAGCGCCGCAGCACCATGGGGGTCATCTCCCCGATGGAGGTGCTCACCCCCGATGAAGCCATCGAGCATCTGCGCGCCCTGTCAAAGGGCATCCCCATGGTGGAGGCATACTGCTGGGCCAGCATCGCCGGCATGCCCGACGATTTGGCCCACCGCCACGCCGAGTTGCTGTGCACCGTCGTTCGCGAAGGAGTCGCCGACTAATGAGCATCCAGTCTGAGAGCTTGCCCCTTGCCGAAATGTCCGCCCTGGTTACGGGGGGTGCGGGCGGCATCGGCCGGTCCACGGCTCGGTTGCTGGTGGGCGACGGCGCCCATGTGGTGATCGCCAGCCGCAGTTCGAGCCACCTCCAAAAGACGGCCGACGAACTGTCCCCGCTAGCGGCCGAGACCGGCGGATCCATCCGCTGGACCACCTGCGACGCCACCAATGGCGACCAGGTGCTGTCCGCAGTCGATCTGGCCGCTGAGCCCACCGGGCGGCTGGATATGGCGGTGTCGGTCCCCGGCGGAGGCGCAATGGCCGCAGTGCTCGACTACGAGCCAGAGCAGGTCGCCGAAATCGTCAGCTTCAACGTGGTGGCCCCCTTCATCATGATCAAACACGCCGGACAGCACATGGCCGACGCGGGGGGCGGGTCCATCGTGGCGGTGTCGTCCACCGCGGCCATCCAATCTTGCCGCTTCCTGGCCGCCTACTGCGCGGGCAAGGCTGGGGTGGACGCCCTGGTGAGAGTAGCCGCCGACGAACTGGGCGCTCTCGGGGTACGGGTCAACGCAGTTAGGCCGGGGCTGACCGCCACCGACACCACCCAAGGCCTGGTGAACAACGACTCGGTGGTGGCCCAGTATCTCGACCAGCAGCCCCTCCAGCGCATCGGCCGCCCCGACGACATCGCCGAGGCCATCCGCTTTCTGGCCGGCCCAGAGTCGAGCTTCACCACCGGCCAGTTCATCACCGTGGACGGCGGCCATACTCTGCGCTCCTTCGTCGACTTCTCCGACGTGGTGGCAGCCCGCTCTGCCTCCTAGTGACGTGTCACAGAGACATGCCCCAACCGCGTCTGCGGGCGGCGCGACGACGATGAAGTCCGGTGCTGGGATTGAGTCACGGTGCCCGGCGAAGAGTCGATAGCCTCTCGGCCCATGCGAGCAGTAGGCGTTATCGAGTACGGCGGACCAGAAGCGCTGGAAGTGGTGGAGCTCCCCACTCCAGAGGCTGGTCCCGGCAAGGTGAGGATTAGGGTGCGGGCCACCGCGGTCAGCCCTACCGATACCATTGCGCGTTCGGGTCTTCGGGCCGCTGACCAGGCCAAGACCGGCCCGCCGCCCTACGTGCCCGGAATGGACGTAGCCGGGGTGCTGGACCAGATCGGAGAGGGCACCGACACCGACCTGCAAGTGGGCGATCATGTCATGGCCATCGTGCTGCCTCGGGGTTCCCACGGGGCCTATTCGGAATATGTGGTGCTGCCGGCCGAATCGGTGGCTCGGATGCCAGAGGGAGTGTCGTTCGCCGAGGCCAGCACCCTGCCCATGAACGGTCTCACCGCCCGGCTGAGCCTCGATCAGCTCGCCCTCCAGCCCGGCCAGACCCTGGCAGTTACTGGCGCGGCGGGGTGCTACGGCGGCTACATGGTGCAGCTGGCCAAAGCCGACGGTCTGCGGGTGATCGCCGATTCTTCCGAGGCCGACGAGGAGCTGGTGGCCTCGTTCGGGGCCGACGTGATCGTGCGCCGGGGCGACGACGTGGCCGACCGTATCCGAGAACACGCCCCCGACGGCGTGGACGGGCTAGCCGACGGGTCAGTGCAGATGGAGCTGCTGGTAGCCGCGGTGCGCGATGGGGGAGGCTTCGCCTCGGTGCGAGGGTGGCCGGGCAACGGCGAACGGGGCATCCAATTCCACGTCACCTGGGTGTTCGACTACTTCAAGGAGCAGGCAAAGCTTGACCGCTTGCGCCAACAGGCCGAAGGCGATCAGGTATCCCTGCGGGTGGCTGGCACCGTCCCCATGGAGAACGCTTCGGAGGCCCACGCCCGATTGGAGGCCGGCGGCACCCGAGGCCGCTGGGTCATCGAGTTCTGAGTTAGCCCTGGGCCATTAATTGAGCGCTTTGATGTCGGCGATGATCTCGGCGGCGTGCTGAGCCAGATCTTGGCCCTCTAGGTCGTAGGCCTTGGCCACGGTGCCGTCGGGAGAGATCAGGTAGCTGATCCGACGGGGCAGGCCGTGCTCGAAGTAGGGCTCGCCTTCGGTCCGCTCGGCGTCATAGGCCCGCCCGACGGTCCGATCAGGGTCGGAGATCAGCTTGAACGGGAAGTCCTCGCCATCCACAAAGCCCTTTTGGTCTTCAACAGAGTCGAACGACGCCCCCACCACAACTGCGTCGAGGGCTTCAAACTCGGAGATTCGATCACGGAATCCCTGTCCCTGGATGGTTCAACCTCGGGTGGACGCCTTCGGGTACCACCAGAACGCCACCCAGTTACCCCGCAGATCGGCCAAAGCCAGATCGTTGCCGTCCTGGTCGGGGGCAGTGAAGTCCGGGGCCTTCGTACCTTCGCTCAACATGGGTGGAGACCCTAGTACCGGCGGTTTGAGACAGAGCAGTTGGAAGCGCCCCACTGCAAAGTGTGAACGCCGGTGAACTTAGGATGCTCGCCATGAAGCGATTCGAAGGTAAGAACGCCATCGTCACCGGAGCCAGCCGGGGCATCGGCAAGGGCATTGCCCAGCGGCTGGCTGCCGAGGGGGCAAACGTGGCCATCACCGCTCGAACCCTGGATTCCCACCCCACCCTGCCCGGCTCGCTCAACGAGACGCTGGCCGAGCTCAACGCCCACCCCGGCATCCACATCGCCATCCAGGCCGACTTGGCCGACGCCGACAGCCGGGCGACCATCGTGTCCCAAGCCCGGGAGGCGCTCGGCCCCATCGACATCCTGGTCAACAACGCTGCCGCCGCCATCTACCAGCCGATGGTGGGCTACCCGCTGAAGAGACGGCGCCTCATGCTGGAGATCAACCTGCTCGGCCCCCACGACCTCATCGACGCGGTGCTGCCCGACATGGAAGACGCTGGAGAGGGTTGGATCGTCAACCTCTCCAGCGCCACCGCCAACCTGGCCGTCGGCCCGCCATTCCCCGCCGATGGCGTGAAAGGCATCTTCGGGTTCTACGGCACTACCAAAGCAGCCCTCAACCGAATGACCAGCGCTCTTGCCGTGGAGCTGCACCCCCGCAACATCCGCATCAACACCATCGAACCCCAAGCCGCGGTGCTGTCCGAGGGCGCCGACGAGCTGGTGGGCAACATCCTGCGCCCCGACCAGATCGAGTCGATGGAGGCCATGGTGGAAGCGGCCGTGGCCCTCTGCGACTGCCCCATCGACTGCTGCGGCCAAATCCTGTCCAGCCTCCCCCTCCTCGACGAACTGGGTCTCACGGTGATGACCCTTGACGCCACCGCCCCTTATCCCGGCGGCCACCGGCCGATTTAGTGGTTAAACGGCTGGTCGTGCTACTTCGTGGCCGGTAGTGGGCGGTTCCTGATCGATGAGCTCGGCGGGGAAGCCGGGGGCTCGCAGGTCTTCTCCACAGGCGTCTTCTAGTCGTTTCACGATCATCGACGACCACGCTCGGGGGCCGTATCGTTCCAGGCCGTCGCGCATGATTGACACCGCCAGCGGCGACAGCTCCAGTGGCACGCCCAACTTGGCGCCTAAATGATCGAACAGAGAGAGGTCTTTGACCTCCAGGTCCATGGTGAAGTTGACGTTGTAGCTGCCGTTCAAGATCACCCGGCTCTCGGTCTCATGTACGAAGGAGTTGCCCGACGACACCCGGATACCTTCGTAGACCGTGGCGAGGTCAAGTCCTGCTTTCTTGGCCACCATGAGGGCCTCGCCAATAGCCAACAGATGCACTCCAGCCAGATAGTTGGTCACAACCTTGAGCACCGACGCGCTCCCCAAAGGCCCGGTGTGCACAATCTCGCAGCCCATGGCCGCCAACAGCGGCATCGCCCGCTCGAAAGCCGCTCTCTCGCCACCCGCCAAAATGGCGATGTTGCCGGTGGCGGCCCGGTGACAGCCCCCGGATACCGGCGCATCTAGCGGAATGCCACCGGCAGCCTCCACTAACTCACCGAGGCGGCGGACTTCAGCGTCGTCGGTAGTACTCATCTCCAGCCAAATCGTCTCTGGTCGGAGTCCGGTTATCACCCCGTCGGGAGCCTCCATCACCTCGGCCGAAGCTGCGGGTGACGGAAGGCAGGTCACGATCACGTCGCTGATTTGGGCCAGTTCCCGGCCGTTGTCAGCCCACCGTGCCCCTTGGGCCAGCAGTGGCTCAGCCGCGGCCCGGTCGAGATCTTGCACAGTCAGGTCGAACCCCTGCCGCAATAAATTGGCCGCCAGCTTCCCGCCGACGTTCCCCAGCCCGATGAATCCAACCCGGCCTATTGCTGGGGTCTCCATCAAACAGGAACGAGATCTACTTGGCCAGCCAGCTGAGGGCTTGGATCTCGCTGTAGGCGTGGAGGCCGAAGACGCCCCGGTCGCGGCCCACACCGCTCATCTTGAAGCCCCCGAAGGGGGCGTGGACGTGAGGGGCCAGTGAATTGAGGCCGACGTTGCCCGATTCGATGCGTCGGCCGACCTCGAAGGCCCGGGCAGTGCTGCCCGCGAACACGTAGCTGAACAGGCCGTAGTCGCTGTCGTTGGCCAGCTCCACGGCGTGGTCGTCGCCGTCGTGGGCCAGCACGGCCACCACTGGCCCGAAGATCTCGTGCTGGACCACGCGCATGTCGGGCTCGCAATCCACCAGCAAAGTGGGTTCCACGAAATACCCGGGCAGGTCTGGACGCCCACCGCCGCACTGCAAGGTGGCCCCATCGGCCACCCCGCTGGCAATGAAGTGCTCAACGCGGTTGCGGTGGGTCTCGGTGATGACTGGCCCGACGATCGTCTCCCGGTCGAGGGCATCGCCCACTTTGAGCATTCCGGCTACCGCGGTCAGCTTGTCCACCAGCTCGTCGTAGCGGGAGCGATGGACGATCACCCGGGTGGGCGCGGTGCAAATCTGGCCGCTGTGGAGCCCCCACACCGAGGCAATGGCCCCAATCGCCGCGTCCACGTCGCAGTCGTCGGTGAGAATGCAGGCTCCTTTGCCGCCCAGCTCCATGAGCAGGCGCTTCATGGTGGCTGATCCCGCCTCCATGATCTTCACCCCCACCGCGGAGGAGCCGGTGAAGCTCACCATGTTCACATCGGGCGAGGTAACCAGGCCGGCCCCGGCCGCGGCCCCCGAGCCGGTGATGATGTTGACCACCCCCGGCGGGAATCCGGCCTCCTCGATTATCTCCATCACCTTGATCATGGCCAGTGGATCCTGGGGTGCCGGCTTGATCACCACCGTGTTTCCCATGGCCAGCGCGGGCGCCGCCTTGCCCGACACGTTGACCAGAGGGAAGTTGTAGGAGGTGATGCAGGCCACCACCCCCACGGGCTGGCGGATCACATGGGCCCCGGCCAGACCAGCAGGCCCCAGCGGGTTGGCCTCCACCGGGTACGGCGTCATTGACTCGTCCAGGTCCACGGGGATCTCGTACTGACGGAATCGCTCGCCGCACGCTGGCAGCTGCACGGCCTCGGTGATGTTGATGGTGGCCCCGGTCTCCCCCTGCACCAACCCGGTCAAGCCGCCGATCCGCTCATCGATCAGATTGGCGGCCCGGCCTAGCAGGGCGCACCGCTCAGCCATGGGCGTGTCCCGCCAGCCGGGCAGAGCGGCTTTGGCTGCCGCGGCCGCGTCGGCCACCTGTGCCATCGACGCCTCGGGGGCGTGGCCGACGACCCGGGCGGTATTGGGATCGACGATCTCGTAGGTGCCCGCCCCGGGAGCAACCCATTCACCCCCGATCAGCAGGCGATACTCCTCGTCGGTGTTCAGCGGCTCCAACTCGGCCAGCGCCATGGCAATCCCCTTTATCGGTGCTCGTCTGTAAAGCGGGCCTAAGCGGCTATGCCGAACTTCTCCAGGCCATAAAGCTCGATGGCGTTGCCCCGGAGCAGCTTGTAGGTCTCCTCTTCATTGAGCTCGGCCTGGGTCACGATCCTGGTGGCCACTTCGAGGGTGTGGGGGAAGGTGGAGTCGGCATGGGGGTAGTCCACCTCGAAGGTGATCTGGTCCATGCCGATCAGGTCGCGGTTCCGCAGCCCGACCTCGTCGTCGAACATGCAGCCCCACACGTGGCCAGCAATGTAGGACGACGGAGGGTTGGGCAGGTTTATTCCGAACTCACCGTCATCATCGTTGATCCGCTCTTCCCACAACTTGTCCATGCGCTCGATCACATAGGGCATCCAACCCACCTGGCCCTCGCTATAGGCCACCCGCAGACCGGGGAACCGCTCGAATACCCCCGAAAGTATGTAGTCGCACATCGAGCCCATGGCGTTGCTGAAGGTGATGGTGGAGCTGACCGCGAACGGCGAGTCGGGTGACGTGCTCGGCATCTTCGATGATGAGCCGATATGCATGTTCACCACCGTGCCGGTCTCCTCGCAGGCTGCGAAGAACGGCTCCCAGAACTTGCTGGGATGATGGATCGACGGCAGTCCCAAGTGGTAGGGGTTCTCAGAGAAGGCCACCGCGAAGCTGCCCTTGTCGGCGCACCGATGGATCTCCTCAGCGGCAAGCTGGGAGTCCCACAGCGGGATGATGGTGAGCGGGATCAGCCGCCCCTCGCCATCGCCGGCGCACCATTCGTCAATCATCCAGTCGTTGTAGGCCTTGACGCACAACAGGGCCAGCTCCTTGTCCTCCCGCTCATGGAAGGTCTGGCCGCAGAACCGGGGCAGCACGTTGGGAAAGCAGATCGAGGCATCAACGTGGTTGGCGTCCATGTCAGCCAGGCGCTCCTTCTGCTTCCAACAACCGGGCAGAATCTCGTCGAACGTCACCGGGGTGTTGGTGAGGGGCTCGAAGCCGATGGCGGCCGACAGCTTAGGGAACGGATAGATCAGGTCGTCATAGAGCCACCAGTCGCCCCAAGTGCCGTCGGGGCCCCCTTTCTCATAGCTGAACACCCCGCCCTCGAAGTGAAACGTGGCCCTGTCGCGCTCCACCCGGGGGCAGCGGTCGTGGTACTTGCGGGGAAGCCGCTCAATCCAAAGGTCGGGCGGCTCGACCACGTGGTCGTCCACGGAGATGATGCGGGGGATGTCTGCCATGGCCCGAGAGCTTATCGACGCGGCAGCCAAGGTGATTCACCCAGCGTCTTGTTCTTCGCCTTCCGACAGGGGCATGGCCTAGATTGTTCACAAAACGTCCCGAAGGGGCGCATACAAGGGGCAAATCATGTTCGACACCATTATCAAGGGCGGAGACATCATCGACGGCACCGGCAGCCCTCGCTACCGGGCCGATCTGGGCTTGAAAGACGGGCGGATCTCGTCGATCGGAGACCTGAGCTCAGCCGACGCGGCTAATCTGGTGGATGCCGCCGGCAAGGCGGTGTGCCCCGGTTTCGTGGACGTTCACACCCACCTTGACGCCCAGGTGTTCTGGGACACCACGCTGAGCCCCTCCCCCCTGCACGGGGTGACCAGCGTGGTCGGGGGCAACTGCGGGTTCACCATCGCCCCCCTTACCGACGATCCCGCCGACGGAGAGTACCTGATGCAGATGCTGGCCCGGGTGGAGGGCATGCCCCTGGAGTCGCTCCAGGTGGGGGTGCCGTGGAACTGGCGCTCCACAGCCGAGTACTTCGACGCCTTCGATGGCACGCTGTCGATCAACACCGCCTTCAAGGTGGGGCACTCCGCGCTGCGCCGGGTGGTCATGGGTCCCGACTGCGTAAAGCGAGAGGCCACCCCCGAGGAGCTGGCCCAAATGCAGGACCTGCTCCGCGCCGGGCTGGAGGCCGGCGCTTTGGGGTTCTCGTCCTCGTATGCCCGCACCCACAACGACCCCTTCGGCAACATGGTGCCCAGCCGCTACGCCAGCCGCCACGAGCTGGTGGAGTTGGCCCGGGTGTGCTCGGAGTACGAGGGCACATCGCTGGAGATCATCCCCTGCGTCGGCCCGTTCGACGACGACGCCATGAATCTCATGACCGACATGTCGGTGGCTGGCCAAACCCAGCTCAACTGGAACGTCATGACCGTGGCTGAGGGCAACTTGGACGAGTGCTACGCAAAGCTGGAGGCCAGCGACCACGCCAAGGCCAATGGCGGCAAGGTGGTGGCCCTCACCGTGCCCATGGCCTTCTCGGTACGCCTGAGCATGGCCGGCGGCTTCGTGCTTGATGCCCTGCCCGACTGGGAGGGCGCCATGCTGGCCCCGCCCGCCGAGAAGATGGCGCTGTTGGCCGACCAGGCCGAGCGCGACCGCCTGGCTGAGCTGGCCCAGCAGCCCGGACCCCTCAAGGGCCTGGCCGACTGGTCCACCAAGATCATCTTCGACACCTTCGCCCCTGAGAACGAGCAGTATCGGGGGCGTACGGTAGGCCAGATCGCCGAGGACGAGGGCAAAAGGCCGTTCGACGCCCTGTGCGACATCGTGGTGGCCGATGAACTGAAGACCTCCTTCGGCACCCCGCCGCCGGTGTCCTCCAATGAGGACTGGAAAGCCCGCATGGAGATCTGGCGGGACGGCCGGGCGGTGATCGGCGCCTCCGATGCCGGCGCCCACCTCGACCTGTTCATGACCGCCAACTACGCCACCTCCATGCTAGGCCAGTGCATGCGGGAACAGAAGCTGATCTCGATGGAGGAGGCCGTTCATTTGATGACCGACGTGCAGGCCCGGCTCTATGGCCTCAAGGAGCGGGGCCGGCTCCAAGAGGGCTGGCACGGCGACGTGGTGGTGATCGACGAGGGCCAGGTTGGGGCCAAGCCCCTCACCGTGGTGGCCGATCTTCCCGCTGGCGCCCCCCGCCTCTACGGGGAAGCCGACGGCATCGACCACGTTTTCTGCAACGGCGAGGAGATCGTTCGCTCCGGCCAGTTCACCGACGCCCGACCGGGCAAGCACCTCCGCAGCGGCAGCGACACCGAACGAGTAGATCTGTCCTAACCCGACCTGTCCTAGCCTCCAAGAGGCCCCAACTCAACCGATCTATAGATCCCTACCAACCAACAGGAGCCCACCATGCCCGAAGCAGTCATCGTCGCCACCTCCCGCACGCCCATCGGACGGGCCGTGAAGGGATCGCTGGTCGACGTCCGCCCCGATGACATGTCGGCGTTCATCATCGACGACGTGATCGGCAAGGTCCCCCAGATCGACGGTTCTGACGTCGAGGACGTGATGTGGGGTTGCGCTCAGCCTGCGGGCGAGGCGGGCTACAACATCGCCCGGCTGTCGGGGCTTTTGGCCGGACTCGACGTGCCCGGCGTTACCGTCAACCGCTACTGCTCCTCGTCGCTCCAGACCATCCGCATGGCCGCCCATGCGGTGCGGGCTGGAGAGGGCGATGTGTTCGTGTCGGGCGGAGTGGAGTGCGTGAGCCGCTTCGCGGCGGGAGCTTCCGACCGGGGCGGCAAGAACGACAAGTTCGCCGAGGCCGAGGCCCGCTCGGCTGAGCGCACAGGCGAGGGCACGCCGACATGGTCACCCCCTGAGGGTCTGCCCGACATCTACATCGCCATGGGCCAGACCGCAGAGAACGTGGCCCAGGCCTGGAATGTGAGCCGCGAGCGCCAAGACGAGTTCGGCGTCAGGTCCCAGAACCGGGCAGAGGCCGCCCAGGAGCGTGGCTTCTTCGAGCGGGAGATCACCCCCTATCCCCTGGCCGACGGCACGCTGGTGAGCACCGACGACGGTATTCGGGCCGGCACCGTCATCGAGAAGGTCTCCCAGCTCAATCCGGTGTTCCGCCCCGACGGCACCGTTACCGCGGGAAACGCCTGTCCCCTCAACGACGGGGCCGCCGCGGTAGTGGTGATGAGCGACACCAAGGCTGCTGAGTTGGGCCTCAAGCCGCTGGCCCGGATCGTGGCGTCCGCGGTCGCCGCAGTGAACCCCGAGATCATGGGCCTCGGACCCATTCCGGCCATCACCCAGGTGCTGGACCGAGCCGGCATGACCATCGACGACATTGACTTGGTGGAGATCAACGAGGCGTTCGCCGCTCAGGTGATTCCTTCGGCCGACGAGTTGGGCATCGACTTCGAAAAACTCAACGTGAACGGCGGCGCCATCGCATTGGGCCATCCCTTCGGTATGACCGGCGCCCGCATCATGGGCACCTTGCTCAACGGGCTGGAGGATGCCGACAAGACCATCGGGATCGAGAGCATGTGTGTGGGCGGCGGCCAGGGCATGGCCATGATCGTGGAGCGGTTGAGCTAGCCGGATCTGTCAACCTGGGGTTGTTCGAGCGTTTAGGCGAAAGGGTTGGTCGCGCCAGAACGCACCCCGGGCGTGAAGGTGGCCGGCATCGATACCACGCCTGTCAGCAGTAGATTGCCCGGGTAGGGCTTGAATCCGTCGAGGTCGATTTCGTAATCACCGATGCGGGCTAGCACGTCTCTGAGCATGAGCTCCGATTCGATGCGGGCGATCGACGAGCCAATGCAACGGTGGCCACCCAAACCAAAGGCCAAGTGCTTGTTTGCCTGGCGTTCGATGCGAATCTCGCCGGGGTCATCGAAAACAGCGGGATCATGGTTGGCTGTAACCCAGCTGATGAGCACAATGTCGCCCCGCTTGACTTGGCGGCCGCCCAGCTCAACGTCGCGGGTGGCGGTGCGGGTCAGGGTCTCGCTGGGACTGTAGAAGCGGAGGAACTCCTCGACTGCAACCGGGATCAGGGTGGGATTCTCGATGAGCCGGGCGCGGTCGTCGGGGTGGGTTCCCAAATGGTGCAGTCCCCACGACACCAGCGACGTGGTGGTGTCGAGGCCGCCAGCCACCAGATTCCACATGATGGCGGTGATCTCGTCGTCGTTAAGCATTCGGCCATCCAGCGGGGAGGAAACCAGGGCGGTAGTAACGTCGTCGGCCGGATTCTCTCGGCGAAATTGGGCGAAGTCGCGCAGCTCGCCCCACATATCCGGCTGATGGGCGATTGCGCTGAGATACCGCTCATCGGTGGGCTCATAGGACGAGGTGGCGTGAAAGAAGTCGGCGTAGTGCTGCCAGTTGGATGACACCATGCCCATCATCTCGAGCGTTAGCACCGCGGGAACCGGGGTGGCGTAGTCGAGCACCAAATCTGCCTCGCCCGACTCAACTATCTCATCGATGAACCACGCCGACACTGCCTCCATCCTCGGCCGGGTGCTCTCGACGGCATTTATGGTCATGAGCGGGTTCAGCACTCGCCGCAGGTCGGCGTGCTCGGGTCCATCGATCTCGGAAACGCCTTGGCGAGGTATGTACGACGGACGGGGAACGCCGCATATGCCCATATAGGAGATGCCGTCGGGGGCATCGGGCTCGTACTTGTGGGCGAACGTCTCGTTGTCTCGGCCTACTTGGGCCACCGACTCATAGTCGGTGACCATCCAGAAACCGCCATAGTGCTCGTTGAACACCACCGGGCAGCGCTCCCGCAACTCGTGGTAGCGGCTATGGCGGTCGGCTACGAACTCCAGGGACTGATGATTGATGTCGACTGTGTCATCTGCGGTGCCGCCGTCCACGCCCGCAGCGTAGTGGCCTGCTCGGGCGGGCTGGACAGCTACGAGCCGTAGACCAGCACTCCTTCGGCATACTGCTCGGCAAAGAGCTTCAGCACCTCGCCGACATCGGCGTGTCGACAGCAGTCCTCTTTGGAAAAGAGCATCTCACCGTCGACTTCCACGTCGAAGATGCCTGACGCACCGGTCACCAGGGTCAGATCCTCGATGATGTGCTGGTAGTTCTGAAGCAGGTCCTTGGCAGCGCTCACGGCGTGCTCGGAATAGTTTCAAGGAACTCAATAGGTGATGGTGATGCGGTGCTTTTCCGCCATGGGAGCAGGCTACCGCTGAGGCGGGCTGCCTACTACTACTCTCCGCTACTCTCAGCGCCCATGAACCAGGCAACCGCCGAGGTCGGAGTGTTCGAGGCCATGCACACCCAGCGGGCGGTGCGGCGCTATCTGCCCGACACGGTGCCCGATGAGCTGATCACCAAGGTGTTGGACGCCGCCATCCGAGCCCCCAGCGCCATCAACGGCCAGTTCGCCCGCTTCGTGGTGGTGACCGATCCTGAAAAACGCCGCCAGCTGGGTGAGTTGTATCTGGATGCCCAGCAGCAGTCGTACAACAACCCGGCGGGGGGAACTGAATGGCTGCGGGGTCAGGAGGCTGAAATCGTTGAGAAGGCCGCCAAGTTCGCCGGCGAGGTCGGCGACGTGCCGGTGTTCATCATGGTGTGCTCCACTCAGCGGGGGGTGAGCCACTCGGTGTATCCCGCGGTGCAAAATCTCCTGGTTGCGGCCCGCAGCCTGGGCCTGGGCACCGTTTTAACCACGCTGCACACTTTTCGGGCCGATGAGGTGCGGGCCGTGCTCGACATCCCCGAGGACGTCCACATCGTGTGCGGCATCCCGATGGGCTGGCCCGCGGTGCCCTTCGGCCCGGTGCGCCGTCGGCCATTGTCTGAAGTTGCCTACTGGAACCAATGGGAGGGCTCTGATGAATAGGCAGAGGAGTGAACAGGGTTTCGGACCCTTCTCGATGACGGTCGACAACGGGGTTGGCTGGGTGGTGGTCGACCATCCGCCCAAGCAGTTGGTGGACGGTGCTCTGATCGGCGGGTTGATGGGGCTGCTGAACGCGGTCGAGGCCGATGAGCAGGTGGGGGTGCTGGTGTTCGAGAGCGCCGATCCCGATTTCTTTCTGATGCACGGTGATGTCGAGCAGATCCTGGCCATGGAGGCGTCGGCCGAGGTGCCGGCCGAGCCCAACGTTGCCGCCGCCACGTTCGACCGGTGCCGCACCATCGGGGTGGCCACCATTGGAATGATCGACGGCGTGGCCCGGGGCGGCGGTTCGGAGTTCTTGCTGTCGCTCGACATGCGCTTCGCCGGACCTCGCACCGTGCTCGGCCAGCCCGAGGTAGCCATGGGCATCATCCCTGGAGCCAGCGGCACCCAGCGTTTGGCCCGCTTGGTGGGCCGCAGCCGGGCGCTGGAGATCGTCTTGTCGGGCAACGACGTGGCTGCCGAGGAGGCTGAGGCCATCGGCTATGTCAATCGGGTGCTCCCCTCCGACCAGCTCCGGGCCCACACCGCCCAGGTGGCCCGCCGGATTGCCGCCTCGCCGAGGTTGTCCATCGCCAAGGCCAAGCAGGCCGTTGATGCTGCCTTGGGGGCGGTGGAACCAGGGTTGTTGACCGAGACCCAGGCGATGATGGCCTGCTCGGCCACCGGCCAGCACGTGCCGTTGATGCAGCGCTTCCTCGACGCCGGGGGCCAGACCCGCGAGGTTGAGCGCGACCGAGAGGCGATGGCCGCAGTGATCGACCAGATGCTTGGGTTGGTTTAGCTCAACTCGGGCCACAGAGCCAGCGCAGTGCCACCCAGGAACTGGGCTTGCTCGCTGGGAGACATCGCATCGCAGGCCGCCCGGGCCTGGTCGGCCAACTCGGTGTAGGGCCGATCGTGGGTCTGGGAGTAGTCCGATCCCCACATGAGCCGGTCAAGGCCGAATTGGTCGGCCAGCCGCTCCAACGTGGTCGCCGGGTCGCCCGCATCCAGCACATGGGGGGTGACTTTCAGATAGAGATTGGCCAGGTGGGCGTAGTCGCCGATCGTCTCGGGGGCGAACCCGCAGTGATCCAGGGCCAAGATCACATCAGGATGTGCCGCCACCGCGTCGGCCAGAGCGGGCAGGTACTCGGGCACCGTGGCTGCGCTGACCCGCAGGCCGAGCCGCCGCGCGGTGTCCCAGGTGGCCTCTTGGTGCAGCGGCCCTCCCCCGCCGATGGCAAAAAACCGGACCCCGCCTGCTCCGGCGGCAGCCAGCGTGTGGAGTTCGGCTGGGTCGTCCACGATGACCACTGCGCTGAAGGTATCTGGATGGGCCGCCCGAGCGTCCAGCACATAGGAGTTATCGGTGCCGTAGCCCCCCTGGGCCTGCACCAGCACCGCCCGATCAACGCCAGCGCCGGCTAATTCGGCCTTGAGCTCCTCCACCGTCACCGGCGCCTCGTACACCCACTCCACCCCCGGATAGTCGGCCACCTGGAGCGGGTACTTCTCATGGTCGTCAGATATCACGTGAGTATGGGTGTCCACTACGAGCACTTGGGTATTCTGCCCCGCAACGCCCCCCAACGCCGATCCCGCGGCGCCTCCGAACAGACAGGTCGGCTGCGAAAGGAAACCAGATGCCCAACCCAGACCTCGACTACACCTGCTTCGACGTCACCCTCGAAGGTGGGATCGCCCACCTCCGGCTCTCGCGTCCCGAGGCCAAGAACACGATGATCCCCGAGTTCTGGTCTGAGCTGCCCGCTGCGGTGAACGATCTGTCGGACTCCGGGGAGGTTCGGGCGCTGGTGATCTCCTCCACCGGACGCCACTTCACCGCGGGCATGGATCTGGCGGTGTTCACCCAACCGGGCTCGTTGTCCTCTTCTGGCCCAGACACCACAGAGCGGCCTGAGTTCGGCCGGGTTCGGGCGGAGACGCGGAACTTGGCGCTGACCCTCCAGGAGTCCTTCAGCTGCCTGGAGAAGGCCCGCATGCCAGTGCTGGCCGCGGTTCAGGGAGGCTGTGTCGGCGGAGGGGTGGACATGGTTTGCGCCGCCGACATGCGGTACTGCACAGCCGATGCGTTCTTCTGTATTCAGGAGATCAACATTGGCATGACCGCCGATGTGGGCACCCTGCAACGGCTGCCCCGGATCATTCCCGACGGCCTAGCCCGTGAGTTGGCCTATACCGGCCGCCGGCTTACTGCTGACGAGGCGAAGGCAGCCGGGCTAGTCAACCAGGTCTACCCAGACAATGAGGCCATGGTCGAGGGAGTTCTCGCCATCGCCCGGGAAATTGCCCAGCGTTCGCCGCTGGCCATTTGGGGGTCGAAGGAGATGCTCAACTACACCCGCGACCACAGCGTGGCTGACAGTCTCAACTACGTGGCCACCTGGCAGTCCGGCATGTTCCACCCCGACGACATGGCCGAGGTCTTCAAGGCCAAGAGCGAAGGCCGCGATCCCGCTTTCCAGAACCTCCTGCCCGTACGGCGCACTCTGTAGTTCTCCCAGTAGCCCTAACGACCGCCCAAGACCACTAGCTTCACTCCATGGCTTCAATTGCTACCGACCGCTATGTCGAGCGGGCCGAGATGGAAGACTTCGTCCGCCCCCGCCACCGAGGCGTGCTGCTCACCACTCGCCGCAACGGACGCCCCCAGAGCTCGCTGGTAACGCTGGGCCTCGACACCAGCGGCCGGGTGGTGGTGTCCAGCTATCCCGAACGGGCCAAGTCGATCAACGCCAAGCGCAACTCGGCCGCCTCAATGGTGGTGATGTCCGATGAGTTCGGCGGCGAGTGGATACAACTCGACGGAACAGCCGAGGTCCTCGACATGCCAGAGGCCCTCGACGGCCTGGTCGAGTACTTCCGAGTTATCTCCGGCGAGCACCCCGACTGGGACGAATACCGCCAAGCCATGGCCCACCAAAACAAATGCCTCATCCGCCTCACCATCTACCAATGGAGCCCAATCTCCAAAGGCGGCTTCCCCGCCCGCCTCGCCGAGGATCCCTAGGCAGAATCAATCAGGATTGGGACTGTTAGACGCGTAGAGTCGCTATTGGCGCAGCGCCTGCAAATCAACACAGGCCTTGTACAGAACTCGCTCGAGCTGTAGGTCTGGTGGTACGCCATCTCGTCGGCTGTAGTCGGTGAACGAGTCGCCCTCGGGTTCGAAACAGTAGAGGCCGACGGCATCGAGGACTTGTTGTGCCGTTGAGGCCCACTTGAGGGTTCGCTCGAAATCGCTGTCGCTGATGACCCGAACTGCGATGAAGAAGTAGATCTTCGGCTCGACTGTGCGGAGCCAGGTGGTGAGGTCTCCTCCACCCGGTCCCCCAGAACGCGGCGCTGTGCCACTCATGGCCTGGCGCCTGCTGAATTCGCCCTTCAGGTCAATGCACTTGAAGGCAAGCTCTTTGACCCGCTTGTCGATGTCGGCTGATCCGGGGCGTCCGCGCTCTTTCTGCCTCGGTGAGTTGATGTGCTTGGGTGTGCCCATCATCTTCGCTTCAAGCATGAACTGGAGATCCCCTTCTGCGGGATACACGCAGTCAAGATTGTGTTTAGGCACGATCAGCCCAGGTACGGGTCGGCGAGATGTCAGGAGCTGAACGCCAGAGCACTGCTTGAGAAGCAGAACCAGTAGATCGTTGAAGAAGTCGCCCTTTCCGTTTTGGAGATCAGCACCTAGATCAGACTTCTCGTCGTCCGTCATGTCTGCACCGACAGAAGCGGCTATGGACGCGTCGAATTCAGACATTGCGGCCAGAAACGATTCCTCAACCTGGTTCCAGCTTGTATGCCCTTCGGCTTCGGCTTCGCCATACACGCTGAGAAACGGAGCGCATCGCTGGCTCGTGGCCCATCGGGCATTCGTTGGAGCGGGCATCTATCGGTTCTGCCTGTCAAATCTGGGGTGACTGCAAGCAGTGAGCTGAGGGAGGCCCGAGATGGTCTGCGCCTCTGTTCAGGCCATAGGCCTCTGCTGCGGCCTCGGTGGCCGCACTTCGATCACGTTGCCTGAATGCGTTCCGCAGACGTTGCTGCAAGTCCGAGCTGATGGCATCAGGTTTGGGTACCCGGATTTTGCGTAGGTACTGCGCTTGGAACCGGAAAGTTCGTCCTCGCATTTTCACGCAGTAGGCCCCAACGAAGAGGTTCGCGACATCAGACAAAAGAATCCCGCCCAGCACTTCGAGGTCCCATTTGTCGGAGACCACGTAGTACAGGTTGTGATGGGGGTAGAACCCACCAGGGTCCAAGACGGGATGAGAAAGAGCCTTAATATCAGGCAGCAGCAGCTTGGGCCGGTCGATGAGTTCAGGATCGACCCGGTCAATCGTCCGGTACCAGGCTCTAGGTTGCCTCTGGGCAACATAACGAGATCGAAGCTGTTTGCTGTTTTGCGCGAAGTGCCCTGCGAGTCCCGGATAGCCAGAGAGATCTACAAGCCCATTCTCTCCCCAAGGGTTGATCAGGTACTTGCCTGACCAATCAGGACGACCTGTCGCGATATCGCCTGCGGTCAGGAGCGGGAGCAGGCGATCGGTCTCCACTCCCTCGGCCTCAGCCCGGATATAGACCTCGTCACATCCAGTAGCGACCCCGATGCCAACGCGGGTCCCCGTCCGAGAATCTTCAAGTGGGGCAAATCGGCTTTCGAGATCAGCCAACAATTCAAGTGTCTTTGGAGATCCTGCCGGCCACAGAGCTGGACCTTCGAACCACCTTGTCAACTCCCCTGCTTCAAAGCCGCGGGAGCTAGACAAGGCATGCTGTGGGTTACGTAGCCAATCGAGCACCAAAGAGGCCTCACGTTGATCGAAGGCAGCGTTGGCATCCACCACGCGCACAGGACCCTGGACGCCATTACGAAGGATGGTTATGGCCGGGTACGCCGACACCTCTTCTTCGAACGCGTCAACATCATGCATAACCATGACCGAGTCAACGGCATACCGGCTCGACACCAACTTGCGGAGGTGCGCTCCGTATTGATTCCGCATCCACCGATCCGCGCAGATGTAGGCCAGCCGCCCCCCAGGACCAAGCAAGGACAAGCCCTTCTCAAAGAACCCGACGTAGATGTCCGCTCGGCCTCGCATGGTTGGCCACATGGACCGATAGGCATCGCTGACTTCCTTCGGGACGTCTTCAAGACGGACATACGGCGGATTCCCCACTACAAAGTCAGCAGGCCGCATCGGCTCTTCACTCAGCAAGAAATCACTCGTCACGACCCACCGCTGAGCTAGGCGCTCTGCATTCTCGAGGGTCTCACCCAAATCGACCAATTTGGCTACCACTGCCTTGCGGGCAATCTCGGCATTGTGGCCAAGCAGATCGAATCCAGCGATGGCACCCTCTAGCTCGGACAGCCGACGGCCATGAGAAGCGCAGGACTCTGCCAGCCTCTCGACAATTGGAAGAAGAAACGCCCCGCGACCGCACGATGGTTCCACGATCACCTTTGCTCCCAAGTCGGCCTCGGGTACATACCCGACAAGGTCAAGCATCAGGTCAACGACCCACCGCCTAGTAAAAACCTCGCCATACTCGCCTTGATCGCCAGCTCTGATCCTTGGCTCTTGAGGTTCCACAAGCGGCAATTGCCGGGCGTCGCTCACCCCGCACCGCCAGAGACGGGCAAACCACATTGGTGGAATCTCATACCTGTACATTAGCTACACACAGTGACAACTATGCGCCGCTCGGTACTGCCGAAGACAGGGTCTCCAGCCAACATCGAACTGAGTCGTCTCGAGCCGATCCGTGCCTAGTAGCCGCGTGAGTATCCCTTCTTTGGCCGGTCACCTCGATTGGGAGGTACCCATGTCATTGGTGGAAAAGGAGAGGCCGTGAGGTTCCCCCCTTTTCGTGGATTGATTTTTTCGGGGGGGGGGGGGGGAACGGTAGACCAATATGAGCTGGCGAGTTTTGCGCTGCGAGGAGGCCCTCGCCGCCGACAAAACCATTGACTGCTGGGGCGGCAACAACATCTGGAGCAACATCGACTACGGCTTGACCGACGCGCCCGACGGGCAATACACCGCTATCGCCGCCGGCTGGGATCACTCGTGCGCCATCGCCGCCGATAACACCATCGACTGCTGGGGCGACAACAGGTACGGCCAGGCCAATGTGCCTGTGCCGGTCTTTGACGCCTCGGCGGAGGGGATAGCCGTCGCCCCCGGCGGAACCGTTGCTTGCACTGTGGCATGGAATGGGGAACCAGAGCTCGTCTGTAGCGGTGGGCAGGCCGGCGGCGACGGGACCAGCCCGGATGACGCCCAGACCAACATGGCCTCTTTGAACGGGACTGTCTCTGCTCCCAGCGGCGTGTCCACAGATGATGTGGTGGTGTCGGTGGTCGCTTTCTGTTGGGGCGGCTGCGATGGCGGGGGGCAGCCCGGCGGCTCCGCCGAGCGCCCGCGGGGTCTGGATCCGGCGGAGTTCCTCGCCGAGACCGGGGTGGACAGCTCGGGCCGGTGGTCGGTTGCCGTGCCGGAGCCGCAAAGCCAAGACCTCAATGCATTATGGCTGCTGGTCTGGGATGAAGGCGGGGTGCTCGCCCCTCATTACCGCTTCGTTTGGGTTCTCTGGCCGGACGTTGAGTTCGGCGACATCGACATCGGCGACGCCGACGTCGAGCTCGAGGCCGGCGGCCGGGTGACGGGCCGGTTCTCCACACCTGATGGCAGGCCTCCGCCCAGCGGCGACTACGCGCTATGGGGAAGCGGTGACTGGCTGCTCGACGTCGACCCCCAGACCGGCGAGTTCACCTCCCCGGTCGTGGCCCCCGGCGACTACAGCCTCGCCCACGGCAACCACGTTGAAGGGCACCTCACAAACAACGCCGCCGCCGAGGTCGAGGTCGCCGCCGGCCAGACTGCAGACGCTGGCACCGTGCGAGTCCAACAGCTCGGCCAGATAACCGTCGCGATCGCCTACAGCGACGGCCAACCCATCCAAGGCGTCGCTGTCTCAGGCCGAATCACCTCCCAGAACCCCTACCAGTCGATGCCCCCCAGCCCCTTCTCCACCACAGGAACAGGATTCTTCTCGGCCGCTAACGACGACGACGGGACCCTCACCGCACAAGGCCTCTACCCCGGAGAAGACTGGCAAATCACAATGGTGATCCCAACCGGAGGCCAATACACCGCCATCGCCGCAGGCGGCGAACACACCTGCGCTATCGCCGCCGACCAGACCATCGACTGCTGGGGCGGCAACGACTACGGCCAGGCCGACGCGCCCGACGGGCAATACACCGCCATCGCAACCGGCAGTTTACAAACCTGCGCTATCGCCGCCGACCAGACCATCGACTGCTGGGGCCGCAACGACTACGGCGAGGCCGACGCGCCCGGCGGGCGGTACACCGCCATCGCAGCCGG
>NZ_CBDCAT010000024.1:0-209178 GCF_965214065.1 Candidatus Poriferisocius sp.
AGCATGGGCAGGCCCCGCAGCCGGTCGGGGCCGCGCCCTGGAACTCGTCGAGCACCCAGTCGTTGTAAGAGCGCATGCAGGCCACCGCCAGACCTCGGTCGGGCTCCAGATAGGTGAAGATGGAGTTGGCCGGGTACACCACCGAGCCCCACACGCCGTCGAGGTCCATGTCGGCGCAGTGGGCGGCGCCGTCGTAGTTGCCCGGCATGATCTCCTCGAACTTCATGCCCGAGAGCTTGTAGTCCTTCTTGGCCACCCCGGCCATGGCCTCAATGCCGAAGCTGCGCTTGGGCGGTCCGCCGTCGAACGACCAGCCGTCGCCCCCGTCGGGCGCGGGCATCATGCGGGGGATGCGGTCTTTGTACTCCTCGGGCACCCGCTCGAACACATGGGGCGGCTCGTTGATGTGGCAATCAGCCGAGATGACTTTCACAGCCGAAACGGTAGTGGCCCATTGCGGTGTTGTGCATCGGCGGTGCGGCCGGTCTATTACCGCCCTCGCCGACGCGGGTACCGTGGCTGTTCTATGAGCACGGGGATGCGCCGCCCGCACGAGTTGGACTACGAGGCCATCGAGCGCCTGTTCCCGCCCCCGCCGGAGTATTTCGAGACCGCATTCTTCGAAGATCCCGACACCATCGCCCGCAAGCAGCTCCTGCGGCTCCAAGACCGGGCTTATCGGGCTTGGCAGGTTCCGTTCTTCCGCAAGCGGTGGGAGGCGGCCGGGTTCCACCCCGACCAGCTCCGCACCCTCGACGACCTGTGGCTGGCCCCGGCCTACACCGTGGACGACATCCGGGCATCCATCAACGAGAATCCCCCGCTGGGCGACTACCAGAGCATCGGTCTCGAAGACGCCCGCAATGAGCCCATGCGGCTGTACGTGTCGGGCGGCACCACCGGGCGATCCCGGCCCACCCTCTACACCGCTTGGGACCGGGAAGTGGGGGCCATCACCATGGCCCGGGCGCTGTACGCCGAAGGGATCCGCCCCGGCGACGTGGTGGTCAACGCCTGGGCCTATTCCACCCACAATGGGGCCCACGCCTTCGACGAGGCGCTGTACCGCTGGCTCAACTGCGTGGTGCTCACCACCGGGACCGGCAACGTGACCTCCACCCGCAAGCAGGTGGAGCTGGCCCACGAGTACGGGGCCGCGGCCATCTTGACCACCGGCGACTACATGCTGAAGATGGCCGAGACCGCAGTGGAGATGGGCCTCGACCCCAAGGCCGACTTCAACATCCGGGCCTTGCCCGGCGGCCACATCGGCGACGCCGAGCGGGTCAAGGAGGTGTGGGGGGTGACCCCGGCCCAGCCCTATGGCTTCCACGAGGTGCAGAACGTGGCCATTGAATGCCCGCTGCGCAACGGCCAACTCCACATCTTCGAGGACTGCTTCGTGGTGCAGATCGTGGATCCTGAGACCGGCGAACCGATGCCCGACGGCACCCAGGGGGCGCTGGTGATCACCGAGATATACAAGACCGGCTCGCCCCAGTTCCGCTACAACATCATGGACCTGTCGTCGTTGTACCCGCCGGGCCAGTGCGAGTGCGGCTCGTGGCTGCGGCGCATGGGGCCGTTCGCCGGGCGGGGCGACAACATGGTCAAGCTGCGGGGGGTGAACGTGTGGCCCGAGGCCATCGGCGAGGTGATCAGCGATGTGCCTGGGGTGACCGAGGATTTCTTCTGCCGGGCGGTTCGGGCCGCCAATCGCGACGAGATGATCGTGATGGTGGCCAGCGACGCCCCCGCTGACGAGTTCGGCGCGGTTGCTGAGCGGGTGGAAGGCCGGATCAAGGAGGTCATGAGCGTGCGGATGACCGCCGAGGTGGTTGGCCCCGGCGAGCTGGACGGGCTCACCGGCATGGCCTCGGGAGCGGCCAAGCTGGTGCGGTTCAAGGACGAGCGGCCATGACCGAATCGGTGCTGGCTGATGGTGCCATCGACTACTGGTGCAACCGGTTCTTCCCGGAGCAGGCCGATGTGTGGAACGCGGCCCTGGAGGCCACGGGCATCGCGGTGAAGGTCCGCACCGACGACACCGACTCCTTCTGCGACGCCGACACCATGGTGGACCGCATGGACGAGCTGGGCATCGCCGCGGTGATCCTGCCCGTGACTCATCGGCCAGCCCATCCCGAGGCCACCGACTTCGAGCTGGTGGCCGCCCAGCCCGAGGATCTGGAGCGGCTGGCCGCCGACCACCCCGGCCGATTCTTGGGCCAGTGGTCCATCGACCCCCGCACCGGGATGGCCGGGGTTGCCGAGGCTGCCGCCATGTTGGAGCAGCCGTGGTGCGTGGGCCTGCACACCCACACCCACAGCTTCGACTGCCGCTTCGACCACGCCGACTACTACCCCTATTACGCCCTGTGCGCCACCCACGACGTGCCCTTCGTCATGCAGGCCGGCACCTCCGGCGGGCTTATGGGCAGCGAGTGCGGGGTGCCCATCGGCATCGACCGGCCTGCCCTGTATTTCCCCGAGGTGCGCTTCGTGCTGTCCCACACCGGCTGGCCGTGGGTGGCCGAGTGCATCGCCATGGCCCTCAAGTTCCCCAACGTGTACCTGGGCACCTCGGTGTATCCACCCCGGCACTGGTCGGCCGAGCTGGTGGCGTTCATGAACGGTGCTGGGCGGCGCAAGTGCCTGTGGGGCACCGGCTTTCCCACCGTGGGCCACCGCCACGCCTTGGGCCAGCTTTCTGAGGTGGAGCTTGGCGACCAGGCCCGGGCCAACCTGCTCGGCGGTACCGCCCGCCGGGTGTTCACCCGACTGGGATGAAAGGGAAGTCGGGCCACCCTCATGGGCAATTGGCAGCCTCCGGGCGGCGGGTCCTGCCCGGGTCCAGCCCACCTTCCTCGCTGGCGCTGCGGGCGGCGGGCGCCCTGAACCCGGCCACCCCCCGCCCTCGCGGGATGTCCTCAGCCGGGTGGCCCTTGATGTGGTGCCGGGAATGATCGTCCCAGAGCCCGAAGTCAAGGAGCAGTTGGCGGCGGTGGGGGTAACGGTTCCGAAGGGTGTAAGTGCGGCCGTCGACGAGGTTGTGGCCAACCCGTCGGTGCTTGCTGACCTGGTCGTTGCTCATGGACTAACTCAGCCACTGGTGCTGAAGGGATATGGCGAAGGTTTGGCCCACAAGTCGGATGTGGGGGCAGTGCGTCTGGGATTGTCGGGTTATGAGCTGAACTTTGAGGCAGCGGAGATGGCCGTGGCGGTGGCCGAGGCCGGTGGTCGGCTCGGCGGTTTCCTGGTGGAGGAGCAGGCCGATGCCGGGGTCGAGCTGCTGGTAGGGGTGGTGGACCGGCCCCCGTTTGGACCGGTGGCCGCCCTCGGGCTGGGCGGCACGCTCGCTGAAGTGCTGGACGAGGTGGTGCTGCGTCTGGCCCCCATTTCCCGCGCCGATGCCGAAGAAATGGTTACCGGCTTCAGGGGGGCCGAGTTGCTGACCGGGTTTCGGGGCAAGCCACCTGTCGACATCGACGCACTCATCGAACTGCTTCTGGCCGTGGCCGGACCCGAGGGGCTAGCCGCCCAGATGGGCGAGAACCTGGCGGAGTTGGAGTGCAATCCGGTGATTGCCGGCCCGGAAGGCGCCATCGCAGTGGACGCCCGGCTCATCACCCGGGAAGCAGCCACTGAAGCGCACCCCGAGCGACCGAAAACCGACTTCGGCCCCCTGTTTGCCCCCGGGGCATCGCGGTGGCCGGAGCTTCCACCAGCCGACCCGGCTTCGGCAACACCTTTCTGACCGCCTACAAGGAGCTGGGTTGGGGTCCGGGCACTCTTTGGGCCGTCCACCCCAAAGCATCGGAGGTAGACGGGATCCCCGCGGTGCCATCGGTGGCCGACATCGACGGCGAAGTGGACTACGTGGTCGGCGCAGTCCCCGCCGCCGTCTGCGCCGACTTGGTGCGAGGGGCCGCGGGCAAGGCCCAATTTGTCCACGTCATCAGCGGCGGGTTCCGAGAGGCCAGCGCTGTGGGGGCCGATCTGGAAGACGAGCTGGCCAACGCCGCCCGGCAGTCGGGGGTGCGGGTGCTCGGCCCCAACTGCCTGGGGGCCTACAGCCCGGCTGGCCGGCAGACCTTCCTGCGCAACGCCCCCACCAAGGCCGGGCGGGTGTCCATGATCTCCCAAAGCGGCGGGTTGGCCGGCGACATGGTCAAGGCCGGAGCCATCCGGGGAATCCGTCTGTCCAAGCTATGCACCGTCGGCAACAGCATCGACGTCACCCCCGGTGAGCTGTTGGAGTGGCTGGTTGACGATCCCGACACGGCCATTATCGGCATGTATCTGGAGGATCCCCGCGACGGCCGCCGCCTCACCGACGCACTTCATGGCGCCAAGGGCCGCAAGCCGGTGGTGACGCTGGTCGGCGGTCGAACCGCCCAGGGAAGGGGAGCGGCGATTTCGCACACCGGAGCCTTGGTGGCAGACCACCGGATCTGGGACGCCATCAGCGCTTCAGCCGGGGTCAGCATCGTGGACACCATCGAGGAGCTGCTCTCTGCGGTGGCCTATCTCCAGCGCTGGGCCGACGCCGACATCAGCGGAGAACTCGACACCCTGGTGCTGGGCGTGGGTGGAGGCGCTTCGGTGCTGGGCACTGATGCCGCCGACGGGGCTGGCCTTGTTACCACTATGGTGAGCGACCAAGGCCAGCAGGCCCTTCGCAACCTCGGCTACGGCGTGGGGGCCAGCGTCCGCAACCCCATCGAGATCGGCTTCGGACCGGTGTCGGAGCCCGATGTGCTGGTGCAGGCTCTCGACCCCGTCTTGTCGACCCAGCCCTATCCCGACGTGGTGGTCCACACCAACGTCCAGGCCTTTTTCAGCTACGCCGGAGACGGCATCGAGCGCCTCTTCCCCATCATCGAGACCACCGCAGCCGCCACCACCCAGTGGCCCCACACCCGCCTGTCCCTCGTGCTCCGCAACATCGACTGCGCCCCACCCGACATCGCCGCCCGCATCCAGCAAACCTGCCTCGACGCCAACCTCCCCACCTTCACCCGCTTCACCGAAGCCATGACCGCCGTAGCCGCCGCCAAACGCCACGCCCGCAACCGCGCCCTCGCCGGATAGCTACCATCCCCCCATGCCTGCGGAGAATGAATTTGCCGGGAGGGTGGCGCTGGTGACCGGGGCGGCGGGGGCGGCCATTGGGTCGACCACCTGTCAGACGCTGGCCTCCTATGGCGCGGGGATCGTGGTTCTGGACAACCATGAGCGCCGCACCAATGAGACGGCCGAGGCGCTGCGGGAGTCCTACGACGTACCGGTGATGGCGGCGGTGGCCGACATCGGCGACCGGGAGCACATGGCCGAGATCATGGATGAGGTGTACGTCGAGATGGGGTCGGTGGACATCTTGGTGAACAGCGCGGCGATCAACATCCAGGGCAGCATCTTCGACTTCGACCCCGAAGACTGGGACAACGTCATCGCCGTGGATCTCACCGCCTGCTGGTGGCTGATCTGGCGGTCTATCGGAGCCATGCGGGAACGCCAGTGGGGGCGCATTGTGAACGTGTCCTCGGTGGCGGCCTATTTGGGGGGCAACGGCCGGGAGGGGCCGTACGCCGCGGCCAAGGCCGGCCTCAACGAGATCACCCGAGGATCCGCCATCGAGGGCGGACCGCACAACATCAGGGTGAATGCGGTGGCCCCCGGCCTGGTGCGATCGAAGTGGGTGGACGCCCAGGCCGAGTACTACGAGTCGTTCCGGGCAGAGACCCCGCTGCGCCGACATGCCGAGCCTGAGGACGTGGCCAACACCATCGCCTTTCTGTGCAGTGACGAGTCGGCCCACGTC
This sequence comes from Candidatus Poriferisocius sp., assembly GCF_965214065.1. Lineage (GTDB taxonomy): Bacteria > Actinomycetota > Acidimicrobiia > Acidimicrobiales > Bin134 > Poriferisocius. Next base: position 5,825 of record NZ_CBDCAT010000024.1, read on the forward strand.
ACCGGCCAAGTGATCAACATCTCCGGCGGGTGGTACCTCACCCCGTGACCCTGGCTCTCCGGCGATGAGCGGGATCGGAGGCCGGATTCGGGCCGCAGGCCCAGCCCCGGGGGAGGTGGACCGCAACGCGGTCGTTCTGATCCTGCTGGCCATCGGCACGGTCATCGCCATTCGCTACGGCGGCCTGTCATCCACCACCGACTGGCTTACCGTCACCCTCGACGGCGTGGCTCTCGACGGGCTGTCCGACCGCTTCGAGCGAGCCTTGGGCGAATCCGAACACGCCGGTTTCAACCGCCGCATGTACTGGGGCCTGTTCCGCTGGGTGGTCTACGTGGTGCCCGCCGTTCTGGTGGCCCGCTTCGTGCTGCGCACTCGCCTCCGCGACCTCGGTCTCAAGGCCGGCCCTGAACTCCGCCGCCACGCGCCCCTCTATTTGGGTCTCTATCTGGTGCTGCTGCCGTTCGTGGTGGCGGCCAGCTTCAACGGCGAATTCCAGGACACCTACCCGTTCTACGAGCCACCCCCCGGAATCGGCTACTGGCCCCGCTTCTACATCTGGCAAGCGGTGTACGCCGGGCAGTTCCTGGCCCTGGAGTTCTTCTTCCGCGGCGTGCTGGTTCACGGCCTCGCCCGCCGCTTCGGCGTCATGGCCGTGTTCATCGCCCTTATCCCCTACGTGATGATCCACTTGACTAAACCCCTGGCCGAAGCCCTCGGCTCCATCGTTGCTGGCACCGTCTTGGGCTTCCTCAGCCTCCGCACCGGCTCCGTCTATCTTGGCGCCGCCCTCCACTTCGCCGTCGCGTTGACGATCGACTTGCTCGTCTTGGGCATCCAGTAGCCGCTGGGCTGCCCGTCACCTCACCACCAAAACCTAAGCTGAACCCCATGGCCACCCTCGGCTACCGCACGTTCGACTCCGACAACCACTATTACGAGGCACCCGACTGCTTCAGCCGCCACATCGAGTCCCGTTGCCAGGACAAGGCCATTACCGCTAGCCAAAGGGCCGACGGGGAGTGGGAAGTGAAGGTGGGGGACCGGCCCTACAACTTCATGCACGTGAAGTTCGACAAGACCAATGCGCCCGGCTCCATGTACGAGATGTTCAAGGCCAAGCGGGACAACCCCGACCTGAGCTGGGGCGACGCCTACACCGCAGAGAACATGCTTCCGGCTTACAAGCAGCCCGACGCCCGCCTCGACCTGCTCGATTCGCAGGGCGTGGAGTGGGCGATCTTGCTCCCCACCTTCGGGGTTTCGGTGGAGGAGTACATGGTGGACGACGTCGAGCAGACCTACGCCAACCTGCGGGCCTTCAACCGGTGGCTGGAAGACGACTGGGGATACGTCCACCAAGATCGCCTGTTCACCCCGCCGCTTTTGTCGCTGCTCGACCGGGAGCATGCCGTTGACGAGCTCGACCGGGTGCTCGAAGCCGGGGCCCGCATCGTACACCTGCGGCCGTGTCCGTGGGGCGGCGAGGGCCGCTCGATCGCCGACCCCTACTACGACCCGTTCTGGGCCCGCCTCAACGAGGCGCAGGTCCCGGTGGCGTTCCACATCTCCGATCTGCGCTACGGCGACCTGGCCGTGCGCATGGGCGACGACCCGGTAGCCAACGTGAGGGAGATGTCGGCCTTCCAGTGGGCCTTCCTCCACGGCGACCGCCCCATCATGGAGACGTTCGGGGCGCTTCTGTACGGCAACATGCACGCTCGCTTCCCCAACCTCAACTTCTTGAGCATCGAGAACGGCTCCGATTGGGTCCACTACCTGCTCACCTTGATGGACAAGAAGAAGGGCATGGCCCGCTTCGGCCCCTGGCCCGCCGGCCGCCCCGCCGGGCGCATCAGCGAGATCTTCAAGCAGTGCTGCTTCGTGTCCCCCTACCCCGAAGACGATGTAGAGGCCCTGGCTGACCGCATTGGCTCGACCCAGGTCTTGTTCGGCTCCGACCACCCCCACCCTGAAGGCATCGCCGACCCCAACAGCTTCATCAACCTCATCGCCAACCGCCCCGCCGAAGAGCAGCGCCAAATCATGCGCGAAAACGCCGCCACCCTGTTCAAAGTCGCCTAACCCAAGCTCCGCTTAACTCTGCACAAATTGAAAGTAGTACTTGCAGAATGTCGCGCCTGTTTTACCTCGCGGGGATGAAGCCGCCGTCGACGATTATGCATTGGCCGGTGATGTAGCTGCCAGCGTCGGAAGCCAACAACAGGGCGGCGCCGACTAACTCGTCGGGGTGGCCGATGCGGCCGATTTGGCTGAGGTCGGACATGCGGGCCATGGCCTCGGGGCCGGTGTTGCGGGTCATGGTGGTGTCTACGGTGCCGGGGGCTATGGCGTTCACCCGGATGCCTTGGGGCGAGTACACGCCGGCCATAGAGCGGGTGAACGACAACAGGCCAGCCTTGGCTGCGCCGTACATGGAGGTGTCGGCCGCCGGGATGTAGGCCCCCACGGAGATCACGTTGATGACCGAGGCATGGTCGGAATCCAACAGCGCGGGCAGGCAGCGCTGGAACAAGAAGAACGGCCCTCGCAGGTTCACGGTGAACGACTTTTCCCATGCTTCGGGGGTGATGTGCTCCATGGGCAGGCCCAGCGGGTTGGCCGCGTTGTTCACCACGATGTCGATCTGGCCGTAGTGCCCCAGGGTGGTGTCTACCAGCTGGTTAACGCTGTCGAGATCGCCCATGTGGACCGGCACGGCCAAGGCCTCCCCGCCGGCTTCGGCGATCTCGGCCACGGCTAGACTGCAGGCGTCGGCCTTGCGGCTGGCCACCACCACCTTGGCCCCCTGGGCAGCGAAGCCGTGGGCGATGGACAGGCCGATGCCCCGGCTGCCCCCGGTGACGATGGCCACCCGGCCCGACAGGTCGAACATCTGGGCGGCGTCCAGTGACGCGGCATCAGGTCGGGGAGAAAAACTTGGATCGGTGGCGGGGTCGGAAGCGGGGGAGTCGGCCATGGCCGCACCCTAGAGCCAGTACAAGACCGACCTAGAAGTGGTAAGGGAACTGGGAGAAATCGGCGTCGCGCTTTTCTAGGAACGAGTCCCGCCCCTCGGCAGCCTCGTCGGTGCCGTAGGCCAGGCGGGTGGCCTCGCCGGCGAACACCTGCTGGCCCACTAGGCCGTCGTCGATCAGGTTGAAGGCGAATTTCAGCATTCGCTGGGCGGTGGGGCTCTTGGCGTTCACCGCTGCGGACCACTCCAGCGCGGTCTGCTCCAGCTCGGCGTGGGGCACCACCGCGTTGACCATGCCCATCTCATAGGCCTCGGCCGCGGTGTAGGCCCTGCCGACGAAGAACACCTCCCGGGCCCGCTTCTGGCCCACTTGGCGGGCTAGGTAGGCCGATCCGAAACCGCCGTCGAAGCTGGCCACATCGGCGTCGGTCTGTTTGAACATGGCGTACTCGGCTGACGCCAGGGTCATGTCGGACACGACATGCAAGCTGTGGCCGCCGCCTGCTGCCCACCCTGGTACCACCGCTATCACCACCTTGGGCATGAAGCGGATGAGCCGCTGCACCTCCAGGATGTGCAGCCGCCCGGTGCGGGCACCGTCAACCGTGTCGGACGTCTCCCCGCTGGCGTATTGGTAGCCGTCGGCTCCCCGGATTCGCTGGTCGCCCCCCGAGCTGAACGCCCAGCCGCCGTCGGTCGGCGAGGGACCATTTCCGGTGAGCAGCACGGTTCCCACATCTGGGCTCATGCGGGCGTGGTCCAGAGTGCGATACAGCTCGTCAACCGTGTGGGGCCGAAAGGCGTTTCGCACCTCCGGCCGGTCGAAGGCTATTCGCACGGTGGCCTGGTTCACGGCTCGGTGATAGGTCACGTCGGAGAGGTCGAACCCCTCCACCGGATTCCACAGCCCGGCGTCGAACAGCTCCGATACCATGAGACAAGCCTACGGGCGAGGCGGCTGGCGAAGGTACTCGAATCCGCCAGGCGAGTCGTCTCGCCAGTCCTGGTAGGTGTCTTTGGCCTTGTCGGTTGCCTTTTTCCGGACGGTCTTGGACAGCTTCCTTTTGGCCTTGTCCGCCGACTGGGTGATTGTGTAGTACTGCATCTCCTTGAATGCCCGGCGGCGGCCCATCTCCACCAGCGCCCGAGCCGCGCTCAGCGTTTTGCCCGTCCCCAGCGGCATGGCCACCCTCCCGGCGAACACCAGAGCCGAGCGCCAGTCGCCCTGGCTCAGCGCGTACAGCGCTCGGGTGGTGTCCACGATCTCGCCCACCACCGGCAGTACCCCGGCCGCCTCCATGGCCCAGAACCCCACGTCGTCCCAGCCGAACCCGTCCTTGCGGTGGTAGGCGCCGTGGGCGATGACCGCAGCGGCCGCCTCCCGCACCTCCGGCGGCAGGCTCGCGTCGGCGGCGATAGCCTCGAAGTCGGCCTTGGACAAGAACCGGTCGGCCTTTGACGGGTCGCCTTCGGCGGCGGTGTCGATGGCGGCCAGATAGGGCAACAAGGTGGTGTAGGCCGAAATCTTGGCCTCGAAGGCATCGAGATCGTCGAGGCTGATGCGCCCGTCGCCTCCGCTGGCATGGAAGCCCTCGTCGGGGTTGGCCAGGTAGTCGCGGTTGTTGCTGGCGGTGTCCACCATGGTGAACAGGGCGGGGTTGGTGAGCATAATCCGGGAGGCCTCCCCCAGCTCGTCGGTGCGGGTGACGAAGCCCTCCAAGTCGCCACGCGACACGATGTGGTCGCCGCCCCACGCCTCGGGAGCCTCCCGCAGAATCTCGATGGCCCACAGCGCCAGGTTCAGCCCCTCGGGACCGAGCAGGATCATCTGGGCTCGTTGGGAGATGTCGCCAGAGTCGATCCGAAGCTGCTGGGCGATCCCGCCCAGCGACAGCTCCACAGGGTACTGCTCGCCGCCTAGCCAGTACTCGACCTCGGCTACCACCGCGGCCCAACGCTGGCGCCGCAGGTCGATCTCGTCGGCGGCTGCCAGATAGTCAACGGCCAGATCAAAGGCCGCCTCGGCATCCATCCCCACAGTGGGCATACATGGAATATAGGGAAAATATTTGAAACAAGCTACAGATAAATGGTCAGGCGACCTTGCCGGGGCCAGACCCGCCGTTTCTGGTGAAGGGCCGCGGCGGGCGGCGAAGCAGATTAACTGCCATAGCCGACGCCCGCATGGGCCACGGTGCCCACTCGCCCTGCTCGTCAACCGGCACGCCTTCTCGGGCCACAATCCGCCACCCGGTATAGGCCACCACCACCGCATGGGCGCCCACCAGCACCAGGAAGAATGTCCAGGGAGCGGTCAGCGCCATGACCACACCACCGATCACCGGTCCGAGAATCGAGCCGACTCCGGCGGTTCGCACCAGCGCGGCGCTGGCGCCGTTGAGCTGTGATGTCGGCACCCGGTCGCCGGCAAAGGCAAGGGCCAGCGAGTATAGGGGGAAGGTGGCGCCTCCGAAGCAGAACATGAGCACCAGCGACAGAGCCGACCCTGGTTCAACCAAGGGCATAATCCCGGCAATGGATGCGGCCGCGGCGGCAACCACGAAGATCACTGCGCGGCGCGACACCCGATCAGACAACGACCCCAGCGGCCACTGGAAGGCCATGGCCCCGGCAGTGGCCGACACCAGGAACAGGGCGATCCGAGACGTTGGCAGTCCCTCGTTGGCGGCGTAGACCGCGCCCAACCCGAGCAGTGTTCCGTGGCTGATGCCAGCACACAGGGCGGTGAGCACGCCGAGGGGCGCCAAGGAGATGAGCTGGCGCATCGACAGCGGCTCGGGCACGGTGAGGGGGGGAGCGCTGGTGGCCGACAACGTGATGGGAACCAGCGCGGCGGAGATGAGCACCGAGGAGATCACGAACAGCTCGAAGCCCTCGGGGTCGGCGCCGTTCAGCAGCAACTGGCCGAGGGTGAGCCCGCCCATCGACGAAACCATGTACATCGAGAGCAGTCGCCCCCGGGTGGAGTTGGTGGCCATGTCGTTGAGCCACGACTCCACCACCACCAAGACACCGGCTATGCACACGCCGAATACCAACCGCAAAAGGGCCCAGGCGGTGGGGTTGATCCACAAGAGGTGGAGGATGGACACCGCGGAGGCCGTCGAGGCCAGCGCCGCGAACACCCGGATGTGGCCCACCGCGGCCAGAAAATGCTCGGCCAGGCGGGTCCCGACCAAGAATCCGAAGAAGAAGCTGGCCATGACGATGCCGCTCACGGCCAGGCCGAATCCCTCCGATTCGGTTCGCACACCGAGCAGCACTCCCTGGAGGCCGCCGCCCACCTGTATGAACAGCATTCCGAACAGCAAGGCTCGGGCCGCACCCAGGCCGCGCCCTTGCGGCCCAGCCTCGATCAAGGGACCGCCCACGACTCCACCGTCGTCATCTTCTAGCCACCCGACGGCGTTCTCGGCCACTGCCGATCAGCCTATCGGTGTGCTTGCGATTTCCAACCGGAAAACGCGGTGGGATTCAGCCATCTCGAGTCGGGCGACGGCCACCCCCTGCCTCACGATCCCGAGGACACCACTAGAGCCTTCACACCGGCCTCATGCACCAAAGTGAGGGTGCCAACGCCTTTGCCGCCTACGTCCCCAACGCTGTCATCGCCGTCCGGGGCACCTCGGACTTGGGGTAGTAAGGCGTCAGTCCTCGAAGACTGGTGGGCGGTTCTCGGAACGGGCCAGCACCGCCTCCTCGAAGTTGCGGGTGGTCATTCGCACTAGCAGTTGGGCATTCATCTCCGAGCGGATGTGGGCCGCGTAACTGGATGCCTCCAAACCGGCCCAGAGCATCCGCTTGGTGAGCTCGGTGCCGGGTCTGCTGAAGGCGGCAATGCGGGTGCCGATCTCGTAGCAGCGCTCTAGCAGGTCGGCAGGCGGCACCGTCTCGCTAACGAGGCCGATGCGGGACGCTTCGTCGGCATCTACGTCTCGTCCGGTGAGCATGATCTCGAAGGCACGCGACGACCCGATCGCCCGGGGCAGAGTGAAGCTGAGACCCAGTTCGGCCGCAGTGAGGCCGTTATTGATGCCGGCAGCCCGGAAGTAGGCCTTGGTTGACGCTATGCGTATGTCACAGGCCAAAGCGAGACACATCCCCCCGCCTATGGCCGCGCCGTTGATGGCCGCGATCACTGGCTGGTGCAGGTCGCCGATCAGCTCGATGACCTCGTGGAGACGGTCGGCGGCCCGGTGGGCGATCGTCGAAACAGTGAGGCCTTCGATGTAGGGGACCCGGCCCGAGCTGACCAAGTCGGCACCGGAGCAAAAGCCGTGACCGGCGCCGGTGACCACCACCGCTCTAACGTTGTTGTCGTTGTTGACCTCCCGCAGGGCATCGGCGAGGGGCAGCATCACGTCGAAGGCCATGGCGTTCATGCGCTCGGGCCGGTTCAGCGTGACCAGCGCGATTTCGGGCCGAGGGTGGTCGATCAGTACGAATTCGTCTGCGGAGGTCACAGCAGGCGACGGTATCAGCCGCTGGCTCCGGGCGGAATCTCAGCCCCCATACCCAAGACAAACAGCCGCGCCCAAGGTGGCTGCCGCCGGCATCGTCTGGCCCCGCGGGAGCGAGGAGGCAGAAGACGGCAACGGCGAACGGTGGTATCTGCCGCTTCGGCGCGCCAACACTACAGTCAAGCCGGGCAAAACCAAGAAAAGCGGCGGCAAAGGCCCCGCCCGCATCTACGGCACGTTTGCGCCAATCGACTGGCCAATCACCCCTGAGGCCCTAAACCGAACCCCACACCCCCAAAACCAGCCGCCGCCTTGCTACCGTTCCAATACGCGCCACACAACGCGCCAGCCCGCCCACGTAGCTCAGTCAGGACAGAGCAGGGACCTCCTAAGTCCAAGGTCGCAGGTTCGAATCCTGCCGTGGGCGCTTCCGGGTGTTCTCAGCAGTTGCTCGATGGTCCCAGTTGATCTCTGTTGTCCCAGCTTAGCGACCGTTTCTGTCAGTTCAGGGTGGTAGGCTGTTCTCAGCAATTGCCGGGCTATCCCCCAGAAAGTGGGGGATGGATTGGGGGATGGGAATGTCGCTTTTGACCGCTGTAGAAGTCAAGAACGCCGGTGTGGGAAAGCGCCATGACGGGCGCGGATTATTTCTGCGGGTGTACAAATCGGGGTCGAGGTGCTGGGTTCTGCGCCTGACCGTGGACGGGCGCCGCCGAGAGATCGGCTTGGGCGGCTGGCCCGCGGTGGGCCTGGCCGATGCCCGCCGCAAAGCGCACGAGCACCGCGTGGCCGCCGCCGACGGGCGCGATCCGCTCGCCGACAGGCGCCGCTGCGACGTGCCGGTGTTCAGAGAGGCGGCGAGGATCGTGTGGGAGGCGAACAGGGCCCGGTGGCGCAACGAGCGGACCGCGACTTTGTGGTGGGCGTCGCTGGAGAACCACGCCTTTGCGGCCATCGGCGACATGGCCGTGGACCGCATCACCCAGTCCGACGTTTTGGGGTGTGTGGAGCCGATCTGGACGACGCGCACTGAGACGGCCCGCAAGGTCCGCCAGAGGATCCGCACCGTGTTGCGCTGGTGCCAGGCCCACGGCTATGTAACAGTGAACGTGGCCGGCGAGGTCATCGACGGCGCACTGCCGCCCATGCCGCGCGTAAAGGCCCACTTCCGCTCCCTGCCCTATGTCGAGGTCGCCGACGCGCTCGGCGTGGTGGACCGCACCGGAGCATCGGCGTCGGCCAAGCTGTGCCTGCGCTTCGCCGTGTTGACCGCGGCCCGCTCTGGGGAGGCCCGCAACGCCTCATGGTCAGAGATCGACTTTGCCGCCAGCGAGTGGCGCATCCCCGCCGACAAGATGAAAGCCGCAACCGAGCACCGGGTGCCCCTCAGCGACGCCGCCCTCGACCTGCTCGACCGCGCCAAAGACAACCACGACGGCTCCGATCTGGTGTTCCCCTCCCCCCCTCAGAGCCGGCCGCCCACTGTCGAACATGACGCTCACGAAAATCCTTCGCGACGCCGGCCTCGCCGACCGTGCCACCGTCCACGGATTCAGAGCCAGCTTCCGCACCTGGGCACTGGAGCAAACCGACACCCCCTGGGCAGTCGCAGAAGCCGCACTGGCCCACGCCCTCGGCGACTCAACCCAACAGGCCTACATCCGAGGCGACGCCTACACCAAACGCCGCCAGCTCATGGACCAATGGGCCCAATACCTGCAACAGCCATAGAAGGGCCCCGGCGGGCTGACCGGGTCTGTCAGATTTTTTGTGTATGCGGGCGTGATGGTTTTCATTTGATGTGGTCGGCGATCCGGTCGCCGTAGTGGACGGTCAGCGTGTTCAGTATGGCCTTCCAGCCGTTGGTCTTGCCGGTGAGGTTGCTGCGGTTCTTTCGTTTGGCGGTGGCGACAAGGTAGAGGATCTTCATCGCGGCCTGCTCGTTGGGGAAGTGCCCTCTGTGCCGGACCGCTCGTCGGAACCGGGCGTTGAGGCTCTCGACGGCGTTGGTGGTGTAGACGACGCGGCGCAGCTCGGCGGGGAACTCCAGGAACGGTGTGAACTCGGTCCAGCTGTTGCGCCAGGCTCGGATCATGGCCGGGTAGGTGTCCTCCCAGTCTTCGGCGAAGGCCTCGAAGAGTGCCTCGGCGGCCCCGACGGTGGGGGCGGTGTAGATCTCCCGCATTGATCGGGTGATCGGCCCCCTGTGCGTCTTGGACGCGTACCTGAGGCTGTTGCGGACCATGTGCACCACGCAGGTCTGCACCACCGCGTCGGGCCAGGTGGCGCGGATCGAGTCGGGCAGGCCTTTGAGCCCGTCGCAGCACACGATCAACGCGTCGGCCAGGCCCCGGTTGCGGAGCTCGCCCAGCATGGCCGCCCACTGCTTGGCGCCCTCGCCGCCCGATGGGCCCAGCCACAGGCCCAAGACGTCGCGCTCGCCTTGGAGATCGACGCCGATGGCGACATAGACGGGCCGGTTCGCGACCTGCGAGTCGCGGACCTTGACCACTATCGCGTCGATCAGCAGAACCGCATAGACCGCGTCGAGGGGGCGGTTCTGCCACACGGCCATGTCGGAGACGATCTCGTCGGTGATCTTCGAAATCGTCTCCCTGCTCACCGAGGTGTCGTAGATCTCGGCCAGGTGCGCCTGGATCTCGCCGGTGGTGAGCCCCTTCGCATAGAGACTGATCACGTTGCCCGACAAACCGTCCAAGCGGCGCCGGTGCTTGGGCACCGTGACGGGCTCGAACGTCCCCGCCCGGTCGCGCGGCACCCGAAGGTCGATCTCGCCGATCTCGGTGGTGACCCGCTTGGGCGAAGAGCCGTTGCGCGAGTTCCCCGACCCCCGGCCCTCCGGGGCGTGGCGCTCATAGCCCAAATGGTCGGCCATCTCGACCTCCAAGCCCGTCTGGAGGACCTGGCGGACAAGCCCCGTCAACAGCCCCCCGTCGCCGGTCAGATCCACGCCATCGGCGCGGGCCCGCTCGACCAACAGCTCGGCCCAGTCCTGCATCGCCGCCTCACCGGCGGCCTCGTCCGCCGACACCGCCGGCATATCCTGATCAGTCATAGACATGATCCTTCCCGGCCCGCAGCACCAAACCGCGGACCCTCAGATCACGCCCGATACACAAAATTCCTGACAGACCCCAGCACAGAGCCGAATCCCCAACAGCCAACCAGCAAAGACCGCTCAAGCCCCCAACCCGCAGCGAACAGCGAGCCGAATCAGTTCCACACGTTTGCACTAAAGTCCCCGCCATACACTGCATATCCCAACGGCGAATAGCTATACTGTTCAGATGGAGCCGATACGGATACTCAGCGATTCCGAGCTCGCCGCGGCCGAGAAGGAGCTTCGCCGGCGGGAGCGCCAGCGCCGGCTGGAGGGGTCGTCTCAGCTCAGGGATTTGGAGGCGAACTCCAAGGCTGTGACGCAGCTGCAGTCCCGCCTTGACGATGCCCGCGCCCATCGCGCCAAGCTCATCGAGCAGGCCCTCAAAGCGGGCCACAGCCGCTTCGAGGTCGCGGACGCGGCCGGGATCACGGTTCGGCGCCTCGATGCCATTCGCTTCTCAGCTGCACAGAGCCCTCGCTAACAGGGCCCGCAAGCTGCACCCTGATCCAACAACACCGAATCGGCTCCTAGCCGCAGCGCCATAGATCGACGCAGCACCTTGGTGCAGGCGTGTGGACGGAAATCGCCCTCTGTTCGCTGCTGGTGCTCGATGGGAGCTTCGGCCTGTGGTGATTCTGTGTGCTGGGGTGTTTCAGGCTGGGCTGGGCACCTTGGTTGGCTCATTGAGGTCGTCGGTTCCAGGTTCGCTCTGTGCGGTTTCGTCGAATGGCTCATGGTTCGACATGGAGTGCGCCAGCGATTTTCTGGGGCTGGCAGACCTCCACCCTTCGAGGGCGACGGCCGCGGCGAATTCGACCCCAACGGCCAAATCAGTGCGATGACCGCATGAGCCCAACCACAACAAATCCGAGTGTCACTGTTGGGTCTGCCGGGGCCCTCAGCCGGGGGGTTACGGTCCGGTCCTGCGCTCGGCGTTGACTCCACAAGATATTGGCCTTGTGCCTGTTGTCAGACGTGTCGCGTCGAGTGTGGGGCCGGCAGGAGCGCTTTTGTCTTGAAGGGAGCCTGATCATCTCGACTCGGTTGTGACGAAGCGCTCCTGCGGTTCCCGGACCACCGGAACATAACTTCCAGCAGGAGCACAGCATGACATTTCCAGTCGGGGGCATCGACCCCCACCAAGACACCTTCACCGTCGGCATCGTCAACCGCCACGGCGTCGAGATCGTCTGTGAGACCTTCTCGAACACCGCGGCCGGCTACGGCGAGGCGATCGATTTGCTCGACTCTCACACCGTCCGCCAGGTCGGCGTCGAGGGCTCGGCCAAATGGGGAGCGCACGTCGCGATCGCGTTGTGCGCGGCAGGGTTCGACGCCCGCGAGGTCCCCGCGTCGCGCTCAGCGGCCCAGCGCCGCTCGCGGCGCCTGGAAAAGACCGACGCCGTCGACGCGGTCGCCTCAGCGCGCGCCTTGTTGGCCGAGCCCGAGCTGGGACCCGTCCAAGCACTGGAGGTCTACGACCCGCTCGTCGCCGAGATCGAAGCGGTGCTCGAGCACCGCCGAGCCCTGGTAGCAGCCAGAACACTCATGCTGCACCACACCGCCGACCAGATCTCCAAGCTCCCCACCGAGGTCCGCGACCAGCTCGACACCGGCGGCAAGATCGAAGGCCGGCTACGGCGCCTCGAACACATCGACCCCGCTTGTGCGGCCACCCCCTCGGGCGCGTACCGGCTCGCATGGCTCCAGAACTTCATCGACCAAGACCGCGCCGCCCGCAGCGAGATCCGCCGATTGGAACGGCTCATCGACGAGCTGCTCGACCGTCACGGCACCACCCTGCGCGACGAACCAGGCATCGGCCCCATCTCAGCAGCCACCCTGGTGTGCGAGGTCGGAGACCCCCACCGGTTCGGCAGCGAGTCCAAATTCGCCCGCTGGTGCGGCACCGGCGCCGTCGCGCTTTCCTCCGGTGAAGGCACAGGCAACCCAATCAAACACCGCCGCGACTTTCGGGGCAACCGGCGCATCAACAGCGTGCTCCACATCGCGTCGGTCACCCAGGCCCGACAACAGCCTGACGCGGTCGCCTACCTCGCCCGCAAAGCCGCCGAAGGCAAGACCCGACGCGAAGCCCGCCGAGCCCACAAACGCCACCTCGCCAACCGCGTCATACGCCGAATGTGGCGCGACGAACAAACCCGAAAACAACCCCTCGCACACGCCGCTTGACAAGGGAGCGTCCGACAGACCCCTTCCCTCGGTTTGTCCAGCGGGACCTAAGGAGCTACGAGTCCTTTCGGCGTCCCAAGCGTAGTTTGCTGTGTTTGGTTCTTGTCTCCAGCCGGTACAAATAAGCGGCGACCAAAAGCGACATGGCAATGGCGGACAGAATGAACGGTGTCGGTGGCCAACTCGATATGGTAGAGACTGCCGCTATGACCAGAACGCTCTGGTAGGGCTTAGGCTTGGGGACCCTCATTTCTTCCTTCTTGCCCACATGGGCGGGCGTGTGGCAGCCCCGTAGCGGGCTTTGTTGTAGCGGTGAACCACCGCCGCCAAAGGCACGCCTACGCCGACCCAAATGACCAAATCCCACGGGCCCGACAGGGGTATAAACCAAAGCCCCACCCGCAAGCTGGCCAAAACAACAACGACTTGAACGAGGCTCACGAGCGGCGGAGGCCCGAGCGGGCCTCTATCGCTGCTGCTTCCAGATGATTCCACCGATTGCTCCCAACATTTCCTAAATCACTTTGCAATAGCAGCTGGCCCTTACTGCCTTCTACACTATATCAACGAGAGTCTGTCCGTATAGCATCGCAATCTGCCAGCTGCTGAAGACACCCCTTGTTAAGCTCTCCCAGCATACGTCGAACAGCAGATTCAGTTGTGGCCTCCGTTGGCCGGGAGTCAATCATATAAGGAACGGCTCCCGGCGAGGTGCCCGGTCCAGGGATCAAGCGGCAGGGCAGTCCGCTTTGTCTGACAGGACGCTGGAAGTATCACAAGTCAAGATCGGAAATTGTGGACAGGTATGGTGAGCCAAGAGCAGGGTATGGTCACCACCGTACCGGCCTTTACGACCTCGAAGCTCTATCTCCTCGGCAATCAAGTAGAAGTTCAGCTGCAGCGCTCCACCTCGGTATCGCCTATTTTGTTCTTCTCGCCCTTAGGCTTTGCCTGAGTGCCGATGTCATACCAACCGGCGCTGGGAACTTCGAACTCCGCCGACGCGCCAGCAGCTTCAGGCCTGTTCTCGTGATGCCCGCCGCTCTTGATCTCCGTCACCCACACCTGAACCGGCAGGTTCGCCGGAGACTTGGCCCAAGACACAGAGATTACCCAAGCAGAACTCGTCCGCGAACACGAGACCGACTCGAATACCAGTGACGCCCTAGGCGTCGGTGTCGGCGTAGCGGTTGGCGTCGGCTTGGCCGGAGAAGCGGTACCGTCTATCCAATTCGAGAACCCTCCGGCGTTGAAAGCCGCCACTCTCACCTCATAGGGCGAACCGTTGGAAAGCCCCGTAATCGTGTGCGAAGTGGCCAGATCCGAGCCGTACTCTAGATCCTTGTATTGGGCGGCTGCCTCGGCCTGGTCCCACGTCTGGGAGGCCTGCTTCCACTGCACCTGATATCCGAACTCCGCAGCCGGCGTATCCGACGACGCCGTCCAAGAAACCTTTATCTGCTTGTCTCCAGCAGTCAGCAACAAATCCGAAGCAGGTCCAGGAGGGTTCGAAACTGTATCATGCTTGGAATCCCCAGAAGTGTCGTCAGGATTAGGGGTTGGGGTTGGGGTTGGCGTGCGGAATGGAGGCGGCGGTGTAGGCGTAGCGTCTGGGTTGGTGCTAAGTGCATCGCAGGCCTTTTCAAGGAACTCGCCCAAGAACAGGCTGCCTGCAAGTTCGTAGAGAGTCTTATAGGGGCTATTGCTAACGTAGTTGATGGACATGCCAGTAACATTCGATGCAGTGAACTTGCCGTCTGAAGTACAACCCGACTTGAGTATCGCGTCTTGATGTGTGCCGTAGTTGCTTCGCCGTCGCGAACACTGATATTCGAGCGCTTTGTCAATTATGTACGATGTTCCTATAGCGACGTAAGCGTTTCCACCAGTGAACACTGTAGCTCCTAGTGTAACCAAGTTTTCTGTTAGGAATTGCCCTGTCTCGGTGCAGATAGCCTTCATTGTTGCGTCATATGCTGTTTTCAAACCGTCCGAGATGGTCTCGCCTATGTCAATGAACACATTTAGGATATTTCCAGTTGTACCCTTGTCTTCTATGGCCTTATAGCAATCATGGTTATTGTCTAGTTGTTCCCACTCACCAGGATTGGCAGAGGCAACTTTTCCGCTCTTGTAAAATTCGTTCAGTTGTTCGTGTGTCATGACTTCAGGAGTTGCAGATGTATACACGAAGTAAATTAATGGTAGTGGTAGTGACAAGTTTTGGTATCCCGCTGGGCAGTTGTGCGGGTCGTGTTTGGTGGTGGTTGTGTGTGGTTTGCGGTCTGTGGTGGTTGTGACGCATTTGTTGTCGGCGTTGGGGGGTGTTTCGTCGTCGCATGTGTAGGTGACTCGTTGTCTGTGTATGCATTTGGTGCCTGACAATCTACTGTCTTCGTCACAGGTGTAGGCGGGCCGGGTTTTGCATTTGGTGCCTGACCGGGTGCTGCCTTCGTTGCATGTGTAGGCGGGCCGGGTTTTGGTGGTGCATTCGTTGTCGGTGTTGGGGGTCGAGTTGTCGGCGCATGTGTAGGTCACCGACGAGGGAGGGCGCGTGTGGACGCATTTGCCGGCCGACTCGTCTCCTATTTTGCATTCCGGGTCGGTGTAGGTGGTCTTGATGCAGTAGTCGCCCTGGAGGGTTTCGCCGCTGTCGCAGTCCGGGTCGGTGTAGGTGGTCTTGACGCAGTAGTTGCCCTGGAGGGTTTCGCCGCTGTCGCAGTCCGGGTCGGTGAGGGCTGTGTCTGTGCATCTATTGCCCGACAGGGACCCTTTCGCGCATGTCGGGTTTGTCCGGCTGGTGGTCGTGCAGGTGCCCCGGTTGGAGTCGAGGGCAGCCGCGCTCGACGTGCAGTAGGGGGTGGCGACGGTGTGCCGGTAGCAGAAGTCGCCTTTCTTGCTGTAGCCGCTGGGGCAGACCTTGCTGGTTGAGGTTTGAGCGGACACGTTGATGCAGGCTCCCCAAAGAAGAACGTATCCCGCTGGGCATTGGGCCACCTGAGTTTCTACGCAAACGGGGATGCCGAAAGCCCCGGTGCCGAGCTTGCCCGAGGCGCACCGCCATGACGCCGCGGTGGTCGTGGTGGTGACGCACTTGCCGTTTCGCAGGCTGCCGCTGGCGCAGATCGGAGTTCCGGTATCTACGGTGGTTGCACACTTGCCGAACACCAAGTTGCCGCTGGCGCACGTGGCGACCTCGGAGGTGGTGGTGGCGCACTTGCCGTTTCGCGGGCGGCCGCTGGCGCAGGTCGCTATCTCGGAGGTGGTGGTGGCGCACTTGTTGTTGGAGTTGGGGGGCGACCCGTCGCCGCAGGCCGGTGTTCCCACGGTGCGCTCGCATACTTCCAAGACGCTCTGGCCGACGAGGGTGTACCTCTTCAAGTCATAGCCGGTATCGCAGACCGGCGTGGAGATTGCAGGCCTCGTCGTCACGCACCACCCGCTCTGGTCCGGCACACAACTCGCCTCAGCGTCCGTCACGCACCACCCGTCCTGGTCCGGCACACAACTCGCCTCGGCGTCCGTCTCGGTGACGCACACCAAGCCATAGTCCGGCACACAACTCGCCTCAGCGTCCGTCACGGTAGTCGTCGTCTTTACACACCGCTCGGCGACCCCAGACGACGGGGCGCTGTCCTCCAGGTCGTACCCATCGGGGCACGTCGTCACAGTCTCGGGCTCGTGGGCCTGGGCGGCGGGAACAGCGATCGCGCTGAACAAAACAGCAGCCACAACGAACACGACAAGCCCTCCGGCCCGCCGTTTCCTGAACCCGGCCCCGCTAGCAGTCGGATACGGACGGTGAGGCTTTGTCGATGCGGACATGAGGCGGCCCTCCTGAAGGGATCGGAAATGCGGCGGATATATGCCTTTATTCGCCGCGTTCAGGCCCCTTGGGATGTGGAAGAGGTCGCTGGGGTTGCGGGCGCGGGACCCGCGCCCAAGCTGGGGATTCGCCAGACCGAGACGAGCAGCCGGAGCGGTGAGGCGTTCTTGGTCCTGGCTCTGCGGCGGCTGTGCTCTTGGCACCGGCCCCGTGCCGGTCGGCGTCTTGTGCGTGGCGGGGGGCCTCTTCGCCCAGCGGAGTCGGCCTGCTGGCTCGGTCCCTGTTTTGCCTGGTCGGCGGGGGTATTGCATGTTCGCCGTTGGGGCTGTGCCGTGTGGTGTTTGGGGAGGGGTTGACAGCATCTCTGGTTCTGAGCTAGGCAATAAAGGCATTTATCCGCCGGGTTGCAAGCTGTTGACCAGGCTTTTCTCCTGGTTGTCGGCTGGGCTTGCACAGCGGGTGTGGGCTAGACATCGGCGGTGAATCCAACCACCACCCCCCCCCCGGCCATATGTGCTCGCATAGCGCCTCGGATGCCGGTGCTGGTCTTTGCTGTGTCAAGGGGCTGATCGCCCGGGCCGACGCCTCAGCGTTGTCTTTGAACACCCGAAAGACCTATGAGACCGGGTGGAACAGCTGGGCCCGGTGGGCGGCGTCGAACGGTTACCGGGTTTCCAAGCCGACAGTCGAGAGGCTCCGGGACTGGCTGGCCTGCCTGCATTTGGAGGGGAAGAAGCCCTCTACTTTGCGCACCTACCTGGCCGCTGTCGCCCACCGCCTACGCGGCCGCCGCGGCCCCAACCCGGCCCGCCACCCCCGCGTTAGCCTGCTGCTGGCAGGGCTTGCCCGCTACGCCGCTGAGCGCGGCGTCGCAACCCGGCAGGCCCAAGGGCTGCGCTGGGAGCGCATACTGCTGATCGAGGCCGCCGCACCCGCCTCGAGGCGCAATCAGCCCGGCGGGCGGCTGGAAACCCCCCAACAAGCCCGAAAACGCGCTGACACAGACATCGCCATGGCCGCCGTGGGCCACAACGGCGCCCTCAGGTGCTCGGAGCTGTTGGCCCTCACCTGGGGCGCTGTCGACTTCTCCGAAGGGCCGGGGCTGGCCACCATATGGATCGGCCGCTCCAAGACCGACCAGAACGGCAAAGGCGCGGCCGTTCCCATCTCCGAATACGCCGCCCAAGCCCTCGCCCGATTGAGGCCAGAGGACTTCGATCCCGACGCCCGCATATTCGATTTCTCGCCCAGCACCGCCCGCCGGCGCCTAAAAGCCGCCGCGAAAGCCGCAGGCATCGACCCCGCCGGGATCTCCACCCACTCCCTGCGCGTCGGCATGGCCCAAGACCTCGCCGCCTCAGGAACAGGCACAATCGGCCTCATGCTCGCAGGCCGATGGGACACCACCGAAACCGCCGCCCAATACGCCCGCCGCCTCCAAGCCCAACACACCCCCGCCGCCCAATACCTCAAAACCCAACTCGCCGTGACAACAGGCCAATCCGAGCCCGGCGAAACCCGCAGACCGCAGGCAGCGTGACACCCAGCGGCACTGAGTAGGCGGCCGATGGTCTGCAGATTCGCCTGCAAGAACGGGGTCTGGGACGGCTGGGACAACATCGATCGAGCTATTGTCGAAGGCGCTGACCGCGTCGCCGCAGCCGCTCTCGCGGAACGCCTCAAGATGGCGAACGCAGGAATCTTCGGTGTCGACTCGGAAGGCGAGCGATCAGGCAGTCGAGCCCGCGGCGAGGCGGTGGAAGCCGTGCGGAGCCTTGCGTTGGCCCAAAAGAGCGGTCAACACCGAATCGGCTGGTGCTAGCGCGTCCGCGTCCGGACCGGTCGCGTCGCAGGTTGCGCCGGTTTGCGACCGGTTGCGACCGGTATTGCATTGCAGGATGGTGGCCATGGAAGCCGATGCTCGTGAAATCCATGAAATCCTGTCGACCCGCCGTCAGGTCGAGGCGCGTGGCGGGCTGTCCACCAGTTCTATCTACCGGTTCATGCGATATGGCCTGTTCCCAAATCCGGTCCGCGTCGGCAGGCGCGCTGTGCGCTGGCATGTGTCGGAGACCGACGCATGGGTCTCATCGCGCCCCCGCGCCGCCGGCGGCCGCCCCGCCGCACGGGCAACCGGTTATCCGTGTCGAATCCCGGCGCTAGTGCCGCAAGAGGCGGCCAAGGGCTGGGCTGTGGGGTGGGCAGGCAGCGGCAGCCGCCAACGGGGAGGCAGTCGGATATGGGCGTGAGGCGCTCATCGGCGCAGCGGAAGCGCTTGGCGTTGGAGGCGAAGAGGCGCGGCGTTGATGCCGTGGCCAGACAGGCTGGCGTCGAGCCCGGCACTGTGCGGGTCTGGCGTGCCGAGTTCGGCGTGGGCATTGGTACCAGGGGCAGCAGCCAGGCTGCGGCCGCTCCTGGTCACGAGGTTGACTTGCTTGAGGCAGCGGCTTGCGGCCTCGACGACTTCGCGGATTCCAATAGCATCCAAGAAATGGGCGGTTTGGTCAAAAAGGCGGGGGACGCGCTGTCTTGTGAGCTGTCGGCTTGGCTTGGCGATGCCGACAGCAGGGAGCTTGCCTCAAAGAGGCTGGGAGAAGTGATCTCCGACTGGGAGGCTGAGCACGGCGCGGTTACCGCCGAAGAGCTTGACGAGGCGCGGGCCCAGCTCTTTGGATGACGGTCTTCGTTTTAGACGCCGGTGAGCTGATCGGACTCGACAACGACAGCCGGACTGCTTGGGCGAGGCTCCATTCGGCGCGCGGGAATTCCGATGGGTCGGCCACCCCGACGGCCAGGGCCACGTCCGCCTCCATTCGGCGCGCGGGAATTCCGATGGTCTCGTTGTCCCGACCGGGGTGATCGGGCAAGCCTGGCGCGGCACTCCCCAGCAGGCGAGGCTCAGTCAGGCGCTCAAGCAATGCAGGCCAATACCGCTGGACGAGGACACGGCACGCCTAGCCGGCTGTCTGTACGGGCGCGCCGGCACCTCCGATGTTGATAGATGCCGTCGTCGCTGAGTGCTGTCAGACACGGCGAGGCGTCGGTCCTAACCTCAGATCCCGAAGGCGTCAGCGCGCTGCTCGCGATTTTGAACTCAACGGTGAAGGTCGTGCCGGTCTGACGCGAGAGCGGACGGCCTACCGGACACGGGTGCTCAAGACGAGCCACAAGGGCTATCCAAGAACCTTGCCCCTGGCGGTTCCAAGGCAGAATCGGGTGTCGTGGCATGGGCACGGCGGTTCGCTCCGGCGTTCCCCGCTCTATTCCCCCGGGGCCTCGGCGCTTCTGGCAGTGCGGGTCTAGTCGGCGCTTGGTCCTTCGGGTGTGCCGTGGGTGTGGCTGCCCATCTCCGGGGTCTGCTGGCACCGGGGATGTCCGCTGGCGCGCTGGTTGTCGGGGGTGCGACGGTGGTCCGGTGGGCAGGTGGTACACGTCCAACCACCATTTCGGGCATACCAGCATCATCGGATACTGCGGGCGCCCGTTCGCCGATGCCGACGCCATGGGCAAGGAGATGGCCGCCCGCTGGAACGATGTGGTGGCCGACCAAGACGAGGTGTGGATCCTGGGGGACCTGGTGATGGGCGGCAAGGCGCAGGGCCTCGCCGGGCACGTCGCGCGCCTCAGCCATTTCACCTATGTGCTCGACGCCCGCCACGACATGAATTACGACCAATGGCACCCAAAGAGGATGCTGACTGGCTGCTACACGGCCACGTCCACGAGAAATGGCGCCAACAACACCGGCAGATAAACGTCGGCGTCGACGCCTGGCGCTTCGCCCCCGTCCCAAAGCACACCATCGCCGACCTCGTCACAAAAGGCCCCTCGAATAGTCCAATCCCCGACTACGCGTGAGTTTGTTGCTATCAGCGGCTCACCGATCGCCTCCGAGCCGCCGACCAGCCGACCCCGAACCACCCCGCGAAATCGACGGTGCAAGAGCCCCGGTCTGGCCAGCCGCCACGACCCACGGACCGCGATGGCATCGACGGGAAGACAGACCGCCGGGCAGGACTAGACGGCCCGCCCTTCCCGGTCGGTGACGCGGTGGCCACCTGATCGAGGCAACCGGCCAAACAGGCGAAACACAGGGGCTGCGACCGCTAGCGACCGGTGTGGGGTTGGCTTCCATGCCCGCAACCATGCGACACCACACCGGTCGCAACCGGTCGCAAGCACACTGAGGATCGGTCGGAAACCTCAGGAAGTGACCGCCCGGTGTGGGGCAGAGATAGTCGATTGCCGCTGGCCCGCAATGCCCGCCCTCTGATGCCTTACGCTCTTGCCTAGGAACCACCGAAACCTCAATAGCCGGGACACCAATGGGGGATAAAGTGGGGGAAGAGCAAGATGCCAGCGCCCGCTTGACTTCTCTACCAGGGTGTTTAGCTAATATTCGAATCCTGCCGTGGGCGCTTGGCTGATTCAAAATTGAATTTAGAATCAGCCAACTTTGGCTAGACTTATGGTCTTGACGATTGACCGGGATCTGGCCCCGAGACTGGAGCAGGCGGCGCGGAATGCGCCAACGGTCATACTCGCCGGTCCACGCCAGAGCGGGAAGACCACTCTCTGCCGGTCGGTGTTTCCCGACCATCCCTACGTCAGCCTGGAGGCGACCGATGTTCGTTCGTTTGCGACTGATGATCCCAGGGCATTCTTAGCCCAGTACCCGACGGGGGCGATTATCGACGAAGTCCAGAGGGCACCCGACCTACCGTCGTATCTCCAAGGTCTCATCGACGCTCATCCCGCAGCTGGACGTTGGATTCTTACCGGCTCCCAGCATTTCTCCCTGCTTGAGTCGGTCAATCAGTCGCTGGCTGGCCGTACTTCAATTCACCACCTGCTGCCGCTCAGCCGCGGCGAGGCGATCCGCTTTCCCCGCTACCCCCAGAGCTTGGAGGAGGCGCTCATCACCGGGGGCTATCCCCGCATCTATGACCGAGGCCTCGATCCAACCGAGTGGATCAGTTCGTACATCGCCACCTACCTCGAGCGCGATGTGCGAACGCTGCGGAACGTGGGAGACCTCTCTGCGTTCGCACGGTTCGTCCAGCTCTGCGCCGGTCGCACCGCACAGCTGGCCAATCTTTCTTCGTTGGCCAACGACTGCGGGGTGTCTCAGCCGACGGCAAAAGCCTGGCTCAGCATTCTGGAAGCCAGCTTCGTGGTGTTCTTGCTCCCGCCGTTTCACTCCAACCAGCGAAAGCGCCTGGTCAAGATGCCCAAGATGCATTTCTACGACACTGGCCTCGTCTGCCACCTTCTGGGCATCCGCTCTCCCCAGCAGCTCGTCTCGCACCCGCTCAGGGGTCCGATATTCGAGACGTGGGTCGTTTCAGAGATTGCCAAGCAGCGTACGCATCAAGGGTTGACCCGGGGCCTGTCGTTTTACCGCGATCGCAGCGGGACTGAAGTCGAGTTGATCATAGAGCACCCTGAGCGAGTCTCCCTGATAGAGGCAAAGTCCGCTGCAACCCCATCAATCAGCTTTCTCAAGACCGCCCGTCGGGTAGCTGCCCATCTTCAAGGCCTGCACTCGTGCGACCTGACTGCGGTGTACGGAGGCGACCAGCTTCAAAAGCGAAGCGAGGAGAGCTTGGTTCCCTGGGCACAATTGTACGAAGCAAGCCTTTAGGATCTGGCCGTGGGCGCATTCTGTCGAGGGCGCCAATCTTGCACTGCGGAGGCGGTGGAACGTCGGGCTATGAACTCGATTCGACCTGCAAGACATAGCCGGCGCCGTCGGCGGTTCGGCCCGTAATCTGAATGCGAGCGTTGCCTATCACCGCGCTTTCCCCGACGCGGTACACGTGCCTGGCGTCTCCGGCGAGGATTCCACCGTATGGGGGTGGATTTCGACTTCGCCGATCGATATCCATCCGGCTGCGTACCTGTTGATGGCCGGAGTGCCGAATGCCAGTGTTTGCCCATTGCCCATAACGTCCATCAGATTGGTTCCAAAGTGCCTGTCGGGCCGGTCGTAGCTGTGGGGCCAGCTCAGGGCGTGGCCCAGCTCATGAGCGAGGAAGAAGCCGGTGGGGGTCGGGGGGATGTGGCCGGGCACCGAGGTGATTCCCAAGGTGCTGAGCCGGATCTCCCTGGAGTTCTCGGGCCATTGGGGAGAGCACTCATTCGGTATCCGCTCTTCCAAGTGACGGTTGTAGCAGTTGCCGGGACCTCCTCCTCCGATCCGGCAATCTGCTGGGGTTCCGCAGTCAATCATTGCCAGGTCGATGACGATAACCGCGCCGTTGGCCTCTTGAGGTGAGGGAGTATTGCGAATGTTGTCGTAGCAGTCCTGCTCGTTCTCGGCCTTCACCGTTCCGCCGGCAATGAACTCAGCGAGATATGAACCGCCGGACAGCCATGAGAAATAGGGCTGGACCCAGCTTGTAAATCGCTCAGCCATCTCAACCGGGTCGTTCTCCAACGTTCCGGCCTCGGTATCGCAAGCCCAAACCACCCAGGTGTCTGTCCCAATGGTGTAAGCCCGGTCAATGTTGGCGAATGCGATCAGTCCGGACGGGTCGCTGCGATAGATCAATTCGGTTCGAATTTCCAGGAACTCCGCGATGGCTTCTTCACTGTTTGGAGCATCCGCCTGACCGTCGTCGTTGGCCCCCCAGCAGCTGATGGCTTCGTCAGCCCCGATAGCGCAGGAGTGCGTGCGACCAGCGGTGACATCAAGATCGAGGGTGGGGGCGGGGGTGGCGATAGGCTCAGGGGTCGGAGCGGGCGCGCCGTCGGCACAGCCGCCGGGGACGATCTGGGTGTCGATGTCGAATCGACAGCGGTACACGTTCAGTAGGGCTTCTTGGTTGGCAATCAGGCTGTCGCGGGCCTCTATATCTGCCGTGGGCGCTGAATGACGACTTATTCCATTTCTGAATTGTGGCGGTATCCCGTCAAGTCGGTAGGCGGGGAGAGGGTGGAGAGGCTGGAGCTTCGGGGCCTTCGCCTGCTTCGGTACAAACGCCGAAGTCACTGCGGCAGGCAGTATCAGCGTTGGCGAGATGCTCACCGTCTCGGACTTACTTCTAGTCCTGGGACGATCCCGTCTCTTGCAGGGGGCTCAGAGCTCGCCGGCGGCGAGCATGTCGGCGGGGATCTTCATGTCTAGGGCGCCGAGGTAGCCGCCTCCTTCGTTGGTGGCGTCGTGGACGTCATAGCCGAGCAGCTCTTGGGCCCGGCGGGGGAGGGTGCGGGCGATGTCGGGGGGTGTGGCCAGGCAGTTGTTCTCCTCCGATCGCAGCCAGCCCAGCATGTAGCTGAGGTGGAAGGCTGGTCGGTGCTGGTCGGCAGTGGAGTTGGCCCCGGCGCCGTGGATGGTTGAGCCCAAATAGATCACCCGCGATCCGGCGGGCATCTCGGCATGGGCGAACTCGTGGGGCTCGGGCTTGCGGTCGAGCCCCCAGCGGTGGCTTCCGGGCACTACACGGGTGGCCCCGAGCTCGCGGGTGAAGTCGCACAGCGCAGTCACCGACGACAGCTCAATCTCGGGGCTGGGCTGGGGCATGTGCGGCCACACGTCCTCGTCGCGGTGGGGGAACTGGGCCTCGGCTCCCGGCCCCACCACCAGCATGTGGGCCACGTTAACCCCGAAGTCGGCGCAGTTGGGTCCCAGCACGGCGTCGGCGATGTCGAGCATCAGGGGGTGCAACAGCACCTCGGACACGAACGTGGGCGATTTGGAGGCCAGTCCGGTCACATGGCGCATGTTCTCGCCGAAGAATGCTGCGATCATGGGGTTGATGAAGGTCCGGTTGGAGTCGGGCTTTTCCACGTAGGGCATCAGCTCGGCGAGGATCTGGTTGATCACCTGGTCGCTGAAGCAATCCTCCACGATCACCGCCCCGTCGGCGTCGAGCACCTCCAGAACATGCTCGAGCGGCTCGTCGTTCTTCAGGTGGACCAATTCGGCTTGGGTTGCCATGCCCCACTGTATTCCGAGATTGTGCGTCTCGGTCGTGCTCGCTTAGGCCTTCTGGAGGAGCCAGAGGCCGACCACGCTGTAGAAGACCATGACCAGGAGCATGGGGCGCTGTGCCCAGGCGGCTTCGCTGGCGTCGCTGGTCTCCACGGCCCGGTCGTGGGCCACCAGCACCGCGGCGATGTGGCCGATGACGATGGCCGAGAACTGCACCCAGGCGATGGCGTCGGTGGACACCAGAAGGAAGTTCACCGCCCAATCGGCGGTTCCGAACCAGTTGGAGCCGCGGTCGAACGGGTTGGACAAAAGGCGCAGGAAGTTCTGGCCACCGTCAAGAACCAGCAGCGAGAAGTAGTGGGCCACTGTGTATCCCAAAACGATGGGAACCAAAGAGTGCGCGAAGCGCCGGGCCACCTCTGCTGCGGTCTGGTCGGTGAACCAGCCCACGGCCAGCGAACCCAGGTAGTAGAGCGCCGCCATGATGGCGATGACGGCGACCATCCCCAGGGTATTGATCCCGGTGGCGGTCCAGCCCCGGTGGGTGCCCACCAGATCGGGCCACAGGGTGCTTCCGGCCAGTGAGTCGAACGTGGTTCCGCCGAGCACCAGCAGCAGCACGGCCAGCAGGTCGAGGCGGAGGGCAACCGTCGTCAGCCCCGACAATGGCGCCCGCAGCCGAACCGCCCCGGTGTCGTCTCGATACAGGGGCGACAGTTTGGCCAGGAGCGAGAACAGCACCCCGAAACCGTCGGCCTGGCGCAGCCAGCGTCGCCCGTACACCGCCGATCCGCCCACCATCCCCACCGTGTAGGCGACCATGGCCCCGCCCACTGCCGAGTTGGTGGTGCCGTCGTGGTAGCAGAGCTCGAAGAACAAGAACCATCCCAGCGCGACCACAGCCGGCCAGTACCCGCCGGGGATCTCGCCGGAGTCGTCTATCTGGGGCAGGCCCAGCTTGCCCGCGGCCCACTCGATGGCCGAGGCGATGGTCTCGAAGGGGTTGAGCACCCGCCACACATCGCCGAACACAGCGGCCACCATCGCCATGCCCACCCACAGCGCCACATACACCGTGAGCGGCCCGAATCGCTGGCTCCCCACCTGTGCACCGCTGAGGCTGCTGGCCAGGGCCAGCACGAACAACCCCAGCGAGATCAAACGGGCGGGCACCGCCGCCACATCCAGCAGCCGGCCGAATGCCATGCCCAGACTCCGGCCCGTTGCGGCCCCCGGCAGCCAAGCCCGATGCCAGAAGAAGCTCAGGCTGACAAATGTTGCCATGAGGGCGACGGCTGCACCGATGCCGAACAGATAGAAGGGCAGGGGGAGATCGCCCCGCGACCCCACCCCGTGGGCCAAGACGGTATTGAGCATGGTCACGTCAGATCTATCCCACTGGGTGCTCCATCACGATCCCTGCGATTGGGTTCATGAGATTGGCGCGGTGACTTTGGGGATGTCATTGGATGCCGAGTTGACCAGGCCCGACACCTCGTAGGCTTCCAAAGCGTCTTTGGAGTAGGGCTCCAGGAGCTGCGTCAACGCGTCGCTGTCGTCGAGGGCGGTGTCCAGCCAGAGATCCTCTGCCTGTTCGGGCAAGATGACCGGCATCCGGTGGTGGATCGGCCTGAGCAGGTCGTTGGCCTCAGTGGTGATGATGGCGCATGACGGGGTGCGATTGCCCTCCGGATCGGTCCACACCGACCAGAGTCCGGCGAAAGCGAAGGGCTCGCCCGATCGCATTGCGACCCTCATAGGGCGCTTGGTGTCACCTGTCCTCTGCCACTCGTAGAAGCCGTCGGCGAGCACCAGGCACCGCCGCTTCTTCAGCGAGCTGCGGAACGAGGGCTTCTCGGCCACCGTTTCCGCTCTGGCGTTGATGAGGGGGCGGCTGGAGGGCCCGTCTTTGGACCACGGTGGGATCAGGCCCCAGCGCATGAAGCCGGCTCGACGGGAGTCGCCGCCGACCACGGCCAACACCTGCTGGGTGGGGGCGACGTTGTAGCGAGGGCTGAAGTCGTCTCGGTGGCCGTCGAAGTCGAATCGTTTGGCCAACTCCTCCAGGCTGGCTGTAATGCTGTACCGACCGCACATCTAGATCCCATTATGAGTCTGAAGAAGACGAACAACCAATCCCCGCTGCCGACCTTGCCTCGGTGGGCAATACACTCGGAACAACAGGCCAAAGCGCCAGCCAGCCCCTGTAGCTCAGTCAGGACAGAGCAGTTGACTTCTAATCATCAGGCCGCAGGTTCGAATCCTGCCGGGGGCGCTTTTTGATGTTGCCGGGCTTTTCCGAATGCCCCCGCTAGTGCCCGAAGTCCCAGCGTATCCAGGGTTTTGTCGCTTCGTGGTGGTACACTGTTCCCAGGCTTAACTGCACAATCCCGCCAAAAGTGTGGGACAGATTGTGGGACGGATTGGAGGACAGGATGGGACATCTCACCGCTGCGAAGGTCAAGGCAGCCGGGCCGGGGAAATATCACGACGGGCAGGGCTTGCACCTTCGCGTGACCAACACCGGGTCCAAGTCTTGGTTTTTGCGCCTCACTGTGGACGGGCGGCGACGCGACATGGGTCTGGGCGGCTGGCCGGAGGTGAGCCTTGTCGATGCCCGCCGCAAGGCTCTGGAGCACCGCACCGCCGCCGCCGACGGTCGCGATCCCGTTGCCGACAACCGCCGGGGCGAGGCCCCCGTTTTCCGAGAGGCGGCCAAGGCGGTGCTCGAGGCGAACCGGCCGCGGTGGAGGGGCGAGCGCCAGGCGAGTCTGTGGTGGAGGTCGCTTGAGAACCACGCTTTCCCGGTGATCGGCGACATGAGGGTGGACCGCATCACCCAGTCCGACGTGCTGGGGGCTCTGACCCCGATCTGGACCACCCGCCCCGAGACGGCCCGCAAGGTCCGCCAGAGAATCCGGGCCGTGCTGCGCTGGGCGATGGCGCACGGCTACGTCGTGTTCAACGTCGCCGGAGAGGTGATCGACGGCGCTCTGCCGCCGATGCCCAAGGTGCAGTCGCATTTCCGGTCGCTGCCCTATTTCGAGGTCGCCGACGCGCTCGCCGTCGTGGACCAGACCAAGGCGTCGCCTTCGGCCAAGCTGTGCTTGCGGTTCTTGGTGTTGAACGCGGCCCGCTCCGGCGAGGCCCGGAACGCAACCTGGGACGAGATCGAGTTCGGGGCCTGCGAGTGGCGGATACCAGCAGAGCGGATGAAGGCAGCGAGCGAGCACCGGGTTCCGCTGTCGGAGGCCGCAATGGCCGTGCTGGATCAGGCCAAAGACCACCACGACGGCTCCGATCTGGTCTTCCCGTCGCCGCTCAAACCGGGACATCCGCTCAGCAACATGACCCTGACGAAAATCCTTCGCGATGTCGGGCTCGCCGACCGGGCAACCGTCCACGGCTTCCGGGCATCATTCCGCACCTGGGCGCTGGAGGAGACAGACACGCCCTGGGCGGTGTGCGAGGCGGCTTTAGCCCACAGCCTGGGCGACTCGGTGCAGCAGGCATACATCCGCGGCGACGCGTTCGCCAAGCGCCGAAAGCTAATGGACCGGTGGGCGCAGTACCTGGAACAGCGACAGGGATGATGGGCCTCGATGAAGACACGCGGCCCTGTGCCCACGAGCGCGGCTGAGCTTGGCGCCGGCGCATCCGCGACTTGCGGTCGCTTCGCTGGCCGCTCTACTGAAGCTCTCTGTGCTCGCCCAGCAAGTTGTCGACGCTCCGAAATCTGTATATGTCCATGGCGGTCCTCTTGTGCGAAACAGGGGTTACGACGTGCAGGCTCCACCGTCGCCGTCGCGGTCTAGCCGGTAGGGGTCTACGCCCGGGACTAGAACGGTGACGGGCTTCTGGTCTGATGTGAGGTCGCCGCAGTTCAAGGCATCGCCAGACAGGCTGGGCAGGCACGGGCTGTAGGCGGGATGGCAGTCCGAGACGCTTGTTGTCTCGGCGGCTGTTTCCGTTGGCGGCGGTTGGATCGGCTCTGTTTGGAGGCTGGAGGGGCCTGACGGCTGCATGGGCCCGTCGGCGGGGCAGGCCTGGAGCACCTGTTCCAACGCGTTCTTCTCGGCTTGGTCTACCGACAGGTCGAATGCGGCTTTTACCTCGACCGTCTTCCAGGCCATGAAGCAGCGGCCCTGTGCAGTTGTCATAAGCCCTTGACATGTTCCGCTGCCGATCCGCCCGGACCATTCAGCCATGTCCCGCGAACCCTTGGATCGGTTGACGCAGTCGCGTGTCGCCACGAGGTTCAGAGCATCGTTGCCGAACGACTGGCGGCGGGCGGCGTTCCACTCCCACCCTCCTGACTCGAATGCTTCTTGAGCGGCGACGATGTGGTCGACGTCGCAGGTGGAGGCATCGAAAGCGACCCCCGTGTAGGGGTCTACGCCTGACGCGTTGCACAGATACCCTCGGTCATGCTCGAAATCGGACCGCTCGTAGCCTGATCCCCCGTACTCAGGCTCGACAGACAGACTGTCGAGAACGCCCAGCGCTGTTGAACCAGTCGAGGGGATAGCCGCTGCCGAAGGTGTGGCCGGAACAGGCGTCGAGGGGGCGGCTGTAGGGGCAGTCGCCCCCTCGGTTGGCTCTGCGGTCGGGATCGGTGCTGTCGCGGCGGGAGACGCGGTGGGCGCAGCGGTCGGCTGGGCTGGCGCGGGGGTAGCAGTGGATGACGGGGTTGCGGGGGCAACAGCGCCCGGTGTTGGGGCAGCACTTGGAGTCGCAGAGGCGGGCTGGTCAACATCGGCGGTGTCGGCGGCGGTGGCAGTGACAGGCAAGGCGGTCGGATCGGGCGCGCCGGTGTCGTCGCTGGTGCCGCAGGCGAACGCAATGAGCGCCGCGAAAGCCGCTGCCGCCATGGTCATCCGGGTTGTTCTCACGAACAGCAAGCTAGAGCCCAGCAGCCACTCGTCTCTCATCACGCAGGCACCACCTTGCCCTGCGAGTTCTCCAGGACTGCGCCACACAGCCTGGGTTATGCCGCGGGGGTTCATATCGTCTCGAGTTCCCCAGTTCTGTCGGTAGGCTGCATTGGCGCGTCGCCCCGATTTCGTGAGCGATCTGGCTGATGAGATCGAGCAGTATTTCGACAAGGAGGGCATCCGGCACGAACGAGGCGAGTCGCCAAGTCCTGCGGACCTGCTGGAGCGGTATCTCTATCACTTCGACAAGGTGATCGTGCCGGGCCCGCGCCGTGTGCATTTCTCGGCTGAGCTCCGCGCCGCACTGGGGACGCTAGACGGCCGCTATGGGACCGCGATCGAGGCCATCAAGAGCCGCTTCGAAGCGGGAGGCGACCTCGCAGAGTTCCTTAGCAGGAAGGCGGCCGACGCCGGTTTCAAAGACAGGCTGCCGAGCGATTTCGGCATCCATCATTTCCATCTCGGAGCAAAATCCGCCCTTAGCGAACGGCATGTGCGGCGCACAGGCGACTTGCTGTTCGTGTTCGTCCAACCCCTCGACGCGTAATTCCTCGACGTCAGGAAGCACCCAAACGACAGCGATCCCTGCGATTTCGGCTGGTGCGATGTCGACCTGCTGAACATCATCGACTCGAATTGGCCCGAAGCGTTGGAGCGCTACACCGCGCCCGGCGTCAAAGGAAGCACGCTCACCGACGAGCAGAGAAAAGTGCTGCGCAGCAAGAACACGAACGTCGCCACACAAGTCGGCGACAAGGTGATCGCGCCGCCAGGGGGCGGCCTTATGGCTTATGGCTCCAACCTCAAGTGCAAATCCCAGGCCATGAGGTTGCTGACCGAGATACGCCGCATCGAAAAGATATTCGAGGACCACTGGGACGAACGCGAGGGCGCGTTACGGAGTGCCGGCTTCGAAGACCCCGACAGCGCAGACTTGCGACTTGCGCGAATCGCCGACTCCAGCGTCCCGCCTTCCCAGCTCAGATCAATGAATGGGGATTTGAGCTGGATCGGCTGGGCGATCGTAGAAGTCTCGACTGGAACCCTCATCGACTGGAGCTTCTAGCGCCAGGAGCGTCTCAACACTCCGGGTCGCTGCAACCCGGCTGATCTGATCCAAATCGCAGGAAGATCATGGGAGTCCTTCCGCACTTTGGTCCAGGTCGCCGGGGATCTGCTCTACGGGGGCTTCTGGCGTTAGCCAGCCCGGCTGGAGTTGCCAGCTGACGGAAGGAGGGAAGGCATCTGCGCTCCCCGCACCCCCTGGCAGGACATACCAGCGACGGTCTCAACTACGGCGATCCCACCGCCGACGAAAGGCTTTCGGCCGTTCTTGCACGAGGGGTCGGCCCGCTTCGGCTCGACTAGGGCGGCGATGGCAGGGCCTGCGATCCTTTAGTCGGTATCGACGCTCAGCGGCAACGAGTGCGGGGTCGTGCGCGGCCTGACCGAGAGTTGTCATAGGCCGCTGGTATGTTTCATCGCCCGTGACGCACAGCGCAGCGAGCCCGGCAGGCAGGCCGACGGCCGGCGATCTGCGGGGCCCTGCCTGCCTGGGCCGAAGCGTCATCGTCTGGGCCGGCCAGCCCGCACCAGAGGGGTGGGATGGGTGCCGCAGGGTCCGGGTTGGAGATGTCGTCCGGCCCAAAGTTGCGGGACGCCTGGGCTGCTCGGGAGCCGTTTGTCATCGAGGTCGCCGAAGGCGGCGGCCTGCCCGACTCCGACTGGTCGAGGAACCTCCGCTGGTGGGAGCTCGACGCGAAATTCAATATCGGCGGCGAGTCGCTGCGGTTCCTGGCCGAGTCGAACGCCGTCGACGCCCGCAATGCCGCCGATCCCAGGTTCGCCCCGCTGGTGCAGGCGGTCCACCTCGGCGCCCGCCGGTCGCCTCCCGAAAACCCGGGGGACGCTGTGTCGCCGTCCGGCTGGCCCATTTGGTGCGACGGAGGCCCGCTCGCGCCGTTCGCAGCCGAAGACCTACAGGCCGGCCAAGACGAGGCTGGCGACGGGCGGGTCGGGGTGGTGCCCGCGGCGAACCTCGCCGTCGGCAGCCTCGTCCCGATCTTCCCGTCAGATCCCGAGGCCGAGCTGGCCGCAGACCAGATGGCTGCGGTCGCCCATATCGGCGGCGGCGCTCGCATCGTCGCTCCGGCCGGGTCCGGCAAGACACGGGTCCTGACCGAGAGGGCCCGCCACTTGGTGCGCGGCCTCGGCGTCGACCCGAAGGCGGTGTGTCTGGTGGCCTACAACAAGCGGGCACAGGAGGAGATGCAAGACAGGCTCTCCGATGTGGGCGGCTTGCAGGTGCGGACGCTCAACAGCCTGGGGCTGGCCATCTGCAACGGGTGGGGCCGTTCGCCCGCCCCCGCGGATTCGAGAGGGTCAGAACGGCTGCGGAACGCGAAGTGCGGGATCTGCTGGACGGCCTTGTGCCCCCGGCGCCCCACAGGGCGATGGTGGACCGAATCGGCCCCTACATCGACGCCCTCGCCGCTACTCGCCTCGGGCTGCGCGACCCGTCCTCGGTTGAAGCTGAATACGACCCCGATGCCGACGGGTTCGCCGCGGTCGCCGCGGCATATGCCGACCTCCTCGGCGAGCGGGGCCTCGTCGATTTCGACCATCAGATAATCCGGGCGATAGAGGTACTGCTCGCTGACCCGCACGCCCGCCTTGCAGCCCGCCGAGTGTGCTCGGTGATGCTCGTCGACGAGTTCCAAGACCTCACGCCCGCCCATCTGCTGCTGGTCCGTCTCCTCGCCGGGCCTCGGGCCGACGTGTTCGCCGTCGGCGACGACGACCAGACAATCTACGGGTATTCGGGGGCGTCGCCCCGGTGGCTCATCGACTACGACCAATACTTCCCCCGCGCCGCCCGCCACGACCTGCACGTCAACTACCGATGCCCCCCAGAAGTCGTGGACGCGGCCGTGAGCCTCCTGTCGCACAACGCCGACCGCCTCGACAAGCGGATAGCGGCCCGCCCCGGACTCGAGCAGCGTCCCCGCAACAGCCCCGACGGCCCCGCCATCCGCGCAAAGACCGCCGAAGACCCGGCCTTGCAGGTGAGACCCCACATCGAGCGTCTGCTGGGCCGGGGCGCCCAGCCAGGCGACATCGCCGTCCTCAGCCGGGTCAACAGCACCCTGCTCGCACCCCAGCTCGCCCTGGCTGACATGGGAGTCCCCTCGGACCGGCCCGTGGGCCCCCCATTCCTGTCCCGCAACGGAGTGGCCGCCGCTCTCGCCTGGGTCGAAGCGGCCACCGCAGCCGACAGGGTCGGACCGGACACCATGGAGATCATCGCCCGCCGCCCCCGCGGAGCATCCCGCCCGATCTGGTCCGAATGGCGGCCCAGCAGCGCACAGCGGAACAGCTCCGCGAGCTGGCCGAACATCTCGACAACCCCGAAGCGGCCTACAAGATCAACAAGCTGGCCGGCGACATCTCCGCCCTCCGCCACCTCGCCGCCAGACCCGCCACCACAACCGCCCGGCTGCTCGAAGCGGTCCGCGACGACATCGGCCTGGGCGAAGCGCTCGAAGAACGGCTCGACGCTTCCCGCCACACAGCGAACCGCCCATCACACGGCGACGACCTTCGCGCCCTCATCTCCGTCGCCGGCCTACACCCCCGGCCCGCCGGGTTCGCCCACTGGCTCACGCAACATCTCTCAGAACCGGCCGAGAACACACCGGGAGGGGTGCGGCTGGCAACCGTACACAAGGTCAAAGGGCTCGAATGGCCCCATGTGATCGTCTACGACGCCACAGAAGGGCTCATGCCCCACATCCTCGCCGAAGACCTCGAAGAAGAAAGGAGAGTGTTCCACGTGGCGATCACCCGCTGCTCCGAATCGGTCACCGTCATCTGCGGCGAAGACTCCTCCCCTTACCCCGCCGAAACTCGCTCTCCCGCTCGCAAGACCCGCACACCGGGCCCCGCCGGGCCGCCTGCCCCCGCCGGCTCGCGCCGCACCCCCGGAAAACAGCCAACGACGGCCGCCCCAGTATCAGAACGCGTGCAGCCGACCCACCCGGGCACCAGCTGGCCTGTCCCAACCGGCCAGAAAAAGCCTCGACAGGACGGGAGCCGCAGCCGTAGGACCAGGCGATGACCTCAACCAGGGGAACACCGGGCGGGCGGCTCCGGGAAGATCCTGTGGTGGTACTGCAATTCGCGAGCTCCGACCTCTGTCGGCTGGGCCGCGGCTGGTGGGAAAGTGCCGGTATTGTCGGGCTGGCTGCCGATATCGTGCAGAAGTGCCCGGTTTTTTCGATTAGAACTCAGGAGCTAACGACGTGGAGCCACTTCCCGGTCTCACATGTTGGGCACACCGAACCCAAGACGGGGAGCGTCTCGCATCGGAGGCACATGACGCGGAACTCGCCGCCATCTCCCGGGCTGTCCTCAACGAAGTCGAATCGGTGCCGAAGCCGCAAGGCGATCATCTCGTACTCGTCCACCATCGCCTGCTGATGGTCCGTGGGACCGTCGGCCCAAAGCTCTCTCAGCCTTCCGGCCAATTCCGTTTTACTGGTCTGCAACTCGTCTGCCTGCTCGTCGCTCAGCATCCTCACCGCATCCCACAGCACTGTGCGCGTGGCGATCAGCTGGCCGACCAAACCCTCGCCGGTGGACACTCGCCCACCCACAGGCACCGGCTCACCATCCATGCGAACCCCTCCTCCGCTCCCCAACAGCCAACTTCGGAAGATACCTGCGGCTATCCCAGCAGCAGCGCATCAAACAGCATCATGGGCCGCAGCAGACATCCCCCCGCAAACCGGACAACCGCCCGAGCCAAAAGCCGCAACCGTGCGACCCGTGGGCGCTGACCGGCAAACTGGGGGTCGCTATCTCACAGGGGGCACAACATGGCTGATAATCCCGACACTGCCAACGACCGGGAGGGGCCTTCAGAGTTGAGGGCTTGGGTTGTGCGCGCTGGCCGTAAGGGAGAACAGGTTGCACACAACCTCCAACACGGTGTGGCGAGTATCGGTTGGGACGAGTGGGATGCCCCTGACCTCTCATCGTTTGCGGACAGGAACGCCTATGGGGAGTACATAGAGCGGGACTTCCAGCACGAACCACCCAGCGAAAGAGGAAGCTCCCGCGATCAGGTTTGGCGCTTCTACCACGAAATCAGCGTGGGCGACCTCGTGGTCCTGCCGTTGAAGAACCACGGCACCGCCGAGGACTGGATCGCTATCGGCCGAGTGACTAGCGCAGCAGCCTTCGACCCATCCCAACCCGTAGGTGGCCATCACCACCGATCTGTCCGGTGGCTGGCATCAAGTGTCCCCAAGTCTGCTGCACCCGAAGACCTGCAAAACTCAATCGTGTACTCACGTCAGACCGTCTCCATGCCGAGGTCTAGCGAAGCAACCCGCATAATCCAGGAGTTAGCCGACGAACATTTTGATGCTGCATCAGATGATACCCAAGAGATTGAACATGACCCAGGCAACCATCAGTTTTCCGCCCTATCCGGCGACGAGGCCGGTGCATTCGACGAGGACGGCAGATTCGTAGAAGGGGCCACCAAGAAGGTCCCAGTCGTCGTGTACGAGAGGGACCCGGAAGCCCGCCGGATTTGCGTCAAGCATCATGGCGCGAAGTGCCGAGTCTGCGGCATCGACTTCGGAGAGGAATACGGGGACTTCGCAAACGGCTTCATCCATGTCCACCACAAGACCCCGGTGGCCCGAGCAGCCAAAGACGGCGAGTACAAGGTGGACCCGAAAGAAGACCTCGTGCCCGTGTGCCCGAACTGCCACGCCATGCTCCACCGCCACGAAGACAAGCCATGCACCGTCGAAACCCTGAGAGAGACACGACATACGAAGAAACAAACCGACAAAGGGTGACAACCACCAAAACAGCCTGCCGGTGATGGTTCCGAACGGGTAAAGGAGCCGTTGTCCTCACGGTCTCTCCAAGAAGGAGCAGACTTGCCCAGTCGCATTCTCCCAATCCGCGTCAAGCCCCCCGCCGAAGCAGGTCCGCCGTGTGATGGCCGCCGACTTGACCTAGGTTTCTGGCGCCTGTCCCCACCAGGGTTGGCTTCTGTGGGGGCTGCTGGCCGCTGTGGTCAGACCTGATACCAGAAGTCGCCGTTGTTTTTCGGCCACCAGGGCGGCTGCACCAGGTGGAAGTCCGTCGGCCATGAGAAATGTCTTGAGTAGCCGCCGTAGTGTTTTGCGCTGATCGTTTCATTCGAGCCTACGAGCATCCTGCATTTGGTGACGGCCGAGCCCGAAAACGTCAGCGCCGGAATGGTGCACGGTTCATAGCTGCTGGCCAGCGAATAGGGCGCTGCCCCCGGCGTGTTGGCCCACACAGGGGGGCTGTCCGGCATGGCACAGTTCCCGACGGGCATATCGAAGTCGAGCGCCCACAGGCCGCTGTAGGGAACGAAGACGACGGCGTTGGCGATGGTGATGCAGTCCACCGGGGGAAGGCTGATGATCTTCGCCCGCAAGTCGGCGATGGCCGCTGCGCCGGTGAGAGTGTGGTCGTTCTCGGGGAAGGACTGGCCTCCATAGAACGAGATTGTGCCTACCCTGGTGACAGGGGCCTCCCGGTTCGGGGGCAGTGGCTCCGGGCAGTCAGGGTCGTTCCATGTGTCCGGCGGCGGCAGGAAAGCGAAACAAGGCCGCCACTCCGGGAGACAGCACCTCCGGCAATAGGCGCAGACGCTTGCTCAGGTGTGGCGGAGTGCCACCACCCAAGAAGCCAAGTCCGACCCGGCCGGCCGACACTCGCCCACCCCTTGAACACGCTTCTCGCCAAGCCACAGCCGTCCTGACTGGCCCTCCGCGGCATCGCCTCAAACTGTCACCGCGCGCCAATACACTCGCCGCGGAACTGCTAGCCGCCTATAGCCGGATCACTGGCAGGCGAGAGGTGAAATCCGACGACGGGCAAGGAGTCTGATGTCCAAGCAGCAAGAGCAGGAGAAGGTGGATGAGGGAGTCAGGATAGCTGTTCCCGAGTTTGTCGCAGACAAAGACAACCCCTTTGCCGGTGACTTGTTGGGCCGCGGGCCGCGGGTGAAGCTGCTGTGCGATTTCGCCAGATCGGTTTCCGACCATGTAGTCATCGCCGTCGATGGGGAGTGGGGAACTGGCAAGACAGCGTTCCTGAGGATGTGCAGGGCATACCTAGAGCAGCAGGAAGTCCGGGTTGCCGAGTTCAACGCCTGGACCGAGAGCTACACCACGGACCCCGTGTTCAATCTTGCTTCGGCGCTGGCCGAAGTGGTGGAAGGGGACCGACTTACCAAGATCATTGAGGCAGCGAAGGTCATTGGTGTGGCTGCTGGAAAGAGCCTGCCGTTCAAGGTCGGGGACGTTGTATCTGAGGCGGCAGAGATGATTGCCCAGAACCAAGCATTCCCAAACGGTCTACCTGAGTACCGCGATTGTGTTCGTGGATTCAAAGAGGCCCTGGAACAGGAAGCAGCCAGAGCAGACGGCCCGCTGTTGGTGCTGGTCGACGAGATGGATCGCTGTTTGCCCCAGCAGGTAGTCGAATACCTGGGGGCCGTCCACAACTTGCTGGCAGTGCCGGGGGTGGTTGTAGTGCTGGCGATCAACCTGGAGCAGACGGCAAGGGGGCTGGAAGCTGTC
The DNA here is from genome assembly GCF_965214065.1 of Candidatus Poriferisocius sp. GTDB lineage: Bacteria > Actinomycetota > Acidimicrobiia > Acidimicrobiales > Bin134 > Poriferisocius. The sequence continues at coordinate 42,933 of NZ_CBDCAT010000024.1, forward strand.
TATGGAAGTGCATACGGTTCCAAGCGGTACTTGCAGCGGTTCTTCTCTCTGAGGATGACCCTTGATGGGGCTATTGAAACCGATGGACTCCTGCCGCTGATCCGCCTGTTGCGAGGCCACTTCGGGGATGATGTGGAATCGGCAGGGAGCGCCGACTTCATCGACTACTTATTGAGCATCCCCGCAATGGCCTCCCGTGGCTCCCTCAGGGACCTTCAACGTGTGGGCCAGGCCCTTCAGCTGACGGCAGCGGTTGGTTTCGGTCAGAAAACGGGATTGAACACCAGCGACCAAGGGAACCTCACCCAGCTCTTGCTTGTGGCCTTGGCACTGCTGGTCTTGAGCCAGCTAGACGAAAAGCTCTACCGGGAGTTCATGGAAGGCAAGAAGAGTGCCTCCGAGGTCATGCTGGGCTTGCGTAACCGGCTCCCCGCCGACGACAGGGATCTGCCTATTGTGGCCCGCGCGGTAGCAGCCTATTTGGACGTTCTCGGAGATGCGCTCGGCACACCCGCAATCACCGAAGACCAGTACCAGGAGGTTGCAGGCCGCTATGGCCTTCAAAGAGGCGCGGGGGGCTACGAAGACTATTGCAGGTTCGTGGACAGTGTCCGGGGGCACCTCCGGGCCGGGATGTCCCGCCAGGTGTTGGCAGCAGTCGAGATGGCCAACGATTGGCCGAACATTCATTTGCGAGCCTGATTCGAGATTGCAAATGGCTTGTTGATCTGAACGTGACTGCTGCCGATACCCAGGCCAATGACCGCCCCGAGATCCATGCCTCATGGGCTGCTGCCCGACCGGCTTTGGATTTCTTCATAGCGGATCAAAGAAGGTCCGAGTTGTCGAACCCGCTCACTAAAATTGTGATGTTTGCCAGCTAGCCGCCTGCCCTCAGAACACCGGCAGGCAAGAGAGGAGACCGCGATGAGCAAGAAACCCCCGGCACACACAGTCCTGCACGGCGACCAGTGGGCCAACCGGCGCGAAGGGTCGGAACGGGTCAGCAGAAAATTTCCCACCAAGAAGCAAGCCCAACAGGCGGGGCGCAACACCGCCAGGCGGGAAAACACCGAACACCTCATCCACAAAATAGACGGCACAATCGGCGAGCGGAACAGCTACGGCAACGACCCGCACCCGCCGAAGGGCTAACGATGTCGGACCCACTAGCAAGCGCAGCAGCTAGCGCCATAGGTCCGAAGCTCTTTGGGAGGAGGGCGGCGAAGCGCCTTTCAGGTGCGGTGATGCAAATTGTTATGCGGATCGGGCTGTCGGGTGCTGACCGGGACCGGGCTCTACGCCAGCTCTCCCGTGAGATGTCAAGAGAAATCCGCTCCCTGAACCACACCCTCGCCGCCATAGCCATGTGCGATGAGTCCCCGGCAGCACGCCGCTATCTGTCGCAGATTGTCGAAGAAGGCATATCCGCGCACGACGAGAGGACATACAAGGAGCGGATGTGGGAACGGCTCGAAGCCATCCCATGAGTAGGGTCCGATGAGCTTCGTTGTTGCTGCCACCGCGGCTGCTGTCGGTTCTCTGCTTTCGGTTGTCCTTGTCGGCATCGGCAAGTACATGCGGGAAAACCGGATACGGCTCCGTTTCTGGGTTTCTGGCTTCTTCTCAGAACAGACCCCAGTCCGGTCAGACGGGCTTGCCTCTTCTCCAGATACGTCAGTGGGCACGACGGACTGGAGAGTGGTGTGCCCTCCCCTTTCAAGGATGTTGAAGGTGTGCAGAGCGGCCTTCAAGAAGGACTGTGAGACCACCATCGAAGCCATCGACCTGATGTACGGAAGGTTGGACAGCAGCAAGCAGGAGATGCTCCTAAGAATTTGTGCAACAGGTGTTGATCCGGGACCTCAAGGTAGGCGACATCCTTGGTCTAGGGGGATCCAACAACGTCGTCCAAGCCATCGAACCAGAAGGAAACGACCACTACGTCGTCACCTTCAACGAGCACAATGTCCAGCACTGGGCTGGTAGTGGGAGCAAGGTGGCAGTCAAGAGGCATCTGGATTGAACACTTGTCCTCCTGCTCCGCCGCCCCTGTGGCCAAATCAGCGCCCCAAGTAGCCTGCCTCTCATGCGAGCCATCCTGAGTTTCCGCTCCTTTACCTTGCTCGCTGGTGTGATCGCGTTGATCGCTGTGCTGCTTGGGCCAGTTGTGTCGGCGCAGACCCAAAGCGATTTTGAAGTGAGGGATCAGCTGATTGCGGACCAGGAGAACCTGTTGAACACCTACCGCTGCCTGTTCGGCGTGGAAACCGATGTGGTTCCAAGCGGGTGCCCGACCCCTGATGTGATCGAGCCTGGTCCTGCCCCTGCGAACCCCACACAGAACGACATCGACGTGCGGGACCGACTGATCCAGAACCAAGAAGCCCTGCTGAACGTCTACCGATGCCAGTTCGACGTTGACACCCAGCTCGTGCCCGGAGGTTGCGCCGCAGACGACGGTGAAAGCGACCAATCGACAGGGGAGGGCAGCACTAGCACCACGGTGATCGACGTGCTCAACAGCCTCACCGTCGAAGCCGAGTACACAGGGTCGGGATATGTGCGAGCCGACTTCGACCATGATCGGGGCTACCTCTGCAACGACTCTGGCATCGATCCCTACACCGGCATCGGCTTCGACCCGTCTACCTGTGACGTAGACCACATCGTAGCTGCGCAAGAGGCACACGAGTCCGGGGCATGGAAATGGGAAGTCGCCCGCCGCCAGGCGTTCGGCAACGACGCTTTGAACCTCGTGCCTAGCCGTGATTGCGTCAACCGATCCAAAGGAGCGCGGGACATAGCCGAATGGTCAGGTCGGATCGGCAGCGGGGTGTGCAAAGGGGTGGAGACAACCGCCCAGGGGCTGTGCTATCTGGCCAGGAAGACAGTCGAGGTCAAAGCCGCCTACTCCCTGTCAGTTGACCAGGCCGAGAAGAACGCGCTCACCCAGGTGCTAGACGGCTGTCCCGCCGACGGGGCTACGCAGCCTTCTGGCCCAGTCGACACTCAGCCCACGCCCGGGCCGACTCCCTCGACCCAGGCCGACACAACAGGCGACTCCGACTGCCACCCCGCCTACAGCCCATGCCTTCCCGACCTTGCTGGTGACGCTCTGAACTGCGGTGATCTCACCTCAGACCAGAAACCAGTGCAGGTGCTCGTCGCCGGAGTGGACCCGTACCGGCTGGACCGGGACGGGGACGGGTGGGGCTGTACCTCCTAGCCTTCCAGTCGGGTGGTTATCGCTGGCTGATAGTGGCCTGTGCTGGTCTGTCCCAGTTCACAGAAGGGTGGTGCTGTTAGGGACCGTTGGTTTCTTTGCTGCTTTCGCGGTGACGGGAATGATGCCGTTGTCTTCAAGTTCTGCTGTGGAGATCAGCGGGCCAGAGAGCACGCGGTCGAGAAGGTTTGCCTGCTTGGTCTCCAGGTCGGCGAGCATTGTCAGCACGTTGATGAGTTGGAGCAGTTCTGTTGTGAATTCCGCCGTCCAAGTTCTCTGTGTGATCTTGTCGAGATCGGAGGAAGGATTTCCCTCAGGTTCCTTCTTTCGGGAGCGGAACCAGTTCCTTAGGGCGTTCACGCCCGACACTTCGTAGGTCCAGGCTGATTCTTCGACGGGGCCTATGGTGCCCTCCCCGACAATGAGTTCCTTGCTTAAGGGGTTGTAGTCGATCTCGTTCGGCATTTCTTGTTCAGAGGTTGGTATCGACTTGAGCACCTTGGGTCGACGCGGAGGCTCCAGATGTGGTGGCCTGCGGGGCCTGCTGCCGCTGTCATCGACGAATCGCTCGCCATATGTGTGGAGCCAGATGACTTCGGCTCCGATGTTCGCTGCCTCTCGATACAGCGCTCTGTCTCCGGTGAGGGGAACTCTTAGGCCAGGGGTTTGGAGGCCGACAAGTAGCCGCTCTGTATATGCGGGGGCACCGGCAATTGCAGCGACATAGGCAAACAGTTCCCGTGGTGAGGTGGTCTCGTTATGGACCGTGGCAATGAAGTCGAGGAGTCCGGGTGCAATGTTCGGGGAGGATGCACTGGGATCGCGCCAAAGGGGGAACACCCTGCCGCCGCGACCGTGATAGTGGTCTAGGTCTGGGACCAGCCCGGAGAACGTGATCGCCGGGCCGGACTTGGGAACCGTGCGGTGAATGGCGGTCAGATACACCTGGTTGTCGCCGCGCACATACCAGAGGGACGGGTTGGGCTGGTTGATTACCCGCTTGTCGGCGATCAGGTGTTGGCGGTCGAATGACCGAAACGCGATTGGCTCGGTCGGGCAATTAGCATCTTTCTCGTGGCCGAGTGAGGTCTTCGGGGGGTCGTATCCCCATAGGTTGTCCTCCAATCTCGTGTCCAGAGTCCTGTCTCGGGGGTGGGGGTCGAGAAGTTCGGATTTCTCCTCGCGGTCCGTTTCCCCGATGAGTTTTGACCAGCGGGCTTTGAGAACTTTGCTGTTGGGTCCGATCACCCATCTTCGTCCGGGCATGGTTCCTGAGCCGGACCAGGGGAAGAGGTCGTCCAGCGCTGGGTAGGATGCCCAATCTGGCGACCCTTCGGGCGTGAGTGGTGCCTTCCACTCGGTTGGCGCGAGGAACCATTGGGAGTTGTCGTCCGGGTCTAGTGATGACAGCTCTAGGAACTTTTCTGTGCGGTGGCCGGGATTGAGCTGTCTGAAGTGGACGGGGGCGGGGGTGTCCGAGTCTGTTGTCCCGTCTTTGAGGGCTATGACGACGCAGATCGGCTGCTGGACTCCTGGGAATACCCTGGTTGGAATATTTGGCTGGTGGCCTTCGGGGGTCGTGTCTATGACCCATAGTTCGTCGGCTGTGCGCCTCAGGTAGTCGCGCATTTTGGCGAAGCCCGGCCCGCCCAAAAACCCCGAAGCGGTGACAAAGGAGATGATGCCGTTGGGGCTGTCCTCGTGGCGGTCAAACACCTTCCAAGATGCCCAGCGCCAGAAGTAGACGTAGGGGTTGTACAGGTGTTTGACATGTGTAGAGAGTTTCCACTCTGCGGGTGGCAGGAAGTCCTTGAGCGGCGGTTCGCTCGCCGACTTGTCGCCGGATTCGACCCATCCTCCCTTCCCCTTCGATCTCTCCTTGTAGGGGGGATTGCCGATGACCACGACGACAGGTTCGTCTGCCTTCACATTGTTGGCGTTGCGGCGCGATTGGGCGATGGGTTCGTACAGCGAGCCCAGCCGAGTCACCTCCACGAACGGGTCGTCGAGGGTGTTCGCGACGTAGAGCCGCAAGTCCTCCTCGGGTACATCGGCTCCCCGCCTGCGGTACTCCTCTGAAAGCCTGAGTTCCGCGACGCTGTACGGACCGGTCTGCAACTCGAAGCCGATGAGTCTCTTGGCTGCTGCTTCGAGCTGCGGCCCCACAGCCCCAGGTCCTTCTGAATCTTCTACGGTTTGTGCTATCCGGTCGATGACCCGGAACAGGAAAGTGCCCGTTCCGCAGGCTGGATCGACAACGGTGACGCCTGGCGATGCGAGCCCTTGTTGAATCTTGAGGCGTGAGCGGAGAAGTCCGTCGGTGAGCTTCACCATTGAGTCGACCACCTCTACCGGGGTGTAGTAGCTCCCGGACTGCTTGCGTAGCTCGTTGTCGTACTCGGCCAGGAAGTCCTCGTAGAACAACAGCCATTTGTCGGGGTCGCCGTCGGACAGCCGGTCCCAGTCAACGACCGACAGGACCCGCACGAGTGCCCAGACCGAGGTTGCGAGGCTGTCGAGGACTGTCTGGTCGGTGAGGAGCGACAGAGCCGTGCCGATCAGACCATGCCTGGTGTTGAGGTGCTTCGCTATCGAGTTGAAGTTTGGATTCTCCCCGTTCAGTGTGGCGGCGTTCAGGTCAATCCCTTCGACTCGCGCGAGGAGCAGAGCGAAAGTGATTGTTTGGGCGTATTGGTCTGCAAACTGCTTGTCTGTCGCCTCGGGATAGAGCAGGTCACGCCAGTCTGCCTGCAAGCTCTTCAATCCCGAGGAGCCGCCAATCAGCTCCAGCACCTCCAGCCTCAGGAGTCGGCACAGACGCGCCGTCGTCTCAGCCAGTTGCCGCACAGAAACAGGTGCAACGGGTTCCCACCCGAGGAAGTTGGACAGCAGGAGTGCTAGCTCGGAGTCATCAGCGCTCAGGTCCGGGCCTGACTGGTCTACGTCACCCTGCAACCTCACGAGGCCGCCGACTCGATCGCCTTCCCGGTACAGGCCCCACTCGTTTCCGTCGGTGTACAAGATGTTTGGAAGCGCCGATAGGCGTTTCCACTGCTCCTTGTCATGCGCTTCTCGGAACCGCCTCGTGTCGGCCCCCTTGCCCGGAGCCTTCACCTCGATATGGCCCACAAGCAGTTGATCCACAAGCACGGCAAAGTCAGGCTTGACTCTCAAATCGCTAAGGGCGCTCTCACCCGCCAGCACGGGCACACCAATCCCAAGGGAGACCGCTATCCCGGTGACCAGGACTTCGACAGGAGCGCGAAGCTGCTCCTCCGGCTCTCCCAGCCCACTCTCTGACTTCTCTGTGACTGCGCGTCCGAATTCTGAGACGAGAGGCTGAAGTTCTGAAAGAGAGATCAATTCATTGGCCTTTCGGATCAGGGAACTTCACAGCCGACCACATCCAAGATCGCTGCTGGCGGTGTAAAGAGACTACTGGTGTCCTATGGGACGTTCCTATAGACGTCAAGTGAGCATCCCCCCTTTGGCCGGTCGCCTCGATTGGGAGGTAATTATGTCATTGATGGAAAAGGAGAGGCCGCCGGGCAGGGCCAGACCCAATGTCCAGCCAACAGGAGGAAGCCCAGCCCACAGCGCGCCTCAAGCCAACGGCGGGCCGACAAGACGATTTGGCAATCACGAATATCGGTTTCCATGGCCACCATCCTGCAACGCCATACCGGTCGCGACCCATCCGCCGACCGGTCGCAAGCCGCCCGATCCCCACTACCAGAAGCACAGCCGCGTCAGCGGGCTCCAGTTCTTCACCGACTGCGGCAGATTTCGAGGCTCCCTCGGCTTGCCGCCGCCGGCGTCCGGATTACCCCGATAAAATGGGGGATGGATTGGGGGATAGAAGAAACTTTTTGCCGACTCTGGTGGCTCTACCAGGGATTTTGTCAACTGTTCAAGTCCCAGGGGGACGTTCCTGTATATGTCAAGTGCGGGTTGTGAGGGTGGGATGGGATGGTGTTCTGCGGATGAGAAAATTGCTTGAGAGTGGGTTCTGGGCGGGGAGAACATTACGGAGTCACCCGCCACAGCAATTCGCCGATCTGACAGGCCGTGAGGCTGAAGCGGTCATCGAGGGGCTCACTGTCCACCAGAGCCGGCTCCTAGACAACGACCCCTACGCGCATGGGATCAGCGTGGACCATTTGCTGGGCCGCATCGGCGAGCAGCCACCACCAGAGCCAGTCCTGTGGGTGTGGCACGAGATCGACCTGCCGCTGCTGGACTGGAAGCTTGTGAGGGGACGGGAGAACCTTGGAGACGCGTACCGGCTTCTCGCCGACATCGCTTGCAGCATCGGAGCAGTGCCCGGCATGGTGAACATCGGAGATGGCTATTGCTGGGCAAGCAAGTTCGGGTTGCGGGTTACCTTCGTAGTTGCCAGCCCGGTCCCGTCGGGCGGTCTGCTGCTTCTATCTGTCGAGACGGTCGGAAGCACCTGACATCTGCCATTGGGTCTGACAGCCCTGTTAGTCGTGTTCGTAGAGGCGGTCGGTGGCGGCGAGCCAGGCGGGGTTTTGGGGCCATTGGTCGGCGGCGGCGTTGAGGATTTCTGCGGCGGCGAGGCGTAGTTCTTTTCGGGGGGTGGGGTCGGCGATGAGCTGGTCGAGCCATTCGTCGGTGACGGTGGGCAGGGGTGGTCCGATGGTGGCGGCGATGGCTTCGGCGGTTTGTTCGTCGTTTTGGTCTACGGCGTCGACGAGCAGGGCGATGTCGGTTTTGACTTGTGGGGCGAGGGCCCAGTCGGCGGGGCTCTCGCGGATGACCCAGCCGTCTTTTTCGGCTCGTCTCATGAGGCTGCGGACGTTCTCTGGGGTGGAGCGGAGGATGCCGGCTACCTCGTCGGTTTTGGCCCGGTTGGCGCCGGCGGCGACGAGCACGGCGAGCAGCGACTCGCGGGCTTTGCGCATGGGCTTGTTGGAGCAGTACAGGTTGAACGCTTTTCCGCAGCGGGCTTTGATACCGTCGGCTCGGGCGAGCAGCTCTTCGCGGGTTGCAGGGGGTTGGGCGGGGGTTTCGGCGCGGTGTTCGGGCTGTGGGGATCCGCCGGTGTGGTCTGCGGCGGGCCGGGTCGGCGCGGGGGGCTCTGAAGGGTCGGGGTCGGGGTCGGGTTGGGCGTCGGGGTCGGGTTGGAGGGGCGTGAAGTAGGGGGGTGGGATGGGCTGGTTGCGGGGGCGGGGCAGGTCCCACACGGGGGAGGACAGGTGCAGTCCGCCGCTGTGGGGCCTCCAGGGCCTTCGCCGGACGATCCAGGACAGGGCAGGTGCGGCGATCAGCGCCCAGATGGCGGCGGCGGTGGTGGCCGCGCATCTGGCGGCTTGTTCGCCGAGGTCGTTTTGGGCGATCTGGTGGTAGGCGGCGGTCCATGTTTCGGGGTCGGTTTCGAGCAGCCCGGTTTTGGCGGTCCAGGCGGTGTAGGCGCAGAATCCGGCCAGCGAGACGACTGAGCGGGCCCATTTGCGTATTTCGCGGCGGCCGGTGGGGGTGGCTTTGCGCCGGGTGTAGTAGACGGCTCTGGTGGCCTCGATGCCGGTCATTTCTGTTTCACGTCGGGCAGGCGGGCAGGTTGGCGGTTGCGCCTTCGTTGAGGACTTCGGCTATGCGTGCTGTGCCGGTCTTGTGGGCGATCCACAGCCGGGGTTTGACGGGGATGGACACGTCGATGACGAGGGCGTTGCCGGCGAGGCAGCCTTGGATGGCGGTGCCGGGGGCGTCGTCGTCTGCGGTGGTGAGCACTGCGTTGTCGCAGGTGCCGGTGGCGCAGCTCGCGGTGTAGGCGTCGGCGGTCTGCTCGGCTCGGATGGCGGCGAGGTTGCGGGCCGATATGAGCTCGGCCTGGTCGCCGATGGCCGTCGCGGTGAATCCGCACGCCCAGATCAATGACAGGTACACGATGGCGGTGTACACGGCGGGTCCTAGCGGATGCGGCGCACCGACATCGCGGTGACGGTGTCGTCGGCCAGCACCGCGCTGGTGTGGATGGGGCAGACAACCAGCACCGCGACCGATGAGGGCGGGGCGGGCGGTTCGGGCTGGGCGTGGAGGCCGATGTCGAACCGGGGGTCTGATTGCACGCAGTCGCCCCAGACCGAGAGGCGCCCGTTGGCTTCGACGGCTTGGGCGGTCTGGGCCCACAGGGCCGCGTTTAGGGGGTCGGCGGCGATCTGGTCGGCGGCGTGGTCGGCTGCCAGCACAGCGTAGTTGGAGGCGCGGTAGCTGGCCGTCCCGCGGTCGCCGGCGGCGTCGGCGAAGACCATGGCCAGCAAAAGGCCGGGCAGGATCAAAAGCAGCGTCACCGCGTCGCTCATCGCCTTTCCCTCAGCATCTGCCCGCTGCGGCGAGCGGGCCGCTCGCGCTGGGGGCCGAGCAGGCGACGGCGGTGTGCTCCAGGGCGGGCCAGCGGGCCGACAGGCCGCCGACGGTGACGGTGGCCGCGATGTTGCAGTCCGCCGCGGTCACGGTGACGGCCTTGGGCTTGACGCCGCCTTGGCCGAGGCGGGCTGCGACCGCCCGGTGCGCCTGGTTTTGGCCCGCGCCCAAAAGGGCGGGGTGGTCGGGGTCGCAGCCCCAGTCGCTGGGCACTTGTGCGGCGGCGGCAGCAGCGGCGGACTGGGCGGCGGCGTCCGCGGCGAGGCGGGTGGTGTGGCTGGCGTATTGCCACACCACCAGCAAAAAGGCGATGAGGAACAGCACTGATGTGCGCAGCACGATGATCGGCGTCTCCATCGCCTCTGCCTATCGGCCCGCGGGGGTGCAAGCCCCGGCGCTGAGCCCTTGCAGTCCCGCCGGCGGCGTCCACTGCCCGCCGGCGGCGCCGCAGAGGCCGGCGGTGGAGATGAGCGCCCACTGGGGGTCGGCCAGCTCTCCTGTCCTGCCGGCGCGCTCGGCCCCGACCCGGGCCACGCTGAACGCGGCCATCGACACCAAAGCGGCGACCGCGACCATCACGGCCAAAAACCGGATCTCGATGATGGCCTCAACCACGGGGGGTCACCGCCTCGGGGGCGCCGGGGGCCGCGGGGGGCCGTCCTATTCCGCGCACGTGCTGTCTCCGGAGTTCCAGGTGCCGCCGACGGCTTCGCACAGGGTCTGGTTGGTGATGGTGTCGTAGTCGTAGATGACGTCGGTCTGCTCGTTGACTGTACCGGCCCGGTCGGTGACCTGGTTGTAGACGACGATGCTCACGATGGCCGCCACTGCGATGCCGACCACGATGAGGATCATTTGGACTATGGCGCTTTGCATGGTTTTTTCCTTTCGGGTTTCTTGTTTGTCTTGTTCGGGGCTCATTTCTGGGGTCAGAGGCTCGACATGACGGCCAGCATCACGACGAGGCCGGTGACCACTGAGGTGAGCGTGGCGGTGATCCCGACGGATCGGGCGATGCCGTCGACGGCTTGGCGGCGGTCGGCCTCGAAGGCGCGCACTGTGCGGGCCAGGGTGCGGTCCAACAGGCCGGTGGACGCGGCCCCGGAGCGCTCCGCGGAGATCACGGCCCGCAGCAGCGGCTCGGCCGGGGACCCGGAGATGGTGTCGACGACGACGGCGAGGGGGTCTGTGCCCGCAGCGAGCGCGGCGCTGATGCGGCCCTGGGCGGGGGTGAATCCCCGCCCGGTGATCGACATCGACGCGTCGACGGCCGCGGCGTTGATGGGGAGGCCGGTGGCGGACAGGAGCCGCATGCGGCGGAACCACTCGAGCAGGTTCATGTCGCGCTCTAGGCCATAGGAGTTCAAGACCGCGGCGCGCAGCACGCCGGGCGCGAGCCAGGGAAGCCACATGGCCGCCAGCGCCGCCGCGGCGACCCCCGCGGCGGCGCCGGCGAAGATCGACGCCACCGCCCCGCACAGCGCCGCTCCGCCCGCCGAGCCCGCCCAGCCGGCCGCGGCCACCCGCCGCGGCGGCCATCCCATCGCGGCCGCGTCCACCGCCGCGGCCGGGCCGCGGGGGCTGGTCAACAACAGCAGCGCCGCGCACACCGTTCCGGACAGGGCGACGAGCGCGCTCACCTGAGCTCCCTTTGCGCCCGGCCCAGCACCCACACGTGCAGCAGCCCCAGCAGGGCCGCGGCTGCCAGCAGGATCGTCTGGCCGTCGCCGGAGACCAGCCAGGCCCCGGCGGTGTCGGCCAGCGTTCCGGTGATCGCCACCACGCCGACTGCCATGGCGAGCGTCGAGACGATCTGGCCCATCATCTGCCCTACGTGGCGGTGGAAGTGCCGGGCGGTCTCCGCGGCCTCTGCCGCCTCGGTGTCGAGGATGTGGACGAGCTGCGCCCACTGGATGCCCCCGGAGTGGGCCTCTACCAGGACGTTGGCGCACATCGCGGCCAGCGGCCGTCCCACGGTGGCGGCGAAGCGGTCGGCGGCCACGGGAAGGCTGCCGATCCACACTTCCTCGGCCATCGTCCTAGCCGCCTGCCCCACCCGGCCCGGCACCAGCGGCGCCGCGTCCTTGATGGCCTCCACCACGGTCGGGGCGACGGCGGCCTGGTTGGCCAGCCCGCTGGTGAACTGGGCTATCTGCGTGGCCTCGGCCACTCTCAGCGCGGAGCGTGCCCTGATCGCCAGCGACCATCCCCCCAGCGCGGCGATGATGGCCGCGGCGAGGCCGATGCCCGCCCCCCAGACTGCGGTGCCCGCGCCGAAGGCGGCTGCGGGCGCCGCGGCCCGGGCCAGGCTGCCCGGCGACACCCGTTCGGCCACAGCCGCGGCGCCGCGTCTCGCGAAGCGGCGGGGGACGCGGGGCCGCACGGGCCACAGCAGCACCGCGGCGAGCGCGACCCCGCCGGCGGCGACGGTGACAGCGGCAGCGCCCATCAGCCGGCCCCGGCGCCGGTCTCGGCGGCCACGCCGGCTGAGCGGTACACGTCGGCGACGAGGCCGACCGGCTCGTTGACGGGCTGCGCCCACCGCTGGCCGGGCCGAAGCGCCCAAAGCGGCAGGGTGGACACCGTGTCGCTGCGCTCGTCGTAGCCGGTCAGCTGGGACACGTCGGCTATCACCCGCTCGCCCTCGTCGTTTCGGCCCATCCATACCAGCAGGTGGACGGCCATGGCGATCTGCTGGCGGGCGTAGCGCGGGTCGGCGCCCTCCATGCAGGCGTAGGCGGTCAGCTTGGACATCACGCCGGGGCCCGGCCGCGAGTGGAGGGTGACGAGGCAGCCGTCTAGACCGGAGGTCATGGCGTCGAGCACGTCGAGGGTTCCCTCGCCCCGGGTCTCGCCGATCACGAGCTTGGTGGAGTTGGCCCGCTTGGCGTCGCGGATGTGGTCGCCCATGCTCACCTTTCCCACCCCGTCGGCGTTCTCGTCGCGGGTGAGACGCTCGTAGGTGTTGGCGTGGATGCCGTATTGGGACAGGCGCAGCTCCGGGGTGTCCTCGATGGTGTCGATCCGCTCGTTCGCGTCGACGTGCGACAGCAGCGCCTGAACCAGGGTGGTCTTGCCGCCGCCCATCGCCGCGGCGACGACCGCGTTGGCCCGCACCGCCCCCGACACCGACTCCACGAGGACCGCCTGGAGCTGCGGGTCGGACACGCCGAGCGATTCGAGGCTGGCCATGCCGGCCATGTTCGAGCGCAGGACCATGGTGGGCGGCTGGCACATGAACGCCTCGGCGTGCAGCCTCCACCGCTCGCCGACCCTGATGTCGAGCCGGTAGTCGAGCTTGTCGAACCGCTGGGGCATCCCCCCGGAGAAGCTGGCCAGGTGCCGGGTGGTCTCTATGAGCTCGTCGTCGGAGGTGAACGGCGAGTGCCGCCTCTCGAACCGGCCGCTGGTCCTTTGCACCAGCATGAACTCGCCGCCGCGTATCTGGTACTCCTCCACGCCGGTGTCGGCCAACAAGTCCTCGATGCGGGACATCGCGGCGTGCGCGGCCGACAGCCTGTGCGTCTCCTTGTCGAGCTGGTCCAGCCGCCTCGGCCGCGACGCGGCCGAGCTGTGGGACCGGCCGAGCCTATTGAGCGTCTTCAGCGGCTTGGGGCCCGACACCGGCGACACCCAGACCACCTTGATGCCTCCGCTGGCCGCCTCCTTGGCGTCGGGCTCGGCGTCGGCCAAAGCCACCACCGTCACCGGGATCGCCCACCGGCCCACCGCGTCGAGCCGCAGCCTCGACCGCACGCCCGCCCCGGCGGTGGTCGACACCCACACGACCGCAGCCGCAGACGCCGCCGCGGCCTCCAGGCGCACGGCGGGCTCGTCGGTGCGCAGCGACAGCACCACCGGGCGCCCCGAGCGGGCAGCCTCGTCGGTCTCCACCGCGTTCGCCGCGATCACCGCGGTCGGCGCTGTGGAGGTCACCCCCTCGAACAGAGCCGCCGTCACCCACTCCGCGACCTCGTCGTCGATCTTGTGGTCCCGAACCAACAACAGCATCAGCCCGCCCCCTCAGTCGCCTCGGAATCGCTCTGGGGCCCGGCGCTCCCCCCCTCGGCGCCTGCCTCACCGGTATTAGAACCTGCTTCGGGGTCAGCCTCATCGGGGTCTGCTTCGGGGTCTGCTGCCTCGGCGGGGCACCGGTCTTCCCAGCCCGCCGCGGGGGAGGCCCACACGGTCCACGGCTCGCCCTCGACCAGCGCGGCGAACAGGGCGGGGCCGGCCTCGACGGCTACCTGGCCGGTCTCGACGTCGACCAGCTCCAGCTCCAGGGCGGCGCAGCCGGCGGGCTCGAACGCGAACACGGCCAGCTCCCCCGCTGCGGGACCGCCGTGCCACCGCCCGGTGTCCGCGGCCACCCAGACCGTGGACGCGGTGTCGTCGGCGATCCCGGCACCCGGCGGGCGCAGCATCTCGGCGGTGACGATCGTCCCGGCGGGCAAGTCGAAGGCGGCGATCCTTTCGACGCCCAACTCGGCGGGGGCCGCGGCGAAAGCCGCCGCCTCGGCGGGAACCTCGACGGGCACCCACCCGCCGGCTTCCCGACCGGCCTGCCATTCCTCGGTCGTGACGGGCACCGGCGCGCGCTGCACGCCGCCCCCGCCGCCGGTTGCAACCAGCACGACCACGACCGCAACCAGCACACCTGCGGCCCCGGCGAGCCGCAGCTTGAACGGGAGAGGCCAGTCGTTCATCGGACAGCTCCAGCGGGTGTCGGCCACGTGGTCACAGAAGGCACCTTCCTCGTCTCGCACTGGGTTCAAAGGCCCGTCGGGGCGACAGGCCTGCCCGCCTCTTGCAAGCGAGCGGAGAGAACATATTGCAAGCGGGCGGAAGAATGCAAAATCGTCGACCGCACCGGGCGGAAACCACCTTTCCGGTATCTAGGCAGGTCATTGGCTTTTCTTTCTCGCACATCGCTCGAATATGTCAAGCGAGCGAACCTTTTGTGATGTTCCGCTCGCTTCCAGGGCCGCGGAGTTGGGGTGCCCGGGCGGCTCATAGCCCGATGCCCGCACCGCCCGTGGAGACCCCGCGGCCGCGGCTGGTGGCCGACAGGCCCTCGGCGGCGGCGGAGCCGTCTGCGCTGAGGCCGTTGTCGCCGGGGCTGTCTGCGCTGAGGCCGTTGTCGCCGGGGCTGTCTGCGCTGAGGCCGTTGTCGCTGGGGCTGTCTGCGCTGAGGCCGTTGTCGCCGAGTTGGGGCGGGGGTGCGGGCCGGTGGGCGAACTCCCCGAGGTTGACGAGGGTGCTGGCCGACTTGCGCTTCTCGGGCTGGTCGAGGAGGGCTTTGTAGAAGCCCTCGTCCTTGTCGCGCTCGATGGGGTTGGCGTAGAGGTCGGCCTCGACTCTTTTGAGCTCGGTCTTCTTGTCCCTCAGCTCTTGGGCGTGGGGCCAGTCCTGGTGGATTTGCTTCTCGGCTATGGGGATGGACTGGGTGATGCGGTCGATGTCGGCGGCTGTGCCGGCGGCTGTGTCGGGGACCTTGTTGACGGTGTTGGCGACGCGGGTGGCGGGCCGCAGCCGGCCCGCCGCGATGTCGCGGCCCTCTATGGTGAAGCCGATGCCTGCCTCTGGCGGGCCGATGCGCACCTCGACGGCCCGCATGTCGTCGTCGACGACGTGGCGGGCGGCCACTTCGAGGCCGGCGACCTCGGCGACGCGGGTGTCGGCGTCCTCCCGTCGGTGGTAGACGGCTTCGAGCTCGCAGCGGAGCTGCTCGTCGGGCGAGTCGCCGCTGCCGGCGGGCAGGCTGCGGCCCGGGGTGACCCGGACCGACCCGGCTGTCTGCGCGGGAACGGCGAGGGGTTTGAGGGCTTCGAGCTTGGCTCGCTTCGCCGGCAGGGACTGGTGCCAGAACTTGAGCCGGGTGGAGGTGCGCCACCGCTCGATGTCGTGGGCCTCTTGGAGCAGCTCGAGCTCGCGTATGTCGTGGGTCAGCTCGGCGCGCCGGACCACCCTGGGGTCGCCGGAGGACACGGCCATGGCCGCGGCGAAGTCGTCGGTGCCCATCGCCTCGCCGCTGTCCTCGTATTCCATGGTGCGCCCGTGGTGGCGCCCCGACAGGAACTGGGCTATGAACTGCGCCTTGGAGTCCAGCGTCGAGTACATGAAGGTGTCGAAGCTGCTCTCTTGGCAGTACCTGATGACCTGAACCTCGTCGAACTGGTTGCCCGACCGCACGATGCGCCCCTCGCGCTGCTCCATGCTCGCCGGCGTCCACGCCGGGTCGAGGTGGTGCAAAGCGGCGAGCCGGGTCTGGATGTTCACGCCGGTGCCCGCCTTGGCGGTCGAGGCGACCAGCACGGACACGTCGCCCTGGCGGCACCGGCGGAACAGGGCGTCTTTGGCGGCGGGGCTGTCGTGGTCGTGGACGAACTCGATCTCGGCGCGCGGCACCCCGCGGGCCTCCAGCTCGGCGCCCAGCGCGTCGTACACGGTGAACGCCTTGTGCTCGCCGGGCGTGCCGAGATCGCAGAACACGATCTGGCACGCGCCCGGCGCCCGGTGCTCGGTGCCGGTGGCGGGGTCCAGGAACCGCCGCCGCGCGTGGGCGTCTCTGATTCGGGCGACGCGCTCGGCGCAGGCTTGGACCTTGGAGGGGCTGGGCTGGTCGACGCCGACGAGGCGCAGGTCGAGGGTGGCTTTGCGCCCGTCGTTGCAGATGCTGAGCATGTTGTCCCACTGGGGGTTCTCGCCCAGGTTCTCGGAGCGCCGCTGGAGCCACTCCTGGTACGCCACCATCCGCGGAGAGCCGGGCACCAGCACCGTCTCGGGTGCGCTGCCGGCGATCGCGGGCCGGTCGAGGTCCAGGTCGCCGGCGGTCTTGATGTCGCAGCACAGCGACAGGAGCCCGGCCAGCTCGGGTAGGTTCTTGTAGGCCCGCAGCCGGCTCTTGACCTTCCAGTCTGCGCCCCGCGGCGACGGCTCGGCGCGCAGGACGGACTCCGCGAACGCGGCGGCCCAGGAGTCGAACGACCACAGCCGGCGCTGGCGCAGCAGCCCGGGCTGCAAAAAGCGCTGCATCACGTATATCTCCCAGGGCGCGTTGGTGACCGGCGTGCCCGTCGCGAACGTCAGCGCGCCCCGGTTGACGCCGAGCTCGCGGTTGCGGGCCCGCAGCGCGAACGCCTTGACCTCCATGGCCTGCGCCCAGATCGACGGGCTGGACTGCGCTAAGTCGCGGTTCTGGCTGACCAGCGGCAAATTCTTGAAGCAGTGCGCCTCGTCGATCATGACGTAGTCCACGCCGAGCTCCTCGAATGCGACGCCTTGTTGGTGCCACAGCGCCATCTGGCGGTGGGCGAGGTCCCTGTTCTCCTGGCGCCGGTTCTCCAGCACCTGCTCGATGACCTTCTGGCGGGCCTTGGCCGCGCCAGCGGCGGCTTCGCCGTCGCGCTCGCCACGCAACTGGGCCTCGAGGTCTTCGATGCGCTGCGCGTTGAACGCGGCGACGGCGCTGGGCGATGCGGGCAACCGGTTGAAGAACGACAGGGGGATGACGATGGCGTCCCAGTCGCCGTTCATGGCCCTGGCGATGAACTCCTTGCGCCGGCGCTGGCCGGTCGGGGTGGCCCCGCCGTCGGGCATGAGGATCGACGCGTTCGGGTACAGGGTCTGCATATCCCGGCAGAACTGGGCGACGAGGTGGTTGGGGACGGCGATCAGCGGCTTGGCGCAGATCCCCAGCCGGCGCATCTCCATCGCCGCGGTGGCCATGACCGCGGTCTTGCCCGCCCCCACGGTGTGGGCCAACAAGACGTCGCCCTCGTGCAGAATGCGGCACACCGCGGAGGCCTGGTGGTCGCGGAGGGTGAACGAGTCGATCAGCCCGGCGGGGTGGCCGAGCCACTCCGGCGGGTACTGGGGGGCTATGAAGCAGTTGTAGGTGTCGTTGTACAATGCGGCGAGGCGGTCGCAGCGCTCGGGGTCGGTGTCGAACGCCCACCGGCGCAGCTCGGCGTTCCACTTGTCGATTTTGGCGCGGGCCGCGGCTATGGCGGGGTGGTTGGGCTCGCGGGTTCCGTCGGGGGAGGTCTGGGTGATCTCGATTTTCTTGTTGGCCCACGCGGCCTGCAACAGCTTGGGGGCGGGCCGCTCGGAGGTGCCCCACACCGAGACCATGGCCTCTCCCTGGGTGGCCAGGGTGCCGGCGAACCCGATGGCCCAGCCGCTGTCGGGCGAGTAGGACACCTCCACGTCGCAGCTCTGTATGTCCAGGGTGTCGCAGATGAACTCGGCCACGTCCTCAGCGGGCAGCCACGGCGCGCCGCAGCACAGCGCGATGTCCGTCGGCGCGATGTCGGCGGGCACCGCCGCGGCCAGCGCCTCCGCGTTGGGGGCGTACTTTTCGCCGCCGTCTTCGGCTGCGGCCCGCCGGGCCAGGCGCAGCTTGGCCCGCACGTCGCCGCTCAAATAGCGGGGCGCGGCCTCCCACCGGGGCGGCCCGCCCCCGTCGGGGAACGGGTCCAGGTAGGCGACGCCCTGTTCGGCGAGGTCGTCGGGCGACCACTCGAACGAGGTGATGCCGGCCATGTACTCCAAGTCGAGGCGGCCGCGCCGCCCCATCGACGCGGCCGCGGCTTCGGCCAGGGTGGCGACCTCCACCGCGGCCTCGGGCGGCGTGTTGACCCGCCGCGACAAGATGTCGGCCTCGACGCACTCGCCGGTCTCGTGGCTGTAGTCGTCCAAGGCGATCACCCGCAGGTAATCGGGGTCGGCGGGCGACCCGGCCCACCCGGCGAACCCGCCGAGCTTGGGGTACACGCGGCGCAGCCCGCCCGACGCGACGGGCTCCTCGGCGTCGTCGGCGCGGCTGCGCGCTTGGACCTTGTAGTGGCTCAGCGGCCTGCCGGTGTGCGCTATGAACGACCGCCGGCGCGCCGCGAGGGTGTGCCGCAGCCGGTCAAGGTCGGCGTCTGGGAGGTTGGCGGCCTCTGCGGCGGTGAGGTCGCGGTGGGCGTCGCGCATGGCGCACACCAGGGCCAGCTCCAAGCGGGCGCCGATGTTCGACTCGGCCGGGCCGGCGTGCTCCGCGAGCCTCCCCTGCTCGACGCGGGCGAACCGGAACCGGGGCTTTTTGGTGCGGGTTCCGCTCTGGGTCTTCCAGGCGAAGATGCTCCCCTCCTGCGCCCAGGCCGGCCGCTGCCAGCCCGGCGGCGGCTCGCACACCTCGGCGTATCCCGCGTCGGTCTCGAGGGCGGGGGCGGGAAGGCGGCGGGCCAGCTCGATCCTTTCGGCCAGCCGGTCCACTGCCGCCTCCAGGTCGCCTCGCAGGTCGTCGCCGTCGTAGCGGACGACGAGCTGGTCGGCGGCGTAGAGGCCGCCGGACTCCCAGCGGCCCAGCACCAGGTCGGGGTGGTCCGCGTACCACCGGTTGTGCCAGTGCGCCTCGGCGGGGACCTTGGCGCCGTCGTCTGCGGTCCGGGCCGGCTTCATGAACGGCCCGCCGTCGGGGCGGACGGCCTCCACCGTGTCCTTCCACGGGGCCATGAGCCGGTTGGTGTCGGCCTCGATCTCGGCGCTGGTGGGCGCGGCGCCCTCGCCGTCGTGGCCGCGGCGCTGGAACACCACGATGTCGGTGGTCACGCCGGTGCCGGACTGGCGCTCGAACGCCGATCCCGGCAGGCGGATCGCGCCGAGGAAGCAGCCCAGCTCGCCGAGCCTTTGGCGCTGGGAGGGATTGAGGGCGTCGAGCGTCCCGGTGGAGGTGATCGCGATGAGGAGACCACCGGGCCGCAGCGTCCACAGCGCCTTGGCCAGCGCGTAGTTGTGCAGGCTCAGGCCCCGGTCCGCGGAGATCACCGGGTCGTACGGCTTGACGATCCCCGAGAACGGCACGTTGCCCACCGCCAGCTCGAAGCTGCCGGGGAGGGCTACCCCGGCCAGATCGGCGGTGATGACGGTGTGGCCGGGGTGGGCGGCCCTGCAGATCGCCGCGGTGGTCGGGTCCTTCTCGACGCCGGTTATGCGGGCGCCGTCGGGGGCGGTGGCCATGAACACGCCCGGCCCGCAGCCCGGCTCGATAGCGGCGCCCTGCTCGAAGCCGAGCTTTCGGGCCAGCCGCCAGATGGCCTCGGCGGCCATCGGGGAGGTGTAGTGGGCGTTGGGGGTGGTCGCCGACGCCAGCGCCATCTCCTCGCCGTCCAACAGCTCGGCCAGCTTCGGCCCGAACCGCTCGGCCAGCTCCGAGCCGGGCTCGAACAGGCTGGGCACCGCCCCCCACCCCGACCACCGCGCCAGCTCGCGCAGCTCTTCGTCGTTGGCGGGACCGCCCGCCTTGGCGATCTCGATGGCGCGGAGGTTGGCGTTGATCCTCCCTATGTCCCCGCTGGGCGGGGCGTAGTCCCGGCCCCGAAGGCGGGTCAGTACGCCGGTATCGGATAGGCCAGAAGGCCCCTCAGCCCCTCCGGTGCGGTCTGGGTGCTCTTGGTGGCCCTGCGGGCCCACTGGGCCGCCTGGGTGAACACCAGATGGCGCTCCGCTCGGCTGATCCTGTGGTCCAGGGTGTGCTGGAGGTCGGCCACCGTCATCTGCGCGGGGGTCCGCTGGTGCGGGCCGGTCGCCTGCGTCGCCGCCCAGATCACCCCGTCGGCCAGCTCGGCCCGGCCCAGGTACTCCAGACCCGAGATCTCGAACATCTCGCAGTCCAGGGCCGGGTCGTAGGCCGGGTAGTCCACTTCCTTGGGGATCTGGACCCACTCGGCCCGCACCATCTGCGCGGCCTGCCGTTCGATCTCCCGCTCCGCGTGGCGCGTCTGCTGGCCGCCCAGCCCCGGCGGCAGGGCTCGCGTCTGGTGGTCTTTGATCTGGGCCCACATCGCCCAGCACCGGTCCCCGACCTCGTTGAAGTGCGCGGTCACGTGGTCCTGCGTCGCCGTGCCGGCCGGGGTGCGGCGCATCAGCTTGCCCAGGCTGTACGGCGTCCACATCGCCTGCCACTCCCACGCCGCCAGCGCCCATTCCTCCAGCGCCGGCACCGGTTCCAGGTGGCGCAAGGGGGCCACCTCCGGCGCTGGGAGCGTCAGCTGGATCATCGGGGGCCTCCTGGTCGGGGCCGAACAGGCAGAGCTGGTCGGCGCTGGCGCGGTCTCTGCGGACCATTTTACGGGCGCCTGCGACCTATTCTTCCCCCAGCGCGGGGGGCGGGGGCCGGTGAGCGAGGGCGGTGACGCCGATCTGCCCGTCGGCATCGGCCCGCACGGCCACCCAGAACCGGTACCGGCGCTGCGCGCCGCCCGCCGCGGCGGCGTCCACGTCTACGGGCAGCACCGCTATCGGCGCTCCGGGCACCGCCAGGGGCTGGCCGGCCCCGGCGATCGACCACTCGGGGTAGGCCACCGCGGGCGGGTCGGGGCGGAACCCGGCATGGGTCCACCGCCACGGGTCGTCGCCGGCCAACCACGCCCCCAGAAAGCCCACCGCGGTCTGCCACCGCACGTCGCCGGCGGCCGCGGGCGGGATGTCCGCGTACGCCTCGACCGGGACGACCGGGGCTGCCGCGACTGCGGCCGGGGGCCACGGGGCCTGCCATCCCGCGGGGGTGCGGACCACGGTGATCGCGACGTGCTCGCCGCCGGGCAGAGCGGCGGTCACCGCCGCCGCGTCGGCGTCGAGCCATTCCACGCCCGCCACCGCGACGCGCTGGCCGGCCCATTCGTCGAGGCGGGCCTGCGCCACCGCCGCCGCGTTCACCGGCGCCGACGCCTCCTGCGGAGAGGGGCCCTGCGCCGGGGCGGTGACGACTTGCGACGGCGACGAGCACTTGGCCGCCACGACGGTGGCTGTGACGATTGCCAGCAGCGCGGCCGCGGCCGCGAGCGCCCTGCGGAGCCGGGTGGTGTCGATGCTGTTGTTGCCCATGGGGTTCTCCTTCAGTCGATGAACGGGTGCGGATATCCGGCGTCGAGGGCGGCCGCGCCTTGATGCGGGGCTTCGAGCTGGTGCGCGGCGATCTGCTCGACCACCGACGCGGCCAGCCGGGCCGCGTCTGCGGTGGCCGCCAGCGCGGCCCCGCCGCCGTCGGGGCCGCGCAACAGCTCCGACCACTCCTCGACCACGTCGGGGGCCGGGCGGTCGGG
Source organism: Candidatus Poriferisocius sp. (assembly GCF_965214065.1). Taxonomy (GTDB): domain Bacteria; phylum Actinomycetota; class Acidimicrobiia; order Acidimicrobiales; family Bin134; genus Poriferisocius. The sequence goes on from NZ_CBDCAT010000024.1 coordinate 64,632, forward strand.
CCAGTACGCAAATCCCAGCGCGTTGACCGCCACCTGCGACGCCAGCACGCCCACGAGGCTCTCCCGGGCGTCCTGCCAGCCCGCCGGGCGGCCCAGCGCCGCGCCGGTCTGGGCGACGGCGACCTCCGCGAGCTGCGACGCCCGGCGCTCCGGGTCCTCCTCGGTGCTCGCCACCCCGCCGCCGGCGAAGAGGCGGTCGATGTCGGCGGCCTCCAGCGGCGGCGGGGCCGCGAACCGCTCGTCGGGGGCTGCGGGCTCGGCAAGCTGGCAGGCGTTGTACACCGTCACCGCCCGCAGCCCGCCGAGGCCGGCGTGAAGCGTGACGATTCCCGGCTCCCCTGCCCGCAGGGCGCGCCCGGCGCCCTGCCAGGACTCCTCGGTCGCCCACGCGCCGGTGGGCGCCCCGCCGATGGCGGTGCGGCCTGCCGCCAGCGCGTACCGGTTGATGCCCGACCACACCGTGTTGTTGACCGGGTCGTGCGGCTGGGCCGGCCCGATGGCGTCCCAGCACCCGCTCCAGCGCTCGTCCGCATGGGACCGCTCCGCGCTGGCCGCCAGCGCCGCCGCGATGTGCGCGGCGACGCTCTCGGCCCGCTCCGTCTCATACACCGCAGAGCTCGTGCCCATGGCGCACCTCCTCCTGTTGTGTTCCCGAAAGGTCGACCACGCAGCCCGACGGGTGCAGGCCGAACGCGCCGTCCGCGTCCTCGAACGTCAACATCTCGTATTGCGGGGCGGCCTCGGACCGCCGCGCCTTGACGCCCTCCACGCTGATCCCCAGCGCGTTGTCCGCCTCCAGCACCGGAGGCGGCAGCCACCCGCCGGCACCGCCGGCACCGCCGGCACCGCCGTCGCTGGCCTCGGCGGGTTCCGCAGCCTCGGCGAAGGGGACGGCCTGGGCCAGCCGGGCCCTGATGTTCTCGTGGGCCTCGGCCAGCTCGTCCCGGTCGATGCCGGCGAGCAGGCTCGCGCCCGCGAACCTGTCGAGGGCGTCGACGTCGGGGCTCTCATAGAGCACCTCGTAGGGCGGCACATCCGGCGCCTCCGGGGGGTAGTCGAACAGCCGCCCGGGGCCCTCGGAGGCGGGCTGCCCGCCGCCGTCTCCCGCCACGGCCTCCGCGATGCCCGGGGCCTCGAAAGGCTCCAACTCGCCGGGCGCCTCGCCGGGAGGCCCCGGCGGGCCTTCCGCCTCCGGCCGCGGATCGCCCGCTTCCTCGGGGGCGCCGCCGAGCCAGCGGTCGGCGTCGGCGAGCCGGAACTTGAAGGGCTTGCGGTTGCCGGCCACCGCCATCGCGTAGCCGTCTTCGATCATCCGCCAGCCCGCCGCGGTCGCCACCGCCGACTCGTCGTCATCGTCGTCGGTGAGGGTCACGAACGTCTGCAGCGCCGCCGAGTCCGACGATCCGGGCAGCACGACCTTCACCGCGCAGTTGTCCATGATCGTCGTGGCGTGCTCCCTGCCCCAGCTCGCGGCGAGCTGCGCGGGGGTCTGTATGCCGATGATGACCTGCGCGCGGGACCGGATCGTCGAGATCAGCTTCGGCATGTCGTTCAAGCGGGCGAGATTGGCGAACTCGTCGAGGGCGAACAGCGGGCGGGTGTGGGACACGTCGGGGTCGAGCACCGCGGTCTCAGCGACGTGGAACAGATGGCGCAGCACCGCGCCGAACAGCGCTTCGTGGGTGGACTGCGACGAGTGGTCGGCGATCAGAAACAGCGTGTCCGACCCGCCGTTGACGGTCACGTCCACCGGCACCGGCGCCACCTTGGCGCCGGCTCTGGCCGTCCACTTCAGGCTGCGGGTCAGCTCGTGCGCGGTCGCCTCGATGGACCCCGCGATGCGGGAGTCCTTCTTCGCGTCGCTGGCGAGCTGGTCGAGGGCCTCTTTGGCCTCCGGCGACAGCTTCTTGCGCAGCGCCGCGTCTTCGGCGATCTCGGCGAACACCGACAGCTTCGTCATCCAGCCGACCACCGTCGACAGCTGCGCGCCGATCTCCGAGGCGATCAAAAGCATGTCGCTCAGCGCGGCCTGCACCAGGTTCGGCCACACCGCCTGGTTTCCCTGGCCCGCCGCGCTGGCCTGGCCGGCGAGGAACTGCGCCAGCATGTCGGCGTTCTCGCGGGTCGGGTCGGCGGCCATGTAGCGCACCGGGTCCCACGACACCGGGGTGATCCCGTTGGCGGCCATCCAGCCGTGCAGCCGCCCGGTCGGCTCGAACCCGTACACCCTGCCCTTGGCCCTGCGGTGCTCAAGCGCCAGCTCGGCCAAGTCCTGCTTCACCGACGTTGCGACCACCGGGCCGGGATAGTGCGCCGTGTTCGGCCCCAGGAACCGGCGGGTCTTGCCCGAGCCCGTCGATCCCACCACCAGCACCGGCAAGCCGTCCGCGGCCACCAGATGGCGCCGCCGCCAGCGTCCGATGAGCACGCCCGGGCCCGGGCACCGGTAGTCGTAGGGGGCGGGCACCGGCCACCGCCGCCGGATGAAGTCCCGCTCGGGCCGCTCCGGGTTCTTGCGCCCCGCCAAAAGCCCCGCGGGCGCCCCGGCGGGCATCGACGGCATCGGCCAGCCCGCGGCCCGCCACTCCACCGCCAGCGCGCCCAGCGCCACCGGCACTGCCACCGCCAACACGGCGAACACCGCCAGCCACCACGCGGTCGCAATCGCCGTGACGTCGCCGCCGGCCATCAGCCACGCCACGTCCAAGCGCCGGCCCTGGGCCAGACCCCATACCGCCCGCAGCAGCACCGTGGTGGCGGGCCAGCCCATCGAGCGGCCCGCAGCCCACGTGCCCAGCACGAACGACACGCCCATCGACCACCACAGCACCGGCACCCCGATGGCCGGCACCGCCAGCCACCACATGTTCGGCGCCTCGAACCACCACTCGCGCCCCGCCCCTCCCGCGGCCGGCCGGGTTTCCCGCTCACCCATGGGCGCACTCCCTGATCGGATTCGGACCGGACTCCGATCCCCGCCCGCCCTCGGCCGCCCCGTCGTCTGAGGCGGCGTAGGCGTCGTCGATTGCCTGCGGCGACCAGGGCTTCCCGCCCGCCCAGTGGGCGAACACCGCTCCGGGGCACGCCGGGCGCCCGTCGGGCGCCAGCAGCGCCACCGCCACCTCGCCGCCCGCGGCGGTCCCGATCATCTGCCCGGCCCGCACCGGGCCGCCGGCGTGGCGGCGGGGCTCGATGCCGCACAGCTGCCACGCCCAGCCGTGTTCGTCGGCGACGCTCACGCAGTCTTTCGCCGTCGCAGCGGCGTCGCCGCCAGCCGGCGACGCGACCACTGCGCCCGCGACGGCGGGCAGCGCCAGCACCGGCGACGGGGCCGACCATGCCGGATCTCCGGCGGGCAGGTGGTAGGGCCACCACCGGGGCGCGACCGTGTGCTCGGGCGCCGCCCCGTCGATGTCGGGCGACGCCGCCAACGGCGGCGGGTTCACGGCCAGCGGCCAGCCCAGCCCGGCGCCGGCGGCGAGCCGGGGAAGCTGCGCCCAGCGCGCCGTGTCTCCGGCGAACAGCACTTTGCCCTCGGCGACGACCGGCCCCTCAGAGCCGATGCCGGCCAGGGCGTCCTGCCAGGCGGCGACGATCTCTGGGGCCTCGTCCACCGCCCACGCGCACCGGCCCCCGACGCAGTGGGGCTCCACGTCGGCGCGAAAGCCGCTCAGCGCCGCCCAGCGGGCTACCACCGACGCCATCATCGGCTGCGCCTGCTCCAGCGGCGACCCCTCGGGCACCGCGGCGTGTCCCAGCGGCAGCCCATCGGGCAAAAGCGCCGCCTCGTCCTCGTCGAATTCCGCGACCAGCGCCACGTACTCGGCGGTCACGTCGGCCGCGTACTGCTCGGAGCGGTTGTAAGCCAAGATCGCCCCGCGCGCGTCGGGGCCGGCCAGGCACAAAAGGCGGGCCGCGGTCAGCGCCGCGTCCCATGCGTTGTGCGGGTCGGCTGTGCCGTCGCGGTTGGCGTCTGCGCCGAGTCGGGCCATCGTCGAGGGGAGGATCTGCATCGGCCCGACAGCCCGGTCGCCGGACACGTCGAGGTCCCATGTGCCCGCGTCGGTGTCGGCGACCACCTCGTACTGCGGGTTCGCGCCGTCGAGCGCCGGCCCGACGATCCACGGCGACACATCCCCGAACGCGTTGATGTCCGCTGCGGCTGCGTGGCGCGACTCGATCTTGCCCACGGCCGCCACCAGCCGCCAGTCCGCCCGGTGCCAGCCGCCGCCGTCTTCGTCGCGCCCCTGCGGATCGCCGTCCGCGCCCGCCATCCACACCGCGCCCGACGCCGGATGGCACCACAGCCGCGACGAGTGCTGGTACGCCGCCCACAGCTGCGCTGGCACCCCGCCTCGGCGGGCCTGCTCGGCTGTGCCGGCCGCAGCGCCCGACCCTGCGGTGTCCAAGGCCGCGCCGGCCATGAGCGCCAACAGCGCCGCCGCCGCGGCGAACCACGGCCACCGGCGGCGGACGACCCGCCCGATGCGCCCAGCCGCCCGAACGCCCCGCAGCGCGACCTGGGCGTTGGGGGGCAGGGCCCTGCCGATCAGCTTCGACGCCTTCTTCGCGCTCATCGCCCCGGCCCCTCGCCTTTTGCGGGGTCTGCGCCTGTCCCGGTGCCTGTCCCGGTGCCTGATTCGGCGTCTGCGCGGGTCCGGGTGCCTGGTTCGGTGTCTGATGGGCGGTCCCCGCTGGCGTTTCGCTGTTCCCGCGGGCTGCTGTGGGGGTCTTTGTCGTCGCTTTGGCGGTCTGTTTTGGCCTGCTCGTTGGCTGCGGCGGGGTGCTCGCCGGGCTGGGGTGCGGGCCCGCCCTCGGCGCCGCGTCCGGCGGTTGCCCGGTCGGTCTGCTGTGTTCGGGGCGCGGCGTGCTCGCTGCGGGGCCGGGCCTGGGCGTCGTGGGCGCCGCGGCGGGCTGTTCTGGGGTGGTCCGGCTGTGCGGCGGTCGGCGGGCCGTTGTCGGCTGCGGGCCGGTGTCGGGGTTGGTCGGCGGCGAGCTTGCCGGATGCTCGGCGCGTCGCGCCGCTGGTGCGCCGCTGGGCCAGCGCGGCGTCCGCGGACACCGCCCCCGCGGCCACTGCTGAGGTGCGCACCCGCCGCGACGGGTCCATGGCGAGCTGGTCGGCGCGCGACCGGGTGTTGTCGGGGCGCGCGGCGATGGCCTCTCTGATGTCTTTGCGCTTCGACTGGGCGAGCTGGTCGAGGGCGTCTTGGCGGGTGAGCTTGCTCTGCGCGGCCATGAGCTGGTCGCCTCGGCGGTTGCTGTGGGCGGCCTGGTTCATCCTGTCGGCCGCCGCGGTCTGCTCGGCCTCGCTCATTTTCTTGGGGTCGCGCGCCGCCAGAGCCTGCTGGGCGTGGCGGCGGGCGTGGACCCTTTGGCCCAGCGCGGCGAGCCCTCCGGTCGCGCCGGCGGCCGCGAGCCCTGCGCCGCCGCCGGCTTTGGTCTTGGAGGTGATCGACGACAGCCTGCCCCCGCCGTGCTGCCCGGAGAAGGCGGCGACGCCCGTGGCCCCCGCGGCTGCGACGCCCGATCCGATGGCGCGGGCCTTGGTGGCGGCGTGGCGGGCCGCTCGGGCGGGCGGCTGCCCGCCGAGCAGGTGCGCGGAGAGGTAGCCGCCGGCGAGCAGTCCCGCGGCTGCGCCCCCCGCGCCGGCCAGCGCGGCCCCGCCCCCGCCGCCGGTGGCGCTGCCTGCTGATGAGAGCTTCGCGCCGATGTTGCCCGAGATCTTCGATGCCGCCTCGGGCAGCGCTTTGCGGAGTTTGATGGCCGCGATGGCGACCAGCACCATCACCGCGAACAGGTCGAGCATGCCCAGGTCGGCGTTGGCGGCGCTGATGGCGTCGAGCACCTCGACGGCCAGCCGGAGGAACAGGACGCCCGCGGCCAGCCCGGTGATGCCCTTCAGCAGCATCGACACCCAGCCCTGCACCAGCCTTCTGCCGCCGGGGAATGCGACCGCGGCGGCGACCACCGGCAGGAATCCGAACGCCCCGGCCAACAGCAGCTCCGACGACAGCGCCAACAGAGCAGTCGACAGGATCAAAAACGCCAGGGCGAGATGGCCGACGAGGACGGCCGTGCCGCCGAAGAGGCGGTCCGTGGTCGGCTTTCGGTTGAACGCGTCGAGCAGCGGCCCGTCGGGGTCGCATTTTTTGATCTGCTTGCGGGGGTAGTGGTCGCCCGAGCCAGCGGCGCGGTGCAGCGTGCTGGCGCCGGCTGCGATCTCGCATGGGCCTTGCAGCTCGCGCCCGAAGTTGAGGCGCTGCCAGGGCCGGTGCACCACCGAGTCCATCAGCGGGGAGGTGAGCGCTACGGTGTCCGACCCTCCGGGGGTCTGCTGGTGGGCGCCCTCCAAGACCGCGGCTGTGAGCTTGTTCTTGGTGTCCTGCGCGCCGGCGTAGTAGCCGTCGAAGTTGGCCAAGATGAGGCCGCACACCGCCATCGCCAAGATGGCGAAAGCGGCGTTGCCCGCGGCCTGGGCGTGTCGGCCCCGGATCACCGACCAGCCCGTGGCGATGGCCAGCGTGGTCAAAGCGACCTCCCTCAGCCGCAGGCCGTGCACCAGCGCGGTGTTGAGCGTGTCGGCCACCAGCCTCGGCACCGCTTGGATGACCTGGGTGAGGCGGCCCTCGGACACCCAGTCGAACGCCCACGTCGCGAAACGCAGCGCGACGATGCCGCCCGACCAAGCCCAGGCGATGGCCTGGCCCAAGAACTTGCGGTGGACGCTGAAGGTCCCTCCGCCGTCGAAGTAGATGTTGTAGTTGGTGATGGGCACGCCCAGGGTGGTCTGCGCGGACGTGCTGTCGCCGCTGAACCACGTCTCGGTCACCGACTGCGCGCCGACCCAGTGCTCCGACGCGCTCTCGCACCCCCTGGTGGCCCACTCGGGGTCGTTGGCGGCCAGCAGGTCGGCGCACTCGGCGACGAGCTCCTCCAGCTCCGGGGCGGCCCCCCCAAGCGCCGCCTGCCACTGCCGCCACGACGCGCCATAAGCCCCGGCTCCTGCGCCCGCGTCTGCGCCGTCTTGGGCCGCCGCGGCGCCCGCCGCGGCCCACAGCAGCACCGCCGCCGCGGCGACCACCGCGGCGGCTAAGGCCGAGCCCCGTCGCAGGCCCGCCATCGCCCTACCCGGCCGCTGGGGCCGGCTCGGGTCCGTGCCGGCCCGCCGGGGTCGTGTCGATGGCCGCGGCGGCCAGCGGGTCGGCGGGCAGCGCGACCTCGACCAGGCCGGCCCGGCCGAACAGGTCCCGCCACAGCATGGTCCCGGTCGGCAGGCCCATCAGCAGCCGGGCGGCCAGCGCCGGGTCCACCCCGGCGAGGCGGGCCGCAGCCGCGGCCGCTTCCTCGTTGGCCACGCCGAAACAGGCCACATAGCCCAAAAGCTCGCTCAGCTCGGGCGACGCGGCGAAGTCCGACGGCGACTGCGACGCCAGCCAGATCCCGGCATTGTGCTTGCGCCCGTCCCTCAGCCCCTCGACGACCACCGAGCGGGCCCGATGGTCTCCCAGCAAAGACCACGCCTCGTCCAGCAACAGCGCGGCGAACCGGTCGGCGGAGGCGAAGGTGATCGCCCGCCCGGTCAGCATCATGCCCAGCACCGCGGCGCTGGCGGCCACCTCGGCGGGCGTGTCGGGCTGCGGGTTCAAAGCCAGCCCCGGCGCCCAGAGCACCACCAGGTCTGCGCTCAGGTTGGCCGGGGGCCGGTCGGCGTCGAACAAGACGCCGCCCACCGGGTGCTGGGCCAAAGCGGCGGCCTGCGCTTCGAGCACGGCCAGCTCGCCTGCGGAGCGGTCGTCGCCGGACGCCGCGGTGCGGGCCAGGTCGCCCAGCGGCATGCCCGGATTGTCCGCCGCGGCCAGCGCGAGGCGGGCCGCCGCAGCCCCGTGCGGGTCGATCCGGCCCAGAAACCCCAACAACAGCGTGGCGGTGTCCGCGGCGAGGCGGCCGTCGGCTATGGCCCGCATCGGGTCCAGCGACCCGCAGCCGGGGTCGCGCACATCGATGATCTCCACGTCGAGTTCGGGCGCGGCGGCCCGCACCGCACGGGCGTAGGCCGCGTACTCGCCCATCTCCGAGCGGTCCATCGCCACGAGGGCCCCGTCGGCCATCAGAGCCGACCACATGAGCCGCTTCGCGAACACCGACTTGCCCGCTCCCAACTGCCCCGCGATGCCTATCGACGGCGACCGCGGCTGAGCGCCGACCGCCTGGCCCCTCGGCCCCAGCGTCGGGTCGAACAGCACCGGCACGTTGCTGCCCTTGTCGTCGGCCCAGCCCAACATCATCCCCTGCGGGTCGCCGACCGCCGAGTGCAGGCACGGGCCCAGACCGGCCAGCCCGTCGCTCAACAGGAACTGCCGGTAGTCGCGGCTGACCGGGGCGCGGTGGCGGCGGGGCAGCCACAGCCGCCGGGCAGAGAGCTGGTCGCCCGACGGGGCCGCGATCCTCACATCGCCCCGGGCGGCGAGGCCCGCTAGGCGCTCCAGGCGGGCATTGAGCTGCTCCGCGGCCCGCTCGATGTCGTCGTCGGTGCCGCCGCCGGCCGCCAGCGCGGTGGTGAGCACCACGGTGACCACGAACTCGTCGCTGCGGGTCTCCACCAGCGCCTTGCGCTGCGCCTCGATCTGCTCGGACGCCGCCTGCAAATCGGGCGGCGCCCCCGCCGGATCGCCGCCGTACTCGTCGTATTGGTTCTGCAACCGGCGGTGCTGGTTGCGGGTCTTGGTCACCGCCACCTGGTTGGGCACCACCTCCACGTCGATCAGCCACTCCCACGGCTCGGCCAAAGAGTCCACCGCCCACAACAGCTCGCCGCCGCCGGGCACCCTCCAGGAGTCCGGCAACTGCGACACCACCGCCGAGACGTGGGCCACGGTCTGAGTGCCGGTGCGGGCCACCGCCACCCGCTGCAGCGGCTCTGACCACTCCGCGTCGCCCGCCCGCCACGCCGATGCGCCCTCGGTGAAGCCGCGGCCCACCGTCACCGCATCGGGGTGCGGCTCCAACATCAGGTGCGGGTAGTCGCCCTCGGCGCGCACGCTGGGGCGGTGCGCCGCCCCCACCGCGATGCGGTCCAAAAGCCACCGGGCCTCCGCCGCGGTGGCGGGCCGAAGCGCAACCGCCGATCCCGCCCGGGCGACTATCGCCTCGCAGCGGTCGGCCATCGCGGCGCGGTCCACCCAGCTCGCTCGCGCCGGCGGGCGCCAACCGGCCATCGCCGCCAAGCCCGCCATCCAGCCGCCCTCGTCCTTCGCCGCCGACGCCTCCCCGCACAGCACCATCAGCCAGAACGCCCGGTCGGCCATATCCATGCCGCTGAGCCGGTCGTGCTCCGCGGCCAGCTCCCGGTCCCACGTCCCGGACGGGGACACCTTTGCCATTTGCTCGATCACCTCATCGGCCCCCAGAGCGTCCACCGTGGAGAACAGGCGGAACCGGTCCGCTCCCACCGACGCCACCAAGCGCTGCACCGCGCCCAGCGCGGCGAGCTTGTCCTGCGTGCTGTCCAGCGACCCATACGGCGCCGGGGCCACGCTGAACAACAGCCAAAGCGAGTGGTCCGACCCCACAAAGGCGTTGTCGACCACCGCGTCGGCAGTGCGGGGCACCAGCCGGTCCCTCACCGCCCGCCCCGACACGAACCGCAACCAGCCCGCCGCACCGGCCAACAGAGGCCGGTCGTCGATGCGGACCCTGCGAATCGCCCGGCCCGCCACCAGCGTCAAGGCCACCACCGGAACAGCGGTCCACACCGGGGCGCCCGAGCTCAGCATCACCACCGCCAACAACAGGCCGAACGCGCCCACCGCGAACTGCGCCAGCGTGAACTGCCACGGCAGCGTCAACCCCGGAATACGCCCGATCTCCGTCGGCCGCCGCCGCGGCCCGGTGAACGACTTGATCATCTGCCGGTCCGACATCAGCCGCCCCCGAACTCCGAGATGATCTCCATCCCACCGGTGTCGACAGTGGTCCTGTTCGTCCCGTCGATCTCGTCGCTGACCTTGCCCGAGATCACATCGAGCTGCGCCAACAGAGCCAGCGCCACCGCGCCGGCCACGATCACCCCGATGGTCGCCGGAGTCGACTTGGTCTTCCACGCCGTCACCACCGCCAAAGTCGCGATCACCGCCAAAAACGCCAGCGCCGCCAGAATCCGGATCTGGGTCAGCCAGGTGCCAATGTCCTCAAACATCGAAATCTCCCTTCCAAGTGTCAGTGCCCGCCAAGCCCGGCGCCGGCGGCTCCTGCACCAGGCGGTCGCCGTCGAACGACCACCCCTCGCAGCCCCCCGCCCGACGCAGCCGCCGACGGCGCGCCGCCGCGGGAACCTCCACATCGAGGCGCCAGTCGGCCACGCCGATCGACCCGCCGGCCGCGACAGCCGCCGCAGCCGCCAGCCCGACCACCCCGCCCAAACTGAACGGATCAGCCCCAACCCGCCCCGGACGCTCCACCAAAACAGGCGGCTCCACTTCCGGGCGCGAAAGGCTCTGCTTCACCTCCGACGCCTGCCGCAGCAGATCGCCGAAAGACGCACCGAACACGGGCTTCGCAGTCACAGCCGCCACAATCCCCAACCCCACCGGTCGCAACCGGTCGCAAACCCCCCGCCCCACCGGTCGCAAACCCCGCCCCGAAGCGACCGGTCCCCCCGGGAACGCACCGCGCCAACAGAAGAAACCGCACGCGCAGCCAGCCGGCCGCTGTAGCGCCCTCAGGCTCTGATTCGGCCCGCGCCGCGCCCCTCCGCTACACCAACAGCCGGGGACCCGCGATCCGCCAGCCCCGCCGCAACCAGCCCGGAGGGCGCTTGGAGACCGCCACCCAAGCCCGCCGCGGCGACATCGACATCGCCCTGATCGCCGTCGCCCACGACGCCTCCCTGCGCTGCTCCCAAATCCTCGCCCACGAATGGGGGGACGTGGACGCCCCCCAACACGACGGGCTCGGCCAAATCCACGTCCCGCACCCCACCGCCGCCCAACCAGCCACCGCCCCCATATCCGAGTTCACCGACCAAAACCCGGCCCGCATACGGCCCCCGACGCCGACCCCGGCCAACGCGTCTCCAACTTCTCGGCCAACACCGCCACCCGCAGCACCAGACCTCCGCCCCCCTGGCATCGGGGTGAACGCGCCTGTGGCGGTTTGGGGGTCGGCGCGGTGCCGGGTTGGTCGGCGCAGCAGCCGGGCAATAGCCGGGTGTCGATACCGAGCTGGCAGCGGCAGACGTTGAGAAGGGACTGTTGGTCGGCGGCCGGTTGGGCCCTGGCCGCGATGTCTCGGCTGGCGGGCAGGGCTCCACCTCGTTTTCGGGAGCGCTGGCTGGCGCCGGGGCGGGTTACGATGGTAGGCGTGAGCCGCCGAGACGATGTGTTGGTGAAGTACGGGGCCGCGATCCGGGCCGCAGCTGAGCGCAACCATGCCCGCGCCATCGCGCTGGTGGGGTCGGTGGCCCGCGGCGAGGACTCCCCCCACAGCGACTACGACTTTTTGGTGGACTTCGAAAAAGGCGTCACCTTGTTCGACATCGGCGGCTTGGAGGCGGACCTCGAAGACCTGCTGGGGGCCCGAGTCGACGTTGTGCCCCGTTCATGTGTGCGAGAGAGCTGCCGCGCGATGCTCGACGACGCCATCCCGCTGTGACCCGACCAGACGACGAGCGGATACACGACGTCCTCGGGGCTTGTGGCCGGCTCGCCGAGATAGCGGCCCGGGGCCGGTCCGCATACGACGGCGACTGGGTTGCCAGAGACGCCGCGAGCTACAACCTCGCGGTCATCGGGGAGGCGCTCGACAGCCTCTCAGACGAGTTCACCGCCCGCCATAGCGACCTTCCGGTGAGGCAGGCCAAGTCTCTTCGCAACAAGCTGGCCCACGAGTACTTCGTCGCAGACCCCGACATCTTGTGGGACACCATCACCCGGGACGTGCCCGCCCTGGCCGCGAAGCTCGCCGCAATCCGCGGCGCCGCCGGCCAATAGCACCGCACAGGGCAGCCGAAACCGCCGCTCGCCCACCGGACGCGGCAGAGGGGACGGCACCGGGGCGCCGTCCCCTCTGGGTCGCCCACGGGGTGGCGGGGCGTCATTCGGGCTCGGTCAGAAGCCGATTTCCATATCGGCGGCGTTGGAGGGGTGCACGAGACGGGACTGCTCGCGCTCTGCGACCAGCGACGGTGCGTCGGTGCGCTGCGCCCAGAACGTGCCCTGGCAGGGTGCTCCCTGGGGCCGGTCCAACAGCACTTGTTCCCAGTCGTCGTCGGCCATGGCCCCGGCCACCTCGTCGGATACCGGCCCGCCCCGCACCAGCCGGGCGACGACCTCGGTGTCGAAGTGCACCTCCCAGCTGGGCTGGTGGGCGCCGTGCTCGTCGGGTGCGGCGGCCACGGTCACCGACCGCCACCCGTCGGCTAGCGGGCTGCCCGCGGGCCGCAGCCGCACCGCGTCGCCGGTGGTGGCCGCTGCGCCCGTGCCGGGCACCATGTGGAGGTGGGAGACCCGGCGGGAAGCCGGCAGAGGGTTGTGGTTCACAGATGCGCTCTTCATGGCGCTCACCTTCTCTCAGCTCACCGGTCGCAACCGGTCGCGACCGTGTGGGGGCCGCGGTCTTTTGCCTGCTCAGTCCAACTCGACGCCCGGAGCGTTGTCGCGGGCGCGGGGCAGGTCGTTTTCCACCAGCACGCTCAGCGACCTGAGGGCCTGGTTGGGAACCCTGGTGCGCAGCATCCCGGCGTCGACCGCCCGGGCGGTGTCGGGGTCGATGGCGACGGTGGCAACCACCGGCGCGCCGATGGCCCGCTCGCAGTCGGAGCGGGTCAGCGCCCGGCCTGCCTCGGCCACCAGCACCACCCCGGTGGGCCGCACCGGCGGGCTCACCGTGCGGCGCAGCGCCAGATAGCAGGCCCGCGTCACGAGGATCGACTGGTCGGACTCGGCGACGATCTTTTGGTGGACGCTGTCGGCGAAACCCTCGGCATGGTCGCGGTCCAAGGTGCCCGCGTCGACCACGGTTGTAGTGCCGTCGGCTTTGAGCCACTCTGCGAGCTCGCCGGCGCGCCTCTGGCTCAACTGCAAACTGCCCCTGGGCAGAAGCGACAGGTTCGGCGACAGCTCAACCATGTCCCGGTCCAGCGCCTCGGTGCCGAGGTCGCTTTGCGTCCACCGACCCAGCCCGGCGTCGGAGACCTCGCTGGTGCCGAAGATCGCCGGCTGGTCCCGGCCCAAGTCCACCAGCCGCACCGGCTCGCCGCGGTCGTGGGACGCCCGCAAAGCGGCCAGCGCGGCGGTGACCGATGTTCCCTGGCCGCCTTTGAGCGACCACATTGAAATCAACATCTCAGCTCTCCTTCCCCGGCCCGCAGCCGGTCGAAGCCAACAATCGGCCACACTGTCGCCCACCCCACCGGTCGGGACCGGTCGCACCGACCGACCGGTCGCAACCGCTCCTGCGCTGTCACAGCCCGCAGTCGAACAGGGGAGGCTGGATCGCGGGAGGCTCGATCAGCCGGTCCAGCAGTCCTATGAGCTCGGCGTGGCGTAGGGCGGCGTTGGCCTGCTCCAAGGCGGTCCCGGCGCCCAAGCCCTCCTCGAGTGCCACCGCCGCGGACCACATGAGCTGCGCGGCCTGCACCGTGGCCGACACCGCCATCTCTGCCCTGACCCCGACCACATCGGGCGCCAGCCGGTCCTCGGAGGCCAGGCGGCCCGCCAGCTCTGAGCCCGGCGGGGCCACCAGAGCCTTTCGCAGCACGGGCAGCACGTTGAACGGGGTCGGGAGCGGACCGCGGATCAGCGCCTGGTTGGCGCCGACGCCCACCTTGGCCACCGCCGCCGCCAGCAGCGCCACCGAGGCGCCTCGGGTGCGAACCGGCCTGTCGAGCGCCTCCTCGGCCACAATCGCGGCGGAGCACTTCTCGACTTTGGCCCGGTACACCCACAGCCCGTCGGAGAGGGTCCGCCAGATGGAGGGCGGCTTTTGGCGGGCCAGCTTTTCCACCGCCCGTTCCCACTCCTGGTCCCTGGCCGGGCCCGCTGCCCACTCAGAGGCCCTCTCGGCGGCGGTCGCCATCCAGTCAGATGCCGCCGCCGACACCTCGGCTTCCGCCTCGGCCAGATCAACGGCCGTCTGCCCGGACCGCTCCAAGACCCCGCACACGCGGGCCAAGTCCGCCGCGGCCCAGCTCACCGCAACCCTCCCGTCACAACGCCGGCGAGCCGCAGCCGCTGGCGCATCGAGCCTTCACGCACACAGTGCCCTAGATGTCGAGGCCCTCGGCCCTGGACTCCGAGCGCCCGATCCCGGTGTCGAGAACGCCTTGTAGGTAGTTCCGCAGCTCCGGGGGGGCGGCCAGCTCGAAGGAGGCGCTGTCGAGGCGGACGAACGCCTCCAGCGGCTCGCCGGGCCGCCACCACAGAGCATTCGGGGACACCGAGTTCGGCCCGGCCAGAAAGCGGACGTAGCCCGCCGCCAGCATCGTCGCCGAGTCGTCTACGAACTCCTCGGTAGCGCTAATCGGGCACACCAGCAGGTCGCGGGCCGTCGGCACCGCCACCACCGCCCCCATCTCGCCCACATCGGGCATCGCCTCCGAAGGGCCCAACAGCAGCGCCGACGTGAACAAGGAATCGCCCGACAGGGCGGTGAACCGCCCCTTCAGCTCGTCGATCTCGGCGGCCACGACCTCCTCGGCCGCCAGCGTGTTCGCCAGAGCCGCCGCCATCACCTCGTCCTGGTCTTCGCCCCATTCGTCGAAGTGGCTTCGGTCCACCGGCATCGTCGCGCCGTCCAAAGCGACCGACAAGCACGAGAACATGCCCAAAGGCAACGGGTCGCCCACCGGGTCGATGTGCTCGATGTGGTTGTGAGACACCACCCGCACCCGCAGATCGCCCTTGACCCTCTCGTAGTCCCCCAAAAGCTCCGACAGCACCTCAGGGGCGAAGTCGTCTAGACGGGTCATGTGCGAATAGACCAACAGCCGCCAATCCTCGGCATCGGCCAGCCGGCACGTCTGGGCCAGGTTCGACAGGCCCAGCACGCAATCCAAGTCCGACACGGTGACGGTGCCCGCAGCCTCGTCGAGCTCGAACTCGCCGAACCGGGCGCCCACCACCCCCTCCACCTCTGACAAGAACCGCCGACGATCATCGGCAGACCACCACGGAGCCCAAGCACAAATCGAAGTTTCCATGGCCGCCACCCTTCACCCCCCAACCGGTCGCAACCGGTCGCAGCAACCCAACCCACCCGCCGAAACCGGTCGCAGCGCCCCAACCGACCGGTTGAGCTACCCCCTTATCGAGGTGACCGGCCAAGGGGGGGTCCTCAAGCTCAACGATGATCAAGAAGCCAATGGGCTATGCCAGCTTCTCGCGCACGCTCTTTCCGAATTCCACCTGCCACACAGCCGTACAAGCTGTTTCCGGGTTGACGGTGATCCCCTTGGCGAGCAGTCGGCTGGCAACCTCCCGTCCCTGTTCTTCGGGGGTGTCGTATTCGAGGGCTGCGAGCACGCTGCGTTCTAGGCTCTCAGCTGTCTCTTGCAGCCACGGGTCGATCTCGGGGACGGCATATTTCCCGGTGAGCATATTGGCCACGGTGAGCGGCCCGGATGAGAGGCCGCGGTCGCAGCGCAACAGGATTCGGCGTCCGTCGTCCAACATGGCGTACTCGGTGAAATCGAAATGCAAAGTGGTTCCCCCACCCTGGCCGGGAGTCTCATTGGCCAGTTCGCAGACCGCGGCCAAAGCGACGACTTCCAGCATTGCTTCTGCTAGTCGAAGTACCGACAGTTGATGTTCACGGCGTCTGTGCACTGCATGTTGGGGCGGACCCAGGATCTTCTCCGATTCACAATCGACAATAGCAAGGACCGCGGCGGGTGTGACGAGCACGAAGATGATGGGGTCGAGGGCGTTTGGGGGCGCCGTTTCGCCCGCCGCTGCAATTTCGCTATGTGCTCGATGACGCCTGCGGGGACAGGGGTGCCTTCGCGGTCGGGAGGCGCTGAGTCCCAACAGGAGCTCGGGGGTCGATCCTGGCTAGTCAGCACGAGTTTCACCACCCGGCTATATGAGGCACCCCTCGGCCAGCGCATCATCGGGGGAAATCCCCAAGGAGGGCTGGCAATCGACAGCTGGCGGCTTACAGTCCCAGGCTGTCGCCGGGTTCGGCGGCTTGGTGGAGTTCGGGGTGGAGGAGTTGGTTGGCGAAGTCGGTCTCCATCAGGCGGTAGATGTTTTGGTGCAGCCAGTAGCGCCAGTCGCGGGGTTTGAGGTTCTTGCAGACCTTGGCGGTGGCGATGAGGTCTTTGTCGTCGTCGACGCCTGATACCCACACCGCGCCGGTTTCCTCGTCGATCTCGTGTGCGCCCCACTCGGACTCGATGGCCCAGCTCGCCGCGGCCATGAACTGGCGGCGGGTGTCGCAGTCCCACCACGAGCACCACTGCTTGGGCTCTGTCGCGGCTGTCTCGAGGTCTTGTTGTTTGACCCGGTTCTGGGCGGGGACGATGAGGCCGCGGAGGTGTTGGACGGTTTGGGTCCATGCCTGTTTTGCCATGTTGCCGCCGTCGGCGGCCAGGGCGATCTCGAAGTCGTGGTCGATGGTGGCCAGCACCGGCGCGCCCGCGGCCTTTTCGACGGCGGCTGGTCCCAGGGCGCGGCGCATGTCTTTCACCATGACCACCCCGGTGGGGGCCACGGTGTTGGGCTCGCAGCGGCGCAGCGCCAGATAGCAGGGCTTTGTGATCAGCACCGACACCCCGGCCACTTGTGCGACGGTGCGGCGCAGCTGGTAGTCGGGGGCCTCGCCGCCGCATTCGGGGTCGAGCGTCCCGGCGTCGGCGATGACCGCCTCAACCTGGGCCGAGCCGACGACCCACTCCAGGATCTCTTGTGTCCGGCGGGGGTCTATGGGGCCGCGGCCGCGGGGCAGGAACCGGAGCGTGTCGGTGACGCGGACCTCCCGGTGGCGAAGCGCCCTGGCGGTCAGGTCGCCCCGGGACCACTCCGCGATGCCCTCCCGGTGGCGGTCAACCCGGAACAGGCCGGCCTGGTCGCCGCACAGATCGACCAATAGCGCCGGCCGGTCCACGGACACCCCGATCGCGGCGAGCGCCGCGGCGGTGCTGGTTCCTTGCCCTCCTTTGAGCGCCCACATGCTGGACAGCATGGCTGGTCTCCTTTCCGAAGACGGTCTAACAACGAGCGGCGCCGGCCCGGCCATCAGCGGGCGGGCCGTCAGATTCCCCCCATGCCGGCCATCGCCGGGGCCTCGGCTGCGCGCCGGGCGTGGGGCTGGTCCAGTTCGGTTTGCGGGCCGGCCATCGCCTCCACGGCCATCTTCGACGCCTCCGCGCACGCCGCCGGCGGTACCCGCATCATCTCCAGGCGGCGGGCTATCGCCTCGCGCGACTCGCCGTCGGCGGCCATGACGAGCGCTGCCCGCGCGGCCCGGTCGGCGGCTTGTCCGTCCCACACCGCCGCCGCGGCCCGGGCGTCTCGGCTGTGGGACGCCCGCAGATCATGCGGCAGGCGTATCAGCTGCTGGCGCGACAGGACCGGCACGGCCCGGCGGACCGCCCACAGGGCGTGACCGGCGCTGGCCAGCCGGTACCTCTCCAGCCGGTACAGGGCCCGCAGAGCGCCCCTGCCGCCGTTGGGGCTGACCCCGAGCCGGATCGACGCATCGGCCAGGCTCATCTCGAACCCGTCGGGGTGGGTGTCGAGGTGTTCGGCCACCAGGCGCAGCATCAGCACCTGGGTGGGGCCCAGAACGCTCGTCCAGTACTTCTCCACATAGCCCGACCGCGACGGCGCCCCTGCCGCCTCGGTGATCGGGTCGCTCCACGGCTCCACCCACACCGACGGCGGCCACCGGTCAAAGCCAGGGTCGCGCTCGCCGCTCACAGCAGCGATTCCCGGGTCGCACCGGTTGAGGGCCATGCAGCCGGCTGGGTCAAAACCACGGCGACACCCTCGCCCACCGCACCGGTCGCAACCGGTCGCAGCGGCCCCGAAGCCCTCAACGAACACCTACACTCCCTTCAACAACCCGGTGTTGCGACGACCGGTTGAATCCGGCCAAGGCACCAGGGTCGAAACGCGAGCAAGAGCGACAAGCAGACGAATGCAATCCGAACAAGGGCAGGAAATCACCGGGAACCAGACCACCATCCAAAGCCCAATCCAACCGACGACAACAACCCCAAACCAGGCCGACGCCAACCCATCACAACAACCGAGCACCAGCAGCGAACAGCGAGCGATTGCCGTCCAGACGTTTGGGGACTGTCACACACGCCGCTTGACAAGGGCGCGTCTGACAGACCTGCCGCCGCCGGGGGAAGCCTCAGTTTCAGGCTGCCTGTGGCGCTGCTGTGGTGGGGGTTGGTCTGCCGGTTTCGCCGAACTCGGGTTCGTCTGTTCTCGCGGGGAGATGGTCTTTGAGGTATTGGGCGGCGGGGGTGTGGAGGGCCTGGAGGCGGCGGGCGTATTGGGCGGCGGTTTCGGTGGTGTCCCATCGGCCTGCGAGCATGAGGCCGATTGTGCCGGTTCCTGCGGCGGCGAGGTCTTGGGCCATGCCGACGCGCAGGGAGTGGGTGGAGATGCCGGCGGGGTCGATGTCGGCGGCTAGGGCTGCTGTTTTGAGGCGCCGGCGGGCGGTGCTGGGCGAGAAGCCGAATATGCGGGCATCGGGATCGAAGCCTTCCGGCCTGAGGCGCACGAGGGCTTGCGCGGCGAACTCGGAGATGGCAACGGCGGCGCCCTTGCCGCCCTGGTCGGTTTTGGACCGGCGAATCCATATGGTGGCCAGGCCTGCGCCGTCGTCGGGGAATTCGATGTCGTTCCAGGTGAGGGCCAGCAGCTCTGAGCATCGCAGCGCTCCGTTGTGGCCCACCGCGGCCAACGCGATGTCCATGTAGGCGCGTCTTCGGGCTTGCTCGGGGGTTTCCAGCCGCCCGCCGGGCTGGTTCCGCCTCGGGACATAGGCGGCGGCCTCGATCAGCAGTATGTGCTCCCAGCGCAGCCCTTGGGCCTGGCGGGTGGTGGTGCCGCACTCGGCGGCGTCGCGGGCAAGGCCGGACAACAGCAGGCGCACCCGGGGGTGGCGGGCCGGGTTGGGGCCGCGGCGTTCGCTGAGCCGGTGGGCTACAGCAGCCAGATAGGTGCGCAAAGTGGAGGGCTTCTTGCCCTCCCAATAGAGGCAGGCCAGCCAGTGCCGGATGGTCTCGACTGTGGGCTTGTGAACCCGGTGGCCGTTCGCGGCCGCCCACCGGGCCCAGCTGCTCCACCCGGTCTCGTAGGTCTTGCGGGTGTTCAAAGACAGCGCCGACGCGTCGGCCCTGCCGATCAGCCTCTCAACACAGCAAACAGCCGCACCGGCTACGGCTTCCGGAACGCTACGCGAGCACATATGACCGGGGGGGGGGGGGGTGATCCATCGCCGAATTCCTAGCCCACACCCACTGTGCAAGTCCAGCCGGAAACAGTGAAAACCCCCAGGTCAGAAGCATGCCACCCGGCGGATAAATGCCTTTATTTCATAGCTCAGAACCAGAGCGTCTGTCAACCCCTCTCCAGACACCACACGGCACAGCCGTAATGCCGGTCAGGCAACAGCCTCGCCGACCAGCCAAAACAGCCGCCGGCCCGGCCGGCCGCGCCCGCCGGGCAAACAGACCTCCACCCGCCGGCATCGCGCCGACCGGCGCGGAACCGGCACCAGCATCCGGCCGCCCCGACACCCACCCCGACAACAACACAGCACCCTGCCCGCTTGCCCCGATCCCCGAATCCCCAGACACCACGGGGTCTCAGCGCCGGCAGACCAAGCGAACACCGCCGGATCCGCAGGGGTCCGAACGCGGCGAATAAAGGCATATATCCGCCGTGTACCAGATCGGGGAAGCAAACCCATGAAACGACGCTCAGCCCACATCGCCGACTTCTTTCGCTCCATGACCGCCAAGCTGCGCGGTGCCCGGAGCGCCCGCAGGGGCGCAGTCCCGGGCCCCCGAACGGCGAAGGGTCTGTCCTTGGTGCTTGTCGCGGTGACGGTGTTCGCAGCCTCGCTGGTGTTTGCCAGCCCGTCGTCTGCCCACGAAGTGTCTCCTGAGCATTCGTGCGAAACGGGGAAGCTCGTCGGCGACCAATGCGAGACCGCCACTGAGGCGACATCCGGCTATTCGTGCGAAACGGGGAAGCTCGTCGGCGACCAATGCGAGAGCCCCAGCGGGGTGGATGCCACTGCCGATTGCCCGTCGGGAACGCTGACAGGCGACGAGTGTCTGCACACCGCCAACCCCACCTACTCCTGCGACACCGGAACACTGAACGGCAACCGCTGCGTCCACACCGCCTCCCCGGTTGAGCGGTGCCCGTCGGGAACGCTGACAGACGACGAGTGCCTGCACACCGCCAACCCCACCTACTCCTGCGACACCGGAACACTGAACGGCAACCGCTGCGTCCACACCGCCTCCCCAGCCGAGCGGTGCCCGTCGGGAACGCTGACAGACGACGAGTGTCTGCACACCGCCAACCCCACCTACTCCTGCGACACCGGAACACTGAACGGCAACCGCTGCGTCCACACCGCCTCCCCAGCCGAGCGGTGCCCGTCGGGAACGCTGACAGACGACGAGTGCCTGCACACCGCCAACCCCACCTACTCCTGCGACACCGGAACACTGAACGGCAACCGCTGCGTCCACACCGCCTCCCCAGCCGAGCGGTGCCCGTCGGGAACGCTGACAGACGACGAGTGCCTGCACACCGCCAACCCCACCTACTCCTGCGACACCGGAACACTGAACGGCAACCGCTGCGTCCACACCGCCTCCCCAGCCGAGCGGTGCCCGTCGGGAACGCTGACAGACGACGAGTGCCTGCACACCGCCAACCCCACCTACTCCTGCCGCACCGGAACACTGAACGGCAACCGCTGCGTCCACACCATCTCCCCAGCCGAGCGGTGCCCGTCGGGAACGCTGACAGACGACGAGTGCCTGCACACCGCCAACCCCACCTACTCCTGCCGCACCGGAACACTCAGCGGCAGCCGGTGCCTGCACACCGCCTCGCCTTCCTATAGCTGTTCGTCGGGGACGCTCAGCGGCAGCCGGTGCGTGACAACCACGACCACCGCCGCTTCTGCCAGATGCTCGTCGGGGAGGCTCAGCGGCGGTCGGTGCCTGCACGTGACCACGGCCGATCCGGGCTGCCCCGTTGGGTACCAGGCCGGCCCCTTCGGCAGCTGCTACAAATACACCTCGCCTTCCTATAGCTGTTCGTCGGGGACGCTCAGCGGCAGCCGGTGCGTGACAACCACGACCACCGCCGCTTCTGCCAGATGCCCCTCCGGGTTCCTGACAGGGGCTTTCGGCATCTGCTACCGCTACACCGCCGCTTCTGCCAGGTGCCCCTCCGGCTACGACCCCCCGTCGCAGGGCATCTGCTACAAGCGCACCCCCGCCGCCGACCCGTGCCCGTCCGGGTACGCCCTCTCCGACGGCCAGTGCTCCCGCAGCACCCTGGCGTCCTCGCGGTGCCCCTCCGGCTACGACCCCCCGTCGCAGGGCATCTGCTACAAGCGCACCCCCGCCGCCGACCCGTGCCCGTCCGGGTACGCCCATTCCGACGGCCAGTGCTCCCGCAGCACCCTGGCGTCCTCGCGGTGCCCCTCCGGCTACGACCCCCCGTCGCAGGGCATCTGCTACAAGCGCACCCCCGCCGCCGACCCGTGCCCGTCCGGGTACGCCCATTCCGACGGCCAGTGCTCCCGCAGCACCCTGGCGTCCTCGCGGTGCCCCTCCGGCTACGACCCCCCGTCGCAGGGCATCTGCTACAAGCGCACCCCCGCCGCCGACCCGTGCCCGTCCGGGTACGCCCATTCCGACGGCCAGTGCTCCCGCAGCACCCTGGCGTCCTCGCGGTGCCCCTCCGGCTACGACCCCCCGTCGCAGGGCATCTGCTACAAGCGCACCCCCGCCGCCGACCCGTGCCCGTCCGGGTACGCCCATTCCGACGGCCAGTGCTCCCGCAGCACCCTGGCGTCCTCGCGGTGCCCCTCCGGCTACGACCCCCCGTCGCAGGGCATCTGCTACAAGCGCACCCCCGCCGCCGACCCGTGCCCGTCCGGGTACGCCCATTCCGACGGCCAGTGCTCCCGCAGCACCCTGGCGTCCTCGCGGTGCCCCTCCGGCTACGACCCCCCGTCGCAGGGCATCTGCTACAAGCGCACCGCACCCAGATACACCTGCACGACCGGGACCCCAAAAGGCACCAAATGCATCACCACCAAACCGGCGACCCTCACCTACACCTGCACTACCGGAACCCCCGACAGCGACAACAAATGCGTTACCACCACCGACGCCGACGCAACCTGCAACACCAGGACGCCAGTAGACGGGAAGTGCCCACACACCCACCCCACCATCACCGGCCTCGACGCCACCGGCAAGTCGCCAGAGGGCGTGGACTACACCGATAACTTCACTGTTGCGCCAGCGACCTCGAACGTGCTGGTATCGGGGGCCGGCTGCGCGCTGTCGGGCACCGCGGGGTCCTACACGCTGACCGTCAGCCGGGCCGACGCTGGCACCCGAACATGCAGCATCGCCGCGGTCGACACCTTGTCCACCACCACGACGGCCACCATCACCTTTGGCGACCCCCCGACTATCACCGGGTTGGACGCCACCGGATCATTGCCGGTGGGTGTGGACTACACCGATAACTTCACTGTTGCGCCGGCGACTTCGAACGTGCTGGTATCGGGGGCCGGCTGCGCGCTGTCGGGCACCGCGGGGTTCTACACGCTGACCGTCAGCCGGGCCGACGCTGGCACCCGAACATGCAGCATCGCCGCGGTCGACACCTTGTCCACCACCGCCACAGCCACCATCAC
The DNA here is from genome assembly GCF_965214065.1 of Candidatus Poriferisocius sp. Classification (GTDB taxonomy): domain Bacteria; phylum Actinomycetota; class Acidimicrobiia; order Acidimicrobiales; family Bin134; genus Poriferisocius. The sequence goes on from NZ_CBDCAT010000024.1 coordinate 87,555, forward strand.
ATTCATCGTTCCCCCCACCATCACCGGGTTGGACGCCACCGGCAAATCGGCACAGGGCGTGGACTACACCGATAACTTCACTGTTGCGCCGGCGACCTCGAACGTGCTGGTATCGGGGGCCGGCTGCGCGCTGTCGGGCACCGCGGGGTTCTACACGCTGACCGTCAGCCGGGCCGACGCTGGCACCCGAACATGCAGCATCGCCGCGGTCGACACCTTGTCCACCACCGCCACAGCCACCATCACATTCATCGTTCCCCCCACCATCACCGGGTTGGACGCCACCGGCAAATCGGCACAGGGCGTGGACTACACCGATAACTTCACTGTTGCGCCGGCGACCTCGAACGTGCTGGTATCGGGGGCCGGCTGCGCGCTGTCGGGCACCGCGGGGTTCTACACGCTGACCGTCAGCCGGGCCGACGCTGGCACCCGAACATGCAGCATCGCCGCGGTCGACACCTTGTCCACCACCGCCACAGCCACCATCGCGTTCGGCGAGCCGACCCTGGACCCGTCGCTCGGCGTACCGTCGCGGCCGTCGGTGAGCTGCTCGTCTGACGGTAGGGAGCTCACTGTAAACTGGACCGGCGTCAGAGAAGCGAACGGCTATGAGGCGCAGGAGGACGGCGGCGACCTGCCCGACTGGTCCGGTTCCGAAACGTCGTTCACCGCAGCGTCTATCCCCGGCGGCCACTACCGGTGGCGGATCCGGTCGACCGGTTCGGGATACACCGTGTCGGCCTGGTACAGCTGGGCCGAGGGAGGCTGCCCGGTCTCCGCTCCGTCGGGACTGAGCGTAGTTTGCCAGGCCAGCGGCAAGGTAGCGGTGTCGTGGGACTCGGTCGCGGTAGCGACGCAGTACACCGCGTCCATCACGTCGACCCCGCCGCCCGCTCGCGCCGCAGTGTCACTGGAATCGACCCGGAACCTGGTGCCGTCCGACCTGCACAGCGACCCGCCGACCAGCTTCGAGCTGGAAGCAACCGTGGGCTGGACCTACTCAGTGCAGGTAAAGGCCCAGGCCAACAACAAGTGGTCCAGCCTCTCCGCTTCGGCTGCTGACACCTGCGAGGCGGTTGCGCCGCCCGCGCCGACCGGGGTGGCAGCTTCATGCAGCAACAGAGTGCTGACAGTAACATGGAACTCAGCGGGCACCGGCCTTGCCAAGGCCACCTCCTATAAGGCCCGCATCTTCACCGGCGATCCCACGATCGGACCGATGAGCTGGACCGCGAACACCGCAGGCCACAGCACGACCACCGCCACCGTCCCCGCCACAGGCGAGGGCGACCTGCCCACAACTGGCATCTTCCAGGTAAGGGTCAAAGCCGCCAACACCGCCGGCGACAGCCCCTACAGCGACCCCATAGAAGCCACCTGCGATCCCCTCGCCTTGTCTGCTCCGACTGAACTGGGAGCAGAGTGTCGTGCTGATGGCGTGTTGGAGGTCGAATGGACGACGGCCGTGTCTATTAGTGCGACTCCTACGAGGTTTTTTGATGTGCGGTCCGATGAGGAGACGGTTGGCAGCATCGTCTATGTGCCAGGTCAGGCCGAACTCTTTTATGAGTGGGACCGACCGGAGTCGGCTGAGTCGTACCGGGTACAGGTCCGGGAGCGGGTCTTTGATTCTGGCGAGACAAGGACTTCCCCTTGGACTGCGGTGTCGACGCCCGTGCAGTGTCCGACTTTTGTGCCCAGAAAACTCAGCGTCTCCTGCAACAGCAGCGGCGTGGTGGAAGCCAACTGGGACGCTGTGAATGGCGCAAGATCCTATCGGGTGGACTGGAGGCCCCAGCACGAAGTGGGAAGCGACGAGATCCGCACGACGACCAAGGTTGACCCCACCTGGCAGGAGGACGAGGGTGGCGTCTACCAGCTCGCAGTGTCCGCATACGCAGTCGCAAACAACATGTGGTCGGACTACACGGATCCGGTCAGCGTCACCTGCGATGAGGTGGCGCTTCCGGGGGCGTGGTTGTCGCCTAACTCGAATGAGGACCTGGTGCTGGACCCCGACTCCGTGATCCTGTACACCGAACTCGTTACGCGCTTCTGCCCCACAACCACATCGGAGGAGAAGGCTGTAAGAATCTGCACCGAGAATTGGAACGAGGTCATCGAGGTCAGAGTCGACAACCGGAGTTGGTGGCAGAAGCTGCCCTTAGCACAGTGGAGCGACGGGTACAGCATCGCCAATAACATAAGGACCTTGGGCGGGCTGGTCATCGCTCTCAGAGGAGGGCGGTTGCCGGATGGGACATACACTACGAAGGCCAAGTTCAGTGTGACTAAGGCCGGCTTCAAGCAGGGCAAAGGATACGCCGAGGCCAAGAAAAACGGGTTCGTCTACTTTACGCTGAGTGCACACCCGCCCCAGGTCAACCCGCCAGTAGCGGGCCAGCCGCCGGTGACCGGCTGCTTGCAGCCCGGATATGCATACCGCACTCGAACACTGGACCGGATAACAAAGACTGACGGAAACCACACTACTCACAGGGACATAACCATCCACTACTGCGTGAAGCCGTAGTGAGGCTCCCCCCCCCCTTTGTGGAGACATGCCTTATGCGGAGGAGCTTTGACCGGGAGTTCCGGGATGGGGACACGTGAATTGTCAAGGAGGTCGTCCGGCCGGTGGCCCATCTGGCCCAGGCTCTCGGAGTGAATGAGGGCACGCTGGGAAACAGCGTGCCCGGGAGCGGGCCGGAGGGCTGAGCTGGTCCGGCTCCGCAAGCGGGCCACCGTCGATGATCGCCAGCTCGGCCCGGTGGGCCAGCGCAGCCGAAGTGGTGTGCGTCGACGCCCAGTGAAGGCTACCGCAGCGTCATCGGCCCGCTGCGCATTGACGGCGTGCTGGCCCATACCGCGCTACTCGCCGCCGATCTTGCGCTTGGCGAACCAGGCGGATAACCAGATGCCGCCAGCGCACCCAGAACCAGATCCTGGGCCACCGGGCCGGAAAGGCGACCCGCGCAACGGCGTCCGCAAGCTGCTGCTGATGGGCACCGAGCGCCTCGACACCCGAGGCTGGGACTGCCTGCAAGCCGCCCTCGAACCCTACGACGAGATCGCGCCGACTGTCGGTAAGCCAGTGAGGAAGTCCAGCCCGACTTCAGAGCCACAGATCCCGATCAGGCCGCCGACCGATTGGACGACACCATTTCCTGGTGCAAAGTCCCCGAGATGCACCGAATCGCCCGCACCCTCACCCGATGGCGTACCGAAATCGAAACCAGTGTCGCGACCCGCACCCGCAGCGGACGCACTCAAGCAGCCGACGCCAAAGTCAAAGACATCAAACGTCCGGCCATGGGCTTCCGCAAATTCTCGATGAAAAGCCCCGTGTTCGGTGGAGGCGTGATGATGGATTCACACTGCCAGTGATTCCTGATGTCGACCTTCGAACTCTACGGGTTTGGCCATGCTAAGCGATGTGTGTCGGCAGCGTTGAAGAGCTAGTGGGTGCGCCGAGCCGTCCGCCGCCTCCGATAGGTCGAGGCTCACGATCCCGTCATTGCCAGCCAGGGCATCAGCCACTGCCCTGTCGAGCACTCCGCAGGCGTTCCACGCGTCGTAGCTGCCCCGTGGCGTGGCCTCGTCGCCCTTACCCAAGCGGCCCGCCTCATCCCCCGAGCACCCCGTCACCAGCCTGAACAAGACTTCCTCGAACGGGTCTCGGGTCCAGGATCCTCTGCCGATGGCAGCCCAATAGGGTGAAACACCTCCCCGCGCACCGGAACCAACGGCTCCACCGCCGCCCATACCCCATACACTGCCCGCGGGCCCGAAGCAAGCATGATCGCAACACTTCCACCATGTTCTCGTTATTCGGGTGACACCCGACATCAAAGCTGGACCAACACAAAGACAGGTGGACGGTCACCCATTTGCGCGGGTCCTAACGGGCCCGTGATGCGGCAGGTCGTCTAGGACCGCCTACGGAGAAAGCACAGCGAGGGTCCGCATCCTATGCGGGCACCCTCGCTATCTCCCCAGCTTGGCCTCTGTCCTGTCTTGGGCACCGGGTGGTTCTGCCGATCTGAGAGCCTCTAAGGCCACCATGGACGAGACGCCGAGGATCAACGGACCGGCAAACAGAACCACTAGGAGCCCGAACCCGACCCTGACCTGATCCGGTTCGATTGCTCCTGTGAACCTGTCCAACAGAATCATTCCGTATATGGCGATACCGGTGATGCCGAGACCGCAGACCGGAGCTACCACTACCGCCCATTTCATTCCCAGGCGCTTGAACACCACTGTGCCCGCAATTGCCAGAGCACCAAGCAAGAATGCGATCAAGCCCTCGGCAAGATTCATGCCGCTCACGCTGTAGACGGACACGATGATCCTGCCCGGATAGGACTCAGATGGGCCGCTCAGCGTGAATCGCACCCAAGGGAACATGACGCTAGCCAGAACTGCCGCAGCAGCCCATAACACCGCGCCGTGCATCAACCTGCTGGTGCTTCCCTCCCTGCTCACGGTGCCATACTAGTGCTCCTTGACCGAAACGCCGCAAGGATTATGCAGCCCTCCCGCATCTTCCTCGGCCTGAACCAGAATCCAGAAAGAAGACATCCTCACGCTGGCCTGCGCACTTCTGCATGTCCCTGCGGAACCACGTTCTTGAACGTCTAGTTGGATGGGGCCGGCGGCGTACTCGCCACCCTATCCGAAGGCTCGCTCCATTCGTGCGAGGTACAGGCCGACAAGGCAGTCGTCTGCTGGGGAGAGAATAACGACGGACGGTCGGATGCGCCCTAGCGGCGGGTTTCGATGGGAGCCAGTACCAACTCCTGCGGGTCACATGGGTCACCGGACGGTCTCTTTTACGATCCGAACAGCCACGTCTCGGGACTTCAAATCGAACGTTATTACCTTTCGGTAGATGGTCTGCCATAGCCAGCTCCCCTACGAAGGAAGTCTCCAAGAAGGGGGTGACGATGACGTGCCCGGCGTTATGGCCGTATCCCCCGACTGCTTGCTGGCTGGTCAGCTACTTCTCGATACCCTCCCGGCGGCGGTCAACCCGGAACGGGCCGGCCTGATCGCCGCACAGGTCGACCAATAGCGCAGGACGGTCCACGGACACGCCGACCGCGGCCAGGGCCGCGGTGGTGCTGGTTCCCTGGCCCCCTTTGAGCGCCCACATGCCGGCCAATATGGCTGGTCTCCCTTCCGAAGACGGTCTAACAACGAGCGACGTCGGCCCAGCCATTAGCGGGCGGGCCATCAGAATCCCCCCATGCTGGCCATCGCCGGGGCCTCGGCCTCGCGCCGGGGCCTCGGCCTCGCGCCGGGCGTGGGGCTGGTCCAGCTCGGCTTGCGGGCCGGCCATCGTCTCCACGGCCATCTTCGACGCCTCCGCGCACGCCGCCGGCGGTACCCGCATCATCTCCAGGCGGCGGGCCATCGCCTCCTGCGGCATGCCCTCGGCAGCCATTGCCAAAGCTATCTGCGCGGCCCTGTCGGCGGCTTGTTCGTCCCACACCGCCGCCGCGGCCCGGGCGTCCCGGCTGTGGGACGCCCGCAGATCGTGGGGCAGGCGGATCAGCCGCTGGCGCGACAGGACCGGCACGGCCCGGCGGACCGCCCACAGATCGTGCCCCCTTGCGGCCAGCCGATACCTCTCCAGCCGGTATAAGGCCCGCAGAGCGCCCTTGCCGCCGTTGGGGCTGACCCCGAGCCGGATCGACGCATCGGCCAGGCTCATCTCGAACCTGTCGGGGTGCTCGTCGAGCTGGTCGGCCACCAGGCGCAGCATCAGTACCTGTGGGGCCCAGAACGCTGGTCCAGTATTTCTCCACATAGCCTGACCGCAGCGGCACCCCTGCCGCCTCGGTGATCGGGTCGCTCCACGGCTCCACCCACACCGACGGCGGCACCGGTCAAAGCCAGGGTCGTGCTCGCGGCTCACAGCGACCACCCTGGGGCCGCCCCCGTTAAGGGCCTCGCGGCCCGCGGTGTCGAAATCACGGCCACATTTTGGCCCGCCCCACCGGTCGCAACCGGTCGCAGCCGCTACGGGGGCTGGTCGCAGCGGCCGAATCCCGCTGCACGGCGAGCCGGTCGGCGGCGGCACCCCGACCCGTCGGGATCTGCGATGAGCCGCTCATGGGTGGCATCGAGGGACTCAGAGGCATCCGCAGACGGCCCTGCAGGCCCTCCGGGCGGGAGCTGGAGCAGCGCCGGCAGCCAAGGCGCCAGGGGCGAAAGGCAAGCAGAACCGGCAAGCAGGCCGATGCAATCTGAGTAGACGCAAGAAAGCCCATGCAATCCGAGCAGATGCAAGAAAGCACCAGAAACCAGAGGAGAAGCCGAAGCCCGAACCAACCCATGACGACAACTCCGAACCAGGCCAGCACCAACCCATCATGAGGACAGAGCACTAGCAGCGAACAGAGGGCGATTACCGTCCACACGTTTGCACTGAAGTGCGGCGCCGCTTCGGGCTGCGCCCGAAGCGGCGCTGTGCTCGCCCCCCTCCACGGCAGTTCGGCAAGCGCCTGGGGCGTTGTTTTCGCGGGTTGGCAGCGGCGGCAGGGGGTCTTGTCGCCGAAGGGGTTTGCCAGCGAAGCGGGTGCGTTTGGCGGGGCCGGTTGGGTGTGGGGGTGATGTGTGTGGGGTGTCGGCCCGTGGCTGCGCGCCAGCAGCCGGTGTTGTCTCGGCGCGTGAGCGCTGATGTTCGGCGCACTCCTCGTCGATCCGGGGTTGGCGGTTTCGGTTTCATCTGAGTGGGTGCAGGGGTTTTGGCTGTGGCTCGGCCCGCTGGCGGGACGCCCGGGGCCGCAGCGTTGGCGGGACCGGTCGGAACCTTTATCCGCGCCGAGGAGGTTTGCGACCGGTTGCGACCGGTCGTGTCGGGGACGCTGGGCGGCCATCGACGGGCAGAAGAGGGTGGCCGCCGGGATGTTGTCCATCGGGAAAGTCGGAGTCGCACACGCCGCCTACTACCTGTCGCGTTCTGCTGGGGGGGTCGTGTCGGCCGGCTCGGGCGGGCAGGCCGACTACTACGCCGACTCGGGCGAGCGGCCCGGCGTGTGGGCTGCGGCGGGGGCGATGGGCGTGGTCGCCGGCGAGGGGGTCGCCGCTCAGCAGCTCAAGGCGATGCTGGCGGGCCGCGATCCCGATACCGGCGAGCAGCTGGGCCGCAAGATCAACCCTGGGGGCACGTTCACCGACGCTTTGGGCATCGAGCGGACCCGCAAACCGGTTGGGGCCTACGACCTGACTTTCAGCCTTCCCAAGAGCCTGTCTGCGGCATGGGCGCTGGCCGATGAGCCGGCGCGCCGCGAGATCGAGGCTGCGTGGTCCTTGTCGGTGCAGTCGGTGATCTCCTATGTGCAGGCCAACGCAGTGTCGTCGCGGTCGGGCGCGGGAGGCAGGAATGTCGAGGAAGTCCCCGGCGGGGCGGCTGTGGCCCGCTTCGACCACTTCACGTCGCGGGCCGGCGACCCGCAGCTGCACTCGCATCTGCTGGTAACGAACAGGGTGCTTTGCGGCGACGGTGTGTGGCGCACGCTCGACGGGCGGCGGATTTACGCGTCGGCGAAGGCCGCGAGCATGGTCGGCGGGGCGGTGCTGCGGGCCGAGGTGTCGCGGAGGCTGGGATGGTCGTGGGACCGCATCGACGGCCGGCTCCACGCCGATGTCGCCGGAAGCCCCGAAGAGTTGATCGAGGCGTGGTCGTCTCGGCGTCGAGATGTGGCCAAAGAAGCGGGGCAGAGGGTGCGCGACTTCGAGTCCCGCACGGGACGGGAGCCCACCGCCGAACAGCGCCTCGAGATCTGGAACCGCGCGGCGGTCGCGTCGCGCCGGTCCAAAAAGCTGCTGCCGCTAGAAGGCGACCCGCATGTGCGGTGGCGGGCCGAGGCCGCCGAGCTGGGCATCGACGCCGGGCATGCGGTGGCGGGCTATGAGGCCGCCTCGCGCGTCGAGCGCGATGTCTATGACCGGCCCGAGTTTGTGATCGACGGCCCCCAGCTCGCGCTGGAGGGCGACATGTTGGACTTGCTGGTGGCCGTGGCCGAGGACTCGGCGACGAGCCTGTCGGATGTCGATTTGGACGCGGTGGTGTACGCGGCCATCAACGCCGGTCCCGGCTGCGCTGGGATCGGCCGCGGCGGCGGCGAGGTTGTCGCGGCGACTGCCAGAGCGCTGCGCGACCGGGTGGAACAGCGCCTGGTGCGACACCAGGGCCGGTGGTGGTCGCCGGGCCTCGTCGCCGCCGAGCAGGCCGCCGCGGCGTGGCTCGGGTCGCCGGTCCCGGTGGATGCCGCCGCCGTGGAGCAAATCGAGTTGTCGGGGCTGGGAGAAGACCAGGCCGAAGCCGCCACGGGGCTGATCGGCGCCGACAAGGCGGGCAGCGTTCTGATCGGCCCGGCCGGGTCGGGCAAGACGACTGCTTTGGCCGCCATCGCCGACGCGGTCGGCCACGACCGGATCATCGCGGCTGCGCCGACCGCGGTCGCAGCAGGCACTTTGGGGGCCGCGCTGGGCACTGCGTCGAGCACCGTGGCGCTCATCAACGCTTCGGGCGAACCGATCCCCGAAGGGGGTTGGGTGATCGTGGACGAGGCCGGCCAGCTCTCGACGCGGGACCTGGCCGCCTTGTGCGGCAAGGCCGCGGCCGCGGGGGCGCGGGTGGTGCTGGTGGGCGACCCGGTCCAGCAGGGCTCGGTGTCGGCAGGCGGCATGTTCGACGCCCTCTCCGCGTCCGGTGTGTTGCCGGTGATGACCCTCAACCAGCTGTGGCGGTTCGACGACCCCGCCGAGGCCCGGGCCACCGCCGAAATCCACCGCGGCCTCAACGAAGGGCTCGACTACCACCGCCAGCGCGACAGGATCACCAGCGGCTCCCACGCCGACGCGGCGACAGCCGCGGCCGACTGGTGGGAGCGCCGCTGCGACCGCGCCACGATCATCAGCGTCCCCACCCTGGAGCTGGCCCGACACATCAACGCCGAGATCGCCTGCCGCCGGGCCGACGCCGCAGAAACCGCAGAGGCGGTCAGCGGCACGGGCGATGGGGCTATCCGGATCGGCGATGTCGTGTCCACCCGGCGCAACGACCGGCACCGCCGAGCCAGCGACGGCATGCCGGTGCGCAACGGCGACCGGTGGGTCGTCACCGCCGCCACCGCCAGCGGCGATCTGGTGCTGGAGCACCTGGAGCGAGGCGCAGAGGCGACCATCACCGCCGCCTATGCCGCCAAACACCTCGATTTGGGCTACGCGATCACCCAGACCCGCGCGCAGAGCACCACAGTCGACGCGTCTTTGACCCTCATCGCAGGCTCGACAGGGCGCGACCAGCTCTACGTCGGCCTGTCGAGGGGACGCGCGGAGAACTGGCTCCACATCATCAGCGACCAGCCCGCCGCCGATCCCGAGACCGCCCCCGAGCACGCCGAGCCCGAACAGATCATCGACGCCGTGTTCGCCCGCCGCCACGGATGGGCCACCGCCACCGACATCACCAACCCGGCCATGAGCGCCGACGAGGCCAAAGCCCACCTCGCCGGGATCGCCGCTGCTCCGGGACGGGCCCTGCCAGCCGCCGACGGGCTCGACACAGCCGCGCTGATCGCCCGCCGAGACCTGGCCGGCCAGCGCGCCGGGGCCGACGGCATCGACCACCACATCGCAGACGAGATCGACGACTGGCTCGCCGGACTCCACGAGCCCGACGGCGAAAGCTCCGCACTGCACGACCAGGAGATGATGGAGGCACAAGACCGCCTCCTCGCGCACATCGACCGCCTCGACCCCGCCGCCCCGCCCGAATCCGAGACCGCTGGCCCCGCTCTGGGCGGGCGCCGGCCCACGCTGGGGGCGGTCCGCTCAGCCCGCGGCCTTCTGGACAACGACTTCCGCCTCATCTGCCGCCAAGCCCTCGACCAGATCAAACACAGCAACCAACAAGCCGGGGCCTTCGACAACCCGTGGCTCATCGAGCTGTGGGCCCTCTACCAAAGGGCCGACGCCCACAGCCGCGACCGGCTCGCCCCAGTCGTCGCCGCCATCTGCGACCCCCCAGCCCGCCGGCGCATCGAGGCGCTCACCGGATGCGAGCCCCCCACCGGGCAGGCCGCGGTGTGGGCAGCCGACGTGCGCGCCGCGGTCGCCGCCCGCCGCAAAGCCCGGCACAAAAGCGCTCTCGACGACCTCGCCGACCAGCGCACCGCCCGCACCGCCCGAGCCTGCGGCACCGACCTCGCCCACCTCGCCGAAGCCGACGCCGCCAGCTGGCAGGCCGCCGTCGACGACTGGGCCGAAAGCGGCTGCGCCGCCGCCCACCTCGCCACCGCATGGGAACAAGCCGCCATCGACACCGCCCAAGACCTGTTCAACGCCGACAACAAACCCGGCCCGGCACCTGGCGCCGACCTCCGACCGGCGTGCGAAGCGCCACAACCCAGCGGCGACAGCGACGCGGGCCGCGCCGACCCGGCCCCGCCGACATCAGTGCCGGCCGTCGCCGCCCTGGCCGCCCGCCGACCCGACCCGACCCCGACGCCGCTCCCGGCCCCCGCGGGCGACGCTGGCGGCCCCGACGCCGCCGCGGTGCGAGAAGCCGCCGAGTGGTACCACCAACAGCTCGTCAACAGCCCCGACGCAGCTGAAGCCCGCTCCTACCTCATCGGCCGGGGCATCGGCGAAGACCTCTGGGCCCAATGGCAGCTCGGCTGGGCCCCGGACCAATGGCAGGCCCTCACCGGCCACCTCGCCCGCACCGGCATCGGCGCGCAAGCCGGGATCGCATCAGGCGTTCTGGGCCGCACACGCGGCCGAACCTGGGACTTCCTGCGAGGCCGGGTGGTGTTCCCCATCCGCGACGCCCACGGCACCCCCATCGCGCTCGCCGGGAGAACCCTCACAGACGAAGGCCCCAAATACCTCAACACCCCCAACACCCGCCTCTACAACAAGTCCGAAGCCCTCTACGGCATCGACTCAGCCGCCCACACCATCGCCGCGACCGGCGAAGCCGTCGTCGTCGAGGGCTACACCGACGTCATCGCCGCCCACAAAGCCGGCATCGCCAACACCGTCGCCGCCTGCGGCACCGCCGTAGGCCCCGCCCACCTCCACACCCTCCACACCCAATGCGGCCAGCCCGGACTGCTCGCCATCGCCCTCGACGGCGACGCCGCCGGCACAAAAGCCGCCCACACCATCGCCGAGCTCGCCGACCGGCGCGGCGTCCACACCCGCACCGTGCAACTGCCCGACGGCAAAGACCCCGCCGACCTCGAACCCGACGAGCTGCGCCGAGCCGTCAAACAAACCCTGCCCCACCCCTGGCCGGCCATCAACCATATCGCCCAACTCGACCGCACCCGCTCCTACCGCGAACTCGCCAAAGCCGCCCGCACCGCCGTGCGACAAACCGCCGGCGACCCTCTAGCAGCCGTGCTCGCCGCCCACCACATCGCCATCGCCGCCGACCTCGACCTCCAACAACTCATCGACAACGCCCTCCCAACGCCCGCCCACACCGCAGAACCCGCCGAAGCCGCGGGCCCCGCCCACACCGCAGAACCCGCCGTAGCCGCGCCGACGAATCGATCAATCGACATCGGCCTGTGAACAACAGGCCAGAAAGGAAAACCCATGCCCCCAACAACCCGCACCCGCCTCCAGCCGTTCCTCACCCCCACCGGCGCTGTGGCCACCATTGAGACGCTCCGCACCGGCGACACCGTTTTGGTGTGGGCCGACGCCAACCCCGAAGCGCCCAAGCGCGCATGGGGCGCGGTGGCCCCCTCGAACTCGAGATGGCCGGCGCCGGCACACCGGGACGACTTCAAAGTGGAAGAGGCCGTCATCTGCCGCCTCGACCAGCAGTGGCACACCACGTCGGCCCGGCGGGGAATCACCCTGGGCACAGTGGTGTCGTCTCGGCCCCACCACGGCGACGGCGCACCCGCATGGCCTGACGGCACCGTGGATGTCGCCATGTGCCGAGCCGACATCGCAGACGGCCTCACGCTGGCCTGCATCGACATCGATCACGGCGCGCCGTTCAACCTCGACACCGACGAGTGGAACCTCACCGACGAACAGCTCAAGCACTTCAACGACGCCGCCCGCCTCACAGGCCGCCACCTCGCGACGGTCCCGTGGCCGCCGGCGGTCGACGCCCTGGGCGACCAATACCTGCCCGAGAAGCTGCGCCTGTGGCGTGACAAGGGAGTGCCGCTCCACATCCGCGCCCTGCGGCGCCTGGCCAAAGAACACGGCACCGTCCCCCACCCCGACAACACCGCCGTCCACGACCTTCTGCACCTGCTGCGGCCCGGCGACCAGCTCGACTGCTACACCCGCACCAGCATCGCCACCGGCCTGCCCGCCCACGCCTCTGGCATCGGCGCAGACAGCTCCTACCCCGCCTACGTCGCCGAGGTCGACTCGGCTTGGTGGTACAGCGCCTTCAACCGCGGCGCACCCGCCGGCACCCATCTCGCCACCACCGACAACGCCACCGTGCTCACCGCCATGACCGACGACGACTACCAAGCCTGCATCGCCCTCGCCCAAAACGACAACACCCTCCAGTGCCCCGGGCTCGGCAATGCCGCCGCCACCCTCGCCGCCCTCGAATACCAATACGACGACATCTGCTGCCTCAACGCCGACGCCAACGACCAATTCACACCCATGCCCCTCACCGATGACGACCACTGCGCCAACCGCCAGCCCCGCGCCGCCGCAAACAGCGGCATCGGCCTCTGACCTCAAATAAGTCGAGCGGTACTTGCGATGGAGAGCCGTATCCGGCCGACCGCGGGGCCCAAGAGCCCCGCGGGCCATGTGGTCCAGATCACCAGATCGTCACCCTCTCCTCGGTGAGGTCGATGGCGGTTTGGAACCACGAGACGTCGCTGTCGAGTTGCACGACGGCTGTGTCGCCCTGGTCGCTGGTGTAGGCGACGTTGAGCTGCCACTCCCAGATGCCCTTGCGGGGGACTTCCCAGCGGCACGCCGCCCGCCGGGCCTCCTCGGTCGGCTCGCGGCCGCCCAGCGGGCGCCACACCGGCAGGTCGTCGTCGTCGCACCACGCTGGCGCCACCCGGCGGGCGGGGGCGAACGCCGCGGCCCAATCGGCCTGCTCGCCGGCCGTCCAGCGGTCCCAGGTGGCCAGCGCGGTGGCCAGGGCTTGGGCCGCGCCGACGCCTGAGCGGGCGGCGAGCGCCCGCATCTCCGCGTCGCCGCCGCGGGCCGGGATCAGCTCGCGCATCTCGACGCGCACGCCGGTGGCCTCCCAGTAGCACTCGTGGCCGTCGCGCTGGTCGTTCACGTCGAGGGTGCCCCGGTTGAGCCTCGTGCCGTTCAGCGCCAGCCACATCCATGCCGGGTGGTGGGTGCCGCCCTGCACGTCCGACGCGGCGAGGGCGAAGGTGCCGCCGCCCGCGATCTCGGGGGTGGGCGGGCTGTGGCCCGCGCCGAGATAGGACTCCCACCGCACCCTGCCCGCCAGCGCCGCCAGCCGGCCCGCGCCCCAGTTCGAGTCGCACACCGGCATATCGGGGTCGTCGGGGTCGGGGGTCACCGGGGTCGGGGGGATGGAGGTCGGCACGCAGCCCGGCACCGGGACCGTGGTGTTCTGGCCCGCCGTGTTGTGGGTGGTGTAGGAGCGCGTCACGGTGTCGGGCAGCCCGGCCACGCAGCCCGGCACCGGCGGGTGGTCGGCCTCGCACCGGGAGCCGTGGGTGTGCTCGCCGGGGTCGGGCACGCAGTTGGTGTTCGTCGTGACGCAGCCCACGACGCTGACGGAGGTGTTCTGGCCCGACGAGTTGTGGGTTGTGTACCGGGCGCTTTGGGTGTCGGGCAGCCCGGCCACGCAGCCCGGCACCGGCGGGTGGTCGCGCTCGCACCGGGAGCCGTGTTTGTGCTCGCCGGGCCGGGGCGCGCATCTCGTGGTGTCGCATCCTGGGACCTCGACCGCGGTGTTCTGCCCGTCTGGGTTGTGGGTGGTGTAGGAGCGGGTCTGGGTGTCGGGCAGCCCGGCCACGCAGCCCGGAGGCGGCGGGTGGTCGCCCTCGCAGACAGAGCCGTGTTTGTGCTCGCCGGGCTGGGGTTCGCAGTCGGTGTCCGACTGGTCGCAGCCGGGCACCTCCACGGTGGTGTTGTCGCCTCCCGCGTCGTGGGCGGCGAACGATTGGGTCTGGTCGTCGGGCAGCCCGGGCGCGCAGTCGGGCACCGGCGGGTGGTCGGCCTCGCACACCTCGGGGCCGTGGTTGTGCTCGCCGGTCTGGGGCTGGCAGTCGCGCTGCACGCGCACCCAGAGCCGCTCCCAGGTTTCGGAGTCGGCGTGGGTGTGCCAGATCTGGCGGCGGGTGAGGGTTCCGGGGCGGGGGGTGTGGCCGCAGTTGCTGGGCTCGCCCTGGCCGACCCCGCAGCTGCTGATGCCCCACGACGCGATCACCCATTGGCCCGCGACGAGCTCCTCGTTGCGCCACAGGTTGTGGTGCTCCAGGGTGGCCGTCGGGGAGCGGGCCTCGTAGCAGACCACGTAGTCGTTGTTGTCGAACATCGCCCACGTGCACTCTGGGCTGTGGAATGCGGGGGTGTCTATCGGGTTCGACTGCGTGCCCGCGCCGGTCGGCGGGAACGGCGGGGGCGACGCGTCGTCTGGTCTCTGCGGTCGGACTTGGGCCTGGCACGACCCCGCCGCCCAGTGGGCGGTGCCGGTCGGCGCCTGGTGGGAGTGGGTGCAGCCCGACCCCTCCCGGTCGTAGGGGTAGTAGGTGTGGGTGTGGCTCACGAGCTCCAAGGAGTGGGTGTGGGGGATCTGGCCGGGATACGCGCAGGTTTCCTGGATGCCGTTGCCGTTGCCGTCGTGGGGGAACGTCTGGTGCGGCTCGCCGTGGACGATTGCCGGATGCCCCGAGCAGTCCGTCACCGCGACCTCCGTCGGCGGCTCCGGCGTCGGCCTCGGCGTGGGCTCCGGCGTCGGCCTCGGGGTGGGCTCCGGCGTCGGCCTCGGGGTGGGCTCCGGCGTCGGCCTCGGGGTGGGCTCCGGGGTGGGGCGGGGCGGGCAGCCCCCCGGGAAGGCCTCGGACCCGTCCCAGCAGTGGTCGTGGGCGATGGGGTTGCCGTCGTCGTCCTCGCACTGGTGGGCGGTCGTCAACAAAGCGAACGCGACGAACGCCAGCGCCAGTCGCCATCGCCAGCACCGCCGGAGCCCCCGCCGCCCGCGCTTTGGCATCTAGCAGGGCCTCCAGTCGTAGCGGGCCGTCTGGCCGTTTTCTCCGACGGCGAGCCAGTAGACCTCGCGCAGGTTCTTCGCGGCGTACCTCTGAGAGTCGCACGGGTCGGCGGGGTCGCGGTCGGGCAGGGGGCCTCCCGGCTGGCCGTAGGGGTTCGAGGCTGGCCTGGCGCACCAGTGCTGGACCTGTTCTGTGTCGTGGCCGGCATCGGCCAGCCTTGCCACCAGCTCGTCGCAGCGGGCCTCGAATGGGCGCAGCGGGTCGGGGTCGGTGCCCTCGGGTGCTGTCGGGCAGTCCCACATGGTGTGGGAGCGGTTGACCCCCGAGATGGTGCGGACGTTGCGGGCCAGCAGGCTCTCCAGCACGCACGCCCGGTCCCTGCCGTCGAGCACGACGGGCCCCCACGCCTCGGACAGGTAGATGGAGCAGTCCCTGGCGCCCGCCTCGTGCGATGCCGCCGACTCGGGAACCCAGCCGCGGCCCACCATCTCCGACGCGTGCTCCTGGCGCTCGCGCATGCACTGGGTCATCCAGTCCAGCTCGGCTTGGCCCTCCCCGGCGGGCGGCCACGGGCTGGCCGTCTCGGCCTGCGACCACACCCGCTCGGCCACCGGCCGGCCGTGGCCGTCCCAGTGCCAGCCGGTGCCGCCGCCGCCCCAGGCCTCCGCGGTCGGCTCAGGGGTGGGCAGCACCGGGGTCTCGGTCTGGTCCTCGGGGCAGTCCCAGCCGCCCGAGTCCAGCTCGGCGCAGCCCTCGTCTGGCTGGCCGATCCTCGACGGGACCGGCACTTCGGCCTCCACCGGCTCGAGCTCGGGCTGCGAGACGACGACCACCGGCCCGGTTTCGTGGGTGTGCTCGGCGTCGCCGCCATAGACGCAGGCGTCGTCGGCCCCGTCGCCGTCGGTGTCGGCGGGCTCGGTGTCGTGGGGTTGGCCGTGGACCTCGACCGGCTCGCACGCCAGCGGGTCGTCGGCGACCACCACCGGCTGCTGCGGGGGCGATGCCGGGGTCGGCGTCGCTGCGACAGCAGATGTCGGGACCGGCTCAACTCGGGCCGGGGGGATGGAGCCCGCGCCGGTCCCGCCATCCGCCTGTTCCGCCGCCTCGCCGGGCAGGGCCGGCTCGCCGGCGGGCGACAGGGTCGCCTCAGGCGGTCCGGGCTCGCCGACGCCTCCCGCGATCGGCTCGGCGGCGTCCTTTGCGCCGCATCCCGCCCAAGCGATTGCGACCGCCGCGGCGATAGCGAGTGTCCGAATGCGAATCCTCATAGGGTCCTCCAAGAGTATGTTGCAAGCGAGCGAAGGAAAAATCGTCAACGCATCGCGGCTTCCGTTGTCGTGCGGGGTCCTCTGCCCCCGCCGCTGGCGGCTACAGCTCGAAGCCTTTGAACACTGTGGGAGAGCTGCTCGCACCAGCCTACCCGCGGTCTGAGACAAGACGGCCACAGCATTGGAAGTTGCCGTATTATCAGGGATATTGTGTCACACGCTCAGGGGAGCGTCTTTCCCACCCGCCCCGACGGCCAAACGGGACAGCGGCGCAGCACGGCAAGAAAGCGAGCTGGCCGCATCGTCGTTCAGTCGAGTGCGCCCCCTCAGTGTTTGCAAGCGAGCGGAAAATATGGGCGACTCAAGTTATCTGAGGCCGGAGCCCAAGACAGCCGACGCGGGCCGCCTCGCCGCGACTGTCCCGATGCGGTGTCACAACAGGAGGGCACCGGGCCCAACAGCGAGAGCTGGGCTGTCTAGCCGAAGTTGAGAGTCGCCATGATGTTGTCGGCTACGTTGCATCGGGGAGAGTTCGGCGATTCTGCGTCGTGGGCCTCTCGCCTGCTGGTGCTTGAGCAGAAGCCGGCTGCTGCGGGCTCAAGCACGGCCGACGGCGCGGGTCCATTTCTGGTTGATGCACCACCTGAACCACTGGTCGAGGACTGCTCGGGCGTTGCCGGTGTCCTCGACTCCCGTGTCGCTGAAGAACGCGGCCACGGTGCCGGGCCGATCATTGTTGGGCTTGAGCCTCTTTCGGATGCAGAAGTCGACCCACTCCTCGACCGTCTTGCTCGCCTCGCCCCCGGTGTCGCGGAAGTCCGACGCGCGAAGGCGCCACCGCAGCTCTTCGAGCGTCTCCCCGGCGGCGTTCTTCCAGATCCTCCACCCCGACCTCGGTGCCTGGGCCGCGTAGGTAGCGGCCTCTGTCGGCGACCCCTCGACGTGGCCGTCAATGTCGAACGACCCATCTCCCCGGACAACCGCGGAGTGCTCCTCGCCCTCGGACCGCATCGTCAGCGTTTCCCCCGCCCGGAGCATCCCGGCGTCCAGCAGCGGGAGCACCGCGGCAATTCCCTTGTTCGTCGCGGCGCGTGTCCTCTCCGTCTGCTTGAGCACCCGACCCGAGTCCACCAGCCTTCCCACTTCCCCCTCCGAGCGGCCGACCAGCTTCGTCACAAGCTGGTCCACCTGCTTCGGGGTCAGCCGCACGCTCACCGTTATGCCCCCGCTGTCGAATTCCAGCGATGTGCCGTCAGGCTCCTGCTTTACGGTGACTCCGCTCACCACCACCTCCGTTCAACTTGGAGAGCATTCCTCCTCAGACCCGCGCAGCTACTGCGTTGCTGCCATGCATCCAGTCTACAGAGGAACACCCGGACTCCCCCGAAACCGCTGCACTAGCACGATACCGACAACACACCGCACATGCCGCCTTTCGGCATTCCGCTCGCCCCTGTCTGCGGGGCCGCTTACGGTCATCTCGGGCCGCAGCGGCGCAACCGGCCCCCTCCGCGCCCCAGGCCTGGACAAGGCGGCCCCGCCACAGCCCCCGGCCTACTCGCTGCCAACCTCCTGGCAGCCAACCCCCGACGCCTCCCCCTCCGGTTGGGCGAACTCCCGGCAGTCACCCTCGGAGTCGGTTCTCTGGCCGGTCGACGCCGACTGCTGCGAGATCAGCTGCTCCAGCAAATCGTCAGCTTGGGAATGCGACAGCTCCACGCTCATCGAGAACCCTTGACTCGCCAAAATGAGCGAAATCCCATCGGCCCTGTACTCAACGTCAATGCGGCTCACCAGCGCCACCTCCAATTCACTGGGCACCTGCTTCTGCACACAATCTGCGCACAAACGCCCGAAATGCTAGCTAGTTTCCGCTCGCTTGCAACAGCGTCCTCATAATCGCCCCGGCATTCACCCACAAATGCGGCAATAATCCCTTATATCTCGATATTGCGACGACGCATGTCACCCATTGGCCTGGCCAACGCCCATGACTGCTGCGAATGCCGATAACATTCGCTCGCTTGCAAAGCACGAATGTCCCGCCAAATGCGAACCCGGAAGCACTGTCGCCATGAATTGCCCCCTGAAGAGTTCGGCCTCGCAGAAGAGGCCTCGCGCGTCCTGGCGGGAACCCGCCGAGCGCCGCCCGAACCACCCCAAGACTCCACCACGGGCAGCTCGCCCCGCGCCCGCCACAGACACACCGCCCGCCACCACGCCCCGCGACCTCCCTCCCAGACGGCGCGAAGGCGCGGACGCCCGGCGGGGGGTGCGCGCCGTCGACCAGGGCGGCCTCAGTCCAAACAGATTCCCGCTGAGCGGGTTCGCTCGAGAGGCGGGTGCTCCACGATGTCGTACAGCGCGGGCCGTGCCATCGCCTGGGCCCACACGTCGTCGCCGTGGGACCAGTGCCACCACTCCTTGTCGTAGGGCACGAATCCCGCGGTCGACATGGCGTAGGCGAACCCGCGGCGCAACAGCCGCACACGGGCATCAGCGCTAGGGGCCTCGAATGCGTGGACGGCGGCCTCGGCGTCGAACGAGTCGTAGTCGGTGCCCAGCGCCAGGGGCTGATCGAGCCACGACAAGGTGAGATCAACGGTTCCGCCGGTGGTGTGCGGCGGGCGGCACCCGTCGTCTGACACCGGGGCGACGAACCCGTCTTCGGCGGCACCGTCGCCGTAGAAGCACACCAGCGCCTGCTGCTCGTCGGGAGACCGCCACGCGTCCAGCACCACCAGAGAGAACCCACTCGGCAAAAGCCGCTCGGCCAACAACAGTCGCTTGGCCACATCAGAGCGCACCAGCATCCGGCGCGCCCCCAAGATGCCCAAGTGCTCATAGGCGTCCAACACGTCGATGCCGCGCACCTCCACCAGTGGCTGCGACGAACCCACACAGCGCTGTCGCACAGACGGCAGCCCGAAGGCGGCGGGCATCGGCGGCAGGTGCCGGCACCACCCCAGCCTCTGCTCGGGCACCACCTCCGGCGACATCAACAGCTTTCCCCCTGCCGCGGGCGGCGTTGCAGGCTTCTTGTCATGGACTACAGCATTCTTCGTCATGCGCCAATCCTGTGAAACCCCACCGGTCGCAACCGGTCGCAACTGCCCCGACCGGAGCCGCCAGCGGTCGCAAGGGGCTGCGACCGCCGGCGAAGGCTGCTCGTGGGGGGTCTTCGAGTCTTGTGGGGAATCGTGGGGTCGGACTCGTCGGGGGCCGCTACTCGGTTGATTTGGGGTGGCCGATGTAGACGGCGGTCACCCACACTGTTTTGGTGTCGTCGTCGGGGCAGTACCAGATGCGACCGCCGGCGGTGACCTCGTGCTGCCATTGCTCCAGCACCTTGCCCTCCAGTTGCTTGGCGCCGAACTCTTTTCTGAGCCTGGCCTGGCGGCTGCTGTGGCGGCGGGGGTCGCGGGTGATGTCGTTCCACGCCCGCCGGGTGTTGGCCGAAGCGGTGTTGCACAGCTCGTCCCACTCGCGGGCGGCCTGGTTGCTGGCGAAGCGGATGTCCCATCCGCCCTTCTCCGGGGGCGGGGCCACCCGGTCTTTGCGCTTTGCCATCCGCGCTCAGGCGGCGGGAATGGGAACGGGCTCTCCCGACACCGCGGCAATGGGCTCGCTCAGGCGGCGGCGCAACTCGGGATCGGCCTGGGCCTCGGCGGTCGCCTTCCAGTCCCACAGCGCATAGGCCAACTGCGCTCGGCACTCAGCGCCGGTGTGGGCGGCGAGCGCTTCGCCCACCTCGTTGAGCATGGCGTCAATGTCGTCCTCGTCGAGGTGGGCCAGCCAGCGCAGCCCGTCCATCGACTCGATGAACTCCTCGGTCTGGGAGCGGAACGCCGCAGCTCCTTTTCGGGCGTGCTTTGTGCCCATTGCCAGCCTCCATGCGCGGTTCGCGGTGCAAACACCCTACCCGCACCAACCAACAATGTCAGACCGCACCACACCGGCCTCAAACCGGCCCCGCTTCGACCAGGTGCGCAACGACACCGACTGCCTGACCGCCCCCTGAAACCCGAGTCGGGCCCGCTGGCAGGCGGCGTAGCCTGACGCTGTGACTGCCCCCGATCACCTGTCGCCTTCTGTGGGAGACGCCCGCAGGGCCGCCGAGCGCATCAGCAGGGTCTTGGACCCAGCGGAGGTGCTCGTGTTCGGCTCGGTGGCGCGCGGCTGTGCGACGGCTGGCTCAGACGTGGACTTGGTGGTGATGTTCGACGATCTCGGCGACTACACGCAGCGCCGCGAGCTCGCCCACCAGGCCCGCACTGCCGCGGAGCAAGCAGACGGGTTCGCGTGCGATGCGCGGGTGACCGACCGAGCCGAGTGGCGCGTCCGTACCACACAGTGCCGCTCCAGCTTCGAGGCCCATATCGCCTCCTGTGCCATCACCCTCATGTCCCGGCCACCCAAGTCGCCCATCGACTGGGACAAGAAGATCGGCAAGCCCGCAACCGACGAGCAGCAAGCGGTCGCGATCCTCGCGAAGACCACTCACTCGCTCAACACAATCCTGGCCTACCTGCGCCCGCCTCCCTCTGAGGCCGACGCCCTCGCCGAAGACGACACCGACCGCGCGCACCAAATGCAACACAGCCGGCTGCTCAGCGTCTGCGAGCACGCCCAGATCGCCATGGAAACCTCGCTGCAAGCCCTCATCTGCGCCCGCCGAGCACCCCATCTCGAAAACACCCGCAGCATCTGCGGCCTCATCGACGCCGCCCGCCGCCATCTCGACCCCGCCCAAGCCGCCCTCATCGACGCCACCTTGGGACCGCTCGCCCCCGACCAGATTTCAATATGGCGGCACACCAGCACCTACCCCGCTACCCCGCTGCCCGGTGCCGACCCCAACGCCGCCACCCCCGAGTTCGCCGCGCAGATGGCCGCAGCAGCCGTCCAACTCGCCGCCACCGCCATCTCTCTCATCGAACAAGCCCTCGGCCACCAGCCCGCCCAAGCCCAACAGGCGCTGCGACGATGCGCCAGCATCGAACAGCAGCTACCGGCCCAGAGCCGTGAAGGTCGAGAGCATCCTCCCCGCGGTTAGCAGAAGGCTCGCCGTGGCGGATTCTTGTAGATGCCCGGCAGTCGGGCAAACGACCTGCCGCGCGCAACCGGCGGTCTAGGCGGCGGGGCGGTCGCCGGTGGCGCGGGGCCGGGTGGCGAGCCATTCATCAATCTCCGACGCGGGCCAGCGCACGGCCCGCCGGCCGACGCGGATCGGCTCGGGGAACAGGCCCTCGCGCATAAGCCGGTAGACCGAACTCGTCGAAAGGCCGCAGCGGGCCTCCACCTGCGGTCGGGTCAACAAGATGTCGTGCTGTTCTCCAATGTTGGTTTCCATGCCCGCCACTATGCGACACCCCACCGGTCGCAACCGGTCGCCAACCACCCGAACACCGGTCGCAAGCCGCCACAGCCCCTGTGTGTCGCCTGTTCGACCGGTTGTTCCGGACAGGGGCAACCCTGTCTTCGACCGAGACCGACAGGCCGCCTAGACCTGCCCGGCGGCCTGTTTCCCCGTCAATGCCATCGCAGCCTGTGGATCGTGGGGACTGGCCAGACCGGGGCTCTTGCACCGTCGATCTCGCGGGGTGGTTCGGGGTCAGCGGCTTGGGCGGCTGTTCGGCGGGCTGCTCATGTGTGGTCGGGAATGGGGGTATTCGAGGGTCCTTTCGCGATGAGGTCGGCGATGGTGTGCTCGGCGACGGGGGCGAAGCGCCAGGCGTCGACGCCGACGTTTACCTGCCGGTGCTGTTGGCGCCATTTCTCGTGGACGTGGCCGTGCAGCAGCCAGTCACCGTCGTCTTGGGGGCGCCATTGGTCGTATCTCATGTCGTGGCGGGCGTCGAGCACATAGGGGAAATGGCTGAGCTGCGCAGTGTGCCCGGCGATGGAGTGGGGCTCGGGATTGTCGATGATCTTGTCCATACCGCCGATGCGGTAGTAGTCGGCCCGCTCCCAGCGGTGGTCTCTGTGGCCCTGCCAGCACCGGTCGTGGTTTCCGGGCACGAGGATCTTTCGCCCCTTGAGGCGCGCTACGTGCCCGGCGAGGCCCTGCGCCTTCCCGCCCATCACCAGGTCCCCCAGGATCCACACCTCGTCCTCGTCGGCCACCACATCGTTCCAGCGGGCGACCATCTCCTTGTCCATGGCATCGGCATCGGCGAACGGGCGCCCGCAGTACCCGATGATGTTGGTATGCCCGAAATGCTGATCGGACGTGTACCGCCTGCCCATCGGCTCACGGTCCCATCCCAGGCAACGGGCGCGCCAGCGAATATCCCCCGCGCCGGCAAACCCTGAAGGACGAGCTATTCCTCCAGCCCCGATCGGGGGCGACGGCCCTGTCCGGTTCCGGGATCCGTTGCTCTGGCCTGCTGTGTGCTGGCGCAGCGGTGATAGCGCTGGCGTCTCGTGAATGGGTGAAAACGCTCAAAGGGGGCAAGCCCCGGATGGCATCGCCCAGCGATCCGGTTCAGGCGTGGGCCCGATTGCGGGGCGCTACAGCAGGATCGAGCGCTTTGGGCTGTTGACCATTGGCTGGGGGTCGCGGCCATCGCGATGCGGGAGTCGGAGCGTCTAGCATGAAGCTATGGGAACGCGACGCGATGCCGTCTTGGGAAAGCACCGCGAGGCCATCCGTGCTGCCGCGGCCCGGAACAAGGCCGACTCGATAGCGCTGGTCGGCTCGGTGGCGCGCGGCGACGACACTGACGACAGCGACTGTGACTTTTTGGCGCGGTTCACAGAAGGTGCCTCGCTGTTTGACCAGGCAGGGCTGAAGCTGGATCTGGAGAAGCTGTTGGGCTGCGATGTGGACGTGGTCTCTGTGGGCGGGCTCAAGGACAAGCACAGCGGCATCCTCGCCGACGCCATCTCGCTGTGAGCAGCCGCGACCGCGACCTCTTGGAGCACATCTTGCTCGCCGCGCAGCACCTCGAGATGATCGCTGGTGGCGGCCGGGACCAATTCGAGGCCAGCTGGATGGTGCGAGCAGCCGCGGAGCGCCAACTGGAGATCATCGGCGAGGCCGCCGGCAAGCTGTCCGAGGAATTCGCCCAAAAGCACCCGCATCTGCCGTTGGCCAAAGCGCGGGCGATGCGCAACTTCATCGCGCACGACTACGACGACATAGACCGGAACCTGGTGTGGGAAGCCGTCTGCGCAAGCGTCCCGGACCTGGCCGCCGCATTTTCCGACCTGGCCGACGACACCTAGCAGAGCAGGTGCCAGCCAGGCATCGAACTGTAGCGGCGACACCTCCCCAGCCAGCCACACCGTCGCCTGGTCTCCGCCCAACCGCGCCGCGATCTCCGCGTCGCTGAGCCCCCCAGCGGATAACACATGGATAGACCGCAGAGGCGCTACCAGATTCGACCCGCACAACTACCGGCACACCAATCCGCCTCAGATGTGGGACAAATTGTGGGGCACAACAGCAGAATCTAGAGTCCTAAGCTCATGACCAGGGGAAACGACAAGCCTTCGAATCCTGCCGGGGGCGCTTTTTCTGCGACACACCGCTAGGTGGCCGAGATGATCATTGCGTTCGCCACCGCAAGCTGGGGCTTCGAAGAGAGCGGGTGACGAGAATCGAACTCGCGTCATCAGCTTGGAAGGCTGGGGTTCTACCACTGAACTACACCCGCAGGGTTGGCCACCCATGATATCTGCCCGCATGATATCTGCAACCGGCTACGACACGAGTATTCGGAGGCCCGCCGGTAGAATGCGGACCCTGTGAGGAGCAGCGTCGAGGCCCTAGAGGGCAACCGGGTCAAGCTTTCGGTGGACATAGATCCCGACGAATTCGAGGCGAAGCTGGACGAGGCCTTCCGCAAACTGGCCCACCAGGTCCGCCTCCCCGGTTTCCGTCCCGGCAAAGCCCCCCGGCGGGTGCTGGAGGCTCGGCTGGGTCCCCAGGCGGCTCGGGGGGAGGCTCTCAGCGATGCTGTGCCCGAGTACTACGCCCAGGCGTTGGCCGACCACGATGTGGACGTGATCGCACCCCCGGAGATCGACATCACCAGCGGGGCCGAGGAAGGACCGGTCAGCTTCGATGCGGTGGTGGAGGTGCGCCCCTTGATCGCCATCACCGGCTACGACCAGCTCAAAGCCGAGGTGCCCAGCCCGGTTCCCACCGACGACGAGGTCGGACAGCAGGTTGACCAACTCCGCAAGCAGTTCGGCGAGCTGGCCCCCGTCACCCGGCCGGCCATCGACGGCGACCACGTGACCATGGACATCTACGGGTCGTACAACGGCGAGGAGGTCGAGGGACTTACTGTGGACGGCTACGCATATGAAGTGGGCCAAGGCGCCGTGGTCCCCGAGATCGACGAGCAGCTTCGGGGATCCAAGGCCGGCGACATCTTGGAGTTCAACGCCGAGCACCCCGATCCCGAAGAGGACGGGCTCTTGCGGTTCCGCATCCTGGTCAAAGAGGTGCAGGAGACCGTTCTTCCCGATTTGGACGACGAGTTCGCCCAAGAGGCCTCTGAGTTCGACACTGTCGGCGAGCTGCGGAACGACATCTTCGAGAACATCGCCCTGGCCAAGCGGGCCAACGCCTTAGCCTCGCTGTCCGCCCAAGTGGGGGAGCAGCTAGCCGAGCTGGTGACCGACGACATCCCCGAGGCACTGGTGGACGCCGAGGTGCAGCATCGCCTCCGAACCCTCCAGATGCGCCTGGGCAGCCAGGGCGTCGAGATGGATGCCTACCTTGATGCCATCGGCCAGAGCATCGACGAGATGGCCGAATCGCTGCGGGAACCCGCTCTCCAAGAGGCAAAGACCGACTTGGCCCTGCGGGCGGTAGCCGTCGCGGAGTCCATCGTGGCCACCGATCAGGACGTGGACTGGGAGCTCGCCGGCCTGGCCGCCCAGGTGGGCCAGACCGTCGACGAGCTCAAGTCATCGGTGTTCGAGGGCGAGGAAAGCCGTCTCAAGGGGGTACGATTGGATGCACAGATGCGCAAGACCCGGGAATGGGTGTTGGAGCGGGTCGAGATCAGAGATCCCGACGGAAACCCCATCGAACGTTCTAGCCTGAATCCGGACGACGAGTCTGAGCTTCCCCCCACCACCATCGAGAGCCAAGTCACATGAAACCTCAGAACTACATGGTGCCCGTCGTCGTCGAGCAGACCAACCGGGGCGAGCGCTCGTTCGATCTCTATTCCCGGCTGCTCAAGGAGAACATCATCTTCTTGGGCACACCCATCGACGACACGGTGGCCAATCTCATCTGCGCCCAGCTTCTGCACTTGGAGTCGGAGAACCCCGACAAAGACATCAACCTCTACGTCAACAGCCCCGGCGGCGACATCAATGCCATGTTCGCCATCTACGACACCATGCAGTACTTGAAGCCCGACATAACCACCATCTGCTTCGGTCAGGCGGCCTCGGCCGCCGCGGTGCTGTTGGCCGCGGGTGCACCCGGCAAGCGCCTGGCCCTCCCCCATAGCCGGATGCTGATCCACCAGCCCTATGCCGGGGCATCGGGGCAGGTGTCCGATATCGAGATCGCATCAAGGGAGATCCAGCGGCTCAAAGATCAGCTTGAAGAGCTGCTGGCCCACCACACCGGCCAAGAACTCGACAAGGTCAAGCAGGACACTGACCGCGACTATGTGATGACCGCCGAGGATGCCAAAGAGTATGGGCTCATCGACGAGGTCATCTCGTCGCGTGACGCCGTCGAAACCGCCGGCCCGATCACGGCCATCCGGTAGGGGGGACTGAGGCCGTGGCGAAGTTTGGAGAAGGCGGCGAGCTGCTGAAGTGCAGCTTCTGCGGCAAGACCCAAAAGCAGGTCAAGAAGATGATCGCCGGCCCCGGCGTCTACATCTGCGACGAGTGCATCGACCTTTGCAACGAGATCATCGAAGAGGAGTTGGCCGAGGGCGCCGATGTCGGGTTCAAAGAGCTGCCCAAGCCCCAGGAGATCTACTCCTTTTTGAACGACTACATAATCGGCCAGGAGCATGCCAAGCGGATCTTGTCGGTAGCGGTCTACAACCACTACAAGCGGGTGCAGATGGGCTCGTCGGATCCCGAGGTGGAGCTGTCCAAGTCGAACATCTTGCTGCTCGGCCCCACTGGGTGCGGCAAGACGCTGATGGCCCAGACACTGGCCCGGATGCTCAATGTGCCCTTTGCCATCGCCGATGCCACCGCTTTGACCGAGGCCGGTTATGTGGGCGAGGACGTGGAGAACATCCTCCTCAAGCTGATCCAGGCCGCCGACTACGACGTCAAAAAGGCCGAGACCGGCATCATCTACATCGACGAGATCGACAAGATCTCCCGCAAGAGCGAGAACCCGTCCATCACCCGGGACGTGTCCGGCGAGGGCGTGCAGCAGGCGCTTTTGAAGATCTTGGAGGGCACCACTGCATCGGTGCCGCCCCAGGGGGGGCGCAAACACCCCCATCAGGAGTTCATCCAGATCGACACCACCAACGTCTTGTTCATCGTGGGCGGCGCCTTCGCCGGCTTGGAGCAGATCATCGAGCAGCGGGTGGGCAACGTCGGGGTTGGTTTCGGTGCCGACATCCGCACCGAGACCGAGCGCGACCACGGGGAGCTGTTCACCCAGGTTCAGCCGGAGGATCTGATCAAGTTTGGCCTCATCCCCGAGTTCATCGGACGCCTGCCGGTGGTCGGCGTGGTGTCCCACCTCGAGCGGGACATGCTGGTGCGGATTCTGGTTGAGCCCAAGAACGCCCTGATTAAGCAGTACTGCAAGTTTTTCGAGTTCGAGAACGTGGAGCTGTTGTTCTCCGACGAGTCGCTGGCCGAGGTGGCCGAGTTGGCCCTCTCCCGCAACACCGGCGCCCGGGGGCTGCGGGCCATCTTGGAAGAGGTTCTGCTCGACGTTATGTACGATCTGCCCAGCCGAGATGATGTGGTCCAGTGCGTGGTCAACGCCGAGGCAGTCCGCGGCGACCGAAGCCCCCAAGCTGCTCAATGCGGCCAAAGCCCGTTCAAGCGACCGGTCCCGTCGCCAAGCCAGCTGACTGCTTGGCGTCCCTCTAGGACCGGCTGAGCGTCGGCATGGACAACCTGGCCTCCTTTTCGTCGGTGGCCGAGGCCCGGGCGTGGCTGGACGGACACGTCAACTTGGAGGCCACCGCCGGCGATTCCGATGGCTTGTCGCTGGCCCCCATGCGCAGGCTGCTGGCCGCACTGGGCGACCCCCAAGCCGACTACCCGGCTGTCCACATCTCCGGCACCAACGGCAAAGGCTCGGTGGCCGCGCTGATTGCCGCGCTGGCCCAAGCGTGGGGCATGAGTGTCGGGGTCTATGCCAGCCCCCATGTCGAGCGCAT
The DNA here is from genome assembly GCF_965214065.1 of Candidatus Poriferisocius sp. GTDB lineage: Bacteria > Actinomycetota > Acidimicrobiia > Acidimicrobiales > Bin134 > Poriferisocius. The sequence continues at coordinate 115,395 of NZ_CBDCAT010000024.1, forward strand.
CAACGAGCGCATGGCCGTGGGCGGCGATCACGTCAGCGATGCCGAGCTGGCCGAGCTGTTGGGCCATCTGCGGCTGGTGGAGAGCCATCTGGCCTCGGGCCCCGCCTGCGCCCAGCCCTCATGGTTTGAGCTGGTTACCGCGGCGGCTCTGCGCTGGTTCGCCGATGTGGCCGTGGACCTGGCCGTGGTGGAGGTGGGCAAGCTGGGCCGCTACGACGCCACCAACGTGGTGAACAGCCGGGTGGCGGTGATCACCAACATCGGTCGCGACCACACCGACGGCCGCTTTGGCTGGGAGGCCGCGGTGATGGGGGAGAAGGCGGGCATCCTCCATCCCGATATCACCGCCGTGCTGGGACCGATGGACGCCGAGTTAGTGGCGATTGCCGCTGAGGAGTCCCCTGGAGAGCTGCTGGTTTCCGGCCAGCACTTCGAGTTGGTGGAGAACCACCCGGCGGTGGGCGGCCGGCTGATCACGGTTCGCACCCCCCGGGCCAGCTACGAAGACATCTACGTCAGCCTGTTCGGCGCCCACCAGGGGCACAACGCCGCAATGGCCATCGCCGCGTTTGAGGCCCTGGTGGAACAAGCATTGGATGGGCCTCTCCTGGACGCGTTGGGCGCCGTGGCGGTTCCGGCTCGATTCGAAGTGGTGGCCCGTCAGCCCCTGGTGGTGATCGACGGGGCCCACAACCCTGACGGCCTCGCCGCGGCGGCGGCCGCGCTGGCCGACCAGTTCACCGTTTTGGGCACGGTCACCTGGGTGGTGGGCATGATGAGCGACAAGGATCCCGACGCCATGCTGGCCGCTATCGCTGCCTCCGACGCCCGCTGCGACTTGGTGGTGTGCTGCGCTCCCGACTGGCCGCGGGCCTTGCCGGCCGCTGATTTGGCGGACGCGGCCCGGAACCAGGGGATCGACGCCGAGATCGCTCACGACGTAACCGAGGCGGTGGAACGAGCCCTGGCGCTGTCTGGTGACGAGGGCGCGGTGGTGGTCACCGGTTCTCTGTATACCGCTGGTGCGGCCCGCCTTCACCTCGTGCCACGAGATCAGTAGGGTTCTGGCGGTGTTGAGTGACGGGTCGAGATCAGTAGGGTTCTGGCGGTGAATCGGACACTGGTGCTGTGCAAGCCCGATGCGGTGGAGAGGGGCCTGGTGGGGGCCATATTGTCCCGTTTTGAATCCCGGGGTCTGCGGATCGCGGCTATGCGCTTGCTGACCATTGACGCCGACCTGGCCGCCCGCCACTACGCCGAGCACGTGGACCGCCCGTTTTATCCCGACTTGGTGGCGTTCATCGGCCGCTCCCCCTCGGTCGCCTTGGTGCTCGAGGGGCCTGACGACGTCTATGCCGTTGTGCGCTCCATGATGGGGGCCACCAACCCCTTGGATTCCCCGCCGGGGACTATTCGGGGCGATTACGGCTTGGAGGTTACCGAGAACCTCGTCCACGGCTCCGACAGCAACGCCTCTGCGGAGCGGGAGATCGCCATATTCTTTCCCAACCTGTGAGGCGCGGCCCGGCACAAGTAGGTGCAGTCGGCGTCGGGCTGGCTTCTTTCCCAACCTGTGAAACGCGGCCTCTTGGCCGGTGTGCGGTTTCAGGTCGGCTGCTCTAACCTTGCAGCATGGCGAAGCGGCGGTTCTCTTCCGGCAGCGGATTGGCGGGCCGCGATATCGCGATAGACCTGGGCACCGCCAACACGCTCGTATATGTCCGCGGCGAGGGCATCTTGATCAACGAGCCCTCCGTGGTGGCGGTGGACAGCAATGGCACGCCCTTGGCGGTGGGCACCAAGGCCAAGCAGATGCTGGGTCGCACACCGGCCTATATCCAGGCTATCCGTCCACTCAAAGACGGCGTGATCGCCAACTTCGACATCTGCGAGAAGATGCTGCGGTACTTCATCCAGCGAGTGTCTCCGGGGAGATTGACACGGCCCCGCATGGTGATCTGCGTTCCCTCCGGCATCACCCCCGTGGAGCAGCGGGCTGTGCAGGAGGCGGCGGTCTCTGCCGGGGCGAAGAAGCCGGTCTACATCATCGAAGAGCCGATGGCCGCGGCCATCGGCGCCGGCCTCCCGGTGCAAGAGGCCTCGGGCAACATGATCGTGGACATTGGCGGCGGCACCACCGAGGTGGCCATGATCTCGCTGGGCGGGGTGGTCACCGGCCAGTCGATCCGGATGGGCGGTGACCGGATGGACGAGGACATCATCGCTTTCATGAAGAAGGAGCACAGCCTTACCATCGGCAGCCGAACGTCCGAAGAGGTCAAGATGGTGTTGGGGTCGGCGTGGACGGGCAGCGAGAACCGCTATGCCGAGGTTCGGGGCCAGGACATGGTTACCGGCCTGCCCAAGACCGTGGTCACCTCCACCTCCGAGATCCGCGAGGCCATCTCCGAGGTGGTTAGATCTATTGTGGACGCGGTCAAAGTGACGCTGGACGAGACTCCCCCCGAGCTGGCCGCCGACATCATGGAGGCGGGCATCGTGCTGGCTGGTGGCGGGGCCCTGTTGAACGGCCTCGCCCCACGACTCGAGGAAGAGACGGGGATGCCGATCCGCTTGGCGCCCAATCCCCTCCACGCCGTGGCCATCGGCTCGGGCCAGTCGCTGGAGGAGTTTGACGCGCTCGAGGGGCTCCTCTTCTCGTCGTCGTACGACTGATCGCTCGGATCGGCCCCGTGGCAACGGGCACTCGTACAGGACGGTCGCGAGTCACTCTCATTTTCCTGCTGCTTAGTTCGGCGACTCTCCTCACCCTGGACGCGCGCGATTTTGAGCCTCTCCAGCGCACCGAGGAGACGCTCACCGATCTGATTTCACCGCTGCGATCCGGGGCCGATCGGCTGTTCGACCCGGTGGGCAACGCCTGGAACGGCATAACCGGCTATGACGAGCTGGAAGCGGAGAATGCGATGCTGAGCGAGGAGCTGCAAAAGCTCGAGGGGCAGCAGATTTTGGACACCGACGCGGCCATCCGCTTGGAGTCGCTACTTGATGTGCTGGGCCTGCCCTATGTGCAGGACATCCCCAACGTGGTAGCCGAAGTGGTGACCGCTAACGTGGGCAATTTCGACCGCTACTCAGTGCAGATCAACCGGGGGGAGGAAGACGGGGTCCGCAACGGGATGCCGGTGGTCACCAGGGGCGGGCTCATCGGCCGGATCGACGGCGACCCCGGTCGTGGGCACGCCCGGGTGGCGTTGATCACCGACCCCGGCTTCGAGGTGGGCGTGCTGGTGGTGGGCACCGACGACGTGGCGCTGGCCTCGGGCAGCGGCCGCGGAGGTCCGCTGATCGTGGGCAAGGGGCTGGAGATCGACACCGAAGTGGCCGTCGGGGATGAGGTTGTCACCAGCGGAGTGGACCGCAGCCGCTACCCCGCAGGCATTCCCGTCGGCACCGTTACCGAAATCGACTATGACGAGGCCCGTCTGTTCCAAATTCTCACCGTGAGCCCCTCGGCCAATGCCGACAACTTGAGCTTCGTGACGGTCCTGCTCTACGACCCCCTGGCGGAAGACTCGTGAAGGGGGCAATCGTGATGGACCGCGAAGGAGCATTTCTCCACGACTCTCTGGGTCAACAAGCATGAGCACCGCCAGCGCATACGCTCGAAGCGCTCTGTTTTTGATCACCGCACTGGTGCTCCACTTGGCGTTGTTCTCCGATCTGCGGGTACTTGGGGTCGCTCCTGAGGTTCCCCTGGCCTTAGCAGTCACTGCCGGCCTCGTCGGCGGTCCAGAGCGGGGGGCGGCCGCCGGGTTTGCCATCGGCTTGGGCATCGATCTGTACCTGCCCACGCTATTCGGACTCTCCGCTCTCATCTATACCGTGTGGGGGTATTCCGTAGGTCTGCTGGAAGAGCGGATCTTTCGCAGCGCCTGGTGGATAAACGTGCTGGTCGCCGCAGTTGCCACCGCCGGCGGGCTGCTGGTGTACGCGGTGCTCGGCGAGCTGCTGGGCGAGGCCAACCTCTATACCGATCGTCTGTACGTGGTCATGGGGGTGGCTGCGGCCTACAACCTGGTGCTGAGCCTTCCCCTTCTCGGCCTATGGCGCTGGTCGTGGCCCAGGCTTCTTGGAGAAGAGCGATGAGTCCCGAGTCGCTCCGCTTGCGGTTGAGTTTTTTGGCTCTGTTGGCCCTATTAGCTTTTGGGGTGCTGGCCGCCCGGCTTTGGTACCTCCAAGTGATGAGCTCGGAGGAGTTCGTAGATCAGGCTGCTGCAAACACCATCCGGGTGTTATATGAGCCCGCTCCCCGGGGGCGGATCTTCGACCGCAGCGGGAATGTGCTGGTGGACAACCGGGAGTCCTTGGTGGTGACCGTGGACCGGTTCACTTTCGACACCGAGTTCGACGAGGACGGACAAGATTCGCTGGTTCTGCGCCTAGCCACCGAGATCAGCCGGGCTGGCCGGCTCACCAAGGTGTTCGAGATCAACGATGCGCTGGAAGATTCCCGGTTTGGCCCGCTCGATTCGGTCCCGGTGGCCGACGACGTCACCGAGAACTTCGAGATCATTCTGGCTGAGCGGGCTGATGAGTTTCCCGGTGTGAGCACCGACCTCCGCAGCGTCCGCACCTATCCCTACGGCGACTTGGCCGCCCACATTTTGGGCTATGTCTCCCTGCTCAGCGAAGAGCAGTTCGAGCTGGTAGCCGACGATCCCAAGACCTACCGGAGAAATGACGAGATCGGGCAAACCGGCATTGAGGCGGCTTTTGAATCGGTGCTGAGAGGCGTTCCTGGCCACACCCGGCTGGAAGTGGACAACGTCGGCGATCCGGTGCACGTGATCGAGCAGATTGACCCGGTTGCCGGTGCCGATGTCCACCTCACCTTGGACATCGACATCCAGGCGCTGGCCGAACAAGAGCTGCTCGCCGGTCTGGCCGAAGCCCGCCAGCAAGAGCGAGACGACCCCGAAGACCTCCCCTTCAGGGCCCCCGGCGGCGCCATGGTGGTGCTGGATCCCAATGGAGCAGAAGTGCTGGCGATGGCGTCGTTCCCCACGTACTCGCCGAGCGAGTTCGTCAGCGGCTTCTCCGACGAGCGGTGGGCAGAGCTTCAGGATCCCAACAACCACCAGCCCTTGCACAACCGCGCTCTGGCCGGCATCTACCCGCCGGGGTCCACGTTCAAGCTCTTCACCGCCTACGCCGCGCTGAACGGCGGCGTGATCGGTCCTCGGGGAGTGTTGGACACGCGCACCCTCTACGAGGACGCCGGGGTCTACGTAGTGCCGTCCTGTGAAGAGGAGTCGATCGCCTCGTGTACCTTCAAGAACGCAGAAGAGGCTACTTATGGGCCGATCGATCTGGTCCGAGCCATCACCGTGTCGTCCGACGTGTACTTCTATTACCTGGGCGACACTATGGATCGAGCCGACCGCTTCGACCGGGAGGGCATCCAGCGGGCGGCGTTGCTGTTCGGCTTCGGTGCCCAGACCGGTATCGCGCTGCCCGGCGAGGGGGTGGGCCGGGTGCCTACTCCGACGGCGGCAGAGGCCGCAGGGGAGCCATGGCGAACCGGTGACTCCATCGTTTTGGCTATCGGCCAGGGCGTGCTGGGCGCCACCCCCTTGCAGCTGGCCAACGGGTACGCCGCGTTCGCCAACGGGGGCACTCTGTATGCCCCCAAGATTGTGGACCGGGTTGAGAACCCGGTCACTGGAGAGGTGAATCAGGCCTTTGCCGACCGGGTGCTCAACCAGGTCTACTTGCCCGAATCCATCCGAATTCCGATCCTCGAGGGCCTGCTCGGTGTTACCGGCGAGGTGGACGGCACCGCCTATTTCGCCTTCGGCGGATTTCCCCATGAGCAGTGGCCGGCGGCGGGCAAGACCGGCACCGCCGAAGTGGTGGGCAAGGCCGACAATTCGCTGTTCGCCGCCTTCGGCCCCAATCCCGACCCCGAGTATGTAGTCGTGGCGATTATGGAGGAATCGGGCTTCGGGGCGTCGGTGGCCGCTCCCGCAGTGCGCCGCGTGCTGGAACCCATTGCCACCAACTCGGTGCCCGCGGTGCGCACCATCGACGATCTCGCCGATCTGAGCGAGCCGGTTGATGGCGCGGAGACCGAGGAGGATGGAGTCGAGGCTTCATCAGAGGGGCCAGGCTGATGGCCGTAATCTCCCTGGAGGAGCGCCGTTCCCGAGAGCTGGACTCCCGGAGCAGCCGGTACGCGCCGTGGATGCATATCGACGTGCTCCTGGTACTGGCCGCGGCTGGTTTGGCCGCCATCGGCGTGGGGGCCATATACAGCACCACTCGGGGACGAGACCCGGAGAGTTTCGACACCTTCTTTTTGGAGCGGCAATCGCTGTTCGCGGTGGCTGGGGCGCTGTTGATGGTGTTCGCGGCGTGGGTTCCCTATCAGGAGCTGGCGAAGTTCGCAGTGGCCATCTACGGCGTTGGCATTCTGGCGCTGATCGTGGTGCTGGGTCCGCTGGGCGAAGAGGTCAACGGCGCCCGATCGTGGTTTCGATTCGGCGACTTCCAGCTTCAGCCCTCGGAGTTTCACAAGCTCGCGGTGATCGTTGCCGTGGCAGCTTTCCTGTCCCGTTTCGAAGACCACATGAGCGCCCCCCGGGTGTTCTTTGCCGTGGGCATTGTGGCGTGGCCCGGCCTTCTGGTGATTCTCCAGCCCGATGTGGGCACGGCGCTGATCTATGTGTTCATCGGGTTCGTGCTGCTGCTGATCGGCGGGATCCGCTTCCGCCAGGTCATCGGCATCGCCCTGATCGCCACCACGGTGGTGGTGGTGATGGTCAACTCCAACATGCTGAAGGAGTACCAGACCAACCGGCTTCGCACCTTTGTGGACCCGACCAGCGATATCACCGAGGCCGCGTACCAGCAGCGCCAGGCCCAGATCGCCATCGGCAACGGCGGAGTAAACGGAACCGGCTACGGTGAGGGCTCCCAGACGCTGAGCGGGTTGGTTCCCCAGCAGCACACCGACTTCATCTTCACCGTGATCGGCGAAGAGTTCGGCTTCGTCGGCTCGGCCACCACCCTGGGCCTATACGCCCTTTTGCTGTTGCGGATTCTCCAAGCCGCCCGTCTGGCCCGAGACCGGTTCGGCGCGCTGATCTGCTCCGGGGTTTTCGCCATGATTCTTTTCCAGATGTTCGAGGCGGTGGGCATGACCCTGGGCATCACACCCATCACCGGCATTCCCCTGCCCCTGGTGTCCTACGGCGGCTCTTCGGCCATCGCCACCCTCATCGGCCTCGGCCTGGTGGTGAACGTCCGCATGCGCCGGTTCGTTTGAAACTGGAAACTGGGCAGTCCAATGCGCCGGTTCGTTTGAACTGGTTCTGCCATTCCGGCAGCCGAAGGTAGATTGGTGCTGATGTCCCTTTGGTCGGAATTGGAGCTGGTGCTGCCCGACGTGTCCAAACCGGCGCGCTACATCGGCGGAGAGGGCGGGATGGTGGAACCGGAGCACCATCCGTCGAAGGTGGCGTGGCTGCTGGCCTACCCCGACACCTACGAGATCGGCCTGCCCAACCAGGGTCTCCAAATCCTCTATGAGATCCTCAACGAGCGGGACGACGCGGTGGCCGAGCGGGCCTATGCCCCCTGGGTGGACATGGAGGCCGAGATGCGGGCCGCAGGACTGCCGCTGTTCTCGGTGGACACCCACCGGCGGGCGGCAGATTTCGACGTGCTGGCCTTCAATCTGTCGGCCGAGCTGGTATACACCAACGTGCTCAACTGCATCGACCTGGCCGGCGCGCCGGTGCGAGCCGAACGCCGGGCCGACAGCGACCTGCTGATCGGCGCCGGTGGGCACTGCACCTACAACCCAGAGCCGCTGGCCGACTTCGTCGACTTCTTTGTATTGGGCGACGGCGAGGAAGCGGTCTCCGAGATCAACGCGGTGGTCCGCGACTGGAAGAGGGCTGGCAAGAAGTCGCGCCAGGCCGTGCTGCGGGAGCTGGCCAACGTCGAGGGTGTTTACGTGCCGTCGCTGTACGACGTGGCCTACGACGGCCCGGCGCTGGTGTCGATTACTCCGCGTTTCGCCGATGTGCCCGCAGTGGTGGAGAAGCGCACGGTGGCCGACCTGGCTGCCTGGCCCTATCCCAAGCACCAGCTGGTGCCGCTCACCGAGGTGGTCCACGACCGGCTGAACGTAGAGGTGTTCCGGGGCTGCACCCGGGGATGCCGCTTCTGCCAGGCGGGAATGATCACTCGCCCGGTGCGGGAGCGGCCCGCCGAGCAGGTCCGCACCATGGTGGCCGACGGGCTGGCCCGCTCCGGCTATGACGAGGTGGCGCTGACCTCGCTGTCCACTGCCGATTTCAGCGGGATCGAAGAGGTGGTGTCAGCCACTATGGACTGCGGCGCCGGCGAGGTGTCGGTGTCGCTGCCCAGCCTGCGGGTGGACGCCTTCACGGTGGGGCTGGCGGCCCAGATCCAGCGGGCTCGGCGCACCGGGCTGACCTTCGCCCCCGAAGCGGGTTCGTGGCGAATGCGCCAGGTGATCAACAAGCTCATTGACGAGCGGGACCTCTACGGGGCGGTGGAGTCGGCCTTCTCCCAGGGGTGGCGGCGCATGAAGCTGTACTTCCTCACCGGTCTGCCCACCGAGACCGATGAGGACACTCTGGCCATCGGAGAGCTGGCTCGCAACTGCGTGGATCTGGGCAGAGCTCACACCAAGAACCCTTCGGTGACGGTGTCGCTGGGCGGATTCGTGCCCAAGCCGTTCACCCCCTTCCAGTGGTTCGGCCAGAACACCGTGTCTGAGCTCCGGCGCAAGATCTTCTTGTTGCGCGACGACATCAAGCGGAACCGGGGCGTCCAGATGAAGTGGCACGATCCCAAAGCCAGCCTGGCGGAGGGCATCGCCAGCCGGGGCGACCGCCGCATCGGACGAGTCATCGAGGAAGTGTGGCGCCAGGGGGGAACCTTCCAGGAGTGGTCTGAGCACTTCGACTACGACCGCTGGACCAAGGCCATGGAACGCAACGGGCTGTTGGTGGACTGGTATGTGCACCGACACCGCACCGAAGACGAAGTTCTGCCCTGGGATCACGTTTCGGCCGGTCTGCACAAGGACTTCTTGTGGCAGGACTGGAGGGACGCCCTCAACGAGGTGGGTTTGGAGGACTGCCGCTGGACCCCGTGCTATGACTGCGGCGCCTGCACCGGCTACAGCATCGAGCACATTGTGGCCTCTGCTGTTCCCCCCGCCGGGGGCAGCCAGGGCACCGGCCAAGTCCCGGCCGGGTACCAGCCTCCTGCGGCAGTGGCCGTTCAGCTCTCCGGCTTAGGCACAAGGGCTTCGTCGTGAATCCGACTGGCCAGCAAGTTGGCCTGGGAGCCTCGTCGTGAATCCGAACGAGGCGCCCCGTACCCGGGTCAGGCTGCGGTACGGCAAGAACGGTCGAATCCGGTTCACCAGTCATCGGGACATGGCCCGCATCTGGGAGCGCTCGCTACGGCGGACCGGGCTGCCGGTGGCCCAGACGGAGGGGTTCTCGCCCCGGGCCAAGTTGCACTTCGGGCTGGCGCTGGCCACCGGGTATGAGTCAGACGCCGAGTATCTGGACATCGACTTCAAGTGCGCCGAGGTGGCGGTAGGCGACGTGCTGGACGCCCTGGTCAGCGTGCTGCCTGATGGGATTGCCGCTACTGGGGGATCGGTGCTGGCCCCTGGGACGATGTCGTTGCAGCAGGCGGTCACCAGCTGCGACTGGGACATCGAGCTGCTGGGCGCGTCGGCCGACGATCTCGCCCGATGGGTGGATCAGGTGCGCGGGGCGACTACGCTAATGATCACGCGAGAACGCAAAGGCAAACAGATCACCGACGACTTGGCCCCTCAGGTGCATGTCCTGGAGGTCGGTGAGCCGACGAGCCGGGGGGTTCGCCTCTTGGCCACTTTGGGCACCCAGCCACGGTCAGCTCGACCGTCGGATCTCTTTGCCGCTTCCGAACTGCCGTACCGACCGGTGCTGGTTCGGCGCACTCGTCAATGGATTGAGCAGGATGGCGCCCGCTTGGAGCCACTTGAGGTCGGCGCAGCCCCTGCTCAGCGCACCCTGGTTGGTGTGCAATGAGAAAGGACCACATCGATGACCGACTCAGCAGAGCGGACCGCCAATCGGTCCGACGACGGCAATAGAGAGAACCGCCCCAAGATCGGGGATTCCCGCCCCGCGCCCCCTTCTTCTCAGAACCGCCCCAAGATCGGGGATTCCCGCCCCGCGCCCAGTGGCAACGGATCGGCTGCCGGCGGGGGCTCAGGTTCAAGGGGCAGTGGATCTGGTGGGGGTTCGGGGGGTGGCGGTTCCGGCGGGGGCCGCAAGCGCCGCCGCCGGGGCGGCCGAGGCCGAGGACGCGGGGGTGGGAACCGCCCCGTGCAGCCGGTGGAGCACCAAGTGTCCGACGGCCCGGTGGAACTAGATGAGAAGACCCTGGAGCGCCGGCGGGGCCGCCGCCGCAAAGGCCGTCCGGTAGGTCGTTACATGATGCTTGTCCAAGTCCGCCCCGAAGCCACCCAGATAGCGGTGGTGGAGGGCCGGGCACTGATCGAGCACTACGTCTCCCGCCCCGCGGACGATGTGGGCGAGATCCACGGCAATATCTACATGGGCCGGGTCCAGAATGTGCTGCCCGGCATGGAAGCGGCCTTTGTGGACATCGGCACTCCCAAGAACGCGGTGCTGTACCGCGGCGATGTGGTGTTCGATCCCGATGACGTGGAGACCTCCCAGGGCACTCCCCGAATCGAGAACCTTTTGGAAGCTCGCCAGACCATCATGTGCCAGGTCACCAAGAACCCCATCGCCCACAAAGGCGCCCGACTGACCCAGGAGGTTTCGCTGCCGGGCCGGTTCGTGGTGCTGGTGCCCAGCTCCAAGATATACGGCATCTCCAAGCGGCTTCCCGACAAGGAGCGCAAGCGCCTCCGCAAAGTGCTGGACCGGTGCAAGCCCGAAGAACACGGGATCATTGTCCGCACCGCGGCGGAGAACATCACCGCCAAGGAACTGGAGCGCGACGTGAAGCGGCTGGTCTCCCAATGGGAGAAGATCGACGCCCTGAGCAAGCGGAGCCAGGTCCCGGGACTGCTCTACCGGGAGCCGGAAATGGCGGTGCGGGTGATTCGGGAGGAGTTCAACCAGGACTTCCGCTCGGTTCACATCGACGATAGCCGGCTCTTCGAAGAAGTCAGCGACTACGTGTCCAGTGTGGCTCCCGAGCTGGTTGAGAGGCTTGAGTACTACGACGCAGAGAGCGAGCATCTGAGCCTGCTGGAGCGCCACCATGTACACGAGCAGTTCGTCAAGGCATTGGACAAGAAGGTGTGGCTGCCCGGTGGCGGCTCGCTCATTATCGAGAACACCGAGGCCCTCACGGTCATCGATGTGAACACCGGAAAAAATGTGGGTGACTCCAACCTTGAGGAAACCGTGTTCCGCAACAACTTGGAGGCGGCTCAGGAAATCCCCCGGCAGCTCCGGCTGCGCGACATCGGCGGCATCATCGTGATCGACTTCGTGGACATGGAGAAGCGGGGCAACCGCGAAGAAGTCATGAAGGTCTTCCGGGAGTCGTTGGCCTGGGACAAGACCCGCACCCAGGTACTTGACATCTCCGATTTGGGCTTGGTGGAGATGACCCGCAAGCGCATCGGCGAGGGGCTGTTGGAGTCGTGCTCGACGGTCTGCCCGACCTGCGAGGGGCGGGGACTCGAGCTGGATCGCCAGCTCATCGCTAAGAAGTGAGCGTGGTCAGCCCCCGTTGTCGGCGTGAAGTGTTAACGGTTGGGGTCGGCACCCGGTGGTTCGTCTAGAATCGCCCTTCGGACCTGCCAGCAAGTAGTGAGCGAGGCGCAAGCAGGTGTATGCCGTCATCCGCACAGGCGGAAAACAGTACAAAGTGGAACAGGGCCAGGTCCTCGACGTGGAGCTGCTGGGCGAGCCCGGCGCGGAAGTGGAGTTGACCCCGGTGCTGCTGGTGGACGGCGACTCGGTGACCGCTGCCCCCGAACAGCTCGGCAAAGCCACGGTCACCGCTACGGTGGTGGACTCGGTAAGAGACCGCAAGATCAACGGTTTCACGTACAAGAACAAGAGCAACCAGCGTCGGCGGTGGGGCCACCGCCAGCACAAGTCCCGCATTCGGATCACGGCCATCAAGGCCTAGTCCGAACGCTGAGGGGAGCTAGAGATGTCCAAGACGAAAGGCGGCGGCTCCACCAGGAACGGCCGCGACTCCAATCCCCAGTACCTTGGGGTCAAGGTGTTTGACGGCACCCAGGTGACCGCGGGATCGATAATCGTCCGCCAGCGGGGAACCCGCATCCATCCCGGAGACAACGTCAGGCGCGGTCGCGACGACACTTTGTTCGCCACCGCCGATGGACGGGTCAAATTCGGTCATCGGCGGCGCCGCAAGCTCGTCGACGTCATCACCGACTGACCGCCTACCGGCGGCTGATCGCCGCTCGGCTCAGGCGGGTGCGGATTGGCAGACGATGACCCAGTTTGCAGACGAGTGCGGCCTGAATGTGCGGGGCGGCGATGGCGGTGCGGGATGCGTCGCATTTCGCCGCGAGGCCCATGTGGCCAAGGGCGGTCCCGACGGCGGCGACGGCGGCGACGGCGGCAGCGTCTGGCTGGTGGCCGACCACAATGTGGCCTCGCTGATCGCGTTCAAGGACCACCCCCATCGCCGGGCTGACAACGGCAGCCACGGTCAGGGCAAGCGCCGCCACGGTGCATCCGGCGATGACGCCGTGGTGCGGGTCCCGGTAGGAACCTCGGTCAAAGACCAGGGCGGGGAGCTGCTCGCCGATCTCGCGGCCGACGGGGTCCGCTGGCTGGCCGCCACAGGAGGCCAGGGGGGCCAGGGCAATGCCCGTTTCTCCACCCATCAGAACCGGGCGCCGGCGTTTGCCGAGCAGGGCGAGGCCGGGGAGGAGCGCTGGCTGAGGCTGGAGCTGAAGCTGCTGGCCGATGTGGCGTTGATCGGCTTTCCCAATGCGGGCAAGAGCACGCTGATATCCCGCATCTCCGCGGCCCGTCCCAAAATTGCCGATTACCCGTTCACCACCCTCGAGCCCAACCTGGGAGTGGTCCGCACTGACGACGACTTCGAGATGGTGGTGGCCGACATTCCCGGTCTTATCTCCGGGGCCAGCGACGGCCGCGGTCTGGGCCATCGCTTCTTGCGCCACACCGAGCGGGCTCGGGTGCTGGTGGTGCTGCTGGATCTGGCCTCGGTAGAGGAGATCTCGCCCGCCGAGCAGCAGCAGGTGCTGCTCGAGGAATTGGGTGCCTACCGCCCTGAGCTACTGGAGCGGCCTCGGATCGTGGTGGGATCAAAGGCCGACGTGGGCCACCAGGATCCCCCGCCCGGGGCCTCGTGCATCTCTGCTGTGACCGGGAAGGGCCTACCCGAGCTGATCAGGCTCATGGCCGATTCCGTGCTGGAGGCCCGAACCCAGGGCAGTCTGGCCCAGGGTGCGGGGCGTTCAGAAGAGATGGTCATCCACCGGCCCGTACCCGAGGGGATCACGGTGGAACGAGCCGATGACGGCGCGTTCGTTGTAGTGGGCCGATCTGCCGAGCGCACGGTGGCATTGTCCGACCTCAACGCCCCAGGGGCGTGGGAATTCGCTCGCCGGCGCCTTGAGAGGCTGGGAGTGAATCGGGCACTGGCCCGAGCTGGGATCAATTCAGGTGACACCGCCCGGATCGGTGACTTCGAATTCGAATATCACGATGAAGACGAGTATTTCAACGAAGAGGTGTCGTCGTGATCGTCGTCGTGAAAATCGGCACGTCGTCAATCACCGAGGCCGATGGAACCATCAAGGCCGAGGCGGTGGCCAAGCTGAGCAGCGAAGTGGCCGCCGCGATAGCTGATGGGCATCAAGCAGTGGTGGTCAGCTCTGGGGCGATCGGAGCCGGGCTGCCGGTGCTGGGCTTCGAACAGGGCCGCCCCCGGGACTCGGTCACCCTGCAAGCGCTCTCCGCGGTGGGCCAGAGCAGGCTGATGGCCATGTACCAGGAGTGCTTGGACGGATATGGCCTAATTTGCGGCCAGGTGCTGCTGGCCCCCCGGGACTTCCTGGAGCGCACGCAGTATCTGCACGCGCAGCGCACGCTCAACCGGATGCTGAAGCTGGGGGTGGTGCCCATTGTGAACGAAAACGATGCGGTGGCCGACGACGCGATCCGCTGGGGCGACAACGATCGCATCTCGGCCCTGGTGGCCCACATGGTGGGGGCGGAGCTGCTGGTGCTTTTGACGGACACCGAGGGGGTCCATACCGCCGATCCCCGCTCCAATGATGAGACCCGGATCGTGGAGGAGATCACCGATCTGAGCCTGCTGGATGAGTTGGCCGCTGCCGCAGGCGGGGCAGGCACCGATCGGGGAAGCGGCGGCATGGTCTCGAAGCTGGCCGCTGCCCGAATTGCCAGCTGGTCGGGGGTTCGCACCGTGATCGCGGCCGCTGATCGGGACCAAGTGGTTGCCGACGCGGTGGCAAACCAGCCCGGTGTCGGCTCGACTGTGGCCGCCCAGCCCCAGCGACTGAGTGCCCGAAAGCTGTGGATAGGATTCGCCATGGTGCCCTCCGGCACGGTGTGGGTGGACGCCGGCGCCCATCGGGCGGTGGTGGAGCGAGGGGCCTCGCTCCTGGCTATTGGCATCACCGGACACGAGGGTGTTTTCCAGCCTGGTGATGCGGTGGATGTGCGGGGGCCCGACGATCAGATCTTTGCCCGGGGACTGGTGGAGGTGTCCTCAGACGACATGGGCTCGGTGGTGGGCTTGCGCTCCGAAGCCATGCCCCCTGGCGCACCCGACGAGGTCATTCACCGCGACTCTTTGACCGTGCTGCCCTAGAGATACGACCCCATATCTGCTCCAACAAGCCCGCAGCCTCCTCGGCAGCGACCACCCCCGAGCCCCGCCCCAAGACCACGTATACCACCCCGGTCACCAGCAGCGCGAGCGGTGCGGCGACCAGCAATGGCAGGGGCTCGAACCCCCAGGCCAGTACTGCTCCCAGCACTGCAGCGGACAGCCCGGCAATGGCCAGGCGCCCTGTCGGGCCTCGCACCGGTTGGCGTCGCCGCAACAGGTAGCGGACCCGGTGGCGCAATATGCCGTATTCCATCCAGGCAGCCACGGTGCTGCCCAGGGCCAGGCCCACCGCCCCCAGCCGAACAGCCCCTTCGGCCCGCTCCGCGTCTGACAGCGGAGACAGCACCTTGAAGTCACCGATGCGCTCCACGCTGCCGTCGACCACAGCGTAGGAGTCGAAGCTGAACATCAGCACCACCCCCACCGCCGCGGCCACCGCCACCCGCACCACCGCCACCCGGGCCGGGCCTTTGGCGTCGCCCGCCGCGAAGCAGGCATTTTGCAGCAGGCGGGCCGACGCCGAAGCCACCAGCCCCAGGCTGTAGGCGGCGAGGATCCACCAAACCTGCACTGAGTGGTCGCCGTTGAACTGCCCCCGTTCCAGCAGCGCTCCTACGATCAGCCCGCCCAGAGTTATGAAGGCAACCGCGGAGAACAGCACGTAAAACCCGATGCGGTCTAGCCCGGTTTGCAGCCGCCGCACCAGCGCCTCGGAGTTATCCTGCTCGCGGGCCATCTCCGGCAGGTCGCTGGCTGCCACGCTCATGGCGAACAAGCTGATGGGCAGGAAGTAGATCACCTGGGCGAACCCCAGTGCGGCGATGGCCCCTCCGGCCAGCAGCCCGGCCAAGATCAAGTCGACATAGGCCGACACCTGCACCACGCCCCGACCGATGAACGCGGGCCCGAACCGGCTGAGCACGATCCCGAGATCGGGGCGCCGCCAGTTCAGGCTGAGTCGCAGCGTCGGGACCAGCCGGAGCACCAGCGGCACCTGCACCAAGAACTGGAGGCCTCCCCCCAGCACCACCCCCCAGGCAGCCATCCTGGCCACGTCGGACGCCCGAGTAGAGGCGTCCACGTCTTGCCACACCAACCAGGCCCCCACCATGAACCCCACCTGGGCGGCGTTCCAGATCACCGGGGCGGCATAGGACAAAAAGAACCGGCGGTGGGCGTTCAACACCCCCAGCGCCCACGCGGCCAGCACGATGAAGCCGATCCCGGCGAACATGACCCGTGCCAACTCCACGGTCAGGTCGGCGGTGTCCTCCGACAGCCGCCATAACAGCAGCGACACCAGCGGCTTGGCCAGCACCCATCCGGCCAGAACCACCAGTCCGGTGACGACGGCCAGCAGTCCGAACACCGCTCCGGCCAGCCGGCCAGCGTCCTTGCGCCGTCCCTGCTCGACCAGTTGCGAGTAGATCGGGATGAACGAGGCCGACAGCACCCCCTCGCCCAGCAGATTTTGGAGCAGACGGGGAATGGTCAGGGCAGCCCGGTAGGCGTCGCCGATTCGGCCCCCGCCGATGAACGCGGCCACGGCCACCTCCCGGCCGATACCGGAGATGCGAGATAGGAAGATCCCTGCCCCCACTAGGATGGCCCCTTTGCCGCTAGGGCGAGGGGTGCCGTCGGGGCCGTCGAGTTGCTGTTCAACCGCTGGAATGTCAAAACACGCTACCGGAGCAAGTGGCTTTACTTGGGTCAGCTCGCGCTCGGCCATGCTCTTGCAAAAGGCGCTCCAAAGGGACAAGCCAAGGTCGGGTACGCTCGCGCGGTGAGCGCTGACACACCCATGGCGGAGTTGGCCGACCGGGCCAAGGCTGCGGCCCGAGTTCTGGCCACGGCTGATACTGAAACCAAGAACCATGCGCTACTGCTGGCCGCTGACCAACTGGAGCAGGCCCGAGACGATTTGTTGGAGGCCAATCGGACAGACGTGGAGTCGGCCAGCGCGTCGGGTATGAGCGCCACGCTGGTCGACCGCCTCCGGCTGACCGACTCCCGGCTGGAGGGCATGGCCGGGGGCTTGCGCAAAGTGGCCGGTCTGGCCGACCCGGTGGGGGAGATCGTCGGCGGCTGGGTGGTGCCCACCGGCCTGCGAATCAGCCAGGTGCGAGTGCCCCTCGGCGTGGTAGCCATCGTCTACGAGAGCCGTCCCAACGTGACCAGCGACGCTGCCGGTCTGTGCCTGAAGTCGGGCAACGCCGCCTTCTTGCGGGGGTCGTCCAGCGCCCTGGGTTCCAACCTGGCCATCGCCGGAGTGATGCGGGATGCCTACGAAAAGGCCGGCCTGCCCAGCGACTCCCTGGTGCTGGTGGCCGACACGAGCCACGAGGCAGCCGCGGAGTTCATGCAGCTCCGAGAAAGCATCGACTGCCTCATCCCCCGAGGCGGCCCCGGGTTGATCGCCTCCATCTTGGAGAACGCCACCGTGCCCTATGTGATTGACGGCGATGGCAACTGCCACGTGTACGTTGACGCCTCAGCCGATTTGGACATGGCCCGGCGCATTGTGGTGAACGCCAAGACCCAGCGCCCGTCGGTGTGCAACGCGGCAGAGTCCTTGGTGGTGCACCGGTCGGTGGCCGATGAGCTGCTGCCCCCGCTGGCCGACGACCTGGCCGGAGTCGAGCTGGTGGGCGATGAGTCAGCCCGGTCCATCCTGGGGCCCGACCGAATTGGCGAGGCCACCGAGGCGGACTATTTCACCGAGTTCTTGGACCTGAAGCTGTCGGTCAAGGTCGTCGACGACCTTGACGAGGCCATCGCCCATGTCAACGACACCGGCAGCGGCCACAGCGAGGCCATTATCACCGCCGACCTGGAAGCCGCCGACCGATTCTGCACCGAGGTGGACGCCGCTGCGGTGCTGGTCAACGCTTCCACCCGGTTCGTGGACGGAGAGGAGTTCGGCTTCGGCGCCGAAATCGGTATCAGCACCCAGAAGTTGCACGCCCGGGGGCCGATGGGCCTGCGCCAGCTCACTACCACCAAATACGTGGTCCGCGGAGATGGCCAGGTGCGGGGTTAGTTTTCCACCTGGCTAGCCCACTGATTTCGGAGCTTGATCGGGCGAGGCATACCCTTCAGTCATGAATTTTTCCTTTGCTGACGTCGACTCGGTGCGCAAGGGCCTGAGCGATGTGCAGTATCTGGCAGATGAAGGCATCGCCGGAGTGGTCTACTTGGCCGAGCGGCTGCAAAAGCCGGTGCTGGTAGAGGGACCGGCCGGCACGGGCAAGACCCAGCTGGCCAAGAGCGTGGCCGAGGCCACCGGTGCCCGCCTCATCCGCCTCCAGTGCTATGAGGGCCTCGACGAGTCCAAGGCGCTGTATGAGTGGAACTACAAGAAGCAGCTGTTGCGCATTCAGGCCGAGCGCCAGGGTGAGGACTCCGAGGGCGATGGCATGTGGCAGCAGATCGAGGACGACCTGTTCTCTGAGGAGTTCCTGCTCACCCGCCCGCTGCTGGAGGCCATCAGAGCTGCCGAGCCGGTGGTGCTGCTCATCGACGAAGTCGACCGGGTGGAGATCGAGACCGAGGCGCTGCTGCTGGAGATCCTGTCCGACTACCAGGTGTCCATCCCCGAGTTGGGCACTGTGTCCGCCAGCCAGATTCCGCTGGTATTCCTCACTTCCAACAACACCCGAGAGCTGTCGGAGGCACTCAAACGCAGATGCCTGTTCCTACACATCGACTATCCCGATCTGGATCGGGAGAAGGAAATTGTGCTGGCCAAGGTCCCCGGCGTGGGGGAGAGCCTGGCCGACCAGGTGGCCCGCATCGTGCGCTCGGTTCGCCAGATCGAGCTGAAGAAGGCCCCGTCTGTGTCGGAGACCCTCGACTGGGCTCGCACCCTGGTGCTCTTAGGTGTCGAGCACATCGACGCCGACACCGCAGCCGAGACGGTGAACATCTTGCTGAAGTACCGCAGCGACATCGAGAAGGCGCTAAAGGAGTTCGCCACCTCCGATGAGGACTTCGCGGTGCCCGCGGCGACCCCGTGATCTTGCCCAGTCGGCGCAAGGCTGTTTTTTCAGCTGGCAAGCCCTTCGCGTCCGGGTGCTGAGCCTGCCGTGAAAGTCGAGCCTGCCACTTCGCCACTGCTGGCGCTTTTGGCCGGGTTCATCTCAGAGCTGCGGGCCGCCGGGCTGCCTGTCAGCCTCACCGAGAACCTCGATGCCATGGAGGCCATCCAGCACATCCCCATCGAGGATCGTGATGCCTTCAAGTACGCCCTGGCCGCCACGCTGGTGAAGAACCACGCCCATTGGCGGGCCTTCGAGACTGTTTTCGAGGTGTACTTCTCGCTGCGGGGGGCCGAGTACGACCTAGTAGACGGCGAATGGCCCGAAGGCATGGACCTGTCCGACTTCGTCGACGGGTTGGACGGCCAGCAGCGTCGCCAAGGCGGGGGTGGCGGCGAGGCCATGACGGCGGAGCAACTGGCCGAGATGCTGTTTCAGGCTCTCATGCGGGGCGATGACGCTCTCATGCGGGCCATCGCCCGCCAGGCGGTGCAGCGCTACGCTGGCATGGAGCCCGGCCGCCCGGTGGGAGGCACCTATTACCTGTACCGCACGCTGCGAAACCTCGACCTCGACGGCGTGCTGGAGCGCCTGATGGATCAGGCCCGCCAGGACGCCCCCGGCGACCTCACCCCGCTGGAGGAGCGGCTGGAGCGAGATGAGTTCGAAGCCCGAGTCGACCAGCTCCGCAAGGAGGTGGAAGCCGAGATCCGCCGCCGGCTGGTGGCCGACCGGGGCGTGGAGGCCATGGCCAAGACGCTGCGCAAGCCGCTGCCTGAGGACGTCGACTTCATGCACGCCAGCCGAGAGGAGATGATGGCCCTGCGCCGGGCCATCTACCCGCTCACCCGCAAGCTCGCCGTGAGGCTGGCCCGCAAGCGCCGCCACGGCCGCAAGGGCCCGCTGGACTTCCGCAACACCATGCGCCACTCGCTGTCGTACGGCGGGGTGCCGGCGGAGCCCAAGTTCCGCTATCCCCGCCCGGCCAAGCCCGAGATCATGGTGGTGGCCGACGTGAGCGGGTCGGTGGCCGCCTTCGCCCGGTTCACCCTGCATTTGGTGTACGCCATCAGCAACCAGTTCTCGAAGGTGCGCTCGTTCGTATTCATCGACGGCCTCGACGAGGTGACCAGCTTCTTCGAGGGGGTGGACGACATTGGCGAGGCCGTCCACCGGGTGAACGCCGAGGCCGACGTGGTGTGGGTGGACGGCCACTCCGACTACGGCCACGCCTTTGAGGTGTTCTGGGAGCGCTACGGCAAAGATGTCGGTCCCAAGACCACGGTGATGATCCTGGGCGACGCCCGCAACAACTACCACGCCTCTCAGGCCTGGATCCTCAAAGAGATCGAGCACCGAGCCCGCAAAGTGTTCTGGCTAAACCCCGAGCCCGGCGCCTACTGGGACACCGGCGACTCCATTGTCTCCGAATACGGCGTCCACTGCGACGGCGTCTTCGAAGTCCGCAATCTCCGCCAGCTAGAGGGCTTCGTCGAGAATCTGGTGTAGTCCCAAGTCGCTTTATCTTTCTCAACAACAAGTCCCCCGGCGGCCCTGTCTCCGCTAAAGGGTCAGCAGCGGGTCCCGGGTGGGCAGTTGGGGGAAGAGGGAGAAGTCGCGATCGCGGGTGAGCAGGGCCTCGACGCCGTTGGCCATGCAGATAGCGGCGATCCGAGCGTCGTGGACGATGGCACCGGAGACTTTGGGGCGGTTGACGAATTCTTCGAGGACATCCATGAACCCGTCGGTCTCGCCGATCATGCGACACATCGGCGACGCCTCCCAGACCCGCAACTGGTGCCAGGCATCTTCAGGAGTGGAGGCAGCCTCCTTCCAGATCTTCCGGTTCGTCACCACGCTGAAGAATTCGTGACCGCATGGCCAAGGGATGGCCCAGGGCTGATCGCCTCGGGCCAATTCTTCAAGTGTTCGGCGCGCCAGGGGATAGGGCTCAGATTCGCGGCGATGCGCGTATACCAAGATGTTGGAGTCGACGGCCAGCATCAGCCTCCTCTGCCCTCGTAGATCAGCGCCCGCAGTTCGGGCCATGTGTAGTGCTTCAGCGGGTCTTCCCCGTCGGGATCGCCCACGCTACAATCCTCCAGCTCGTAGGGAACGGCCGGTGCCGGTTCATCCAGCACCCGGCGAATCCCGTCTTCCACCACTGCCCGCAGCGTGCAACCTCTGGCCTTGGCATGGCGCTTGGCCCGCTCCAGCAGCACATCATGGATGTCGATTGTCGTCTTCATACGCCCATACTACCCATATTCCAAAATATGGGTGAGCAATATCCTGGTGGTGTGTCGCAGCTGGCGTCAGCCTCGCCGCAAGTACCAATTTGGAGAGTGGTCACACGAGGGCCGGTGAGCGTGCGGGCTCTTTTCGAACAGGGGCAGTCAAGGGGCTGATTTCGCGGACTCGCTGTTTGATCCAGGTGGCAGCCTTGGCGATTTCTGCTGCCACTTCGGTAGGCGGACCGCTGAGATCGATGGCCAAAGTGTGGAGCAGCTTGCCGACGTGGCGGACAGTGATGGTCCGTTCTGGCTGACCGCCATCGGCGAGACAATAGACCAGCGCGCCCTCGGGCAGGTCGAGCGCGGTGGCGTAGGCCAAGAGCTGGTAGTAGTCACTTGTTCTGGCCCGGGCGTCGTCGGTGAGCTTGTACTTGATGTCGGCCACATAGACCTCGTGGCCTTGCCTGCGGAACACCAAGTCGGGGCGGATAGGCACCTGTTGGCGAGTGTCCAAGTAGTTATTGCTGACCTGATCCCGTACTTCTAGGTGCCCTTTCAAGGCACGGCGCAGCCGCTGGGTGACGAAGTTCTCGAAGAGGCGGTTCATGTCCACGACGAAAGACGAGGCGGCGTGTTGCCCTCGCTGGTCAGCCAGGGTCAGATTCTCCAACAGCAGCCGGGCTAGTCGCAGTGCTGGCTGGTAGTGGACATTCAGACGAGTTATCGCTATTTGGTCCAAGTAGTCAGCCGGCATGAAGCCGTCGGCCACATCTTCGAGGGATGCCACTTGCTGGAGCAACCGTCGCCGGTCCTCTGAGTCGACTCCGGGCACACGCAGCGCCAGGCGCGTTGCCGCCTTCAGGTAGCGGTTCTCGGCTATGTCCGGGGTGTGCTCTTCAAATCGGCAAGCCACCGGCAAAGCGACCCCTGCTTGGCGGAACTGGGCTGCGGTATCGATGCGGCCCCGCAGCGCGATAAGCCGGTCTCCTTCGGGTCGGTATGACCGGAGCAGGCCGCGGGCCAGGGTGGTCTCCAGAGTCCGGGCATAGAACGCAATAACCGACGGCAAGAGGTCGGCCCTTTTGGCGTAGTCGAAGGCCTCCTGCCTCCATGCATGCTCGTCGAGTCCCACCTCCAGCAGCAGAAACAAGTTCTCGGGGCGGATCTTCGGGCGGATCAGCAGTCGGAGATCGTCCACAACCAATGTCCCCACGAGGTTGTGGGCAGTGATCGAATAGTGGTTGGTTTGGCCGGCGGGCTGAACCGTTATGACGCTTTTCCCCCTGGTTGCGAGACGTTGTGCCTGAGGCTGAGAGAGTTCGACGACGGCTGTCTCGTACTCGATCAGCTCGATGAAGTCGCTCACGGATCTGGGCTCGATTCCGTGGTGTCCTCGGGATCGGCCGCGGCTCGTGGGAGGGCAGCATCCTGCTCAGCCATCTCGCCTCGTCCCGAAAGGTCGAGATAGCGCTTGAGGACCTGATCGAAGCGGAAGCGCTCGATCTGCTCCCGGTCGCCGAAGAACTGGTCTTCGATGAACGGCTCGATGTTGTACTTCCAGATGCGACGTATCGCCTCCTCGTCGAGGCCTTGTTTCATGAAGTGGCTTGGTCCCAGAAGCAAGTGAGGCCCGCCCAGC
This sequence comes from Candidatus Poriferisocius sp., assembly GCF_965214065.1. Classification (GTDB taxonomy): domain Bacteria; phylum Actinomycetota; class Acidimicrobiia; order Acidimicrobiales; family Bin134; genus Poriferisocius. The sequence continues at coordinate 138,221 of NZ_CBDCAT010000024.1, forward strand.
TCTCTGTCGAGCTCGTCGTTGACTTGGGCCACGAGCTCGCCTATCCAGTCTGGCTCATCGTTTGCGGCCAGCCAACGCTCAAGCAGCCCTTCCATCGGCCAACGATTGGGGAAGAACGGGATGAAGTGGAACCGGCGCCGCAATGCGGCGTCGACGAGGGCGATGGAGCGATCGGCGGTGTTCATGGTGCCGATGAACCACAGGTTTTGGGGAAGCTCAAATGCATCGTCGGGGCGGTAAAGGGTGCGCACGCTCTCGTCGCGGTACTCCAGCAGAAACAGCAGTTCCCCGAACACCTTGGGCAAGTTGGCCCGGTTGATCTCGTCGATGACCATCACATGCCGCTGGCCGGGGGCATCCGCGGCTCGCTGTGCCATGTCCGCCAAAGGCCCGGGTGTGAGCTCGTAGACCATGTCGCCGCCGTCAGCTTGGGGTCGGTACCCCTCGAAGAAGTCCTCATAAGAACTTGAAGGGTGGAACTGAACCAACGCCCTCTGCCCCGGTTCAGGTGCCAGTACCCTGGCAAGCTCCCGAGCCAGGTAGGTCTTCCCCGTCCCCGGCGGCCCGTAGAAGATCACCTGCCCCTTGTCTTCCAGCAACTTGACGACGTCTTCTAAGAAGCTCCGTTCAACCAGCAGCTCCTCTGCCAACGTGCCAAGGTCAGGGTTGCTGGCCTCATCACGATCATCCTGATACGCAAAGGAATAGAAGAACTGGGACATCCCCCAAAGGTCGTTACCGAAGTAAGGCTGAAGGCACTCGCGTAGCAGCCTGTTGGCTTCCACTTGGATCTCGCCTCGCGAACCAGTTGGTTCCTCAAGCCCAAGGAAGGAGAGCATCGCCTTCTTTCCCTTGTCACCGCGGCCGTGGTAGGGGTAGACGCAGAGATATTCCTCTGGATGCGTGAGCGCCAGCAGCTTCATGATGACCGTCTCGCCGAGTCCTGCGACGCGGTATTGCTCGTAGGTGAGCAGCCGGTCGATGCGCTCTGAGTCTGGGTCGTCTCCCCAGCAGAGATAGTGGATGGAGTCCATTATGCGATTTAGCTCGGCAGCGTCGGCATCGCGAAACGACCCATTCAACCTCGACATTGGCCCTGTGCCGCCGTATCCTCCGCCACTCCAAATATGTCGTATATCGGCGGGATCCGCCTGATGAATGGAGTCAGGGGCCAGCAGCTCTGCGAAGCGACGCTGATCCGCCCTATGACTCTCATCCCAGTCTCTCGGGTACCCGGACTCGGCTAGGAATTGATCGACCAGGGAGGTGATGCGATCGTCGCCGCCCCCTGGCGTTGCCTTCCTTCCCGTTGCAGGTGCCACGAGCTCGTCGAAGAGGGGCTTCAGTTGTGTAGCCGTCTTGACAATCGTCGCCGCCAAGTCGATGTTTTCGAACTCTCCCTGGTCGAACCAACGTCCGTAGACGAATTCAGCATCATGAACTCCCAAAAGGCCGACATCTTCTCCGATCTGAGAGTTCGAACCGCCCAGAACTCGACAGCCGTCATATCTGGCCGAAGAAAGCACCGGCGCAACCGTGTCCATCCACCTTTTGGAGTTGGTTCCTGGGCACAGCCCAATGGCGGCACCCTGGTCGTTTACCCATACCCTCATGCTGAGTCCATTCTCAGCTGCTTCGTTGATTCGCCAGTCCACCCATAGATCGGGCCTGGCGCTAGCGGCCTTCGGCAGCTTCACTTTGATTGCGTGGCCAAGAGCTTCTTTGACGTCGGCGGCAAGCTGTTCTCCCCAATAGTCGGCGATGCTTACCAAGGCGCGGGCGTTGATCTCCAGGTCTTCTTCTGTCGCAGCCTCTGTGTCGAGCCCGAAGGCGGCGCGATTCGACAAGACCTCGTCAAGGAACACCGGGCGCTTGCTATGCCACCATTCGGCGGTCGTCTCAAACTCGACATGGTCAGAAGTAAGTTCCCGAACCCTCTCGACAAACACCAGGTACCGCTCGGGAGGATCACCCGGGAGGCTCTCACCGGTAGAGAACTCGATGAAGCGGGCAGCGCTAGCCCATATCACCGGCCAGCGGTCCCAGTCAGCGAGCCCCCAGAAATTTGACAGGAGGAACGGCAGATGGCCGGGTGCGGGATGGGCGCCAATCCTGATGGTCTCCACATAGTCCACCATTGATGCGAGTTTTTCGACGGCTTCTTGGTCGGAAGCGGGAACCGTGAGCGACTCGGCCAGCAGGCCAGCGAGTCTTTGAGGCTCTTCGGTTCGCTTGGCCAATTGGTTCAACATCCCCTGGCCGCTGAATCCGTTGAAGGTCAGTGTCCCCGGCGCCACCGCCCATTTCTTCATCCCCTCCATGAACATGTCGAGGTCGCTGGTGCGTCGAAGTTCTGTTAGCAGCCTGAGAGCTTCGTCTGCGCTGGCCGAGAATCCGTCGGTCAGTTCCTTGGCCTTTCGGTAATGGTCTTCATCCGCAAGGAATCGCGCCACATGCGCCTCGTACCACTGCCGGCGGAACTCAGTTTCAGTCACGCCGAGCACTCTACTTACAAGGTGCGACAGCTTGTCCCTACCTGTGACTGCTACTCGGTGGCCTTGGGGTGGCCGGCGTGGACGGCGGTCAGCCAGACGGTTTTCTTGTCGTCGTCGATGCAATACCAGATGCGGCCACCGCCGGTGACCTCGTATTGCCACTGGGGTAACGCCACGCCATTGATTGTGTGTGTGGACAAGTCGTCCTTTAGCGGCTTCTGGCGACTATTCCATCGCCAAGGATCTGCGGTGATGAGTTCCCACGCCTTTCTGGTGTTATTGGGGGCGGCGGCGCTGAGCCGTTCCCAGGATTTGGCCGCGTCATTGCTGGCGAAACGGCAGTCCCACCCGCCCTTCCGCGGCGGTGGTGCGACGCGGTCCCGGCGACGGGGCGTCAATCGACGGCCGGGGGAGGAAGGACGCGACGGCCGTCAGTCACCGTGATGGGGGTGGTGAGCAGGGCAGTGAGCTCAGGATCGCTGAGGATCTCAGCTGTATTTTGCCAAGAGTCGATAGTGAGGTCGACTTGTTCAAAGTTCTCAACACTGGCAGAGGCGAGAATGATCCGCGTCAGCTCCTCGGCAAATTCGCGACGTCCATCGCTGGAGAGGAATTCGACCCAGGGGAAGGCGGACTCAACGGCGTCATCCATTGCCTCGGGGGAATCAGCGGAAATCTTGCAGAGAAGGCGAGCCAGACACTCGATGGTCTTGGCTCGGCTGATGTCTTTAGCAGCGAGGCTGAGGTATAGATCAGGAGCGTTGCGGCGGCGCAGCACCACGTCGTGCTGGGCGAGATCTGCCACTACCTCTTTAGGTTGTCGGAGGAACTCGGAGAAGGTGCGCTCGATTACCTGCATGGAGCCAGGATATCTGAGCTACTTCAGATATCAAGCAGGTATCAGCCAGTTAGCTAGCACTAAGGCCTACATGCGGGGCCCTACCTAGCTCCGACTACCGAGCACCACGTTTTCGAGGACTTCGCTGTCGCCGGTTCGGACGTACCATTCCCAGGCGGTGCCGTCGGGGTCGGTGATCCAGGTCTCGGTCTTCTCGGCGAAGCAGCACTGGGTGTCGTCCACCCCGGTGGTTTCCAGCCCCGAAACGCTTAGGCGGCGCTCGGCGTCTAGCACCTCGTCGGTGGTCTCAACCTCCACTCCAAGGTGGTTGATGGTGCCACCGCCGCCGTCGAAGCATCCTTCATCGTCGGTCGTCCCGTGGCCAGCCTCGAATAGCACCAGCTTCAGCGGCGGCTGGTCGATGGCGAAGTTGGCGTAGCCCGGCCGTCGCCGGGCCGGCTCCACCCCGAATAGGCGGGAGTAGAACTCCACCGCCTTCTCCAGGTCGGACACGTTCAGCGCAAGCTGCAATCTCATCAGGCCTCCCTTCCCATGAACTCTAAGCGGTTTCCAAACGAATCACAGATGTACACCTGTTCGGTCCCATCGGCCTGTTCCTGTACAACCTCATGACCTTGGGAACGTGCTCTCTCAGCCAATTCGGCTCCATCGGCAGTCAAAAAGGCCACATGCGCCTTTCGGGCCGGGCGAAAATCCGGGTCGACCCCCAAGTGCAACTGCCCACAAGTCCCCTCGGGCAACTCGAACCAGCACCCACCCCGCTTGGCCAGCTCAGACGGCTTGGGAATCTCAGTCAGCCCCAGCAGCCCGCCATAGAACGCTCTCGCCTTATCCTCGCCACCCTCTGGAATGGCGACCTGTACATGGACGATCGAGCTGACCAGTGGTTTCATGCCCTCGCCCACATCTTAGTCTTCTAACGGTATGTTGTGCTGCCCCGCTTGTCTCTTCCGTCAAGCGTGCCGCTTTTGGGCCGTCTCGCCCAAACCGAGTTCCTCGATCGACTGCTCCCGCATTAGGTACTTCTGGATCTTGCCGGTGATGGTCATGGGGAACTCGTCGGTGAACTTGATGTAGCGGGGGATCTTGTAGTGAGCGATCTGGCCTCGGCAAAACTCCGTGATGTCTTCGGCATCCAGTAAGGCGCCGTCACGCAGCTGTACCCAGGCCATTATCTCCTCTCCGTATCGGGCGTCGGGCACGCCGATCACCTGTACTTCCACTACATCGGGGTGGCGGTAGAGGTACTCCTCGATCTCTCGGGGATAGACGTTTTCGCCGCCGCGGATGATCATGTCCTTGATCCGACCGACGATGTTGACATAGCCATCGTCGTCCATGACCGCCAGATCCCCGGTGTGCATCCAGCCTTCGTCGTCGATGGCCTCGGCGGTCCGGGCCTCGTCGTCCCAATAGCCCAGCATCACCGAGTAGCCCCGGGTCATCAACTCGCCGGCCTGGCCGCGGGGCACGGAGTCGCCGGTCTCGGGATCGACGATGCGGACCTCCACATGGGGGTGGGCCCGGCCCACGGTGGACACCCTCTTGTCCAGCGAGTCGTAGACCGATGTCTGGGTGGACACCGGCGAGGTCTCGGTCATGCCGTAGGCGATGGTCACCTCGCTCATGTTCATCCGGTCCACCACCTGCTTCATCACCTCCACCGGGCACGGCGAGCCGGCCATAATCCCCGTCCGCAGCGACGACAGGTCGTAGTGGTCGAGGTCGGGTTCGCCCAGCTCGGCTATGAACATGGTGGGGACTCCGTACAAGCTGGTGCAGCGCTCCTGCTCACAAGCCCGCAGCGTGGCTGCGGCGTCGAACCCGGCTGCGGGCACCACCAAGGCCGACCCGTGGGTGGTGCAGGCCAGGTTGCCGAGCACCATGCCGAAGCAGTGGTAAAACGGCACCGGTATGCACACCCGGTCGGCAGAGGTGTAGCCGCAGGCCTCGCCCACGAAAAAGCCGTTGTTCAATATGTTGCGGTGGCTGAGCACAGCCCCCTTGGGGAACCCGGTAGTCCCGCTGGTGTACTGGATGTTGATCGGATCATCCGGGCGTAGCCCCCCGGAGCGCTCGGCAAGCTGATCAGCCGACACCGATGCGCCTCCGGCCAGCAGATCATCCCAGTCCGAAGTCTGGAGATACACCACCTGCCGAGCAGGCACCCGGTCCCACACATCTTCGACCATGCCCCGGTAGTCGCTGTGGGAGAACGACTCCGCGGCCACCAACACGCTGATCTCCGGCTGGTTCAGCACATACTCCAGCTCGGAAACCCGATACGCCGGATTGATCGTAACCAGAATCGCCCCGATCCGAGCAGTGGCGTACTGCACCAGCACCCACTCGGCGCAGTTCGGACTCCAGATGCCCACCCGATCGCCCACCTGCACATCCAGCGCCATCAGCCCCGCAGCCACCTGATCGACTGCCCCAGCGAACTCGCGGTAGGTGTAGCGGAGCCCTTGTTCGACAGAGACCAGCGCGTCCTGGTCGCCATGAGCAGCCACCGTTCGGGCCAGATTGGCCGAGATGGTCTCCTCCAACAGCGGGATATCAGACGGTCCCAAAGCCGATGACAGCATTGCCTTCTCCATATCGGAACGCCGCCTCAGTCGTGGCTGGTGACACCGCCGTCGACGATGAGGGTGGTGCCGGTGACGAAGCCAGCTTCATCGGACATGAGGAAGCGGGCCGCTTTGGCGATGTCTTCGGGCACGCCCACCCGGCCCAGCGGGGCCTTTTCCACACAGGCGGCCTTGCTCGGGGCGTCGTCCATCATCGCGGCGGTCATAGGCGTCTCGATGTAGCCGGGGCACACGGCGTTGACCCGGATGCCGTCGGGCCCCAAGTGGTTGGCCAGCGACTTGGTGATGCCCACAACTCCGTGCTTGGAGGCGGTATAAGACGGGATGGATGCGTTGCCCACCACCGACATGATGGAGCCGATCCCCACGATGGCGGAGCTTTGGTGGCTGCGGAGGTCGCCCAGCAGGGCTTGCGCCACGAACACCTCGGCTCGCAGGTTCACGCCCAGCACAGAGTCCCAGATCTCCTCGGTGAGGTGGTCTATATCCATCGCGGTGACGATCCCCGCCGCGTGGACCAGCCCGCCGATGGTGCCCAGCGCCTCTCGAGCGGCGACCACAGCGTTGTCCACCGCGGCCCGGTCGGTCACGTCCAAGCCTAACGAGTGAGTCTTCACTCCGCAGTCGGCCGCTATGGAAGCTGCTGCCTCCGCGGCTCCCTTGGAATTGAGGTCCCAAAGCGACACCGGTCGCCCCACTTCGGCCAGCGCTCGGGCACAGGCCCGACCGATTCCCGAACCCCCTCCCGTAACCACTACTCCAGTACCAGGCGACATCTCCAAAACAGACATGGGAGCCACCCTATGCGGTGACGGGCTAGAAGATGATCTCGCCCGACAGCCTGGCCGGGACTAGTCGTGTAGGCCGCACTCGGTCTTGTCGGAGTCGGCCCAGCGGCCGGAGCGGGGGTCGTTGCCGGGGGCCACCGGCTTGGTGCAGGGCATGCAGCCGATGGAGGGGTAGCCCCGCTCCAGCAGGGGGTTGAAGGGTACCCGGTGGTCGGCCATATAGTCGGCCACCTGCTCGTCGGTCCAGGTGGCGATGGGGTTCAGCTTGACCAGGCCCCGCAGGTCGCGCACCACGATGGGGGCCGACACCCGGGTCACCGCCTCCACCCGGCGCAGGCCGCTCATCCACGCCGCCTTGCCGGCCAATGCCCGGTCGAGCTGGCCGGCCTTGACCGCTGAACAGCAGTTCTCCGGGTCCATGTTCCACAGATCGGGGTCGTGGCGGGCCACCGTCATCAGCTTCAGGTTCAGTCCGTAGTGGCGGCGCACCCGCTCGACGGTCTCCAGCGTCTCGGGGAAGTGGAAGCCGGTGTCGATGAACACCACCTCGATGGCCGGATCCACCTTCACCGCCAGGTCGATCATCACCGCATCGGTCATCGAGGCGGCCAGCGACAAGTGGGGGGAGAAGTTGTCCACGCCCCACTGGATGATCTTCTCCGCGGGCAGGCGCTCGAACTCCTCGTTGAGCGCGGCCAGCTCGGAATCGGAGTAGGACGGTATGGTCAGGTTGCGCATTCTGAATCCCCGATCACTGCCTCGTAGGGGCCGGTCTCGTCGTAGTCCACATAGAACTCAGGGCCGATGTCTGGCTTGGGGAACTCGTCGAGGTCGGCGAGGCCCTTGCCCACTTCTCGGGATCCGCCCTTGCGATCCAGCCAGTGGCGGAACTCCTCGCCGGCCTGGCGCTCGGCGGTGAACTGGCGCACCACCCGCACAACGGCATCGGGGGCGTTGCGGGCGGGCAGGCGCAGGGCCTTGGTTCCGAAGTGGATCTGGGCATCGCCGACGTAGCCCCCCAGCAGCATCTGGTAGCCCGGCGCGGAGCGGCCGTGGGCTCGGCGCTCGGCGCCGAAGAAGCCGATGTCGGAGGCGTGATGCTGTCCGCACGAGTTAGTGCAGCCCGAGATATTGATGCGCAGCCCGCCCACCTCGGCCAGCCCCTCCTCCTCCAAGCGGTCGCCGATGGCATCGGCCAGTCCTCGAGACTGGGTCACTGCAAGGTTGCAGGTGTCAGCGCCGGGGCAGGCCACCACGTCGCGCACCAGCTCGGCGCCGGGCTCGGCCATGCCGATGGCCGACAAGGCCTCGAACAGCCGGGGGAGCTGCCCTTCGGCCAGGTCGCGAAAAACAATGTTCTGGCGATTGGTCACCCGGCACTCGGCGCCCAATTCCCGCTGGATGGCGGCCAAGGCGTCGAACTGGTCGGCGGTGATGTCGCCCAGCCGCGCCCAGCCATAGGCCGAGACGGTGCCTTTGGCCGCGCCTCGCACCACATTGGCCTGTTCCCACCGCTCGTATGGCGACCGGCCCCCGATAGCCACCGGCACGCCATGGCCCACCGGCGTGGCCTCCACCTCGGCGTGGCGGCCTGCGGGGGCGTCGCCGTGGACCCTCACCAGATCGGGAATCCCGCCGGGCCAGCTCGATGAGGCCAAAAGGAACTTGCGCTCCCGGAGAATGCGGCGTTGGAGCTCCTCGAAGCCCAGCTTCTCCACCAGCCACTTCATGCGGGCCCGCAGCTTGTTGTCCCGGTAGCCGTCGTGGTCGAACACCCGCAGGCAGGCCTCGATGGTGGGCAGCAAATCCTCGCGGGAGGTGAACTCCTCCAGTGCCAGCGCCGGATGGGGGTTGGCCCCCAAGCCCCCGGCCACGTACACCCTGAACCCGGCTTCGACGCCGCCTTCAACCTCTCGGGTGGCGGCGACCACGCCTACATCGTTGAACATGGCCTGCCCGCAGTCGGTGGCGCAGCCCGAGAAGTTGATCTTGAACTTGCGGGGCAGGCGCTGGGCGTAGGGGTGGCGAAGGAAGTGAAGAGCTGTGGCCCGGGCCCAAGCGGTGATGTCGAGCACCTCGTGGGGGCAGGCACCGGCCAGATGGCAGCCCTGCACATTGCGGACGGTGTCGCCGCAGGCCTCCCGGGTGGTGAGCCCCACCGAGGCCAGCACCCGCATTACGTCGGGGACGTCGTCGAGCTCCACAAAATGGAATTGGAAGTTCTGCCGAGTGGTGATGTGCCCCCAGCCCCGCGAGTAAGTCCGGGAGATATGGGCGAGCGCCTCGAAGTGCTCGGGATGGATGATGCCAGCGGGGAACTTGACGCGCACCATTTGGTTGGTGCCGCCTTGGCGCTGACCGTAGATGCCGTTGTTCAGGCGGAAGACCCGCATTACGTCTTCGGGGATCTCACCGGCCTTGTAGCGGACAAGCATCTGCTCAAACTTGTCGATGTCTGCCTGCTGGGCGGGGTCTACCACCGCGGTGTTGTCGATTTGAACCGTGACCATCGGACCTGCTTTGGGGTGTTGGGAAAAGAGCGGGGTTCAGGCAGCGACGAAATTCGGACTACTTTGATCCGATTACTTGTTTATCAGGATAGAGCCCTGAGATCAAATTCCGAGTGTTTTGGTCCGAATAATCCGAAAAGAGGCGGATCAGGGGATTCAGATGCTGAGCCGCTCTGCGACTCGGAAGGCCAGTTCCAGGCTCTGGGCCCCGTTCAGCCGGGGGTCGCACATGGTCTCGTAGCGCCGCTCCAGGTCTTCGTCGCTCAGGGCCTCGGCGCCGCCCACGCATTCGGTCACGTCATCGCTGGTGATCTCCACGTGGATTCCGCCCGGCCAGGTGCCGGCCTCGGCGTGGGCGGTGAAGTAGCGGTCGATCTCGGCCATCACGTCTTCGAAGTGGCGGGTCTTGCGTCCCCCGGAGGTGGTGTAGGTGTTGCCGTGCATGGGGTCGCACTCCCATACCACCGGATGTCCGGCGTCTCGCACCGCGGCCAGCAGCGGAGGCAGGGCATCGGACACCTTTTCGGCGCCCATGCGGCTGATGAGGGTCAGGCGGCCGGCAATGCGGTCGGGGTTAAGGAGCTCGCACAACTCGAGCACCTCAGCGGGGGTCGCGGTCGGTCCCAGCTTGCAGCCCAGCGGGTTCTTGATGCCCCGCATGAACTCCACATGGGCCCCGTCGAGGTGGCGGGTGCGCTCGCCGATCCACAGCATGTGGGCCGAGCAGTCGTACCACTGGCCGGTGATGGAGTCTTGGCGGGTGAGGGCCTGCTCGTAGTCGAGCACAAGGGCTTCGTGGCTGGTGTAGAAGTCCACCTGGTGCAGCTCGGGAGCGTCTGTGGAGATTCCGCACGCCCCCATGAAGCGCAGGGCGGCATCGATGCCGTCGGCCACCCGTTCGTAGCGCTTGCCCTCGGGGCTGGCTGCGATGAACTCCTGATTCCACATGTGTACTTGCCGCAGGTCGGCATAGCCCCCCTTGGTGAACGCCCGCAACAGGTTGAGGGTGGATGCCGACTGGTGGTAGGCCCGCACCAAGCGCTCTGCGTCGGCGGTGCGAGAGTTCTCGGAGAAGCCGATGTCGTTGACCATATGCCCTCGGAACGAGGGCAGTTCCACCTCGTCGATCACCTCGGTGGACGAGGATCGGGGCTTGGCGAACTGGCCTGCGATTCGACCGATCTTTACTGTGGGCACCCCGGCCGAGAAGGCCAGCACCACCGCCATTTGCAGGATGACCTTGAGCTTGTCCCGGATGTTGTCGGCGGTGACTCCGTCGAATGACTCGGCGCAGTCGCCGGCTTGGAGCACGAAAGCCCGGCCGGCGCAGGCCTCGGCAAGCTGGTTCTGAAGCTGGCGGGCCTCACCGGCGAACACCAGAGGAGGCAATTGGTCCAGGGTCTTTCGGACCTGATCGAGCGAGGCCGGATCGGGCCACTGCGGCTGCTGGTCCACAGGCCGGTCGCGCCACGACGTGGGATGCCAAGCAGACTGGGGCGCGCTGGCCGCTTCGACTGGAGCCGAACTCATAGCAAAATGGTCGCCTGTGGCCGACTGCGGGGCAAACTGAATAACCGCTGGCGGCTACGCGGCGTCGATGTCCTGAAGCTCGGCTCGAGCCCGCACTGAGTCCAATGACCGCCCGATGACGCGGCGGACGGCCTCTGAGGTGAGGCCCAAGACCTCGCCGATCGCCCGGTAGCTGTGCTTTTGACCGTCGATCAGGCCGTAGCGCATCTCAAGCGCGAAGCGGGAACGCTCGTCCAGAACATCGAGGAGCTCGGTCAGCATTGCCAACTGGTCTGCGGCTAGCACCATATCTTCAGGACCGGGGCCGGAGTCGGGTTGCAGGTCAACCAGCTCGCTGTTGTTGTCGTCGCCCACCGTGGCGTTGAGGGAGGTGAGCGAAGTTAGCCGGTGGAGCATGGCGTGCTCGGAGTCGAGCTCTTCGCCGCCTCCGGTGGCTTGGCGCACCGCAGCCCGCAGGCTGGCCGCCCGCTCGCCCGGGAGCCGGATGAGGTTGGCCTTCTGGTCGAGCGCCCGGCCGATGGACTGGCGAATCCAGAACGTGGCGTAGGTGGAGAATTTGAATCCCTTGCGCCAGTCGAACTTCTCAACTGCCCGGTTCAGACCCAGGTTGCCCTCCTGGACCAGATCCAGCAGCTCCATGCCAGTGGGCAGGGGGTATTTCTTGGCCACGCTCACCACCAGCCGGAGGTTGGCCCGGATGAAGCGCTCCTTGGCCTTGGCTGCTTCCCGGACCTGAGTGTGCAGCCGGGGGCTGCTTTCTCCGGCATCCAATCGGGCTTGGGCCTCGCGGCCCCGCTCGATCTTCTGGGCAAGTTTTCGTTCGTCGTCTTTGGTGAGGAGAGGCACCAAGCCGATGGCATTGAGGTACTGGCCTGTTGAATCGTCCATGTGTTCCTGTCTTGTTGTCTTCTTGTCTTCGTAATCTGCAACCGCTCCTCCCCCTGATTTGTTCCCGGTTGCCTTTTACTATTGACTCGCAAAATTACCGTTGGGTTGCGCCAATGTCGCACGAATTATTGAGCGCTAGGTCTCACGGTCGGTGGCAGGGAAGCCGGCCCCAGGTTTCGTACACTGCGGACAGTGAGTCGCATCGGCATTTTCGGGGGCACGTTCGACCCAGTCCACGTCGGCCACCTTGTGGTTGCTGCTTGGGTACGGGCCGCGCTTGAGCTCGACAGGGTTGAGCTGGTGGTGGCCAACGAGCCGTGGCAGAAGCTGGACCGGCCTCAGCTCAGCCCGGCTCAGGATCGACTGGCCATGGTGGAAGCGGCAGTAGAGGGAATCGAAGGGATAGCGGCCTCCTCAGTGGAGATCGACCGGGGAGGCCTTACCTACACCGTGGACACCCTGGAGGCATTTCGGGTCGACAACCCCAATGGCTCGCTGTTCCTCATCTTGGGCAGCGATGCTGCTGGCGGCCTGAACACCTGGCACCGGCACGAGGAGATCGCCGAGATGGCCGAACTGGTGGTAGTAGACCGGCCCGGTGCGATCGGCCAGCGCCCTTCGGTGGCCCACCGGGTGGTGGACTGTCCGATGCTCGACCTGTCAAGCACCCTGGTTCGGGAGTGGGCTGATGCCAGCCGGCCGCTCGACGGACTGGTGCCTCCGGCCGCGCTGGCCTACTGCAGCGACAAGGGGCTTTATGGATAAGCGAGGCCGTCTTGGCCGGTGGCGCTGGGGCTGGCCGGTGATGCTGCTAGGAATGGCCGCAGTAGTGCCACTATTGGTCTGGCTGGGGTGGTCAGCCATTTCTGGCAGCAGCGACGGCACCGACGTGAGCGCTACGGTCGATCCCTCGGCTCCCGGTTACCAGGCATATGTGGAGCCGACACCCACGCTGCTGCTCATCCACGGAGATGGTGAAAGCCTCTATGGAGTGACTCTGTTGGCGCTGACTGATGCCGGAGTTGAGGGTGCTGTCCTGTTTCTCGCCCCTGAGACCCTGACCCCCATTGGGCCGCTCAGCGTGCGCTGGGCTGAGTCGGGAAGCTCCGGGGTGGTCGATGCAGTGGCTGAGCTGCTGGGCGTTCCCGTCGGCGAGTCCCAAGTGACAGATGACCGAGGCTGGGCCGCATTGGTGTCCGCTGTGGCCCCCATCGCGCTCGACAACCCTGACGCGCTGGTCTCACCCTCCGGAGGGCCTCGCTTTGAGTCTGGAGCTCTTACCCTGGCTGCGGCTGATGTCGGCCCTTATCTGGGGTGGCGCAACCCAGGCGAGTCGCCGGTTGCGGCCTTGTTCCGCCATGAGTTGTTCTGGGAGGCCTGGCTGGGCCAAGTGGCTCTCTCGTCAGCTCCCGACGTGATTCCTGGCGAGACCGACCGAGGTGTGGGCCGCTTCGGACTGGCCTTGGCCAATGGACGGGTCCGTCTGGAGGCGGTGCCCGGCCTCGTCGATGTGAGCGGTGCGGTCGTCTTGGATGCGACCGCGGTTGGCGAGATGGTAAGCGAGCTTATCCCGTTTCCGATATCGGTCTTGAACGGCAGCTCGCCCAGGGTCCGTTTGCTAAACGGCACCGGCGCCCCCAACCTCATCAGAATCGCGGCTCGCTCGCTCAGCCGGGCCGGGGCCCAGATCGAGATCATTGGGAATGCCACGGAGTTTGGTTGGGAGACCACCAAGATCGCCTATCACGACATGGGATTTGCCTCCCACGCTGAGGCCTTTCGCAATGCCTTGGGTACCGGTTCGGTGGTTGCTGAGGAGCAGGCTGGATCTTCCATCGACATCACGGTGACGTTCGGCGCAGATTTCTCCCATTTGATGGCGGGAGATGGATAAAGTTGGAGAGTGATCGCTGCATGAGCACAAAACCCACCCCACGAGCAATGCGGGCAAAGACATGATGGCCGCATGAGCGTCAGCGCCGCTGACACAAAGGTCGTGGAGGATTGGGTAAGGGCCGCAGCGGCTGCGGCTGAAGAAGGGCCAGGCTCAGACACGCTCATCATTGATGTCGGCGATGTGCTGGTCATCACCGATCACTTCGTGATCACCAGCGGGGCCAACACTCGAGCGGTTCGGGCGCTGGCCGAGCGGATTGAAGAGGCGGTAGGTCTTAGCGGGGGTCCCAAGCCCTTCTGTATCGAGGGCCTCTCCGACTACGAATGGGTTCTGATGGACTATGGCGACTTCATTGTCCACATCTTCACCGCCTCAGCCCGCGATTACTACGCCTTGGATCTGCTCTGGAAGGACTGTCCGGTCCTGGCCGCTAATCCATTGCCATCCTAGACACAGCCCGATACAGTGGCCACGGGTTCCCAACCCGGATTCTGGTCAGAGCATTGGTCCCGTAGGACGCCGGGTGGGGATCCGCAGCGCGTCTGAACCCTAGAGGGAAAACTTGCGTTTCAACTACTGTCAGTGAGTTTCAATCAACTACTGCTCGCGTAGAAGGCGGCCGGGAGAGGTGCAGGTTTCCTTGTCCTCATGGATGGTGACCTCGCCGTTGACCAGCACGTAGTGGTAGCCGGAGGCCCGCTGGACTCGGCGCCATTCTCCGGCGGGCATGTCGTGGACCTTCTCGCTGGCGCCGATGGCCAGGCTGTCGAGGTCGTAGACGATCACATCTGCCGCGTTGCCCTGGGTCAGTGTTCCCCGGTCGGTGAATCCGGCGCACTGGGCCGGAAGCCCGGCCATGCGCCAGTGGGCGTCTTCCAGCGAGATGATCTCGCGGTCGCGCACCCCGTTGATGAGCAGCTCGGTGGGCCACCGGCCTGCGGTGAGGAAGCGGGTGTGGGCGCCGCCGTCGGACACCCCGGGCAAGGCCCACTGGTAATTGAGCAGGTCCACCAGATGGTCGGGGTTGTTGAACGTGCCCGAGGCGTAGAACGTGGCGGCCAGGTTGTCGGCCACCGCCACGTCGAGCATGGCGTCCACCGGATGCACCCCTAGGTCGGCGGCAATGTCGCCCACCCGGGTTTCGGCGTAGCGCTGGTACTGCGGGCTGGCTGTCTCTAGCAGCACGATGTCGGCAATCGGGCAGGTGACCGCCAGCGACTCCGAGTCCCGCAGGGCCGGGCGGCGGGCCGGGTCGGCCAGCTTCGCCAAACGCTCCCCAACGGTGCCCAGTGTGGCCTCCCGCCAGGCATCCATGTCGTCCCACAGGTTCCACTCCTCGAAGGTGAAGGCCAGCCCCACGTCGGTGGTCACAGCCTGGCCGTAGATGGGCAGGCCCCGCAGCCGGCAATCCTCCACCCATTCGATCTGCTTGAGGTGCTGCTCGGGGCGCTGGGCGTTGGGGGTGATCACGTTGAAGAGCACCGGCCGGCCGCTGATGTCGGCTAGGCGCTCGTAGGTGCGCCGGTGCTCGGTGCGGGTCTCGTCGGCCGGGTCGGGCGCGAAGGTGGCCTGGATGAACCCGTGATTGCGCTCAGCCAGCACCTCGGCCAACTGGAACAGCGTCTCGTTGGGCATCACGTCGGTGTTCATGGGGTTGCCGTCGTGGTCGCGCTGAACGTTGGAGTCCCGCAGCCGCTGCACCGACCAGCCGCCGGCACCGGCGTCCATGGCCTCGTGCAACAGCGCCCGCAGTTGGGCGTGCTCCTCGTCGGTAGGCATCTCGCCGGCCTTGGCCCGCTCGTAGCCCAGCACCCAGTTGAGGGCCGGGTTCAGCGGGAAGAACGACCGCATGTTGACCGCCTTGGGAGTGCGGTCCACCGCATCCAAGAACTCCGGATAGGTGACCCAGTCCCAGGGCATGCCCGCGTCCATGGCGTCGAACGGAATGGCCTCCGTGCGGGTCATAGTCAGCATGGCCCGCTCCCGGTCATCGGGGGCAACCGGTGCGAACCCAAAGCCGCAGTTGCCGATGACGATCGACGTAACTCCGTGCCAGCCCGAAAGCGTGCAGTACGGGTCCCAGAAAAGCTGGGCGTCGTAGTGGGTGTGGAGGTCGATGTGGCCCGGGGCCACGATCATCCCGTCGGCGTCTAGCACCTCATCGGCGTCGGAGGCCTTGAGCCGGCCGATCTTGGCGATCTTCCCGTCTTTGATGCCCACATCGGCCCGAATCCGCTGGGCTCGGGTCCCGTCGATCACCATTCCACCGGCAATGATCGTGTCGTACGTCGCCATCTTGTCCCCCTGGTTTTGCGGTGGACCCAGCATAGTGAAGCGGGAACGTCCCGCTTAATGGACAGACCACTAGCGTGGCTTCGATGGAGGTCGCCGATGGTTGAGCCGGTAGAGCGCCGTTCCTGGCTGGCTTTGGGGGCGGCCACCGCGGCGGCGTTCATGGTGGTGGTGGACGTCTCCATAGTCAACGTGGCCTTCCCGTCGATCCAGAAGTCCCTGGGGGCGTCCAACGCCGCACTGTCGTGGATTGTGAGCGGCTACTCCATCACGGTGGGGTCGTTCTTGCTGCTGTCCGGTCGTCTGGCCGACAGGCAGGGGCGGCGCAAGATGTTCAATCTCGGGTTGGCCATCTTTGCGGTCGGGTCGCTGTTCAGCGGGGTGGCGCCCGAAGTGGAGGTGCTGATCGCCGCCCGGGTGGTGCAGGCGATGGGCGGGTCGCTCATCATGCCGTCGTCGCTGGCCATGGTGCTGCCGGAGTTCCCGGTGTCCCGCCGCTCGGCGGCCATCGGCATGTGGGGGGCGATGGGAGCGCTGGGGGCGGCGTTCGGCCCGTCCATCGGTGCGCTGTTGATCGAGGGCTTGGGCTGGCGGTGGATCTTCTACGTCAACCTGCCCATCGCCGCTCTGGTTTTCATGGCATCCACTCGCTTGGTGCGGGAGTCGCGCGACGAAGACTCCGAGGGCCGTCTCGACGTGGTGGGCGTGCCGATGGGCACCCTGGCGCTGGCGCTGGTCATGGTGGCCATCGTCCAGGGCGAGGGGTGGGGCTATGGCGATCCTCGCATCGTTGTCTTCGCGGTGGTGGGCGTGGTGCTGCTGCCTTTCGTGGTCTGGCGGTCGCGGTCCCACCCCAACCCGCTGCTCGACCTGAGCCTGTTCAGCTATCGGTCGTTCTCGTCGGCGACCGCCTCGTTCGGGCTGTACGCACTGGGGTTTGTGCCCGGGTTTTTGATGAGCTCTTTGTTGCTGCAAGATCTGTGGGGGCTCTCGGTGCTCGAGGCCGGGCTCGGACTCACCCCGGGGCCGATCATGGCGTCGGCGCTGTCAGTGCCCATAGGGCGGATGGCCGATCGGTGGGGGCATCGATGGCTGCTGACTTCGGGAGTGGCGCTTTGCGGCCTGTCGTATCTGTGGCTGCTGTTGTTGGCGGGGGAGTCGTCGGCCTATTTCGCGGTTTTCTTGCCCTCCAGCATTGTGTTGGGCACCGGCGTGGGGCTGTCCATCGCCACGTTCGTCAGCGCGGCCATGTGCGACATCTCGCCGTCTCGCTTCGCCATTGCCAACGCCACCACCCGCACCGTCCAGCAAGTGTGCTTCGCCCTGGGAATCGCCGTGGTGGTGGCGCTGTTCAGCTCTGCGCCCGCCGACGACATGCTGGTGGGGTTCCAGCGGGCCTGGATCTGGGTCATCGCCTCATTCGGCGCCTCAGCAGCCCTGATCATGGCCGCCTTCCCCGCCGGCACCGCCACCCGCCGCACCCAGTAGGACTGATGGCCGGGCAATCCGGTGTGAGACGCTAAGGCCATGTCGGAATCAATTGAGTCGCGGTTGGCTGCGCTGAGCACCGAGGAAAAGGCAGATCTGGTGGCCGGTGAGGCTATCTGGACCACCAAGAGCTTTCCGGAGGCGGGCATTCCTGCCATCGGTGTCACCGACGGGCCCAACGGCGCCCGGGGCGGCGGGCTTTTGGGCACCGGCACGGCCACGGCCTGCATTCCCGCCGGGGCGGTGCTGGGGGCCACCTGGGATCCTGAGCTCATCGAGCGGCTGGGCGGGGTTCTGGGCGAAGAGGCCCGGGCCAAGGGCTGCCGGGTGCTCTTGGCCCCCACCATCAACCTGCACCGCAACCCGCTGGGCGGGCGCAACTTCGAGTGCTACAGCGAGGATCCGCTCTTGTCGGGGTTGGTTGCCGCGGCGTTCGTGCGGGGTGTGCAGTCTCGAGGGGTGGCCACCACCCCCAAGCATTTCGTGGCCAACGACTCCGAGTTCGAGCGTAACTCCATCGACTCCCAAGTGGACGAGCGCACCCTGCGGGAGGTGTACCTGGTGCCGTTCGAGTACGCGGTGCTCGAAGGCGGCACCTGGGGGATCATGAGCGCCTACAACCGGCTAAACGGCACCTTCTGCTCCGAGAACGAGTGGCTGCTCACCCAGGTGTTGCGCCACGAGTGGGGCTTCGACGGGTTCGTGGTCTCCGACTGGTTCGCGGCCCGGTCGACTGCGGGGTCCGCCCGAGCCGGCTTGAGCCTGGAGATGCCCGGGCCGGGCCAGTGGTACAACCGAGGACCGATCAGCGAGGCGCTGGCCGCGGGGGAGATGGACGAGCGCCATCTCGACCGGATCGCCGGCGACGTGCTACGCCTGCTGGAGCGCACCGGGGCCTTCGGCGGAGACGATGGATGCGTGCCCGGCCAAGAGCACGAGTTGGACCGCTCTGAGGACCGAGCGCTGCTGCGGGAGGCGGCCGCGGCGGGAACCGTCATGGTGGCCAACAACGGGGTCCTACCGCTGGATCCGGCCATGTCGAAAACGTTGGCGGTGATAGGCCCCAACGCTCGCAAGGCCCAGATCATGGGCGGGGGATCGGCCACCGTGCAGGCCTATCGCAATGTGAGCCTGATTGATGCGCTGAGTGACGAGCACAGCCACCTCAACGTGAGCTACGCCCAGGGCTGCGACATCGAACGCTCCCTGGTGGCGCTGGCTGCCCCGACGCTGGGGGGAAAGCTCCGACTGGAGTTCTTCAACGGCCACGACTGGTCGGGACCGGCGGTGCATGCCAGCGAGTCGGCTTCGGCCGAGCTGGTGTTCTTCGGCGAGCCGGGGCCGGGGGTTGATCCCGAGGCGTTCTCGGTGCGGGCATCGGGCGTCGTGGTGGCTGAGGACACTGGCGAGCACACCCTGGGCTTGGTGCAGCTTGGACGCTGCCGGGTTCTGCTCGACGGAGAAGTGGTGTTGGACGCCACCAAGGGGGACTACGACCGAGGCGACGACTTCTTCGGGATGGGCTCTGAGGTGGTCTCCGCGCCGGTGCAGCTAACCGAGGGCCGCGAGACGCCCATCGTCATCGAGTACTCCAGCCGGGACAGCTTCATGTTGTGCGGAGTTCGGGTGGGGTTGAAATCCCAGGTTAAGCGGGATCTGCTGGCCGAAGCGGTGCAGGTCGCCGCCGCGGCCGAAGCGGCCGTGGTGGTGGTGGGAACCAACGCCGACTGGGAGACCGAGGGGCGCGACCGCGACTCGTTCGACCTGCCCGGCGAGCAGCCCGAGCTGATCCGACGGGTGGCCGCGGCCAACCCCAACACGGTGGTGGTGGTGAACACCGGCGGGGCCTGCAACCTCGATTGGGCCGACGATGTGGCCGGGGTGCTGGTGGCCGGGTTCGGCGGCCAGGAGATGGGCTATGCGGCGGCCGACGTGCTGTTCGGGCTGGCCGACCCCGGGGGGCGGATGACGATGACGGTGCCGGCCCGCTACGAGCACAGCCCGGCGTATCTGAACTATCCGGGGGAGAACGGCGTGGTCCGCTACGGCGAAGGCCTCTACATCGGCCACCGCTGGTTCGACGCAAGGGCCATCGAGCCGGCGGTGCCCTTGGGCCACGGTTTGTCGTATGCGGTATTCGAATGGTCGGCGCCCCGAGTCTCAGGCGGGGGCGACACCGAGATGACCAACCCGGTGGTCGTGGAGGTCGATGTGGCCAACACCAGCGACCGGGCGGGAAGCGACGTGGTGCAGGTATACGTGGCGCCGCCCCCGTCGCTGTTGCACCGCCCGGTCCGGGAGCTCAAGGGCTTCGCCAAGGTCCACCTGGCCCCCGGCGAGGCCACCACCGCCCGCATCGTGCTCAACCGCCGGGCCTTCGCCTACTACGACCCCGGCGACCAGTCCCCGCCCGGACTAGACATCGGCAGCCCCGTTCCCGCCGGGGAATCACAGAAGCGCACCGCCGCCGGCTGGTACGTAGACCCCGGCCCCTACACCATCTGGACCGCCCGCTCCAGTGCCGACCTCGTCGGGGCCGTCGAGATCCAGCTTGGTTCTATTACAAGCTAATTCATATTATTTCATTGATCGACAACCTAGAATGGGGTGGGTTAGAATTTCGGTATGGGAATCATCACTGTGCCAATCCAGATCTCGGTTGCGGACGGCGGGGAGACCTTGGAGATCGAGGCGATAGTGGACACCGGTTCCTTCTACACCATGCTGCCCGGCCGTCTGTTGCGCGACCTGGGCGTGGTTCCAATCGGCACGCGGCGACTCAGTCTGGCCGACGGACGGCGGATACTCATGAACTACGGCCGTGCGTGGGTGACGGTGGAAGGTGAGAACGAGGTGACGTTGGTGGTGTTTGGCGAGGACGATGGTCCAGCGCTGCTAGGGGCGTACACCCTACAAGGGTTGGCCCTGGCCGTGGATCCGACGGAAGAGCGGCTGGTTCCCTCCGACGTCATCATGTACCGGTTGGCCGGCTGACCAATCCGCCGCGGTGGAGCTGATGGGACTCGAACCCACGACCTCTTGCATGCCATGCAAGCGCTCTAGCCAACTGAGCTACAGCCCCGCGAGCAGAAAACTCTAACAGCCGTCGAAGGGCCGACCCACATGGGATAACGGTTATTGGCCCCGACCGGGCGCTCGGTAGATTGAGCGGCCATGGACGGCTACGACCCGGCGGCCATTGAGCCGAAATGGCAGCAGCGCTGGATCGACGACGCCACCTACGACATCGACAACGACGATTCCCGGCCGCCCTACTACGTGCTGTCGATGTACCCGTATCCCAGCGGCCCGGCCCACATCGGCCACGTCCGCAACTACACCTTCGGCGACCTGCTGGTGCGCTATCGCACCATGTGCGGCGACGGGGTGCTTTCGCCCATCGGCTTCGACAGCTTCGGCCTGCCCGCGGAGAACGCCGCCATCAAGACCGGCACCCACCCCCGAGAGCACACTGACGCCAACATCGAGCGGCTGTCGTCGTCATTGCGCCGCATCGGCGCGGTGTACGACTGGCGCCGGAGCCTGAGCAGCCACGACGCCGACTACATCGGCTTCACCCAGTGGATCTTCTTGAAGTTCTACGAGGCCGGCCTGGTGTACCGGGCCACCGCCCCGGTGAACTGGTGCCCCGGCTGCCAGACGGTTCTGGCCAACGAGCAGGTGCTGGCCGACGGCACCTGCGAGCGCTCCGGCGACCTGGCCCAACAGCGCGAGCTGGAGCAGTGGTTCTACCGCATCACCGCGTACGCCGAGGAGCTGCTCGACGGGTTGGACGGCCTGGACTGGCCCAACCGGGTCAAGGTCATGCAGCGCAATTGGATCGGTCGCTCCGAGGGCGCCGAGTTCACGCTGCCCATCGCCGATGAGGCCGGCCGGCCCCGCGACGACGTCGAGGGGGTCCCGGTGTTTACCACCCGGCCCGACACCAGCTTCGGCATGACCTTCGCGGTGATGTCCCCTGAGCATCCCCGGGTGGCGGAGCTGGTGGCCGATCACCGCCGAGCCGAGGTGGAGGCGTTCATCGCCGAGGTAGCCGAGCGCAGCGAGTTCGAGCGGCTGTCGGCAGGCGGCCCGGCCGACAAGCGGGGGGTGGACACCGGCACCCGGGTGGTCAACCCGTTCTCCGGCGAGCCGATCCCGCTGTTTTTGGCCGACTACGTGCTCACCACCTATGGCACCGGGGCGATCATGGCTGTGCCCGGCGAGGACCAGCGAGACTGGGACTTCGCCACCGCCTACGGCCTGCCCATCATCCGCACCGTTCAGCCCTCCGACGGCTTCGACGGCGAGGCCTACGCCGGCGACGGGCCGTCCATCAACAGCGAGTGGCTGAACGGCCTGTGGATGGACGAGGCCAAGGCCGCGGCCATCGACTGGCTGGAACGCGAGGGCCTCGGCCAGCGCAAGGTGAACTACCGCCTGCGCGACTGGCTGCTGTCCCGCCAGCGCTACTGGGGTTGCCCCATCCCCGTGGTGTACTGCGAGGGATGCGGGACGGTGCCGGTTCCCTACGACGACTTGCCGGTGGGCCTTCCCGACGACGTGGCCTTCATGCCCACCGGGCGGTCCCCGCTGGTGGACCACCCCGGTTTCTTGCACACCACCTGCCCCGGCTGTGGCGGCCCAGCCCGGCGGGAGACCGACACCATGGACACCTTCGTGGACTCGTCCTGGTACTTCTTGCGATTCGCCGACCCCCACAACTCCGAGATGCCGTTCAGCCAAGAGGCGCTGGAGCGGTGGCTGCCGGTCGACCAGTACATCGGCGGGGTGGAGCACGCCATCTTGCATTTGATGTATGCCCGGTTCTTCACCCGGGCGCTGTCTGACCTGGGGGTGGCCCCCGCCGGGCTGAGAGAGCCCTTCCAGCGGCTGTTCACCCAGGGCATGGTGCGAATGGGCGGGGGCAAGATGTCCAAGTCGAAGGGCAACCTGGTGGCCCCCGAGGACATCATCGACGCCCACGGCGCCGACGCCCTGCGCCTGGCCATCTTGCAGGTCAAGCCCCCCGCCGAGGACGTGGACTGGGAGGACTTCGGCCTCGAGGGCTGCGCCCGGTTCTTGGGCCGGCTGTGGCGGCTGGCCGCCGGCACCGCCGAGCGGACCAACCCGGCCCGCACCGGTGCGCCCTCACCGGCCGACGAAGCCATCGACGCGGCCACCCACCGGCTCATCGACCGCATCACCTCGGAGTTCGACCGCTGGTCGTACAACACCGCGGTGGCCGGCTGCATGGAATTTACCAACGAGCTGTACCGCTACGTGCAGCTAGACGACGGCCCCCACCACGACACGCTGGCCTTCGCCGTCGACTCGCTGCTCTTGGTGATGGCGCCCATGATGCCCCACATCTGCGCCGAGCTGTGGGAGATGCGCCGGGGAGGGAACATCCACACCGAGCAATGGCCCACAGCCGATGATGCCAAGCTGGTGCTGGAGACGGTCACCATGGTGGTGCAGGTGAACGGCAAGGTACGCGACCGCATCGAAGTAGCCGCCGACATCGCCGACGCCGACGCCGAGGCACTGGCGCTGGCGTCAGAGCGGGTGCAGGCCTACCTAGACGGCGGCGAGCCCCGAAGGGTCATCGCCCGCCCCCCCAAACTGGTCAACGTGGTGGCCTGACGCCCTATTCGGGCGACCGTCCCGGGATGGCTCGGAGCGCGTCGCGCACCTCGGCCCAGGGGCCGTCGGGGCGGAGGCCGTGGCCGAACGACAGGCGGTCGATCAGACCTCCGTAGCTGGCGGCCACGCCGTCGGCCAGGTTCTGGGGCTCAGACACAACGCCGAATGTTGCCAGCATGGTGTCGTCGATCACGTCGGCCATCTCCACCCACTGTCCCTGCTTCGACATGCGGTTCAGCTCGTCTTGGGCGTCGCCCCAGCCGTGGTGCTCTAGTACCGGGCGATAGGCGGGCGTCGAGCCGTAGAAGGCCAGCTGCTGGCGGGCTGCCTGGGCGGAAGAGGCCATCTCCTCCTCGGACTCTCCGGTAACGATGAACACCGGCATCGACACCTCTATGTCCATGGGGTCGCGGCCTGCCTTTGCGGCCCCGCGCTCGAGGGCGGGCAGAGACACATCCCTCACGTAGCTGGGGGTGGTGAACCCGTGGCTGATCCAGCCGTCGGCCG
This sequence comes from Candidatus Poriferisocius sp., assembly GCF_965214065.1. Taxonomy (GTDB): domain Bacteria; phylum Actinomycetota; class Acidimicrobiia; order Acidimicrobiales; family Bin134; genus Poriferisocius. The sequence goes on from NZ_CBDCAT010000024.1 coordinate 161,712, forward strand.
ACTCTCCGGCCACCTCGGTCATGAGGTCGCCCACCGCGGCCAAATGGATGGGGGGTGGGCCGAAGGGGTTGGCGCCGGGGCTGAACATCGGCGTCATGAGGGTGTGCTGGTAGAACTCCCCCCGAAACGACAGCCGCTCGCCGCTCTCCCAGCTATCCCATATGGCCTTGATGCCCTCGACCATCTCCTTCATGCGGGCGGCGGGGTGAGACCAGGGCATGGAGAACCGCTTGGTGATGTGGGGCTTTATCTGTGAACCGAGGCCGAGAATGAAGCGCCCTCCGGAATAGGCCTGGAGATCCCATCCCAAGTTGGCCAAGACCATCGGGTTGCGGGCGAATGCCACCGCAATCGAGGTCCCGATCTGGATGCGGCTGGTGTGCTCGGCGGCCAGCACCAGAGGCAGGAACGGGTCGTGGTCGAGCTCGGCCGACCAGACTCCGTCGTAGCCGGCGCCCTCCAAATGGCGGGCGTTGTCGGCGGCCTCGCCAAGTGGCCCCACCGTTCCCTTTCTGGCCGCTCTGGTAATGAGGTTGCCGTCTAGCTTCATGATCTGTCCTCTCGGGTGGTGGTCTTGGTCACTTGGACTCGTCTTGGTCGCGCAAGAAGCGCTCCAGCTCTTCGGCCAGTTCGTCCCCGGTGGGAAGCTCGTCGCCGTGTTCTCCCATGGTGGTGTCGTAGGCGCCTTCGAGCTGTCCCAACAGGCGCTTGTGGCTGGCGTTCTGGGCGATCATGGAGTCGAGCCGACGCGACACCTCCAGCCCCTCGGCGATCAGCGGTGCCGGATCGAACCGCAACTCGGTGACGACGCGCAGACCCTGGATGAGGGCCGCAGCGGCGGCCGGGAATGGCGATCCGGATGCGTAGTGGGGCACTTGGGCCCACACCGATACCGTTTCCAGTCCGGCGGCCTCGAATCGCTTGGCCAAAGCCGCGCTGATGCCGGCGGGAACCTCCAGGGTTCCCTGAAAAGAGCCGAACCGCTCGATCAGATCCTGGGTGGTGCCGGTGGCTGACAGGCGCACTGGTCGGGTATGGGGCACCGCTGCGGGGTAGGCCCCCAACGACACCACCCGGGCTACCCCCAACTGCTGCACCAATTCGTCGACCGCAGTGCAGAACGCCTGCCAGCGGAAATCGGGTTCGGGGCCGTGGAGCATCAAGAACTTGCGCTGGTCGAGGTCGCTCAGCACCTCGAGCCTTATCGCCGGCCACGATATGTCGTCGACCCGGCCGTCTCGTACGGTCATAGTGGGACGGCGGGCTCGGTGATCTATCAACAGGTCGGAATCGAAGCTGGCCGCCAGCACCGCTTCGTTTGAGTCGATCATGATCTCAGCGGCGTTGCGCATGCCGTAGCCGGCGTCCACCCACCCGTCGAGGGCCACTACCAACACTGGGTCGACCAGGTCGGGCAGTTGCTGGACGGTGACCAACTCGCTGCTCATGCCACCTGCTCCGCGGCTGATGTGGCCATGTCAACCAGGGCGTCCACCCGGGCGACGAAGCTCTCGGCCCCCTGCGGCGGCGCCTTGTCGCCCATTGCCCCTCCCACATAGCGGCTGTACACGCCTTCCAGGATGCAGGCCAGCTTCCAGTAGCCGAAGGCCATGTAAAAGTCGAAGCTGTCGATTTCGCGTCCCGATGCCTCCAAGTACAAGTCGAACATCTCGGCCCGGCTAGCGAACCCGGATTCGGCGGTGGGGGGATCGTCCAGTGCAACCTCCAAGTCATTGGGCTCGGCCCAATACACCAGAAGCTGGGCCACGTCCGCGTTGCGGTCGCCCAGGGTGCACAGCTCCCAGTCGAGCACCGCCACCACCTGGCCTTGTTCGCTCAGTATGCAGTTGTCCAGGCGGTAGTCTCCGTGGACGATGCCGGCTTCTCCCTGGTCGGGGATGCGGGCGACAAGGTGGTCGTGGACCTCTTGAATCTGGGGGCGGTCCTGGGTCTTGGACTCCTCGAACTGGCGCAGCCAGCGCCGGAGCTGGCGGGCGATGTAGTCCTCCTTGCGGCCTAGATCGCCCAGCCCTACCTCATCCACGTCCACCGCGTGGATGAGGGCCAGCGTCTCGGCGATCGACTGGGAGGCGACCCGGCGCTGCTCTAAGGCCAGCGAAACAGCATTCCTGCGGTTGCGCACCACCATCCCGTTCACGAAATCCATGACGTAGAACGGGCGCTCGTTGACTGATTCGTCCTCGCAGAGCCCGAACGTGCGGGGAACCGGTACATCGGTGTCTTCCAGGGCGGCGATGATCTTGTGCTCTCGGCCCATGTCGTGGGCGGTGGCCAGAACCTGGTACAGCGGGGGCCGGCGCAGCACGTAGCACCGGCCATTGGCATCGGCGACCTTGAATGTGAGATTGGAGTGTCCGCCGGCAATCAAGTCGAACGTCAGCGGCAAGGCCACGCCGAGAACATTGGCCTCGAACCACGCGCTGACCGCGTCATGCTGGATGCCTCGGATGTGGTCCATGCAATTGGTGAGGGTAGCGTTCAATCCGGGTCAATGAGAGGTAGCCGATGGCCGATGTAAGCGACGCAACGTTTGCGACCGAAGTAGTAGAGCGATCCCACACCGTGCCGGTGGTGGTGGATCTGTGGGCGCCGTGGTGCGGACCGTGCAAGACGCTTGGGCCGATTTTGGAGCAGGTTGTGGCGGCCGCCAACGGGGCGGTGGAGCTGGCCAAAGTCAACGTGGACGACAGCCCCCAGACCGCCCAGGCCTTCCAGGTGCAGAGCATTCCTGCCGTGTACGCCATGCGAGCCGGCAAGGTGGTGGACGGTTTCATCGGTGCCCAGGGCGAGGCGGCGGTGACTGAGTTCGTGCAGCGCCTGCTGCCCACTGAGCAGGAGAGCGAGGTGGATGCGCTGGTAGCCGCGGGCGACGAAGCATCCCTTCGGCGGGCCTTGGAGTTGGACGCCGACCACGAGGGTGCAGTGGTGGGACTGGCCGAATTGCTGGTGGCCCAAGAGCAGGGCGAGAAGGCTCTCACGCTTCTGGAGAGGATTCCCGAGAACGCCGAGGTCCGCCGGGTGGCCGCTCTGGCCCGCACCGGCCGCGGGGCCGACAACGGCGATGTTGAGGCCCGGCTGGAGAACCTTCTCGGCCAGGTGAAGGCCGACCCGGCCGCCCGTCAGGAATTCGTCGACCTGTTGGAAATCATGGGGTCCGACGATCCCCGCACCTCCGTCTACCGCCGCCGCCTCACCACCCAGCTTTATTGAATTACAGTAATTCTAATTTATTTCTGATACTGTAAAAGGGCTTCCCCTCTGGCTGCGACGGCGCACCGCGCCCGGATACAACCATGGAGCACCCATCGCTTCCTCCTCCTCGGTTGACCCCTGCGGAGCGGGTTCGGGAGATGTGGGACGACTACCGCCATCTAATCACCGGCCCTCGGCTGCTGATGGCTGGGGCCGGACTCGCGATTGCCATCGCAGTGGCCGCCTACCTGATGGTGGGGGCCAGCGGGGCCCCCCGACCTGAGGCGGTCATTCCCATGGCCACACCGCTGCCTACTTCTGCGATTCCCACGGCCGAGCCGAACCCGATCCTGGTCCACGCGGCCGGTGCGGTGCACACACCGGGGGTGTATCTGTTTCGAGGCGAGGCCCGGGTGCTCGACTTGGTGGAAGCCGCCGGAGGGATGACCCCTGACGCCGACTACGACCGGGTGAACTTGGCCGACACGCTGTTCGACGGGCAGTGGGTGTACTTCCCCCGTGTCGGTCAAACCGAGATACCCGCGCCCCTGAACGGAAGCGGACCGGTCGGTAGCGGGGCTGCTGTCCGATCGGGGCCTTTGAACCTCAACACTGCCACCCCCGAACAGCTGGAGTCTTTGCCTGGGGTCGGTCCGGCCATCGCTGCCGCCATCGTCGAGCACCGCCAGCGCATTGGCGGGTTCGCCACAGTTGAAGGGTTGCTGGCGGTGTCGGGCATAGGTCCCAGCAAACTTGAGTTGCTACGCGAGCTAGTAGCCGTGTGAGCCTCCGACGGCGATGAGCGACCGCCAAGCAGTGGCCCTCGCCGTTGCCGCCATAGTCGGCGCCGGGTGGTCAGCGTCCGTTCCGCTGATTCCGGCGATTGCCCTGGGGGTGGTGGCCTTAGCCATCCGCAAGCCGTGGCTGCTGGTGGCAGCAGTCATGCTGCTCGGCTCATCGCTAGGAGCCCGGGCCTGGGCGGGACTCGACCCGGTTGAGGCTGCTGCGTTTGAAGGCGAAGCAACCCTGGTGGCCGATCCGGTTCCTGTGGGCGAAGGGATGCGAGTGAGCGTGCGGACGGAGGGACGGCGCTACGAAGCCTGGGCCTACGGCCGAGCGGCCCGCGACCTGGGCGAGCGGCTGGCCGGGGACCGCATCCTCATTACCGGAAGCGTGCGCCCGATTCAGCCGCTGCCCGACTACCAAGCGGCCCGCCACATCGCCAACCGGCTGAGCATCGACCGCATCCACAGCCATCGCGACGGGTCGCCGCCCTACCGGTTGGCCAACTGGCTGCGCCGCACCATCGCTTCCGGTGCCGAGTCACTCGACGACGACCGCCACGCCCTGTTCACCGGGCTGTCGTATGGCGACGACCGCTATCAGTCGCCGGTGGTGTCCGACGACTTCCGGGCCGCGGGCCTCACCCACCTTCTGGCCGTGTCGGGCCAAAACGTGGCCTTCGTATTGATTCTGGCCCGGCCTCTGATCGAGCGCTTCGACTACCGGGGTCGCTGGGTGCTCACGCTGGGGGTGATCGGCTTCTTCGCGCTGGTCACCCGGTTTGAGCCCTCGGTGCTGCGGGCCACCGTGATGGCGGCAATAGCCGCTACCGCGACCTTGTTGGGCCGCGATGCCTCCAGCCGTCGGGTGCTGGCCCTAGCCGTGGCCCTGTTAGTACTGGTCGATCCGTTGTTGGTGCATTCGGTGGCCTTCCGGCTGTCGGTGGCCGCCTCGGCGGGCATCATCTTGTGGGCGCCCCGGTTGGCCGAGCGCCTGCCCGGCCCCCGGTTGCTGGCCGAGGCGCTGGGGGTCACCGTGTCGGCCCAGCTAGCCGTGTCGCCGCTGCTGATCGCCACCTTCGGCGGAGTGCCGGTCGCGTCCTTGCCCGCCAACCTGCTGGCCGCCCCGGTGGCCGGGCCGATCATGATGTGGAGCATGTCCGCCGGAGTGGTGGCCGGACTCCTCGGCGGCACCACTGGCCCACGCCATCCACTGGCCCACCAGCTTGGGCATCGGCTGGATCCAGGCTGTGGCCGGATGGGCGGCCTCAGCCCGATTGGGCGAGCTGCGGGGGCATCGCACCTCGCCGCCGTGGCAATCGGCGCCGCGGCATGGTGGCTGGCTCGACGACGCACCTGCTGCGGGCGGTGGCCGCAGCCGCACTGGTCACAGCGCTGGCTGGTGCCTGCGGTCGCCTTGCGAACCTCCGACCCGCCATTCCATACCGTCTTCGATTCCGGGGTCGAGGTATGGCGCGAAGACCAGTCCGTGGTGATCGCGCTGGGTTCCAACCGGTCAACCGAAAGGCTGTTAGAGGATCTGCGCCGGACTGGCGTGGGCGTCGTCGACATCGCGGTGGCCGACCGAGGTACCCGCGCCCAACGCGACCAGATTCGGTCGCTCCAAGAGCGGATGTGGGTAGGAACAATCATTGCCCCACCCGGCCACCGCATCGGCGGTGCCACCACTGTCCAGACCGGCCAAAGAGTGCTGGTGGGGGGTCTTGTCGTAGAAGTGACCTCCCACGACCCTCGCCTGGCAGTCACAGTCACCCCGGCAGGCGGTGTAGCGTCGCCTGCGTGATTGTGGAGCTGGGGCCGCATCGCTATGACGTGACCACGCGGGCTCTGGTTATGGGGATATTGAACCGGACGCCTGACTCTTTTTACGACGCCGGCCAGTACTGGGATTTCGACGATTTTTTGGCCAAAGCGGAGAAGCTGGTGGCCGAGGGGGCCGATTTCTTGGATGTGGGCGGGGTGAAGGCCGGCCCTGGCCCGGAGGTGACTGAGGCTGAGGAGATGGATCGGGTGGTGCCGGCCATCGAGGCGTTGCGCGAGCGCTTCGACCTGCCCCTCTCAGCGGACACCTGGCGGGCCTCGGTGGCCCGGGAGAGCTACGCCGCTGGGGCGGTGGTGGGTAACGACATCAGCGGATTTGCCGATCCCGACTATCTCTGCGCTGCCGCCGAAGCCGGGGCGTCGGTGGTGGCCTGCCATGTGCGTTTGGCCCCGCGGGTGGCCGATCCGGAGCCGGAATACGACGACCTAGTGGGCGAAGTGAGCCAATTCCTATCAGAGCGGGCCCAGTGGGCGGTGGACTCGGGGATTCCTGGGCAGCGGGTCATGCTTGATGCGGGCCATGATCTGGGCAAGACCCCCGAGATGTCGGCGGAACTCCTTCGCCGGGCCGACGAGCTGGTTGGCTTGGGCTATCCGGTGTTCCTTTCGGTGTCCAACAAGGGCTTCTTGGGGGCGCTGACCGGAACCGAGGTAGGGGACCGGAGGGAGGCCACACTGGCGGCCCACGCCCTGGGTATTGGTCTGGGCTGTCGAATTCTGCGGGCCCACGATGTGGCTGGCACCCGCCGAGTGGCCGACTTCATGAGCGCTATTCTCCAGTATCGGCGAGACTCCCAATGAGCGCCACCGTGGTCTTGCTGCACGGAGGTGACGACGTACTGCTGTCGGGCGCGGTGCGCGACCAGGTTGCCGAGCTGGTGGGCGACGGCGACCGGTCACTGATGGTTGCCGAGCTGACCGAGGCCGCCTACCTGGAAGACGAGGACTACCACATCGCCCCGCTGGTTGACGCGGCCCAGACCCCGCCGTTTCTCACCCCCCGGAGGGTGGTGGTGGGCCGGGAGCTGGGCCGGTTCTCCACCGTCGACTCCCTCGGCCCCCTGCTCGGCTATCTGGAGAATCCCCTGGACACCACCGATCTGGTGCTGGTGTGGGAGAAGGGGCCGGCGCTTCAGAAGCTGGGCGCGGTGCCCAAGCGCCTGTCGGAAGCGGTGGCTGCGGCCGGCGGGGAGGTGATCGGCGCCGGGATACCCCGGGGTCGTGACGGAACTGCCCAATGGATGGACGCCCAGATCGCCGCGGCGGGACTGCGGCTGCGGGCCGGGGCCAAGCGGATGCTGGCCGATCACCTGGGAGAGGACTTGAGCCGCCTTCCCGCGGTGCTGGCCACCCTGGCATCTACCTATGGGCCAGATCGTGCATTGGAGGCTGACGATGTGGTCCCGTTCGTGGGTGAAGCCGGATCAGTGCCGCCTTGGGAGCTGACCGACGCGGTGGAGTCGGGCAACATCGCCGATGCTCTGGAGAAGCTGCACCGGATGCTTAATGCCGGGGGCCGCAACGAGATGCAGGTGCTGGCCTCGCTGCACAACCACCACGCCCGGCTGCTGCGGCTCGACGGCACCGGGGCTGCCGATGAGAAGGAGGCGGCCGAGCTGCTGGGCATCAGGGGCTCCACCTTCCCCGCCCGCAAGGCGCTGCGCCAAACCCGCAAGCTGGGGACCAAGAGAATCGCCCGTTCGATCGAGCTTTTGGCCCAAGCCGACTTGGATCTCCGGGGGGCCACCGCTATATCACCGGATGCGGTGTTGGAGGTGCTGGTGGCTCGCCTGACTCAGCTCAATCGCTAGAGGGTTGGGGTTGGGTTAGCCCTATTCAGCCTGGAGCCGCGCCAAGCGCTTCATCAGGCGGGATTTCCTCCGAGCTGCGGTGTTGGGGTGCAGCACGCCTTTGCTGGCTGCTTTGTCGATGCGCTTGATGGCCATGCGGGCCGCTTCGGCGGTCTCGGTGGCATCGCCCTGCTCCGCGGCGGCCTCTGCGGTCCGAGTGCGGGTGATGATCTCGGAGCGCACGGCCCGGTTGCGCTGACGGCGCTTCTCGTTCTGGCGATTGCGCTTTATCTGGCTCTTGATGTTTGCCACAGAATGACGACTCTACCGCCCGCCGACCCCACCAACCACACGGGAGGGGCGGTAGCGTTTCTAGTTGTCGTGCTATTAGACCTCACTCGAATCCGCAACACCTCGATCATCGCCCACATCGACCACGGCAAGTCCACGCTGGCCGACCGCATGCTGGAGATTTGCGGGGCAGTCGACCCCCGGGAGATGCGCGCCCAATACCTAGACTCCATGGACTTGGAGCGGGAGCGGGGCATCACCATCAAGCTCCAAAGCGTCCGCCTCGACCACGACGGCTACGTCATCAACCTCATCGACACACCCGGCCATGTGGATTTCGGCTACGAGGTGAGCCGCTCTTTGGCCGCCTGCGAGTCGGTCATCTTGTTGGTGGACGCCGCTCAGGGCATCGAGGCCCAGACACTGGCCAACTGCTATCTGGCCATCGAGAACGACCTGGAGGTGGTGGCCGCGCTGAACAAGATCGACCTGCCCGCGGCCGAGCCCGAGCGCCGGGCCTCCGAGATCGAGCAGGTGCTGGGCATCCCGGCAGAAGACGTGTTCCACATCAGCGCCAAGACCGGCGAAGGCGTGGCCGAGCTGCTCGACGCAGTGGTGGCCCGCACACCTCCGCCGACCGGAGACCCTGATGCCCCGCTCCAGGCGCTGATATTCGACTCGCACTTCGACCAGTACCGGGGCGTGGTCAGCTCGGTGCGGGTGATGAACGGGAGGCTGCGGTCGGGAGCCAAGATCCGCTTCATGCAGGCCCGCACCGAACGGGAGGCCGACGAGATCGGGACGTGGCGCCCTCATCCGACACCGGTAGACGAGCTGGGACCCGGTGAGGTGGGCTACCTCATCGCCGGCATGAAGAACGTGGCCGAGGCCCGCTCGGGCGAGACCGTCACCACCGCCCGCGACGGCTCAGCCGAGCCATTGGCCGGCTACCAAGAGCCCAAGTCGATGGTGTTCTGCGGGCTGTATCCCATCGACGGCGACGAGTTCGCCGCGCTGCGCGACTCCCTGGAGCGGCTGCGGGTGAGCGACTCCAGCTTCAACTATCAGCCCGAGTCGTCGGGCGCCTTGGGCTTCGGCTTCCGCTGCGGGTTTCTGGGGCTCTTGCACATGGAGATCGTAAGGGAGCGCCTCGAGCGTGAGTTCAACCTCAGCCTCATCGCCACCGCCCCTTCGGTGGCCTACCGGGTGGAGCTGGAAAACGGCGAGGAGTTGGAGGTGGACAACCCCTCGGCCATGCCCCCGGCCGCTGAGGTGCAGGGCATCCAGGAGCCCATGCTGGCCGCCACCATCATCGCCCCCGCCGACTACACCGGCACCCTCATGGAGCTGTGCCAAGCGCGCCGGGGGGAGATGAAGAAGCTGGAATACCTGTCCCCCGAGCGGGTGGAGCTGGCCTACCGGCTTCCGCTGGCCGAGGTGGTGGTGGACTTCTTCGACCAGCTCAAGAGCCGTACCCAGGGATATGCAAGCTTGGACTACGAGCCCGACGGGTATGCCTCGTCCGACCTCACCAAGGTGGACATCTTGCTCCAGCACGAGCCGGTGGACGCCTTCAGCTCCATAATCCATCGAGACTCGGCCTATTCCTACGGCCGGCGCATGGCCACCAAGCTCAAGGAGCTGATCCCCCGCCAGCAGTTCGATGTTCCCATCCAGGCGGCAATCGGCGGCAAGATCATCGCCCGAGAGACGGTCAAGGCCTTCCGCAAGGACGTCACCGCCAAGCTGTACGGCGGCGATGTGACCCGCAAGCGCAAGCTGCTGGAGAACCAGAAGGCCGGCAAGAAGAAGATGAAGGCCATCGGCCGGGTCGACGTGCCCCAGGATGCGTTCATCTCCGCCCTACGCCTCGACGACTGAGACATCCCCGGCCACTTCTGTTGAGTGGTAGGTCGCACCAGCCCAGTAGTATTCGACGTTCATGGAAGCCCAAGGCGAGACGCTCTCGGCCCGCAAGGCTGCGGTGCTGCGAGCCGTGGTGGAGGGCTACATCTCCACCACCCAGCCCGTGGGCTCGTCCCATGTCTCTGAGATGGCCGACTTGGGCGTCTCCCCGGCCACGGTCCGCAACGAGATGCTGGCCCTGGAGCAGGCCGGATACCTGAGCCAGCCCCACACCAGCGCGGGCCGCATTCCCACCGACAAGGGCTACCGGCATTTCGTGGACTCCCTCACCGACGTGTCCGGCACCCTGGGCCGCAGCGAGAGCCAGCAGGTGCGAGCCTTCTTCGACACCACCCACAGCGAGCTCGAGCAGATGCTGGCCGACACCAGCGCGCTATTGGCCGACCTCACCGCCTATGCCGCCTTGGTGGTGGCCCCCCAGCACGCCACCGCCACCATCCGGTCGGTGAACCTGGTGGACCTTTCGGAGCGGCTGGCGATGGCGCTGGTGGTGTACGAGAACGGTTCGGTGGACAAGCGCACCATCGAGCTGGACGAGCCTGCCAATCCGGTGGAGTTGGCACGCGCCGCCGCCCAGCTCACCGACTTGCTGGTCGGGTATCCGGCCAGCGCGCTGCGAGACCGCCAGAAAGGCCATGCCCTGAGTCCGCTGGCAGCCCGGGTATTGGACTCGCTGGCCGGCCTGAGCGATGCCGAGGAGCAGCTCTATGTGGGCGGGGCGGCCAGTGTGGCGGGCCTTTTCGACGCCACCGAGACGGTTCGGTCGGTCCTGGGAATACTGGAGAAGCAGTTGGTGGTTGTGTCGTTGGTGAGAGACATCATGGATCGCGGCCTCACGGTGGCCATCGGCTCAGAGACCGGGGTGGCCCCCCTGGCCGAGTGCTCGCTGATCGTGGCGCCCTACGAGGTGGCAGGTCAGCCGGTGGGATCCATCGGGGTGCTGGGCCCTACCCGAATGAACTATCCCCAGGCCCTGGCCGCGGTAGCGGTGGTTAGCCAGAAGCTGGGCGACCGACTGTCGTCCCCCTAACCCATGGCTGCTGATTTCTACGAGCTGCTCGGTGTGGGCCGAGACGCCACCGAAGACGACCTGAAGAAGGAGTTCCGGAAGCTGGCCCGCCAGTACCACCCCGATGCCAACCCCGACGACGCCGACGCCGAGGCCCGCTTCAAGGAGATCGCGCTGGCCTATGAGACGCTGAGCGACCCTCAAAAGCGGGCCCACTACGACCGCTTCGGCACCGCCCCGGGAGCCGCGGGGGGAGGCGATCCGTTCTCGGGCATGAACCTGAGCGACATCTTCGACGCCTTCTTCGGAGGCGCCAGCCCGTTTGGCGGCAGCCCGTTCGGCACCGCCGGGGGGCGGACGAGGGCCGGTCCCCAGCGGGGCTCCGACCTCGAGGCGGTGCTGACCCTCGACTTCGAGGACGCCGTGCTGGGTGCCGACGCCGAGGTGAGGGTGCGCACTGCCACGGTGTGCGAGCCCTGCGAGGGCCGCGGCGCCGCTGAGGGAACCCAACCGGTTACCTGCGGTACCTGCGACGGCATCGGGCAGGTGCAGCGAGTGCGCCAGTCGATCCTCGGGCAAATGGTCACCCGCACGGTGTGCGACGCCTGCTCGGGCAGCGGCGAGGTGATCGCCGACCCGTGCCGAAGCTGCGGGGGCGACGGCCGGGTGGTAGGCGAAAGGGACTATACGGTCACCATCCCCGCCGGGGTGGGCCACGGGTCGACGCTGCGGGTGGCCCGCCGGGGGGCGGCTGGGCCTCGGGGCGGACCGCCCGGCGACCTGTATGTGCATATCGACGTGCGCCCCCACCCCCGCTTCGAGCGCGACGGCGACAATCTGGTGGACCGTCTCCATCTGACCATGGTCCAAGCCGCCCTCGGGGCCAACATCAAGTACGAGACGCTCGACAGCGTGGAAGACCTAGATATCCCTGCCGGCACCCAGACCGGCAACGTGTTCCGTGTCAGAGGCCGGGGCGTGCCCCGCTTGGAGGGCAGGGGCCGGGGAGATCTGCTGGTGCAGGCGGTGGTGGAGACGCCCACCGGTTTGAGCAACGACGAGATCGACCTGCTCCACCAGCTTGCCGAGCTTCGGGGTGAAGAAGTGGCGCCCGCCACGAGGAAGCGACGCCGTGAAGCCCGGCGGAAGTGACGGATTCGGTTGGACGAGCCGTGAAGCCCGCCGGCGCAAACGGCCCTCATGTCTTCGTCGATGATCTAGAGCACCCCGAGCTGCGGGGCGACGACCGCCATCACCTCACTCGATCGCTGCGGCTACGTCCCGGGGACGCCTTCACCGCCTCCGACGGCACGGGTTCTTGGCGGGTATGCCGCCTGGGATCGGGTCCGAGCTTCGATGCCGAGCCCGACGGCGCGGTGGCATTCGTCGAAGCGCCCCGCCCCAAGCTCACCGTGGGCTTCGCCCTCATCAAAGGAGGCCGTCCCGAGCTGGTGGCGCAAAAGCTCACCGAGCTGGGAGTGGACGTCATCGTCCCATTCACCGCCGAGCACAGCGTGGTGCGCTGGGACCCCGACCGGGCCGCCCGCCACACTGAGCGCCTCCGCCGAGTAGCCCGCGAGGCCGCCATGCAGAGCCGCCAAGTGCGCCTCCCCGAAATCGGCGAGGTAGCCGACTTCGCCGACCTCGCCGCCCGCCCCGGCGCCATCCGAGCCGACATCACCGGCGACCCGCTCACCCTCGACCACCCCACCGTGCTCATCGGCCCCGAAGGCGGGTGGTCCGCCACCGAGCGACGCCAGCTAGGCGCCGTCCGCATCAACTCATCAGTCCTCCGCTCTGAGACCGCCGCCATCGCCACAGCCACCCTCCTCACTGCTTTGCGCGACGGGATTACGGGAAGACCCTGAAGGAGTTACGGCGGTCGGGGCCGAATCGGTAGATGCGGAAGTCATTGTCGAGTGAGATTGCCTGGTGAATTCCGAGTCTTTCCATAATGGCCCAGCTTGTCCGGTCTGACAGGGAGAAATCCTGGTCGGCGAACGCGGCCCCGATTGCGGCGGCGACTTCAAGGTCGGCTAGTCCAGAGACCTCGATTTTGGCGATTCCGTTGCGAATAGAGTCAACAAGGGTCTCTGCGGCATGGGCATTGTGTCGGTAGCGCATGACCATCCACGTCTCGTGGAGTACGTGATCACTGGTGACAAGCTGACCCTGTCGGCTGCGCAGGGTGCTGGCAACGCGCCCATGAGATTTCTCGGCCCTGTCGGTAAGCGACACCCAAGCTGAGGTGTCCACATAGAAGTAGTCCATTCTTCAGCCGAGATTGTCGCCAAATTGACGACCGGCTGCTTCAACGATGATCTGCTTCCCATCATGGGCCATGTCGATGGGTGTGCCGCTCACCATGCCGCAGATGGCATCGATGTCGCCTTGCGGAGCGGGCGCGTCGAGCTCTTTCTCGAATAGGCGCCGGGCAAACTCCGCGAAGCTGATGCCGAGTTCCGCGGCGCGCTGTTTTGCCTTGGCGTGGATGTGATCCGGCATCGTGATGACCGTTCTCATAAAATGATATCATAGCATCACCCCACGAGTTCACTATCGATTTCTTGACATAGCGTGGGGCTGGAATGCCCACAAAGCCCTTTACCGCATATTTCCATCATTATTCTTATATATGGTGTTGCAGTGGTTGGGGTGGGGTGTTAGGGTTGGGGCATGGAGGTTGTGTCTTTTTCGGATCTTGGGCCGGTGCTGGCAGCGACGTTGGGCCCGGTGCTGGCTTTTGCAGTCGCGTCTATGCGCTACCAGCACCTTGACACCCTCAAGACCCGGGAGCAGATCGCCAGCTCGGAGAAAGTGACTCGGGAGCTGATCGCCAGCTCGGAGAAGGGGACCCGGGAGCAGATCGCCAGCTCGGAGAGGGTGACTCGGGAGCAGATTGCCAATTCGGAGAGGGTGACTCGGGAGTTGATCGCCAGCTCGGAGAAGGAGACGCGGGAGTTGATCACGCGGTCTAATAGGGAGACTCTCCAGGAGGCTACTCGGCAGTTCCAGTTGCTCAGCACCTCGCTTGCGGAGCACCGGCAGGAGACGAGGGATGGCTTCAAAGAGGTGACGGCCAGTCTCGGCGACGCCCGGGAGCGGATCACCCGCATCGAGGGCCATTTGGGCATCATCCCTCCACCTCCCAAGAACGATCAGGGCTAGCCGGTCAGGGCTGAGCTTCCCCCTTTTTGTGGAGGCATGCTCTTTGGGGTGGGGCCGCTACTCGGCTCGAAGCCCGCCCCCGGTCGCCTGAAGACCTCGAACGCGGCCCGGCTGGAGGGACGCACGGTCAGTAGCGCTCTTCTTAGCGCAGTCGGTCATTTGCTGGTGTTTCGGGAGGTAGGGGGCGGGTTTTCGGGGGGGACTTTTTTGGCGGGGGGGGGGGGGGGGGGGGTTGGTAGCCTTTTGGTTGGTAGGGAGAGGCCGTCTGTATGGACCACCGATGGGCGCGAAACGTTGAGGTGTTTCGGGGTCATTCAGGGGTTGGCCGCGTCTTCGGGCTAATGCCCTCGGGGGGGGGCGACCACAGGGGGCCTCTGGTGAGGCGGTGTTTGGCCGTTGTGGTGTCGGCGTCGGTGTTGGGGTCGGTGCTGGGGATCGTGCCGGCCGGTTTGGTCGACGATGCTGCGGCGCAGTCGAGGGGCGGCACCTATCTCCTGCACCGCAGCGAGATCGTGGAGGGGCAGACCCGGGTTTTTGAGATCTCCAACGTCGGCAGCGACACCTACCATTTGCGCCTCAAGCCGCTGAGCGCCCCGTATACCGCCGAGGCCGACGATCTGGCGGTGAACATCCCCGACGGCACAGACACCGGCACCCCCTTGGCGGCGGGCGAGTCGGGAACTGTCGAGCGTGATCTTCAGCAGCGGATCCGTTTCGAGGTCGCCGCGCTGGTGCCCAACAGCGATGACCAGGGCGATGAGACCTTCGGGGTGCAGTTGTGTACGACCGCGGATTGCACAGGCGGCACCATCTTGGGCGACTGGACGATCACGATGACCGACGCCCCGGCGGACACAACGGTCCCCGGCGGCAGCGGCGTGACCGTGACCATCCCGGGCACCAGCGGCGACGGCGTGGTGAGCCTGATGGAGGTGAGCCGCAACGGCGACAACCGCGACCAGATCTCTGATTTCGTTTTGGCGCTCGACGCCGCGCCGAGCCAGGACATCGTGATCGTGGCGAAGGCGGACACCAAGGTCAGCACAGGGCCGAACCAGGAGGGCCCCATAGCGCGGTCCAACGCGGCGCCCTCGAGCGACTATCACTCGGCGGAGTCCGCGCAGTACAACCCGGCGGAGGCCTACTACGAGGTGGCCCGGTTCGCCCCCGGCGACACCGGCGCCGACCTCACCAAGTCGGTGACGGTGGCCGCGGTCGACAACGATGAGGACTCCGCAGCCCTCAGCCTCACCGGCAACCTGGAGTTCATGGTGCTCGCGGACAACGCGGCGTACCGCGACAGCACCGTCGGCAACGCCGCTGCCTATTCGGGCATCACCATTCCCGCAGTGCCGATCGAGGTGACCGGCGACGACGAGCACACCACGATCACGCTGGGGGCTGCCACCCCCGCCGACAACGCCGCCACCGAGGGCGACGGCACCGACACGGCCAAGTTCGAGGTGGCGCTGTCGCGGGGCCTGGGCGCGGGCGAGTTACTGAGGGTTCCGGTCGCGTTCACGGGGGCGACGCTGGGCACGCACTTCACGCTGGCGCTCGACGGCTCGCCCCAAGGCGTCGTCTACGCGGATGCCACCGACGGCTCGGGGCGGGGAATGCTGACCTTCGCCGGGCCGTCCGCAGCCGAGGCCACGCTGGTGGTCACCGCCACCGCAGACGACGGCGACACGGTCCAGAACCAACTGCGGGTGATCATCTATCAGGACGATCAGCTGTGGCGGATCAACCGCTTCGACACGAACCTGGTCGGCGGGGTGTGCGCTGGCGACGGCTGCATCGGCGGGTTCGGCAGAGACCGCCGGCATTCGATCACCCTGAACGAGGCGGCGCCGGGCATCAGGGTCATCGACAACGGCGGCGGGCGCGTCACCGAGGGGCAGAACTACTCCTTCTCGGTTCGCTTGAACACCGAGCCCTCCCACGACGTCACCGTGGCGGTCACGTCCAGCGGCACATCCCGCTTGAGCGTCCAAAGCGCGGCCAGTTTGACCTTCACGCCGACGAACTGGGACCAACCCCAGACGGTCACCCTGGACGCCTCAACCAACAGCACCGATGATCCGACTGAGCCGTTCAACGTTGTCTTGAACCCGGCCAGCACCGGTGACAGCACCTACAACGGGCTTGGCGACGTCACCAAAGAGATAACCGTTGTCGACGCCACCGCGACCAAAATCACCATGAGCGGCGACGGCGTGCGCGCCAACGAGTCGGGTACCGAGATATCGAGCGTGATGGTGGAAGGCGACGCCACCCGAGTCGACGCCACCCTCACCATCAGCCTGGGCCGAGCCCTTGTCGCCGACGAGTACGTGCGGGTCCCGCTGCTGCTGTTCGCCAAAGGGCACAACACCTCCACCGATGGCGAGGAGTGCGACCTCGCAGACCTCGACAACTGCGACGTGGTCCAAACGGTGCGAGGGCCGCGCTACAGCGCCAACGTGTCGTGGCCGACCCACTTCAACGACTTCGAGATGGCAGCGACCGGCACCGGGGTCTCCCTCGACGCGGTGAACCGCCAAACGCCGGCACACACCGGCTACCGCTATCTGGAGTTCCGCGGGCCCGGCGCGCAGGAGGCCACCATCGAGCTCCACGCCCGCGACGGCTTCGACGACGGCGAGAGCTTCGACGAGAAGTTCTACATCTTGTTCAACGACTTCGCGGAACCGAACCCCGCACCGGTGCAGACCAACCTCGACGGCGGCGTCGACATGACCAACCAGCAGGCGTGGTACCAGATCACCGACTACGAAGGCTCCGGAACCACAGGCGTACCGGTGCCCGACGACTGGCCGCTGCTTCCTGCCGGCTTGAACCCGGGCGACTCGTTCCGGCTGCTTTATGTCACTTCCCAGACCACCACGGCGCAGAGCGGCGATCTTGGCGTTTACGACGCGTTCGTGCGCGCCGAGATCACCGGCAACGCCCTAGTTAACGGCGGTGTCGCCGCCTTGGCCGACCATGCCGAAAGCTTCAAGGCGATCGCCGAGACAGTGGGCACGACGGCGCGCGATCACGCGCAGTTCAGCCCCGACGACGGCGACCATCCCGATGTGCCCGTCTACTGGGTTGGCGGTGCCAAAGTCTCTGACGACAATGCCGATTTCACCGACGGTGAATGGGACGACGAAGCGAACCCCAAACACGCCGACGGCACCGCCGCCACGATCAACACCAGCGGCTATTGGACCGGGAGCGGCAAAGGCGGCGTCGGCATCAATATGTGCGACGAGATTTCCAACGGCCAAAGGAGCACCTCGCATCCGCGGCTGGGCCAGGCTGACGCCACGGTCGGGCTCCTCAACAACAGCGGCCAGGATGGCTTTCCGCTGGGTCCCCGCATAGGGATCAGTTCGCAATGCGGCCGCCAGCACAGTTACAGCCACGACCCCGTGGGGCAGCGGCCTATGTACGCCCTGTCCGACGAGTTCACAGTCGCTCCCGAGGGCGCCAGCATCGAATCAGCCTCAGCCACCGAGGGCCAAGCGGTCACCTTCACCATCACCATTCCCGACGCCGCCCCAGCCGGGGGCATCACCGTCCCCTACACGCTGAGCGACGGACGGGGCATCACTTCCGATCCCGCCTACATTGTCGCCACGGGCGCCTCGGGCGGCACCAGCGCCGACTACGACAACACCGCAGGCAGCGTCACCGTCGCCGAAGGCCAAACCACAGCCACGTTCACCGTCGCCACCACCGAGGACACAACCTACGAGGGCGACCACTATTTCACCGTCACCCTCGGCACCCCCACCGGCACCAACGCCCCGGCGCTCCACCCCCGAAAGAGCTCCGCCGTCGGCGCCATCGGCGACGACGCCGACGCCCCGACGCTCGAGTTCAGCTCAGCGGCCGCCAGCGTCGCCGAGGGCGACGGCACCATCGACCTCACCGTCACCAAGACCGGCACCACTCTCGTGCCCGCATCGGTCTACTGGACCACCGCCGACGACACCGCAGCCCACCCCGGCGACTACACCGCCCAGTCCGGCTACCTCGAATTCGCCCCCGGCGACACCACCAAGACGATCAGCATCACCATCACCGACGACATCACCACCGAAGGCGCCGAAACGTTCAAAGTGCAGTTGACCTCAAATCAGGTCGTCGCCGCGCTGGTCGGCACCATTGCCGAGACAACGGTGACCGTCACCGACGACGACAGCGGCCTCACCGTCACCATGGCCGGCACCGACGGCGACAGCGACGGCAACGTGGTCGAGGGCGCCGGCAACAACACCGGCTACCGCACGATCACGATCACGCTGAGCGAAGCACTCACCGGAAGCGAGACCGTCACCGTGCCGCTAACCGTCTCCGGCGCCACCGTCACCACCGACTACACCTTCGCCTTGGCGCCCGCGACCCAGACCGGCGTGTCGCTGACCACGACAGGCAACACACACAGCGCCCAGAACCCGGCGGTGGTGTTCGCCCCCGGCGCCACCGCGGCGACGCTGCGTCTCACGCCGACCAACAACGACGACCGTACCCAGCCCTACGTGGTGATCGACTACGGCACCGGCGCGCGGGCGCCCAGCACCTCGGGCTTGACTCTGGTCAGGCCCACCGGCGGCCCCATCGGCATTGTGATCGCCGACGATGAGACGGGTGACATCACGCTGCCGGTGTCAGCGGCGCTGGCGCCGGCCGATGTCAACCCCGGCGACGATTTCCGGCTGCTGTTCCGCACCACGACAGCGCGCGACGCCACCTCGTCCGACATTGCCGACTACGACGAGTTCGTCCGCCGGACAGCGGCGCAGACGGGCCACCCCGAGATCGTGCCCTACGCGGGGTTCTTCAAGGTGTTCGGCTCGACGCGCGGCGGCACGCCCGCAACGGGCACCACCGCTCGGGTACACAACGACATGACGGACGACCACGACAGCCTTTGGACCAGCGTGTCGTGGGCCGACGACTCGGCCAGTGCGACGCGGGGCGACAGCACCGTGGGCGTGCCGACGTACTGGCTGGGCGGCGTGCGGATAGCAAACAACTACACCGACCTGTGCGACGGCGACTGGTCGCGCGGCAGCAGTGACGGCAGTCTAGGTGTGAGCACGGGCTGGGACATCGACGACCCGCGCAGCGAGGACGGCACGCGCAACGTCCCCAACATCCAGAGCGGCAACCATCAGCCCTCCGAGCAGTGGACGGGAACCGGTGGCTTCTGCGGGGAGGGCATAGTATTTGTCGGGCCGCTGGGTGCCGAAGAGGTGGTGAGGGGCGGCTTCGCCAAGACAAACGGGCATCCACTCGCCAAGGAAAAGGTTCCCAACACCCAGTTGCGGCCCCTGTTCGGAATGTCGCCGGTGTTCAAGATGAGCGGTATCGCCGTCACTGCGGCGGCGAGCGGCGGCAACAGCAGCGGCGATGTGGTAGAGGGTGCCGGCGACGGCACCGAGTACAAGACCCTCACGCTCATGCTGAGCCGGGCGCTTACGGGCGATGAGACGGTGACGGTGCCGCTTACCGTGGTGGGCACCACGGTGACCGACGATTTCACGTTCGGCCTGGAGCCCGCAACACAGGCCGGCGTGAGGCTGCTGACCGCCGCCCCGCACAGCGCGCAGAACCCGGCGGTGGTATTCGCAGCCGGCGCCACCGCCGCCACGCTGCGCTTCACTGCCGTCGACAACGACGACCGCGCCCAGCCGTCTACGAGCATCGAGGTCGGGACCGGCGACCGGGCGCCCTCCATAAGCTTCGCCGAAGCGCTGAGGGTGACAGGCCTGCCGGAGAGTTTCTTCATCGTCGACGACGAGTTCGGCTCGATCGGGGTGCCGTACAGCTGGCCGCTGAAGCCCTCGGCCATCGACGCCGGCGAGGAGTTCCGGCTGCTCTTCGTCACCTCGGAGAATCGCGACGCCGTACCGACCGACATCGACGTGTACAACCGGTGGGCGCAGGTGCTGGTGGGCAAGAGCGGTCACGAAGCTCTGGGGCGTTACAGCACTCTGGTGAAGGTGTTGGGCAGCACTGCCGCCGTCGATGCCCGGGTCAACGTCGGGACGTGGGATCCCGCCGCCAATTCCAACGCCGGCGGCTACGCCGACGGTTCGACCAGCGCCGGCGGCGAAGGCATCCCGATCTACTGGTTGGCCGCGCCGCCCGCCGACAAGGTGGCTGACAACTACTTCGACTTCTACGACGGCGACTGGGACAGCACAGCCGACACGTTCGAGAGCGGGGCCGACCGTGCCGATTCCGTGAGTGTCGTGAGTGGTAGCAGCGCGAACGGCCGTGCCTTCCCCAGTCATGCGCTGGGACAATCAACCGTTCAGCAGGGCTTCGGCCAGGTTAGTGATGTTGCCCCCAACAGCGAGAAACACCCCATGTTTGTGATGTCGCCGTTGTTCAAGGTGGAAGCCGTCGCCTTCACGGCGGCGGTGAGCGGCGACATGGTCGAGGGCGCCGGCGACGGCACCGAGCACACGACGCTGACGCTCGACCTGGGCCGGACCCTGACCGGCGATGAGACGGTGACGGTGCCGCTAACGGTGCAGGGCGCGGCGGTGACCGACGACTACACCGTGGGCCTGCACGGCACCAACACGGGGGTGACCCTGCTGATCGCCGATCCGCACAGCGCACAGAACCCGGCGGTGCGGTTTGCGGCGGGCGCCGGCGTCGCCACGCTGCGTTTCACCGCCGTCGACAACGACGATCGCACCCAGCCTTACGTGGCTATCGAGGTTGGGAGCGGTGCTCGGGCACCCTCAACGAGCTTCGCCGGCACGCCGCAGATAGTCGGTCTCCCTGATGGGTTCGTGATCGTCGACGACGAGACGGGCGACATCACGCTGCCGGCGTCGGGGGCGCTGGCGCCGGCCGATCTCGACACCGGCGACGATTTCCGGCTGCTGTTCCGCACCACAACAGTGCGCGACGCCACCTCGTCCGACATTGGCGACTACGACGAGTTCGTCCGCCGGACAGCGGCGCAGACGGGCCACCCCGAGATCGTGCCCTACGCGGGGTTCTTCAAGGTGTTCGGCTCGACGCGCGGCGGCACGCCCGCAACGGGCACCACCGCTCGGGTACACAACGACATGACGGACGACCACGACAGCGCTTGGATCGACGTGTCATGGGCCGACGGCTCGACCAAAGAGACGCGTGCCGACAGCACCGCGGGCGTGCCGACGTACTGGCTGGGCGGCGTGCGGATAGCAAACAACTACGCCGACCTGTGCGACGGCTCATGGTCGGCCGGCCGCAGTGACGGCAGTCAAGGTGTGATCACGGGCTGGGACATAGACAAGCCGCGCAGCGAGGACGGCACGCGCAACGTCCCCAACATCGTCAGCGGCGACTATCAGCCCTCTTCGCAGTGGACGGGAACCACCTCCCAATGCCAATTGCTCAGCTTGACGGTGGGAGGCCAAACGGTTTCGGCCGTGCTGGGTGCGGAGCACGTGGGGTGGGGTGGCTTTGCCAAGCGAAACGGGGGTCCTTTGTATAAGGGAAATAAGGGAGTCGCCCCCAACACCCAACTGCGGCCCCTGTTCGGAATGTCGCCGGTGTTCAAGGTGATGGGTGCAACAACCGTCACTGCGGCGGTGAGCGGCGGCAACGGCGACGGCGATGTGGTCGAGGGCGCCGGCGACGGCACCGAGTACAAGACCCTGACGCTCACGCTGGACCGGGCGCTGACCGGCGATGAGACGGTGACGGTGCCGCTCACCGTGGCGGGGGCGACGGTGACCACCGACTACACCTTCGGCCTGCACGGCAACACCAACACGGGTGTGATGTTGCTGACGGCTGCTCCGCACAGCGCCCAGAACCCGGCGGTGCGGTTCGCGGCGGGCGCTGCGGTGGCCACGCTGCGCTTCACGCCGGTGGACAACAGCGAGCGCTCACAGCCCTCTGTGAGCATCGGGGTGGGTACCGGCGCTCGGGCGCCCTCGTTGAACTTCGCGGAAACGCTCGAGGTGGCAGGCCTGCCTGTGACCTTCGCCGTCGTCGACGACGAGACGGGCGACCTCGTGGTGCCGCTCGACTGGCCGCTCCGCCCGGCCGCGGTAGGCGGCGGTGAGCAGTTCCGGCTGCTGTTCGTCACCTCGGAGGTCCGCGACGCCGTCCCGACCGACATCGACGTCTACAACCGCTGGGCGCAGGGGGTGGTGGCCCGCAACGGGCATGCCGATCTGCTGCCCTACGGCGGTCTCGTGAAGGTGGTCGGCAGCACGGCCACCGTCGACGCCCGGATCAACCTCGGCACGTGGGATCCGAGCGCCAACTCTAACGCTGGCGGCCACGCCGACGGGTCCGCCGCCGCCGACGACCCGGGCATCCCGATCTACTGGTTGGCCGCGCCGCCCGCCAACAAGCTGGCTGACAACTACTTCGACTTCTTCGACCTAACCTGGGACAGCTACGCCGACACGTTCGAGGACGGCGCCGACCGTAACGCCCCCGACGTGAGCTCATGGACCGGCACCTTCTATTTCGGCAGTGGCTACAACAATCATGAGCTGGGACAACCGACCGTTGCTCACTCACTCGGCGGAGACCGTATCCGCGCCAACAGTGTCGAAGCCCCCATGCTGGTGTTCTCGCCGACCTTCACCGTCGAGCAGTTCGCCGTCACAGCGGAGGCGAGCGGCGGCAACGGCGACGGCGATGTGGTCGAGGGCGCCGGCGACGGCACCGAGCACAAGACCTTGACGCTCACGCTGGAACGGGTGCTGACCGGTAACGAGACGGTGATGGTGCCGCTGGAGGTTCGCAACGCCACGGTGACCACCGACTACACCTTCGGCCTGCACGGCAACACCAACACGGGTGTGACGTTGCTGACGGCTGCTCCGCACAGCGCCCAGAACCCGGCGGTGCGGTTCGCGGCGGGCGCAACTGTCGCTACGCTGCGCTTCACCGCCGGCGACAACGACGTGCGCTCACAGCCGCATGTGGTCATCGATATCGGTACCGGCGCTCGGGCGCCCTCGTCGAGCTTCGCGGGCACGCCGAACGTGGCAGGCCTGCCGGCGGGCTTTGCCATCCTCGACAACGAGAGGGGCGACATCGTGGTGCCCTACGACTGGCCGCTCCGCCCGACCGGCGTGGGCGGCGGGGAGCAGTTCCGGCTGATGTTCGCGACCTCGGAGTACCGCGACGCCGCCCCGACCGACATAGAGGTCTACAACCGCTGGGCGCAGGGGGTGGCGGGACGGGGGGGACATGAGAGCCTGCTGCCCTATAGCGGCCTCGTGAAGGTGTTCGGCAGCACGGCCACCGTCGACGCCCGGATCAACCTTGGGACGTGGGATCCGAGCGCCAACTCCAACGCGGGCGGCCACGCCGACGGGTCCGCCGCCGCCGACGACGCGGGCATCTCGATACACTGGTTGGCCGCGCCGCCCGCCGACAAGGTGGCGGACAACTACTTCGACTTCCACGACGGCATCTGGAGCAACGGCGACGTCATAACGATCGAGAGCGGCGCCGAGCCGGTCCAAGCGATTCCTGGATGGACCGGCAGCGGAATCAACGGCCTCGGCACCCCCAATCTTGAACTGGGACGATCGGGCGTTCAGATTGGACTCTCCCCAGGTGCGTACAGAGCCAACGATGGCGAACGCCCCATGCTGGTGCTTTCGCCGGTGTTCACTGCCAGTGAGTTCGCCGTCACTGCGACCGTGGCTGACGGCAACTCCGGTGGCGATGTGGTGGAAGGCAACACGACGACGGCGGCCGGCTACAAGACTGTGAAGCTGACTCTGGACCGGGTCCTGTCCGGCAGCGAGACGGTGACGGTGCCGCTCACGGTGCAGGGCGCAACGGTGACGGAGGATTTCACCTTCGGCCTGCACGGCAACTCCAACACAGCGGTGACGTTGCTGACGGCCGCCCCGCACAGCGCCCAGAACCCGGCGGTGCGGTTCGCGGCCGGCAACACCACCGCCACGCTGCGTTTCACGCCGGTGGACAACGACAGGAGTGCGCAGCCGTTCGTGACCATCGGCACCGGGACCGGGGATCGGGGGCCCTCCTCGAGCTTCGTGGGTGCGCCGCGGGTCGAGGGCTTGCCTGTGACCTTCGCCATCGTGGACGACGATATGGGCGCCATCGAGGTGCCGGCCGACTGGGCGTTGACGCCTTCGGGGCTGGCCTCCGGCGACGAGTTCCGTCTGGTGTTCATAACCAGCGGCACCCGCAAGGGCAAGATCGGCAACCTGGCCTACTACCAGGACTTCCTCCGGCAACTGGCCGCCTCCGGCCATGAGAGCTACAAGCCTTACGCCCGCTTCAGCCTCCTGTTGGGGTGCTTCGCGGGCAGGAGCCTGCGCGACCACACGGGTATTGGGCCCGACGGCACCGAGGTGTCGTTCCATTGGCTGAACGGCCCGAAGGTGGCCGACACCCACGACGAGTTCCTGTCCGTGGGGTGGGAGGCCAAGGCGGTGGCCGACGTCAGAAGCGAGAAGGGGGTGAATGTGACCGTCGGCCGCAATAGGACGATCTGGACCGGCTGCAACCCCGACGGCACCATCGCGGCCAACCCGTTGGGGACCGCCACGCCGAACTTTGGGGGAGTCGGCTATGCGGACGCCAACCCGCTAGGTAGTCCTTCGGTTGCCAACGGCGATAACCACCGCCAGATCATGGGTGTATCCCCGCTGTTCAGGGTCGAGGGTGTGGCTGTCACCGCAGCGGCGGCCGACGGTGACGGCAACGGCGACGTGACCGAGGGCGACACCACCACGGCCGCCGGCTACAAGACGCTCACGCTCACCCTGAACCGCCCTCTAACCGGCTATGAGACGGTGACGGTGCCGCTCACCGTGGCGGGGGCGACGGTGACCACCGACTACACCTTCGGCCTGCACGGCAACACCAACACAGCGGTGACGTTGCTGACGACCGCTCCGCACAGCGCCCAGAACCCGGCGGTGCGGTTCGCGGCCGGCAGCACCACCGCCACGCTGCGCTTCACGCCGGTGGACAACAGCGAACGCTCACAGCCCTCTGTGAGCATCGAGGTGGGCACCGGAGCTCGGGCACCCTCGGTGAACTTCGCGGGCACGGTCGGGGTGGCAGGCCTGCCTGTGACCTTCGCCGTCATCGACGACGAGACGGGCGACCTCGTTGTGCCGCTCGACTGGCCGCTCAATCCGTCCGGTGCCGGCGCGGGGGACCAGTTCCGGCTGCTGTTCGTGACCTCGGAGAGCCGCATGGCCCGTTCGACCGACATAGCGGTCTACAACCGCTGGGCGCAGGGGGTGGCGGGGCGCAAGGGCCACGAGAGCCTGCTGCCCTACAGCGGGCTCCTGAAGGCGGTCGCCAGCACGCCCTCCACCGGCGCCCGGACCAATGTCGGGACGTGGGATCCGAGCGCCAACTCCAACGCCGGCGGCCAAGCCGACGGTTCGGCCGCCGCCGACGACCCGGGCGTCCCGATCTACTGGTTGAACGGCGACAAACTGGCCGACAACTACTTCGACTTCTACGACCGCAGCTGGGACAGCACCGCCGACACGCTCGAGAGCGGCGAGCTACGGACCGACGACGCCGGATTATGGTCGGGCAGCTCGCATGAGGGCAGGCCAATCGTTACTTATGCGTTGGGTGGGTCCAATGCTCTGAGGACCTCCGTCAGCTTTGAGAGTCTTCAGCACAACACGGCCTCGGGCGCTGTTGTCTCCCCGACCCACTCTCCGTTCCCCTTCTTGGTCATGTCGCCGACCTTCACCGTCGATGAGGTCACCGTCACGGTGGCACCGAGCGGCGGCAACGGCGACGGCGATGTGGTGGAGGGCGCCGGCGACGGTACCGAGTACAAGACGATCACGCTCACCCTGGACCGGGCCTTGACGGGCGCTCAGACGGTGACGGTGCCGCTCACGGTGAGCGGCTCCACGGTGGCGAAGGATCACAGGTTCGGCCTGAGCGGCACCAACACGGGCGTGATGCTGCTGAGGGACGCCCCGAACAGCGCCCAGAACCCGGCGGTGCTGTTCGTGGCGGGCGCCACCACCGCCACGATTCGCATCACCGCCGTTGACAACAACGAGTCCACCCAGCCCTATGTGGTCGTCGGCGTGGGCGATGGCGCGCGGGAACCTTCCACGAACTTCGCAGGCAAGCCGCGGGTGGTCGGCCTGCCGGAGGAGTTCGTCATCCTCGACAACGAAACGGGCGACGTGGTCGTGCCGCAGGACTGGCCGCTCAAGCCGGCCGGCGCCGGCGCCGGGGACCAGTTCCGGCTGCTGTTCGTGACCTCGGTGGGCCGCGACGCCACTTCAACCGACATCGAGGTCTACAACCGCTGGGCGCAGGGGGTGGCGAGCCGCAAGGGCCATGCGAGCCTCGGGCGGTACAGCGGTCTCGTGAAGGTCCTCGCCAGTACGGCCACCACCGACGCCCGGATCAATGTCGGGACGTGGGATCCGAGCGCCAACTCGGGCTCGGGCGGCCATGCCGACGGGTCCGCCGCCGACGACGACCCGGGCGTCCCGATCTACTGGTTGAACGGCGACAAGCTGGCCGACAACTACTTCGACTTCTACGACGGCTCCTGGGACAGCCTCGACGACACGCTCGAGAGCGGCGAGGCGCGGACCGGCGACGGCCTCATCTGGTCGGGAAGCTGGCAGGAAGGGGTCGGTTCCAGCTCCGGTGCGAGCATGTGGCAGCTGGGGGGGACTTGCGTTCAGGTCGGCAGGACAAGCGGAGCGACCTTGGCGATCGGAACCTGTGTGGAGAGCGGAGTCGATCCTCCCTTCTTCGTGATGTCGCCGACCTTCACCGTCGATGCGGTCACCGTGACCGCCGCGGCGACCGGCGGCAACGCCGACGGTGATGTCGTGGAGGGCGCGAGCGACGGCACCGAGTACAAGACGATCACCCTGACGCTGGATCGGGCCTTGACGGGCGCTCAGACGGTGACGGTGCCGCTGCGGGTGCGCAACGCCACGGTGACCGACGATTTCACCTTCGGCCTGCACGGCAACACCAACACGGGGGTGACGCTGCTGAGGGGCGCCCCGCACAGCGCCCAGAACCCGGCGGTGCAGTTCAAGGCGGGCGCCACCACCGCCACGATTCGCATCACCGCCGTGAACAACAGCGAGCGCTCACAGCCGTATGTGGTCATCGGCGTCGGCACCGGGGCTCGGGCGCCGTCGAGCAGTTTTGCGGGCACGCCGCGGGTGGACAACTTGCCGGTGGGGTTCTTCATCCTCGACGACGAGAGTGCGAGCGAGATCGTCGTGCCGGCGGACTGGCCCCTCAAGCCCTCCGACGTCTTCGCCGGCGACCGGTTCCGGCTGCTGTTCATCACATCAGAGGTCCACAACGCCCAGGCGACCGACATTGCGGTCTACAACCGCTGGGCGCAGGAGGTGGCGGGCGCCGACGGCCATGCGAGCCTCGGGCGCTACAGCGGCCTGGTGAAGGTGGTCGCCAGCACTGCCACCACCGACGCCCGGGACAACGTGGGCACGTGGGATCCGAGCGCCAAAGGGGGCTCGGGCGGCCACGCCGACGGGTCTACCTCCGCCGGCAGCGGGGGCGTCCCGATCTACTGGTTGAACAGCGGGCGGGCCGCGGACAACTACTTCGACTTCTACGACGGAAGCTGGGACAGCCTCGCCGACACCTTCGAGGACGGCACCGATCGAAGCGGCGACAACCCGCTGTGGACGGGCACCTGGAATTGGGGCATCGGTGCTTCCAATAGCTCGAATCCGTTCCAGCTGGGGGCGGGTTGTGCTCAGGTCTCCAATACCAGCAAAGGCGCCCTGTCGGCCAACGTCTGTTTCGGGAACAATGCCGAGCTCTCGTTCTTCGCGATGTCGCCGGTGTTCCAGGTGCAGCCCGTGGAGTTGGATGTGGTGCTGTCGGCATCGGGCGGCAACAGCGACGGGAACCCGGTGGAGGGCGCCGCCGGCTCGACGGGCTATGTGACGGTGTCGGTGTCGGCGGACCGGGCGTTGGAGGGCGCCGAGTCGGTGACGGTGCCGCTGAGCGTGAGCGGTGCCACGATGGGCGACGATTTCACGTTCGCGCTGGAACCGGCGAAGCAGTCGGGCGTGGCGCTGCTGACCGCCGCCCCCCACAGCGCGCAGAACCCGGCGGTGGTGCTGTCGGCGGGGGCGCAGTCGGCGACGTGGCGGCTCACCCCGGTGGACAACAGCCGGCGCACCCAGCCGTTCGTGGCGGTGGACTTCGGCACCGGCGCCAGGGCACCCAGCGCGGTCGGCGTCGACATCACAACCAGCGGCGACGTGGGCGTGGTGCTCGTCGACGACGAGACCGGCGACATCCGGGTGGGTCCGGACTGGCCGTTGGCGCCGTCGGGGCTCAGCGGCGGCGATGATTTCCGGCTGTTGTTCCGCACGTCGGAGCTGCGCGACGCCACCTCGGGCGACATAGCCGACTACGACCGGTTCATCCGTGCGGTGGCGGCCCGCGGTGGCCATGAGGCGCTGTTGCCGTACGCGGGGTTCTTCAAGGTGTTCGGCTCGACGCTGGACACTGCTGCGGATAACTCCACGGGCACCTCGGCGCGGGTGCACAACGGGTTGACGACGATCCACCGGGGCCAACTCCCCACCGGGCCGTGGGCTGACGGCTCGCAGTACTCCACGGTGGGCAACACGGCGGGTGTGCCGACGTACTGGCTGGGAGGCGCCAAGCTGGCGAACAACTACGCCGATCTGTGCGACCTGAAGTGGTCCACCGGCGACGGTGTCACCACGGGCTGGCACACCAACGATCCGCGCAGCGAGGACGGCGAGCGCAACATCCCCACCGGGGCGATCAGCAACTTCCGGCCGTATGAGCCGTGGACGGGAACCGGCAACGCC
The DNA here is from genome assembly GCF_965214065.1 of Candidatus Poriferisocius sp. GTDB lineage: Bacteria > Actinomycetota > Acidimicrobiia > Acidimicrobiales > Bin134 > Poriferisocius. The sequence goes on from NZ_CBDCAT010000024.1 coordinate 190,579, forward strand.
TGCGCGGCGTACGACCATCCGCTGGGCGCCAACAATGTGTCGAGGGGCTCGGCCGACAGGGGCGGCGGGCAGTCGCTGTTGCATCAGGGCACATCGCCCAACACCCAGTTGCGCCCCCTGTACGGCTACTCGCCGGTGTTCAAGATCGCCGACGTCTCGGTCACGTCGACCGTCGCCGGCGGCACCTCCGTAGACAACGCTGCTCACAACGCTCTCATCGGCGACGTCTACGAGGGCGCCGCTATATTCCCCAACTTCCGCTACAAGGATGTGACGCTGACACTGGACCGCGTGCTGGCCGTGGGCGAGACGGTGACGGTGCCGCTCACCGTTAGGGGTTCGAGGGTCACCGAGAACCACACCTTCGGGTTGCAGGGAGCCAACACCGGGGTGACGTTGCTGACCGGCGCCCCGCACAGCGCCCAGAACCCGGCGGTGCGGTTCGCGGCGGGCGCAACTGTCGCCACGCTGCGGTTCCGCCCGGTGAACGACAGTGTGCCGAGCGGGGCCTATGTGATCATCGGCGTGGGCGAGGGCGACAGGTCGCCGTCGGGGAGCCCGTTCGGCTCGGTGCCGGTGAGCGGTTCGCTGCCGGTGGAGTTCCGCGTCATCGACAACGAAGACACAGGCGACATCGTGGTTCCCTACGAGTGGCCGCTGAGGCCCGATGGCGTCGAGGGCGGCGACGAGTTCCGGCTGTTCTTCATCACCTATGAGACACGCAACGCCACCGACACCAACATCGGTGTCTACGACAAGTGGGCACAGTCGGTAGCGGCGCGCCGAGGCCCCGAGAGCCTGGGGCCCTACGGCGGCTTGCTGAGGGTCGTTGCCAGCACCGCCGATGTCCAAGCTCGGGACCACATCGGCACCTATGCCTCGGGCGGCCACGCCGACGGCTCGAGAAGCGCCAGCGACTCGGGCGTCTCGATCCACTGGATCGGCGGCGAGAAGGTGGCCGACAACTACCACGACTTCCACGACGGCACCTGGGACAGCGTCGACGACCGCCACGAGGACGGCTCCGAACGACCCGCCGAAAGTGAGGTCTGGTCGGGTAGTGGCAGCAACGGTCTGCGCGCGCGCGTGGACCAAACGGACCTCCCCTTGGGGGTGGAGAGACCCGCCATCGCCCAAATGAGCTTGGGCAGGATCGGCAGCAACACTCCAGTCCATCGGATTGGCTACTCATCGGATAACCGCTCCCTCATGGTGATGTCGCCCGTGTTCAAGGTGGCGGCGCGGGCTGATATCGATTTGGCGCTGTCGATCTCGGGGGGCGACGCCAACGGTCACGCGGTGGAGGGTGCCGCCGGTCCGACGGGCTACCGCACGGTCACGGTGGCGCTGTCGCGGCCGCCGCTCGCCCGCGAGAGCGAGGCGGTGACGGTGCCCCTCACCGTGGCGGGCGCCACGGTGGGCGAGGACTACACCTTCGAGCTGGCGCCGGCCACGCAGACCGCTGTGCTGCTTCTGACCAGCGCTCCGCACAGCCCGCAGAACCCGGCGCTGGTCTTCGGGACGGGCGCCACCGAGGCCACGCTGCGGCTGCGGCCGATCGACAACGGCAGGCGCACCCAGCCGTACGTGAGCGTCGGTTTCGGCACGGGGAGCCGAGCGCCCAGCGCCGTCAGCGCCACGGTGGGAACGCTCTCGGGGCCGGTGGGCACGGTGCTGCTCGACGACGAGACCGGCGACATCGAAGTGCCCGCCGACTGGAGCCTCACACCCAGCGGATTGTCGCTGGGTGACGATTTCCGGCTGCTGTTCCGCACGTCAACCACGCGCGACGCCACTTCGACCGACATTGCCGACTACGACGAGTTCGTCCGCACCGCCGCCGCCACCAACGGCCACCCAGACGTCCTGGATTACGTGGGCTTCTTCAAGGCGTTCGCCTCGACGCTGCACCGCGACGCCGACAACTCCACCGGCACCACCGCCCGGGTGCACAACGGGTTGTCGACGATCCACAGGGGCCACCTGACCGGCGGGCCGTGGGCCGACGGCTCGACGCGGGCCACGGTCGGCAGCACCGCCGGTGTGCCCACCTATTGGCTGAACGGCGCGTTGCTGGCCAACAACTACGCCGACCTGTGCGACCTGAAGTGGGCGGGCGGCAACGGCATCACCGGTGGTTTCGACACCGACGACCCCCGCAGCGAGGACGGCAGCCGCAACATCCCGGCCGGGACGATCAACAACTACCGGCCCTACGAGCCTTGGACGGGCACCGGCAACGCCTGCGAGTCGTTCAACTATCCCATGGGCGCCGACAACGTCTCCCGTGGCGCTGCCGACTCCGGCGCCGCCTCACTGCACGTCAACCAAAGGCCCAAAGCCCAACTGCGGCCCCTGTACGGCTACTCGCCGGTGTTCAAGGTGGTGGCCTCGCCGGTGGACATGACGTTGTCGGCCTCCGACGGCGACGACGACGGCAACGCCGTCGAGGGCGCCGCCGACTTCACCGGCTACCGCACCATCACGCTCACGCCGAGCCGGCCCCTGGTGGGCGCCGAGGTGGTGACCGTGCCGCTGAGCGTGCGCAGCGCCACCGTCGGCGACGATTACACGCTGACGATGGTGCCGTCGTTGCAGACCGGCGTGACGTTCCGGACGAGCGCCCCGCACAGCGCGCAGCGCCCCGCGGTGATCCTGGGGGCGGGTGCCACCCGGGCCACGCTGCGGCTGCGGCCCGTCGACAACAACAGCCGCACCCAGCCGTACGCGCTGGTCGACTACGGCTCCGGCGCAAGGTCGCCGACCGCCTCGAACGTGGTTCTGGGGTCGGTGTCGGGCGGGCCGATCGGGGTGATGTTCCTCGACGACGAGACCGGCGCCGTCGGGGTGCCCGCCGACTGGGCGCTGCTGCCCGCAGGCCTTGGCGTCGGCGACAAGTTCCGGCTGCTGGCTATGACTTCGCAGTCGCGCGACGCCGTCCCCGCCGACATAGGCGACTACGACCTCTTCGTGCGCCGGACGATCGGCGCCAACGGGCACGCCGACCTTGCCGCCTACGGTGGCCTGTTCAAGGTCTTCGGCGGCACTCGGGCGCCCGGCAGCAACGCCGGGGTGGCGGCTCGGGCGCACAACGGGTTGTGGGACGGCTCGAATTGGGTGGATGGCTCGACGAGCGCCGGCGATGCGGGCACCCCCACCTACTGGGTCGGCGGCGCCAAGGTGGCCGACAACTACTTCGACTTCTGCGACGGCACCTGGGACAACCGCTGGACGTCGATCAGCGACAACCACATCCGCCACGAGGACGGCAGCGCCGGCGACGGAGCGGAGGTCTGGACCGGCGCCGGCGCCGGCTGCGATCCGATCGCGAGTCATCTGGGCAGTTCGACCCCCACCCACGGCCCGGGCACGAAGGGGAGCGACTCCTCCTCCCCGATGGGGACGGCCACCGACGCCCGCACCAACCAGAAGCGCTTCTACGCCATGTCGCCGGAGTTCACCGTGGTGGACGCATCGGTCACGGTGACGCTGTCGGCGACCGGCGGCAACGCGGCCGGCAATCCGGTGGAGGGCGCGCCCGACGCAACGGGCTACAAGGCGATTCAGGTTGTCGTTGAATCGCACGCTGTCGGGTTCCGAGACGGTGACGGTGCCGCTCACAGTGCAGGGCTCGCGGGCCGGTGTGGATCATTCGTTCACGCTGGCGTCGGGTTCGCAGCCGGGTGTGGCGCTGCTAACGAGCGGTTCGCACAGCGCGCAGAACCCGGCGGTGGTGTTCACCGCGGGTGCTTCGGGGGCGTTGTTGCGGTTCGCGCCGCTCGACAACGACCGGCGCAGCCTGCCGGTGGCGATCGTGGGTTTCGGCACCGGCGCCACCAGCTCGGGGTTCGCCCCGGAGTTGGTGGGCGGGCCGGTGCGGTTCGTGCTGCAAGACGACGAGTCGGGTCCTGTGGGGGTGCTGTCCACGTGGGGGTTCACGCCCGCGGGCTTGGTGGCGGGTGACCGGTTCCGGCTGTTTTTCTACACCTCGGAGAATCGCGACGCCGTCCCGACCGACATCGACGTGTACAACCGTTGGGCGCAGGGTGTGGTCGCCCGCAACGGCCATAGCGAACTGGCGCCCTACGGCGGTCTTGTGAAGGTGTTGGGCAGCACCGCCGCAACCGACGCCCGCGTCAACGTCGGGATGTGGGACGGCTCGAAGTGGGTCGACGGCTCGACCTCCGCGGACGGCTCGGGCATCCCGGTCTACTGGCTCGGCGGCGACAAACTGGCCGACAACTACTTCGACTTCTACGACGGCGTTTGGGACAGCTTCACCGACAAGTGCGAGACCGGCGCCGGCTGTCCCTCCGACCTGAAGGCATGGAGCGGCACCTACGCCGCCGGTACTGGGTGGACCGGTCATGAGTTGGGAGAATCGACCGTTCAGAGGGAATTCCAAGCAAAAGTTGATTCGGCCCCCAACACCCAGGAAGCCCCCATGGTTGTCATGTCGCCGGTGTTCAGGGTGGTCGACCCGAAGGTGACGGTGACGATGACGGCGTCCGACGGCGACGCCGAGGGCAACGCGGTGGAGGGCGCCGCCGGCTCGAAGGGGTACCGCACGATCAAGCTGACCCTGGGGCGCGCCCTGGCCGGGGTGGAGACCCTCACGGTGCCGCTCACGGTGCGGGGCGCCACCGTGGTAGACGATTTCACGTTCGACCTGCACGGCACCAACACCGGTGTGACGCTGTCCACCGCCGCGCCGCACAGCGCCCAGAACCCCGCCGTGATCTTCGCGGCCGGCGCCACCGAGGCCACGCTGCGGCTCAAGCCCACCGACAACGACAGGCGCACCCAGCCCTATGTGATCGTCACCTTGGGCGGGGGCGCGGTCGGCTTCGGCGTCGAGCCGACCACCGCCGGCGACCCGGTGCACGTGATCCTCATCGACGACGAGACCGGCGACATCGTCCTGGTGGACACGCCGCTGCGCCCGCTGGGGCTGGGGTCGAGCGCCGACTTCCGGCTCCTGCTGGTGACTTCCCGCGGGCGCAATATGAGGTCCTCCAATATTGCGGACTACGACGTGTTCGTGCGGGAGACGATCGCGCTGAGCGGCCATCCCGAGATCAGACCGTACGCGGGCTTCTTCCGGGCGTTCGTCAATACGCACAGGAGTGTAGGAAGCGCCACCATTGGCGTCGACGCCACCGTGCACAACGACCTGCGCGACGGTTCGGTTTGGGCCGACGGCTCGACGAGCGCCGACGACGCGGGCACCGCCATCTACTGGCTCGTCGGCGCCAAGGTGGCGGACAACTACTTCGACTTCTGCGACGCCAGCTGGGACAACCGCTTCGCTCCCGGCGACGGCAACAACCACATCAAGCGCGAGGACGGCAGCACCGAGACCCGGTTCAGTATCCCCACGGGCATGAACAACAACTGCCGGCCGAAACGTGCCGTGGGCGAATCAGGTGTGACCCACGGGCCACTCGCCCAGGGTGACAACTCGAATCCCCTCGACCGCAGCACCAGCGTCTCCAATAGTCTGCACGCGCGCTATCCCTACTACGCCCTGTCGCCGGTGTTCACCACGGCGCCGCAGGTCACGCTCGGCGCGGCGGAGTACTCGGTGGACGAGGGCTCCGACGCCACCGTGGAGGTGGTGCTGTCACAGACCCGCAGCGCCGCCACCACCATTGGGCTCGAGGCCGTTTCCGGCGTCGGCACCGCCACCGCCGGCGACGACTACACCGCCGGCCCCTGGAGCGTGACCATCCCCGCCGGCCAAACCTCAGGCGACATCACCATCGCCACCGCCGACGACGACCAACTCGAAACCAGCGAGCACTTCTCGGTGCGGATCACCACGAGCAGCCTGCCGTCGGGCTGGGACACCGCCGTGGAGCTGACCGACAGCGACCCGCCCCAAAAGGTCCCGGTGGCCACCCGCATCAACATCGTCGAGGACGACTACACCGTCAGCTTCGATCAGGCCGCGTACGTGGTCGACGAGCGAAGCGGCGAGGTGGTCGTCACCGGCTCGCTGAACCATGCCCTGGCCGATGATCTTGAGGTGTGGTTCCGGTACCAGTTGGAGGGAACAAGCACCGGTTCGGTCTTCAGCGAGGTTCACGGGTCGGCTTCCGATCCTCTAACCATCCCCGCCGGCGAGACGCGGTTCATGCTGCGCATACCGGTCTTGGTCGATGACGGCAATTTCGCCGGCCATGTGCTGCGTCTGGAGGCGATGCCGCCGTCGCTCCCCGCCGGCGAGGCGAACGCATCGGTCGACGTGCACATCGGTCACAACGGCTCGTCCGACGTGGCGGTGGACCTGTCGATCTCACCTACCGCGGCGCCGTCGTCGAGCCTGGTGCCTGCCGGCAGCGGCGACGCGGTCGCCGAGGGTTCGGTGGTGACGGTGACGGCGACGGTGGCCACCGCGCCGGTGGGTCGCAGCATCACCGTGCCGGTGGTGCAGTTGCCCGCCACCGGGGCCCCGTCCGCCGACGAGTTCGGGTTGGGCGGTGTGCCGGCGGGCGTGATCACGATTGCGGCGGGCCAGAAGTCCGCTTCGGTGCCGTTGACGGTGTACGCGGACGGCGCCGAGGCCGACGGCAGCGGCGACATGGTCGAGTGGCTGCTGCTCGGGGTGGGCGCCGACGGCTTGTCGGCGGGGTACGTGCCGGGCCGCGGGGTCGATGTGTTGGTGGAGGAGTCGAGCCTCCTGCCGGTGTCGCTAACCGTGGGAGGGGCCGCTACCGCAACCGTTGCCGAGGTCAACAACGCGGCGGTGACCCTGACGGCCACGTTGGGATCGGCGAACAGCTCCGGCGGGGCGTTGCAGTTCCCGGTGAGGCTGCGGTCGGCCGGCACGACGGCCCAGTCGAGCGATTACGGGCTCCCGGCTGGGGTCAGCATTGCCGACGGGCAGGCCGAGGGCACCGCCCGGCTGGGGATCGAGAACGACAATCTGGGCGAGAACGACGAGACGGTGGTGGTGTGGCTCGGTTCGTCGCTGCCGAGCGGCTACGGCCCCGGCCCGCCGCAGGCCGTTGTGGTCACCATTGCCCGCAGCGACGGCGGCGCGGGGATCGCAGTGGGGGTGACGCAGCCGAGCGGCGCCGTCTTCGACGGCCTGCGGGCATACGACGAGTCCGATGAGAAGATCGCCTTCGATGTGGTTGCCGACCCGGCGCCCGCGCTGCCGCTGCCGGTCTGCGTGCAGGTCACCGAGGAGTTGTCGGTGGGGACGGCGCGCCTGAACGCCCTGTACACCGGCTACCGGACCGTGACGATCCCCACCACCGGGAAGCTGTCGCTGCCCGTGGTGTGGACCGACGCGAATACCGACGAGAGCGACAGCACGGTCACCGTCACGGTGCTTGAAACAGCCGATCCGAACTGCGGCAGCGCCGGCGAGTACACCGTCTCGACCACCGATCCGCAGACCTCGGCGCTCATCCGCGACGACGACGCCACGGTGGTGTCGGTGGCCCGCACCGACAGCGGACCCATCGCCGAGGACGGCTCGGGCGCCGAAGCCGACGCCGAGTTCACCGTCACGCTCGGTCGGCGCCTCGATGCGGGCGAGCGCCTCGTGGCTCCTCTCGTGCTCTCGGGTGCCGGCGTCACCGCGGGCGAGTACACCGTCGCCGCCAAGTCCACCGCCGACAACCACGGTGCGACGCTCGCCGGCGGTAACACCCTCAGCCCGACGGTGACGTTCGTCGGCCACGCCACCGACACCGTGCAGGTGGCCACCCTGGTAATGGCCACCAACATCGACGCCGTCTCCGAGAACGACGAAACGGTGACGGTGGCGGTGGCGCCGCCCAGCGCGTTCAACGCGGAGGCCGTCGCGGCCCGCACGTCGGTAGGCGGCGGCGCCGGCCCGCACCCCATCAACAACCGCTTCAACGTTGCCACCGAAGCCGAGGGCGCGGGCGTGTCGGTCACGCTGTCGGCAACGGGGGGAGACCCCAACGGCGACGTGGTCGAGGGAGCAACCGACCCCACGGGCTACCGCACGATCACGGTCACGCTGGGCCGAGCCCTCACCGGCGACGAGACGATCACCGTGCCGCTCACCGTGGACGGCGTGACGGTGGCCGCGCACTACCTCCTCACCATGGTGCCGGCCACGCAGGCCGGGGTGACGCTGGTTACCACCGGCGGCACGTACACGGCGCAGAACCCGGCGCTGCGGTTCGAGGCAGGCGCCACGGCGGCGACGCTGCGCTTCACGCCGGTGGACAACGACCGGCGCAGCCGGCCCGCCGTGGCCATCGACGCGGGCGAGCCCATATCCGGCGGGTTGCCCGAAGGGGCGACGAGCCCCACCGGTGTGCCGCTCGTCTTCGCCATCGCCGACGACGAGACCGGCACCCTCGAGGTGCCCGAGAACTGGGCGCTGAAGCCGCCCGCGATACGCCGGGCCGAGAGCTTCCGGCTGGCGTTCGTCACCTCGGAGGCTCGCGACGCCCGCCCGACCGACATAGACGTCTACAACCGCTGGGCGCAGGGTGTCGTCGCCCGCGGCGGCCACGCCGAGCTAGTGCCCTACGGCAGCCTCGTGAAGGTGTTTGGCAGCACCGCCGAGGTGGACGCCCGGGAGAACACCGGGATGTGGGACGGCTCGGGGTGGGCCGACGGCTCGACCTCCGCCGCCGACGCGGGCGTCCCGATCTACTGGTTGGCCGCGACGCCCGCCCGCAAGGCGGCGGACAACTATTTCGACTTCTTCGACGGATCCTTTGACAACACCCGCTCCACGTTCGAGAGCGGTAGCGACACACCCCGCGGTCAATCGGTATTGACCGGCAGCGACAGCGGAGGTGTCGGTACCCCCAATAACGAGCTGGGGCAAGAGTTCGTCGCGCACAATTTCTCGGGAGCGACTGGGGCCAAGAGCTTCAAACGCCCCATGATTGTGATGTCGCCGGTGTTCACGGTGTACGCGCCGGATGTGACGGTGACGCTGGCGGGTTCCGGCGGCGACGCGGACGGCAACCCGCTCGAGGGCGCCGGCGACTCGACGGGCTACAAAACGGTCACGCTGACGCTGAGCCGTGCCCTAACCGGCGACGAGACGGTCACGGTGCCGCTGTCGGTGACCGGGGCGACCGTGGGCGACGATTACACCTTCGCGCTGGCGCCGGCCACGCAGGCCGGTGTGACGCTGGTTACCGCCGGCGGGACGCACAGCGCGCAGAACCCGGCGGTGCTGTTGGAGGCGGGCACGCAGACAGCCACGCTGCGGCTCACCCCTGTGAACAACGACTACCGCTCCCTGCCGTATGTGACCGTCGCCTACGGCACCGAAGGCCGCGCCCCGAGCGGGAAACTCGTCAACGTGGCGGTGCTCGGAGAGCCGATCGTCTTCGTGCTGGCCGACGACGAGACGGGCCCGTTGGTGGTGCCTGCGGACTGGGGGCTGTTGCCGTCGGGTCTTGATGTCGGCGCCGAGTTCCGGTTGCTGTTGGCGACGAGGAGGGGCCTGGAGATTCCGGTGGCTGAGGGCATCGCCGGCTTTGACGCGCACGTGCGGCGGACGGTCGTCGCCCATGGTCATGCCGACATCAGGGCGTATGCGGGCCTGTTCGGGGTGTTGGGCAGCACTGGGGACACGGACGGTCGTGTCCACGCCGGGTTGTGGGACGGTACGAGTCTCAGCGGTGACGATCCGCCGGCGGTGCTGTGGGCGGACGGATCGGTGAGCGCTGCCGACGCGGGTATTGCGATCTACGCGCTCGGCGCCGAGAAGGTTGCGGACAACTATTTCGACTTCTGTGACGGGGATTGGGACGGCCCCCCGTCCAACAGGAGTTACGAGGACGGCACAGCCATCCCGGGGAATCGTGCCATCTTCACCGGTATGCGGAACAACTGTGAACCAGCCCCCCAGCATCTGTGGGAGAAAAATAAGACTCTTGCGGTGTCGCACGTCTCTGATCCGTTCGATGCCGGAAATTCCATTCCCTGTGATGAGGGTCTTCTTGGTCCAACCGCCCCCACGGCCTGTCGTTACTACGGGTTGTCGCCGGTGTTCACGGCGCCGTATGCGGAGTTGTCGTTCAAGGAGAACTTCACCATTGTCGATGAGGATGGGGGGTCGGCGACGCTCACGGTGGTGGCGTCGGCTGCGCCGACGTCTGATCTGACCGTCGGGCTCAGCTACACCGACCTGTCGGCGGTGAGCGGCACCGATTACACGCCAACTGCTTCCTTCGTGTTCCCGGCCGGCGCGACCGAGGCCACGTTCACGATCGCTCTGACTGCGGACGTGGTGATTGAGGACAACGAGCTGTTCAAGGTGCGCCTAGCGGCGGGGGAGGGGTATACGGTCGGCTCGTCATCGTCTAGCGATGTGCTCATCACAGACGATGACGATCCCACGCAGAAGCTGACGCAGTCGGCGGTGACGGTGCGCGAGGGTGTGGGGTCGGTGCGGGTGACCGTCGAGCGCGACACCGTCGGGGGGGTGTCGAGGGTCGTGCTGACGCCCGACGACGGCACCGCCACCGGCGGGCCGGGCGGCACCGGCGCAGGCGTCGACTACGACAACACGGTCACCAACCTGCAATTCGGTGCCAAGGCGGCGTCGGTCAGCGGTGTGTTCACGATCAACGACGACAACTTGCCGGAGCCCGACGAGACGTTCACCGTCACCCTCAGCAAGCCCGAAGAAGGCCGGCAGCGGGGCGAGGTGGGCGAGCCGGCGGTGATCACGGTCACCATCGTCGATGACGACGGCCCGGCGGGGCTGGTGATCGCCCCGTCGGCGCTGCGCGTGGCCGAGGGGCTGTCGGCCACTTATGAGGTGAGCCTGGCGTCGGCGCCGCCGGCGGCCACCACGGTCACCGTCAGCGGGCAGGCCGGCGCCGACCTTCGAGTCGACACCGACCCCGACACGGCCGGCGAGCAGGCCACGGTGACGTTCACGACTGGGGACTGGTACACCCCGCGCACCGTCACCGTCACCGCCGACAACGACAGCGACAGCACCGACGCCACCGTCACGCTCACCCACACCGTCACCGCGGGCGGCTACAGCGCTAGCCCGCAGACCCTCACCGTCACCATCGCCGACGGCGACGCCACCGCCCAAAGGCCGGAGGTGTCGTTCGTGTCGTCGGGTGGTGTGTCGGTGGTGGAGACCGATGGTGTGGTGGCGCGTTTGGGTGTGGTGTTGTCGGAGCCGTTGAGGTCCAGTGAGAGCTTGAAGGTGGCCTATTCGGTGTCGGGCACTGCGAGGGTGGGCACGGAGGCGAATAAGGCGGGCGCGGATGCGGTGGTGTCGCCTTCGGCGTTGTTGGTGGTGGAGGGTTACGTGCTGAGCAGCTCGCAGCCGGGCGCGGTGTCGCGCGGCGAGATCGTGGTGTCGTTGATCGATGACGTGTGGGTGGAGGGTGCTGAGACGGTGGTGGTGACGTTGTTGCCGTCTTCGGGTTACACGTTGGGTGAGCACACGTCGCGGACGGTGCAGATCACCAATGACGACACCGCGCCGGAGGTGCTGTTGAGCGTCGACACCGACGAGGTGTCCGAGGGCGACGGGGCGACGAGGGTGAGGGTGCGGGCGGAGCTGTCGAACGAGTCGCGGTTCGAGTCCGATGTGGTGGTGTCGGTGTCTGTGGATGGTTCGGGTGTTGAGGGGGCGGTGGGGTTCGCTGCTGTGGACGATTTCGATGTGACGATCCCGGCGGGCGCCGGGTCGGCGTCTGCGAGGTTCACGTTGACGCCCACAGCCAACGAGACTGACCAGCCTGACGAGGTGGTGTCTGTGTCGGCGTCGGTGGTGCCTGCGGGTTTGGTGGTGTCGCCGGCGTCGATCATGTTGTCCGATGATGACGATGCGCCGCCGCCGCCGCCGATGGCGGTGCGCATCTCCGGCGGCGGGTTCGCGGCGGAGGGCGATGCGTCGTCGACGGCGAAGTTGACCGTGCGGTTGGGCCGGGTGGTGGCCGCGGGCGAAGAGATCGAGGTGCCCCTGGCGATCACCGGTGCGGGTGTCGAGGCCGGCGACATCGTGGTCTCGCAGCCCGCCGACGGGCGTCCGGGAGTGTCGGTGAGCGACGCAGGCACCCTGGCGCCGGTGGTGGTCTTCACCGGCTCGTCCCAACAGGGCGTGAACGTGGGGTATGCGGAGCTGACGCTGGCCGCCGGCACCGACACCGACAGCATCCACGAGTTGGCGACCATCAGGTTGGCGGCCACCGCGGGGAACGGGCCCGACGGCGGCCTTCGTCCAGAGCGGGACCTCAGCGGCGTGCCGGTCTCGGCGTCGGTGCAGGTCATCGACGCCGACGCCACCGCGGCGGCGGTGTTGGCGTGGCCAAGGTCGGTGCTCCTAGTCGAGGGCGAAGCCCTCGCGGGCTCCGAGCCGGTGCAGGTGCGGCTGAGCGCTGAGCCGAGCGGCGATGTGTCGGTGACGGCGGTGTCGTTGGATGCGTTGGCGGTGCGGGTGGCGCCCGGTTCGCTGACGTTCAGCACGTCTGATTGGGACGAGCCGCAGCCGGTGACGCTGACCGCGGCGGACGATTTGGACACCGACGACGAGACCGTGTTCGTGTCGTTGACCGCGGCCGGCCATCCGGGCTTCGGGGTGGCGGTGGACGTGTACGACAGCGTCCGCAAAGCACCGACGACCTTCACCGAGGCCGTGTTCAACCCACCGCCGAACGATCTGACGTTGCGGGAGAACACCGACGGCTCAAGCAGGCCGGTAAGGGTCGGCTCGCCGGTCACCGCCACCGACGCCGACGGCGACACGGTGACCTACTCACTGGCACAACCGGGGCCCTTCCTGGGCTTCGCCATCGACGCGGCGACCGGCCAGATCACCTACACCGGCAAGGGCCTGGACCAGGAGGTCACACCGCGGATCGCGCTGGTGGTGGTGGCCACCTCAACCGGTGCCGACGGCACCGCCACGCCGGTGCGCCAACCGGTCACCGTCACCGTCAGAGACGTGGACGAGGGCGACCCCCAAACGGTCACGGTCACCGGTGTGGCGGTGGCGGGCCGCTCGACGCTGCGGTTCGTGTCGATCACCGGCGACCCCGACGGCGACCCCGGCCCAGGCGTCTTACTGACCTTCGCATGGTTCGCCTCCGATGACGGGGACTCGAGGGGGACCATCTTGCAGTCGGACGGATGGAGCAAGGCGGAGTATCCGGTCAAGACCACCGATGTGGGTCGCTACCTGCGGTTGGGGGTGAATTACCAGGAGAGAAGCGGTGCCTCCGAAACGGCTTATTCGGATCCGATCGGGCCGGTGGGCACGCTCGGCCTGCTGAACGCGGCGGCAGAGGCGACCTCTGCGCTGGGCCCCGGCGCCGACCACACCAGCGACACCGCGGTGGTCACAGTGTCGCTCGATGCCTTGGTGCTGAACGGCGAGACCGTCACCGTGCCGCTGGCCTTCACCGGCGGCACCCTCGGCACCGACTTTTCCCTGGCGCTGGCGGGCAGCCCGACGGGTGTGACGCTGTCGGGTGCATCGGTGGTGTTCACCGGCCCCGCCGCGTCCAAAGCCACAGTCGAAGTGACCGCCGCGTCTGCCGCCGCGCTGACCAACACGTTGACCGTGGCGCCGGGTGTGGTGACCCTGTCGGGTGAGTCGCTGGTGTTCACCGGGACGGTGCAGGGCCCCGGGACGGTGACCGACACGGTGGCGTCCTCGGCGCTGGTGGGCGACGGCGTGGTGTTCACCGGCGGCGACCCACCCGACCCACCCGACCCCGACTCGGTGTCGGTGACTTTGGCGCGCACCGACAGCGGCCCGATCAGCGAGGACACTTCGTCGTCGGACCGCACTGCGACTTTCACGGTGACGTTGGGCCGGGCGCTGGTGTCGGGCGAGACGGTGGATGTGCCATTGGACCTTTCGGGTGCGGGTGTGACCCATGAGGACTTCGTGCTTTCGCTCACTTCGGGCGAAGCGAACACGGGCGTGTCGCTGCGCGAAGCGACCTCGCTTCAGCCGGTGGTGCGCCTACAGGGCGCGGGCGCCGGGGTGGCGTCGGTGACGATCACCGCGACCGATGACTCTGTCGACGAGGACACCGGCGAGGTGCTGGTGCTCGCTCTGGGCGACCTCGACGCGGCCGGTTTGGCGACGAACGTCGCGGAAGATGTGGTGGCGTCCGATGACGGCGATCCGGTCACGGTCGACAACCGGTTCGATGTGTTGATCGTCGATGGTGATGTGCCGTCGGTGCCGGTGGTGTGGCTGGACGGTTCGACGCATCTTGCGGGGGAGGCGTCGGGCAGTCGCAGCGTGACCCTGCGGCTGTCGGCGACGCCGCCGCAAGCCGCGGTGACGGTGGCCTACACGGTGACCGGCACCGCCACGGCGGGCAGCGACTTCACTACGTTGTCGGGCAGCGTGGTGCTGGCTGCGGGGGCGGTGTCGGCGCAGATACCGGTGTCGGTGCTGGACGACAGCAGCCGGGAACCGCCCGAGACCATCGTGGTTACGCTGGACGAGGGTTCGGGGTACACCCTGGGCTCGGTGCTGTCTTCGACGGTAACCATTGCCGATGACGACGGCATAGCGGTAACCCTGACCCGCACCGACAGCGGCAACATTGCCGAGGATCCTGCGCCCGCAGGCGACGGCCGGACCCAGGCGACGGTGGACGCCGAGCGCTCGGCCACGTTCACCGTGACGCTGGACAGGGCTCTGAAGGCGGGCGAGATCCTCGACGTGCCGCTGGAGCTGCTGGCGACGTCGCTGCGGGGAAGTGGTGGCTTCACCGTCACGGACTTCTCGCTGGCGCTCACCGACGGCGCGGCGAATACCGGCGTGGTGATCCAGCAGGAGGCCACGCTGAAGCCGGTGCTGCGCTTCAATCGCCCGGGGGCGCGCACGGCGGCGTTCACGGTGTGGTCGGTGGACGATCTGATCGACGAGAACGACGAGATCTTCACGGTGGAGCTCGCCCCACTCGACGCGCCGGGGCTCGCCACCAACGTGTCCGGCGGCGCTGTGCCCGGTGAAGGCAGCAACGTATTCGAGGCGACGATCATCGACGACGACACTGCGGGGATGGAGGTGTCCCAAAGCGACGGGCTGACTTTCACTGCCGAGCCGTCGGGCACCGACACGTTGTCGGTGCAGCTCCGGTCGCAGCCCCGTGCGGCGGTGACGGTGACCGTGTCGAGCAGCGACGCCACCGCAATGGTGGTGAGCAGCGACGGCACGGCGTTCGCGACCTCTGCGCAGCTTACGTTCACCCCCCAGAACGCGTTCGTGCCGCAGACGGTGACGGTGAAAGCGGTGGACGACAGCAGCGTGAACCCCAGCGGATGGCGCCGGGTGACCCTCACGTTCGCCGCCTCGAGCAGCGACCGCGGCTACCGCCTCACCGAGCGGGTGACGGCGAACGTCCAAGACGACGAGGAACCGGTGCTGCCGCTGGTGCAGTTCGCGGCCACCTCCTACGACGCCTCCGAGGACGAGCCGGTACGGCGCGAGACCGCCAAGACCTACGTGGGCCGCACCGCCACGATGGAGTTGAGCCTCACCCCGGCGCCACCCAACGGCGCCACCGTCGGCTACACCGTCACCGGCACCGCAACCTCGGGCAGCGACTTCACGGCGACCTCGGGCGAAGTCGTGATGGCGCCCGGTGCCACCACCGCGTCGATCCCGTTGACGGTCCTGGATGACGACACCGACGAGCCGCCCGAAACGGTCATCGTCACCCTGAACCCCCACGACGCCTACGAGATCGGCGCCAACGCCGCTGCCACGGTCACCATTGCCGACGACGACGCCACCACCGTCAATCTGGGATCGGAGTCCACGAATTCGATTTCCGAGGGCGGCCACATGACATTCGATCTGTCCCTGGGCCGCGCGCTGACCGAGGGCGAGACGGTGGCGGTGCGCGTGCAGATCACCGGCTCAGCCGATCTGACGCCGTCCGATCTCGAGCTGGAGGTGAACTCGCCGCACGATGTGAGCGCCGGACCCATCTCGGGCACCGCGGGATCGCTGTACTCGGTGGTGACCTTCTCCGGGCCGAGTTCAAATTCCCAAACCGTGATAGTGCGCGCCGTGGACGACGACGTAAGCGAGGCGGACGAGTCGGCGGTGGTGTGGCTGCGCCTCGGCAGCGCCGTCGCCAACGGCACCAACGTCGGCGGTGGTGTCGTGCCGCTCGCCGGCAGGGATAACCGGTTCAACCTCACGGTGCTCAACAACGACCCGGGGGTGGTGATAACCGAGTCGGCGGGCAGCACCCGGGTGAGCGAGAACCCCGACGCCTCCGACGCCACCGACTCCTACACGGTGCACCTGGCGACCGAACCGGCCGGGAACGTGACCGTGGCCGTCACGCCCGACGCCGCTGTGGTGGTCGCCGGCGGCGACGGGCAGTTCGCCACGTCGGCAACGTTGACGTTCACGCCCCAGAACTGGTCCGAACCGCTGACCGTCGCAGTAGCCGCCGCCGCCGGCGGCGACACCACCGCCGACGACGCCAACCGCTCGGCCGCCATTGCCCACACCGTCTCCGGCTACGGCAGCGTCACCGCCGCACCGATCGACGTCGAGATCGTCGACGACGATCCCACCCTGGTAGAGATCCATCCGGCGGGGCCGTTCCTCACCGAGAACAACTCCGCCGTGACCGCCGCCGTGACGGTCTCGCTGAGCCGGCCGCTCGCCGCCGGCGAGGTGATCGACGTGCCGCTGCTGCTCAACAGCAGCAGCGGAGCGATCCTGTCGGGCCGGGGCTCGGCGTTCCGGCGGGCCCGCGCCATGACCTGGCGAGCTAGTGGTACCGGCGTGAGCCTCATCACCGACCCCCTGTCGTCGTCGCTCCAGCGACCCAACCGCGACCGGCTCGTGCTGCGCATGAGCGGGGGCGCACAGGAAGCCACCATCCACTTCGCCTCCCCCAACCCCGACCGCGACAACACCAACGAGACCGTCAAGGTCACGCTGGAAGCCAACGTGGCGTCGCTGGACCGCCCCGAGCGGGCCACCAACGTGGGCGGCGGCGTGCGGCCTGCGCCCTACTACTCGTCCACCGAGCTGATCATCGTCGACAACGGGGCCCCGGCGCGGCTGCTGGCCGCGCCCCGCTCGCTCAACGTGGTCGAGGGCGACACCGCCAGCTACTGGGTGCGCCCCACCACCAACCCCGGCGGCGCTCTCACCGTCAACGTCAGCTCCGCAGACACCAACAGGGTCACTGCCCCCGCCAGCGTCACCGTCGGCGCTGCCGGCTGGCAGAGCGGCGCCAAGGTGACCGTGACCGGCCTCGCCGACGCCGACAGCACCGACAACACGGTCAACATCAACCACACCGCGTCCGGCTACGGCGCCCGGGACAGCGTCACAGTCAACCTGCGCGAGTCGTCCACCGCCCCGACGGTGAGCTTCGCCGCCGCTACCTACACCGCCACCGAAGCCGCCGGCGGCAGGCGCAACATCGACGTCGTCGTGAACGCGTCCCCCGCACCGCCGTCGAACCTTCAGGTGGCCTACACCGTCGCCGGCACCGCCACCGGAAGGTTCTCAGGCGGCGACTACAGGAGGATCTACAGCCCCGTGACCGTCGGAGGAGGCGGCACCGGCACCATCCGCATCACCGTTAGGGACGACGCGCTGGACGACGACGGCGAGACGATCATCCTCCGCCTGTCCGACAGCTCGAACTACCAGGTCGGCGCCATCCGCACCGCCACGGTGACCATCATCGACAAGGCGGCGCCCCTAGCGGCCCTAACGGTCGATACGCCCACGGTGACCGAGGACGGCGGGGCGGTGACCGTGACCGTCACCGCCGCACTGAACGGCCCGGCCGACGCCTCCGACACGACGGTGAACGTGACGGTGGCGCCCTCGGGCACCGCGGGCGCCGTCGACTTCACAGCCACCCCCTCGACGTTCGCCATAACTGTTCCCGCCGGGCAGACCTCGGCCACGGAGACCTTCACGCTGACGCCCACCGACGACAACGACGACGAGACCCATGAGCAGATCACCGTCTCGGGCACCATCGCGGGCGCCGCCGCGGTGCCGGTCACCCCGGCGGCCATCCGGCTGAACGACGACGACGGCGGGGGGCTGAGCGTCACGCTGAACTCGACGTCCAGCGACATCGCCGAGATCCCCGGCGAGGGCAACATGGGCCACTACAAGCCAGTCAGCGTCTACCTCGGGCGGGTTCTGATCGGCGACGAGACCGTGACGGTGCCGCTCACCGTGGCGGGCGCCACGGTCTCCGACGACTACACCCTCGCTCTTGTGCCCGCCTCGCAGCCCGGCGTGACGCTGCTGACCGACTCTCCGCACAGCGCGCAGAACCCGGCGGTGCTCATCGAGGCGGGCGCCGCCGCCGCCTCGCTGCGCTTCACCGCAGTGGACAACGACCGGCGCTCGCAGCCGTACGTGAGCATCGGCTTCGGCACCGGGGCGCGTGCGCCGAGCCATGCCAACGTCGTGGAAGGGCTCGCCGCCCCCTCAGGCGGACCGTTCCGGTTCGCCATCGGTGACGACGAGGTCGGCCCGGTCATCGTGCCCCAGGACTGGCCGCTCCTCCCGGCGAACCTGGAGGTGGGCGAAGAGTTCCGGTTGCTGTTCCGCACTTCGAGCACTCGTGACGCCACCTCGACCGACATAGG
>NZ_CBDCAT010000025.1:0-311095 GCF_965214065.1 Candidatus Poriferisocius sp.
CCCATGACCGATGTACTGGCCCTGAGTTGGCAGGAATCCCTGAAAGAACGCAATCCCCTGGGTCGCATGGCCGACGCTGAGGAGGTGGCCGCGGTCATATGCTGGCTAGCAGGACCCGAAAGCTCATATGTGACCGGCACCATTGTGAACGTGGACTGCGGAGAATCGGCCGCAGTGCTCAAAGAACCGGTCGCATAGAGAGCCGGTCGCCCAAAATGCCGGTCGCATAGAGAGCCGGTTCGCTCAGGCGGTAAGGCCGCCGTCCACCCGCAGAACGTTGCCTGTCATGGCGCTGGGGCCGGGACCGCACAAGAATCGAACCGCCTCGGCCACCTCTGTTGCCTGGCCCACTCGGCGCAGCGCGATGCTGGCTGCGACCTTCTTGCTCCGCACCTCGGGGGTGAGGCCGTCGCGGTCTTCTTCGATGTATCCCGGGGCCACCGCGTTCACCAGAACATCGAAAGGGGCCAACTTCACGGCCAGAGACCTTGTCAACCCCTCCAGACCGGCGCTGGCGGCGCAGAACGCAGCCTGTTCGGGTCGGCCCACCAATGACGCCGCCGAGCCGACCAATACCACACGTCCGTATTCCCGCGACTGCATTTCGGGGGTGAACTGCTGAACCAGCCGGAAGGCCGCCGAGAGGCTGGCGTCCACCACCCGGTTCCAATCCGGCTCGCCGCCGTCATGGGCCGAGATGCCCGCGGGCGAGTTGGCCACAACACAAAGAGGCGGCCCGAAACGGCCCGTGCTCAGGTCTTTGAACCGGCCCATCGAACTCGAATCCAAAACGTTCAGCTCGAACGCCGCTACAAGGTGTCCGGCATCAGCCAACTCCTGTTCCATCTCGGCGCCGTCTCGGGTCTCCGGGTCGCATCCGAAAGAAACCGGGTGGCCCGCTTCGGCCAGAGATCGCACGATGGCGCTTCCCAGTGGGCTCGATCCGCTGGCCACGACCGCCGGCGCCTGTGCCGCCGGGAGGCTTCTCATGCGGCCTTGATGATTCTCCGGCGCGAAATCCCGGAGTAGCGGATCATGTTGAAGATTCCCGCATTGGGCAGCGACTCCACGAACAGCGCATCGTCGTCGAAGGATTGAACGGTGGCCATCAAGTCGAAGGGCTTCTCGATGTTCAGCGCCAACCGGTCCCTCAGGTCGTCAAGGCTCACCGGGCCGGGATCGCTTGTGAAGCAGTCGTAGAACTCGACTGCGCCCGTGTCGGCGCCGTCGATGATCTCGAGATCGCCCATGGCCTTTTTGAGCTCGTCGGCCACCCCGTCCATCAAAGGGCAATGGCTGGCGAAATCTATGGGCAGTCGCACGACGTTGGCATTCAGCTCGGCGGACAGAGCGCTCTCCACGTCTTCGCGGACCTCCAAGCGGCATCCCAGCGTCACCGAACTCCGTGTCATTACTCCCGATACCCAGCAGCCGTCTATCCCCTCCACAATTGCCGCGGTCTCGTCTGGGGACGGGCCCACCACCGACAGCATTCGCCCCTCGCCGTGGCGGGCGCTCGCCTCGGCAATCAGATCCCCGCGGATCATCAGCAAGTTGCAGGCATCTTCGATCCAGATGGCACCCATCAGCGCCGCGGCGGCCCAAACCCCGCTCGACTGGCCGATCACCGCCATTGGCCGGGCGCCGCCGTAGCGCTGGCGGGTGCAGGCGTAGGTCAAAGCCGCCACGCTGGCTTGGTATGGGCCGGGGTCCGATCCCACCTCGCCGTTGGCCAGTTTGGAGACGAAGTCGATGCCCAAATGGCCGCTCATGCGCCTCATGTAGCTGGTGTCGAGCAGGGGGGTCTCTCGCATGTTGTTCATGTCGATCCCGCCGCCGGGGAACATCACGACCTCTCGCGAGCTGGTTCGGTCCGATGCCGCCCCCTCGGGACGGGTGTCGGCGCTCATGTTCCCTCGACGATCATGGATCGCACCTGGCAGCATGTGCTTGCGAGGTCGGTGAACTGGGCGTATTCCGCCGATCGCATCCACGACCGGGCTTGGCTCACATGCTCGAACTCCAGAACCAGAATCCGGTCCGGCGGAGGCTCGCTCTGTGTCGCTTCGATGGTTCCGCCCTTGGCCAAGTACCGGCCTCCATGCTCGACTGCGCTGTCGGCCAATTCCATCAGGCGGTCGAGGCTGTTGGAGAACGCGTCTACATCGGTTGCCGTGAGGCTTACGTTGCCGATTATCGACATGGGCTGCTCCTCGCCGTAAACGTAATCCGAGAATATTAGTCGATTGCCTGAGTCGTACTCCCAGGGGGCTTTGCCTGTTCGAGTTCGCAGCGCGATTAGGCGATGGATCGGCAGGGGTATGGGTGTACAATGAAGCGGTGTCTAGCTGGAGGGTGCCGGAGCCGTCTGGAACCATAGATGCGGTCATGGCCGATGGTTCCGCCATCTCCGTGCGGAGGCACGGCAACCCCGACGGGCCAAGGCTGGTGCTGAGTCACGGATGCGGATTGGCCGCCGACCTCTACTACCCGTACTGGTCGCTACTGGCCGACCGTTTCGACATCTGCATCTTCGACCTGCGGAGCCACGGTTGGAATTCCGCCACCCCCATCGGCAGCTACAACATCCCGACCCTGGTGGGTGACAACCAGACCGTCATCGACGCCATCTCATCTTCTTGGGGGCCGAAGCCGTGTGTGGGCCTCTTCCATTCGGTGTCCACCGTCATTGCGGTGGCGCATCAGTACCAAAGGCCGGACTTCGCCGCCTTGGTGATGTTCGACCCGGTTTTCGAACTGCCCGGAGACAGCAGCAGGCACCTAGAAGAGGTGTGCCAGCGCCAAGCGAGGCGGGCCCGGCGCCGACAGAGCCATTTTGAGTCGTGCCAAGAACTTGCCGAGATGTTCGGTCAGGCACCGGCCTACTCCCTCATGTCGCCGGAAACCCGGGCGCTATTTTCTGAGACCACGCTCCAGCCCGCGGAAGGCGGCGGATACCAGCTTCGCTGCCCGCCCGAGCACGAGGCCCGGCTCTACGAGTGGTATTTCGGCTTTGCCATGCAGGTGGCCCGCTTTCTGGACAGCATCGACATCCCACTGAAAGCCATAGGCGCCGACCCCACGGTTCAGTACTCGTTCTTGCCCAGTTTGGATCTGAGTATTTTGGCTAAGCTCGACTACGACTTCTTGCCCGACAAAACGCATTTTCTCCAGCTTGAGGCCCCTGAGGATTGCGCCGACTTGACGGTGTGCTTCCTCGAGCGCCATGGCCTGGCCTGAGGCCCCGTCCCAGTCAAGAGCACCTTTCCCGATCGTTTGAACCATGACTGAGCAGGTTGGGCGTTCACTGAATACGGTGGCCTCCCAGCAGAAGGGAGCACTGCAAACATGGGTGAATTTGTCAGAGTTGAAACTGGCGAGGTCAAAGGAGTGGCAACTTTGCGACTGGACCGTCCCAAGGCCAATGCGCTGAACGCGCAGGTCTTGGCCGAGTTGCATCAAGCGGTCAACGAGCTGTCGGCCATGACTGATGTGCGAGCGGTGGTGATCTGGGGCGGGCCGCGGGTGTTCGCCGCCGGCGCCGACATCAGCGAGTTCACCGGAATGGGAGTAGAGGACGGCCGGGACCTGGCCCGAAGGTTCAATGCCGCGTTTCGGGCGGTGGAGATGCTTCCGCAGATAACAATTTGCGCGGTCAACGGCTATGCGCTGGGCGGGGGGTGTGAGCTGGCCATGGCAGCCGAGTTCCGACTGATCGGCGAGGGGGCGGTTCTGGGCCAGCCCGAGATCAACCTGGGGATAATCCCCGGCGGAGGCGGCACCCAGAGGCTCAGCCGCCTGGTGGGCATCACGAAGGCCAAAGAGCTGATCTACAGCGGGCGCAACGTTTGGGCCGACGAGGCGGTGTCCATCGGACTGGCCTCAGCCGCCTACCCCGATGATGAGGTTTACGACGAGGCGGTCAAGCTTGCCGCCCGGTACTGCTCCGCGCCGGCGGCGTTCACCATGGCCAAAAGAGCGATCCTCGAGGGATTCGCCCTGCCCCTGGATGAGGCTCTGAACGTGGAAATCGAGGAATTCGCCGCTTGTTTCGGCACCGACGACGCCCGCATCGGCGTGGCCAGTTTCCTGGAGAGCGGCCCTGGAAAGGCCACGTTCACCGGCAGATAGCGCTACTGGCTAGAATCCATTCGGGCAGCCACGCCTATCAGTACGGGAGAGAATTCCTTTCGTGTCAACACAAAGGGTCGCAACTAGGCATGTCTCGCACACAAAAGCAAGGGGAAAGCACCTCCGAAGGCTCACCTCGGGTAGGGCCGCGCATCGCTCGAAGCGTGTTCAGGTTCGGCAAAGGCTCTCCCCAAGACGGGTACCTGGGCCAGTTTTTCGGCGCTCACTTTGGGGAGTTGTATCTGTTCTTCCGCGTGGGCTTCGCTGTCATGACCGCGATGCACGGCATCCAGAAGACCTTCTTGTTGTGGAACTTTCCCGCCGAACAGGATCTGGACCCCTTGGTGGACATCGCCGGTTATGTCGAGTTGATCGCCGCCGTCATGATCGGTTTAGGCGTGATTACCCGGCTGGCTGCTGGGGCCATGATGGTTGTGACCGCGCTGTCTTTCTTCATGATTCACCTGGAGCGTGGGCTTTGGCCTCATTACTGGGATCCGGATCATGGATTCGACGCTCTCCACCACGGTGGAGAGGTGGCGATAATGCACTTCTTGGCGGCGTGGGCCATTGGGATCCTAGGCAGTGGCAAGTGGGGGTTGGAGCGTCTCAAGACCGGCAAGGAACTCTTCTAGCGCGCTTGCATAGAACGCTCACACCGCTAGGCCCAGAGGCGTCGGGCTCGTTTGGCTAGTTCGGCGTGGGCGGCGGCGAGGTCGCAGCCCAGGAGGCGGCCGTCTTGGGCGACAGGGTTGCCGGCGACGTAGAGGTGGCGCACTCGGCGGTCGGGGCCGAGCACCAGTCCGGCCAAAGGATCGACCACATCGGCAATGTCGTCGCCGGGCCACACGGCCAGGTCGGCGGCCATGCCGGGTTCGATGCTCCCGAGCCGGTCGGCTACTCCCAGACAGCTTGCTCCGCCGGTGGTGCCCAAACGCACGGCGTCGGCGGGCATGAAGGCGCTGGGGTCCATGGCCCGCAGCCGGGCGGCATAAAGCGATTGGCGCAGTTCGGGGAACAGGCCACCCACCTCGTTGGATGCCACCCCGTCCACCCCCAGCCCCACCGGCACACCGGCGGCCTCCAGATCGGTCACCCGGCAGGTGCCGGCGGCCAAGCGGGCGTTGGACGACGGGCAGTGGGCCACCCCCACGCCGGCTGAGCCCAGTCGGGTGATCTCCTCGTCGTTGATCCAGATGCCGTGGGCCAGCCACACGTCGTTTCCCACCCAGCCCCAATCGTCGAGCTGCTCCACCGGCCGACGGCCGAAACGCTCCAGGCAGTGCTCCTGCTCGTCGATGGTCTCGCACAGGTGAGTATGGAGCCGCAGGCCGTGCTGACGGGCCAGCGCAGCCGAAGCCTCCATCAGCTCAGAGCTGACCGAGAACGGGCTGCACGGCGCCACCACCACGTGGACCATGTCGCCGTCGTGGTGTTGGGCGATGATCCGCTCGGTGGAGGCCATGATGGAGTCCAGATCTTCCACCACATGGTCGGGGGGCAGCCCGCCCTGCGATTCGCCCAGGTCCATGGAGCCCCGGCTGAGATGCAGGCGGATGCCCACTGCCGCGGCTGCCTCGACGATGGCGTCGAACACAGCGTCGTCCCCGTGGGGCACCAGGTAGTGGTGGTCGGAGGCGGAGGTACACCCGGTGGCGGCCAGCTCTCCCAGCCCCACCAGGGCTGCGGCGGCCACGTCTTCCACCGTGAGGCGCCCCCACACCGGGTACAGCTCCACCAGCCAGCCGAACAGGTCGCAGCCCACCGCCCTTCCTCGGGTCATCCATTGATAAAGGTGATGGTGGGTGTTGGCCAGCCCGGCGGTGATGATGTCGCCGTTCACGTTGACCACCGCGTCGCCGGGCTGGGGCTCGACGGTACCCGCCTCGACGATGACGCCATCGGCGATGGCGATGTCGCCGGGCCAGCGGGCGCCTCGCAGCACGGTGCGGGAGCTCATCGCTGGGCTCCGGTGAACAGCACCGCCTGTTTGGCCTCAGCGGGCGGGTCGTCGCACAGCAGACCGGCCAAGCCGGCTGAGCCCGTGGGGCTGACGTTGATGCCGGTGGCCGATCGGCCCGCCTCACAGGCGTCGGTTACCACCGGCTCGGGCACAACTACGGGATGGCCTCCGGTGTCGAACATGGCCTCGGTGATCGCAGCCCAGTCGTATGTCTCGTCGTCGAGGATGCCTGTGGCTGCCGAGAACGGGGTCGGCGTCCACGGCCACATAACGGATGCCCGCCGCCGCCGGGCCTCGCCCAGCCCACCCAACTCGGCAATTCGCTCCCAGGCCCGAGCCAGCGGAGCGCACCCCTCGGTCTGCACTGCCATAAGCGCGGCCGGCAATCCACCGACAGCCAACCCCTGGGCCACCGACGCGGCCAGCGCCCCCCCGCCCACTTGGATGTAAACCCGGTCAATGTCCGGCGCCTGTTCCGCCAACTCATAGCCAAGGGTTCGGCCCCCGTCGATGGTGTAGCCGTTGTCTGGCCCCTGGCAACCGAAGGGAACCGCGCCGGCGCTCACCGCCTCTCGAAAACGGTGATAGGAGGGGTCCCCATCCTCCCCGTCGATCCGAGGGCAGAACTCCACGATGGCGTCGAGCTCGCGCAACCGGGCCACCACGGCCGCTTCAGCAACCTCGGGCACGTACACGGTGAGCGGCCAACGCTCAGCGGCCGCCACCACCGCGGCGGCCACCGCGGCGTTGCCGCACGAGGCGATAGCCAGCGAAGGTCGCCCAGCGCCAGAACCCGCCCGGCGCTCCCGCACCAGCAAATGCAGCATCAGCCCGAACGTGTGCCGAGCCTTGTGCGACCCCGACACATTGTCGGTCTCGTCCTTGACGGTGATGCTCCGTCCGCCGATTAGGGCTCTTGAACAGGGAGTCACCTCGAACCCGTGGCCGTCTACTCTTGCCACCGCGGCATTGAGTTGCCCCGCCCGGTCCACAAACCAAGCGTCATCGTCGGCCTCGACCCACGACCGCAGCATCTTTCGGTAGCGAACAAACGGTTGGTTGCTCGAGGGGTCCACCGACCAATTCGGCATCGGCAGTCTCAGAACATGATCCTGGTCATCACTATCCCTGTTCGCACACGCCCACGCGTCGCCTGCCGCGACCGCACCGCAAGTACAAGTCAGGCCTTGGGTCATTGGTGGGCGACGCGGGCGTTGAAGTCGGCGATCAGCTCATCCCACACCGGCACCAGATCCCGAAGCGCGAACCAGAACGACTGGTCGCGCCGGGCGTCGAAGTGGGAGAGGCCCACTCCCTGCTGTTCCACCCAGGTGAAGTAGCCCAGATTGAACACCCGATCCCGGTCGCGATCGCTGAGCTTCAGCAAGTGGTCGGTGTCCACACCGTTGAGCCACCGGCCGGCCACTGCGGCGGCCTCAGAGTCCCCGAAGTCGCCGCCAAACACAGTGGCAATGGTCTTGGCCCGCTCTGAGCCATACAGGGCAGCCCCGTCGGTGGCCACGGTCACGATCACGTCGTCGGGCCCGCAGTCCAGCGCGGCGGCCATCTTGGCGGAGGCAAGCATGTTGCAGATGGACGACAGCCCCAGATTGTCGAGGTGGGCGATCACGTCGTCGCCCACTCCCCGTTGGGCCAGCAGTGCCCGTCCCTCTGGAGAAGCGAACAGGACCCCCAGCTCGTCGGTGGCGTCATCCGACACCGCCACCACCACATCGGTGTTGGTCACGTTGTGGATCAGCGGGACGTGCTTGTCGCCGATGCCCTGGATGTTGTGCTCGCCGTAGCCGTTGTAAAGCAGCGTGGGGCACTCCAGGGCCTCCACCACCGCGGTGGCCGACCCGTGGCGCTCTTTGAGGGGATCGCCCGCCCCCAGCGTCCCGGCTGAGCCCGAGGCGGCCACGAATCCGGCCAGCCGGGCCGACGGGTGCCCCGCGGTGTAGTGCTCCAGCACCCGCTCCACCGCGGCGGCGGTGGCGGTCACATGGCCCAGGTGGTTGCCGTACTCGCAGAATTGGTTGAGGATCACGTTGGCCTCGTCTTCGGCCAGCGCGGCGCAGGCGTCGTAGATCTCCTTGACGTTGCTCTCTGAGCCGGGAGTGCGGATCACGTCGGAGGGGTCCGAGGTCCACCGGTCGAGCCATTCGAAGCGCTCGGCCGACATCCCCTCGGGCAGAACAGCCACCCCGCGACAACCCATGATCTTGGAGATGGCGATGCCTCCTCGGGCGTAGTTGCCGGTGGACGGCCACACTGCCCGGTTCTCGGTGGGGTCGAACTGCCCGGTCACCAGGCGGGGGGCCAGACACGAGTAGGCCGCCAGCACCTTGTGGGCCCCGATCATGGGGAACCGGTTGCCCAGCAGCAAGATGATGGGCGACTCCACCCCCGACAGAGCCGGGGGAATCACCACATGCTCGGGCACCGCGGCCCGACCGGCCCGGGATGCGTCGTTGAACCAGTGGACCCGCCAAAGATTGGCGGGGTCGGCTGCGTCGGGGTCGACCCCGCCAAGGCGGGCATCGGCCCTCGGCGGGTCGGCTAGCTCGGCGAAGGTGGGGAGTCGAATCCCCACCTGGCGGCACCGCTCCACCGCTCTGTCGCGGGCAGTGGTGTTGACCACGTCGGTTTCAAGGCCGAAGCCCTCGGGGATGCTGGAAAGAGCAGTCACGGGAAAACCTGTCGAAAAGAAGTTGTAACGAAGCGGCAACCAAGTGTGTGGCACCTGTGCCAGCGCTACAGGCTACTCTCTAACGGTTGGCTTGTAGAGCCGTTCCAAGGAGGGAATCATGGCCAAGAAGATCTCGCTGAAGCTGTTGGCGGTTTTGGCTGCGCTGACGTTGGTCGCAGTGGGTTGCGGCAACGACGACGATGACGCAGCGACAGTGCCGGCAGCCACACTGGCGCCCGCACCGACCGAGGCGCCCGCACCGACCGAAGCCCCGGCGCCGGAGCCCACTGAGGCGCCCATGGACGACGAGGTGGTCGCCGCGTTCGTCTACGTGGGTCCCGTGGGAGACGCGGGCTGGACGTGGGCCCACGATCAGGGTCGCCGTTACGCCGAGGGTCAGACCGGGGCCACCACGCTGTACGTGGAGAACATCCCCGAGGTCGCCGAGGACTTCCGCTCGGTGGTGGTGGACTTCATCGAGAACGAGGGTGCCGACGTCATCTTCGCCACCTCCTTCGGCTACATGGATCCGATGGAAGAACTGGCCGGCGAGTACCCGGATGTGGTGTTCGAGCACGCCAGCGGGTTCAAGATGAACGACACCAACTTCGGCAATTTCTTCGGCCGCATGTACCAGCCCCGCTATCTGTCGGGAATGGCCGCCGGAGCGATGACCGAGACCGATCAGATCGGTTATGTGGCGGCCTTCCCGATTCCCGAGGTGCTGCGAGGGATCAACGCCTTCACCCTGGGGGCGCAGCGCACCAATCCGGATGTGGAAGTCCACGTCAACTGGACCTTCACCTGGTTCGACCCGGCCATCGAGGGCGACGCTGCCTCAGCTCTGTTGGAAGCCGGCGCCGATGTGATTGCCATGCACCAGGACTCCACCGCTCCTGGTCTGGCGGCTCAAGAGGCCGGGGCCCGCTGGGTCTCCTACAACTCCGATATGAGCGCGTTCGCCCCGGATGCATTCATAACTGCGCCGGTGTGGAACTGGGGGCCGTACTACGCCCGGATCATCGAAGCCGTTGCCGACGACAGCTACACCCCAGGGGCCTACTGGGGTGGCATGGATGACGGGATAGTGACCCTGGCCGAACCGGCCAGCGACGTGCCCGTCGATGTCATAGACCAAGTCATCGAGGTATGGGAGCAAATCGAGACAGGTGCTTGGGACGTGTTCACCGGCGAGATCCGGGACCAGGACGGCAACGTGGTAGTAGCCGAGGGCGAGACCATGGACGACGGCGCCATGCTGGGCATGAGCTTCTTCGTCGAAGGTGTCGTCGGCGACGCCGATCCTTCCTGATCTAGGCCGGGGCCTACCCGGATTTGGAAGTGGCGTCTGCTGATGCCGACCACGCGGTCTGGCTCCGGGGGATTGAGAAGCAGTTCCCCGGAGTGATCGCCTGTGCCGGGGCTGACCTGCGGGTTCGCCCCGGCACCATCCACGCGCTCTTGGGGGAGAACGGCGCGGGCAAGACCACAATGGTCAACGTGCTGGCCGGGGTGTATCGACCCGAAGGCGGCGAGGTGTGGGTGAACGGCCAGCGGCGCGCTTTCCGATCCCCTGCCGATGCCATCGCCGCCGGCGTGGGCATGGTGTACCAGGAATTCCGTCTTGTGCCCTCCTTGACAGTGGCCGAGAACATCGTGTTGGGTTCCGCCCCCCCGCTGTTGAGGGAAGCCGAGATCGAGCAGCGGGTGGCCGAGTTGTCAGCCACCTATGGCATGGCCGCCGACCCCGGTCGACCGGTATGGCAGCTCTCGATGGGGGAGCGCCAGCGGGTGGAGATACTCAAGGCTTTGTGGCGCAACGCGTCGGTTCTGGTCATGGACGAGCCCACCGCGGTGCTGACCCCCGGCGAGGCCGCCGAGTTGGGCGCCACCCTGCGGGCCATGGCCCAGGAGGGCCGCTCGGTCATCTACATCAGCCACAAGCTCGACCAGGTGGTGGCTTTCTGCGACGAGGCCACCGTGCTGCGCCATGGCAAGACAGTGGCCACCGTGGACGACTTGGAAGACGTGGACTTGTCGGTACTGGCCGAGATGATGGTGGGAACCTCCGAGGGCGGATATGTGGATCGCCCGCCGACGGGGCAAACCGGTCCCGAAGCGCTGTGCCTGCGGGGAATCAGCGCCCTGGGCGATCGTGGATTGCCGGCTCTGTCCGACATCGACATGACCGTTCATTCCGGTGAGATCGTGGGCATCGTCGGGGTATCGGGCAACGGCCAGAAGGAACTGGCCGAGGTCATCACCGGACTGCGGATGCCAACCGAGGGCCAGGTGGTGGTCAAAGGGCATGACGTAACAGCGGCATCGCCGGGAGACCGATATCGGATGGGCCTGGCCTATGTGCCCGAAGACCGCCTCGGGGTGGGATTGGCCCCCAAGATGTCGGTCGTCGACAACTCCGTGGTGCGCTCGTACCGATCGCAGCGTCGGGGCATGTTCCTCTCGGCCTCCAAGTGCGTCGAGTTCTGCCGTGGCCTGGTAGAGAGGTTCGCGGTGCGGGTGGGCCGGCTCAATGACCCGATAGCCGGCCTGTCGGGGGGCAACCTCCAGCGGCTCTTGCTGGGTCGGGAGCTGGCCGAGCAGCCCACGGTGCTGGTGGCCGCTCAGCCCTCCCGCGGCTTGGATGTGCAGGGGGTGGCCGCCATACAGGGCCATCTGGTGGATCAGCGGGCTCAAGGGGTGGGGGTTTTGCTGATCTCCGAGGACCTCGACGAATTGCTCGCCCTGTCCGACAGGCTCTTGGTGATGTTCGAGGGCTGCATCGTCGGCGAATACGGCCCTGACGTCACTCCGCGGACGATCTTGGGCGCGGCTATGGCGGGGAGGCCGCCGAAATGATTCGACCAGCGATCTTGGGCGCGGCTATGGCGGGGAGGCCGCCGAAATGATTCGACCAGTCCTCGTCCGGCGCGACCGGGTGGTGCCTGCTACCCAGGCGGCGGGCTTTTTCGTCGGCATCGTGGTGGCGCTGATCTTGGGGGCGGTATTGCTCCTGGCGTCAGACCACAACCCCGCCGAGGTGTACGAGCGGATGTTCGACTCCGCGTTCAGGGGCACCGATTCGCTGTCTCGCACGCTGGAACGGGCTACGCCGCTGGCTCTGACCGGGCTGTCGGTGGCGGTAGCGGGATCGATGGGGCTGTGGAACATCGGGGCTGAGGGCCAGATGATGGCGGGCGCAACCGTCGCCACCGGCATGGCCATGATGGCCGATGGTCTCTCCGGCCCGCCCCTGATCGCTCTCATGGTGGTTGCTGGCATCGCCGGGGGCATGGTGCTGATGATCGGCCCCGCGCTGGCCCGCTCCCATCTAGGGGTGAGCGAGATCATCACCACCCTGATGTTGGTGTATGTGGCTATTCGGGTGGTGGAGTGGCTGGAGACCGGCCCGTGGAAGGATCCCGAATCATTCGGATTCGCGGTGATAGAGCCGGTACCCGACCAAGCAGCCTTGCCGGGCCTCTTCGGCCGGGCCAACATCGGGGTGCTGATTGCCCTAGGACTGCTCATAGTGTTCTCGCTGGCCGTCTCCCGCACTCCCTGGGGCTATGAGCTGCGACTGGCCGGGTCGTCGCCCGACACCGCCCGCTACGCCGGCATCTCATTGCGGCGCAAGGTGCTGACGGCGCTGCTGTTGTCAGGCGGCATAGCCGGGCTGGCCGGGGCGGTACAGCTCACCGGCTCGGCTACCCGCCTCGAATCTGGCCTGTCCAACGGGTACGGGTTTGCCGGGATCATCGTGGCTGCGCTGGCCCTTATGCGTCCCTCGGGGGTGGCGGTGGTGGCCTTTGTGTTCGGCGCGGTGCAGGTGGGCGGCCAGAGCATCCAGACTCTAGGGGTCAGCTCGGCCATCTCAGACATCTTGCAGGCCATGATCCTGTTCGGGGCCCTGGTGGCAGTGGTGTTCTTCAACTATCGGATCCGCTGGACTGGCGCTGTCGACGAGTCACCAGTCGATGAGCACAAGGAACCTGATCCCTCTTTGGAAGCCGGCTGATGTCTGAAGCTGCGCTGATCGGGCTGTTCGTGGCCACGGTGCAGTTCGGCACCCTGGTGTTTCTGGCCGCGTTGGGCGAGTTGATCGCGGAGCGGGCCGGCGTGCTCAACCTCGGCGTTGAGGGGATGATGGCCATGGGGGCGGTGAGCGGGTTCATGGTCGGGCTGGAGACCGGGAGCCCGTGGGCCGCGTTCTTTGCCGCAGCCGCGGTGGGAGCGCTGGTCGGCGGCTTCCATGCCCTGGTGAGCGTGGTCTTGGGGGCCGATCAGGTGGTGTCGGGCTTGGCCCTCACCATCGGCGGTTTGGGGCTGGCTGCCTATGTGGGTCGCAACGTGGTGGGGGAGCGGCCCGAGACCCAGTTCACCGACTTGGGGATAGCCGGGCTGGCCGATATCCCCTGGCTGGGCGAGATTTTCTTCGATCAACCCCCGGTGGTTTACCTGACGGTGCTGCTGGGGCTGGCCGTGTGGTTCGTGATGACCCGCACCCGCCTTGGATTGGCGCTGCGGGCAGTGGGCGAATCAGCGCCCACCACCGACGCCGCCGGCCATTCGGTGATGGCGCTGCGGTCGGCAGCGGTCATGGTCGGCGGGGCCTTTGCCGGCGCGGCCGGGGCATTCCTCTCGCTCTACATGGCCCCGGGCTGGACCGAGGGGATGGTTGCCGGTCGGGGGTGGATTGCAGTGGCCCTGGTGATCTTCGGGGCGTGGCGGCCGGGGCGGCTGGCTCTCGGCGCGCTGCTTTTCGGATTCACGCTGGCTCTGCAACCCCGTTTGCAGACCTTCGACATCGAGATCGTGGGAGTGGATGTCAGCAGCATTTCGCCGGCGCTGCTGGGCATATTGCCCTTCGTGCTCACCGTGGTGGTTTTGATCATCATAAGCTGGCGTGCCCGCCACCGACCCTCGGTGGCGCCCGCCGCCTTGGGCATCGCCTACCGCCGAGAAGAGCGCTGAGCCGTTCGGCGCCAGCGGGGAGTAGGGTTCCCCGATGGCTGTGAACACCCCGCCTAGCATGGCGCGCTCGTTCTGGCCTTACTTCGTGGTCACCGGCTCATTGTCCATGGGCTATGGCTCGCTGTTTACCCTGCTGGCCGAATTCAGGGACAAGCTGGGCTTCAGCGAGACCGAGTTGGGCTTCATCGTTGCAGTGGGATTTCTGGCGGGGTTTGTGGCCCAAGTTGGCTTGGCTCGATTTGCCGATCGGGGCTATGTCTCTTGGCTGGTCCATGGTGGGGTGTTCGTGGCCATCCTCTCGATGCTCAGCATGGCCATTACCGATGAGGTTTGGCAGTTCACCGCCGCTCGGTTTTTCCTCGGTGCTGGTACGGGAGCCACTGGCCCCGCGATCCGCCGAATACTCATTACCCGAGATCCCGCCAACATGGGCCAGAACCTCGGCAAGATGGGGGCATTCGATATCAGCGGTTTTGTGTTGGGGCCGGTGGTGGCTGGACTCTTGGCCGAGTTCATCAACTTGCGAGCTCCGTTCCTGTTCATGGCCGGGCTCTACTTGCTGATCTACGTTTGGATCTTTCGGCTGGACCTGTCGGCGGGAGAGGTTGTCACCACCAGAGTGCCGGTCAGACGGCTGTTTCGCATCCGACCTCTCAACTCCGGCATGCTGGCCGGGGCCGCGTTTTTCACCACGATTGGGGTGTTTGAAACCTCATGGGCGGTGCTGCTCGATGACCTCGGAGCCAGCACGCTGATCATCGCCCTTTCCATTTCCCTCTTCGCCTTGCCGATGATTCCACTCGCCCCGTATGGGGGCAAGAAGGCCCAACAGCGAGGTCCCATGCGGGTGATGCCGTTTTCAATCATGGGGGCGGTGGCCTGCATGTTCGTCTACGGCTACGTGGAATTCGTGTGGGTGCTCATCGCCGTGTCGGCTGCTCATGCTGTATTTGATGCTTTCACCATGCCCGCCGGGCAGCTGGCGATAGCTCTATCGGCCCCGACTGAACAAGCGGCCGCTGCTCAAGGCCTCTACGGGGCATTGGGATTGATTATCGCTGGGATTGCCGCCCTTGCCACCGGGGCGATCTACGAAAACTGGGGTGCCGAGGCCTTGTTCACAGGTTCGTCGATTGTCATGGTGGTGGCCCTGGCCGGAGCCATCGCACTGGGTGAGGAGCTCATGGGTCCGGATGGCCGGTCGGCCAAGGAGCCAGCCCCCGCCAGTTCCTAATCGGGAGCTTCACCCAGCAGGGCGGTGCCGACCACCTCGTACATTTCGTCGATCACATGTACGTGCTGGGTGGCGGCGTGGGCGTCTCGGAAGCACTGGTTCAGGGGGTGGTCTTGGTAGAGGACCGACCCGCCGCCCCGGCGGTAGGCCATCGACGCCACCTCTACGGCGATGTCGGCGGCGTGGGTGGCGGCTGCTCGGGCTCGTTGCACCAGGAAGTCTGTGACTGGCTCGCCCGCGACCGCAGTGGCCCAGAATTCGTCCAGCACCTCCAGCACCAGCGCCCTGGCGGCCCGCAGCTTGGTGTCGGCCTGCCCAAGGTCGCGATGGAAGGCCGGCCGCTCATCGAGGGGGGCCGTGCTGTGCAGGCGGTCCTTGCCGGCGGCGGCGATGGCGATCTCATCCAAAGCCCGTCGGGCGATACCTAGGCTCACCCCGCAGTGGTCGGGGGTGATCAGTGCATACATGGGCAGTCCGTGGAGGATCCCGCCCCTGGGCGCAGGCGTCGACAGGTCGAACAGCCGAATGCGGGGCACGTAGACCTCTTCGATGCTGTAGTCGTGGCTCAGGGTCTCCTCCAGGCCGCTGACTTGCCATGTGTCGTGAACGGTCACCTGCTCTATCGGGATCACCGCCCACCGCGGTCCTGATTCGGTGGTACAGCCGCCCACCACCCAGGCGGCGTCGGCGATGCCGGAGGCGAACCCCCATCTCCCGGTCAACACCACGCCATTAGGGGCAGTTGCAGTCCTACCCGACAGAGGAAACGTGCCCGCGAACGGTGGCCAGGCTGCCCCTCCTGCGGCGCTGGCCGCTACCTCGTCCAGTCCATCTTGCGGCAGGCGGGCGGCCGCGATCGCCGCTGATGTGGTGGTGAAGGTCTCGTTCCAGCCGGCTGATCCGTCTCTCCGGCTGGCCGCCTCAGTGGCCAGAAACTGGCTTCGCAGGTCGGCCTCGAGTCCGCCCAACTCCCTGGGCAGCTTCATGGTCAGCAGGCTTGGATTCTCAGCGCTCATGCTGGACTCAAGCTGATTCTGCCGGGCTGAGCTGCACCGGCAGGCCCGACTGCCAGACCATGCCGGTGAGGGGATCGATGTCGAATTCGGCGGTGGTGAGGGTGCAGACGTTGGGATTGGCCCAGCCGTGGGGGATGGACACCGCACCGGTGGCGATCTCGTCGCTGGTGCGGGCCGTGCCCACCAGATCCCCGTGGGCGCTAGTCACCTGTACAAGCTGGCCGTCGGCGATGCCGTGGTCAGGGTGGATCAGCACCTCGGGGCCAACGTTGCCCAAGTCGCGGAGTTGGCCGTTCATGGTCCGCATCTGGCGGCGGGGCAGCAGCACCAGCGGCTCGGGGTGGTCGAGGTCGGCCAGTTGCTCTACCAGCGGCTTGGGGGCTAGCCGCCAGCGATGGTCGGGCAACACCCGGTCGAGCACCCAGCCGTGAACCGGTCTGGCCTCGCCAACCAGGCCTCGTCGCGCGGCCAGCACGGTGGCGGCGTCGCTGCGGCCCCGCTCGGCGATCAGGGCCAACAGATCCTCGTCGGTGGCGGTTTCGGGGTCGATACCTCTCGGCAGCACCCCGACTCCCAGCCGATGCCCCAGTTCGGCGAACGCCTGCCACATGAGCCGGCGGTCGGCGCCGGGCGGGACCACCGCTGGGGTGAACTGAGTAGCGATGGCCGGCTGGTAGGCGTCCAGCATCCACGGAACGTCGGCTCGCTCCAATTGGCCGGCAACCGGCAGGAGATGCGTGGCCAGTTCCGTGGTGTCGGTTTCGACCACGTCGGCCACGGCCAGCACGTCGAGCGAGGCCAAGGCGGCTTGGGTGCGATCCCGGTCGGGGAAGGCGATCAGGGGGTTGCCGCCCACCACCACCAGCGCCCGCACATTGCCGGCCTCGATCTCGTCCACCAGTGCGGCGCAGGGGTACTCCCCGAACCGGCGGGGCAGCTCGGGCCGGCTGGCCGGCCCCGGCTCGGGGTGGCCGTCAGAGGGCTGCCAGTCCCGGGTGTCGAGCTGCATCAGATAGCCGGGGTTGAACCACATCCCGCCTGGTTGGTCATAGGAGCCGGTGACCACCGCGAGTGCCCACAGCAGCCACTCGGTCACGTTGGCGTGGCGGCTCATGGACACCCCTGTGCCCGACAGCACCGACAAGCGGCCCGCGGTTCGGACTGCCGCCAAGAGGTCGAGTAGCTCGGCGGCCTCCAGACCAGTGCCATCAGCCGTCCGGTCAAGGGTGAACGGAGCCACCGCGGCAGTCAGATCGTCGATGCCGACCGCATGCTCCCGTAGGTAGGCCCAATCGGCTCCGTCGATGAGCAGCTCTCGCACCAGCCAGCCCAGAATCAGATAGTCGGTGCTGGGCCGGGGGTCCAGATGGCGGTCGGCCAGTCGGGCGGTCTCGGTGCGGCGGGGATCGATCACCCATACCGGGCCCCGCTCCTGTTGGTTCCGCAGCCGCCGGATGGGGTCGGCAATGCCGTTGCCGTGGCCGTGGGAAACCACCGGGTTTGTCCCTACCAAAAGGAGCAGTCGGGCGGCCTCCTGATCCCACATGGGGGTGAGCCCCGACCAACCGCCCATGAGCTCGGCCACCAGCGGGCGCATGGGGGTGTCGATGGTGGTGGCGGTGTACTTCTGGCGGGAGCCGATGGCGCCGAGGAACCGCTCGGCTGCCCGGCGCCCGTTGGCGTCATAGGCCGAGCCGCTGGCCAGATACATGGCCACCGCGTCGGGTCCGCTCTCGTCGATGATGGCGGCCAGGCGGCTGGCCAAGTCGTCGAGGCAGCGGTCCCAATCGACGGCCTGACCATCCATTTGGGGTCGGTCTAGGCGGTGGGGATGGTGGTGCCAGTCGGGCAGCGCCCGGCCCTTTGGGCAGGTGTAGCCCTGGGAGAGGGGGTGGGCGTCATCGCCCCGTACCTTTAGCACCCGGTCGCCTTCCACGGTGACGGTGATGCCGCACATGGCGGTGCAGATGCGACAAAAGGAGTGGATCTCCTGGGCCTCAGGCAAGGCCGCGCCCACGGTCGATGCTCCATTGGCTGGTGGATGGAGAGTTGGAGCTGGTCTTGTCGGCGATCTCGGCCATAATGCCCTCCCGCTGGGCCATACCTACCATGCTCTCCAGCCTTCCGGTATAGGAGGTGGGCTGCTGGAGCATCCACACCATGCCATCGGCCGCCACCGAGGTGTCGGCCCAGGTGGAGTGATCGGCATCGGGGGCGTTCATCACGAACCCCTCGCTGGCCACCGCGGTGTCTATGCGGAAGCAGTTCACCGCGATGCCGTCTTCCGCCAAGATCGCCGCGCTGCTCACGGTCAGGTGCTCCAAAGCGGCCTTGGACATGCCGTAAGACATCATCGGGGAAAAGAATGCCAAACCAGCAGCCGACGAGACGTTGATGATGCGACCCTTGGTTTCGGCCAAATAGGGGCGGCAAAGCCGGGTGGCTAGCAGTGGGGCGGTGGTATTGATGGCGAAGGTCAGCTCGTAGCGCTTGAGCTCGATGTCCATATCGCCGTCAAATGACACCGCGGCGTTGTTCACCAGAGCGTCGATTCGGCCGAAGTGGTTCACAACCGCGTTCACCATGGTCTCGATTTGTTCGGGACGGGACAGGTCGCACGGCACGGCAAGTCCATCGCCGCCAGCCTCGGTGACGGCTGTGGCGGTCTCATCCACGGTTCCGGGCAGCTTGAACCGGGCCTCGTCGGTGGCCCGGGCCACGCACGCCACGCCGGCGCCCAACTCACCGAGCCGGATGGCCAGAGCCCGGCCCACTCCCCGGCTGGCTCCGGTGACGATTACCGCTTGGTCGGCAAAGGGTTGTTCTTGGCTCACCACGGCCTCACGTCGTCGTCCAAGCCCAAGAAGGGCACACGTCCCGAGGCGATCACGATCTGGTGGCCGGCCAGCGGCTGTCCATTCACGGTGCCAACCGCCGGTGCCTCCCTGTGGCCGGGGACTCGAACCTCGCCAGAGGGGAGCCCCACGTTCTCGGGATGGGACAGATCGTAGGTGTCGGTCTCGGAGTAGAACTGTCCCCGGTACACGCCGAGGCCGCCACCGTCGTCCCAGCCCCAGTCGTATCCGGTGCCTATCATGGCCCAGTCCCGGTGGATCTGGTTGGTCTCGATCTCGTAGACCTCTCCGGCTGAGTCGGTGAATTGCGACCGAACCTGGCGCCAGCGGCGGGTGCCCTCCCAGAAGTCCACGTCGAACTCGGCGGCAACTACTTCGGTCTCGGTGCCGTCGGGCCGTCCGATCACCCCGTCCATGTAGTGCTGGCGGCCGTCGCCGGTGCAGTGGACCTGCACATGGCCGCCGTAGTCGGCGCATGAGAACGGCAGCCAGTAGAACACCGAGCCGTGCTGGGCCCGCACGTCGATGCCGTCTTCCCCGGTCACCGGCTCAGGGCCGGCGGTCTGGGGCCGCACTCCCCACGAGTGGTCTCGGCCACCCCACCAGCCGGCCACGGTGTAGGCGGTGCCGTCCAATGTGATCGCACCGTCCATACGGCCCACCTGGGTGTAGCGGCGGTAGTCCTGGGCGACTCGGCCCCGGACCCGGCTGAAGTGGTGATCCTCCTCTTTGGGAGGCAAGAAGCTTGTCCACGTCAGGTCCATGTCGATGGGGGAGTCGTCGCCCGATGCCGTGAGGCGGACCTTCTCAAACGGTTCGATTATCTCGATGTCAAGCGGACCCACCCCCACCCGGTCGATTTCGGGGCGCAGGGCCCGGCTGAAGCGGAAGTTCCGCTGGCTGCTCCCCCCGCCCTCGCGAGGCACCTGGCAGGCCACAAAGCCGTCGAACACATTCATGTTCATGTACAGCCCCACCCCGATGATCATGGTCAGCGACCCGGCTGGGTCGTAGCACGAGAACCAGTAGCGGTCGAAGAACCGGGGGTCGCTGGTCCCCACATGGTCGAAGGTAGTGGGGATCTGATGGCGCAGCGTCTCGTCTAGTCTGGTCAAAGGCACGGCGACATCCTATGGCCGGGCTAGCAGGGAAGCTCAGGCTACGGTTCCGCTGGCTCGCAACTCGGCGATCTGTTCAGAGCTGTGCCCCAAGTCGGCCAGCACCTCGTCGGTGTGCTCGCCCAAGCCAGGGGCCAGGGTGCGGGGAGCCCACGGAGTGCCGTGGAAGTCCACCGGGGTGGCCAGCATGGTGGTGCCTGAGGCGCCATCGGGGACATCTACCAGCGCGCCCGACGGTCCCGTTTGGGGGTCGGCCAGCAGGTCGTCGAGGGTGTTCACCGGGGCCCAGAACATGTCGGGCTCGGTAGCGAATATCTCGGCCCACTCCTCCAGGGGCCGGGCGGCGAAAGCCTCGTCGAGGGCGGCGATGAGCTCCACGGCGTTGACCGCCCGGTCTCGGGCGGTGGCGAATCGCTCGTCGTCGATCCATTCAGGGTGGCCCACCGCTCGGGCCAGTGGTGGCCAGTGGCGGTCGCCCTCGAGGCCCACCACCCAGAAGCGGCGGCCGTCACCTGCGGTGTAGTTGTTGATGGCTGGGTTGCCCATGGCCTCCCGAGTGCCCACCGCCATGTTGAGGCCCCACATCAGCAGAATGTTGAGGTCGAAGCCGATGGTGTACATGCCCTCCCTAAACAGCGACGTGGACACCATCTGGCCCTCACCGGTGCGCTCCCGGTTGAACAGGGCCGCGCTGATGGCCGCGGCGCCGGCCAGACCCACGTTGTGGTCGCCCATCCCGCCCCGCTGGAACGGCAAAGCGCCGCCCGGAGGGGTGAGCTGAGCGGCGATGCCCGAGCGGGCCCAGAAGGCGGCGATGTCATAGGCCGGGCGGTCGGCGTCGGGCCCTTCGAGGCCGTAGCCGGTGATGGCGCAGTAAACCAGCCCCGGATTACGGGCGGCCAGCAACTCGTAGTCCAGCCCCAGCCGGTCGAGCGCGCTCAGCCGCAGGTTGGTGAGGAACACATCGGCGTCGTCGATGATCTCGGCGGCGATGGTTTGACCCTCGGGGCGGGCCAGATCGACCACCACCGAGCGCTTGGAGCGGTTGTCCAGCTCGAACACGGGGTTGGTGGGCATGTCCCCGCCCAGCATCCGCTGGAACGTGCGGGACGGGTCGCCGGCGGGGGGCTCGATCTTGACCACGTCGGCCCCCCAGTCGCTCAAAATCCCACCGGCCGCGGGGCCGGCCACCCACACCCCTAGCTCGACCACCTTCACACCATCCATCGGACCTGCCATGTCCCTGAGCATAGAAAGCCCGCAGGGCGGCCCATACACTCCAACGGCATCAAGGTTCTGTTTGTCTGCACGGGGAACATCTGCCGATCCCCGATGGCCGAGGTGCTCTTCGCCCACATGGCCCCTGAAGCTGAGGTCAGCTCGGCAGGCACCATGGACTGGAGCGGACAGCCCGCCCACGACTACGCCATCGCGGCCATGGCTGAGCAAGGGCTCGACCTGTCGGCCCATCGCAGCCGCCGCCTCTCGGACTACCTAGTGGACGAGTCCGACCTCATCGTGGCCATGACCCGCAACCACGGCTGGTCGGTGGCTGCCCGCAGCGAAGCCAAAGCGGCGGCCACCTTCCTGCCCGCAGAGCTCTCACGGTTGGCGGCTGATGTTGGAAATCGCAACGGTGCTGTTGGGGCCGACTGGGTAGCCCAACTGCATTCTCAGCGCGATTCGAAAGCCAGCGCCCGATTCATTGGCCGGGCCGCCGACGAGATACCCGATCCCATCGGCGAGTCTTTGCCCTACTTTCGGGACATTGCCGACCGTTTGGAACGGGAGCTCGCCCCCGCAGCCGCCCGGCTGCGGGCCTAGACACGGCGACGCTTTGCGCGAACTCGGAATAAGTCCCTAAGGTCTGGCAACTTGCAGTCGGTTTAGACTCGGCTGTCCATAGCCAAACCCGAGGGGGTCATGCTCATGAAATCGCGTTGGTT
Source organism: Candidatus Poriferisocius sp. (assembly GCF_965214065.1). Lineage (GTDB taxonomy): Bacteria > Actinomycetota > Acidimicrobiia > Acidimicrobiales > Bin134 > Poriferisocius. The sequence continues at coordinate 21,927 of NZ_CBDCAT010000025.1, forward strand.
GAGGCTTCTTGCCGTCTTATTGGCGTTCACCGTCTTTGCCGTGTCTTGCGGTAACGATGACGATGGTGACGGGGTAGTGGCGGGAACGCCGCCACCCGCGGCGCCGGAGGAAGAGGCGCCTGCTGAGGAAGCTCCCGCTGAGGAGGCTCCCGCTGAGGAGGCCCCTGCCGAGCAGGCTCCCGCAGAAGAGCCTGAAGAACCAGTGGTGGTCATCGAGGGCTCCGAAGAGGTGGAAGAAGAAGTAACGGGGGGAGTGCCTACCGGCAACACCGGGTATATCTCTGGGGAAATCCTCACGACCGACTGCTCCGACGGGCGGCCTACAGGCGGAGACCTCACCATCGGCATGTTCGGCGAAATCGTCGGCTGGGATCCGACGTTGATTCAGGGCGGGGCCTCGCTGGGCGGCACGCAGATGATTGCCATCTACGGCGCGCTTTTCTATGAGGACTTCGGAACTGGCCAGCTGATTCCCGGCCTGGCCGAGAGCATCTCCACTGAAGACAATGAAGTGTTCACGCTGAAGCTGCGCGAGGGCGTCAACTTCACCGACGGCACCCCGTTGGATGTCGACGCGTTGATCTGGAACATCGAGCACCACCAGAATCCCGATATCGGGTCGCAGTCCCGGGCTCAGGCCGATCTGATCGCTTCGTGGGAGAAGATCGACGATTACACCATCGAGCTCACTGCTACCAGCAAGAACGCTGTGTTCGCGCAGATCTTCGCTTCCCGTATGGCGTGGATGATGTCGCCCACCACCTATCAGGCTGGCCAGGATCCGGAAACCGGTTTGAACTCCGAAGTCAACATCAACCCGGTCGGGGTGGGCGCAGGCCCGTTCATGCTCGATTCTTGGGTCCAAGACGATCAGGCCGTTGTGGTGCGCAATCCGGATTACTTCCGCGAGGGTTGCCCCTATCTGGACAGTGTGATCTTCAAGCCCATCATCGAACCGCCGCAGCGGTATAACGCCTTCAACGCCGGTGACCTCGACATCGCCTACGATCGCCATCCTCAGAATTTGCAGGACGCAATTACCAAGGGCGTCAACACCACATCCCGGACCGACAACCACGGCGGCTATTGGATGCTCAACAACGTGAAAGAGCCGTTCAACATCCGGGAGTGCCGGGTGGCCGCGGCCCATGCCATCGACTACGAGACCGTCAATGAGATCGTGTACGAGGGGCTCAACAACATGATCCGCAGCTTGATGAGGCCTGGTTCTCCGTGGACCGATCCCGAAGCAGTGCTGCCGGGCTTTGACCAAGATGCGTCTGCTGCCGCGCTCGAAGAGTGCGAGGCCCAACTAGGCGGTCCGCTGGAGTTCCAGACCTACTGCACCACCTCACCGGAGAATGTGCTCCTTGCTGAGACCCTCATCGCCATGTGGAGCGAGGTGGGCATCTCCGCTACCGCCAATTGCGTGGAGGTGGGGGAGATGGTCGGTGCCGTATTCGGCGGCGAATCAGTGGCCAACCCGTGGGCCATCCCCGTGGGCGATCCCGACTACATGTACGACGTGTACTTCGGCGATTCCACCGAGGACGGCGTTTGCGGTGAAAACGTCTCATCCCGTAACTGGGCCAAGGCGTGCTATCCGGAATTCGACGCCTCGCTCAAGCAGGGTCGTGAAGGCGTCACTTTCGAGGAGCGCTACGAGGGCTACAGCCGCTTCCAGCGGGAGTTCGCCTACCAGGTCCCGGTCATCGTGACCAGCAAGGGCGAGGTCGGCTACTACTGGACCGATGAGGTGTCCGGTGTATTCCAGACCGATGCCGGCATCATCCTCTTGGAATTCACCGCCAAGGGCTAACCGAGAAATTCATTTGAGAACTAGGGGGTGGGCACGGTCCCGTGCCCACCCCCTGTTCTATCGGGCATTATCTATGGGGCCGTGCTGAAGTACAGGGGGAGGTGACAGCAAGTTGAAGACCATCGGGCGCACCATCATCCGGATCATTCCGGTGCTGCTCCTTGTGAGCTTCTTTTCCTCCTTCTATGTGGAACTGCTGCCCGGTGATCCCACCATTCGCCTACTGGGACAAGAGCGGGCCCAGGAGCCCGCCGCCCGGGAGTTGGTCAATCGGGAGCTTCGGCTCGACGAAAACGTCATCGTGCGCTACGGAAAGTGGCTGGGCGATGCGGTTACCGGCGATCTGGGTGAGTCGGTAAGGACCCACGGTCTGAAAGTGTCAGACACCATTAGACAGCGGCTACCCATCACCCTGGAATTGACAGTGGTAGCCCAGGCTCTGGCACTGATTCTGGCTATTCCGTTGGGGGTGTATGCCGCCTATAGGGCGGGACGCAGAATCGACCGAGCGTTGAACTCGGCATCATTTGCCGCTATCTCCTTGCCTCAGTTTCTGGTCGGCATCCTTTTGATCTTCATTTTGTTCAACCAACTCGACGTGTTGCCGCCCCAGGGGTGGACCCGGCTTACTGAGTGGGACTGGTGGGACCATTCCCGTCGCCTGCTCATGCCGGTGATCGCGTTGTCTCTGACCGAGATTGCTGTGTTCCAGCGGTTGTTGCGGGCCGACATGATGGCCACCCTTCAAAACGATTTCGTGCTGACGGCCCGAGCCAAGGGAATGCCTCCCGCCCACGTGTTGTTCCGCCACGCCCTGCGGCCGTCGTCATTCTCACTCATCACTTTGGCGGGGGTGAGCACCGGTCGGCTTATCGGCGGCACCGTCATCATCGAAGTGCTGTTCCAACTCCCGGGAATGGGGCTCAAGATGGTCGACTCTATTACCGGCAATGATTTGGTGGTTCTGCAAGGACTAGTGCTGGTGGTGGCGGTGGCCTACATCATGTTGAACATGCTGGTGGAGATCACATACGCGCTTCTAGATCCGAGGATTAGACGTGGCTGACATCGGTGGTGTCATCACCGAGCCTGCGGCCCAGGAAGTGGTCGATCCCGAGCGAGGTCGCCGCACTCGCCTCGCTAGGGAAGGAAGCGCCCGACTGGTCATCGGGCTGGCCCTGCTGCTTATACAGCTCTTGGTTACCTACGACAGCGTTGCCTGGCTCCAGGTGATCCTCGCCCTCGGAGGGATATACGGGCTCCTTACCGGGGTAGGGCAGCTGATACGAGCGGTGTTTGGGTCCCGGGTCGACCCAACTGTATGGATCTCGATGGCTTGGCTGTTCATCCTGGTGCTTTTTGTGTTCTTGCAAGTGGGCGGGCTGTTCGACAGCTTGGATGCCGACTTCCAAGACCGGGAGCGACCACCGTCGTTCACGACCGACGAGCCCCTGGGCACCGATCGGCTGGGCAAGAGCGTTATGAACCAGAGCATTCGGGGGGCGCGAATCTCCCTGATCGTGGGCTTGGGTGCAGTGGGAATTGGCTTGGCGGTGGGGTCGGTTATTGGGTTGGCCGCGGGATACTTCCGGGGGCCGATCGAAGGAACATTCAACATCATTACCGATGCCGTGCTGGCTTTTCCTGCCCTCATATTGCTGTTCTCTATCGTGGCCATATTTGGGGGCAGCGTGCTCGTCATTACGCTTGCGCTATCGGTATTGAGCATTCCCACGATAGGCCGGCTGTCGCGCGCCAACACCTTGACCTTTGCCGCTCGGGAGTTCGTCACCGCGGCCAAGTCAATGGGTGCGTCCAACGGCCGCATCCTGTTTCGGGAGATCATGCCCAATGTGGCACTGCCGTTGGCCTCCTACGCCTTCATCATCGTGGCGGTGCTGATCGTGGCCGAGACCTCGTTGGCTTTCTTGGGGGTGGGCATCGATCCCATCAGCACTCCCACGTGGGGCAACATGATCCAGGAGGGCCGCGATCCGAATCTGCTGGAGAAGGCTCCCCACATTGTGTTTGTTCCCGGAGTAATGATGTTCCTGACCGTGTTGTCACTAAACCGCGTCGGAGAATCCCTCCGAAGCCTCTGGGACCCCCGTGAGGCCAAGCTCTAGCTAAACAGCTCCACGTCGCAACGGATGCCGGGGGAGCGGGCTAGGCGCTGGTCTGAGGTCAGCAGCGTTGCCCCCATGATTTCGGCAAGGGCGACGTAGGTGGCGTCGTAGATGCTCAGGTTGTCGCGGAGTTCCCAGCAGCGCTGAACCAGCGGGCTGTGAGGCATGCGGGCGATCGGGAGGTTCGTGAGTCGCCGGAGGGCGCGCTGAGCGACAGCCTCGGCGATCTCACTCCGGCGCAGCATCGACCTCAGCGCTGATACAACTTCAATGTCGAGCAGATGAGGGGCACAAAGCGGACCACGGACGAGTCTGCGTGCAGCTTCGATATTGCGTTCATCAAGTCCGCTTATGGCCTCTGTGATCACACTCGCGTCAACAACGATCAATGAGACTCCCGATCAGCCCGAATGATCTCAACGATCAAATCTCGGTCGACGCTCCTCTCACCAAACTCGATTGCCTCCGCGCGCATGCGGGCGATCATCTCCTCAATGGTGACGATGTCAGCCTGTTTGCAGACCACATCGAGCATGTATTGCTGTAATGATCTCCCGGAGTTTACTGCTCGGGTTCTGAGCTTGCGGTGGACATCATCGGGGACGTGTTTGATTTGAATGGTTGCCACAGATGAAGAGTAACGCCAAAATGACGCCGATGGCGCTATTTTAGCGCCATATCGTCTTATGAGTTGCTGAACTCGTTCTTCCCTACGTTTCCGACATCACCTCTACCGTCTCGCACTAAGTTACGGGACGGCCTCCAAGGCCAATCATGAGCGACAACATTCGATACGAGCCCGACCAGCATTGTCCTCCGGCTGTTGCCGCCATTGCCGGTTTGCAGGGGGTGGTGCTGGCATTGGCGCCGATCGTGTCGGTCGTGGTCATCACGGCCCGGGCTGGCAACCAGGATGCGGGGTATTTCTCCTGGGCTCTGTTTTCGGCGCTGATCATCGCCGGGGTGCTCACCGCCTTGCAGGCCAGCCGGTTCCGGCGGTTCGGCGCCGGGCACATCCTGATCATGGGGCCGACCCCGAACTTTGTGGCCATCTCGGTGCTGGCGTTGGCCGCGGGGGGCCCGGAGCTGCTGGCCAGCCTCACGATTGTGGCCTCGCTGTTCTATGTATTTCTGGCCTTATGGCTGCCGTTCTTGCGTCGGGTTATCACCCCGGTGGTCACTGGCACGGTGCTGATGCTGATCGCGGCCACTGTTTTGCCTGTGGCGCTCGACCGGATCGAAGACCTCCCCCCCGACGCTCCCGAGGCCACCGGGCCGACTGTCGCCTTTGTGACGCTTGCCGCCTTCACCCTGCTGTCGTTGCGGGCGTCAGGAGCATGGCGATTGTGGTCACCGCTCATTGGGATTGCCTCAGGGAGCGTGGTGGCCGGGCTGTTCGGCGCCTATGAGATCAGTTCGGTTGGCGACGCGGCCTGGCTGGGCATTCCCGACTCTGGCGGGTTCCCCGGATTCGACTTGACCCCAGGGGCGAGCTTCTGGTCGCTTCTGCCCGCCTTTGTGGTAGTAACGCTGGCGGGCGGGGTCAAGAACGTCAGCGACAGCGTGGCCATCCAGCAGGCTTCCTGGCGTCGTCCCCGAGTTCCCGACTTCAGGCTGGTGCAGGGCTCCCTCAACACCAACGGACTGGGCATCTTGTCGGCCGGCGTCTTTGGCATTCCCCCAACCTCTGTGTACTCGGGGACCAGCGTGTCTCTAATCAGCTTCACCGGGGTGGCGGCTCGTCGCATTGGCTTCGCCATCGGCGGCACTCTGCTAGCTCTGGCCTTCTTGCCCAAGCTGACTGCGTTCTTGCTCACCCTTCCCACCCCAGTGGTGGCCGCCTACTTGCTGCTGACTATCGCGCTGCTGTTTGTGAGCGGCATCCGCACGGTTGTGCAGGACGGGCTCGACTCCCAGAAGGCGCTGGTGGTGGGCGTGGCATTCTCGCTGGGCATGGGTCTCGACAATCAGACGATCTTCACCGACCTGCTGGGCCACAAGTGGGGTCTGCTGCTTGACAACGGCATGCTGGTGGGCGCGCTGACGGCGGTGCTTATGACCGTGTTCTTGGACCTGACCAGCCCGCAGCGGCGCAAGCGATTGGAGGTCTCGCTCAGCATGTCGTCTCTGCCCGAGATCGACCGCTTCCTCCAAGAACAGGCTGCGCAGAACGGCTGGAACGAGGTTTCAACCCGGCGGCTGCGCTCCGCAGGGGAGGAGGCGCTCTTGAGCTTGGTACAGCCCGACCAGGAAGGCGAGGAGATGATCGAGAGCCTGGTGCCGCCCGACGAGCCTCCCGATCCCGACGTCGAGCCGCGGTTGATCATCCGAACCCGGCCCGACCCCAAGGTAGTGGAGATGGAGTTCTTGGCGGTGTTCGACGACGAGAACCTAGAAGACCGCCTGGCCTGCCTCAGCGAGGAGTCTGAGGGGCTCCAAGAGGGAGAGCTGTCGCTTCGCCTGTTGCGGCATTACGCCTCTTCGGTCCACCATCAGAAGTACCACGGATTGGACGTCGTCACCGTTCAGGTCAAGGGCACGTCCTAGAAGCCAAGACCCATGAACGAAGCCATCCGCTACGAGCCGAACGATCCCTGCCCTCCGCTGGTGGCCATCGCCGTCGGCGCCCAGGGGGTGATGGCCAACCTGCTGTCGATTGTGCTGGTGGTGGCCATCACCGCTCGCGCCGGCGGCCAGGACGATTCCTACCTCTCGTGGGCACTGTTCGCCGCGCTGATCATCTCCGGGGCCCTGACCGTGTTGCAGGGCACTCGAATTGGGAGGTTCGGCGCCGGCCACGTACTGCTCATGGGCGTCACCGCCAACTTCGTGGCCATCTCGGTGCTGGCCTTGAACGAGGGCGGGCCGAGCCTTCTGGCCAGCCTTGTGGTCGTCTCGTCGTTCTTCTACCTCTTGTTGTCGCTTTGGCTGCCCCTTTTGCGCCGGATCATCACGCCGGTGGTCTCCGGCACCGTGATGATGCTGATCGCCGCCACCGTGCTGCCCATCGCCCTCGACCGTGTGCCCGAGGTTCCCGAAAGCTCCCCCGAAGCCGCCGGCCCGGTGATCGCCCTGGTCACCTTGGTGGCAACCGTTGTTTTGGCCTTGAAGGTCACCGGCGCCTGGCGGCTCTGGTCGCCCCTCATTGGGCTGGGAGCAGGCTGCATCGCCGCGGCGTTCTTCGGGGCGTTCGACTTTGACCGCGTTGTCCAGGAGCCCTGGTTCGGCGTCCCCGACGGTGGCCTTCCTGGATTCGACCTCACCCCCGGCGCCGGATTCTGGGCGCTGCTCCCGGTGTTCGCGGTGGTGACGATTGTGGGTGGCATCAAAAACATAAGCGACAGCGTCGCCATTCAGCAGGCGTCGTGGCGTCGGCCCCGGGTCACCGACTTCCGCTTGGTGCAGGGCTCGCTCAACACCAACGGGTTGGGCATTTTCTTCTCCGGTTTGGCCGGAACACCCCCCAGCACCGTGTATTCCACCAAGAGCGTGCAGCTGACCACCCTGACCGGGGTGGCGGCCCGCAGCGTGGGCTTTGCCGCGGGCGCCCTGTTTGCCCTGCTGGCGTTCTTTCCGAAGCTGGCGGCCGCCCTGGCGGTAATCCCCAGCCCCGTCATGGGTGCCTACATACTGTCGGCCATCGGAATGCTGTTCGTGGGGGGAATTCAAACGGTGACGAGCGACGGCCTCGATGCCCGAAAGGCGCTGGTGGTGGGGGTTGCGTTCTCGCTGGGGGTGGGATTGGAGAATCAGACCATTTTCGCCGGCCTGCTGGGCGAGACCTGGGGCGTGCTGTTTGACAACGGGGTGCTGGTGGGGGCTGTGGTGGCCGTGGTCTTGACCGTGTTCTTGGATCTGACCAGCCCGCACCGTCCCACCCGATTGACCGCAGACCTCGATCTCTCCTCCCTTGGGGAGATCGACGAGTTCCTCCGGCGCCTGGCATCCAAGATCGTCTGGGACGAGGTGTCCGCCCGGCGCCTGCGTTCGGCAGGCGAAGAGACTCTGATGAGCCTGTTGGAGTCCGAAGAGCTCGAGAGCCGGGAAGACACCCCCCGTCTGATCATCCAGGCCCGCCCCGACGCCCAGATGGTGGAGTTGGAGTTCTTGGCGGTATTCGACGACGAGAACCTCGAAGACCGGCTGGCCTACCTGAGCGAGGAGGCCGAGGGTGCTGAGGAAGGGGAGGTATCGCTCCGACTTCTTCGCCACTACTCCTCTTCGGTCCACCATCAGAAGTACCACGGTTTGGATATCGTGACGGTGCAGGTTCGAGGCTCGGGTTAGCCCTGCCGAAGGAAGATGGATGGCTTTCAGGGAGTCGGAGTTGATCGCCGACAACGATCATTGGTGGCGACCGTTCAAGCGCGTCGGCGACATCGAGGTATTCCACGTTGACCTGACCCCCCACCCGGGTCACGAGGAGATGGCTCTGGCTTGGCTGGATGGCCCTGAGCGCTTGCGTTGGGAGCGCTTTGGATCGCAGTCGGCGCGAAGGCGCTTTGTGCTGTGCCGCGCTGCGCTTCGCGCGGTGCTGTGCGACCGAGTGGGTTGTCCCAATGGGTCTTTGAGCCTGGCGCCGGCGAAGCACGGCAAGCCATTGGCCCGAGTAGAGGGGAAATCTGTGGGCCCAGCCTGCAACGTAAGCCACAGCGGCAGCCACGGCTTGATTGCGGTCGCTCCCCGTGGTCGAGTCGGGGTGGATGTCGAGGCGCGCGCCCCTCGCAAGAACCTTGAGGGTCTGATCGAGAGAGCCTTCAGCCCGGCCGAGAGGGCCGAATCGAACCTGGTCGACGAGAGCCATAGGCAGTACTTGTTTCTCCGCTATTGGACTGTCAAAGAGGCACTGGCAAAGGCGTATGGAGAGGGCCTCTCCGTAGGGTTCGCCGACCTGGAGGTTCCCGATGGCATGCGACATGGGGCTAGGAGCGGCAGGTGCCAATTCCCCCAGCTCTCGGACATCACATGGAATCTGGAGGATTTGAGCACCGAAGAGTTTGCCGCCGCTGTGGTCTGCGGAGAATGAGATTGTCGCCCCGGCACGGGCGATGGGATCGGTTGCCCGCCAAACCAAGATTCCCTAGAGTGTCGGCACTGAGTTACCCGAGGGGGAGAATGCCCATGCGTTCATGGCAATTGAAGCTGCTGGTGTTGTTGATGGTCTTTGGCCTGGTGGCCGCGGCCTGCGGCAACGACGACGACGGGGGGGTGGCCACTGGCCCGGATGAGACAGCACCTGCCTCCGCTGACGACGATGGGGATGAGACAGCACCTGCCCCCGCTGACGACGATGGGGATGCTCCGGCCCCGGCCGCCGCAGACGACGATGGGGATGCTCCGGCCCCGGCCGCCGCAGACGACGGCGAAGAGCCTCCCGCAGAAGAGGAGATGATGGCCGGCTGCGAGGCCACTGTGCCGGGCACCAAGGTGGACTACGCGGTGTACTCGCCCAATGCCAACATGGACCCAACGGGAAGCAGCGGTGCCCTAGTGGGCGGTACCCAGATAGTGAACGTGTGGGATCTCTTGACGACGTTCGACCCGGAGTCCGGTGTATCCAATGGCCGGGCCGCAGAGTCGCTGACCCCCAATGATGATTTCACCGAGTGGACGTTGAAGATCCGCTCGGGCATCACCTACGGCAACGGCGATGCATTCGTGGCTCAAGACGTGGTCGACTCGATGCTTCGGTTCTTCGACGGCCGAGGTGACGGCATGAACAACCGTGCCGCCGGCTCGGTAGCCATCATCGACTTCGACAACACCGAGGTTCCCGATGACAGCACCGTGATATTCCGGCTGCATCGGGCGTGGAGCACCTTCCATACCTTGTTGGGTGACGAACCCGGCATGATCGTGAACCCGCGGGTCATCGCCCAGTTGCTTGAAGAGGAAGAGGCCAACGCTACCGAGGAAACCAGCGCGGCCCGACTGGTTCGCAACCGAATGGCGGTATCCCCAGATCTGGTCAATGCCGCCAGCTTCGGTCCCTACGAGGTGGTCGAGGTGGAGCCCAACGTGCGAACGGTGCTGCGGGCCCGGGACAACTACTGGGGTGGCCCGGTGTGTATAGAGGAGATCGAGTTCACCTTCCCGGGCAGTTCGTTGGCCAACTGGGAGGCTTTCCAGGCTGGTGACTTCAATGCCGCCTTCCTGCGTGATCCCCGAGTGTTCGCTGAAGCCCGAGAGGCCGGCGCCACTTTGAGCACCGAAGACCAGAACATGGGTGGCCTGTTCCTCATCAACCAGGGAGTTCGGGATGCCGACGTTATCGGAATCGATCTGAGGATCCGACAAGCAATTCACCACGCCATCGACCGGGAGGTCATCAACGAGCGGGCTTATGAGGGCAAGCTCAAAACCACCAACAGTGTGGCCGCTGAAGGCACCTTGCTATGGTCGCCTGAGCTGCAAGAATGCGCTGATCAAGAGCCTGCTTATGACCCCGATGCCGCTCGGGCACTGGTTGAGGAGGTGATGGCCGACACTGGCTGGGACGGCTCGCTGTTTATGGTGCAATCGGACTCCGCCCCCGGTCCCGAGGTAGCCCAAGCCGTCGAGGGAATGCTGGAGGCTGCCGGGTTCGAAGTAGAGGTCGCTCTCGGGCCTGTCACCACGGTGCTGATTCCCCGGGTCATAGTCCAGGCCGACTATGAGATTGCCGGGTGGGGCTTCAATGCTGACGGCGCCACTTGGGTAGCCGCTCTCAACGACAACCTCCACTCAGAAAGCGGTTCTAACCGTATGTGGTTCCGCTCTTCGGACATGGACGCGGCGTTGGAGCAGATGTACGGGGCAGCCACAGTGGATGATCAGCGGGCCGCACTGACCACCGTGCAGTGCGTCTGGGCTGAGCACTTGCCAGCCATGATCTATGGGGTTACCGAGGAAGGCCTAGTCCTCGCCGACAACCTTAAGGGTGTCCAGCGTGCGGGGGCGACCATTTTCCTGCTCGGTGATGCCTACTTCGAGAACTGAGCTCAATAGCGGCAATCTCTAGACCAATAACGCAATAAGGGAGGAAGAGCACCGTGCTGAGAGTGATCGGCTTGAAGCTGGTCCGTCTCGTGCCGGTGCTCTTCCTCGTTTCTTTAGCCACCTTTTTCCTGGTCGACCTGATTCCCGGCGATCCGGCCGCGGCCGTGTTGGGAACCGACGCCACGATTGAGGATTTGGAGGCAATCAGAAAATCGCTGGGCTTGGACAAGCCCATAACCGACCGCTACGTGGACTGGCTGAGTGGGGCGCTGAGCGGCGACTTGGGCCTGTCGTTGCGTTCCCCCAATGAGCCGGTCACAGACTTGCTCCAGCGCAGCGTCGGTCCCACGCTGCGTTTGTCAGCCATGGCGCTGGGCCTGTCATTCACTATTTCCATCTTCTTGGGGGTGTGGTCGGCCCAAGCAGCTGGAACTCGGGTAGACCGGCTGGTGAGCGGCACCATGTTCGGCTTCATTTCGGTCCCGACATTCCTGGCCGGCCTGTTGTTCATCTTCTTTTTTGTGTTCCGCGAGTCCATCCCCCGATATTTGTGGGTAATCGGCGTAGGGCTGATCGTTTTGCGGTTGGCTTATGTGGCCATAGACCGATTGCGGGAAGACCGCTCCGATGTCACAGGATGGGTGGGGTATTTCGTGGCCACATTGGTGGTTACCGGTCTTCTGCTTTGGGTTTTCGTCCAGTGGCCCGAATTCCCCCGGACAGCGTCTCATCGCTACGACGACAATTGGCGAGAGCAGCTTCGCTCCCTGTTCCTGCCTGCGCTGGCTCTGGCCTTGAGCGAGATCGCGGTGTTCACCCGGCTGCTGCGGGCCGACATGCTGTCGACTCTGCAAGAGCAATTCGTATTGTCGTCTCGGGCCAAGGGCATGCCCATGTGGCGGATCTTGTTCCGCGACGCGCTCCGGCCGTCCTCGTTCTCCCTCATCACTGTGGCCGGCATCACCTTGGGCCGGCTCATCGGCGGCACGGTCATCATTGAAACCATTTTCGGCTTGGAGGGCTTGGGCAAGCTGATCGTGGGCACCGGCGTGATTCCCAAGAACTACACCATTGTGCAAGGCGGTGTGCTGGTGCTGGCCGTGGGCTATGTGCTGTTGAACGCCATCATCGACATCTCCTATCAATATCTCGATCCCAGAATCAGGCGGGGCCGTGTCTGACACGGGTGTGACTTCGGGTCCTCCGGTGGAGGCCGAGCCGGAGATCCGTGCTCGCAGCGCCGAGCCTCGGCCGTTCTGGCTCTGGCCGCTGCTTCCCATCGGCATCGCTTTGATCTTTGTGGGCACCATGGTGCTCAACGATGTGACCGCGGAGATCAGGGTCTTTTTGGTGCTCGCGGGCATTGTGGGCGGATATTTCGGCTTGGATGCACTCTGCCAGAGACGCTGGGGGTCGAGCTTCGACACTTCGGCGTGGATTTCGGGGTTCTGGCTGTTGCTGATTGGGCTGTCGGCGATCACGGTGGCGTGGCTTCCGCTGAATGAGTCCAAGTTGGTGAAGAATACGATTGGCGGATCAGTGCGGCTCCGACCCGATCTGTTCTCCGAGCATCCTCTAGGAACCAATTCCCAAGCACTCGACATCTTGGGCGGGGTGATGTGGGGGGCCCGGACGTCACTGATCATCAGTTTGGGGGCGGTGGCCATCGGCCTGTTGATCGGTGGGGTTATTGGAATCTCCGCGGGGTACTTCCGAGGGACGCTGGACAGCGGGGTGGGCATACTGGCCGACTCCTTGCTGGCCTTTCCTCCGCTGATCCTGCTGGTGGCCATGGCCACGGTGTTCGAGCAGAACCAGTGGACCATGGCGCTGGAGCTGTCCCTTTTGGGTATCCCCACCTACATCCGATTAGCCCGGGCCAACACGCTGACCTTCGCCCAGCGAGAATTCGTGTTGGCGGCCAAGGCCATGGGCTCGGGGGACCGGCGCGTCATTTTCCGGGAGCTGATGCCCAACGTGGCGCTGCCGATGGTGTCGTACGCCTTCTTGGTAACAGCGGTGCTGATCGTGGCCGAGGCCTCGCTCAGCTTCCTGGGCGTGGGCATCCAGCCTCCCGAACCGACATGGGGCAACATGATTGAGGCGGGCCAGGAGACCTACAAAGACCATCCCCACCTGGTTTTCGTCCCCGGCATCGTGATGTTCATGACCGTGTTCGCCCTCAACCGGGTAGGCGACAAGGCCCGTGAGCGCTGGGATCCCCGCGACGCTCAGATCTGAGCTGGCTCGGCAGCTATCGGTTGATGGCGGCTCGGAAGCGCTCGATGTTGGCCAGCTTGATGCCTTCGTAGCCGCGGACGAGGTCGGCGGCCTCGGCGATGGCTTGGGCGGAATGCAGGTCTTCGGGGGTGGTGGCACCGTCGACTGCTTGGCGCAGGGCCACTAGGTACTCGGCGGGCAGGCGGCGTTCCTCTTGGCGGACATTGGCCCGGCCGAAGGGGTCGAAAGGGGTGCCCCGGAGGCGCTTGCCCTTGGCCAGAAGCCCCATCAGCGGCCGCCAGCGTCTCACCGACAGGGCGATCTTGTTCTTGCGGCCCAATGCCCGCAGGGTCGGCGGATGCAGACGCCAGGCCAGCCGGTCGCCGGGCTCGGCGACGGCGATAGCCGGGGCGTGGCCGTCGGGGTCGAGCATCAGTCGGGCCACTTCGTATTCGTCTTTGTAGGCCATGAGCTTGAACAGGCCGGCGGCTACTGCGGCGGTCAGCGCGGCCGAGCCTGGATTCACCCGGCGCTCTACGGCGGCGAATTCGGCTACCCCGTCCAGATAGCGGCTGGCCAAGGCCCGGTTCTGGAAGCGCACCAGCTCGGCGGCGAATAATTCCAACGCGGCGGCCAACACGGTGTCCTGATGGGCCAACTCGGCAATGCGCTCGCCCAGTTTCTGTCCTAGCACGGCGTGGTTGTCGCCTTCGGCGGACAGTATTGAATGCAGGGCATCGTCGGGGGCAGTCGCAGGATGGCGGGCTGCGGTCTCCTCCACCATGGAACGGTCGGCCACCCACCAGCGGCCCCAGCGGAACGCGGCTGTGTTCAACTCCACAGCTACGCCGTTGAGCCCGATGGCGGTCTCCAAAGCCTCGGGCGACACCGGCAGCAGGCCAGACTGCACCGCCATGCCCACAACGAACACGTTGGCGCCCACGGCGTCACCCACCAGTGCTTGGGCTAAGTCGGAGGCGCTGGCCCAGAATTGGGCATCGGATCGAGTTTCAGCCTGCACTCGCTCCAACAGCTCAGCGGCGGTGGGCATATCGATCTCGGGATGGGCGGTCTTGGCCCCCGGAGGCACAAGATCTAGCGATCCGACCACCGAGGTGCGGGAGGAGTCGGCCGCATCCAGGCCGGTGGGCGATGCCGCCACCAGTAGGTCGAAGGCCAGCAGCAAATCGGCCTGGCGATCGCCGAGCCGGTTGCTGCCCGAGCGGCCATTCTGGGTTATGCGAAGATCGCTGACCACCGGGCCGGCCTTCTGTGAAAGGCCAATTTGGTCGAGACCGTGAGTCCCGGACCCGTCCAACATGGCCGCGGTGCCGATGAGCTGGCCGGTGGTCACCACCCCGGTGCCTCCGATTCCTGTGATATGGATGTTCACGTCGTCGAGTGAGGGCTCCAGCGGGGTGGGGATAGGGGCTGGCGGCACCGGCGGGCTGGTCGCCTCTGACGCGGGGGACTTGCGACGGCGGGGTCGTTTGGGCCGGGTAATGGTGACGAACGCCGGGCAGTCTCCCTCCAAGCACGACAAGTCCACGTTGCAGCTGTCCTGGTCGATGGTGGTCTTGCGGCCGAACGGGGTGTCGAAGGGCTGGACTGACAGGCAGTTGGAGACTTCGGCGCAGTGACCGCACCCCTCGCATACGCGGTGGTTGATGGCCACTCGGGTCCGAGGCTGGCTGATTCGGCCCCGCTTGCGGTCTCGGCGCAACTCGGCGGCGCACCGCTGGTCGTGGATGAGCAGGGTCACCCCCTTCTCGGCAGCCAGCTCCCGTTGGGCCTCGGCCAGCTCGGTGCGGTTCTTCACCACTACCTCTGATGGCAGCCCGAGGCGGCGGGTGCGAGCGGGATCGTCGGAGGTGATGATGATGCGGGCCACGCCTTGGGCCAACAGCGAACTGCACACTTGGTTCAGAGGGATGCCACCGGTGGGATCTTGTCCACCGGTCATGGCCACCGCGCCGTTCCACAGCAGCTTGTAGGTGATGTTCACCCCGGCGGCGATGGCCGCGGTCATGGCCAGTTGTCCAGAGTGGAAGAACGTTCCGTCACCCATGTTCTGAATCAGATGGGGGGTTTCCACGAACGGGGCCATGCCGATCCACTGGGTGCCCTCGCTTCCCATGCAGGTGAGACCGGCGATGTCTCCGTACCGCTGCTCGCCCCCCAGCAGGATCATGGTGTGGCAGCCGATGCCCGCGCCCACCACCGTGCCGGGATCGGTAACCGTGCTGCGGTTGTGGGGGCACCCTGAACAGAAGTAGGGAGTGCGGTCCACCGACAGGGGGATGTGCTCTCGCTTCGGGGGTTCTGGCGCCAAGCGGTCGACCAGGCGGGACAGGCGGCTGCGCAGCGGCCCGACCAGATCATCGGCATGGAGGGCGCCGTAACTCTTCACCAGGCGGCGGTCGTGCTCATCGAACTCGCCCACGATCCGAGGGTGATGGGAGGTGTTGTAGAGAGCGTCTTTGACTCTCGACTCCACATTGGGGGTCTTCTCCTCTATGACGAAAATCTCCTCCAGCCCGGTGGCGAACTGCCGGATGGTTGAGGCGTTGAATGGGATGGGCAAGCCCATGCGGAGTAGGCGGATCCCCGAATTGGCGATCTTGGCGTCTTCATCCAGTCCGATTGCCGCCAGCGCCTCGCGCACCTCCCAGTAGGTGACCCCCGAGGAGATGATCCCGATCCAAGCGTCGGGGGAGTCCACCACCACCCGGTTGAGGTGGTTCAGCTCGGCATATTCGAGGGCCAGCTTGGTGCGTACCTCCACGATCTCCCGCTCGATGTCCAGCGTGTAGGGGGTGAGCAGCCGGGGGTCGGGACGGTGCTGGTAGGGCGTGCCCTCGTGCTGGGGAATGACCGGGCTGACCAGGTTGGGGTCGAGGTTCACGTCGGCCGACCCGTCGGCCACGTTGGCCACTATCTTCATGCCCACCCACAGGCCGGTGGCCCGGCTCATAGCGATGGCGTGGCGGCCCAGCTCAAGCACATCGCCGGGGTCACCGGGGTAGAGGACGGGAATGTGCAGGTCGGCCAGCACCCCAGCCGATGTGGACGGCAGCGTGGAGGACTTCGCGTTGGGGTCGTCGCCGGCCAGCAGGATCACGCCGCCGGTGGGATGGGCACCGGCGAACACCGCGTGGCGGATAGCGTCGGAGGCCCGGTCGACACCAGGGGCCTTGCCATACCAGATGCCGACTACTCCGTCGTAGCGGGCATCAGGCCTTGATCCGGCGAGCTGGCTGCCCATCACCGCGGTGGCCGCGTACTCCTCGTTCACCGATGGCCGCAAGACGACGTCGTTCTCCCCGGATTCTCGGACGGCCCGGGTCAGCGCGGAGTCGAGTCCGCCCAACGGGGAGCCGGGATAGCCGGCGGCGAACGCGGCGGTGTTCAGCCCGGCAGCCCGGTCGGCTCGGAGTTGATCCAGCGGGAGACGGGCCATGGCCTGGATGCCGGTGAGGAACACCGTTCCGTAATCGTTGGTAAAGCGATCGGAGAGCCGGTAGCTGCGATTCGATTCGGTGGCCGTCATGTGGGGTCAGTCTAGGAGCAAGAGCGGGCAACGGTGTTGGGCAGTTCCACCATCAAGTCGATTATCAAACAGCAGGGCTGACAGGAGCGAATACGGGGCGGTTGCCGATGACCTGGGCGGCCTCGAGGCGGGCCAGCTCGTCGTCGTCCACCCCGAGCAGCCTGCCCAGCACCTCGCCGTTGTGCTCGCCCAGAGTGGGGGCGGGGCGAGTGAACCAGCGATCGGGCTGACGGCCGAACCGCACCGGCATGGCCGGAAAGCGGTGGGTGCCGGCCAGCCTATGCTCCACCGCCTCGTAGAAGCCGCGGGCGTTCACCTGGGGGTTGCGATCGCCTCCTCGGCTCATTTCCAACTCCGCGGCGGGCACGCCGAACGAGATGAGCCGTTCCACCACGTCGGAGGCTGCGAGGTTGGCACACCAACGGCTGAGGAGCTTGTCGAAGGTGTGGCGGACGGCGAACCGGTCGGCCAATGCTGCTGAGTTGGGCACGCGGTGCAGCTCCAGCTCGGGCACGGCGGCCAGCAGTTGCTCCCAGTGGTGTTCTGTCTCCACCGATAGGGCGATCTGCTGACCATCCGAGCACTCGTACACCCCTTGTGGACAGGCGTAGGGGTGGTGGTTGGCCTCCCGGGCCATGAGATGGCCGGTAGCCGAATGCTCCACAACCTGCTCGGCCGCGGCGTTCAGGGCGGTCTCCACCATGGTGGCCTCCACAAAGCTGCCCTTACCGGTGCGCTCTCGGGCGTGCAGGCCGCAGATCACCGCGTAGGCGGCATGCAGCCCGGCCAGCGGATCGGACGGGCCCCGGGCCAGTTGGGGCGAGGTGTCGGGATATCCGCTCAGCCAACACATGCCGCTGATTTGTTCCATGGTCTGGGCGAAGCCCACCCGGTCGCGCCACGGTCCGTCCAAACCGAAGGCTGGCATCCGCACCATCACCATTCGAGGGTTCAAGGTGCTGACTGTGTGCCAGTCCAGTCCGAACTGGTCGATGACTCGGGGGGAGAAGTTCTCCACCAACGCATCGGAGACCGCGATGAGCCGGTGCAGCAATTCCATGCCCTCTGGCTGGGTCAAGTCCAGGGTCACCGACCGCTTGCCAACGTTGGCGTGGTGGAAGGTGGGGCCGAACTCCCACCAGGAGTCGTCGGTGGGGGTGTGGGCCGAGCCGAACCTCATTCCGTCAGGCCGCTGCATTGATTCGATGTGGATGACGTCAGCCCCCAGGCTGGCCAGCACCAGCGTGGCGTAGGGTCCGGCCCAAAACGCAGTCATGTCCACCACTCGCACGCCGTCGAGGGGCAGAGCATCAGGTGATGCATCGAGATCAGTTCCCACCCTGCGACCGGAGTTGTCTGGGTCGCCGTCCGCATCCAATTCGCCCAGAACTTGTTCGGTGTGCTGGCCGAGGCGTGGAGCGGGCCGAAAGGCGACCGACGGATGAGCGTGGTTGCGGTAGGGAACCCGGGGCTGGAGGAATCCGCCGCCGGGGTTGGGCACGTACACCTCCCGCTGGGCGAACTGGTCGAACTCGGGGAGGTTGGCGCCGTTGCCGATAGGGGCCACCGGTATGCGCAGCAAGATGGCCTCTTGTACCACCTCTTCGGTGGTGCGAGCGGAGGTCCATTCCCGGATGGTCCCGGCGATTGAATCTCCGGCGGCGATGCGCCCGCCCATGGTGGCCAGTTGGGGATCGTCGGCCCATTCCGGTTGGCCGACCAGCACGGTGAAGTCCTGCCACTGCTGGCCGGTGAACACGCAGAACCCCACGTAGCCGTCCCGGGTGGGTTCTACTGAAGGCACCTCCAGCAGGGCCTTGGTGTCGTAGTCGCCGGTGAACGATCCCCACAGCGTCTGCACGTTGGTGCAGGTGGGCGTAATGGTCTCCAAAAGGGAGAGGTCCACGTGGTCGCCCATGCCGGTGCGCTGTGCCCGGCGCAGTGCGGCGGTGGCCGCCACCGCGGCGGTCACTCCACCCATCCATTCGCCGATGCGCCCCCCGGCGTTGAACTGCGTGCGCCCCGGTTGGCCCCGAGTTGCGGTCGATCCGGCGATGGCCATGAGCGTGAACTCGTTGGCCGGACGTTGGCTCCAGGGGCCTCCCCGCCCGAAGTTGGACACCGACACCATGGTGGCGTCGGACCGCCGTTCGGCCAGTGCCTCCCAGCCCACGTCCAGGGCCTCGAGCTCGCCGGGCTCGGACCGCTCCATCACCAGTTCGGCGGTGGCGTACAGGTCCAGTAGCTGGCTGCACCCCTCTGCCGTCCGGTAGTCCAACGCCACGGATCGCTTGGTGGTGTTCAAGAATCCGAACAGCGGACCGTGGCCGTCGATAGGGGAAAAGGAGGCCGAGTAGCCCCGGAGCGGATCGCCGTCGGGCAGCTCTACTTTCACCACATCGGCCCCCGCGTCGGCCAGCAGTTTGGTGGCGTAGCCCCCGGCGATGCCCCAGCCCAGATCGACTACTCGAACCCCGTCCAACGCTGGCCGTCCAATCATGAGTTTTTGACACTAGCGAACTACCGTCGTTGGCGATGGCCGACAAGAAAACAGGCTCAGTAGACCAGCCTCGGATCGAGGCCGCAGTGCGGGAGATCCTGGCCGCCATCGGCGAGGACCCGACCCGTGACGGCCTGTTGGACACGCCGGGGCGGGTGGCTCGCATGTACGCCAAGATCTGCGAGGGGCTGCACGAAGACCCCGCCTCCCACTTGACTCGTCAGTTCGAGGCCGACCACGACGAGATGATCCTGGTGCGCGACATCCCCCTGTATTCGCTGTGCGAGCACCACCTCATCCCGTTTCTGGGCAAGGCCCATGTGGGCTACATCCCCAGCAAGGACGGGTGCATCACCGGCCTGTCCAAGCTGGCCCGGGTGGTGGAGGGGTATGCCCGGATGCCCCAAGTGCAGGAGCGGCTCACCACCCAGATCGCCGATGCCATCGAAATCGCCCTCGACCCGCGGGGCGTGTTGGTGGTGGTGGAGGCCGAGCATCTGTGCATGTCGATGCGGGGCATCCGCAAGCCGGGGGCCAACACGGTCACCTCCGCGGTGAGAGGCCTGTTCCGGACCGATATCGCCACCCGAGCCGAAGCGATGCGGTTTATAGACCGCTAATCGCCGCTTCAAGGCCACTTGGCATAGGGGCGCCCTGAAATTCGGCGGTACTCTGAGGCCATGGAGACGCCGAAAACGGAGCCAATGGTCATGGGCATCGTCAACGCGACTCCTGACTCGTTTTCCGACGGGGCCCGGTATCCGACGCCCGAAGCGGCGGTGGCCCATGGTCTACAGCAGTTCGACCAAGGGGCCTCCGTGGTGGACGTGGGCGGCGAGTCCACCCGGCCGGGAGCTGATCCGGTGCCGGTGGGCGAAGAACTGGCCCGGGTGGTGGACGTGGTGGCCGGTCTGGCCCCTCATGGGCGGGTCTCTATCGACACAACCAAGCCCGAGGTGGCCCGCGCCGCGGTGGCCGCGGGGGCCGATATCCTCAATGACGTCTCCGCGTCGATGCACGAAGTGGCCGCTGAGTTGAATGTGACCTGGATTGCCGTCCACCGCCAGGGAACCCCCACCACCATGCAGATCGCCCCCCAGTACACCGATGTGGTTGCCGAGGTAGGCCGCTTTCTGTCTGAGGCTGCCGAGCGGGCACTGGTTGCCGGAGTTCCCGAAGTGTGGATCGATCCGGGAATCGGCTTTGGAAAGACCACCGACCACAATCTGGAGCTGCTGGCCAACCTGCGGCAGCTCACTGCTGAGGGAACACCCGTCGTGGTGGGGGCTAGCCGCAAGCGGTTCATCGGGGAGCTTCACTCCCGAAGCGACGGATGCAGCCAGGAAGACGTGTCGACCGACGACCGGCTCGAAGGGTCGCTGGCCGCCGCCGCCTGGGCATTCTCCCAGGGGGCGGCCATTGTTCGGGCTCATGACGTCGCAGCCACTGTGGGGGCAATGAAAGTGGTGGCGGCGTGAAGGGCAAGTGGGCGGCGGGCATTCGTCCCCGAAACTTCTATTGGATCATGAAGGACCGCCTCGCCATTTGCGAGCGCCCAGGAGGTCGGGGGGATAGCCACCGCCGGGTTCGGCGCACTGAGGAGATCAACTGGATTCGCCAGCAGGGTTTCACTCGGGTTGTGTCGTTGATCCCGTCTACTCACAACCTTCACAACTACAGCGAACAGAACATCGCTTGGAGCCACTGGCCCATCGCCGACAACGAGGACTATAGGACGAGGCTCGAACCGCTCTTCGCGGAGCTGCACTCTCTGCTGGCCAGCGGGGAGAAGCTGCTGGTCCACCGGCGCGCTCTGGGCGACGTGGTGTGCGGGTTCGTGGCCGGATACCTGCTGTGGACCGGGATGGTTCCCAGCGAATCTCAGGCGGTGGTGGTGGTGGAGAAGATGACTGAACGCCCCGTCGGCTCGGTGGGTCGCCGTATCGTCAACGCCGCCGCCCTCCCCGAGCCGGAGGTGCCCCTTTCGGCCGTCATTGAGGACGAACAGGAGTCCAGCGGAGATGACTGAGGATTGCCTGCGCTTGCAGGGATTGCGAGTGATGGCCATTTGCGGAGCGCTTCCCGAGGAGAGGGTCCGGGCTCAACCGTTCGAGTTGGATGTGGACATCGGTGCGGATCTGGCGCCGTCAGGTCGAACTGACGAATTGGGCGACACTATCGATTATGGCGAGGTCTGTGCGGTGGTGTGCGCGGCGGCCGAGAGCGGGCAGTTCACTCTCATGGAGGCCATGGCTCAGAGAGTGGCCGAAGCTTGCCTGGACGCCGACCGACGGGCGCAGTGGGTCACCGTCGAGGTCCGTAAGCTGCGGCCACCGGTGCCCCAGCACTTGTCCACCAGCGGGGTCCGCATCACCCGCGCTCGCCAATGACCAGGGCTTTTCTAGGCCTTGGATCCAACCTGGGGGATCGATTGGGCTATCTCAGGGCCGCGGTGGCCTCCATTGGCGACTGCGTCGCCGTCTCCGGGGTATACGAGACCGATCCGGTGGGCGGTCCCGACCAGGGCCAATATCTAAATGCCGTGGCCGAGTTGGACACCAGCCGTTCGGCTCGGGACCTCCTGGAGCTGTGCCGGGCATTGGAGGCTTCGGCCGAACGAGTGCGGAAAGAGCGCTGGGGTCCCCGGACATTGGATGTCGATGTTCTGTGGGTGGACGGGGAGACAGTGGACGAGTCCGATCTGGTCGTGCCCCATCCCCGCATGTTGGAACGTGCCTTTGTGATGATGCCTCTCGGGGAGCTGGCCCCCGAACTGGCTGAGGGCTGGGCTGATCCCAACACCGGCGGTTGCCGCCGCCGAGGTGGTTGGGACGAGCTCACCGGCGAGGCCTGCTGATGAGCACCGTCACCGATGTCCCGGTGGTCACGCGAGTACCTGAGTTGCGGGCTGTCGTGGACGCAGCAAGACGGCAAGGCGGCTCAGTCGGCTTGGTGCCCACCATGGGCTATCTCCACCAAGGGCACCAGTCGCTGGTGACCCGCTCGGTGGCCGACAATGACCTGACCGTGGTGAGCATCTTTGTGAACCCGCTTCAGTTTGCTGAGGGTGAGGATTATGGGACCTACCCTCGAGACTTGGGCCGGGACAAAGAGATGTGCGCTGCCGCGGGGGCAGGGCTGGTGTTCGCCCCTTTGACCGATGAGATTTACCCGCAGACTCCGATTACCTCGGTGACGGTCAAGGGTCTCAATGCGGTGCTGGAAGGACGCGTCCGCCCCACCCACTTCGACGGAGTCGCCACCGTGGTGGCCAAGCTGTTCTCGATGCTGGGGCCGGGCCGGGCCTACTTCGGAGAGAAGGACTACCAGCAGCTTGTGGTCATCCGGCGAATGGCCGCCGACCTGTCCTTGCCGGTGGAGGTAGTGGGTTGTCCCACCTTCCGGGAATCCGACGGCCTGGCCATGTCGAGCCGAAACGTATACCTGACTGCCGACGAGCGACCCGCGGCCACCGTGCTGTGGCGGTCATTGCAGGCCGGGCGGGATGCGATTGCCGAGGGCAGCCGGGACCCCGACGAAGTGGAAGCGGTCATGGCCGCGGTGCTGGACGCCGAGCCCAAGGCATCGCCCGACTATGCCGCGGCGGTCGACGCGGCCACGCTGGTTCGCCCCGATGTGCTGGGCGGCGAGCTGCGTCTGCTGGTGGCCGCTCGAGTGGGCCAAGCCCGCCTGATAGACAATCTGGGTTTGGACTGTGACCGGCTTTGATCCTCCCCCCGAGGAGGTGCGGGCCGCGGTGGAATTGGCCTTGGCGGAAGACTTGGGCTCGCTGGGCGACCTTACGTCGTCGCTTCTTCCCCCGTCTGAGG
This sequence comes from Candidatus Poriferisocius sp., assembly GCF_965214065.1. Classification (GTDB taxonomy): domain Bacteria; phylum Actinomycetota; class Acidimicrobiia; order Acidimicrobiales; family Bin134; genus Poriferisocius. The sequence continues at coordinate 44,950 of NZ_CBDCAT010000025.1, forward strand.
TCACCGCGGAGATTGTCGCTCGAGCCGCTGGCCGACTGGCCGGGCGGGCCTGCGCCGTTGAGGTGTTCCGCCAGGTCGATCCCTCAGTGAAGGTGGAGTGGCGCACCGCCGACGGCGATTCGGTGAGCGGTGCCCAAACGCTGGCGGTGGTGGCCGGGCCCCGGGCTTCGGTGTTGACGGCGGAGCGCACTGCGCTGAACTTCTTGAGCCATCTGTCGGGCATCGCTACCGAGGTTTCCCGGTACGCGGCCGCGGCATCGTCGGCAGGCCCGGGCAGCGCCCGCATCCGGGATACCCGCAAGACCACTCCCGGCCTGCGAGTGCTGGAAAAGGCGGCTGTGCGGGCCGGAGGCGGCCACAACCACCGGATGGGGCTGTCCGACTGGGTTATGTTCAAGGACAACCACCTGGATGGCATCGGCATTGCCCAAGGAGTGGCGTCCGCCCGCCAGAACTTGCCGGGCCGCATCGTTTACGTGGAGTGCGACCGCCTCCAACAGGTGGAAGAGGCCCTGGCCGCGGGCGCCGATGCCCTGCTGCTGGACAACATGACCCCCGAGGAGGTGCGGGCCAGCGTGGACCGGGCCACCGGCCACGGCTCCCTGCTGGAGGTGAGCGGTGGCATCACCCTGGAGACGGTGGCCGAGTACGCAGCCACTGGGGTGGACTTCATCTCGGTAGGCCGCCTCACCAACTCGGCCCCGGCGCTGGACATCGCCCTCGATGTCGTCAATGATCCGGTCAGTTCTGAAAGGGAGTAAAAGAGAGTTTCCATGTTGCTGGCCCTTGATATCGGCAATACCCAGACCGTGGTTGGCTTGTACCAGGCCGAGCGCGCCGAAGACAGCCAGGCCGACGATGGGCTGATTGAGCACTGGCGGCTGTCCACCGTCCACGAGCGCACGCCCGACGAGGTGGCCGTTCTGTTGCGGAGCCTGCTGGACAGCATTGATGTGGGCATGGAGGAGGAGCTGACCGGAGTCGCGGTGTGCTCGGGGGTGCCCCGCATCCGCGAGAGCGTGCGGATGATGGTGCAGCGCTACTTCGATTTCGAACCGGTGGTGATCGAGCCCGGCACTCGCAGCGGCATCCCCATCCTGTACGACAACCCCCGCGAGGTTGGGGCTGACCGCATTGCCAACGCGGTGGCTGCTCACCAGCTCTACGGCGGACCGGCGGTGATCGTCGACTTCGGCACTACCAACAACTTCGACGTGGTCTCCGCGGCCGGCGAGTTCTTGGGCGGGGCCATAGGCCCGGGTATCGAGGTCAGTCTTGACGCCATGGTGGGCCGGGCGGCCGCCTTGGGGCCGGTGGCGCTCACCGAGCCCCGCAGCGTGATTGGCAAGACCACGATGGAGTCCATCCAGTCGGGTGTCATTTACGGGTTCGTGGCCCAGATCGACGGCATGGTGGCCCGATTCACCGCCGTGTTGGACGAAGAGATGGTGGTGATCGCCACCGGTGGCCTGGCCCACCTGATCGCCCCGCTGTCGGAGAGCATCCAGTACGTCGAGCCCCATCTGACCCTTCACGGTCTGTGGCTGGTCCACGGGCGCAACCAGTAGGGCATTCGGTGAATCCCCCCTACCGGTTCGAGACCACCGCCACTGCCGCCGAATGTCACGACCGCCATGGCGGTATCGAGCCGGGCACCGAGACTGGGAAGCAGGTATCGGTGGCGGGCCGGGTCATGCTCCGGCGGGTGCAGGGGCGGCTGGCGTTCGCCACGCTTCAAGACGCCACCGGGCGCGTCCAGCTATTTGCCCCGGCCAAGGTCACCCCCGACTACGACGGGTTCTGTTCCCTGTCTCTTGGGGATTGGGTTGGAGTAAGCGGGGAGGTGATGAAGACCCGGACCGGAGAGCTCTCTGTAAAGGTGGAGCAGTGGGAGCTGCTGGCCGCAGCCCAGCGGAGCTTTCCCGACAAATGGCACGGGCTGTCCGATCCCGACATCCGGTTCCGCCAGCGCTATGTCGATCTGTGGGTGACCGAGGAGGCCCGCCACACCTTCCGACTGCGGTCGGAGATGATGTCGCTCACCCGCCGGTGGCTGGAAGACCGGAGGTTCATCGAGGTGGAGACGCCGGTGTTCCATCCGGTGCCCGGCGGCGCGCTGGCCAGGCCGTTCAGCACCCACCACAACGCGTTGGACATGGATCTCTTCTTGAGGATCGCGCCGGAGCTGTACTTGAAGCGGCTGGTGGTGGGGGGTCTAGAACGGGTGTATGAGATTGCCCGAGTCTTCCGAAACGAGGGCATATCCACCCGGCACAACCCCGAATTCACGATGCTGGAGCTGTACTGGGCTTATGCCGACTACGGCGACATCATGGAGCTGGTTGAGGAGCTGGTTGCCCATCTGGCCCTGGAACTGAAGGGCACCACCCACATCAGCTACGGCGGGCGCGATCTAGACTTGACTCCGCCCTGGCCCAGAGCCCGGTTTGTCGATCTGCTGGCTACCCACAGCGGTCTGGATGTCGACCTCGACACCCCGCTGGCCAAATTGCGATCGCACTGTGCCGACCGGGAGATACCGGTAGAAGACCGCTGGGGGCCGGGAAAGCTTCTCTTGGAGCTCTATGAGAAGACCACCGAGGCCGAGCTATGGGGCCCGGTATTCGTGTGCGATTACCCCAAGGAAGTATCGCCGCTGGCCCGGGAGCACCGGGACCATCCCGGCTGGGTAGAGCGCTTCGAGGCCATCGTGGCCGGCCGGGAGCTGGCCAACGCCTTCAGCGAGCTCACTGATCCCGACGAGCAACGGGCCCGCTTCGAAGACCAGGCGGCCGACCGAGATGCAGGCGACGCCGAAGCCATGGCCGTGGACCGGGACTATCTGCGGGCGCTGGAGTTCGGCCTGCCCCCCACCGGTGGATTGGGGGTGGGCATGGATCGCCTGGCCATGCTGCTGGCCGACGCGCCCAGCATCCGCGACGTGATCCTGTTTCCCACGCTGCGCCCCGAACCCCCGGAGCGCCCCGAACGCTAGCCGTACCCGTGGGTCGCCGACTCAGAACCGGCAGTCCAATTGGTTGACGGCTGCCAGTGGCCTAGGCGTCCCCTAGGGGGATGCGGGCCCGGTCGATCAGGTGAGCGGTGGCCACGCCGAGGGCCGCGGTCGCCGTGGTGGGGGGAAGCACCTCCAGGCTGGCCGAGGCCTGCTGGGCGTAGTTCCGGGCCACGTCGAGGGCTTCCTGCACCCCGCCGCTGGCCTGCACCAGTTGCAGAGCCGAGCGGACGGTTGCGTCGGACACTGTCCCCCCCAGCAGATGCCTGAGCTGGGGACCGTAGGAAGTGCCCAGCGCCCGGATCACCGGAAGCGTGTAGATCCCCTCGTGCAGATCGTTGCCCGACGGCTTCCCCAGGTGCTCGTCGGTGGCCACGATGTCCAAGATGTCGTCCACCACTTGGAAGGCCAGCCCGTAGTAGCGGCCAAACTCGGTGAGGGTGTCCACAGTGGGCCGGTCCAGCCCGGCCACCAAGCCGCCGATGCGACAGGAAGTGGCCAGCAAGGAGGCAGTCTTTCCCTCGATGGAGTCGGTGTAGGAGGTTTCGGTGCGGTCGGGATTGCCCGTGTCTTGCAGCTCCCGCACCTGGCCTTCGCACAGCCGCCCAATGGTGGCGGCCAGCAGCCCGGCCACCTCGGTGCCCAGTGAGGCAGCCAGCTCCGAGGCTCGGGCCAGCAGGAAATCCCCGGCCAGGATGGCCCGCAGGTTGCCCCACTTGGCGTTCACGCTGGCCACGTTGCGCCGCACTTGGGCTTCGTCCATCACATCGTCGTGGTACAGCGAGCCCAGGTGAACTAGCTCCACGGCCACTCCGCCAGTGAGAACATCGTCTTCGACGGGTGAAGGCCGGGTCTGGGCAATGGACGCCGATGCGATCACAAACCCCGGCCGAACCCGCTTTCCCCCGGCCCGAATGAGATGACCGGCTACTTCGGTGAGAAACGGGGGCTCGGTATGGATCGACTCTTCCAGCCGCAGCTCCAGCCGCTCCAGGTCGCGCCCCATGGTGGGAATCGGATCGAGGGGGCTGCGAATCACGCATTCAGCGTAGTGGTCCAATCCTCAAATTCTCCCATTCAGCCCGATTGGCGGCGTCTTCGGCAGTATTGGGTTGAGGAGAGGTTGAGGCTTCGGGAACGAAATGGGGGGGTGAGGGGGTTACACTTCGGGACAAGCCCCCTATTGGGAGACTGCCGTGTTCGAGAGATTCACAGATCGGGCCCGCCGGGTCGTTGTCCTGGCCCAGGAAGAGGCGCGCCTGCTCCACCACAACTACATCGGCACCGAGCACATCCTGCTCGGCCTGATACACGAGGGCGAAGGGGTGGCCGCCAAGTCATTGGAGTCGCTGGGCATCTCCCTGGAAGCAGTGCGCAACCAGGTTGAGGAGATCATCGGCCAGGGCGGGTCGTCCCCGTCGGGCCACATCCCGTTCACCCCCCGGGCCAAGAAGGTGCTTGAGCTGTCTTTGCGGGAGGCTCTCCAGCTAGGCCACAACTACATCGGCACCGAGCACATCCTGCTCGGCCTGATCCGAGAGGGCGAGGGGGTGGCTGCCCAAGTGCTGGTGAAGCTGGGGGCCGATTTGTCAAGGGTCCGACAGCAAGTCATCCAGCTTCTGTCTGGCTATGGCGGCCCACAGGGGTCGGGCGCCTCGGAGAAGGCCACCACCTCTCCCGGTGGCAGCGGTGACGGCGGGGCATCGGGCTCCCTGGTGCTTGACCAGTTCGGCCGCAACCTCACCAAGCTGGCCCGAGACAGCGGGCTCGACCCGGTGATCGGCCGGCAGCGGGAGACCGAGCGGGTCATGCAGGTGCTCTCCCGTCGCACCAAGAACAACCCGGTTCTGGTGGGCGAGCCCGGAGTGGGCAAGACCGCCATCGTGGAGGGCCTGGCCCAGAAGATCGCGGCCGACGACGTTCCCGAGACAATTCGCAACAAGCAGCTCTACACCCTGGATTTGGGGGCGCTGGTGGCTGGGTCCCGCTATCGCGGGGATTTCGAGGAGCGCCTCAAAAAGGTGCTCAAGGAGATCAAGACTCGGGGCGACATCATCTTGTTCATCGACGAGCTGCACACCCTGGTGGGCGCGGGCGCGGCCGAGGGTGCCATCGACGCCGCCTCCATCCTCAAGCCCATGCTGGCCCGAGGCGAGCTCCAGACCATCGGGGCCACCACCCTTGACGAGTACCGCAAGCACTTGGAAAAGGACTCCGCTTTGGAGCGCCGGTTCCAGCCGGTCAAGGTGGATGAGCCCACTATCGCCCACACCATCGAGATCCTCAAAGGGCTGAGAGACCGCTACGAGGCCCACCACCGAGTCACTATTACCGACCAGGCTCTAGTGGCGTCGGCGAACTTGGCCGACCGCTACATCTCCGACCGCCACCTGCCCGACAAGGCCATAGACCTCATTGACGAGGCCGGCTCCCGTCTGCGCATCAAGCGGATGGACACCCCGACCGACTACAAGGACTTCGAGAGCCAGCTCTCCCAGGTCGTGGCCCAGAAGAAAAATGCGGTGGAGCAGCAGGATTTCGAAGAGGCCGGACGGCTGCGGGACCAGGAGAAGGAACTGCTGGCCGGCAAGGAGCAGATGGAAGAGGAGATCCGGGCCAAGGGCGTGGACCTGTTCGATGAGGTAGACGAGGAGGCGGTGGCCGAGGTGCTGTCCATCTGGACCGGCATTCCCGTCTACAAGCTCACCGAGGAGGAGACGGCCAAGCTCCTGCGGATGGAAGACGAGCTGCACCAGCGGGTCGTCGGCCAGGAGGACTCCATCAAGGCGGTATCGCAGGCCATTCGCCGCACCCGGGCTGGCCTCAAAGATCCCAAGCGGCCCAGCGGATCGTTCATCTTTCTGGGCCCGTCGGGCGTGGGCAAAACCGAGCTGGCCAAGACGTTGGCCGAGTTCCTGTTCGGCGACGAGCAGGCCCTCATCGCCCTGGACATGTCGGAGTACATGGAGAAGCACACGGTGAGCCGGCTGGTGGGCTCACCGCCCGGCTACGTCGGCTACGAAGAGGGCGGGCAGCTCACCGAAGCGGTGAGGCGCAAGCCATTTTCAGTGGTTCTGTTCGACGAGATTGAGAAGGCCCATCCCGACGTGTTCAACACGCTCCTGCAAATTCTGGAGGAGGGCCGCCTGACCGACAGCCAGGGCCGGTCGGTGGACTTCCGCAACACCGTGTTGATAATGACCTCGAACCTGGGCACCCAGAATCTGCGCAAGGCCAACCTGGGTTTCGCCAAGGCCGATGAGGCCATCACTTATGAGCGCATGAAGGAAAAGGTCACCGAGGCCCTCAAAGACCACTTCCGCCCCGAGTTCCTGAACCGTATCGACGAGGTCATCGTGTTCCACGAGCTGACCCGGGCAGAGGTGACCCGGATCGTGGACTTGATGATCAAGCGGCTCCAGAACCAGCTTGAGGCCCAGGGCATCGGCTTGGAGCTCACCCAGGAGGCCAAGGTGCTGCTGGCCCAGCGGGGCTATGACCCGACGCTGGGGGCCCGTCCGCTACGCCGGGCCATCCAGCGCCTAGTGGAGGATCCCCTGTCGGAGCGGCTTCTATGGAAGGAGTTCCGAGCGGGCGAGACAATTCTGGTGGATGCCGAGGAAGATCCCGACGAGCCCGGCTCGGACCGGATCGGTTTCCGGGCCGTCGAGGGTTTCGAACCGCCCCCGGTGGAAGAGTTGGCTGGCGCTTAGTCGAATGCCCGCAGTGGTTCGCAGGGGGGCCGCGATGCGACGGGTTGGCGTGTCCGCGGCAGCCCGGAGGGTGGCACTCCTTCTTGTATTGGTATTGGGACTGGCCGCCTGCCAGGTCAACATCGAGGTCGGTATCGGCTTCAACGAGGACGGCTCTGGGCTGGTTACGGTGGACGTGGCGCTAGACCAGGAGGCAGTTACGCTGGCCCCCGACATCACTTCCCTGCTGTTGATCGAAGACATCGAGGATCCTGCCTCGGGCTGGTCGTACAACGACCCCCGGATCGACGACCAGGGCCGCACCAGTTTCTCGGCATCCAAGCCATTCGGGTCGCCCGAGCAGCTCGAGTCGGTATTGGCTGAGATCTTCGGCTCAGACGATGTGTTCAGGGATATCACGTTCGAGCGCACCACCTCCTTTGCTCAAACCGACTATCGGGTGACCGGGGTGGTCGATTTGTCGGACGGTCTGGATCTGTTCATCGATCCCCGGCTCACCGAGCGCCTCGGAGGTGAGCCCCTTGGCCAGCCGATCCCCGACCTGGAGAACGCGCTGGCCGGAGTATCAGTGCGGCTGGTCTTGGATCTTCCGGTGGGTGCCGAGCAAGAAGAGACTCTGGAACTGGGGCAGGGGGCGGTGAGCATCGAGATGACCGCCCAAGAGGAGAGCGCCACTGCGGTGACTCTTCGCTGGGTGGCCTGGGCAGCGTTCGCGCTGTTGGGCCTGTCGGTGCTGGTTGCCATAGCCGGCTATTTCCTGGAGCGTCGGAACCGGAGACGCAGCACCGATCCGACCGTGTCACAAGAGCCGCTGGTTCGATCCACCACCTCCGCCGCGCCTCAGCCCCCGGCTCGCCGGTTGCGACTGGTGGTCTTGAATCCGCTCGGGGTGCTGTTCGAGCCGTCGGACGAACCGTCCCAGCTCCTGGCCGCCTTCGCCGCCGAGCGCGGCTCAGAGATGGACGCCGAGAGCGTGGAACAGCTCCATCACCAAGCAGTTCTCGGTCGCATCACCCCCGCTGAGCTGTGGACCGGGCTCGGATTGGACGACAACCCCGATGAGCTCACCGAGCAGTACTTGGACCAGTACACCATGCGGTCTGGGGCCCGGGACTTCATGACCGAGATGGCCCGACGGGAGCTGCCGGTGGCCTGTCTCACCAACGACATCGCCTCATGGTCGTCCGCATTACGGGATCGGCTCCAGATCACCGGCGTGGATACCTGGATTGTGAGCAGCGAGGTGGGAGTATGCATGCCCGCTCCCGGCATCTACGAAGCCCTGCGCCGAACGACGGCGGTTCCCTACGAGAACGCGCTGCTGGTGGATGTGAGGGCTGGGCATCTCGACGCCGCCCATGCGCTGGGGATGTCCACTGCGATGCTGGCCGAATCCCGTCCGCAGGACGGGGAGGCCCCTGGCCACGCGGTGGTGACCAGCTTCTCCGACTTCTTCCGGCGCCGTCCTCGCTCCTAGCCCAGCTGCTGGGCGGCCTGCGTCGCGAAGTAGGTGAGGATGACGTCGGCGCCTGCTCGGCGAATACCGGTGAGCGTTTCGGCGACGATGGCCTGCTCGTCCAGCCAGCCCGACGCCGCAGCCGCCTTGATCATCAGGTACTCGCCGCTCACCTGGTATGCGGCCACCGGCACAACTGAAGCCTCAGCGAAGCGCCTCACCACGTCGAGGTAGGGCCCGGCGGGCTTGACCATTACCATGTCGGCACCCTCGGCGATGTCCAGCTCCATCTCCCTCAGGGCCTCGCGGCTGTTGGCCGGGTCCATCTGGTAGGTCTTCTTGTCGCCGGAGCGGGGGGCGGAGTCCAGCGCCCCCCGGAAGGGACCGAAAAACGCCGAGGCGTACTTGGCGGTATAGGCGCAAATGCCCACTTCGGTGTGCCTGTGGTGATCGAGCGTTTCCCGAATGGCCCCCACCCGGCCGTCCATCATGTCGCTGGGGGCCACGATGTCGGCCCCGGCATCGGCGTGGGTCAGGGCTTGGCGGCACAGCACATCCACCGTTTCGTCGTTGGCGATGGTGCCGTCGGGGGCCACTATGCCGTCGTGGCCGTCGCTGTTGTAGGGGTCGAGGGCCACATCGGTCATCACCACCGTGTCGGGATGGGCCGCCTTGATAGCCCTGATGGTCTGGGGGATGAGCCCGTCGGGGTTCCAGGCCTCATCCCCGGTCGGTGTCTTCAATTCGTCGGGGGCGGCCTCGAACAGGACCACGGCCCGAACCCCGATATCGGCGGCCCGGCCGACCTCGTCCACGAGTCCGCTAACGCTCCAGCGGTTCACGCCGGGCATCGAGTCGATGGGCTCGTCTCGACCTCGATGTACGAACAGGGGCAACACGAGATGGGCGGGGCTGAGCTCGGTCTCTCGCACCATGTCGCGAATGGCTGGGGTGCGCCGGTTGCGCCGGGGCCTGGCGGCCAGCACCAAGTGAGGATGGGCCATGCCCTAATGCTCCCACCTGTGCTCCCGGTGTGCACCCTCGGTGGGCTAAACAAGGGCCATGCGCATCGAGTTGTCGACGGGAACGCCGGCGGAGCTGGCCCGGGTCAAAGGCGCTGACCGGGGACTGGTGCTGATCCCGGATCTTATGGGCCTGCGGCCCCTGTTCGACGATCATGTGGCCCGACTGGCTGCCGAGCAGGGATGGACGGTGTGCGCTCCGCAAGTATTCCCTGGTCAAGAAGACCTGGCGGCTGAGGAGAGGATGGCCGCAGTCTGCGAGTTGAGCGACGAGCAAGTGCTGGCCGATGTCTTGGCCGCGGCCGATGCCACCGATTGCGAAACGGTGGCGATCACCGGTTTCTGCATGGGCGGCATGTACACCATCAAGGCCGCGGCCACCGGGCGCTTTCACCGGGCGGCCGCCTTCTATGGAATGATCCGGCTGCCTGAGCACTGGAGAGGCCCCGGCCAGGGCGAGCCGCTGGAGCTGCTGGACGCGGGCGATCCGTGTCCGCTGTTGGCCGTCATCGGCACCGAAGACCCGTTCACCCCGGCTGACGATGTGGCCGCGCTGGAGGCGGCCGGTGCGGTGATTGCCTCCTACGAGGGCGCCGATCACGGTTTCGTCCACGATCCCGTCCGTCCCGCCCACCGCCCGGATGACGCGGCCGACGCTTGGGCTCGGGTCATCGACTTCCTGAGCGCGTAGAGACCAGGCGGAGATGGCGACCCGACCCTCGGTGTGGACGGTGATCGTGGCCGCCGGCTCGGGCACCCGCTTCGGGGGGGCCAAACAGTATCTGGAATTGGCTGGCAGCCGGGTAGTGGACCGCAGCGTGACGGTGGCAGCCCAGGTCAGCGACGGAGTGGTGGTTGTGGTTCCAGGCGGGGATGTAGAAGCCGAATCGCCCCGGTTGGCCGCCAGCGCAGTAGTGGCCGGCGGGTCGAGCCGGGCCGACTCGGTCCGCAATGGTCTGGCTGCCGTGCCCCGCGACGCAGACATCATCTGCGTCCACGACGCGGCCCGCCCCTTGGCCGGCCCCGATGTCTACGAGAGGGTCATCAGCGAAGTGCGATCAGGTGCCGCCGGGGCCGTGCCGGTGGTGCCGGTGACCGATACCATCCGCAGGGTGGACGGGGGAGTGGTGGATCGCAACACGCTGCAAGCAGTGCAGACCCCGCAGGCTTTTCGAGGCGATCTGCTGCGAGCGGCCCACGCCGGTGCTGACGACGCCACCGATGACGCCGGTTTGGTAGAGGAGGCTGGCCATGTCGTGGTGGCGGTGGAGGGCCATCCCCGCAATATCAAGATCACCCACCCCGACGATCTGGCCGCGGCCGAAGCATGGTTGGCGCCATGAACGGGGAGATTCGAATAGGCCACGGGTTCGACACCCACCGGTTTAGCGACGACCCCGACCGGCCCTTGATCCTGGGCGGGGTCTGCTTCGAGGGCTCGCCGGGTTTGGTGGGCCACAGCGATGGCGACGCGGTGGCCCACGCCGTTGCCGATGCCTTGTTGAGCGCGGCGGGATTGGGCGACATCGGCGTGCTGTTCCCTGACACCGACGACGCATGGGCGGGTGCCGACAGCCTCGTGTTGTTGGCCGACGCGGTGGCTCATCTGGCAGAGGCGGGTTGGAGGGTGGTTAACGCCGACTGCACGGTGGTGGCCGAGGCTCCTCGTATCGCCCCCAAACGAGGTGAAATGGAAGCCCGGCTCAGCGGCGTGGTCGGCTCTCCGGTCACGGTTAAGGGAAAGCGGGCCGAAGCTCTGGGCGCATTGGGCCGAGGCGAGGGCCTGGCCTGCTGGTCGGTGGCGCTGATCGAACGCCCATGAGCTCTCGGGGTCCAAGGAGAGGGCAACCACAGAATCGAGGCAGGGGCGGCAAACCGGGTGGCCAGCAACAGCAACAGCATCGTCGCCGACAGCCGTCCGGCTTGGGCGGCGACCGGGTGGAGGGCCGCCAAGCGGTGCGGGAGCTGCTGCTGGCCGGCGCTCGCCCTACTCATGAGGTGGTGGTCGCCGCCGGTCAGAACCAATCCGGATTGCTGGCCCAGATTGTTGAGCTGGCCGCCGAGCTTCGGGTGCCGCTGAAGGAGGTGGCCAAAGCCAAGTTCGAGTCGATGACCGTCACCGAAGCTCCCCAGGGCGTCATGGCTAGGGCCGCGCCCCTGCATGAGCATGATCTTGAAGAACTGGCCCGCCCCTCCGACGGACGCCCCCCGTTCTTGCTGGTGCTCGACGGCATCACGGATCCTGGCAACGTCGGCGCCGCCCTGCGAACCGCCGAGTGCGCCGGGGTCACCGGGGCAGTGCTGGGGAAACACCGCGCCGCCCACATCACCCCGGCCGCGGCCAAAGCCGCTGCCGGCGCAGTGGAACACGTGCCCATGGCCCTGGTTCCGGGCATCCCCAACGCGCTGGCCCGACTGGCCGAGCTGGGGGTGTGGTCGGTAGGGCTCGACGTGGCCGCGCCGACCTCGGTGTACGACATGAGCGTGGCCGCCGACGCGGTGGCGCTGGTGGTGGGAAGCGAGGGCCGGGGCCTATCCCGTCTGGCCCGCCAACGCTGCGACGTGGTGGCCACCATCCCCCTGGCAGGCAGCCTCAGCTCGCTCAACGCGGCGGCGGCCACCGCCATCGGCTGCTTCGAAGTGGCCCGCCAGCGCCAGGCCCACTAGGTCTGGGGCGGGGCGAGGGTGTCGGTGATTAGGGTCTGGACTACGGCGTGGAGGGCTTCTTCGTCGGTGGCGCCTTCGGCTAGTGCCTCCTGGTACACGGCCAGTTGGTGGTCGGCGGAGGTGCCGCGCTGGCAGATGGTGCGGGCGTGTTCAACCTCGGTCACGCAGTCCAAGGCCTCGGCGTCGGGCCGGACCAATTCGATCATCTCTTCCACCAAGTCGGGCACCGGCACCAACTCGCCCTTGCCGAAGTCGATGAGGCGGTCGCCGATCCCGTAGCGCTGAGCCCGCCACAGGTTCTCCGACACCAAGAAGTTGGCATAGCTGCGCCAGCGGCGGTTCTCTAACTTGAGCCTCCACAGCATTCGCAGCAAGCACACGTACAGGGCCGCCACGGTGATGGTGTCCTCCATCCTGGTGGGCAGGTCGGTTACCCGCATCTCCAAGGTGGGGTAGCGCTCCGACGGGCGGATGTCCCACCACACCTTGGTGGAGTCCTCGATGACCCCGGCCTGTACCAGCACGTCCACATGGCGTCGGAACTCCGACCACGAGTCGAACTTCTCCGGCAATCCAGTGCGGGGCAGCGCCCGGAACATCGCCATGCGGTAACTCTTGAGGCCGGTGTCGCGTCCTTCCCAGAACGGCGACGAGGTGGAAAGAGCAAGCAGGTGGGGAAGGAAGTAGGAGACCTGGTTCATCAGGTCAACCCGCAAGTCGGGGTCTTCGATGCCGACGTGGACGTGAAGGCCGGAGATGACCAGCCCGCGGGACACGCCGGCAAGGGTATCGGCCAGAGCCTGGTAGCGCTCCCCTTCGGTCACCCTCTGCTGGTGCAGGCGAGCGAAAGGGTGGGATGAGGCCGCGATCGGCGCCAGCCCGTAGTCGTAAGCGGCCTCGGTGACCGCGAGGCGCAGCAGTCCGATGTCGGCCCTCAGATGCTTGAAGTCGGTGCATATGCCGGTGCCGATCTCGAGCTGCGAGCTGAACAGCTCTCTGGCGACGAGACCATGGTGCAGGTCGGCTACCTTCTCCAGAATCCCAGACGGCTGCTTGGTGATGAGGGCACCGCTCTCGCGCTCCACAAGGAGGTACTCCTCCTCAATTCCCATGGACCAGGCTGGTTCGTCGGCCACGGCGACTCCTTTCCCAGTGGTGGCTGCATAAACGCGAAATCAGAGCCCGAGACAGGAATCGAACCTGCGACCTGCTGTTTACAAGACAGCTGCTCTGCCGACTGAGCTACTCGGGCGTCGAATTTGTTGATTGTGAGGCTGTTGGAGCCTCCGTTCAAGAGCATAAGGCGTGCCGATTGGGGAGGGTGCTTGAATAGCGCCTAGTGGTGGGCAACGCTTGTTGGAATGGCCCTCACGAAACGAGATCGGGCGATCTTGGACTTTGAGCGCACCTGGTGGCAGGAGACCGGGTCGAAGGAGGCCGCTATTCGGGCGCGCTTCGAGCTTTCCACTACCCGGTATTATCAGCTGCTGAACGAACTATTGGAAGAGACGGATGCAATGGAGTACGACCCAATGGTTGTACGGCGTCTGCGGCGGATTCGCGATCGCCGCAGAAGGTCCAAATTCGGTCAGACTTCGGTCGGCCGGCAGCCGTCTCGATAACAGTCCGGAGCCACAAGCACTATGGAGTCGAACCAAGCACCCAACAATCAGATGGTCATCAGAGGGGTGGTGCTGGTTCTAGCCCTGATCGCAGCCGGAGCTTTCGTGCTGGCCCGCGGCCTCGACGACAACGGAGATTCCACGCCGGCTGCCACCGAGCCCACGACGGCACCAGAGGAGACCCCCGACCCGGTCGATTCTCCCTCAAACGGCGGCGACGAAGCCGCGACTCCTGCCCCCACACCCGACGAGGCTCAGTCGACCACCCCTGCACCCGAGGTAACCCAGGCTCCCGCCCCCGACCCGGAGGAAAAGCTTGAGTGCCGTGATCCGTCCACTATCGGCGTGCTGGTGGCCAACACCACCGATATCAGCGGGGCAGCCGGTCGGCTCTCGGGCGAGTTGAATGCCGCCAACTACGTAACGCTTCAGCCGGAGAACGCCAATCCCCAGACGGGTTCGGCCTTCTACTTCCGGGCAGGCTACGAAGTTGACGCCCGGTGCATCGCCAACCTGTTGGGCGTGGGTGCCGGACCGTTCTTCCCGATGTCCGATCCTCCTCCCGCCGGTATCTCGCTGGAGACACTGGGTAACGCCTACGTCCTGATTCTGATCGGACCCGACAGCCTGGCCCAGCGTCCTGGCTGACAGCCCGATGGCACCGGCCAGTTTGCCAACCGCAGTTTCGGCGGCCCACTGCTAGATGGCGGAGGCCGCATGCATATCGTCGCCGCCCCCGACAAGTTCCGGGGCACGGCCACAGCCGTTCAAATCGCCGACGCCGTAGTCCTCGCCGCCGAACAGGCCGGGGCCTCAGCCGACGCCGTTCCCTTGGCCGACGGGGGGGAGGGCACGCTGGAGGTGCTGGGAGGGGCCAATCGGACCACCACCGTGACCGGTCCCCTGGGCGACCCGGTGGAGGCACCGTGGCGGCTTCAACGCCACATCGCGGTGGTTGAGATGGCCCGAGCCTCGGGCTTGGCCTTGGTGGGCGGGGCCGAGGCCAACGATCCTCTGGGGGCCACCACCTACGGAACCGGGGAGCTAATCGAGGCTGCTGTGGAACGGGGCGCCCGGCGGGTGCTGGTGGGGGTGGGGGGCTCGGCCACCACCGACGGTGGGCTGGGCGCTCTGCGAGCGCTGTACCCCACACAGCGCCTCAAAGGGGTAGAGCTGGCTGTGGCCTGCGACGTGAGGACCCGGTTCACCGACGCCGCCACGGTGTTCGGGCCCCAGAAGGGGGCCGGTCCAGCTCAGGTGGAGTTGCTGCGCCGCCGCCTGGAACGGCTCAGCCAGGTATACGCCGAAACCTATGGCGTGGCGGTGGATGACATCGAAGGCTCGGGGGCGGCCGGCGGCCTGGCCGGCGGCCTGGCGTGCGTGGGTGCCGAGCTGGGCAACGGCTTCGAGCTGTTGGCCGAGGAAGTGGACCTGTACGGACGTATAGAGGGGGCCGATCTAGTGGTGACCGGGGAAGGCGCCCTCGACGCCACATCGTTTCAGGGGAAGGTGGTGGGCGGTGTGGGCGAGATGGCAGCGGCTGCCGGGGTGCCGGTGCTGACCGTGGTGGGGCGGGTGGACGGCGCAACTACCTCTGCCTGCGGCGAGCTGATCAGCCTGAGCGACCGCTTCGGTGCCGAGCTGGCCATGGCGGACACCGCCCGACTGGTCGGCCAAGCGGTCCTGGACCATCTGGCCTCGTAGCCGAGCCGTACGGTCACCGAGCCTGGCGGAAGTACCCGGGCACCTCGATCAGGGGCGGGCGCTCCTGCATGGTGATCTCAGTATCGCCGAAACCGGGGCGGTGCAGCGTGATGGCGGTATTCACCAGGGTGCGGTCGGCCCGGTGCAGGGCCACCTGCATGACCTCGGTTGCTTGGGACGACAACTCGTGCAGAGGGCGATTGCGGTGAACCCGCACGCCCAGGTCCACTTGGGCTATGGCGTCGTAGCCCGCTAGCCGGCACACGTCGATGAGCAGTCCCATCTCCACTCCGTATCCCTGGACGAACGGCACCCGCTCCAGCACTTCCCGACGTCCGGCGTACTCCCCGGCCAGGGGCTGGATGATCTCGCCCAGTTCAGGGAACAAGAGGGCGATGAGCGGCCGGGCCACCAGCTCGGTTGTGCGCCCCCCGCCCCGCTGGTCGGCCCCCACCGGGCGGTGGTAGTAGCCCTTGCAGTAGCCGATGGAGTCGTCGACCAATAGCGGGCCCAGCAGGCCGAAAATGAAGTGGGGGCTGAAGTTGGCCACATCGCTGTCGCACCACACAATGAGATCGCCGGTGGAGGCGAACAGCGACTTCCACAGGGTTTCTCCCTTGCCGGGCTGGTTGCCCAGATGGGCCAGAACATCGGAACAAGGCACCACCGTGGCCCCGGCGGCCTCGGCCACCTCGGCGGTGCCATCGGTGGAGTGGTCGTCCATCACGATCAGCTCGTCCACCAGCCCCAGCTTGTCCATGAGCTCGGCGCGGACCACCTTTGCGATGGTCCCGACGGTGGCCTCCTCGTTGCGAGCGGGCAGGCATACCGACACACTCGTCGATCCCTTGCGCTCGACGAGGTCAGCGGCTGCGAATTCACCGGCTGCGAACCTCCGCCGTCCGGTCATCGCCGCCTCCGGCCCACGAGTCGTCTTTGTCGTGT
This sequence comes from Candidatus Poriferisocius sp., assembly GCF_965214065.1. Lineage (GTDB taxonomy): Bacteria > Actinomycetota > Acidimicrobiia > Acidimicrobiales > Bin134 > Poriferisocius. The sequence goes on from NZ_CBDCAT010000025.1 coordinate 61,092, forward strand.
CATCCGAATAGCATCATGGCCCATGAGCGTGACCGTTCGGATACCGACCACCCTCCGCCCTCTGGCCGGAGGAGCCAGCGAGGTCGTCGTCGACGGCGGGAACGTCCGCGACGTGATCGTCTCGCTGGATGCCGCCCACCCCGGCTTCATCGACCGACTCATCGACGAGTCGGGCGGCTTGCACCGATACGTGAACGTCTTTGTGGACGACGACGACGTGCGGTTCGCCGACGGGTTGGCCACCTCGGTTCCCGACGGCCAGACGGTGGCCATTGTGCCCGCCGTAGCCGGCGGTTGATTCCTCACTTCCGCACCACTTGAGTTTGGCGTTTCTCGGACTCCTCGGTAATCTTTAGCAGTCTCATACTGAGAGTGCTAAAAATCGAGTCCTAATCGTCGGCAGCAAGCCGATAGTGCAAAAGGGAGAGTTCGAGGATGCCCAAAATCATCTCATTCGATGAGAAGGCCCGGCGCGCGCTGGAGTCAGGGATGAACCAGTTGGCCGACGCTGTGAGGGTCACGCTTGGCCCCAAGGGTCGCAATGTCGTTCTGGAGAAGAAGTGGGGCGCTCCCACGATCACCAACGACGGCGTGTCCATTGCCAAGGAGATTGAGCTGGAGGACCCCTACGAGAAGATCGGCGCTGAGCTGGTCAAAGAGGTGGCCAAGAAAACCGACGATGTGGCTGGCGACGGCACCACCACCGCCACCGTGCTGGCCTGGTCGATGGTGCGCGAGGGGCTGCGTAACGTGGCTGCCGGGGCCAATCCCATGTCCATCAAGAAGGGCATCGAGGTCGGGGTGGAAGCGGCGGTGGAGGCTATTCACTCCCAGTCGGTGGACGTCTCCTCCGACAAGGCCCAGATCGCCAACGTTGCTGCTATCTCGGCGGCCGACGCCGAGATCGGCGAGCTGATCTCCGAGGCCATCGACAAGGTGGGCAAGGACGGCGTAGTCACCGTAGAGGAGTCGCAGACCTTCGGCCTGGAACTCGACTTCACCGAGGGCATGCGCTTCGACAAGGGGTACATCTCCCCCTACTTCGTGACCGACGCCGAGCGCATGGAAGCAGTGCTGGACGAGCCCTACATCCTGTTTGTGGGCTCCAAGATCACCGCGGTACGCGACATTGTCCCGGTGCTGGAGAAGGTGATGCAGGCGGGCAAGCCGCTGCTGATCGTCGCCGAGGATGTAGAAGGCGAAGCGCTGGCCACCCTGGTGGTGAACAAGATTCGGGGAACCTTCAACTCCACCTCGGTGAAGGCTCCCGGTTTCGGCGACCGCCGCAAGGCCATGCTCCAAGACATGGCGATCTTGACCGCCGGCCAGGTCATCAGCGAAGAGGTTGGTCTAAAGCTGGAGAACACTACACTCGACCTGTTGGGCCGGGCCCGTAAGGTGGTCATCACCAAAGACGAGACCACGATCGTGGAAGGTGCCGGCGACCGCAGCGATGTGGATGGCCGCATCTCCCAGATCAAGGGCGAGATCGACAACACTGACTCCGACTACGACCGGGAGAAGCTGCAAGAGCGCCTGGCCAAGCTGTCGGGCGGCGTTGCCGTGCTCAAGGTGGGCGCGGCCACCGAGGTGGAGCTCAAAGAGAAGAAGCACCGCATCGAAGACGCCGTCAGCACCACCAAGGCGGCCATCGAAGAGGGTGTTGTGGCTGGCGGGGGCGTCACCCTGCTGCGGGCCCAAGCGGCGGTGAATGACGCCGCGTCAGGCCTGGCCGTGGACGACGAGGCCACCGGCGCCCGCATCGTATCCAAGGCGCTGGAGGGTCCGCTGACCCAGATCGCGGTCAACGCTGGCCTCGAGGGCGGCGTGATCGTGGAGCGGGTCCGCAACCTGGAGGGCAACTCTGGTCTGAATGCGGCCACCGGCGAGTACGAGGATCTGCTGACCGCGGGCATCATCGATGCGGCCAAGGTCACCCGTTCGGCGCTCCAGAATGCCGGCTCCATCGCCGGGTTGTTTTTGACAACCGAAGCGGTGGTGGCCGACAAGCCCGAGGAGAACGGCGGGATGCCCGGCGGCATGCCCGACATGGACTTCTAAGGGCCTCATCCCCCTCAGACAACTGGTGACGGGTCTTTACCGTTTATCTCGGAAACTCCTCTAGGCGCGTCCAGTTTTGCCGTCAGCGGCGGTAGCGTCGCGGTATGGCCGAGCTTCATCCGGCCTGTGCCCCGCTGGCATTCCTGTTGGGAACGTGGCAGGGCACGGGCACCGGGGTGTATCCCACCATTGAGGACTTCTCCTTTGCCGAGGAGGTCACTTTCGCCCATGTAGGCAAGCCGTTCTTGGCCTACTCACAAAAGACAAAGGACACCGGCACCGGCCTGCCCCTTCACACCGAGACCGGGTTTCTGCGCCCCCAGGGCGATGGGCGGCTCGAGTTGGTGCTGGTGCAGCCCTCGGGCATTGCAGAGGTATTGGTCGGCAACGTAGAAGGCCGCGACATCCAACTGGTCTCCACCGCGGTGCTGGTCACCGACTCGGCCAAGCCGGTCACCGCCACCCAGCGGCGCTTTTGGATGGACGGCGAGGTACTGCACTCCTCGGTGGCCATGGCGGCAATGGGGCTGGAACTCCAGCACCATGTGGTCTCGGAGATGTATTGCCTGTCATGACCCGAGGGCGTTCCGAGCGGGTGCTGGTGCGCCATTGGGACGGTTTCCACGAGCAAAGACGCCCCGACGACCTGGTTGTGGAGGAGCCCCTCACCATCGAGCTAGACGCCGTTACCGTGACCACCACCATGCGCACGCCGGGGCATGACTTCGAGCTGGCCGCCGGATTCTGCTTCGCCGAAGGGCTTCTGGGCGATGCTTCGGTGACCTCCATCCGCTATTGCGCCAACGAGCCAGCCGCCGACACCGAGTTCAACCTGGTCACAGTGGAGACCGACGGCGCTCCGCCGCCCACCCCCCGTTTGGGACTGACCACCTCGGCGTGCGGGCTGTGCGGGGCTGAGAGCATCGAGGCGCTGCTGGAGCGGCTGAACCCGCTGTCTGCCGGCAGTACGTCTATGTCAGCTGACGTCTTGGCCGCGGTGCCCGAGAGGGTGCGGGACTTTCAAGACCTGTTCGGCACCACCGGCGGAGTCCACGCCGCGGCCGCCTTCGGTCCCGGGGGCGAGCCCACCGTGGTGCGAGAGGACATCGGCCGCCACAACGCGGTGGACAAGGTGGTGGGCCGGATGCTGCTCGACGGCGACCTGCCTGCCCGAGGCCAAGGCCTGTTCGTGAGCGGCCGGGCGTCGTTCGAGATGGTCCAGAAGGCATGGGCGGCGGGGTTCGATGTGCTGGTGGCAGTGAGCGCCCCCTCCGCGCTGGCGGTGGAGACCGCCGCGGCCGCGGGCTTGTGCTTGGCCGGGTTTGTCCGCGACGGCCAACTCAACTTCTACTCCCCGTCTGCATAAGAATCCTGGCCATGCGCCCGCTGCCCAAGCTCACCCCCGAGAACGAGTTCTTCTGGACGGCCGGGGCCGACGGGACGCTGCGATTCCAGTACTGCGGGTCCTGCGACCGCTATCTCCACCCACCCGGCGTGGTGTGCTCCGGCTGCGGAGGTACGCCCGAGGTGAGGGAGGTGTCGGGGCGGGCCACTGTGGTGGGGGTCACCGTCAACTACCAGCCCTGGCTGCCCGACATGGAAGTTCCCTACGTAATCGGGCTGGTGGCCATCGAGGAGGACCCCTTGGTGCGGCTCACCACCCTCATCATGGACGCCGAACCCGATGATGTAGTCATCGGTCTGCCGGTGTCGGTGCGCTTCGAGCAGCACAAGGACGTGTGGCTGCCCGTGTTCGCCCCCACCGGTGAGCCGGTCATTGAGGCAGCCGAATACCCCGAGTCCGCCCCAGCGCCGGTGCGGTCCATGCCCACGGTAGAGAAGTTCGAGTCGAAGGTGGCCATCACTGGGGTCGGCCTCTCGGAGGTGGGCCGCCGGCTGGGCCGCGACCCCATGGGGCTGGCCGTCGACGCCTGCCGGGCCGCGGTGGCCGATGCCGGGTTGGCCATGGACGACATCGACGGCCTGTCCACCTATCCCGGCGGCGCCGCCAAAGACGGCGGACACTCCGAGGGCGGCATCTACCCGTTGGCCGATGCGTTGGGGATTGCTCCCACTTGGTTCTGCGGGACCGGGGAAACCCCTGGCCAAAGCGGGGCGGTGGTAAACGCCATGCTGGCGGTGGCCTCGGGGCTATGCCGCCATGTTCTGTGCTTTCGCACGGTGTGGGAGACCACGTCGATCGCCTGGGGCAATCGCCAGAACACCGGCGTGGGTGGCGGTTCTCGGATTTCAGGGGAGATGGAGTGGCGGCTCCCCTACGGGGCAATGTCGGCGGGCAACTGGATCGCGCTCATGGCCAGCCACTACTTCCACCGATACGGCGCCACCCGAGAGCAGCTGGGGTGGATCCCGGTGACTGAGCGGGCCGGGGCGGCGCACAATCCAGTGGCCATCTACCAAGAGCCAATGACCATCGACGACTACTTGGACGCCCGGATGATCACTACTCCGTTCGGTCTTTTCGACTGCGACGTGCCCTGCGACGGCTCGACTGCCCTGGTGGTGTCGGCGGTGGATTGCGCCTATGACGGCCCCCACCGCCCGGTGCTGGTGGAGGCGGTAGGCACCCAGATGCGGGAGCGGATGTCGTGGGACCAGGGAACGCTGCTTCACGAGCCCATGGTGGACGGCCCCTCGGCTCACTTGTGGAGCCGTACAGACCTCAAGCCGTCCGACGTGGACGTGGCTCTGCTCTACGACGGGTTCAGCTTCAACGCCCTGTCGTGGCTGGAAGGCCTGGGCTTTTGCGGCAAAGGAGAGGGCGCTTCGTTCGTGGAGGGGGGCAGCCGCATTGCCCGCGACGGCGAGATCCCGCTCAACCCCCATGGGGGCCAGCTATCGGCTGGACGGCTCCACGGCTATGGATTCCTGCACGAGGCGGTGACCCAGCTCCGAGGCCACGGCGGTGGACGACAGGTGGACGGGGCCGAAGTGGTGGTGGTCAGCACCGGCGGCGGCCATCCCGGCGGCGCGTTTCTTTTTGTTCGGGGATGACTTGGCCTCTTCGTCCGGGGTTGATCCCGTCTGCTAGAAGTGAGTTATGGCTGCATACATCATCGTCAACTATCAGGTGGACAACCCCGAGCTTTACGGGGAGTACATGCAGGGTGCCGCGGGCGCCTTGGGCATCGGCGACGGCGCCGAACTGGTCGCATTCGACACTGAGTCAGAGGTGATCGAGGGTGACACCGCTGGCCACCAGACCGTGGTGATCAAGTTCGACTCCAAGGAGAAGGCCCGCGAGGTGTGGGAATCCGACGCCTACACAGCAGTGGTGGGCAAGCGCCACGACGCCACCAGCCGCCATTTTGCGGTGCTGGTGAACGGCTTCGGCGACTGACCGTGCATAGGTGAGGGTGGTGGGACGTCGAGGCCAAAGGCCTGTCGCCCTCGCACTTGTCCTTGCACTGTTGGTCGCCGCCTGCGGCAGCGCCGCCGACAGTTCGAGACAACAGAGCGTCGCGGTCGAGCAGAATGAGGTGTCGCAGCCCGAAGGCGCGGCCGACTTCTTGACTGAAGCCCCCGAACTGGTAATCGGCGTCGTACTGCCGGAGACTGGTTCACTCAGCTTTCTGTACCCGCCTGAGAATGCTGGCGTGCACCTCGGAGTAGAGGATGTGCGGGCTGGCGGCGGCCGAGTAGAGATTGTGGCCGGCGACTCGGGCACCGACCCCGATCTCGCCGTAGAGACCGTCAACCGGCTGCTGGGCGAGGGTGCCCACGCAATTATCGGGGCGGCGGCCTCAGGGGTGTCCCAGGGAATAATCCAGACTCTGTATGAGTCGCAGATCGCCCAGTGTGCGGCGTCGAACACGTCGGCGGCCTTCAGCACTCAGGAGAACGCCGAGTTCTTCTTCCGCACGGTCACGACCACCCGAGCCGACGCTCCGGTCATGGCTGACAACATCGCACGCAGCGGCGGAACAAAAGTGGCTATCTTGGCTCGGGGTGATGACTGGGGAAAGTCCCTCTCAGAACAGTTGACCAAGAGCCTGGAAGAGCTGAACGTGGCCTCTGAAGTGGTGGTGTTCTCCCAGGATGCGGTCAATTTCCAGGACACGGCGGAGTCTGTGGGCACCATGGGCGCCGATACTGTCGTTATTCTCGCGTTCGCGGAGGGCGCGCAGATTGTGCGGAGTCTGCTGGAGGCGGGAGTTCCGCCCATCGCGATGCACGGTGGTGCGGGAATGTTCGATGTGGAGCTCCCGTCGATTGTGAGTCCGGGCAGCCCGGAGCTGCTAGACGGGTTCACGGTTTATGCTGCCTCGGGCAGCGTTGCGTTCAACGAGAGGCTGTCGGAGGTTGTCGGCGGGAACGTCGTCTTTGGCGGCCAGGCATATGACTGCGTGATTGTGCTGGCTCTGGCCTCGCTGGCCGCAGGTTCGACAGACGGCCCGGACATTCTCGCCGAGGTTCAAAACGTTACCCGTGATGGCACGAAGTGCTTCGGCTACGGCGAGTGCGCTGCCCTTCTAGCGCAGGGTGTGGACATTGACTATGACGGAGTGTCGGGCCCGCTCGACCTAGACGAGGTTGGCGACATCTCGGTGGGCCGGTTCGGTATCGCCCAGGTGCGCAACGGCGTCCTCGAAGTGCTCAGAGTCCAAGATATAGATGTCGACTAGGAGGCTCAGATACCGATGAGCGACCATTTGCCTTATAACTCCCCACCAGTAGAGCCGTCGATCGGGATCGGCGTTCTCCACCTCTTTGGCAAGCTCGGCCCCACGGCGGATCCCCAGGCTATTGCCGCGGCCGCCAATGAGGCTGAAGCCGAGGGTGTTCAAGTGGTCGCAGTGGCCGTGCTGGGCCACAAAGCCGATTTGGCCTTCATGGTCCTGCACGCCGACCTGTGGCGGCTGCGGGATTTCCAGACCGCGGTACGCAGGGGCGGGCTCGACATCGTGGACTCCTATGTGTCCCTCACCGAGATGTCGGAATACGCCGCCGGCCTCCCTGAAGAGACCAAGCAGGCCCGGCTGTATCCCCAGCTCCCCCCCGAGGGCAAACCGGCGTGGTGCTTCTACCCCATGTCTAAGCGCCGCAATCCGGAGCAGAACTGGTATGAGCTGTCTTTCGAGCGCCGCCGAGAGCTGATGTACGAGCACGGCGCCAGCGGCCGGAAATTTGCCGGCCGGGTGGTGCAGCTCATCACCGGCTCCACCGGCATCGACGACTACGAATGGGGAGTGACGCTGTTCTGCGAGCACCCCGACGACCTCAAGGAGGTGGTGTACACCATGCGCTACGACGAGGCCTCGGCCCGCTACGCCGAGTTCGGCCCCTTCTATGTCGGGATGGTGGCCCCTGTCGAGAGAGTTGCAAACCGGCTGATGGGGCAATAGGTGAAATACTTATGACCATGCAGATGCGCAGACTGCTCTGGGCCGCAGCTCTGGCAGCGCTGATAGCCGCGGGGTGCGGCAATGACGACGCCGACTCGGATTCGGCCCGACCATCTGGAGGAGGAGCGGAGCTGGTGATCGGTCGGATACTGCCGGAGACAGGGATGTTGGCCAACACGTCCTCTGCGATGGTGGTTTCCGTCGCTCTCGCTGTAGAAGACATTCAGGCCGCAGGCGGAAACGTGCGGTTGCTGACCGCTGATTCCGCCACCGATCCCGATATCGCCCCAGAGGCGGTCAACCGTCTTCTGGGCGAGGGTGCCCATGTGATTGTGGGGGCCTCGGCTTCGGGGGTTTCGCAGTCGTTCATCCAGACTCTCTACGACGCCCAAATCCCCCAGTGTTCGCCATCCAACACTTCCCCCTCGTTCTCGACCCAGGAAAACGCGACCTTCTACTTCCGAACCGTGCCGCCCGATCAGGCGGTGTCGCTGATTCTGGCCCAGATCGTGGCCGCTGATGGCGCCACCAATGTGGCCATTCCTGCTCGGGCCGATGACTGGGGCAACGCTCTTTCGCGTTTGATGGAGGAGAATTTCGCCGAACTCGGGGTGAACGCCCAGGTATTCGCCTATGACGAAGATGCCACCAGCTTTGACCCCACGGTGGAGGCCGTCGAGGCCATGGCCCCCGACGCAGTCGTTCTGGTCACGTTCACCGAGGGGGCTCAGATAATCCGAGGCCTGCTTGAAGCAGGTGTGCCTCCGCGGGCTCTGTACGGCACCGACGGCATCTACGATGTGAACCTTGCCGTCATGGTCGATTCTGGCAATCCCCACATCCTCGACGGCATGGTGGCAGCCGCCGCAGGGGGCAGCGGAGAGTTCAGCGACCGGCTTGTAGGGCTCGCCGACGGCAACGTTCTCTACGGAGGTCAGGCCTACGACTGCGTGGTGGTGCTGGCTCTGGCTGCCCTTGCCGCAGGCAGCACCAGCGGCCCGGAGGTAATCCAGCAGGTGCAGGCGGTGACCAGCGGCGGCCAGAAGTGCTTCGACTATGGCGAGTGCGCTGGCCTAATCGCCCAGGGGGTCGACATCGACTACGACGGCGTATCCGGACCGCTGGAGTTGAACGAGGTGGGCGATCCCACCTTCGGCCGGTACCTCATAGCCCAGTTCATCGACGGCGTTCTTACTGTGATCGACAGCCACGATGTGGACTTGGCCAATCTGAGTTGAGCGGTCTTTGTGAAAGAAGCGCAATAGGATCGCGGTCGTGGGTGAGAACCTGTTGAGGATTGCCGCGGCGGGCGTGATTTGGATTCTGGTTATGGCCGGGTGCGGCAGTGACGAGGGCGGCCAACCGGCGGCACCGGCGGAACCCGCAGAATCACGGGAGGCGGAATCGCAGGAAGCAGGGCAAGGAAACGTCGAGCTAGTCATCGGCTCGGTGATGCCCGAGACCGGCTCGCTGGCATTCTTCGGTCCGGCGATGATCGTCAGTATCGATTTGGCGGTGCAGGATATTCAGGCTGCGGGTGGGAGGGTGAGGCTTCTGACCGGTGATTCGGCCACCGATCCCGATGTCGCCCCCGAGACCGTCAACCGGCTCCTCGGTGAAGGTGCCCGGGTGATTGTAGGGGCGTCGGCGTCGGGGGTTTCGCAGTCGTTCATCCAGACCCTCTACGAGGCCCAGATTCCCCAATGCGCGCCGTCGAACACATCGACATCGTTCTCAACGCAGGCCAATGCTGCCTACTACTTCCGGACCGTGCCGCCTACCCAAGCGGTTGCTTTGATCTTGGCCGAAATGGTGGCGAGCGAGGGCGCCACGAACGTGGCGCTGCCTACCCGAGCAGATGACTGGGGCAATTCCCTGGCCAGGCTTATGGTCGAGAACTTCGATGAGCTGGGGGTGGGGAGCCAGATCCTCGCCTATGACGAGGATGCCGTCAGCTTCGATTCGATCGTGGCGGCCGTTGAGGATATGAGGGCAGATGCGGTGGTGCTCATCTCCTTTGCCGAGGGAGCCCAGATCATCAGGGGTCTGCTGGAGGCTGGTTTGCCCCCAGCCGCAATTTACGGCAGCGACGGGGTGTATGCCCCGAACTTGAACGAGTTGGTGGACCCGACCGACCCCAATGTCATCGACGGGCTCAAAGCCATAACCGTGGGCGGTGGAGAAGAGTATGGGCTGCGCCTGGGCGCATTGACCGGCGGCAACGTTCTTTATGGCGCCCAGGCCTACGACTGCGTGGTGGTGTTGGCGCTAGCGTCGCTGGCCGCAGGCTCTGTTGCCGGTCCAGCAATCATCGAGCAGGTGCAGGCGGTGACCAGCGGAGGCCAGAAGTGCTTCGACTATGGCGAATGCGCCGACCTCATCGCCCAGGGGATCGACATCGATTACGACGGCGTCTCCGGCCCGCTGGAACTCGACGAGGTGGGCGATCCCCGCTACGGGCAGTACCTGGTCGCCGAGTTCATCGACGGGGTTATGACCGTGATCGGCAGCCGAGAGGCCGACCTGGCGGTGTACAACTAGTTGTTGTAAGCCGTTTCGGCGTGGAGCGACTGGTCGAGGCCGACGCTCTCGTCCTCTGCTGAGGCCCTGATGCCCATGGTGCTATGGAGCACCCAGGTGATGATGTAGGTGGCAACGAAGCTGTAGGCCATGACCGCCAGAATCGAGATGATCTGGTTGCCCAGCAGCTCGCCGCCGCCGAAGAATACGCCGTCGATGAAGTCGGCCCCTTCGATGGCCCCGGCATCGGCGAAGAAGCCGATCAATACCCCGCCGATGATCCCGCCGATCATATGTATGCCCACCACGTCGAGGCTGTCGTCGTAGCGGTAGCGCAGCTTGAGCCCGATGGCCAAAAAGCACAGCACGCCGGCTGCGGCGCCGATCACGATGGACGACATCGCCCCCACGAAACCGGCCGCCGGGGTTATGGCCACCAAACCGGCCACGATGCCCGAGGCCATGCCCAGTGCGGTGGGCTTGCCGTCTTTGACGGTCTCGGCCAGCATCCACGAACACAGCCCGGCCGCCGCGGCCAAAAACGTGGTCAAAAAGGCGTGTGAGGCCGTGATGTCAGAGGCCAGGGCCGAGCCAGCGTTGAACCCGAACCAGCCGAACCACAAGATGCCCGCTCCCAGCAACACCAGGGGAAGGCTGTGGGGAAAGTCCACATCTCGGGGCCAGCCCTTGCGGGGGCCGAGCACTGCCACTACGGCGAGGGCGGCTGCCCCGGCGTTGATGTGGATGGCGGTGCCGCCGGCGAAGTCGTGGGCGGGCAGTTCGGCAATCCAGCCCTCGCCGCCGTAGATCCAATAGACAACCGGCGAGTACACCAAGAACGACCAAATCGGCACGAAAACGGCCCACGCCGAGAACTTCATCCGCCCGGCCACCGCACCGGAGATGAGGGCGGGAGTGATGGCCGCAAAAGTCATTCCGAACACGAATTCCCGCTTGGCCACCATGTCGTCCACGCCGTTGAGCCAGAAAGCGTCGAAGTCCCCGAATAGCGGGAAGCTCCAGTCGCCGGATGCGAACCCGAAGCCGGCCACCGCCCACAGCAAGGGCACGATGCCCAGGCAGTACAAGTTCATGTTCATCATGTTGAGCACGTTCTTCGTCCCGACCATGCCCCCGTAGAACAAAGCCAGGCCCGGCACCATGAACATGACCAGTGCCGCGGATACGAGTACCCACGCTGTGTCGGCGTCCATCGCTGCTCCCCTTGAATTGACGACTATTCCGCCTGTTGGCACCGCCAGTATGTCAGGTTTGGCGCCGTTGTCTCCGAACTGGCTTCATCCTGGTCAGCGATGGCGCCGACGGTGTACGAATGCCTTGGCTGCCCCCCATGTCAGGCCAGGCGATTGCAGGTCGGGGTGGATGTCGGCGAAGGACACAGGAGTCAGGTCGTAGACGTCGTCGGGGAACTGCTCGACGGCGAAATCGTCCCGCTCAACTGGGACCGCGCCGGCGTCGATCAGCACTTCAGTGGGGTAGAGCACCGCCCGGCGCAAGACAGCCAGAGGATTCTCCTGCTGGTCGTCGATATCGGCGGCTAGCAGCCGGGCCAGGTCACCGCCTATATCCGCTGCTGCGGCGGTGCCAGCAGCCTCTGCTGCCTGTCTGGTCTCGGCGTCCATGTCGTGGCTCCGGCTTGCCACAGCGGCCACTACCCAGCCGGGCAGTGCCTGCACGATGCCCTCGGCCAGCACTCGGGCGATCTCGGCAAGCTGTTGCTCAGCGGCGTGCAAGTCGGAATCGGTCAAGGGCGCGGCGCCGGCGGATCGAGCCTCAGGGCGGAGTTCAGATTCCCGGAGCGGAGGCCCTCCAAGTCGAGCGTGGCATACCGGTAGCCGGCTCGGCGCACTGCTGCGACCACCGCGGCCCGCTGGGCCACCACATCGGCCAAGCGCTCGTCGGGCACCTCGATGCGGGCCATATCCCCGTAGTGGCGCACGCGAAGCTCGGCGAAGCCCAACTCCCGCAGCGCGGACTCAGCGTCTCCCACCGAGGCCAGCGCCCCGAGCGTCACGGGCGTGCCGTAGGGGATCCGGGAGGCCAGGCACGGGGCGGCCGGTTTGTCCCAGGTTCGCAGCCCCAGCCGCCGCGACCACTCCCGTACGTCGGCCTTGGAGAACCCGGAATCCACCAGGGGGAACACCGCGCCCCGCTCGGCGGCGGCCCGCTGGCCTGGACGATGGTCGCCCAAGTCGTCGATGTTCACGCCCAGCGCCACCGTTGATGCGGTGGCTTGGGCCAGCGGGGCCACCGCATCCATCAACGCGTCCTTGCACCAGTAGCAGCGGTCGCCGTCGTTGGATACGTAGGCGGCCTGCTCCATCTCCGCGGTGTGAACTTCGCTCCATCGCAACCCCCACTCGGCGGCCAGCGACGCGCAGTCGTCGCGTTCTGCGGCGGCCAGCGACGGAGACACCGCGGTGACCGCGTGGGCTCGGTCGCCCAGCACGTCGTGGGCCACCCAGGCTAGGAACGAGGAATCGGCACCGCCGCTGAAGGCCACCAAGACCCGCTCCCGTTCGGCTAGGCCGAGTCGAAGCCGTTCTAGGTCGCCCACGCCCTCATTGTGGTCGGTGGGCGCTAAGTTTGCATCAGTGCGAAAGGCTTTGGTGCTTGTTGGCTTGGCGATTCTGGCCATCTTGGCCGGGTTGATGCCCGCCTCCGCGCAGCCAGACGGCGGAGACCAGGACTCCACCACAACCCGGCTCGAGGGGACCCTGCGGCTGGGCTTCGACCAGTATTTTGCCGGAGTCGAGATGACCGCGGCTGACCAGTCGGGCGGCGAGGTGGGCCGGGCTGTCACTGACCAGAGCGGCCGCTGGTCAATCCAAGTGCCCGGTGCCGGAACCTATGTGGTCAGCCTGAATGAGGCCACGCTGCCCGAGGGCATGGGCCTGCGAGAGGGCTACGAGGCCATCGTCGAGGCGACGGTGGCTGAGGGGGCGTCTCGGGCGGTGGTGTTTGCGGTGGGGGAGGCGCCGAAGGGCACCCCGTTCGGGGAGCGGGCTGCCCAAACGGTGTTCAACGGCCTGAAGTTCGGCTTGATCATTGCCATGAGCGCCATCGGTCTGTCGCTCATCTACGGAACCACCGGCCTGGTCAACTTCGCCCACGGCGAGCTGGTGACCTTCGGCGCGGTGATCGCCTGGTATTTCAACAGCTCGTGGGGTGGGTTGAATCTGGCATTGGCCGCGGTGGTAACCGTGATCGTGTGCGGAATGCTGGGAGCGGGGTTGGAGACGGGGATGTTCCGGCCAATGCGTCGACGGCGGCTGGGGATCTTCCAGTTGGTGGTGGTGACCATCGGCCTGTCTCTTTTGGGACGCCAGGTGATTCAGCTCTTCTTCGGGGCTGAGCCACGTCCCTACACCGACTTCCAGGTCCAAGAGCGGTGGGAGTTCGGACCTTGGGCGGTGACCCCTAGAGAGCTGGTGACCGTGGTAGTGATCACCGCCATTTTGCTGGCAGTGGGGCTGATGCTTCAGCTCACCCGCTTTGGCAAGGCCACTCGGGCCGTCTCAGACAACGCCAGCCTGGCCGATGCGTCGGGCATCAACGTGAACCGGGTGGTGCTGATGGTGTGGGCTATGGGGGCCGCTCTAGCCGGACTCGGCGGGGTCTTCCAGGGCCTCGACACCGACATCGACCCGTTCCTGGGATTCCAGCTCTTGTTGCTCATCTTCGCCGGGGTCGAGCTCGGTGGGCTGGGAACGGCATTCGGCGCGCTGGCCGGCTCGCTCATCATCGGAATGTCCACCGAGGTGAGCACGCTGTGGATCTCCCCCGAGCTGAAGTTCGTGGTGCCGCTGGCCGCGCTCATCGGTGTGCTGCTGTTTCGGCCCCAAGGTCTATTCGGGATCAAGGCTCGGGTGGGCTAGATGGACTTTGGCTTCAAGATGAGACGGGCGCGTTAAGTGGACTTTGACATCATCTTCGGCAACGCGGCCCGAGCGGCATTCGGCCCCGAAGCGGTGATTCTGGCCTTGGCCGCCATCGGCCTAAACGTCCATTTCGGCTTCACCGGCCTGTTGAACATGGGCCAAGTGGGTTTCTTGCTGCTGGGGGCCTACGGCACCAGCGTCTCGGTGGCCACCTTCGGCTGGTCGCTGTGGGTGGGCATCCTGGTGGGTCTTGTCCTGTCGGTGGCCCTAGCAGTGGCCCTGGGCTTTCCCACCCTGCGCCTGCATGCGGTGATGTTCGCCATCGTCACTGTTGCCGCGGCCGAGATCATCCGCATCCTCATCGGCTCCACCGATGCCATCGGCCTCACCGGAGGGCCGCTCAGCGTGAGCTTCGACGCTGGGGCGTTCTACGACCTGAATCCCTATCCTGACGGGCCCAACGACCGCTACGGCATCGGCACCTTCGAGTTCACCGGCCAGCAGTTGTGGGTCATCACTGTGGGCTGGGTGCTGGTGGCGCTGGTGTGTCTCGCGGTGTTCTTGCTGGTGCGCAGCCCGTGGGGCCGGGTGCTGAAGTCCATCCGGGAAGACCAGGATGCGGCCCGCAGCCTGGGCAAGAACGTGTTCTCCTACAAGATGCAGGCCCTGATCATCGGCGGTGTTATCGGCGGCATGGGCGGGGTGATCGATGCCATCAAGACTTCGGGTGCCGATCCCAACGGGTTCCGCCCGCAGGTCACCTTCTTCGCCTACACCGCGCTGCTGCTGGGTGGTGCGGCCACCTACGTGGGGCCGGTGCTCGGCGCCGTTTTGTTCTGGTTTCTGCGGGAGTGGATCGAGTCGTTCTTGCGCCAGCTCTCCGCCGAGGCTTGGCTGCCGAGCGCCGTGGCGGAATTCTTAGATGGTGCCGAAGGGGTCATCAGCGTGGCCATGGTGGGTTTGTCCCTGGTTCTGCTCATGTTGTTCCGCCCCCAGGGAATAACCGGCAATCGCACAGAAATGCAATTAGATGCCCGATGAGCTGACACCGCGATCCGAGGGGGCGCGCTCCGGGGCCGATTCAGAGCACGTAGGGACCGAGATCGAGCCGATCCTGACCGTGCCCCCAGTGGTAGGCGTTTCCAAACCCAACCCGATTCTGGTGGTGGACGACCTGACCAGGAGCTTCGGCGGGTTGCGGGCGGTAGACGTAGACCACTTGGAGGTGGAGCGAGGGGCGGTCACCGCCCTCATCGGGCCCAACGGGGCGGGCAAGACCACCCTGTTCAATCTGCTGACCGGATTCGACCGGCCCGACACCGGGCGCTGGTCGTTCGACGGAAAGCCGGTTTCCTCGCCGTCGCCCGACCAGCTGGCCCGCCGGGGCATGATCCGCACTTTCCAGCTCACCAAGTCGCTGGCCAAGCTGTCCGTGCTCGACAACGTGCTCCTGGGCGCTCCCGGCCAAATCGGGGAGCGATTGTTGTCGGCGCCGTTCCGGTCCCGGTGGCAAGACCAAGAGGAGGCCAACATCGAGCGGGCTGGGGAGTTGCTGGACCGCTTCAATCTGGCCCACATGCGCGATGAGCTGGCCGGCACGCTGTCGGGAGGCCAGCGCAAGCTGTTGGAGGTGGCCCGGGCGCTTATGGCCGAACCGATGATGATCATGCTCGACGAGCCCATGGCCGGCGTGAACCCTGCTCTGGCCCAGTCGCTGATGCGCCACATCGCCCAGCTGGCCTTCGAGGGTCTGACAGTGGTGTTCATTGAGCACGCCATGGATGTGGTGACCGGCAACAGCGACTGGGTGGTGGTGCTGGCCCAGGGCAGCATCATCGCCGAAGGCCCTCCTTGGAAGGTGATCCACGATGACGAGGTGATCGATGCCTATCTGGGCCGACGCCGAGCAGGGGCCGGATCGTGAGCGAGCCACGCCCCTTGATCCAGGTCGATGATGTGGTGGCCGGCTATCTGCCCGGAGTCGACATCTTGAACGGCTGTTCGCTGGAGTTGCATCCCGGTGAGGTCATCGGCATCGTCGGTCCCAACGGGGCCGGCAAGTCGACCCTGCTGAAAGCGGTGTTCGGTTTGGTGGGCATCCGCTCTGGGTCTGTTCGCCTGGCAGACGAGGACATCACCGGCCTGCGTCCCCACGAGCTGGTGGCCCGGGGCATCGGCTTTGTACCCCAGACCGACAACGTGTTCCCCCGCCTGACCATCCAGGAGAATCTGGAGATGGGGGTGTTTCAGAAGCCCAGCACGTTCCGCCGGCGGTTCGAGGCGGTGGCAGAGCTGTTCCCCCTCTTGGCGGAGCGCCGAGATCAGCGGGCCGACGGGCTGTCCGGCGGGCAGCGCCAGATGGTGGCCATCGGCAGGGCGCTCATGATGGAGCCCCAAGTGGTGCTGCTGGACGAGCCCTCGGCCGGGCTTTCTCCCGCCTACCAAGACCAGGTGTTTGAACAGGTCAGCCGCATCGCCCGGCACGGGGTGTCGCTGATAATGGTGGAGCAGAACGCCCGGCGATGCCTCGAGATCTGCGACCGGGGCTATGTGCTGGACCAGGGCACCAACGCCTACACCGGCACGGGCCAAGAGCTTCTCGACGACCCCAAGGTTGTGAGCCTGTATCTGGGCACGCTGATGGGGTCGTAGCCGCACATCGCTATTGCAGCATTGGACCACTAGCCTCGGCGGGCAGTGGCGATAGGCGAGGCGAGAACGAGCGCACTGCGCCGCGATGAGCTGCTGGCTGATCGCAGCATGGTGGGGACCGTTTGGTGCCGCGCGCTGGCCCGGCGCATGGACGAATGGCTCCTGGGGATCTTTGAAGCAGAGGTGGCCGACCCTGAGGGCATCGCTCTGGTTGCGGTGGGGGGGTATGGAAGGGCCGAGCTGTGTCCCTATAGCGACATCGACGTGCTGCTGTTGCACCGCGACCGCCCCGACATAGGTGACAGCGCCACCCGGCTGTGGTACCCGATCTGGGATGAGGGGCTCAAGCTGGGCCACTCGGTGCGGACGCCCCGGGAGACCCGAGACCTGGCCAAGACCGACCTGGATACGGCCACGTCGCTGCTGGACGGCCGTCACATTGCCGGTGACTCCGAGTTGACCGCCGACCTGACGGCCGACAATGCCACCCAATGGCGCCGCAGCGCCCGGCGGTGGCTGCCCTTGCTGGCCCAGCGGGTGGCCGAGCGCCACCGGCGCAGCGGCGAGGTGGCCTACAAGCTGGAGCCCGATCTCAAACAGGGCCGAGGAGGGCTGCGAGACGTCCACGCTCTGAGGTGGGCAGAAGCAGCAGTGTTCGATATGGACGAGGCCGACAGCAGCAAGCTGTGGGCTGACTACGAGGTGATCCTGGCGGCCCGGGTGGAGTTGCACCGAACCACCGATCGCCCTGGGGATCAGCTTCTGCTCCAAGAGCAAGACGGTGTGGCCGCCGCCCTCGACTACGCCGACGCCGATGAGATGATGGGTGCCATCGCCAGTGCGGCTCGGTCCATCGCCTGGCGCAGCGATGAGATCTGGGCGTGGCTGCGGGATTCCGAGCTGCCCCCCGAATGGCGCCGGAGGCTGCGCCGTCGCACCAGCCGCAGTAACACTGCGCTGGATGCCGGCGTGATGAACCACGATGGCCGAGCGGTGCTGGCTGCCGATGCCGATGCCGCTGATCCCTGCACTGCGCTGCGCCTGGCCCGAGCCGCCGCCTCCCACGGACTGCGCATGGACCGCCCCAGCCTGGAGCGACTACAAGCCCAGATGGCCCCCATGCCCAACCATTGGCCCGACGAGGGCCGCAAGATGTTCGTGGATCTGCTTATGACCGGCACCGCAGCCCCGCCGGTGATCGAGGCGTTGGATCAGATGGACCTGTTTGTGCGTCTTCTGCCCGAGTGGGCGCCCAACCGCAGTCGCCCCCAGCGCAACGCCTACCACCAGTTCACGGTGGACCGGCATCTGTGCGAGGCCGCGGCGTTGGCCGCCGATCTGGTCGACCGGGTGGACCGCCCCGACCTGCTCGTAGTGGGAGCCCTGCTCCACGACATCGGCAAGGGCTATCCAGGAGACCATACAGAAGTGGGCATGGAACTGGTGGCCGACATCGCCCACCGGATGGGATTCCCGCCCACCGACGTGGACGTACTGGTGGCGATGGTGGAGCACCATCTGCTGCTGCCCGACGTGGCCACCCGACGAGACTTGGAAGATCCCGACACCATCGCCGAGGTGGCCCGCCAAGCTGGCAGGGTGGAGACCCTGCGGCTGTTGGGGGCGCTGACCGAGGCCGACTCGGTGGCCACCGGGCCCTCGGCGTGGAGCAAGTGGAAGGCTAGCCTGGTGCGCGAGCTGGTGGCCCGCTGCGCTCACGTCTTGGAGGGCGGCGACATCGACGAGATCACGTCGAGGTTCCCCACCCCAGAGCAGCGGGACATGATGGAAGCCGGCGAGCGCCTGGTGCTGGGCGAAGGCGACACCTTGTTGGTGATCGCCCCCGACCAACACGGCATGTTCTCCCGGGTAGCCGGGGCATTGGCCCTGAGTGGACTCCGGGTGCTGTTGGCCGCGGCTCATTCCGAGTACGGGATGGCACTGGAGCGGTTCCAAGTGGAGAGCACCCTGGGCTTGGAGATCGATTGGCCTCAGGTCACGGCCTATGTGGAACAGGCCCTGGCCGGGCGCCTGGCCATCGAAGCCCGTCTTGCCGAGCGAATCAGCACCTACGAAGTCGAGCCCGACTTCACCCCCCGGCCGGTGATCGCCCCCAAGGTGAGCGTGGACAACGACTCCTCTTCTACCGCCACCATCATCGAGTTGGCCGCTCAAGCCCGGATCGGCCTGCTGAGCCGAGTCACCAGAGCACTTTCGCAGCTTGGACTCGACATTCTCAGCGCCAAGGTGCAAGACCTCGGTGGGGATGTGGTCCACGCCTATTACGTGCGCGACGGCGGGGGCAACAAAGTGACCGATCAAGACCACATTCAGGAGATCAATCTGGCGCTCCAGCACGCCATCGACACTTGCTCCACCCGGGTATGACGGCGATTGGGACCACCTAGCGGCTATGAATGACGAAGGCCGGCCAGTTGTAGGCGAGGACGACCTGCGGAGGTGGTCTGAGGCATTGGCCGGGATCGCACGAACCGGGCTGGCCTTCACTGACAACCAATACGAACAAGAGCGATTCGAGGAGGTGCTGCACGTGGCCGCCGATATGGCCGCCACGCTGAGCACGGGATGGACGCCCGACAACTTCGTGGCCGAGTGGATGAAGTCGGTGGGCGACGGGGTTCCCGGCTATGTGACCCCCAAGGTGGCAGTGGGGGCGGTGGTGGGAAACGACGATGGGGAGATCCTGTTGGTGCAGCGGGCCGACTCCGGGGTGTGGCTGTACCCCACCGGCTGGGCCGACGTGGGCTATTCCCCCTCAGAGGTGGTGGTCAAAGAAGTGCTGGAGGAGACCGGCATCCAATGCGAGGTTGAACGGCCCATCGCCATCCACGACGGCCTGCGCCGAGGCTTCACCACCGTGCCGATGTACTCGATGGTGTTTTTGTGCCGGGCGGTGGGCGGCCAACTCGATCCCCATCCCCTGGAGTGCCGCAACGTCGGCTTCTTCGGCCCCGACAACCTTCCCGACGGCGTCCAAGGCAGCGACTGGTGGCTCTCCCACTCCTTCGCCGCCATCCGCGGCGAACCCATAGATTTCCTCTTCGACCACCCCCGCACCCCACCCTGGCGCGACAGCCACCCCGGCTGAAACCGTGCGCCAGGTCCCTTGACCCGGCGTGAATAATCAGCTGCGCTGGTCGCGGAGGAACTGCTCGATCTGGTCGACGAACTCAGTGGGGTCGGTGGAGCGCATCTCCTCGATTTCGCCGTTCTCGGCCTCTTCTAGGTCGTAGGCGCTCTCCAACTGTGTGATGTACTCGGAGGTCTCGTCGGCCTGTTCGGCCAGCTCGGACACGTGGCGCTCGTAGCCTTCGGCCATCTCCTCGAGCTCTGAGGTATCGGGGGAGATGTCCAGCAGGGTTCCCAGCCTCCTCACCAGGGCGAGGGAGGCCTTGGGTGACGGGATTTCCGAGGCATATCCCGGCACCGCGGCCCACAGCGAGGCAGTTTGCAGCCCGGCATTGGCGCAGGCGTTGTGGAGCACCCCCACGATGCCGGTGGGGCCCTCGTAGCTGGAGGGAGTCAGTCCCAACTGGGAGGCCATCTCCGCATCATCGCTGCTGCCGTAAATCGGCGTTGGTCGGGTATGGGGAATGTCGGCCAAAAGCGCGCCCAGGGTGACCACCAGCGGGCTATCAAGCCGTTGGGCCATGTCCACTATTTGTTGGGCGAAAGTCTTCCACATGAGCTGGGGCTCGGTGCCCACCAGCAGGGCCAATTCGGTATCGGCGCCGTCGGGCGTCTCCTCTCCGGTGATGGTGGCCGCGATGAGATCGTTGCTGGGCCAGATCAGTGAGCGGGAGCCGTCGTCCGCGAGGCGAAGCCGGGGGCGGGTGTCGGCGAAGTCGTAGAACGGCTCGGGATCTAGCGTGGCCACCTCGGTTGTCTCCCAGCGGCTGGCCAGCCAGGCCAGCGCCCCGGAAGCGGCATCGCCGGCGTCATTCCACCCGGTGAAGGCGGCTACCAAGGCTGGCTGCTTGCGGGGGGACTCGTCCACCCAGGTGATCATCGTCACCTGCCCAACCTATCGCCCCGCTCCAATCAACCCCATCTCGCGCCAGTAGTCTCGCACCATGGCGGTAGAGGTAACCGAGGCCACTAAGGCCACCGCAGATCTGGTGGAAGCCTTCGAGCGCCTCACCCCTCAGCTCTCTTCGTCCAACCCGCCCCCGTCGGCCGAGGCTCTAGGGGCTATCGCCGCCTCCGAAGCCACCCGGCTGCTGGTGGCCCGCTCCAACGGCACCATTGTCGGCAGCCTCACCCTGGTTCTGGTGCGAATCCCCACTGGTATTCGGGCCATCATCGAAGACGTGGTGGTGGACGAGCAATGCCGAGGCCAGGGCGTTGGCCAGTTGCTGAACGAGGCTGCTTTGGAGTTGGCCCGCGACGCCGGAGCGGTGACCGTGGACTTGACCTCCCGCCCGTCGCGAGAAGCGGCCAACCGCCTCTACCTTCGCCTCGGCTTCGTGATCCGCGACACCAACGTCTACCGCTACACGCTTTGAGTTTGCGACGGCGGGCTAGCTGCCGTTGACGCTGACCGGGACCTCGTTGGGGAAGTGGCAGGCCACGTAGTGGTCGGGAGCGATCTCTCGCAACTCGGGTTCCTCAGTTGAGCACCGATCTTGCACCTTCTCGCACCGGGTGCGGAAACGGCAGCCCGACGGGGGATTGATGGGCGACGGCAGCTCTCCCTCGATCTGACGGTCGGATACCGGGTGGTCGGGATCAGGCTCGGGGATGGAGGCCAGAAGCACGTCGGTATAGGGGTGAGCGGGGTGGGCGTAGAGGGTGTCAGGTCCGGCTACCTCGCAAACCTTGCCCAGATACATCACCACAACCCGGTCGGAAACGTTCTTGACCACGGCCAGGTCGTGGGCGATGAATACCAGGGTCAGCCCGTAGCGTTCCTTCATCTCCTCCAGCAGATTCAGGATCTGGGCCTGCACCGACACGTCCAGCGCCGATACCGGCTCGTCGCAGATGATCACCTTGGGGTCGAGCACCAGGGCCCGAGCGATGCAGATGCGCTGGCACTGTCCACCGGAGAACTGATGGGGCCGACGGTCGGACACCACTTCGGGGTCGAGCCCCACCGCGTCGAGCACCTCGTTCACCTTCTGGGCGGACTGTTCCCCGGTGTCGTTGTGCCAGATAGAGAGGCCTTCGGCCACGATGTCTTTCACCTTGCGCCGGGGGTTCAGCGACGAGATGGGGTCCTGGAAAATCATCTGCATCCGGGTGCGGGTGCGGCGCAGGTCTTCCTTGGGCAGCTGGGTCATCTCCACGCCGTCGAAGCGCACTGATCCCGAAGTGGGCGAGGGCAACTGCATCATCGCCCGGCCGGTGGTGGACTTGCCGCAGCCCGACTCGCCCACCAAGCCCAGGGTCTCTCCTTCTAGGATGTCGAAGCTGATGCCCGACACGGCATGGACCACCGCTCTTCGACCGGCGGGAAACTCCATCACCAAGTCCTCGACGGAAATGAGGGCCTCTTCGCCTCTCATATGGGCTTTGCCTGTACCTGCCATTAGTTGAGTCCTCCTCGGATTTGCGATTGCCGGACTAGGAGACCGCAGCGGCGGTCAGGTCGAGTCCGGCGGCCGTGATTCCGGTTGCCTGGTTGGAGGCCAATGCCTCGGCGTTCTCCGGCGATCCCACCGGGTAGAAGCAAGCTTGGCGGTGCCCGGCCTGGCCAGTGTCAAACAGAACAGGCTCCTCGGTGATGCACTGCTCTTGGGCGTAGCGGCACCTTGGGGCGAATCGGCATCCCACCAGATCGAGCACCATGTCGGGCGGCCGGCCGCTGATGGCGTCCAGCCGGGTGTGGCTGGCGTGTTCCACCCGGGGAATCGATTTGAACAGCGCCTCGGTGTACGGGTGGTTCATATGGTGGAACAGAGTGGTGGTATCGGCGGTCTCCACCATCTTGCCGGCGTACATCACCCCGATGCGGCGGGCTCGGCCGGCCACCACGCCTAGGTCATGGGTGATGAGGATCATGGCCATGCCCAACTCCTCTTGGAGCGATGCCAAGAGGTCGAGGATCTGCTTTTGCACGGTCACATCCAAAGCAGTGGTGGGCTCATCGGCGATCAGCAGCTTGGGGTTGCAGGCCAAGGCGATGGCGATGGTGACCCGTTGGCGCATACCGCCGGAGAGCTGGTGGGGGTACTCTTTGAGCCGCTTGCGGGGCTCGGGAATGCCCACCTGCACCATGAGCTCGAGGGCTCTTTGCATAGCCTCCTGCTTGGACGCTCCGAGGTGGTAGCGGATGGACTCGGTGATCTGGACACCCACCTTCTTGACCGGGTTCAGCGACGTCATCGGATCTTGGAAGATCATGGCCATCTGGGTGCCCCAGAAGTGCTTGGCCTCGCTCCGGCTCAGGTTGCGGGTGTCCTTGCCGTCGAAAATTACGTCGGAGCCGTCGGGAATGATGGCGTTGCTGGTCAAGATGTTCATGATCGAGCGCACCAGCACCGACTTGCCCGAACCCGACTCGCCCACGATCCCGATGGTCTCGCCCTTGTCAAGCGTGAAGCTCACCCCGTCGACCGCCTTCAGGATCCCGCGCGGTGTGTCGAAATAGGTGCGGAGGTTCTCCACCTCCAAAAGTGGACGCTCAGTTGCCACGGCGTTCCCCCCGTTGTCTATGGGCTGTTATCGATGTGGCCGACATGGTACGCGAATCTCAATGCCTCTGGGAATCCCGCGGTGATCTGCGGTCATCCCGATTCCGGTCGCCGAGCCGCCTTCCCAAACCGGGCAGGCCGCCGAAGAGACCGTACTTGCGCCGGATCTGCTCGCGAACCGTCATCGGCCGGCCAAACTCATCCAGCACTTCCTCGAGTTGCCCGTCGGGGTCTTCCTGGTCGCGGTTGTAGGCGATGACGGTGGTTCCCGCCAGCCAGTCCGACACCGTGCGCCGACGGCGATCGAAGGGGACTGTGAGGTAGGTGGCGGCGTTCACGATGAGCCCGCCGAGCACCACAGGGGGCACTATCCACGACACGCCGCCCACCAGCCATCGGGCGCCGCAGCGACCCAAGCCGAGGTGACTGCCGTCATCAGTGCGCACGGCCCGCAGCTTCAATAGGTCCATTGCTGGAGTCTGGCCCTGGTTCCAGCGCAGGAACACCATCGTGTATACGAAGTGGAAGAACACATACGCCAGCATGGCTGAAGTGGCCCTACCCCAGGGCTCCGGTTGCCACCGGGTGGATACGTCGTCCATGAACCACAGCAGCTGGATCACAGTGAGCATCCACTGGATGAAGAACACCGTGATCGCATCGATCAGCCGGGCCAGCGCCCGCCGCCACACCGCGGCCACCGGAAACTGCTTGCCGTCAGGGCCGGCCACGATCGTCTGATGTTCGGGAAACTCCTCATTGGCCATCGGGGTGTTGCGCGGTTTTGAGCGTCTCGACGAGGAATGCCGGCGCGCTCTGGCCTCAGCTTGAGACATGCCGCTCTCAACCCTCACAACAGCTCTTCCACCAACTCTGAGGGGCGGGCGATCACGGCCCGGTCGCCGCGGACCACAACCGGGCGCTGCATCAGCTTGGGGTGCTCCATCAACAGGTCGATCACCGCGTCAGGGTCTTGGTAGTCGCCGATGTCGAGCCCGAGCTGCTTGAAGTGGTTGTCCTCTCGAATCAGCTCAGCAGGCTCGTTGGGCAGCATTTCCAAGAACCGCTCCAAGTCGGATCGCTCCAACGGATTCTTGAGGTATTGGACAACGTCGAACTCGACGCCACGCGACTCGAGGATTTCGAGCGCGCCCCGGGACTTGCCTCAACCAGGGTTGTGATAAACCACAATCTCAGCCATCCCCCGACGTTACCCCAGCGCTGAGATTTGTTTCCCATAAGTCGCCTTGCTTTCCGGGCGGATCGCCGGGGAAACTCGTCAGCCTCTACCATGGCGTTATGCACGACCTGGTGATCAAGGGCGGTTTGATTGTGGACGGCACGGGTGGTGAGACGTTCACGGGGGATGTGGCTGTCGACGGGGGCCGGATTGCTGGGGTCTATCCGGGTGGCAACCCTGATCTGGAGGGCGACGAGGAGATCGATGCCACCGGCCTGGTGGTGACTCCCGGCTTTGTGGATTGCCACACCCACTACGACGGGCAGGTCACTTGGGATCCGATCCTGGAGCCGTCGGCCCACCACGGGGTGACGACGGTGATGATGGGCAACTGCGGGGTGGGATTCGCCCCGGTGCGCCCGGGCAAAGAGGAATGGCTCATCCAGCTCATGGAGGGAGTGGAGGACATTCCCGGAGCCGCCCTTTCGGAGGGGATCACCTGGGAGTGGGAGACCTTCCCCGAGTACCTCGACGCCCTGGAGCGCAAGCCCCTGTCGCTCGATATCGGCTGCCAGGTGCCCCACGGTGCGGTTCGGGCCTACGTGATGGGGGAGCGGGGGGCCAAGAACGAGCCGGCCACCCCCGAAGACATCGCCCAGATGCGCGACATCGTGGCCGATGCCCTGCGGGCTGGTGCCTTCGGTTTCTCCACTTCGCGCACCATTGCCCACATGGCCATCGACGGAGAGCCCGTGCCCGGCACTTTCGCCGCGGAGGACGAGCTGTTCGGCATCGGCGAGGCTCTGGTTGAGGTGGGCCACGGACTCTACGAGCTGGCACCCACCGGCGTGATCGGCGAGGACTTGGCCGCTCCGGCCAAGGAGGTCGACTGGATGCGCCGCCTATCGGCCACCATCGGCCGACCGGTCACCTTCGCCCTTGTGCAGATCGACGCCGCTCCCGAGATGTGGCGCGAGATCATGGATCTGTCGGCTGATGCTGTGGCAGAGGGGGCCCAGCTCCATCCCCAGGTGGCCCCCCGGTGCAACGGCATCCTGATCGGGCTTCAGACCAACCACGCATTCAGCAGCCGGTCCAGCTTCGCCGAGATCGCCGAGCTGCCCCTCGAGGAATTGGTGGCCGAGCTGCGCCGCCCCGAGCGCAAGGCGGCGATTCTGTCGGAGGAGAGCTCGTTCACCAACCAGTTCGCCGAGTACATGGGCACCCAGCTCCACCGGATCTACGTGCTGGGCGACCCGCCCGACTACGAGCCCGGCCCCGAGCGTTCGGTAGCCGCCATTGCCGAGGCACAAGGCCGGGATACCGAGGACTTGCTTTATGACCTGCTGTTGGAAGACGACGGCCGGGCGCTGCTGCTGTTCCCGTTCCTCAACTACAGCGACGGAAACGCCGACGCGGTGAGGGAGATGTTCCTCCACCCGTCCGGGGTGTCGGGGCTTTCGGACGGAGGCGCCCACTGCGGTGCCATCTGCGACGCCTCCATGCCCACCTGGCTGCTCACGTTCTGGGCCCGAGACCGCCAGCGGGGCGAGAAGCTCCCGCTGGAGTACGTGGTGCGAAAGCAGGCCCGCGACACCGCCCGCTTGTACGGCCTCACCGACCGGGGCACGCTGGAGCCGGGCATGAAGGCCGACATCAACGTGATCGACCATGAGAGGCTCACGCTGCACCCCCCGAAGCTGGTGGCTGATCTCCCCGCCGGAGGCCGGCGATTCGACCAAAAGGCCACCGGGTACGTGGCCACGCTGGTCAGCGGAGTGGTGACCCGCCGAAACGGTGAAGACACCGGGGCCCGCCCCGGAAAGCTGCTTCGAGCCGGAGCAGCCAGCTAGCAACAGAACACTGAGCAAAGCAGGAGGCAGAGCTGTGCTTGACCTGGTTATTTCCAATGGCACCATCGTGGACGGCACCGGTAGCGACCGGTTCACGGGCCACATCGGCGTAAAGGACGGCAAGGTGGCGGTGGTGGACCGCAGCGGCGGTCCTGCCCCCGAGGCGGCCAAGACCATCGACGCCACCGGGCTGCTGGTGACTCCCGGCTTCGTGGACTGCCACACCCACTACGACGGGCAGGTCACCTGGGACGACAAGCTCCAACCGTCGTCCAACCACGGGGTGACCACCGTGGTAATGGGGAACTGCGGGGTGGGGTTCGCCCCAGTGCGGCCCGGCCAAGAGGACTGGCTCATCCAGCTCATGGAAGGCGTGGAGGACATCCCCGGGGCAGCCCTGTCCGAGGGCATCTCATGGGGGTGGGAGAGCTTCCCCGAGTACCTCGATGTGGTGGGCCAGCGCGAGCTGTCGATCGACGTGGCAGCCCAGGTGGCCCACGGCGCAGTGCGGGGCTATGTCATGGGTGACCGCGGCGCCCGCAACGAGCCGGCCACTCCCGAAGACATCGAGGCCATGTACGCCATAGTGCGAGAAGCCATCGAGGCCGGTGCCCTGGGGGTGTCCACCTCTCGCACGCTGGGCCACCGGGCCATCGACGGCGAGCCGGTGCCGGGCACCTTTGCCGCCGAGGACGAGCTGTTCGGCTTGGGCCGGGCGCTGGCCGATGCCGGTTCCGGAGTGTTCGAGCTGGCCCCCGCGGGAGCCGCCGGGCTCGACCTGGTGGCGCCGCCCAAGGAGATGGACTGGATGCGCCGGCTTTCGGCCCACTTCGACGTGCCGGTGAGCTTCGCCCTTTTGCAGGTGGAGGCCGCTCCCGATCTGTGGCGGGAGATGATGGACGAGTCGCTGAGAGCGACCGACGACGGTGCCCGGGTGTACCCCCAGATCGCTGGTCGCCCGTTCGGGATGCTCATCGGGTTGCAGACCAACCACGCGTTCGCCAAGCGGCCCACCTTTGCGTCGCTGGCCAATCTGCCCTTCGAGCAATTGGTGGCCGAGCTCAAAAGGCCGTCGGTCCGAGATGCCATCTTGGCCGAGGACGACCTTCCCCCTGACCCGGCCGTGCTGTTCGACCAGATGCCCAACATGGTGCAGTCGATGATCCACAAGCTGTACGTGATCGGCGACCCGCCCGACTACGAGCCCACCGGTGACCGCACGGTCACAGCCATGGCTGAGGCCCGGGGAGTGACCCCGCTGGAGATGCTGTACGACCTCAGTTTGGAAGAAGATGGCCACGCGCTGATGATGATGCCCATCTTCAACTACGCAGACGAGAACCACGACGTCATCCGAGAGCAGCTTCTGCACCCCGCCGGGGTGTCGGGGCTGTCCGACGGCGGGGCCCACTGCGGAATGATCTGCGACGCCTCCATCCCCACTTTCATGATCACCCATTGGACCAGGGACCGCACCCGAGGCGAGCAGCTTCCCCTGGAGTGGGTGGTGAAGAAGCAGACCAACGACACTGCCTCTCTGTATGGGCTGGGCGACCGGGGAACTCTGGAAGCAGGCAAGCGGGCCGACATAAACGTGATTGACCATCAGGCGCTCACCCTGCGCTCCCCCCGAGTGGTCCACGATCTGCCCGCCGGAGGCCGCCGCCTCGACCAGCAGGCTGACGGCTATGTGGCCACCGTCGTGGCCGGCGAGGTAACCCGCAGCCACGGCACCGACACCGGGGCCCGCCCCGGCCGGTTGGTGCGCGGCACCCGATAATCCCAACCAGGCCATGGCCCTTGACCTCGACCATTATCGGCTTCGCCCGGGGAATGGTGACGGCACGCCAGTCCGCTTGCCCAAAGGCCGATACCTGGAAGAGGAGTATGCCGAACTAGAGCGAGAGCAGCTGTGGCCGTCCACCTGGCAGCTGGCCTGTTTGACCAGCGACGTGGCCGAGCCCGGCGACTGGTTCGAGTATCGCATCGGCGACCAGAGCTATCTGGTGGTACGGGGCCACGATGGCATGCTGCGGGCATTCCACAATGCCTGTCGCCATCGGGGGTTCCAGTTGTGCGAGGGCAAGGGCAATGCCGAAGAGCTGCGTTGCGGTTTCCACGACTGGTGCTACGGCTTGGACGGCTCATTGAAGGAGATCGTGTATCGCAAGCACTTCGGTGTGGTGGCCAACGAGAACCTGTCGCTGGCCCCGGTGCGGCTGGGCACCTGGCATCAGATGGTGTTCATCAACCCATCGTTTGATGGTCCCGACCTCGACGAGTTCCTGAAACCGGTGACCGACACGCTGGCCCCGTTCAATTTGGGGGAGCGAACCCTGACGGCGTGCTGGACCATTCCTTTGGCCGGCAACTGGAAGACCACGGTGGATGCCTTCAACGAGGCCTACCACTTGGAGGGTCTGCATCCCGGCTTGCGGGGTTTCATGGATGCCCTCAACACCACCTATGAGCTGTGGGACCGGGGCCACTCCATGATGAAGATCCCCTTGGGGATTGGTTCACCCCGGTTCCCGGAGGCCGATCAAAACGAGGTGGCCCGAGCCTTCGTGGATAACTACGGCACCATGCTGGGACTCCAGCCCGGCGACTCGGTCGACTTGGCCGGTCTAAGCGCCCGGGACTGGGCAGTGGGACTGGTAAGGGACAGGGCTGCGGCCGAGGGTGTGGACTTCAGTCACTACACCGACGAGCAGATCCTCGACGACTACCACTATCTGGTGTTCCCCAATGTGGTGCTGAACGTGCACAGCGACATGTTCACCATCTTCAGGGCCCGTCCCGGCGACCATGCGGGACACTCGCACTTCGACTTCTGGCTGTTCCATCGGCTGGGCGATCGAGCAGGATCGGGTCCGCCCCCTGAGATGATCCACTTCCCCGAGGGGACGGTCATTGCCGAAGTGGTGAACCAAGATCTCGACGGTATCGGCCGGGTTCAGGCCGGGATGGCCTCCAACGGCATCGACGAGTTGGTGTTGGGTGACTTCGATTGTCGCCTCGTGAACATGCACTCGGAGCTTGACCGGGTTTTGACCCTGTCAAGTGAGGCTTCTTCCCAATAGAAATCCCAGGTCAACCCCAATATGGGGCAAGAGGCTCTGGCGGAAAGGGGTCTGCATAGGCAATAATCGGAGGTTTATTCCTTAAGTCAGCGCCATCGGGCATTTGACCCTCGATAGCGCCACAAAAAGCTTGGGAGGCGCCCCATGTCGGATGTTGTCAGGGCCGCAATCGTGCAAGCCGCGTGGACGGGTGATCAGGAGTCCATGGTCGAGCAGCACGAGAAATATGTGGCCGAGGCGGCCGCGGCTGGGACCCAGGTGATGTGCTTCCAGGAGCTCTTCAATGGCCCCTATTTCTGCCAGGTGCAAGAGCCCGAGTACTACAGCTACGCCGAGGCCATCCCCGATGGCCCCACCACCAAGCGATTCCAGGAAATCGCCGCCAAGCACGGCATGGTGCTGGTGCTGCCGATGTATGAGGAGGAGCAGCCGGGATTCCTCTACAACACCGCGGCGGTCATCGACGCCGACGGTTCCTATTTGGGCAAGTACCGCAAGACCCACATTCCCCAAGTGAAGGGCTTTTGGGAGAAGTTCTACTTCCGTCCCGGCAATCTGGGCTATCCGGTGTTCGACACCGCGGTGGGCCGGGTCGGAGTCTATATCTGCTACGACCGGCACTTCCCCGAAGGTTGGCGTGCCCTTGGTCTCAACGGCGCCCAGATGGTGTTCAACCCCTCGGCCACCAGCCGGGGCCTGTCGGCATATCTGTGGAAGCTGGAGCAGACGGCGTCGGCTGCCGCCAACATGTACTTCGTTGGGGCCATCAATCGGGTGGGCATCGAGCCGCTTGGCGAAAACGACTTCTATGGCACTTCTTATTTCGCCAACCCGCGGGGCCAGTTCGTCGAGGATCCGGCGTCAGACCAACAAGAAGAGCTGGTGATCCGTGACCTCGATCTGGCCATGGTGGACGAGGTGCGAGCCCAGTGGGCCTTCTACCGCGACCGCCGCCCCGACATGTACGGACCGCTCACAGAGGCGTGAGCCAAGAGTTGTGACCACCAACGCCGAGCTCCACCAGCGCTACCAGGCGGTTCTCCCCTCGTACGTCAAGCCGCTGTATGCCGAGCCCATCAGCATCGAGCGCGGCCAGGGGAGCTACGTGTGGGACGTTGAGGGCAACCGGTACCTCGACTTCTTCGGCGGCGTGCTCACCACCATGGTGGGGCACAACAACCCCGCGGTCACCGCAGCCATCCAGGAGCAGGCCACCAAGGTGCTGCACACCTCCACGCTGTACCTCTGCGAGCCCATGATCGAGCTGGCCGAAGAGATCGCGGTAATCAGCGGCATCCCCGACGCCCGGGTGTTCTTCACCACCTCCGGTAGTGAGGCCAACGACACCGCCATCTTGTTGGCCACCAGCTACCGCAAGTCGAATGAGGTGCTGGCCATGCGCAACAGCTACCACGGTCGATCGTTCACGGCTCAGGCCATCACCTCGCACTCGTCGTGGTCGTCCACCGCGCTGTCAGGGCTGTCGGTTAACTTCGTTCATGGGGCCTACCAGCTGCGCAGCCCATTCCGGCACTTGGATGACGACGAGTTCACCGAGGTCTGCACCGATGACCTCCGTCAGGTCATCGACATGATGACGACCGGAGAAGCGGCTTGCCTTATAGCCGAGCCCATTCAGGGGGTCGGCGGGTTTGCCACGCCCCCTGACGGCTTTTTCGGGTCGATGCACAAAGTGCTAGCCAACCGGGGGATCCTATTCGTTACCGACGAGGTGCAAACCGGTTGGGGGCGTACCGGCGAGCACTTCTGGGGCTACCAGGCCCACGACATCGTGCCCGACATGCTCACCTTCGCCAAGGGCGTGGGAAACGGGATCACTTTGGCGGGCATCGTGGCCCGAGCCGAGATCATGGACACCATAACTGCCCTGAGTTTCTCGACGTTTGGAGGAAACCCGCTGTCGACTGCCGCCGGACTGGCCACGCTGAATTATGTGCGGGACAACGATCTCCAGGGCAACGCCATGCGCATGGGCAAGAAGCTGGCCGACGCGTTGCAGCCGGTGGTTGATCGCACACCGTGGATCGTCGAACTGCGGGGCAAGGGTCTGATGCAGGCGATCGAGATTGTGGAGCCAGGCACCATTCAGCCCGACGCGGGCCGGGCCGGCGAACTGCTCGAGGGATGCAAGCGGCGGGGGCTGCTGGTGGGCAAGGGGGGTCTATACGGCAACGCCCTTCGGATCACCCCGATGCTGGATGTGACCGAGGCTGAGATCGACGTAGGGATCGCCGCCATTCTCGAGACCATTGAGGAAATAGACAGGGAGACTTAGCGCTGTGACAACGCTCATCAAGAACGGAACGGTGGTGAGCTCGACGGGGGCTGATCCGGCCGAGGTCCTGATCGACGGCGAGGTCATCGTCGCGGTGATGCAACCGGGATCCGACCTCGCCACCTCAGCGGAGAACGGGGCTGACCGGGTGATCGACGCCAGCGGCAAGCTCGTTGTGCCCGGCGGGGTTGATGTGCACACCCACATGGAACTGCCCTTCGGGGGCACCATTGCGTCCGACGACTTCGAGACCGGCACCCGCGCCGCGGCTTGGGGTGGCACCACCACCATCGTGGACTTCGCCACCCAAAGCTACGGGCTCGACGTCCGTGAGTGCTTCGACGCCCGTATGGAGCAGGCCGAGGGCCGGTGCGCCATCGACTACGGCTTCCACATGATCATCGGCGACGTCACCGACGCCGCCCTCAAGGAGATGGACCTGCTGGTCAACGAGGGCGTGACCAGCTTCAAGCTCTTCATGGCCTACCCCGGCGTGTTCTACAGCGACGACGGCAAGATTCTTCGGGCCATGCAGCAGTGCGCCGGCAACGGCGGACTGCTGATGATGCACGCCGAGAACGGGATCGCCATCGACGTGCTGGCCGAGCAGGCATTCGAGCGGGGCGACACCGACCCCGTCAACCACGGGTACGTGCGGCGGGCCGAGTTCGAGTCGGAGGCCACCCATCGGGCCATCCAGCTGGCCAAGGTGGGCGCGGCTCCCCTCTACATCGTTCACTTGTCCGCCAAGCAGGCGCTGGAGCAGGTGGCCATCGCCCGCGACAACGGGGCCAACGTGTTCGCCGAGACCTGTCCCCAATACCTGTACTTCAGCCTCGAAGAGCACCTCGACCAAGGCTGGGACGGCGCCGCCTACGTGTGCTCGACGCCGATCCGCCCCCGCCACGACCACCATCAAGACGAGCTGTGGAAGGGGCTGCGCACCAACGACCTAGCGGTGGTGTCCACCGACCACTGCCCGTTCTGCATGAAGGAGCAAAAGGAGTTGGGCGTCGGCGATTTCCGGGCCATTCCCAACGGTATTGGCACCGTCGAGCACCGGATGGACCTGATCTATCAGGGTGTGGTGGCCGGGGAGATCACCCTTCCCCGATGGGTGGAGCTGTGCTCCACCACTCCGGCCCGCATGATGGGCCTATACCCCCGCAAAGGCGTGATCCAGCCCGGCGCCGACGCCGACGTGGTGATCTATGACCCCCGGGCAACCTGGACCATCAGCGTCGACAACCACCACATGAACATCGACCACTCGGCATACGAGGGGATCGAGGTGGGGGGCCATGTGGACATCGTGCTGTCGAGGGGCCGGATCATCATCGACGACAACCAGTACCTGGGCTCTATGGGCGACGGGAAATACCTGCGCCGCGGTCTCAGCTCCTATCTGATCTAGAACCTGGACTTCCGGAGGGCGAATGCGTGAAATCCATCATCTGATCGACGGCCAGCAATTTGTTGGCACTTCGGGCCGGACATCACCGGTGTTCAACCCGGCCACCGGTGAGCAGACTGGACAGCTATCGCTGGCCTCGGCCGAGGAGGTCGATGCCGCGGTGGCCTCGGCCAAGGCCGCGTTCGAGGAGTGGCGCCACGTTTCCATCGCCCGGCGCACCGCCTTGATGTTCGCCTTCCGGAACTTGGTGGTTGAGAACGCTGAGGAGATCGCCAATCGCCTCACTGCCGAGCACGGAAAGGTTCACGGCGATGCTCGGGGCGAGGTGGCCCGGGCCATTGACAACATCGAGTTCTCCTGCGGCCTGGCCGAGCATCTCAAGGGAAGCCACAATGAAGCGGCGTCCACCGGGATCGACGTCTACACCGTGCGCCGCCCCCTCGGGGTGGTGGCCGGAATCACCCCCTTCAACTTCCCGGCCATGGTTCCGATGTGGATGGCGCCCAACGCCATCGCCTGCGGGAACACGTTCGTTCTCAAGCCTTCCGAGCGTGACCCGTCGGCCCCCATGCTCATCGCCGAGCTGTTCCAGCAGGCGGGCTTCCCACCGGGTGTGCTGAACCTGGTGAACGGTGACAAGGTGGCCGTGGACCGGCTGCTGGAACACCCCGACGTGAAGGTGGCCAGCTTCGTGGGTTCCACACCCATCGCCCGCTACGTCTACGCAACCGGCACCTCGCATGGCAAGCGGGTACAGGCCCTGGGCGGGGCCAAGAACCACATGGTGGTCCTGCCCGACGCCGACATCGAGCTGGCCGCCGACTCGGCAGTGTCGGCGGCCTACGGCTCAGCCGGAGAACGTTGCATGGCGATCTCGGTGGTGGCCGCGGTGGGCGAGGTGGCCGACGCCCTGGTGGAGGCCATCAAGCTCCGCATGGAGAAGCTGGTCATCGGCGAAGGCACCGATCCGGCATCGGACATGGGGCCGCTGATCTCTCGGGAGCACCGGGATCGGGTTGCCGGCTACGTCGGCTCCGCCGCTGAGCAGGGGGCAACCGTGGTGGTCGACGGCCGTGAAACCCGATTCGACTGTGACGGCTTCTTTCTCGGCGTGTCGTTGCTCGACAACGTCACCACCGACATGGATGCCTATAAGGACGAGATCTTCGGTCCCGTCCTCAGCGTGGTGCGGTGCGACACCTATGGCGAGGCGGTACAGCTCATTGCCGACAATCCATGGGGCAACGGTGCCGCCATTTTCACCCGAGACGGCGGCGCAGCCCGTCAGTTCCAAACCGACGTCGACGCGGGAATGGTGGGCATCAACGTCCCCATACCCGTACCGGTCGGCTACCACTCGTTTGGGGGATGGAAGGATTCCCTGTTCGGAGACACCACCATGTACGGCCCCGAGGGAATCCGCTTCTACACCCGCCCCAAAGTCGTGACCTCCCGCTGGCCCGACCCCGCCACCAGCTCAGTCGACCTGGGCTTCCCAACCAATGAGTGAGGCAGTCCTGCGTTAGCAGGCGGTTGTTCGGATGAGGGGGTAGACATGGAATTCGGCGTCGTTCTTCAGACCGATCCTCCGGCATGGAGGGTGGTCGAGTTGGCCAAGCGGGCTGAGTCGCTTGGCTTCGCTTACGGCTGGACCTTTGACAGCCATGTGCTGTGGCAAGAGCCCTTTGTGATCTACAGCCAAATGCTCTCGGCCACCGAACGCATGGTGGTCGGGCCCATGGTCACCAACCCCGGGACGAGGGACTGGACGGTCACTGCGTCGATGTTCGCCACCTTGAACGAGATGTTCGGAAACCGCACTGTCTGCGGCATCGGCCGAGGCGATTCCGCCATGCGGGTGATCGGCCACAAGCCCCGCAGCCTGGCCACATTGAGCGAGTCGATGCGGGTGATCAAGGATCTCGCCGAGGGCCGGGAGACCACCTACAACGACACCCAGCAGCACTTCCCGTGGGTTGGTGAGTCCGAGCTCAAGGTGCTCATGGCGGCCTATGGTCCCAAGGCGCTGCACCTGTGTGGAAGCGAGACGGACGGGTTCATCCTTCAGCTGGCCGATCCGGCGATCGCCGAATGGACCATTACCGCTGTCCGACAGGCCGCTGAGGAGGCTGGCCGCGATCCCGACAGCCTGTATATCTGCGTGGCTGCGCCCGCCTATGTAGGAGGCAACATCAACCACCAGCGAGAGCAGTGCCGTTGGTTCGGCGGGATGGTGGGAAACCATGTAGCCGACCTGGTGGCCCGCTACGGCGACCGGGGTGCGGGCGTGCCCCAAGCGCTCACCGACTACATCGCGGGACGCGAGGGATACGACTACAGCGGACACGGCAAAGCGGGCCACGACCACACCGATTTCGTCCCCGATGAGATCATCGACCGCTTCTGCCTCCTCGGGGACCAAGAGTCTCATATAGCTAGGCTGCGCGAGCTCGAGTCCCTGGGTGTCGATCAGTTCGCCATCTATCTCATGCACGACCAGAAAGAGGAGACCCTCAGCGCCTACGGACAGCAGATCATTCCGGCGATGAGCGGCTAGAGAGCGCAATGCCGGCGACCGACACTACGGATCCCTGGGGACCTTCATCGCCAGCGTGTGGGGCGTGCTGCTGTCACTGATCTTTGTGTAGGGGCCGATGCCCATGAGGCAGATATGAGTTTCGGCTGACGAATTGACCGGGCCATCGAGAAGACTGGAGGAGTGAAATTCAGTTTCGGCTTTCCCCTGATGGCCCATCCGCAGAACCCCGAATTCCTCACCGCCTTGGCCGTTTCCGAGTTCTCTCGGGCGGCCGAGGCGGCCGGGTTCGACTCCTGTTCGCTGACCGAGCATCCGCTCCCCAGCGACCCCTGGCTGGCCAGCGGGGGCCATGATGCACTAGATCCCTTTGTGGCACTGGCGGTGGCCGCGGGGGCCACGACACGGCTGCGGCTGCTCACCAACCTGACTCCGCTGCCCTACCGCAACCCGGCCATCTTGGCCAAAACAGTGGCCACCCTGGATCGACTCAGCGGCGGCCGGGTGATCCTTGGAGCAGGAGTTGGCTACCTTCTGTCGGAGTTCGAGGCGGTGGGCGTGGATTTCGAGCAGCGCAATGCCCTGTTCGACGAGTGCCTTGAGGTCATGCGGTTGATCTGGACCGGAGAGACGGTCAACTACCAAGGGCTCAACTTCACCATCGCCGACAGCACCGGCCTTCCCGCCCCGGTGCAATCGCCAGTGCCGGTTTGGATCGGAGGCAACTCCAAGCTGTCTCGCCGCCGTGTGGCCGAGAAAGCCCAGGGTTGGATGCCCATGCCCAACCCTGCCGCTTTGGCCTCCCGCCGCCGCTCGGCTCATCTGGAGACCCTCGAAGACCTGGCCGAGATGATCGCCTACCTGCACGACCACGCCGTATCGGTCAGCCGCACCGAGCCCATCGACATCAAGTACATGGACCTAGAGGTTGGGGCGGTGGGAACACCGAGCTGGAACGCCGACCGCCACCGGGAGAACATCGCCGCGCTGGCCGCCATCGGGGTGACCGCGATGGCCGCCCCCATCGCCGGCGACACCCGTTCGCAGGTTGTCGAGGCTCTGCACCAATACGGCGACGAGATCATCGCCTATCGTTAGCACCATGTTGAGATTTGTCGAGGAGATCATCCTCTTGTTGTTGCGCGATGATGATGGGAAGTTTGTCAACGTTCCCCAGTCATCCATAGACCGAGCCATTGCTGGCGCGGTGCTGATGGAACTGGCCATGGAGAATCGGATCGACACCGACCTGGAGAACTTGATACTGGTTGATTCCACCCCGGTGGGCGACAGCCTGCTTGATCCGACGCTGGCCCTGATCGCTGAGGGCGAGGAGAGCGACTCCCGCCACTGGGTGGAGCAGGTCTCCCGTCAGGCGCCGGATATCCGGGAGCAGGCGCTGGATCGCCTGGAGGAGCGGGGCATACTCGAGCGCGAGGACGACCGCTTTTTGTGGGTGTTCCGGTCGCGCCGGTATCCGATGGTGGATGGGCACGCCGAGCGGGAGGTCAAGCTGCGGATAATGGGGGTGCTGTTCAGCGACGAGATCCCCAGCCCCCGCGACGTGGTCATCATCTGTTTGGCCCATGCCTGCGGCATTTTCACCGAGTTGCTCTCGAAGCGGGAGTTGGAGCAGGCGAGTGCCCGCATCGAACAGGTGCGCAAGCTAGACCTCATCGGCCAGGCCATGACTCAGTCGATCCAAGACTTCGAGATGTGGCTGGCAAACGCCGCCGTCCAAGGCCGCGGGTTCTTCTAGGCGACAGTCATGGCTGAATGGAAGGTGGAGCCGGTCGGCGGGGTGTTCGGCGCCCGGGTGCAAGAGATCGACCTTCGGGGGCCGTTGGGAGACGGGGAGCGGAAGGATCTCTACGAGCTGCTGTTGGAGCACCTGGTGCTGGTGTTTCCTGGGCAGCGGATCGACGACGGCCATCAGATGGACCTGCTGTCGTCGTGGGGTCGGCCCTACATCCACCCCATCGGCCGGACCGCCGGCGCTGTGGAGGCCAAGGTGGAGCGAATCGTTGACGACGAGGATCGGCCGCCCTATCAGGACAAATGGCACACCGATGTCACTTGGGACCCCGACGCTCCCATTGTGGGCAGCCTGCGGGCTATCGAGATGCCAGCCCGGGGCGGCGACACCATCTTCGCCAGCATGTACGCCGCCTACGACGGGCTGTCGGAGGTCTTGCGGGATCGGCTGGAAGGCATGACCGCATGGCACGACATGGGGCCGGGCCAGTCGTTCATCTCCAAAGCCGGGGCCGAGTTGGTGGACCGCACCCGGGAGCAGTTTCCTGGCACCGGGCGACCGGTGATTGCCGTCCACCCCGACACTGGCCGCCCTTACCTCAACGTCAACAAGAACTTCACCAGCCACCTGCTGGGGTTCGACCGGGTTGAGAGCGACGCCGTGCTCGACTACCTCTACGAGCACGCCACTCAGCCCAACTACACCATCCGCTACGAGTGGGCTGAGGGCGACGTGATCGTGTGGGACGAGCGCTGCACCCAGCATTTCGCGGTGGCCGACCACTACCCTCAGCGTCGCGAGATGGCCCGGCTCACCGTCTCGGCCCCCGTCTGATCCACTGCCCAGTCGTTTCGTGGTGGCTGACTAGGCTGCGCCAGTGAAGCTTGATGACGAGATGTTCGACGATTCGAAGTTCGACGTAGAGGCGGTGGCCGCCGGGGCATGGGCGCCCAGCCAATATGGGCCCGATGATGTGCTGGGCACCTACAACGAGGTTGCCGACCAGAAACGGGCCGACGCCCTGGGGATGCTCGACCTGTCCAAGCCCATACGCACCTACTCGATGGGTGACGGCATCTGGCCCGGCTATCCCGCCTACAGCACTCGGGAGTTCGTCCAAAAGCTGGTCATCGCGGGGTACGAGCCTGGCGAAGGCTTCGAGGGCGAGATCATCAGCGGTACTCAAGGGCTGGGACCGTCGAAGTTGGGATACTCCGAGGAGCGCGTGTCGTACACCTTCAACATGAGCACCAAGATCAATGGCTTCACCCACGCGGCGGTGGACGGCACCTTCTACAACGGCCACCAGGGCGCTGACTTGGCCCGCACCGGTGGCGTGACCGCAATGGACGTTCCCTCGTGGGGGGCGCCTCTGCTCACTCGGGGCTTGATGATTGACGTGGCCGCCCAGGTGGCGGCCACCACCGGTGATGCGGAGGTAAACCAGGCCGGGTTGCCCCGGCTCATGGACCGCCATCGCATCACCGTCGAGCAGATTGAGGGGGCCTGCGAGCGCCAGGGGCTGCCTGATCCCGAGCCGGGCGACGCCATATGTCTGCGCACCGGGTGGATCAGCCTCACCCGGGAGGATCCCGAGCGGTTCCTGGCCGGGTCGCCTGGTCCTTGGATCGCCGAGAACAAGTGGCTGGCTTCTAACCGCCCCGCACTGGTATCCACCGACAGCTGGATGTGGGGCTTCTACGATTTTGAAGCCACCGGGGGTTGGATGTCGGTCGGCCACCAGCTCATGCTGGTGAAGGAGGGCATCCGCCTGGGTGAGTCGCTGAGCTGCGAGGAAATCGCCGCCGCCGGAGTGGACCGATTCGTGTTCTGCCATTCACCATTCCGGGCCAATGGGTCAACGTCGTGCTCGTCGCCCCCCATGGCCATTGCCAACCCGCCTGAGGAGGCACTATGAGTTTGTTCGAAGGAGCACCCCTAACCGGCAAAGTGGCCTTAGTCACCGGAGCCAGTCGGGGAATCGGCAAGGGCTGTGCCCTGGAGTTGGCCGCTGCGGGGGCCACGGTCTACGTCACCGGTCGCACCACTGGTGCCGGCCAGCACCCGCTGCCCGGCACGGTGGGGGCCACCGCGGAGGAGATTGCCGCCGTGGGCGGTACTGCGGTCGCGGTGGCCTGCGACCACCGCGACGATGACGCCGTGCAGGCGGTGTTCGACCAGATCGCCGCGGAACACGGCCGCTTGGACGTGCTGGTGAACAACGCCTTTGCCATTCCCGACGAGCTGACTGCCATGCTGCCCTTCTGGGAGGTGCCCGTCTCCAACTGGGACGACATGATGGACGTGGGCACCCGTTCGGCCTATGTGGCGTCGGTGCTGGCCGCCCCGGTGATGATCGGCCAAGGCGACGGTCTGATCGCCAACATCAGCTCCTCGGGGGCGGTCGAATACGCGTGGCACGTGGCCTATGGGGTGGGCAAGTGCGCCCTCGACCGCATGACCGCCGACTGCGCCCGCGAGCTCCGGGACACCGGGGTGTCGATGGTTTCGGTGTGGCCTGGGTTCGTGCGCACCGAGCGCATCGACGTGGCCATTGACTCCGGGGTTGAACTGCCGCCCAGCCTGGACCTATCGGCAGCCGAATCGCCTCGATTCACTGGTCGGGCGGTGACTGCCCTGGCCGTTGACGCTGACCGGTCCCGCCACTCCGGCCAAGCCGTCTCGGCCCGGGACATGGCCGATTCCTATGGCTTCACCGACATCGACGGCCGCTTGCCCGCCGGCCCTCTCCACGACCGCACAGGCTAGCCGGCCATGACTGCCGTGGAACCGTTCGCGATCGAGGTGCCCGATGAGGTGCTCGACGACCTGTACCGCCGTTTGGACGCCACCCGGTGGTTCGACCCTTTGCCCGGCGCCGGGTGGGACGAGGGCACAGATCTGGATTATCTCAAGGGGCTGTGCCGCTATTGGCGCCAGGACTACGACTGGAGAGCCATCGAGGCTCAACTCAACCTAATCCCCCAGTACACCACCACCATCGACAACCAGAGGCTGCACTTCATCCACGCCCGCAGCCGCAATCCCGGTGCCATGGCTCTTGTCATCCACCACGGCTGGCCCGGCTCGATCACCGAGTTCGCCAAGGTGATCGAGCCGCTGCGGGAGCACTTCCACGTGGTGTGCCCGTCTCTCCCCGGCTACGGCTTCTCCGGTCCCACGTCTGAGCCGGGTTGGACGCCCCGGCGCATGGCCGCTGTCTCGCTGGAGCTGATGAGCCGCCTCGGCTACGAGCGGTTCGGCGCTCAGGGCGGAGACTGGGGGGCGATGGTCACCGCCCAGATGGCCCTCCAAGCTCCAGAGCGGCTGTTGGGCATCCACCTGAACTTGGCCATCGCCCCTGAGCCCCCGCCGGGGGCGGTACGCGACCTCACTGACGAGGAGAAGGCCGACCGGGCCGAAGGACAGGCCAGCAACCGGGTGGAGCGGGGCTACCGGGAGCAGCAGGCCACCCGTCCGCAGTCTCTGTCGGTGGGGCTGAACGACTCCCCGGCCGGCCTGGCCGCCTGGATCGTGGAGAAGTTCCTGGTGTGGAGCGACATCGGCCCCGACAACGACATCGAGGCCAGCTTCACCAAAGACGAGCTGCTCGCCAACGTGATGGTCTACTGGACCACCGGCACCATCGCCTCAGCCAACCGGCTCTACTACGAGACCCGCATCGGCGGACGGGGATCCTCGGCGCCAGACCGCCGAGTGGAGGTGCCCACCGCCTATGCCCGCTTCCCCGGCGACGGAATCCGCCCGGCCCGACCGTGGGTGGAGTATTGGTACAACATCGTCCGCTGGACCGAGATGCCCCGAGGCGGCCACTTCGCCTCCCTGGAAGCTCCTGACCTGTACATCGATGACGTGGTGGACTATTTCGGCTCTCTAGCCTGATCCTTTCTGGGTTGATCCTTTCTGGGTTGAGCCGGTTTGCTTTGGGAGAGGCATCGGGGGTGTGGTGAACTTGCCGCCGTGCCCCAGTTGCATGACGTTGATTACACCCTTGAGTACCCCTATACCCGCACCACCGGGCCGGTCATCGGCCCGTTTCTGACCGGTTTGC
This sequence comes from Candidatus Poriferisocius sp., assembly GCF_965214065.1. Classification (GTDB taxonomy): domain Bacteria; phylum Actinomycetota; class Acidimicrobiia; order Acidimicrobiales; family Bin134; genus Poriferisocius. The sequence goes on from NZ_CBDCAT010000025.1 coordinate 102,439, forward strand.
GCGACGGGCGCATCCTTGGGCAGCGGTGCGGCGACCGGGTGCTGTGCCCGCCCATGGAGTTCGACCCGGACACCTTTGCCACCCTGGCGCCCGACCTCGTGGAGGTTGGCCCCGGCGGGGAGGTGATGAACTGGACATGGGTGGCCGAGCCTTCGGCCAAGCACCCCTTCGACCAGCCCTTCGGCTTCGCCTTCATCAAACTGGACGGGGCCGACACCGCCCTCGTGCATGTGGTGGACACCGGGGGCGACCCCAAGGCCATGAGCACCGGCATGAGAGTGCAGGCGCAGTTCCGCACCGAACGCCACGGCTCCATCGCCGACGTGTACTTCGTCCCTGAGGCCGATGCCGCCGAGCAGGCTATCGAGCCGGGCGACGAGCCGGTGGCCATCACCGAGCACCTCATCGGCCTTCGCATCAACGAGCCGCTCTATCCCCATCGGGCCCGGTTCGCCCAGGGGCTGCTGGACGGCAGGATCATCGGCCAGCGCAGCCCGGTCACCGGCAAGGTGTACGTCCCCGGCCGGGGCTACGACAACATGTCCCGGGTGCTGATGAGCGAGGCCGACGAGGTGGAGGTGTCCGACGTGGGCACAGTGGTGGCGTTTACCGAGCTGAACCCGGTGCAGTACTACGGCCAGACCGAGACCGAGCCCTACGTGCGGTGTTCCATCTTGTTCGACGGGACCGACCAGCCGGTGATCGGCATCGACATCCGCGACATGACGGTGGACGAGATGCGGGTGGGGATGAGGATGCGCTGCATCTGGCGTGATCCCGAAGAGCGGTCGGTGGAGGACATCGACAACCGCTACGGCAACATTCCCGAAACGGTGTACGCCCGGTTCGAGCCCACCGGCGAGCCCGACGTACCGGCCGACGAGCTGAAGGAGCACTCATGGTAAGCCTGGCCGATTTCTCTGGCATCCGCTTCGATAACCACGCAGAGGAGCGCCCATGATGCAGCTTGCTGAGGACGTGGCCATCGTCGCGTTCGAACAAACCCCGTCCCACGCCCACTTCAACGACAGCGAGCCGGCCATGATCATGCCGTGCGTGAACTCGGTGATCGAGCAGGTGGGCATGGACCGCCACGACATCGACTTCACCATCGCTGGTAGCTGCGACTACCTGTCGGGGATGCCGTTCGCCTTCGTCATGAACATCGACGCGGTGGGGGCGTGGCCGCCGGTATATGAGAGCCACGTGGAGATGGACGGCGCCTGGGCACTGTTCGAGGGGTTCGTGCGGCTCCAGTCGGGCGACATCGACACGGTGCTGGTGTCGGGCTCGGGCAAGTGCTCGCCGGGCAGTTACCGGGAGGGGTTCTCCCTCCAGACCGACCCCTACGTCCATGCCCCTATCGGCTTGGACCCCCGGACCCAGGCCGGGTTCCAGGCCCAGGCTTTGATCGCCGCGGGCAAGGCCACCGAGCGGGATTTCGCCGAGGTGGTGTTCCGCAGCCACGCCAACGCCAAGGACAACCCCAATGCCCAGCTCAGCGGAGACCTGTCGGTGGACGAGCTGTTGGCCGAGCCCTACGTGCAGCAGCCGCTGCGCCGCCTGGACTGCCCGCCGACCAGCGACGGGGCCGCGGCCATGATCATCGCCCGTGCCGACAAGGCCCGGGAGCTGTGCGACAACCCGGTGTGGATCCGGGGCATCGACCACCGCATTGAGTCCCACCACCCAACGCTGCGGGATCTCACCGACTCGCAATCGGTTCGCATAGCCGCCGAGCGGGTAGGCGTTGGCGAGGGGCCGGTGGACATCGCCGAGCTGACCGTGACTTATAGCCCCGAGGAGATCATCCTGCGCAGCGCCCTCGGGCTCAACGGCGGCACCAAGGTGAACCCATCGGGCGGGCCGCTCACCGGCAGCCCGTTCATGGCAGTGGGCCTCACCCGGGTGATCGAGTTGGCCCGGGCCATCCGCAACGGCGATGGACGCCGAGGGGTGGCCCACGCATCCAGCGGGCCAGCCCTACAACAGAACCTGCTCTGCGTCTTGGAAGGAGACAGCTGATGGTCTCGACGATCATGCCTGGCCCCCGTTTCGGAAGGACGATCTGATGGCACCCCGACCATGTGCAGTGCTGGGAATCGGCCAGACCAAGTACAAGCGGCGCCGCGACGACGTGACCCTCGACGGCCTGGTTCGGGAGGCCACCTTGCGGGCCTTGGAGGACGCCGGGGCCACCTTCGACGACATCGACGCCATCGTGATCGGCAAGGCCCCCGACGCTCTCGAAGGCGTGATGATGCCGCTGCTCAGCCTGTGCGACGCGCTGGGGGCCATCAACAAGCCGATCCACCGGGTGCATACCGCCGGGTCGGTGGGGGCGTCCACCTCCATTTCGGCGGTGAACCTGGTGGAGTCGGGGATGTACGACACCGTTTTGACCGTCGCCTATGAGAAGCAGTCGGAGGGCAACGCCACCTGGGCGCTGTCGGGCGGCAAGAGCGGCGGGCAGGGCGCGGGCGGCACGTTCGCCCCGTGGATCCGCAACTACATCGCCCGCTCCAAGGCCCCCGAGCACATCGGTTGGATGGTGGCGGTGAAAGACCGGCTCAACGCCCTCAATAACGAGTACGCCCACCTGCACCTCCCGGACATCTCCATTGAGAAGGTGCGGGAGTCGCCCATGCTGTGGGATCCGCTCCACTTCTTGGAGTCGTGCCCGTCGTCGGATGGGGCTGCGGCCATGGTGCTGGGCAACGACGACATCGCCAAGAAGTCCGCCCGCCCGCCGGCGTGGGTCATCTCCCACGCCAAGCGCACCGAGTTCGGCCAGTTCCCCGGACGCGACACCGTGCGCCCCCAAGCCGGGGTGGAGTGTTCGGAGGCCCTTTACCGCAAGGCGGGCATCACCAACCCCCGGGAGCAGATCGACTGCGCCGAGCTGTACGTGCCGTTCTCGTGGTACGAGCCCATGTGGCTGGAGGGCCACCTCATCGCCGAGGAAGGCGAGGGGTGGAAGATGACCGACGCCGGCGACACCGAGTTGGGCGGGTCGTTCCCGGTGAACATGTCGGGCGGCGTCTTGTCGTCCAACCCCATCGGGGCGTCGGGCATGATCCGCTGCCTGGAGGCGGCCAACCAGGTGCGGGGCACCGCCGGCGATTACCAGGTGCCGGGGGCCAAGATTGCCATCGGCCACGCCTACGGCGGCGCCGCCCAGTACTACGCCATGTGGATGGTGTCATCTGAGCTCAACCCCGTTCTCTGACATGGCCGGCATCGCTGAGGGCAGGGTGGTGGTGATCACCGGGGCGGCCCGCGGGCTGGGCCGGGCCCACGCTTTGGAGTTCGCTGCCGAGGGGGCCAGGGTGCTGGTCAACGACCTGGGGGTGGAGCGCGACGGCTCCGGTGGCGCGTCGGAGCCGGCCCAAGAAGTGGTGGCCGAGATCCGGGCCATGGGCGGGGCGGCCGAGGCCAACGCCGCCGATGTGGCCGACTGGGACCAGGCCGAGGCCATGGTCGCCCAGGCCGTGGCGACGTGGGGCCGCCTCGATACGCTGGTGTGCAACGCTGGCTTTTTGCGCGACCGGATGCTGGCCAACATGAGCGAGCCGGAGTGGGACGCCATCATGCGGGTCCACCTCAAGGGGCACTTCGCCCCCGCCCGCCACGCGGTGGCCCACTGGCGGGACCGGTCCAAAGCCAGCGAGATGGTGCAGGGGCGGGTGATCAACACCAGCTCCGGGGCCGGGCTGTTGGGGTCGATAGGCCAGGGCAACTACGCCGCGGCCAAGGCCGGAGTGGCCGCGCTGACCATCCAGCAGGCCGCCGAGTGGGGCCGTTACGGGGTGATGGTGAACGCCATAGCCCCCGACGCCCGTACCCGCATGACCACCGGGGTCATGTACACCGAGGAGGCGCCCGACGGCTGGGACGACAAAGACCCGGCCAATGCCTCACCGCTGGTGGTGTGGCTGGGGTCGGACGCCTGCGATGTGACCGGGCGGGTGTTCGAGATAGCCGGCGGGGCGCTCAACGTGTGCGACGGCTGGCAGCACGGCCATGTGGTCGACGTGGGCCGCAAGTACGCCGCTGCTGAGATCGGCGAGGCAGCGCACGCTTCTATTGCGAGGTCGCCGGAGCCCGCCCCGGTGTACGGCGCGAGCTGAGCTCTAGCTGGGGATCTCCCTGAACGGGACCCCTTTGTCCACTCGGATGTCGGGGGGCAGGCCCAGAACTTTGTCGCCGATGGTGTTGCGCTGGATGTTGTCGGTGCCGCCGCCGATGCGCGACGCCCATTGGCCCAAGAACTCGTACTGCCATCTGCCGGCGTCTCGGGCGCTGTCGCCGTGGAGCATTCCGGCGGCGCCGTTCATGGCCATCACCAAGTCGCCTATCTCCCCGAAGTGCAGGGATATGGCCAGCTTCATGGTGGAGCTCTCCGGGCCGGGCAACTCGCCCCTGCTGGCCGCAGTGCGCACCCGATACCCCTGATACTTCAGGACCTCCATGCGGGTGTAGGTCTTGGCCAGCTCCTGGCGGATGACCGGGTCGCGGTCAGTGCCGGTCTGCTGGGCCAGCTTTACCAACTCGTTGAAGCGGGTCCGGGCGTTGGAACCGCCGATCAGGGCCCGCTCGTTGGAAAGCGTGGTCATGATCGGCCCCCAGCCGGCGTTGACCCCGCCCAGGATGTTCTCGTGAGGCACCCGCACATCCGACAGGAACACCTCGTTGAAGTGGGCCGCGCCGGTGATCTGCACCAGCGGGCGAACCTCGATGCCGGGGGTGTTCATGTCTACTAGGAAGTAGGTGATGCCCCGGTGCTTGGGCTGGTCGGGGTCGGTGCGGGTCAGCAGAATGCCCCAATCGCTGTACTGGGCCCCCGAGGTCCACACCTTCTGGCCGTTGACCACCCATTCGTCGCCGTCTCGCACCGCGGTGGTCCGCAACCCGCCCAAGTCTGAGCCGGCCTCCGGCTCGGAGAAAAGCTGGCACCACACCTCTTCGCCCTTCAACATGGCGGGCAGGTATCGCTGCTTTTGAGCGTCGGTGCCGTGGGCGATGATGGTGGGGCCGGCCATGCCGATGCCCACCGCGAACACTCCGGTGGCCGCCACCCGCTTGGCCTCCTCCTCTTTGAAGATGCCGTCTTGGATTCCGCCTAGGCCCTTGCCGCCGTACTCGGTGGGCCAGGTTATGGATCCCCAGTCGCCGTCGTACTTGGTGCGCTGCCAAGACTTGCACCGGTTCACGTAGGCCGTCTCGACTTCGGGGTCCGAGATGGTTATAGCCGTCTGGTCGCGGGGGCCTCCGCCGTCGGCGGGGAGGTTGGCCTCCAGCCACTCGATGCACTCCGCCCGAAAGGCGGCTTCCTGGGGGGTCTCGTCGAAATCCATGACGCATCGATGGTAGCCAGGGGGCTCGCGGCAGGCCCCACCGGACGGCAGAGCTGAGGCGGTGCCGTCTTGCATTCGGGCTCTGCCAGGCGGGGATGGTTCAATGGCGGCGTGAAATTCTCCATGATCTTCGAGGCCCAGATGGCCGATACGTCTCGTGAGAACGAGCAGCAGGTGATCCGCGACTGCGTGGAGCAGGCGGTGCTCGCCGAGGAGGTGGGCTTCGACCGGATCTGGGCGGTGGAGCACCACTGCCTGAAGTGGTACGCCCACATGAGCGCCCCGGAGATCTTTCTGACCTGGGTGGCGGCCCGGACGTCGCGCATCCGCATCGGCCACGGGGTGGTTTGCATGCCGTTCGGCTACAACCACCCGCTGCGGGCCGCAGAGCGCATCGCCATGCTCGACGTGCTGTCGGGCGGGAGGCTGGATGTGGGCGCGGGCCGGGGGGCCACCCTTCAGGAGATGTCGGCGTTCGGGGTCAAGCCCGAGGACACCTACGCCCAGGTGGAGGAGTCGCTGCGGATCATCTCCAACTGCTGGCGGGACGAGGAGTTCGAGTGGGAGGGACTGCTCGACATCTCGCCCCATCCCATCCTGCCGAGGCCGGTGCAGGATCCCCACCCGCCGCTGTATCTCGCCTGCACCAAGGTGGACACCGTGCGGCTGGCCGCCGAGTTGGGAATCGGGGCCTTGGTGCTGGGGTTCGCCGGGGCCGACGAGATCAGGCTGATGAAGGAGACCTACGACGAGGCCATCGCCACCCGCACCGGGGAGCGGTTTGTGAGCGACCATCCCAACGACTGGTTCTCGGCGCTGTGCCCCACCACGATCCTCGACGACCGGGAAGAGGCGTTCCGCATCGGCGCCCGGGGCCAGCGGTTCTTTGCCGAGGCCATCATGCACTGGAACCTGGGCACCCCCCCGCCCAGGGCCGGATCAGCCGACGAGGACACCGCCGCGGCCATCGACGAGGCGGTGGGCAACGTCCACGCCAAGATCAGCGAGATGAACATCCCGCTGAGTGCCAACGCCACCAGTACGTTCAACATCGAACATGCCTATGGCAACTACGAAGACGCCATCCGCTATGTGAGCGAGCTCGAGGCGATCGGCTGCGACGAGATCATGTGCATGATCCAAATGGGCACCATCCCCCAGGAGGTCATGCTCGAGACCATCCGCCAGTTCGGTCACCACGTCATCCCCCACTTCCGCGCCAGGGTGCCGCAGCCAGAGCCAGCAGGATGAAATCAATGGAAAATAACTAGAACAATTCTAGAGTAAAGGGATGTTGTTGGTATTCTCATCCCATGACGACCCTGGTTGTAGACAAAGCCCCGGCTACATCTGTACTGCGAGACGATTGGGGCCTTGCTCTCGAAGACCTTGAAGGGGCCCACCGCAAGAACTTGGAGCTGGTCCGAATCCTCAAGTCCGTCCCCAGCGAGATGGCCTCAGGCGAGTGGTTGCCTGGTGACTGTGAAAACACCTATGAGTCTGCGCTGGAGTCCGCCCACAGGAGCATCGAGAAGTGCCTGACCGCGCTGGGCCGGCTCCACCTTCGCCGGCACCTCGACATCCATCAAGGCGTCGATGCCATGGCCGGCAAGCTCCGCTCAACCCCGTCGGGCTCGTTGGTGGATGCCACCCTCGACACGCTCCGCACCCCCGAGAACACCGCCGCTCACATACGCGCCGCCGCCAACCTCCTAGAGCACACTCTTGCCGTCACCGTCGCATCCGTCCTGCGCCCCATCCCGATCCCCGTTGACGCCGCCGCCACCCTCAACCGCTACACCGACCCCATCGACTACCTCCGCCACCACGCCACCCCCGACTGCTAGCAGGGCGGTGCTCCTGACTTGATCCTGATCAGGCGATATCCTATTTGGCGTGTCTAAGACATCCATTTATATTGACCGGGATATCGCCAATCAGGCCGCAGAGATTCTAGGCACGACCACGCTGCGGGAGACGGTCAATGCCTCGCTATTGGAGACCGTTCTCGCCAGGCGGCGCTTAGAGGCGTTGGAACTCTTCAGTGAGGAGGGCAGGTTCGACATCGATGCGGCCGAGTGTGCCTGGGGCGGCGACGCATAGTGGTTCAGGCCACCCATCTGGCCGACACAAGCGTTTTCTCACTCATGTCAAAGCCCTTGGGTCGCCGCTGCTGTCAGCCCGCTCGCCGCCGCAGGCAGGATCGCCCTTTGCGCCCCCGTGGTATTCGAACTCGGGTTCAGCGCCCGGAGTGCAAGCGACCACCAAGCGATCATGAGCCGGCTGGGCGCATTCGAGTCAGTGCCGGTCACAGCCGCCGACCACGCCCGGGCCATCAGTATCCAAGGGCTGCTCGCCGACCGCGGCTGGCACCGGGCACTCTCACTGGTCGACGCCCTAGTCGCCGCCGTAGCCGAAGCCCACGGCCTAGTCATCCTGCACTACGAGGCAGACTTCGAACTCATAGCCGAGCTGACCGGCCAACCCCACCAGTGGGCAGCAGAGCGAGGCACAGCCGACTAGCTGGATGAGATAGCCGACAAGCGCATGCCCGAGCTTCGAGGTTGATGATCGGGCAAGTCGCCACATGTCCGTCGATCAGCAGCGCGCCGAGCCGCTGGTGTTGTCTGCTTAGCGTGTCTTGGAACCGATCTGGATTGGGATAACAGTTTCAACCTCGTCGCCTTCAAAAACGGCGGCAATCCGCAGCGTGGCCCCAAGCCCCTGCACATAGTTGTCGAGGGTGGAGATCAAGATGTCGTCCCCGTGCTCAAACTGGGAAACGGCAGATTGCGTGATTCCCATGGCCTCGGCCAGATCAGTCTGAGACAGCTTGAGGACTCCTCGGATTTCTTGGAGTTCGATCTCGGCCAAGGTCTCCTTGCGGAGTTCCGCGAGTCGTTCGACGGCACCGGGCCGAGTAATGACCTGCTTATGCAGCTGGTGATAGTTCTTGGTCGAAGGCATGGGGATGGTTCCTTTGAGTAGTGGTTGCTGTAGCTATTCGGAGTGTGGCTCGTCCAAGAGTCCTTCCTCGCCTAGTTCATTGAGGTAGGTGTCGTACAGGTCATCGGCCTGGGAGACCGCCCATTGGTACCACTCGTCCCATTAGCCGGACTTGTTCCCGCCAAGTAGCAAGATCGCATGTCGCCGCGGGTCGAAAGCGAACAACACGCGAAGGGCACCTCTCTTCGAGGCCCGGAGTTCTTTCATGTTGGAATGGCGAGAACTTCCGATCTCGCCAACTACAGGTCGCTTGAGGCTTGGGCCTTGTTCTGCCAGCAGCATCACTCGGTCGTCGAGCGCTTCTTGCTGAGCGTGGGTGAGGCCGTCCCACCATCGCCCGAATTCGTTGGTGTACTCGACCTCCCACACCAGGCTACTATAAGTCTTGACTAATAGAAGTTCAACCTAATAATCATGGTGGGACCTGTCCTGATTTGTCAACGACATGGCTTCCTTCCAAGAAAGATGACCGGCCGCGGTGGTCTCCCTGCCGCGGTGGTGGGTCATGTCGAGGATTTGCAATACGCCGGAAACGAGGGCCGGGGCTTGTGCCCCGGCAACCGCCGGTAAAAGGGTGCGGTGCCCCGAGGCGTTGCCGGGGGTAACCCCCCGGCCTTCATTTAACGAAGCCGGGATGGCCGACGTCAACCTTGACAAGGCTGCCGTTGCCGGAAGCAATGTTTCAACCCTCATGAGGTGAACCATTCTTTGGAATTACGAGCAACGCTTATACACTTGCTTTCGATCAATTGTCTGTAACTTTTGAATGGTCCATATGCCTCACAAATAGTACGTACAAAAGAGTAACTAGAGCCTGCATTTACTTCTCGGATAGCTTGCATAACTGGCTCTTACAGCAAGCTTGAATCTAGGGATAACTGTCACAGGTGGGTTGTATTATTGGGGGTATGGAGTTCACTGGTATAGCGGGTTTTGAAACCGTAGCCGCAAACGGTATGTCTGGCGTGGAGTCGGACGTTGCGGTGTGCGTATACCGCGAGGATGTTGGTGAACTGTCTATTGAAGGATTGGACAATCGCATTGAAGCGCTCGGGCGGGCTCGTTCTCAGGTTGAGGGGTTGCTGGCTGAGGCCCTGGCAGAGCGTGCTCGACAGAGCACTGCTCGGGCTGCGGCGGCGGTGTTGCGGGAGCGGGTCATGGAGTCGGGGGGTAAGGCCGGCTCGGATGTGAAGTTGGCGGTGTCGTTGGCGGAGAACTTTCCAACGACCCTTGAGGCGCTGGCGTCGGGGGAGATCAATGCCAGCCAGGCCAGGGTTATTGAGCGTGTCGCCGGGAAGCCCGATTACCGCAGCGAGGAGGCCATACTGGCTTGCACCAACGAGGCCCCTGCTGACTTGCTTTCTCGCTACGCGCTGCGCTGGGAGCCGATCGAAGAACGGAGCTACTCGAAGTATCAGCAGCAGCGTCAGGATCGCCGGGCGTCCATCACCCAAGAGCCCGATGGCTCCTGGAAGCTGTTCGCCCACCTTGACTACATGTCAGGCAGGTGCGTCAGTTTGGCTTGGGCCAAAATGGCCGAGGCGTTTCGACGCGAGGAGGGCGAGAACAGCAATATCACTTACTTGCAGCGCAACGCCGACGCCCTGGTGCAGCTGATAACACGGGACGGGCCGCAGCGAGCTACTCCGGCAACTCTGCTCATGATTACCGAGTACGACGCTGATACCGGCGAACTCAGCAACCCCCGCCTCGACGATGGGCAACCGGTGCCCCCCGAAGTTCTGGAGCGGCTTCTCGACAACGCTGACGTCTACACCGCTTTCGCTGACGCCGACGGCCAGCCCTTGTGGCTGGGCAGATCGCAGCGGTCGGCCTCGCTGGCCCAGCGCATCATGCTCGCCGCCCGCGATGGAGGGTGTATCGGCTGCGCCTCCCCGTCTGAGCGCTGCGAGGCCCACCACATCCAGCATTGGCGAGACGACGGGCCCACCGACATTCCCAACCTGGCCCAGCTCTGCCCCGGTTGCCACCACCTCGTCCATGACTGCAACTGGCAGGTATGCCACGACCCCGGCTGCCGACATCGAATCAAGGCTCCGCCCGACCCGTTTCCTGATACCGGCACCTCCACCTACAAACTGGCCCAGCACAGCCCGGTACTCAGAATCTGAGTTTTCTGCTCCTGTCAGGCCTTACCCCGAGCGGTCGGGGCCGGCGCGTTGGATGTGGAACCTCACCAGGCAGCGCTGGTCGGTGATCATTGCTTGGCGGTATTCGTTCCAGTCGGGGTGCTCGCCCCTCAGGGTGCGGTAGTACTCCACCAGCGGCTCCAGCGCGTCCGGGCCGAAGATGATCTCGGCGCGGCACTCGACTTGCACCCAGTCGCCGAGGAAGTTGCGGGGGAACACGCACAGCCAGCTTTGGGGGTCGCGGCGCAGGTTCTTGGTCTTGTAGGCGGTCTGCCGGGTGCTCATCACCACGGCGTCGTCCACCACTGCGAGGGTGACGGGCGACATCTGGGGGGTGCCATCCCTACGCTTGGTGGCCAGCACCGCATTGGTGTTCTCCCGGATGTAGTCCAAAGCCTGTGCAGGGTCCATCGGGGCATCCTACGGGAGCGCTCGGCCGGTCCTACCAGCGGTTCCAGCGGGTGACCTGCTCTAGGGGCTGGCGGTGGGCAGGGCGGAAGTCGGTGCCGATGGTGTGCGCGAAGGGGATTAGCGCCAACTGCATAACCTCGTCGTAAGGGATGCCCAGCAGATCGGCTGCCTCTTGCTCGTAGCACAGGTGGATGGTGGTCCACACTGAGCCGATGCCCCTCTCCCGGGCGGCCAGCATGAACGACCACGCTGCTTGGATCACCGACCCCACGTGGGAGGCCACCGTCACCGGGGGGTGGTCCCAAACCCTTCCGGCCAGGCACGGGATCAACATGCCCGGCACTTCATGGAGGTGTTCGGACAGGTGGCCGGCCGAGGCGTACATCTTCTCGTTGGTGGCTTCCAGCTGGGCGGGGTCGGGCACATCCAGCCGGGGGAGCACGCCCAGGTAGTCCCCTGCCACCTCGCCGGCTCGGCGGTACAGGTCGGCCAAGGCGGCAATGAGGTCAGGGTCGGTGACCACCATGAACCGCCAGTTCTGCCGGTTCGAGCCGGTGGGGGCCTGCACGGCGATCTCCAGGCACTCGGTGATCAACTCCGGCGCCACCGGCCGGGAAGTATCCAGCCTCCGACGCACCGCTCGGGTAGTGGTGAGCACCTCATCAGCGCTCAAGTTCAGATGGGCCATGCCCCTGTTCTAGTGGGTCACAAGGTTGGACCACTCACAATGCCGGGCATCTCCGGGTCGTACAGCCACGACTCGACGAGTGAGACGGCGCTAGTGCCGGCAAGGTCGTCGACAATTTCGAGGAAGAGGTCGGTGTTGGTGTTGCCTCCGGCAGATTGGTCGTAATGGGTGCGCAGGGTGTGGAAGAAGATGTCGTCACCTACGTGATTGCGCAGGGAATGGAGCGCTAGCGCCCCACGGCGGTACACGGTGTCGGGGTCAAAAAGCTCGTGGACTTCGATGTCGCCAGGTGGCGAGGTTCCGGCCAGGGTGAGATCGCGGTATTCCCTGGCCATGATGGACTCGATGTCCTGGCCGTAGAAATCGGCCACAAACAGAAGACCCAGGTAGTGGGCGAAGCCTTCGTGTGTCCAGATCTGGCTCCAGTCGTCGACTGTTGCCGAGTTGCCTATCCACTGATGAGCCACCTCGTGGGCGATGACGTAGGGGTCGATGGCGTATAGGCCGTGGATCGACAGCGTCTGGTTCTCCAAGGCGAAGTGCAGAGCAAACGGCATGACGATGGTGCCGTAGACGTCGAACGGATATGGCCCCAGGATTTCCTCGAAGAAACCGATGGCCTCGGGGGCAGCCGCCAGATTCTCGAGGACTGAAGGGTCGGAGTTGCGGGGGACATAGTCGCGGATCAGCAGGCCGTTGGCCATCTGCTGCTCGTGGCGTTCGAAGTCGCCGATGTACACCGCAGCCAGATACGTGGCCATGGGGTCGTCCATCTGCCATGTGGTCGTGGTCTGGCCGTCGACCGAGCTCTCATCGATGAGAAGCCCGGTGGCCGCGGCCTCCACGCCGTCGGGAACGGTTATTCGAAACGTGAAGGTGGCTTTATCGGTTGGATGGTTGTTGCTGGGGTACCACGTCATCGCACCAGAGGGCTGGCTGACGGTGAAAAGGACCTCGTTCATCGAATGCCATCCCATTGGGAAGAAGGGAACACCGACTTCGTCGAAGGGCTGGGGCATTCCCGAATAGGAGACAGCCACCGTGAACTGTGCTTCTGCTGATAGCGGATCGACTGGCTGGATCGTCATCTCCTGGCCATCGCGGGAGAACTCTGCTTCCACACCGTCAACCGAAACGGCGTTCACCTCCAGCCCGAGAAAGTCGAGGTTGAACTCCTCTAGGTCTTCAGTGGCGACCGCAGTGAGGGTGGTCACCGCGTCGATGGTGTTGGTGGAGGGCTCCACGTCGAGATCGATGTCGTAGTGAAGGACGTCGTAGCCCCCGTTTCCCAGCAAGGGATAGAAGCTGTCGCCCACTCCGGCGGATGGATCAAGCGGGACGGGCGCAGCCGTCGGTACAGGGGAGGTTGTGGGAGTAGGTACAGGGGTTGCCGGTGCTGATGGAGGTGTGGGATTAGGCGTAGGTACGGGGATGTCATCGGGGAAGGGGTTCGGGATTGGTGTGGGAGAAATTGCGGGCGTAGGGGTAGTAGAGGGGATGGGTGAGGCTGCGGGTGTCGAGCTGGAGAGTGGCGCGGGGCTGTCGCTGCATCCAGCCGCAATTGCGGCCAATATTGCCAAGCAGACGAGCAGCTTTCTGGCGATCACTCAGTCAGCCTACGAGTATCATTCTCTAATGGCGTTGGAGCTCGACCGCTATCCGGGCGTCACCTACGACGCCACTCCCCCTGAAGTCGGCGATCTCGAGGAACTGCGCCTGCTGCGCAAGTGGGAGGCGGCCATCGGCTACCGCATTTTTGCCGCTATGGATTGGGGCCAGATCGGCGACGGGCATGTCACCGCCCGCGACCCAATCCTCACCGACCACTTCTGGGTGCTGGGCTACGGCATCAGATTCGGTGATGCCACTGTCGACAACCTCACCCTGGTGGGCCCCGAGGGCCAAGGGGTGGCCGGGCCGCTGGATCAGGGTGTGAATTTCGCGGCTTACTACATCCACTGGCCTGTTCTCGACGCCCGTCCCGACCTTGCTTCTGCCGCCCACACCCACACCCCCTACGGCACGCCGTGGTCGGCCAACGTCGAGCCGTTTCGGGCCATCAGCCAGGAGTCATGCGGCTTCGTGTTCGACCAGTCGCTCTACGATGGCGACAACCTCGAGGTGAACGACGTCGCCGGGGGCAAGGCGATTGCCCAGGCCATGGGCAGCAGCCGGGTGTGCATCCTTCGCAACCATGGACTGCTCACCGGCGGGCGCTCGCCCGGAGAGGCCGTGGGGTGGTTTGTGGCCGCTGAGCGGGTGGCCGAAGTGCATGTGAAGGCCCCCGATGCCAAGCCCATCAGCGACGAGGCGGCCAAGGAGGTGGAGGCGTCGCTGTTCTCGCCGGACAACGGCTGGCGCATGTTCCAATGGCTGGCCCGAGACCTGGTGCCCGACCCTTCTGTCGTGTTGGGCTGAGCATCAACCGGCTTCCCGGTCGGGGTCGGAGCGGTCTGCGAAGGCGTTCTCCAGAGCCAACATGGCGGCCTGCTGTCCGGCGCCGAGCCGGTCGGCTTCGGCGGCGAACACCTCGGCGGCATCGGCCAGTTGGCGTTCCACTACCGAGAACGCCACCGGAGGTTCGCTGACCACGAACGTGCCCGCCCGGCCCCGGCCTTCCACGATGCCCTCCCATTCCAGCTCCCGGTAGGCCCGGGCCACGGTACCCGGCGCCAGCCCCAACTCTGCGGCCAGCGACCGGATGGGCGACAGCCGCTCGCGGGGCTTGAGCTGGCCGGATGAGACCATCAGGCGGAGCTGGGCCCGCAGCTGCTCGTAGGGCGGGATACGAGCGTTCTCGTCAATCCAAATCCGCACAGCTAGATTGTACCAATGTACTAACTCATAAAACACAAAATTGCCTCAAAAGACCCAATATCTTGTGGTTGTTGCCAGTTTTGTATTGACCTGATAGCGTCCCTCTCGGCGACCAGAAAGGACGGGATCAATGAAGCTCATCACTGCGGTGGTAAAGCCCCATCAGGTTGAAGACATCAAAGAGGCGTTGGCCGAGGTTGGCGTCCAAGGCATGACCGTGAGCGAGGCCCAAGGGTTCGGTCGCCAAGGCGGCCACACCGAGACCTACCGGGGCACCGAGTACAAGGTCTCGTTCACACCTAAGTCCCGCATAGAGGTCGTGGTGGACGATTCCTCTTTGGCCGCAGCCACCGAGGCCATCGCTGGTGCCGCCCGCACCGGGAAGATTGGTGACGGCAAGATTTGGACTTCCTCGGTGGAGGGGTTGACCCGCATCCGCACTGGCGAGCAGGGCGCTGACGCACTCTAGAAATCCCATTCACTCTGAAGATTGACCGGCGTCGTATTGATAGCGTCCCGGCCCGGTGTACCTCGACTACACAGATGAGCAGCACGCGCTGCGCGATGACCTGAGGAGCTACTTCGCCGCCCTCATGACCGATGAGGTCTGCGAAGCGCTCATGGGGGCCCATGAGACCAGCCCGGTCCGACGGGAGATCTTCCGCCAACTGGGGCGCGACGGCATGCTGGGCATCGGCTGGCCCAAGGCCTATGGCGGCCAAGGACGATCAGCCATCGACCAGTTCATCTTCTTCGACGAAGCTCAGCGGTCGGGCTGCCCCATGCCGTTTGTCACCCTCAACACTGTGGGGCCCACGCTCATGGCCCACGGCTCCGAAGAGCACAAAGCGGCCTACCTGCCAGGCATTCTGACCGGCGATGTCCTATTCGCCATCGGCTACAGCGAGGCGGGCGCGGGCACCGACCTGGCCTCGCTCACTACACGGGCCGTTCGAGATGGTGACGAGTGGGTAATCAATGGCCAGAAGATGTGGACCTCCGGCGCCAACGAGGCCGATTACATTTGGCTGGCCTGTCGGACCAATCCCGAGGCCGCAAACCACAAGGGCATCTCCATCATCATCGTGCCCACTGACAGCCCCGGCTTCTCCCATACCCCCATTGTGACGGTCGGCAACGCCACCACCACCGCTACCTACTACGACGAGGTGCGAGTTCCCGCCGCCAATCTGGTGGGGGCAGAAAACGAGGGGTGGAAACTCATCACCAGCCAGCTCAACCACGAGAGGGTGGGGCTGGCAGCAGTGGGGGCCTTGTCGTTCCAGCTTTACGAGGAAGTGGTGGCTTGGGCAGCCGAAACCCCGGCCGCCGACGGAGAGGTGTCGGCGGTGCTGGACCAGGGTTGGGTGCAGATGGATTTGGCCCGGTGCCACGCCAAGTTGGAGGCCATGAAGCTGCTGAACTGGCAGATGGCCGCGGCAGTGGCTGCCGACTCGCTGGCGCCGGCGCGGGCGTCGGCGGTGAAGGTGTATGGCACTGAGGCGGTGAGCGACATCTACCACTTGCTGCTCGGGGTGTTGGGCGCGGGCGCCCATCTCCGGGAGGGCAGCCCGGGGGCGCTGTTGGCCGGTCGGGTGGAGGCCGCGGCCCGCACCGCTCAGATCAACACTTTCGGGGGCGGGGTCAACGAGGTCCAGCGGGAGATCGTGGCCTGGACCGGGCTGAATATGACCAGGGGCGGTCGGCGATGAACTTCGATTTCAGCGAGTCGCAGGAGGCGGTGGCCAAACTGGCCGAACAAGTCTTCTCCGGCTCGGCAGGGGCCGACCGAGTGGCTGAGGTGGAGCGCACTTCTGAGCGGTTCGACCGGGAACTGTGGGCCGTACTGGCCGCCTCCGATTTGCTGGGGGTGGCCATTGGAGAAGAGCACGGCGGGCTGGGACTCGGCATGATCGAAACCGCTCTGGTGTTGCGGGAACAGGGCCGTCGAGTGGCGCTGACGCCCCTTTGGCCCACATTGGTGCTGGGGGCCATGCCCATTGCCGAGTTCGGCGACCAGATGCTGCGGGACCGCTGGTTGGGGGCGGTGGTGGCGGGCCAGGCGGTGCTTACTGGGGCGTTCTCGGAGTGGGGGGCCGATGACGCGCTATCTCCCTCGGTAACCGCGGCTCGCCTTCCCAATGGAAGCTGGGAACTGAACGGGTCAAAGCCCGCGGTGCCCGCCGCGGGAGTGGCAGACGCCGCGTTGGTGCCTGCCCGCATCGCTGGCGATGGCGACGACCTGGCCGTGTTTGTGGTGGACCTTGACGCCGATGGGGTGAAAGTGGATCTGAGCGAGACCACCAGTCGGGAATTCCATGGCGAAATGGCCTTGAGGTCGGTGGTCGTCGGCGAAGACGCGAGGCTCCACGGCGCCGACGGCCGGTCGATCGTGGAGTGGATTCTGATTCGGGCCCAGGTGGCGGTGGCCGCGGTGGCGCTGGGGTGCTGCGAGGAGGCCACAGCTATGGCCGCGGCCTACACGTCGCAGCGTGAGCAATTCGGCCGCCCCCTGTCCACCAACCAAGGGGTGGCCATGCGGGCGGCAGACTGCTACATCGACACCGACTGCATGAGGGCAACCCTGCTCCAGGCCGCTTGGCTCATCGACGAAGGGCGCTCTGCGGCCGAGGTTGCCGATGCCGCCGCGGTGGCCAAATGGTGGTCGGCCGATGCCGGCCAGCGGGTGGTGCACGCCACTCAGCATCTGCACGGGGGGATGGGGGCCGACGTCGACTACCCCGTGCACCGCTACTTCTTGTGGGTCAAACAGCTCGAAAACATCTTTGGCGGCGGCAGTCGCCAACTGGCCGCAATCGGCCGAACTCTGGCCAAGGACCGGTAGCTACCAGCCCTTCCAGTTGGGGTCGCGCCGCTCTTTGAAAGCGTCTACTCCCTCCATGGCGTCCTCGCCGGCCATCAGCAGGTCTTGGGCCCAGGACTCCATCTCGAACATGGTCTGGCGGCTGGTCTCGAAGCTGCGGTTCACCAGCAGCTTGCTCATCGTGAGGCTCTTGGTGGGCTGGGCCGCCAGGCGCTCGGCCCAGGCTTGGGCCGTGGGCATCAGCTGGTCGGGAGGCACGACCCGATTCACCAGCCCCATGGCGTGGGCATCGGCTGCGCTTACGTCGTCGCCGAAGAACATCAGTTCCTTGGCCTTCTGGGGGCCGATCAGACGGGGCAGCAAGTACACGCCGCCGGCGTCGGGCACCAGGCCCCGGCGCACGAACACCTCGATGAACCGCACTCCTTCGGCGGCGATCACCAGATCGCAGGCCACCGCCATGTGCACGCCCATGCCCGCGGCGGTGCCGTTGACCGCGGCGATCACCGGCTTCTCGCAGTCCAAGATGGCTGCGACCAGCTTCTGAGCCCCGGTCTTGATGCCCCGAGCGCCATCCAGGATGGCTCGGGCGGGGGCCCCTTCAGGCCGCACCGGGTCGGGCCGGGACATGCGCAAATCGGCGCCGGTGCAGAATCCCTTGCCTACCGCGGTGAAGATCACCGCTCGAACGGCAAGGTCTTCGCTGGCCCGGGCGAACTCGTCGGCCAAGAAGTTCCGCTGGTCGGGGGTAATGGCGTTGTGGGCGTCAGGCCGGTTCAAGGTGAGGGTGAGCACGCCGCCGTCTTGAGCCACCAGGATGTCGCCGCCGAGGACCTCGGCGACGGTGCCTTCTGTACTCTCGCTGCTCATGTTGCTGGTACCTCGTCTAGCGTGGCCACTTGTGTCGGGGAACTCCGCCAACCTCTGGTTGAAAACTAGGTGACCGCAGCGGCCGCCCCCCAACCAGTCACCGGACATCCGGCTATCGGGTTGACAGTGCTGGTCATCGCGGCCTCCCTGACCGGCATCGGCCTGTCAATCATGACGGTGGGCTACCCGGCGCTCGGGGAGGCATTCCCCGGCGTCTCCGACCCAACCCTGTCGTGGGTCACCAACATCTTCACCATCGTCGGAGCGGCCACCTTGGTACCTGCCGGTGTGCTGGCCGACAAGCTGGGGCGGCGGCGGATGCTGCTCATCGGCACGCTGCTTTTCTTGGCCGGCTCGGTGGTGGGCGGGCTGGCTCCCTCGGTGGGTGTGCTGATCGGCGCCCGGGCGGTGCTGGCACTGGGCGCCTCCGCCGTGAACACGGCCGCAGTGGCCCTGCTGCTGGCCACAATGCCCGCCAACCGGCTGCCGCTGGCCATCGGAATCTGGGCGGTGGCCGGTGGGACGTCGTCAGCCATCGGCCCGCCGGTGGGCGGATTGGCTATCGAGTGGCTGGGGTGGGAGTGGATGTTCTGGCTGAACGTCCCGTTCTGCCTCTTCGTCCTAGTCGTGGTTCCGTTGGTGTATAGGGAGTCCCGCAGCGCCGACATTCGGGCGCTGCCCGATCCCCTTGGTGGGCTGATGGTGGCCGCGGCCACCGCGCTGGTCACCTTGGGCATCGTGCAGAGCGATCCGTGGGGCTGGGCTGACTGGAAGGTAGGGGGCAGCATTGTGGGGGGTTTGGCCGTTTTCGGGCTGTTCGTTCAGCGGACATGGAATCACCCGAACCCGTTGGTGGAGCTGCGGCTTTTCCGCTTTCCCAATGTTCGCCGGAGCAACCTGTCCATGCTGATATTCGCGTCGTCGTGGTTCGCCATGTTCTTCGGATTCACCGTGATCATCATCCGGTCTTGGGGGTGGACTCCCATCGAGGGCGGGTTCGCAGTGGCACCGCTGGCACTGTTTGCCGGAGTGGTCGGCGTGCTCATCGGTCGGATCGCCCACCGCACCGGCCATCGCATGTTCATCCTCCCCGGCACCGCCATCTACGTCGGAGGCACCATCATGCTGTGGGTGGTGTTGGGCGATGAACCCAACGCCGCGGTGTTCGTGACCGGTATGACCATTATCGGGGTGGCAACAGGCATGGTCTTCCCGTCATTGATGGCCGCATCGGTCACCGATGTGCCTGCCGACCAGCATTCTTTGGCCACCGGCATCAACTTCACCGCCCAGCGGGTGGCGACCACCATCGGCGTGGCCCTCGGGCTTACCTTTGCCACCACTGCCGCCTCGGCATCGGAGGCCATCGACCTGCTCATGGCCATGGTGGTCGTCACCGCCGCCCTGTCTCTGCCCTTCTCCCTCCGGATCGACACCCGCCCTCCACAAGCGCAAGGCTGAGGGCATGTTCATCGCCATTGCCGACATGATCACCCTCGAGGACAAGAGCAACTTCCGGGAGTTCCATGTGGTGGTTGACGGCGACGTGGCCGCCGCGGTGGCGGCCTTCGGAGGACGGGCCTCAGCGTCTGAGCGCGAAAACCACCTGTGGATCGACATCGCCTTCGTGCAAGAGCTGGCCGGCGACACAGCCGACGCTGAATGGCAAGCCCAATTCGACGCAATGCTGGCCTACGCCAACTCCAAAGGCTGGATCGACGAGCCCGCCAACCGAGTAGAAGCCCACATCCAGCCTCTGGGCTAGGCAGCGGCCTCCCTCGTTGAGAGGGGCCGTCTGTTGACCCTCAGTCCTTCAAGTTGGCGAATAGCTCGGCGACGAGGGGCTGGGGGGCGCCGTGGAGGGAGAGGTGGATGCGGTCGGCCAGGGCGCCGAAGCGGTTGCGGATCTCAGCGGCAGCCTCGGCGGGGGTGCCCTGGATGCTGAGGGTGTGGACCATCTCGTCGTCCCACACGTCGCCGATGTCGCCCCAGCGGCCCTGTTTGGTGAGGCGGTTTAGCTCGTCTTGGAGCTCGCCCCAGCCATGGGCGTCGAGCACCACTCGGTAGGCCGGAGTGGAGCCGTAGAACCCCAGGTTGGAACGGCAGAGCTGCTCCACCCGCCAAGCCTCCGACTCATCGGCGTCGTCGCCGTACAGCCCTACGATCACCCCCACTCCGAAGGTGAAATCATCTCGGCGGCGCCCGGCGGCGGACAGGCCCGCTTCCACCGCGGGGAGCGTTTTGGTCCGCAGGAAGCGCTCGGAGCAGAACGGGTGGATCAGGATGCCGTCGGCGGTCTCGGCCACCATCTTGGTCATCTTCGGCCCTAGCGCGCCGGCCCAAATGGGCGGCGTCCCCCACTCCAGCGGTTCGGGCTCGAAGATCGGGGTGGAGAGCGTGAAGGTGTAGTAGTCGCCCCGGAAGTCGAGGGGATCGCCGTCCTGCCACCGGGCGAAGATGGCCTTGGTGGCTGCCATCAGCTCCCGCATCTGGGCCACCGGGCGGTCCCACACCGCGCTGTAGCGCTTGGTTATGTGGGGCTTGATCTGCGACCCCAGGCCCAGGGCGAACTTGCCATCCGACAGCCGGTGCAGGTCGAACGACTGGTAGGCCAGGTGCATCGGGCTGCGGGGCAAGGCGATGGCCACGTTGGTGTATAGGTCGAGTCCGGTGTCTTGGGCCGCGGACAGCAGGGGGAAGAACACGTCGCGCTGGCCCTCGAAGGTGAACACCCCGTCGACCCCCATGTCCTGGTAGGCCCGGGCCTGGTCCCGAACCCCGGCCAGATCAGCCGATAGCGGCATGTCGATTTTCATGGGGTCACCCTGATTGGGCTGCTCGCAATGTCAATTTTCACAGTCAGGAGCCTTTCAAGCGGGGGAACATCGGGAATGGAACCTGCTCGGCGTCCTCCTGTTCGGGTAGGCCGCCGGCAAAGACGGGCCACACCGTCTCGGCGGTGTGGGGGTGGGGAATCGACCAGTCGAACTCGTCGTCGATGCCCAGCATGTTGGTGAACGGCCACATCAAGCCCCGGAAGTACACGTAGGTGCCGTTGCGGACCTTCTCCTCAAAGGTCCAGGTGTTCATCAGCCGGTAGGCGTCGCCCTGGGCTTTCTTGATTGCGGCCAGGATCTCGGGCATCTCCTCACGGTCCACCGGCACCAGCTCTCCGTTGGGGCGGGGTTCGAACACCGACATGGACTCCAGCCAGGCCAGGTTGTCGGCTGGCACTGAGAACGTGGTGGACAGATCGTTCACCCGGTTGTGGATGCCGGGCCGGAAAACCAAGCCCACCACCAGGTTCTGATAGGGCACGTCGGCGGCCACATGGCTCCAGGGGATCCAGCTCTGGGCCAGCGACGAGAACTCCCGCACGATCATGTGCCGGCCGTTGGGCAGCGGGTAGGGGCCGGTGTCCCCGGTGCCCAGCCGGGTGTCGAGGTACAACAAGAAGAGGTATTGCTGGAGTCCGGCCACGAATCGGCGGGCGGTGCGGTTATCGCCGTCGCACTCCACCGGCCAGGCCGCCTCATACAGGGTGTCGATGATCTCGGGGTCGCAGGTCCGCAGCGTGTCGGCCGCATCCCAGCACGAGCGGAAGCCGTCGCCCCGCCACGGCTCTACCCAGCGAATCCAGTAGTCCATGAGGAAGCGCACCCGATCCTCCACGTCGTCCACCTGGGTGGTGAGCCCCATGGCCGAAAGCTCCTCAAGCGCTCTCCAGCCGCCGAACGGGATGCAGACGAGGGCGAAGGGGTGTGCATTGGTGGTCTGCGTGCCCGGCCCCCGCATCTTGGCCCCCAACTCGGACGCCTCCATCACCTCGTCGCAGCGGGCCAAGATGTCGGGCCAGCGCAGCCAGGCCTCCATGCCCGAGTAGCCGGTGTACTCCCTCACCGGGATCAACCCCGAGGTGAGACCGGTGCGCTTCTTGGAGTTCTCCGACACCAGGATGTCCCAGAACTCCACCAGTCGGTTCAGCTCCTCCATGTCCAGCGGAATGGTCTGCGGCATGGCTGATGAGACTAGCCATCGGTTTGGTGGCTAGGTGTGTCGTAGAACGCAGGCGCGGCCTACGATCCTGAAATGCTTGCGGCGATAATGCGAGAAGTGGGCGGGGTCAACCTGGACGTGTGCGACGACGTCGAGATGTTGGATCTGGGCCCTGATGATGTAGCCATCAAGATCACTCATACCGGGGTGTGCCACTCGGATGTGTCGGCCATGAACGGGACCATTCCCCAGGCGCCTCCCGCGGTTCTCGGCCACGAGGGTGCGGGGATCATCGAGGAGGTGGGTTCCAATGTGGACGACCTGGCTCCTGGCGACCATGTGATCGTGGTGTGGTCCCCGCCGTGCGGGACCTGCGTCTATTGCACCGGCCGCAACCAGCCCAACTTGTGCTCCAACATCACCTTCGGCTCCATGGCCCGGATGAAGTTCACCCAGGGCGGCCAGGAGATCGGCGGTATGGCTGGAGCGGGCACGTTTGCCGAGAAGATGCTCATGCCCCGCCAGGGCGTGGTGAAGATCGATGATGACATCCCATTGGACGTGGCCTCCCTCATCGGCTGCGGGGTCATGACCGGGGCAGGCGCGGCCATGAACACCGCCAAGGTCAGCCCGGGTTCGTCGGTTGTGGTGATCGGCGCCGGAGGCGTGGGCGTGGCCGCCATCCAGGGCGCGAGGATCGCCGGGGCCGCTGAGATCGTGGCCGTGGACAAGAACCCGGCCAAACTGGACGAGGCCATCTCCTTCGGGGCCACCCACGCGGTGCTGCCCGAAGACCTGGAGGGGGCCAGGAACGAGATCACCGGCGGCGACGGATTCGACTATGCCCTGGAGTGCGTCGGCGTTCCCGCCTTGATGCGCACCGCCTACGACATGACACGGCGGGGCGGTACCTGCTGCATCGTGGGCGTGGGCCGCATGGAGGAGATGGTGTCGTTCAGCGCCTTCGAGTTGTTCTACAACGAGAAGACCCTGGTGGGGTCGTATTACGGCGGCACCGACGTGCGCACTGACTTCCACCGGCTGCTGCGGTTGTGGAAGAACGGCCGGCTGGACTTGGAGAGCATGATCTCTCGGCGCATCACCATTGACGAGATCAACCCGGCGTTGGAAGCGGTGCGCAACGGCGAGGTCGTGCGCCAGGTCATCGAGTTTTGACGAGCGATGCCTGCTGAGAAGAAAGTCATCGAGTTTTGATGGGCGAGGTCGTTGGCCGGGGCAGCCCGGTGTTCTCGGGCATCTCCGGCCAGGGCTGGCTGATGCGTTTCGACACCCCTGATGACGTCATCGCGGTGCTCGACGCCGGCGACGACGTCGCCTCCGAGACGGTGGCGCTGGTGAAAGACGCCGGGGCCACGTTCTTGGCTCCCATAGAGGCCGACCTGGCTGGAATCCTGTGCCGGTCGGGCGACATCGAGAGCCACCTGGCCATCATCAGCCGGGACTTCCAGATCCCCTGCCTGATGGGGGTGGTTTTCCACGGGGAAGAGCCGGCCAACGGAACCACGGTGGTCATCGACACCGACGCTGGCACTATCTCTGTGGACGGCCAGAGATAGTCAAATGCCGGAGCGATTGCGGGCCGACTTGGTGCTGGAGTACCCGTTTACCCGCACAACTGGGCCGGTGATCGGCGGCTTTCTCACTGGTCTGCGTGAGGGAATGATCCTGGGCATCCGCAGATCAGACGGCACGGTGCTGTGTCCCCCCACCGAATACGACCCTGAGTCCTCTGAGCCGCTGACCGAATTCGCGGAGGTTGGTCCCGGTGGCGAGGTGGTGAGCTGGACCTGGGTGGATCCGCCCCGATCCCAGTCCCCGTGGGATCACCCCCACGGCTTGGGCTTGATCCAATTGGACGGGGCCGACACTCCCATGGTCCACGGGCTGCTGGTGGATGGCCCCGACGAGTTGTCAGTCGGGATGCGGGTGACGGCCAGATGGCGGCCTGAGAGAGAAGGCCATATCGCCGACCTCGAGGGCTTTGTGCCCGAGGGAGCAGACCGATGAGCGCCGACCCGAGCACTCCCCCGGCTGCGCTGTCGGGCGAGGTTCGCCTGCCCGAGAGGCTGGCCGACGTGGAGCTGGTGCGGTCGGTGCGAACCCCCATTCGCCTGGAATACGACTTCATACCCGGCTCGGCGTCATCGGGCTATCTGAACGCCTTTGCCGACCGCAAAGTCCTCGGCCAGCGATCCCCGGTGGACGGCGCGGTGTTCGTGCCCCCGCGGGGGGTGGATCCCCGTCACGGTGCGGCCACCCCGGAGTATGTGGAGCTTCCTGACACCGGCCATGTGGGGGGCTTCTGCGTGACTCGGCTGCCCATTCCCGGCCGAGATGACCTGGAGATCCCCTATGTAAGCGCCTGGATCCATCTCGACGGCGCCGACATCGGCTTTTTGGGTTTGGTGGCCGGGATCGATACCTCAGAGGCGCGGATGGGGATGCGGGTGCGGGCGGTGTGGAAGCCCGACGACCAACTGGGCCGCACCGCGGAGAACATCTTGTACTGGGAGCCCACCGGCGAGCCCGACATCCCGGTGACCGCCGCCGGCACCAACGCCTGGCACGCCAAGCAGGCCGAGGAAGACCAGGGCTGATGCGCGACGTAGCCGTGGTATCGGTGGCCCAGCACCAGCAGAAGGCCCTCACCGATACCACCGAGGTGGAGTTGATGGTGCCGCTGATCAACGAGGCCCGCGGCGGTGTGGGCCTCACCCAGGACGACATCGGCTTCACGTGCTCGGGCAGCAGCGACTTTCTGGCCGGACAGGCGTTCTCGTTCGTCCACACCCTGGACGCGGTGGGCGCGGTGCCGCCCATCAGCGAGAGCCATGTGGAAATGGACGGGGCCTGGGCCCTGTACGAGGCGTGGGTGAAGCTCCAGATCGGCGGAGTGGACACCGCGCTGGTGTACAGCTACGGCAAGTCGTCGCCCGGATCGCTGCGCGACGTGCTGTCCACCCAGCTCGACCCCTATTACCTGGGGCCGCTGTGGCCCGATGCCTTTGCCCTGGCTGCTCTCCAGGCTCGGATCATGCTGGAGTCGGGCGCGGTAAGCGAGCAGCGCCTGGCCGAGATCGCCGTGCGCAGCCTCAACGGAGCGGCCGACAACCCCCTGGCGGTGCGGTCCTCCGCCGAGGCCACCATCGACGGCGTTCTAGCCGAAGAGTTCATCGCCAACCCGCTGCGGCCCAGCGACTGCGCCGCCTCCGCCGACGGAGGCGTGGCCGTGGTGCTGGCCGCTGGCGACCGGGCCCGGGAACTTTGCGAACGCCCGGCGTGGATCACCGGATTCGACCACCGTATCGACCCCCACCAGCCTGGAGTGCGCGACCTGACCCGGGCGCCCAGCGCGCAGAAGGCCGCGGCCCAAGCTGGAGCGGGTTCCGACCACCTGGACGCCGCCGAGCTGGCCGCTCCATTCACAACCCAAGAGCACATATTGGAGCTAGAGCTGGGGCTGGGAGCCGACACTGCCGTCAACGCCAGCGGCGGGGCATTGGCCGGCCACACCATGATGGCCGCCGGCCTGATGCGCATCGCCGATGCCGCGGCCCAGATCCACGACGGGAGGGCCGACCGGGTGCTGGGTCACGCCGCCTCGGGCCTTTACCTCCAGCAGAACCTGGTGTGCGTGATGGAGGGGGAGTGATGGCCGAACGCACCGCAGTACTGGGGGTCGGCCAGACCAAGTACCAGACCACCCGAGGCGACGTGTCGCTGCCCGGACTGGTGCGAGAGGCCGCCTACCGGGCCCTGGAGGACGCCGAGCTGGGCTGGGACGACATCGACGCGGTGGTGGTGGGCAAGGCCCCCGATTTCTTCGAGGGGGTCATGCAGCCCGAGCTATTCCTGGCCGAGGCGCTGGGGGCAGTGGGCAAGCCGCTGTTGCGGGTCCACACCGCAGGCTCGGTGGGAGGCTCTACCGCCGTGGTGGCCGCCTCGCTGGTGCAAGCGGGCATCCACCGCCGGGTGCTAACGCTGGGGTTTGAGAAGCAGTCGGAGTCCAATGCCACCTGGGCGCTGTCTTTGCCCCAGCCGTTCTCGGTGTCGATCAACGCCGGGGCCGGCGGCTACTTCTCGCCCATCATCCGCCAGTACATGGCCCGCACCAACGCCCCTGAGCTGATCGGCTGCATGGTGGCGTTCAAAGACCGCCAGCATGCGTTGCGCAACCCCTATGCCCACCTGCAACAGAAGGATCTGACCTTCGACCAGGTTGTGGAGTCGCCCATGCTGTGGGAACCGATCCGGTTTTCTGAGACTTGCCCGTCGTCGGACGGGGCCTGTGCTCTGGTGCTGGGCGACGAGGCTGCCGGTGATGCCTCGACCAAACCGGTGGCTTGGATCCATGGCACGGCCCTGCGCAGCGAGGCCAACAACTTCCCCGGGCGCGACGAGGTCAACCCCCAGGCCAGCCGGGACTGCGCCGACGACGTGTTCGCCCAGGCGGGCATAACCGACCGCCGGGCTGATATCGACGCGGTGGAGATCTACGTGCCGTTCTCGTGGTACGAGCCCATGTGGCTGGAGAGCCTGGGTTTCTGCGAGATCGGCGACGGCTGGAAGCTGGTGGAGGAAGGCGCCACCCACCTCGACGGCGGCGATCTGCCGGTGAACTGCTCGGGAGGGGTGCTGTCGTCCAACCCCATCGGGGCGTCGGGCATGATCCGCTTCGCCGAGGCCGCCCTCCAGGTCCGGGGCATGGCCGGCGACCACCAGGTGGACGGCGCCCGCAAAGCCTTCGGCCACGCCTACGGCGGCGGCGCCCAGTATTACGCCATGTGGATCGTGGGCGCCGACAAGCCCACTTCCTGAGCGGGCAAGCTATTGGGGTGAGGCGCTTTACACGGGGTGGCGGATCTTCCGGCGAGCCGGCGGGTCCTGTCGCTCTACGGCGGCCTGGCGTGCTTCGCGTGCGCCAGGTCCGCCTCCGGCGCCACCCCCCGGCCCGCCTGGTTTCGCGGCTTTGGCCGCGTCAGGTCACTTCCTGGCCAGTTTGGGCGGCAGTGGTCTTATCGTTCTTTGTCTTGTTGGGGGCGTGTGGCAGCGACGACGAGGGCGACCTGGTGGCGTTCTGCGAGCTGGCTGAAGACAGGGTGGGGATGCAACCGGCCGAAGGCGAGGAAGACTTGGCCCAGCTAGACGCCCTTGAGGCAGCCGCCCCGCCCGACATCCGAGCCGCAGCCACCACCGTGGCCAACGCCTCCCGGGAGATCGACGAGATCGAAGACCTCCAAGAGCTGTTCCGCCGAGCCTTCGCCCTAGAAGAAGCCGTCACCCAAGCCCGCCAACAAATCCGCACCTACACCCAACACCACTGCTTGTAGGGTGCCTCAGTCGGCGGGTGGCGGGTTGGTTTGGGTTAGCAGGCCAGGGCGGTTCGCAGGGCGGTGCAGGCTTGGGCGAGGCGGTCTGGTCCGAGGGTGCAGATGCGTTCGAATTCTCCCCACCAGACTTCGCCGCGGCCGGGGGCGCTCACCAGGGTTCTTCTTCAATAGCCTGGCGTAGCGAAGCGAGTGCGGCTTGCGCTTCTGCCTCAGTCGGCGGGTGGCGGGTGTACCCGTCGACGATTTCCTGGTCGATCCGGCGCTGCTGCTCCGCGTGGGCGACCGCCTCGATGCCGGCCCGGATAGCTGCGGCCCGAGATTTATAGGCGCCGCCCGAAACGAGGGCGTCGAGATCAGCGAGCAGGGCCTCGGACAGTCGTACTGGTATCTGCCTAGTCTGCATCCCAAAAGTTATATCTATTTTGAGATGCATCAGTTCGAGCATCCCCCCTTTGGCCGGTCACCTCGATTAGGAGGTAATCATGTCACTGATGGAAAAGGAGAGGCCGCCGGGCAGGGCTAGGCGGCGGAGACATCTCCTTGTACCACTTGCCGAGAGGGGAGAGCGGCTGGGAAGCGCTGAGCGCCACTGTGGTCGACGCTTTCGAGGGGCTGTCAAACAGCCCCGGCCACTACGCCAACATGGTCAACCCCGACATCACGAGCATTGGCGTGGGCATCGCCATCTACGACCGCAAGGTCTACATAACCCAGAACTTCGCCGCCTACCGGTGAGCAGGCCTCTGCACCAGGGCTAGCAGGAACCTTGACAGACCGGCGGGCCCCGAGGTGTTCAGCGGCTTGATGGCGACAGGGCGGGGTTGGTTGGGTAGGGTCGGGGTGTCTTTTTGGGAGATGGGAGGAACCAATGGGATACCGGGTGGTCGTGGACTACGACCTGTGCGAGAGCAACGCCATTTGCATGCAGGTCGCTCCTGATGTTTTCGAGGTGCGCGACGACGACTTTTTGTACCTGTTGAACGAGACCCCGGGGGATGAGGCCCGCGAGCGAGTGAACGAATCGGTTCAGCGCTGCCCCAAGCAGGCCATCTCCGTCGCCGAGGAGTAATCCCCCGCTGCGCTCTCTAGCCATCGTCGGAGCCTCGCTGGCCGGAACCCGGGCCGCGGAGTCGCTACGGCGAGACGGATTCGACGGGGCCATCACCATCGTCGGCGATGAGCCCCACCAGCCCTACGACCGGCCTCCCCTGTCCAAACAGCTCCTCGCCGGAGAGTGGGAGCTCGACCGCATCGCGCTGTCTGACGATGAATCGCTCCAGGAGCTGGGCGCTGACTGGAGACTGGGTCGCCGGGCCGTGAGCCTCGATGTCGCCCGCCGGACTGTGACGCTGGACGACGGCTCAGCAGTCGCCGCCGACGGCATCCTCATCGCCACTGGGGCCCGTTGCCGAGAGCTGCCCACCAACGGCCTCGACGGCATCTACACCCTGCGGGGCCTCGACGATTGCCTGGCCATCCGCGCCGAGCTGGAGGCTACTCCCCAGCGAGTAGTGGTTGTCGGGGCCGGTTTCATCGGCGCCGAGGTGGCGGCCACCGCCCGGCAGCGGGGCCTGGAGGTAACCGTGATCGAGGCCCTGCCCGTGCCGCTGGGCCGGATCTTGGGCACCGAAGTGGGCACGGTCTGCGCCGAGGTCCACCGGGATCACGGAGTGGACTTGCGCTTGGGGGTGGGGGTCGACGGCTTCGACGGCCATGGCCGGGTGGAGCGGGTGAACCTCAGCGATGGCACATCGGTCGAAGCCGACGTGGTGGTGGTGGGTATCGGTGTGATTCCCAACACCGAGTGGTTGGAGGGTTCTGGGCTGACGCTCGACAACGGGGTGGTGTGCGATGAGACCAGCCTGGCTGCCCCGGGCATTGCCGCGGCCGGCGACGTGGCCCGCTGGCCC
Organism: Candidatus Poriferisocius sp.; assembly: GCF_965214065.1. Classification (GTDB taxonomy): domain Bacteria; phylum Actinomycetota; class Acidimicrobiia; order Acidimicrobiales; family Bin134; genus Poriferisocius. The sequence goes on from NZ_CBDCAT010000025.1 coordinate 131,819, forward strand.
AACCGCATGTTCGGCGAGACCATGCGGGTAGAGCACTGGGACAACGCCATCGACCAAGGCCAGCACGCCGCCCGCCGACTATTGGCCTCCGACAACGAGGCCCAGCCCTACACCCCGGTGCCGTGGTTCTGGAGCGACCAGTACGACCGCAAGATCCAGTTGGCCGGGCGGGCCCGGCCCGACGACGAAGTGCGCATCATCACCGGTTCGACCGAAGAGCGGCGCTTTGCCGCTCTCTACGGCCGAGCCGGCCGCCTAGTGGGCGTGCTCGGATTCAACCGTCCCCGCCACGTAATGAAGTACCGCAACCTCATCGAGCAAGGCACGAGTTTCGATGAGGCAATCAAGATCGCCGAGCAGGAATAGCCATTCGCGGCCACGAGTTTCGAAGACGCGCTGGCGGTGGCAGAGCAAAGCGAATAAGAGTGGAGGCATGGGTACTCCCGGCGAGTTCCCCATCAGCGAGCTTGTAGCCCGCACCGGAGTCCCGGCTGCCTCCATCCACCACTACCGGCGGCTGGGTCTATTGCCCGCGCCCCGCCAGGCCGCCGCCAACCGCTTCCTCTACAGCCAGCGCCACGCCGACGCAGTCGAGCAGATCAGGGAACTGAGAGAGCGCCACCGCTTGCCGTTGCGCCATATCGCCCAGATCATGAACGCGGAGAACCCCGATCACGCTGAAGTGGCCAACTTGGCTGACAGCGGCGAGCAGCTTCGGGAAGTGGCCATCCAGGAGTTCGCCCTCAGGGGCTACACAGAGGTGAGCGTGGCCGACATCTGCACTCAAGCCGGTGTGGCCAAGGGGACCTTCTACCGCTACTACCGTTCCAAGCAGGACCTGTTCTTCCGAGCGGTGGAAGTTGTGGTGGACAACACCGCGGAAGAATTCGCCGCTTCGATCCACGGCGAGACCGGGTTGAGCCGCCAAGAGCTCACCCGCCGTCTGGCAGAATCGCTCCTGCCTGGCCTGCCCATCATGCTGGAGGTGGCCAAGCGATCGGTGCAAGGCCAGGTGGAGCATGCCGCCGCCGCCCAGCGGGTGTTCTGGCGGCTGGCCGAGCGACTTGGCGAGGCGCTGTCCGACGATCCCCGGGGGCACCGGCTCGCGGGCGCCCTCATTATGGACGCCATCGCCCACATTTTCGCCGAGGGCCTCATGGGTCGATTCGCTGATCGTCCCACCTTTGACGACTCCGGGGCTGTCAATGCCTTGACAGCCCCGGATTGAGCGCGTACAAAAAGGTGACCTGATGGTCACTCTTTTGTTTGCAATTGGGTAACAATTGTCAGAACATTGTCAAAAATGGCCCGGCTAGCTCGTTGACCAGCGGGTTAGCCCAGAAAGCAGCGGGGGCGTTGTGCAGACAGAAGTCGAGTTCGATCTGAACTCGATCATGACCCAGATGGGAAGCGAAAACTTCCCGGTTGTGCTGCGAGCTGTCCCGGCGCGCCCTCGGGCCCATCTGCTGGCCGTCTACGGATTCGCCCGATTGGTGGACGACATCGGAGACGAATACGACGGCGACCGTTTGGCCGCGCTGGACTGGGTAGAAGAGGAGCTCCATCGAGCCCGCAGCGGCGGTGCCACCCACCCGGTGATGGCCCGGCTCACCCCTCTCCTCACCAAATTGGACATCGACGACGAGCCGTTCCTAGCGCTCATCGAAGCCAACCGGCTGGATCAGCGCAAGCACCGCTACCAGACCCAGGCCGAATTGGCCGAGTACTGCACGTTGTCGGCCAACCCCGTGGGGCGACTGGTGCTGGCGGTTTTCGAATCGGCAACTTCCGAGCGCATCGCCCTCAGCGATGCGGTGTGCACCGGCCTGCAATTGATAGAGCACCTTCAAGACATCCGGGAGGACTACGTCGAAAAGGGCCGCATCTACTTCCCTGCCGACGAAATGGCCCGTTTCGCCGTGGACGAGGACGATCTTGTCGCGGCCCGGGCGCCGGAGCATCTCCGCCGTTTGGTGGCCCACCAGTGCGACACCGCCCGCGGGCTGCTCAGCCGAGGCGACCCGCTGGTGGCCTCCCTCAGCGGGTGGGCCAAGGTGACGGTGGCTGGTTATGCCGCAGGTGGATTTGCCACTTTGGATGCCATAGCCGGGGCCGACTACGAGGTGCTGAGAAAGCTGCGGACCCCTACAAAGGTCCGCACCGCGGCTCATGCGATTCGACTGGTTGCCCCCCGCAAAGTGGCTGATGCCCAACCGGTTCGCGCCGCGCGCAACGCCGTGGCCCGCTGGATGCGAAAGTGAAAACAGCCGACGCCTATCGGCGATGCGAGGAGATCACTCGGACCGAGGCCCGCAACTTCTCCTACGGCATCCGGCTGTTGCCCAAGCCGAAGCGCCTGGCCATGTCTGCCCTTTATGCCATGGCCCGGCGCATCGACGACGTGGGCGACGGTCCGCTCCCCCAATACGAAAAGCTGGCTCGGCTGGCCGAGCTGCGGGCCGACATTGACACGCTGGCCGACGGCGGCCTCAGTGACCCTGAAGATCCGGTGCTGGTGGGACTCGCCCACGCCACCGACCGGTTTCCCATCCCGGTGGCCGCCTTGAATGAGATCGTCGACGGGTGCGAACAGGACGCCGTGGGGAAGGTGTACACCTCCATCGAGGAGACAGAGCACTATTGCCGGCTGGTGGCCGGATCAGTGGGCCGCCTATCGCTGGGGGTGTTCGGCACTACCGGTGATCCCGATGAGGCCAGCGAGTTGGCCGATGTGCTGGGTGTAGGCCTCCAGCTCACCAACATCCTGCGCGACATCGTGGAAGACCGGGGCATGGGCCGGGTCTATCTGCCATCGGCTGACATTGATGAGTTCGGCTGCGCTCCGGATCTGACCGGGCCGACCGAAGCGGTGGGTGCACTGGTGTCGTTCGAGGCCGAGCGGGCTGAGCGGCGGTTCGCCGAGGGTCTGAAGCTGCTCAAGATGCTGGACCATCGCAGCCGGGCCTGTACCGGAGCGATGGCTGGGATCTACCACCGGCTGCTGGCCCGTATCGCGGCGGCTCCCACGGCCGTGTTGGAGGGTCGTATGTCCCTGCCCACCAGGGAAAAAGCCTGGGTGGCTGTCCGCAGCTTGGCCGGAGCATCCGTATGAGTTCTGCCGTTTCCCGCCGCCCGGGCGATCCGGACGCGGCGCCGCAGATTTCGGTGGTCGGAGGAGGATTGGCCGGCTTGGCCGCGGCAATTGCCTCGGCCGACGGCGGAGCCCGGGTGACGCTGTATGAGCGGGCTCCTCGGTTGGGCGGGGCCACCTGGTCGTTTCAGCGCAACGGCCGATGGTTCGACAATGGCCAGCACGTGTTCATGCGGTGCTGCACCGAGTACCGGTCGTTCTTGGATCGCTTGGGAGTCGCCGACCAAGTGACCGAGCAATCCCGGCTGTCGGTTCCCGTGACCCGCCCTGGTCGCCGTTTGGCGCGCATCTCTCGTTCCGGCGCTCCGGCCCCCCTGCATTTGGCCCGGTCGCTCCTGCGCTATGGCCCGCTGTCGGTTGCCGACCGACTCCGGGCGGTTCGCACCGCGCTGGCCCTGCGCCGCCTTGATCCCGACAATCCGGAAACCGATGAGATGAGTTTTGGGGGATGGCTGCGATTTCGAGGGGAGTCCGATCGAACCATTGCTGGTCTGTGGGACCTGATCTGCTTGCCCACCGTGAATCTGAGGGCCGACGATGCCTCGCTGAGCCTGGCGGTCAAGGTCTTTCGCACCGGGCTCTTGGACGATGCCGATTCCGCCGACTTGGGCTGGACTCGCGTGCCGTTATCGGCCCTCCACGGCGATGCCGCCGCCCAGGTGATCACCGCCCAAGGGGGGAGCATCCAGCTCCAAGCCCAGGTGGAAGCCGTGGGCCACGGCCCTTCGGTGACGGCGGACGGGCAACGGATCGACGCTGAAGCGGTGATCCTCGCTGTCCCCCACGACACGTTGGACAGCTTGCTGCCTCCCGAAACCGTCGCTGGGCAAGCCGACCTGGCCGACCTCGGGATCTCTCCCATCGTCAACGTGCATTTTGTGTTCGACCGCCAGATCATGGACGTGCCGTTCACCGCGGCCCTTGACTCCCCGGTGCAGTTCGTGTTCGACCGCACCGAGGCCGCCAACTGGGCCGAGGATGAGCAGGGGGAGGCCACTGGTGCCCATAGCCGCGGCGAGCAAGTCGTGGCCGTATCGCAGTCGGCGGCCTTCGATGAGATCGGCGACCGGCCCGCCGAGATGATCGAGCGCTATCAGTTGGCGCTCGCCGATCTCTTCCCGCTCTCGGCCGAGGCCGAGGTGTTGGATGCAGTGGTGACCCGAGAACATCGGGCTACCTTCGCCGGTCGTCCCGGTACCCGTCGGCTTCGTCCCGGCACGACCACGGCCATCGACGGTCTGTTTTTGGCTGGAGCGTGGACCGATACCGGCTGGCCGGCCACCATGGAAGGTGCGGTCCGCTCCGGCAACCAAGCGGCCCTCATGGCGCTCAATTACTGCCGTGGCACTGACGCGTCGACGCCGGTCTGGCAAGACCAACGAGAAAGGACGATTGCATGAGCGGTGGATCACCGACCCCGGCCATTCTTGATCGGGCCAAGAATCTGGTCGACCCCGCCATCGCCGCGGCTTTGGGCGGTTTGTGCGACGAGCTGAGGGTGCCCGCCGAATACCACTTTCAAGGGCGGGGCAAGGGAACCCGCCCGGCCCTGGCTATTTTGTCGGCCGAGGCTGTCGGGGCACCCTCGGATACCGGGGTTCCCGGAGCAGTGGCCATCGAGCTGATCCACGACTTTTCGCTGATCCACGATGACATCATCGACAACGATGCCGAGCGCCGGCACCGGGCCACGGTATGGGCCAAGTTCGGCATCGGCGTTGGTGTTGTTGTGGGAGATGCCCTCCACGCATTGGCCTTCGAGGTGTTGATGTCCGACCCCACCCCTCCTCGGGTCAAAGCAACCAAGCACTTGGCTAACGCGGTCTCGGGCATGATCACGGGCCAGAGCATGGACATGGCCTTTGAGGAGAGGTCCAACATCACCCTGGAGCAGTGCCTGGCCATGGAACAGGGCAAGACTGGGGCGCTTTTGTCATACGCCTCGTCAGTGGGGGCAATCTTGGCTGGGGCCGACGACGAAGTGGTCGAGGGATTGGCCGCCTACGGTTCCCACATGGGGATTGCCTTTCAGGCGGTGGACGACCTGCTGGGGATATGGGGCGACCCTGAGCGCACCGGGAAGCCCGCAGGGGCTGACCTGCGGGAGCGCAAGAAGTCGCTGCCGGTGGTTATCGCCCTCAACAGCGGCACGTCGGTAGCCGGTGAGTTGGCTGATCTCTATGGCCGTCCTCATTTGGAAGCCGAAGACATAGAGGCGGCCCGAGCCTTAGTGGATGTGGGGGGCGGACGGGAGGGCGCCCAGGCGCTGGCCCGGACCCACCTCGACTTGGCGATGTCGGCTCTCGACTCCGTTACCCAAAACGAGTCGGTAGTTGCCGAGGTGGTGGAGGAGATGTGCTCTCTGGCCCAGTTCATCGTAGGGAGGGATTTTTGATGGGAGCCGAGCAGTCTCTGACCAGGGCCCGCGACCGGCTCCTGAGTCTCCAAGACTCCGATGGGTGGTGGAAGGACGAACTGGAGACCAACGTGTCCATAGAGGCCGAGGATTTGTTCCTCCGTGAGTTCTTGGACATCTCCGACCCGGAGATCACCCGGCAGACCGCGAACTGGATCCGCCACAGCCAGCGGGCCGACGGCACCTGGTCCACCTACTTCCAAGGCCCGGCTGATCTGTCGGTCACTGTGGAGGCCTACTGGGCGCTCCGCTACGCCGGTGATCCGGTCGACGCCGACCACATGGCGAAAGCGGCCGCGTACATTCGCTGCGAGGGTGGCCTGGAGCGCAGCCGGGTGTTCACCCGAATCTGGATGGCGCTGTTCGGCCTGTGGCGGTGGGAGGATCTGCCCGCGCTGCCGCCTGAGGTGGTCCTTTTGCCCAAGAAGGTTCCGCTGAACATCTACGACTTCGCCTGCTGGGCCCGCCAGACCGTGGTGGCGTTGACCGTGGTGGGGGCTCACCGTCCGGTGCGGTCGATGGGGATCAGCTTGGACGAGATCCGCACCGGGGCCACTCCCCCGGAAAGAGAGCTCGCCCCGATCGGGTCTGTGGCCCGGCGGTTCCAGCGCCTCGATCAGGTGCTACATCATTACGAGAACCGTCCGCATCGGCGGTTGCGGGAGTGGGCACTCAGTCGAGCCGAGCAGTGGATCATCGCTCGACAAGAGTCCGATGGCTGCTGGGGAGGCATACAGCCTCCGTGGGTTTACTCGCTGTTGGCCCTGTACCTGCGGGGCTACTCCCTGAAGCATCCGATCTTGGCCCAAGGACTCGAAGGGTTCGACGCCTGGACCATTGTCGAAGACGACATGCGCCGACTGGAGTGCTGCCAGTCGCCGGTGTGGGATACCTGCCTGGCACTGGTGGCGCTGGCCGATGCCGGTGTTGCACCTGACGACCCCCAGATGGAAGCCGGGGCCCTTTGGCTGCTGGAACAGGAGGTCCATGTGGTGGGCGACTGGGCTGAACGGCGTCCCCATTTGGCCCCCGGCGGGTGGGCGTTTGAGTTCGAGAACAGCTTCTACCCTGATCTGGATGACACCGCCGAGGTAGCCCTGGCCTTGCGCCGCATCCACCATCCCGACGCTAAGCCGGTGCAAAAGGCGCTGGAGCGAGCGGTGGTGTGGACCCAGGGAATGCAGTGCTCCGACGGGGGCTGGGCGGCCTTCGACGCCGACAATTGCTCCCCGCTGGTGGCCGAGCTGCCCTTCTGCGACTTCGGAGAGGTCATCGACCCGCCGTCGTCGGATGTGACCGCTCACGTGGTGGAGATGCTGTGCGAGTTGGACGCCGACGGGCTGGGCCTGCCGGTGGACCGTCAGGCAGTGGACCGCGGGGTTGAGTGGCTGAGCGCCGAACAGGAGGCCGACGGATCCTGGTACGGGCGATGGGGGGCCAACCACATCTATGGCACTGGCGCGGCCGTTCCGGCACTCATCAGCGCAGGGGTGCCGACTGACGACGACCGGGTGGCGCGGGCCTGCCGGTGGCTGGAGTCGGTGCAGAACCACGATGGCGGCTGGGGTGAGGACATGCGCTCGTATGTCGACCACAACTGGCGGGGTCGCGGGGAATCCACCCCGTCGCAGACCGCGTGGGCGCTTTTGGCGTTGATCGCGGCAGGTCGAGCTGACGGGGAGCCAGCTCGGGCCGGGGTGGCTTGGCTGGTGGACAACCAGCGCCCTGACGGCGACTGGGACGAGCCCTGGTACACCGGGACCGGCTTCTCCGGGGACTTCTATATCCGGTACCACCTGTACCGCCTGGTTTTCCCCGTGATGGCCTTGGGCCGCTGGGTGCGGGCAACGAGCGGTGGAGAGTGACCCTGATGGTGCTTTGTCCACTGGCCATGGAGGCCCGAGCCGCACGAAGGGGCCTCCGCCGGGATGGCGGTGGGGCGACCGTGGTGTGCACGGGCATGGGCCCCAAGCCGAGCCGCCGAGTCGAGCAGCATAGCGGGCCGGTGGCGGTGGTCGGCATGGGCGGGGCGGTGGTTGAGGGCATCGCGCCCGGCGATGTGGTGGTTGCCACCGAGGTGTCGGCCGCCGATGTCGTCGCGATCGGACTGCCCGAGGCCGAAGCAGTGGCCAGGTGCCTGGAAGAAGCCGGGTTCACCGTGCACACCGGTCCCGTCGCCAGTGTGTCCAAGCTAGCCGTCGGCCCACGCCGACAGGAGCTGGCCGAGCAGGGCGCGGTGGCGGTCGATATGGAGTCGGCCTGGCTTTTGGAGCATCATCGCGGTCCAGCGGCGGTGGTTCGGGTAGTTACCGACACCCCCAGCCGGGAACTGCGGTCTCTGACTGCCCCGGTAAGGATCAACCGAGCGCTGCGCACCATTCGACGATTGACGCCAGTGCTGACCAAGGAGGTTTGCTGACATGCCCATCCCGATGAGACAAGCGGCCAAGGTTGGCGCCTATGTGTTCAAGAACAAGCTGCGCCGCCGGGAGAAGTTCCCACTCATCGTGGAGTTGGAGCCGCTGTTCGCCTGCAACCTGGAGTGTCCCGGCTGCGGCAAGATCCAGTATCCCACCGAGGTGCTGCGCAAGCGGGTCAGCGTGGACGAGGCAGTGGCAGCCATGGAGGAGTGCGGCGCCCCGATGGTGTCCATCGCCGGGGGCGAGCCGCTGCTGCACCCCCACATCGACGAGATGGTTGACGAGCTAATCAAGCGCAAGAAGTTCGTGTACCTGTGTACCAACGCGGTGCTGCTACGGCGCAAGATCGACAAGTTCAAGCCGTCGCCCTACTTCTCGTTCGTGGTCCACGTGGACGGGCTGAAGGAGCGCCACGACCTGGCCGTGGCCCGCGAAGGGGTGTTCGACGAGGTCGTGGAGGCAGTCAACGAGGCCAAGGCCAAGGGATTCCGGGTCACCACCAACAGCACGTTCTTCAGCACCGACAGCCCCGAAGACGTGCGCAGCGTGCTCGACTTCTTGAACGACGACCTCGAAGTCGACTCCATGATGATCTCGCCGGGGTACGCCTATGAGAAGGCCCCCGACCAAGAGCACTTCTTGCCGGTGGAGCAGACCAAGCGCTTGTTCCGGGACGCCTTCTCCGAGGGCAAGCGCAAGAAGTGGCGGCTGAACCACACGCCGCTGTTCTTGGACTTCCTCGAGGGCAAGGTGGAGTACGAGTGCACCGCCTGGGGGATCCCCAGCTACTCGGTGTTCGGCTGGCAGCGGCCCTGCTATCTGATGTCCGACGGCTACACCGAGACCTACCAGGAGCTGATCGAGACCACCGACTGGGACAGCTACGGCCGTGGCAGAGATCCCCGCTGCGACAACTGCATGGCCCACTGCGGATACGAGCCCACTGCGGTCTTCGCCACCATCAAGTCGGTGAAGGAGTCGGTCAGGGCCGCGGTCGGGACCAACTAGCCTAGGCCTTGTTGGACTCGACTTCGCAGATGGACGTTTATCTGTTGGCGTTCAAGATGCTGGGCGACGATCAGGGGGCCTTGGGCAACAGGGTGGCCACCTAGGAAGTCTTGGACTTCGGCGGCTAACTCGGGGGTGGAAAGTGCGCTGATGCCGCCGAGCATTCGGGGGATGATGGCTGAGGGGAGGCGTTGGTTGATGCCGTCCCAGTGCTCGGCGATGAACGCCCAGGCTTGGGGGCCGAGGCCGCGGTTTTCCAGACAGCCCCGCAGCACGAAACCGGCGTCCTGGCTGCGTACCGTGCCGTCGAGGGTGGCGGCCAGGGTGCGGTCCATGAGCCTGGGGGCGTCGAAGCTGGTGAGCGCCATCAGATAGCGCAGCTCAAGCTGCGGGGTGGGGGCGCTCTTGTAGCGTCGGCGGATCTCCTCGTAGTCGGCCTCGTCTCCGGTGGCGGCGACCACGGCGATGGCGGCCGCAGCCAGGGCGGGGTCGATGCCCTCGTCGGCCATAAGCGCCCGGCATCGGGCGATGGCCTCGGCGTCGTTGCCCTCCACGGCCCGGGTGCGGGCTAGCACGCCCCGCAATTCGCCGATGCGGTCGTTCTCACCGGTGGCGGGCTCCCAGCCCACCCCGCCCCACGCCGGGCCGACCATGGCCCTCACTCGAGCCTGGAGTCCAGCCCGCCCGTCGTTTGGAGCCATGTGGTCGAGAGTGCCCAGCGTGCCGGCCAGCCGGCGCCATACGGCCAAGTCGTCCTCGGTGGCGGCAATGCGCTCGGCGAACTCCATGTAATCGGCCACGCCCATCCGGTTGGCCACCGTCAGTGCCCATTGGTCGTCCACCAGCACGTATCGCTGGAGCGGGTCCAGCTCGGGGCCGCCCTCTAGCAGCCGGTCGAGCAGGTCGCCTTGGTAGGCCACCCGGTAGAAGCCATCAGCCGTTGGATTTACCATGACCCAAGAAGGCTTGTCGGCGTTCAGTGCGACCGGATTATCCAGCACCAGCCGTTCGCGGTGTTCTCCGTTGTCGGTGCCCACCGCGGCCACCACCGGCACTTGCCAGCGGGTATCGTCGGGCTGGCCGTCGTAGCGGAATCTGCTTTGGCTGAGCGTGATGATGCCGCTGTCGTCGGCTGAGGCGGTCACCACTGGGTGGCCGCCCTGGAAGATCCATGAGTCCATCACGTCTCGGGCTGGCTCGCCGGTGGACTCGGAAAGGGCATCCCACAAGTCGTGGGTCTCGGTGTTGGCGTAGGAGTGGCGCTGGAGATAGTGGCGGACCCCGTCGCGGAACTCGTCGGCCCCTAGGTACTGCTCCAGCATCCGCACCGCGGCGGCGCCCTTCTCGTAGGTGAGCAGATCGTACATGCCCTCGGCATCAGCGGGGGAGACCACCGGGTACTCGATAGTCCGGGTGGCGGCGAGGGCGTCCACGTCGAAGGCCGCCGCCCTCGACAGTCCGAATGCCAGCCACCGCTTCCAGTCGGGGCGGTAGGCGTCCACCGCCAGCATCTCGCAGAACGTGGCAAATGCCTCCTTCAGCCAGATGCCGTTCCACCATTTCATGGTCACCAGGTTCCCGAACCACATGTGGGCCAGCTCGTGGGCGATCACGTCCACCGCGGTCTGCCGTTCCTGCTGGGTGGAGCTGTCGGGGTCTATGAGCAGCAGGATCTCTCGGAAGGTGACGCAGCCCATGTTCTCCATGGCCCCGAAGGCGAAGTCGGGGATGGCCACCAAGTCGAGCTTGTCGCCGGGGTAGTCGATGGCGAAGTAGTCCTCGAAGAAGTCGAGGCAAAACGCTCCGGCGTCCAGGGCGAACTCGGTGAGGTGGCCCTTGCCCACGGGGTGCAGGACCCGCAGCGGCGTGCCGTTCACGTCCACCGGTTCGGTGGCTTCCAGCGGGCCGACAATGAATGCCAACAGATAGGTGGACATCTCCATGGTGGGGGCGAACTTCACCGCCCGGCGCCCGTCGTCTGTGGGCTCAGAATCGACCTCCGCCCCTGAAGACACCGCCATCAGGTCGTCGGGCACCACCAGGGTCACCTCGAAAGTCGCCTTGAGATCGGGCTCGTCCCAGCACGGAAACGCCCGCCGGGCATTGGTGGATTCGAACTGCGTGGTGGCGATCACCCGCTCATCGCCGTCGTCGTCGGTGAACGTGGATCGATAGAACCCCCTTAGCTGGTCATTCAGCGTCCCGGTGAACGTCAGGCTCAGCCGGGCCGGCCCGGGCGAAACCGGCTCACCCAGCCGCAGCACCGCCCGCTCATGCTCTTCGTCGTAATCGATGCCGGCCAGCGCCACTTCGTTGAGGTCCCCGCCGGCAATCTCCAACTCAGCCGCATTGAGCACAATCTCGCCCACCGGCTCCAGCACCTCAAGATCCACCGACACCGCCCCCGCAAACGAAAACTCCTCCAGATCCGGCTCCAACCGCAACTCATACCGCCGCGGCACCACCGTCCGAGGCAGCCGGTAAGGGTTGGATGCGTCCTCGGCCATCGGCTGAGACTAGATGACGTGGTTTCGCAATTCTGCGCGGAAATCAACGCGGCAGACAATCACTCCTGTTTCCGCTGTCGAGCGTTATTCCCCTAGGGAGGCTGAATACTCGAAGTCGATGTCGTTTGTTTCCTTTGCGATAGCTAGTTGCTAGCATAATGCAACATGAGAACTCTGTACTTGCGTAATGTGCCTGATGAAGTTGTGCATCGCCTTGAAACTCTGGCGGGTCGTGAGGGGTTGTCGGTGTCGGCGATGGCGGTGCGGGAGTTGGCCGGTTCTACTCGGCGGGCTGCCAACCCGCTGCTGCTTGGCGACTTGCCCAGTCTGGGTATCTCGACTGCTGAGATTTTGGAGGCGCTCGACGAGGGCCGCGCCGACCGGTGATCGTGGTCGATGCGTCGGCCGCCGTGTCGGCGCTGCTGAGCGATGGCGATGGTCGGCGGATGGTGAGCGAGAGCCGCTTGGCCGCACCGCACTTAGTGGATGCTGAGGTGGTTCAGACCCTCCGCAAACTGCTGATTCGCGGGTCATTGACCACCCGAGAAGCAGAGCGAGCGGTGCAGCGGTGGAGTCGGCTGGGGGTGGAGCGCTTCCCGCTGGTAGGGCTGGTGGCCAGGATGTGGGCCCTTCGGGACAATGTGTCGGCCTATGACGCGGCCTATGTTGCTCTTGCCGAGGCACTGGACTGCACCCTGCTGACTGCCGATGCCCGACTAGCCGCCGCCCCCGGCACCAGCTGTCCAATCACTGTTGTGCCGAGCTGACGTAGGACCGAAAGGTGCTGAAGCCGTCTCAGTCGGGGGTTGCGTCGCTGCGGTGGATGGCGCGGGTGTCTAAGCCTAGGTAGCTGGTGATGACGGCGGGGTTGGCTCGGACTTCGGCGGGTGTTCCTTGGGCGATGATGGTGCCGGCTTCTAGGCAGTAGACGCGGTCGCTGATCGACATGATGAGCGGCATGTCATGCTCGACGATGAGCATGGCGGCGTTGAGATGGCGGCGGATTTCCACGACGAGGGGTCCGAAAGCCTCGGCCTCTCGCTGCGCCACTCCGGCAGTGGGCTCATCGAGGCACAGCATCTGGGCGTTGAGGGCTAAGAGTCCGGCGAGTTCGACGATTCGGCGGGTGCCGGTGGAAAGGTCGGCGATTTGGCGGTCGGCGTAGCGGCCCAAACCGAGAAAGTCGATCAGGTCGTCGGCTCGGGCCTGTGAGGAGCGGTTGCCCTGCTTGGTGCGGGCCGCGGTCAAGAGTCGTCTTGGATTGGTGGACAGCGCAGAGGAGGCGGCCACCAGGACGGTTTCTCGGACGGTGAGCTCGGGAAACAGGGTTGCGGCTTGGAATGTCCGGCCCAGTCTTTTTCGGGACCGTTCGGCGGGCTTGAGGCGGTGAATCGGCCAGCCGTAGAGCTCGACGCGGCCCCTGGACGGGACGAAACCCCCGATGGCGTTAATCAGAGTCGACTTGCCGGCGCCGTTGGTGCCGATGAGCCCCACAACCTCACTGGGGGCCACTTCGATGTGGGCGTTGTCGACCGCCAATCGGCCGCCGAAGCGCACGGAAATCCCGGTTGCCCGCAGCGCCGGTTCAGAGGTGTCGGGCAGCGCGGCCGGAACCGCTAGCGCGGTGGGCACGGAGTGGATTTGCTTGGTCGGGGGTGGTGGTCGGCGGACTTCCAGCCAGGCCACGATCCGGTCGCGGGCGGAATAGGCGATTTGAGCGAGTCCGCCGGGGAAATACAGAAGAAGGATCAGCAGGCCGACGCCTGAAGTGAACAGGGGGATCAAGCGGTTGGTGGGAGCGAAGGCGGGAAGTCCGATCACCCATAGCGCGCCGAGCACCGGTCCGATGGCGGCGCCGATGCCGCCGATGATGGCCATGGAGATGAGCCGCAAGGATTCCCCGGTTCCGAAGAAGCGGCCGGTAAGGGGGACCTCGTGTATCACTCCGGCCAAGAGGCCGCCGCCAAGGCCGGCAACCGCGCCGGCTAAGACGAAAGCTCCCAGCTTGGTCCGCGCCGGGCGAACCCCGTAGGCGGCCGCGGCATCGGCATTGTCCCGCAGGGCCCGGATGGCCCGGCCAAAGCGGCTGCGGTGAATGCGGGCTACCGCTACCAGCACCACCACCAAGACCCCGAACAGCAGCCAGTAGTAGGTGCGCTGGCTGTCGAGGTCGAGCCCGAAAACCTGGCCCCGGCGAAAGGAGACTGAGTTGGTGTTTCCATCGCTGAAGATGGGCCGGCGGAAGAGATACTCCTCGGTGGCCAGGGCGAGAACAAACGTGGCCACGGCGAGCAGAAGGCCGCGCACCCGCAGTGCGCCCACGCCCACCAGCCCGGCAAACCCGGCAGCAATAACCGCTCCTAGGGCAACCGCGGCCGCGAAGGGGATGCCACCGGCCTCGAAATCGATCAGCCGGTTGTCGCCCCAGCCGATGTCCATTTGGATGCCCCGCTGGAACGAAGCCGCGGCCACAGCGCCGATTCCGGCAAAGGCCATCTGGCCCAGCGATAGCTGTCCTGCCCATCCGGTGATGATGGCCACCGACACCGCGCAGATCCCGAAGGCGAGGATGGTGGCATAGGTGATCTGCCGTGACGGGGTGGTAACGACCATGGGCAACAGCACTGCGGCCACGCCAGCCAGACCTAGGGCGATCTTGCCCAAATGTCGGACCCACCAGATTGACATCAGGTGCTGGGGAATGGGGCGGACCTTGGGAGCGAACGAGTACCGCCCTGGAGCGTCGTCGTCCCGGCGGCCCTGGACTGCAACCGCCACCAGCACCCCGATGAGCAGGACGAACTCAAAGAGCCCGCCCTCAACCGGATAGTTGAACTTGACCAGCGAGAACGTCACGCCGACCACCACTCCTCCGGCCAGGGCGAGCGGGAACGATCGCATGCGTGCGATCACTGCGGCGGCCAGTGAGTTGGCCATGGTGGTGAGCCCCACCGTCTCCAGCCCGCTCACGCTGCGGTCCGCGGAGAGCAGGATCACCGCGATGGTGGACACCACCCCGGCGATCACCCAGATGGTGAGCGATACCGGTTTCGGGTTGATGCCCGAGACTCGCGACAAATCGGGGTTGGCCGCGGTGGCCTGCACCGTTCGGCCGTAGGGGGTGCGGTCCAGCAGCACGCCGAGCGCAATCGCCACCAGGGGGGCGACGATCAGCGCGCTGAGCTGTGGACCGGTGACGAAGAGCCCGGCCACATCGGTCAAGGTTGTGTCGACGATGACGGGATAGCGGGTGCCGATGCCGCCGCCGACGTCGGGGTAGGCCAGCAGGATGCCCTGAGCAAGCTGGGCGATCCCAATGGTGGCCACCAACAAGATCACCCTCGGCGCGGTGAACAGCCGGCGCACCACCCCGACCTCCACCACGGCGGCGAAGAGTGCCCCCACCGCGACAGCAGCGAGTGCCGCTAGCCAGAAGGGAACGTTCCAGCGCAGTGCCAGCAGTGCCAACAGACCGGCACCGGGCAGGCCCATGTTTCCGGCCGCGAAATTGATGACCCGGGACGAGCGGAATATCAGGACGATGCCCATAGCCAGCATCCCGTACACCAGTCCGTTCACCGCCCCGTCGAAAATGAGCTGGCGGTTGGCTTCGAGGAAACCCAGCGCCATCAGCCCCCCTCGTCTCCCAAGAAAACGGCTCTGACCAGGTCGTCGCGCTCAGCCAGTTCAGAGGCCGGGCCTTCGAACCTCACCTGGCCCTTCTCGATGAACACGGCCCGGTCGGCCAATTCCAGGGCGATGTTGAGCGACTGTTCTACGATGACGATGGTCTGCCCGGTCGATTGGAGCCGCTCGATGTGGCCCATGAGCTCGGCCACCGCAGTAGGAGCGAGGCCGAGGGACAGTTCGTCGATCAGGAGGACTTCGGGCTGGCACAACAGTGTCCGGGCCAAGGCGAGCATCTGTTGTTGGCCGCCCGACAGGGCGTCGGCCCGGTCGTCGAGGCGGGAGCGGAGTTCGGGAAACAACTTAAGGGCGTGCTCGATTCGACGCTGCCGTTCGGCCTTGTCGTCTCGGAGCTGATAGGTCCCCATCTCCAGGTTGTGGAGCACGCTGAGCGGCGCCCATACGCCGCTTCCCCCCAAGAGGGTCTGGATTCCCATCTCGGTTCGCTGTTCGGGGGTGGAGAAGGTGATGGTGCGGCCATTCAGGCGCACCACTCCCCGTTCCGGAGTGCCGAGGCCAGCGATGATCCGCAGAATGGTCGACTTGCCGGCGCCGTTGGTGCCCAGCAGGGCCAGGGTCTCGCCCTTGCGGACTTCGAAGCCGACATCGAAGAGCACTTGGACGTTGCCATAGCTGAAGTCGACGTCAGCCAATTGCAGGGCAGGGATGTGTTCGGGGTCTTCTCGTTGGCGGTCGTGTTCGGCCTGCTCTTCGAGTATCTCCGCCACATTGCGCGACAAGTCGCGCCGAATGTGGCGGGCGCCGTTCAACATGAAGGCGCCGCCGACGATGGTGGAGGGCAGGCCGAGCACCAGGATGGTGGTCTTCGGGCCGCTGGCATCGATCACCATGGCCGACAGCAGGCCGCCGCCGGCCGCGCCGATGAAGAAGATGTACAGCGTGGAAAGCGCCGAGCCGATGCCCCGAAGCCGGTAGGGCACCACGGCTTGCATGAGAGGCCCGACCATGGCGAACGCCGCGAACATCATCAGCGAGCCGGGAACGTCCAACACGGCGAAGAGCCACGGGTTGGGCATGTTGAACTGGACGGGCAGCAACAGCGCCGAGGGCAAGACGAGCGCACCGATCAACCCCATCGCCCGGGTGGGGTTCTCGCGGTAGAGGCGATCGAAACGCCGCCCGACCAGCGGCATGATGGCGATGACCCCGACTCCCGACGCCGTGGTTAGGGTGCCTCGGCCCAACGGGCCCAGTCCGTACTCGTCCTCGAGAAACAAGGAGGTGAGCACTGGTCGGCTGAAGAGTCCGAAGCCCAGCGCGGCGAAGCCGAGTAGCACGGTGCGCAGGGTGGCGACCTTGTTCAGCCGGGCGAACGCGGCCTCAAGCGAGATGGGGGCAGAGTCGCCATCGCCACCCGTCTTGCCCAATACGTCGGTCTTCTCCCACTGGCCTCGCACCGGCTCAGGGAGCCTGAACGCCAACACGGCCACCACGGCCACCGGTATCCACAGGGTGTAGTAGGTCCACCGCCAGCTGACGAGGGTTGCGATGCCGCCGACAAGCACCGGGCTGATGATGCTCACCGTGCGCCCGGACATGATGGAGAGCGACGCGATGCGGCCTCGTACGCCGATCGGGTACTGGTCGGCTATCAGAGAGTTGTGGACGGGGAGGGTGTTGGACTTGGAGATTCCGGTTCCGAGCCGGGCGAAGAAGAACACCGCCACATGGCGGGCGAGGCCGGAAAGCAGCGAGAAGAGGCCGAACGCGAGGCTGGCCACTCCGATGATCGGTCCCCGGCGGAATCGGTCGGCGAGCCAGCCCATGGGCAATGCGCCGAGGAACACGAACGACACCGAGGCGGCGCCCAAGAAAACGATGACCCCGTCGCCTACGCCGAAGCTGTCGCGGATTTCGGGAGCGAGAACCGACAGCGCCGCCGATTCGAGCTCATCGAGGCTGTTGAGGATCAACAGGACGAGGAAGGTGGCTATTCCGCCTTTGGCCAGCCCTTCCCGCAGCGACATTTGCTCGCCGCCCACACCGGGAAGGACGTGGTCGGGAAATATCACCTCATCGTCGGCGCCGGTCTGATCTGTCTGGCTGTCAAGCACCCGGCGAGACAGGGCGCCGGCGTCGTCGCTGGCGGCGTCGGTCATCTACCCCCCCTCCCGGTGGTTTGCTTATCGGTGCTCGAACAGATCTTGGGACTCCTGTCGGTGCATGAAGCGCGGGTCGGACAACGCGGCGGCATAGCGTTCGGCCAAGCCATCCCAAGAGCCGATTCTGGTATCGCCGTAGAACGGGAACATGCCGTCTCGCCAGTCGGTGGCGATCACTGTGAGGGCTTTGATCTCGGGCCGACGCCGAACCAGTTCGAACATGGCCTCGTACCAGGCCCATTGGTCTTCGAAGTCGCCGATCTCGAGCAGCCCGTCGCGAAACGACTCGGGACGGTCGGGATCGACCAGATTCCAATCGAAGAAGAAGGGACACGACTCGGGAATCATCACCGGCTTCCTCTCTTCCCGGCACCGGTCGAGATAGGCGGATGTCTCGGAGCGCTCGAAGCCAATCGGGGCGAACACGTCCATGGCAGCCCAGTCGACGTACTCGTTTCCAGGCCACCAGTCGAACGGGTCTCGGAACTGGAACGATCCCGCCGCTGAGCACCACGTGGCGGCCACGTTGTGAGCTTCCTCGCGGCGGAACAGCTCGACGATGTGGGGGAACAGGTCCTTGTAAGCCTCGGTGTCGTGAGGGTCGAAGCTGAGGTTGAACTCATAGCCGATCCGCAGCCACACGGGCATGTCCAGATCCCGCAGACACCGAGCCATTCGGCGAAGCGATTCGTCGCATGTTCCTTTGGCCACCACATGTTCGACCGGGCGGACATGGAGGCCGACGATCAACCCAAATCCTGGGCGTTTCCCCATGAGGTTGCCGATCCCCTGGCAGAAGGCGTCGAGAATTCCGTCGCTGGTGTCATGGACGTGGGCATAGGTGCTCACCACCCCCGGTTTCGGTTCGATGGTCGCCTCGTATTCGGCGAGCTCGCTGTCTTCGACGAGGTGGGGTCGATCCTCGACGCCGAGCTGGCCCCAGCAGTGCAGTACCCGACCGGCAGGAGGCTCGAACGGAGCGCCGAAGTCAACTGGCTCGCTAGAGCGATCCGGGGTCTGGACGGTGATCTGCATCCTGCCCGAGTCTTGTCGCATGGCCACAACCTAATGTGGAACCGTAAAGGGCTAGATCTTTGCGGAGGGATTCAGCCATGCGCTTACGACTCATAGGAATTATCACCGTTCTGCTCGTCTTGGCATCGGCGTGCGGGGGCGGAGATTCAGAGCCTGCCTCGGACGGCGGTGCTCAGGAACCTGAGACCCAGCCGGAAGAAGCTGCGCCTGAGACCGCGCCCCCACCAACAGAAGCTCCTGAGCCCGCAGACGAGCCGGAAGAGGCTGACGCGGAGGCCACGGCGCCGGAACCGGAGACACCTGAGCCCGCAGACGAGCAGGCTGAGGCGCCGGAGACCGAGGAAGAGCCAGCCGAGCCTGAGCCGATTGTGCTGACCGACTCGTTCCGGGGCGTGACCTCTGAGGCGATCAAGATCGGCATCGTGATCATCGATCTCTCCGTCATCGGCCGCAGCAACGGCGACGTGGAAGCCAAGTGGCAGGCCGTCATCGACGAGGTCAACGCCAACGGTGGGGTTCTCGGTCGCCGACTTGAGCCGGTCATGGTGGGGTATTCGCCCCTAGGGAATGTCGAGTCAGAAGCGGCCTGCGTGCAGTTGACGCAAGATGAGGAAGTGTTTGCGGCCATGGGTCCGCTGCTCACCAATCTGACCTGTTTCACCGACGTGAACGAAACGATCTTTATCAACACCTTCGGGGTCAGCCAAGAGGATTTCGACCGGTCCAAGGCTGTGGCCATCGGCCCAGGCGCGCTCCCTGCCCGCGGCGCGGCAATCAGCGTCCAGTTGCTGATCGATGCCGGGATCCTGGATGGTCCGGTGGCGGTGCATGCCGCCGCGGACACGGGAAGTGAGCGGGATCACTACGTCAACGCCCTGGTGGCCGCCGGAGTCGATGTGGTGTCAGAAACCGAATCCACCAGCAGTGGGGGTGACATTGCCGCCTCAGAAGCTGAGATGCAGGCCTTTGCCCAGCGGTGGCAGGCCGACGGGGCCGAGGTAATCCTCGCGGTGGGAATCGGTTCGGCTCTCAACGTGGTCTCTGGCATTGATCGGAGTCCATATCGCCCCAGGTTGGTAGCAACCAGAGGAAGCGGCATCGACCCCGAGCTTTATCGCGACCTCGGCTACACGACCGATGCCCTAGAAGGTGCCTATGCGCTCGGTTCAGTGGGATTCGAAGATCTCGCCAAGGCGGGGGATCCAAGCGTTGTTTCCTGCATCGACCGCTTCGAAGCGGCGTCGGGCGAAATTGTCATTGTCGACCCCGAGGGTGATGAGCCGGTGAATCTGAACACCACCATTTGGGCGTGCCAAGCTGTGGAGATATTCACGCAGATTGCTACGGCTGCCGGGCCAGATCTCACCAACGATTCGTTTAGGGCGGCCGCCGAAGGTGGTCTCAGTCTCGACGTGACGGCCAATTCATCGGCATCAATAGAGGCTGGCAAGTTCGACATCGGCGACGGCGCTCCAATTCTACTTGCCTTTGACGCCGCCGCCGACGACTTCTTACCCGTCAACTAAGCGGTGCTCGGCTTGCGAATGCGCGGCTCCGACGAGGTGCGATGACAGAGGCAGCCCCTCCGCATCTCGTCTCCAGCCTGCCCATCTCCGAGCGGGTGGCTGATCTGCTGTCGCGCATGACGTTGGAGGAAAAGGCCGCCCAAGTAGTGGGCGTTTTCCCGGCAATGTTCATGGGCCAATACGGTCCCGATCCCGACAAGATGAGCCAGGTGATTCCCCACGGGGTGGGCCACATCTGCATGGGCGGGGGTCTCGCCCGACAGCCCCGGGAATTGGCCGCAGCCATCAACGCAATCCAAGAGTGGTTGCGGGACCACACCCGGTTGGGGATTCCGGCCATGGTCCACAATGAGGCCCTGTGCGGCCTAGCCCATGACTGCGCCACTGCCTTCCCCACCGCTATCGGCCTGGCGGCCACCTTTCAGCCGCAGCTCATCGAGCAGATGGCCGGGGTGGCCAGCAGTGAGGCTCGGGCGGTCGGAATCAATCACGTGCTCTCGCCCGTGCTGGATGTGAACCGGGACGCCCGTTGGGGCCGAGTCCACGAGACCTACGGGGAAGACCCGTTCTTGTGCGCCGCGATGGGCATCGCCTTCGTCCGCGGCATGCAGACCGACGATCTGGGTAAAGGCACGATCGCCACCGGCAAGCACTTCCTTGGCTACTCCTACACTGAAGGGGCCCTCAACCAGACGGCCAGCCCCATTGGGCCGCGTGCGGTGTACGAGGTGTACGCCCTGCCTTTCGAGGGCGCCATCCGTGAGGCAGGGCTGGCGTCGGTGATGAACTCGTATTCCGAGATCGACGGGGTGCCGGTGGCCGCATCTCCCGAGATCCTCACCGACCTGCTTCGCCACCAACTCGGATTCCAGGGATGCGTGGTGGCCGACTACTCGGCGGTGGCCCGAATCCACCAGCCCCATGCGGTGGCCGCCAACAATGCCGAGGCCGGAGTAATGGCCCTGTCGGCGGGACTCGACATCGAGTTGCCCACGGGAATCTGCTACTCCTCGCTGCCCGATGCGATCCGAAACGGCGAACTCGAAGAATCGGTTCTCGATCTTGCCGTTGAGCGGGCACTCACCCAGCGATTCCAGGTCGGCCTCATGGACTCTCCCACCATGAATGCCAACCGGGCTGCTGAGGCCTTCAACCAACCAGCGGCGCTGGAGCTGTCTCGAACCATCACCGACGCGTCGCTGGTGTTGCTGGAGAATGACGGCACCCTTCCGCTTCGCGCCGATGCCGGGTCGGTGGCGGTAATCGGCCCGATGGCCGACACGTTGCGGGGCCTATTCGCGGCGTACACCCCGCCTGCGGCTGTCGAACTCGGCCTGGCGCTGTCTCAGGGTCTCGGGGGGTCAATGGCCGGTGTCTTCGGGGGTGGCGATGATGCCGACGGACCGGCCAATGAGTCCTCTCCCGATCCAACTCTGGACGCGGTGGCCAAGGTCTTCCATAGCACCGGCGCCATCATCGACCCGGTCGAACTGGATCAGGCGATTAGAGGTCTATACCCAGACATAAGCACCATTGCCGACGCCATTGCCCGATACACCCCGGTCACGAGCGTGAAGGGCTGTGACTGGACCCGGCTTGATGAAGACGGCATCGACGAAGCGGTGGAGGCAGCCCGAGGTGCCGACGTTGTGGTGTTGGCCATAGGCGAGAAGACCGGCTGGGTGGGCGACGCCACCGGAGGAGAAGGCCGTGACCGCAAGACGCTCGAGCTTGCCGGCGCGCAGCCCCAGCTCGTGCGGCGGGTGATCGCGGCCGGGGTGCCCACCGTTGCGGTAGTGGTCAGCGGCCGGCCTCTCGATATCGCTGGAGACCTCGCCGGTGCCAGAGCCATCCTCCAGGTTTGGCATCCCGGCCCTGAGGGACCCGAATCGATTGCCTCGACTTTGTTCGGCGAGCTGAACCCCGGGGGCAAGCTTCCCGTGTCGTTTCCTGCTGGTGTGGGCGCGTCGCCGACTTACCACGGGCACAAGCACGGCAGCGGCTCATCGTCCGACCGGGCCTACGTGGACGGGCCAAGCGCTCCGGTCTGGGCATTCGGCCACGGCCGCTCCTACACCACATTCGAGATCAGCAATCTCACACTGTCTGCCACAGTCCCCCAGGCCGGAGAGGCGGTTGTGATCGGCTGTGAAGTGAAGAACACCGGTGATCGTGCCGGAGACGAGGTGGTGCAGCTCTACGTGAGAGACGTGGTGGGCTCGGTAACCCGCCCTGTCCGCCAACTGGCGGGCTTTCACCGGGTGTCGCTGGAGCCCGGAGAGAGCAGTCGGGTGGAGTTCGACTTCGCCGCCAGCCAGCTCGCCTTTCTAAACCGCAACTTCGAGTTAGTGGTCGAAGAGGGCGACGTCGAAGTGATGGTGGGGCGGTCGTCTACAGATCTCCCCCTCAAGGCCAGTCTCCATCTGACCAACAGCCTTCGGCTCGACCACCGAACCTCCTTCACCACCCCGTCACGAGCGGTCTAGCGAAAATAGCCAGCTTGGGGCGGGATGGCCCTGTTCAGCGGGTTTGGCCTTCAACGCCTACTTGGTTGAGGACGTCGCCGCTGTCGTTGTGGCTGTGGGTGAAGCCGAGTTGGCGCTCGATGGCCACGGTGTCCTCGGAGCGAAAGGCGATGACGTAGGCCCGGCGGAAACCGGCGGTGGAGTTGCCGCCGGAGCCGTGCATGACCCGCTCGTTGTGCACGGTCACATCCCCTCGGCTGATGGGCACGGGGACCGGCTCGTCGCTCTCCATCAAGTCGGTGCCTAGGGCGTGGGAGTCGCCCCGGTCGCCGAACTGGGGGGTGTGGGGGCGCAGCTCCCGTTCCCGGTTGGTGGCGGGCACGAAGCGCATGCAGCCGTTGGCGATGGTGGAGTCGTCTATAGCCAGCCAGAAAGTGGCTGTGCGGGTGTCGGGGGTGTCGGGCCAGTAGGCCATGTCCTGGTGCCAGGCGAACACGGCGTCTTCCTTGTACGGCTGCTTGGCCAAGAGCTGGTCGTAGTCGATGGCCATCCCGTCGCCGCAGAGTTGCCGGGCCGCCGAAGCCGCCCGGCGCTCGAAGATGTTGCCCTGCCACTGGGGGTAGTAACGCCGGGGGAGCATGACGTTGATGATCGAGAAATCCTCAGGTTCACGGCCGTAATCGCCCGCCATGTCGCAGTAATCCTTGCCCGGCACCTCGATCTCCCGGCGCAGAAACCGGTCGTAAGTGCCTTCGAGCTCGCTGACATCCTCGGCGGTAAGCAGCCCTCGCAGGTGTACGTAGCCACACTCCGCGAAATGATCCTTGTCCTCCTCGGATATCCGGTACTCGTCACCGTCGATTTGATTGCTCATAGGCCAGTTCCCTGATGCGGATTCGACACGGGCACAGTAGCGGAGGGCGGTCTGGCTCCGTAATGCCTACGCAGGAAGGGCCAAGTAGCCTCGGGCCGCGCCAAGTCGCAGGAGGCAAGATTGCACGACACAGACGACATTCGGTTCGGAATGGTCGGACACGGAGGCATCTCTGGGCAGTTTCTTGGCGCCATGGACGTTGTGGAGGATGCCCACGTCGCTGCGGTGGCCGGAAGGAACGCGGACCGGGCTCACGCCTTTGCCGAGTCGAGGGGCATTGCGTCGTCCTACGGGTCGGTGGGCGAGATGCTGTCTGCCGAACGGCTCGACGCGGTGTATATCTGCACGCCGCACCCGTTTCATGAGGAGGCGGCCATAGCCTGCATTGATGCGGGAGTGGCGGTGTTGGTGGAAAAGCCCATCGCTCCCAATCTGGCCGGCGCGACCCGCATGGGGGAAGCGGCACGGGATGCCGGGGTCTTTGCCATGGAGGCGATGTGGACCCGGTTTTTGCCCATCTATGAGGTAGTGCGCCGGTGGATCGACGAGGGTCTCATCGGCGATGTGCGGCTAGTCACGGCCGCGTTCGGATTCTCCGTCCCGGTAATGCCGGAGCACCGGCTGTTCAACCCGAGCCTTGCGGGGGGAAGCCTGCTTGATGTGGGGGTTTACCCGTTGACAATTGCCCATTGGCTCTACGGTTCCCATCCTGTCGAATACGGGGCTCTTGCCCGAGTGGGGGAGGCAAACGTAGATGAGATCGTGTCCATTGCTGCGTCATATCCGGGTGGCGGACTGGCCCAGCTCGGCTGCGCCACGGTGGCCAACCTTGAGAGCAGCGCAATGATTGCCGGCACTGCCGGGTCGATCGAGATCCCCGTGTTTTGGGCGGCAGATCGGGCCATTTTGCGAGCCGGAGGCGAAGAGGAGGTCGAGACGATGCCGCATCGAGCCAACGGATTCGAATATGAGATCGAAGAGGTAGTGGACTGCGTCCGCCGCGGGCGCACCGAGAGCGATCGCATGCCGCTGAGCCTGTCGCTGGAGATGGCCGGACTGTGCGATGAGATCCGGGGCCGCCTTGGAGTGGTATACCCCTTTGAACAAGGCAGCGACTGATGAAGTACATCGAAATTCCCGGGGTGCAAACTCCCATGAGCCGGGTAGTCCAGGGGGCCATCAGCCTGTTCGCCCTTGACGACCCGTCCCGCTTCGCCTTGCTCGACGCCGCGGTTGACACAGGGATCAATGCGTTCGACACCGCGGTCAACTACGCCACTCCCGACGACGGTGTGGACGCCATTTTGGGCCGATGGATCCGCCATCGGGGGGGCCGAGAGGGCATCGTCATCTCGGCCAAGGGCTGCCATCCTGCACTCCCCGATTGGGTCCCTCGGGTGAATCCCGACGCCATAAATGAGGACATCAACAGGTCGCGACAGCAGATTGGCGTCGACCATCTCGACCTGTGGCTGTTCCACCGCGACGACCCTTCTGTTGACGTCGGCGGTCTGGTTGAAGCGGTCAACGCCGCCATCGACCGGGGCCATATCGGGGCGTGGGGGGTGTCGAACTGGTCGACACTCAGGATCGAGTCGGCCGTTGACTATGCCGACGCCCATGACCTGAAGGGGCCGGTGGCCAACAGCGCCCACTTCAGCCTCGTCGACCAACTCGACGAGCCTTGGGACGATGTGGTTACCCTCACTGGCCCCGACCGGGCCGCCGACAGGGCGTGGCATCGAGAGCAAGAGGTGGCGGTGGTGGCCTGGTCGCCGCTGGCCGGAGGATTTCTCAGCGAGCGAATCGCCCACCAGCAGCTTGAAGACGCCACCGAGGGCCACTTGGCCGACACCGCCCGCTGCTATCTCAGCGACGACAACTGGGCTCGTCGGGAGCGGGCCGCCGAGGTGGGCCGCCGGCTCGGCCTAAGCCTCAGCCAGGTGGCGCTGGCCTGGGCCTTGCACGCCGACTTCAACCCTCTGGTCATCGTGGCCAACGCGACGACTAGCGAAGTGGCGGAGAACGTGGCCGCGGAAGGCACGGTCTTGACCGAATCCGATTGCCAATACATTTTCTCCGGCTAGCCGGACTTGAGGAGGGCTGAGTGGGCCAAATGGATGTAGTGGGGATCGGCAACGCCATCGTCGATGTGATCACCACAGAGGAACACGACTTCATCGACGCCCACGGGCTGGTCAAGGGGGCAATGACGCTGATAGACGCCGACCGGGCCGAGGAGCTGTATGCCGCTATGGCGCCGGCCATAGAGACATCCGGGGGCTCGGCGGCCAACACCGTGGCCGGGGTGGCCTCTTTCGGCGGGCAGGTGGGGTACATCGGCAAGGTGCGTGACGACCAGCTCGGGGAGGTGTTCGCCCACGACATCGGGACGCTGGGGGTGCGCTTCGAGGTGGCGCCGGCCTCCGCCGGGCCGCCCACCGCGCGGTGTCTCATCATCGTGACCCCCGACGCGGCCCGCACCATGAACACCTATCTGGGGGCCAGCACCGAGCTGCACCCCGACGACATCGACCCCGACCTGGTTGGTGATGCCCAGGTTCTGTATTGCGAGGGCTACATCTGGGATGTGGACATCACCAAAGAGGCCATCCGCAAGGCCATCTCGATCTGCTCGGGTGCAGGGGGAACGATCTCGTTCACCTTGTCGGACAGCTTCTGCGTGGAGCGCCACCATCAGGAGTGGCTCGACTTGGTGGACGGTCCTATCGACCTGCTGTTCGGCAACGAGCACGAGATCTGCACTCTGTATGAGACCGGCGACGACTTCGGGGCTGCGGTGGCCGCCGTGCAGGGACGGTGCCAGGTGGCCGCTCTGACCCGGGGGGAGAGGGGATCGGTGCTGGTCACCCCCACCGAAGTCGTCGAGGTGCCCGTTGCACCCGTGACCAAGGTGGTGGACACCACCGGTGCGGGGGACCTGTACGCCTCGGGGTTCCTCTATGGCTGGACCCGGGGAATGGATCTGGCCCACTGCGGATGGCTGGGCTCTCTGGCCGCTACCGAGGCCATCAGCCAGTTCGGTGCCCGCCCCTCGGGGTCGCTGGCCCATTTGATTCCCTAACCCCCTCGATGCCGGTGCGGGAAGTGTCACCGTCGCCTTCTACCATCGGGTCATGAACCCATTCGAGCGGGCTGAACAGGCCGGAGTCGAGCTGGTAGAGCGCTTAGGCGGTCGCTTCGACGCCGCGGTGGTGCTGGGCTCGGGCTGGGCCGAGGTAGCCCAAGGCTTGGGCTCACTAGAGGCCGCAGTGGCAGCTGAGACCGTCACCGGTTTCCATCCACCGTCGGTGCCCGGCCATGGCGGGACGCTCCGGGCGCTAGAAGTTGAAGGCCGGCGGGTGTTGGTTATGTCTGGCCGGGTCCACCTTTATGAGGGTCATCCTCCGGCCGACGTAGTCCACGGTGTGCGGGCCGCGGTGGCCGCGGGCTGCGCCACGGTGGTGCTCACCAACGCAGCCGGTGGCATGAATCCGGCCTTCGGAGTGGGCCAGCCGGTGCTCATCAGCGATCACATCAACCTCACCGGGCAATCCCCGCTGTTCGGCCCAGCACCGCCAGAGGGTTACGCCATCCGATTCACCGACCTGACCGATCTGTATTCGTCCCGCATCCGAGAGGCGGTGCGTCACATCGACCCATCGGTGGGCGAGGGGGTGTACGCCGGGCTGGTAGGGCCGCACTTCGAGACCCCGGCGGAGATCACCATGCTGACCCGAATGGGGGCCGACTTGGTAGGTATGTCCACCGTGTTGGAGGCCATTGCCGTCCGCCATTTGGGGGCTGAAGTGGCTGGCGTGTCGCTGGTAACCAACGCGGCCGCGGGAATGGGCGCCGCGCTCGACCACCAAGAAGTGCTGGACGCCGGCCAAGCCGCCCAGAGCCGGGTCACCGACGTGCTAAGCACTGTCATCCAAGTGCTGTGAGCGCCCAGGCCCCCACGCCGCAGGAGTGGCTGGCTGCTGATCCCGACCCGGTTACCCGAGCTGAGTTGCAGCAGTTGATCGACACGGGCGACCAAGCGGGGATCGGCGACCGGTTCGGCGACCGGCTCCGCTTCGGCACCGCAGGTATCCGGGGCCCCATGGGGGCGGGCCCGAACCGCATGAACCGGGTGGTGGTCCGCCAGTTCGCCGCCGCATTGGCCGAATGGCTCAATTTTCGCGGCGGGGTGGTGATTGCCCACGACGCCCGGAAGAACTCCGACGTGTTTGCCGCCGACGTCGCGGAGGTGCTGGCCGGGGCCGGGTGCTGGCCGGTGATGCTGCCGCCCCAGTCGCCCACACCCATGCTGGCCTTCGCAGTCACCCGCCTCATCTGCAAAGCCGGAGTCATGGTCACCGCCAGCCACAATCCTGTGGGCGACAACGGCCTCAAGCTCTACCTGGCAGACGGCGCCCAGATCATCCCCCCCTACGACCAAGCCATCGAAGCGGCCATGGTTGCCCAGCCGCTGCCCCTCCGGGATTTGCCTGATCGGGGTCCCGACCCGGAGTGGCCGCAGAACGCCACGGTGGAGATTCCGTACTTGGCCGCCATCTTGTCCAATGTGGCCATCCGCGGCCCCTTCCACCCGGTGGCCTATACGCCGCTCCAAGGCGTCGGTCTTCCAATGCTCAGCTTCGCCCTCTCCGAGATCGACAATGGCGAGCCCTTCGTGGTGAATGACGAGGCCGAGCCGGATCCGCTGTTTAGCAACGTGGTCTCGCCCAACCCCGAGAATCACGACACCCTGGCCAAGGTCATCCGCCGAGCTGAGCAGATCGACACCCCGCTGGCGCTGGCCACCGACCCCGACGCCGACCGGCTGGCGGCTGCGGTGTGGGCTTACGGCAACGAATGGCGCATCCTGACCGGCGACGAGATCGGTGCCCTGTTGTGCGACTGGATGCTGCGGACAACTTCCGGCAGCAGCGAGAGAGTGGTGGCCAGCAGCATCGTGTCGGGCCGTTTGGTAGGCCGCATCGCCGCGGCCCGTGGCGCCACCCACGTTGAGACGCTGACCGGGTTCAAGTGGATCGCCCGGGCCGCCGACAACCTCGATCCCCGAGACGATGGCCTGGATTGGAGGCTGGTGTTCGGCTACGAGGAAGCACTGGGTTTTGCCTGCAACGATCAGGTGAGGGACAAAGACGGCATCGGCGCCGCGGTGCAGTTCGTGGCGCTGTGCCGAGCTTTGGCCATGGAGGACGGCCGTACCCCCATCGAACGCTTAGGAGAGTTGATGGAAGAGTTCGGGCTGCATCGCACCGACCAGGTGAGCGTAGATTTGGACGGGCGGGCTGGCCCAGAGGTGATGAGCGCGATCCGGGAGAGGCAGCCCCGGCGGTTCGGCCGCGTCGAAGTCATGGACACAACCGACTATCGAGACGGAGTAGGCGGGCTATATCCCGCCGATGTGCTCCGGTTCGATCTGGCCGACGGCAGCCGGGTGTCGCTGCGCCCGAGCGGCACGGAGCCCTTGATCAAGGGCTACATCGAGGTCGTTGGGGATATCGCATTCCCCGACCCTCTCTTCGAGTTGACCGAGGCGGTTAGGGAGATGGTTTTCGAACTATGAGGCCAACGCGGCGACTTCGGCCCGCTGGTCGGAGGTCATAGTCCAAGAGGCCGCTGCCACGTTGGAGGCCACTTGGGAGGGCTTGGTGGCACCGCAGATGACGGTGGCCACTGCCGGGTTGGACACCAGCCACCCGATGGCCAGTTCCAAGATGCTGTGGCCCCGGCTGTTGGCGTAATCGGTGAGGCGGTCCACCGCGGCCAGGTTGTCCTCGCTAAGAAACATGTCCCGCATCTCGCCCTTCCACATGGATAGGCGCGTCCCGTCGGGAGGCGTCAGCCCGGAGTATTTGCCGGTGAGCAGCCCGGAC
This sequence comes from Candidatus Poriferisocius sp., assembly GCF_965214065.1. Taxonomy (GTDB): domain Bacteria; phylum Actinomycetota; class Acidimicrobiia; order Acidimicrobiales; family Bin134; genus Poriferisocius. The sequence continues at coordinate 160,922 of NZ_CBDCAT010000025.1, forward strand.
TCCAGGGGGAAGTAGGGCACAACCGTCATGTTGGTGCGCGCACAGGCGTCGATCACGCCCTCGTCCTCCACGCTCCGGGTCAGCACCGAATAGTGGTTTTGCACGCTGGAGTAGTTGCCCGCCCCAGTTTCCGCGGCGGCGCCGGCCGCTTCGTCGATCTGCTCCGCACTGAAATTGGAGCAGCCGGTCTCCAACACCTTGCCCTCGTCTACCAGCTCCTGAAGCGCTCCAAGGGTCTCGGCCTGGGGCGTGTCGGAGTCGGGCATGTGCAGTTGGTAATGGTCGATGCGGTCGGTGTTCAGCCGGGACAGGCTGGCCTCGACGGCTTGGCGAATCCAGGCCGGGTCGCCGCCCCGCTGTCCTTCGGGCAGTGCGCCGGGGTGGCCGAATTTGGTGCCTATGACCACTTGGTCTCTGCGGCCGCCCAGCGCCGCGCCGAGGAATTCCTCGGATTTCCCCCGGCCATACAGGTCGGCAGTGTCGAAGTAGTTGATCCCGGCGTCGATTGCGGCGTCCACCACTGTCTGGGTGGCGTCGGCGTCGATGGTCATGCCGAAGTTGTTGCACCCCAGTCCGATAGCCGAAACCGACAAGCTTCCAATGCTGCGCATCTCCATGCGCTTGGACACTACAAGGGATGTCGATGGGCGGCCTGCTCGTAGACGTCGGGAGCGAGGTCGCCCTGGGGTTGGCCAGAGCGGACAGCAGCCACCTCGTCTACTGCCACCGTGGCATTCCTCAAGCAGCAGGCGATGCCGACGGTGGGGTAGTCACCGGTGGCGATCACCACATGGCCGTAGCGGTCGGCAACTCCAAGGGAATCGGCCAGTCCCGGTTCGAACAGGGCCGGAGGCCGGGGGCCGTCGATCCACAGCAGGCCGATCTCCACCGCATCAAGGCGGTAGACGGCCGGGTTTCCGATGGCGGACAGATGGGCTCGGATGGCATCGGTCTCGCTCGTGGGTCCTTCGATGCTCACCAACCGCCCACCCTCAAAGGTCAGCGCCACTGACGAACGGGCATACCAGCCCATCGGCAGCCAGATATCGCCGGGCGACATCACTACGGTCCCATTGGCGGATCCCACAGCCGGAGCCGAGCCGATCATCCCCCGGGGCCACTCGGCAACCTTGCCCGGAACGGTGGCCAGCCCGTCGTGCATCCACCGGCGGGCGCCCTTCAAGCCCATCCGCAAGTTTGTGCCCTGGTCGTCGCTCACTTGCAGTTCCTGTCCGGCTTCCAGCAGGTCCAGGCCCCGTTTCACCCTGCGGCTCAGGCCGACGTGCGGAACTACGGGGCGCAGCTCGCCGGTGCATTGGGCGACCACCGACAAGATCCGGGCACTCGGGGAGACGATGGATTCCACCGCATCCGAGTAGCCGTTGAGGATGTCAACGACGATGTCGGGCATTGTGAGCCCAGCGCTCATGTCATCAGCCGACTGGTCATCGACAAACACCGAGTCGGCCAGGGCGCCGATCGCCTCTAGCGCATGGACTGCGGTGTCGACCAGTGCCAGGTCGGTGCCCCCGTCAAATAGCACAATGCCCGGGCGCCCTGGCGCAACCCGGCATAACTCCAGCTGGCGGGCTAGGACATCTACTGCCCGACGGTCGACTGATTCTGATCTCATCTTCTCACCTATCTACCGTCGCCTTGACAGACGGTGCAACCGGGGTATCCGTTAATTCTGGTGTTGGCGGGAGTATTTTCTGAGTATGTCGGAAAAGTTCTGCTCGCGTGCGACTTGCGGCGAGCGTGCTTCGGCAAGCTTGTTGATAAATGCCCGGGATCTGTCGGCGCAGGTGGTCGACATCCAAGAGGACACCGGCATCGCCGGTGTGTCGCTTTGCCGCTCCCATGCCGATGGGATTGTGGTGCCGTTGGGCTGGACCCAGGCGGATTCGCGGACCCCATTCGAGGAGTCGGAATTCGAGCCCGAGTTGGTGCTGGTCGACGACGCCTCCTCCGAATCTCCGGAGTCCTTACGGCTTCACGATATGGAGGTGGCGGATTTGGAGGACATGGAGGTCGCCGGGGTAGGCGAGGTCCCCCCTCTGCTCAGCCGGGCATTCCGGGCCGCCGGGTTGGACTGATCCCGCTAGTCAGCACGAAATCCGAGTTTGAAGTAGCTGGCTTATAGCGCCGGTCGCTCTAAGCGCCGTAGGCTTCGGCCATGACCATCGTCGATATCCACGAGAAGCCCAGCGATCTGCTGCTTCCCGACCCCGAGCCCCAGCAGATCCGCTACACGCTCATCTCGGTAGACGACCATCTAGTTGAGCCTCCTTGGCTGTTCGAGGGCCGGTTGCCGGCCCGCTTCGCCGACCGAGCCCCGAAGGTGGTCGAGCGCGACGACGGCGGCCAGCACTGGGAGTTTGATGGCGAGGTCTATGCTCAGCTGGGCCTGAACGCCCTGGTGGGACGGGCCGACCGCAACGACTTCACCATGGAGCCCGCCCGCTTCTCCGACATGCGCCGGGGATCCTGGGACATTAAGGCCCGCATCCAAGACATGGATTTGGGCGGCATCTGGGCGTCGATCTGCTTTCCCAGCATGATTACCGGCTTCTGCGGCCGGGTTTATTCCGACTGCTCCGATCCCGAACTGGGCTTGGCCGTGACCCGGGCGTTCAACGACTGGATATACGAGGAGTGGTGGGGCTCCTACCCCGAGCGCATCATCCCCATGGGAATCACCTGGCTCAAAGACGCCGATCTGGCCGCGGCCGAGATCCGCCGCAATGCGGAGCGGGGCTTTGTGGCGGTCACCTTGCCCGAGATCCCCCACAACCTCGGCTTGCCTTCGATCCACAGCGATTGGTGGGAGCCAGTGTGGCAGGCGTGCGAGGAGACCGACACCGTGATCTGCCTGCACGTGGCGTCGGCGGGCCACATAATCCCCAAAGACCCCGGCGGCCCACCGACAGCAGTGGGGGCCACCATGTTCCAGATGCACGCCTATCTGGCGGCGGCCGACTGGGTGTGGTCGGGCATCCCGGTGCGCTATCCCAACATCAAGATCGCCATGTCGGAGGGGGGTTGCGGCTGGTTGCCCATCATGTACGACCGGCTTAAGCACCAGATCGAGATCTCCGGTCACGGACGGGACATGTGGCCTGCCGACGCCAAGATCGGGCCCCATGAAGTGCTCCTGAGGAACTTCTACTACTGCACCATCAACGATCCTTCCTCCATCGACGCAGTGATCGCGTTAAGTCTCGACAACACCATGGTGGAAACCGACTACCCCCACGCCGACTCGACCTGGCCTGAGTGCCAAGACACCCTTGAGTCCAAACTGGGCCACCTGAGCGATGACGTGATCCGCAAGCTCACCCACGAGAACGCCGCTCGACTGTTCCGTCACCCCCTTCCCGACGTCTGCCTGCCGTAGCTCAGATTCTCTACCGGCTCGCTGCTTGACGTGACGGGGAAACTGCCGTGAGCCGGTTCGGCCACCCGGTTATCGACGCCGATGGCCATGTGCTGGAGATCACCGCGGCCCAACAGCCCCACCTAGAGCGGGTGCTGGGCGCCGACCTCTATGGGAGGTATCTGTCAGAGGGCCTGCCCATGCGCAACGCGCAAAAGGCCAGGAGCCTCGACGAGCGTCGTCGGACCCGCTCGCCTCAGGGGGCTTGGTGGGGGACCCACACCGCCAACGTGCTGGATCGGGCCACCGCCATGCTCCCTGCCCTGCTCTTTGAGCGGTTGCCCGAAGTGGGCATCGACTACACGGTGCTGTACCCCACCAACACTCTCACCAGCTGCGCGGTGGACGACGCTGAATACCGAACCGGCCTGTGCCGGGCGTTCAATGAGTTCTACGCCGACGTCTACAATCCCTATGCCGAGCGCATGGCCATGGCAGGGATCATCCCGGCCCACACGCCAGATGAGGCCATCGCCGAGTTGGAGCACTGTGCTGCCTTGGGCTTGAAAGTGGTGGTGTTTGCCGAGGGGGTCATGCGGCCCATCGAAGATCCCGACCACCAAACTCGCTCAGGCTGGCTGTGGCCCGGCCAGCACCACTGGTTCGACTGCTACGGCCTCGACTCAGCCTACGACTACGACCCGGTGTGGCGCCGCTGCACAGAGCTCGGCTTTGCCGCCACTTTCCACGGCGGTCTGGCCTTTCGCCCCGGAATCCACAATTACGTGTCCAGCTACACCGCCAACCACATCGGCCAGTTCCAAGCCCTCATGTACGAGCTGTGTAAGGCCCTGTTCTTGGGCGGGGCTACCCGCCGCATCCCCGAGCTGCCGTTCGTGTTCTTGGAGTGCGGCGTGTCGTGGGGCACCCAGCTGCTGTGCGACGTCATCGAGCACTGGGAGAAGCGCAGCTGGGACGCCATCCAGCGCGACTTCGACCCCGCGCTGCTGGATCTTGACGAGCTGGGCGAGTACTTCGAACGCTACGGCGGGGACTTTCGGGCTACCCTCGGAGACGACCTGGCCTCCTACGCCCACGGGATGCCCATCCACGGGGGTACTCCCGAAGAGCCCGACGAATGGACATCGCTAGGGGTGGAATCAGACGAGGAGATCGCCAAGTCGTTCGCGTCGTCGCTCTACTTCGGCTGTGAGGCCGACGACCGGGGCGTGCATGTGGCCTTCGGTCCGGCCAACCCCTGCGGAGTAAAGCTCAATGCCGTGTTTTCCTCTGACATCGGCCACTGGGACGTGACCGAAATCGGATTGATCATGGATGAGGCCCATGGTTTGGTGGAGGAAGGCCTAATCACCGCGGACGACTTTCGGGCCTTTGTCTTTGAAAATCCATTTCGGATGTATACGGCTATCAATCCCGATTTTTTTGCCGATACCGTGATAGCCAGTTATGGCGTTTGAGCTTCCCCCCCTTCCATACAGCCAGAGCGCACTCGAACCCTATGTGAGCGCCGAGACCATGAGCTACCACTATGGGCGCCACCACGCCGGGTATGTGGCCAACCTGAACCGCCTGACCTCGGGTACCCAATGGGAAGGTGCCGAGCTGGAAAAGGTGGTCTTGGGCGGTGAGGGTCCGATTTTCAACAATGCGGCCCAGATCTGGAACCACACCTTCTACTGGCAGTCGATGAGTCCCGATGGGGGCGGTGCCCCATCCGGCCCTGTGCGGGCAGCCATAGACCAGTCATTCGGCTCGATCGACGAGTTCCGACGCCAGTTCGCCGACGCGGCCGTGGGGCTGTTCGGCTCGGGCTGGACTTGGTTGGTGGCCGACGACCGCGGACTCGACATCGTGCAGACGGCCAATGCCGATCTGCCCTTGCTTCACGAGCGCCAGGCCCTGCTGGTGGTGGACGTGTGGGAGCACGCCTACTACCTCGACTATCAGAATGCCCGGGCCGCCTACGTGGAGGCGTTCTTGGACCACCTCATCAACTGGGAGTTCGCGGCCGACAACCTCGCCGCCGGCTGAGGGGACTAAGCCGAGCACGTCCCACTAGCATCGCCGCTTATGGCGACTGCTGAGGTGACCCAACCCGTTGATCTATTGGACGGGTACATGTACGCCCACGATCCGTATCCGGCCTATGCCTGGTTGCGGGAGAACGACCCGGTTTATTGGGACGCCAAGAACGAAATCTGGGGGATATCCCGCCACGCCGACTTGTTGGCGGTGGAGAAGAATACCGGCCTGTACAGCTCGGCTTCCGGCAGCCGCCCCAAGATCGAGATGTCGGATTCCATGATCAACATGGACGACCCCGACCACCAGCGCCAGCGGATGCTGGTGGCCCGGGAGTTTACCCCCCGAGCAGTGCGCAAGCAGGAGGACAAGATTCGGGCGGTGGTCACCGAGCTGATCGACCGGGTGGCACCCCGCGGCTGGTGCGATGTGGTGTACGACCTGGCTGCGCCGCTGCCGGCTTACATGATCGGCGAGAGGCTGGGCTACCCCTCAGAGTTGTGGCCCAGGGTGATGCACTGGTCGGAGGCCACCATGCAGGGCGGCGGAGGCCCGGGCTACCACACCGTGCAGGGAGAACGGGCCATTGAAGAGTGGGGGATGATCACCTACGAGCTGATCCAGAAGCGCAGGGCCGACCCCCAAGACGACCTCATCTCCATGTGGGCCCACAAAGAGCTGGACGGCAAGCCGCTGAGCGACGAAGACATCATGCACGAGGTGCTCTTGGTGCTCGACGGCGGGGCTGAGACCACCCGCACGGTGATCGGAACCACCTGCCTGGCGCTGATGGAGAATCCTGACCAGCGCCAGATCCTCATCGACGAGCCCGAGGTGGTCGGCGACACCGCGGTGGAGGAGTTCATCCGCTATGTGTCTCCCATCTTGAACATGCGCCGCACGGTGACAACGGCCCACGAGCTGAAGGGCAAGACCCTCAACGAGGGCGATCAGGTGCTGTTGATGTACGCCTCGGCCAATCGCGACCCCGACGCCTTCGAGAATCCTGACGAGTTGAATGTGCGCCGCGACGCCCGCCACCACGTGTCGTTTGGATTCGGCACCCACTTCTGCTTGGGGGCGTCTCTGGCCCGACTGGAGCTGAAGGTGATGTTCGAAGAGCTGACCCGCCGGATTCCCGGCATGAGGATGGAGCCTTTCTATGAGCCCAGCTTCCGTCCCGGTGCCTTCACCCGGGGTCTGGAGCGCTTGTTTGTGGAGTTCACCCCCAGCGAGCCCGAGGGTGACGGCGCATTGGGCATGTTCCCGATCACGGTGCAGTGATGGCTGCGTCGGCGTCGGCAATTGAGATCCCGCCGATCATCTCGGTAGACGACCACGTCATCGAGCCGCCCCACGTTTGGCAGTCGCGGCTGCCCTCTCGCTACGCCGACGTCGGCCCCCGAGTGGTGACCGCCCCGTGCGAGATCTCCTACACCGGCGGCGTGCTCTCTTGGGCTGAGGGTGAGGGCCGGCCCACCTCGTTTTGGTACTACGAGGATCTCCACTATCCGATGGTCCGCACCCACTCCGCGGTGGCCTTTCCCCGCGACCAGCTCCAGATGGTGGGCATCACCTTCGAGGAGATGCAGCCCGGCGCCTGGCAGGTGGAGCCCCGGATATCCGACATGGACATCGGCCACGTGGATGCCTCGCTGTGCTTCCCGTCGTTCCCCCGGTTCTGCGGGCAGGCCTTCGCCGAGGCCTCCGACATGGACCTGGCCCTTTTGTGCGTGCAGGCCTATAACGACTGGATGGTGGAGGAGTGGTGCGGCACCTCTGGGGGTCGGCTGATCCCGCTGTGCCTCATCCCTCTGTGGGATGTGCAACTGGCAGCGGCCGAGGTCCGGCGCAACGCCGAGCGGGGGGTGCGGGCGGTGTGCTTCTCGGAGATCCCGCCCAATCTGGGCCTGCCGTCGATCCACTCCGGCTATTGGGACCCGTTCTTCGCCGCCTGCGAGGAGACGGCCACCGTGGTGTGCATGCATATCGGATCGTCTTCGAAGATGGTGTCCACTTCGGCCGATGCCCCTGGCGCGGTGGGCTCCGCGCTGGTCCACTCCAACGCCACCTACTCGTTGGTGGACTTCTTGATGTCGGGGGTGTTCGTCCGGTTTCCCGGCCTCAAAGTGGCCTACTCAGAGGGCCAGATGGGCTGGCTGCCCTACATCTTGGATCGGGTAGATGTGGTGTGGAAGGAGAACGCCGCCTGGGGAGGGGTGGCCGACAAGGTGCCCGAGCCGCCCTCCACCTACTACAGGGACCACGTGTTTGTGTGCTTCTTCGACGACAAGGTGGGGCTGGCCAACATCGACGCCATCGGCTTGGAGACCATCACCACCGAGACCGACTACCCCCACTCCGACTCCACCTGGCCGCACTCCAAAGAGCTGCTGGCCTCGCAGACGGCCCATCTGACCCAGCTCGAAGTGGATGCCATCTGCCGGGACAACGCCATCCGGATGCTGGGGCTGGATCTGCCCACCGCCGCTGAGCTGCGGGCCTGAGCAAAGCAGGCGGCGGTTTGTCGGCCACAGTGAGCCCCGAGTTCGAGGAACTGGCCGCTGACCTGGGCCGGCGCATCATCGACGCAGGGCTGCGGGGTCTGGTGCTGCGGTTCGGCGACGAGACCCGAATCGTCGGGGTGGCCGACCGGATGCCCCCGGCCGCCACGCTCGAGGCGCCATTCGACGAACTTCGTGCCGTGCTGTCGGGCCTGCGGAGTGCCGATGAGCTGCGGGCCCTGCGCTGGATAGGCGATCCCGGGCCCTATATCACCCTGATTGCGTCGAGCTGAGTTCAGCCCTTCCCAGACAGCTCTCCCAGCAGGGCCTCGGTACGGGCTCTCGATCGGTCATCGGAGTCGTAGATGAAGGCCACCAGGTCGGTGACACCCGCGTCGCGGATTCGCTCCAGCTGGGCAGTGACCGCAGCCTCGTCGCCGGTGATGGCCAGGTCTTCCACCCCGCGCTTGCCCTCCCGGTCGAGCATGCCTCGATAGGAGGGGATGTCCTTGTAGTGGGCGAAGGTGCGGGACGCGGCCTCGTAGCCAGCTTGGGCGTCGTCGGTCACCGAGATCGGGAATCCAGCGGCCACTCGCGGCTGTGGAAGTCCGGCGTCTTCGGCTGCGGCGCCGATGGTGGGCACCACGTAGTCGGTCAGAGTGTTTAGGCCGGTGGCCCACACGAAGGTGCCCGATGCCAGCCGTCCGGCGTGGCCCAGCATGATCGGCCCCATGGCGGCCACGATGATGTTGGTAGGAGGCGCGTGCGACAGTCCTCTCCACCGGGTGGTGTAGATGTCGCCCTGATAGTTCATGTCCTGGCCTTGCAGCATGGGACCGGCGATTTCTAGGTACTCCTTCATCTGGCGGGCCGGGCGGGCGTAGGACAAACCCATAAGGTTTTCCACCATGCCCTGATGGCACAGGCCGATGCCCAGGGTGAAGCGACCGCCGCAGGCAGCTTGGGCGGTGGCGGCTTGCTGGGCTAGGGCGAAGGGATGGCGCATGGGGGTGGGGGTCACCCCGGTGGCGATCTCGATGCGGCTGGTTGCGGAGCCCGCTATCGCCGACGCGGTGACCGCGTCGATCTCGATGTTGGCGATCCACGCCGTGTCCAGACCCAGAGCCTCGAACCGTTGGACGTTCTCCACGATCTCGTCCAACCCCGGCGGTCCGCTCATCCCCGGCACCGGCGGGTCGCCCGTGCCTTCAGCCGCCATCGCCCCAATCCTCATGCCCTGCATCTCTGCTCTCCTGTCTCTGCCTGCCGGTTTACGGGAACGTGTCTATCGGCCTGCCGCCGCTACCTGAAAGCCGTAGTGCAGGCTGGCCACGGTCCCCATCCTTGCGATATGCCCCAGGACCAATTTGGGAGTTGCGGGGGGGGGGGTACTGTGCGCTCCTATGTCTGAGGTGTTTGTGAAGCGTGGTATTCCGGTGAGTGGCCGTGCAGGCAGTCGCGGTGTTGCGGCCGTGTTTGTAGCGGTGTGTTTGCTGGTGCCGGTGCTTGCGGCGCCGGCTGTGGGGGCGCAGGCTGTTTCTGAGAGCGGTCCTTCGGTTGGGGATGTGGAGTTGCGCGACGGGTTGATTGCCGAGCAGGAGGCCCTGCTCAATGTCTATCGCTGCATGTTCGACACTGACACCGAGGTGGTGCCCGGCGGCTGCGATGGCGGTGCCCCAGCGCAGGACGCCCAGACGCCGCCGCCGTTTGAGGGTGATCCCACCGCGGCCGCTGTGGAGCTGCGTGACGGCTTGATCACGCAACAGGAGGCTCTGCTCAACGTGTATCGCTGTTTGTTCGACATCGATACCGAGCTTGTGCCCGGCGGCTGCGCCGACACCGCCCAAGCGCCCGAATCTGACCAATACTCTGCCGTCTCTCTGAACATTTCGGGATATTTTGCTGGCGGTGCTTACCATTGTGCCACTAACTCCCAAGACACAATCGAATGCTCGATCGATGGGGTCCAGGTCGATTCCCCCAGTGAACCGCTTACCGATCTAACGGTGCATGAATATTTTCAAAGCGACCATGTGGGAACCATTGCCGTGCTTGTTTGCGGGAATCGGGCAAACCAGACCTTTGCCTGCTGGACCTGGGATTGGGGGCGCGACGATGAAGGCAACCAGCTTTGGCCCTTGATCGAGTTGGACGCGCCATTCACCGGTACCGATGTTGCCATTGTTACGGTAGGGATGCTTGCAGGCGACGGTACTGCATATGAGACTGTCTTTTGCGGGTGGCGGGCCGATCAGTCCATCGATTGCTGGACCTTGAACACGCGATGGGAATATATCGCCTGGAATATGGGCGGGTCCCTGGTCGATGACGGGGAGATAACCTGGTCCCCGGTCGATTTGGATATGCCAGACGAGTCTTTCGACAACATGAGCTACGCCGATAATCGATTTTGCGGGTGGCAGGATGATCTGCCAGCAGACCGCACCTGCTGGTCGTGGGGCTTGGAGCGGGATGACGACCACAGCTTGGTGTGGTCTATGGAACCGATATTTGTTGACCCCTAGACGCTTCACTAGTTGGCGGCGTCAGCGGAAAGCCGCGGTGCAGGCGGGCCATGGGCGCCACCCTGATTCCTCGTAGAGGGCGTGGGCCATGCGGTGTTGGTCGGCGGGGGCGGCGTCGCGGGGGTCTATTCCCGACAGGCGGGGGTAGTTGCGTGCGGCCACTGCGTTCCAGGTGCTCTGGAGGAACTGGAAGGCGCCGAGATAGGGCCCGGCGGGGTTGTAAGCCCGGTAGTTGCCTTGCGACTCGCATTGGATGAGTTGTTCCCACTGCGCCTGGGTGGTGCCCGCCGGGATTGGCGGGAGCTCGGTCGGGTTGGTCGAAGCGGCATCTTCTGGTGTGAGCAGCGACAGCGCTGTGGCGCACACCGGCCATGGTCGCCATCCCCGCTCTTCATATAGGGCATAAGCCATGCGGTCTTGGTCGGCTCGGGCCGCGTCGCTGGGAACGACGCCCACTAGGCGGGGGTAGTGGCGGCGGGCGAGGTCGTCCCAGGTGGTTTGCCTGAACTCATACGCCCCGAAGTTGACCTCGTTGGGATGGGTGAATCGGTAGTCGCCGTTGGTCGAGCACTGGCGGAGTTGCTCCCATTGCTCTTCGGTTGTGCCCTCAGGTGGCTCGGGTTGAGGGAGCGTTTGCTCGGGGTCAGGGTCTGGGGTGGGCTGAACCGGTTCCCCACAGCCCCCGGGGACTAGTTGGGTATCGACTTTGAACATGCACCGGTAGTCGTTCAACAGCGACTCTTGGGCCGCGATCAGCGTGTCTCTATCGGCGATCAGCGTTTCCAGCTCAGCGATCTTCGCTTCCTGGCGGTCAATCTGCGCATCTCCATTGTTGGATGCGATATTGGCGGCTTGCCCTCCGGCCGGAGAAGCACTCACCCCCACCGCAAGCAAAACGGCAACCGCCAGCGCGGCGAATCGATACCAACGCAGATGATTGATCATGGTCCACTTCTCCCTGTTTCGGCTGCGATCAGCTAACGCCCCCATTACATGGTATGAGTCAAGGTCAGCCCGTCCGATGACCCCCCTGGCCCGGAAACCTGCTTGGTCCTTGGTCGAGGAGGGGGGGGGCGGAGCTCGCTAGCGACTAGACCGCTCGCAAACCCGACGAGGGGAGTCGCGGCGAGTCAGGCGGGTGGTGCGGCCCAGAGCAGAGACATGGGGGCGATCCAGAGGCGGTCGCCGATGCTGCGTATGGGCGCCTCCCCGCAGACCAGCACTATCCCGCATGTGAATCGCATGGGCGGGACCGGGCTTGTTGGCGGATGTTGACGAGCCTTGTCGTCCATGGCGTCCCGCAGGGCGGCCATTCGCCGGGCGTGGCGGGGATCGGCTCGGTTGCCGGTCTTCACTTCCACAGCCGCGACGGCTGAGCCGTCGGACGACTCCAGCAAGAAGTCGATCTCCCCCTCTGGGTACCTGAAGTCCTGCTTGGACCTGGGGTGGTGGTTGTAGGCGAGCAGCGAGTGGTTGGTGGACGCGGCAGACTGCTGCGCCCGGATCTGTGCCGCTACGAACGTCTCCATCAACCCGCCGAGCAGCACTGGCTCAGCCAGCAGGCGCTGGCGCTCCAACCCGGCCATTACCGCCATCATCCCCGGATCACACACCATCCGCTTCGGGTGCTTGGCCGGCGAGGAGTCTGCCGAAGGGCGCCACACCTCCACGTCTTCGATGAGGTGGCACGCAGAGAACACAGCCTGGTAGCCCGCTGCGGCCCTGTCGGAGATGCGGGCATGATCGGCTATGGCCCGAAGTGACGTGATCCGCCCGGAGTGCAGCGCGAACGATCGCAGGAATCCCAGCATCGCCTGTCTGAACCGCTCGCCTCCGCGCTGGCGGCCTGCCGCGGCGATATCGTGCTGCAACGCCGTCCCAACCACGCCTTGCATATAGCGGTCCTCTTCGGAGGGGTCCATGCCTACGCAAGCGGGATAGCCGCTTTCGGCGGCGATGGCCACATAGTCCCGTTGGGACAGCCGCTCGGGAACCGGCCAGTCGGGTTGCTCCGACAGCAACAGGTCCGCCACCGGAACCGCCTCGGCGCCGGAGCGTTCGGCTTTGCACATGGCCCGCAGATCGCGCACCACCGCCCGTCCGGTGAGCGGGAACTGCCCCAGCCGACGGTCGTCGGGAGGCGGAGATGCCGACCCTGCGACGATAAAGCCGTTGGCCTCCTCGTCGTCGATGAGCGACTTGACGGCCCAGAGGCAGTCGGGCATCACCTGCCACTCATCCAGCAGTACCGGCTTCGCGGCCTCGCGCAGCGCCGCGGCGGGGTCGGCCGTGAAGAAGCTGCGCTGCGCGCTGTCGGACAGGTTGATCTCAGCGGCAGCGAGCGAGCGGGCCAACGTCGTCTTGCCGATGGCACGCGCTCCTTGCAGGACGACCGCAGGGAACTCCTGGAGGTCGCGTGCCAATTTGGGGGCCAGCATCCGCGGAAGCAGCCGCTTCGGGGACACCTCGCCAATGCTCATGCCAATAGCTTAGCTGTTGCTTGCGAAGAGCCTTATATGTATCTTGCGAAGAATACTAAGTGCTGCTTGCGAAGATGCTTATATGTAGCTTGCGAACCCCATGGCCTGCTGCTACCGCCGGAAAGCCGCAGTGCAGGCGGGCCGTGGGCACCACCCGGATTCCTCGTAGTGAGCTTCCCCCTGTTGGTAGGTCTTCGGGGTTCTCGTTAGCGAATGCGATCAGATGTTTATTCAAAGGCCTCGACGGCGGCTTCCCAGCGGGTTAGGAAGGCAGCAGCCTGTTGGGCGGCGGCTTCGTGAGCGTTGGCCAAGGCTTTGACTTCTTCGGGGCGGTTGTAGATGTCGGGGTCGCCTAGTCGCCGCAACAGGTCATTTGCCTCGGCGTTGGCCGCCTCGTATTCCCGTTCCAGCTGGGCCAACTGCCTCTTTTGCCTGCTCGTCGTCTGCCGCTGCTGGGCACTGGCTCGACGGCGCTTGACGCGGGCATTTCCGCCGCGCTTTTGGGAGTCTGTCAGGGCTGATCCTGGTGGCCCTAGCAGAGGCGCGGCCAAGATCGCCTCGTCCACGCCGTAGTGCCATACCGCCCGTCCGTTGCGGACCTCGATAATCGCGTCGGCCACCGAGCGGATCAGGTGGCGGTCGTGGGTAACCAGCAGCACGGTGCCGGGATAGGCCAACAGCGCGTCTTCAAGCACATCGCAGCTGGGCAGGTCGAGGTGATTGGTGGGCTCGTCAAGCACGATGAGGTTGACCGGCTCGATCATGGTCCGGGCCAGCGCCAGGCGGGTGCGCTCGCCCCCGGAAAGCTCCGAAACTCGCCGGTCGGCCGCATCACCGGCGAAGCCAAAGGCTCCCAGCACCGTTCGCAAGTTCCGCCGGCCGGGGTCTATGCCAGCCGAGAACACCTCGATGGCCCGCTTCGATCCGTCCAGCTCGTCGGCCTGGTGTTGGTGGAAGGCAGCCACCTTCACATTGGAGCCTAGCTGGGCTGTTCCCTGGTCGGGGTCCAGCTCGCCGAGGATTAAACGCAGCAGCGTGGTCTTGCCAGCGCCGTTCGGCCCGACCAGGGCGACTGTCTGGCCCCGCTCCACCGCCAATGTCGCCCCCCTGACCACCGGGTCGGCATCGGGGTCGTAGCCGATGGTCGCGTCGGTCAATTCAACTACCACCCGGCTGGACCGGGGCGGCTCGGCAAAAGCGAAGCGAGTGTTCAGCTCAGCCTTGGAGGGGGTGGCGATACGGTCCAATTTCTCCAAAGTCTTCACCCTGCTCTGCACCTGCCGGGCCTTGGTGGCCTTATACCGAAAGCGCTCGACGAACCGCTCAACTCGGGCTACCTCGCGGGCTTGGCGGGCCGCGGCGGCCTCGATGCGGGCCAGGCGCTCCTCTCGGGCCACCACGAACTCGGCAAACCCGCCGGTGTAAGACAAAGCCGTTCCCTCAGCCAGTTCCATAACCCGATTGGCCACTGAGTCGATGAAGTCCCGGTCGTGGCTTACGAACAAGAGAGCTCCTGGCCAAGTGGCCAGCCGCTGTTCCAGCCAGGCCACCGAGTCGACGTCGAGGTGGTTGGTCGGCTCGTCGAGGATCAGCACATCGGGTTGGGCCACCATCAGCCGGGCAAGGGCCACCCGCATCCGCCAGCCCCCCGACATTTCTCCCACCGGTCGTTGGGTATCGGCGGGGGAGAAGCCCAGCCCGGCCAGCACTTTGGCGGCTTCGGCTTCCAGGGCGTAGCCGCCGAGCTGCTCGAATCGGGCCTGTGTCTCCCCATACTCGGCCAGCACGGAGTCGTGGTCTTGGCCCAGACCGCCGAGCTGCCGCTCAAGGCTGGCGAGCTGTTCGGCCAGCCGGAATACTACCCCTGCTCCGGCCATTACCTGTTCGATGACGGTGCCCCCAGCCGAGTCAACTAGATCTTGGGGCAGATAACCGATCTCGGCGTGGTGAGGGCGTACGACTGTGCCGTCATCGGGTTCGGTGATGCCCACCAGAATCTCCAACAGCGTGGTCTTGCCGGTCCCGTTCCCGCCAACCAGCGCCACCCGAAGCCCGGGGGAGAGCTGCACCGCGACATCCGCGAAGAGCCGCTGGTCTCCGAAGGACTTGGCCAGTCCCGATGCAGTGAGCGCGGTCAAACCAGGCGGGCTAGGCGGCTATGGACAGCGAAACCCAGCCGAATCGGGACGTATGCCGCCACGAGCGGATAAGAGATGAACAATTAAGCAAGCTGTCGGGGGTCGGTGTGGCCGAGGATGTTGACGTGGCGGAGTTCTCGAATCTGGTCGGGGGGGAAGGCCTCGCGCTGGTGCATGGTCTGGGTGTTGAGCCAGAAGACGGACTCGCCGACGGTCCAGTGGTGCTCGTAGACGTAGCGGTCTTGGGTGCAGTGGGCGAACAGCTCGGCCAAGAGCTCGGCGCCCTCGTCGGGACTGTGGCCCTCCACGTCGGCGGCGAAGTCGGGGCCGGTGTTGGGCCACACGCTGCGGCGGCCGTTGCGGGGGTTGGTCTGCACTAGGGAGATGCAGGTGCGGTCGGCCAGCAGCGCCTCACCGTCGGTTGCTTTGAAGTATCCGCCAAAATCCAGCCCGTCTCGCAGGCGGTAGACCACGCTGATGTCGTTGACGCGTGCCTTGGTGTTGTCGTCTAGGTCTTGGTAGGCGGCTACCAGGTTCAGCCATTTGGTGGCCCCGCCCGTTGACGGCAGCTTCACCGCGTCCAGATAAAGGAACTCGATAAGCGGCGGGTTGAAGCTGAGGTCGGAGTGGTAGGTGACAACATCGGTGCCCCCGGTGCCGACCACCCCTTCCACGTCCACGTTGGACACCCGGTTGATGCCGGGGAAGCCGGGCAGGCGGGACTTGTCGGCCAGCGTGGGCCGCAAGGGGCCAAACGACTCGCAGAACCCAGTCACCTGGGCGGGCGTGGGCGGGTCTGGGTTGCGAAAAAGCAGCAGCAGGTGTTCGTCGAGCGCAGCCAGCAATTCGCTGGCGGTTTCCGGTTCGGGAGGAGCGGCGAAGTCGTATCCGGCTACCTCTGCGCCCAGTGGGGCGTCCAGCGGGGTGATGGTCAGGCTCATCTGGGGCTGCCGATCATCTTGGCCCGCTCCACCTGGGGATAGCCCTCCACCCAAGTGGACGGGTCGTCCCAGCGGCCCAGCGGGGGCGGGTGCTCATCGGGGTCGAGCTTGTCGTAGGGGCCGAGGCTGAAGAACAGGTACTCGCAGCCGTCAGGGCCCGACCGCTCCGGTCCGTAGGCGAACCCGCCCCGCACCCAGCGCAGGTCGCCCTCCCGGTAGGGCTCCTCGCCCTCTACGATGAACTCTCCCTTAGTCACCAGATACACCGTGTCGGACAGATGCCAGTGGGCCGCGGCGTTGCGCCCCGCCCAAGACTTCACGTGCATGACCCGGTTTCCCGATGCCGGATCAACCAGCCAGCGCACGAACGGTCCCGGCTCCCGGTCGGGCTCGTCGGGGTCAGTGAAGTCCTCCCATTCGATGTCGGCAATGCGGATCGGCCGCCGCTCGCCAATGGGATTGTCGCTCACAGACCCAACGTTAGTGTTCGGCTTCATTCGGCTTTGTGGCGGAGGAAATGAACTGGAGCACCCGGCTGGGAGGGAGGTACTGCTCGGTGATTTTGGCGCCCCAAGGGGAGAGGGCGTCTTCGATGGCGTTGCACACCGCGGCGGGAGAACCGATTGCTCCGCCCTCGCCCACCCCCCGCCAGGGGACGTCGCCCTGAGAGGGCCCCTCGAGGTGCTCGATGTCGATGCGGGGGATCTCGGCGGCGGTGGGAAGCAGGTAGTCCATGAAGGTGGACGTGGTGCACTGCCCGTTGTCGTCGTAGACGATGCGCTCCAGCAGCACGCTGCCGATGCCCTGGGCCACCCCGCCCCGGATCTGGCCCTCCACCACTGCCGGGTTGATCATCTCTCCGCAGTCCTCCACCACCAGGTAGCGGGGCACAGTCACCAGTCCGGTGCCGGGGTCCAGTTCCACCCAGCAGACGTGGGTCGACTGAGTCCATCCCCCGGCGGGGGTCTCGAAGTCGAACGATGCGTCGAACCCGTCGCCCAGTTCCTCACCCAGGGTGAATGGGGCCATGTAGGACAGACGGGCCACCTCGGCCACCGTCTTGTGCCGGTCGGGCGAACCCCGCACGGCCACCACCCCGTCGGCGATCTCCAGATCATCGGGATTGGCCTCCAGCATGGCGGCCACTACCGCAAGCAGCTTGTGGCGCACGACGCGGGCCGCGCCCTGGGCCGCACCGGCCCCTAGGGTGGCCGCCCGGCTCCCGCCGGTGCCGACCATGTTGAACGGCACCTGGTCGGTGTCGCCGCACACCACCCGCACATCGTCGATGGCCACCCCCAGCTCGTCGGCCACCACTTGGGACAGGGTGGTCTCGTGGCTCTGGCCGTGGGGCTGTTGGCTGGTGAACACCGTCACCGAGCCGTCGGGCTCCAACTTCACCCGGGCCCGTTGCATCGAGCGCTGCTCGTAGGTGAAGCCCAGCGCCTGGCCGTAGTCGGTGGGGCCGGGGCCGGGCTCCAAGTAGGTGCAAAGGCCGATGCCCAGATGCCGCCCCTTGGCTCGGGCCTCGGCCTGGGCGGTTCGAAAGCCCTGGTAATCGGCCAACTCCACCGCCCGGTCGAGGGTCTGGTTGATGGTCATGAAATCCAGGGTGGGGCCGGTGAGCATGGCGCCGGGGAACTGGTCGTCGCCCATGTAGTTGCGGCGGCGCACCTCCAGGGGGTCGAGGCCGAGCCGGAGGGCGATCAGGTCCATGAGCCGCTCCCGCACCCAGCACTCGATCTCCCACGGCCCCCGATAGGCCACGAACGAGGCCTTGTTGGTGGCCACCACCGAACCCCGGAACTGGTAGTGGCGCACCCGCAAGGTACCGGGCAGCAGCACCTTGATGATGTTGGCGAACAGCGAAAGGGGGAGGTTCAAGAACGGGTAGGCCCCGTGGTCCATCACCAGTTCGGCTCGCAGCCCGATCACCACACCGTTGTCGTCGAGCGCGGCTTCCACCCTCACTTGCTCCTCGCGGGCATGGCCCCCGGCCACCAAATTCTCGGCCCGATCCTCCACCCAGCGCACCGGGCGGCCCAGCAGCCGGGCCGCCGCGCACACTGCCACGTCCTCCCGGGTGGGATTGGACTTCAGCCCGAACGATCCGCCGATGCTGTCGCAGGTCACCCGAATTCGGGCGGCGGGCATTCCCAGAATGGCGGCCAAGTGCACCCGCAACGCGTGGGGGTTCTGATGGGATACCTCGTAGTGAAGGCTGCCGGGGGACGGGTCGTATGCGGCCACTCCGCCCCGGGTCTCCAAAGGAGCGCAGGTGTGGCGGTGCTGGGTGAGCGTCTCGGAGATGACATGGGCGGCGGAGGCAAACGCGGTGTCGGGGTCGCCCCACACCTCCTCGCCGGACCAAAGCACGTTGTCGGGGGCTTCATCCCACACGGCGGCGCCATCGCCCATCGCGGCGGCACTAATCACCGGGGGGAGCGGGTCGATGTCGACTTCCACCGCATCGGCGCCGTCCTCGGCAGCGGCCCGGCTGGTGGCGATTACCACGGCAATGGGATCGCCGGCGAAACGAACCCGGTCGTTGGCCAGGGGGAGATGGGAGGGCACAATCAGCGGACCAGCCGCTCCCCAGCCCATGGGCGAGCAGCATTGGGCGAGATCCTCAGCGGTCACCACTGCCACCACCCCGTCTGTGGCTACTGCGTAGTCGGTATCGACGGAAACCAGCCGCCCGTGGGCCACCGGACTGCGGACGAACACGGCTTCCAGCAGGCCAGGGCGTTCAACGTCGTCCACAAATCGCCCCGCACCGGCCAACAGGCGCGGGTCCTCCCGCCGGGGGACGCTGGCGCCGGTGAACCGCATGGCCGCTGAGCGTACATATTCTCGGCCGCGTAAGGGCAATGTTCACCCGGTTGCCACCCGGGCGAAATGTCGGGTAACTCGTGTGTTTCCCAAGGCCACCTAACTTTTGGGCGGTGGTGAATGCCCCAACAACACGACGCCGGTGCTAGATCCCTCCGGCACGGCGTCAAACTGAACCTTGGCGGGGTGCATGTGCAACCCCTCCATCTGCACCCTGCCGAGGTTTCCAGTTTCTCTGTGACAGTTCCGCCGACCATTCTGTAGTCATGAGGTTCCAGGCATGCTGACGCGAAAATTGGTGGCTGAAGCCGTTGGCACGGCGCTGCTGCTGATCGGCGTGGTGGGGTCGGGGATCATGGCCGAGCGGCTGTCGCCCACCGATGTGGGATTGCAGCTGTTCCAGAATGCGGCGGCCACCGCCGCGGTGCTGTTCACCATCATCTTGATGTTCGGCCCGGTGTCAGGGGCCCATTTCAATCCGGCGGTGACGCTGGCCGACTGGGCGCTGGGGGGCTTTCCCCGCCGCCACATCGCGCCCTACATCGCCGCCCAGGTTGCCGGCGCGGTGGCCGGTACGGTGCTGGCCAACCTGATGTTCGACCTAGACGCAGTGGACTGGTCGACTAAGGACCGCTCGGCCGGCCACCTGTGGCTGGGCGAGGTGATCGCTACCGCTGGACTGGTGGCGCTGATCTTCGCATTGGTGCGAACCGACCGCATCCGGTTTGTGGCTGGCGCAGTGGCGGCCTATATCGGCGGGGCCTACTACTTCACATCGTCCACCAGCTTCGCCAACCCGGCGGTCACCGTGGGGCGAATGTTCTCTGACACCTTCGCTGGCATCGAGCCGTCGTCGGCGCCCATGTTCATCGTGATGCAGATCGTCGGTCTGGCGGCTGCGGTGGCATTGATCCGCTTCGTGTACCCCCGAACAAACCAGTAGGACAGCCCGTCTCCTAGTGGTGCGTCGCCGAAATAGCGCCATGGAATGCGACGGCAGCGGCGTCTCTCGCAAGGCGCACCGACGCAGCCATACCCGGAGCGTACGGCAAGGAGGCGCAACGCCGCGAGGGGCGTCGATGCCTAGCAGGACATGCGCGATTATTTCGGCGACGCACCACTAGTCTCAGCTCGTGGAGATAGTGCTAGGCGGCCCGGTGCTGGCCGTGGACATCGGTGGTACCAAGGTGGCGGTTGGCGTAGTCAGCCCCGATGGCAAGGTGTTGTGCCAACAGCGGGGGCCCACGGAGGCGTCCGACGAAGAGGCGCTGTTCGCCATGGTGTTGGGGTTGGCCCGAGCAGTCCTCCAAGAGCACGGGGCGCCGGTGAGCGTCTGCGGCGTGGGCAGCGGTGGGCCGTCCCGGGACAACCACCGGCTGCTGTCGCCCCTCAACATTGCGGTTTGGAGGGACTTTCCCTTGAGAGACCGGCTGTCGGAGGCGCTCGGTCTGCCGGTGGCGGTGGACAACGATGCCAAAGCCCTGGCCTTGGCGGAAGGGTGGGTAGGAGGGGCTGTCGGGGTGGACAACTACCTGGCCATGGTGGTGTCCACCGGGATCGGAGGCGGCATCGTGCTGAACGGTCGCCTGCTCGACGGCGCCGACGGCAACGCCGGGCACATCGGCCATATTTTCGTGGCCGAAGGCGGAAGGGCCGACGCCGCCGGGGCGGTGGGCCTATTGGAGGGCCAGGCCTCGGGCACCGCCATCGCTGATCTCTTGGATGGCATCGCCCCCGCCGATGCTCCCAAGGAGATGCGCCGTCGGGTAGGGACCCTCGTGGGCCGAGGAGTGGGCTCGGTGGCCAACCTGTTGGACCTGCGCCTGGCCGTGGCCGGCGGATCGGTGGCCCTGGGCTACGGCGACGACTTCTTCGACGCGGCCCAGGCCGAGATCGACCGCATTTGCCGCCTAGTCCACTCCCAGGGCACCCGCATCGCTCCCAGCCCCTTGGGTGCCGACGGCGGCCTCATCGGCGCGGCCGCGGTTGCAGCTCGCGCGCACCACTAGCCGTTAGTCCCGGAAGGTCTGGATGCGCAGGTGGCGGGCCATGGCTGAGCCGGCGGGGCCGAGGAGCATCTGGGCTCGCAGGTTGCGCTTGTGGAATAGCGCAACCAGGGCCTCGTCGTAGCGGGAGGTGTTGCCATGGGCCAGTACGAACTGCTCGAGCTCGGCCTCGCCCTCCAGCCACGACGCCGGGCGATGGCCCAGCAGCTCGTGGAGGTCGTCTAAGTCGGCCGCAGAGACGGCGTCGCCGATCTCGTCGATCCGGGAGGCGTGGCGGGCCATGCGGAACATGGTGCGCAGCTTGTAGCGCAGGTATTCGTCGTCGATCTGCAAAGTGCGCAGGTTGCGCACTAGGTGGTTGAGCACCACTTCGGCTCGGGACTCTCGGGGTTCGGGCATCTCCACGGAGGGCAGTTCCACGTCGAGGATCTCGGCTAGGGCCTCGGTGGCAAACAGGTTGGTCTCGTAGCACCACTGGAGGTTGGTCATCAGATCGGAGTCGGGGGCCGGCTCCCGCAGTGCCGCGCTGAAGGGGAGCTGGTTGGAGAGGGTGAACATGAAGTGGTGGCGCTGGATGGCGTCCAAGTCCACCGGCTCGCCCGCTAATTCGCCGTAGCGGTCGTACAGCTTGGCGAAGTTGCCGAACCCGAGCACCGTGTCCCGCTGCCGCCACGCGGCCAAGTCCATCATCGGGTCGCCGATGTGGCCGATCTCCACGTCCAATACGGCCAACACCCGTCCGTCTTGATGGTGGAACTGCCCGGTGTCCCACACGATGGCCGACTCCCGACCTCGGGAAAACGGGGGGTTGCGCCGCAGCCAGCCTAAGCTGAACTCCAGGAACGGGTCGGGGAGCGTCTTCACACTGCGGTACAGGGCCTCGTAGCGCCTCAACCCCAACAGTCCGGATTCCTCGGGTCGGTCGGCCCGCATGATTCCCGCATCGACGAACGGTCCGATGTCCAGGGCGTGCATGCGGGCCAGGATGTGCAGATAGTCGTCTACAACTGCGTCCCGCTCGGCATCGGTGCAGTTCTCGAAGTGGTTCTCGCCCGGCACCCGGTCCATGACGTACGCCGTGGGGTCGTCTATCCATCCGTGTACCTTTGCCACGGGAATGCCGTTATCGCCGAGCACCTTTTGCAGACGCATCTCGTGGTCGAGCGGGAATACCAAGGGCATGTCGGTGCGGTCCCCCCGCACGCACAACTCGAGCCGCTCGCTGTCGCGCTCCACATCGGCGAACCACACCGGCCGCCAGCGGGCTTGACGGGCGATGTGGGTGACCGTGCCCCCCAAATTGTCCTCGAGCCAGGCCACCACCTTCTCGGTGGCGGCATCATCGTCGATGGGGTCTTTGGTTACGGTCATATTGGACTACTCCCTGGCTAGCTTGAGTCGGTTGGAGATGTTGTTTCGCTGGATGGCGGAAGAGCCGCCGATGATGGGCATGACCAGCACGTCGCGTACATACCGCTCCATGTCGAAGTCTTCCACGTAGCCGTAGGCACCCATCACCTGCTGCATCGACAGCACGATGTCTTTGGCGGTGTCGCACACGAACAGCTTGGCCATCGAAGTCTCCACCGACGCCGGTTTGCCCTCATCCAGCAATTTGGCCGCGTGGTAGGTCATCAGCCGGGATGCCAGCAGGCGAGTGCGGGCCTCGGAGAGCATGTGGCGGATGGACTGGTGGCTGCTTATCGGCTTGCCGAACTGAACCCGCTCTTGGGCGTAGCTCCAGGCGTCTTCGACTGCTCCGGTGGCGATGCCCAGAGCCATGGCGGCTACTTCGATCTTCTCTACGTCCAATCCAGGGCCAGCCAGCTTGGCCCAACCCTGGTTCCATCCCTCGTCGCCGCCCACGATGTTGTCGGCGGGCACTTCCACGTCGCTGAAAGTGACATCGGTGGTCATCGACCCCTTGAGGCCCATGGCGTGCTGGGGCTCGATGGTCACCCCCGGCGATGAGGGCGGAATCAGCACAAACGACAGGTTGCGGTAGCGCTCGCCGCTGGGATTGCTGTTGACCAGGGCGTAGATGTAGTCGGAGTAGGTGGTGCCCGAGCAGAACCGCTTGGCCCCGTTGATCCGCACCACATCACCATCGCGCACAGCGGTGGTGGTCACGCTGGCCAGGTCGGAGCCCACGTCGGGCTCGGTCAGCCCATAGGAGAACAGCATCTCGCCGCGGGCCACCTGGGGCAGCCATTCTTGGCGCTGGGCTTCGCTGGCCGTCTCCACCAGGTTCATACCCGCATAGCAGGCACCGTATATATAGCCGCTGCCCACCGCGGTGCTGCGGCGGCACAGCTCCTCGATCACGATCATTGTGGCGGTTATGTCCCGTCCCGACCCTCCGTATTGCTCGGGGATGGTGATGCCGAACAAACCCAGGTCGGCCAGCTTGTAAAGCACGCCCCGGTCGAATTGGTTCTCGCGGTCCCACTGGCGGACCAGCTCCCGGGGCATCTCCGCCTCGACGAAGCGCCGAACGGTCTCCCGCAGCAGGGCGTGGTGCTCGGCCTCAGTGGGGTAGTCCACAGCGGTGCCTATCGTCCGGTGAACTTCGGGGGCTCTTTGGCCAGAAAGGCGTCGAGGGCGATCTTGAAGTCCTCGGTCATCATGGTGAGACCCTCGGTAGACGCCGCCCGGTCCACC
This sequence comes from Candidatus Poriferisocius sp., assembly GCF_965214065.1. Classification (GTDB taxonomy): domain Bacteria; phylum Actinomycetota; class Acidimicrobiia; order Acidimicrobiales; family Bin134; genus Poriferisocius. The sequence goes on from NZ_CBDCAT010000025.1 coordinate 184,428, forward strand.
ACTGCATTGGCCACCTGGCGCAGCCCGGCGTTGATGGATGCCTTGGTGAACTTGATGGCCAGACGGGCGCCGTCGCGCATCCGCTCGGCCATGGCCTGCACGGAGTCGTCTAGCTCGTCGCCGGGAACGCACTCGGTGATGAGGCCGATGTCAACCGCCTCTGGGGCCTTGATCAGATCGCCGGTCAGCAAGTAGCGCCGGGCCCGGGCGTAGCCCACCAACTGGGGCCACAGCAGAGCGCCCCCGTCGCCGGCCACGAGGCCCACCGACACATGGGGGTCGCCGAACACCGAACGCTCAGCGGCGTAGACGAAATCGCAGTACAGCGCCAGCGAGCAGCCCAGCCCCACCGCCGGGCCGTCCACCTTGGCCAAGATGGGCTTCTCCAGGGTGAGCGCCGTTTCGGTGATGCGCCGGTCGGCCCGGATCACCCGCTCCACCTCGGCTACATCCCCGGCCATGCTGCGTAGCCAGGGAATGTCGCCGCCGGCGCAGAACGCCCCTCCCGCCCCGGTGAGGATGGCCACGTCGGTGTCGGGGTCTTGGTCCAAGTCGGTGAACACCCTGGTGAGGTCGTCGTGGAGGACCGAATTGATGGCGTTTCGTGCCTCGGGTCGGTTGAGCACCACCGTGGTGATGCGATCGACGGTGGACACTTCCAAAGCGCCATAGTCGTCGGGATTCATGGTTTTCTCCTGGCCTGGTCGGAGCAGCGGATGGATTTTTGCCCTTCAAGATGAATCTGCCCGGCAATAGTGCCAGACTTCGCTAGAAGTCGACGTTTTCAAGGAGGAGAGGCGAATGGCGACCTGCCAGCCGGCAATTTTCAACGATATGGGCAAGTACCAGTGGTACGTCCACCTGAGCCGCGGCGACGGGGCTGACTTGGGGGCTATCAAGTCGGCGATCTCCGATTGCCGCAGCAACTGCGACGCACTGGGGATCAACCTGGTAATCGGGCTCGGCCCCACCCTGTTGTCCGACTTGACCGATGACATCCCCGGTGACTTCCAGCCGTACCACACGGTGGAGTCCGTCGACGGCAGCGGCCGCGAGGCCAAGGGCACCCAGGAAGAACTGCTGTTGTGGATGACCCACGACGAGAAGGACCTGGTGTGGAAGGCCCAGTGGGATGCCCGCATGGCCCTGATCGCCGCGGGCATGAGCGTAGCTCGGGAGACCCCCACCTTCATCTACGGCGAGAGCCTGGACATGACTGGTTTCATCGACGGCACCGGCAACCCCGAGGACGAGGATCAGCCCGCCGTGGCCATCATTCCCGACGGCGAGGCCGGTGCGGGCGGCAGCTTCATCATCGCCCAGCGCTGGGTCCACGATCTGGTGGCCTGGGAGAAGCTGGACGTGCCCACCCAAGAGGTGAACTTCGGTCGGACCAAGGCCGATTCCACTCGCCTTGACGAGCAGGCCCCGCACTCGCACCTCTCCCACGTGGAGCTGCGCGACGGCGACACCGCCGATGCGTCCAAGCCCAAGCGGGACGAGATCGCCCGTCGGTCCACTCCTTACGCCTTCCACGATGGCACCGTGGGCCTGTACTTCATGGCCTTCTGCAAGACCCAGGCCCCGTTCCGGGAGCGCATGGATGCGATGTATGGCCGCAACGGCCAGGTGCGCGATATGCTGACCGACTTCTCGAATCCGGCCTCGGGCAGCTACTACTTCGCTCCCTCCGTGGAGTGCCTCGACGCCAGCCTGGCCTAGCGATTGCTCCATCCGGCGTGGCGTTGGGTCCTGTCCGGGCCCAGCCCGCCGTCCTCGACGAGCTCCGGGCGGCGGGCGCCCTGAGCCCGGCCACCCCCCGCCACGCCTACCGTTTGTGGGGCTATTGAGGGGGTATTTTGTTAGTGGTTGACGCCATGAACGTGATCGGGTGTCGGCCCGACGGCTGGTGGGCTGATCGCGACGGCGCGCTGATTCGGCTGGTTGAAGACATCAGTGATGCCGGTGTGCCGGCCTTGGTGGTCGCTGATGGTCGTCCGGTACCCAGTCTGCCTGCTGGCCAACACGGACCCGTGGAGTTGGCCTACGCCTCCCGCCGCGGCCCCAACGCTGCTGATGACCGTATTGCCCAAGAAGTAGCCGACATGGACGATCCTTCGTCGGCCACCGTAATCACCTCCGACCGCGACTTGGCCCGCCAAATCCGCCGTCACGGGGCAGTGGTTGTGGGTGCCCGGGCCTTCCGCGACCGGTTAGATCGCCGGTTGGGGTAGGAATTTCGCTGTCGTCCGGCCAAAGTGTCGCACCAAGTGTTACACTTGGGACGATGCCGACAACCCGTCCTCGTCATCCGGTAACGGAAACCGATGAGATTGCCGAGATCCTCGATGAAGCATCGCGAAGGTGGACTGACGTTCCCCGTTCCAAGCTCATTCGCTTGGTCATGAAGGACTGGGCGCAGGGGGGACAGTCACCGTCGGCGCGTGCTCTTGCTCGCGAGAGCCTCATCGGCTCTCTGCCCGCTTCCTCAGAACTCTACGACCGTGACGAGGATTGGCCCGAGTGATTGTGGCTGATGCCAGCTGGGTTGTTGCCCTGCGCGACCCCGGCGACGACCATCACCGCGAAGCAGTAGCCAATAACGATGGGATCGCCGGAGAGGTGGCGCTCCTCCACCCGGTCACATTGGCGGAGTGCTTGGTGGCGCCGGCCAAACTCGGCGTGCTCGACGAGGCAGCCTCGCAGCTTCGCGCCGCATTTGACGTGGTTGATGTCGACCCCGACGCGCCGATTCGCTGGGCCTTGCTGCGTGCAGAGACCGGTCTCAGGCTTCCCGATGCCATAGTGCTCGACACCGCCCTCCACCACCGGGCAAGGGCAGTAGCCACATTTGACGAGCGTCTGGCCGCCCGAACAGTCGACCGCGGCTTCGAAGTCCTGGGCTCCCGGATCGCCTAGGCTGCCAACCCATTTCTAGCGGGGTGTTCGGGTTGGGGGATAGGGTGACGGGAGCATTTGAAGTCCAGGGGAGGATTGCTGGTGTTCCCTTCACGATTCGACTTAGTCGTGGCCCAGACCGTTGGGGAAGCGGTGGAGGCCAAGGCAGCCGCGGGGGAGGGGGGCCGGTTCCTTGCCGGGGGCCAGAGCCTCATCCCCATGATGAAGATGCGGGTGGCGTTCCCCGACACGCTGATTGACATCAACCGCATCGCCGATTTGGACGCCATCGAGCGGGACAACGGGTACCTCCACGTTGGGGCGCTGGTCCGCCATGCCGATGTGGTGGCTTCTGGTGTCACGTTCGGGGCCATTGCCTCCGCTGCCCCGTGGGTGGCTGATCCCCTAGTGCGCAACCGGGGGACGATGTGCGGTTCGGTAGCCCACTGCGATCCGGAGGGCGATTGGAATTCGGTGCTGTTGGCCACCGGGGCCGATGTGGTGGTCCAGGGGCCCAACGGCGAGCGGTCCGTCCCCATTGCCGACTTCATCGACGGGGCGTTCACTTCCACGCTGAGCGAAGACGAGCTAGTGGTGGGGCTCCGCATCCCGGTTCCCGCGGGCCGCTGCGGTGGGGCCTATCTCAAGTTGGAGCGCAAGATCGGCGACTACGCCACGGTGGCGGTGGCCTCCCATCTGGAGCTCGACGACTCCGGGGCCATCACCGCTGCCGGGGTGGCCCTCACCTCGGTCAACCCCATCAACACCAAGGCGGCCGACGCCGAGGCCTTGCTGGTGGGCCATCAGCCCTCAGCTGAGCTTTTCGCCGAGGCCGCCGAGCTGGCCGCGGTGGCCGCTGAACCCCGAGACGACGTCCGGGGCACCGCCGCCTGGAAGCGCCAGGTGGTCCGTATCTATACCAAGCGGGGGCTGGCTGCCGCCGCCCAACAGGCCGAAGGGAGCTGACCATGGAGATCACAGTCACCATCAACGGATCCGACCACGCCAGCGATGTGGAGCCCCGCACTCTGCTGGTGGACCACATCCGCCGCACGGTCGGGCTCACCGGCACCCATGTGGGCTGCGACACCACAAGCTGCGGGGCGTGTACCGTGCTCATGGACGGCAAGCCGGTCAAGGCCTGCACCGTGCTGGCCGCCCAGGCCGACGGGGCCGAGGTCACCACCGTGGAGGGTCTCAAGACCCCCGACGGGCTGCACCCCATCCAGTCGGCGTTCACCGACGACCACGGCCTCCAGTGCGGGTTCTGCACACCGGGAATGATGCTGGTGGGCGCCTCGTTCATCGCCGAGAACCCCGACCCTTCCGACGACGAGGTGCGTTGGGCCATCTCGGGGAACCTGTGCCGGTGCACCGGCTACATCAACATCGTAAAGGCCATACGAACGGCGGCGGCCCGAGTGGCCGAGTCGTCCAACGGAAGCTGAGGAGCCAACATGTCTGCACCCACAACGCCAGCTGAGATCGGCGGCATCGGCCACAGCGTCCAGCGCAAAGAGGACGCCCGGTTGATCGAGGGCCAGGGCAACTTCCTCGACGACATCGAGCTGCCCAACACCCTGCATATGGCCATCCTGCGCTCCCCGCTGGCCCACGCCCGCATCAACGGCATCGACTCCTCGGCGGCCACCGACCTCGAAGGCGTGGTGGCCGTGGTCACCGGCGATCTGATGGACCAGCACGGGCTGGCGTGGATGCCCACCCTGTCGGGCGACACCCAGGCCGTTCTGGCCACGGACAAGGTGCGCTACCAGGGCCAAGAGGTGGCCGCGGTGATAGCCACCGATCCCTACATCGCCACCGACGCCCTCGAGCTCATTGAGGTGGATTACGAGGATCTGCCTCCTATCACCACGCCTCAGCAGTCCCTGGAGGAGGGGGCGGCGCTGATCCGGGACGAGAAGGAGGGCCAGAGCGACAACCTGGCCTACACCTGGGAAACGGGTGACAAAGTCGCCACCGAAGAGGCCTTCGCCCAGGCCGACCGGGTGGTCACCTTGGAGACCCACTACCCCCGGTCGCATCCCGCCCCGCTGGAGACGTGCGGCATCTTGGCCGACGTGAACTCGGTGACCGGCCAGGCCACCATCTACATGACCTCGCAGGCCCCCCACGCCCACCGGACCCTGTTCGCCATGGTGGCCGGGCTGCCCGAGCAGAACATCCGCATCGTGAGCCCCGACATCGGCGGCGGGTTCGGCAACAAGGTGCCCATCTACCCGGGCTATGTGGTGGCCACCGCGGCGTCGCTGCTCATCGGCCAACCGGTCAAGTGGGTGGAGAGCCGCACCGAGAACCTCATCTCAACCGGTTTCGCCCGCGACTACTACATGAAGGGCGAGCTGGCCGTCACCGATGAGGGCCGCATTCTGGGGCTGCGGGTGAACATGCTGTCGGACCAGGGGGCGTTCTACTCCGACGCTCAGCCCACTCAGTTCCGGGCCGGGCTGTTCCACGTGGTGACCGGTAGCTACGACTTCGGCGCTGCCCACATCGACTGCCGAGGCGCGTTCACCAACAAGGCGCCCGGCGGGGTGGCCTACCGGTGCTCGTTCCGCATCACCGAGGCCTCTTATCTCATCGAGCGCCTGGTGCAGAACGCGGCCTACGAGGTGGGCATCGACCCGGCCGAGATGCGGTTGCGCAACTTCATCCAGCCCGAGCAGTTCCCCTATGAGACGGCCACCGGGTTCGTCTACGACTCCGGCGACTATCCCACCGCGCTGCGCACCGCCCTCGACGAGGTGGGCTATGAGGACCTGCGCCGGGAACAGGCCGAGGCCCGGGCCGAGGGGCGGCTCATGGGCATCGGCATCGCCCACTTCACCGAGGCGGTGGGGGCCGGGCCGTCGCGCACCTATGACATCGCCGGGCTGAAGATGATCGACTCGGCGGAGTTGCGGGTGCATCCCACGGGCAAGGCCATCTTGAAGCTGGGGGTCAAGACCCAGGGCCAGGGCCATGAGACCACCTTCGCCCAGATCGTGGCCGAGGTGCTGGGCATTCCGGCCAACGACATCAAGGTGGAGCACGGCGACACCGACCACACTCCCTACGGGCTGGGCACCTATGCGTCGCGCTCCACCCCGGTGGGCGGGGCGGCCACTGCAGTGGTGGCCCGCAAGCTGGCCGACAAGTCCAAGAAAATCGCCGCCCACCTGCTGGAGGCGGCCGACGAGGACATTGAGTTGGCTTCCGGGGTGTTCTCGGTGGCGGGCAGCCCCGACCGGTCGGTCACCATCCAAGACGTGGCCCTGGCCGCCTACACCAATCTGCCCGAGGGCATGGAGTACGGCTTGGAGGATGTGACCTATTACGACCCGCCCAACCTCACCTACCCCTACGGCAGCTACATCGTGGTGGTGGAGGTGGATCCCGACACCGGAGTGTGGGAGGTGCAGCGCATGGTGGCCCTGGACGACTGCGGGGTGCGGATCAACCCGATGATCGTGGAAGGGCAGATCTGCGGCGGCCTCACCGAGGGATTCGCCATGTCGTCGATGCAGTGGATCACCTTCGACGACGACGGCAACTGCATCGGGGCCAACTTCATGGACTATCTGGTGCCCACCGCCTGGGAGACTCCCCGGTTCGAGCTGCTGGCCACCGAAGTACCCTCGCCCCATCACCCCATCGGGGCCAAGGGCGTGGGCGAGTCGGCCACCGTTGGGTCGCCCGCTGCGTTCGTGAACGCGGTGATCGACGCGGTGGCCCATCTTGGCGTCCGCAACATCGATATGCCGGTGCTTCCCGACCGGGTGTGGGCCGCCATCGACCAAGCCGGCTGATTTGGTGCCCTTGCTGTGAACGTAGACCAGGCTGGCTAGAGGCGTGAACGTCGACGTCGTGGCCCGGGCGGTTGAGCTGCGCCAACAGCGCCAGCCGTTCGTGCTGGCGTCGGTGATCTGGCGGCGGGCGCCGTCGTCGGGCCAGCAGGGATCGCAGGCGGTGATCCTGCCCGATGGCTCGATGCGGGGCTGGCTGGGCGGGGCATGTGCCGAGCCCACCGTGATTGTGGAGGCGCTGGCCTGCTTGGACCACGGCGAGTCCCGGCTGCTGTGCTTGGGGCCAATGGACGGCCGAGACCGAAGTCGCAGTCCTGCCTCCGGCCAGGCCGATGGCCACAGCGACGGGCTGCGGTCGATTGCCATGGCCTGCGATTCGGAGGGAGCGATGGAGATCTACCTAGAGCCGAGCCTGCCTGCGCCGCAGGTGGTGGTGATCGGCCGCACGCCGGCAGTGGACGCCATCGCCTCGGTGGCCGCAGCCATTGGCTGGGACGCGGCGATCGTCGACGACGGCGGCCAGCCCGACCACCACGCGAACCCCGAGTTGGTGTGCACCAGCTTGGATTTGAGCAGCCTGGCCATCGACCAGGCCACTGCTGTGGTGGTGGCCACGCAAGGCCACTACGACGATGTGGCGCTGGCGGTTGCCCTGGGCACCGACGCTGGCTACATCGGCCTGGTGGCCTCGGCCAAGCGGGCCGAAGCGATGCGCGACTACCTACGCAGCCAAGGGTTTGGCGACAACGACCTGGCCCGCATGCACGCCCCCGCTGGCATGGACCTGGGGCGAATTCCCAACCGGGAGATCGCCGCAGCGGTCATGGCCGACCTAGTGGCCCGCCGGGCTGAGGGACAGCTCGCTGCCGAGACCGCTTCTGGCCGCGGAGACCGTCTTGAAGATGCCATCGACCCGTATGCGGCATGACCGTGCTGGTGGCCGACGCCCGCTACCACACAGTCCACGACGGCACCGACTACTACTTCTGCGCCGCCGGCTGCCAGGAGCGCTTTGTGTCTGAGCCGGAGGTGTTCGCCTCCTAGACCGCCCAGGCTTGCCGGTCAGGTGGCGGCGTGGAGGACTACGTCGAGGCTGGTGGGGGAGCGGAGCACGATGCCGGTGTCGGGAGGAACATCGCCGGCGAACTCGAATCGGTCGAACCGGTCGAGCAGGTACTCCAGGGTGCGCTCCATCTCCAGTTTGGCCAAGAGTGAGCCGGTGCAGGTGTGTGGGCCGCCGCCGAACGCCCGGACCGGGCCTATGGGCGTGTAGTTGGGGCGCTCCTCGCCTTGGAATCGGCCCACGTCGAACATATCGGGGTCGTCGAACCGGGCAGTGTCGTGGTTGGCGCTGGACACGAACGACATCACCTTGCTGCCCTCGGGAATGGTGGTGCCGTCTACTGCCAGGTCGTGCTTGGCCATGCGGATGGTTACGTGGACCGGGGGCCGGTACCGCAGGATCTCGGTGACCGCGGAGCTGACCAGCTCGGGGTCGTCCTTCAGGCGTTCCCACTGCTCGGGCTGCAAGATGAGGTGCTTGACCAGGTTGGCCAGCGCCCGGTCGGTGGTCTCGATCCCGGCTGAGAGCAAGAACGCGGTGAAGCTGCGGACTTCGTCGTCGGACAGCCGCTCGCCCTCGTACTCCATCGAGCACAAGTCCGACAGCAGCTCGTCGCCGGGGCAGGTGCGGCGCTCTTCGATGCTCGGGGTGACGAAGTCGAACAGCTCGTCTCGGGCGGCCTCCCCCCGGGCGTGGACCTGCGGGTCGCGGGTCACGTTCGAGGTCCCGGCGGCGACGATGTCGTTGTACCAGTTGCGGAAGTTGCTGGCCTCGCCCATGTCCATCAGCTCGGCAATGGCGCCCAGCGGCACCGGCTCGGTCAGCCCGGTGCGCAGGTCGGCGGCCTCGGGGGCCACCGGGAGCTGCTCGCCGTACTCGTGGACCAGCCCGGAGACGATCTCTTCGATGGTCGAGCCCAGATAGCGGGGACCCCGCAGGCGTTTGGCCAAAATGGCGTCTTTGCGGCGGTGCTCGTCGCCCGACATCTGCAAGATGGCCCGACCGAAGATACTGGACGTGCCCGGCTGGTTCATCAGCGGACCGAAGCTGTCACCGTCCTCCAGCATCGAGGTGATGTCGTCCCACCGGGTCAGCACCCACGCCTGGAGCGGCTCAACCCACAAAGCGGGGGCTTCCTCCCGCATCCGGCGGAAGATGGGAAAGGGGTCGGCCCCCACGTCGTCGGCCAGGTAGGCCGCAAACTCTTCAGCGACCGCACTGGAGTCCGACAACGTGGGGGCCTTTCGATTAGGCGATTCGGCTAGCCGATCTCGATTCCGTATTCGCCGTCGAAATTGTCGGCGTAGAAGGCGAACGGGTTGGCTGGAACCATGCCGCCGGTGCTGGGGTCGAGCGAGAACGCCGCTCCACACTGGCTGTGGTTGCTGGAACTCCAGTCGATCGGGCAGGTGATGCCCATGGTGTCGAAGCTTCCCTTGAGGGCCTCGGTCAGGCTCTCGCGGCTCAGCTCGCCGGTCTCTGCGGCCCGCTCAATGGCCTGGTGGAACACGTAGCCGTTGAGGAAGCCGTGGGAGAAGTTCAGGTTCAGGTGCTCGCCGTCGTAGCCGGCCAGCGTTGCGCACCGCTCCATGTCAGCGGAGGCTTCGATGTCGTTGTTGGCGGTCAAGAACGAGTGAATGCCGAAGGTGTGGTCGCTGACCTCTTCGGGGCCCTCGGTCCAGATGGAGTTGGCCGCGATGCCGTGGATGCCGATGATGGGGATATCGGTGATGCCGGCATCCGCCATGCCCTGCATGACCACCAGCCCGGCGCCGGGCGACCCGTGCAGAGTCACGTAGTTCACGCCGTCGTTGTCGATGCCCTCTTGGAGAGCCGTCATCTGGGCGACCACCTCGGTCGCGCCCGGGGCAACGTACTGGGTGCCCACATAGGTGCCGCCAGCTCTGTTCACCGACTGCTCCACGTAGGCGGCGAACTCGGTGCCGGAGGGCACCTCGAGGCTGATGCCCATGACCACCGCGTTCTCGATGCCGCCCACATCGGCGGCGATCTGGCCGGCGGCCAGGTCGGCCTGGTCGCCGTAGTGGGCCAGGTTGTTGAAGTACTGGTCGCCCTCGAGCTGGATGTCGATGGTCTGGGGCGGGCCTATCACCGGCAGGTTCAAGGCCTCCACGTCGGGCTGGAGCTGGGTGCTGATGTGCGAGCCCCCCAAGCCGAGCAGGGCGATCACCTTGTCGTCCTCGGTGAGCTTGGTGAAGTTGATGGCCGCGGTCTCAGCGCCGAACTGGTCGTCTTCGGGCAGGTAGTCGATCATCCGCCCGAGGATGCCGCCATCCTCGTTGACGCACTCGAAGTAGGCCTCGATGCCGTGGCTGTTGAACGACTGGGACGATGCGGTGGGCCCGGTCAGGTCGCCCATCCAACCCACCTTGATGGAGTCGGAGGTCACACCGTTGTCCGGGTTGTCGGGAACTGTCATCGGTGCGGGTTCCTCAGGGGCTGGCGCCTCCGTAGGGGCCTCGGTGGGCGCCGGCGCCGGCGCTTCGGTTGCAGCAGCCGTTGGCGCGGGAGCGGCAGCGCCGCCGTCATCGTCGTCGTTGCCGCAGGCTGCCGCGATCAGTGCGAACGCGAACAATGCTGCAAGAACCTTCAGCCAGCGTGAAGTCATAGGTTTTCCCCTCTTGTCTTTTTTGCCGCCATTAGGCGACCTCATCTGACAGCCCAACAATCGAATGTTCAATAGTTGGCCCTCCAACAGATCACCCTAATTCACATTGGGCGTCAGACACGAAATCTGCGTCGCTCTCAGCTCTCGGCCATCTCGGTGCCGAGGTATGCGGCGATGACCCGCTCGTCCTTTTGCATCTCCGCAGGGGTCCCCTCGGCGATCTTCTGGCCGAAGTCGAGCACCATCACATGATCGGCGATCGACATGACCACGCCCATGTCGTGCTCGATGAGGAACACCGTCATGTCGAGCTCGTCTTGGGCGGTGTAGATGTAGCGGATCATGTCCTGCTTCTCGTCCACGCTCATTCCAGCCATCGGCTCGTCCAGCATCAACAGCTCGGGTTCCATGGCCAGCACTCGGCCGAATTCGATTCGCTTTTGCACCCCGTAGGGCAAGTCGCCCACCGGCTCTCGCTTGAACGCGCCCAAGTCGAGCAAGTCCACCACCCGCTCGATGGCCTGGCGGGCTGCCAGCTCCCGTTTGACTGCTCGCCGGGTGAACAGGCCCCCTTCGATGAGCCGGGTGTGCTCGTGGATGTAGCGGCCGAGCAGCAGGTTCGTGAGCACGTTCTCGCCCATGAACAACCCGAGATTCTGAAAGGTCCTCGCTACCCCCAGGCGGGCTATTTGGAAGGGTCGGTACGACAGCAGGTCTTCGGTGGGCTTGTTGTTGGGGTGGAACTGGACTTTGGCGCCAGCCAGCGGCTTGTAGACGCCGGAGATGGCGTTTACCAAGGTGGTTTTGCCGGCGCCGTTGGGGCCGATGAGCGCGAAAAGGGCGCCTCGCTCAACGCTGCCGCTGATCGAGTCGCACGCCCTGACGCCCCCGAACTGCACGGTCAAGTCGTCGAAGCTCAAAATGGGATCGCTCATGATTCTGCCACCGGCGGCCTCTGGCCATGTTCCAGGGGCCTGCTTCGACCGGGCCGCTCGATAGCCGCATAAGACGTGTGGGCCTCGCCGCCGCCGCCCAAGTACAGCTCCTGCACCATTGGATTGCCTCGAAGCTCGGCCGCGCTGCCCTCCAAGAGCACCCGGCCCAACTCCAGCACGTAGGCCTCGGCGGCGTGCTCGAGGGCCAAGCTGGCGTTCTGCTCGATGACCAGTATCGAGGTGCCCCGGGTGTCGTTTATCTCGGTGAGCAGCTCGAACAATCGGTGGACGATCTTGGGGGCCAAGCCCAGCGACAGCTCGTCGCAGATCAAAAGCGACGGCTGCGACATGAGCGCCCGGCCCACCGCCACCATTTGCTGCTCACCCCCCGACAGCAGCCCGGCGGTCTGGTTGAGTAGCGGGCGAAGCTGGGAGAACAGCTCCAAGTTCTGCTCCAGCGACTCGTCGATGCCGGAGACGTCGCTGCGGCTGGCCGCACCGCACAGCAGGTTCTCCTTCACCGTGAGGTTGGGGAAGAGCTTTCGCCCTTCGGGCACCTGGGCCACGCCGGCGGCCACGATGTCAGGGCTTTTCTTGCCCAAGATCGAGTTGCCGCCCAGCTCTATGCTGCCCCGGCGCACTCGGCCTTTGTGGAGGTAGAGCAGGCTGGTGACCGATCGGACCAGGGTGGTCTTGCCCGCACCGTTGGCGCCCAGAACCGACACGAAACCGCCGGAGGGCACGGCGATGCTCACGTCGCTCAGAGCGGTTACGCCCCCGTACACCACCGTCAGGTCTTTGATCCTCAGGTCGAGCCCGCCGTTGCTCATGGGTTGCTCCTCGTCAGGGACCGGCTCAGCCAGCCCTTGAAGTCCTTCCACATGCCAGCCAGGCCATCGGGCTTGAACATCAAGATGATCACCACCAAGAACCCCTTGATGGCCAAGTCGATCTCGCTGGGATAGTCGCTGAGGAAGTCGATGTCGCGCACGAACCAGAGCTCTTCTCGGGCCCACTTGAACCACTCGGGCAGGAACCAGAAGAACGCGGAGCCGAAGATGGCCCCCTGGATGCTGGAGAAGCCGCCGACCACGATGATGATGGCGTAGTTCAACACCGTCTGGACGTTGAAGCTGTCCTCGCCCCGAGAGCCGATGTAGAACGAGGCCAGCGTGCCCGACATGGCCACCACCGCGGACGAGACCGCGAAGGCCATGAGCTTGGACCGGGCCACGTTGATGCCCAGCAGCGAGGCTGAGACGTCGCGGTCGCGCACCGCGGCGAAGGCTCTTCCCTCCCGGGTCCGAACCACGTTCACCATGAACAAGATCGACAGCACCGTGATGGGCATGATCACCCAGTACCACCGGAACTGGCCGTTGATGATGAACTCGCCGTTGTCGTCGGGGTCGATGCCGGGCAGCCAGTGCAGCCATGAGGCGATCCGCGGCGAGTTCTCACCTTTGAAGCGGATGCCCACGAAACCGAAATACTCCTGGAGGTACTCCCGCCACACCAGCATCATCACGAAGTGGAATCCGAAGGTGGCCAGCAGCAGGTACAGGTGCTTGAGCCGCAGCGCGGGCAAGCCAGAGATGGCACCAACCACCGCTCCGGCAACGGCCGCAGCCGGCAGGGCCAGCCACATGTTCCCCCCGCTCCACTGCACTCCTACGATGCCGCCCACGATGGTGCCCAAGGCCAAAAAGGCCACATGGGCCAAGCTGATCTGGCCCGAGTAGCCCACCAGCAGGTTGAATGCCGCCGCCCCCATGGCGTAGATGAGCACCAGGTTGACCACCGAGAACCATGTTGCCCAGGGGAACTCCATGGGCGGGTTGAAGTCGGAGGCCAATATGAAAGGCAGCACCAGCAGCCCGAAGGCGGTCGCGGCGGCCCAGGATCGGCTGCTGGGGGTGCGCCACAGCCGCATGTCCTCGCGGTGGGTGAGCTCGCCCCGCGGCGTCCACTTCCACGCCAGCCGGGCCACCACGGCCAGCACCGCCACGGTGATCACCGCCTTCCACCAGAAGTTCAAGTCGCCGGTGGTCGATCCCAGTACGAAGGGGACAACTGCGGCGATCATGAAGGGAAGAGCCCGTTGGAGGCCCGAGGGCCGGTAGGTCTGGGGCTCTTGGCGGGCGGCCGGGTTTTCTGTGGCGGTCATCGGCAGTCGCACCATTGTGAGTGTTTTGCCATTCGGGTCATACCCGCTCCAAGTCCTTGCGGCCCCATAGGCCGGTCGGCCGCACCAGCAGCACTAGGAACATCACCGAGAAGGCCACCGGCTCACGCCACTTGGTGCCCAGATGGCCGTTGGCGAACTGCTCGATCACCCCAACCACTAGGCCGCCCACGATGGAGCCCCCCAGCGAGGTGAGACCGCCTACCACCGCGGCCGGGAAGGCTCGCAGGCCGATGGCTTCGATGCTCCGGTCGATGGCGCCGGTTACGTGGCCGAACAGCAGCCCGCCGATACCGGCCATGACCATGGCCGCGGCCCAGGTCATGGCGTATACCTTGTCGGGGTCGATGCCCATGGCCGCGGCCGCCTCGATGTCGTCGGCCACCGCCCGCATGTGCAATCCCAGGCGGGTGTATTTGAAGAATAAGAAGAACAACAGCACGCACGCCGCCACCACGGCGAAGATGACGAGATCCACATGCCTCACCGTGGCCCCGCCGACCTCGAAGCTGCCCTGGGGCAGCAAGTCGAGGCGGCCTCGCTCGGTCGGGCCGTAGAAGATTAGCAAAAGGGCGCGGATGATCGTGGCAATGCCCAGCGTGATCAGCACAATGGCGAAAAACCCCTGCCCCACCATTCTTCGCATGATCCCGTAATGAACCAAGAGGCCGAACACCAGCATGACCAGCAGCAACACGAAGACGCCCAAGAAGAAGTTGAGGTTCTCCGAAATCAAGAACGTCAGCGCGAAATAGGCCCCGAGCATCAGGAACTCCCCGTGGGCCAGGTTCAAAACGTCGGTGCTCTTGTAGACAAGCACGAAGCCGAGAGCCACCACGGCATAGATGGCCCCGAGCGCCAAACCGCCGATCAACAGCTGCAAGTTGATGCTGGGATCAGCCGTGAAGTTGCCGAAAGCTAGAAGCATGGCCCCCCTCAGGTCGACCGGGTGTTGCCGCTCGACAGGCAGTGACGGTAGTTTTCGCTCGCTGAAGCCGACAAATCCCGATGGTCCCGCCCTGGGCGTCGGAGGCTTGAGAACAGGGAGGCAAGCGGAATGACCAGTGAGACCGGTGGCCTGTCAGAGCGCATCGCCCGCCTAGAGGCTCTCGGGGAAATCCGCGACCTGGTGGCCCGCTACGGGATGGTGGTGGACGACCGGGATATCGAGAGTTTGGCCGACATGTTCACCTCTGATGCCAAGTTCGGCTTGGCCGATGGCATGGTGGCAAACCAGGGACGTCAGGCGGTCATCGACTTTTACACCGAGCGCATGGCCGCGTTCGGCGCCACCTACCACTACCCCCACAGCCACGTTATCGAGCTGGATCCCGACCGCCCCGGCCATGCCACGGGCCAAGTCAACGCCCACGCCGAGCTGGCCCTCGACGGGCGAACGCTGGTGACCGCCCTGCGCTACTTCGACGAGTACCAGGTGGAAGACGGACGTTGGTGTTTCGTGGAGCGGAAGGTGGCCATGATCTACTACATGGACATGGCCGATTTGGCCGACGGGGGGCTTTGCGACGACGACCGCAAGCGCTATTTCGGCACCGTCGGCCCCGCAGAGATTCCCGAGAGCCTCGATACCTGGAAGAAGTTCTTCGCCGCCGTCGGCTGATCGGTTGGCGGCTGAGCTCCCCGAATAATCAGGCGGCCGACATGCCTCCATCGATGACGATGGCGGTGCCGGTGGTCCACGACGATTCGTCGGAGGCCAGATGGAGGGCCAACTGCGCGATGTCGGTGGTGGTGCCCAGGCGTCCGATGGGGTGACGGATCACGGCGGCTTCGATCATCTCGTCGACGGTGGCGTCCGCGGCGACGTTGGCCGTGGCCGAGAACCCGCCCCGCTTCTCGTAGGTGGCCCGCACCAGGGGGGTGGGCACGGTGCCCGGGCAGATGGCGTTGACCCTTATGTTGTCGGGGCCGTAGTCCACCGCCATCTGCCGGGTGAGGCCGATCACCCCGGCCTTGGCCGCGGCGTAAGCGGCTATGCCTGGGACCCCGATCACCCCGCCGACGCTGGCTTGGAGCACCAGCGAACCGCCGCCGGCTTCGATGAGGTGGGGTAGGGCGAACTTGACCGACAGCCATTTGCCGGTGAGGTTCACCCCGATGACCCGGTTCCATTCCTCGAGGCTGAGGTCGCCGGCCCGGCCCGGACCGTCAACACCGGCGTTGGCGTAGACCGCGTCGAGGCCTCCGAAGGCGGACACGGCCTGCTCGGTCATGGCCCGGCAGTCGCTGGGCTGGGTCACGTCCACCCGTAGGCTTATGGCCGAATCGCCAATCTCGGCCGCGGTGGCCGCGGCGGCGTCGGCGTTGATGTCGGCGCACATCACCTGTGCGCCCTCGGCGGCGTACAGCTGGGCCGCGGCCTTGCCAATACCAGAGCCCGCCCCAGTCACAATGCTTCTTTTGCCTGCCAGTCTTCCGGTCATGGCGGCGGACCCTACTAGTTTCGCCGTATGGCTCAGGAGTTGGTGCTTGATGAGGTGGAAGTCCAGGAGGAGTATTTCGAGCGGGGGTGGACCGACGGGCTCCCGGTGGTGCCGCCCACCCCGGAGCGGGTTCAGGCCATGCTCGACTACGCCGGTGTGGGGGCGGGCGACATTGTCGGCAACGTGCCGGAGCGATCCCGGGAGGTGACCGCGGAGAAGGCGGCGGTCAACGCGGTGATGGCCGGATGTCGCCCCGAGTACTTCCCGGTGGTACTGGCCGGGCTGTCGGCCATGCTCGACCCCCGGTTCGGGTGCCATACCGTGGTGACCTCCACCGGCGGCGCGGCGCTGTGTGCGGTGGTGAGCGGGCCGCTGGTGGCCGATCTGGGCTTCAACTCCTTCCGCAACGCGCTGGGGCCGGGCTACCGGGCCAACGCCACTGTGGGCCGAACCCTGCGTCTGGTGGCCATGAACGTGCTGGGGGCCCGGTCCGACAGCCTCGATGGCTCGTCGCTGGGCCATCCCGGCAAGTTCACCATGCTGGTGGCCGAGGAGCCCCCGCCGGAGGGGTGGCCGCCGCTGCGGGTGGAGTTGGGCTACGGCGAGGGCGACACCACGGTGACGATGTTCCCATCGGAGGGCCCGCACCAGGTGGCCAACCATCTCAACGGCGACCCAGAGGGGATCCTGCTGACCTTTGCCGCGGCCATGACCAACCCGGCCACCTACGCAGTGGCAAAAAAGCACCAGGTGCTGCTGGTGATCGGCCACGAGCACCGTCAGATCCTGGCCGAAGCCGGATGGACCAAGCAGATGGTGCGAGAGTTCCTGGCCACCCACAGCAGGGTGACCCCCGAGCACTTGATGGATAGCGGTGTGCTGTTGGAGTACACCGCCCAGAACGACATGACTCCCGACGCCGACGGCAAGCTCAACACGGTGCGGGGGCCCCACGACATCTTTCTGGTAACCGCGGGCAGTCCGGGGGCCGGTTGGTCGGCCTACATCCCCAACTGGGCCCCGACGGTGCACTCGGAGGCCACCACCCGCAAGGTGGCCGCTCCGGGTGATGGACTACCCTTAGCGTAAGGGAGGAGATCGCATGTCGTCTGTAACCGTTCTGTCACCGGTGTACGAGCAAGCCCAGGTAGATGAGGTGGCGATGGCCCCCCGTCGCACTCCCAGTGAACCGGTAGTGATCGGTGTAATCGAAAACGCCAAGAACAACGCCAAGGAGCTGCTCACCTATGTGGCCGAGGGCCTGCGGGATCGCCTCCCGGTGGCCGACATCATGGTCCACTCCAAATCAGCCGCCGGCAAGCCCATCGACGCCGACGCTGCCGAGATGCTGGCCGCCCGCTCCCACCTCATCATCTCCGGCCTGGGCGATTGAGGGGCCTGCACCGCGTGCAGTCTGCACGATGCCGTTCACATGGAGTCCCGAGGCATTCCCTCGATGCTTCTGATCACCGAGCCGTTTGAGCCGGTGGTCGAGTCCTTCGCCCCCACCGTGGGCATGGCCTCCTACCCCGCGGTCACCGTCCCCCATCCCGTCTCCACCCTCGACGACGAGTCCCTCCAAAAACTGGCCACCACCATCATCGACGAAGCCCTCGCCCGCCTGACGGTGAACTAGAGGGGGCTCTCGGCCCCTATTTCCAGGGGTCGCGGAGGAAGGCTTCGAATTGGGTGGCTAGGTCGTCGCCGGTGGGGAGGAGGTCGTCGGCCTCGTCGATCTGGCGCTCGAGTTGGGCGACGTAGTTCCTGAGGTCATCGTCGCCGGCTACGGCGGTGTCGACCCGCTCTCGCCAGGCGGCGGCGGCCTCATCGAGCTCGTCATGGTCGGTGATGATGCCGGTAATCAGCTCGAACCGCTTGAGCAGCGAGCGGGTCGCTTCGGGGTTGGGCGGTCCGGGCACGTAATGGGGTACCGATACTCGCAGAGAGATGACCGGGATGCCGGCTTGGTCTAGAGCGTCGTGAAGTGCGCCCACCAGGCCGGTGGGGCCCTCATAGGTGGGGCGGCCCAAGCCGAACATGCGAGCCAGCTCGGCGTTGGTGGAGCTGCCCACCACTCCCAGCGGTCGAGTGTGAGGGGCGAGGCCGACCATGGCCCCCAACGTGACCACCAGTCCGGCCCGGCACTCGGTGGCCACTTCCACCAGATAATCGGCGAAGGTGCGCCACCTCAGGTGGGGCTCCACGCCGTCGACAACCACTAGGGAGTGCTTGGCGCCGTAGCGCTCAACCCCGGCCACCTCGGTGGTCGGCCAGTCGATGACTCTTTTTCCTTCGTCGTTCAGACGGACTTCGGGTCGGCGATCCTGGAAGTTGAAGAACCTCTCGGGGTCGATGCGGGCCAGGGGTTCGACGCCGTTGGCGCTTTCCTTCATCAGCTGCACCGCAGTGGTGGCCGCGTCAGCCGCGTCGAACAGACCCTCCAAAGCCACCACCATGACCGGGTTGGATTGGGAAGGTTGGTCGATCAACCATTCCAGCTCCTCCGCCATGGCCCAAGACTCGCACCGGCACGGCGGTGGGGCAAGCCAGATAGCGGTGAGACAAACTGGATTGATGAAGGGGCTCGGAGTCTTCGACCTCAGCGGAAGGGTGGCCTGCGTCACCGGTGGGGCCAGCGGTATCGGCGAGGCTGCGGTAGAGACGCTGGCGGCGGCCGGTGCCGCCGTGGTCTTGGGCGACATCGACGGCAACGGTGCGGCACGCGTCTGCGACCACATCATTTCCGAAGGCGGACGGGCGATGGCTCTATCGGTGGACACCACTCGGGCCGACCAGGTGAGCTCCCTGGTACAGGCCGCAGTAGACGAGTTCGGGCGGCTGGACGTGATGGCCAACGTGGCGGGCGTGGGCAGCTACGGCGATGTGGTGGACGTGACCGAGGCCGAGCTGGACCGGGTGCTGGCCATCAACTTCAAGGGGGTGTTCTTCGGGTGCCAGGCAGCGATGCGGGTAATGGCCCCTCGGGGATCGGGCTCCATCGTGAACGTGTCGGCCACCGCCATCAACACTCCGGTGGGGGGACTATCGGTGTATGCGGCCACCAAGGCAGCGGTGGCCATGCTCACCCAGTCGTTGGCGGTGGAGGCCGGGCCCGACGGGGTGCGGGTCAACACCATCGCACCCGGTTTCACCCTGACGAACTTTGTGGGAGGGCATCTTCGCGACGACCAGGGCCAGGTGGACTCCGCCGAGATGGACAGCTATCTCAAGCTGATGCGGGACCGCTCCCCGCTGGGCGAGGTGTGCGAGGCGGCTGATCAGGCCAACCTGATCTGGTTTTTGGCCTCTGATGCCTCCCGCTATGTGACAGGCCAGATCCTGCGGGCCAACGCCGGCCAGAGCATCACCTGGTAGCACCCCGATGAGCCCGAAGCGCATGGTCCAGTTGCAGGCCAACGGCACCGAGTACTCCACCGAGGCCGAGACCCGCACCACTTTGGCCGACTTCTTGCGCCGCCAGTGCGGGCTCACCGGCACCCACCTGGGGTGCGAGCACGGGGTGTGCGGCACCTGCACGGTGCTGGTGGACGGTGCCGCGGTGCGCTCGTGCCTCATCCTGGCCGTGCAGGCCGACGGCTGTGAGGTGTCCACCATCGAGGGCCTGGTGGACACCACCGACCCAGCCAACCCGGTGCTGGGACCGGTTCAGCAGGCGTTTGCCGACGCCATGAGCTTCCAGTGCGGCTTCTGCACACCGGGAATCATCATGTCCACCGTGGCCTGGCTGGCCGACCGCCCGGCCGAAGCTGATGCGCCGTCCGACCATGAGATCCGGGAGCTTTTGGCCGGCACCCTGTGCCGCTGCACCGGCTACACCAGCATCGTCGAAGGTGTCCGCCTAGCCGCTCAACGCTCCTGTGGCGGGCCGTAGCCGCCTCCGCCGGGGGTGGAGACCTCGAAGCGGTCGCCGGGCTGTACCTCGGTGCGGAACACGCCGGGATAGGTCTCGACGGTGCCGTCTGTTCGCAGGACGCGGTTGACTCCCACGGCGCCGGGTGAGCCTCCCTCGATGCCGTAGGGGGCCACTTTCCGCCGAGACGACAGCACGTTGAGGCTCATGGGCTCCTCGAATCGGGTACGGCGCACCACCCCGTCGCCACCCTGGTGGAGGCCCGCGCCGCCGCTGCCCCGGCGGATGGAGAAGTCCTCCACCACCACGGGGTGGCGCTGCTCCAGCACCTCGGGGTCGGTGAGCCGGGCGTTGGTCATGCCGGTGTGCACGGCGTCGCAGCCGTCTCGCTGGGCGGTGGCCCCCGCGCCCCCGCACACCGTCTCGTAGTACTGGTGGCGATCATTGCCCCACACCACGTTGTTCATGGTCCCCTGGGAGGCGGCCACCGTGCCCACCGCACCGAACAGGGTGTCCACGATGTGCTGGGAGGTCTCCACATTTCCGGCGAAGACCGCGGCGGGCTCGACGGGGCTGATCATGCTGGGCGACGGGATGATCAACTCAACCGGATCCAGGCAGCCGCTGTTGAGCGGGATGTTGTCATCCACCAGGCAGCGCAACACGTACAGCACCGCGGCCCGGCACACCGGTTGGGGGGCGTTGAAATTCCCGGGATGCTGGTCGCTAGTTCCGGTGAAGTCGACAGTGAGCGTCCGTCGGCCGCGATCTATGCGCAAGGCCACCGACACTTGGGAGCCGTCGTCGAACGCAACGGTGAACGAGGCGTCTTCCAGGCGATCAATCAGGCGTCGGACCGACTCGGCGGCGTTGGCCCGGACATGGTCCATGTACGCATGCACTGTCTCCAAGCTGTAATAGTCGATCACTCCGGCCAGCGAGACTGCCCCCTTCTGACAGGCGGCCAGCTGGGCCTTGATATCAGCGATATTGACGTCGGGGTTGCGGGCCGGCCATTCGGCGCCGTTGAGCAAGGCCCGGATCTCTGCCTCCTGGAACCGCCCGCCCCGGGTTAGAACCTCGCCATCGAACAGCACCCCCTCCTCCGAGATGCGCGACGCGTCCGCAGGCGCTGAGCCGGGGACTGTGCCGCCTATGTCGGCGTGGTGGCCGCGGGACGCGGTGAAGAACAGGATCTCATCGCCGTCGGCATCGAATATCGGCATGACCACGGTCACATCGGGCAAATGCGTGCCTCCGTTGTAGGGGGCGTTGGTGATGAAAGCGTCGCCTGGCGTCATGTCGGGATGGCGGGCGATGATCGCCTTGACCGCCATATCCATCGAGCCCAGGTGTACCGGCATGTGAGGAGCGTTGGCGATTAGCTCGCCGTCGGGGTCGAACACCGCACAGGAGAAATCCAGTCGCTCTTTGATGTTCACCGAGGCGGCGGTATTTTCCAGCGCCACCCCCATCTGCTCGGCCACGTTCATGAAGAGGTTGTTGAAGATCTCCAGCATCACCGGGTCGGCCTCGGTGCCCACCGCCGCGTCCGGGCGGGCCACCACTCGGCTCAACACCAGCTCGCCGCTTGGGGCTGCCGCGGCGGCCCAGCCTGGTTCAACCACTGTGGTGGAGAGGGGGTCCACGATGACCGAGGGGCCGTCCACGGCTGCCCCTGGGCCCAGATCTGCCCGGTCGAAGAAGGAGATGTGGTGGGCTTGCCCCTCGAAGCTGGCCTGGTGGAGGGCCAGGGGGCTGGGTTGGGGCAATGAGATGGCGGAAGGTTGTTCGGCCAGGGTCTCGGTGAGGCTGCTGCGTCCGATGGCTTCTGCTTGGATCGACTCCAGCACAATCGGTGTCTCGGGGGAGGCGAATCCGAAGCGAGTCCGGTGGAGGTCTTCAAAGGCCGCTACGACCGGTAGGTAGTCGTCGGCCGCCACCTCGAGTGCGGTGTCGGACCCCTCGTATCGCAGGAAGTAGCTGGCCTCGATGTGGATGTGGGAGTGGGGCAGGTCGGCGGCCACCTCTGTGTAGGCCGCTGCGGCCAGCTCCCCGATGTCGGTGGCGATGGCGCCCAGCAGTTCCTCGGTGAGGGTTTGGCCCACCGCCCGCTCAGTTACCGAGCGCACGTCGGCTAGGCCGATGCCCAGCGCCGAGAGCACCCCGGCGTGGGGATGGATCAACACGGTGGACATGCCCAGCTCGTCGGCCACCCGGCAGGCGTGCTGGCCGCCGGCGCCGCCGAAGCAGGCCAGGGTGTAGGCGCTCACGTCATGGCCCTGCTGCACCGAGATGGTTTTGATGGCGTTGGCCATGTTCTGGACCGCCACATCCAAGAACCCCCCAGCGGCCCGCTCTGGGGTCCACGGCTGGTTGGTGGCCTCGGTGATGGCGGCAGCCAGATCGGCGAAGGCGGTCCGGGCCGCGGCGGCATCGAGAGGCTGGTTGCCTTCGGGGCCGAACACCGCCGGAAAGTGGTTGGGGTGCAGGCGGCCCAGCACCACATTGGCATCGGTCACGGTTAGCGGCCCGCCGTTGCCGTAGCACGCCGGGCCGGGTTCGGCGCCGGCGGAGTCGGGGCCCACTCGGAAGCGGCTGCCGTCGAAAGACAGGATCGAGCCTCCCCCGGCGGCCACGGTGTGGATCAAGATCATCGGCGCCCGCACCCGGACCCCGGCGACCACCGCGTCGGTGGTGCGCTCGAACCGGCCGTCGTAGTGGGAAACATCGGTGGAGGTGCCGCCCATGTCGAACCCGATCAAGCGGTGGTGGCCGGCGGCCTCACCGGTGCGGGCCATACCCACCACCCCGCCGGCCGGGCCGGACAGCAGCGCGTCCTTGCCCCTGAAGTGGTCGGGATGGGCCAGGCCGCCGTTGGACTGCATGAAGAACAGCGAGGTATCGATCTGGTCCTCGACGGACTGGATGTGGCGGCGCAGCACGGGAGTGAGATAGGCGTCGGCCACGGTGGTGTCTCCCCGGGGTACCAAGCGGATGAGCGGGTTCACCTGATGGCTGGCCGAGACATGCTCAAACCCCACCTCGGCGGCGATCTTGGCCAGACGGGCTTCGTGATCGGGGTAGCGATAGCCGTGTACCAGCATGATGGCCGCTGACCGCAATCCAGCCTGGTGGGCTGCGGCCAGCTGCTGCCGGGCATCTTCCTCATTCAGTGATCGCTCAACGGTGCCGTCGGCCCGCACTCGCTCGTCCACGGTGACCACTTCGCTGTACACCATGTCGGGCAGCACGATGTCGAGGGCGAACAGGTCGGGCCGGGTCTGGTAGCCGATGCGTAAGGCATCCGCGAACCCCTTGGTGGTGACCAGCACAGTAGGCTCGCCCTGACGTTCCAGCAGGGCATTGGTGGCCACGGTGGTGCCCATCTTCACCTCGGCCACCTGGTCCGATGGGATCGGCTCATTGGCACTCAGTCCCAACAGGGTCCGGATGGCTTCGACGGCGGCGTCGCGGTATCGAGGGCTCTCCGACAGCAGCTTGACGGTAACGACGTCCCCATCGGGCTTTCGGGCCACCACGTCGGTGAACGTGCCGCCCCGGTCGATCCAGAAACTCCATCCTTGTGACATCGCCTCGGCCATGACCGGCTATCCGCCCAGGTCAGCAGCCACTCGGTTGGCCACCGCCATGGCATCGGCGATGGCCTCGTCCTGGTTGATGTAGCGGTAGGTGGCCAGCCGCCCGGCGAAGTAAACCGGGATGTCGAATTGCTCGGCAATCTCTTTGGCCAGCTCGGCGTTGCGACGCTCGTTGGCTCCGTCGGCGGTCAGCACTGGATAGTGGCGGCGAGGGGCGCCCGGCATCTCCTCGCTGACCACCGTGCCCCCGATCTGCTGTCCGGTGGCGTGCTTGGTCTCCACCGTTCGGGTGTAGGGCACTCGGGCCGACGGGCGGTTGGTGACATAGGCCGGGGTCAAAACGCCGCCGGGATCATCGGTGGGGGAGTATCTGGAGCGCATCTCGATTCCCCGCCACTCCAGCTCGCCGGGGCAGCCGGCGAAGTCGTCCAGCGCGGCGGTGATGATCACCGCGTCGTGGTCCTGACCGAGGCGATCGGCGTCGTCAACGGTGATCTCGGTGTCCAAGGTGACCGCCACGGTGGACAGCACTGACTCGATCACCTCGTTGATGCCCTTGGGGGGAAAGTACTGCCAGCGGTCCCGGAACAGTCCCCGGTGGCCATCGCGGCGCAGCTCCACCCGCTTGGGCGCGAAACGGGCCGACAGCTCAGTGGCCGGGCGGCCCCACTGTTTGGCCGTGTAGTCCCGTATGAACAGGTCATACAGGGTGCGGCCCATCATCGACACCACGTAGTCCTCGAAGTTGTCGCCGACGGGCTCAGGCGGCAGGGAGGCCAGCTCCCGCTCCACGGTCGGCCACACTGGCAGCTCCTTCAGCTCGTCCACCTGTGGAGGCCACGACAGCAGGAGGCCCTCGTGGTCGTCATCATCGGGCGACAGGAACACCTCGGTGAGCACCTCGTGGTCGTAGGGCCGGGTGAGCCCGTGGGTGGTCACGAACTGGTTCACCGCTTCGTTGGAGGTGTGAAAGATGTGGGCCCCGTTGGGCTCGTACACCACCCCGTTCATGGTCTCGGCCCGTGAGTGACCGCCCACCACGTTGGTCCTCTCCATCACCTCCACCGCGAATCCGGACTCGGTCAACAACCGCCCGGCCACCGCTCCCGTCCACCCGGCCCCGACAATGCCGATGCGTCGCCTCACAGGGTAAGCCTCGAGGGCCGTGACGGCATCGGGAACTCCAGTCGAACGTCTCGGGTACGGTAGGGGGGTTGAGCCTAAAGGCCCAGAAAACGACGATAGCGCAGGGGTAGGACGATGTTGGACTGTGTAATTCGGGGCGGGTTGGTGGTCGACGGCACCGGAGCGCCGGGTCGGGTGGCTGATGTCGGGGTGCACGACGGACGCATCGTTTCCCTTGGCCGGTCGCACGAGCCGGCCAGTCAAGAAATCGACGCCGATGGGCTGGCCGTGGCCCCGGGGTTCATCGACGTCCACACCCACTACGACGCCCAAGTGCTGTGGGATCCCCATCTCACTCCCACGTCTTTGCACGGAATCACCACCGCTATCGGCGGGAACTGCGGCTTCACCATCGCCCCGATGGTGCCCGATGAGGCCGATTACGTGATGCGGATGCTGGCCCGGGTGGAGGGCATGCCCACCGTGTCGTTGGAGGCCGGGCTGGACTTCGGCTGGTCTTCATTCGGATCGTGGCTGGATCGCCTGGAGGGAAATGGACTGGGCATAAACGCCGGGTTCTTGGTGGGCCACAGCACGATTCGCCGGCTGGCCATGGGGTCGGCCGCGGTGGGCGAGACTGCTTCTGAGCAACAGCTTGAGTCCATGAAGGCGCTGCTGGCCCAGAGCTTGGCCGAAGGGGGCCTGGGTTTCTCCTCCACCAAGGCCACCGCCCACAACGACCACCACGGCGACCCCGTGCCGTCTCGGGCCGCCACCGATGCCGAGCTGGTGGCATTGGCCGGCGTGTGCCGGGACTATCCGGGCACCACCCTGGAGATCATTCCCAGCATCGACCCCATCTGGTCGCCGGAGACGTACGAGCTGATGACGGCCATGGTGCTGTCCGCCGATCGCCCCCTGAACTGGAATCTGTTCAACGTACGGCCCGGCGAGGACGCCTATCTGGAGAATCGTCTGGGTTCTGCCGACCACGCGCGGCAGCGGGGGGCCACCGTGGTGGGGCTCATGCTGCCCGACGTCATGCAGATGCGGCTCAACTTCGCTACCGGGGTGCTGTTCGACACCCTGCCCGACTGGGCCGAGATCATGCACTTGGACCCGGCAGCCAAAGCTGAGGCTCTGGCCCGCCCAGAGGTGCGCCAGCGGCTGCTCAGTGGTGCGGCCCAGGCGTCCCATCGCACTTGGGTGCGGTGGGCCGAGACCACAGTGGTGGACGTGTCTTCGCCAGCGCCCCATTTGCAGGCATTGGTGGGCCGCAACGTCGGCGAGCTGGCGGCAGAGCGGGGCCAGCATCCGTTTGACGTGATGTGCGACATCGCCTTGGAAGACGACCTGATGACCGGGTTCGGGCCACCGGTGGTGGGCGACGACGACGAGTCGTGGAAAAGGCGAGCCGAGATGCTGGGCGATCCCCGGGTGCTGGCCGGCGGCTCCGACGCCGGAGCCCATCTGGACATGATGATGACCTGGGGTTGCACCTCAGCGCTGGTGGGCGACACCGTGCGCGATCGGGGGCTGTTGAGCCTGGAGCAGGCGGTGAACCTGGTAACCGACCGCCCGGCCCGCCACTACGGCCTGCGGGGCCGAGGGCGGCTGGCCGAGGGCTGGTGCGCCGACATCGCGGTGTTCGACCCGGACCGCCTCACCAAGGCCCCGGTGACCACCGCATGGGACATGCCCGGCGGGGGATGGCGCCTGACCGGCGGTGCCGAGGGCATCGAGCACGTGCTGGTAAACGGGGTCGAGACCCAGCGATCCGGCCAACTGATCGAATCCCGCCCCGGCCAGGTCATCCGCTCCGGCCGCGACACCGACACGGTCACCGCTGCCGGCCCCTGATAGCTCCAGATTGCGGGGACCAGAGTAGAAAGAGCGGGTGATCGAGGGTCCTGATCGGCGGGTGCCGCGCTCGGTGCATGCCCTGGGCTATCGGGACTATCGGCTCTATTGGACCACCAGCGTGGTGTCCAACATCGGGTCGATGATGTATCTGGCCGCCATCGGCTGGCTGGTGGAGGACATCACCGACGATCCTTGGAAGGTTACGGTGGCGGCTACCGCCGGATTGATTCCTCTGTTGGTGATGAGCCCGTTTGGGGGATCGCTGGCCGACCGCTACAGCCGAACCCGCCTTTTCTTGGCCACGGTGGTGGGCCAGATGGTCGTGGCGGTGGCGTTGGCCTGGGTGGTCCAGATCGACGCTGAGACGTTCTGGGTGCTGGTGGCCTTCTCCATCGGCGGGGGCGCCACCGCGTCGGTGGGTGCGCCGGTGCAGCAGGCCATCGTGGTGGAGTTGGTGCCGAGCGGGGCCATGCGCAACGCCATCTTCTTGAACTCCACCCAGTGGAACATCTCCCGAGCGGTGGGCCCCATGCTGGGCGGATGGCTCATCCAGTTCTGGGGCCCGGCCGCGGCCTTCTGGTTCAACGCAGCCAGCTTCACCGTGCTCGTCGCCGGGCTGAGCCTGCTGCCGCCTCGGCCACCGCCGGGGGCATCGTCAGGCCGGGGCTTTGTGGCCGACTTCCTCTCGGGACTCCACTACGCCCGGGGCATCGAGGGCATCCGAGTAGTGATGCTGGCCAGCTTCATGCTGGCCGCGGCCATCTCCCCAACCCAGTGGCTCGCCCCGGTGATCGCCGACGACGCCTTCGGTGTGGACGCCGCCGGCTTCGGTGTGCTGTTGGGCGCCTTCGGGGTGGGGTCTCTGGTCGGCGCGGTGCTGCTGCTCCAGTTCGACCGGGGGACCGCCTATAGCCGTCTTGTCACCATTGGCTTCGCCACCGTGGCGCTGTTCACCCTGGTTCTGGCGGTGGTCCCCACTTTCGGGTTGGGAGTGATGGCCATGGGCGCGGTGGGCATGGCCTTCATGGTGACCATGCCCACCCTCACCAGCGCGCTGCAAACCCTGTGCGACGACGTCTACCGAGGGCGGGTCATGAGCCTGTGGATGATGCTGTTCGGGTTGGCCGCACCGGCGAGCATCTTGGTGCAGGGCTCGATAGCCAGTGCCATCGGCATCCGCTGGGTTCTGGCCATCACCGCCTTCATGGTGGCCGCTTACCTGGTTAGCCAGCTCGCCCTTGGTCGCCTCCGCCACCTGGACACCGCGGGCTGAGCGACCGCTACAGAAGGATGCCGTTGGGGCGGGGGACGCCCTGTTCTTCGCAGTAGCGGTAGTACATCTCCAGGTTGGACTGGGCGTTGGATATGTACTCCACGTTGCCGTCGGGGTCGAGGTACTCCACATCGCCGTAGATTGCCGACACCAGTTCGGTGGGCTCGGTGTTGTCCTCGGGCACGAACAAGGTGTGGATAGAGCCCGCCGGCTCATAGAGGTAGCTGCGGCCCCGGTTCATGAAGTCGTTCTCCCGATAGCCCCAGGCCCCGCTCAAGGTGAAGGCCAGCACCGGCCCTTGGTGTCGGTGGGTCTGCACCGTCAGGCCCGCTGGCATGAAGCCGTGCAGCACATACAGGCCGTCGTCGGCGTTGACCTGGAGAAGTCGCATCCGAGCCCCCACCGCGGTGTTGTCCACGAACGGCACGTCGTCGACCCCCACATGACGGGCCGATGGGATCACCTGGTCCAAGAGGCTCATGGTCTCAGGCTAGCTGTCGGCGCTCTCCAAGATTTGGGCCAGCCAGGTGTCGGTCCTGTCGTTGGCGGCTTGGGTCATCTTGGTGGGGAACACCGAGAACCCGTGGGGTGAGGCTGGGTAGATGGCCAGTTCGGCGGGGTTGTCTGCCGCTCGCCACCGGGCGGCCATGAACAGAGAGTCGTCGTAGAGGTAGTCGAAGGTGCCGACGGTGAACAGCGCAGGGCACAGGTGGTTGAGTTCGGCATAGAGCGGGGAGATGTCGGGGTGCTTGCGGGCCTCGGTGTCGTGGTCGCCCACATAGAGGTCCCGGAATCCGGTGTTGCCCAGCTTGATCTGCGATGGGGTGCCGCTCAGGTCGTACACCCCGAATACCAGGTTGGCTCCGATGAATTCCCCAGCGGCGTCGTGGCGATCGCGCAGGCGCACCAGCGTGGTGGCCGCCAGGTTGGCCCCGGCTGAGCCGCCGCCGATGAGCAGGGGTACCGAGCCGAACTCGTCGCGGCCCGGCCCCAAGGCCCACAGCGCGGCGGCCTCGCAGTCGTCGGGACCTGCGGGCCAGGGATGCTCGGGGGCCAGCCGGTACTGGGCGCTGACCACCGCGATCTGGTGGGTGTCGGCCATGGCCCGGTTGCTGCGATCACCCATCTTGGGGTGGCCCATAAAGAACCCGCCGCCGTGGATGTCGAGGTACACCGCCCGGGCCGGGCCGTCGGAGGCGAATACCCGCAGCTCCAACTCGTCGCCCGCCGCGCCGGCATACGTGCGGATGTCCACGTCATCGAGTACCGCAGAGGCGAGGATGCCGCCGCCCAGCGAGTCGAGGTCGCGGGCTTGGGCCAGTCCCTCGGGGCTCGATAAGTCGGTTACCGCCGAGTCCAACGAGAACTTCGACAGAAAGTCCAGGGCTTCCGGCACATATTCGTCGAGGGCTGGGTCGTAAAGCTGGCTCAAATCCACGGGCTAGTTCTAACATCTGCTGGTCTCCCATCGACAAAAAGGGGAAAGCCGTGTCGAGTTCTGGTTCGATTCTGGGAAATTCTGTCGTCCGCCTTGAGGATCCGGGGCTGTTGACCGGCGCGGAGCGCTACTACGACGACTTCACCCCCGAGGGCACGGCCTACGTCACGTTCGTGCGCTCGCCGGTGGCCCATGCCGCCATCACGGAGGTCGATGCCCTCGAGGCCCAGGCCATGGACGGTGTGCTGGCGGTGTACACCGGCGACAACATCGGCTTGCCGGCAACCGCCGGGTTCCCCATGCTCCCGGTGTTCGAGCGCCCGCAGATCGCCGCCGACCGGGTGCTGTTCGTGGGCGACATCGTGGCCGCCGTGGTGACCGAGACCCGCGAGCAGGGTATGGACGCGGCTGAGGCGGTGTTTGTGGACTACGACCCGCTGCCGGCGAACGCCGACCCCCACAAGGCTCTGGCCGAGGGCGCTGAGGTGCTGTGGCCCCAGAACGAGGGCGGCAACCTGGCCTTCCACACCGAGCTGGGCGAAGACGACGGTTTGGCCGAGGCGGCCCACGTGGCCGAGGTGAAGATGGAGAGCCAGCGGCTGGCCGCGGTGCCCATGGAGCCCAACGGGATCCTGGTGGAGCCCGGCACCCCCGACGGCGGCATGACAGTGACCTTCCCCAGCCAGGCCCCCATCGGCCTCAAGGACGGGTTCGCCGGCCTGTTCGGCCTCGACGGCGACAGTGTGCGGCTGATCGCCCCCGCGGTGGGCGGCGGTTTCGGGGCCAAGACCGGCCTGTATCCCGAATATCTGGTGGCGGCCAAAGCCGCCCTGGAGCTGGGCCGCCCGGTGAAGTGGACCGAGTCGCGCTCCGAAGACATGGTGTCGCTGGTGCAGGGCCGGGGCCACACCCTCACCGCCAAGATGGGGTTCGACGGCGACGGCCGCATCACCGGGATGAACCTGCACTGCCTGGCCGACTCCGGTGCCTATCCGGCTATCGGCAGCTTCTTGCCCATCCTCACCCAGACCATGTCCCAGGGGGTCTACCAGATTCCCAAGATCAAGTTCTCCGGCGATTCGGTGGTGACCAACACCACCCAGATCGCCGCCTATCGGGGCGCGGGCCGTCCCGAGGCCACCCAGATTCTGGAGCGGGTGCTGGACGTGGGGGCCGACGAGCTGGGCATCGACCCCGCAGAGATCCGGCGGCGCAACTTCATCGCCGCCGACCAGTTCCCCTACGCCACTATCACTGGGGCGAACTACGACTCCGGCGAGTACGAGAAGGCGCTGGACGCCGCTCTCGAAGCCTCGGGCTACGCCGACCTGCGGGCCGAACAGGCCTCCCGACGGGACTCAGGCGACTCCAAGCTGTTGGGCATCGGCGTTTCTGCCTACGTGGAGATCACCGCTCCTCTGGGCCTGCACACCGAATACGGCCGGGTGGACGTGCTGGGCGACGGAACCGCGGAGATCCGGGTGGGCACCAGCGCCCACGGCCAGGGCCACGAGACCTCGTTCGCGATGATCGTCAGCGACCTGTTGGGCGTGCCAATGGAGAGCATCAAGCTGATCCAGTCGGACACCGCCGAGATTCCCCGGGGCTCGGGCACGCTCGGCTCCCGCTCGCTTCAGACCGCGGGCAGCGCGGTGTACAAGGCCAGCGAAGAGGTGCTAGCCCAGGCCAAGGAGCTGGCCGCGCAGCAGCTTGAGGCCAGCGCGGATGACATCGTGGTGGGCGAAGGCGGGCTGCACGTAGCCGGCGTTCCCGCCCAGGCGGCATCTTGGGCGGATCTGGCCTCCGCCGCCGAGGGCGGGTCTATCACCCACGAGCTCGACTTCGACCAGGGCGGGTCCAGCTTCCCGTTCGGGGCCCACGTGGCCGTGGTCGAGGTGGACACCGAGACCGGCGGGGTGGAGCTGCTGCGCCATGTGGCGGTGGACGACTGTGGCACCATCTTGAACCCGCTGCTGGTGGCCGGCCAGCAGCACGGGGGCGTGGCCCAGGGAGCGGCCCAGGCGCTGTTCGAGTGGGTGCAGTACGACGAGGACGCCAACCCCCGCACCTCCAACCTCACCGACTACCTCATGCCCTCGGCGGCTGAACTGCCCTCATTCGAGGTGAGCAACACTGAGACGGCCAGCCCGCTGAACCCTCTGGGGGCCAAGGGCATCGGTGAGTCGGGCACCATCGGATCAACCCCCGCCATCCACAACGCGGTGGTCGACGCGGTGTCGCATTTGGGTGTGGCCCACATCGACATGCCCACCACCCCCGAGCGCATCTGGCAGGCCCTGGCCGCCAGCTAGCCCGCTCCGGCCTCAGGCCCGGGCTATTCGAAGTCGAGGCCCAGAAGCTTGATGGCGTTACCGCGAGCGATCTTGTAGACCGACTCGGGGTCGAGGTGGCCGAACAGGCCGGTGGCCACCTCTTGGGTGTTGGGCCAGGTGCCATCCGCGTGGGGGTAGTCGGTCTCGAAGGTGATGTTGTCCACGCCGACCCGGTCGAGCAGGTCGATGCCCACGCTGTCTTTGAAGAAGCAGCCGTACACCTGGCGGTAGTAGTAGAACGACGGCGGCTCGGGAATATTGCGCCGGGCCTGGCTCCAGCCCTGGTGGGTCACCCACACGTCGTCGGCCCGCTCTAGGGCGTAGGGGATCCACCCGATTTGGGCCTCGGCGTACATGAGCTTGAGGTCGGGGTAGCGGTGCAGCACCCCGGAGAACAAGAAATCGACCATAGAGGCCGCGCTGTTGCAGAAGATGAGCGAGGCGGTCACCGCGTCAGGGGCATCATCGGCGGTGGAAACGGTGCGGGTGCCCGAGCCGATGTGCATGCACACCACCGTGGCGGTTTCGGCGCAGGCCGAGAAGAACGGGTCCCAGTAGCCGGAGTGGATGCTGGGCAGCCCAAGCCAGGTGGGCAGCTCGCTGAACGCCACCGCCCGCACTCCCCGCTCGGCGTTGCGGCGGATCTCGGCGGCGGCTAACTCGGCGTCCCACAATGGCACCAGGCACAGGGGGATCAGCCGCCCTCCAGAGTCGCCGCACCACTCCTCGACCATCCAGTCGTTGTAGGCCTGCACGCACAGAAGCGACAGCTGCTTGTCCTGGCGTTCGTTGAAGAGCTGCCCGCAGAACCGGGGGTAGTTGGGGAAGCATAGCGAGGCGTCGGTGTGGTTGGCCTCCATGTCGGCGATGCGAGCCTCGGGCTGCCAGCAGCCGGGGCGCATCTCGTCGTAGGTGATGCCGTCGGTGGACAGCTCGTCGTAGGGATAGCCAGCCGCCGCGATCAGCCGCTTCACCGAGTAGGTGTGGTCTTCATACAGCCACCAGGCCACGTTGCGGCCTGCGGTGCCGGGGCGCTCCCGGTAGGTGCCCCCGTCGAGCACCACCTCGCCCTGGGGCAGGTACTCGATGCGGGGCCCGATGTCTCGGTACTTGGCCGGTAGCCGGCTGGACCACAGGTGAGGCGGCTCCACTACGTGGTCGTCCACGCTGATGATGCGGGGCACCTCGGTTGTGGTGGTCACGTAGCTGCCTTGGACATCTCGGGGGCACCCACGGCGGCTAGCACCCGGTCGACGAATTCGGGCACCAGCTCGTCGAGCTGCGCTTTGTTGAACGCCTGGCGGTGGATCACCTCAGCGCCCTTGTAGGCCAACAGGTCGGCGATCTGGTCGATGCAGTTGCCCGGATACCACTTGTAGGTCGCGAAGGGGGCCACCTGCTTGTGGTGCAGCGACGGTAGCGTCATCAGCTTGGCCGTGCCCCCCGGCCGGTGGCCGAACAGAACCAGCCCGTCCACCCAGGTCCCCACGGCCAGCAGATCGGCCTCGGCGATCTCGGTGAGCTTCAGCCCGTGTACCGGCCGCACCGCCACCTCGTAGCCAGCCCGCCGCAGCTCCCCGCCGATCATCTCGGCGGCTCTCTGGGTGTTCCCAGTGCGGCTCTCGAAAATAACCACTGCCTTCATCGTTCGAACCTCACGGCTTGACTTCTAGCATTTACGCTGTCCAAGTGCCACGATAGTGGGATGGTCGAGGCTGCAAATCGCCAGTATGACATGGATTCTCTTGCTTCAGAGGTGAGAGCATTGGAGGCTGACCTTGTGGACCGGCCCGAGATGCTAGCTGTCGAGGAGTTGATGGAGAGCCTGCGGATACCGGCTTAGCCCAAGAAGTCTGATCCAGTAGAGACCCCTGCTTGAGGTCTAGCGATTCAGCCAGTCCTCCAGCGTATAACCAGCCTGATTGAGCAGTCGCAGCAGAAAAGGGCCAGCGATCTCACTGTCACTGGGGATGACCTGCCTATGGGATCCCTTGATCATGAACTCGTGGTTGCCTCCAGGCCGAGGACCGATCCAGCCTCGTTGTGCGAAGAACTTGATGAGTTCGCGGCGGGTGGCTGGAGGGACCCGCTGGCTCATGCAGGGGCAGCGACGATGCCGTTATGAAATGAGGGGATGGGCTGCCCGAGTTGCTGGCCGAGTTCAACCCATCCGACGAGTACCTGTCGGAGTTCGCTGCGGGCTTCGTCAGGTGTGGCACCAAAGGCGGACGCGCCCTTGCATTCTGGGTTTTCGGCCCACCATCCGACGAGGACTCCGTTTTCATCTCGGACTTCTTCGGTGGACGCCCCTGCAAGTGCAGCATCCAACCAGCACTCAATAGGAAGCTGAGCCGGAGGCTGTCCCATGTCCACACTATAACGCTGGCAGTCGGCCTTCGGCCTTCCCTGAACGGTTCGAAAGTGCCACGATAGTGGGATGGGCAAGTACGGGTATTACGTGATCGACTCCGATGGGCACGGGGGGGAGCCGCCCCAGTGGCGCCACGGGATCAGTACTGAGTGGCGGCCGAAGATGGTGGAGTACGTGGCCAAGATGAAGGAGATCTACGGCGACCTGCCGGGGGCCGGATCGCCGGTGCACACTGAGGACGAGCAGAACTACGGCGAGTACGCCGCTGGCGAACTGGACTTCGAGACCCCGCTTCAGCGGGAGGGCATGGCCGTTCCCGGCCCGCGGATGACCGACATGGATCTCGAGGGCATCGACGTGACCGTCATGTTCCCGCCAGGATCAGGGGAAGAGTGGGCGCTGGGCGACCCTGGCTTTTCCGCCGAGCTGTGCCGGCTGCTGAACGACGCCCGGGCTACCTACGCGGCTTACGACCCCACCCGCCTGAAGCTGGTGGCCAAGCTGCCCCTGATCGACCCCGAGCGGGCCGCTGCCGAGCTGGATCGGTGCTTCACCCAGCACCCCGACCTGTTCGTGGGCATGGTGACCGCCCAGCACGTGTTGGACCGCAACCTGAACCACCCGGCTCTCGACGTGGTGTGGGAGGTGGCCGACCACCACGGGGCCGCGGTGTGCGTGCACGGCGGGGGCCAGGCGCCCGACCAGGTGCCCATCGTGTTGGACCGCTACAACACCCGGCTGGAAAAGCACGCCGTCACCCACCCGTTCGGGGCCATGCTGGCCACGATGAACTTCACCGTGGGGGGCCTCCTGCACAAGTTCCCCAACTTGCGGCTGGGAATCATGGAGGCCGGGTGCGGCTGGCTGCCGTTCTGGCTGGAGCGCCTGGACGAGGAGTATGAGCTGATGCCGGACCAGGCCCCCATCTTGGACCGCAAGCCTTCGGAGTACTTCCTGTCGGGGCGGTGTTTCGTGGGCGTGGAGTCCACCGAGTCGGCTCTGCCGTATGTGATGGACCAGGTGGGCGAAGACATCCTGTGCTACTCCTCGGACTACTGCCACTGGGACTGCGACTTCCCCCACTCGGTGAAACTTCTGGTGGAGCGCGACGACCTCAGCGACGAGCACAAGCGCAAGATCCTGACCGACAACCCCGCCAAACTGTTCGGGATCCCGGTTCCGGCTTAGTCGGTCCTGGGGCCGAACCAGTCGGGGAGGTCCAATGGGGGGTGGGGGAGTTCGGTGATGCCGCGCTCTTTGAGGATGGAGGCGTACTCGCCTTTGTCGGCGGGGGCGGGGCGGGAGTCGCCGAAGTAGATCTCCAGGATCTCGGCGCCCTCATCGCCCACCTTGATGGGGCCGAAGGTAGCCAGGTGGGGGAGCTTGATGAGGGATCCGGCCCGGCACAGCTCCTCGTCGAAGGTGACTTCTCCGTCGATGACGAAGATGAAGTGGTCGCTGTTGTGGCCGTGGCGCTCGAGCACCAGGCCGGGGTCGTAGCGGGTGTGGTACACCGCCCGCTCTTGGGTTAGCTCCATCAGCTTCAGCCAAACCGAAACCCGGCGTCCGTCGGCGTGCTGCTGGCTCTTCACCTCGGCGAAGTCCATGTCGTCGGCATGGATGTAGGACACCTGGGGTTGTGGTTCGGTCATCGCTGGGCTCCTTTGTGGGCTGTCACCGGAACATTTTCAGCGCCCGGCTGTCCGAGGTGTCCTCGGGGCGCTCGTCGGCCGCTTCCTCAATGGGGTTCAGCTCGTCGGGCGGGGTGAGGGCCAGGCTCACCGGGGTTTCCAGCTCGAAGGGGTCGTGCAGGCCCAATTCGTCGCCCATGTCCCGCAGCGCGGGCAGCACCTCGGTGCCCATCAGCTCGATGCAGCGCAGGGAGTCGTCGTGGTTGACGCCGCCGTCGTTGCCCCACAGCATGAGGATCGACGGGCGGCAGGTCTCCAACACCACCCTCAGCTCGGCGATCACCTCGTCGGGGGTGCCGGCCACGATCTCCCGGGCGGCCAGCTGCTGCTCGAACGGGGCGGCCCTAGAGCCTTGCACCTCGGCGTTGGCCATCTTGGCGTAGTCCAGGCGGCGGGCCGACGACCCGTAGCCCGAAGGGCTCACCCAATAGGGATGGCCGATGCCGGTGAACTCGCCCTGCATCCACATGAATTCCCGGGCGTTCTCCCGGGCCTTGTCGCCGTCGGCTTGCACATGGACTCGCAGCAGGTAGCCCCGGTTCTCCGGTCCGGGCTCGTAGCCCACGGCCCGAGCAGCCTGGTCGTAGATCTGCCACAGGTCGCCGGTGAGGTGCAGAGGGGTGTTGAGCGAGATGTAGGGATAGCGGTGCTGGGCCGCCCAGCGGATGGTCTCGGCGCTGAACACGCCGGGCACCCAGATGCGGGGGTGGGGCTTTTGCAGCACCCGGGCCCAGGGGTTGACCACCCGGTACTGGAAGTGCTCGCCCTCCCAGGAGAACGGCCCGTCATCGGTCATGGTCTTGACCAGCAGGTCGTGGGCCTCGTTGAACCGCTCCCGGTTGTAGGCCGGGTTGGCGTTGAGGCACACCGACTCTTGCCCCGCGCCCCGCACGATGCCCGATATGAGCCGGCCCTTGGAGATCATGTCGATCATGGCAATCTCCTCGGCGAACATCAGCGGGCTGTCGTAGGTGGGCAGCGGGTTGCCGAGCTGCACGATCTTGGCCCGGTCGGTGATGGCGGCCAGGATGCTCGACATCACGGTGATGCGGGCCTGCATGCAGAACGGGGCGTTGTGGTGCTCGTTAACCATGATCCCGTCGAAGCCCACCTGCTCGGCCAGCTTGTACTCTTCGATGCGCTCGTTGAACAGGCGGCTGCCCTCCACCGGGTCGTAGTACTTGTTGGAGAACATCACCGAGGTGAAGCCCTCCTTCAAGCCCTCATCGGCCGGGTAGGCGCTCATGGGCTGCTCGGTGAAATACGACAGGAACATCAGCTATTTCCTCCGGTGATTAGCGCGGCGAGCGCTTCGGGGGCTTCTAGGTCGACGGCATGGCCGCAGTTGGGGACGATCTCCAAGCGGGCGTCGGGCAGGGCCTCGGCGTAGGCGTGAGCGCACTCCAGGGGCACCACAGCGTCGCTGTCGCCCCACACAACCACAGCGGGCACGGTGACCCCACTCAGCAGGGGGCGGAGCCGCCGGTTGTACATGTAGGGCTTCCATCCAACCCGGGTGGTCATCTCCCGGTTCATATCCCACACCACCAGGGTGTCGTCGCCAAGAGGGTGCTCGTCGGGGTTGTCGCCGTTGCTTTGGAAGATCGCCTCGAAGGACTCAGTTCGGGAGAACGCAGCTTCCACGTAGGCCGAGTGCGACACCAAGAACTGGTCATAGATGCGCCCCTGCTCAGGCAGCAGCCCGGCCGCCCCCACCAGCACGAGCTGCTTGAGCACCTCCGGGGCCATGGTGGCCAGCTCAGCCGCCACCCAGCCGCCGAACCCGCATCCCACCAGCTCAACGGGGCCGAAGCCTTTGGCCCGCAGCCACTGGCCCACAATGAGGGCCAAGTCCCGAGGGTGTCGAGCCCAGTCGGGCCGCTCCGACCCCTCCGGTCCGCCATAACCCGGCAAATCGAGCGCATGGACGGTGTAGTGCTCAGCCAGGGCCTCGTGTATCGGCATCCATCCTGGGTTCCCGAACGAGTGGTGCAGAACCACCAGCGGATCCCCCGACCCCCCGGTGAATTCCCGCATCCCCAACCCAGCCACAGTGGTCGTCACGGTTTGCATCGCCAAGACGCTATACCGCTCGCGCTGTCAGCCGCCGGGGTTGGCCGGGAGGTGGTCGAATTTCCCAGCCGGGCGGGTGCGTGCGTATTCGGTGACAATGGGGTGGAGTTGGGCGGGGCTGGCGCCGTGGAGGATGACGCCGTCGCAGCCTAAGTCGAACTGGCCCCGGATTTTCTCTACGCATTGGGAGGGGGTGCCGGTGGCAGCGGGGGCGAGCCATGCTTCGGGGATCAGGGTGGCGATGTGCTCGAGCTGCTCAGTGGTGGCCACTTGGTCGATGGCGCCTTGGAAGTTGGCCACCAGATCGTCGGCTAGGAACCGCTCCAGAGCGGCAGGGTCCCAGGTGTTGGTGAGGGCCATGAGCTCGGGGTAGCCCTGGAGGTAGGTGGCCATGCGGCCGACCGTCTTTTTGAGCCTCACTTCTTCGGGGAGGTGATCGCCGATGGTGGCGAAGCAACTCCACACCTTCACCGAGGCCGGGTCGCGACCGGCTTCCTCGGCGGCCCGCTTGACGTCGCCGACTACTCGGGCGGTGGTTTCGTCGGTGAAAAAGGTGTGCAGCACCACGGCGTCGAAACAACGTCCGCCCAGGGCCAGGGAGTTGGGGCCGAAGGCGGTGAGCGCCATGGGGATGTGCGCGCTGCTGGCGCCCATAAGGGTGAGCACCGGGTAGCTGCCGATAGGGCCTTCGTGGTTGAAGATGGCCTCGCCCTGCCACAGCCGGCGCATGATGCCCACGAAGTCCTCCATTTGGGCGGTGGTGATGGGGGGCAGGCCGAACGCCTGCGACAGGCGGTCGACCCCTCGGCCGAGGCCGAGGCAGAATCGTCCGCCGGTGAGCTTGTGCATGGTCATGGCGTAGGCCGCGGTCACCACGGGATGGCGGGTGTGGTGGTTGGTGGCCGCGGTGGCGATGCCCATGCGCTCGGCCGCCACGCCGACCGCGCCTGAAAGAGTGGCGGCCTCTTTGATGTTGAACCGCTCGCTGATGAACACGTTGCCGATGCCCAGCTCCTCAGCCTGGCGGACCTCGTCGATCAGCTCCCGAGGCGATTCCGGTGCCCCGGCCAAGGTGTAGAAGCCGAGCTCGTTCATCTGGGGCATGGGGTCTCCTCGTCGTTCTGCGGGCGGGTTGGAGGTTAGGTCAAGGCGCGGCCTGAAGGCGTTGCCGGAATCTGTCACCGGGGGTTCATAGGATGGCGGGCCTATGGAGATTGTTCTTCTCATTGTTGTGGCGGTCTTGGTGGTCGCCCTGGCCGTTGTCGTGCAGCGGTGGCGCCTTGGCGGGGGTGGCGCTGGGACCGACGACACAAGTGAGATCAGGACTAGGGCGGCCCAACTGGAGGTTCAGCTTGCCGAGCGCGATCAGCAACTCGGCGAGGCGCGGGGCGAGCGCGATGCGGCCCGGGCGGAACGGGATGAAGTGCGGGAGGAGAGGGAGGCTGCTTTGCGTGAGCTGGCCGAGGTTAAAGCCGATCACCAGGCTCGCAGTGAGGAGTTGGCCAAGGCCCGAAAGGAGTTGGAGACCCAGTTCAAGGGCATAGCCGACGACGTGACCAAGGCCAACAGCGAGGCGTTCCTCAAGCAGGCCAAGGAGCAGTTCGAGAATCAGAAGAAGCTCGGCGAGGCCGACCTGAAGCAGCGCCAGCAGGCCATCGACGAATTGGTCAAGCCGGTTAGGGAGAACTTGGAGACGTTCGCGAAGCGGGTCAGCGAGATCGAGGAGAAGCGGGAAGGGGCTTATGAGGGGTTGAATACCCAGGTCAAACAACTGCTGGAGACAACCGGCGGTTTGAAGGAAGCACTTCGGTCGCCACAGGTCAGGGGACTGTGGGGAGAGCAGACCTTGCGCAACATCCTCGAAGTGTCAGGCATGAGGGAGCACATTGATTTCTTCGAGCAGCGCAGCGTTGACACCGACGACGGCAAATTGCGGCCCGACGCAGTGGTCCGGGTGCCCGGCGGGGTTCAGGTGGTTATAGACGCCAAGACCCCGTTGGACTCATACCTGGAAGCTCACAGCGAAAAGGACGAACAGCGCCAAGGCGAACTGCTCCACAACCACGCCAGGTCGCTTATGGGCCATGCGAAGGTGCTGGGAGACAAGGATTACGCCGCGGCGGTCGACGGTTCACCCGATTTCACGGTCATGTTCGTTCCCGCTGATCCCATTTTGGATGCCGCAGTAGACGTGCAGCCCACGCTGTGGGACGAGGCATGGCAGAGGCACCGTGTGCTCATTGCCACACCCGGTCTCTTGTTGGCGTTTCTGCGGACGGTTGCCCTGGCGTGGCAGCAGCAGGACCTTCAAAGGAACGCTCAGGAGATTGCCGATGGCGCAACCGCTTTGTATGACAGCTTGCGGGTGTACGCCGGCCATGTCGACAACGTGGGAAAGGGATTGCAGCGGGCGGTCAAGGCCTACAACGACAGCATCGGCTCCCTGGAGGGCCGGGTGCTTCCCCGCGCTCGCAGATTTGAGGAGTTGGGCCCGGTTAGCGGAGTCAGAAGGATCGAAGACGTCTCACCGGTGGAGGCGTATCCTCGAGCAGTGGCCGCGGCCGAGTTGGTAGAGGCCGAGGCGGTGTCGGAGTTGACCGAAGTGAGTGATCCCGAGGACGACTAGCGGTCAGTCAGCAGTCGAGGGGGGAAGAGCCATTCCAGCAGGCCGGAGTTGTCCGGGTTGAGGCTTATCCGAGCCAAGGCCCCGGTGGGCATGCGCAGTTCGGCCCCTGTCAAATACTCCAGGGTGCTGGACATCGTTGGCTCGTGCCCGACGATCATGAGCAGCGGAACCAGCCGCTTGCAGGCCAGGGTGACCATGTCGTCAACCGTGCCGTAGTACAGCTCGTCGACCGTCTCAGTCGGACAAGTCCAATCCCCGGCGGCAATGGCGATTTCTACGGTTTGGCGAGCTCTAGTGGCCGGTGAGCACAACACCAGATTCGGAACATGGCCGGTCTCCGCGAGGAGGCTGCCGACGGCAGCGGCGGATCGCCGCCCCCGCTTGTTCAGCGGCCGCTCGAGGTCGTTGGAAATTCCCGCGTACCAGTCAGATTTGGCGTGCCTCAGGAATATGACTGCGGACATGTTGCAATACGCTAGGCCGGTGGATCAGTCGGTGTACGACGTGGTGGGCGGACTGGCGTTCTTCGACCAACTGGTCGACCGCTTCTACGACGGCGTGGCCGACGATCCGGTGCTGCGCCCCCTGTATCCCGAGGATTTGGGACCGTCTCGAAGCCGGCTGGCCGGGTTCTTGGCCCAGTACTGGGGCGGGCCGCCGCACTACAGCGCCGAGCGGGGCCACCCTCGGTTGCGGATGCGACACGCCCCCTTCGAGATCGGGGCCCCCGAGCGTGATGCCTGGATGGGTCACATGCGCGCGGCGGTAGGCGAAGCTGAGATGCCCGACGATGTCCGCACCGCCATGCTGGAGTACTTCGAGTCGGCGGCCACCCACCTGATCAACAAGCAACCGCCCGCGGCCCCGCCTGATTCCCGGCAAGTGCCGATCAGCTGACTGACGTCGTCGTTTTGTCGGCGATGACCGGCGACGGCTGGCTCACGGTGTCCAGATCGATGCTGTAGAGCTCGGCCACATTGGTGAGGGTGAGCTTGCGGCGGTCAGCTTCGCTCACATCGGCCTCGTCGAACTCCAAAGCGGTGAACTCCTGAGACCTGGGCCAGGTGGCTGCACCATGGGGGTAGTCGCTGGACCACATGAAATGGTCGCTGCCGGTGAACCGCAGGTTGTTCAGGCCGATCGGGTCTTCGATGTAGGTGAGGTACACGTTGCGGCGGAAGTACTCCGATGGCTTCATGGTCAGCCGGTCGTCGATCCGACTCCATGCGCCGCTGTAGGTGACATCGAGTCTCTGCTCCAGCCGTGCGGCGTAGTCGATGCCCCCCTCGGCGGCCACGATTCGCAGGTCGGGATGGCGCTCGAACACCCCGGCGGCGATTAATTCAGCAGTGGTGTGGGCCAGTTCATCGCGCGACCTCATCCCGAAGTAGTAAGTGCCCTCCACGGTTACGCCGTATTGGCTGATGCCCTTGGTTTGGTGACCGGCCAGGATGTGGATGGATATCGGAATCGACCGCTCGGCGGCGGTGGCCCACAGCGGCTCGTACCGGTCGGAGAAGAAGCTGTACTCCCGAGTGGCAGGGGGCGAGCTCCACATGATGGCGCCCCGCAGCCCCATGTCTCCGCAGCGGATCAGCTCGGCTACGCTCACCTCGATGTCCCAGGTGGGGATCATGGCGATGCCGATGATCCGGTTGGGATCGACGGCGCAAAACTCGGCCAGCCAGTCGTTGTAAACCTGGATACAGGCCAGTTGGAGCTCAACGTCGTCGTATTGCAGTAGCGACAGTCCAGCCGTGGGGTACACCACATCGGCCACCGTGTCGTCAACCCACATGTCGGCCAGTCGGGTAACCGGATCGTGTCCGCCGGTCGCCCCGATCCAGGCGTCTGGATCGGCGGCCAGCAGGGCATCCACCTCGGTCTGAGTCATCCCGGCGTTGCGCGACAGGGTCAGGTTCACCCCCCGGCCCATGTCGGGGGCCTCGAAATACCAGTAGTGGTTGTCGGGGTCCTGCACTGCTCGGGGTGCCCGATCCCGCAATCGCTTCGGCAGCCGCTCTAGCCACAGGTCACCCGGTTCGACAACGTGAGAGTCCGATGAGATCAGCACGCCGAAAACAGTACTTGTTCGACTAGGAAGCGGGCAGATGGGCGGTGGCCCCCCGGCCCAGCACCCGCAAGAACACCCCGGAGCGAGGCTTTGGGGAAAAGAAGCTCGACTTGGGCGGCATCAGGCCCCGCTCGTCGGCCACAGCCATGAGTTCGCGCACCGTCATGGGATGAAGTGCGAATCCCACCCGGTTATCCGCATCACAACGGCGGGCCAACTCGTCGAGGCCGAGAGAGGCGGGGAGATACTCCACGTCCCCAGGTTGGCTTAGTTCGTCGGCACAGAGCACCGGGCAAAGGATGGATCGCCTCAGTCGCTCCACATCCAAGCCGTTCACCGCTCCATTGCCTACTGTCGACGGCAACTCCACTTGGTGCCACGATCCTCCCAGGTAGAGTCCGGCCTTCCCTCTCTTTTGGGGGCGGGCTTGTTGGGAAGAGAAGACCGGTGTCACTTCCACCACGTCATCCAGGGCGGCCAAGCATTCTTCAGAGGTGCGATCAATGTGGTCGACGGCCAGTCGGTGGAAGGCCTGCACGTGGAGCTGGTCGTCGGGGAACACCACGGCCAGAGTCCGGGCCAATACCGGGTCGTTCGGCTCGGCGGCCATGGCTCTCACTGCGGCAGCTGAGCGGTGGTGACCGTCGGTGACGTAAAGCACCTGGTGGTCAAAAGCCGCGGCCAGCGACTCTGTGTAGTCGTCGGGAACCGTCCAAATCTGATGGCGCACTACAGTGGATCCGAACTCCAGATCAGCGGGCACCGCCGAGGTGATGTCGAACAGCTGGTTGTGGAGCTCGGCAGTGGACCGAACGGCCATGGCCACCGGGCTGGACGTGGCGCCCACACCTTGAAGGTGGGTGGTGAGCAGATCGGCCCGGTCGTCATGGACGCGCTCGTGTATGCGAATGCGACCGTCGTCAAAGCCTCCCACCGGCACGGTGCACACCACTCCGGTCTGCATGCCCTGCTTGTGGGTCAGTCGGTACAGGTACAGGGCCGGCCGACCGGTCGGGGTGAATGCCTTTGCCTTGAGCAGCCGGGTAAGGGCGGCGGCGCCTTCGGCCACCAAATCGTCTTGTGAAATGTCGGTGTTGTCGAAGAGGTCCTCACGGCTCCGGGTGACGTTCATATAGCTATAAGGGTTGGATGCCACCAGGGTTTGGCGCTGAAGCGGTGAGAGATTGTCGTAAGCCCGGCTTATCACCCGCTCTGCCCAGTCGGGGTGTACCACCCAGCCGGCAAAGGGGGCGACCATGGGCTCGACCACTGGGCTCTGCTCAACTGCCGGCTGCGTATCGGTCATTGCGCTGCCTCCGGATCAGTGTCCAGCACTGAGGCGCAGATCACATGTTCGATGGCGCTGAGAGTGCCCAGAAGCTCGTCGTCGATTGTTCCGCCTACCTCGATGATGGCCACCGCCGCCTCCGAACCGGAGAAGATCCGATTCTGCATGTTGGCCACGTTCAGGTGGAGCCGGCTCAACTCTTGCAAAACACAGGCCAGCACACCCACTCGGTCGTGGTGGCGGATGCTCAGCGTGGCGGTGCGGTTGGGGACCCGCTCCAGGTTGACGCAGTCGAGCACAACGCCTTGGCGATAGGCCTCGATCACCTCGGCGGTGCCTTCGGCCACAGCCATCTGGGCCTGTTCGGTGGAGGCGCCGATATGATGGGTGGCCGTCACCTTCGGGTGGCGGGCCAACTCCGAACTGATCTGCCCGAACCCCCCCGACGGCTCTTCGGCGAATACGTCAAGGCCAGCCCGCAGGTCGGTGGAATCCAAAGCGGCCAGCAGGGCGGCCTCGTCCACCACCTCGCCCCTGCTGGTATTGATAAGCACCGCATCAGGCTTCATGGCCGCTAAGAATTCGGTATCCACCATCCCAATGGTGTCCGTGCCGCCGGGGACGTGCAGCGACACGATGTCGCTGGCGGCCAGTAGCGCGGCCCTATCAGGCACTTCCGCCACCCCGATGTCGGCCATCCGGCGGCCCACGTCGCGGGTTCGGTCATTACGGAGCTCGGCGATGACTTTCAGGCCGCAGGCACTGGCCCGCTGGGCGACTTCGATACCGATGGCGCCCATACCGATGATGCCCAGGG
The DNA here is from genome assembly GCF_965214065.1 of Candidatus Poriferisocius sp. Lineage (GTDB taxonomy): Bacteria > Actinomycetota > Acidimicrobiia > Acidimicrobiales > Bin134 > Poriferisocius. Next base: position 228,833 of record NZ_CBDCAT010000025.1, read on the forward strand.
TGGAGCCGAACAGCCCTCGGGCCTCGCTGTACGCCTGCTTGTTCCAATCACCGGTGCGAAGATCGGCGGTGGCGGGGGCGATGTGGCGGTCGATGGCGAACATCAGCCCGATGGCCAACTCGGCCACCGCGATGGCGTTGCGCCCGGGCACGTTGCACACGAAGATGCCCAGTTCAGCGGCCCGGTTGGCATCGATGGTGTTGGTTCCCGCGCCGGCCCTCACTACCAGACCGAGCCGGTCGGCCGCCTCCAAGGTTGCGCCGGTGACCTTGGTGCTGCGCACCACCAGCACGTCGAATCCGGCAATGTGATCGGGCAAGCTGTTATCAGTCAGCGAGGGATCGACCACACAGACATCGCCCCCAGCCCGCAACCGCTCGACGGCGCTCTCAGCCAAGCTGTCAGCAATGAGAATTCGCATGACTGGGACTCCGTGATTGATCTACGGGGGATGAAGCGCGGCCCAAACTGGTGACAGCTCGTGTACCGCATAGCGGAACTGTTCCACTTCACGATACATCCCCGTGCCGGCTGATGTCCCACGAAATGCCGGAAACCAGTCATCGTGCCGTCCTCGGCCAAAGGTAGGAGGAGCAGCGGCCGGGCCGGTATTTTCGGCGGCGTGGCAGATGGGCGTGGTCGAGGGGCGGTTCCGCGACGAGGGCGGGTCGGGCGCACGGCCAAAGTGGCCGGATTGGGGGCTCGCAGCGGCGGACGATGGGCGACGGCCAAAGCCCGCCAGGTGTTCGCCGACGCCCAGCGGACCGAAGCCCTCGACGCCGAGCGGGAGCTTCGCACTGCGGCCGATGTAGTGGAAGTGCTGGGCAACATGAAGGGTGCCCTCATGAAGATCGGCCAGATGGCCAGCTACCTGGATGTGGGGCTGCCCGAGACAACTCGGACCTCTTTGGCCCAGCTCCAGGCCAATGCCCCGCCCATGAGCCCGGCCCTGGCCGAGTCGGTCGTCGCCGCCGAACTAGGGGCTCCGCCTGGCGAGCTGTTCGAGCAATGGGATCCGGTGCCGATCGCGGCCGCGTCCATCGGCCAGGTCCATCGGGCGATAACTGCTGATGGCCGGGCCTGCGCGGTCAAGATCCAGTACCCCGGCGTGGCCGAGGCAATCGCTGCCGACCTGGGATCGGCCCGGATGATCTTTCGAGCGCTTTCCGTTCTGTTCCCCGGCCTCGATCCCGCCCCCATCGTGGAGGAATTGCGTCAACGGCTCACCGAGGAGCTGGACTACGAGCACGAGGCTTCTAACCAGCGCTTGTTCGCCGACCATTACAACGGCCACCCCTACATATCCGTCCCCGAGGTGTTCGACGACCTGAGCTCGGCCCGAGTGCTGACTGCCGAGCTTGCGGTGGGAGCCACCTTCGAAGAGGTGCTGGGCTGGCCCCAGGATCAGCGCAATCGGGTGGCCGAGACCATCTACCGATTCTCATTCGGGTCGATCTACCGCTTGTGGGCCTTCAACGGCGACCCCCACCCGGGGAACTACCTCTTCGGTCCCGACGGCTCGGTCGTTTTCTTGGACTTTGGACTGGTAAAGCGGTTCACCCCAGAGGAGACCGCCCAGTTTGAGCGGATGCTTACCGCCATGGTGATAGACCGTGACATCCCCCGATTTCGGTCCGAACAGGTGGCCGCTGGACTGCTGCCGGCCGACGCCCCCTTCAGCGACGATGAAGTGGAGGCGTTCTTCACCCATTTCTACGAGTTCGTGTTGACCGACGAGACCCGGACCTTCACCCCCGAGTACGCCGCTGCGGGGGTGAGGGCCATCTTCGACGCCACCGGAGAGCATGCCGAGTTGAAGAAGGTGCTGAACGTGCCGCCTTCGTTGGTCGTGCTCCAGCGGATCAATCTCGGCTTGATCTCGCTGTTCGCCCAGCTTGGGGCCACCGCCAACTGGCGGAGAATCGCCGAGGAGCTTTGGCCGTTCACCGACCGGGCGCCGTCCACTCCCATGGGCCTAGAAGCCCAGCCTTGGCGCCAGTCGCTTCAGCAGTAGCAAATAAGTCCCAGCCAATAGCCTGACCTACGCTTCCCGGCTATGAGCATTTTGGGCAACGAGGTCAGGCGGGTGGAAGATCCCCGGATGCTGACCAACGGGGGAACATACGTGGCCGACATCCCGGTGGTAGGGGCGGCCCATGTGGTGTTCGTGCGTTCGCCTATCGCCCACGCCCGGCTGCTATCGGTGGAAACCGGCGATGCTCGGGCCATGCCCGGGGTGCTCGAAGTGGTCATCGGCGATGACGTCGACCTGGATCCCCGGCCGCCGATGGCGGGTGATGCCGCCATGTCGCGCCCGCTGCTGGCTGTCGACAAGGTGCGCTTCGTGGGCGACCCCATTGCCGCGGTGGTGGCCGAGACCGTCGAGCAGGCCACCGACGCCGCCGAAGCAGTATGGGCCGACTACGACCCGTTGCCCGCCGTGGTGGATGCGGAGACTGCTGCTGAGGGCCCCAAGCTGTTTGACGACGCCGAGTCCAACGTGGCCATTGCCCTGCCCCCCACCGCCGAGATGGATTTCAGCGAGTGTGAGGTGGTGATCACCCACCGCATCGTCAACTCCAAGATCTACGCCAGCCCCATCGAGGGTCGAGTAGCCGCGGCCGCGTGGGGCGAGGATGGGCGCCTGACCTGCTGGTCGAGCACTCAAGGTCCCCACACCGCCCAGGGAGCCATCGCCGGCGCGCTGGGTTTGGAGCCGTCGCAGGTGCGGGTGATAATCCCCGATGTGGGCGGCGGTTTTGGCACCAAGGCCAGCCCCGGTCCCGAGGAATGCCTGCTGGGTTGGCTGGCCCGCAGAGCAGGTCGCCCGATGCGGTGGGCCGAGACCCGCACCGAGAGCCTCCAGTCGCTGGGCCACAGCCGAGCCCAGTTCCAGACCGTCACCCTGGGGGGCACCGCCGATGGCCGCTTCACCCACTACCGCCTGGACATGCTGGCCGACGCCGGCGCATATCCCGGCGTGGGTGCCCTGCTGCCCACCTTCACCGGGCTCATGGCCTGCGGCAACTACGACATTGCCAACGTGGCCTGGTCGGCCACCGCGGTGGCGACCAACACCGCCCCAGTACAGGCGTTCCGAGGGGCCGGTCGCCCCGAGGCCACCGCGGCCATCGAGCGGGCGGTGGATCTCTTCGCCGCCGAGATCGGCATGGACCCGGCTGAAGTGCGCCGCCGCAACTACATCGGCGCCGACGCCTTTCCCCTCACCACTCCCACCGGCGCGGGCTATGACTCTGGCGATTACCAGGCCTCGCTGGAGGCCGCGCTGGAAGCGGCCGACTACAACGGGCTTCGGGCCGAACAGGCCGCCCGCCGGGAGCGGGGCGATCATCGGCTTCTGGGCATCGGGGTGGCCACCTATGTGGAGGTCACCTCGCCCATGGGTCCGGTCTGCACGGAGACGGGAAGCCTGGAGCTGCGGCCCGACGGCACGGTGCTGGCCCGTACCGGGGCCACTCCCTTCGGACAGGGCCATGTGACCACCCTTTCGATGGTGGTGGCCGACACCTTGGGCATCGACCTGGACCAAATCGAGATGATCCACGGCGACACCGACGAGATCCCCTCCAGCGACATCACCGGAGGCTCTCGCACCGCCCAGATCGCCGGTTCGGCCCTGTTCGACGCCTCCGAGAAGCTCATCGAGGCAGCTCGGCCGCGGGCTGCCGACCTTTTGGAGGCTGCACCCGCCGACGTGGTGCTCGACGCCGACACCGGGCAGTTCCACGTAGTCGGCACCCCGGCCCGGTCAACCGGCTGGGCCGACGTGGCCGCGGCAGCTTCAGAAACCCTGTTCGTGGAGAACGACTTCGAACAGCACGGGGCCACCTTCCCGTTCGGCACCCACATAGCGGTAGTGGAGGTAGACGCCGGTACCGGCGAGGTGACCCTGGAGCGGCTGGTGGCGGTGGACGACGCTGGCACCCTGCTCAATCCGCTGCTGGCCCACGGCCAGATCCACGGTGGGTTGGCTGCCGGAGCGGCCCAAGCACTAATCGAAGAGGTCCGCTACGACCCCGACGGCAACCTGTTGACCTCCAACTTCGCCGACTACGCCGTGATCTCCACCACCGAGCTGCCCAGCTTCGAAGTCCACGAGTCGGTCACCCCCACCCCGCTCAACCCGCTGGGAGCCAAGGGAATCGGCGAGTCGGGCACGGTGGGCTCCACCCCCGCAGTGCAGAACGCGGTGGTCGACGCCTTGTCCCACCTCGGCATCCGCCACCTTGACATGCCCGCTTCCCCCGAGCGCGTCTGGTCGGCCATGGAGTCAGCAAGCTAGCTGTTGCCCTACTGTTGCGGGCCATGAAGTTCGGCATCGGTTTCGCAAACATCCTCCACTGGACCACCGCACAGGGCGCGGTGGAGTTCGGGCAGGCGGCCGAGGCCGCTGGGTTCGACTCGGTGTGGACGGTGGAGCACGTGGTGTACCCCGATGAGTACGCCTCGCAATACCCCTACGACCCGACGGGCAAAATGGCGATGACCCCCGACTCGCCGCTGCCCGACCCGCTGATCTGGCTGACCTGGGTGGCGTCGGCCACCACCACGCTGCGGCTGGGCACGGGCATCTTGATATTGCCCCAGCGCAACCCGGTGGTGCTGGCCAAGTCGTTGGGCACGCTCGACTCCATGTCGGGAGGCCGGGTCACCCTCGGGGTGGGCGTGGGTTGGCTGAAAGAGGAGTTCGAGGCCTTGGGCATCCCGTGGGAGCGCCGGGGCCAGCGCACCGACGACTACATCGGAGCGATGCGGGCGCTGTGGGACGCGGACAGCTCTTCGTTCGACAGCGACCACGCTTCGTTCTCCGGGGTCAGCGTGAATCCCAAGCCGGCCAACGGCCGGGTGCCCATCGTGATCGGCGGTCATTCCAAGGCCGCCGCCCGCCGGGCTGGTCGGCTGGGCGACGGCTTTTGGCCTGGACCGCGGGAGGGAACGTCAATGGCCGAACTCATCGACGTGATGCACCAGGAGGCGGCGGCTGCGGGGCGTGACCCGGAGGCAATCGAGATCACCGTCGGTCTGCCCAATACGCCGATGGACGACCCAGCCGGACTCATACAGGAGGTGGCCGACTTGGGAGGCGACCGCCTGATCGTGCCGTCGTTCTTGTTCTTCGCCGATACGGCCGAGACGATGGCCGCATTTGGCCAGCAACTGAAGGAGGCAGCCCAGTGAGCAGCATCGAACAATGGCACGCCGCCGCCGTCGAGCGGACAGGGCTCGACGACTTCGGCCGCGACGACTATCTCGAGGGCTTGACCGTGCTGGAGGAATCGCTGGAGGCCGAGGCGGCCATGACCGACATCGGCCGTTTCGCCATCGGCGAGATCACCACCGGAGCCCTCATGGGCCGGCTCAAAGCCGAAGCCGGCCTGAAAGCCCGGCCTGAGGCAGCCAATGTCAATGTCGAACGGCCTTTGGTGATCATCGGCCTTCCCCGCACCGGCACCACCGCTTTGCACCAACTGATGGCGGCCAGCCCCCGCTTCCAGGGATTGGAGCTGTGGCTGGCCGAGATGCCCCAGCCCCGCCCGCCCCGCGACCAGTGGGAGCAGATCGAGGACTACGTCTCGTGCAAGGCCAAGACGGACGCCATGGCCGAGATGAATCCGGATCAATCTGCCATCCACTTCCAATCGGCCGAATTTGTCGACGAGTGCTGGAACTTGTTCCGCCACTCGTTCGCCAGCGTGACGTTCGAGTGCCTGTTCCGAATCCCTACCTATTCAGCCTGGTGGGCGAACAGCGACATGGGTCCGGCCTATGCCCAGCACCGCCGCAGCATCGGGCTGATCGGCGTCGACGAGCCCGACACCTGTTGGCTGCTAAAAGACCCCAGCCATTTGTTCGCCCCCGAGGCGCTGTTCGCCACTTACCCCGACGCCAACGTGGTGATGACCCACCGCGACCCGCTGAAGGCGGTCGCCTCGGTGTGCAGCCTCACTGGGGTGAGCCGCCAGGGATTCGAGCAGCGTCCCGACGACATCGCCCTCGGCGCGGAGCAGACCGAGCTGTGGGCCCGGGGCATCGAGCGGTTGCTGGCCGCCCGAGCCGGTCGGGAGGACCGGTTCTACGACCTGCACTTCGCCGACTTCCAGACCGACCCGCTGGGCAGCGTGGCGGCCATTTGCGACCGATTCGGCTACCGCTTCGACACCGCCGCCGAGCGGGCCGTGGCCCAATGGGCCGCCGACCACCCCAAAGGCGAGCACGGCGTCCACGACTACAGCCCCGATCAGTACGGTCTGAGGGCCGATGTCGTCCACGAGCGCTACGCCGACTACATCGAGGCTTGCGGGGTGGCAGTGGAATGAGCGAATTCGATCTGGACAAAAGCTGGGAGGAGTTCTGCGACCTTCTCAGGGACGCTGGCCGACAAGTATTGGAAGCCGCACCCAACGACGACTTCGACCGGGCCGAGGGGTTGCGCTACGTCACTCGGCTGGCCGCCAACTTCCTGAAGGCCAATCTGGAGGAGGCCGACCCGGCCCGGGCCATCCTCAACCAGGCGGGGGTCAAGATCGGCCTGGACAACCCCGACTACGCCTACGGGGGCGCCCGGCTGTCGCCCCGTTTCAACTACCGGCTGTCGGGTCGCCTCAACGACGCCCACTCCATCCGCATGGGGGCATTCAGCGGCGGCCTGGGCACCCCCGAGGGACTGATTCGCGACAGCTACCTGACCACCGAGGATCTTGAGCTGGATACCGACGGCCGATTCGAGGTGGCCATCAGCGCCGAGCCGCAGACCGGACCCTGGCTGGCCATGAAGGAGGGCACCAACGCGCTGACCGTCCGACAGACCCTGCTTGACCGGCCCAACCAGACCCCCGCCGAGATGACCCTAGAGCGGACTGACTCAGGCAGCCCGCCCGAGCCGGTGGACCCCGAGCGGCTGGCCGGCGCGCTGGGCCGGGCCGGGTTCACCGTGGCCGCGGTGGTGGGCCAGTTCCTGGGGTGGACGGCCAGCTTTGCCGCCCATACCCACGAGGTGCGCCCCATCGACCCCCAGCTCTTGGCCTTTGCTCAGGGCGACCCCGACACCTCGTATAACTACGGCTACTTCGACCTGGATCCCGACCAGGCCTGGATCATCGAATTCGAGCCCCCCGAGTGCGAGTACTGGAACATTCAGCTCGGCAACCACTGGCTGGAGTCGCTGGACTTCGAGTATTACCGGACCAACCTCAATCACCACACCGCCGCGGTCGAAGACGATGGCACGGTGCGGGTGGTAGTGGCCCGACAAGACCCCGGACACCCCAACTGGCTGGACACCGCCGGCCACGCCCGCGGCGGGTTGGCCCTGCGTTGGGTAGGGGCCGACCACGAGCCCGAGGTTCGCTGCCGGGTAGAAGAGATCTAGATCTCCTGGCTCGGGCGGCCCGGCCCCTCGGCGGGGTTGCCACTCATGTCGGCGTTCAGTTGAGCTTTGGCCATCAGGTCGGCCACCACCGGTTGCAAGGTGGTTGGGTCTTGGGACTCTAGGGGGACGTTGGGCCCCAAAGCCCATCCCTCGGCGATGCCGAGGCGGCCGTTGCCCACCACCCAAACCCGGCCGGTCACGTTGGCTGCCTCAGGGCTGCACAACCAGGTGACGATGGGGGCAATCCAGGTGGGTGACATTGTCTCCTGGAACTCTTCAGAAATGTCATCTCCGCCCATTAGCGGGGCGGTGAGCCGGGTCAGGGCGCTGGGGGCGATGCAGTTCACCGTGACCCCGTAGCGGACCAGCTCCATGGCCGAGATCACCGTGAAGGCGGCGATGCCCGCCTTGGCCGCGCCGTAGTTGGTCTGGCCCACGTTGCCGAAGATGCCCGACGGAGATGCGGTGTTGATGATCCGGGCCTGAAAGCTCTGCCCGGCTTTGGTCTGCTCCCGCCACCAGGCTGCCGCGTGGTGGACCGGGGCGAAGGTGCCCTTGAGGTGCACCTGCACGACCGCGTCCCAGTCGGCCTCGCTCATGGAGAACACCATTCGGTCCCGCAGGATGCCGGCGTTGTTTATAAGGATGTCCAGCGTGCCAAAGGTGTCGATGGCCTGGTGGATCATGTCCCGTGCGGCATCGAAGTCGCTCACGTCGGCGCCGTTCACCACGGCCTCGCCGCCCATGGCCCGGATCTCCTCGACCACCTCGCCGGCCGGTCCGGCGTCGCCGCCCCGGCCGTCGGGGTCGGCGCCCAGGTCGTTGACCACCACCTTGGCGCCGTGCTGGGCCAGCATCAGGGCGTATTCCCGTCCGATGCCCCGTCCTGCTCCGGTTATGACCGCGACCCTTCCTTCACAAAGTCTGCTCATGATGTCGATCCCTCGTGCTGTCGAGCCCCTTATCCGTTCAAAAGAGCTTCGCCGACGAACTATAGAAGGGCGTCGGCCAGGGTTCGCCATTGGGCCAGGGGCAGTTCACCTCGGGGAGAGAGCACCTGCACGGCCACGTGGTCGGCGCCGGCGTCGTGGTGGGCCTGGATGCGGGCCTGGATGGTGTCTAAGTCGCCCCAGGCCACGATGGCGTCCACCAGCCGGTCGGACTGCTCGGCCACATCTGCCTCGGTGAACCCCAGCCGATAGAGGTTGTTCACGTAGTTGGGGAGCCCCAGGTAGAGGGCCATGTTTTCCCGGGCCAGCGAGCGTGCCGCCTCGGGATCTTTTTCCAGGCACACTTTTTGTTCGGGAGCCAACAGGGCGTCGGGCCCCATGATCTCCCGGGCAAGGGCGGTGTGCTCCGGGGGCACAAAGTAGGGGTGGGCGCCGGCGGTGCGTTCGGCGGCCAGCGCCAGCATCTTGGGGCCCAGAGCGGCCAGCACCAGCGGCGGGTCTTGCTCGGGGCCGTGAGCCATGTACATGGCCCCCTCCATCTCGTTGAGGTAATCCACCATGAAGGAGTAGGGCTTGGAGTAGTCCAGCTTGCGGATGCCCTCGATGAACGGGCCGTGGCTTACGCCGATGCCCAGCAGGAACCGGTTGTCGAACGCCTCGGCCACCGTCTTCTGGGCGGCGGCGGTGGTCATGGGGTGGCGGGCATGGACCTGCACGATGCCGGTGGCGATCTTCAGCGTGCTGGTGGCCCCTAGCATGACCGACGCCGACACAAACGGATCCCGGCCCACGGCCTCGGGAATCCACAGCGTGGGCCAGCCCATCTCCTCCAATTCGGCCACGACCTCTTGTACCTGGCTTGAGGGCCGCTGATCCAGCACGCCCTGCCACAATCCGATTCTTCCAATATCCATGAGCGGCGATGGTAATGCCGGCCTATCAACCGGTCGCATTGGCGGTACTACGCTTCGGGCCGTGCCCAGCTATAAGAACTTGCTGTACGAGGAGTCCGACGGGGTGGCGGTGGTCACCTTGAACCGGCCCGAGCGGCTCAACGCCATGGACAACACCTCCTGCGAAGAGCTTCGAGCCTTGTGGGCCCACCTCCGCTACAACGACGACGTGCGGTGCGTGATCCTCACCGCGGCGGGGGACCGGGCCTTCAGCACCGGAGTGGACATCACCGGGTCGTGGAAGCAGCCCGCTTCGCCGTTCATGGTGGACGACCCGATCTCCACTGTCGGCCCCAAGTCCAATGACTACTGGCGTCCGGTTATCGCCGCGGTGAACGGTATGGCCGCTGGCGGCGCGTTCTACCTGCTGGGCGAGGTGGAGTTCATCATTGCCTCCGACAACGCCACTTTCTTCGACCCCCATGTGAGCCACGGCATGCCCGCGGTGAACGAGCCCATGTTCATGCTCCAGCGGATGCCCCTGGGCGAGGTCATGCGGATGTCGCTGCTGGGCCGCCACGAGCGCATGTCAGCCCAGCGGGCCTTCCAGATCGGGCTGGTGCAGGAGGTGGTACCGCTCGACGAGCTGATAGACACGGCCCGCTGGTGCGCAGAGGCCATCGTGTCGGCGCCCGAGCGTCTGGCGGTAGAAGCCACCATGAAGGGTTTGTGGACTGCCCAGTACACAACGCTGGCCAATGCGGTGAACAGCGGGGTGGCCTTTTTGAGCCTGGCCGGGGCCGAGGAGGAGATCACCGAGAAGGCCCGAGGCATCAAGGAGCAGACCAGGATCGAGCCCCGCATCCGATGAGCTCGGCCGCAGGCATGAGCCCCGGCGCGCTGGGCGGGCTGAGGGTGGTGGACCACACCGATATGCGGGGGGCGCTGTGCGCCCGGGTGCTGGGCGATCTGGGGGCCGAGGTGATCCGAGTGCCGCCAGTTCCCGATCCCGACGGATTGGCCCACGCCCACCGCAACGCCAACAAAGCAGCAGGCAACCCCTCCGAGATGCAAACCCTGATAGCCGACGCCGACCTGCTAATCGACAACACCGGTTTGGACCTCGACGAAGTGACCGGGCGCCATCCCCAACTCGTGGTGGTGGCCCTGACCGACATGGGGCTCACCGGCCCCCGCTCGGACTGGAAGCTGGAGCCCCTGCCGGCGTTCGCCTCATCGGGCGGGCACTTCCTGTCGGGCTTCCGGGAGAAGTCCCCGTGTTGGCACCCCGGCCACTTGGCCCACGACTGCGCTTCGGTGTTCGGCGCCGTCGGCGGGCTGGCCGCGGTGATGGACCGCCGTCGGCACGGCCAAGGCCAGGTTGTGGAGGTAAGCGTTCAGGAGGCGGCCCTGTCGGGGCTCAACCCGTGGTCGGTGCTGATCCCCGACTATGTGCGGCATTTTCCCGAACTGCCTGCTGAGGGTCGTCGCAACGCCGACGGAAACTACTGGATCTTCCCGGCCCGCGACGGCTGGGTGCGCACGGTGATCGGCACGCCCTACCAGTGGACCGGATTCGTGGAGGTGCTGGGCAATCCCGACGCTCTAACCGGCCCGGAGTGGGCCGATGGCGTGTTCCGGGGCCGCAATCGGGACGTAATCCACATGGTGGCGGACGCCATCACCTCGCAGCGAGATCGAACCGATCTGTTCGAGCATGGCTTGGCCGTGGGAACGACCATCGGGATGATCCAATCGCCCAGCGAGTTCGCCGCCCATCCGCAAGTGGCTGGCCGGGGGTTCTTCCGCTACGACGTGGAGGGCTCTGAGGGTCTGCCGATGCCCGATGCCCCATGGAAGCTGTCGGGCACGCCGGCGGGAGTGCGAAACCGGGCACCTCGGGCAAAGGACAAGCGAGTTCAATTCAGTGGCCGCCCCGCCGACAATCCGTGGGCACCAGGCCTGTCCAACAGCTCAGGCGACAACGGCCAATTGCTGGCCGGGGTGCGAGTGGTGGAATTCGGCATGGCCGCGGTGGTGCCCGAGGGCACTTGGATGCTGTCGGAGCTCGGGGCCGACGTCATCAAGATCGAATCGGTGGCCCATCCCGACTCACTGCGCTTTGCCGGTCGGGGTGATCTCAACAAGGCCTTCCCGTTCAACGCCGAGAGTCGGGGGCGGCGGTCGGTGGCCCTGGATATGAATACTGAGAAGGGCCGGGAGCTGGCCATGGAGCTGTTCATGGCCGCCGATGTGGTGGCCGAGAACCTGCGGGGCGGGTCGCTGGACAAGCTCGGGCTGGGGTGGGACGACATGTCGGCCAAGCGACCCGACCTAGTGTACGTGTGCTCGCAGGGATACGGCCGGGGCGGCCCGATGGGCAAGATGCCAGCCTACGGGCCGCTCAACGCCAGCTTCGCCGGGGCCCACTGGCTGTGGAACCACGCCGATGTGCCGGTTCCGTGCGGCACCACGCTGAACCATCCCGACCACATAGCGGGCAAGCTGCTGGCGGTGGCGGTGCTGTCCGCCCTGGACCACAAACAGCGCACCGGCGAGGGCCAGCTCATCGACATGGCCCAGACCGAGGCCGCCGCCTACCTCATTGGCGAGGTGTACATGGGCGCGGCCGAAGCCGGCGCCGATCCCCAGGCCTGTGGCAACCGCTCAGGCGAGGTCGCTCCCCACGACGTGTACCGGGCGGGTGGCGACGACGACTGGGTGGCGCTGGCCTGCCACGATGACGAGTCGTGGCGGCGATGCTGCGAGGTGATCGGCGTGGAGAACCGCTGGCCGGCAAACGCCGACCGGCTGGCCGATGTCGAGTTGGTGGACGCCGCCGTAGCCGCCTGGATGGCCCAGGGCCTGGCCGCCGACCGGGCCGAGCGCATGCAAGCCGCCAGGGTGTCGGCCATGGCGGTGATGGGTCCCTACGACCACTTGGGCGACGAGCACTTGGCCGTTCGCGGCGCGCTCGACGTGCTGGAGCACCCGGTGGTGGGCAAAGAGACCCACGTGGCCAACCCCATCCGCTTCAGCCGCACCGCCAAGCGCACCGCCGGCCCGTCCCCGGTGCTCGGTGCCGACACCATCGAGGTGCTCGGCGAAGTCCTGGGCATCCCCCCCGAAGAAGTAGAAGCCCTAGCCGAAGCCGGCGTGTGCCGTTGAAGTCGATTCAAGCAACAAGGGAGCACGTATGAAGATCTTGGTGATGGGCGGGAGCCAGTTCAATGGCTACTCGCTGGTCATGGAGTTGGTGAAGCATGGCCACGAGGTGACCGTGTTGAACCGGGGGCGCACCCAGGTGGACTTTCCCTGGTCGGTGCGCCGGCTGGTGGCCGACCGCACCGACCACGATCAGGTGCGATCGGTGCTCGGCGGGGAGAGCTTCGACGTCGTCCAGGATATGAGCGCTTACCACCCAGCCGACGTGGAGCTGATGATCGACGTGTTCGAGGGGCGCATCGGGCACTACATATTCGCCTCGTCCACGGTCATCTATGGCCCCACCAATATCCTGCCCATCACCGAGGACCACCCGGTTGACCGGGGTCCCAATCAGAACGAGTATGGGCTGCACAAGCTGCTGTGCGAGGACATCCTCATCGACGCATGGCGCAGCCGGGGGTTCCCGGCCACCATCGTGCCGTTCTCCATGGTGTTCGGCCCTCGCAACATCCTCGCCGACCGAGAACAGCGGATGATCCTGCGGCTGTTGAAGAACCGCCCAGTGCTGATCCCCGGCGACGGCACCACGGTGGGCCAGGTGGGCCACGTCGACGACCAGTCCCGAGCCTTGCGGATGATGATGCTCCAGCCCCAGACCTTCGGGAAGCGCTACAACCTCACCGGCGGGACGTATCAGTCAGACGAGGGATACGTGGATACCTTCGCCGAGGTGCTGGGCACCGACGCCGACAAGGTCTTCATCCCCGCGCCGGTGATGGACGACCTGTGGGACGGCGCCCTGGTATTCGAGGAAGGGCAGGCCTCGCCGGTGCACATCGACATCCGCAGCTCAGACACCGCCCGGCCCAACGCCGACCAAACCCGGCGGAGGTTCAAACTGGCCCAGTTGGTGCAGCGACTGGCCCCCAACCTCCACCGCTGGAACCGCAGCGTGGTGTTCTCGGTCGACCGCCTGCGGACTGACATCGGCTGGGAGCCGGAGTACACCCTGGCCGCCATGGTCGATCAAGTGCACCGCTGGATGGTGGCCGAGGGCCTCGACCAGAGCCTCGATCTGGATTTCACCTTCGAGGACCAGATCTGCGCCCACGTGCAAGACGATGTCTGATCGGGGAAAGCCGCTCGACCTCGCAGTCTTCTATTGTCGTTGAGCTATCTCGGTGACGCGGGATTGAGTGCTTGTCGGACTCGCCAGGGCAAAATCCCAGCGGCGAGGACGGCAAGTCCGGTGAGCGCAGATGCACTGGGGAGGGTGATTGCCAGGGTCGCGCTGCCGATGAAACCAAGGGCGCTCAACGACCGGGGCCATAGTCGTTGGGCGGGGGAGAGGGTCCACGCCGAGGCGTTGGTCACGGCGTAGTAGAACAGCACGCAGAACGAACTGAAGCCAAGCACGCTGCGCAGATCGGTGAGCGATACCAGCACGATGACCACCGCGGCCACCGCGATTTCAGCGAAATGGGGCACCTTGTAGGTTGGATGGACCTTGTCCAAGACGCGGGGCAAGTCGCCTTCGGCAGCCATGGCGAATGTGGTGCGACTCACTCCGGCAACAAGGGCGAGGAGTGCTCCGGCCGACGCGATGGCCGCACCCACCCGCACTACCGGAGTGAGCCCGTTCCATGACCCGGCGTCGGTGGCTGCGGCCAGCGGGGCGACCGCCTCGGCCAATAGCTCGGGACCGACGGCCCAAAGGGCGGTGGCCGACACCGCGGCGTATATCACCAGAGTGAGGCCCAGCGCGGCAGGGATGGCTCGGGGGATGGTCCGGGCCGGATCTCTGATCTCCTCGCCGAGGGTGGCGATGCGGGCGTAGCCAGCGAAGGCGAAGAACAACAGGCCGGCAGACTCCAAAATCCCGCGAGCCCCGTAGTCCCCCCAGCCGGCCAAATTGTCGGCATTGGTGTTGCCCCCGCCCACCGAGGCGGCGACCACCAGCCCGAGGGCGATTAGCACCAGGGAGACGGTGACCCGAGTGGCCTTCGCTGTGCGAGTGATACCCCGGAGGTTGATGGCGGTAACCACGACAACCGCGGCAATGCCTGCTAGCCGGGGAGCCTCGGGGAGGGCATAGGCCCCAAACGCAAGTGCGGATACCGACAGGGTGGCCGATTTGCCGACAACAAACCCCCAACCCGCACTGAACCCAGCCAAATGCCCAAGGCGCTTGCGGCCATAGATGTAAGTGCCCCCCGATGCGGGGTAGAGGGCTGCCAACTGTGCCGAGGAGGTGGCGTTGCAGAATGCCACCACGCCGGCCACGGCCAGACCGATCATCAGGCCCGAACCCGCGGCGGCGGCAGCCGGCCCGATGGCGGCGAACACGCTGGCCCCGATCATCGATCCCAGCCCCATCATGATGGCATCCCCGGTACCCAGCCGTCGGGCCAGCCGAGTGGGTGGATTGCTCACGATCCGACAGGATAGGGGCCATGGCTGAAGACCAAGTGACCTATGTGACAGACGGGGCGGTGGCCTCGATCACCCTCAACCGGCCGGACGTGTTCAATGCGCTGACCGACGAGATGTTCGACCAGATCGTGGCCTTTGTCCGCCAGGCCGAGGGCGATGACGACGTCAAGTGCATCGTGTTGGCCGGAGCAGGACGGGGGTTCACCGCGGGGTTCGACCTGTCCAGTCCCGACGACTTCTACGGCGGGGCCGAGACCAAAGGCGGGCGGTTCGCCATCGCCGGTCTGCGCCGCCGGGCGTGGGTGATGCGCGACCTCTTGTACTCGGCCAAGCCCATCGTGGCCCGAGTTCACGGGCCGTGCATCGGCGCGGGGCTGTATCTGCTGCTGGTGTGTGATTTCGCAGTGGTGTCTGATGACGCGACTTTCGGCCTGCCTGAGGAGCGCTTCGGCTCGGCGGGCACGTCGTGGCTTTACCCGATGTTGGCCTCTCAGATCGGGTTGAAGCGCACCAACGAGCTGGTGGTGACCGGGCGCAAGTTCGACACGGCCGAGGCCGAGCGGTTGGGCCTGGTCAACCGGGTTGTGCCCCGAGATGAGCTCGACGAGGCAGTGGCCCAGCTCACCGGGGCGCTGGCCAGCCTGCCCCGCGACGGCATCGCTACCGGGCGCGCCGTGGCCCATCTGGCCTACGACATGCTGGGCATCGGCCAGGCCTTCACCCCCCATTACGGCGTCCACCCTCTGTTCGTGATGGGCACCCGCCGCAGCCCCGACGAGTTCGACTTCCACGAGACATCGCGGGAGAAGGGCATGAAGGGCGCGCTGGCCGAGCGCGACGAGCGCTTCGGCGGGGACTACTGGGGCTGGTAGGCGGCCTTGGGCTGGTAGGGCACCGAGGGGTCGAAGTAGGGGCGGTCGCCGTCCACGGTGCAGCGGCGCACCTCCCGGACCTGGGGGTAGTGATCCGACACGCCCCGGTGGTTGGTGGACCGCTCGTCCCAGATGGCCAGGTCGCCTTCTGTCCACGACCACCGGCAGTGGAAGCGGGGCTGGTTGATGTGGCGCAAAAGGAAGTCGAGCAGAGCCTCGCTTTCGGCCTCCTTCATACCCACCACATACTGCTGGAAGTTGGTGGCCACATACAGCGCCCGTCGCCCGGTCTCGGGATGGGTGCGCACTAGAGGGTGCTCAACGCCGGGATAGGCCTCCCGCAACAAGGGCACCAGATCCCAGCTCCCCGACTTCTCGGCCATGCTGGTGCAGAACTGGGGATAGTTGGAGTGGTGCACCTCCAGCCCGTCGATCATGGCCCGCATCGGTTCCGACAGGGCGTCGTAGGCCGAGGTGATGCTGCACCACATGGTGTCACCGCCGTAGGGAGGAACGACGGTGGCTTGGAGCAGGGCGACCTTAGGGGGCACCTCGATCCAGGTCACGTCGGTGTGCCAGTTGTCGGTGGTGGGCGGGCTGTCGGCGTCGTCGCGGATCACCGATGTAGAAGGCTCGGTGGCCCCCATCGCCGCCGACAGGGGGAAGATGCTGGGCTGGCCCCAGCGGGAGGCAAACTCCAGTTGGTCGTCGGCGCTCATGGGCACGTTGCGGAACAAGATCACCTCGTGGCGGAGCAGCGCCTCGTGGACCTCTGCGAACTGCTGGTCGGTCAGGCCGTCTCGGGGGTCCACGCCGGAGATCACCGCACCCAGTGAACCGCCGATCCGACTCACCTGGATGGTTTCGTATGACTCTTCAGCGTCGATGCCGGGGGTGAGAGTCATGGTCATGGGGCTATTGTGCCATCTCGTCAGCGACCAAGCCGATGAGGAGGCACCTGATGCGCACGATTCTGGACGGTCTCAATTTCTCCGAGGGGCCCCGGTGGCACCAAGGCGCACTGTGGTTTTCCGACATGCACGCCCACCGGGTGGTGCGCACCGACCTGGACGGCAACGCCGAGACGATGGCGGTGGTCGACTGGGACGACCCGTCGGGGCTGGGCTGGCTGCCCGACGGACGGCTGCTGGTGGTGGCCATGTCCACCCAGAAGCTGTTGCGCCAAGAGCCCGACGGGTCAATGGTGGAGCACGCCGACCTGTCGCCGCTGGCCATCGGCGACATCAACGACATGATCGTGCGCTCCGACGGCACCGCCTACATCGGCGACATGGGGCAGAAGATCCACGCAGGGGGCGAGCGGCGCACCGCCCAGACGCTGAGGGTGTCCCCCGATGGCAAGGTGAGCGTGGGTGCCGACGGAATGGAAGCCCCTAACGGTCACATCCTCACCCCTGATGAGGAAACGCTGATCGTGGCTGAGAGTGCGGCCTTCCGGCTCACCGCGTTTGATGTGTCCCCCGACGGCACCCTGTCCAACCGGCGAATCTACGCCGAACTGGTCCCCGAATCGGACAGGGCACCGGTGGCCCCGCCCGACGGCATCTGTCTCGACGCCGAGGGCGCGGTGTGGGTGGCCGATCCCCTGGGCCTTCGGGTATTCCGGGTGCTCCCCGGCGGAGAGGTGACCGACTCTTACGACATGGCCCCCAAAGTGCCTGTCGCATGCGTGCTCGGAGGCGACGACCGCCGCACGCTCCTGATCTGCGCGGCCGACGACTGGAAGCGAGAAGTGGTAACTGCGGCCAAAACCGGTTCCATCTACGCCGCCGAAGCGTCGGTACCTGGTGTAGGCAAGCCTTAAGCGACAGGACTGGGCGTCAACTCTCGCAGGCTGAGGGAGACGCCGGTATCGGGGTCGAGGGTGACGAGTACCGCCGCGGGCTCGCCTTCGAGAGATTCAGCGGTGGCCCCGGAGTAGGCGATCACCGAGGGAGATTCGCGGATTATCTGGTGGCGATGGATGTGGCCCAGGGCCACATAGTCCCAGTCGATGGCGTCGAGGTGGCTGGGGTAGATGGGGGACGATCGATACGACGGGGTCTCATCGGGCATGACCAGACCGTGGCCCATTGCAACACACCAGCCCTGCTCTGGGCGGGCGGGGAGACTATCGAGGGGGTGGAAGCCAGGGTGGTGGTCGTCCATGGACTTGCCCCAGACGGTGAGGTCCAACTCGGCGAGGTGAGTCGTCGAGCCTTCGAGGTCGTCGAGGATGGTGATCGGGAGATCGTGGATGTGGGGCCCAAACCGGTGAAGCACCGACGATTCGGGGTGGGCGTCGTGATTGCCGGCGATCATCACCACCGGGCACGACAGCCGGGCCAACTGGTCGGCGGCCCAGGTCAGCACATCGTCGCCTACCCGGTTGTGGTCGAACAGGTCGCCCGAGATCATGAAGACGTCCACTGCTTCGGCTATGGCCAAGTCGACGGCCGCGGCAAAGGCCGCTTCCTGGCGCCGGGCCGGACCAGTTCCCAGATGGCAGTCCGACGTGTGCAACAGCGAGAGGGACCGGCGTCGTTGGAGTTGGCTGTCGGTCACTAGGCCCTCGGATCATGGGTTGACGTAGGCTCGCTGAGAGTCTCACTCGGGAAGGCAAGGCTATGGCAGAACGGGCCACCGACGGCAAGGTTGCGCTGGTTACCGGCGCGAGCAAGGGGGGCACAGGCACGGCTATCGCGCTGCGATTGGCCGCCGAGGGCGCCCGAGTGGCCATCACCGCCCGCGATGAGCAGGGTTTAGCCGCCACCAAGAGCCGCATCGAGTCTTTCGGCGGGGAGTGCCTGGTGCTTCCGTCTGATCTCAGCGATCCGACGGGAGCACGCACGGAGTTGGTGTCCAAGACAGAGGAGGCATTCGGCCCCATAGACATCCTGGTCAACAATGCCGCTTTTGGTGGGTACTACCCCTTTGAAGAGGTCACTCCCAAGCAGCTCGAGCTGAGCCTGCAAGTCAACTTGTGGGCGCCTTGGGAGTTGATGAGGGCCGTCATCGGCGGGATGCGGGAGCGGGGGAGCGGTGCGATCCTGAACCTCACCACCTTTTCGGCCGAGTTGCCGCCCGGACCCCCGTTCCCGTCGAGCAAGCCCTCCAAAGCTGGCTTTGTCTACGGGGCGCCCAAGGCGGCGTTGAACAAGCTGACGGTGTCTGCCGCCAGCGAGTGCGAGGGGCAGGGTGTGGCGGTGAACGCTCTTACTCCCCAGGCGGCTATCGCCACTCCGGCGTTGGTTGAAGGCGGCTGGATCGACGAGGAGATGTTCGAGCCGCTGGAGACCATGGCCGAAGCCGCATTGGCCTTACTCACTGGCGACCCCGACGTGCTCACCGGGCGCATAGCCTTCAGCCTGCAACTCTTGGTGGAGCTGGATCGACCGGTGCGCGATCTCATGGGCGAGTCACTGGTCGAGGGCTGGCAGCCGACCGACATCCCCGCGGCCATCGCTCGCCAAGAGGCCAACCTCTCCCGACGGGGCTGGCCCGACGCCTACACCTTCGGCCGAGTCCACAGCCCCCGCCCATGAGCGACGAGCTGATAATTCGGCTCGTCACCGATCCCAGAGTCATAGCCGATCCCTATCCGCTGCTGGCGGAGCTGCGGGAGACCTCACCGGTCCACAAATTGAGTTTCGCCGACTACTGGGTCCTCACCCGCTACGACGACTGCCGGATGGCGCTGAGGGACCCCCGGATGGGCAACGCTGAGCCGGGCGACGAGGTTCCGACGCTCACTGCCGAGAGGGTGCGCACGCCCCAGGAAGAGCGGACCTTCTTGTTCTTGAACCCGCCCGACCACACTCGTCTGCGCTCGCTGGTCAGCCGGGCCTTCACCCCCCGACGGGTTGAAGGCCTGCGGTCGGCGGTTGAGGAAATGACCGCCGAATTGCTTGATTCGCTAGCCGCTTCCGGCGGGGGAGACCTGATCGAAGAGCTGGCCTTCCCCTTGCCAGCCAACGTAATCAGCGAGCTGGTGGGGGTTCCCCGGGCTGACCGCGATTGGCTGCGGCCGCTGGTATCGGATCTGGCCGGCACCCTTGAGCCGAACCGCAGCCAAGCGGATTTGGACCGAGCCGAGACCTCCGCGGTCAAGGTGGACGGGTACTTCAACGATCTGATCGACCAGAGGAGGGCCGAGCCCAGCGATGACCTGCTCTCCGCGCTGATCGCAGCCAGCGATGGAGAAGACCGGCTCACCCAGAGAGAGATCGGGCTCACCTTGTCGCTGATCTACGCTGCGGGATTCGAGACCACCACCAACCTCATCGGCAACATGGTCCATACGCTGATGCACCATCCCGACCAGTTGGCCCGATTGCGGGCCGCCCGGTCGCTGGTCCCCGGCGCGGTGGACGAGGTGCTGCGCTATCAGCCTCCGGTGCAAGTGGACGCCCGCTACACCTTCGAAGAGGTGGAGATTGGCGGGCATTCCATCGCGAAGGGCAGCATGGTGATGACTCTGCTGGCTGCCGCCAACCGCGACCCCTCGGTGATCGACGATCCCGACCGGTTTGACATCACCCGCCAAGACGCACCGCTGCTGTCATTCGGATCAGGCATCCACTACTGCCTAGGCACTTCGCTGGCCCGCCTCGAAGGTCAAGTGGTATTGGCCGGCCTGCTCGACCGCTTCGGGACCTGGACTCCCTTGGAGGATGATCCTCCATGGAAGGACCGGCTCACCCTGCGAGGTCTGGCCCGCCTTCCAGTAGCTCTGTCATAACCGAAGGTCAGAAGACGATCGGCACCGAGGCGTAGCCCTGCTGGAAGGAGCCGGGCAGGCGGACCACCTCCTCAGCGGGAACTTCGAAGTCGGGGATGCGGGCCAGGGCTTCCTCGATGATGACCCGGCCTTCAAGGCGGGCAAGATGGGCGCCGATGCAGTAGTGCAATCCGTGGCCGAAGCCGAGCTGGCGGAGCGGGCGCCGGTGGATGTCGAAGCTCTCGGAGCTGGGGCCGAACTCCCGCTCATCGCGGTTGGCCGACTGGTACAGCAGAAACACCCGGTCGCCGGGGGCCATCTCCTGGCCGCCGATCACGGTGGGTCGGCTCACCGTGCGGCCCAAGTGCTGGATGGGCACCTCCAGGCGCAGCATTTCCTCGAAAGCGCCCCCGCTGAGCGATGCATCCTGAGCCAGGGCGGCCCGCTGGTCACCTTCGGCGGCCAGGTGGATGAAGCCGCCGGCCATCACTTTGGGAGTGGTCTCCACCCCGCCGGTGAACAGAGTGGAGAGCTGGATGGCGGCGTCCTGGTCGTCGAAAGGGTGGCCCAGTAAGTCCACTCCCAGCAGGGCTTCGATGTACTCGGGGCAGTCTCCAGCCCGCTGTTCGGCCACGAAGCTGCACAGGTACTCTTGAATCTTGGCTCGGGCCGCGGGGGCGCGGTCGTCGTAGCGCATGGTCTGGTTGGCGTAGTCCACCAGCTTCTCCCCGTCGGCAAAGGGGAACCCCAGCACCAGCGAGGTGCCGGCCACCGACACCGGCGAGGCCAGTTCAGTCACTACATCCAACCGACCGCGCTCCAGGCCAGCCTCCACGCAATCGGCCGCCACCCGGCGCAGCTCAGCCTCCAGTTCGGCCACCGGCCGTGGACGCAGCGGAGGATAGAGGATCTTGCGGATCTGGGTGTGAGCCGGCGGGTCCATCTGGGAGAAGCTGAGGAACTGCCCTGCCGGCAGCGGGCCGAGCTCGGCTGCGGCGGGCTGAAGCACCTGATCTCGCATGAACACCGGCCCCTCGGCAATGGTGAACGATTCCCGGTCGCAGCTCACCTCCCACAACTCGGCGAAGCGGGGCAGCGCCCACCCGTGATACTGCTCCAGCCGATGCACCCCGCCGGCGGCCCGCAGCTCCCGGTAGATGGGCAGCGGATCAGAGGCCACCTCCGGTGAGAACGGGTCGTAGTCGAAGGTCAATTCGCTACCCGATTGCCTTGCTGCTCGTTGCCGTTCATTGTGATAGAGACTGCCTTATGGGACTGAGTGACCGCACGCCGCCGACCGCTGAAGAGTACGCCGCTTATCGGGATCGGTTCTGCAACTGGGGCCGTTGGGGGGACGACGACGAGTTGGGCACCCTCAACCACATCACCCCCGATGCCCGTCGGGCCGCGGCCGCCCTGGTGCAGACCGGTGAGGCAGTGTCGATGAGCCGGCCCATCGACACCCACGCTGGCCCGGCCAACCCCTATCCGGCCCATCACTTCGTGGGCGCGGGGGATTCGGGGGCGATGGCCGACTACTTCGGGATGTTCATCCACGGCTTCGTGCAGACCCATATCGACGCCCTGTGCCACCTGCCGGTGGACGGTGGGGGCAAGTTCTGGAACGGCAAGGAGTTCGCAAAGCCCCCTATGCCCGCCGAGCACACCGGCACCATCGACTACTGGCGCGACGGCATCGTCACCCGGGGGGTCCTCTACGACGTCCCCCGTTTCCGGGGCACCGACTATGTGGCGCCGGGCGAGCCGGTCCACGGCTGGGAGCTGGCCGATGTGGCCGCGGCGCAGGGAATCGAGCCCCGGCCCGGCGATGCGGTGTGCATCCGCAGCGGCATGGACGTGTACTTCGAGAAGACCGGCACCTCCCAGGGGATGGGATCCAATGCCGGGGTGCATGCTTCGGCCATCGAATTCCTCTACGAGTCCGACGCCTCCTGTTTGACCTGGGACTTCCAGGACGCACCCCAAGACGACCAGGGCATACCCAATCCGCTGCCCATCCGCATCGCGCTGCACGTCCACCACATCCTGTTGCCGTATATGGGCATGCCCATCATCGACAACGCCGATTTCGAGGCGGCGGCCGCCCGTTGCGCCGAATTGGGCCGCTGGGAATTTCAATACGTATGCGCCCCGCTGGTGTTACGCTACGGCACCGGTTCGCCGGTGAATCCCCTGGCAATCATGTAGCGCTAGACCTTCTTCTCCACCCACTGCGAGGCCAGGGCTTTCAATGAACCCGCAGACAACCTTGTAGCACTGGAGCGCTTATGAGGTGTGATGGTTGATCTCGGCGATCGGGCCCAGGTGGTGATCGTCGGTGGTGGGATCGTCGGCTGTTCTATCGCGTACCACCTCACCCACCGCGGGGTTACCGACGTGCTGCTCATCGAGCAGGGGCAGCTCACCAGCGGCACCACCTGGCATGCTGCGGGGCTGGTCAGCCAACTCAAGTCCAGCCACAGTCTCACCCGTCTGGCCACCTACTCGGCCAAGCTGTTCGAAGAGCTCGAAGCCGAAACCGGCCAGGCCACCGGCTACCGGGCACCGGGATCCATCTCGGTTGCCGCCGACCAAGAGCGGTGGGAGGAGCTGCTGCGAGGCATGTCGATGGCCCGCACCGTGGGGGTGGACATCCGCGAGATCGAGCTCGACGAGGCTCTCGAGCTGTGCCCTCTGCTCAACATCGACGACCTGGTGGGCGCTCTGTTCATCCCCCGAGACGGGATCACCTCCCCGGTGGACACCACCATGGCCCTGGTCAAGGGCGCCCGGGCCCAAGGTGCCCGCATCGTGCAGGGCATCGCGGTGACCGGAGTGGTAGTGGAGGACGGCCGGGCGGTGGGGGTGGACACCGAGGCCGGCCGGATTGAGGCCGAGACCGTGGTGCTGGCCGCCGGCATCTGGACCCGCCAGCTTGCCGCCACCGCGGGGGTGAGCGTGCCGGTGCAGGCCTGCGAGCACTTCTACATCGTCACCGAGCCCATCGAGGGCGTACAGCCCAACATGCCCACGGTGCGCGACCCGTCTAACTACACCTACTTCAAGGAGGAGACCGGCAAGATAATGGCCGGCTTCTTCGAGCCCCGGGGCAAGGTCTGGAACCTCGACGGCATCCCTCGAGACCTCCAGTTCAAGACCCTGCCGGAGGACTGGGACCACGTCGGACCTATCTTCGAGCGGGCCATCGGTCGTATGCCGGTGCTGGGGGAGGCGGGCTTGCAACTGTTCTTCAACGGCCCCGAGGCCTTCACCCCCGACGGGGTGTACTACCTGGGGGAATCGCCCGAGGTGGACCGCTGCTTTGTGGCTGCGGGGTTCAACTCGGTGGGCATCCAGTCGGCGGGCGGAGTGGGCTGGGTGTTGGCCGACTGGATCGTCGACGACCACCCGCCCATGGACCTCTCGGCAGTGGACATCCGCCGCTCGTTCAGATTCCAGTGCGAGCCCGCCTACCTCGATGCCCGCATCCCCGAGAGTCTGGGGCTGCTGTATGCCATGCACTGGCCGTTCCGTCAGTATGAGACGGCCCGGGGCATCCGGATGTCGCCGCTGCACGAGCGTATCGACGCGGCCGGGGCAGTGTTCGGCGAAGTCGGGGGGTGGGAGCGGCCCAATTGGTTCGCCGAGTCCGGGCAGGAACGGGAATACCACTACAGCTGGGGACCGCAGAACTGGTTCAAGGCCAGCGGGGTGGAGTGCGAGGCGGTGCGCAACGCGGTGGGCCTGTTCGACCAGACCTCGTTCGCCAAGTTCGCCGTGGAGGGTCCTGACGCCATGGCCCTGCTCAACTGGATCAGCGGCAACGAGGTGGATGTGCCGGTGGGCCGTTCGGTCTACTCCCAGTGGCTCAACGACCACGGCGGAATCGAGGCCGACCTCACCATGACCCGCCGGGGCGAGAACTCCTACTGGGTGATCACTTCCGCGGGCACTGCTACCCGCGACTGGGCCTTGCTGCGCCGGGCGGCCCGGGGCCGCAACGTGGCCATCAGCGATGTCACTGACGAATACGCGGTGCTCGGGCTCATGGGGCCGAACTCCCGGGCGGTGCTCAGCCAGATCTGCGACGCCGACCTCAGCAACGACGGCTTCCCGTTCGGCGCCGCCCAAGACCTGTGCGCAGCCGGCGCCGATTTGCTGGCGCTGCGCATGACCTACGTGGGCGAGCTGGGCTGGGAGCTATACGTGCCCCGCGACAAGGCCGTCGCCTTGTACGACGCCTTGGTTGAAGCGGGCACTCCCTTGGGGCTGCGCCCGGCCGGCTATCACGCCATGAACTCGCTACGCATGGAGGCGGGCTACTGCCATTGGGGCCACGACATCACCGACGAGGACACCCCCTTGGAGGCCGGGCTGGGGTTTGCGGTGGCGTGGGACAAAGCCGGTGGTTTCCGGGGCCGAGAGGCGCTGGCCGCCCAGCGGGAACCGCCTCGCACCAAGCGCCTCATCAAGCTCCGCCTCGAAGACCCCGAGTGGCTGCTGTATCACGACGAGCCCATCTTTCGGGACGGCGAGATCGCGGGCCGCACCAGCAGCGGCATGTGGAGCTACACCGAGGGCCGAGCGCTGGCCATGGGCTATGTGGAATGCCCCGACGGCGTGACCAAAGACTGGCTGGAAGCCGGCCAATTCGAGATCGAGGTGGCTGGCCGCCGGATTGCCGCCTCGGCGTCCCTTCGTTCGTTCTACGATCCCCGCAAAGAGCGGGTTCGACTCTGAGACTCAAGGAGCGGCCAGCCAATGCGCGATGAAGCCCAGGTTGTGATCATCGGCGGTGGGGCTATGGGAGCGGGCCTGTTCTACCACTTGGCGCATGAGGGCTGGACCGACACGGCGCTGGTGGAGAAGGGCGAGCTGTCGTCGGGGTCCACCTGGCATGCCGCGGGCCTCATTCCCCACTTTATCGGCAGCCTGAACATGGCCAAGTGCCATGCGGTGGCCCCCGATCTCTACGCCCGCATCGAGGAAGAGACCGGGCTGGCCAGCGGCTGGCACGGCACCGGGGCCATTCGCCTGGCCTTGGACCGCCACCAGGTGGACTGGTTCCGCTACGTCAGCGGCATGCTCGACTTGGTCGGGATCGAGAACCACCTCATCGAGCCCTCCGAGATTCTCGACCACTGGCCGTTCATGGACGTTTCCGACGTGCTGATGGGCTGCTGGACCCCCCACGACGGCTGGACCGACCCGTCCAGCGTTACCGCTGCCATGGTCAAAGGCGCCCGGCAGTTAGGTGGTGAGGTCTATCGGCACACGTTGGTCACCGATATGAACCAGCTCCCCGACCACCGCTGGGAGGTGATCTGCGAGGTCAAAGGCGAAACCCACCGCATCATCGCTGAGCACGTCGTGAACGCGGCCGGCTGCTACGCCCCCCAGCTCGGCGCCATGGTGGGCCTAGACGTGCCCATCGTGTCGGTGATCCACCAGTACCTCATCACCGGGGCCATGGCCGAGATGAAGGAGCTGGGCGACTTCGACCCGCCGGTGATCCGCGACCCCCGGGCGTCGGCCTACTACCGCCGGGAGATCGACTCGCTGCTGGTAGGCCCCTACGAGCGGGCCGACGCCCAGACCTACGGCATCGACGGTATCGACTGGGACAAGCACTTCTACCTGACTCCGCCCGACCTCGACCGGCTCATGCCCTGGCTGATCGAAGCCGGCAAGCGGATACCGGCCTTCGCCGACACCGGCATCAAGACCGTGGTCAGCGGGCCGATCACCCACACCCCCGACTCGGGCTACATCATGGGACCGGCGCCCGGCCTGCGCAACTACTGGATGTGCGCGGGGGCGTCCATTGGGATCACCCAGGGTCCCGGTGCGGGCAAGTACCTGGCCCAGTGGATGGTGCACGGCCAGACCGAGATCAACGTGGCCGAGATGGATCCCCGCCGCTTCGGCGACCACTGTGGCCCCACTGGGCGGTTCGCCATCGAGAAGGCCATCGACGAGTTCCACGAGATGTACGCCACCCGCCTGCCCGGCGAGCAGCGCTTCGCCGGCCGTCCCCAGAAGACCGACCCCATCTACGACCGGCTCGACGCCCGGGGTGCCCAGTGGATGGAGATCTTCGGCTGGGAGCGCCCCCAGTACTACGGCGAGCCCGAGGCCCACACCTTCCGGCATTCCAACGCCTTCGACATCGTGGGCGCCGAGTGCCGGGCCACCCGGGAGCGAGCTGGCATCGCCGACCTCACTGCTTTTTCCAAGTTCGAGGTGACCGGCGCCGACGCCGAAGCGCTGCTCGACCGCCTTACCGCCAACCGTATGCCGGCCAAAGACGGCGGGATGCGCCTAACCCACTTCTTGACCGAGTTGGGCGGCATCGAGACCGAGATGACCATCACCCGGCTGGCCCCCGACCGGTTTTACCTGAACTCGGCCATCGTCGGGCAGTTCCACGACCGTGACTGGCTGGTCCACCATGTGCAATCCGGCAAGGACATCACCGTGGTTGACCGCACCGACGACATGGGCATCCTGGCGGTGTCGGGCCCTCTGTCCCGCCAGATACTGGCCCAGCTCACCGACGCCGAGTTGACCGCTCCCGGATTCCGCTGGCTCACCGGCCAGGAGATCGACGTGGCCGGGGTGCCGTGTCTGGCCCTGCGGGTGTCGTATGTGGGCGAGTTGGGCTGGGAGCTGCACCACTCCCAAGAGCAAACCGCCGAGCTGTACGACGCCCTGGTGGAGGCGGGCGAGCCGGAGGGCATGGTCCACTACGGCGCCTACGCCATGAACACCATGCGCATCGAGAAGGCCTACAAGGCGATGGGCTTCGAGCTCACCACCGAGATCACCCCGGTGGAGGCCGACCTGGGCCGGTTTGTGGACTGGTCGGGAGATTTCCAAGGCAAGAAGGCCTCCGAGGAGCGGCTGGCCATGGGCGACGACATCGAGATGATCCTGGTGTACTGCGAGGTGGACACCACCGACAACGACTGCCGGGGCAACGAGCCGGTGTACGACGGCGAAGAGCTCATCGGGCTTACCACCTCGGGCACATGGGGCCACACCACCGGGCGCGGCTTGGCCTTCGCCTATGTGAAACCCCAGTACAAGGCGCCGGGCACCCAATTCGAAGTGCAGCTTATGAGCGACCGCCGTCCGGCGATGGTGCTCGACGGCCCGGCTTACGACCCCAACAATGAGAAACCGAGGGCTTGATATGGCGCGACGAGCAGGAGGAAGGGCGGCCCGGGTGGCCATGCGGGAGGCGCCGCCGGCTGAAGACGCCCGGGCGGTGCGGCCGGGGATGGCCGGTGGGGCCTACAAGCCCCTTTCACAAGGCCAGTGCGACGACGTTTTCGAAGCAGCCCTTGGTCTGCTGGCCGATCTGGGCATGGGGCAGGCCACTCCGGAGATCATTGAGGTGGTCACCGCCAACGGGGGCCAGATGGGTGACGACGAGCGGCTGCGGTTCCCCTCCGACCTCGTGAAGCGGATCGTGGACGGCGCCTGCAAGGAGTTCACCCTGCACGGCTTCGACCCTGACCGGGGCGTGGAGATCGGCGGTGACCGGGTCCATTTCTGCACCAGCGGGGCGGCGGTGATGATGCTCGACCACGACACCAAGCGCTTCCGCCCCAGCGCCTTGGCCGACCTCTACGATGTGGCCCGGGTGGCCGACACCCTCGACAACATCCACGTATTCGTACGGACGCTGGTGGCCCGGGATATGGAGACCGCCCGGGAGGTGGACATAAATACCGCCTACGCCTGTATGGCCGGCACCACCAAGCCGATCGGCACATCCATGTTCCACCCCGACCACGTACACGAGTGCGTGGACCTGTTCGACATGGCCCTGGGTGGCGAGGGGGAGTTCGCCCGCCGCCCCTTCTGTATCGCCAACAACACCTTCGTGGTACCCCCGCTGCGCTTCGCCGAGGAGTCGGCCCTGAGCCTGTTCGAGCAGGTCCGCCGGGGAATGCCGGTGAATCTGTTGTCGGCCGGACAGGCCGGTGCCACCTCGCCGGCGGCGCTGGCCGGCTCACTGGTTCAAGCCCTGGCCGAGTGCCTGGCCGGATTGACCGCGGTGAACCTGCTCGTGCCCTGTCACCCTTGCGTGATGGGCATGTGGCCGTTCGTGTCCGATCTGCGCACCGGGGCGATGAGCGGAGGCAGCGGCGAAGAGGCCGTCATCAACGCGGCGGCCGCCCAAGTGGTGAACTATCTGGGGCTGCCGTCGGGGGTGGCCGCAGGAATGGCTGATTCCAAGCTGCCCGACAACCAGGCCGGTGCCGAGAAGGCCAACGCCATCACCCTGGCGGCCAACGCCGGGGCCAACATGATCAATGAGACGGCCGGGATGCTGGCCAGCATCATGGCCTGCTCGCTGGAGGCGCTGGTCATTGACAACGACATGCTGGGCTCCATCAACCGCACCGTGCGGGGCATCGAGATCACCCCAGAGACGCTTTCGGCCCAGGTGATCGCCGATGTGGTACACGGTGAGGGCCACTTCCTGGGACACTCCCAGACGCTGTCGCTCATGCAGACCGAGTACGTCTACCCCCTCATCGGCGACCGCCTCAGCCCCGACGACTGGACCGACGCCGGCGCCCGCCTCATTGACGAAGTGGCCCACGACTACGTGACCGAAGTGCTCAGCCGCCCCAAGCCCGAACACATCACCCCCCAAGCCGACGCCCGCATCCGCGAAGCCTTCCCCATCCACCTCGCTCCCATCCGCTGACAAAGCGCGCCGTTAGGCGCGGCTCATCTAGGGTCGGAGGATGGCCTGGGATTTTTCTACTGACCCTGAATTTCAAGATCACCTGGACTGGCTCACCGAGCTGATGCGCACGGACATCGAGCCGCTGGATCACTACTTCCGGGGGCGGTCGCCGTTCGACAAGACCGACGAGGAGGTGCAGTCGCAACTGCGCCGCATCCAGGAGAAGGTGAAGGACCGGGGGCTGTGGGCCTGCCACCTCAAGCCGGAGATGGGGGGCATGGGTTTCGGCCAGGTGCAGTTGGCGCTGATGAACGAGATTCTGGGCCGCTCCTCGTTCGGACCCTCGGCGTTCGGCAGCCAGGCCCCCGACTCGGGCAATGCCGAGATCTTGGCCCACTACGGCAACGACGAGCAGAAGGAGAAATACCTCAAGCCGCTGCTGGCCGGGGAGATATCCACCTGCTACTCCATGACCGAGCCCCAGGGCGGATCCGATCCCAACCACTTCACCTGCACCGCCCATCGCGACGGCGACGAGTGGGTGATCAACGGGGAGAAGTGGTTTGCGTCCAACTACCCCCGGGCCGAGTTCCTCATCGTCATGCTCATCACCAACCCGGACGTGTCGGTGTACCGGGGATCGTCGATGATGCTGGTGCCCCACGACGCCCCCGGCTTGGAGTTGGTCCGCAACGTCGGGGTGGGCGGCGAGCGCCGCGGCCACGGCTCCCACAGCTACTTGCGGTTCAACGAGTGCCGCGTCCCGGCCGAGAACCTCATGGGCGAGGAGGGGGCCGGGTTCAAGATCGCGCAGACCCGCCTGGGCGGAGGTCGGGTACACCACGCCATGCGCTCGGTAGGCACGGCCAAGAAGGCGTTTGACATGATGTGCGAGCGGGCCCTCAGCCGGGAGACAAAGGGGTCGCTCTTGGCTGAGAAGCAGGCGGTGCAGCACATGATCGCCGACTCCTGGATCCAGGTCGAGCAGTTCCGCTTGCAGGTGCTCCACGCCGCCTGGCAGATCGACCAGTCCGACACCTCCAAGGCCCGGCTCTACATCGCCGGGGTGAAGGTGGCCACTCCCCGGGTGCTGATGGATGTGGTCTTCCGGTCCATGCAGATCCACGGCTCGCTGGGCATGTCCAACGAGACCCCTCTGGCCAACATGTGGATGATGGCCCCCACCTTCGGGGTGGCTGACGGCCCCACCGAAGTACACAAAGACACCATCGCCAAGCAGGTGCTAAAGGACTACCGCCCGTCCGAGGGCCTGTTCCCCACCGAGCACCTGCCCACCAAGATCGAATGGGCCCAACAAGTGATGGCCGAGCGCATCGAAGAGGAGCTCCTGAACGCCTGAGCTGGTCTCCCTGAGAGCTCAGCGGGACAGCAGGTCGGCTACTCGCCAGGAGTTGGCCATGATTGACAGCACGGGGTTGACGCCGCCGTTGGTGACGTGCAGGGAGGAGTCGGCCACATAGGTCCGCTCGCAGCCCCACACCTTCCCCTGGGGGTCGACGGCGCCGCCTGCGGGGGTGTCGGACATGCGGGCGGTGCCGGCTTGGTGCTGGCCGCCGGACAGGATCTGGAATCCCATGGAGCCTCCGGTCACGTCTCGGGCGCCGGTGGCGGATATCCATTCTTTGGCCCGGTCGCCCAGAAACTCCGCGGTGCGGAGGTCCTCCTCGTGCTGGAGGCCGAAGAACCGGGCCACAGGGAGGCCCCAGCGGTCTCGCACCTCAGCCGACAGGTCCAGCCCGGCCGAGCGGGTGGGGATCTCCTGGATCGGGCCCATGATCATGATCGTGCGGCGGTAGGTGTCGCGCAGGGCTTGGCGGGCCGAGGCCCCCGTGGGACGGCCGTACTCGTCGATCTCGCCGGCAGCCTCGGCCGCCCGCTGGTGCTCGGGTCGGAACCACGATCCCATCACCCAGTGCTGGGCCGGCGACACCGCGTACTCGTCGGCGATCATGCCGCCGCCGATGATCCTGTCGTTGTGGTGGCAGTGCTCCCGGGTGGCCATAGCTAGGCCGGGGCCGACGCCGTCGCTGAGCGGGGTGTCGGTGTCCACATGGCCATGGGCCAACACGTAGGTGTGGCCCTGAAGGCACTGGCCCACCCAGTCGTTGCCCAGACCGCTCAACATCAGCAGCCGGGCGGTTTCCACCGCCCCCGCGGCCAGCACGATCCGGTCGGCCCGTACCGTGCGCTGGCCTTGCTCGGAGCACAGTTCCACCTCGCCTCGGCTGTCGTCGATGCGGGCAGCCAGGGTGTCGCACAGGATGTGGGCCCCAGCGGCGGTGGCTCGGGGGAGCAGGGTGTTGTGGACCCCGTTCTTGGCGTCTACCGGGCAGGGGTGGCCGACGCACTGGCTGCAACCCGCGCACGCAGGACGTCCGCCGTAGGGCCGCGAGTTGACCAGGAGGGGAACGGGCGCGGTGGACCATCCCAGACGAGCGGCTGCCTCGGCCAGCATCTCTCCCCCTCGGTCGGGGGGGAACGGGGGAAGCGGGTAGCCCCGAGAACGGTGCCCGTCGCCGGTGTGACCGGGAGCGCCGGCCACCCCCACCTCCCACTCCACCAGGTCGTAGTAGGGCTCGAGATCGTCGTAGGTTATGGGCCAGTCGGCCAGAGCGGAGCCCTCGGGGACGCCGTATTCGCTGGCCATGCGGAATGTCTCGGGGGCGAATCGCCACCCTTGGCAGCCGTACAACCGCGGGCCGCCCCCCAGCACCACGGCGTTGTTGTGGTAGCGGAAGTCGTGGGGTTCGACAGCCTGCTCGCCGTCATTGTCTTTGACTGCCCGGGGGTTCCCGGCGGGCGTTACGCCCTCGCCGAAGCCGAACACCGCCGTGCGGTGGTTGCGCACTGGGTCCCAGCCGATCTCTGTTGACTTGTAGGGGCGGCCCCGTTCCACCACCAGCACCGAGCATCCGGCTGCGGCCAGCACGTGGGCGGCCACGCCACCGCCGGCTCCGCTGCCGATCACCACCGCGTCGTAGTGGTCGCGCACCTCGTCCCAGCCGATCACCGGGGGCACGGTGTCGACCAATTCCGGCTCGCCGAGGGGGAATCGCTGGTAACCCAGCTCGTCCCAGCACCCCGAGTCGGGGTCGGTCAGCCAGCGCAGGGTCTCCTGGTCCATGCGGTCAGCCTTCGTTGATGGTGAGTCGGCAGGTTGCGGGAGCCAGGCCGCCGGTGGAGAAGGTGAGGTCGACCGTTCCCGGGCCGGTGGGGCGGATGACGGCCAGGGCTTGGCCGTCGTAGGTGGTGCAGGTAGCGGACCCGAAGGGCTCGGTGGACTGGTGGTCGGCGCTGGCGAAGCCCTGGATGACGGCGGGGCCCTCTATGGTGACCTTCACCGGTCGGTTCGCCACCGGATTTACGATGCCGTCGGCGTCAGTCAGGCGAACAGAGGTGTAGGCCAAGTCGGTGTCGCCCGAGGTGATCTCGGCGCGGTCGGCCTCGGCCACCAGTTGCAGCGGGCCCGAGGCGCTGCGCAACGCGGTCCGGGCCGTTTCCTGGCCCTCGGAGTAGGCGATGGCCACCAGCTCGCCGGGCTCATAGGCCGCCGCGAACTTGGCGCGGAATTCGTCGGTGGTCTGGCGGCCCAGTGACTGGCCGTTGAGCACCAACTCGACCTCGTCGTCGGCCGAGTACACCTCGACGTCCACCGTGGTGCCCTCAAATCCGTCCCACGACCAGCTGTCGATGGTGTCGCTCCACGACCACGGGCCGGAGTAGGCGATCTGCTTGTGGGCGTGGGTCGGCCGCTGCACGGCGATGAACGGCTCTTGGCGCAGACCGAAGACGATCTCCCGGAAATAGGAGGCTGGCCGCCGAACTCCGGTGATGTGGATGTCGCCGGTGTGGGCCACCAGCCAGGGAAACGGTGCGACCACGCCGGGAACGCCTGCGTCCACTGGGGCTTCGTCGTCGTAGCCGATGCGGCCGATGCCCGCCTCGCCCAGGTAGTCCCAGCCGGTCCAGGTGAAGTCGCCGATCAGATGGGGGTGGGCGCATATGACCGGCCAGTCTTTGCCCAGGTCGGTCACATTGGTCTCTGAGCCGACGATCACCCGGTTGGGGAACAGCTCGTGGTCGACGAGATAGCGGTTGGAGACGTAGTTGTAGCCCACCACATCGAGCGAGGCGCTCACCTCCTCGAGGCCATCGGCGATAATCGGCGACTGCATTACCTGGTCCTTCACCATGGCCCACATGGCCATCTGGGTGTTGACTCCCTGCGGCTCGGCCTCTTCAGCTGAGGGCGAGGGTGAGGCCACGTCGGATGGGTCCGGAGTTTCCATCAGTCCGAGGATCTCGGGGATCTTGGCAATCAGCCCGCGGATGGCCAGCATCGGCTGCACCCCGGTGGTGACGTAGCGATGGGGATCCAACGAGCGGACGTGCTCGGCGATGTCGCGGGCTCGGGCGGCGCCGAGGGGCGAGCCGACCTCGGGGATCTCGTTGCCGGTGGAGTAGAGCACCACGCTGGGATGGTTGCGGTCTTTGCGCACCAGGTTGGCCACGTCGGTGTGCCACCGCTCATCGAATCGAAGAGCGAAGTCGTGGTTCACCTTGTTCTCGGTCCACATGTCCCAGGTCTCGTCCATCACGATCACACCGTGGCGGTCGCAGGCATCCAACATGGCCCGGCTCATCGGGTTGTGGGCGCTTCGCAGGGCGTTGAACCCGGCGGCCTTGAGCAACTCCACCCGGCGCTCCTCGGCCCGGCTGATGGTGGCGGCGCCGATGGGCCCGTTGTCGTGGTGGACGCATGCGCCCCGCAGCTTCACCGTCTCGCTGTTGACGCGCAGACCGTGGGCTGGGTCGAGCTGGAGCGACCGGATGCCGAAGGCGGTGACGTCGGAGTCCAACTCAGAGCCAGCTTCGGCCACCTTGGTGGTGCAGGAGTAGAGGTGGGGCTGGTCGGGGCTCCAACGGGCCGGGTCGGCTACTGCCAGCCGCTGGCGGGCTGTGGCTGTGGTGTGGGGGCGAAGGGTCACAGGGATGTTTCCCGAGGCGACAGCCTCGCCAGCGGGGTCGCGCACCTCGCACGACACTCGTACCGTCACCGTGTGGGCGGTGTCGTTCTGCACTTCGGCGGCAACCTCCACCACCGCGCCGTGGCCGTCTATCTCCGGGGTGGTGATCCATACCCCGTCGATGGCCAGGTGTATCGGGTTCTTCGCCCACAGATGGACGGGCCGGTAGATGCCCGCGCCGGAATACCACCGGGAATCCTCGCCAGCCCGGCAATCCACCTTGATGGTGTTCTCCTCGCCGTAGCGCAGGAACGGGTCGAGGTCGACGATGAACTCGGCATAGCCATTGGGCTCGGAAGCGGCGAAGTCGTCATTCACATAGACCATGGTGTCGCGGTACACGCCCTCGAATTGAAGGGCGACCCTGCGGTCGCGCCACTCGGCCGGGACTTCGAATGCCTTGGTGTACTCCCACACCCCGCCGGGGAAATAGCCGATGTCGTGGGAAGCGGATGGGTCGCGCTCCGTGCCGATCATGGCGTCGTGGGGCAGCGTCACCGGCTCGGGCGTGCTCTTTGCCCCGGTCAACTCCGAAAACGGGTTTTGCTTGGGTCGCACTTGCCAGCCCGCATTGAACGACGATCGCATCGGCACCTCCAGCGACACAGGGTAGGGGAATGGCCTACAACAGCACTTGTCGCGGTAGCGTCCGGCCATGACTGTTCGATGGGGAATTGCCGGGCCAGGGGGCATTGCCGTTGGGTTTGCCAACGGGCTCCAGTTGCTAGACGACGCCGAGCTTCACGCCGTTGGATCGCGCTCGGCCGACCGGGCGGCAGATTTCGCTGCCAAGTACGGGGCGCCCGCGGCCTACGGCAGCTACGAGGATCTTGCCGTCGATCCAGACGTCGACGCGGTATATGTGGCCACCCCCCAGTCTCGCCACGAGCAGGACACGCTGATGTTCTTGGAAGCGGGCAAACCGGTGTTGTGCGAGAAGCCGTTCGCCCTCAACCAGGCCCAGAGCCAGCGGATGATCGATACCGCCCGGGAGCAGGGACTGCTGCTGATGGAGGCAATGTGGAGCCGCTTCCTCCCTGCTTACCGGGTGCTGGCCGAGCTGCTTGGGGAGCAGGCCATCGGACAGCCCCAACTGGTGGAGGCCGACTTCGGGTTCCACCAGCCGCTCGATCCCGACCACCGGCTGTACGACCTCGAGCGGGGCGGCGGGGGGCTCCTGGATCTGGGGGTTTACCCCGTGCAATTCGCCTCGTTGGTACTCGGCCCGCCGACCAGCGTGGCGGCCCAGGGCCGGATCGGCGAGACCGGGGTGGACGAGCAGGTGGCCGCCGTTTTGGGTCACGCCGGCGGCGAACTTGCGGTGGTCAAGGCCGCCATCGCCACCAATTTGGGCTGCACCGCCCGTATCGCCGGCACCGAGGGCACCATCGAGATCCCCGCATTCATGCACTGCCCGGCGTCGCTCACGGTGGTTCGGGGATTTGACCGGGAAGATATCGACGGCTCCTGGGAGGGCGACGGCCTCCGTTTCCAAGTGGACGAGTTCCACCGCTGCCTGGCCGCTGGCGAACTGGAGAGCCCGGTGATCTCCCACGCCGAGACTCTGTCGATCATGGGCACCCTCGACCAGATCCGCCACCAGATCGGCCTGCGATTTCCCGGGGAGTAAGGGTCGGCGATTCCCTGCTGGCGGGAGGCTAGAGGGCGCCTTGGCGGAGCTGTGCCCTCAGGTCGATCTTTCGGATCTTGCCTGAAGCGGTGCGGGGAAAGTCGGCCACTACACGCAGCTCCTCGGGCCACTTCTGGCGGGCCAGTCCTGCTTGCTCCAGGTGGGGGATTAGGGCGGGCAGGTCGATGGGGTCGGTCCCCGGCAGCAGGCGGACCGCGGCGCAAGCGTGCTCTCCGAGGCGTTCGTCGGGGGCGGCCACCACCGCCACCTCGGCCACACCGGGCACCCTGGCGATGACCTCCTCGATCTCGGCTGCCGACAGGTTCTCTCCGCCGCGGATGATGATGTCCTTCACCCGGTCGGTGATGGTCAAACAGCCATGCTCATCGAGCACCCCGATGTCGCCGGTGTGATACCAGCCGTCGTCGTCGAAGGCGACGTTGAGGTCGGGATTGGTGTAGCCCAGGCACAGCTCGGGGCCCCGGGTCACGATCTCGCCGGGTATGCACGCGGGCAGATCGTTGCCGTCTTCGTCGACGATTCGCATCTCAACTCCGGGCCGGGCCCGCCCGTCGGTGTTGTGGCGAAGCTCGGCCGGGTCTTCGTACTGCAAGCCGGTAACCGATGGGTGCTCGGTGGATCCATAGGCCCGGATGATCTTGATGCCCAGTGATTCGGCCCGCTGGCCCACTGCGCCAGGCACTGGAGCTCCTCCCAGCCCCACCCGGTTCATCTTGGCGGCGTGTTCGGGGGTGAAGTCGGGATGGTCGAGCAGGCTGGTGAGAAAGATCGAGGCGCCCACCCCGCCGCCGATGTCGTAGGCCAGCATCACCTCAAGGGCGTGGCCCGGATCCCACCGGTCGGTCAGATGGATGTCGCTGCCGATGTGCAGGGGGCCGAGAACTCCGCCCAGCATTCCGGTGGCATGGGCCACCGGCGAGCCCATCAGGTTGGGCCGATTGCTGGTCATCCACCCCGCCATGTGCTGAAGCTCGCTCAGCAGAGTGCGGTGGTCGTGGATGGCGCCTTTGGGATCGCTGGTGGTGCCCGAGGTGTAGGCCAGCACTGCCACATCATCGTCGGACAGATGGG
Organism: Candidatus Poriferisocius sp.; assembly: GCF_965214065.1. Taxonomy (GTDB): domain Bacteria; phylum Actinomycetota; class Acidimicrobiia; order Acidimicrobiales; family Bin134; genus Poriferisocius. The sequence goes on from NZ_CBDCAT010000025.1 coordinate 265,736, forward strand.
GCAGCTCGGCGGCTGGTTCACATCCCGCCAGCTCATCCCACCCAACCCGGCGCACACCTTCGGGAGCGGGCCGGCCGGCTCCGTCGCCGACCACGAGGTGAAGCCGAAGGCCAACCCCCTCGGAGAGGTCCACGATGTCGGAGTAGTCCACATGGCCGTGGGCCGTCGGCGAGATATAGGCCACCGCGCCGCACTCTTTGAGGATGAACGACACCTCCTTGCGACCGTAGATGTGGGTGATCGGCACCAAGATGTAGCCGCCCATGGCCAACCCAGTGAAGGCCACCACCGCCTCACGCCAGTTGGGGACCTGAAACGCCACCACCCCGCCCGGTGCGATCCCCTCGCGGCGCAAAAGCGACACCAGCCGACGGGCTTCGGCATCGATGTCGGAGTAGGTGCCGTGCCAGTCGTGGGTTCGGGAATGGATGTGTACCCCGGCATCGGGCGCGGCGGCCAGCCACTCGGCCACCCGTCCACCGAGAGTGTCCCCGGTCCACCACCCCTCGCTCACATAGCGCTTCTGCAAGTGGCCGGGCACTATACGTAATGACCACTGTGTTCCGGTCATGTTTGCTCTTCTGGAAGAGAGCCGCCGTTCACTGGATGCTCACTTGAGGGCGATGGGATTTATGGGCGAGCCCACCGCGCCGGGGATGTTGAGCGGCGGGGCAACCAGCATGAACTCGTAGCGGCCGTCGTCGGCGCAGTCGGCAGCCAGTTCGTCGAGCACCCAGAACTCGCCCAGGGGCAGCCCCCGGTCGACCAGCGCACCGCAGTGGACGGGGTGCTTGCGGGCCTCGGGGTCTTCGGGAACCAGCACCTCAACGGCGATGGTGTCGGAAGCCATCGCCGAGATGTCATTGCGATCGCACCAGTCGAGCGCGTCCACTCCGATGCCCGGCGAGCCGCCGAAGTACTCCCCTTGTTGGTCGGGGGTGAATGCCGGATCCCACAAGGCCATGTAGCCAGTGCGGATCAAAGCGATGTCGCCGGGCTCCACTGAGCTTCCTTGGAGCTCGGCACAGCGATCCAGCATGGCCGAGTCGATGACCGTGGCCGGCGCCAGCGGATCGAAGCCCTCGCTGCGGGCCAGGTCCAACAGCACCGCCCGGCCCACGAAGCTCTCCCGGTGGTTCTCGATGCCCAGCACCGAGGCGCCCCCGTAGGCAGTGACGTTGCCCGCCCAGTAGCCGTTGTACATGGTGTCCCGGTAGATCACGTGGGCGAAGCCGTCCCACTGGGTGGAGCCCTGAAGGGGCATCTGGAACATGTCGTCGTTCCACTGGAAGTCGGGATCAGCCGCGCTATAAGGGGAGCCAACCACCTGGTCGGACCCGGACATCATGAACCAGTGCAGCGGCGCCGGGCGGGTATGGAACCGGGGGCCGCTGGCGTCGATGGGCAGGGCCAAGGAGAAAACCCTTCCCGTTTGCACCAGCGATGCGGCCCGAACCCGTTGGTCGGGCCCGATGAGGTTCTGGGTGCCGCGCTGGTCGTCGCCTCCCCAGCGCCCCCAGTTGTTGGGTCCATCGGGCACATAGCCGCCAACCACCTTGCCGTTGTCGTCCACGGTGTAGTCGGGGGCTGTCCAGTGCTTGGCGTAGCTTGCGTAGTCGTCTCGACCCATGAGTCCTCCTAGTGGTCCGTCTGTGAATTGGCAGGTGCGGATTGCGACGGCAGCGGCGTTCCTCGCAAGGCGCACCGACGCAGCCATACCCGGAGCGTACGGCAAGGAGGAGCAACGCCGCGAGGGGCGTCGATGCCTAGCAGGACGCCCTGCTCAATTTGCAGACGGACCACTAACGGTCAGAGCTGGATGAGGCGGGGGGCGCTGCCCTGCGACAGGAGTTTGTTTCCAATCTCGGTGGGGAGCGACTTGGCCGAGCCGAACAGGGTGTCGATCACCAGAGTCCGTTTCATCCAGCGGTGGAACTGGTGTTCAGCGGTGAAGCCGATCCCGGCCAGCACCTGCTGGGCGTGATCCGCAGTGGTGAGGGCGGCTTGACCAGCCAGCGACTTGGCCAGCGCGGCCAAAAGCGGATCGGGATCGTGAAGGCAACCTTGGGCCACCGAGGCGGCTCCCTCTATTTGGACCAGCGATTCGGCCAGCTTGTGGCGGATGGCTTGGAACGACGCCACAGCGCGTCCGAATTGCACGCGGTCGATGGCGTGTTGTCGGGCCTCGACCAGCATCCACCGGGCCCCGCCGATGAGCTGATGAGCCAGTGCCACCTGGGCAGCGGACACGGCTGGCTCCCAGTTGCCCCTCGTTGCCAGCGGTGTCAGGGCGTCGGCCGCAATCTCCATGGACAACCGGCGGTAGGCGTGGCCAGGGTCCACCCCTTTGGCTGCGGATACGTGCAGCAATGCGGCATCGACAGTGGTTGCTACAGCCCCGTCTCCATTCTCCACAGCCAGCACCGCGGTATTCGCTCTTTCTAGGCGGGCCGACACCAGCCCATCGATCACCACGGTGTCACCCCTGCGCTGTGCTGGGGCAGTTGCCTGGTGGGGGGAGGGGAACACAACGCAGGTATCCGGAGAAACGGCGATACCCAGCGCATGGGCCACCACGTCGTCGAGCAAGCTGGCGGCCGAATTGGATTTTCCGAGGGCGCTGAACGCGGTGGCCGCCCCCTTGGTAGGCGAAGCATCGAGCAACTCGGCCCACCCGAGGTCGTAGAGCGCTTGATCGGCCTCGCCCGGGCTGGGCGCTTCAGCCATGGCCGCCTCGAATCCGGTAGCCAGCAGCGCTAGGTCGTCGGCTTCGACGAAATCGCTCATGACTCTGGCCCCAAATCAAGCAATCGTCGGGCGACAATGTTGCGCTGGATTTCTGCGGTGCCCCCGTAGATGGGTGCAGCCTTGGAATAGAGGTAGTCGGTTCGCCACATGGCCGCGTCGAGATCGTCGTCGAACTCCACCGCGCCTCCGAACAGGTCGCGGGCCGCCTCGAACAGCTCCAGTTCGGCCGATGTGATGAGGATCTTGTCGATCGACGTCTCCACGCCGAGCTGCTGGCCGCCGGCTAAGCGGTGCTGGGTATCTCGGGATCGGCTGCGGAATGCGATCAGCGACTGGAACGCCTGGCCGAGGGCCTTGGCCGCGGTATCGCTGCGGTCGCCTAGAGCCGCCACCTGGGCCACCAGGTCGGAGCAGCGCCGGTGCAGCAGGGCTCCCCGGTGCCAGAACGTGGTGGACCGCTCGTAGGGGAGGATGTCCATGGCCACCTGCCATCCCCCGTTCTCCTCGCCGATGAGCCGATTGGAGGGCACAAACACCTCGTCGTAGTACACCTCGGCGAAGTCATGCCTCCCGTGCATGGTCTCGATGGGGCTGAAGGTGATGCCGGGGGAGTCCACGTCCACCAGCAAGGCGGTGATGCCCCGATGGGCGCTGCCCGGCTCTCCCGTGCGGACCAGCAGCACGCAGCGCTGGGCGTACTGGATGAAGCTGGTCCAGATCTTCTGGCCGCTCACCACCCAGCCGCCGTCGGTCTTGGCCGCCCGGCACGATATGGAGGCCAGGTCGCTGCCCGCGTCTGGCTCGGAGAATCCTTGGCACCACATTTCGTCGCCGCGGATGAACGGCGGCACCAGGTTGGCGGCAATCTCGGGCCGGGCTAAATCGATGACAGTGGGGGCCAGCACTTCGATCATCGTCCAGGGGCTGGGGTCGGCCAGCCCCCGCAGGTTGATCTCCTCGCCGACGATGGCTCGCAGAAGCGGGGATCCTCCCAGCCCGTTGACCGATTCCGGCCATCCGTAGCGGCCGAATCCGGCATCGTAGAGGGCCCGTTTGACGTGGGAGTAGTGGGCCAATTGCTCGTCCATCGTGCCCGCGCCCTCGTACGGCGGGGCCAGCTCTTCGGCGTTGGCGTCGAGCCATTCCTCTAGTTCGCGCCGAAATGTCGCGGTATCCATTGCTGCCAAGACGATTGACGTTACAGCGGTGGCTCGCGGACCATCTCCAAGTCAGCCGATCCGCTGTCAGGGACGCGGGGCTGGCGCCATGCCTCGACCGGGAACGACGCCTCGCACAGGGAGAACGCCAGCAGCAGCAGGTTGCGGGCGTCGTCGGGCAGGTTGTCGAGATCGAAGCTGTCGCAGTGCTCGAGGATCTCGGTCAGCCGGGGCATCATGGCATCGTAGAAGGCCTGCATCTCGTCCATCGACGAGGCTAGGCGCTTCTCGTAGCGCTCCCGCCAAGTGTCGAGAGCCCAATCGGCGAAGGGGGCGAGGTCGGCGAAGTCGGCGGGAAGTGCCGCGGTGTAGCTCATCGTCACTCCCCGTTGGCTGACGTCGGGGCCGGCATCCATGGGTAGCTGTTCGGGCGGCCACCGGCTTTCACCTGCTCTCGAACCGCGGCGTGGTGGTGGCGGCAGAGGATCTCCTGGTCGTTGAGCATAAAGGTGTCCACCACCTCGCTCTCGATCATGGTCTGGGTGGCCTCCAGGGTGTTGGCGTCTTGGAAGGCGTACTCCTTGAAGGTGGAGAAGGCGAATTCTTGGGCGGCGCGCTGGCTGGCGTTCTCGGGCGGGGCGAAGTTGAGGGTCGTCTCGAAAAGGTGCTTGCTGGGCCCGAGCGGCCAATAGGTGTAGGTGAGGTACCAGCCCGTCTCCCAGAACAGGATCATGAAGTTGGGCCAGACCAAAAACGAGTCGATGCCCCACGCCCGGTGCTTCGACGGGTTGAGCAGCGGCGGGAGATCTCGGTTGTCGTTTACCACAGCAGGCTTGTCCCAGGGGCCGAACAGCCCGCTGCGCAGCAGGTTCTCGATGGGCTTGACCATGCTGGGATCTTTGGGGGGCGACATGCCGCCCCACGACGACACCATCGAATGGGGGCTGAACAGTTCGTAGTGGAGGCCCTCGAAGCCGAAGCTGGCCAGTTTGGCGGCTTCCTCGGCGGCGGCCTGGCGTTGGTGCAGAACCGGGGCGTGGTAGAACTCGACGAAGGCGTCGATGAACAGCTTCCAGTTGCTGTCGATCTCCGAGCGCACCTCGTAGGTCTGGGTCATCTCTCCGAACGGGTATCCGGCGAGCCCGTCGGCCAGCGGGGATAAGGCCTCGGCCAGCGTCTGGCGGGGCTCGGAGTAGAGGTTCACGAAGATGAATCCCTCCCACACGTCGCAGGCCACCGGCACCAGCCCGAGGGCGTCCTTGTCCACGTCGAAGAACTCCTCTTCTTGTTGGATGAACGCGAGCGAGCCGTCGAGGTCGTAGCGCCAGCCGTGGTACTTGCAGGAGAACTGGCGGCATACCCCGGATGTCTCCTCGTTGGGGTAGTCGTCCCACACCAGTTTGTTCCCCCGGTGTCGGCACACGTTGTAGAACGCCCGCACAGCGCCCTCGCGGTCTTTGACCACCACGATGCTCCGCTTGGCCCAGGGGAACTCCTTGGTGAAGTAGCTGCCGGTGCGTCCCAGGCGCTCGACGCGCCCCACGCAAAGCCACTCCTTCTTGAAGATGGTGTCGATCTCCTGCTGCCAGTAGTCGGGGTCGTAGGAGTCTTTGTATGACACCGGGCTGGTTCCCAGGCCGGGATAGTGCTCGGTCCAGCTGCCCTCGGCTGGTTTGGGAAAGTGGGGCATGGGGCCTCCTTAGTGCCTGTAGACCTGGCCGTTTTTCATCACGAACTGCACACGCTGGATCTCGGCTAGCGGGTTGCCGGGCATCCCGATGACGTCGGCCAGCATCCCGGGGGCGATGCGACCTAGATCGGGGGCGTCGATGAGGTCGGCGCTGACTGTGGTGGCGGCTCGAATGGCCCCCAGCGGGGTCATGCCCCGCTTCACCAGGGTCGCCAGTTCCTCGGCGTTGCGACCGTGCCAGATGGCCGGGGCGTCGCTGCCGGTGGCGATCTTCACTCCGGCCTCAATGGCTTTCGATATTGTCTGGCGCGCCTTGGGAAATACCTCAGCCGCCTTCGCCTGGAGCTCAGGCGGTTGGTTGCTCACATCCCAGTTCTCAGTCAGCGCCGTGGTACTCACCAGAAACGTGCCGGTGTCCGCCATGAGCTGGATGGTGTCGTCTTCCATCAAAAAGCCGTGCTCGATGCAGTCGATTCCTGCCTCGATGGCCGAGCGGACGGCCTGGTCGCCATGGCAGTGGGTGGCCACCTTGAGCCCTCGGCGATGGGCCTCGTCGGCAATGGCGGCCAGCTCCTCGGTGGAGTACTGCTGGGCCCCGGCTGGCCCGGTGTGCGACATCACGCCGCCGGAGCCGCAGCACTTGATCACCTGAGCGCCGTATTTGATCTGGTAGCGCACGGCCCGGCGAATCTGGTCGATGCCGTCGGCCACCCCCTCTTCCACCGCTATCGGCAAGGCGTCGGGGCCGAGGGCCTGGAACATGGTGGGGTCGAGGTGGCCGCCGGTAGGGGTGATGGCGTGGCCGGCCGGAACGATGCGGGGACCGTCCACCCAGCCGGCCTCGATGGCCTCGCCTAGGGCCACGTCGAGCAGGTAGCCCCCCGTCTTCACGAACAGGCCCAGGTTCCGCACGGTAGTGAATCCGGCTCGCAGGGTGCGGCGGGCGTTGGCGACAGCGCGCAGTGTCATCTTGGCCGGGTTGGCCTGCACCGAATCGAACAGCCCGGCTCCTGGCCCGCCCATGAACAAGTTGACCTCCATGTCCATGAGGCCGGGCAGCAGGGTGAGCTCGGGAAGCTCGATGACCTCTTCGCAGTCGCTGGCGATGTCCTGGTCGGCGCCGACTTCGGCGATGCGGTTGCCCTCCACCCGCACAAAGCCGGGTTCGATGATGTCGCCGGTATCGATGTCGAGCACCCCTCGCCCGTGCAGGGCGATGGTCGTAGGGTTGTGCATCGCGGTTCCTTTCCGGAGACTGGGAATGCAATTGCGATAATAGGGGAATCTCATTCCCAGCCTAACCTTGACCCAGATTCGCACCTAGGAGGCGGTCATGGCATTTGCCCCCGATGAACTCACACTCATCAGCGTCGACGACCACATCATCGAGCCTCCTGACCTTTTTGACGCCCATCTTCCCGAGCGGTTCAAGGCTCACGCCCCTCGCATCGTCCGCCGCGACGACGGCGCCGACGTTTGGCGGTTCGGCGAGGTCGAGGTGCCCAACGTGGCGTTGAACGCGGTGGCCGGGCGGCCCAAGGAGGAGTACGGGGTGGAGCCCCAGTCGCTGGACGAGATCCGGCCGGGCTGCTTCATGGTGGACGAGCGGATCAAGGATATGAACGCCTGCGGGGTGCTGGCGTCGATGAACTTCCCGTCGTTTCCCGGCTTTGCCGCCCGGCTGTTCGCGGTTGACGACGAGGAGTTCGGCCTGGCTCTGGTGAGGGCCTACAACGACTGGCACATAGACGAGTGGTGCGGGGCCCATCCGGGGCGGTTCATCCCCATGGCGCTGCCGGTTATCTGGGATGCGCAGATGTGCGCCGCCGAGGTGCGCCGAGTGGCCGACAAGGGATGCCATTCGCTGTCGTTCACCGAGAACCCCGCGGCCCTGGGCTATCCGAGCTTCCACGACGAGTATTGGGATCCGCTGTGGTCGGCGGTGTGCGACACCGACACGGTGCTGTCGATCCACCTGGGGTCATCGGGCCAGCTCTGCTTCCCGGCGCCCGACTCGCCCCCTGATGTGATGATCACGCTTCAGCCCATGAACATCCAGTCGGCCGCCGCCGATTTGCTGTGGTCGCGGGTGCTCAAGGAGTTCCCCGCCATCCGCATCGCTTTGTCGGAGGGGAGCACCGGCTGGGTGCCCTACTTCTTGGAGCGGGTCGACCGCACCTACGACATGCACCACCGCTGGACTGGCCAGGACTTCGGCGGACGGATGCCCAGCGACGTGTTCCGCGAGCACTTTCTCACCTGCTTCATCTCCGACCACACCGGGGTGTACCTGCGGAACCAGATCGGCATCGACAACATAAGCTGGGAGTGCGACTACCCCCACAGCGACTCGGCTTGGCCCGATGCCCCAGAGGAGCTGGCCCAGCTCATGGGCGAGGCCGGGGTGACCGAGATCGAGGCGGCCAAGATCACCCACGAGAACGCCATGAGGTGGTACTCGTTCGACCCCTTCGCCCATGTGCCCCGCGAGCAGGCCACCGTAGGGGTGCTGCGAGAGGCGGCTGCTGGGCACGACGTGAGTATCCGGGCGATGAGCAATCGAGAGAAGCTGACTGCTACGCAAGTCCAGGCCCGCTGGCAGAACATGGGCCAAGGCGGTGCCGGGACCGGCGCTGAGCGGGCCAGCTAGGGCGATGAAGGTAGACGAGTGGGCTGGCGACACGGTATGGCGGGATCGGGCCATTGAGCGCTCGACTCGCAACGCCCGGGAGCGGGCGGCCAAGCGTGTACAGCAGTTCCTTGATGCAGCTCGCGATGTGATCGCGGCGAAGGCTTCGACGGAGTTCACCGTTCAAGAGGTGGTCGACCAGTCCAAGCAGTCGGTGCGGAGCTTCTACCAGTACTTTGACAGCAAGCACGAGCTTCTGTTGGTGCTGTTCGAAGAGGAGATGGGCATCGCGGTGGCCCGCATCCGAGAGGCCACCGCCGACGGCGACCCGCTAGAACGGCTGGAGCAGGTGGTGCTGATGCTGTACGACCTGTGCGCGCCGGGGCGAGTGTCTGAGCAGCCGCTTTTTGCCGAGTTTGCCCAGCGGCTCTTAGTGGACCACCCCGAGGAGGTGGTGGCCGCCTATGCCCCGGCGACCGAGTACGTGGCTGAGATCGTGGCCGAGATCGGCGAAGCTGGACTGCTGCGTAAGGGCCGTCCTCGTCGGCTGGCGGCGATCGTGCTCCAGACCGCCACCGTCACCGCCGGCCGGAGCACCGGGGTGCACCAACCGATCACCGGGGAAGAGGTCTGGCAGTTCTGCCTCCACGCCATCGTCCCCGATCACAAACTGTCGTAGTCGATCACCGCGTCGCAGTCGGGGACTGACTGGCAGGTGAGGATGAAACCCTCATCCACCTCGTCGGGTTCCAACGCCTCGTTGGCCCGCATAGTGACACTTCCCTCCGCGAGAAACGCCATGCAGGTGGCACAGTTGCCAGCCTCGCAAGAGAACGGCGGGCTGAGCCCAGCCCTCCGGGCCGACTCCAGCACCGTGTCGCCTTCCACGTAGTCCATGGAGCGGCGCTTGCCCCGGTAGATGATGGTCAAGTTGATGGGTTTGCTCACTTTGGTCGCTTTCAGCCCGCTGCCGGCTCGGGGCGGTCGGGGTCGTGGGGGCGGCCGGCGTCGCGGGCGCCGCTGCGGCGCAGGAAGGTCATGGAGCGGGTGGCCAACCGCCAGCCCCTGTCGGTGCGGCGGTAGGCGTCGTTGTAGTAGCCGATCCGCATGTCGTGGTTGGTCTGGTCGACGAAGCACAGCGGCTGGGTTCCGGTGGCCTCGTCGCCGTCGAGGTCGATTTCGGGGGGGCCGACCAAAAACAGCCCTTTCGGGGCGGCGGCCACCAGCCGGGGGAAATCAGCCAGAGCGTACTCTTCGCCGAATGCGCTGTAGGTGCCGTCTGCGGTGAACACCTCTATGACGGTGTCGATGTCGTCTTTGGTCATGCCGACGGCATAGCGGGCGAGCAATTGCTCGATCTCGATGATGTCGGCCATCTGGGCTTGGTCCATGGCTCAGGGGATCACATTCTGGAGTTTGAGTTCGATGATCTGGTCGTAGTCGAGGCCTAGGATCCGCTGGAGGACCTCGTCGCCGTGCTCGTTGAACTCGGGGGCCCGGAGGGGGGTAGCCGGCTGACCGCCGTACTGCACCGGGGGCGACACCAGGGTGAAGGGGTGGCCCTCTGCTGACTCGTAATGCTGCACGTAGCCGTTGGCCACTGCCTGGGGGTCGACGGCCACTTCGAGAGTGTCCTGCACCACCGCCCATTGCCCGGAGAAGTGCTCCAGGGCTTCGCGCCATTCGGCCAGAGTGCGCTCGGCGAAGGCTTCGGCCAGCAGCTCCACACCCGCTGCCGCATTTTCGGTGATGGCCGCGGCGTCGGCGAACCTTTCGTCTTCGGCCAGTTCGGGGCGACCCACCACCGCGCAGGTCTCAGCCCAGTACTTGCCCGCTTGCAGGCAGGTGAGGAAGATGAACCGGCCGTCCTTGGTGCGATAGATGTTGCTCAGCGGATTGCGAATGGGCATGTCCTTGGGGCGGCCCCGCCACGGGGTCTGGTGCTGGAGTGACATGGCGATGGTGGCGCCCATCGACCACATTCCTACGCCGAGCAGGGACACATCCACGGTGGTGGCCTGACCGGTGCGCTCCCGGTGGAACAGGGCGCCCATGATGCCCCCGGCAATGGTCATGGCACCGATGGAGTCGCCGAACGCCGGCCCTGGAGGGCCGACCACCTGATCGTCGTCAGGAGGAGAGAGCGCGGCGGCCACGCTGGAGCGAGACCAGTAGGCGAGCGAGTCGTACGAGCCCTTGTTGCGGTCGGGCCCCTTCTCGCCCTGGCCGCCGCCGCACACGTAGATGATGTCGGAATTGTGGGCTCGAATCTCGTCGAGGTCGATGCGCAGCTTCTGGCGGACGCTGGGCAGCTTGTTGGTGAGGAACACGTCGCTGGCCTCAGCCAGTCGGTACAAGATGTCGAGGCCTGCCTCGGAGGTCAGGTCGAGGCCGAGGCTCTGCTTGCCCCGGTTGGAGTGCTCCAGCAGCACGTGGGCCCCGCCTCCCAGCGACACCGTGCCGCTGGACGCCAGGCCCCGCATGGCGTCGCCCCGCTCCACATGCTCGATCTTGACCACCTCCGCGCCCCACTCGGCCAACAGGGCCGAAGCAGCGGGCACGAAGGTGTGCTCGGCCACCTCAAGGATGCGGACACCTTGCATGACGTCGGTCATTGGGACCTCCCGGTCAGGTGCAGCAGAGCTGTGGGCTCAGCTCTGCTGTTGAGCCAGTTCGCGGGCCAGGGCGTAGACGCCCTGGTCGTAAGAGAACTCCACCATGTTCCCGTCGGGGTCGGCCAGCATGCAGATGTAGCCGATGGGGGGCGGCATGTCGGTGGGGGGCATGGCCAGACACCCGCCGGCGCTTCCCTTGGCGGCCGCTTCCTCGACTGCCTCCCGGCTGGTGAGCTCCATGCCCAGGTGGGCGAAGGGGGTCAGTTTGGCGATGGGCGAGCCTTTGAACGGGTCGGTATCGGGGAAGAACTGGGCCAGCACCAAGATGAACGGCGAGTCGGGGGAATCGCCGTGGCCCAGCCAGGCCCCGTAGCCCATGTCGTCCTCGCGCCGGTCCAGCAGGCGCATGGGGGTGTAGGTGGTGTACCAGTCGATCGTGGCGTCCATGTCGGCCACCCGCAGGGCGATGTGGGTCCAGCGGGCGGCCGGCGGATGGACGTCGTAGACGGGATCTTGGTCTGTCACGGCAGCCTTACTCGTTGGTCCAGCCGTCGGGGATCTGCGGGTCGTCGCCGCCCTTGGTCCATAACATGAGCGTGTTGCCCCAGGGGTCTTTGAAGGCGGCGTTGAACCCGTTGAACTCGGCCCAATAGTGATCGCGCCACAGCTCAGTGGCCCCCCGGGCCACGGCCCGGTCCATGATGGCGTCGGAGGAGTCATCGTCGCTCACCAGGATCCAGATCCGCACGGTGCGGCCGTCCTCAGAAAGGCTGCGGGGCTCCACGCCGGCGGGGTCGGGATGGGGGCGGGCGTTGGCCGCGTTGTGGATCCCCATGTGCAGGTTGCCGATCTCGCTCTGGGAGCCGTCGTCCAGTTGGAAGTTCTGGCCGGGGACGATCCGGTGGAACACACCTGCGGGGCGGGGCTCCACCTCCCAGCCGAAGACCTCGTGGTAGAAGGCGGCTGAGGCCTCAGGGTCATCGGAGGGGAAGTCAACGAAGATAAGAGTGTTTGGATAGGTCATCGTTCCTATTTCTAGTTCATCCTCGGGGTCATCGCAGGGGCCAGAGCGAGCGCGGTTGGATACCGGACCGCTCGATGAGGGATCGGGCGGCTAGGCGGGCCTCGGCTTGCAGCAAGTCGACGTCCACCGTGGTGCAGCGGCCGTCAGCCACCACCAGTCGGCCATCGATTAGAACGTCGGCGACTGAGCGGCCTCCGCCCGCCCACACCAGTTGCAAGATCGGGTCGGGGCTCGGCGGCTGCCACTGGATGCCGGAGCGGTCGATCACCACGATGTCGGCGGTTTTGCCCGCTTCCAGGGAGCCGATCCGGTCGGCCATGCCCACCGCCTCGGCCCCGGCAATGGTCAACATCTCGAAGGCGTGGTGGGCGCCGAACTCTGTGGGGTCGGCGGAGGTGTCTTTGGCCAGACCGGCGAAAAGAGCCGCGGCCCGCAGACCGTCGATGGCGTCGCCGGCGTTCTCGGTGTCGCAGCCCAGCGCCATCCGGCCGCCCCGTCGCCACAGGTCCAGGTGGGCGAAGCGCTCGGTGAGCCCTTGGCCCAGCCGGAGATAGGCCCACGGGCAGGAGGCCACCGCAGTACCGGTGCGTACCAGGGTTTCCAACTCGGCGTCGTCGATGTGTACGGCGTGGCCCACCAGCACGTTGGGGCCGAGCACCCCCAGGCGGTCGAGGTGAACTAGCGGGCGGAGGCCGGTGCGCTCCAGGTAGCTGTTGGCGTCGTCGGGGGTGGGGGAGAGGTGGAAGCTGAGCCTGCTCCCCGTGGTGCGGGCCAGGTCGGCAGCCGTGGTCAACAAGTCGTCGGACATCAAGTCGTGGCCCACCAGGGTGACCGACGCCTCCACCAGTCCGCCGGGCGGGTATTTCTTCAACAGATCCCGTTGGGCTTCGATCACCTCGTCAACCGGGCCTGATTGGGGCAGGCCGTCGGCGTCCGACCCCCAGCGGCCGATGGCCCCCCGAACACCCACCGCGGCCATAGCCTGGGCCACCCGGTCGGGGTGGGCCACCGTGCCGGCGTCGATAACGGTGGTGATCCCGTTGGTGGCCGCCTCAATCAGCCCCAAGGTGGCGGACAGCTCGTCGTCGCCGCCGGTGACGTGATTGTGGACGGGCACGATCCACTCGAAGATGGCCGCGCCGGGGGGCAGGTCGTCGGGTATGGCCGAGGCCACCAGCCGGTCGGCGGTCAGGTGCTGATGGGCGTTGACGAAGCCGGGAGTGACCAGCGATCCCGGAGAGCCCCGCTCCGGCGAGTCGGGGAATTGCCGCCGGATGTCGTCGGCCTTGCCCACCGCGGCGATTGCGTTGCCGGTCACCGCCACTGCGCCGTCCGCAACGATGGTGCGCTCGGCGTCCATGGTCACGATGTCGCCGGTGATAACCCAATCAGCCGTGGCCACGCCCATCGACCCTACTGGCGCATTGATGTGGGAACACGAAATGGGCGGCGGGGGTATCATCGGCCCATGAAGGGGAACGGCGATTCTGGCCAACTCGTCGGCCAGCCGGCACTGGATCACCAGTGGTATCCGATAGCCCTTGTCGAGGACATCGTGCCGGGGCCGGTGGGGATTCAGGTGCTGGGCCGTCGCTACGTGTTGTGGCGCTCAGACGACGGGTTACTCACCGCGGCGCCCGACCGCTGCCCTCACCGGGAGTCCCCGCTGTCGGAGGGGCGCATGGTGGACGGATGCGTGCAGTGCCCCTACCACGGTTGGCGGTTCGGGGCCGGGGGGCGGTGCGAGTTGGTGCCATCGTCGCCGCCGGGCACCCCGGTACCGCCCAAGGCCCATCTCAACACCGTCTCTGTGGAGGAGCGCTACGGCCTGGTGTGGCTGTGTCCGGGCAAGCCGCTCGGTCGCATTCCCGAAATCCCCCAGGAGGGCAATCCCGCGTTCCGGCGGCTCAATACCCCCTTCCAGCAGTGGGCGGTGTCGGCCACCCGGATCACCGACAACTTCATGGACTTCTCCCACTTCCCGTTCGTCCATACCGCCACCTTTGGCCTCGCCCAAGAGACGGTGATTCCCCCGCTGGAGATGGGCGAGTTGCCCGACGGCTACCGGGGCTACGTGTATGAGGTGAACGCCAACAACACCAGCGACGCCGGCCAGACCGTCACCGGCCAAGACGACGACGTGCTGCACCGCCGGATGACCACCGGATACGTGCTGCCGTTCTCGGTGCGCAGCACCATCGCCTATGAATCCGGCCTGGAGCACATCTTGTTGCTGCTGACCACCCCGATGGACGACGTGAACTCGCTGTTCAACTTCGTGGTGTGGCGCAACGACGACTTCTCGGTGCCCGCCGAGGAGATCATGCAATTCGACCTGGCCATCGGCGCCGAGGACAAAGCCATGCTGGAGAAGCTCGAAGGCGTCCTCCCCATGGACCTCACCGCCACCGTCAGCGTTCAATCCGATCGCCCCTCAGTCGAATGGCGCCGCAGCCTCGCCGCCCTACTAGCCGAAGGCGGCGCGGGCTAGAGAGAGACATACAATGGCGACCGAAGGCCGCATCGAAGGAGAAAATCCTTACATCGCCCTCCACACCCTATTGAGATAGTGGTGGGGGCCTGTTTGAGGTTCCACGGGTTATGGGCCGAGGGTGGTGAGGGGGATGACGGCTACTCCGTCGGGACGTATGTAGGCGGTCTTGGTGGCCGTGATCACCGCCATTAGCGAGAGCTGATTGGCGCGCCGCTTGTGGGCTTTGGCCCTCAGTCTCTTCAGGGCGGTAGCGGCTTCCTCGATTTGCCGGGGGCCCGAGTTCAGCTTGACCTCGAATGCCGCCCAGGTGCCGTCTAAGCCCTGTATCACGATGTCGGTTTCCAGATCGTCTGAGTCGTGGTAGTGGAACGTGTCGAATCCCAGCGGTTGGGCGTACACCCGCAAATCCCGCACGGCCAGCGACTCAAACAGGCTGCCGAACATGGAGAAGTCGGTCATCAGGCCGTCCGGTGACGCTCCGACCAGCGCGGCGGCGAGCGACGGGTCCACGAGATGCCGCTTCGGGGCTTTCCGCACGGTGGCTTTTGACCGCAGTTCTGGTGACCAGGCAGGGAGATCTTCCAATACGAAAATCCAGTGAAGCGCGTCTAGGTAAGAGGCAAGGGTCTGGGTGGCGGGTGGCGACGACGGATTCATGTCTCTTCCCAGTTTGGCGGCCGAAACCGGTGAGGCAAGGTTGTGGGCGATGAGGCGGAGGAGGCTTTCGAGGGCATCGGGGTTGTGGCGGACTCCCACGGCGTCTTCGATGTCGGTTCGGACGGCTTCTTGGATGTAGTCGCGCACGGCGGCCGCTGCTGCGGTTTGAGGGAGGTCAAGGCTGGCTGGCCACCCGCCCCGGCAGACGGAGTTGGCCACGTCTTGCAAGGTGGAGCGACTCTCTGCCGCGGGCCTTGTCTTGCCGGCTAGTACCTCGTGCAGAGACACCTCTCCGGTGGACACTCCCGTTTCAAACAGCGTCATCGGCCTCATTTTCAACCGCGTGATGCGTCCGGTGCCGGTGTGGCGGGTGATGTTGTCGGTGGGTCGGGCGGAGCCGGTGAGGATGAAATGGCCGGTTCCGGGCCTGTCGTCACACGCACGGCGTATGCGGTCCCACAAGGCAGGGGCGTGCTGCCACTCGTCAATCAGGAGCGGAGGGGGTCGTGACATCAGGTAGTCGGGGTCGGTCTCGGCCAGGGCCAGCATGTCGGGGTCGTCGAGCCGCGCCTCTGAGCAGGCGTAATCGCGGGATGTCCATGTCTTGCCGGTGCCTCTTGCCCCTTGAATCAGCACCGCGCCTCGGCGCTGCAAGGCAGCCTCGACTTCGGCTCCAGCCACTCGCTGCCGGTAGCCGGGCATCGTCAGGGTACTTACCTTCCCCATGTGCCGATCTTAGCAATTGAGGGAGATTTGTCTTCTAATTTATGGGAACTTTATCTTCTATAATAGGGATATTTTGCCTACGGGTTTGGGGGATTTGGGCCTATCAGGTGGAGGCGTGGTCAACTGGGGAGGAGGGTCTGTTGCCAGGCGGCGGTGGGTTCGACCTGGTTGAAGGTGAAGATGTGGAGGCTGACGATACCGAGCGGGGTCAGTTGGCTGCTGAGGGCATCCAACAGGTCGGAGGGGTCGTGGGCTGACGAGCCGAGCAGCTTGGCCACCGAGCGGCGGTTCTTGCGGAGGTAGCGAAGCGACTGGCCCACGCCGAGACGGGCGCCGATGGTGAGCAGCCTGGTTCGCTCAACTGTGCCGGGGATTCCCAGGTGTACCGGCAGGGTCAGCCCGTCGGTCCGCTGGGCATTCAACCAGGCGATGATCCTGGCCGGGTCGAAGCACATCTGGGTGCTGCAATAGCCGCTCAGCCCGGCCTCGGCCAAAAGATCCTGCTTGGCGAATAGGGCTTGGCGGCGCACGTCCTCGCTGATGAGGGGATGGCCGTCAGGATAGGCCGCCACGCCGACCGTGCTCAGCCCGTGGTCGTGCTCGAACAGGTCCCGCATGAAGCTGAGGGCGTCGGGATAGGCCCCCGGGTCGGTAGAGTCGCCGCCGATCACAAAGGCGGTGGTCACCTCGTTGTCTTTGGCCCAGGCGGCCAGGTCTTTGACTTGGCTGCTGTCTCTCATAAGGCGGGCCGAGAAATGGGGGATGGCGTAGTGGCCGCGATCAATGAGCAGCTCGGCCAACTCCAGCGTGGCGTCTTGCCCCTTGGAGGCCGATGCGGTGACCGAAACCCTTGATTTCTCGGGCAGCGCGTCGATGGCCTCAATGGCGTTGTTCAGGGGAATTATCTCGAAAACCGCGCTCCGAATGAGCTTTTGGACATCCAGATTCGGACCGGTCGGTTTCGGGTCTTCCCACTGCGTTAGACTGGCCGAGTCGTTCCGCATAACGGAACTGTACCATAATACGGACCAGAAGTGCAACGCTTGCGGTCGCGAAGCACTACCATTTGGGAGCTGGCTGGGCATCATGATGGAGGCAGGACATGGCTGAGGTCCCCCAAAAGGCCAATTGCGTAGTTATCGGCGCAGGAATCGTGGGCAACTGCCTGGTCGGGCACCTGAGCAGGCTGGGGTGGACCGATCTGGTGTTGCTGGACAAGGGCCCGCTGCCCAACCCCGGCGGGTCCACCGGCCACGCTTCCAACTTCATCTTCCCGGTGGACCACAACAAGGAGATGTGCCTTTTGGGGGTGCAAAGCGCCAACCAGTATCGCGACTTGGGGCTGTCGGTGGATTCCGGCGGCATCGAGGTAGCCCGAACTCAAGAGCGCGTCGACGAGCTCAAGCGGCGCATGACCTCGGCCACCGCCTGGGGGGTGGAGGCCCACATTTTGACCCCCCAAGAGGTGAAGGAGCTGGTGCCGTTCGTCAACACCGACATCGTTCTGGAGGGCTTCTACTGCCCCACGGTGTCGGTGGTGGACTCGCTGGAGACCGGCACCCAGATGCGCAATTTCGCGGTGAACGGCGGCTGCCACGTGGCCGCCAATACCGAGGTGCTCGACATAATCACCGAAGACGGCCCCAACCCCGGCGACCGCACCGTCAAAGCAGTGGTCACCGACAAGGGCACCATCGAGACCACCTACGTGGTGATCGCTTGCGGGGTGTGGTCGAACCGGGTGGCCAACATGGCCGACGCCTACATTCCGCTGGTGCCCGCCGTGCACCAGATGGTGGACGTCGGCCCGCTCGACATCCTGGCCGAGACCAACAACGAGATCGGCTATCCCATCGTTAGGGACATGGACACATTCTGCTACGAGCGCCAGTCGGCCGGGTCGATGGAGGTGGGCTCGTACGCCCACCGGCCCATCTTCCACCACCCCGACGAGATCCCCTCCAACGAGGAAGCCGCCCTTTCGCCCACCGAGATGCCGTTCACCGACGACGACTTCGATCTCCAGATGGAGCAGGCCATCGACCTGATGGACATGCTGGGCGACGCCGAGATCAAGTACGCCATCAACGGCCTGTTGTCGCTCACCCCCGACGCCATGCCGTGTCTGGGGGAGCTGCCCGAAGTCCGCAACCTGTGGTCGGCCGCGGCCATCTGGGTCAAGGAGGGGCCGGGCATGGCCCAGGTGGTGGCCGAGTGGATGACCTTCGGCTACCCCAGGGTGATCGACGTCCACGGCGCCGACGTGTCCCGCTTCTACGCCGAGGAGCGGGGTGACGATCACATCTGGGCACGCTCCGCGGAGCACTTCAACAAGACCTACGGAATCGTCCACCCCCAAGAGCAGTGGGAGAGCCGCCGCAACCTCCGGGTCAGCCCCTACTTCTCCCGCCAGCAGGAACTGCGGGCCGAGTTCTTCCAGGCCCGCACTTGGGAGCGGCCCCAGTGGTTCGAGTCCAATGCCGATCTGGTGGACCGCTACGAGGTTGAGGGCCGGGAGGTGGAATGGGACGCCCGGTGGTGGAGCCCGATCACCGTGGCCGAGCACCTCAACCTGCGGGAGAACTGCGGGATGGTGGACCTGAGCGCCTTCCAGATCTTCGAGCTGAGCGGGCCCGGCGCGGTGGCCTACGCCGACTATCTGGCGGTCAACAAGGTGGACGTGGCAGTGGGCCGCTCCGTCTACACCCCGTGGCTGACCCCCGACGGCGGGTTCCACTCCGATTTGACCATGATGCGGATGGACACCGACCGGGTGCGCATCGTCACCGGCGTGTTCGACGGAGGCCGCGACGAGTTCTGGGCCCGCCGCCACCTGCCGGTCGACGGCTCGGTGAGCTTCGTCAACATCACCGATCAGATCACCACCCTCGGGGTGTGGGGCCCCAACGCCCCCCATGTGATTGGCGCGCTGACCAGCCAAGACCTCAGCCAGGACGGGTCGCCCTATGGGTCACTGGTGGAGGTGGAGCTGAACTGCGGAGGTCGCACCATTGAGGCCACGCTGTTTCGCATCTCCTATGTGGGCGACACCGGCTGGGAGATCTATGCGGCCTGGGACGACGGACCGGCGATATGGGATGCGCTCATGACGGTGGGCGCCGAATACGGTCTGCGCCCCACCGGCGGCGGGGTGTACGGCACCTCTGGGCGCCTGGAGAAGGGCTACCGGCTCATGGGTGCCGAGCTGGAGAGCGAATACAACCCGCTGGAGGCCGGCCTGGCCCGGCCCAAGGTGAAGGCCGCGCCTTTCATCGGCAAGGAGGCCTATCTGGCCGCCCGGGAAGCCGGCGATCCCGAGGTTTCGATGTGCGTGCTCACAGTGGAAGATCTGACCGACGCACAGGGCCGCAAGCGCTACATGCAAGGGGGCAACGAGCCGATCCTTACCCAGGATGGCTGGCGGATCACCGACTCCCACGGACGGGTGTCGCGGGTGACCACCGCGGGACCGGGGCCGTCGGTGGGCAAGCACCTGCTGATGGCCTATCTCCCTGCCGAGCTGGCGCAGCCGGGTACCGACCTCCAGGTGATGTACATGAACGAGCTCTTCCCGGTGAAGGTGGCCAGCACCGGCGCGGTGTTCGATCCCGAAGACACCCGGATGCGGGGTTAGCGGAGCCGATGCCATGAGGATCTCGGTTGCAGCGGCGGAGACAGGTTGGCTATGAGGATCTTGTGCTGTGTGAAGCGGGTGGCGGCGCCCGGCGCCAAGATCAACGTGACCGCCGACGGCCTCGCGGTGGACGCCACCCACCTGGGCTTTGCCACCAGCCCCCATGAGGAGTGCGGGGTGGAGGAGGCGGTGCAGCTCACCGAGCGCCACGGCGGGGAGGTGACCGTGCTGACGCTGGGACCGCCGGAGGCAGCCGACCAGCTTCGCTACGCCGCCTCGGTGGGTGCCCACCACGGGGTGCTGGTGGCCACTGATGGCTCGGCCTGGGATCCCCAGCGCACCGCCGCCGCGCTTGCCGAAGCCATCCAAGCCTTGGAGGCTGACGACGGCCCCTTCGACCTGCTGGTGTTCGGCAATGAGTCGGCCGACTCCGGGGGCTTTCAGGTGGGGGTGCGGGTGGCCTATGCCCTGGGCCGTCCCATCGTCAACGGCATCAAGGGCATCGAGGTGGACTTCGAAGCCGGTGACGGGGTGGTTCGGGCTCACCGGGAGATCGACGGCGGCTTCGAGGTGTACGAGCTGCCCATGCCGGCCGCGGTCGGGGTCAAAGAGGGCATCAACCTGCCCCGGTACCCCACAATGCGAGGGCGGCTGGCCTCCAAGAAGCTGGAGGTCGCCGAGGTGGCCTCCGAAGCTGAGCCCGGCGGGCAGTCGCTGGTTCGGCTGCACCGGCCCCGTGAGGCGGTCACCGAGACGGTGGTCTTGGGCAATGGACCCGAGGCCGCCTCTGCCGTGGTGGACGTGCTCGAAGAACTGGGAGTGCTGTGATGCTGCTCGTGGTGCTGGAGCACGACCGAGGCTCCATGGATGAGGCCGCCCGGGAAGCGCTGACTTTCGGGCGAGGGCTGGCGAGCCAGATGGGAGTGCCACTTCACGCTGCGCTCATCGGCTCCGACGCCCCTGAGCTGGTGGCCGAGGCCGGGACCTACGGAGCAGAGGCGGTATACACCGTTGCCCACGAGGTGCTAGCCGACTTCGGCCCCGAAGCGTGGGGCGAGTCGGCAGCCGAGCTGGCGCGGCGGCTGGATCCGGGCGCGGTGCTGGCCGGGGGCAGCGAGCGGGGCAACGAGGTCATGGCCCAGGTGGCCGCCCGCCTCGATCTGCCCCTGGTGGCCAACTGCATAAACGTCAACACCAAGAGCGGGGCAGGGGAGTGGACCATGACCCGCCAGCAATGGGGCGGGTCGCTGTTGGAGGACGCGAGCCTTGCGTCTGAGATGCCTATGCTGACCACCGGCCTGCACGCGGTGGCCGCTGAGCGGGCCGAGTCGCCGGTGGAACCTGCCGAGGAGGCTGTGGAGGTCAGCTTGGATCCATCGCTGGCCCGCACCATGGTCAAAGACCGCGTGGTGCTGGAGGCAGGGGTCACCTTGTCGACCGCTCCGGTGGTGATCGGCGGAGGCCGGGGGGTGGGATCGCCTGAGGCTTTCGTCCCGCTCGAGGAATTGGCCGCCATGCTGGGCGGCCGGGTGGGGTGCAGCCGGGCGGTGACCAACAACGGCTGGCGGCCCCATTCTGATCAGGTGGGTCAAACCGGCACCCGCATCACCCCCGAGATCTACATTGCCTCGGGCATCTCCGGCGCCATCCAGCACTGGGTGGGGGCCAAGGCCAGCAAGCACATCTTGGCCATCAATATCGACCCTGAGGCCAACATGGTGGTCAAGGCCGACTGGGCCGTCATCGCAGACCTCCACGAGGTCATTCCCACCATCACCGAAGAGATCAAGCGCCGCCGCGCCTGACCCAACCGGGCTCAGCAGCCCTTGTAGTTCAAGATGGCGGTCAGGCGGTGATCGATGTCAACCAGGTCCCGCTGGGCGTCCATTACCGCGGCGATAGAGCGGTAGGCGCCGGGGGCCTCGTCGGTCAGCTTTTCGGCCTGGTCGGCCTGCCATGTTCGCCCGGCCATCAGCTTGGTGAGCTGCTCGGGGGTGATCTCCCGCTTGGCCCGAGTGCGGCTCATCAGCCGGCCCGCGCCGTGCGACGCTGAGTGGTACGACTGGGAGCATCCCCTTCCGGAAACGATGTAGGTGTCGTCTCCCATGCTGCCGGGGATGACTCCCCGGTCGCCCTCGCGGGCTTGAATGGCACCCTTGCGGGTTACCCACATCACCGCACCGCCGTGAGTCTCCTTTTCGGCGTAGTTGTGGTGGCAGTCGATGGTGTCGGCCGAGGTGAAGTCGAGCCCGGTGGCGGCTCGCAGCGCGCCCAACACCGCTTCGGTCATCAGCGCCCGGTTGACCCGGGCGTAGTCCTGGGCCCACAGCATGTCGGCCACGTAGGCGTCGAACCCGTCGTCGCCCTCGATCAAGTAGGCCAAGTCGCGGTCTTCCAGTTCCCGGCCCGCCTTCCGGCAGGTTTTCTGTGCAGCCTTGATGTGCATTTTGGCCAGGGCGTTGCCAACCCCTCGCGACCCCGAGTGCAGCACCACCCACACTCTGTCGTCGGCGTCCAGGCTCATCTCGACGAAGTGGTTGCCGCCGCCCAGCGTTCCCAGTTGGGCCCCCATCTTGGCCTTGACCTTGTTGTGGACTGCCGCCTTGTTGGGGAGCTGGCAATTTCGCAGCCAATGGCGCGCCTCTGTCGTGGCCTCTGGGTGGGCGTTGAACCCCGCTGGCACTGCGGCGGCGATGGCGTCCAGCGCGCCGTTGAGGTTGTCGGGCAACTGCGACGCGGTATGGGCGGTGCGGACGGCGGTCATCCCACAGCCCAGGTCCACTCCCACCGCGGCGGGAATGATGGCCGCCTCAGTGGGGATCACCGATCCAATGGTGGCCCCCATGCCCACATGGGCATCGGCCATCAGGGCCACCGGCCCCGACACCGCCGGGCTCCGGGCCGTCCGCTGAGCCTGCACCAGGGTTTCTGCCTCTGCGTCGAACGCCCAGCTCACCACCGAACGTCCCGCTCCCGCTTCCACCGTCACCGGCCCGTGCCCGCTCATCGCCCCATTCTTCAGGACCTCGGTTGCCATTCCCAGCGATTTATTCGCTGCTGATCAGGCGGTGAGTTGGGCGGCGAGGCGGTTGGCGGCGGCTACTAGGGCGAGGCCGTGGTCGTGGGCTATGTCGGGGTCGGGGTAGCGGTAGGCCGGGCCGTGGACGTGGAGGGCGGCCAACGGGAGGCCGTCTTCGCCCAACACGGGGGCGGCCACCGCGTTGATGCCTTCGGCGAATTCCTCGTAACCCCAGGCGTAGCCCAGGCTGCGGGCTTGGGTCAGGCGCTCCCGAAGGACATCGGGATCAAGGTTGGTCCACGGAGTGCACTGTTCCAGCGGATGGGCCAGATAGGCCTCCTGCTGGTCTGACGGCAAGTGGGCCAGCATGACCACCCCGGACGACACTGAGTGGAGGGGGGCGTAATCGCCAGTCCAGTCCCGAAGCTGCACATCCGACGACGACTCGGTGTGGTCGAGGTAGTAGATCTGGCCGTTTTCGATGACAGACAGGCCGGCCACCTCCCCCAGCGATTCGGCCAGTTCCAGCAGATGGGGCCGGGCGGCGGCGATGAGGCTGCGGCCGGCGGGCACCGCGCCGGAGATGTCGATCAGACCATCGCCGATCCGGTAAGCCCCGCCAGCCTCGACCTGTTCCACTGCGCCCTCAGACTCAAGCGCAGCCAAGAGCCGCGCCACCGTGCTCTTGGGCAGCCCCGCCTGATCGGCTAGATCGGTTACCCCCAGCGCCCCCTGGGCCAGCGTGCGCAGCAGCAAGAAAGCCCGCTCAACCGATTGCACCGCCATCCCCGTAGGATACCGAGCCTTCGAGGCTGTTCCGCAATGCGGAACAGGATTTGTCAGCCTATTTTGGCTGCTCGCGGGCGTGAATCTCGATATTGGTGTCGAGCGCGTGGTAGTCGGAGGCGTCGTCGGCGTAGATGGCCAACTCAGTGGACAGCCCGGTGGGCGGGTCGAGGGTGCCGGCCCAGATCTCAATAGTGTTCAGCTTGTCTTGCGGTTCTCCCGGGGGCACGGCCACCACCTTCCAGAACAGCGAGCTGCCGCACTCCCGGCAGAAGCCATAGGCCACATCGGGGTGCTCGACAGGGTGGTACCACGCCAGTGTTTCCTCGGAGATAAGTCGGAGGTCGTCGCGGCGACAGCCCGCAGCCGCAGTGAAGTGCCCCGTCCACCGCCGACACCGGTCGCAATGGCAGTTCCACACATCCCGGGCCGGCCCGTCGACCACATACCTCACACCCCCGCACATACAACGCCCGCTCAATACGTCGCTCATTCATGGCAAACCCTATTGGTCTAAGAGGCTAGAGGGGGATGCTCCATATGGATGGCATGACAAACCGTGAAATCGTCAATCACTCAGAGGACAATATGAGAAAGACTGTAATATGCTGAAATGATGTGATCAAGGCTCCAACTCCATCCATTGCGGCAGCCTGTTCAGATTCGCTGGTCATGGCCAAGACTGAACCGCCGGTGCCCCTGGATCACAAGCTAACTTGCTATACTGTGAGTCCGATAGTTGCAACCAGTGCCGGGCGGCATGGGATTGGAGAAGACAGCATGATCCACGTGCTTCGCAATCCGGTTCGAATAGAGAGCCTCGACGAGGGCTTTACCATGTTTGTTGGCCCTGACCACGCTGGGAACCTGCTTGAGGTGGGCGTGATTGATAGTGACCGCGGGCCGGTCATCGTTCATGCGATGCCAGCCCGACCGAAGTATCTTGGGTGAGGAAATGCCGCGAACAACGCAAGAAATACTGGACCAGGCTGAAGAACTGGCTACACGGTTCGAGCAGCACGAGCCCATAAAGGCCAACGTGAAAGACGCCACCGCGCTCAGGACCGTTCACGCCGCATTTCAAGCACGGGCCGATGCCGAGTGGCAGCTTTCCGAAGCAGTGGTCGGCGCACGGCAGGACGGGCATTCTTGGGCTGCCATCGGCACCATGCTGGGCACTTCAGGGGAAGCTGCGCGCCAGCGCTACGGATGCGCTGCCGCGTCCAACGATGTCAAAGAAGCGGCATCCACAGTCAACGCCTGACAATTGGGGTAGTTCGCTGGGTCACCCCGGCTCGTTGGCTAGTTCGGTTTTGCGGCGGGCGATGAAATCTTGCAGTTCGGCGTCGATGGCGTCGTCGAGGGGGGGTGGCTGGTAGTCGGCGAGGAGTTCTTTCCAGCGGGTGTTGGCCCGCTGCGCCGCGGTGAGGGAGCCCTCTTCGGACCACTGCTCGTAGCTGTTGTTGTCGGCCACCTCGGAGCGCCAGAAGGCGGTCTCGAAGTTGGCCAGGGTGTGGGCGTTGCCCAAGAAGTGATCGCCGTGGGTGTTGGTGCGGAACGCCTCCATGGCCTGGCCGTTGTCGGTCAAGTCGACGCCTCGGGCGTGGACCCCCATGGCGCCGAGCTGGTCGGCGTCCATGATGAGCTTCTCGTAGCCCAGGGTCAGGCCCCCCTCCAGCCACCCGGCGGCGTGGAGCACGAAGTTGACCCCGGCCTGGACGGTGGGCAGCAGCGTATGGGCCGACTCATAGGCCGCCTGGGCATCAGGGGCCTTCGACGCAGTGAGCTGACCGCCGGAGCGGAACGGCACCCCGCAACGTCGGGCCAGCGCGGCCATGACGTAGATGGCCTGGCCGGCCTCGGGGGTGCCGAACGTGGGGGCGCCGGTGGCCATCGACATCGACGAGGCGAAGGTGCCGAACACCACCGGCGAGCCGGGCCGCACCAGTTGCAGGTAGGCCATGCCCGACAGGGCCTCGGCCAGGGCTTGGGCGGCCAGGCCGGCCACCGTTACCGGCGACATGGCCCCGGCCAGGATGAACGGGCTGATGATGCTGGCTTGGTTGGCCCGGGCGTAGGTGGTGGCCGCCCCCAGCATGGTGGAGTCCCAGCGCATGGGCGAGGAGGCGTTGATCAGCGAGGTCATCACCGTGCGGCCGGCCAGGTCGCCGCCGAAGGCAATGCGGGCCAGCTCCACCGAGTCGGCGGCGCGCTCCGCGCTGGTCACCGAGCCCATGAACGGCTTATTGCTCCAGCGGAGGTGGGCGTAGACCATGTCTAGGTGGCGCACATCCACCGGCACGTCCACCGGCTCGCACACCGTGCCCCCGCTGTGGTGTAGGTGGGGGAGCCGGTAGGCCAGCTTCACCACGTTCTCGAAATCGGCCAGGGTGGCGTAGCGCCGGCCTTGGTCCAAGTCGGTGACGAACGGCGAGCCGTAGTTGGGGGCGAACACCGTGGTGTTTCCGCCGATGCTTACGCTGCGCTCAGGGTTGCGGGCGTGCTGGATGTAGGCAGCGGGGGCGTCTTGGGCCACGATCTGGCGGCACATTCCCCGAGGGAACCGCACCAGCTCGCCGTCCACGTCGGCACCCGCGTCCCGCCACAGGTCCAGGGCATCGGGGTAGTCCTGGAAGGCGATGCCCACCTCGGCCAGGATGGTCTCGGCGTTCTCCTCGATCTGGGCGAGGCCATCCTCGTCGATGATCTCCACCGGCGGCAAACGCCGCTCAAGCACGGGGGCGGCCAGCACTTGGCTGGCTGCTCGGGCCGCCTGGCGACCAGCCCGACCGCCGCCGCGTCTGCCTTGTCGCTCGCTCATCGCTGCTCCTGGGTTGCTCTTTGCTGCCGGGCCGTGCGCCGCCGCCTGGTTCCGGCATGCTCGCTATCGGATGAGGCGCGCGGGGGCAAATCCACTACCTTCGCCAGATGGGGGCTGGCCGCGGTCTCATGGGGCAGCGACATGGCGGCCACGAACAACTCCTGGAACCGCGCCTCGGTGGCCGTCTCGATCTTGACTGCCTCCCGAGCGGCCTGCTCGGCCTCGGCCCTCTGGGCGCCCGCTACCAGCATCCGGGCCGCTCCCGCCCCCGAGGCGTTGCCCACTCCCTTGACCCCGTCCACCGGGCCGTCGGGAACCATGCCCAGCACCATGGCGTGGACCGGGCTGATGTGGGCGCCGAACGCGCCTGCCAACCTCACGTCGGCCACCTCGGCAAGGCCCGCGTGCTCGGCTAGCAGGTCGATACCGGCCCGCAATGCCGCTTTGGCCAACTGCACTGCTCGCACATCGTTCTGGGTGACCGACAGCGCCACCGGCTCGGTCTGGAGCACGTATGAGAAAGTCCGGCCATCGGCGACGATCCGAGGGCTGCGCTCGGCCAGCTCGCCACCGATAACCCCCCGGTGGTCGATGATCCCGGTCAAGTACATCTCGGCTATGACCTCGATGATTCCCGACCCGCACACCCCGGTCACCTCCAACGAGCCCAAAGCGTGGCCAAAGCCGGGGTCGTCGGACCACAGATCGCAGCCGATCACCTTGAACCGCGGCTCCAGGGTGTCGGGGTCGATACGCACCCGCTCGATCGCCCCAGCGGTGGCCCGCTGCCCGCAGCTGAGCTGCGCCCCCTCGAACGCCGGACCGGTGGGGCTGGAGGCGGCCCAAACCCGACGACCGTCGCCGAGGATGATCTCGGCGTTGGTGCCCACGTCCACGAGGAGCTGTGGACTGGCCGAGCGGTGCGGCCCCTCGGCCAGCATGGCGGCCACTGCGTCGGCCCCCACGTGCCCGGCGATGCACGGTCCCATATAGAGGGCAGCGCCGGGTAAGTCGATGCCGATATCGGCGGCGGTGGCCCATACCCCGTCGCGCACGGCCAGGGTGAACGGGGCCGCGCCCAGCGGGGTCGGGTCGATGCCCAGTACCAGGTGGTGCATGATCGGATTGCCCACTATCACGAGATCGCAGACGTTGCCCCGTCCGATGCCCGCGGCCTCGCAAAGCTCGTCGATCAACTCGTCGATGGCTGCTCGTACCGCCGCAGTCAACTCGGCGGTGCCGTCGGGGTTCAACATGGCATAGGACACCCGGCTCATCAGGTCCTCGCCGAACCGGATCTGCGGGTTCATGCGCCCCGCGGTGGCAGCCACCTCCCCGGTGGCCAGGTCCAGCAGATAGCCGGCCACGGTGGTCGATCCCACATCCACCGCCACGCCGTAGGCTTCGTCGCAATAGCCGGGCCGCACCGTCAGCACCTGTCGCTCAACCGCCGCCGCGCCGCAGTCGTCTGCTGGTTCGCGCAGACGGGTGTGGACCACCGCGGTGACCGCCCCGTTGCCCTCGGCCATAGCCGAAGACAGCGCGGCCAGCGCGGAGGCAGGAATCTCCACGGCGGGCAAGTCCCATTGGTCGGCCAGCGCGTCGGCAACCCGCTCCGCGTCGGATGTCTCTTCCCCCAGCTCTGCGGTGGGCAGTTCCAGATAGTGCAGCGTCACAACCGGGTCGACGGTGATATCCCCCAAGTCGATGGCCTTGCGCACCACCGGTCGGTGTACCTGGCTTTGAGGGGGAACGTCGATCACCACATCGCCCAGCACGGCGGCTTGACAGCTCAGACGGTGGCTCGGACCCAGCGGGCGCCGTCCCCGGTAGTCGAGCTCGGTGGGACCAGCCGCGGCCAGGGCGTCGTCGGAGCTGGTCAACCCCCACTTGGCGTACTGGCCGGTGCTGGGGACGACCTGGCAGCGGCCGCACAGCCCCCGGCCCCCGCACACCGAGTCGATATCCACCCCGGCCCCTCGAGCGGCGTCCAACACCGTCGATCCCTCCGGGGCGGTCGCCTCGATGCCGCTGGGGGTGAACACCACTCGATGCTCGATGGTCACTTTTGGGCCTCGACCCCGACCCGCTCGCAGGGCCCGGTGCTCATACAGCAGCCCGGCGACGTCCCCCTCGACGGCGGGCCGCGCCCTCCCCGGCGGCAGTCGGGTCCCGGTTCTCGGCAATCCACGCCGTGCAGTCTTTATCGTGGCCGGCCAGCACGTCGGCGGCCATTACCGCCTGCTTCACCTCGGCGTGCAGGGGGTTCATGATGGCCGAGGTCATCCCCGCCCCCATGGCCATGGCCAGAAAGGTCCCGGTAATCGAGTGGCGGTTGGGCAGCCCGAAGCTCACGTTGCTGGCCCCGCAGGTGGTGTTCACGCCGAGTTCGGTGCGAATTCGCCGCACCAGGTGGAACACCTGTTGGCCAGCGGTTCCCATGGCCCCGATGGGCATGACCAAAGGATCGACCACCACGTCGGAGCGGGGGATGCCGTGGTCGGCGGCGCGCTCCACGATCTTGCGGGCCACCTCGAATCGGACATCGGGATCCTCGCTGATGCCGGTCTCGTCGTTGGAGATGGCCACTACCGCGGCGCCATGGCGGGCTACCAGCGGCAGCACCCGTTCCAATACCTCATCCTCTCCGGTCACCGAGTTGATCAGAGGCTTGCCGTCGTACACCGCGATGCCCGCCTCCAGTGCCTCGATGATGGAGGAGTCGATGGACAAAGGCACGTCGGTCACCGACTGCACCAGCTTGATCGCCCTGGCCAACAGCGCAGGCTCGTCGGCCAACGGGATGCCGGCATTCACGTCCAGCATGTGGGCGCCGGCGGCCACCTGGGCCAGAGCGTCGGCCTCCACCCGGCTGAAGTCGCCGGCCTTCATCTCCTCGGTGAGGAGCTTTCTCCCTGTGGGGTTGATCCGCTCGCCGATCATGACGAATGGACGGCCGAAACCGATCACCACCTCCTTGGTTGCCGAGCTGATAACGGTTTCGGTCACTTCGTCGCCTCCTGGGGACTTACGGTCGCGTTGTCGGGGTCCCAGCCCCCGGCGGCCACGTATTCTTTGAGCCGCTCCCGGGGGAACGCGGCCTCCAACTCTTCGGCTGCCCGCAAAGCGGCGCCTTCAGGATCGTTGGGGTCACCGGGCACTACATTCCGGCGCCATTCACCCACATATTCTGATGCCTGGGTCTTGCCGGCCACCATGGCGGCCTCGTCGATAGCCCGTTGAAAGCGGCGGGGGAGGATGCGCTGGATTTTCGAGGATCCCGAGCCTGCATTCACCTGAGCGGGGATGTCCCGCCAACAGATCACCACTAGGTTGCCGTTACTCCCCCGCCGCCGACTCACGCGGCTCGCTCCCGGATCTCTACCAGCGCATCGATCAAACCGCCATAGCCGGTAGCAATACTCTCGAAGCGCAGCCCCAGGAGGTCGGCCGCCTTTTGAGCCAACCGGTCCAGATCGGGGTCAGGCTCCTGTGACAGGTGCACCAGCCGGGTGTAGTTCTTGAAATAGATCGCTTGCAGTTCGGGGTGGTCCGAGATGCCCAGCCCCTCCAGAATCAGGCGCTCGAAGTGCCGCACCAGATAGTCGGTGAGATACAGCGTTCCCAGCTCCTGGTCCTGTAGCCGGGTGAAGGCCTCGGTCCCGGCGTAGAGCTCATAGCAATGTGGGCCGGGGAGGCGCTCCACCCCTTCTTCCTGGCACACCTTGTCGAGCAGGCCCCCGGTGCCGCAGTCGGCGTAGCCCACCAAGATGGTGCGGTATCTGTCGCGGGCGGCCCGCACCCGCTGCCGCACCGACTCGGGGATCAGCTCCGGGCGGTTGTGCAGCTTGGCCGGGAGGCACTCCAGGTCGATGCCACCGCTGCCGTCCTCCTGATCGAATGCCGCAATCAGGTGGCGCAGCTCCTTGGCCAGCGCCCCGCAGGCCACGACCAGTACCCGGTCGGGTTGGTCCATGGTCAAACCGCAGCTCGGCGAGCGGCTATCAGGTCTTTGGCGGTCTCGGCAGCCACCGCCGCGTCGCGGCAGTAGGCATCGGCGCCGATGGCCTCGCCGAACTCCTCATTGAGGGGGGCGCCGCCCACCAGAACTATGAATTCCTCCCGCAGGCTCTTGTCCACCAGTGTGTCGATGACCACCTTCATGTAGGGCATGGTGGTGGTGAGCAGCGCCGACATTCCCAAGATGTCGGGCTGATGCTCGTCGAGCGCGGCGATGAACTCCTCCACATCGGTGTTGATCCCCAGGTCGGTCACCTCGAACCCGGCCCCCTCCAGCATCATGGCCACCAGGTTCTTGCCGATGTCGTGGATGTCGCCTTTGACCGTGCCGATCACCACGCTGCCGATGGGCTCGGCCCCGGTCTCGGCCAGCAGCGGGCGCAAGATGGCCATGCCTGCCTTCATGGCGTTGGCGGCCAGCAGTACCTCGGGCACGAACAAGATGCCGTCGCGGAAGTCGATTCCCACGATGCGCATTCCCTCCACCAGGGCCACATCCAGCACCTTGTCGGCCGGCCAGCCCCGGTCCAGCAAGATTCTGGTGCCCTCGTCAATCTCTTCGGCGAGGCCGTCGTAAAGATCGTCGTGCATCTGAGCACACAGGTCTTCGTCGTTCAGACTCGACAGATCGATGTCGTCGATCTCGGGCGTGTCAGTCATTCGACACACTCCTTCTGTGGTGCTGGACCCCAGGGCGGGTTCCATACTGTGGACCAGTACCGCAATGCGGAACAGTGTCACTGTAGCACGATGAGCGAGCGGTTGCCTGTGTCGGCGGCCACTGCTGGCAATACGGTTGCCGGATGCTCTCTGTGCTGAAAACAGCGACGGTGGTGGCGGTCGTTATGGGATTGGCCGTGGTGGGGTTGGCTATTTCTTCAAGTGTGGTTTTGGCTGATGGGGCTGCTGATCGGTGTTTCGGGGTTCATCGGTTCGGGCAGCAGCCGGTGGGTGTGGCGAAGTCGGCGGATGGGTTGGAGGTGCTGGCGCAGGTTCGGTGGGGGTATCACGATTCCATCGGCTGTTTTCTGGTGTTGGACGACGGTGCGGTGGGGGCGCTGCGGGCTTCGGGCCTGCCGCCGTCATCGGGGGCAGCTGCGGGAGATGGCGCAGCTGCTGATCGGTGTTTCGGGGTTCATCGGTTCGGGCAGCAGCCGGTGGGTGTGGCGAAGTCGGCGGATGGGTCGGAGGTGCTGGCGCAGGTTCGGTGGGGGTATCACGATTCCATCGGCTGTTATCTGGTGTTGGACGACGGTGCGGTGGGGGTGCTGCGGGCTGGGGCCCCGGTACCACCGTCTGACTCGGTGTCGGCCGGCGGCTTTCATTCATGTCGATTGCTGGAGGGCGGAGCGGCGGTGTGTTGGGGCAGCAACGGTTACGGACAGTTGAACACTCCTGAGGGTGAGTTTGCCACGGTGTCGGCCGGCCTTTGGCATTCGTGCGGGCTGCGGGCCGTTGGCACCATTGTGTGTTGGGGTAGCGACGAGTTTGGGCAGGCTGGTGCGCCTGCCGGCGAGTTCTTGTCGGTGTCGGCGGGCGTTCGGCATTCGTGCGGGTTGCGGGCCGACCGAACGGCGGTGTGTTGGGGGTCGGACCAGGACTGGGAGGGCGACCACATCGGTCAGGCCGCTGCGCCTGCCGGGGAGTTCTTGTCGGTGTCGGCGGGCGATTGGCATTCGTGCGGGCTGCGGGTCGACCGGACGGCGGTTTGTTGGGGTTGGCTGTCTTTTGCGCCGGGCGGGCGGTTCTTATCGGTGTCGGCTGGCAACGGTCATTCGTGCGGGGTGCGGGCCGATCGCACAGCGGTGTGCTGGGGCTATAACGGCTCGGGGGAGGCGGAATCGCCTGATGGGGCGTTTTTGTCGGTGTCGGCTGGCAACAACCACTCGTGTGGGGTGCGGGTAGACGGCGGGGCGGTGTGCTGGGGGTCGGATGAGGATTGGGAGGGCGACCACATCGGTCAGGCCGCTGCGCCTGCCGGGGAGTTCTTGTCGGTGTCGGCTGGCGGTTGGCATTCGTGCGGGTTGCGAGCCGACAGCTCGGTGGTGTGCTGGGGCTACGGCGGTTCCGGTCAACTCGAGGTTCTCGAGCCGCAGCCCGGCCCGGTGTCGGTTGGCGGGGGTCATTCGTGCCGCCTGTTGGCCGACGGCACCGTCGAGTGCTGGGGCAGAAATGACTATGGGCAGTCGACCGCGCCTGCCGGGGAGTTCTTGTCGGTGTCGGCCGGCGGCTCGCATTCGTGCGGACTGCGGGCCGATCTTGTGGTCGAGTGCTGGGGCGATGACATCTCTGGGCAGGCCACGGTGCCCGACGGTCGGTTCTGGGCGGTGTCGGCCGGCGGGCAGCATTCGTGCGGGTTGCGGTTGGACCAGTCCGCGGTGTGCTGGGGCGACGACTGGGCCCGACAGGCGACGCCGCCGCAAGGGAGGTTCACCGCGGTCGCAGCTGGCGACTCCCATACGTGCGGTCTGCGAACCGACCACACCATCAGCTGTTGGGGCTACAACATCTTTGGGCAGGCCACGTCGCCCGCCGGGGAGTTCTCCGATATTTCGGCTGGTGGCCGCCATTCGTGCGGGTTGCGGGTCGACGGCGCCGCGGTGTGCTGGGGCAGCGATGACGACGGGCAGGCCACGTCGCCCGCCGGGGAGTTCTCCGATATTTCGGCTGGTGGCCGCCATTCGTGCGGGTTGCGGGTCGACGGCGCCGCGGTGTGCTGGGGCAGCGATGACGACGGGCAGGCTTCGCCTCCTGCTGGGGAGTTCACTGCTATTTCGGCCGGCAAGCGCCACACCTGCGCCCTGCGAATCGATATGGAATCAGTGTGCTGGGGCCGCCAGGGCGAAATCGAAAGGCTGTCCGCGACCGCTGATCAGCAAGTCGAACTGGTTTCGGCCGGCAGCGGTCATGTGTGCCGAGTCCACGGGGGTGCTGCCATCGTGTGTTGGGGCAGCGACTACCACGGGCAGGCTGGTGCGCCTGCCGGGGAGTTCTTGTCGGTGTCGGCCGGCGTTTGGCATTCGTGCGGGGTGCGGGTTGACGGCGCGGCGGTGTGTTGGGGTAGCGACGAGTTTGGGCAGGCTGGTGCGCCTGATGGGGCGTTTTTGTCGGTGTCGGCTGGCGTTCGGCATTCGTGCGGGGTGCGGGCCGACGGCACGGCGGTGTGCTGGGGGTCGGATGAGGATTGGGATGGCGAACACATCGGTCAGGCCGCTGCGCCTGCCGGGGAGTTCTTGTCGGTGTCGGCTGGCGGTTGGCATTCGTGCGGGGTGCGGGCCGACCGGACCGCGGTTTGTTGGGGTTGGCTGTCCTATTCACCAGGCGGGCGGTTCTTGTCGGTGTCGGCGGGCAACGGCCATTCGTGCGGGTTGCGGGCCGATCGCTCGGTGGTGTGCTGGGGCTATAACAGCTCGGGGGAGGCGGAATCGCCTGATGGGGCGTTCTTGTCGGTGTCGGCCGGCGGTGATCATTCGTGCGGGGTGCGGGTAGACCACACCGCGGTGTGCTGGGGTTCGGACGAGGACTGGGATGGCGATCACATCGGGCGGTCAACCGCGCCTGCCGGGGAGTTCTTGTCGGTGTCGGCCGGCGGTTGGCATTCGTGCGGGTTGCGGGTAGACAGCTCGGTGGTGTGCTGGGGCTACGGCGGTTCCGGCCAACTCGAGGTTCCCGAGCCGCAGCCCGGTCCGGTGTCGGCGGGAGGGGTCCATTCGTGCCGCCTGTTGGCCGACGGCACCGTCGATTGCTGGGGCAGAAATGACTACGGCCAGGCAACCGCGCCTGCCGGGGAGTTCTTGTCGGTCTCGGCCGGCGGCTCGCATTCGTGCGGACTGCGGGCCGAACTAACCGTCGAATGCTGGGGCGACGACATCTCCGGGCAGGCCACGGTGCCCGACGGTCGGTTCTGGGCGGTGTCGGCCGGCGGGCAGCATTCGTGCGGGTTGCGGTTGGACCAGTCCGCGGTGTGCTGGGGCGACGACTGGGCCCGACAGGCGACACCGCCGCAAGGCCGGTTCACCGCCATTGCAGCAGGAGACTCCCACACCTGCGGCCTGCGGACCGATCGGACGATTCGCTGTTGGGGCAGCGACCTCTACGGGCAGACGGCGCCACCGGAAGGGGAATTCACCGAAGTATCGGCTGGTGACCGCCATTCGTGCGGGCTGCTGGCCGACGGCACTGCGGTGTGCTGGGGCAGCGACGACGACGGTCAGGCGACACCGCCCGCCGGGGAATTCGCCGCGGTATCGGCTGGTGACCGCTATTCGTGCGGGCTGCTGGCCGACGGCACTGCGGTGTGCTGGGGCAGCGACGACGACGGGCAGGCCACATCGCCTGAGGGGGAGTTCGCGGCGATCTCTGCTGGCAAACACCACACATGCGCTCTGCGGACCGACAACGAATCGGTGTGCTGGGGCAGCCGAGACGAACTTGACGTGCTGCCGGAATCGGCCGACGGGCAGATTGAGCAACTCTCGATCGGGAATAGTCACTTGTGCGGCCTTCGGATTGATCGGACTGCCTTCTGTTGGGGCGGCAACGGTTACGGACAGTTGAACACCCCTGAGGGTGAGTTCGCCGCAGTGTCGGCTGGCAACGGCCATTCGTGCGGACTTCGGTCCGCTGGCACCATCGTGTGCTGGGGCGATAGCGATTTTGGACGGTTAGACGCGCCCGATGGGGAATTTCTGGCGCTGTCAGCAGGCCAGTTGCATTCGTGTGGCCTGCGAGCCGATCGTTCCCTTGTGTGCTGGGGGTCGGACGAGGACTGGGAGGGCGACCACATCGGTCAGGCCGCTGCGCCTGCCGGGGAGTTCTTGTCGGTGTCGGCGGGCGATTGGCATTCGTGTGGGCTGCGGGTCGACCGGACGGCGGTTTGTTGGGGTTGGCTGTCTTATGCACCGGGCGGGCGGTTCTTATCGGTGTCGGCTGGCAACGGCCATTCGTGCGGGGTGCGGGCCGATCGCACGGTGGCGTGCTGGGGCGATAGAGGCTCAGGGAAGGCGGCATCGCCGGCCGGGGAGTTCTTGTCGGTGTCGGCTGGCAACGGCCATTCGTGCGGGGTGCGGGCCGATCGCACGGTGGTGTGCTGGGGCGATAGAGGTTCGGGGCAGACGGCATCGCCGGCTGGGGAGTTCTTGTCGGTGTCGGCTGGCTATTTGCATTCGTGCGGGTACCGAACCGACCAGACTGTTGAGTGCTGGGGCCATACCCGGCGGCCGTTTACCGGTTCCCTTGATGTCCATGTGTTCTATTGCGCATCTGAGAGTTGGGGATACTCCGACGACGATTTGGCGCGAGAAGTCGAAGAGATGAACAACGTGGCCCAGTTCTTCGCCCGGCAGTCATCGGGCTTGGTGAGTCTTCGCTTGATTCCGGCGGCGGTTATTTCCCCGGATGTGGATTGGAACGAGATCCTGCTGGACACCTGGCGTAGTGAGGTGGGTTCTCATCCGTGTGAGGAGGAGATCGAGGAGTGGGGAGATGTCCGCGATGTGTTGGTGCTGGTAGGCGCTAAGGCGGGCGATTTTGCCAGCGGCTACGCCTTCGGGTCGAACAATATTTCCTTTGCCGTGGTCAATACGCTTGAGGCCCGGCACGCGGAGTCTTGTCCTGGCCGAGACACGCCTTACCGGTTTCGGGACCTGGTCGTCGATGGCATTTGCTTTCCCAGCGGCTACGACCTGCAAGGACTGGCTGATAGTTACGAAAACACTGTCTTGCATGAGATCGGCCATTCAGTGTTCAAGCTGGATCATCCTCTGGACTGCTCAATAATGAGCTACATCTGCTCTGACTATTCGAGGCTGGGCTGCGCCCACATCTGGTTTCTGGGATGGCCTCCCCCCGATGAGTGCCCCACTGACCGCTCAGATGCGGATGTGGAGCGTTCGGCTTATGTCAGCCTAAGTCCAATGGGAGCAAGCTATTGCGGCTTGCGAAGTAACGGCACTATTGACTGCTGGGGATGGAACGATTTTGGGCAGATCGATGCCCCCGAGGGTGTGTTCACCATCATTTCCACTGGCTGGAGTCATAGATGCGGCTTAAGAAACGACGGCGTTGTCAAATGCTGGGGCGACAACAGCCACGGGCAACTCGATGCTCCCGCTGGCACCTTCATCGGCGTACGCGCCGTCCACAACTACTCTTGCGCCACCAGAGCCGACGGCACCACGAAATGCTGGGGAGACCGCGACCAGGAATAGCCGAAACTGATGGGTCTAGTCCGAGCCGGGCTCCAGGGTTCCCCAGGCGGGCAGCCGCCTAGCCTCATTCCGGCAGACCTCGGTACCCCCCCTGGGATTCGAACCCAGAACCTGCGGATTAAGAGTCCGTTGCTCTGCCAGTTGAGCTAGAGGGGCTTGTTGGGCGGACCGAGGGGATTTGAACCCCCGACCTCCGGGACCACAACCCGGCGCTCTAACCTGACTGAGCTACGGCCCGCACGGCCCGGTCAGTCTAGGGCCGGTTTTGCCGTCCGGGGAAACTGTTTGGAGTCCGCAGCGAAGCGTGCTCAGCCCAGCCAAGCGACGATGGCTTCGGCCAGCGCGGGGCCCTGGTCCTCTTGGATGAAGTGGCTGGCCGGGCGGAATTGGGCATGGGGCTGGCCCGCGGCCCCGGGAATCCGCTCGGTGAACGCCGCCTGCCCGTTGCCCAGCACGGGATCGTCGGGGGCCCACAGGGTGAGCACCGGCTTGGTCCACTGCTCCAGTACATTCCAGGCCGCCCGGTTGGCGGGAACGGCGGGGTCATCGGGGGAGATCGGCACCAGCATCGGGAAATGGCGGGCCCCGGCCATGTAGAGCTCTTCGGGAAACGGCGCCCGGTAGGCCTCTTGAGCAGCTTCGCTCAGCTCGGTGGCCGTGGCGTTGTCCACCAGTCGGCCGCAGTCCAGAAACTCCACGTCCTGGCTGAACTGGAGCCAGAACTCAAAGCCCGCCCCCGGCGATTGGCCCTCGGGCAGGCCGGTGTTGGCCAGAATCAGCCGGTCGATCAGATCTGGGTTCTCGGCGGCCACTCGCAGCCCGATGAGCCCGCCCCAGTCCTGACCGAACAGATGCAGCGGCCCGCCGCCCCGCTCTGTGGCGGTGGCAGCCAAGAACTGCCTCATCCACTCCACGTGGTTCGCATAGGTGTAGGGCGCTCGCTCGATGGGCTTGTCCGAGCGACCAAACCCGATCAAATCGGGAACCACAACCCGGTACCCAGCCACCACCAGCGAGGGGATCATCTTGCGGTACAGGTACCCCCAGGTGGGCTCCCCGTGCAGCAGCAAAAACGTGTTGGTATCTTCGCCCGGCCGATCGGGCTCGGCCACCACATAGGCCATCCGCAACCCATCCACCTCGACATAGCGCGGCTCATACGGATAGTCGCCCAGCCCGCCAAACCGCTCCTCCGTAGTTCGTACATAGGCGACACCCCTTCCGGAAGTGAGAATCTCAGAATCAGCCATCCTTCGACGCTACCGCCATCACAGTGATACTGACGCTCTTCCACGATCCCCTTTTGGGTAAATTTGGCACTCTCAGCACCGCCCACGGTTCAGCGTGAGCCGATCAACAAGGCCCGCGGTAATGCGCGCCGACCCGCCCCGCACACATCTTCACTGTTGGTTCAAACTGGCTTCTGGTCTGCGGTGAGGTCACCACGGTTGTGAGCGTCACCAGCAAGGTTGGGAAGGCACGGGCTGTGGGTGGGATGGTCTTGTTGTCAATTCTCCATGTACGAGCAGAACTCGCCACGATAGATAACCCAGTTCTCGTCGGCTAGCTGCATCCCGTCGATGACGATTTGGGCATTTCCTCTGTCATCGCGGTAGTAGATCGCTGTGGGGGGAGGTTGGGGTTGGTCATCGTCGTTGATGCCCGATGCTGCGCTGCCTCGTGCTTTGGGTCGGCTGGTGGGCGGGGATTGGGTGAGGTCTTCTGCGCTTATGCTCGATGATCCGTCTCGTTGGTGCCACCAACGGGCTTGGGATGAGTTCTGCCACCAGTCGGTCGCGGCTTCTTCCAGCGTGGGGAACCCCATTGCTGCGTCTGGGTCGATCATGTCTTCCCAGCCGCTTATGTACAGTCCATAGCAAGCCAAACCTGATGGCTGTGGGTTGACGGTCGGTTCGCTGTGTGGGTTGTTGCCTGGTGTTTTTGGTGAGGGAGGGGTGATGGGCTTGACAGCCTCGGTGGGGATTGCAGTTTCGGGGGCAACAGTTGGATCTGTCGATTGTGCACTGGCAACTCCAGAGACAGTAGGAGCGGGGGTTTGAGTAGCAATAGCAGTGACCACGACGGGTTCAGGGGTGAGATCTTGTGTGGTGGATTCGTCGCCGCTGCCACAAGCAATCGCGATCAGCGCGGTGGCGATGAGGCATAGGTGACCCCTAACCGTCAATGACATGGCAGGCAAAGTTACACCGTCAAGCCCGGTCAGCCCTCCAGTCCAGAAACGGAGGGTCTGATACGCCATCCAAACCCGTCGCGACCCTAAACCTGTCGCGCAATACACTCGAAACGACCGGCCAATGCGCCAGCCCGCCCCTGTAGCTCAGTCCGGACAGAGCAGATGACTTCTAATCATCAGGTCGCAGGTTCGAATCCTGCCGGGGGCGCTTTTTGATGTTGCCGGGCTTTTCCGAATGCCCCCGCTAGTGCCCGAAGTCCCAGCGTATCCAGGGTTTTGTCGCTTCGTGGTGGTACACTGTTCCCAGGCTTA
Source organism: Candidatus Poriferisocius sp. (assembly GCF_965214065.1). GTDB lineage: Bacteria > Actinomycetota > Acidimicrobiia > Acidimicrobiales > Bin134 > Poriferisocius. The sequence goes on from NZ_CBDCAT010000025.1 coordinate 304,471, forward strand.
ACTGCACAATCCCGCCAAAAGTGTGGGACAGATTGTGGGACGGATTGGAGGACAGGATGGGACATCTCACCGCTGCGAAGGTCAAGGCAGCCGGGCCGGGGAAATATCACGACGGGCAGGGCTTGCACCTTCGCGTGACCAACACCGGGTCCAAGTCTTGGTTTTTGCGCCTCACTGTGGACGGGCGGCGACGCGACATGGGTCTGGGCGGCTGGCCGGAGGTGAGCCTTGTCGATGCCCGCCGCAAGGCTCTGGAGCACCGCACCGCCGCCGCCGACGGTCGCGATCCCGTTGCCGACAACCGCCGGGGCGAGGCCCCCGTTTTCCGAGAGGCGGCCAAGGCGGTGCTCGAGGCGAACCGGCCGCGGTGGAGGGGCGAGCGCCAGGCGAGTCTGTGGTGGAGGTCGCTTGAGAACCACGCTTTCCCGGTGATCGGCGACATGAGGGTGGACCGCATCACCCAGTCCGACGTGCTGGGGGCTCTGACCCCGATCTGGACCACCCGCCCCGAGACGGCCCGCAAGGTCCGCCAGAGAATCCGGGCCGTGCTGCGCTGGGCGATGGCGCACGGCTACGTCGTGTTCAACGTCGCCGGAGAGGTGATCGACGGCGCTCTGCCGCCGATGCCCAAGGTGCAGTCGCATTTCCGGTCGCTGCCCTATTTCGAGGTCGCCGACGCGCTCGCCGTCGTGGACCAGACCAAGGCGTCGCCTTCGGCCAAGCTGTGCTTGCGGTTCTTGGTGTTGAACGCGGCCCGCTCCGGCGAGGCCCGGAACGCAACCTGGGACGAGATCGAGTTCGGGGCCTGCGAGTGGCGGATACCAGCAGAGCGGATGAAGGCAGCGAGCGAGCACCGGGTTCCGCTGTCGGAGGCCGCAATGGCCGTGCTGGATCAGGCCAAAGACCACCACGACGGCTCCGATCTGGTCTTCCCGTCGCCGCTCAAACCGGGACATCCGCTCAGCAACATGACCCTGACGAAAATCCTTCGCGATGTCGGGCTCGCCGACCGGGCAACCGTCCACGGCTTCCGGGCATCATTCCGCACCTGGGCGCTGGAGGAGACAGACACGCCCTGGGCGGTGTGCGAGGCGGCTTTAGCCCACAGCCTGGGCGACTCGGTGCAGCAGGCATACATCCGCGGCGACGCGTTCGCCAAGCGCCGAAAGCTAATGGACCGGTGGGCGCAGTACCTGGAACAGCGACAGGGATGATGGGCCTCGATGAAGACACGCGGCCCTGTGCCCACGAGCGCGGCTGAGCTTGGCGCCGGCGCATCCGCGACTTGCGGTCGCTTCGCTGGCCGCTCTACTGAAGCTCTCTGTGCTCGCCCAGCAAGTTGTCGACGCTCCGAAATCTGTATATGTCCATGGCGGTCCTCTTGTGCGAAACAGGGGTTACGACGTGCAGGCTCCACCGTCGCCGTCGCGGTCTAGCCGGTAGGGGTCTACGCCCGGGACTAGAACGGTGACGGGCTTCTGGTCTGATGTGAGGTCGCCGCAGTTCAAGGCATCGCCAGACAGGCTGGGCAGGCACGGGCTGTAGGCGGGATGGCAGTCCGAGACGCTTGTTGTCTCGGCGGCTGTTTCCGTTGGCGGCGGTTGGATCGGCTCTGTTTGGAGGCTGGAGGGGCCTGACGGCTGCATGGGCCCGTCGGCGGGGCAGGCCTGGAGCACCTGTTCCAACGCGTTCTTCTCGGCTTGGTCTACCGACAGGTCGAATGCGGCTTTTACCTCGACCGTCTTCCAGGCCATGAAGCAGCGGCCCTGTGCAGTTGTCATAAGCCCTTGACATGTTCCGCTGCCGATCCGCCCGGACCATTCAGCCATGTCCCGCGAACCCTTGGATCGGTTGACGCAGTCGCGTGTCGCCACGAGGTTCAGAGCATCGTTGCCGAACGACTGGCGGCGGGCGGCGTTCCACTCCCACCCTCCTGACTCGAATGCTTCTTGAGCGGCGACGATGTGGTCGACGTCGCAGGTGGAGGCATCGAAAGCGACCCCCGTGTAGGGGTCTACGCCTGACGCGTTGCACAGATACCCTCGGTCATGCTCGAAATCGGACCGCTCGTAGCCTGATCCCCCGTACTCAGGCTCGACAGACAGACTGTCGAGAACGCCCAGCGCTGTTGAACCAGTCGAGGGGATAGCCGCTGCCGAAGGTGTGGCCGGAACAGGCGTCGAGGGGGCGGCTGTAGGGGCAGTCGCCCCCTCGGTTGGCTCTGCGGTCGGGATCGGTGCTGTCGCGGCGGGAGACGCGGTGGGCGCAGCGGTCGGCTGGGCTGGCGCGGGGGTAGCAGTGGATGACGGGGTTGCGGGGGCAACAGCGCCCGGTGTTGGGGCAGCACTTGGAGTCGCAGAGGCGGGCTGGTCAACATCGGCGGTGTCGGCGGCGGTGGCAGTGACAGGCAAGGCGGTCGGATCGGGCGCGCCGGTGTCGTCGCTGGTGCCGCAGGCGAACGCAATGAGCGCCGCGAAAGCCGCTGCCGCCATGGTCATCCGGGTTGTTCTCACGAACAGCAAGCTAGAGCCCAGCAGCCACTCGTCTCTCATCACGCAGGCACCACCTTGCCCTGCGAGTTCTCCAGGACTGCGCCACACAGCCTGGGTTATGCCGCGGGGGTTCATATCGTCTCGAGTTCCCCAGTTCTGTCGGTAGGCTGCATTGGCGCGTCGCCCCGATTTCGTGAGCGATCTGGCTGATGAGATCGAGCAGTATTTCGACAAGGAGGGCATCCGGCACGAACGAGGCGAGTCGCCAAGTCCTGCGGACCTGCTGGAGCGGTATCTCTATCACTTCGACAAGGTGATCGTGCCGGGCCCGCGCCGTGTGCATTTCTCGGCTGAGCTCCGCGCCGCACTGGGGACGCTAGACGGCCGCTATGGGACCGCGATCGAGGCCATCAAGAGCCGCTTCGAAGCGGGAGGCGACCTCGCAGAGTTCCTTAGCAGGAAGGCGGCCGACGCCGGTTTCAAAGACAGGCTGCCGAGCGATTTCGGCATCCATCATTTCCATCTCGGAGCAAAATCCGCCCTTAGCGAACGGCATGTGCGGCGCACAGGCGACTTGCTGTTCGTGTTCGTCCAACCCCTCGACGCGTAATTCCTCGACGTCAGGAAGCACCCAAACGACAGCGATCCCTGCGATTTCGGCTGGTGCGATGTCGACCTGCTGAACATCATCGACTCGAATTGGCCCGAAGCGTTGGAGCGCTACACCGCGCCCGGCGTCAAAGGAAGCACGCTCACCGACGAGCAGAGAAAAGTGCTGCGCAGCAAGAACACGAACGTCGCCACACAAGTCGGCGACAAGGTGATCGCGCCGCCAGGGGGCGGCCTTATGGCTTATGGCTCCAACCTCAAGTGCAAATCCCAGGCCATGAGGTTGCTGACCGAGATACGCCGCATCGAAAAGATATTCGAGGACCACTGGGACGAACGCGAGGGCGCGTTACGGAGTGCCGGCTTCGAAGACCCCGACAGCGCAGACTTGCGACTTGCGCGAATCGCCGACTCCAGCGTCCCGCCTTCCCAGCTCAGATCAATGAATGGGGATTTGAGCTGGATCGGCTGGGCGATCGTAGAAGTCTCGACTGGAACCCTCATCGACTGGAGCTTCTAGCGCCAGGAGCGTCTCAACACTCCGGGTCGCTGCAACCCGGCTGATCTGATCCAAATCGCAGGAAGATCATGGGAGTCCTTCCGCACTTTGGTCCAGGTCGCCGGGGATCTGCTCTACGGGGGCTTCTGGCGTTAGCCAGCCCGGCTGGAGTTGCCAGCTGACGGAAGGAGGGAAGGCATCTGCGCTCCCCGCACCCCCTGGCAGGACATACCAGCGACGGTCTCAACTACGGCGATCCCACCGCCGACGAAAGGCTTTCGGCCGTTCTTGCACGAGGGGTCGGCCCGCTTCGGCTCGACTAGGGCGGCGATGGCAGGGCCTGCGATCCTTTAGTCGGTATCGACGCTCAGCGGCAACGAGTGCGGGGTCGTGCGCGGCCTGACCGAGAGTTGTCATAGGCCGCTGGTATGTTTCATCGCCCGTGACGCACAGCGCAGCGAGCCCGGCAGGCAGGCCGACGGCCGGCGATCTGCGGGGCCCTGCCTGCCTGGGCCGAAGCGTCATCGTCTGGGCCGGCCAGCCCGCACCAGAGGGGTGGGATGGGTGCCGCAGGGTCCGGGTTGGAGATGTCGTCCGGCCCAAAGTTGCGGGACGCCTGGGCTGCTCGGGAGCCGTTTGTCATCGAGGTCGCCGAAGGCGGCGGCCTGCCCGACTCCGACTGGTCGAGGAACCTCCGCTGGTGGGAGCTCGACGCGAAATTCAATATCGGCGGCGAGTCGCTGCGGTTCCTGGCCGAGTCGAACGCCGTCGACGCCCGCAATGCCGCCGATCCCAGGTTCGCCCCGCTGGTGCAGGCGGTCCACCTCGGCGCCCGCCGGTCGCCTCCCGAAAACCCGGGGGACGCTGTGTCGCCGTCCGGCTGGCCCATTTGGTGCGACGGAGGCCCGCTCGCGCCGTTCGCAGCCGAAGACCTACAGGCCGGCCAAGACGAGGCTGGCGACGGGCGGGTCGGGGTGGTGCCCGCGGCGAACCTCGCCGTCGGCAGCCTCGTCCCGATCTTCCCGTCAGATCCCGAGGCCGAGCTGGCCGCAGACCAGATGGCTGCGGTCGCCCATATCGGCGGCGGCGCTCGCATCGTCGCTCCGGCCGGGTCCGGCAAGACACGGGTCCTGACCGAGAGGGCCCGCCACTTGGTGCGCGGCCTCGGCGTCGACCCGAAGGCGGTGTGTCTGGTGGCCTACAACAAGCGGGCACAGGAGGAGATGCAAGACAGGCTCTCCGATGTGGGCGGCTTGCAGGTGCGGACGCTCAACAGCCTGGGGCTGGCCATCTGCAACGGGTGGGGCCGTTCGCCCGCCCCCGCGGATTCGAGAGGGTCAGAACGGCTGCGGAACGCGAAGTGCGGGATCTGCTGGACGGCCTTGTGCCCCCGGCGCCCCACAGGGCGATGGTGGACCGAATCGGCCCCTACATCGACGCCCTCGCCGCTACTCGCCTCGGGCTGCGCGACCCGTCCTCGGTTGAAGCTGAATACGACCCCGATGCCGACGGGTTCGCCGCGGTCGCCGCGGCATATGCCGACCTCCTCGGCGAGCGGGGCCTCGTCGATTTCGACCATCAGATAATCCGGGCGATAGAGGTACTGCTCGCTGACCCGCACGCCCGCCTTGCAGCCCGCCGAGTGTGCTCGGTGATGCTCGTCGACGAGTTCCAAGACCTCACGCCCGCCCATCTGCTGCTGGTCCGTCTCCTCGCCGGGCCTCGGGCCGACGTGTTCGCCGTCGGCGACGACGACCAGACAATCTACGGGTATTCGGGGGCGTCGCCCCGGTGGCTCATCGACTACGACCAATACTTCCCCCGCGCCGCCCGCCACGACCTGCACGTCAACTACCGATGCCCCCCAGAAGTCGTGGACGCGGCCGTGAGCCTCCTGTCGCACAACGCCGACCGCCTCGACAAGCGGATAGCGGCCCGCCCCGGACTCGAGCAGCGTCCCCGCAACAGCCCCGACGGCCCCGCCATCCGCGCAAAGACCGCCGAAGACCCGGCCTTGCAGGTGAGACCCCACATCGAGCGTCTGCTGGGCCGGGGCGCCCAGCCAGGCGACATCGCCGTCCTCAGCCGGGTCAACAGCACCCTGCTCGCACCCCAGCTCGCCCTGGCTGACATGGGAGTCCCCTCGGACCGGCCCGTGGGCCCCCCATTCCTGTCCCGCAACGGAGTGGCCGCCGCTCTCGCCTGGGTCGAAGCGGCCACCGCAGCCGACAGGGTCGGACCGGACACCATGGAGATCATCGCCCGCCGCCCCCGCGGAGCATCCCGCCCGATCTGGTCCGAATGGCGGCCCAGCAGCGCACAGCGGAACAGCTCCGCGAGCTGGCCGAACATCTCGACAACCCCGAAGCGGCCTACAAGATCAACAAGCTGGCCGGCGACATCTCCGCCCTCCGCCACCTCGCCGCCAGACCCGCCACCACAACCGCCCGGCTGCTCGAAGCGGTCCGCGACGACATCGGCCTGGGCGAAGCGCTCGAAGAACGGCTCGACGCTTCCCGCCACACAGCGAACCGCCCATCACACGGCGACGACCTTCGCGCCCTCATCTCCGTCGCCGGCCTACACCCCCGGCCCGCCGGGTTCGCCCACTGGCTCACGCAACATCTCTCAGAACCGGCCGAGAACACACCGGGAGGGGTGCGGCTGGCAACCGTACACAAGGTCAAAGGGCTCGAATGGCCCCATGTGATCGTCTACGACGCCACAGAAGGGCTCATGCCCCACATCCTCGCCGAAGACCTCGAAGAAGAAAGGAGAGTGTTCCACGTGGCGATCACCCGCTGCTCCGAATCGGTCACCGTCATCTGCGGCGAAGACTCCTCCCCTTACCCCGCCGAAACTCGCTCTCCCGCTCGCAAGACCCGCACACCGGGCCCCGCCGGGCCGCCTGCCCCCGCCGGCTCGCGCCGCACCCCCGGAAAACAGCCAACGACGGCCGCCCCAGTATCAGAACGCGTGCAGCCGACCCACCCGGGCACCAGCTGGCCTGTCCCAACCGGCCAGA
>NZ_CBDCAT010000026.1:0-442139 GCF_965214065.1 Candidatus Poriferisocius sp.
ATGAGCTGAAATTCGCGCATGTCTACGAAACGAGTCATCCGCTGCACGAAGCAGCACAGAAAGCAGCTGAGCTTTTTGCCGAGCGTACCGATGGTCGCCATTCTATTGCGGTATTTCCCACATCATCTCTCGGTAAAGAAGCAGACATTAACGAAGGTTTGTCACTGGGTACGATTGATATTATTTATACCGGCGCAGGTTTTGCAGGCTCAATTTATGGACCGGCATCAATGACCGATTTCCCTTTCACGCTTCGCAACCTGAAGCACTGGGAAGCCTATTTTGACAGTGGAGTCTTTGATGAAGTTGCCAAGGGTTATGCTGATGCAACCGGTGGAAACGAAATCGTTTCGGTTAGCTATTATGGCTCGCGGCATGTGACTGCAAATAAACCGATTCTGACACCTGCGGATATGAAAAACTTGAAAATCAGGGTGCCGAATGCACCAGCCTATGTGCTGTTTCCAAAAGCAATTGGAGCGAACCCGACACCAATGGCATTTTCTGAAGTCTATTTGGCGCTGCAGCAGGGTGTGGTTGATGCGCAGGAAAATCCGCTGCCGACCATTCAAGCCAAGAAGTTCCACGAAGTTCAAAGCAATATCAATCTGACAGGCCATATCACCAACTCTACATTCACGGTGGTATCTGGTATCAGGGCTGACACAGTTGAGCGATGAAGACAGGTCGATTCTCAATGATGTGCTTGATGAAACTGCCAATTGGGTGACTGAGCAAATTGTATCTTCCGAGGCCGAACTCGTAGGCTGGTTCCGCGAACAAGGTACGAATGTCAATGAGGTTGATCGTGCGCCTTTCATCGAGGCGGTAGCACCGGCTTTGACTACTGGCGATCTACCGTTTTCAGTTGAGCTTTACGAGAGTCTTCAGGCTATTCCAGACGCCGGGTAATAAATTTGCCTGCAAACGGGCAAGTGAACCTGGTCTTTCAAACGACAGGCCAGGTTCAGCACAACGAGAGGAAGAATCATGATTAAATCACCAGAACAAGATCGGATTTCGGCAATGATCGACGAAGTCGAAGAGATAACGGATGATATTTCAGATGTGAAGATCTTTGATGTTCCCGTCCTGATTATTTTTGCCGTACTGTTCTTAATCGTCGCCACACAGTTCTTCACTCGTTACGTCCTCAACGACAGTCTTGGCTGGACTGAAGAAATTGCACGCTATTTTCTAATTCTGCTGGGCTTTGTGGGCGGCATCACCTGTGTGCGCAAAGGCTCACACATCTTTTTGGAGTTCGCCTACGGCTTCCTGCCATTGAAAACGATCAAGCCAACGATTTTATTGGTTGAGATGGTCGTGGCCGGGTTTTGGAGTTATGCAGGTTGGCTGGCGATCGAATTGGCCCAAAAAACCCATTCGAACATGGTTTCAATCGCACTGCCCAAGGCTTATCTTTATTACGTGGTTGTAGTCGGCTGTTTTCTGATGGCTGTATTCGCGGTTCACAAATTAATCAGTGAAGCGAGAAAAGTCTGCTGATCAAGTTGCGCGCGAAAAGGGTCGGAACGCAAACGAAGGAGTTTAACATGGCACTGACAGTTTTATTCATACTTTTGTTTATTTGCCTGTTCTTGGGGGTTCCTGTCGCCGTTTCGCTGGGACTGGCCTCGCTGGCTTATATCATGATCGCGGGCCTGCCCGACGTGTTGCTGATTCACCGGATGATTAGTGGAATAGACAGTTTTCCGCTACTGGCCATCCCTTTTTTCATCCTCGCGGGTCATCTAATGAATACGGGTGGAATCACCACGAAAATCTTTGCCTTTGCCAGAGCGCTGGTGGGTTGGCTGCCCGGCGGATTGGGGCATGTCAACGTCGGCGCGAGTGTTGTATTTGCAGGCATGTCTGGTGCGGCGGTCGCCGATGCCGGCGGGCTTGGCAATATTGAAATCAAGGCCATGCGCGATTCGGGTTATGACACCGATTTTGCTGTTGGCGTTACCGCGGCATCATCGACCATCGGGCCTATCATCCCCCCTTCATTGCCATTGGTGATCTATGGGGTTATGGCTTCAGCATCCATCGGTGAACTGTTTATTGCGGGGCTGGTACCTGGTTTGCTGATGGCTGTGTCGCTGATGTTGATGGTCGCTTGGTATGCCAAGAAGCGGAACTATCCGCGCGACCGCCATATCGATTACGGGTATATCTGGAAAACGCTGAAAGCAGCAATTCTGCCGCTTTTAACCCCTATTATCATCGTGGGCGGTATTGCCGGCGGCATATTCACCCCGACTGAAGCAGCAGTCGCGGCAGTGTGCTATGCGTTATTTCTGGGACTTGTTGTTTATCGTTCTCTTACCTGGAAGCATCTCATTCGGGTTTCAATTGACACGATAGAAACTTCAGCATCAATATTGATGATTGTGGCCAGTGCGGCCGTATTTGCCTGGATTTTGGCTGCCAATCAGGTGGCGGTATTGCTTGGTGATGCGCTTTTGGGGATTGCCGACAACAAGTACATATTGCTTCTCATCATGATGGCAATTACATTGCTGATCGGGCTTTTCATGGAAACAATCGCTGCCATCACGATACTCGTTCCTGTGTTGCTGCCTATCGCAATCAGTGCTGGGATTGATCCGGTTCATTTGGGAATCTTGCTGATTCTCAATCTTATGCTAGGTCTTTTAACCCCACCAGTAGGGATGGTACTGTTTGTGCTTTCAGAGGTATCAGGGGTGCAGTTTGAGCGCTGTGTGAAAGCCACCATACCTTTTCTGATTCCGTTGCTGATTGTGCTTTTGTTGATCACTTTCGTGCCGGAAGTGGCACTTTGGTTGCCCACTGCGTTCTATCGTTGATTCTTTAAACCTGTCTGAGAGCGAATAGTGAATTGACAAAGCTGGCGAATAAGATCTGCGTTGTGACTGGTGCTGGACAGGGCATCGGCCGTGCCACAGCTGAAATGATGGTTCATGATGGTGGTCATGTCATTGCAACCGATATCAACAAGGACACCTTAGCACAGATCACCGAAGCACAAACCCAGGTGCTTGATGTTACGAACGCAAATGCTGTTAAAGCATTTGCCGCTGAAGTTGGCGCCATCGATGTTCTTTTCAATTGTGCCGGATTCGTCCATAGCGGAACAATTCTACAATGTCGTGAAAGCGACTGGGACTTTGCCTTCACACTTAATGCGAAAGCAATGTACATGACGATCTCAGCATTCCTGCCAGGCATGCTTGACAACGGCGGAGGGTCGATTATCAATATGTCCTCGGTTGCCTCCAGTATTAAGGGTGTACCTAATCGATTTGCCTACTGCGCGTCGAAAGCTGCAGTGATCGGAATAACAAAATCGGTTGCTGCCGATTACGTAACCAAAGGCGTTCGCTGCAATGCGATCTGCCCTGGAACTGTGGACTCGCCTTCGCTGCACGATCGCCTGCAAGCGACTGGAAATTATGAAAAAGCCATGGCTGACTTTATCGCCCGCCAGCCAATGGGTCGGATCGCTACAGCCAACGAAATAGCGGCTTTGGTGACATACCTTGCCAGTGATGCAGCGAACTTCATTACCGGACAGACTCATGTGGTTGACGGTGGTTGGACAACATAAACCAGAAAGGAAATCAGAAAATGAAACTTACACGTTATGGAAAATTTGGATATGAAAAACCGGGGCTTTTTGATGAGCAGAACATTTTGCGCGACCTTTCTGCTCATGTTGCTGACATTGATCCATATCTGCTTTCCAATCTTTCCAAGATTGAAGGAATAGATCCAATTCAGCTTCCAACAGTTGAGGGTAATCCACGACTTGGTTCTTGCGTAGCCGGTACGGGAAAATTCATTTGCATTGGCTTGAATTATTCCGACCATGCAGCAGAAACTGGATTTCCTGTGCCATCTGAACCTGTGATTTTCATGAAAGCGACTTCCGCTATTTGCGGACCAAATGATCCTGCAATCCTGCCAAAAGGATCGAAGAAGATGGACTGGGAAGTCGAATTGGGCGTGGTCATCGGCAAACCGGCCAAATATGTACCTGAAGCACAAGCGCTGGACCATGTTGCAGGCTACTGTCTTATCAACGATTATTCGGAACGCTGCTTTCAGGATGAATGCGAAGGTCAGTGGACTAAAGGCAAATCCTGCGACAACTTCGGACCCATTGGACCGTATCTTGCCACACGTGATGAAATTGCTAATCCACAGAATCTGTCAATTTGGCTTGACGTAAACGGTGAGCGGCGCCAGAGAGGAAACACCAACACGATGGTCTATGGCGTGGCCCATTTGGTTTCCTATATCAGCCACTTCATGTCGCTGCAGGCGGGCGATATCATCTCAACCGGTACGCCGCCAGGTGTCGGCAAGGGTATGAATCCACCGGCTTACTTGAAAGTCGGAGATGTTGTCACACTTGGAATAGAGCATCTCGGAAAGCAGCGGCAAGTTGTTGTTGCTGAACCATAAAAACACATAGATCTTCAAGGGAAAAACGATGGCACAGAAATACGTTCTCCAACTCAATGAAAAAGACAATGTCGCAATCGCAATGGCAAATATTGATGATGGAACAGTTTTATCGCCATTTGAAATCGACGCGATCGAGCCGGTCCCACGCGGTCACAAACTAGCGTTAAGATCGATACCAGCGGGCGAAGCCATTGTCAAATACGGCCAGATCATTGGTGTCGCCAGCAAGGCTATTGCACCAGGCGCGCATGTGCACACTCAAAATGTCTCAATGTCCAATTTTGATCGAAACTATGCCTTTGGACAGCACGCGAAACAAACGGAGATGGTTTCTGAGAATGAACGCGCTACATTTGCGGGTTATCGCCGAGTAAATGGCAAAGTTGGCACTCGCAATTATGTGGGTATGTTGACAAGGCGTGCCGCGACCGCATCGCCGCCGAAGGCTGGGCCGACGCCTTCGTCCACGGCACCGGCCACGGCGTGGGCCTCGACATCCACGAGCAGCCATGGGTGCGGGCCAGCTCGGAGGAGTCGCTGAAATCCGGCCATGTCATCACCGTGGAGCCCGGCATCTATCTCCCCGGCTTCTGCGGTGCCCGAGTGGAAGACACCGTGCTGGTGTGCGACGAAGGCCCCGTGCGGCTGACCGAATCGCCCAAAGAGCTGGTGGTGGCCTGAGCCATCGGCCTGGTTGGCCGTCAGCCCCCCTGCGCTTCGGCCAAGCGGGGAATGAGGGCGTCGAACACTTCGGCCCAGTCGCCCACGATGCCGATATCCGCCACCTCCCACAAAGGGGCGTCGGGGTCGGGGTTGATCCCCACCACGGTGCCGGCGTTGCGCACTCCCACGGTGTGGTTGAACTTCCCGCTCATGCCGATGGCGAAATAGAGATGGGGGCTGATGCTGTGGCCGGTGATGCCCACCTGGCGGGCCCGGGGCATCCATCCGTAGTCGGTGACTTTGCGGGTGGCGCACAAAGCGGCCCCGATAGCGGCCCGATGCTTCTCCAGCTTGGGATAGTCGGCTGGTTCCACCCCCTGGCCTACGCCGATCACTACCGAGGCGGTGGCCAGCTCATCGCTGTCGTCGTCCCGGTAGCGCCGGGTGATCTCCAAGCGGCTGCGGTCCGGCGAGGCCAGCGACCGGCGCCGGGCCGGCGGTCGGCCGGAATTGGGGCGGGGGAGGGGGAGCACGCCAGGGCGCACAGTGGCCATCTGCACCGGAGAGGAGCAGCCGATCTCAGCCACCAGCCATCCGCCGAATGCCGGCTTCATGGCGATCATCTTGCCCTGGTCGTCGATTTGCAGCCCGACGGCGTCGCCGGTGAGCCCGGCCCCCAGGGATGCGGCCATCCGGGAGGCCACCTCGCGGCCCCAGGCCGTTCCCGGCGCCAGCACCGCCCACGGCTGGGCATCGGCGGCCCAAGCGGTCATGGCCGCCGCTGCGTCCTCCTCCACCGGAGCGCGGCCGCGGGGACCGTGGGCGATATCGATCTGCTCGTCGGCGCCCCACGGGCCGAGATCCTCGTCGGGATCGCCGAGGCCGGAACCCAAGGCGGCCACCCAACCGCCCATGTCCGCGGCCAGCTCGGCTGCTGCCCCCAATAGTTCTCGGGAAACCCGTTCTCGCCCCGGCTCCACCAGCACGCCTATGGCAGCACCGTCTGCGTCACCCAACGAGCCCTCGGGCACCAAGGCGGGTTCGGGCTTGGCACTGCCGACCAGCGCCCCCCGATCGGCCAAAATGGCCATGGCCTGGTCGATCTGCTCATCCAACGTGCCGGCCAGCATCACCCGAGAGCGCTGCACGTCGATCATGTGAACGGGGCCGACCGAGGTGGGGCTGGCCGCCTGCCCCCATGGGCCAGAACCCAGTTCGGCAGCGCTCACCGCCTGGATGAGCGAGCCGTCCACCGTGGCCCAGGCCGCCGGATCTTTGATCTTGCACGGATCGCACAGCCGCTCGGCACAAGACACCACCGCGGGCAGCTCCACCGCCGCGTCCACCCACTCGTCGTCATGCTCCAGCCGGAGCTCCAGGCGGTCGCCGTGCAGGGAGAAGTGGCGGACCCCGGTGGCGAACGGCAGGCCCAAAAGCTCGGCAAGCTGGGGTGGCACCTGGCCAGTGTCGGCGTCCACCGAGTTGCGCCCCATCATCACCAAATCGAACGGCCCGAACTGCTCCAGGGCACAGGCCAGGGCCTTGGCGGTGGCCCAGGTGTCGGAGCCGGCGAACTCCTCGTCGCAGATGTGGATGCCGCCGTCCACCCCGTACAAGATGGCCTCCCGGCACACGTTCTCGGCCGACGGCGGCCCCAGGGTGAGAACGGTCACGGTGCCGCCGCTGGCCCGGGCCACCTCGGTGCCCTTGGCCACCGCTCGGCGGCAGTAGTCGTTCATGTGAAGGTCGATGCCGTCTCGCACCATGCGTCCGTCGGGTCCCAGAACCATGTCCTCGAACACCGGGATCTGCTTGACCAAAACAGCCACCCGCAAGGGCCGGTGCGGGGCGATGACGTCGGCAGGAGGGTCAACCATCTTCTTCGAGGCTACCCAGCGCGGCGGCCCGATCTCGGGTTGGGCGGTGCCCACCGGTGCGGCAGGTGGCTACGGTGGGCGGATGGCGTTGATGGCGGGCTACTAGCGATGGCGCTCGACAAGCGGCCCATCGGGTTCGAGCGGTTGGATCTGGAGGAAGTGGTCCACGAGATGCTGACCCTGGCCGCCCGGGGCGACGGGTCAGGGTGGATGAACGTGCAGCCAGTGGTGGCCGACGAGCACCGGCCCCCCGAGTCGCCGCTGTTCAAGCTGTTCACGGCCAAGGGGCCCGCTGTCCCGTTGGGCACCTGGGTGCCGGGCCACCACTACCGGGACAAATGGCAACCGGCCTCGGCGGGCTTGCAGCACGCCGGCGGGCGCCACGCCGCCAAGCTGCTCGACGAGCAGGGGGTTACTGAGCCCGAGGGTTGGAATCGGCGCCAAGACCACATCAAGCGGGGCTTGGTGTACGAGCTTCCCGAGGGCCAAGACCCGAGGGTGGCCCTGGTGTTCTTGGTGGATGCCATGGCCCAGCTCGTCGAGTTCCCGCTCAGCGGACGCTGGCAGGCCATGGTCTTGACCCAGCGCTAGCCGGCGGTTTCGGCGCCCAGCCGGTCGGAGGCGTCTTTTCTGAGCTGGCCCTTGGCCACCTTGCCCCCTGAGGAGCGGGGCAAGGCATCCACCGTGAACAGGTGCTCGGGCCACCACTCCCGCGACACCCCGCGCCCGGCCAAGTGCTCTCGCAGCTCGTCCAATTCCAGGCTGGTGCCGGGCACCAGCTCAACGTAGGCGGCCACCCGCTCGCCGAACACCGGGTCGGGGGCGGCCACGGCGGCCACCATGGCCACCGCCGGGTGGGTCATCACCTCGTCTTCCACCGCGGGGGCGCTGATGTTCTTGCCGCCCCGGATGATGAAGTCAGACGTGCGGCCCACCACCCGCAGGTAGCCGTCGTCGTCGATCTCCACGATGTCGCCCATCAGCATCCGGCCGTCGTCGGTCATCAGCTCGGCGTTGGCCTTGGCGTCGTCGTAGTAGCCCAGCGCGGTAGCCGGGCCCCGGCAGGCGGGCTGGCCCCGGCCCCGCAGCTCGGGGAGCCGCTGGCCGTCGTCAGGGTCGTAGAGGGCGCAGTCCATCTCGGGCTCGCACTTCCCGCCGGAGCGGAGCCGGGCCGACCGGGGGTCGCTGAGGCGGGTGCCGCTCAGCATCCCGGTCTCGTTGGAACCGTAGAAGTTCAGCACCGTGCAGCCGGTGCGGTCCTCGAACTCGGAGGCCCGTTGGTAGGGGATGGCCTCGCCGCCGGTGAACATCAGCCTCAGCGACGACAGATCGTGATCGTCGAACACCGGGGAGTTGAGCATCATGATGAACTGGGTGGTCACCGCGCACAGCACGGTCACCCGCTCGGCCTCGATGAGGCGGATCAGGGCATCGGCGTCGAAGTCGGCCATCACCACGGTGGGCACCCCCAAGATGGTGGGGGAGTAGTGGGCGGTCCACAGTCCGAATCCGAACGGGGCCGGCACCGGCACGCAGAACACCTCGTCGGGGCCGAGCCCGCTGTACTCCACCGCCTTTTGGTGGAAGTAGAACCAGCGGTTGTGGGTCTGCATCACGCACTTGGGCAGCCCCGTGGTGCCCGAGGTGGAGTTCAACAGGCACAGCTCCGAGGCCCCTAGCCGGCGATGTTCGACGGTCTCGGCGAATCTGAGAACCGACTCGGGGAGTAGGGCGGGCTGGCCTTCGAGGCTGATGGTCGCATCCTGACCGGGTCCGTCGATGGTGATGTGATGGGCTAGGTCGGGCAGATCACGCCGCAACTCCGCTACTGCGTCTGACGCTGGCCGCCCCCGGTGCTCAGCGCCGGTAATGATGGCCCGAGCCCCGGATTTCTCAACCAGATGGGCGATCTCGGCCGGCCCGGCCCGATGGCCGATGCCCATGACAATCACCCCGGCCTTGTCGGCCCCGGTAAACGCGGCATGAACCGCGGCCCCGTCGGGCAGGATCACCGCCACCTGATCGCCCCGGTCCAGCCCCACCGCCAACAGCGCAGCGGCCACCCGATCAGACAACCGGTCGTAGCCCGCCCAAGTAGTCCGGTCGATGCTCCCACTCGCATCATCGGCCTCACCCTTCGGGCCGCTCCAGGTTATGTAGGCGGTGTCGTCAGGCCGTTCGGCCGCGTTGCGCCAAATCAGGTCGGTTGGAGTCTCATGCCCCCACCACCCGGCAGCTTCGTAGGCAGCAATCACCTCAGGGGCAGCGGCTAGATCGTTCAGCAGGGATACTCCTTATCAGCATATTTCAGTATTCCAGTTACCACTCACAAGGCGCAGAGTTGAGGAACTAGTTTCTGGTCTGTGGCGCTCAGGGTTGGTCTTGTTTTGGCCGTTTGGACCCTGCTGGTCGGGTTGGCGGCATCTGCCGGGGCTCCGCCGGTTGCGGCTCAGGGTCCGACCCAGCAGAGCGCGGCGCAGCGTTGCTTCGAGTTCCACAAATTCGGCGCCCAGCCGGTGGACGTGGCCAAGACCGCCGACGGATCCACGGTGCTCGCCCAGACCAGATGGAACTGGCACGACGCCATCGGCTGCTACCTCACCCTCGACCAACAAGCCCTGGACACCTTGCGGGCCGCCCCACCCCCGCAAGTTCTGCCCTACGCGCCAACTGACGTCTCAAAGCGATGCTTCGAGCACCACAAGTTCGGCGAGAGCCCCGTAGACGTCGCCAAGACCGCCGACGGCCAAACCGTCCTCGCCCGCCTCAGCTGGGGCTACCACAGCGCCATCGGCTGCTACCTGGTACTGAACAACACCGCCCTCGCCACCTTGCGCGCCGCCCACACCGACACCGATGCAACTGATGGGGCAGCCCAGGAAGGGCCCTTGTCAGTGAAGGTGTTCTCAGAGTCTGAACCCGCGGTCGAGGTCGGGCGGTCTTTCGAGGTGGCGGTGGAGTTCAACCGCGCCGTGACCGGGTTCGACGCTGATGACATCAAAGTTGTCAACGGCGACATCACCCGCTTTTCGGGTTCTGGCTCCGAGTACAAGGCGACTGTGACTGCGGCAGCCCCGGGCACGGTAGTCGTCTTGATCCCCAGGGCCGCGGCCCTCGACCAAGACGGGCGCGGCAACGAGCCGTCGCAACCGTTCGCCAGAACCGTCAGAACAACGTCATCCCCTGCCACGGCCATCGCAATCGGCGCATTTCATTCCTGCGCCATCGCAACCGACCAGACCATCAACTGCTGGGGCAACAACGACCGCGGCCAAACCGACGCACCCGACGGCAAACACACCGCCATCGCCGCAGGCTGGGAGCACTCCTGCGCCATCGCCGCCGACCAAACCATCAACTGCTGGGGCAACAACGACCGCGGCCAGGCCGACGCGCCCGGCGGGCAATACACCGCCATCGCCGCAGGCAGCCACCACACCTGTGCCATTAGAGCCGATCAAACCATCGACTGCTGGGGCTACAACTATTACGGCCAAACCGACCCTCCCAACGGGCAATACACCGCCATCGCCGCAGCCCATCATCACTCCTGCGGAATCAGGGTCGACCAGACCATCAACTGCTGGGGCAACAACTGGTACGGCCAAACCGACGCACCCGGCGGGCAATACACCGCCATCGCAACCGGCAGGTACAACTCCTGCGCCATCGCCGCCGACCAAACCATCAACTGCTGGGGTGACAACAACTACGGCCAGACCGACGCACCCGGCGGGCATTACACCGCCATCGCAACCGACGGCTACAACTCCTGCGCCATCGCCGCCGACCAAACCATCAACTGCTGGGGCGACAACGACTATTACAGCCGAAACGACCCACACGCCGTCCAATACACCGCCATCGCCGCAGCCTGGGATCACTCCTGTGCCATAAGGGCCGACCAGACCATCGACTGCTGGGGCGACAACGACTATTACGGCCAAACCGACCCTCCCGCCGGCCAGTTGACTGTGATCACCCCCGCTGGCTACAGCCTTGGTTCGAATCCTTGTGGGATCAGGGTTGATCAGACCATCGCCTGCTGGACCCGCGACGAAAACGGACAACTCGACGCATCCCCCGGCCAGTTTGCCGCTGTCGTGTACGGCGAAGAGTTCTTCGACACATGGGATCGAGAGGCGGTAATGGCCTCTGCGGTCGCGGAGTTTGACCGCCAGGAGCCCGATCACGGCTGGACCGGCGATGTTGAAGACTGCCAGGCGGGAACGACCAGCCAGCAGTATCGCGACAGCATCTTCCAGCGGATCAACTGGTATCGGCAGTTGGCTGGAGTCGATCCCGTTGTCGAGAACCCCGTGTTCTCAACTGCTGCTCAGCACGCCGCGCTGATAATGGCCGCACAACCCGGCCTCTCGCACTCCCCCGGCGAAGACTGGGCCTGCTGGACCCCAACCGGTTACCAGGGTGCTGGCAAGAGCAATCTAGGTCTAGGCAGTTCGGGCACCTACTCCATCAGCAGGTATATGCGGGATTCCGGTGCCAACAACATCAGAGTTGGACACCGGAGGTGGATACTCAATCCCAATGCTGTGGAGTTCGGCACCGGCGACATTCCCAGAAGTCAGGGATGGCAGGCCAATGCCCTGTACGTGGTTCCCGCATCATCGGAAGGGTTGAACAAGACCCGGGAGGAGCGCGGGTTTGTGGCGTGGCCCCCGCCGGGGTTCGTCCCCCCGGAAGTCAACTGGGGGCGCTGGTCATTCGAACTCTCCCGAGCCCACTGGCCAGCCGATTTCTCAACCGCGTCCGTTGACGTCTCCGACGAGTTCGGCCCGGTAGAACTCGAGATCATCCACAGGGGTTCATCAGGAATCGTGTGGGCCATGGACGGCGACACCAACTCCAACCTGCTGAGAATCGAGCGACCGTCGCAAAGCCCGGCTGACAGCGACTACTGCTACACCGTGACAATAAGCGGGGTGAAAATCAACGACTCGGTCCAAACGCCCTACGAATACGCAGTCTGCATCCTGGCCGGCTGACCCTGCTCAGCACAGATTGAATCAACCCGCTAGAAGCTGTCGGGGTGGGCGACCACGGAGTCGGGGACGCGATGGCGGAACAGGTCGCTGGCGTTGGCCCAGCAGATGCGGGCCACTTCGTCGGCGGGGATGCCGGCGAGCTGTCGGCGGAGCAGTTCTTGGGTGTTGGGCCAGGTGGAGTCGGCGTGGGGGTAGTCGGACTCCACCATCAGGTTCTCCAGGCCCATGTAGTGGCGCTGGTCGAAGGCCGAGGGGTCGTCGATGGCGCAGAACCAGAAGTTGCGGCGCAAGGTGTCGGCGGGCGACAGCTCCACGTCGTTCCAGGTGCCGTACATGGAGTCGTACTTGCGGACGTGCTCCAGGCGGTCCAACAACCCGGCCACCCACCCGAGGCCCCCCTCGCTGAGGGCGATCTTGATGCTGGGGAACCGCACCGGGACCTTGGAATACAGCCAATCCACCGCGGCGAACATGGCGTAGCCGAAGAACAGCACCCCCACGGTGTCGGAGGGGGCGTCGGGGGAGGTGGCCGGCGAAGTGCCCGACGAGCCGACGTGCAAGCACACCACCGTGTCGGTCTCCTCGCAGGCGGCCATGATCGGGTCCCAGTGGCCCGAATGCAGCGAGGGGAACCCCAATGAGTGGGGGGCCTCGGAGAAGCTGATGGCCTTATAGCCCCGCTCGGCGTTGCGGTACACCTCGGCCGCGCCCACTTCGGGGTCGAGGAAGTAGGTGATCTGACACGGGATCATGCGGTCGGGGTAGGCCCCGGACCACTCCTCGATGTTCCAGTCGTTCCAGGCCCGCACCGCGGCCAGGGCTAGGTCGGGATCGTCGGTGAGCTGCTGGAACCGCTGGCCGCAGAAGCCGGGGAGGAACGACGGGAAGCACAGCGAGGCGTACACCCCGTTGAGGTCCATGTCGGCGATGCGGGCATCGATGTCCCACGAGCCCCGGCGCATGTCCTCAAAACGGGTGGGCTCGAAGCTGTACTCGCTCACCGGGCGCCCTACCACCGCGTTGAACCCCACGTTGGGCAGCGAGTGGCCGGCATACAGCCAGGTCTCCGAACCGTCGTCGAGGGTGGCCACCCGGGGGGCGTCGTCGGCGTATTTGGCCGGGAACCGGTCGGCGAAAGCGCCGGGGGGCTCCACGATGTGGTCGTCCACCGAGATCATCGGCGTCCACCGGTCGGCCCGCTCGGGCTCGGGCAGAAAGGTCACCTGGCCCTTCACGTGTTGGGTGAAGGAGGTGTCAGCAGTGAGGTCGTCGAGCGATATGGCCATGGCAAAGCTTCCCGCGAATCAACCCGGCTGAGCCACTGAGAGATGGACTTGAAGGTCGGTGAAACTGGCAAGGCCGAGGCCGTCGCTGCAATGCAGGGTCAGACGCTGCTCTCCGGGCTCCAAGATCATGCCGGCGTTGCCCAGCCAGGCCGATTCGAGCCCGCCCAAGTCCCAGGCGTTCCACACCTCGAGGCGCCGGGCGCGAGCCCCGATCACAGTCAGATCCACCGCGGCGGGGCTGGTGTCGGACCACAGAGAGATGATCTCGGAGACGGCCTCGTCTGCCTCCAACTGGCCGTCCACCGCGGCCAGCTTGAGGGCCTGGCGGCGGTCGGAGCGCGCCGCGATGCGCTCAACGCGCACCCTGGTGCCCGTCGACACCGCCAGGCGCAGCAGCGGCCTCACCTCGCGGCCGTCGTACATGACGGTGTCAGCCCCGTCGGCAAACCAGTCGCTGAGCGTGGACGGGCCTGTCGCTCCCGCTGTCATGGCCGCAGTGACTCCAATTCGCTCATCAGACTCGCGTAAAGCTCGGTCATGGTCTCGCGGTCACGGCTGGGCGTAGGGGTCTAGGCCCTGGTCGCCCCAGGTGGGGATGGGCTGTTTGCCGGTGGTCCAGCAGTGGCGCAGCATGGGCTCGGGCAGGCTCAGCTCCTCTATCGAGCCGGTTCGGGGGTTGAAGCGCTGGGGCGCCTGGCCGATGGCCATGAGGGACCGGTTGGCCTCGCCGAACACCACCGAGGCCCGATGCTCCGACAGGTTCTTCCAGTAGCGGCGGCGCACCCCGGTGATCGACGGCAGGGTGCCTCGAGGGGTGGGCTTGAAGATGGAGTCGCCGGCCTGCCACGGCCCCGACGGCGATGATGGCTGGGGTTGGGCCGCTGGTTCGCGATACAGGGTCTCATCGGGGAGTTCCCCCGGCTCGAGGGCCAGGGGCTCGTTGGGGATTTCCGCCGGCTGGCCGGCGAATTCCAGGATCGGACTCTCCGCTGGCATCGGGCCCTCGGTTGCCAGCCACCCCGGCGTCCCGGTGGTGCGGGGGCGGAAGGCGCGGCGGATGGGCTTGCCCATCCAGTCCAAGATGATGGCCAGGGTGGCCAGAGCCAGCATGACCAGCAAAAAGACGAAGAAAGCGGCGGCCGTGGACATAGCGCGGTGCGGGTAATTCTACGCTCAGTTGCCTTGGAATCGGGGGTCGCGGTGCTCGGCGAAGGCGGCGCGGCCCTCGGCGAAATCCTCGCTGGCCCAGCAGTCGGCGACGGCGTCCAAAGCGGCCTGGCGATCGCCCCGGCCGGCTGCGGCTGCTATAGAGAGCTTGACGGCCCGCAGGGTGAGCGGGGCGTTGGCCACCAGGCGCTCGCACAGCTGTTGAACCTCTTCGTCGAGCTGGTCGGCGGGCACAACCGAGTGGGCCAAGCCCATCTGCCGGGCCTGCTCGGCGTTGAAGCGATTTCCGGTCATCAAGATGAGGGCAGCGTTGGCGTCGCCCACCCGGCCGACGAGCTGTTCGACTCCCTCGATGGGGTATCCCACCCCCAAGCGGGCGGCGGGGATGCCGAACTGGGCCCGGTCGGTGGCCACCAGCAAATCGGCGTGCAGCGCCACCAACAGCCCGCCCCCGAGGCAATAGCCGTCGACCGCGGCGATCAGCGGCTTGGTGAGGCGGCCCAGCGCGGCCGGCCCCCGGCTGGTTTGCGGATCGGCCGACGACGGGGTGCGGCTCGGGCCCCGGGCCGAGTCCAGATTGCCGATGTCGGCCCCGGAGGCGAACGCCCGGCCCCCCGCCCCGGTGATCACCACCACCCGGATGGCGGGGTCGTTTTCGTAGGCATCGACAACATCTGCCAGCGCGGCGAACATGTCGGGGGTGATGGCGTTGTGCCGCTCGGGGTTGTCGAACACGATGCGCCCTACCGCGCCCTCGACTTCGCCGATCAGCTTGTCGGCGCCGGTGTCCACGCTCTGGGCCATCGCTAAGTTGTAGCACGATGCCGCTATACGACCGCCATGAACCGGGCAACGGGCCGCTTGAGGGCCTGCGAGTGATCGACCTCACCAGGGCTCGGGCCGGCCCCACCTGCACCCGGCAGCTGGCCGACATGGGGGCCGATGTGATCTGCGTGGTCGACCCCCATCGCCGCTATCTGGGCGGGTCCGACAGCAGCAACCTCCAGCGCAACAAGCGGTCGATGGTGCTCGATCTGACCGACGATCAGGCCCGGGAGGCCTTCTATCGCCTCGCCGACCGGGCCGATGTGGTGGTGGAGAACTTCCGCCCCGCAGTGAAGGATCGCCTGGGCATCGGCTACGACGCATTGTCGGCCCGCAATCAGCGGCTGGTGTACGCCAGCATCTCGGGATTCGGCCAAGACGGGCCGTACGCCAGCCGACCGGGGGTGGACCAGATCGCCCAGGGGCTGAGCGGGCTGATGAGCGTTACCGGGCCTCCCGGCAGCGGGCCGTGGCGGGTGGGCATCGCCGTCTCCGACACCGCGGCGGGCACGTTTCTCACCCAGGGCTTGCTGGCCGCCCTGCTGGCCCGGGAGCGCACCGGACGGGGCCAGTGGGTACACACCTCGCTGCTGGAAGCGGCCATCAACTTCATGGACTTCCAGGCGGTGCGCTGGCTGACCGACGGCGAGGTGCCCCCTCAGGAGGGCAACAACCATCCCACGGTGGTGCCCATGGGCCTGTTCGCCACCTCCGATGGGCATGTGAACGTGGCGCCGATGGGCCGTTGGGAGGCATTTGCCGAGGCTTTGGGCGCTCCCGAGCTGGTGACCGATCCCCGGTTTGTCGACCGCGACACCCGAACGGCCCACCGGAGGGAGCTGGACGAGATCATCGAAGCCCGCCTGGCCACCGCCACCACCGCCGAGTGGGTAAAGCGGCTGAACGCCGCCGGCTGCCCCTGTGGGCCGGTGCTGGCCGTGGATGAGACGTTCGCCGACCCCCAGGTGGAGCACCTCAACGTGTTCTCCATGGTTCCCGACCCCGACGGCGGCGAGTTGGCCGCGCTGCGCCTGCCCCTCACCTTCTCCGACACCCCCGCCGCGGTAGGCACCGGCCCCGTCCACCCCGACCACCACACCCGCGAGATCCTCGCCGAACTGGGCTATGCCCCCTCCGAGATCGAAACCCTGGCCGGTCCTGCGGCCTGAGTGCCGAGCGACTTCTAGGGGAGGCGGGCGAGGAGGGTGTAGAGGAGGTTGTAGAAGCCGTTGGAGTCGACGTCGGTGATGTAGTGGCAGTTGGAGGGGCGGTCGGTGACACCCCACCAGTCGACCACGGTCATGCCCAAGGTGAGCGGCGAGTCGGTTTCTACCTCCACGTTGCAGTGGCGGCCTTCGTAGAGGTCGGGGCGCAGCAAGTAGGCGATCACGTTGGGGTCGTGCAGGGGGCCGCCGGTGGTGCCGTATTTGTCCACGTCGTAGCGCTCGTAGAATTCCAACATGCCCGCGGCGGCAACCCCGGTGCGGGTGCCCAACCCCCGCACCCGGTTGATCCAGGCGTCGGTCATCAGCGCCTTGTGGGTCACATCCTGGGGCAGCATGGTGACTGGGGCCCCGCAGTGAAGCACGATCTGGGCGGCGTCGGGGTCGACGAACACGTTGAACTCGGCAACAGGGGTGGTGTTGCCGCCCCCGAAGAACCCGCCGCCCATGCAGACGATCTCGCGGATGTTACGGGCCGCCTCGGGGGCGGCCTCCAACATGGTGGCCACATTGGTCATCGGGCCCAACGGGCAGATGGTGATCTCCCGCTCGCCGGCGGCCAGCACGGTCTCGGTCATCCATTCCACCGCGTGGCGGGGTTGCGGGGCGGTAACCGGCTCGGGCAACTCGGCGCCGTCGATACCGGTCTTGCCGTGGACGTGCTCGGCGGTGACCAGATCGCGGCGCAGCGGACGGTCGCAGCCGGCGAAAACCGGTACCTCGGGGCGGCCGGCCAGCTCGACGAGGATACAGGCGTTGCGGGCGGTGAGCTCTAGGGGCACGTTGCCGGCCACCGCGGTGATGCCCAGCACCGCAAGCTCGGGGGCGGCCAAGGCGGCCAAGATGGCGATGGCGTCGTCTTGGCCGGGATCGGTGTCGATGATGATGGGGCGGGGGCTGGCGTCGGGGGGTGCGCTCATCGCTTTTGTCCTGCTCTGGTTTGGGCCACGGCGTGGGCAGCTTGTTCAAGGTGGTCATCGAGTGGTGCCAGCTCAACCGGGCACCCGGCATGGTCCAGCGCCCAGCCCAAAAGGGTGTCGGCCAGCCAGGGGTTCTTGGGCAAAAGCGGCCCGTGCAGATACGTGCCCACCGTGCGGGCGGCCACCGCCCCCTCGCAGCCGTCGGCGCCGTTATTGCCGTGGCCTCGGCGCAGGCGGCCCAGCGGCGTGCAGCCCCCGCCCAGATGGGTGCGCCCGGCGTGGTTCTCATAGCCCACCACGGTGTGGGTGTGCCCGCCCAGGGTCACCTCTAGCACCACGTCGCCGATGAGGCGGCTGGGGCCGGTGGTGGTCTCCACATCCAACAGGCCGATGCCGGGCACCATCTGGCCGTCGGCGGTGGCGTAGCAGTGGCCCAAGAGCTGGTAGCCGCCGCACACCCCCAGCACCACCGCGCCGTCGACCGCCGCCTGGCGCAGCGGGTCGGCCTTTTGGGCCAAGTCCTCGGCCACCAGCTTCTGGTCGCGGTCTTGGCCGCCGCCCAGGTAGTAGAGGTGGCAGTCGGCGGGGATGGGGTCGCCGAGGCCCACCTCGGCCACCTCCAAAACCAGCCCCCGCCACTCCAGGCGGCGCTGGAACACCGCGATGTTGCCCCGGTCGGCGTAGATGTTGAGGTGGTCGGGGTACAGATGGCACAGCCGAACCGGGCCAGCGGCAGCGGTGCTCACTGGTCCTCCCAGAAGGCGGGGGCCAGGCCCCGGCTGGCCAGCACGCCTTGGAGCTCCAACAGGGCGGTGTACGTGGGCAGCACGTATAAGTCGCCGGTGCCACAGGCCGCCAACCCGGCGTCGAGGGCGGCGGGCACCGAGGGCGCCACCGACAGCCCGCCGGGGTCGAGACCGGCGTAGCGGAATCGCAGGGCCATGTCGTGGGCCCGGTCGCCGCCCACCGTCAGCGACTCAAGCCGGTCGCTTTGCAGTAGCAGCTCGTAGTCCACATCCCAGACCCACGACACGTCTTGGCCATCGGCGGTGCGGTCGTTGAGCAGCACCACAAGGTGCAAGGCGCCGCCCTCCAACAGCATGGTGCGGATGTTCTCGTTGGCCCCGGCGGGATTTTTGGCCAAAAGCGTGGTGAGGCGGGCATTGCCCACCGGGGTTCGCTCGGATCGCCCGAAGGCGGCCGGGCGGCGGGCCAGCGCGGGGCCGATCGACTCGGCAGCGAGCCCCAGCGCCAGCGCGACAGCGGTGGCGGCGATGGCGTTGTAGGCGTTGTGCAGGCCCGGCAGGCGCAGCGACAGCTCGATGGGGCCGCTGGGGGCGGCCAGGGCCAGCCGCTGGCCGCCCATGCCGTGCAGCTCCACCCGGGTGGCCCCCACATCGGGCCGGGGCCGGGCCAGGCCGCACTCAAGGCACGACCACCGCCCGAGGTGGGCAATGGTCACCATGTCGTAGTGCAGCGGCGCACCGCAGCGGCGGCAATCGGTGGTGTCGGCCGCGTGGGGCAGTCGGTCACGGCCCACCCGGGCGTCGTCGATGCCGTAGGACAAAGTGTTGGGGTGTTGGCCGGCCACCTCGGCCACCGCGGGGTCGTCGGCGTTGTAGATCAACACCGTGGCCGCATCCAGCCCGTCCACTGCCTCCCGCCAGCGCTCCACCAGGTGCTCGAGCTCGCCGTAGCGGTCGAGCTGGTCGCGAAACAGGTTCATGAGGGCCACGGCTCGGGGCCGGGTCTGGTCGATCAGCCCCCCAAGCGCGGCCTCGTCAACCTCGAACAGCGCCATCTCGGCGCCGTCAGCGTCAAGCAGCGCGGCGGCCACCCCCCGCTCCAGGTTCGATCCGGCGGTGTTGGCCACCACCTCGGCCCCCGAGGCGTCGAGAGCGGCCCGGATGAGGCGAGCAGTGGTGGTCTTTCCGTTGGTGCCCGACACCAGGATCACACCGCCGGTGATCCCACCGGCCATCTCCGCGGTAGCCTCAGGCCGCAGTCGGGTGAGCACCAGGCCGGGCAGCGTGGTGCCCCCGCCCCGCCCCAGCCTCTGCGACAGCCGCCCCGCCCCCCGCGCCGCAGCAGCGGCCACCCCCCGAGGCAGCGACGGCACCCTCACCGCGGGGGTCTCTCCGCAGTAGGGGGCGACGGCATCTCCATAGCTGAAGCCCTTCTTAGCGGAAGCGGCCGAAGAATTGGCGGATGTCTTGGGCTAGGGCCTCGGGTTCTTCCATGGCGGCGAAGTGGCCGCCTTCGGCCATCTCGGACCAGTGGACGATGTTGTAGCTGTCCTCGAGCCAGCGGCGGGGGGCTCGCATAATCTCCATGGGGAAGTTGGCCACGCCGATGGGGGAGTCGAGGGGTTCGGTGATGCCGGTCGCTCCGGGGCGCAGCACCTCGTAGTACATGCGGGCCGATGAGCCCGCGGTGGCGGTGAACCAGTACAGCGAGATGTTGGTGAGCAGGCGGTCGCGGCTCACCGCCGATTCGATGGTGCCGTCGTTGTCGGTCCAGGCCAAGAACTTCTCGGCGATCCAGGCCAGCTGCCCAACGGCCGAGTCGGTGAGGCCATAGGCCAGGGTCTGGGGCTTGGTGCTCTGGATCTGCATGTAGCCCGCACCCTCGGTGAAGTAGAGGTTGGCCCGGGCCAGCCCGGCCTGCTCGGCCTCGGTGAGCTCGCCGGGGCCGTCTTCGGGGGCGGTGGCGAACAGGAAGTTCACGTGGACGGCCTCACAGCGGTCGGGGTCACAGCGCCCGATGTTCTGGGAGATGAACGACCCCCAGTCGCCCCCCTGGGCCCCGTAGCGCTCATAGCCCAGCCGTCCCATGAGCTGGGCAAACGCCTGAGCGGTGCGCACCGCGTCCCAGCCCCGGTCGCTGGTCGGCCCCGAAAAGCCGTAGCCGGGCAGCGAGGGGGCCACCACGTGGAAGGCATCGGCGGGGTCGTCGGGATGGGTGAGCAGGCCGATGATGTCTAAGAACTCCACCACCGTGCCGGGCCATCCGTGGCTGATCACCAGCGGGTAGGCGTCGGGATGGGGCGAGCGCTGGTGGATGAAGTGGATGTTCTGGCCATCGATGGTCGTCGTGTAGTGGTCCAACTCGTTGAGCTCGGCCTCGGCCGCCCGCCAGTCGTACTCCTCAGCCCAGTAGCGGGCCAGCTCTTTGATGTAGCCCATCTCGGCGCCGTAGTCCCAGCCGGCGTCGGGAAGCTGGTCGGGCCAGCGGGCCCCGCGCAAGCGGCGGCGCAGGTCTTCGAGGTCGGCGTCGGAGACATCGACGGTGAACGGGGTGATCTCAGACATGGGGCTCCTCAATGCGGGCTGAACGGGGTTCGACCTAAGTTAGCGGGGGAGCAGGCCGGCGTTTGATCTGGCCCGCTCCAGGGTGGCCGCAGCTACCTCGCGGGCCTTTTCAGCGCCCGCGTCCAGTAGGCGGGCCACCTCGGCGGGGTCTGACGACAGCTCGGCGTATCGGGTGCGGATTGGGTGCAGCAGTTCGTTTACCGCCTCGGCGGTGTCAGCTTTGAGCGGCCCGTACTGGGTGTAGTCGCCGGCTGCCGATTCGGGGGTGCGACCTGTCGCTGCGGCCAAGATGCCCAACAGGTTGGACACCCCCGGCTTGGCCTCGGGGTCATAGCGCACCTCGCCGTCGCTGTCGGTGACCGCCCGCTTGAACTTGCGGCCCACCCCGGCGGCGTCTTCCAATATGCCCACGGTTCCGGCCGACTCCAGCGATTTCGACATCTTGTCGTTTGGGTTCTGGAGGTCCATCACCCGGGCCCCGGCGGTGGGGATCACATGGGCGGGAACGACAAAGGTGTCGCCGTAACGGTGGTTGAACCGCTCGGCGATGTCGCGGCACAACTCGATGTGCTGGCGCTGATCGTCGCCGACGGGCACCAGATCGGTGTCGTACAACAAGATGTCGGCGGCCTGGAGGGCGGGGTAGGTGAACAGCCCGGCCGACACGAACTCGCTGCGGTCTGATTTGTCTTTGAACTGGGTCATGCGGCGCAGCTCCCCGAAGCCCACCGTGCACTCCATCATCCAGGCCAGCTCGGCGTGCTCGCCCACCGCGCTCTGCACAAACAGCGTGGAGCGGTCGGGATCGATGCCCACCGACATGAGCATGGTGGCCGCCGCCAGCGTGTTCTGGCGCAACTCGGCCGAATCGGGGGCGGTAGTGAGAGCGTGGAGATCGACCACGCAGTACACCGCATCGTGGTCGTGCTGGTATGCCACCCAATTGCGCAGCGCCCCCAACAGGTTGCCCAAATGCATCCCGCCCGACGGTTGAATCCCCGAAAACACACGAGCCACAGCCCGCCATCCTAGAGCCTGGGCCATCTCCAACGAAGTGCTATTGGAGAACCGCTGGTCACTTCTGGGCGCTGACAGAGAGTAATGCAATCGAACTATGCCCTAGTACGCTGGGTTGAGTTGGCTTCCCCCTCTTCAACCCTCATTGAGGGAGTATTGAATGAATGCGGTAATCTATTCAACCCTTATCGGCGTTCTGGGCGGTGGCCTGGTCGGCCTAGTTGTCTTTCAGTTCCGAACAATAACCGGCGCTCTCAATCGACTCGCCGACCAGTTTCGGGGCCTTGAAGACAAGTTCATGGATCTCCAAAAAGAGGTCCACGACGGCTTCAAGGAGCACGGTGAGAGCTTGGCCCGCATCGAGACCAAGCTCGATATCAATCCCCCCGCCGAAGCCGCTTAGCTCTTTGGGCTCCTGCGCCTTTTCGCAGGAGCCTCAGGCGTCCCGGGCCAGGCGGTTGGCGTGGGCGAGCAGGGGGTGCCCAGCTTCACGCCAGTGCAGCCACACCGATGCGGTGGGGAGGGCTGACGCGGTATTCCAATGGAGCGGCGCTAAACTGGGTGGTTAACCACCGGCCCCCCCGGTGGGCGAACCATCCGGGGGAGTCGGCTTTGGCTAGTTTTCTCAGGGCCGGTCCCTAGCGGGGCCGGCTTTGAGTTTTTGCGCTTATGCGCACGCGTCCCGGGCCAGGTCTTCGGCATCGTCGCCGTAGTCGGCACCGGTGAGTCCGCGGCAAGCTGCGGTCAGCTCACGGCGGAAATCTGATGAATGGCTTGCGGCGAGGATGTCGCCGGCGAGTTGCCGGGCCATGGCCTCGCGGCGGGTGTACGGCAGGGCGCACACATCGGACACGCCGTCGCCGTCGCCGTCGTGCGGGTAGGTGGTGGGCCCGCCCAGCGACCGGTTGGCGCAGAAGCTCGGCCCGGTGATGACGCCCGAGTAGAACGGGCCGCCGTCGTTGATCGGCACTGCCGGAGGCGCAATCGTCATGCCCTCTCCGCAGGACTCGTCGCCCTCGCTGGCCGCACAGGCCGCCGCCACCAGCGCCTTGTACTCCGGGGCGAACTGCACTACCAGGGCCTCAACGGCGTTCTGGCGGGCGATCGCCTCGCGGCGGGTGTAGGGCAGCGAGCACACATCGGCCACGCCGTCGCCGTCAGAGTCGTGGGCGTACAACCGGGCGCCGCCCAGCGACATGTCGGCGCAGAAGTCCACACCGGTGACCACGCCGGAGTAGAACACGCCGTTGACAGGCGGCGCAGCGATCGGCAGGGCCTCATTCGAGGTGCCCGCCTCACCGTCGCCGACACCGTTCACGCCCCGCACCTCAAAGGTGTACGACAGCGCACCGGTGCCGCTGTTCAACCCGGACAGGGTGACGCTGCTGGCATCGGCCGCGGCCTCAGTCCAGTCGCCGTAGTCGCCGACGCCGATCTTGGTGCGGTAGTGCCAGGCAGTGACCGCCGAGCCGCCGTCATCGCCCGCGGTCCACGAAACCGCGATCTCCCCGTCGCTGCCCACAGCAGTAACCGTCGGCGCAGCCGGGGTGGTGGCCGGCGTCGCCGACGCAGAGCCCGCAGCACCGTCGCCCACGTCGTTGACCGCCAGCACACTGAAGCTGTAGGAGGTGCCGTTGTCGAGACCCTCAACCGTGTGGCTGGAGGCATCAGCAGCCAGAGCAGCCGGCTCGCCGTCGTCCACCTGCAAGTGCCAGGCAGTGACCGCGGAGCCGCCGTGATCGCCGGCAGTCCACGAAACCGTGACCTCGCCGTCGCCTGCGGTCGCAGTGACCTCAGGCGCAGCCGGAACAGTGGCCGGGGTGGCCGAGGCAGAGCCCTCAGCACCGTCGCCCACGTCGTTGACCGCCCGCACACTGAAGCTGTAGGAGGTGCCGTTGGTGAGGTCGGGCACAGAGTGGCTAGTGGCATCAGCAGCCACATCAGCCCAGTCGCCGTCGTCCACCTGCAACTGCCAGGCAGTCACAGCCGAGCCGCCGTCATCGCCGGCAGTCCACGAAACCGTCACCTCGCCGTCGCCGCGCTCAGCAGAAACCTCAGGCGCCGACGGAACAGTGGCCGGCGTAGCCGACGCAGAACCCGCAGCACCAGCACCGAAATCGTTCACAGCCCGCACCGAGATGGTATAGGCCGTGCCATTGTCAAGACCGGTCACAGAATAGCTGGCGGTATCAGCACCACTATCAGCAATGCCCATCCAAGCACCGTCACCAACCTGCACCTCCCAACCAGTGGTGGGACCGGCCTCGGCAGAGGTACCGGCCGTCCACGTCACGTCGACCTGGCCGTTGCCCCGAGCAGCCGACACCGAAGGTGCCACAGGAACCGTGCCCGGGGTGACCGCAGCCGACTCGATTGGCACGCTCGTGCTCACCTGGCTCACGGCCCTCACCTCGAAGGTGTAGCTGGTGCCATTGGACAGGCCGGTCACGGTATGGCTGGTGGTGTCGGCACCGCTGTCGGCGATGTCCATCCAGGCGCCGTAACCGTTGCCGGAACTCATGCGGTACTGCCACTTGGTGATGGCACTGCCGCCGGAGGTGCCCGGAGCCCAACTGAGGGTCACCTGGCCGTCGCCAGCATCAGCGCCCAATTCACCAGCGGTGGGAGCGCCAACCGGGATCACCGTATTCGACGTGGTTTCAGCACCACGATCGAAGGCGTTCAGTGCCCGCACCTGGAAGGTGTAGCTCGCACCATTGACGAGACCAGACACCACAACACCAGACTCAGCAGTCAGCCGAGCGGGAGCGCTCGTGCCCAGGGGTTCCCAAGCGTCGTAGGGACCGTCGCCCATGCGCTTGCGGATCTCATATCCCGTGACCGAGCCGTCGCTGTCTTGGGGGTTAGGCGGAGGCTTATCCACCGTAATGGTGACCTGGCCGTCGCCCGAGTCTGCCACCACCCGAGCAGGAGCAAGCGGTGCCAGGCCAGGTGTCGCCGGATTCGCCTGAGCCCTTGCACCGTTGCCAGCAGTAGAAGTGCCAGCAGCGGTAAGCACGTTCACGGCCCGAACCAGATAGGTGTAGGAAGTGCCGTTGGTGAGGGTGTTTCCGGGGGGACCGATGGTGTACTGGGTGGTGTCGGGACCGCTTCTTGGGATTGGAAGCCAACCGTCAGCTTGATTGTTCGCAGGGTCATCGTCCAGATTCTGACGAGGCGTAGCAACGTCACCGCAATTGCCGCTTTCTGTTTTTTGTGGAGGATTGGCAGCCCTCTGAGTAGCGGTTTGAGTCACTAACGTGCAGTACTCCCACCGGGAAATCGCCGGGCCACCGCTGCCACCCGAAGTCCACGACAACGTGACGCTCCGGTCGTCAGCAGAAGCGGTCAACCCCTGCGGTGCCGGCGGGGCAACACCCGGAGTAGCCGGCCTGGCCGTAAGGATCGGGCTAGACAGCTGCCGCTGGGTGTTGAGGGCGCGGATCCTGAAGGTGTGTGGCACCCCGTTCTCCAAACCGTCAACGACCAGTGCGGTGCCGCCATTGAATTGAGCAGCGTTAGTGTTGAACGTCCAGTTACCGTATTCGCCGTCGCCGACCTTATAGGAGTACTCCCACCGAGGAGTCACGCCTGCGGGGGCACCGGTATCGCCGGTCAAATTCAGTGTGACCTCAGTTGTTCCGGGAGCTGCATCGAACACTGGCGCCGTGCCGGCATTTCCAGCACCAGGCGTCCCCGGAGCGCCGGGAGCGATCGGAGCAGACTCGGTAGAAGCACCGGGAGCCTGACGGCTGGTGACGGCCCGAATCCTGAACGTGTACGTGGTGCCGCCCGTCAGGCCTGTGATTTCTTGCGTGGTGACATCCACATCACCAGCCGCTGCTGCGGCCGTCCACGCGCCCCACGCGCCGTCTCCGGTCTTCTGGGCGTACTGGTAGGCACCGAAGGCAGATCCACCCAAGGTCGATTGCCTCCACCACAAAGTGACGCTCGCCGTGCCAGGAGTAGTACCGGGGTTCGTGTTCGAGATGTACACGGTCCTAGGCGCAGACGGAACAGACGGAGCGAAAGTCGCGCTATCGGTTCCGGAGTTGAACCCGGGGTCGTGGGCGTTGACTGCCCGGACCACGAAGTGATGCACATCATCAGCCGAAGCCGGTGACGACGCCATGCCTGCTAACAACGCATTATTCAATGCCGTATCGCCTGCAAGCACCGTACCGGGCGCTGCGTCGGGATCAGGTCGGGGCAGCGTGACGCTGGTCATGGATGCGCAAGACGGAGCTGCGCCACGGGTGTTATCGCAGATATCCACCCAGCCCGACGTTTGTGCACCTGGCGTAGCGGCATCTACAGCATCCTCGCCGACACTACCCAGCGCATTGGCGTAGTTGTACTGCCACTTAGTGATGGGAGAGCCGCCGTCGCCGTCAGAGGCCCACGACAGGGTGACTGTGGCGCTTCCGCTGGCCGCGTCGTAGACGGGGCGTACGCTGAAGTTGGCCGGCGCCGGGGGCTTAGTACCCGGGTACACAGGAATGTCATCGGCAAACCCGGCAGGCTGACCGGCACCGGTGGCGTTGACAGCCCGAATCCGGAACAGGTACGCCGTGCCCGGAGTCAGACCACGCACGGTGTGGCTCTGCTGAGCTGTTGCAGTGGTGTCAGCTACCGACGTGGCCGGTATAGCTGTCCATTCCCCGTAGTCGCCAGCACCGGTCTTCTGGGAATACTCATAACGGATGATCGGGGAGCCGCCAGTAACGAGGGTGCCGGTGCCGTCGGCAGCAGTGTTGGGGGGAAACCACGTCAAGGTGACCGAGTCGGCCCCCGCGTCTCCTGCCACGTCCATGGGCCTGCCGGGAGGCATTCCGGGGTTCACAACCTCGCTTGTTGCGGGGGTGCCTGCACCGATTGCGTTTACCGCACGGACCTGGAACCGGTAAATGTTGGTGTTGCTCAAACTTCTAACGGTGTAGCTCGTGATGTCGGCGTTGCTGTCAGGGATGGCGACCCAAGGCTCAGCGTCGAAAGCAGTTGTAAGGGAGCCGGTGTCGGCATCAGTCTGCAAGCGGAACTGCCAGCCCGTAATGGGGGAACCGCCATTGCTGCTCGCCGTCCACGACAAAGCCACCTGCCCATTTCCGGGCACCGCGTTCAAAGACCGGGGACGCCCCGGCTCGGTGGCGATCGTTACGGACTGCGTCTCAGCCGCAGCCCCCGCACCTTTGGCGTTACGGGCCCGAACCTGGAACTGGTAAGCGACGCCGTTGGTCAACCCAGTGACAACGAAATCGGGGTCAGCCCCATCAAAATCAGTATCTGCAGTTTCAGCGTTACTACCGGTGGTAGCGCCAGAACCGATGATGGTGGCCCAAGGGCTGTAATCCCCGTCACCCGTCTTTTGCCGGTACTCGTACGACACGATGGCTGAATAGCCGTTTTCGCGGGTTCTTGCATTGGCAGCGGTGGCAGCAGCTGTCCAATACAACCCAACCTTCGAGTTGGCCGTCTCCGCTCTCAGGTTGGCGGGCGCGCCCGGAGTGGTCGACGGGCTGACCTCGCTGGCATCACCTGCAACTCCCAGGCCAGGGGTTGCGCTATTGATAGCCCGCACCGAGAAGACGTAGTAGTGGCCGTTGGTCAGCCCGGTAACGGTGTGCGACCTGGTAAGACGATGACTGCCCGCTATCGGGAACCAGATGCCTGAATGAGTGGTATCTCCGGCTGTTGTCCCCGTTGCGTACGTGTACTCCCACCGGACAATGGAACTGCCATTGTCGAATGTACTGGGGTGGGTGGTATCGTTCGCATCTGGGGTGGTGGTCCAACTCAACGAGACACTCCCGTCGACAGCTCTCGCCGTCACCTGCGGGGCATCGGGCGCCGTCGGCGACTGCGCGCTCGCCGTGGACAACGGTGTTAACAGCGTGGCGAGCAGCGCCAGGATGCCCAGCGCGGCCCACAACGTGACCCGCCGCCGGGAGCGGGGGCGCCCGCTACTAGTTAGGGGGGGGGGGGGGGGGTTAATCCCTATAGAACTCATTGCAGAGAAAGCTCTTTTTGTCATGGAGAGCACATTACTTCATTACGATCTGCTTACAACACTTTTCCAAAAAAAAGTTAAATCAGCTTCTCGACCCGAAACTCCGAACCT
The DNA here is from genome assembly GCF_965214065.1 of Candidatus Poriferisocius sp. Lineage (GTDB taxonomy): Bacteria > Actinomycetota > Acidimicrobiia > Acidimicrobiales > Bin134 > Poriferisocius. Next base: position 27,872 of record NZ_CBDCAT010000026.1, read on the forward strand.
CAGCACCAGCGGGGAAGGATTAAACGCCGGCTCCCCCGGTGGGCGAACCATCCGGGGGAGCCGGGTTTGTTTTTTGTTTTCTCAGGGCCGGTCCCTAGTGGGCCGGCTATGGGATTGGGCCGCTTAGGCGCAGGCGTCGTTGGCCAGGTCTTCGGCGTCGTCGCCGTAGTCGGCACCGGTCAACACACGACAAGCCGTGGCCAGCTCTCGGCGGAAGTCCGCCGGATAGGTGGCTGCGAGCACGTCGCCGGCGAGCTGGCGGGCGATGGCCTCGCGGCGGGTGTAGGGCAGGGCGCACACATCGGACACGCCGTCGCCGTCGCCGTCGTGCGGGTAAGTGGTGGGCCCGCCTAGCGACCGGTTGGCGCAGAAGCTCGGTCCGGTGATGACGCCCGAGTAGAACGGGCCGCCCTCGTTGATCGGCACTGCCGGAGGTGCAGCGAGCATCTCCCCGCCGCAAATCGCCCCGTCCTCGGCGTCGCCCCCGGCACCGTCCTCGGCGATGGCGCAGGCTGCGTTCACCAATGCGGTGTATTCGCCGGGGTATTGGCCGACCAGCGCGTCCACCGCGCTCTGGCGGGCGATGGCCTCGCGGCGGGTGTAGGGCAAAGAGCACACATCGGCGACGCCGTCGCCGTCGGAGTCGTGGGCGAACAGGCGGGCGCCGCCCAGCGAGAAGTCGGCGCAGAAGCCGGGGTGGGTGACCACGCCGGAGTAGTAGACGGCGGTGGCGGGCGGCATCTCCACCGGCACGGCCTCGCCGGAGGTGCCCGCGGCGCCTTCGCCAACGCCGTTCACGGCCCGCACCTGGAAGGTGTAGGACAAGGTGCCGGTGCCGCCGCCCAACCCGGTGAGGGTCACGCTGGAGGTATCCGACGAGACCTCTGTCCAGTCGCCGTAGTCGCCGAATCCAACCCTCATGCGGTACTGCCAGGCGGTGACCGCAGAGCCGCCATCAACGCCGGCGGCCCAAGAGACCGAGACCTCGCCATCGCTGCCCGACGCGGTCACCGCCGGCGCAGCCGGCACGGCGGCCGGAATGGCCTCCGCAGACCCGGCAGGGCCGGCGCCCACATCGTTTACAGCCCGCACCCCGAACACATAGGCGGTGCCGTTGTCGAGGCCGCCGACGGTGTGGCTGATGGCGGCAGCATCCAGATCAGCCCACCCGCCGTCGTCTACCTGCAACTGCCAGGAGAGGACTGCGGAGCCGCCGTTATCGCCGGCGGCCCAGGTGACCGCGACCTCGCCGTCGCCGCCCGACGCGGTCACCGCCGGCGCAGCCGGCACGGTGGCCGGAGTGGCCTCCCCAGACTCGGCAGGGCCGGGGCCCACATGGTTTACTGCCCGCACCCCGAACACATAAGCGGTGCCATTGTCGAGGCCGGCCACTGTGTGGCTAGTTGTGGCGGCACTGCTGTCGGCGATGTCCACCCATTTGCCGTAGGCGCCGCCGCCGGCCTTCACGCGGTACTGCCAGCCGGTGGTGGCAGCGGCATAGCCGGCTGCACCGGGGCCGTCGGCGGCGCCTGGGCGCCACACCAGCGTCACCTGGCCGTCGCCCCGGGTTGCGGCTACCGCGGCGGGCGGCGGCGGAACGAGGGCCGGGGTGACCGGGCCCGACTCGAACGGCTCGCCGGCGCCGAGCCGGTTCACCGCCCGGACCTGGAAGGTGTACGCGGTGCCGTTGTCGAGGCCGGCCACTGTGTGACCGGCGGTGGCCGGACCGCTGCCCGGGATCGAAAGCCAAGCGCCGTAACTGCGGCCGGCCTGCTTTTGCCTATATTCCCAAAGGGTGATGGCCGAACCGCCGTCGCCTCCAGCCATCCAGGCGAGCGCCGCATGGGCGTTGCCGGGCTCGGCGCTCAAGGTGCCCGCAGGCGGCGGGCCCATCGGAGTGACCGAGGACGGCGCAGCCGCACCGCCCGGGCCGAAGGCGTTCACCGCCCGCACCTCCAACGTGTAGCTGATGCCGTTGGCAACGCCGGTCACCGTGGCCACAGTGGTTGCCTCTGAGCCGGCTCTGTCGGCGGCCTGCCAGCCGTCCCAGGCGCCGTCGGCGGCCTTCTTGCGGAACTGGTAGCCGGTCACCGGGCTGTCGTGCTCGTCGCTCGGGGCGGTAACGGTGACGGTTATCTGACCGTTGCCCGCGCTCACCTGCACTCTCGCCGGCGGGTCGGGCACCCTGCCCGGCGTCACCGCCCTGGTCTGCGCCCGAGTGCCCCAGCCCCGGTCGTTCCAGGCCCGAACGAGGAAGGTATAGGCCGTGCCGTTGGCCAGGCTCTCTATGGTGTGGCCGGTGGTGGCCGGGCCGCTGTCGAGGATATCTGTCCAACCCTCGCCGGTCTCGACGTCTCCACAGGGGTTCGCATTGCTCAGCTCGCACACCTGCCATTTGGTGATCGGCGGGCCGCCGCCGCTCGGCGTCCACGCCAGCGTGACACTCCGGTCGCCGGGGGCGGCTTGCAGGCCGACAGGCGCCTGCGGCACCGAGCCGGGCACGACCTCCTCGGATTCCAGACTGGGGCCGGCGAGCTCTGCGTTCACCCCTCGGATTCTGAAGGTGTGCGGTTCGCCGTTCTCCAAGCCATCGACGGCGACGTCGGCGAACCAATGCCCGGCATTGTTGAACGTCCAGCGGCCGTAGTCTCCCTCGCCCACCTTGTAGGAGTACTCCCACCAGGTGGAGGCGGTGATGCCCCCGATGTTGCCCGCATTCGCCGATCGCATCAAAGAAAGGGCCACTTGATTGGCGGTTGCTCTGGCGGTGACGGAGGGGACGGCGCCCACCACGTCGGCGCCGGGTGTCGGCGGGCCGCCGTGTGTATAGCCCGCCGACTCGGCAATGCCGCTGAGGCCGACAGCGTTCTCGGCCCGCACCCTCACCCAGTACCGTGTGCCCTGCACCGCGTTCTCTATCGTCGTCGAATTGGCCTCCACGTTCTGCCACCCGCTCCACGAGCTGCCCCCGGCTCGGTGTGACACCTGGTAGCGAAGGTGGACATCGGTGCCGGCGATATCGGTGTTGGTGCCGCCGTCAGAAGATGGAGGCCACCATACTCTGAAGCTGTCGGCGGCGGCGTCTTGGATATAGACGGCTGGGGGTGTCGAGGGAATGATCCTCGGGATGGAGGTGGAGGCAATGCCCGAAGGCAACCCAGCGCCGCGCTCATTCACGGCTCGGATCTGGACGTAGTAGGTTTCGCCGGCCACGGGATCGAGCTCTGGCCCGTCAGATCCGACGGGTATGCGCAAAGCGCCTAGCTCGGCTGCCGAGCGTGGCACCGTGACGCTGGACCTAGACGCACAGCCCGCATCCCTTCGGATGGCGGTGTCGCAGATCGCCACCCAGCCTTGGTCTTCGTAGAAGGTGCTCACATCCTCGGCTGAGGTGGAGTACTTGTACTCCCACCTGGTGACCGGGGGCCCGCCGTCATCGCTCGGTGTCCATCGCAGGGTGACGAATCTGATGCCCTTGGCCGCGTCGTAGGAGTCGGCCACCCTCAGAAGTCCCGGAGCCCTTGGCGCGGTGCCGGGATAGAACGCTTTGGCGGCAGTCGCCGCAGCGCCGCCGCCCACTGCGTTGACCGCTCTGACTCTGAACCGGTACGCCGCTCCCGCGGCCAAACCGCCCACTTCGTGGGAGCCGGTGTCGGGCCGGGATTCGGGGACATCCCGCCAGGGGCCGTAGCCGCCGCTCCCAGCCCTCTGGGAGTACTGGTACCCGACGATCGGCGACCCGCCGTCGTTGGGACGCCTCCACGTCAGCACCGCGGTATCGGTGGTCCCCTCTTTGAACGACACGGCGAAGCCGACCGGCTTCGCGGGAGCAGTCCCGGGTTGCACCACCCCCGTCGCCGCTGCGGCGCCCGGGCCGACATCGTTGACGGCGCGCACTTCGAACCGATAGGTCAAGCTGTTGTCCAGGCTGACCACGGGGTGGCTCGTGGTATCGGCGTGGCTGCCGGGGATCGTGACCCACGCGGCACCGTCCGCGATATCGGCGCTGCCCGTTCCCTGGCGGTATTGCCAGCTGGTGACCGGGGCGCCACCGTCGCTGCTCGCCGTCCATTTCAAAAGGGCCCTCTTGTTGCCGGGCTCTCCGACCAACTCCCGGGGCGGTCCCGGCACGGTGGCGACCACCAGAGGCCGGGTTTCGGCGGCCGCACCGGAGCCGTTGGCGTTGCGGGCCCTCACTTCGAACTGGTAGACGACGCCGTTGGTCAGCCCGGTAACAACGTGCCTGGCCGTCGCCGGGCCCGAGCCGACCATTACGGTCCACGGGGAGTATTCTCCGTCGCCGGTCTTTTGGCGTATCTCATATGAGGTTATGGGAGCGAACCCATCATTTCGGCCCGCACCCGAGGTGACCGCCGCCGTCCACATCAGCGCCACCTCCGAGTTCTCCGCCTTGGCCGCCAACCCGATCGGCGGCCCGGGAGTTGTGGACGGCGACACGGTTTCCTCTCCGCTTGCCCCGGTACCTGCCCTCGATATGCCCGGACTGCCGTTGCCTGCCAATGTAACGACCCGAACCGCGAACTGATAGGGGGTTCCGTTGGTCAGCCCGGCCACAGTGTGGCTGGTGGTATCGGGGCCGCTTCCGGGTATCTGGAGCCAGATATTGGTGGGAACGGGAAGGGTCTGCGTGTACTCCCATCGGATGATCCTGGCCCCTCCCTCGCTCGCTGGGCGCCAGGTCAGCGTGATGATCTGGTGGCCGGACTCAGCCACCACATCGGGGGCGCCGGGAACGCTTTGCGCTCCCGCGGCGGAGACTGGGGCTGCCAAGGAGGCCAGCAGTATGACTGCACCGAATGCGGCTCTCACCGAGAACTGCCTCCGCCGGAGGCCGCCACTGCCATCTAGCTGTTTCGCTGGAACCGCATCATCCACAATTTGAACATTTTAGGGGGTGGTGCTGCTTGCATGGTGGTCTGTACCACAGGCACCCCGACAGGTCCATGGCCTGTGTCTTCGACCCGTGTGCGCCTCTGTGAACTCGGGCGAGAGCGCAACCGGCATTACACCGGTTTAACGCCGGCTCCCCCGGTGGCTAGGCCAACCGGGGGAGCCGGGTTTGTTTTTTGTTTTCTCAGGGCCGGTCCCTAGCGGGGCCGGCTATGGGATTGTGCCGCTTAGGCGCAGGCGTCGCCTTCCAAGTCCTCAGGATCGTCGCCGTAGTCGGCTCCGGTGAGTCCGCGGCAAGCCGAGGTCAGTTCCCGAGCGAAGTCTGCCGGGTGGCTTGCGGCGAGGATGTCGCCGGCGAGTTGCCGGGCCATGGCCTCGCGGCGGGTGTAGGGCAGGGCGCACACGTCGGACACGCCGTCGCCGTCGCCGTCGTGCGGGTAGGTGGTGGGCCCGCCCAGCGACCGGTTGGCGCAGAAGCTCGGCCCGGTGATGACGCCCGAGTAGAACGGGCCGCCGTCGTTGATCGGCACTGCCGGAGGCGCAATCGTCATGCCCTCTCCGCAGGACTCGTCGCCCTCGCTGGCCGCACAGGCCGCCGCCACCAGCGCCTTGTACTCCGGGGCGAACTGCACTACCAGGGCCTCAACGGCGTTCTGGCGGGCGATCGCCTCGCGGCGGGTGTAGGGCAGCGAGCACACATCGGCCACGCCGTCGCCGTCAGAGTCGTGGGCGTACAACCGGGCGCCGCCCAGCGACATGTCGGCGCAGAAGTCCACACCGGTGACCACGCCGGAGTAGAACACGCCGTTGACAGGCGGCGCAGCGATCGGCAGGGCCTCATTCGAGGTGCCCGCCTCACCGTCGCCGACACCGTTCACGCCCCGCACCTCAAAGGTGTACGACAGCGCACCGGTGCCGCTGTTCAACCCGGACAGGGTGACGCTGCTGGCATCGGCCGCGGCCTCAGTCCAGTCGCCGTAGTCGCCGACGCCGATCTTGGTGCGGTAGTGCCAGGCAGTGACCGCCGAGCCGCCGTCATCGCCCGCGGTCCACGAAACCGCGATCTCCCCGTCGCTGCCCACAGCAGTAACCGTCGGCGCAGCCGGGGTGGTGGCCGGCGTCGCCGACGCAGAGCCCGCAGCACCGTCGCCCACGTCGTTGACCGCCAGCACACTGAAGCTGTAGGAGGTGCCGTTGTCGAGACCCTCAACCGTGTGGCTGGAGGCATCAGCAGCCAGAGCAGCCGGCTCGCCGTCGTCCACCTGCAAGTGCCAGGCAGTGACCGCGGAGCCGCCGTGATCGCCGGCAGTCCACGAAACCGTGACCTCGCCGTCGCCTGCGGTCGCAGTGACCTCAGGCGCAGCCGGAACAGTGGCCGGGGTGGCCGAGGCAGAGCCCTCAGCACCGTCGCCCACGTCGTTGACCGCCCGCACACTGAAGCTGTAGGAGGTGCCGTTGGTGAGGTCGGGCACAGAGTGGCTAGTGGCATCAGCAGCCACATCAGCCCAGTCGCCGTCGTCCACCTGCAACTGCCAGGCAGTCACAGCCGAGCCGCCGTCATCGCCGGCAGTCCACGAAACCGTCACCTCGCCGTCGCCGCGCTCAGCAGAAACCTCAGGCGCCGACGGAACAGTGGCCGGCGTAGCCGACGCAGAACCCGCAGCACCAGCACCGAAATCGTTCACAGCCCGCACCGAGATGGTATAGGCCGTGCCATTGTCAAGACCGGTCACAGAATAGCTGGCGGTATCAGCACCACTATCAGCAATGCCCATCCAAGCGCCATCACCAACCTGCACCTCCCAACCAGTGGTCGCAGCCGCATAGCTGGCCTCACCGGCCACACCGGAGGCACCGGCCGTCCACGTCACGTCGACCTGGCCGTTGCCCCGAGCAGCCGACACCGAAGGCGCAGGCGGAACGGTGGACGGCATGACCGCCGCCGAGCTGATCGGCACGGCGTTGCCCTGCTGGTTCACAGCCCGCACCTGGAAGGTGTAGCTGACGCCATTGGACAGGCCAGTAACAACATGGCTGGAGGTAGCCGGGCCGCTGTCGGCGATGTCAGCCCATGCGCCGTAGCCGCCGCCGGACTCGCTCTGGCGATACTGCCACTTGGTGATAGCACTGCCGCCACTGCTGCCCGGAGCCCAGGAAAGGGCCACCTGGCCGTCGCCGGCATCAGCGCCCAACTCACCAGCGGTGGGGGCACCAACCGGGGTGGCCGGATCCGACTCGATCTCGCCACCAGGACCGAAGCCGTTCACAGCCCGCACCTGGAAGGTGTAGCTAGCACCATTGGAGAGGCCGGTTACCGCTGCGCCATCTTGAGCAGATGGGTTTCTCCCGGTTGTGCCCAGGGATTCCCAGGCATCGTAGGGGCCGCCGTCTTGGCTCTTGCGAACCTGGTAGCCCACAACAGCGCCGCCGTTAGTGACCGACGGTGCATCCACCCTGATGGTGACCTGGCCGTCGCCCGCATCCACGATCACCCGTGCAGGAGCACCCGGTGCCCGACCCGGCGTCGCCGGATTGGCCTGAGCCCTGGCGCCTTCGCCGATGACATTCTTGGCCCGCACCATGTATGTGTACGAGTGGCCATTTTCGAGGAGAGCTGCGGGATTGCCGAGGGTGTGCGAGGTGTAGCCGGCATTACTAGTTGCAATCTCCATCCAACCATTCGTGCCTACTCCATCGGTGGCACCGCATTCGTTATTCGTGTCGTCATTCGTGTCCCTAGGGGTACCTGGATCGATATTCAGGAGGCAGTAGTGCCACTTCTGGATCGGTGGGCCACCGCTGCCACCTGAGGTCCAAGACAACGTGACAGTCCCGTCGCCCGCAGAGGCGGTCAGCCCCTGTGGTGCTGGCGGGGCAACACCCGGAGTGGCGGGGCGGGCCTCAAGGATCGGGCTGCTCAACTGGCCGTTGAGGGCGCGGACCCTAAAGGTGTGCGCCACACCGTTCTCCAAGCCAGCGATCTGCGAGCCATCAGTATTTGGGTCGTCGTCGGGTGGGGTAAATTGCTCGCCATTGTTGCTGAACGCCCAGCTTCCGTACTCGCCATCACCGACCTTGTAGGAATACTCCCACCGGGTGGTGTCAGAGGTGCCCTCTCCGGTCGTACCGACCATTAGCAAGGTGACCCGGGTTGTTCCTGGAGTAGCCGACAAGGCGGGAGAGCCCATAGTACCGGCGATGCTGGACGCACCAGGCGTCGGGGGAGCACCACCAGCGGTCTGAGGCGACTCGGCGGAGGCGCCAGCGCCGATGGCATTCCGGGCCCGAACCCGGAAGGTAAGCGGTGTGCCCGGCGGAGTACCGGAGGGAATCAGGTAGGTGGCGTTGAGATCCGTACCGTCGGCCTTCCATGCTCCATACGAGCCGTCTCCACTCTTTACAGAGTACTCGTAGTCAGTGACGGGGTTACCGCCCGCGACCGAAGCCGTCCAAACCAGGGTGATGCTATCAGTCGACGTATCTTCGATGTGTACGACGCCGGGTGCTGACGGGACGGTTACAGCAAACCTGGCACTGTCGGTGCCGGACTGGAAGCCGTCGCCTTCGGCGTTGGCTGCCCGGATCACGAAGTGGTGTTCGTCGTCAGTGGTGTCCGCTGACTTCAAGCCCTCGGAGATCGAGGTCCTCAACCCGTTATCTCGGGTATCCGGAGCACGGGTTGGCAACGAGCGAGGCAGGTCGACGCTGGTTCGACCCGCACACGTCGGATCTGGGCTTGTGCGAGTGTTCTCGCAGATTGTCACCCAGGGAGTGGCCGTATCGGCCAAGGCTGCCAACGTAGTAGCCGTCTTGTACTCCCACTTGGTGATCGGGGAACCACCGTCGCCGCCGGAAGCCCACGACAGGGAAACCGTGGCATTGCCGCTAGCCGCGTTGTAGACGGGGCGTGCGCTCAAGTTGGCCGGGGCCAAGGGCTTGGTGCCCGGGTATGCGGGGCCCGGCATCGCGCCGGCCATACCGGCACCGGTGGCGTTCACGGCCCGAACCCTGTACTGATACGCCGTGCCCGCGGTCAAACCGCGTACGGTGTGCCGCAATGGATCCGTAGCGGCCGCAGCAGATGCCCTCGTGGTCTCTTCGCTATCCAAGAACAGTTGGTTCGCCGGAATAGCTGTCCATTCGCCGTAGTCGCCGTCACCGATCTTCTGGGAATACTCGTAGCGGATGATCGGGGAGCCACCGTCATTGAGGTCGCTGCCACCACTCACAATGGGTGGGCTCCAGCTCAATGTGATGGAGGTCGCCGATGCGTCGCCCATCACGTTCGTCGGCATGCCGGGGGGCATTCCTGGGTTCACAACCGAGCTTGTAGCCGGTGAGCCCAGACCCGGCATAGTGGCGTTGGTCGCACGGACCTGGAATCGGTAAATCATGTCGTTGCTCAAACTGACCACGGTGTAGCTCGTGCGGTCAGGGTTGCCGGGAATGGTGACCCACGCCTCAGTGTCGAAATCGGTGGTAAGAGTGCCACCGTCCTCGGCTCTCTGAAGGCGGAACTGCCAGCTCGTGACAGGGGAACCGCCGTTGCTGCTTGCTTGCCACGACAAAGTGACCTGGCCGTTGCCAGGTGTCGCGGTCAGCGAACGGGGACGCCCCGGAGCGGTGGCGATAGTGACCGGTGTGGTCTCCGCGGCAGCTCCCGCGCCATTGGTGTTCCGGGCCCGAACCTTAAACTGGTAAGTAGTGCCGTTGGTCAAGCCGGTAACGGTATGGGTCGCGGTGTCAGCCATAGAACCGATGACGATGGCCCATGGGGCGTAATCCTCATCGCCGGTCTTCTGCTGGACTTCATACCCCGTGATGGCTGAGAAACCGTCGGCGGCTGTATTCGCGGTAGCCGCATTCCAGGTCAACACAACCTCCGAGTTATCTGCGGCTCCTCTCAGGCCAACGGGCGCGGCCGGCGTCGTAGACGGCGTGGCAGTGCCCGGGGTGAGAGCAGTCATATTGCCCGCACCACCGTTGCCCACACCGTTGACGGCCCGCACCTCGAAGGCGTATGAGGTGCCGTTCGTCAAGCCGGTGATGGTGTGCCGGGCAAGGTTGCGATTGCTACCGGGTATCGGGATCCACACCCCTGTCTGTGGGGTTGTCTGCTGGTACTCCCACCGGATGACCGTGCTGCCACCATCATCTCCTGGGTTCCATGTCAGCGTGACGTTCCCATCTCCGGGCGTCGCCGACGTAATTGTGGGAGGAGAAGGCACTGTTGGAACCTGCGCGCTCGCCGTGGACAGCGGGGTTAACAGCGTGGCGAGCAGCGCTAGAATGCCTAGCGCTGCCCACGTCGTTACCCGTCGCCGGGCGCGCGAATCCCCCACTGGGTCATGCCCAGCGGAGCGAAATCCTGAGAAAACATTTTTAGCCATGAGGGACAGACTACGAGGCTGGATGTTGGAAAACAAGCTTTTCGCCCCAAAGTCGCGAGGTTTCTTAACCATTCTGTAATGAAAGACGGGAGTCACCGAAGCGGCACCAACTGCGCCATGGCGTTATCCGCCGTAGCGTTATCGACGGCAATCATCAAAACCGTTCTCGCCGCGGGCCTCGGCCAATGCCTGCGACAGCATCTCTGAGCTAGCGGCAAGACCCCGCAGCGGCTCAAGGGCAGCACAACGTGGGCAGCCGTCTGCGGTTCAGCCCGGCCGCCTAGGCGGCCTCGGCGGGTGGCTCGATGTCGAGCTTGATCTCGATGCGGGCCAGGCGCTCGCCGTGCGCCAACAAGACGTCGTACACCCGATCGATTCTTTTGCCCTGGGCCTGAAGCTCACCGGTGAACTTGTCGATGAGCCTGACTTCGAGCGCCTGGAGCTGGCCGGCGAACTTTTCGTCCATGGCCCTGAGCTGGCCGGTGAACTTTTCGTCCATGGCCCTGAGCTAGGACAGAGGCGTGCGGTGTTGCCGGCGTCACCGAAGCCGCCGCAGCCGCCCGGTAGGGTAGCGGGGTGGCAGCAGGGGCGCGCACCGAGGTGTCTGAGGGGCCGGTGAAGGTGCGAACCGAGGTGTCGCAGGGTCCTTTCGAAGTGCGTACCGAGGTGTTCGAGGGGCCGCTTGATCTTTTGTTGCACTTGATACTGCGCGACGAGGTCGACCTGTACGAGGTGGTGGTGGGCGACATCGTGGACGCCTATCTGGCCGAGCTCGACCGCATGGAAAAGCTTGATTTGGAGGTGGCCACCGAGTTCTTGTTGATCGCGGCCACGCTCGTGCAGCTCAAAAGCAGCCGGCTTTTGCCCGACAGCGCCTCGGTGGACCTCGACGAGGAGCTGGCCCTGTGGAGCGAGCGCGACCTGCTGTTGGCCCGGTTGCTGGAGTGCCACACCTTTAAAGCAGCATCGGCGGCCCTGGAGAAGCTGGCCGCGGCGGCCGGGCGGGGTTTTGGGCGCACCGCGGGGCCCGATGAGCGCTATATGGAGCTGGTGCCCGACTTTTTGGCCGGGACCGCCCCCGACGACCTGCGGGCGGCGTATTTGCGGGCCACCGCCGTTCGGCCCGTGCCCAAGGTGAGCCTGGCCCATGTGACCAACATCCCCTTCACCGTTTACGAAGTGGCCACCGAGCTGGCCGCCCGGCTGCCGGCTGTGGGCCCGGTGGGGTTCAGGGACCTCACCGAGCACTTGGCCACCGGCATCGAGGTGGTGGTGTACTTCTTGGCCGTATTGGAGCTGTACAAGCGGGGGCTGGTGGAGGTTTCGCAGGCAGCGGTGTTCGGGAGCATCACCATCGCCTGGAGCGGCGATGAAGCCGGTGGGGCATCGCTATTGGAGACAGACGCCTATGAGGGATGAGCGCCGGGAGGCCCGCCGGGCGGTGGAGGCCATGGTGATGGTGGCCGAGGAGCCGGTGGCGCCGGGGCTGATGGCCCAGCTCATCGAGATCCCCTCAGCAGAGGTGGAGGCCATCTGCGCCGAGCTGGCCGATGAGTACCGGGCCGAGGGGCGGGGCTTCGAGCTGGTTCGGGCCGCCGGGGGCTACCGCTACCGCAGCCATCCCGACGCCGAGAGCTACGTGAAGCGGTTTGTGGTGAGCGGCCAGAGCGCCCGGCTGTCGTCGGCCGCTTTGGAGACGCTGGCCATCGTGGCCTACAAGCAGCCGCTGTCGCGGGCGCAGGTGTCGGCCATTAGAGGGGTGAACGCCGAGGGGGCCATGCGCACCCTCGAACAGCGGGGCCTTATCTATGAGGCGGGCCGCGACCCCGGCCCGGGCACCGCCCGGCTGTTTGCCACCACCCCGGCGTTTTTGGAGCGCCTGGGCCTCGACTCTTTGCGCGACCTGCCCCCGCTGGTGGATTTCGTGCCCGGCCCCGAGGTGATCGAGGCCTTGGAAACCAGCCTCATGGCCGACAGCCGCCCATCGCCGGCGTCTGGCGGCAACGGCGACGAGGTGGGAAGCGGCGGCTAGGCGCAGGCGTCTTTAGCTAGATCGGCGGGGTTGTCGCCGTAGTCGGCGTTGGCGAGGGCGCGGCAGCTGTTGCGGATGCGGATTTGGAACTGCTCTGGGAAGGTGGCGGCGAGGATGTCGCCGGCTAGCTGGCGGGCGATGGCCTCGCGGCGGGTGTAGGGCAGCGAGCACACGTCGGCCACTCCGTCGCCGTTGGAGTCATGCGGGTAGGTGGTGGGGCCGCCCAGCGACCGGTTGGCGCAAAAGCCCGGCCCGGTGATGACCTCGCCGGAGTAGAAGCCGCTGCCGGCGGGCGGAACTGTCGGCGCAGCGCCCAGGGTTTCGCCGCCGCAGGCCGCGGTGCCCTCGGTGGCGGCGCAGGCCGCGTTCACCAGCATGGTGTAGAGGTCGGCGTGGTGGTTGGCCAGCGCGATCATCGCTTGCTGGCGGGCGATGGCCTCGCGGCGGGTGTAGGGCAGCGAGCACACGTCGGCCACTCCGTCGCCGTTGGAGTCATGCGGGAACGTGGTAGGACCGCCCAGCCACAGACCAATGCAGAAGGTCGGCCCGGTGATGACGCCCGAGTAAAAGAGTCCGTCGTCAGGCGGTACCACAACCGGCGCCGCCGGCTCGTCAGCGGTGGGTTCGGGCTCAGTGGGCTCGGGCTCAGTGGGCTCGGGCTCGCTGCCGGGCTCCAGCCCGGTGTCTTCAGGCTCGGCCGTATCGGGTTCGGGCTCGGAGGTCTCGGGCTCGGTGTCTTCGGGCTCGGCGGTATCGGGTTCGGGCTCGGAGGTCTCGGGCTCGGTGTCTTCGGGCTCGGCGGTATCGGGTTCGGGCTCGGAGGTCTCGGGCTCGGTGTCTTCGGGCTCGGCCGTATCGGGTTCCGGCTCGGTGTCGTTTTCAGGTTCGGTGGTCTCCGCCTCGGTGTCGTCTTCGGGTTCGGTGGTGTCCGGCTCGGCCATTTCGTCTTCCGGGTCGGTGGTGTCGTCTTCGAGCTCGGCGTCGTAAGGCTCAGACGGGGTCGGCCCTATGGCGTTTACGGCGCGAACCTGGAACCGGTAGGTGACGCCGTTGGACAAGCCGGTAACGATGTGGCTGGTGGTGTCGCCGGTGGAGCCCACCATGATGGTCCACGGGTTGTAGGGGCCGTTGCCGGCTCGGTAGCGGATTTCGTAGTACAAGACGCGCGAGCCGCCGTCGAAGCCGGGAGTCCAGGTGAGCGTGGCCTGGGAGTTGCCCGGAGTGGCCGTCAACCCGGTGGGCGGGTCCGGTGTGGTGGCCGGTATGGCGGGCAGCAGCGCGGCGGTGGCCACCGCGCCGTTGCCCTCCAAGTTCACGGCTCGCAGATAGAACCGGTAGGTGTTGCCGTTGGTCAGCCCGGTCACGGTGTAGCCGGTGGTGTGGCGATTGCTGTTGGGCACGGGATACCACACGTTGACGGCCACGCCGTTCTCGTCGTAGGTGTACTCGTAGCGGATGATGGTGCTGCCGTTGTCGTCGCCCGGGGTCCAAGCCAGCGTGACCTGTGAGTCTCCGGGGGTGGCGGTCGCATTGACGGGTTCAGCGGGCACGCTCGGCTGGGCCCCGGCGCCAGGCATCGGGGCCAACAGCGCGCCCACCAGAGCCAGGGCGCCCAAAGCGGCCCACATCGCGACCCGCCGGGCGCTGGAAACGGCGACATAACCCATAGCCATAAGCTTGTGTGGCCCAAATGCTCGGCGGCATCTGGTAGCGCATGCCATGGTAGCCCCTCATGGGCAGCGATCCTGAGCGGATACAGAAGGTGCTGGCTCGGGCGGGGGTGGCCAGCCGGCGGGCGGTGGAGGAGATGGTGGCCGAGGGCCGCATCACCGTCAACGGCGAGGCGGCCCGGCTGGGCCAGCGGATAGATCCCGAGCACGATTCGGTGGCGGTGGACGGGGTCTCGGTGGGGCTGCGGGCCGATCTGGTGTACTACCTATTGAACAAGCCCCCCGGCGCGGTCTCTACCGCTTCTGACCCCGAAGGGCGGCCCACGGTGGTGGAGATGGTGCCCCCCGAGCCCCGGGTATTCTCGGTGGGGCGCCTCGACGCCGACAGCGAGGGGCTGTTGTTGTTGACCAACGACGGGGAGCTGACCCACCGCCTCACCCACCCCTCGTTCGGGGTGGACAAGGAGTATCTGGCCCAGGTGCAGGGCCGTCCCAGCCGGGGGGCGCTGCGGCGGCTGCGCGAGGGGGTGGAGTTAGACGACGGCGCGGCCCGGGCCACGGCGGTGTCGCTCTTGGAGCCCTCGGTGGTTCGCATCGTGGTCCACGAGGGCCGCAACCGCCTGGTGCGGCGGATGTGCGAGGCGGTGGGCCACCCGGTGCTGCGCCTGGTGCGCACCCGCATCGGCCCGCTGGCCGACCGCAGCCTTGCCCCCGGCCAGTGGCGGGAGCTCGACCCCGGCGAAGTGCGGGCCTTGGAGCGCAGCGGAACCACTCCAGGATCTGAGTGCGAGCCCGGCGGCGGGGGTCGGTAGAATCGGGGGTGTGAGCCGCGCCGTGCGGGCCCTGCGGGGCGCCACCACCATCGACGACGACACCGCCGAGCAGATCGAAGAGCGGATCATCGCGCTGTTGACCGAGCTGTTCGACCGCAACGACATCCACCACGACGACCTGATCAGCATCGTGTTTACCGCCACCTCCGACATCAACTCGGTGTTTCCGGCGGCGCCGGCCCGGAAATTCGGCTTGGGCGATGTGCCGCTGTTGTGCGCCCAAGAGCTCGACATCGTGGGGGGCACGCCGCTTTGTCTGCGGGTGCTCATCCATCTGAACACCGAGCGGGGGCGCGACGAGCTCCACCACATCTACCTGGAAGGCGCCCAGGGCCTGCGCGACGACCTTCCCGAGTGATGGCGGCTCATCGGGCAGCCATCGTCGGCACCGGCCTCATCGGCGCCTCCATCGGCCTGGCCCTGCGGGAACGAGGCTGGCAAGTGGTGGGCACCGACCAAGACGAGTCGGTGGCCGCTGAGGCTCTGCGCCGGGGGGCCCTCGACGCGGTGGGGCCCCCCACCGGCGCCGACATCACTTTTGTGGCCACCCCGGTAGGGGCGGCCGCCGCCGAGGCCCGCAAGGCGCTGGGGGCCAGCGATGGGCTGGTCACCGATGTGGGCAGCGTGAAGGCCTCCATCGTGGCTGAGGTGGCCGACCGCCGATTCGTGGGCGGACACCCGATGGCGGGCAGCGAGCAGGAGGGGGTGGCCGGCGCCCGGGCCGACCTGTTCCAGAACGCGGTGTGGGTTCTCACCCCAACCGACGAGACCGACGACGACTCTTTGGTGCAGATCCGATCGGTGGTGGCCTCGCTGGGCGCCGACGTGGTGTCGCTGGCCCCCGAGCGCCACGACGCGCTGGTGGCGGTGGTGTCGCACGTGCCCCATCTCACCGCAGCCACCCTCATGTCGCTGGCCGACGAGCGATCCGATGAGCACCGGGCGATGCTGCGGCTGGCCGCAGGCGGATTCCGGGACATGACCCGCATCGCTTCGGGACACCCCGGAATCTGGCCGGACATCTGCGAGGAGAACGCCGAGGCCATTTGCTCGGTTTTGGACCGGTTCATCGACGCACTGGGCGATGTGCGCTGCCTGGTGGCCGAGGGCGATAGAGGCGGGCTGCTGGATCTGCTGGAGAAGGCTCGAGCAGCCCGGGTGCATCTGCCCGCCGGCATGGATCGAGAGGTGGCGCTGGCCGAGATCAGGGTGCCCGTATTCGACCGTCCCGGCGAGCTGGCCCGCATCACCAGCTTGACCACCGACATCGGGGTGAACATCTACGACCTGGAGATCGCCCACTCGGTGGAGGGCAGCCAGGGCGTGGCCATCTTGGTGGTCGACGACGAGGCGATGGGGAGCCTGTTGGACGCTCTGAGGCAGCAGGGTTACGCCCCGTCTTCAAGACCTTTGTCGTGAGCGCGATCACTATTGAGGGCTCGCAGCGCTTCACCGGGCGGCTTCGGGTTCCGGGAGACAAGTCGATCTCGCACCGGGCGTTGATGATCGCTGCTGTGGGCCGCCGGCCGTGCACCATCTCGGGCCTGTCCGACGGCGATGATGTGACCCGCACCCGTTTGGCGGTGCAGGCTCTGGGGGCGCAGGTTGAGGTCCATGGCACCGGGGAGGTGACGGTGGCTGGCGGGCTGGCCGGGGTGCCCGGCGCCATCTATCTCGGGAACTCCGGCACCGGTATCCGGCTGCTGGCCGGTTTGGTGGCCGGATACCACTTCACCACCACCCTGGACGGCGACGCCTCCATCCGCCGCCGGCCCATGGATCGGATCATCGAGCCGCTGTCGGCTATGGGGGCGTCGGTGCGGGGCAGCGGGTCGGGCGGCACCCTGGCGCCTTTGACGGTGCAGGGCCGCCCGCTGCGGGGCATCGACTACACCTTGCCGGTGGCCTCGGCCCAAGTGAAGAGCGCGGTGCTGCTAGCGGCCTTGCGGGCTGAGGGCCCCACCGCCGTTCACGAGCCGGTGCCCACCAGGGCCCACACCGAGGAGATGCTGGCCGACGCCGGCGTGCGGGTGGAGCGGGGGGGCGGTTCGGTGACCGTTTGGCCCGGCGAAGTGGAGCCGCCCCATTCAATAGGCATACCCGGCGACCCTTCGCAGGCCGCTTTCTGGCTGGTGGGGGCGTGCATGGCCCCCGACAGCGACCTCACGGTGGAAAACGTGTACCTCGGCCCGGCCCGGGGCGGCTTCGTCGACGTGCTGGCCCGCATGGGGGCCGACATTTCGGTTGACCCCGACTCTGGTGACATCCGGGCTTGCACCAGCGAGCTGAGAGCCACCCGGGTGAGCGCCGACGAGCTGCCTGGCTGCATCGACGAGGTGCCCATATTGGCGGTGGCCGCGGCGGCGGCCGAGGGGGTCACGGTATTCGAGGGGATTGGCGAGCTTCGGGTCAAAGAAAGCGACCGGGTGGCGTCCATCATCGAGATGCTCAACGGGTTTGGGGCCCAGACTGAGATCGACGGCGAGGCTTTGGCGGTGGCGGGAGTCGGGAGACTGGGCGGCGGTACGGTGGACTCCCATGGGGATCACCGGATGGCGATGGCCGCGGCCATCGCCGGCGCAGCGGGTTCGGCGTCGGTGACCGTCGAGGGGTTCGAGGCCACCGCCACCAGCTATCCGGGCTTTGCCCGAGACCTGAGCCGCGTCACAGGATGGTCTCCATGAGCACTGGTGCCGAGCCAACCGGGCCGCGCCTGAGGGTGATCGCCATCGACGGGCCGGCGGGTTCGGGCAAGTCGACGGTGGCTCGGCGGCTGGCCGAGCGCCTCGGGCTGGAGTACCTCGACACCGGGGCCATGTACCGGTCGGTGGCGTTCGCGGCCATGGCCCGGGAGGTTGACCTGGCCGACTCCGACGCCATCGTGGAGGTGGCCCGAACCAGCGACATCCGAATCGACGACACCGCGGTGGTGGTCGACGGGGTGGATGCCACCACCCAGATCCGAGGCCCGGAGGTGACCCGGTCGGTGAGCACGGTGGCGGCCATCTCCGGGGTGCGAGATGTGCTGCGGGTGCGCCAGCGGGCGTGGGCGATGGAGCGCGGCGGCGGCGTGCTCGAGGGCCGCGACATCGGCACGGTGGTGTTCCCCGACGCCGAGCTGAAGGTGTATCTGAGCGCCTCGGTCGAGGTGCGCGCCGAGCGCCGCGCGGGCGAGGTGAGCGCCCTCGACTACGAGACAGTGGCCGCCGACCTGGCCGCCAGGGACGCGGCCGACTCCACCCGCCAGCACGACCCTTTGAGCCAGGCCCCCGACGCCATACACATCGACACCACCCGCCTCTCCGTCGACGAGGTGGTGGACAAGCTGATCGCCCGGCTGGGATGAGGCTGCCGTGGTGCCCGCCGATCGCCCTGCTGCCATGAGCCCGGCCGAGCTTCGCCCCGAGGATCTAGAGGCCAAGGGCCGGGTGGCGGGCGTGGTGTTCCACTTCTTTATCCAGCGGCTGGCCCGGGCGGTGTTCGGGGCGTACTTCCGCTGCTACACCCGAGGGCGGCGCAACCTGCCCCGCACCGGCGGGGTGATCATCGCCCCCACCCACCGCTCCAACCTGGACACGCTTTTGGTGGGGGCGTCGGCAGGGCGGGCACCGCGCTATTTCGCCAAGAGCGGTCTGTTCAGGGGTCCGATCACCACCCGGTTCTTGGTGACCATGGGCGCGTTTCCCGTCCGCCGGGAGATGGTGGACCGCAGCGCGCTGAAAGCGGCGCTGACCGTGCTGGAGGCCGAAAAGGCGCTGGTGGTGTTCCCCGAGGGGGAGCGCAAGTCGGGCCCCCGCATCTTCCCGCTGCTGAACGGGGTGGCCTGGCTGGCGGCCAAGGCCCAAGTGCCGGTGGTGCCGGTGGCTGTCGGGGGCGCCGAGCGGGCCATGGGCATCGGCGTAAAGATGCCCCGGCCCCGCACCGTTCGGATCGTGTGGGGAGAGCCGCTGGCGCCGCCCGACGTCGACGACCGGGGCCGCCACGACCGGGAGGACTTGATCGCCTACTCCTCAGAGCTGCGGGAAATCCTCCAGACCATGTTCGACAACCTGCAACAAGAGCTGGGCATACCCATCGAGAGACCCGAGGACTCGGAGTGAATCAGCTCAGCGGCTGGCGGTGAGGACGTCTAGGACATCGCTGGCGGCTACTTGGCGGTCCACCATCTTTTGAGGATTCGGCGAGCCTCCCAGGCTGAACGACGCTAAGGCGCCGGAGGCCTCGATGAGCTCTCGGAGATTGCGGGGCGGGGGGAAGTACTCGTCTTCGCCGGTGACCGAGATCTCCTCGATGCCCTGCTCGGGGGCCAGGCGCTCCAGCACCTCGTTGATCAGCTCCTCGGGCGCCGACGCCCCCGCGGTGACCCCCACCACCCCGGAGATGTCGTCGGGCAGCTCAGAGGCCCGATTCACCCGGTACACGTTTTGGCAGCCCAGCTCGCGGGCCAGCTTCTCCAGCGCCTGGGTGTTGGAGGAGTTGGCCGAGCCCACCACCACAAAGGTGTCGCACCGCCGGACGATGGCGGTGAGGGCGGCCTGGCGGTTGGTGGTGGCGAAGCACAGGTCGCTGCGCCCCGGTGTCCACATGTCGGGGAACCGGCGGCGGGCGGCGTGCAGCACGCCCTCCCAGTCGCGGTGCGAAAGCGTGGTCTGGGCCAAAAGGGCCACCGGCTCGTCAAAATCGGGCAGCGCCTCCACGTCGTCGGTGCACTCCACCGGATGGATGGCCTTGGGGGCCACCGCCATGGTGCCCACCGCCTCTTCGTGGTCTTCGTGGCCGACGTAGATGATGCGGTAGCCCTTGTTGGACCGAACCTTCACCTCGTGGTGCACCTTGGTGACCAGCGGGCACACCGCATCGACCATGTAGCTGGCCTGCTCGCTGGCCGCGGCCACCACTTCGGGGGCCGAGCCGTGGGCCGACAGCATGATCGGGTGGCCGGGAGGCACCTCGGAGATGTCGTCGACGAACACCACGCCGAGCTTCTCAAAGCGGCGGACCACCAGCTTGTTGTGGACGATCTCGTGGTAGCAGTACACCGGGCCGTCGAAAGTGCGAACCAGCCAGGCCAGCGCCTTGATGGCCATCTCCACGCCGGCGCAGAAACCCCGGGGAGCGGCCAACATCACCTTCTCCACTTGCACAGGGCCAATCTAGCGGTCTGATCCCGGTTCTCGAGAACCATGTTCTGGGCAGGGGGCGGGGCCTCGTATCATTCCGTTCATGTCCGCGCCTCGGATCACCGCTGTCGCCGACGGCTCCGCGGCTGAGCGGTTCGGCCTGCGGGTCGGCGACGAGCTTCTGGCCATAAACGGCAGCGTTCCCAAAGACGTGATCGAGTACCAGATGCTGGTGGACGAGCCGGAGCTGAGCCTCGATGTGCGGCGCGACGCGGTGGTGCTGGAGTTGGACGTGCACAAGCCCGCTGGGGCGCCGCTGGGCGCGCAGGTGGACTCGGCGCTGTTCGACCGGGTGCGGACCTGCGACAACCACTGCGAGTTCTGCTTCATCTACCAGCTTCCGCCTGGGCTGCGGCCCAGCCTGTACATGAAAGACGACGACTACCGGCTCTCGTTTCTGTACGGGAACTTCACCACCTTGACCCGGTTCACCGAGGCCGACTTGGAGCGGGTGGTGACCGAGCGGCTGTCGCCGCTGAACGTGAGCATCCACGCCACCGACCCCGATGTGCGGGCCGCCATGTTGCGCAATCGCCGGGGGGCCACCAGCCTGCGCTGGCTGCGGGCGCTGTTGGACCACGGCATCGAGGTGAACGGGCAGGTGGTGGTGTGCCCCGGCGTGAACGACGGCGACGTGCTGGAGGACACCCTGGCCGGGGTGGCCGACGAGTACCCCGAGCTGGCCAGCGTGTGCGTGGTGCCCCTCGGGGTGTCGCGCCACACCTCTGAGCCCCGGCTGCGGCCCCACACCGCCGCCGAGGCGGCCGCGGTGGTAGAGGCGGTACACGAGTGGCAGGCCATCAACCAGCGGATTCTGGGCCGCCGCCTGGTGTTCGCCGCCGACGAGTACTACCTGCTGGGCGGGGTCGGGTTCCCCGGCCCCGAGGCCTACGAGGGCTTCGGCATGCACGAGGACGGGGTGGGCATGGCGACCACCCTTCAGATGGAGTTCATGGGCCAGGCTGTCGGGGTGACCGGGACCCAGGCTGGTTTTTTCGCCTGGGTTGAGGGGGCGCCGGCCGCCGGCTATCGGGCTCCGCGAGCCGACGGGTCGACGCCGGTTGGGCTGCGGCCCCGTCGGGGTGCGCCGACGGCGGTGGTGACCGGGGAGTACGGGGCGGCGGTTTTGGCCCCGCTGGTGGCCTCTTTGGGCCGCGACGATGTGCGAGTGGTGGCGGTGGAGAACCAGTTCTTCGGGGGGACAACCGCGGTGGCCGGGCTTTTGGTGGGCGCCGACATCGCCCGCACCCTGGCCGGCGAGCCGGAGGGCCACCGCTATCTGCTGCCCGACGTGTGCCTGTCGCAGGGCATGTTCTTGGACGGCACCCGCCCGGGCGACCTGCCCCGCCCCGTGGAGGTGGTGGCCACCGACGGGGCCGCGCTCAAAGAGGCGCTCGGTGGCTAGCCCGATGCCCACTGTGGCCATTGTGGGGCGGCCCAACGTGGGCAAGTCCACGCTGATGAACCGCATCTTGGGCCGCCGGGAGGCCATCGTGGCCGAGCAGCCCGGCATCACCCGCGACCGCAAGGAGATGCCCGCGCACTGGCAGGGACAGGAGTTCACCGTGGTGGACACCGGCGGCTGGCTGCCCCAGGGCTCAGGCGACAACGCCTCGATGGACGCCAAGGTGTCGGCCCAAAGCGAGAAGTCGATGGCTAGAGCCGATGTGGTGGTGATGGTGGTGGACTCCCATGCCGGCGTCACCGCCGATGACGAGGGGGTGGCGGGGCGGCTGCGGGGCCGCCACGGCCCGGTGCTGGTGGCGGTCAACAAGGTGGACGACGAGGCCCACGAAAACCTCATCTGGGAGTTCGTGAAGCTGGGCTTGGGCGACCCGTTCCCGGTGAGCGCGCTCCACGGCCGGGGAGTGGGGGACCTGCTGGACGCGGTGACCGCGGCGTTCCCCGAGAAATCGGCCGAAGAGGCCCCCGCCGGCGCTGAGCCGGAGTCTGATGACGCCATGGTGTCGGAGGCTGGGTCTGACCCCCGGTCGAAAATGGTGTCGGTGGCCATCGTGGGGCGGCCCAACGCCGGCAAATCCACCCTGTTCAACCACCTCATCGGCGACGACCGCTCGGTGGTC
Organism: Candidatus Poriferisocius sp.; assembly: GCF_965214065.1. Taxonomy (GTDB): domain Bacteria; phylum Actinomycetota; class Acidimicrobiia; order Acidimicrobiales; family Bin134; genus Poriferisocius. The sequence continues at coordinate 49,972 of NZ_CBDCAT010000026.1, forward strand.
CACGACCAGCCGGGCACCACCCGCGACGCCATCGACACCGTGGTGGAAACCGAGCTGGGGCCGATCCGGTTCGTGGACACCGCGGGCATGCGCCGCCGGGCCCGCATCGACCAGGCCGCGGAGTACTACTCGCTGCTGCGGGCGCTGGCCGCGGTGGACCGCTCCGACATCGCCTTGTTGGTGGTGGACTCCACCGTGGGGGTGACCCACCAAGACCAGCGCCTCGCCGAGCGGGTGGATGCCGCCGGCTGCCCGATCGTGGTGCTTTTGAACAAGTGGGACCTGCTCGACACCGAGGCCCGCAAGGCGATCGCCACAGACATCGACCGGAGGCTGCACTTTCTGGGCGATGCGGCGGTGCTGCGGGTAAGCGCCCTGTCGGGCAAGGGGGTCAACCGGCTGCTGCCCGAGCTGCGGGGGGTGATCTCCGAATACCGGCGGCGCATCCCCACCCAGGCGGTGAACCGGGTGCTGCGCGACGCCCAGGCCGCCCATCCCGCCCCCGACGGCGTGCGGGTGCTCTACGCCACCCAGGGGGCGACCGATCCCCCCACCTTCACGCTGTTCGCCAACCGGACCCTGCCCCGCACCTATCTGCGCTACCTGGAGCGCAGCCTCCGGGAGTCGTTCGACTTGGGGTCGGTTCCGGTCAAGCTCCGGGTTCGCCGCCGGTCGGGGGAGTAATTGCGGCAAAAGCGGGAAGAACTCCCCGAAATGGCGGGGTAGCCTTCGGAAATGGAGAACCTCCTCCTCGTGATCGTCGCGGGCGTGTGCGCGGCGGCTTCAGGGGTGTTCGCGCGGTCGGCCCGGCACCGCTATCGGTTCTTGCTCCGGGTGGAGCACACCCATGCCGGCGTGGGGTACGACGAAGAGGGCAAGGATGCCTACGAGGCGGCCTACACGCTGGCCCAGTCCAGCTACCGCCGCGACGCCCACGCCGCCCTTTTGTACGCCGCGCTGATGGTTGTTGCCGCGCTGATGGCGGCGGTTGAGTCCCGGGCGGCGACCGCCATCTTGGTGCTGGTGGTGGTGCCGGCCCTGTTCCCGCTCTGGTGGGGGCGCCGCTCAGTGGCCGAGGCCCGGCTCACCCAGGAGCGATTCGAGATGGAGCGCCGGGCCGAGGAGACGCTGAGCCAGGGCGATCTCGCTCCGCTGGCCTGGGCCGACCGGCTGGCCCCCGACGACTTGCCCGACTTCGCCGGCTATGAGATGGGCCGGGTGTACCAGGCGGGCGAAGGGGTGATGGCCGGCGACTTCTTCGACGTGTTCCGGGTAGGCCCGACCCGGGTGGCCGCGGTGATCGGCGATGTGGCCGGCCGCGGCATCGAGTCTTCGATCACCGCCTTCCAGGCCAAGTACCTGCTCCGGGTGTTTTTGCGCCAGTTCCGCGACCCGGCTCAAGCCCTAGAGGAGCTGAACGCCCAGATGTCGTCTATCGAGCGGGCCGAAGAGTTCATCTCGGTGGTGATCGTGGTGTTCGACACCGAGGCCCAGACCATGCGCTACGCCTCGGCGGGCCACCCGGCGGCCTGGCTGTGGCACGAGCGGGAGGTGCAGCCGCTGCGGGCCACCGGCGCCTTGTTGATGCTCGACCCCAACAGCTCCTTTTTCAGCAAGGAGATCCCCCTCGACACCGGCGACATGGTGCTGATGTACACCGACGGCCTGGCCGAGGTGCGCTACGGCGACGCCCAGTTCGGCGAGGACCGCATCGCCATGCACCTGCGGCGCGATCCCACCGTGTCGCCCGACGTGTTGTGCAAGTCGCTATTGGAGGCCGCGCGGGACTTCGCCGACGGCACCATCGGCGACGACGTGGCCATCTTGGCCGTCCGCCGGGCCTGATCTGTTTCGGCCCGCCCGGATCAGCGGGCGGGCGCTGCGCTACCGGGAGGAGGCGCCGCTTCGGGACTTGCCTGTGGCCTGGCGGTGCGGGCGACCATGTGGCCTGCCCTTCGACTTGTTTCCGCCGCGGCCGCTGCCTTGTCGGTCGGATCGGTTGCGTTGTCCTTGGGAGTTGCCGTTTGATCGGCGACCGTCGCGGTTGTTGTCCCGGTCGGGCCGGCTGCGCCGGTTCTGGTGGTTGCCATTCGGCTTCCTGTCGGTGCGGTCGGCTTCGTGGTGATGAGCCGGCTTGTGGCGGCGGGCGGGCGCTGCGCTGTGTTCTAGGGGCCTGGGGCTGGTGATGGGCTCATTGAGGTCGAGCTGCTCTTGAATCTTCTTGGTGTCGGCGTGTTGGCCGCTTTGGACCAGCGACACCACCAGACCGGTCTGGCCGGCGCGGGCGGTGCGGCCCGAGCGGTGCAGGTATGCCTTGTGATCCTCGGGCGGGTCGAAGTGGATGACGCAGGCCACCGAATCCACGTGGATCCCTCGAGCGGCTACGTCGGTGGCGATCAGAGCCTCGACCTGGCCGTTGATGAACTCTTTGAGCGTTCGGGTGCGGCGGTTCTGGGCGTGGCCGCCGTGGATGGCAGCGGCCTTGACGCCGCGCTGGGTGAGCTGGCGGGCCAGCCGGTCTGACCCGTGCCGGGTGCGGCAGAACACGATGGTCGGGCCGGCGGCGGTGATCGCGTCGGCGCAGACGCCGACTCGCTCGGTCTTTTCGACCGTCCAGAACCGGTGATCGGCCGACCTGATGTCGGGGGTGGCGTCGCCTACCTCATGGGTGATGGGGCGATGCTGGTAGTCGCGGGTGATCTTGGCCACGTCACTGTCGAGCGTGGCCGAGAACATGACGGTCTGGCGCCGGTCGGCGGTTTGGTCGAGGATGCGCCTGACGGCGGGGAGGAAGCCCATGTCGGCCATGCGGTCGGCTTCGTCGATGACCACCTGGTCGGCTTCGTGCAGGCTCACCGCCCGCTGGTCGATCAGGTCTTCGAGCCGACCGGGACAGGCCACCAAGATGTCGACGCCCCGCTGAAGCTGCTTTCGCTGGTTGGTGTAGCCGACGCCACCGTAAACGGCGGCCACGGTGACCGGACCGGAGATCGAGCGGAGCTCCGATGCGATCTGGTCGGCGAGCTCGCGGGTGGGCGACAAGATCAGCGCCCGCGGCCGCCGGGGACGGGCTTGTTCGACGTTGGCGATCAGCGGGATGCCGAAGGCCAGCGTCTTGCCCGACCCGGTGGGGGCTCGACCGCAGATGTCTCGGCCTTCCATGGCGTCGGCTATGACGGCGGATTGGATCTCGAACGGCTTGTGGATGCCGCTGCGCTCGAGCGCGCGGCAGATGGATTCGGGCACGCCCAGCTGGGCGAAAGTGGGGGGCATGGGGCTCCTTGCCCGCGTTGGGCGGGCGCTTGGGGGATGGTCGGCGCCTGTTTTCGTCAGCGTGGCGCAATTCATCTTCGGGCAGCTTGCCCGGCATCAGAGGTTGAAGCTCGGAGGCAGCCCGCTCGGCAGAAATCTTCGGCCAAGTAACGCCAGGCTACCACCGCCCCCGGCAAAACCCTCATCTTTCCGTAACGCCCGGGGTACCCGGCCGACGGGCACGACCTCGGCAGCTCGCGGTGGCAAGCTATGGCCGTGCCCTGGTGCGAGCCCTGCGACCGCTTCTGGAACCCCAGCTCGATAACCCCCCACGGCACCTGCCCTACCTGTGGCCAAACAGTCGAAACCCCACCCGCCCAAAGCCCCGACACCCGCCAAAAGGTCCCCTGGCACTTCTGGCTAGCCATAACCGCCGCCGGCATCTACCTAGCCTGGCGCGCCATCCAAGGCATCGCCCTGCTGTTCTGAGGGGAGGCGCGACCGGTGCTACCGGCGGCCGGAGCGGGAGGCGTGGCAGATCTTGACGAACTCGTCGATCGGGGGTTCTGGCTACGGCTCACAATTGGGTGACAAGTCGGAATTAGCGTGGCACAATTGTGGCCATGGCAAGCGAATCGTTGCGGTCGGTTAGGGATCGGTTCTCAGAGTTCATCGAGAGGGTGAACGCTCATCACGAGCGGGTGACGATTACCCGCAACGGATCGCCGGTTGCGGTGCTTATGAGCCACGAAGACCTCGAATCGCTGGAAGAAACCCTGGCTATTCTCGGCGACCCCGAGGCCATGAAGGAGCTGGCCGAAGGCGAACGCGCCCTAATGGAAGGCGATGTTGTACGCGGCGTAGAGGCCGTCAGAGCGCTGCGGCCTTCATGAATGATGCCCCCTATGGGCTAGTCGTCGCCCGGACAGCGGCAGCAACCATCGCAGAAAAACTCCCTCAGGCGGTGGCGACGGCGGTTCTCGAATTGATCAGCGGGCCTCTGCTGGAAAATCCCCAGCGTATCGGGGTGGAGTTACGCAATGAGCTCGAAGGCCTGTGGAGCGCACGAAGAGGCACTTATCGGGTCATTTATCGGATCGACGAAGTCAACAAAACGATTGAGGTCGTTCGGGTCAGCCACCGACGAGATGCGTACCGCTCTGATTGATGTGGTCGATTGTGGTTCGTTTAGTGGTCGGGCTGCCGGGATTTGAACCCGGGACCTTCGGTCCCCCAGACCGACGCGCTAACCAAGCTGCGCCACAGCCCGTAAGGCAGTGAGCATAGTGGGGCGGGGTGGGGGCTCCCCATGCGTATAAGTAGGATTGGGGCCGTGTTGGACCTGGTGATCCGCGGCGGCACAATCGTCGACGGCTCGGGGAGCCCGGGGTTCTCCGGCGACGTCGGGGTGAACGACGGGCGTATAGCGGCGATCGGGACGGTGGCCGACTCTGGGCGCACTGAGATCGACGCCTCTGGCCGGGTGGTTTGCCCCGGCTTCGTCGACCCCCACACCCACTACGATGCCCAACTCTTTTGGGACCCGGCCGCCTCTCCGTCCAACCTGCACGGGGTGACCACCGTTATCGGCGGCAACTGCGGGTTCACCCTGGCGCCCCTCAACCCCGGAGACGCCCCCTACCTCCAGCGCATGATGGCCAAGGTGGAGGGCATGCCGCTCACTGCACTGGAGTCGGGCCTTGACTGGTCGTGGCGCACCTTCGCCGACTACCTGGCCCGCTTGGACGGCAACCTGGGGGTGAACGCCGGTTTTTTGGTGGGGCACTGCGCCATCCGCCGGGCGGTCATGGGGGCCGACGCCACCGGCAACGAGGCCGACCCCGGCCAGCTCGAGGCCATGAAGGCGGTGTTGGCCGACGGCATCGCCGCCGGGGGCCTGGGCTTTTCCACCTCGCTGTCGTACACCCACAACGACGGCGACGGCGCCCCGGTGGCCTCCCGCTTCGCCAGCAACGACGAGGTGATCGCGCTGTGCTCGGTGGTGGCCGAGCACGAGGGGACCACCCTGGAGTACGTGACCGACGGCTGCATGCAGGGCTTCACCGACGAGGAACTCGACTTGATGGTGGCCATGAGCCGGGCGGCCCGCCGCCCGCTCAACTGGAACGTGCTCACCATCGACTCGGCCGACCCCGACCGCTACCGGGCCCAGCTCGGAGCCTCGGTGCGGGCGGCCGAGCACGGCGCCCGGGTGGTGGCGCTGACCATGCCGGTGCTGGTGGGCATGAACATGAGCTTCCTCAACTACTGCGCCCTCAACATGTTGCCCGACTGGGGTGAGGTGCTCTCCCTGCCGGTGCCCGAGCGCATGGCCAGCCTGGCCGACCCCCAGACCAGGGCGCGCTTGGCCGAGCGGGCGGCGTCGCCCGACGCCGGGGTGTTCAGCCGGCTCACCGGCTGGGGGGGCTATCGGATCGGCGACACCTTCAGCCCGGCCAACCGCGGGCTTTCGGGGCGCACCGTGGCCGACATCGCCGCCGAGCGGGGTGCCGGGCACTTCGACACCCTGGTGGACGTGGTGCTGGCCGACGAGCTGCGCACCGTTTTGTGGCCGGCCCCCACCGATGACGACGGCGAGAGCTGGCGCCTTAGGGCCGAGGCATGGCAGAGCGAGCACACCCTTTTGGGCGGCTCCGACGCCGGTGCCCACCTCGACCGCATGTGCGGCGCCCCCTACACCACTGCTTTTCTGGGCGACTGTTTGCGGGGTCGGCGGCTGGCCTCGCTGGAGGCGGCCGTACAAATGCTCACCGATGCCCCGGCCCGGCTGTTCGGCCTGCGGGAGCGGGGTCGCATCGAGCAGGGATGGCACGCCGATCTGGTGGTGTTCGACCCCGATGCGGTCGACTCCGGCGCCATGCGCTTGGTGGATGACCTGCCGGGCGGCACAGCCCGCCTGTTCGCCGACGCGGTGGGGGTGGACCACGTGCTGGTGAACGGCCAGCCCATCGTAAGCGGCGGCCGGACCACCGAATCGCGGCCCGGCACCCTGCTGCGATCAGGGCGCGACACCGACACCGTGCTGGTGGGGTAGTGGACCTCGAACAGAGCAGGGCCACACTGGCCCAGTTCCGGCGACGGCTGGAGATCTTCTCACTGCGCTGGCAGGCCCGCCTCGACACCAGACAGGTGGACCGGGCTGTCCCCTGGGTTATCGCCCTGTTTTTGGGCGGGCTCTTGTCGGGCCTGTCTTTGGCCCGGGCCCGGTCGCTGGACGCCGGCGTCGACTTGTCGTCGCATCTTCAGGGGGTGTGGCTGATCGGGGAGGGATACGAGCCGCTCTCCAGCGTGGCCGGCCACAACCTGTTGTGGGAGCAGGCCGCGTTCATCCTCTACCCGGTGGCCGGCCTCACCGCCTTGTTCCCCGATCAGCCCACGCTGTTGGCCCTGCAAGCCTCGGTGCTGGCATTGGCCGTGGTGCCGCTGTGGCGAATCGCCCGCGATGTGGGCGGACTCAAATCAGGGGCGGCGATGGCAGTGGTGTTCGCCTACTGCGCCTACCCGGCGGTCCACACGGTGAACCTGTCGGACTTCCACACCGAGGCTCTGGCCGTCCCCGCGCTGTTCGCCGCGGTGCTCACTGCTCTGCGGGGGCGGTGGAAAAGGTTCGCGGTGTTCGCCCTGCTGGCAGTGACCTGCCGGGCCGATCTGGCCTTTGCGCTCTCGGGATTGGGCCTGCTGGTGCTGCTGGAGGGCCGTCGCCGCCCCGGTGCGACCATCGCCCTGAGCGGCCTGGCCTATGGGCTGGTGTCGATGACCGCCATCCAGCCCCGGTTCAACGGCGGGAAGTTTCCCCACATCGAGGAGTTCTCAGACTTCGGCAGCGGGCATCCAGGGTCGGTGCTGTGGGGTTTCGTCTCCGCCCCCCATCAAGTGGTGGCCGACGCGGTGTCGCAGGCCAACTTCCAGATGATCGTGTTCTTGTTGGCCCCGGTGATGCTGCTGCCGCTGGTGGCGCCCCGCTACCTGCTCCCGGTGGTGCCCCTGTTCGCGGTGTACCTGGTGGCCGACGTGCCCCCCGGCCAGCTGGCGGAGGCCTCTCAGACGGTGCCGATGATTCCGTTCGTCTTCGCGGCCACGGTATTCGCGCTGGCCCGTTCCGGCCGGGTGCTGGTGGAGCGGGTGAACGTGGACCGTCGCCTGCTCACCGCCCTGGTGCTCACCGCCGGACTCTTCTTTTTGCGCGACGCGCCCAGCTCCCTGTACCACGAGCCCTGGGACTGGGGTCGGCGCGACACGATGGATATCGCCCGACAGGAGGCGGCAGACCTGATTCCCCCCGATGCGTCGGTGCGGGCCTCCGAGCAGATCCTTCCCCTGTTGTCTGACCGCACCCGGCTGTATGTGCTGGAAACCGCGGACGGTCCCGACAGCGCGGCGGTGGCGGCCACTCCCAAGGTGGAGTGGATCGTGTTCGATCCGGCCGCCGCGCCCGACTGGAGGCCGCTGGACATCGAGAGCTTCGACTTGGATGTGAGACGAACCGGTTTCGAGCGGCTGGAGTTGGAAGAGGGGGAGGGCGACCTGCGGGTCTACCGGCTCCTCAACGTGATCCAGAGCTAGTTACCCGATGGCGGGGAGGTGGACCCGCAGGCGTTCGGCGGCCTGGGCCAGCTCTTCGGGGGGAACCGAGGCTCGGGCATTGGCAAAGCTCAAATCGCCGATGTCGAACATCGGGATCACGTGCAGATGGGTGTGGGGCACCTCGTGGCCGGCGATGACGAGGCCTACTCGGGGCGCTCCGAACGCGGCCACCTGGGCGGTGCCCACCTCCTGCGCCACCACCATGAGGTGGGCGGCCAGTTCCGGGGGCACGTCTAGCCAGTGGTCGATCTCGGCCCGGGGGATGACTAGGGCGTGGCCGGTTTGGGTGGGGTTGATGGACAAGATGGCTATGCATTCGTCGTCTTCCCATACAAAATGTCCAGGGATGTCGCGGTTGATGATCATGGTGAAGACGCTGGGCATTTGCCAATAGTATGACCTGGCTATGTCCGGGCGGCAGGTACTGACCGTTCCCAACTTGGTGTCGGTGCTGCGGTTGGGGTGTGTGCCGGTTTTTTGTGTGTTGCTCTTGGGGATGGGGAATCGGGCGGGGGCCGCCATCTTGCTCGGGGTGCTGGGGGCCACCGACTGGGTGGACGGCTACATCGCCCGGCGTTTCGACCAGGAGTCCGAGCTGGGCAAGATCTTGGACCCCACCGCCGACCGGCTGATGTTTCTGGCCGCGGTGGTGGCAATGATGGTGGACGGCTCTCTCCATGCGGCATTCGGGGTGACCATGCTGGCCAGAGAGGCGGTGGTATCGCTGGCCACTGTGGTGCTGGGGGCTATGGGGGCCCGCCGGATCGACGTGACCTGGACCGGCAAGACGGCCACATTCGGCCTCATGTTCGCCCTCCCGCTCCTGTTGCTGGGAGATTCGAGCCTGGCTGGGGGAGCAGCCATGAGCGGCGTCGGATGGGGCTTGGGCATTCCGTCGCTGGCGCTCAGCTATTACGCGGCGCTGGAGTACATCCCCCGAGCTCGTCGGGCCCTGGCCGACGGCCGGTCTGACCGAGCCGGAGCCTCAAGCTGTGGTTGAGAGTTTTCGCGATTCCCGGTACGGTGTCGCCAATGAATGTACCGGTTGAACTGCGCTACTCCGAAGACCACGAATGGACCAGGCTCGAGGGCAGTCGGGTTTGCTTGGGCATCACCGACTACGCCCAAGACGCTCTCGGCGATGTCGTCTACATCGAACTACCCTCGGTGGGAGCCGAAGTGGCCTGCGGCGAATCGTTCAGTGAGGTCGAGTCGACCAAGTCGGTGTCAGAGATCTACGCGCCGGTGTCGGGCACTGTTGTCGAGGTGAACGCCGACCTGATCGACCACCCTGAGCGGTTGAACGAGGACCCCTACGGCGAAGGGTGGATCTGCGTGATCGAGGCATCCGACCTCTCCGAGATGGACAGCCTCCTGGACGCGGCGGCCTACACCGAACTGACGGAGAGCGTGAATTGACTTCCTCCTCTTCTGCTGGCGGTGCCGAGGCCTCTTGCCCGAAGTGCGGGTACCACTGCGGGCCGGAGGCGAACTTCTGCGCGGCTTGCGGGCAACGCCTCACCGCACCCGATGACGGCGATGCGGTCCACATCGCCGATGACCCCACCACGGAGATGGCGCTTGAAGCCGATCTGATCCGCCAGCCGGCGGTACTGGTAGTGACCCAGGGGGCAGCCGCGGGCAGCCGCTTCGAGCTGTCCGTAACCCGGGTCACCTTGGGCCGCCACCCCGACTCCGACATCTTCCTCGACGACATCACGGTGTCGCGGAACCACGCGGAGATCTTTCGAGAGGGCCTAGTGCCGCGGGTCAAGGACATGGGCTCTTTGAACGGCACCTACCTCAACAGCCGCCGTGTGGAGGAAGCCGGGCTGAAAGACGGCGACGAGCTCCAAATCGGACGCTTCAAGCTGGTATTCCACGATCGGACCGGTTGGTGAGAGGCCAGCACCGGTCGATCGGACAGGTCTTGGACCTGCTGAAAGGCGACTTCGCCGACATCAGCATCTCCAAGATCCGCTTTCTGGAGAGCCAGGGCTTGATCGATCCCGAGCGGAACCAATCCGGCTACCGGAAGTTCACCGAAGCTGACGTCAACCGCCTGCGGTGGATCTTGGAGCAGCAGCGGGATCACTTCCTGCCTCTCAAGGTGATCAAAGACCGCATCGACCAGCAGGACTTCGACGGGACCGAGGGAAGCAGGGAATCCAACAGCGACGGGGACGGCGCCCGAGGTTCACAGCGGCCCAACCCGCTGGAGTCGGGGGCGGTCTCGGTGTCGCTGAACCTCGACGAGCTGGCGTCGGCTAGCGGGCTGAGCCAATCCGAGATCATGGAGCTTCAGAAATTCGGCCTCATCGAGCCCCTCAACGACGGCGCGCTGCGGCACTATGGCAGCGAAGCGTTGATCGTGGCCAAAGTGGCAGCCGGTTTCTTGGCCCATGGGGTGGAGCCTCGCCACCTGCGGGCTTACAAGTCGGCCGCCGAGCGAGAGGCCGGACTGATGGAGCAGAGGATTATGCCCATGGTGATGCAGCGCACCGCCCAAGCTCGCAAGCAATCCCAGGACACGCTGGCGGAGCTGATCAACCTGGGCTCGGAGTTGCGGCTCTCGCTGCTCCGGTGCGCCTTGGCCAACCACACCGGGTAGTGGACCGCGCCGGCCCCGAGCTGTTCGCGAGCCGGGGAGCCATCGAGAAGGCAGTTGGGCGGGTCGCGGCCCAGATCTCCCAGCAGTGCTCGGACGGGGCGGTGCTGGTATCGGTGTTGAAGGGGAGCCTGCCGTTTCTCGCCGACCTGGTAAGGGCGGTGGACATCGCCGTGGAGGTGGACTTCATGGCCATGTCGCGGTTTGCCCCCGATTCGGGGCGAGTTCGACTGGTGAAGGATCTGGACTGCGACGTGACCGGTCGCGAAGTGGTGCTTGTGGAAGACATTGTGGACACCGGGCTCAGCCTGGGCTACCTGATTGGGGAGCTGGGCCGCCGATCGGCAGCCTCGGTGGCGGTCGCCGCGCTGCTCAACCGCAGTGCTCGGCGCATCCTGCCGGTTGAGCCCGACTTCGTGGGGTTCGAGGCCCCCGATGAGTTCTTCTTGGGCTACGGGCTGGACTGGGCAGGCCGCTATCGCAACCTCGACAGGCTGGTTGTCGGCGATCCCGATCTTTTGGCCGACGATCCCGATACGTACGTCTCGTTCCTCTACTAACGTGGCAGCGATGAAGGAGATGGAGCTGGTGGGGGTGCGGATCGAACTGCCGTCCAACGCCCCGATCGTGCTGCTGCGGGAGACCGACGGCGCGGGTCGGCTGCTGCCCATCTTCATCGGAGGGTCAGAAGCCCAGGCCATCGCCTTGGCCATGGAGGAAGTGGAGACACCCCGTCCGATGACCCACGACCTGTTCAAGGACGTGCTCGATCAACTCGGCGTGCGGCTTGAGCGCATCGTGGTGACCGAGCTGCGGGATCGGACCTTCTATGCCGAGCTGGAGCTGGCGGGGGGCAACGGAAACGGGGCCCGTCGCATCTCCAGCCGCCCGTCCGATGCCGTGGCCTTGGCCGTGCGGACCGGAGCACCCATCTTCGCCGCCGAATCGGTGCTGGACGCCGCCGGACACACCGTTGAACCCGAGGAAAGCGAAGGCGACGAGCCGCCTCCCGAAGAGGTTCTGGACCAGTTCAGAGAGTTCCTAGACCAGGTGACTCCCGAGGATTTCAACGGCTGACGCCCCCTCGGTGTCCTTGACAATCCACAGGGAGACGTTTACCCTGTGGAAATTCATTGGCGTAGTTTCCCCGGTGTAATAAGCCCAAATTGGAGCGCGCCCCGGAACCGGAGAGTGAGATGAACGATCAGGGACAGATAGCGGGTGACTTCAGCTCGCCTCAGACCATAGAGATCATCGGCATCACCTACCGCCAGCTGGACTACTGGACTCGCACCGAGCTGGTGCGCTCGACCGCTCAGGCGGCCGTGGGAAGCGGCAGCCGCCGCCGGTATTCCTACAAAGACTTGCTGGAGTTGAAGCTGATCAAGCGGCTGTTGGACGAGGGCATCGCCCTTCAGCGGGTACGCGAGGTGTTCGACTACCTGCGCGACGAGCTGGGCGAGGATGTGGCCAGCGCCGATTTGGTGATCAACGGCAACCAGTCTCTGCTGGTCCGCACCGACGAGCAGATCCTGGACGCGCTGCGCCAGGGCCAGGGGGCGCTCTACCTCCGGATGGAGGGGCTGGTCGAAGAAGTGGACGCCGCAGTGCGGGAGCTGCCCGTCGAAGAGGACACGCCCGGGGAGGCGTCCTCGCCTCGAGCGCGAACCAGCGCAGCTCAGACCGGTTCTTAGGAGCGACTGAAGGGACTCGAGGCAACGTGTTCGCCCACGATTCGGAGCGGCAGTTCGCCGAACTGCTCGACTTCTACGGCATCGAGTGGCACTACGAGCCCGAGACTTTTGTGCTCTCCCAAAACGATTGCGGCGAGGTGACCGAGGCGTTTACCCCCGACTTCTATCTTCCCCAGTTCGACCGCTATGTGGAGGTCACTACGGCGCGCCAGAAGTACATTTCCCGCAAGAACGGCAAAGTCCGCCGGCTGCGGGAGCTCTACCCCGAGATTGACGTGGTCGTGTTATGCCAGCGGGACTATCGAAACCTGCTGAGCAAGTACGGCTTCGACGATGCCTCCGGGATTGGTGGCGACCTGACTCACGCGGGCGCGGCGGCCGGTTCGGGCTGACCGCCGATAGCCTTCTCGGGGAGATCGATTTCGCGAGTCGGGAGGTCGGTGTGCGTTCTTCTCCTCTGGAAGGCAGGAGTCGGGAGCTGGGGGCCAAGATGGTTCCCTTCGGGGGCTGGGAGATGCCGCTGTCCTACCCGTCGGGCACCCTGGCCGAGCACCGGGCGTGTCGGACCGACGCGGTGGTCTTCGATGTGAGCCATCTGGGCACCCTCCGGGTCACCGGACCCGATGCCTATGACCGGCTTCAGCAGGCGTTTACCAACGATCTGGCCCGAATAGGCCCCGGCCGCACCCAGTACACCCACTTGCTGGACGACGACGGCTCGGTGCTGGACGACATCATCGTGTGGTGGCCCCACGAGGACAGCTTTGATGTGATGCCCAATGCGTCCAATACCGACCGGGTGCGCGACGCCTTGGGCAGCTCTAGCGCTGGCCCGGGGTTCCAGGCAGTGGATGTGACCGGCAGCCGGGCGGTGCTGGCGGTGCAGGGTCCCGAGGCCCGAAGCCGGCTGGCCGCGGTGTCGCTCGACGCGTCGGAGGTGGCCCGCAATCGCGTCGCATCGGTTGAGTGGGAGGGGATCCCGCTGACGGTGGCCGGCACCGGCTACACCGGTGAGGACGGCGTTGAGATCGCGGTGCCGGCCGAGGCCGCCGAGCGGCTGTGGGACGCGGTGACCGCGGCGGGGATCCTCCCTGCCGGTTTGGGCGCTCGAGACACCTTGCGTTTGGAGGCCGGATTGCCGCTGCACGGCCATGAGCTGGGCCCGGGCATTACCCCGCTGCAAGCCGGGCTGGGCTGGGTGGTGCGATGGGACAAGCTGTCGTTTCGTGGTCGGGAGGCGCTGGCCGTCGAGCGGGAGCAGGGCATCCACCGGCGACTTCGGGGACTGCTGGTAGAGGGTCGTCGTCCGCCCCGAGAGGGTCAAGCTGTGCTGCGAGACGGCGAGATTGTGGGGGAGGTGACCTCGGGCAATTTCTCACCCATGCTGGAAAAGGGCATCGCGCTGGCGTTCGTGCCCCCCGATGTGAGCATCGGCAATGAGCTGGCCGTGGACATGCGGGGCACGCCCACGCCGGCCACCGTGGTAAAGCTGCCGTTCGCCTAGGCGCCGATGGCCTCGAGCACTCGGCTTTGGGGGATGCCGCCACGCCACGAGATCTGGTTTGTGCCGTTGCTGTCCAACAGCATTCCGGCAGGCTGGCCGGAGATTCCCAGTTGTCTCCACGACTCGAATGTCGGATCCCAGAGCATGGTGAAGGTGATTCCGGTGGCCTGCACGAAGCCCTCAGCCAACCCGAGGCTGTCTTGGGTTCCGACTCCGATCACTGTGAGCTTGTCGGCGTTATTTCGAGCGAACTGCTCGACGCTGGGGGCTTCCCGGCGGCAGGTGGGTCAATGGGGAGCCCAGAACCACAGAACAAGGGGCCGGTCGGCTTGAGCGAAGCTGGCCAGGTTCACCGTGGCTCCGGTGGCCACGTTCACCACATCGACCGAGGGCAGATCCGAAGCCGGTGCCGGTGCTTCATTGACCGGAGCCTGCTCGGCGGCGGGGGCCTGGATAGGGGGTGTTGTCGCCGGTGTGGAGGTGGTAGGAGCGCCGCTGTCGCCGCAAGCAGCCGCGCCAAGAGCCAACACAACCGCGAGAGCGGCGAGCTTGAACCGATGTCTATTGGTAGCAACCATGTCAGAGGTCCTCAATGGCGTTCAGGACTCGGTCTCGGGGTATGTCGCCTCTCCACTGATCCAGAATCTGCCCGTAGCGATTTAGAAGAATTCCCGCAGGCTGGCCGGTGATGCCCAACTGATTCCAGGATTGGAAGGTCCGGTCCCAAAGCATGGTGAAGGTGGTTCCGGTGGCCTGCACGAATCTCTCGGCAAAGTCGAGGTCGTCTTGGGTGCCCACCCCGACCACGGTGAGCTTGTCGGCGTTTTGTCGAGCGAACTGCTCGACGCCGGGGGCTTCCCGGCGGCAGGTGGGTCAATGGGGAGCCCAGAACCACAGCACGATGGGCCTATCCGACGGGGCGAAGCTGGCTAGATTCACGGTGGCGCCGGTGTCGACGTTCACCAACTCCACCGATGGCAGGTCTGAATCGGGCAGTGGCGTGGGTTCAGGCGTAGGTGGTGGCGTAGGCAGAGGAGTGGGTGCCGGAGTGGGTTCAGGCGTCGGCGCGGGAGTGGGCTGTGGGGTTGAGGCGGGAGTGGGCTGTGGCGCCTGGGTGGGCTGTGGGGTTGAGGCGGGAGTGGGCTGTGGCGCCTGGGTGGGCTGCGGGGTTGAGGCCGGCGTGGGCTGTGGCGCCTGGGTGGGCTGCGGGGTTGAGGCCGGCGTGGGCTGTGGCGCCTGGGTGGGGGCTGGATCGGAGGCAGCGGCAGCCTCGGTTGATTCGGTGGCAGGTGTTTCGTCGGGCTCGGGTAGTCCCGGTGAAGAACCCATGTTGTCTGATTCGGAAGTCGGCTCAGCCGAAGCAGCCACCTCGGTGGAGTCGGGCTCAGATGAAGGCTGGTCGGGGGTTTGGGTGCTGGTGGGCGCGGCGGCGGGGTCCGATTCGGCGGGCGGGTCTTCGAGAACCGAAGTCTCCGAGCCTCCGCAGGCCGCGGCGACCAGAGTGAAGGCCAGGGCCAGGGCCAAGGCGGCACACACCCTCGATTGTCTCCGGGAACGGGATGCCCGAATGCTCACCCCCTGATGCTATAGCTGGGCCTTTGACAAGGCATCAGCGACAGCAATCAGAGGTTCAGAAAATCGCTACCCGATGGGCCGGTAGGGGGCGGTCTGCTGGACGCAGGTGGGAATGTCGGGGTCGCCGGGGCATGGGAAGTTGAACACCAACTCGGTCACCACATCGGGAGCGCCGAACTTGTCGGGGCCGAAGGTGGCGGGAAGCTGGTGCTGGATGTCCACCGGGCCCAGGTTTTGGAAGGCGTGGTAGATGTCCTCTCGGGTGGGGTTGGGCCCGGCGTCGTAGAGGGCCCGGGCCACCATGCGCATCTCGGAACACACCGTGTTGGTCATGCCGTAGGCGCTGTCGTAGCTCCCGTATACGTCTCGGATGTGCTGGGCGCCAATGGCGCTGTTGGCCGCATAAGTCTCGTTGCACATGATGTTGAGCGGTGCGTTGAAGCTGAGCACCGGGTCATCGGAGCGGAAGTTACCGGTGGGGGCATCGTCGATGATGATGGTGCCGTTGTACATCTCTGCGGCGGCGTCTCCGCCGAACTGGGCCACCTTGCCCGACACCAGGTCGCCGGCCTGGCTGTTGAAGTCGGAGTTGTAGAACTGCACCTCGCCGGGGACGAATCCCTGGTTGATCATCTCGTTGATGAACTGGGGCAGGCTGAGCACGTTGAGCCCGGGGAAGACAACGTCGACGCCCTCTTCGAGCATCCGCTCCACCGCGATGTCGTTGCCCTCACGGCAGGTGGTCTGTCCGCCGCAGCCGATCTGCTCGGCCACCGCGATGTCGTAGCCTGCGGCCTCAATCACATCGATGATCCCGGCTTGTACGGTCTCGGGTTGTCCAGGAGTGTCGGGCCAGATCACCGCGATGGTCTTGCCGTCCAGAGCGCCGGTGTCGATGATCGCCTGGGTCATGTTGACCACCGAGTGCTCGGCCACTGGGCTCAGCGAGTACAGCAGGCCATTGGCCTGATCGTGGAATTCGGCAGGGTTGCCCTGGGTGGTGATGAACAGGGTGTCGTGGTCGGCGGTGATGCACAAGATGGCGGTGCCCTGGAAGCCGGTGGAGTTGGTCACGATCACCGCGTTGTGGTCCTCGGTTGCTTCAATACAGGCCTGGTTGCGCAAGGTGTCGATGTCCTCGCCGCCGCCGCCCAATGCGGAAACCTCCACGAGGCGGAGGTCGATCTGGCGGCCCCAGATTCCGTTGCAGTCCTCGTTGATCACATTGGCGAACGTTTGGAACATGTCGACGGTGTCCCCGATTGGAACGGCAAAACCGATGCCCTCCAGCTCCTCCAGCTTGGTGCGCAGGTGGACGATGGTGATGGAGTCCTCGGTGATGCCCGCATCGGTGGCCTGGGGCGGTGAGTCGGGATCAGGCGTAGCCGTGCAGTACACATCCAACGGCTGGAACGGGTGCGACCGGTCGAAGGTCCTGTGGAAGTCGATGAACAAATCGCCCCGGGGCTCGTCGAAGCCGATGTCCACCGGCTCGGCGGGGGCCGGTTCGGATGCCTCGTCTCCATCGCTGGAGTCGGATGGCTCATCGGGGGCCGGCTCGTCAGGAGCATCGGTGGCCGGCTCGTCCCCATCGCCGGTGTTGTCGGGGGCATCGGGCTCGTCAGGGGCTGGGGGGGGGGCGGTCTGCTCCGAGGGAGCGGGCTGGGCACCTCCGTCGTCATCGTCGTTGCCGCCACCGCAGGCTGCGGCCACGAGCACGAGCACTAGGAGTGCTCCCCAGAACTTCAGCATCCTTTGAGACACGGTTACCCCTCTCCGTAGCTTGGCGACGAACAGTAGTCGATGAAATCGTCTTCTGTGAACAGCCGATGTCGTGCGCGACGTAGAACTGATGGCCTAGTGTTTTGCCCCGATGGGGGATCAGTGGACGACCCGGTAGAGCCAGAGGTCGAAGAGTCGCAGTTGGACGACCCCGCCAACCTGGCATCGGCGGTCTTCGAGGAGGAGTCCAAGCGCCTAGCCGAACAAGCGGCCAAGTCGGAGGTGGTGGTGCTGCCCGACGACCTGCTGCCCGGTGTAGGCGAAGCGCCCATGAGCCTGCGCCAGGGAATCCGGGCCGGCGGGGCGAGCATGTTGGTGGTGCTCTTTTTCCTCAACGTGATCGACGAATTCGATCGGGTGGCAATAGCGGTGCTCCTACCCGACCTTCAGGACGCCTTCGGAGTTTCCGACACAGTTATCTTGGGCATCTCTTCATTCGGCGGTGTGGCCTTGGTGCTGGGGGCGGTGCCGCTGGCCTGGTTAGCCGACCGGGTGAAGCGCACCCTGATCGTGCCCGTGGCCACCGCAGGTTGGGCGGTGAGCGTATTCCTCACCGGATTGGTGAGGAACCCATTTCAGTATTTCTGGACCCGGGTTCTCACCGGGGCGGGCCAGGCCAACCGGTTGCCGGTCCACTCATCGCTACTCACCGACACCTATCCCATTCCGGCTCGGGCTCGGATCTTCGCCTTCGAGGGCATGGGCCGGCCCATCGGCCTGCTCATCGGCCCGGTGCTGGCCGGGACCATCGCCTCCACCGCCGGTGGAGCTGACGGATGGCGATGGGCGTTCTACATATTCGCCATCCCGCCGATCATCCTCGCGCTGGTTTCGCTGATCTTGAAGGAGCCCCCCCGGGCGGGCAACGAGCAGCAGGCCATCTTGGGCGAGCAGTACGAGATGCCGCCAATAGGGTCCGACCTGCCGGTGTCGATGTCCACGGCTTTCGCCCGACTCAAGAAGGTTAAGACGTTCTATTTCCTGGCGGTGGGCGTCGGCACTCTCGGATTCGCGCTGGTAACGCTGCCCAGCCAGCTCAACCTAATGCTGAAAGACGAGTACGGCTATGAGGCTTTCCAGCGGGGCTGGGTGACGTCGCTGGTGTGGTTGGCCAGCCTGGTGGCCATTCCGATTTCGGGCTTCAAGTTCGACGGGATGTTCCGGGAGGACCCGTCCAAGATGGTGCGGACTGCGGGCACGCTCATCATCATGTCGGGTGTATTGGTGTTCATCGCCATGCGATTCCACCAGCCCGCCATCATGATCTTCGGCATCAGTCTGGCCAACGCGTGCACGTCGGCCTCTTTCGTGGCCGCGGCGCCAACCATCGGCGCGGTTGCTCCCTACCGGATGCGAGCCCAAGCCTTCGCTTTGTTGCCGGTGTTCATCTTCTTGATGGGCGGGTTCATGGGCAGCATCATCGCCGGGTCTATCAGCGATGCCCACGGCGAGCGCTTGGCCATCAGCATCGTCGCTCCCCCAGCGTCGATTATCGGCGGCCTTCTGGTGGCCTACGGCTCCCGCTACATCAAGCGAGACATCTCCCTGGCGGTGAGCGAGCTGTTAGAGGAGCAGGAGGAGATGCGCCGCATGTCGGAGCATCCCGACGACATTCCGGTGCTCCAAGTGCGGGGGCTCGATTACAGCTACGGGCCGGTGCAGGTGCTGTTTGACTGCGGGCTGGAAGTGCGACGGGGCGAGACTCTGGCCCTGTTGGGCACCAACGGAGCGGGTAAGTCCACCCTGTTGCGGGCGGTCAGCGGACTGGGGGTGCCCGACCGGGGGGCAATTCGGCTGAACGGGCGCACCATCACCTACGCCGATGCCGAGCTGCGCTTCAAGCAGGGGATCGTGCAGGTGCGGGGCGGTGCCGGGGTGTTCCCCGGCCTCACGGTGGAGGAGAACCTCCTGGCCACCATGCTGTCTACCAAAGCGGAAAAGGACGAGGTTTTCCGGCGAGTCGAGCGGGTGTACGGCGTGTTCGGCGCGCTGCGGGAGAAGCGCAACCAGGCGGCCAGCGATCTGTCGGGAGGACAGCAGCAGATGCTGGCCTTCGGAATGGGTTTGATGCACGAACCCGAGGTGTTGCTCATCGACGAGCTGTCGCTGGGACTGGCCCCGGTGGTCGTGCAGGAGCTGTTGGAGGTGGTGGAACAGCTTAAGGAGACCGGGCTGACCATGATCATCGTGGAGCAGTCGCTGAACGTGGCCCTGAGTGTGGCCGAGCGGGCGGTGTTCATGGAGAAGGGGCGGGTTCGCTTCGAGGGCCCAGCCCAGGAGCTGGCCGAGCGGGACGACCTGGTGCGGGCCGTGTTCCTGGGAGCCGAGGGCGGTTGAGCGTGAATTGGGCTGACGCCGTGTTGAGCTGCCATAAGGCGGGCGAGCAGTGATCGACATCGGCTGGGAGATCTCCCAGCAGGACTTGTTCATAGGCAGCGTTCAGGGGCTCATCTTGGCCGCTTTGGCGGCGGGCTTCGTGCTCATCTACCGCTCGACTGGGGTGCTGAACTTCGCCCACGCTGAGATCGGCAGCTTCGGCGTGGCGCTGATGGCCATGCTCACGTCCCGCTACGACGTGCCCTATTGGGTGGCGTTCTTCTTGTCGATCGGAGCCGCAGCCTTTTTCGCTATGGTCACCGAGTTGGTGGTGGTGCGGCGGCTGTTCAACTCGCCGCGGCTGGTGCTGTTCATCGCCACCTTGGGGGTGGCCCAGTTGGCCATATTCGCCTCCATCGAGCTGCCCGACGTGTCTCGGCCAGGCCCGTTCCCCCTGCCTCCGAAGCTCACCGCCCCAGACTTCAGGTGGGTTATCACCGATGATCTCATGATCCGCGGGAGGGAGTTGTTGGTAGTGATTGTGGTGCCGCTGGTGATCATTGCCTTGGCCCTGTTCCTGGGTCGCACCCGCTATGGGCTGGCCATCCGGGCCTCGGCGGAGAACTCCGACACCGGACGGCTGTTCGGCATCAGCGTGCGGAGGGTGTCCACCATGGTGTGGACCATCGGCGGGGCGCTTGCTGGAGTGACCTTGATCCTGTTGGCGCCCTTCCGGTTAAACGCAGCCGACGCGGGAACCGCCAGCCTCGGCCCGGGCCTGCTCCTGCGCGTTCTGCTGGTGGCGCTGATCGCCCGAATGCGCTCACTATGGGTCACGCTTATCGCCGGCATCGGCCTGGGCATTTTCGAACGGCTGTTCCGTGGGAACGTAGATGGGGACATCCGAAATGCGGTGGACGTGATCTTCTTCATCGCTATCTTGGTGATCACGGTGCTGTTCGCCCGCCGGGGCAGCGAGGACGAGGGGGAGTGGTCGCTGTCGCCCAAGGTCAAGGCCGTCCCCGAGCGGCTCCGCAACCTGTGGTACATCCGCAACCTGACCAAGTTCGGCTTCGGGGCCTTGTTTGGCGGCCTGGTGCTGCTTGGACTGTTCCTCACCAAGAACTCCAGCCTCTACACCTGGACCCGGATCCTGGGCTTCGCGTTGATTGCTTTGTCGGTGTCGATGCTGACCGGTTGGGCCGGCCAGCTCTCTTTGGGCCAGTTCGCGTTTGCCGGCGTGGGCGGTCTCACCGTGGTGGCGCTGACCGAGAACGGCGACATCCCCATTCCGTTCGACTGGTGGGACTGGTCGTTCGACCTGCCATGGGGAGTGGCCATGGTGATCGCAGTGGCCGCGGGCATGGTCACTGCCTTCATAATCGGCGTGCCCGCGCTGCGGGTGAAGGGATTGATGCTGGCGGTGACCACGCTGGCATTCGCCATTGCCGCTATGTCGTGGATCTTCGTGCAGGACGTGTTCACCCAGGGGGCCACGAACTCGCCCAAGGTCATTCCGCCGATGTGGGGTCCGTTCGATTTCACCGCTTCCCGCAAGTCTTACTTCTTCCTAGTGTTGGTGTTGCTTGCTTTGGCGGTGTGGATGGTGGCTCACCTGCGAAAGACCGGGATCGGGCGGATGATGATCGCGGTGCGCGACAACGAGGATATGGCGGCGGCGTCCACCGTGTCGGCCAGCCGCATAAAGCTCATCTCGTTCACGCTGGCTGGGGGGCTGGCTGCGCTCGGAGGCGGTTTGATCATCACCGGCGAGCCCACCATCAATCCACAGGTGCTGTTCAACGCCAACGAGTCGATCAACGTCATCGCCATCGCCATCATCGGCGGTTTGGGGTCGATAGCCGGGCCCTTGTTGGGCGTGCTGTGGGTTAAGGGCATCCCCGCCATCTTCGGAGCCAGCGACGAGGTGCGGCTGCTCACCTCGGGTGTGGGGCTTCTGCTATTGCTGATGTACTTCCCCGGCGGGATCATGCAGCTCCTCTACAAGCTGCGCGATTTCTTGCTGGGGCTAGCCGATGAGCGAATGGCGGCCCGGGATATTTCCGTGCCGGTGCCGGCGATGGACAAGCCTGTGCCCATCACCAGCGAGCGCACGGTGATTATGGAGGAGGGGCATCCGTGGCTAGCGGTGCGAGATGTGCATGTGCATTTCGGCGGGAAGGTGGCGGTGGACGACGTTTCCATCGAGGTCTATCAGGGAGAGCTGGTGGGATTGATCGGCTCCAATGGGGCAGGCAAGTCGACCCTCATGAACGCCATCAGCGGCTTCGTACCGTTCCGAGGCGAAGTGGAAGTGCTGGGGCGAGATATCGCCCATCTGCCCTCGTATCGGCGGCACCGCGGCGGCCTGGGTCGGGGATTCCAGCACGCCAAGCTGTATCCCGACCTCACGGTGCGAGAGGCGCTGATGGTTTCGATGGAGGCCCGGGATCGCTCGCTGCTAGTTCCGTCGCTGCTGGGAGTGCCGCCGTCGCCGGGAATGGAGCGGCGCAAGCGGGCCGATGTGGACGGCCTCATGGACTTTGTGGGCCTGGGCCGCTACGCCGACCACTTCATCTCCAACCTGTCCACCGGCACCCGGCGCATCGTGGAGCTGGCCAGCCTGCTGGCGGTGGACGCCAAAGTGCTTCTGCTGGACGAGCCCACCGGCGGGGTGGCCCAGCGGGAGAGCGAGGCGTTCGGGCCGCTCATCCGGCGCATCCAGGCGGAGTTGGGGGCGGCGGTGGTGGTTATCGAGCACGACATGCCGTTGGTCATGAGCATTAGCGACCGGGTCTACTGCTTGGAGGCTGGCTCGGTGATCTCTGAGGGGTCGCCGGAGGAGGTGCGGAACGATCCTTTGGTGATTGCTTCTTATCTGGGGACTGATGTGCGGGCTATCGAGCGTTCGGGAGAGCGTTCTTCGTAGGTTTGCTTCTTACCATCCACCGGCGAGGCTGCGGGTCCTGGGTTTACCTTCCTCCGGCGTGGTGGCGGGGCCTGTCCCGGCCCAGCCCGCCGTCCTCGCAGGGCTGCGGGCGGCGGGCGCCCTGAGCCGGGCCACCCACCACCACGCCTGGGTTGGGCGCTCGCCCTGGTTTGTAGCCCCGGTCTTATTTTTGTGTGGGGGGGGGTTTTACTTTTTTCGTCTTAGGGCGGGGGTTGAGATTGCGGGGGGGATGTAGAAGGCGTCGTCGGGGTTTAGGTCGGTTCCGGGGGGGACTAGGGCGTCGATGCGGTCTAGGACCTCGTTGATGAGGCGCAGGTCGGGGTTTTCTAGGGCGGCGTCTAGTTGTTGGGGGGTGCGGGGGCCGATGATGGTGGAGGTCACCGCGGGGTGGGCCAGGGTAAAGGCGTAGGCCAGGGTGGCCATGGAGCAGCCGATTTCGGCGGCTAGGGCGTCAAGTTCCTCTACGAGGTCGAGCTTGTGGGCTACCACGGGGTTTTCTCGGTCCCAGCGTTTGGCGCTGACCAGGTTGCGGGTTGCTCTGGAGTTCTCCGGCCAGTCGGCGTCTTTGCGGTATTTGCCGGTGAGCCAGCCGCCGTTGAGCGGGCTCCACACGATCACGCCCATGTCGTAAGCCAGACAGGTGGGAAGCACCGACCGCTCGATCTCCCGAGTGAAGATGGAGTACGGGGGCTGCTCGCAGCGGACTCGCTCCAGGCTGCGGCGCTCGGCGGCCCACTGGCCCTCTACGATGAGCTCCGCTGGGAAGGTGGAGGTGCCGATCATGCGGATCTTGCCAGCTCTCACCAAGTCGGTGAGCGCGGCCAGGGTGTCGCCGAAGTCGGTGCGGGGGTCGGGGCGGTGCATCTGGTAGAGGTCGATGTAGTCGGTGTCTAGGCGGCGCAGGCTGTTTTCCACAGCCTGGGTTACCCAGCGGCGGGAGCCGCCCTGCATGTTGATGTCTTCGCCCATCGGGCCGTAGAACTTGGTGGCCAACACCACGTTGTCGCGCCGACCCTTGATGGCCCGCCCGACGATCTCCTCGGAGACACCCATGCTGTAGCGGTCGGCGGTGTCGATGAAGTTGATCCCGGCATCGAGCGCCTTGTGGGTCATGGCCGCGCACTCGGCCTCGTCGTTGTTGCCCGCGGGGCCATACATCATTGCGCCAAGGCACAGGGTGCTCACCTGGACTCCGGATCCTCCCAGGGTGCGGTATTCCATTGCTCGTCCTTTCCGTTGGTCGGTCTGGGCGGCGCTACTGGCCGGCGGCTTGGGCGATCACCGCGGCCAAAGCCTCGGGCTGGGCCAGCATGGGGGAGTGGCTGCCCTCCATCACCACGGATTTGGCGACCAGCCCCGCACATGTCTGCTGGAACTCGGCGGCCAGCGTGCGATCATCGGCGCAAACAATGTAGGTGGACTCCACATCCCGCCATGCCGCCCGGGCGAAGGGGTAAGGCGCTTGGCCCAAAGGCTGGGGGCGGAGTTGCGACTCGGCCCAAGCGATGTCCTCGGGAGAGCAGTCGTGGTAGAAGAGGTCGCCCGCAGCGCCGGGCTTCACCGAGCTGTAGCCGTCCTCGCCGTGCTCGAGGGCGGGAAAGAAGTTCTCAGCGATCACTGCTTCGGCCACGTCTGGCGGCTCCGCCTCGCCGCTCTCATCGCCGGGCAAAATGGCGGCCAGATACACCAGATGGTCGACCGTTTCCGGGTCGAGCCCGGAGATGGACAGGCCGCCGAGCGAATGGCCCACAGCCACCACCGTCCCTTGGTCGCCCAGATGCTCCCGCATCCCGTTGACGTCGGCCTGGAATGCGGCGATGTCCTCCGCTGTGGTCGGTCGGCAGAGATCGGAAGCGTGGACAGCGATGTCCATATCCTGCAAGCACCCCTGCACCCGCTCCCAACACCATGGTCCGTGAAACGCCCCGTGGGCCAAAACAACTCCTGCGGTCATGGGGCCGCACTCTAGTGGTCCGTCTGCAGATTGGTCAGGGCGTCCTGCTAGGCATCGACGCCCCTCGCGGCGTTGCGCCTCCTTGCCGTACGCTCCGGGTATGGCTGCGTCAGTGCGCCTTGCGAGGAACGCCGCTTCCGTCGCAATCCGCTCCTGCCAATTCACAGACGGACCACTAGCGGCCGCTAAGTTGCCGCCATGGTGTCGGCAGAATCGCTGGAGGAGCGGCTGGAGCGGCTCGAGTCGATTGAGGAGATCAGGGGGCTGGCCGCTCGCTACTGCCTGGCGCTGGACATGCGGGCGACAGATGCCTGGGTGGGCCTGTTTCCCGCGGATGTGCAGGTGGGACGGGGGCGCAGCGGGCGGGCGGAGCTGGCTGAGTGGTTTCGCGAGACGATGGGGGACAAGTTCACCGGCACCGCCCATGTGACCGGCAACCACATCATCGAGTTCGACGGGCCCGATCGGGCCCGCGGGGTGGTGTACTCCCGCAACGAGCATGAGACCGGCGATGAGTGGGTGATCATGACCATGATGTACTGGGATGACTACGAGCGGACGGACGGCCGCTGGTACTTCCGGCGGCGGCTGCCTCTGTACTGGTACGCCACCGACCTGAACGCACCGCCACTGGGGGACAACAAGATGCGCTGGCCCG
Organism: Candidatus Poriferisocius sp.; assembly: GCF_965214065.1. Taxonomy (GTDB): domain Bacteria; phylum Actinomycetota; class Acidimicrobiia; order Acidimicrobiales; family Bin134; genus Poriferisocius. The sequence goes on from NZ_CBDCAT010000026.1 coordinate 74,870, forward strand.
ACGAGGAGCCCTACGAGGGGGCATGGCACGAGTTCTGGCCCACCTATCGGGCGTTCTGGGAGTCTCGGCTGGACGAGCTGGCCGATGTGGCCGAGCCTGCCCCGGTCGGTGAGTTCTTGACCTGGCTGCGAGGTGGGGGCGAGGCATTGCCCAGCGTGCGAGTGCGCTGACATGCGGGCCGCCTATCACGAGTCCCAGGGGGGGCTGGATGTGCTACGGGTGGGGGAGCTGCCCGACCCTGAGCCTGGCCCTGGAGATGTGCTGATCCGGGTGAAGGCCACGTCGATGGATCGGGTAGATGTGTACTGGCGAGAGGGGTCGCACGGCATGAAGCTGCGCTGGCCCCAGCATGTGGGTGGGCGGGATATCGCCGGAGTTGTGGAGGCAGTGGGCTCCCAGGTTACGACGGTGGCAGTGGGCGACCGGGTGGTGGCATCGGGGGAGCGGACCCACGCAACGTTGGCGCTGGCGCCCGCGGAATTGACGTTCGCCCTGCCGGAAGGGATCAGCTTTGAGGCAGGGGGGGCCACTCCCACGGCAGGCCGCTCAGCCCATCAAGCCCTCATCGAGAAGGCCCAAATCCAGTCGGGCGAGTCTGTGCTGGTGATGGCTGCCGGGTCGGGGGTGGGAAGCTTCGGGATCCAGATCGCCCGGGCCATGGGCTGTCGGGTGATCGCCACCGCGGGCACTGCTGAGAAACGGGCCCAGGCGGTAGCGTTGGGCGCGGAGCCGGCCATCGACCACTACACCGACGACATCGTCGCAGCCGTTCGGGAGGCCACCGATGGGAGAGGGGTCGACGTGGTGCTAGACCATGTGGGAACCCCGGTGTTCGCAGCCGCGGTGAGATCGCTGGCCCCCGAGGGTCGATTTGTGACCTGTGGAGTCACCGCCGGGCACATGGGCGAGTTGCACTTGGGCCAGTTGTTCGTGAAGGGCATCACGCTCATGGGCGTCGGGCGCCCCGACAATCAGCGGATCGCGGCCACCATGCGGGGGATGCTGGCCATGATCGACCAGGGCCAGGTCACCCCGGTGATCGCCGCCGTGTTACCGCTTGGGGAGATAGCTGAGGCCCACCGGCTGATGGAGAGCTCCTCGTTTTTCGGCAAAATCGTGCTCACTCCGTAAGCCAAAGAAAGAGGAATATGCGCTCATTCGAGTTTCCCATCGAGGCTGGTCATATCCAGGAGTTCAAGCGGGCGGTGGGCGACCATGACGCCTCGTTTGACCCCGACGCGGTGGCCCCGCCCACTTTCATGGTGGCCGCCGACCGTTATGACCCCGACTACGACCGCCGGCTGCGATCTGACAGCCCATGGCCGCCGGTGGCGCCGGAGTCGGGTTCGGGGTTCCACGCCGGAATGGTGTTCGAGTATCACCGGCATCCGAAGGCCGGTGAGGTGCTGACCGCCACGGTGGCCGATGGGGAGGAGTGGTTCAAACAGGGCCGTCGAGGCGGCCAGTTGCGGTTCCGGGAGATTGTGACCACCTTCACCGATGCCGACGGTCAGCCGTGTGTGACCGCCCGTTGGATCAACGTGCGAGCCGCCAACGAGGTGCGGGAATGACCCCCGAGGTCGGTGCTCGTCATCGCCAGGTGGTGGCTGATGGGCTGACCCGCACCCAGCTCGTGGCCTACGCCGGGGCCTCGGGCGACTTTCACCCCTTCCACCACGATGAGACTTATGCCACCACTCACGGCTTTGACCGGATTTTCGCCCACGGCATGCTGACCATGGGCATCACCGGCCAAGCCCTGGTGACGGTGTTCGGAGACGAGGGACTGGACCGCTACGGGGCCGACTTCTTGAAACCGGTGTGGCCCGGCGACACCCTGACCACTGAGGTGACGGTGACCGCGGTCAACTCCGACGGTTCGGTAGACGTGGACATCGCCACCACCGACCAGCACGGCACCCTGGTGCTGCGAGGCAACGCGGCTGGAAGGCTCGCCGCGGGCTAAGCCAGCAATTCTCGGAGCCGCCCTACCGGGTCACCGGAGGTGACCAGGGCCTCGCCTATCAGGGCGGCGTCGTACCCGGCGTCTCGCACCGCGGCCATGGTGGTTCCTCCGGGAACGGCTATGCCAGACTCGGCCACCTTCACCACATGGTCGGGGAACAGCGGTGCCATGCGCTCAGCCCGCTGGTAGTCCATGGTGAACGCTGCGCTCTTGGGCTTCTCCCGTTGGTTGACCCCGATGACATCGGCACCGGCCTCGAGGGCGGCTTCAAGCTCGCTCTCAGACTTGACCTCGGTGAGGACATCCATTCCCAGCGATAAGGCCAGCGCGTGCAGCTCGGCCAGTTGCGCGGTGGCGAGGTCGGCAACGATCAGCAGCAGCGCATCGGCCCCCATCTGGTGGGATTCGTGTACATCGTCGACGCTGACGATGAAGTCTTTGCGGAGCACGGGCAGCGCGGACGCCTTCGACGCGGCAGCCAGATCTTCACCGCTGCCGCCGAACATTTCCTGGTTGGTGAGCACCGACAAGCAGGCCGCCCCGCCGTTGCGATAGGCCACTGCCAGTTCGGCTGGGTCGAGGGAAGCGTTCAGATCGCCGCGAGACGGAGAACGGCGCTTGATCTCGGCGATGATCGCCACCTCATCGCCAGCCAGCAGGGCTTGCTTGAATCGCCCGGCTCGGCTGGCCCGTTTATCGGGTCCCATGCGTCGGCATCATAAGGGGGTGTCCGGCTCCGGGAGAAGGCAGATAGCGCGGCCTAGGTCACCGCGGGCATGACTTCGGCGGCAAACAGTTCGAGAGTCTCCGGGGCGGCGAAGTCGCTGAACTGAAGGACGAACTGCTCGGCACCCATCTCCCGGTCGGCCTGAAGGCCCTCGGCCACCTCGTCGGGAGTTCCAGCCACGAGGGCCCAGTCACCGAACCGGCGCTGGGCGGTGGCCACCACCTCGTCCCGGGCCGCTGACGACCGGGCCAATCCGATGGCTCGCTGGACCGATAAACGGGCGTTGCCGGACAGCGGAAGCAGCTCCTCCAATTCGGCCATGCCGTAGACCGGGCAGTTCCACCAGTCGGCGAAGTCCCGCACCAGCGGCATGGTGAGTTTGCGGCCGGCACCTCCGATCACGATCGGGATATGGCCGTTCACCGGAGTGGGCTGCTGCTGGGCGTTCTCCATCTGAAAGAACCGGCCCTGGTGGTTCACCGGCTCGCCGGTGAGCAGCGCTTGCACCGCCTCCAGAGTCTCCCGCAGGCGGGCAGCCCGCACCGCCGGAGGCTCGTCGCCGAGGCCGAACCGCTCCATCTCATCGGGCACCGAGCCCCAGCCGATGCCCAAGTCGAAACGGCCGCCACTGAAGTGATCCAGGCTCACGATCATCTTGGCCAGCAGCGCCGGATGGCGGAACTGCCCGCATAGCACCATGTGCCCGATCCGCACCCGCTCCGTCCACGCCGCCACCGCGGCGGCGGTCACAAAGGCGTCGTACATGGGCGAGGCGGGCAACAAAGGCGGGTTCAGGTGGTCCATTAGGTCGATCTTGTGAAACCCGCATGCCTCAGCCGCCCTCACCCGCTCTTCGATAGTGGCCATGTCCATCCGCATCTGAGGGAGGAACAGGCTGAACTGCGGAGGGTCGGCGAGAGTGCTCATATCAGTTTCCCTTTCCCAAACCGCGACGCTCCATGTCGTCGGTATCCACCTTCCAGTTCCGCATGAGCTCTTCTTCCAGGGCCTTGGCCTCGGCGAAGCTCATGCCGTCGGCGGCGTCGTAGATTCGCATGGTGGCCGATGTGGCCGGGGTGGAAGCGGCGACGATCTGACCAGCCAGCGCTCGGGCTTGACTCAACAGCTCGTCGTGAGGCACCACATGGTTGACCAGGCCGATGCGCAGGGCCTCTTCGGCTTCTACGAAGCGGGCGGTGGCGGTCATCTCTTTGGCCATGCGCTTGCCCACCGCCCGGGGGAGTAGGGCAGTCATGCCCCAAGCTGGGATAACACCGATTTTGGCGTGGGTGTCGGCAAAACGCGCCCGCTCGGACGCCACGATGAAGTCGCAGCTCAATGCGATCTCCAAGCCTCCTGTAACGCAGGTCCCATTCACTGCACAGATCAATGGCTTGGACGTATCCCGGCACGCCCGGGCGGGATCCTTGGCCTGCCGCTTGTCGTCGCCCGGTTCCGGCGGCCCGTCGGCGGCCACTTCCCGCAGGTCGACGCCGCCGGTGAACACCGGGTCGGCCCCGGTCAAGATGATGGCGTCCACCTCTTGGTTGGCATCGCAGGCCCTCAGCGCGGTGTGGATGTCGTTGCGCATCTGCCTAGACATGGCGTTGCGGGCCTCGGGCCGGTTCAGGGTGATGGTGGCGATGCGTTCGTTGACCTCAACCAGCAGGCGCTGGTCTTGGGGGGTGACGGGTCTGTCGGTGCGGTCGGCCATTTTCGACTGTCAGTCGCCGCAATCAATCACATCGACGGCTCGTTGGCGCAGCCAGTGGTCGGCCAGCACCAACAGCACCTGGGCTTCCACCATGGGCACCGCCCGAGGAAGCACGCAGGGATCATGACGGCCGCGGGCGGCCAGGGTGACGGGATTGTTATCGCGGTCGACGGTGTCTTGGGGCGATGCGATGGTGGCGGTGGGCTTGAACCCCACCCGGATCACGATGTCCTCGCCGTTGCTGATGCCGCCTTGCACTCCACCGGAGCGATTGGAAGTTGTTCGGGGCCGTCCGTCGGTACCGGGAGCGAACGGGTCGTTGTGCTCCCGACCGGTCATGGTCACCCCCGCGAAACCCGAACCGATCTCGAAACCCTTGGCCGCGGGCAACGACAAGGCGGCTTTGGCCAAATCGGCCTCCAGCTTGTCGAACACCGGCTCGCCCAGGCCGGGGGGCACCCTTCGGGCCACGCATTCGACTGTCCCGCCCAGCGAGTTGCCGTCGCGGCGGGCCGCTTCGATGGCCTCGGTCATCGCCTCTGCGTGTTCGGGCGACGGGCATCGGGTGGCGTCGGCCTCCACGTCGGCCAAGGTGACCGCGGCGAGATCGACATCGGCACGGATGGCGCCCACCTGGCGTACCCAGGCCAGCACCTCGATGTTGGCCGCGGTCCGCAAGAGCTGGCGGGCGATGGCCCCGGCGGCTACCCGGCCGATGGTCTCCCGGGCGCTGGCCCGTCCCCCTCCTTGCCAGTTGCGGATGCCGTACTTGGCCTCGGTGGTGTAGTCGGCGTGGGAGGGGCGGTAGACGTCTTTGAAGTCCTCATAGGCGCTGGGTCGGGCATCGGTGTTGCCCACCAGCATGGCAATGGGCGATCCCAGCGTGTGGCCTTCGAACACCCCCGAGAGGATGGCCACCCGGTCGGCCTCGTCCCTCAGGGTGGTGAGCCGGCTCTGACCGGGTCGCCGACGGTCCAAATCGTGCTGGATCATCTCCTCAGTCAGCGGAAGCCGGGGCGGGCATCCGTCCACCACGGCGCCGATGCCGCCGCCATGGGATTCCCCAAACGTCGTAACCCGGAACAACCGCCCCGTCGAACTGCTCATTGCGGCACGATGGCAGGCAGGTCGATCGACGCAATCGGAGCCTCATCGGCGTCGGGATCGCTCACCAAGATCACCTCAGGAGAATCACCGCTCTCCGCAGCAGCTTCCGCAATCAACAGGCTCAGCTCTTCGAGTGTGTCAGCTCCCGCGTAGTAGGAAAAGTCGCACATTTTGCCTTCCGCACACCACGCGGGACCCCTGTCTGGGTTCTCGTAGACCTTTATCCTGGACACATTCGCCTTTCCGCCTTCGCTCAGATTCTATGTCAGCATTGGATGATGGACTTGGGTATTGCGGGGAAGGTGGCGCTGGTTACCGGGAGCTACCGGGGGACGGGAAGCGGGATTGCTCGGGTGCTCGCCGCTGAGGGGGCGGAAGTGGTGGTCCACGGGTTTGAGGAAGGGCAGGCCGACTGGCTGGCTGACGAGTTGGGACCGTCGGCTCGGGCGGTGTGGGGGGACATCTGCACCGACGATGGGGCTGAGGCGGTTGCTGAGCAGAGTGGCCCGGTGGGCATCCTGGTCAACAACTACGGAGTGGCGGTGGGCGGCACCTGGGGTGACGACGACGCCGAAGTGTGGTTCGACGCCTACAACCGCAATGTGCTCAGCGCGGTGCGGATGACCCGACTCATGGTTCCGGCAATGCGGGACCAAGGCTGGGGTCGGGTCGTGTTGGTGTCCACCGTGGGGGCGACTCGGCCCGGCGACCGCATCCCGGGCTACTACGCGGCGAAGGGCGCTCTGCCAGCCATGACGGTGAGCTTGGCTCGAGAGCTGGCCAGCACCGGGATAACAGTGAATTGCGTGAGTCCGGGGGCCATCGCCACCCCCGAATTGGTTGAGATGTGGACCCGCCAGGCTGAACAGGACGGCCGCTCAACCAACTGGGCCGACATCGAGCGCCATGTGACCACGGAGATCATGCCCACCCTGACCGGGCGCATCGCCACCGTGTCTGATGTGGGGGAGTTGGTGGCGTTTGTGTGCAGTGACCGAGCCCGCCAAATCCATGGTGCCCACCTTCGGATTGACGGGGGCGCGGCCGACGTCGTGACGTGAAGCAGCGCCCACGGCATCGGCATAACTAGGCTGCCCGGCGATGCCGACCTTGTATGACGTGGTCCGGGAATTCAGCCACATCTGGCCCGACAAGCTGGCCGTGCTCACCGAGCAGGACGGCCACCGCACATTCGGAGAGCTGGCCGCTCACGGAGGAGCTCTGGCCCATCAGTACCAAACTCGCTTTGGTTTGGGCCTAGGAGATCGGGCCTGTATCTGGATGCAGAACCGGCCCGAATACATCGAGTGCCAGCTGGGAATGCAGGCCATCGGTTTGGCCGGAGTGCCCATCAACCCGGAGTGGACCGACCCCGAGCTGGAGTTCGTGCTCAACCACTCCCGATGCCGCGTGGTGTTCGCGGAGGCCGAGCGGGCCGAGCGGGCGGTGGCCTTGACCGCGGGTATGGACGCAGTGGAGGCCGTAGTGAGCGTGGACGAGCCGGTGGACGGTGCCCTGCTGCTGGCTGACCTGATCGGTGAGGCGCCGGAGGGCGCGGGTCTGGACCTGCCCCCAGTGGACGGGTTCGTAGAGGGCAACGTGCTCTACACCTCGGGTACCACTACCGGGCGGCCCAAGGCGGTGCCCATGAGCCCCGAGCTGTTCGCCGGCGGAGCGGTGCCTTACGAGGAGATGTTCGGCCTGAGCCACACCGACCGCTCGCTGGTGGTGACCCCGCTGTTCCACGGCAACGCCATGGGCGGGGCCATGTCGGCGCTTAGCCGGGGGGCCAGCGTGGTCATGCAGCGCAAGTTCTCCGCGTCGCGCTTTTGGGGCCTGGTCGACCTCTACCGCCCCACTTACTTCCTCACCCTGGTGCCCATCATCAACATCTTGATGGCCCAACCACCCGGTCCCCATGAGAAGTCGCACTCGCTGCGGGTAATGATCCCGCTGGGCTGCGCGCCGATCATCGAACAGATCGAGGAGCGCTACGGCGTGCCGTGCATGGACTGGTACGGCATGACCGAAGCCGGGTCGGGCACCTATACCCGCTTGGACGAGCCCCGACGACCAGGCTCGGTGGGCAAGCCGTTCGAGGGGTCGGTGCTGAGGATCTTTTTGCCCGATGGCTCTGAGGCCCCGACGGGTGAGACGGGGGAGATCTGCTTCCTGCGATCCACCATCGGCTTCAAGGGCTACATCGAAGACCCCGAAGCCACCAAGGCGGCCACCTCGGGTGACTGGTTCCGCACTGGCGACCTGGGATATGTGGACGACAACGGCTACCTCTACTTCGTGGACCGCCAAAAGGACATCGTCCGCCGAGGGGGAGAGAACCTGTCCACCATCGAGGTGGAGACCGCGCTCCGCACCCACCCCGCAGTGGGCGATGTCGCCGTGGTGGCCCGCCCCGACCCGGTTCTGGGAGAGACAGTGGCCGCCTTCATCGTGGTGGCCGAAGGATTTGAGCTTCCCACCGAGGAAGACCTGAGAACCCACACCGACGGCACCCTTGCCCCCTACAAAGTCCCCACCACCATTCAACCCATCGACGAGCTCCCAAGAACCGGCAACGGCAAAGTAGAAAAATTCCGCCTCCGCCAGCGGTTCGATTGAGCCGCCCGTCGATCTCGCCCACGCTGGCTGCCCCGAACTCGTTGCCCTTTGTGCCGGGCTATCGGCTTCAATCACCCGCGGAGGCCATACTCAGCGGCAATAGGATGAAGAAATGGCGACCGCTCTAGGAGCCGCTGGCGACGCTTCCGGCGATGGATCCCCCTCACTCGTGGAGACTGGTTCCCAAGATATCGGTGCAGGACCGGGCCCTCGGGTTCCGGTGACAATCGCCGTCAAAGGCGATCCCACCGCGGATTGGACGGAGGCGCAACGTGCCGTGACCGGCGTGCTGCGAAACCGGCCCCGGGGAACGACCACCCCACAGATCGCTGCTGTAGCGGGCCTGTCCGAACGCCATGTGCAGCGAACTCTGAGGGACTTGGCCGGTCATGGGTTCGCCCGCTTCAGCGAGGAGAAGGTCCCGTGGGGGAACAACCTGCTGGAAGTTCAGCTATGGCGCCTCGACCTCACCGAGCAGTGCGTGCGGGCGCTGGCATTCCTCCCCCGGCTCCCCGGCCCGTCAGACAGCACCTGTCCACAGCGGATCCCACCGGAGTTTTGGCCGATGTTCTGGTCCGGCACCCGGGGAAGCGACATCGAGCTGCCAAGAGACTCCCTCCAAGTTGCCTGTTCCTTACTAGATTGTCCCGACCGGGCAGCCCAAGTGTGGGCACTGCAACACCTGCCCATCGAAACACTCAAGCTATGCCGCACCATGCGCGGCTATGACCAAGGAGAAATCGCTACAGCCCTTGACGCCGCAATCTCCGAAAGACGACAGGCCCGCAGTGGGTGAAATCGACGACTGGGCAGATTGCCTTCCTGCTGGTCTGAGGAGGGTGTGGCCCATACTTGCCAGCGTTGTCAGCGATATCGATGGCTCATTGTTTGGGGGCACCGCAATCGCGATTCACCTCCGGCACCGCCAATCGTTCGACCTCGACTACATGACCTCCGACCCATTCGATGTCGTTGAAGCGGCCAATGCGCTCACTGAAGCATTCGATGGCGATATCCGAGTGCTCCGACAGGACCGGGAGGGCCTACATGCCATGGTTGGCGGGGTGACGGTGGAGATTTTCCGGACACCGGAGCGGGGCTACAACCCGGGTCGTGTAACGATGCTGGAGGCCCCCACCATCATCGATGATTTGAAGGTTGCATCGCTAGCCGACCTTCTCGCATCGAAGCTGGACGTTCTCCTCTACCGTCAGAAGTTGCGCGACTACATCGACTTGGCAGCTATAGACGGCCAGAGCCCGTACAGCCTTGAAGATGGGCTGCTGTTCCACATGACCCGCTACGGACCGGTTCCTGAAGGTCACGAATTGTCCCAGATCATCACCTTGCTAGAAGATCCCGGCCAACTCGACGCCGACCCGGTGTTCGCCCGCGAGAGCGACAGGGTACTGACCCACCTCAGATCAAGGGCCCCAGCACTCCGCCGCTTCCTGCACCACCGGATACTCAGTGACGCGGATACAGCTGGCGAGAAGCCGGTCGACCGCCCCGATGCCGCCGGCTTGACCGCCAAAGGTCAGGAGATTCTCCGGTCGCTACCCCCGATTGAGAACATCTCCGATCCGTAGAACGAGACTCCCGGCCTTTTGGCCTCTGCCCAGACGGGCATCTGCTCACCCATGCCCTCACAGAATCTCACATCGGCAGGCGCACAACCTCCGCGTTGCCGACATGGGCGTATCGGCCCGGTGTACAGGTGAGCACGATGACTTGGCAGTCCCTACCAGCGGCGGCAATGGCCGCACCCATGGACTGAAGGCGAGTTGGATCGCTCCATCCCAACGCATCGTCGATCACAACTGGAGCACCCCCGCCATCAGGACTGACGATGGCGGCACAGGCCAGACGGCAAATCACCGCGAGTTGTTCGCGGGCTCCCACGCTGAGCTGCTCAATGTCGAGGGTCATTCCGAGTTGCCAGTCGGCCGTGTGCAGGAATTTCACCATGAGCGCACCTTACAGAGGGAGTGTGACAGTTTCTATCTGTTACATGGCTGAGCATGACTCTTCCGGGGTTGGAGCAAGTAGCGCGTAGTGAGTCTGCAAGGCGTCAGGGCTCGATGCGGGTGATGGTGGGTACTCGGTCGATGGCGCGGTCGAAAGAGGCGATCTCGGTGATGCCGGCCTTTTCAGCGGAAGCCACCAGGTAGGCCTCGGTGAAGTCGATCTTATGGTCGACGTAGACCTCTAGTGACCGGATAAGCAGCGCCCGGTCTTGGACTTGGAACCGGGCAGAGGAGACCACCGCAGCTACCAGACCTACCACCTGCACGCGGGTCTGCTGATAGAACGATTCCAAGACGTACACGATTTCGGCAACTACCAGATCCGTCAGAACAAGGTCGCGACCGCTCAGCAGGTAGGCAGAAGCCTTTGCCGCCATATCGGGCGGGTCGCCGGTCAGGTGGCGAATAAGGACGTTGGTGTCGAGGAGTGCGGTCACCGAGTCACGTTCTGGGCCCGGGTCTCGCGGATCTGCCGTCTGATCTCTTCCCAAGGCACGCCGCGTTTTTCGGGAGGAACCTCGACTACCCCGGCAAGTTCGGCCATGTCCGGCACCCTGATGATGGCGGCCCCGTAGTCGGTGGTGCGAAACACAAGTTGGTCTCCCTCAGAGAAGCCGCATAGATCGCGGATTGCCTTGGGAATGGTGACTTGACCCTTGCTAGTAATTGTGGCGGTCGCTTCCATTGCATTTCCTTACTTGATAATGAAAGTAAGGATAACAGCCGACATCGTGAACCTGGCTCAGAAAACGTGAAGCCAGGCAAGTCGCTAAACGGCGAACTCGGCTCGGATTTGGGGGCCGTGCTGGTTGAGGGTGGGGAGGGAGGGGGTGGGTTCGGTGGTGGCCTCGTCCCAGTCGGCGGTGGTGGCGGGGGCGGGGAGTTCGACGGTGCCGTCGGCGTGGGTGACGGTGATGCGGTTGAGCTGGGGGTGGGCTGAGAGGCCGGCCACTTCGTTGACGGTGCCGAAGGCCATTCGGCTGTCGGTGAGCTTGCGGTGGAGCTCTTCGGTGCTCAGGCGGGCAAAAACTTCGGTGACGGCATCGTCGGTTGCAGCCCGGTTGGCGACTCGGGCCTTGTTGGTGGCGAAGCGGGGCTCGTGGGCTAGCTCAGGTTTGTCCAGCACTGTCTCGCACAGCGTGACCCACTCCCGGTCGGACTGCACGGCAATCAGCAGGGTGGTGCCGTCGGCGGTGGTGAACCCCCCGTAGGGGGCGATGGACGGGTGGGCTAAGCCCACCCGCTCAGGCCCCTTGCCGAGGTAGTCGTGGTGCAGCAGGGGGACGGTCATCCACTCGGCCATAGTGGAGAACAGCGAGACTTCGATGGCGGCGCCCTCGCCGGTGCGGGCCTGGCGAACCAGGGCTTGGCTGATGGCTCGGGCAGCGGCCTCTCCGGTGGAGATGTCAGCCACCGATACCCCGATTCGGCCGAGCGGGCCGGGCGCACCTGAGACCGACACCAGACCGCTCTCGGCTTGCACCAGCAGGTCGTAGGCCTTCATCTGGGCATAGGGTCCGGTCGGGCCATAGCCCGAGATGTCGCAGGTCACCAGCCGGGGATGCTGCTGGCGCAGTGACTTTGAACCGAACCCCAGCCGTTCGACTGCACCCACGGCCAAGTTCTGGATGAACACGTCGGCCTGAGCGACCAGACGGCCCAGCAGCGCTCGGTCTTCATCGGCTTTGAGGTCGAGGACAATCGACTCCTTGCCCCGGTTCAGCCAGGCGAAATAGCTGGACAACCCGTCGGCAGCGGCATCGTATCCCCGGGAGAAGTCGCCTTCGGCCCGTTCTATTTTGATGACCCTGGCCCCCGCGTCGGCCAGCCGGCACGATGCCAGCGGCGCGGCCACTGCCTGTTCGACAGAGACCACGAGCACGCCATCGAGTGGCTTGGCCGAACTCACGCCAGCAACGTACCCGGCTGCTGGCCTGAGCGGCACACCACTAGTCTGCCGCTATGACCCCACAGGAAATCTTGGATCTGGCCCGCGAGCATGCGGCCGCGGAAGCAGAGAACGACGCCGAGCGGACACTGGCCACGCTGGTGGACGAGCCCACCTATGAGTTCTGGCCCATGGGCAAGGGGTTCACCGGCGGCGACCTGGCCCGCATGTTCTATCTGGAGCAGTATCCGCAGTTTGCCCAGCGGGTGACCGGGTACGGCGTGTTGGGGGAGTGGACCAACGACCAGTGCGCCATCCAGGAGTACTGGATCGAGTTGGACGGAAAGACCCGCCACATGGTCATGTCCATGATGCCCGCATCGGGCGACCTGCTGGACGGGGAGAAACTGTACTGCGACGACGCCTTCGTGGAGGCCCTACTCGGACCGCTGTGTGAGCATCTGAAGCCGCTCTAGGTCAACAGGTGCTTTTGCACTTTGCCCAAGGCGTTGCGGGGGAGGTCGTCTACGAGGTGAAGGAGGCGGGGGTGCTTGAAGGGGGCGCACACTCCTTCCAAGTGGGCGCGCAGATCTTCTAGGTCGGGGGTTTTGCCGGTGGCAGGTACTACCCAGGCGGTGACCAGCTCGCCCCATTCCTCGTTGGGAGTGCCGGTGACGGCTACTTCCTCGATGTCGGGGTGGGTGCGGAGGGCGTCTTCTACCTCACGGGGGTAGACATTCAAGCCGCCGGAGATGACAAGCTCCTTGGCCCGGCCCCGGAGTTGCAAGTAGCCGTGTTCATCGAACTCACCAAGGTCGCCGGTGCGGAACCAGCCGTCTTCGTCGAACGCCTCCTCGGTGGCCTTGGGCTGGCGCCAATAGCCGGCAAACACGTTCGGTCCCTTCACGAGCACCTCGCCGGTGTCGGGGGCAAGCCGTAATTCCACACCAGGCAGGGGGAACCCCACCATACCGGCTCGTCGCTCTTCATCATGGGGGTTGGACACCAACATGATGGTCTCGGTCATGCCGTAGCGCTCGAGCACCCGTATGCCGGCTGCTTCCCCGAGTCGGCGATGCAGGTCGGCGGGCAGGGGAGCGGAGCCGGCCACACACAGCCGCAGCCGGGAGAGCTCGCTGACCCTGTGGGATTGGGCCAGCCGGGTGTACATGGTGGGCACACCAAAAAAGAGGGTGGCGTCGTGGACTTGGGCGGCGTCCAGGACCGCGTCGGGCGAGAACCCTTCGAGCAGTATCGCGGAGGCGCCGGTCAACAGCGTGCCGTGCAGCCCCACGCCCAGCCCGTGCATGTGAAACAAGGGCAGCGCCAGCACCAGCCGATCATCTGGCGTCCACCGCCAGGCAATGCGGACCGACTCGGCACCCGCCAACAGGTTTCCGTGGGTCAACACCGCACCTTTGGGCACACCGGTCGTGCCCGAGGTGTAACCCAGCAGCGCGGGGTCGCGGCTGTCCATCTGGTCCAGGCTGGGGGCTGTGGCGTCGTCAAGCGCGAGCCTGGGGGAGACCACTGTCATCTCAGGGGCAAGCTCAGCCAGCCATCGCACCCATTCAGGCTTATCCACCACCGCGGCCCGGGGTTCGGCGTCGCCGACGATGTGGGCCAGTTCGGCCTTCTGGTAAGCCCCGTTGACCGGTACCACGATTAGCCCCAACCGCAGAGAAGCCACGTGGGCCACCACCAAGTCCACCGAGGCCGCGGCAGAGAGGATGATCCGATCGCCCTTGCGCAGGCCCGCACCAAAGAGCCGTCCAGCCGCCGCCTCGGTACGCCGGGCCAACTCGCGCCTCGAAACCCACCCAGTCTCTGCATCCCACAGTGTGGGCTTGGTGGTCTCAATAGCCCATCGGTTGCTCCACGCCGCCGGCAGGCTCGCCTCAGCGGTGAGATCTACCGATTCAGGATCTACCCCCGCAGGAAAGTGGACGGCGTCGGATCTCACCCATCGATCATGGCATGAGAAGAGTTAGCCAAGTCGGGTTGGCTGGCATGGCCGCGATATCGTCACTCCTCGTGCCCTTGAACCTGGCCACCGCGTGGGAAGCGGCTGCGGAGACGGTGCCTGACGCCGATGCCGTGGTGTGTCACCCGGCCAGCCGGACGTGGCGGGAATTTGAAGATCGGGCGGCTCGGCTGGCGGCTGCACTGGGGGAGTTTGGCATTGGCGCGGGCGACAACGTGGGGCTCTACCTGTACAACGGCAATCCCTATAGCGAAGTCACATTCGGGGCGTTCAAATCCCGGGCGGCCCCTTGCAACGTGAACTACCGGTACTTGGCCGGCGAGCTTCGCCATCTGCTGGACGACGCCGATGCCAAGGCGGTGTTCTTCTCTGGAGACCTGGCCGACCGGGTGGATGAGGCGCGCGTGAACCTGCCTGAGCTGCGGGCAGCCGTCTGCGTGGCCGGACCAGGCGACGAAGTGCCCGACTGGGCGCTGGATTACGAGGCGCTCATCACCGAGCACGATCCGGCCCCACCCATCGAACGCAGTCCTGACGACCTGTGGATCCTCTACACCGGCGGCACCACCGGCAAGCCCAAGGGGGTCATGTGGCCCCACGACTCGCTGCTCGGCACCATGGTCGGGCCGCTTCGAGCCCTTGGGCTGCCGGTTCCCGAGACTGTTGACCTGGTGAAATCCAATATCACGGCCATCTATGACAGCAATCGAGTGTCCCGCCAGCTCGCGGCCTCGCCGCTCATGCACGGCACAGCCAGCATTGTGGCGCTGTCTACCTTCACCCAGGGCGGGGCGGTTATCACCATGCCGGAGCGCAGCTTTGACGCCGACGCGCTGTGGCGCTGCGTGGAGCGGGATCGGGCCACCGTGCTCACCATCGTGGGCGACGCCTTCGGCCAGCCGATGGCCGACGCCCTGGATGCGGCCGCCGCCCGAGGTGAGCCCTATGACCTGTCGTCGGTGTTCATGGTGATGTCGTCGGGCGTGATTTGGAGCCAGCCGGCGAAAGAGGCCCTGCTGGTGCACAAGAACATGAAGCTGGTCGACTCGCTCGGCTCCAGCGAGGGGACCGGCACCGGTATGAGGATCAGCGACCGCAAGGGCGGCTCGGCCACCGCCCGGTTCACGCTGGGTGAGAACGCCGCGGTGTTCGACGAACGCGGCAACCCGGTGGAGCCCGGTTCGGGTGAACAGGGCATGGTGGCGGTAGGCGGCCCCATTCCCATTGGCTACTACAAGGATCCAGAGAAGACGGCGGCCACGTTCCGCACCATCGGTGGTCGGCGCTGGTCGGTGCCGGGCGATTGGGCCATCGTTGAGGCCGACGGCACCATCACGCTGTTGGGTCGGGGATCAGCCTGCATCAACAGTGCGGGGGAGAAGATCTATCCCGAAGAGGTAGAGGAGGCGGTCAAAGTCCACCCCGCAGTGGCCGACTGCCTGGTGGTGGGGGTGCCCGACCCCAAGTGGGGCGAGGCGGTGACCGCGGTGGCCCAGGTGGACGGCGATGCCACCGACGACGAGATCATCGCCGATTCCCGCACCCGGCTGGCGGCCTACAAGCTCCCCAAGGCGATTGTTCGCACCGATGCCGTGCAGAGGGGCGCCAATGGCAAGCCTGACTACCAGTGGGCCAAACAGACCGCTCTCGACTCTCTGTCCCGTTAGGCGCCGATCTGAAAGCATGGTGCCATGAGCATCAAAGTGACTGCGTTGCCGGCGGCTTTGGGGGCCACTGTGGAGGGGCTGGATGCCGATCATCTTGACGATGGTGTCGCGGCAGATCTGCGGGAGGCGTTCTGGGCCCACAAGGTGCTGTTCTTTCCCCGGATTCATCTGACCGACGAGCAACACGTGGCACTGGGCTCGCTGTTCGGCGATCTGGAAGCAGTGAGCAACGACGAAACCGACCACCGCGACCACCACACGGTGGACGACGAGGGCAAGATCCTGGTGCTGGACAGCTCCAATGCCTATTCCCGGGCCAACTTCTGGCACACCGACGTGACCTTCGCCCGCCAGCCACCGCTGGGCTCGCTGCTGTCGATGAAGGAATCCCCGCCCTCCGGCGGTGACACTATGTGGGTCAACACCCAGGCTGCCTACGAGGGGCTGTCCGATCCCATCAAGGCGGCCATCGAGGGGATCACCGCCCGCCACGGCCGAGCCGGGCTGACAGAGTTCACCGACCACCCGGCGGTGACCGTCCACCCCGAGACCGGCAGTCGCCTCCTGTTCGTGAACCGGGGATGGACTTCGTCGCTCAATGGGATGAGCCACTTGGAGAGCAGCCGTCTGCTCGTGCTGCTGTGCGACCACATGGAACGGCCCGAGTACACCGTTAGGTGGCGGTGGAGCGACGGCGACGCCGCCTTGTGGGACAACCGCTGCACCATGCACTACGCCATCGACGACTACGGCGCCGACCACCGGCGCATCCACCGGGTCACCATCTACGACCCGTCTGGTGCCGGGCCGGTTGCGGCCACACCACTAGAGCTCTAACAGCGCCTGTTCCACCACCTCGGTGAGCGCGGGGTGGATGAAGAGCTGGCCGCGGGCCATTTCATCGACGGTGAGGCCGAATTGCATTCCCTGGATGAGCTGCTGGATGAGGGTGGGGGCTTGGGGGCCGATGATGTGGACGCCCAGCAGTAGCCGCGTCTCGGGATCGGCCAGCACCTTGGCGAAGCTAGTGGTGTCCTCCATAGCCCAGCCGTAGGCGGTGTCGCTATAGGGGCGCACTGCCCTCAGATAGGGCCGACCCTCAGCCCGAAGGGCCTGCTCGGTGGCCCCGACCGCGGCCACCTGGGGATAGGCGAACACTGCATGGGGGATGCCGGAGTGGTCGGGCACCCGCAAGTCGTCGGGGTGGGCGATGTTGTGGGCCACCGCCCGGGTGTCCTCGTTGGCGGTGTGCTTGAGCTGGGCGGCGTGACAGATATCCCCCAGCGCCCACACTCCATCGACACCGGTACGGAGGTACTCGTCGGTTACCACGTAGCCGCGGTCGTCTAGTTCGATTCCTGAGCGGGTGACGCCGAGTTGCCCGCCGTTGGGCACCCGGCCGGTGGCCATCAGCAGCACATCTCCGGTTATGTCACGGGCTTCGGTGTGGACTGCGACCTGCGATCCGACCTGGGACACGCCGGTAATCGGAGAGCCCAAAGCGCAGTCCATGCGCCGGCGCACGATCTCGGTAAACGCAGCCGAAACGTCCTCGTCTTCGGCCCGCAGCAGCCGCTCCGAGCGGTTCACGATCGACACCGACACCCCCATGGCATCGAACACATGACCTAGTTCGGCGGCGATGTAGCCCCCGCCCAGGATCACCATCTGCTCGGGCAGGGCTTCCAGGCGCATCACGGTGTCGGAGGTGTGGTAAGACACCTGGTCGAGACCGGGAATCGGGGGGATGAACGGCCGGGCCCCGGCGGCCAGCACGATGTGGTCGCCGGTGATCTGCTGCCCGTTCACCTCCAGCAACTTGTGGCCGACAAAGCGGGCATCGCCGTTGAACACCGTCACGTTGTCGAGGCTTTGGCGGTACTCCTCTCCGCCTTGGGCGATGGGATCTATGCGACCGAACACCCGTTCCATAATCTCGGGCCAGCGCACGCCGTCCAGCGTGCTGTCCACGCCCAGATGTCCGGTGTGCCCTGCTTGGAGGGCCATGTCGGCTGCGTACACGAACATTTTCGAGGGGATGCAGCCCCGGTTGAGGCAGGTGCCGCCGAACACGTCCCGTTCGATCAGCGCCACCCGCCAATCGTCGAAATCGGGGGTCAAGACGCTGTTGCCCGACCCGGTGCCCACCACCACCAGGTCGAAGTGCTCGGGTGACTCAGTCATCAGCCGGCTTGGGGTGGCCCCTTGGCGGTTTGATCCTCGTCAATGAGCTGGCCCCGGAAGCTGGGGTTGCGGCCCAGCTGGATGTCCTCGTGGCGCTGCATGATGGCCGGGGCGTACACGTAGTCGGTCCAGATGTAGAACTGGTTGTCGAGCACGGCGTTGAACACCAGCTCGGCCACTTCGGGCGGTTTCACCGCGTCCTCGTAGATGGCCATCATCATCTGCATCCGCTCCTCGTCTTCGGCAGTGGGGTCGGGCGGGATGATGGGCGAGCGCAAAATCTCGGGGCGGTTGCGCTCGGAGTTGATGATGTTGGTGGTCACCAGCCCTGGGCACAGCACCGATACGCCTACCGTTGAGCCGCTCTCCTGAAGCTCGTGATAGAGCGTCTCGGAGATGGTCACCACCGCGTGCTTGGTGGCGCTGTAGGGGCCGATGTTGGGATACGAGGTGTGCCCGGCGACCGAGCCGGTGTTCACGATGTGGCCGTCGCCGTGCTCCATGAGGTGGGGCAGGAACACTCGGAGACCGTGAATCACGCCCCACAGGTTCACCCCTAGCACCCACTGCCAATCGGCGGTGGTCAGGGTGTGCATCAAGCCGCCTGCGCCCACCCCGGCGTTGTTGCATACCACGTTGACCTGTCCGAACCGGGAGAAGGCGGCCTCGGCCAGCTCGTCCATGTCTTGTTCGGAGCTCACGTCGGTGAGCACGCCCACCGCGTCCACCCCGGCGTCGTTCATCTCGGCCACCGCGGCGTCCATGGCCGGGCCCTCCACATCGGCGATCATGATACGGGCACCGGCTGCGCCGAACCGGTCGGCCATGGCCCGGCCCATGCCGCTGGCCCCGCCGGTGATGACTGCTGCTTTACCCTCAAACGTGTCCATGAGCCGACGCTATCGCCTGCCTGCTGGCCGAGCCGATGTCGACGGCGATGAAACCATGACCACTAGGGTTCCCGCTGTGAGCAAGGTACAAGCGGTTGTGATGTATCCACCGGCTATGGAGGAATCGGATCTCTACGAGCTGCACCGCCGGTTCCCTGGGGTGCAGTTCCACAACATCGGCTACTTCGAACCCCATGGACTGCGGGACGCCAAGGCCAAGGGCCGGGTCACCGAGGAGGTGCTGGCCACCGCCCCGCCGCTGACAGAGCAAGAGCGGGAGACCATCGCCGACGCCGAGTTACTGATGGCCCTCGATCTGCCGCATGGGATCAGGGAGTGGGCGCCGCGGCTGCGATGGGTGCAGGCCATCGGGGCAGGCATCGGGCAACTCGAGCCCGCCAAGCTCAAGGCCGAGGGCATCGCGTTGACCAACGCCGCCGGAGTGGCTTCCACCCCCATTGCCGAGTTCGTGATCGGACGATTGCTGGAAGTATGGAAGGACATCCGGGTGCTGGAGCGCCAGCAGCGCAGCCACATCTGGGAGATGCACCAGGGGCTGTTGGTGAAGGGGAAGACCATGGGCATCGTCGGCCTGGGCGCCATCGGCCGGGATGTGGCCCGCCGGGCCAGGGCATTTGAAATGACCATTTTGGCCAACCGCCGCTCGGCCCAGCCCGGCGACACCGATCCCGATGCCGACGAGTTGTTCGGCCCCGAGGGGTTGGACGAAATGCTGTCCCGCAGCGACGCGGTGGTGCTGTGCGCCCCCCACACCCCTGAGACCATTGATCTATTCGACGCCCAGCGGCTGAGGCGGCTCAAGCCCGGTGCGGTGCTGGTGAATGTGGGCCGGGGGTCGATGATCGACGAGGCCGCGCTGGTGTCGTCGCTTGAATCGGGGCACTTGGGGGCCGCAGTGCTGGATGTGACCCGCGAGGAGCCTCTGCCGGCCGACAGCCCGTTGTGGGATGCGCCCAACATGTATCTGTCGCCCCACTGCTCCACAGCCAGCGAGGGCTATAACGAGGCCCTGATGGAGCTGTTCTGCGACAACTTGGAGCGCTTTCTGGCCGAAGAACCCCTACGCAACGTGGTAGACCCCGACCGGGGCTACTAGGAATAGGTCTAGGACCAGGAACAGATCCCATCGAGGAGGAATCACCCATGCCGTCAGATGCCTACAACGCCGCGGTTGCCGCGCTGAAGCAGCAGATGCAGGAGTCTGCTGGCGGCCCTCCACCTGATTTGGCTACGACCAGGGCCGGTTTTGAGGCGGGTTACAGCTCGATGCCCGTTCCCGACGGAGTGAGCTTCACCTCGGTTGACGCTGGAGGGGTTCCCGCCGAGTGGGTCACACCTCCAGAGGTGGAGGGAAATCGGACCATCTTGTACCTGCATGGCGGCGGCTATGTGGTGGGCAGCCTCAACACCCACCGACATGTGGTGAGCCGTATGGCGCTGGCCGCCAAGGCACGGGTGTTGAACGTTGACTACCGCCTCGCCCCCGAAAATCCCTATCCGGCAGCGCTGGACGACGCCATGGCCGCGTGGCAATGGCACTTGGCCAATGGGGGAGAGGCCGCCCACACCGCCATCTCCGGCGATTCCGCGGGCGGGGGCCTGGCCATCGCGCTGTGCATGAAGCTGCGGGACGAAGACCTGCCGCTTCCAGCATGTGCCGCACCCATCTCGCCGTGGACTGATCTGACTTTCTCAGGCGATTCCATGACCGACCGGGCTGACCGCGATCCCTTGTTGGCGGGAGCCGACGGCCTGTCGGGCATGGTCATGGCCTACGCCCAGAGCACAGACGCCTCCGATCCCTACGTCTCCCCAGTGTTCGGCACCTTCGACAATCTGCCCCCCATGATGATCCAGGTGGGAACCGAAGAGGTGCTCTACGACGACAGCACCCGAGTGGTCAAAGACATCGAGAACGCCAACGGCTCAGTGGAGTTCCGCCCCTGGCAAGACATGATGCACGTCTGGCACCTGCTGGCCGGCGTAGCCCCCGAAGCCGAAGAAGGGATCGCCGAGCTGGCTGCGTATATCGCGGAGCAGACCTAACTAGCAGCCAACTGGGCACCCAGGGTGCGGAGTTGCTGGGTGCCGGCGCCCAGGCTGCACTCGATGTGCTTGTTCCACAGGGTGTAGCGGTGGAGGGGGTAGTCGACGCTGACGCCCATGCCGCCATGGACGTGCTGGGTGGCGTGGGCGACGTCGTGGGCCCAGTGGGAGGCGTACCACTTGGCGATGGGCAGGCGCAGCAAGGCGTCGTTGCCGTGGGCCAAGTCGTAGAGTACGGCGCAAGTACAGAGCCGCACCGCCTCCACATGCATGAACTGGTCGGCAAGGCGTTGGGTGACCGCTTGGAAAGTGGCCACCGGTCGGCCGAACTGCTCTCTTTCCGAGGTGTACTCGGCAGCGAGGCGCAGCGCCCGGTCGACCACCCCTACCTGAGTGGCGCACAATAGGGCCACCGCCCGATCGGCCAGCCACGCCACCGACGCGCCGTCGGC
Source organism: Candidatus Poriferisocius sp. (assembly GCF_965214065.1). Classification (GTDB taxonomy): domain Bacteria; phylum Actinomycetota; class Acidimicrobiia; order Acidimicrobiales; family Bin134; genus Poriferisocius. The sequence continues at coordinate 96,162 of NZ_CBDCAT010000026.1, forward strand.
GGCGCCGAGCGGCTTGCACGGGACGCCGTAGAAACTCACCTGGTGGACGGGCTGGAGCCGAGTGGACATGCCCGCCTCCATGGTGACTCCTTCGTCGGACAAGTCCACCAAGAACAGCCCGGTGCCGCTGATGGTGCCGTTGTCGGTGCCGTCATCGAGCCCGGCCACCACCACGATCTTGGACGACTCGGCAGCGAACTCCACCACCTCCTTGGTGCCCACCAGCTTGCCGTCCACCACCCGGGCCATCGGGCTGGCGATGTCGTCGTTGAGGTACTCCTGGAGGCCGACGGTCATCACGTTGGACCCCGACGCGCAGCCAGGCAGTTCCCGTTGGCGCTGCTCATCGCTTCCGAAGGCATCCACCGCCAGCGCGGCTAAAATCCCGCTCCACAGCGGCACCGGGGCCACATGGCGTCCTTGGGCTTCCAGCAACTGGCCGACGGCGATCAGATCCAGGCCTCCACCGCCCACGTCCTCGCCCAAGCCGATACCCACAAGCCCGGCCGCGGCCAGCTCGCCATAGAGATCCCGGTCGAACCACTCGTCGGCGGCCTCGATCTCCATGAGCCGCTCCATGTCGAGCCGGTCGCCCATGATCCGATTGGCCAGTTCGGCTACTGCTTCCTGCTCTTCGCTCAGAGAGAAATCCATTGCTCGACCTCCTACTTGCGGCGCTTCTCGCGGGGCAGGCCGAGGCCGGCCATGCCGATGATGTCGCGCTGGATCTCGTTGGTTCCGCCGCCGAAGGTCAGGATCCAGCAGCTCCTATAGGACTCCTCCATGCGGCTGGAGAATTCGGCGTGAGGCGATCCCTTCTTGAGATGCCCGGTTGCCCCCACTACCTCGGTGAGCCCGGAGTAGATGAGGTGCATGGACTCCGAGCCCCACACCTTGATGGTGGAGGCCAGAGCCGGGCTCACGTTGTTGCCCACGGTGGACTCGTAGGCCACTTTCCAGTTCAACAGATCGAGGAACTCCACTCGGGCCCGGCACTCGGCCAGCTTGACCTGCACCCACTCCTGGTCGATCACCCGGCGGCCGTCGGGCAGCTTGGCCTCTTTGGCCCACTCAACGGCCTGGCTCACCAGGTTGGCGATGCCCCCTGAGGCGCACAGCGACACCCGCTCATGGTTGAGCTGGTTGGTGATGAGGCCCCAGCCCCCGTTCACCTCGCCCACGCGAAGCCAGTCGGGCACCCGCACGTTGTCGTAGAACGTGGACGTGGTGTGGGAATTCCCCATGGTGATGAACGGCTGGATGTCGAAGCCCGGGTCGTCGGCGGGGGCCAAGAACATGGTGATGCCCTTGTGGGCGGGAGCATCGGGGTCGGTGCGAGCCGCCAGCCACACGTAGTCGGCGTCGTAGGCCAGGCTGGTGAACTGCTTTTGACCGTTGACGATCCACTCGTCGCCGTCGCGCACCGCCTTGGTCTTGAGGGCAGCCAGGTCGGTTCCCGCGGTGGGCTCGGAGTAGCCGATGGAAAAGTGCATCTCGCCGGCCAGTATCTTCTTCAAGAAGAAGTCCTTTTGGCGGTCGGTGCCGTACTCCCGGATGGTTGGGCCCACCGTGTTGATGGTGAGGAACGGAACCGGCACCTGGGCGGCCCAGGCCTCATTGAAGAAGATGTACTGCTCGATGGGGGTGAATCCCTTGCCGCCATATTCCACAGGCCAGCCAACACCCAGCCAGCCGTCGCTGCCGATCTGGCGGATCAGCGCCTTGTAGTCCTCGTTGGCCTCGGTCTCGGTGTGGCGGATCTTGGCCCGCACCTCGTCGGTCATGAGGTTGGAGAAGTACCTCCGCAGCTCTTGCTGAAGCTCTAGCTGGTCATCGGTCAACTCGACGCGCATGTGCCTAGTGTGCCAGCCCTGGCCATAGCTGGGCTATCCAAGGTCGGCGGCTGTGCCGGTAGCCTCTCGGCAATGCTGGTCGTGGGCCTCACCGGGGGGATCGGAGCGGGGAAATCTACTGCGGCGGCTCGGTTTGGCGAGCTGGGCGCGGTTGTGGTCGACGTGGATGGCATCGGTCGGGAGGTGCTGGCTCCAGGGGGGCGGGCTGAGTCGGAGGTGGTCGAAGCCTTCGGCCCCGGGATCCTGGACGAGAGCGGCTGCATCGACCGGGGAAAGGTGGCCGCCGAGGTGTTCGGCCAACCCGACCGGCTGGCAGCCCTCGAGGCGATCAGCCATCCGGCCATAAACGCCGAGTTGGACGCCAGGCTCCAGGTTTTGGCCCAAGACAAAGATGCAGAGGTTGTGGTTTTGGACATGGCTGTGTTGGCAGAGAGCCGCCTTGGGCAGCTGGAGTCAGGGCGGGGCTACACCGTTGTGGTGGTGGTGGAGGCTCCTGGGGAGGTGCGCTTGCCCCGGCTCATCCAGCGGGGCCTCACCGAGGAGCAGGCCCGGGCGCGAATGGCCAGCCAGGCCACCGACGCCCAGCGCCGGGCTCTAGCCCATCATGTCATCGTGAACGACGGCAGCCCCGCTGATCTGTCAGCGGCCGTCGACCAGGTGTGGGCCAAGCTGACAAAGCACTAGCCCGAGCCCGTCAGGAGCGGGGGACTTCCTCCCAGGGCTGGCCCTTGAAGGGGTCGGGCTCTTTGGGAAGACCCAGAACCCGCTCGCCGATGATGTTGCGCTGCACCTCGTTGGTGCCCCCGGCGATGGCCATACCCGGTGCGCTGATGACTGCGCTGGCCCATTCGTCGGCACCCTCTTCGGCCCCGTCCCACGCCTGGCCGGACGGCCCGGCCAGCTCCATGGCCACATCAGCAGCCCGGCGGCTCAGCAGGGCGGTGTTCAGCTTGGCTATCGACCCCTCCGGTCCGGGGGCCTTACCCGACGCAGCGGCCTGGCGAATCCGCATTCCGACGAATTTCTGGATGCGCTCGCGGATGTAGAGATCGGCCAGCGCGTCGCGCACCACCGGGTCGCGGTGGCGTCCCCGCCGCCGGGCCTCATTGATCAGCTTGGTGCTGCTCATGGACTGGGACATGGCCCCGCTTCCACCGGCCCCGATGGCCACCCGCTCATACATCAGCATGGCAACGGCCACGTTCCAGCCGTTGCCCTCGTCTCCGACCAGGCACCCGTGGCCCACCCGCACGTCGGTCAGATAGACCTCGTTGAAGTGAGAGCTCCCGTTGATCTGGCGCAGCGGCCTTATGTCCACGCCGGGCAGCGACAGGTCGACGATGAACATGGACAGACCTCGATGCTTGGGCTGGGCTGGGTCGGTGCGGGCCACGCACAAGCCGTAGTCGCAGTACTGGGCGCCTGAAGTCCACACCTTTTGGCCGTTCAGCACCCATTCGTCGCCGTCGCGCACCGCCCTCATGGCCAAAGAGGCCACGTCGGAGCCAGCGCCGGGCTCGGAGAACATCTGGCACCAAATCTCGTCGCACCGGATGATGCGGGCCTGGTGGCGGGCCTTCTGCTCGGGGGTGCCGAAGTCGTTGATTACCGGCAGGCACATGCCGTGGGAAATGGCCGTTGGGACCAGGGGCGCCTGGTACTTGGAAATCTCTTGGTTGAACACCTCCACATACCCCTTGTCCAGCCCCAGCCCGCCGAACTCGACGGGATAGGTGATGCCCCCAAGGCCAGCGTCGGACAGCGCGCCGTGGAATCGGCGGCATTCGGCTACCAGAGAATCTTCGGTCCACTCCACTGGCGGCCCGCTGCGGGGGGCGGCGTTGTCGGCAAGGAACTCTTTGGTTCGCCGCCGAAACTCATCAAGCGCAAGGGTCATGGCCAAAGACTAACTAGTGGTGTGTCACAGGCCTCCATAGAGTGGAAGAACCACGCTAGGCCGCGGGCCGAACGGCTTCGGCTGGGTCCATTCGCGATGCCCGCCATGCCGGATACAGCCCGGCTACCAGTCCCACACCGACCGTTACGGCCAACCCGATGACTATGAACAAAGTCTCAATGGTCAATGGCCAGTCCAGGATTCGGGTAACCGCTGCCACCACTCCGAGTCCGAGAATTATGCCCATCACACCGCCGAGCAGGGTCAACAGCACCGACTCGATGAGGAATTGTGCGGCTATATGGGCCCTCTTGGCCCCCAGGGCTCGGCGCACCCCTATTTCGCCCCGGCGCTCCAGCACCGAGATCAGCATGATGTTGCCCACTCCGATGGCTCCCACCACAATGATGACCACCACCAGCAGGCTGAGCAGCGATTGGAAATTCTCGCTGATGATCTCTCGGGCCTCTAGGTCGAGCGACGACACCGCCACCTCGCCGGGGGCCTCGGGGTTGGCCTGGCGGGGGAGTAGCTCCCGGACCTGTTCGATCACGTCCAGATCAGCCTGCACCCAGATGCGCTCGGGGTTGTCGCCGGCGTCGTAGAGGTTTTCGGCTACGGAGACTCCAATGAGCGCGGCCCGGTTCAAGGTCAGCCCCTGGCTGATGGTGAACGGTTGAAGGACGCCGATCACTGCGAATTCGTGGCCGGAGATGTGGACGGTTGGGTTGGCGTAGAGCTGGTCGAAGCCCAGAACTTCGGCGGTGTCGGATCCGAGGACCACGGTGGGAACTTGCACCGTGGCTGCATCATGGAATCGGCCGTGGGCAATTCCGCCCCGCAGCGGGATGAGAAGGTCCAAATCGTCTTCTTCTACGGCGAACAGCCGGATACCCCCCGTCTCTACTTCGGGTATGTAGTCGGTCTTGCGCATAGTGGCCGGGACCCGGCGAATGGAGGCCACCACATCCACCAGATCCCGCATGTGGGTGTCGATGGCCGCGGCGGCTCCCGGCAGCAGTTCGGGGTCTCCGGCAAAGGAGGTGCCGGGGGTCAGCTCCAACACGTCGATTCCCTGTTCCAGCAGATCGCGCTGGGCGTCGGCCTCACCAGAATTGATGATGCCCACCAGCGCGATGAGAGAGGCCACGCCGATGGCGATGCCGATGGCCGCCATGGCGGTTCGGCCTTTGCGAGTCCGCAGCCCCAGCGTGCCCAGCGACAGGGAGTCGCGGATTCGCAGCCTGCTGCGGGAAGAGCCCGACGGGCCGTCGCGGATTCGCCGCTTTCTGCTAGCCATCTCAGGCTTTCGCCGAATCGTCGCCGCCGGCCTCGGGGTTGGGCTGATGTTCTCCCGTATCGTGGCTGATGAGGCCGTCGAGAATGGCCACCGACCGGGGCATCCGGTCGGCCAAATCCCGATCGTGGGTGATGATCACGATGGTGGAACCGGCCCGGTTCAGCTCCAAGAACAGCTCCACGATCTCCTCGGTGTTCTGCGAGTCGAGGTTGCCGGTGGGCTCATCAGCCAGCACGATGGCCGGGTCGCCCACCAACGCCCGGGCGACGGCCACCCGTTGGCGCTCACCGCCGGAGAGCTTGCCGGGCCGCTGTTTCATTCGGTGGCCAAGTCCGACTCGTTCCAGCACCTCGCGGGCCATCTGTCTCCTCCAGCGGAGACTGAAACCCTGGTAGAGGTTGCCGGTGGCCACGTTGTCGAGGGCAGACAGCCCCTCCAACAGGTGGAACTGCTGGAATACGAACCCGATGCGGTGGCCCCGCACCCCGGCCACCTCGCGGTCGGCCAGGTCGGAGAGCCTTTGACCGTCTACCACCACCTCACCCGAACTGGGGCGGTCCAGTGCCCCCATGATGTTCAACATGGTGCTCTTGCCCGACCCCGAGGGGCCGACCACTGCCACCAGCTCGCCCGCACAAATGGTGACGTCGACGCCGTCCAAAGCCCGGACCGGCGGCGAGCCCGGATAGTGCTTCGCCACCTGGTGTAACTCCAGCACTTTCCGGGGCTCAATCGTCATCAGGACTCGCCTCTAGTTGCTGTACGGCTCGGGGCCGTACCGGCATTAGGGGATGCGCACCAGGTCGCCCACTTCGAGGTCGCCGTCGGTGATCTCGACAAAGGCGTCAACGAACGTTCCCACCTCAACCGGCACCAAGGTCGTCGACCCGTCGACGACCACCTCCACGACGAAGCCGCCGTTGACCGTGGCGATCAGCGCCGAAGCGGGCACCACCAATGCGTTGGGGGTTACCTGCTTGGTGATGGTCCACTTCACCGGAGCAGCGTCGAAGCGGGCAGAAGCCTCCTCGTCGAGCAGGATGATGATGACCTCGATGGTGGGATCAGCCAGCCCGCCAGTCTGCGCGTTGGGCAGCCGCTTGGCCACCCTGGCTACCTCTGAAACAACGCCCGGGCTGACCCGGCCGTCGGGCAGCTCGACTTGCACGTCGTCTAGCTCGTTCACGATCTCGGCATCGCCGGGATCGAGATTGCTGACAATTTCCTGGTACTGGCCGGTGATGGAGAAGGCGGCCGCCTGGGGCCCCAACTGCTGGCCTACCGCGACGTTCACCGACGAGATGCGGAAGGGCTCTTCGATGAACACCACGAAGCCCATGTCGATTATGCCGGTCTCGTCGACTCCCAAGCGGTTCTGCCACTCCTGCACCACATCCTCGGTGACCGGGGTGAAGTTCTCGTTGACGGTCATCTCCTCCCAGCCGGGAATCTCCATGTCGGCCAGCGCCTGCTCGAGCTGCACAACATCGGGCCCGTCTTCCATCTGGCTCTGGAAGGGCCGATACATGGGGCGCTCTCCCCGCAGGAGCACGATCGGATAGCTGTTCACCTCGAAGAGCGTGGCCCCCACATCGAGCACTTCGCCCTCTTCGGGCAGAAGCCCGGTGACGATCCCCGAAGTGTTGGTGTACAGCGGTTCGGGATCGCCGAATCCCAGCGTGCCGTCGAACTCCTCGGTGTCGATCAGGTCGCGCCGCACCACTTCGGCGGTGTTCAGCTCTTCGGTGTCGCGCAGTATCCTCTCGGCGGCCGAAGAAGAGACCGAAGGGGTGGTCACGCCATCGGTCCTCGGCGCGGGGACCTGGGTGCTGGTGGCGCTCTGGGTGGCTGGTGCGGCGGTCGGCGCCGATGGGGTGGGGGTTTCGGGAGACGAAGCGGCGGCCAAATTGGGCTCCGCTCCCCCCATTACCGGCAGACACACCCTCAACGCCGCCTGGATTTCGGAGGTTACGCCGGAGCCGTCGCCTTGTCCGGGGAATCCGCTTTCGGGATATTGGCCGAAGTCGGGATCGGGGAAGTCGTCCACTCCCTGGTCGCGCATGCACTTCGAGAAGCCCACCGCGTTCTCCTCCCGCTGCGCCTGCTGGGCGTTGGTGTCCTGCTGGGGCGCGAGAGCGATCAGCTCGCTGAACACGCTGGCGCAAGCTTGAAGGGCCGGGGCCAAACCCGGCTGGGTGAAGCTCACCCCGGCGTCCTGCATGGCTCTAAGGAACGAGGCCTGGTCGACGATCTGGGAGCTGTCGATATCGGGGAAGTCGGGGAACCCTTCGTCGCGTATGCAACGGGAGAAGTCCACGAAAGCCTCGTCGCGCAATTTCAACAGCTCTTCTTCTGACAGCTCGGTTTCGGCCTCGGTGTCGGCCTGGGCGGGAACCAGGGCTTCCATCGGCTCGACCGGCTGGGTCTCAGCCGGGGTCGGCGCAGCAGTCGGCGCTGCCGGTGGATCGGCCACATTCTCCAGAGCCTCAAACAGGCCTTCGGGCAATACCTCGCTCAGGTCGGTGGTGACGACGCTATTGGAGTCGTCGCCCGGCGCGGTTCCGCATGCCCCGGCTGCCAAGGCCAGAGCTGCCAGGATGCTGAAAATCCATCGGGTTTGTCTTGAGTGATTCATCATTCATCCAGTTCAAATAAGCGACGGGCGTTGCCGCCGGCTACCGCGGCCTTGTCCTCGTCGGACAGGTCGGATTCCAAGAGCTGACCCAGTATGTGGCTGATGCGCTGACCGAGCGGCCAGGAATAGAGGTCGGTGCCGTAGACATAGCGGTGGGCGCCGTGTTGGCGCACGTGGTTGGCAATGAAGTCGAAATTGTACGAAAGACTGCAATCGAACACCAGATTGGGGTAGGTGGCGGCTAGATGGCCGCAGTGTTTGGTGCCCTCGTGGGTGGAGTAGCCGTCTAGCACCAGCATGGTGAGGTCGGGGTGGCGGGAAGCGAGCTGGCCCACTTTCCACAGCGACTCCTCGGCAGTCTCATCCAGCGCATGGATCACTGGCAGCAAGCCCAGCTCGCCCATGGCCCCTATGTAGGTGGATACCCAGTGGTTGTCGATGCTCACCCCCTGAAAACGGGTGTGAAAGCTCATGCCCACCAGGCGCAGCGGGCCGGCAGCCCGCTCCAGTTCGGCCAGGCTGACCTCGCCGTCGCGGGGCTCCACAATGCCGATGGCCACCGGGAAACGATCAGGGGTGGCATCGCGGTAGGCGGCGATCTGGTCGTTCACCGCCTGGGTGTCGGCGTGGCCGTTGGGCCGCAGGTAGCCGTGGCCGGGGATCACCGCGGCCTGGTCGACGCCGCCGGCCTCCATGATCTCGATGCGCTTGGACAGCTCTAGGGCGGCATAGGCATCGGGATCGGGGGCTTGTTCGGGGGGCAGGCCCAACGCTCCTGAGGCATCGCCCACATGGTGGTGGACGTCAAAAACCGAAATGCCCGACGAGCTGACCATGGCTATCGCCGCTTGAACTCTGGCTTTCGCTTTTGGCTGAAGGCCAAGGGGCCCTCTTTGGCGTCGTCGCTCTGGAAAACCGCCCAGCCATACTCGAACTCGTGGGCCAGGGCCTCTTCCTCGGTCATGCCGTCGGTTTCGTGCAGGGTGCGCAAGATGGCCTCCACGGCCAGCGGGCCGTTCTCGCAGATGGTGGCCGCTATCTCCTTGGCCTTGGCCAGGGCTTGGCCGTCGGGCACTACCTGGCCGATGAGACCGATCTGGGCTGCTTCGGCCGCGGTGATGTGCTTGCCGGTGAGGAGGATCTCAGCAGCATGGGTATAGGGGATCTGGCGGCGGAGGCGCACCGCAGATCCGCCCATCGGGTAGAGCGACCAGCGGGCTTCGGAGACCCCGAATCGGGCGCTCTCGCCGGCTACCCGGATGTCCATGCCCTGGAGGATCTCTGTGCCACCGGCGATGGCCACGCCCTCCACTGCGGCGATGATCGGCTTGGTGGGCCGGTAACTGCGCAAAAGCGCCTTCCAGTGGAGTTCGGGGTCGGCGGCCTGGCGGGCGGCCACATCGATTTCCGGGTCGGCGTTGCCGGCGTTACCGCTCATGGCCTTGAGATCGGCACCCGAGCTGAAATTGCCCCCCGCGCCGGTCACGATGATGCAGCGGATGTCGTCGTTGTTGTCCGCCTCCTCGTAGGCGTCCAACATCCGCACCATCATCGCCCCTGACAGGGCGTTGTACCGCTCGGGGCGGTTCATGGTGATGATGATGGACTGACCTTCGCGTTCCACGATTGCATCGGGCACCGGCTGATCTCCTTTGCTAGATCTTGAGCTGCGAAGTGGCGCAGCCCCCGCAAACTAGTGGGCCAGCGGCGAATTGGGCGAAACGACCGGCCTTAGACGGGCTTCAGACGTCGAGGGCTTCAAAGTCCTCGATTGGCGGACAGGCGCAGAACACGTTCTTGTCGCCGTGGGCGCCGTCGATGCGGCCGATCGGAGGCCAGTACTTGCGCTCCATTACGCCAGGAAGGGCGAACGCGGCTTGCTCCCTGCTGTACGCGCGATCCCAGTCGCCGTCGGTGATTGCCGCCGCAGTGTGGGGGGCGCGGCGCAATGGGCTGTCTTCCATGACGATAAGCCCGTCGGCCACCTGGTCGATTTCGGCCCTGATGGCGGTCATTGCGGCCACGAAGCGGTCGAGTTCCGTTTTGGACTCCGACTCGGTGGGCTCGACCATCAAGGTGCCGGCCACGGGGAACGACACGGTGGGGGCATGGAAACCGAAATCGATGAGCCGCTTGGCCACGTCCTCCACGGTGACGCCGGTCTGGGCGTGGAGCGGGCGCAGATCGATGATGCACTCGTGGGCCACGAGCCCGTTCTCACCGGTGTAGAGCACTGGGAACAGGCCGTCGAGATGCTTGGCCAGATAGTTGGCGCTTAGCAGGGCCACTCCGGTGGCCTCGGTCAGCCCCTCTGCGCCCATGGCCGCGATGTAGGCCCAAGAGATGGGCAAGATACCGGCCGACCCCCACGGTGCGGCCGAGACTGCGCCCACACCGGTAGACGGGCCGGCTTCGGCCACCACCGGATGGTTGGGCAAATGGGGGACCAGGTGCGCTCCGACCGCCACCGGGCCCACTCCCGGCCCACCCCCGCCGTGGGGGATGCAAAACGTCTTGTGCAGGTTCAGGTGGGACACATCGGCGCCGAACTGGCCGGGCTGGGCCACTCCCACCAAGGCATTCAGGTTGGCCCCGTCCAGATACACCTGCCCGCCGTGGGCGTGGATCAGATCGCACACCTCGGTCACGGTGGCCTCATACACCCCGTGGGTGGACGGATAGGTGATCATCAGGGCGCTGAGCCTGTCAGCGTGCTCCACCACTTGGGCCTTCAGGTCGTCCATGTCCACGTTGCCGTCGTCGTCGCACTTGACCACTACCACCTTCATCCCGGCCATAACCGCGCTGGCCGCGTTGGTGCCGTGGGCCGAGGCAGGGATCAGGCAGATGTCCCGCTGGGTCTCGCCTCGGGCCGCGTGGTAGCCCCGGATGGCCAGCAGCCCGGCGAGCTCCCCCTGGGAACCGGCGTTGGGCTGGAGCGATACGGCGGCGTAGCCGGTAATGGCCACCAGCATCTGCTCTAGTTCGGCGATCATCGCCCGGTAGCCCTCGGTTTGATCGGCGGGGGCAAACGGATGCATCTGAGCGAACTCGGGCCAGCTCACCGGCTCCATCTGGGTGGTGGCGTTGAGCTTCATGGTGCACGACCCGAGCGGGATCATGGTGCGGTCCAAGGCCAGATCTTTGGAGGCCAGGTGGCGCAGATAGCGCAGCATCTCGGTTTCGCTGTGGTAGCGGTGGAATGTCGGGTGGGTCAGGTAGTCGCTGGCCCGGACGCCGTCGTGGGGGAGGGCATCAGGGGTCTCGGCGTCGAGGACGTCGAAATCCCGGGTGTCGGCCGCGATGCCGAAGGCCCGCCACAGGGCGACCACCGTAGCCCGGGTGGTGGTCTCATCTAGCGAAAAAGCCACGGTGTCGTCGTTTACTGGCCGCAGATTCAGCCCTTCGGCCAATGCGGCCGCTATGACATCGGCGGCTCGACCCGGCACTCGGACGGTGACCGTGTCGAAGAAGTGCTCAGCGGCGATCTCGTAGCCGGACTGACCCAGCCGGTCGGCCGCGATGGCTGTCAGGCGGTGGACCCGCCGGGCGATGCGGGCCAGCCCTACGGGACCGTGGTAGACGGCGTACATGGCGGCCATCACTGCCAACAGCACCTGGGCAGTGCAGATGTTGCTGGTGGCCCGCTCCCGGCGGATGTGCTGCTCCCGAGTTTGCAGGGTCAGCCGGTAGGCCACTGCACCGGCATCGTCGATGGACACGCCGGCCAAGCGGCCGGGCAGCGACCGCATGGCCGACTCCGGCACCGCAATGAACCCGGCGTGGGGGCCGCCGAAGCCCAAGGGCACTCCGAATCTCTGGGACGACCCCACCACCGCGTCGGCCCCCAATTCGCCGGGCGGGGTCAGTAGGCACAGCGCCAAGAGGTCGGTGGCCACCGCCACCAGGGCGTTCACGTTGTGGGCTGCGGCGATGATCCCGCTCAGATCGCCTATGCGCCCCGAGCTGCCGGGATACGACACCAGCATTCCGAACGCTCCATCGGCGAGCTCTTCGATATTGGCCTGCTCCAAATCGGCGACGACTACCTCGATACCCAGCGGTTCCGCCCGGGTGGCCACCACGTCGATGGTCTGGGGGTGGGTGTCGGCGTCGACGATGAACCGGTCGTCGGGGGCCTTGCGATTGAGCCGCCGCAGCAGCGTCATTGCCTCGGCCGCGGCGGTGCCCTCGTCCAGCAGCGAGGCGTTGGCCATGCCCATGGCGCACAGGTCGGTGACCATGGTCTGGAAGTTGACCAGTGCCTCCAGGCGGCCCTGGGAGATCTCCGGCTGGTAGGGGGTGTAGGCGGTGTACCAGGCCGGATTCTCCAACACGTTGCGGCGTATCACTGCCGGTGTGATGGTGTCGTAGTAGCCCATGCCGATCAGCGAGGTGGCCACCGTGTTGCGGTCGGCCAGCGCCCGCAGCGCCTCGGTGGTGGCCGCCTCGGTCATTCCCGGCGGCAGCTCCAGAGGGCCGTTGGAGCGGATGTTGGGAGGAACGGCGGCGTCTACCAGAGCCGAAAGGCTGCGGTACCCCAGTTCGGCCAGCATGGCGGCCTGGTCCTCGGTCCCAGGCCCTATGTGGCGGGCTCGGAACTCGTCGCGGTTCTCCAAAGCCGCGAGGTTTTCCGGAGAGGCAGGAAGAGAAGGCACGATAGTTGGCTGTTTATGGTGCTCCAGCGGCACCGTCAGTCATTCCGTAGCGGTGGAAGGGACCGAAGAAGCCGTGCTCGTACAGGCCGTAGCCCACATTGCCGTCGTAGGTATAGCGGCCAACATGGTCAACCACGCCGTACTGCCCGATGGGCTTGACCTCGGTGTCGACGTCTAGCACCTTGCCCTGAACCACCAATCCGGGACCCTGGTACATGCCGTGCCGCCAGTCTGCGTCCATGCCGTATCCGGTACCCACAGACACAAAGTTTACCAAGAGGGGCTGGCAATCAATCTCGATTCCAGCTTCTGGGAAGGAGATTGTGGAGTGGGTAAGCACCCGAGTACCCGACTCGAAAGTGTGTTCGTGCTCGGAACGGCCGAGATCCTCGTCGGGTCGGCCGTCGACCCACACTCGCTTGCCCTCGACTAGTCGCCGGGTGCCGTCGTCGGCCTCATTGTTCATGTACAAGATGGCGTGGTCGTCGAACATCATCGGGAAGTAGTTCCACATCCCGGACATGACATTGATGCCCTGTCGGATGCCGTCGCCTTCGGGTTCGCCCACCGGGCGGATGCCCCAGGAGCGGTCGCGGGCGCCGCCCCAGCGATCGGGGGTGACCGCAAAGTCTTCGCCGCCCACCGACAGGGTTCCCTCCCACCGGCCGAGCTGGGCGAAGCGCTGGGTGTTGAAAACCACCCGCCCCTCGCTGCGAATGTACTGGTTGGGCTCCTCCATGGCACGGATGGAGGCATCCCAGGTGACGTCCATGGCGATGGAGTGCTCGTTGGGCTCCACGATGTAGCGCACCTTCTTCAGGGGCTCGATGACCTCGATGCGCATGGGGCCGACTGACATGTCCATCCGGTCGGTGAGGGGGCGAGAGCCCCTCACCACATGGTGCTTGTCGCCCCGGCGGATGCAGCAGAAGGCGTCCTGGACGCCCAGATTGGGGTACTGGCCCATACCGAAGATGGCGAACAGCTCGTCGCTGGACCCGTGCATGCAGAAGTAGTTGCGGTCGTAGAAGTTCCGGTCGGTGGTGCCTGCATGGCGGATCCAGTCGGGGGACTGGTGGACCGGGAACTCGTCCCATGAGGAGATGGCCATTGCCGTCCTTTCGGTATTCCGATGTGCTCGCGGCCTACCTTATGTCTTCGTGATGACCGCTATGGAAGGCAGGCAAGCATGAAGGGCAAGGTGGCTTTGGTGACCGGGGGAGGCAGCGGGATCGGCCAAGCGGCCGCGGTGCTGTTCGCTCGCAAGGGGGCGAAGGTGGCAGTGGCCGATCGCAATGCCGAGGGCGGCGCCGAGACAATCGCCATGGTCGAGGCCGAGGGCGGCGAGGGCCGGTTCTTTGCCGTAGACGTGACCGACGAAAATCAGGTGGCCGGCCTAGTGGCATCCACGGTGTCGGAGTTCGGCAGTCTGGACTGCGCATTCAACAATGCGGGTATCACCCATCCCTCCCGGCTCTTCCATGAGCTCACGCTGGACCAGTGGGACGAGATGATAGCGGTGAACCTGACCTCGGTGTTTCTCTGCATGAAGCACGAGATCATCCAGATGCTGGCCCAGGACGACGGCGGGGCCATCGTCAATACCTCATCGGGCGCGGCCATAATCCCCGCACCCGGTCAGCCCCACTACACCGCGGCCAAGCGAGGCGTGCTGGGGCTGACCACCTACGCGGCCGATGAGCTAAATGGCAAGGGCATCCGGGTCAACGCCGTTTGCCCGGGCATGATCGACACTCCGATGGTGGCATCGTGGCGGGAGTCGAGCCCCGAGATGGCCGAAGCAGTCGTCCAGATGATGCCGGGCGGGCGCCTGGGGCTGCCCGAGGAAGTAGCCGCGGCCGCGGTGTGGCTGTGCAGCGACGAAGCCCGCTGGGTATCGGGCGACACCATGGTGGTGGACGGCGGGATGCTCAACCGCTAGCAGGCCGGGGGCATCTGATGCCTAAGCTGCTGGCGTGACGACGACAAGGACGCAAGTGGCCGCGGTTGAGGGGCTGTTTACTTTGGATGTCGACGAGCCCCGGCTGATCGGGGGGCGGGCTCGGAGCCGGGGCTCCTACTTCTTTCCCAAGTCGTTGGCCGGTTCCGATCCGGCTTGTTTGGGCGACGAGATCGACGAGGTGCTGCTCAGCCGCACGGGACGGCTGTGGTCGTTCACCACTGGTGAGTACGCCCCGCCGGCGCCCTACGTGATCCCCGGCGACGAGTTCGTCCCCTATGTGATCGCCGCGGTGGAACTGGCTGAAGAAAATCTGGTGGTGCTGGGGCAGGTAGTGGCCGGCGTGTCGGTGGACGAGTTGTCGGTGGGCATGGATATGGAGCTGGTGATCGACGTGCTCTACTCCGATGACGAGCACGATTATCTGGTGTGGAAGTGGGCCCCGGCGGGCCATATCGAGAACGGAGAAGGCTGATGGATGACATCGCCATTTTGGGTGTGGGTATGCACCCGTGGGGCAAGTGGGGCCGCAATTTCACCGAGTACGGGGTGAAAGCGGCCCGCGACGCCCTGTCCGACGCCGAGGTGGGCTGGGAGGAGATCCAGTTCGTGTCGGGGGCCAACAGCGTGCGGTGCGGCTACCCCGGCTATGTGTCGGGATCCACGTTCGCCAACGCCCTGGGGTTCACCGGCTGCCAGCTGGCCAGCTCCTATGCGGCCTGTGCCTCGGGAGCTACCGCGCTCAGCATCGCCCGGGCCCAGATCTTGTCCGGGGTGTGCGAAGTAGCCTTGGTGGTGGGGGCCGAGACCACCCCCAAGGGGTTCTTCGCCCCCAACGCCGGCGAGCGCCACGAAGACCCCGACTGGCTGCGCTTCCACTTGGTGGGCGCCACCAACCCCACCTACTTCGCGCTGTATGCCCGGCGGCGAATGGAGCTGTACGGCGACACGCCCGAGGACTTCGCGGCGGTGAAGGTAAAGAACTCCCGTCACGGGGTATTCAACCCCAACGCCCGCTACACCAAGGAGTACGACGCCGACGACATCGCCAACTCCCCGATGGTGGCCGACCCGCTGCGCCTGCTGGAGATATGCGCCACCTCCGACGGGGGCGCGGCGCTGGTTGTGTCGAGCATGGAGTGGGCGGCCAGCCGAGGAATGACCGACCCGGTGAGGGTGTCAGGCATATCCACAGTGAGCCCCACCTATCCCAACAGCGTGATCGAACTTCCCTATCTGGCGTCGGACTCGTGGGCCGCGGTGGGCGACGAGACCATGACGTTCAAGGACAACATCGCGGGCCGGGCCTACGAGGAGGCCTCGGTGTCGCCCGAGGATCTGGACTTTGCAGAGGTGTACGACCTGTCGTCGGCCTACGAGCTCGACTGGTACGAGCACATCGGCCTGTGCGAGCGGGGCGACGCCGCCAAGCTGCTGCGAGCGGGCGACACCGCTCTGGGCGGGCGCATCCCGGTGAACCCGTCGGGCGGGCTGGGGGCCTTCGGTGAAGCCGTGCCGGCCCAGGCCATCGCCCAGGTGTGCGAGATGGTATGGCAGCTTCGAGGCGAGGCCGGCCACCGCCAGGTGGAGGGCGCCAAGGTGGGCCTTTCCATCAACCACGGCATGTTCGGCCACGGCTCCTCGGTGATCTGTACCCGGTAGTCGGTTGAGCCTCTCCCCGCCGGTAGCAATTCGCTCTGGCTAGAGTGCCGCCATGGCACCACCTGACCTGCTCAGTTCAGACGAAGACCGCTACGACGTCTACCGGGTGTACCGGGATGACTACCCGTGCTTTCACGACGAGGCGTCGGACACCTGGTTCGTGAGCCGCTACGCCGATGTAGAGCACGTGTTCAAGAACCCGGCGTTCAGCACCGACATGTACGAGTGGATGATCGAGCCGGCCCACGGCCCGACACTGTTGTCCAAGCACGGGGCTGAACACTCACGCTATCGGAACTTGGTGGCGCCGTTCTTCCGAGGGGCAATCCTGGAGAGCGACTTCATGCCCATGATCGAGGCCCAGGCCCGCTCGATGATCGACCAGTGGATCGCCGACGGGAGCTGCGATCTGGTCGAGGGCTTGTCGAGGTACCTGCCCATCAAGGTGATCGTGGCCATGCTGGGGCTGCCCGACGAGGACCACTCCAAGTTCCAAGACTGGTACGAATCAATCAACCGATTCGTGTCCAACATCAACCAAGACCCCGACATCATCGCCGAGGGGGAGCAAACCCGGGAGGAGTTCCAGGAGTACCTGATGCCGGTCATCGCCGAGCGGCGGCGCAACCCCGGCAACGACCTGCTCTCGAACCTGGTCACCGCGGAGATCGACGGCAGCGGCCTCTCGGACATCGAGGTCAAGTCGTTCACCAGCCTGCTGCTGACCGCCGGGGGAGAGACCACCGACAAGGCCATAGCCAGCCTGTTCAAGAACCTGCTGGAGCACCCCGACCAACTTGAGCAGGTGCGCAACGACCGCTCCATGGCAACCATGGCCGTGGCCGAGACCCTGCGCTACAGCCCACCCGCCCACTGGATCCAGCGCCTGCCTCATGAGGAGGCCGAGCTGCCCTCGGGCACGGGCACCATTCCCGCCGGGGCCACGGTGACCGGCATCATCGGGGCGGCCAACCGGGATGAGCGCAAGTACACCCACACCGATCCCGAGCTATTCGACATCAATCGCCAGGACCTCCCGGCGTCCAGCGCATTTGCGGCCAACGCCGAGCACACCACGTTCTGCTTCGGCCGCCATCACTGCGTGGGCTCCTATCTGGCCAAGGCCGAAATCGAGGCCGCGCTCAACATCGTTCTGGACTGCACCGAGAACCTCCGGTTGGCCGACGGGTTCGAGGCCCAAGAGGTCGGCGTGTTTCTGCGGGCCCCCGCCGAGCTCCAAGTGGAGTTCGACCCGGCGTAAAACTAGTGAGGAAAAGGGCGATTGGTGCCCTTTTCACGAGTTTCCTACTATTGGAAGCTCAAGCGTTCGACTTGCGCTCAATCGTCCGGAGAGGGGACAAACATGAAACGATCTTTGTGGAGGGTGCTGGCAGGGCTGCTGGCGTTGACGTTGGTCGCAGGAGCGTGCGGCAACGACGACGACAGCGAAGTAGCTGCCGGTTCCGACATCACCATCGGCTATCTCCAGTGGATCTACGCTGATGAGGCTGGGAAGAGGATTGAAGACGCAGCCAAAGAGGCCGTTGAGTTCTTCGGATGGAGCTACGAGACCTGCGACGCGGCGGGCGATCCAGCCCAGATGCCGGTGTGCGGAAACCAGCTTTTGGACAAGGACATCGACGTGATGCTCACCGACGGCATTCCCGAGGCGTTTATCACCGACGTGTTAGAGCGGGCCGAGGAGGAGGGCATTCCCGTGCTCTCCGCCGGCGGCGAAGTGGAGCCCCGCGACTTCTACATCGCCAGCTTTGCCTCCGATGACACCGACCTGGGTGTGCAGTTGGCCAACTATCTGGTGGACCAGTTCCCCGGCGGCGCCCGCATTATTGTGCAGTCCGTTCCCACTGCGTGGAGCGACAAGCGCATTGAGGGCTTGAATTCGGTCATCCAGGGCAACAACATCGAGATCGTCGACCAGTGGGAGGGCGACTTCGCCGACCTGGTGGCCGGCACCGAAGCCGACGTGACCACCAAGCTCCAGCAATTCGACGACATCGATGCAGTGTGGATCAACTTCTCGGTGGCTTCCATCGGTGCCGCCCAGGCCATCGGCGCTCTCTACGAGGCCGATGATCCGGATCGCCCGCAACTGCTGACCTTCTACGCCAATCCCACCACCGTGAACGACATCCGGACCGGCCGGGTGGATGCCGCGGTGGACGAGAAGCTGGAGTGGCAGAGCTGGGCTCAGGTCGACGCGGTTGCCGCGTGGCTGGAGAACGGCACAGAGCCCAGCCAACAGCGGGCCCCGAACTATGACGGTCGGAACTTCTCGGTCCGCCAAGTGGTCACCATCGACACGGTGAACGCCATGCCGGCCGACAGCACCGAGGTTCCCGCCCCGGACCCACCCGGTGACTACGAGGAGTACTTCCGCAACAAGTGGTGCGACGAGTACGAAGGTCTGCCCAACTGCTGAGGCAGTGATCCCGCACCTTCGGGTGCAGGCTAGAACATGATTGAGCCGGTGACGGAAGCATCCGTCACCGGCTCAATCGCGTCCAGCGACTAGTTTCAACGCAGGGGAGGAAGCGAATGGCTGAAACAACCACTGTCCCGGTGCCGCCAGAGTCGGCCAAGTCAGGATCGGGGGGATCGCGTTCAAGGTTCGATGTGCTGTCGTTCATATCGACGTACGGGGTCTTCATCACCCTGGTGGCATGCATCGTGATCTTCACGGTGCTCGACAGCGACTTCATCGAAATCGACAACCTGCGCACCCAGCTCGGTTTGGCTGCACCGCTGCTCATGCTCTCGCTCGGGCTCACCGTTGTGCTGGCCATGGGCGACTTCGATCTGTCCATCGCCGGGACGCTCTCGGCCAGTGCGGCAGCGATCGTGATTTTGATCGTGAACCACGACTGGCCGTGGGGTCTGGCGGTGCTGGTGGGGGTGGCGTTCGGCCTCGGCATCGGGGCCATCAACGGCCTATTGGTGTCATACGTGGAGATGCCCTCGTTCATCACCACACTGGCCACCTTTTTGATTCTGCTGGGCGTCGAATACATGATCAGCGACGGGCGCAACATCACCGGTGCGGCCGATATGCCGGACCTCTATCGGGACCTCGGCATCGGCAAGCCAGAGCCGCTTACCGAGTTCACCTCGCCGGTGTGGATCGCCGCCGGTCTGGCCATCATCTTGTGGCTGATGATGTCCAAAACCGAGCTGGGGCGGTACATGTACGCCATCGGCGGCAATCCGGAGGCGGCTCGGCTGTCGGGCATCAACGTCAAGGCATTGCGGGCACTGGGATTTGTGGTCGTCGGCTTCGTGGCGGTCATCGCCGCGGTGTCTCAAACGGCTCGGACCGCCTCCTCCATCCCCCGTGTCGGCATCTCTTTGCTTCTGTCGGCCTATGCGGCGGCGTTCTTGGGGGCGGCGGCCTCCCGGCAGGGCCTGTTCAACGTTCCGGGCACCGTGCTCGGGGTGATCTTCTTGCAGGCAGTGCAGTCGGGGCTGACCATCTTGGGATACGACCGTGACATCTTGGATATCTCCCGGGGATCGATCCTGGTCTTGGCCATGCTGCTCACGGCACTGGGAGCAAAGCGGCGATGACCGCTCCAGCACCGGAGGTGAGGGCTCCGCTGCTCGAAGTCTCCGGGGTGACCAAGCGCTACCCCGGTGTGCTGGCCGTGGACGATGTGACCCTGTCTCTGGAGGCCGGAGAGATCGTCGGGCTGGTGGGCAAGAACGGCGCGGGCAAGAGCACGCTGATCAAGATCATCGCTGGGGCTGAAAGGGCGGACGAAGGCCATTTGTCCCTGAGCGGCGAGCCGCTCGATCTGCACCGACCCCATGATGCAACGGTGGCCGGGCTGGCCTTCGTCCACCAAGACCTCCAAGACGTGGGCGACCTGTCAGTGGCCGAGAACGTGAGGATGGGCCTCGGCTACCCCCGAAAGCTGGGCCTGTTCGTGGATTGGGCAGAGTTGCGCCGCCAAGCCGCCGGGTCGATCGCCCGGTTGGAGGCGGAGATCAATCCCCGCCAGCTGGTGGGAAAGCTGAGCGTGGCCCAGCAGCGGCTGGTGATGATCGCCCGGGGGCTGGCCCAGCAGGCCCAGCTCTTGGTGTTGGACGAACCCAGCGCATCGCTCACCGATGAAGAAATCGAGCACCTGTTCGCCGTGGTGCGCCGGTTGCGGGACGATGGAATGGCCGTGGTGTATGTGTCGCACCGCTTGGAGGAGATATTCGAGCTCACCGAGCGGGTCATCGTGATGCGCAACGGGCAGTTGGTTGCCGACGAGCCCACGACATCGTTGGACCGTGGCTCGCTCATCTCGCATATCACCGGACACGAGCACGCCCAGACCGCATCCGAGCGGAGAGCCAGCCGGGGAGTAGGGGGAAGACCTGAGGCTGAGGTGGTGTTGGAAGTGGACGGAGTGAGCGCCGACACCGGCGTGCACGATTGCTCCTTCGACGTGCGCAAGGGAGAGATTCTGGGATTGGGGGGGCTGGTGGGCAGCGGTCGTACTGAGTTGGTGAGGGCAGTATTCGGCGCTGATCATCGTCGAGAGGGCACGATTCGAGTTCACGGCCAGAAGATTAAGGAGAACCATCCATCTGAGTCCATGGCGGCCGGTCTGGCCCTTCTGCCCGAAGACCGCAAGACCCAGGGAAACATCATGGACTTCAGCGTGCGCAACAACATCACGCTGGCTTCTTTGGATCGCCACCGGCTGCGGCCGCGGGTGCCGGCGCCCTCGGTGCGGTCGGAGAAGCAGGCTGCCGACCAGCGGATAAATCGCTTGAGCATCGCCACTCCCCACGACCGCCAGCTTGTGCGGCTGCTGTCGGGAGGCAACCAGCAGAAGGTGGTGATCGCCAAGTGGCTGGAGCAGGGGGCCGACGTATTGATCTTTGATGAGCCGACCATCGGGGTGGATGTGGACGGCAAGGAGGAGATCTACGACATTATGGAAGAGCTGGCCGCTGCGGGGAAGGCAGTGGTGTTCATCTCGTCGGAGTTCTCGGAGCTGGTCGGGGTGTGCCATCGGGTGCTGGTGCTGAGTGAGGGCCGCATCATCGGCGAGCTAGAGGACGACGCGGTCACCGAGCCGGCCATCGTGGAGCTCTGCTACAGCCAGCACTGATGGGCAGCCGTTGGTGTGGGTAGTGTCACTGCTGGTCGGTACTGTGTTCGGCCACGGGCTCTTTTGAGCTGAGAAGTAGACGGACGACCAGAGGCGAGAATGAAGAAGCTCCTCATCCTGTTGTTCAGCGTGGCCTTGATCGCGGCCGCATGTTCGGACAGCGAAACTCACATTCCAGTAACCGGGCAGATCGGCGCCGCCGGAGACACCGACGCTGAAGACGAAGCCGCGACCCCTGAGGCCACCGCTGAACCCACCGCTGAGCCCACCGCTGAGCCCACCGCCATGTCTGAGGCTGCGGAAGACGAGGAAGCCGCAGCTCAGCCTGAGTCACCGCAAGCAGATGATGGATGCCAAGCAGGTGAAGAGGCCGCAGCCGAGGAGGGTCTGCTCCCGGTGGATCCCGAGGTGAAGATCGGCACCTTGGACAACGGGCTCACCTACTACGTTCGCTCCAATGACAGCCCGGGCGGCGCGCTCTCACTGCGGCTCGCGGTTAACGCTGGGTCGCTCAATGAGCCGATCGAGGGGGCCGGGTATGCCCACTTCTTGGAGCACATGCTGTTCAACGGCACCGAGAAGTACCCGGGCAACGAGATCACCGACGCTCTGCAAAGCATCGGAGTGGAGTTCGGACCGGACATAAACGCCTACACCTCCTATGACGAGACCGTCTACATGCTCGATTTGGTCATAGACGAGGAAGAGGGGTCGGTGGACACCGCATTCGAGGTGCTGGCCCAGTGGGCGCACGCCGCCACCATCGCTCCCGTAGATGTGGAAGAGGAGCGGGGCATTATCCGCGATGAGTATCGCCGGAGGGAGGAGACGGGCGAAGGTGTCATCCATCAAGTTTTCGACGGGATGTATGTTCAGGGCACCCCCTACGAGGGCAAGGATCCGATCGGCACGGTGGAAGTGATCGAGGCGACCACCGCTGAGGATCTGCGGGCGTTCTATGAGACGTGGTACGTGCCGTCCAACATGGCAGTGGTGGCGGTGGGCGATTTGCCTGTAGACACGCTGGAGGACCTCGTTGAGGAGTATTTCTGCGACATCTCCGCGGGCGAGACGCCCTCTGTGCCCGACAACGGGTCGGCCCTGAACCCGGAGGCGACCTTCGACATAGCCACGTCGCCTGAGCAGTCGTACCCATACCTCTCTTTGGATATCCGCCTGCCGTCTTGGGATCCCAACACCGTTGAGGGCGACCGCCAGCTATGGATCGAGGAGGTCATCGGCATCATGGTGGGGAACCGCTTGCAGGACGGATACGAGCAGGGCTTTTTGTCGCAGATCGATCCAACCCACTGGTCGACGTTCTCCTACACGCGCGGCCTGCGGTACTACGGCACCAATATGCGGGCCGACGACTATTCCGCCGCCCTCACCGACTACTGGTCTTTGCTGTTGAGTCTCGCCGAGCATGGCTTCAGCGATGTCGACCTTGAGCGGGCGGCCAATGCCATCAGAGCCGACTTGGAGTCGGCAATTGACGCATCCCCCACCATCCAGGATCGCGGACGCGCCGGCCAATACACGGCGCACTTCTTGGAAGGCAGGGACATAGGTCGGATAGAGGACACCGCGGAGCGGGTAGATGCCCTGCTCGATGAGATCCAGGTCGACGACCTCAGCGGCCGCTACCGGGAGATCTTGGCCGAGAGCGGGCTGATCATGATCGCGGTGGGCCCCGATCCCTCTGAAGTTCCCAGCGTCGAAGAGATGCGAGCCGCGCTGGAAGCAGCCGCGCCGGGCGAGTTGCCGGCCCAGGCCGGGGAGGCGACGGAATTGCTGGCCGCGCCCAGCCCGGTTGATCCGGTGTCCGAGGGGCCGATCGAGGCGATTGCCGACGAGCTGGACGATGCTTACGAGTGGACCTTCGACAACGGCGCCCGGGTCATGTACGCCTATTCCGATATTGCTGAGAACCAAGTCAGCTTGGACGCCATCTCTTGGGGCGGCTGGTCGGCGCTCTCCGAAGGCGATCGTCCTCTAGCCCAGTATCTGGTAACCCGGGCAGTGGGCAACAGTGGCCTGGGCGACTTGAGCCCAACGCAGATCTCCCGCTATCTGGACGACCGCAACGCCCAAGTAGGGCCGTATATTGCCGAGACCACTGAGGGAATTTCGGGAGCATCTGACACCGAAGGCGTGGAGACGATGTTCCAGCTCATGCACTTGTACATGACAGAGCCTCGGGTGGACGAGCAGGCCTTTGCCGAAGCGGCCAACATCGGCGAGATCATCTTGTCACTGTCGCAGTCCGACCCCGATTGGCAGGAGGGGGTGGCCTTTGTTGAAGAGCGCTATGGAGATGCTCTCGGTTGGTTCAACCTGATTCCCTCCCAGCAGATACTGGACTCGATAACTGCCGAAGAGCTGTTGGACATCTACCAGCGACGCTTCGACGGGGTGGACGACCTTGTCGTGGTTGTCGTCGGCGATGTTGACCGCGACGTGGTGGAGCAAATGGCCCGAACCTATGTGGGAACGCTTCCCGCCAGGGAGGCCGACAGCTACGTAAACCGGCGCACACCGGAGCCTGATGGGGTCGTGCGCCGTGAGGTTGTGCTCGGCCCCGACAACCAGTCAACGTCGGTGTCGTACAGCTACGAGGCTTCGCTGGATGTGAACCCTTCGACGCAGGTAGCGGTCAGAGTGCTCGACGTGATCATCGACACACGCCTAGTTGAGGATGTCCGGGAAGACCTGGGCGACACCTACGTAGTCAGTTCATTCCTCGGCCAGAGCTTCACGCCAGAGCCCAGGGTCACCGGAGAAGTTGTCGCCACCGGCGCCCCCGACCAAATGGACACCATCGAAGCGGAGATGTCCCGCATTCTGACCGAGGTTCACTCCGGTGAGATCACCGGTGAGGAGTTCGAGCAGGCCCGGGCGGTGGTCGGTGACGACTTCGCGCTGATCGACAACGCCGACTTGGCCAGTGTTCTGATTCGCCGGGCCTACGCCGACGACGATGAGCTGCCAACACCGGAGCGTCTGCTGGAAGAGTTGGAAGCCTTGGAACTGGCAGATGTGCAAGCACTAGCCGCGCTGCTATTCGATCCCGATCAGCACATTCAGATGGTCCGGGTACTGCCCTAGCTGATCAGCGCATTCAGATCATCCGGGTACTGCCGTAGCTGAACAGCGCATTCAGATCATCCGGGTACTGCCCTAGCGGCACCTCGGTTAAACCTGGCGCTCTTGGCCCTCCCAGTGGGGGTCGCGCAGCACTCGCTTGAGGATCTTGCCGGTTGGCGCTTTGGGCAGCTCATCCACGAAGGCCACCGCCCTGGGCTTCTGGTAGGAGGCCAAGTTCTGGCGGGCGGAGTCGATGATCTCGTCCTCGGTGGCGGCCATGCCCGGTTTGAGCACCACATAGGCCATGACCGACTCGCCCCAGGTGTCGTCGGGAACGCCGATCACCGCGGTCTCCAAGACCGCCTCGTGGGTGGCGATGGCCTCCTCCACCTGAACCGAGTAGATGTTCTCGCCGCCGGAGATGATCATGTCCTTGGCCCGGTCGACGATGGACACGTACCGCTCGTCGTCCCAGGTGGCGATATCGCCGGTCCACATCCAGCCGTCCTTGATGGTGTCGGCGGTGAGATCGGGTCGGCGGAAATATCCCAGCATGTTGGCCTCGGACCGCACGATGATCTGCCCCGATGTCTTTCCGTCTTGGGGCACATCAACGCCGTATGGATCAACCACCCGCACCGAGGTGACGAACCCCTCTCGGCCGCATGACCGCAGCCGGTCGGTTCGGTAGCCGTCGCGGATGGCCCGAATGTGGTCCTCCTGCGATAAGAAGCACATGGTGGTGCCCTCGGTCTGGCCGTAGCCCTGGATCAGGGTGCAGGGGAACTTGTCCATGGCCTCGGTGATGACCCGGGACGGCATGGGGCCGCCTCCGTACTGGATGTTGCGCAGGCTGGAGATGTCGTAGTCGTCGAACCCCTCTACTGCCATCATCCAATTCAACATGGTGGTGACTCCCAAAAAGGCCGACACCTTCTCGGTCTGGATCAGCTCAAGGGCCAATTTGGCGTCGAAGTTCATCAGCACCAGTGGGCAGCCGTGAGCCAGGTAGTTCATGGCCAGCACCACCGGGATGTGGAACATCTGCCCGGTGAGCATGTAAACGTCGCTGGGGACGATCCGCTCGGCCACCGTCTGGTTGAGCATCCCGAAGTAGACGCTGCGGTGGCTGTGCAATGCGCCCTTGGACTCCCCGGTGGTGCCTCCGGTGTAGAGGATGAACAGCGGGTCGGTGTCGCCGATCTCATCGGACCCGGCGGGCTCGGCGTCAGATGACGACTCCACCAGCTCCTCGTAGGAGCCGTCGCCCCCCTCGCCGTACTGGAGCCAGTGCTCCACGCAGCTCACCAGCCCTGACAGCTCAGCTGCCTCGGCGGCGTAGGCCCCCTGGGTGATATAGGCCCGGGGCTCGCCGTTGTTCACAATCTTGGCCAGCTCCGGTCCGGAGAGCCGCCAGTTCATGGGCTGGGCCACAAGTCCGGTTCGTCCACAGGCGAAATACAGGGCGGCGTACTCCACCGAGTTCTGGCTCAAGATGCCGACCCGGTCGCCCTTCTCCAAGCCCAAGCCGACCAGCCCATTGGCCAGGCGGCGGACGTGCTCGTCGAAGGCCGCGAACGTGACCCGTTGGCCGGTGGTGGAGTCGATGATGGCCTCGCGGTCCGGCGTCTGCCGGGCCCACTTGGCCGGGATCTGGCCGATGTTCATCTGCGGCTCCTTCCTAGAGGGCGGATGCGATGCTCATGGCCGAATGCCCTAGTAGGGCAGATCGAGGGCGAGGAAGCGCTTCTGGATCTTCCAGTCGTCGCCCACCCGAACGCAGTCGTCGGTGTAGACGCCGCTGGAGAGGACCGAGAGCTGGCCGTTCTCCACAGTGATGAGCACCAGATAGCTGATGGCGGTGATGGAGTCCTCGGACTCGTTCTCGAAGTAGAGGTTGGTCACCACATGGCGGCGCTGGTCGGTCTGCTCCTCCATCGCCCCGCTGAACAGCCCGGCGATGGCCTCTGACCCCTCGAAGGTGATTGGGTCGCCGCCGGCGATGGTCATCGCGAACACCGGGTTGTCGGGGGCGAACATCCCGATGAGGAAGCCGCTGTCGCCTACGTCGTAGGCCACTCCCGCGTGGTTCAAAAGCTCGGTTACCGCTTGTTTGTCTGCCATTGGATCACTCCATTCCCAGTATGTCCACGGTGCCTCGCCAGGCCAGCGAGCCACCATCGATCAATATGTATGCGCCGTTGATGAAGCCGGCCTCCCGGCTGGCCAAAAAGCACACCAGCTCGCCCACCTCGGAGGGGAGGCCCAAGCGGGGGATGAGCGAGGTGTTGATGAGCGCCTTCTCGAATGCCACCGGGTCGTCAGACTGCTTGACGAAGTTGGTGACCATGTCGGTGGCAATGGCGGTGGGGCCGTAGCAGTTGACCCGGATCCCCAGCGGTGCCAGATCCACCGCCAGGTTCTGGGTTTGCAGCCGAATACCGCCCTTGGAGGTTCCGTAGGCCGAGTTGTTCGGATAGGCGGATTGCGCACCGGTTGACGCCGCGTTGACGATCGACGGCCAATCGCTCTCCTTGAGGTAGGGGAGGGCGGCCTTGGAGCAGATCCACGGAGCGACGGCGTTCACCTCCACAACTTTCTTGAACACATCGAGGGGCATTCCCTCCAGGCTGCATTGCTCAGGTGAGGCCAGCGCGGTCTCGTGGATGCCGGCGTTGTTGTGAAGAACGTCGATGCCGCCAAAGGCAGCCGCGGCGGCGGCCATCAGCGCATCCACCTGGTCGGGGTCGGTCACGTCGCAGTGCGTGTACGCCGCGGTGCCGCCGGAGGCGTTGATCTCGTCGGCCACTGCTTGGCCTTGCTCGTCGTTGAGATCGGACACCATCACCTTGGCGCCCTTGTCGGCTGCCACCTGGGCGGTGGCCGCCCCGATTCCGGTGGCCGCCCCGGTGATGACGAATCGCAGTCCTTCGATGCCCATCAATGCCCCCTTGTATGAGATACGGCCCGCAGCGTAGGCCGCAGGGCCAGGGGCTGTAAAACAAAGAGGGCCAACGGGGCCGAATCGCAGGGCAACATGGGTCAGTTGGTACATTTGGCCGGTGCCCAAGCTGTCCACCACGCCACCGGTACGGGCGGGTGCTGACCCCCGCCCAGAGTTGGTATTCAGCGATGGACACGTATTGTTGTCCGGCAGCAGATGCGACTCTTGCCGTTATCCGATGCCGGTGTCGCCGCCTCGGTGTCCGGTTTGCGGCAGCCACTCCATGTCGTCGGCCACCTTCGGTCCCAAGGGCACCGTCTTCAGTTCCACGGTTCTGCGGATTCCGGTGCCGGGTCGAACCCCGCCGTTCACCCTGGCCTACGTGGACGTTGACGACGGCCCCCGCGTCCTCGCCCATGTCGATGGCTCCGACGAAGCCCTGGTTCCCGGCAGCCGAGTTGCGCTGTCGGGATGGAATGAACACGGCGATCCGGTTGTGACGAGGCGTGGGCCGTGAACGGGGCGAACACGTCCATATGGGGTGTGGGAACTTCGGCATTTGGCAAGCAGGCTTCGCTGGGAGGTCCGAGACTGGCCTGGCAGGCCACGGTGGAAGCACTTGACGACGCCGGGTTGAAGGCCTCCGATATCGACGCGGTGTACGCCGGCACGGTGTTCGGCGACCCTGGCACCGTCACCCGCAGCCTCCAGCAGATCGGAATCGTCGAGGTGCCGGTCATCACCATCGAGAACGCCTGTGCCAGCGGCACCTCGGCGTTCCACGAATCCCGCTTGGCAGTGGAGACCGGCCGGTACGAGCGGGTGCTGGCCTTCGGAATCGAGACCATGACCGCCCACTTTGACGGCGCTATCAGCCCTATCGCGTCGGACCCCGACGGGGCCCAGGGCTTCGCCATGCCCAGCATCTACGGCATGTCGGCCACCCGGTACCGCTACGAGTTCGGCGTCACCGATGAGCAGATGGCCGCGGTGGCGGTCAAGAACCGCCAACATGCGCTAGGCAACCCCCGGGCCCAGCACCGCAAGGTCGTGACCTTAGAGCAGGTGCTGGAAAGCCTGATGGTGGCTGATCCCATTACTTTGTTCCAATGCTGCTCGATTGCCGATGCTGCTGCCGCCGCGGTGGTCGGGCCACTGGGGGGCTCAAGGGATCCGGGCCAGGAAGTGGCCATCCGGTCCAGTGAGCTGCGCTCTGGGCGGCTGTGGGACCACACCACCGACAAGGTGTGGGGCTGGGACATCGTGGCCGATACCGCAACCCAGGCCTACGAAGCCGCCGGGGTTGGGGTGGGCGACATCGACGTATTCGAGGTCCACGATGCCTTCACCATCGGCGAGATCGTCACCACCGAGGCTCTGGGAATGTGCGGGTTGGGCGAAGGGGGCAGATTGGTCGAATCGGGTCATACATCGCAGGGAGGGGCGCAGCCGGTAAACCCCTCGGGCGGACTGTTGTCGAGGGGCCATCCGCTGGGGGCAACCGGGCTGGCCCAAATTGCCGAGATCGTCTGGCAGCTGCGGGGCATGGCCGCCGACCGCCAAGTACCGGGGGCCCGTCTCGGCGCGGTGGAGACCATGGGGGGCGGCACGGCGGGAATCGACGGCAACGCGTGTGTGGTGACGGTGTTGGAGCAAGTGGGGTGACATTGTGACCGATAGCTCACCCATGGCAATCGACGATGAGGTCCTCTCACCCGGGCGGATCGCCGATCCCCACTCCTATTTCTCGGTTCTCCGAACCCATGACCCCGTCCACTGGAATGAGAAATACCGGGCGTGGTTCATCCATCGCTACGACGACGTGCTCGACGCCCTGCGGGACCCCCGGTTCTCCTCAGAGCGCATCGGCGCGGCTTATGACCGCCTGACCGACGATCAGAAGGCCCAGCGCCAGCCCACCTATGACATCTTGATGGACTGGCTGGTTTTCCGGGATCCGCCCGACCACACGCGATTGCGCCGGCTGGTGAGCCGGGCGTTCACCCCCCGGGCGGTGGAGGCCTGGCGGGAACGAATCAATGGCGTGGTGGATGAGTTGATCGACGACTTGTCGGGTCGGGAGCAGTTCGACCTGATCGAGGACTTCGCCTATCCCATACCCGCGGTGGTCATCGCCGAGATGATGGGGGTGCCCGCTGAGGACCGCGACCGGTTCAAGGACTGGTCCGACGACGTGATGATCTTGGTGTTCGGCGCTCGGGGAGTGGGGGACCGCCGGGCAAGGGCACAGCAGGGGCTCGTCGAGCTGGCCTCCTATCTGGGCGAATTGGTTACCCATTACCGCCAGAATCCGGCCGACAACATCATCTCCAATCTGGTGGAGGCCTCAGAGGGCGACGACAGCCTGGAAGATCCCGAGATCGTGGCCAACTGCGTGCTTTTTCTGTTCGGGGGCCACGAGACCACCACCAACCTCATCGGCAACGGCATGCGGGTGCTGCTCCAGCACCCCGAACAGCTTGAGCGGCTGAGAGACGATCCGTCTCTGATCAAACCGGGAGTCGAGGAGATCCTGAGATTCGACGGGCCGTCCAAAATGGAGGTCCGCACACTGGCTGATTCGGTGGAAATGCGGGGTAAGACCCTGCCGGCCGGCGACATGGTGTATTTGGTGCAGCACGCCGCGAACCGTGATCCCGAGGCGTTCGATGATCCCGACCGGTTCGATGTGGAGCGCGATCCCAACAACCACATCGGCTTCGGTTTCGGGCTGCACTTCTGCCTGGGGGCATCGGTGGCTCGCCTAGAGGGAACAATTGCCCTAGAAGCTCTGGTCCGACGCCTGCCCAACCTGGAGCTGGGCCCCGAGCCCGAGGTGTGGGTACCCACCATGTTGAGTCGGGGCCTGGAGCACCTGCCGGTGAGCTTGCCATGACCGCCGGTCGACCGCTGGAGGGCGTGGGTGCGGCGGTAACCGGGGCCACCGGCGACATCGGCGGTGCCATCGCCCGGGTTCTGGCCGGCCAGGGAGCACGGGTCGCACTCATGGCCCGTCGAGTCGAGCGTCTAGAGGAGTTGGCCCAAGAACTCCGAGGCGGCGGTGCCGAGGTGTGCGTCGCTCCCTGCGACGTGACCGATGCCGACGCCATATCCGAGGCCGCCGCTCAGGTCGCAGCAGCCCTCGGCCCCATAGATGTCCTCGTCAACAACGCGGGTGGCGCCCGGTTCACCGCCCCGGTGCTCGACATTGCTGAGCCGGGTTGGTCCAAGACAGTGGCGCTCAACCTCACGGGGCCGTTTTTGGTGTCGCAGGCCTTCGGCCGCTCCATGATCGAGCGGGGCCAGGGCTGCATCGTCAACGTGGGCTCATTGTCGGGGTTGCGCCACCTGCCCGGCATGGCGGCCTACTCAGCGGCCAAGGGCGGCCTGTTCCAGCAGACCAAGGCGCTGGCCCGGGAGTGGGCTCCCCACGGCGTTCGGGTGAACGCGGTGGCCCCCGGTTTTGTGGACACCAGCGGCTGGGACAGCTACGACAAAGACGCTGTGGTAGCCGAGGCCGGCATCGCCATCCCTCTGGGACGGTGGGCAACCGCTGAGGAAGTAGCCCTGCCCGTGGCGTTCTTGGCCTCCCCGGCGGCGTCCTATATCACCGGCGCCGTCCTGATCATCGACGGCGGCATGCTGGCGTAGTCGGCCGATGAGCCGTCCTGGGCAACTGGTGGCCGTGGGCAGGACATCAGATGTATATGCGTTCGGGCCCGGCGCGGTAGTGAAGGTGCCCCGGCCTTCGGTTCCCGCCCATTGGGCCGCGGACGAAGCAGAGTTCACCGCGGCGGTGCGTGATCTGGGCGCTCCGGCTCCCGCGGTGCTGGATGTGGTGCAAGTCGAGGGGCGGGATGCCATCGTGTTCGAGAGAGTGTGGGGTCCGTCGATGTGGGAGTTGATCGTGGATGGCCCCCACAACGC
Organism: Candidatus Poriferisocius sp.; assembly: GCF_965214065.1. GTDB lineage: Bacteria > Actinomycetota > Acidimicrobiia > Acidimicrobiales > Bin134 > Poriferisocius. The sequence continues at coordinate 127,208 of NZ_CBDCAT010000026.1, forward strand.
CGCGGCGTTCGGGCGAGAACTAGCCGACGTCCACCGGCAGATCCTTCGGGCTGGACTTCCAGTCGCAGTGTCTGGGTCGGTGGGGAGAATGCAGAGAAAGATCATCGAGATCAAACAGTTCTCCGAGGCAGAGCGAGATCGCGCCCTGCATATCTTGGAGGGACTGCCGAGTGGCGCCGCTCTCCTGCACGGCGACCTCCATCCTGGAAACGTCCTCATGGGCCCTGCGGGCCCCGTGGTAATCGACTGGTTCGACGCCGCCATAGGCCACCCCGTTGCCGACGTCGTCCGATCCTCCCTGTTGATTCGGCCCTTCGACTCCTCGGTGCATAGGCCGCACATGCCGGATGGTGCCCAGCCCGTGCTGAGGGAACTGCACGATTCCTATGTTTCTTCGATGCACGATGTGCTGGCGCTTCCCCGCGATGAGCTCGGCCAGTGGGAGGCGGTGGTAGCGGCCAGTCGGCTGGCCGAGGAGGCTGAGACCGACGAATCACCCTTGCTTGCCCTGTGGAAGGCTGACGGAGAAGACGGCCGGGATGCCTCTCCGCTGGAGGCTCTGCGGACGGGGGACGTCAGTCGTTGGGGCTGACCAGGATCGCTCGGAGCGACTCGAATACGCCGCCTGTGGCCGCGATGGCCAGGTTGCAGTTAGCCGTGGAGGGAAGCTCGATCCTGGCCCCGGCCTCGAGGGCGACGAGGGCACCGGCGGCATAGTCGTAAACCTTCAGGTCGCGCTCGAAGTAGGCGTCGAGGCGACCGCATCCGACCCAGCAGAGGTTTAGCGCGGCGGAGCCCATGCACCGGATGTCGCGGCACGCGGGCAGCAATCGAGTCAGCATTTGGGCTTGGGTTGCTCGCAGTCCAGAGTCGTAGGCGAAGCCGGTGGCCACGAGGGCGCCATCGAGGGTGGCCAGCTTTGTGGGGGAGATGGGCTCTCCGGTGCGCCTGGCCCCCAAGTTTCGGGTGGCGGAGAACACCTCATCTCGGTGGATGTCGGCAACGGCTCCGGCTGCGACTTCGCCGTCAATGGTTGCGGCAATGCTGACCGAGACCACCGGCAAGTCGTAGAGAAAGTTGACTGTCCCGTCTATGGGGTCGACGATCCAGCCGACGTTGTTGCCGCCGGCGTCGTCGGCTAGTTCCTCGCCAACGATTGAGGAACCGGGACAGCGGGCAAGCAGTTCTGAGCGGATGAGCTGCTCGCACTCCATGTCGGTGTGGGTGACCACGTCGGTGGGCGAGGTCTTGGTTCGCGCCGCGGTGGCTTTGCCGCTGCGGGCGCGCACATAGCCAGCGGCCGCTGAGGCGACTTCGATGGCTACATCTTCGAGATGGCGGGCACGGGCCGACTCATGGCCTTCGCTCACGCCAGCAACACGGTGGTGCCGAGGGATTCGATTGTGGCCACGATGCCCGGGTCTACCTCGGAATTGGTGACGAGTACGTCCACTTCGGACCAGTCGGCGAATCGGACGAACTGGTCTTGGCCCACCTTGGAGTGGTCGACGAGGGCGACAACTCGGCGCGCCGAGCGAATCATGGCCTGCTTCAGCGCCGCTTCTTCCCGGTAGGGCGTGGTAAGGCCCTTGGTGGCCGACAAGCCGTCGCTGCTGATGAACAGGGTGTCGACTACCAGCGGATCGACGGCGGCAACGGTGTCGGCGTCCACCATGGCCAGGGTGTTCTTGCGGAGCTTTCCGCCGATCACGATCACGTCGACATCCTCGTATTCGGCCAGGATCTGGGCGGTGTGCAGAGAATTGGTCACCACCCGGAGGTTGCAGTGGCGGGGCAGCACTTCGGCGAACCGATTGAGCGTGCTGCCTGAGTCGATGATGATGGCCCCGGTGTCGGGCAGTTCTTGCACTGCCGCCTGGGCCAGGCGGCGCTTCTCAGGATCGTGTTGATCGGCGCGAACCGACAGAAGCGGTTCAAAACCGTCCGTTTCCCATGGAATCGCCCCGCCATGAACTCGGCGAACCACCTGCTGGCGCTGGAGATCTGACAGGTCTCGGCGGATGGTCTCGGTGGTCACTCTGAATCGGTCGGCCAATTCGGCCACTTCGACTCGACCGCTTTGCCGCGTAATTCCCACAATCTCACGCTGGCGCTCGGTCTGAAACAGCGTTGTTGTGGTCGGTTCAGTCAGCTGGTCGGTCACCGAGATCCCTATCCCCCGTCAGTGCTGCGTTGATGGCCGATTCTACTCCCCGCTCCCGCAAGCAGCGGAGAGCCCGGTTGAAGGCATCGGAGAACCGCTGCGACCGCGGCAGATCGTCCCCGAACACTTCGGGGAAGTCGAGGAACGCCGCGGGGTCGTGCTGGGCTCGGCGGGCGTGGTCCGTTGCGAGGCCGAGTATGGGATCGGCGGCCAAGCGCTCCGGCGGCCCTGCGAGGTATTCGCACCAGCCGGCCAGGGCCAATGCGCTGAGACCGATTGGCCCGTCTGCTTCGAGCTGGGCTCTGACCGTCGGCAGCAGGAACTTGGGGAACTTCGCCGACCCGTCTAGGCAAAGACGGCTGATCTGGTCTCCGATGCTGGTGTTGGAGAACCGGGCGATGATCGACGCCACATATTGGTTGAGATCGATCCCGGCAATGGGCGGCAAGACGGGGCGGGCCTCGTGGGCCAGGAAGCTCGCGGTGAAGTCGTGCAACTCGGGACAAGCCATGGCCGCGCCGATGGTCTCCATCTCCTTGAGGGCGGCCAGATAGGCCAAACAGGAGTGACCTGCATTGAGCAGGCGGAGCTTCATGAGCTCGTAGGGCTTGGCATCGGTTGTGGTCAGCACGTCGAGCTGCTCGAAGGGGGGACGAGCGGCGGCGAAGTTGTCCTCGATCACCCACTGCCGAAACGACTCGGCGACTACAGGCCAGTTGTCGTTTACGCCTTTGTGAGCGGCCAGCCAGGCCCGGTCGGAGTCGGTAGTCGCCGGAGTGATGCGGTCGACCATGCTGTTGGGAAAGGCCACCGAGTCGGCGATCCAGTCGGCGAGCCCGTCGCCCAGTGCGCGGGCTTCGCCGAGAGTGGCGGTGCGGGCCACCGAGCCGTTGCTGAGGATGTTGTCGCAGCTGATCACGGTGAGACCGGAGTGGCCGTTCTGGTGTCGCCGCTGGAGACCGGCAGCGAGGATCCCGAAGGCCGATGCCGGCCCCGCGTTAGGCGAGGTGGGGAGATAGTCGCCGGTGATGTCGTCTACCGGGTAGCCGCCCTCTGTGATGGTGAGCGACACGATTTGGGTGGCCGGGTCGGCGATGGAAGCGAGTAGCCGATCGGGGCGGGGGGAGGCGTGAACGAAGTCGACGATGCTGCCTATGACCTCGGTCTCTGTGGACTGGGGACCCCGAATGATGAGGGTATAGAGATAGTCCTGCGGTTTGAGGGCATCGGCCATCGCCTGATCGCTGGGAAGCACGCCAGCCCCGGTGATCGACCAGTCGCGGTGGCCAGACTGGCACAGCTCGTGGATATAGGTGGCCAGGTGCGACCGGTGAAAGCCGCCGACGCCGATGTGGACAATGCTGCGCTGGAGTTGGCTGCGGTCATAGGTGGGAACGGCGACAGATGCCCCCAAACGGTGCAGTGCCCGGCTTCGGAGCAGGGTGTCTGTCGGTTGGGCTGGCACGGCCAGACACCCTACTACCAACACAGACACAGATAAAGTGGCAAGAAGTCAGCCCGATACACACATAAAGCCAACTCTATAGCTTGCAATCCCAAATAAACCCAATTAGGTTTTGGGCAAAATACCGTCAGGGAGGACGTCTCCCACCGGTTCCTACCCAAGGGGGAAAGTGCCAATGACAAGTACCAGCCGACCGAGGTGGAGCATTCGGCTCCTGTTTTTCAGTCTGCTCGCGGTGTTCGCTCTCGTGGCCGCTTCATGCGGCAACGATGACGACAGCGACACTTCGGGTGATGCGCCGGCCACTGCCGCGGCCACTGAAGCTCCCGCTGCGGCCACAGAAGAGCCCGCAGCCCCGGTTGAGAGCCGATCGATCAATGTGGCCATTGTGGGCAACCCCCAGATGGAGGACATCGCCAGCCTCACCCCGAGCTTGTTCACCGCCGAGACCGGTATTGAAGTCAACTACACGTTCCTGGAAGAGCAGACTCTGCGCGAGATCGTCACCCGCGACGTGGGTGCGGGAGGCGAGCAGTTCGACGTGGTCATGATCGGCATGTTCGAGGCGCCGCAGTTCGGGGCCAACGGATGGCTCTACGATCTCAACGGCTTCGCGGTCGACGCGCCCGAGTGGAACGGCGACGACATCATCCACGCAGTGCGCGGCGGCCTCTCCTATGAAGGAGGCCTCTACGCTGCGCCCTTCTACGCGGAGTCCTCGTTCGTCATGTACCGCCAAGACGTCATCGATGCCGCAGGTCTGACGATGCCAGCGGCCCCTACCTGGGATGAACTGGCCGACATCGCCCGCACCATCGACTCCGATGAGATGGCCGGCATCTGCTTGCGGGGCAAGCCCGGATGGGGCGACCTCGGCGCTGCCTTCACCACCGTTCTCAACACGTTCGGCGGCACCTGGTGGCTGGCCAACGCCGACGGCTCGATCGGAGAGGCCCAAGTTGACCAGCCTGAGTTCCGCGAGGCCCTCGAGTTCTATGTGGCGCTCATCAACGACGCCGGCCAGGACGACGCAGCCAACGCCAGCTTCAACGAGTGCTTGAGCCTCTACCAGAACGGCCAGGTGGCCATGTGGTACGACGCCACGGTGGCAGCCGGCATCCTCGAAGCCGACAACAGCCCGGTCAAGGGCCTCAACGGCTTCGCCCTCGCGCCGACCAAGGTCACCGACGCCTCTGGCTGGCTGTGGGCCTGGGCATTGGCCATTCCGCAAAACGCCTCTGATCCCAGCACCGCGTGGGAGTACGTGAGCTGGGCCACCAGCGAGGAGTACATCAACGCTGCCGGCGAGTCGCTGGATGGAGGCTGGGCTGCGGTCCCGCCGGGAACCCGCGAGTCGACCTACGCCAACCCGAACTACCAGGCTGCGGCGCAGGCCTTCGCCCAAAAGACGCTTGACGCCATGCTGGCCGCACCCATCGACAACCCGGGCACCACGCCCCGTCCGGGTCTGCCGGGCGTGCAGTACGTCGGTGTGCCCGAGTTCCAAGATGTCGGCACCCGCTGCACAGAGCAGTTCTCGGCTGCCATTGCCGGGTCGATCAGCGTTGACTCGGCCCTCAGCGCCTGTCAGGACATCGCTTCCGAAGTGAGCAATTAGGAGCACTCCAAGCAAACCCGCTGGCCAAGAATGGGCAAGCTCTCCAAGTGAGATGCGCTGGCTTGGCCTAGGTTGAACACAATTTCAGGAACGGGCTAGGGGGAGCCGTGTCGCAGCAGACCGATCGAGCGGAGCAGGTAAAGAGACTGCAACGCCGAGAAGGTTGGCGACGCCGGCTCCCCCTTGTTCCTGCCCTGGTGTTCACCATCGTCGTCACCCAGGTTCCCTTCATCCTGAGCCTTTGGTACAGCCTGACCGAATGGAAGATCGTCCCGCCTGAGCCGCGGACCTTCATCGGCTTCGGCAACTACGTCGATCTCCTCGACAACCGGTTCTTTCGCGAGGCGGTGTGGACCAGCGTCTGGATGACGGTCTCCGCGGTGCTGCTCTCGTTGCTGCTGGGAACGCTTCTCGCCCTCCTGCTCGACCGGAAGTTCTTCGGACAGGGGTTTGTTCGGACGCTGTTGATAACCCCGTTTCTGATCATGCCCGTTGTAGCGGGGCTGGTGTGGAAGACACAGGTGTTCAACTCGTCGTTCGGGGTGCTGAACTGGCTGCTCGATTCCCTGGGGTTCGAGAGGATCGAGTTCGTGACCCGTTGGCCGTTGTGGTCGATCGTGTCTGTGCTGGTGTGGCAGTGGACGCCGTTCATGATGTTGATCGTGCTGGCCGGATTGCAGGGCCAGGACCAGTCGGTGTTGGAGGCCGCCCGGGTGGACGGCGCGTCGAGCAGGGCGATGTTCTTCCAGATCACATTGCCCCAGCTCCGTCCCTATCTGGAGTTGGGGATCCTGCTGGGTTCCATCTACCTCATCCAGGTCTTCGACTACGTGGATGTCATCACCGGCGGGGGGCCCGACTCCACCAACGTGCCCTACTTCGTCTTCCAGCGTTCCATCGGCGGCGGCTGGCAGTTCGGGCAGGCCTCGGCCTACAGCATCGTGGTGGTGATCGCCTCCATCGTTATCGCCACCTTTGGCCTGCGGGTGCTGTCCAATCTCCTGGAAGGCGAGAAGCCGTGAGGACCGGCGGTACTGGCATGCAAGTCGGCAACAAGCGGGCTGTCTCCTTCTTTTTGGGCCTCTTGAGCTGGGGGGTCGCCCTTGTTTTCTTCTTCCCCATCTTCTGGATGGTTCTGAACGGCTTCAAAGAGGAGATCGATGCCAACACCGACCCGAAGATCATTTTCGACCCCACGTTCGACCGGTTCGACGAGGTGACCTCTCAAACCCAGGGCTTGCTTGGCTTCAGAGAGGCGTTCATGAACTCGGTGTGGGCGGTTTCGATCTCGACGATCTTGGTTCTGGTGCTCGCCGTCCCGGCTGCCTATGCCCTGGCCATTCGGCCCGTGGCCAAGTGGCGGGACGTGTTGTTCTTCTTCATCTCCACCAAGTTCCTGCCGGTGGTGGCGGCGATCCTCCCGCTGTGGATCATCGCCCGGGAGCTGGACCTTCTGAACACCCGGCTGGTGCTCATCATCCTCTACACCGCCATGAACCTTCCGCTGGCGGTGTGGATGCTCCGGTCGTTCTTCAGCGAAGTGCCCAAGGAGCTCATCGAAGCCGCCCAGATCGACGGGGCAAAGCTGCGAGGTCAGATCACCTCGGTGATCCTGCCCATCGTCGCCCCGGGCCTGGCCGCCACCGCTCTTTTGTGCGTGATCTTCGCCTGGAACGAGTTCTTCCTGGCCGTCCAGCTCAACCCGGTGGACGGGTCGACGATTCCCATATGGGTCACCTCCAACGTCAGCACTCGCGGCAACTTCTTGGCCAAGCTGTCGGCGGCGTCCACCCTCGCCACCCTCCCGGTGGTGCTGGCCGGGTGGTTGGCCCAGAAGCGGATGATACGGGGCCTGTCGATGGGAGCGATCAAGTGATTCCGTTCAAGTGCCGAAGGGAGCTGGGACATGGCTGAAGTCCGATACGAGAACGCCAGCCGAATCTATCCGGGAACCGACATTCCCGCGGTGGGGTCGCTCAACCTCGACATTCCCGACGGGGAGCTCTTGGTCCTCGTGGGCCCATCGGGCTCGGGCAAGTCCACTGCGCTGCGGATGCTGGCCGGGCTGGAGTTTGTCGACCAGGGCAGTGTCTACATCGACAACAAAGATGTGACGCTGACTCCGCCCCAAGACCGCGATATCGCCATGGTGTTCCAGAACTACGCCCTCTACCCCAATATGACCGTGCAGGCGAATATGGGCTTCGCGCTCAAACAGCAGGGCGTCCCGAAGGAGGAGAGGGCCGAGCGAGTGCGAGAAGCAGCCCGCATTCTCGATCTGGAGCCCTATCTGGACCGCAAGCCGAAGAACCTGTCCGGGGGACAGCGCCAGCGGGTGGCGATGGGCCGGGCAATAGTGCGCCGGCCGCAGGTCTTCTTGATGGACGAGCCGCTCTCCAACCTCGACGCCAAGCTGAGGGTTCAGACTCGAACTGAGCTCGCCGATCTCCAGGCCAGGTTGGGGGTGACCACCGTGTACGTCACCCACGATCAGGTGGAGGCCATGACCATGGGCCATCGGGTGGCGGTTCTAAAAGACGGGATCCTCCAGCAGGTTGACCGACCGCGAACTCTCTACAGCCATCCGGTCAATCTGTTCGTCGCCGGTTTCATCGGCTCGCCGGCGATGAATCTTGTCGAAGTCTCTTCCGAGGGCACGGACGGTCTGCGCCTTGGCTCCCTCTCCCTGTCCCTTGATGAGCAGACAGCCCATGATCTGGCTGCTCGCAGCCCGGGCGCCTACACGGTCGGAGTCCGCCCCGAGCACTTGCAACTGGCTGGCGAGGGCATCGCGGGGGAGGTCACCGTGGTGGAGGAACTGGGCTCAGAGTCGTACCTCCATGTCACCGTTGAGCATCAGGGTGCTCAGCTCCTTCTTGTTGTGCGCGCCGAGGGGGAAACCATGACCCAGCGCGGCGACAACGTCCAGATCTCGTGTCGAGGCCCGGTTCACGTGTTCGCTCCCAACGGCGAGCGTATCGGCGCCTGAAGCACGAGATCGCAGCTGGCGGCCGAGGCGGAATCCCCTCCTCGCCTCGGCCGCCATTGCTCATCGCGGTCGGATTTTGAGCGAAGGGGCAACCGGCAGTTAGTTGCTGGTCAGGCGCAGTCCGGCGTCCAGCCGCACGACCTCGCCGTTCAAGAAAGTGTTCTCCATGAAGTGGGCCACCAGCGCGCCGACGTCGGCGGGCGCGCCCAAGCGGTGGGGGAATATGTTGTCTTCCACCAGCTTGGCGATGAAGTCCTCGCTGAGGGTGGCCAGCATGGGGGTGTCCATGGTGCCGGGGGCGATGGTCATCACCCGGATGCCCCAGACGGCCAGATCTCGGGCCATGGGCAGGGTCAACCCGATCACCCCGGCCTTGGACGACCCATAGGCCGACTGCCCCACTTGGCCCTCGTAGCCGGCGACGGAGGCGATGTTCACGATGAGGCCCCGCTCGCCGTCGGCATTGGGCTCGTTGGCCGACATGGCCGAGACCGCATGGCGGGCCACATCGAACAACCCGATCAGGTTCACCTCGATGTGGTTGCGGAAGTGGTCCAGGGGATTGGGGGTGCCGTCTCGGGAAACCACCCGTTGGCCCGAGCTGATGCCAGCGCAGCTCACCAGGGCGTCGATGCGGCCGAAAGCCGAGGCCGCGGCAGAAACGGCTTGAGCGACATCATCGGGGTTGGTCACGTCAACGGGGACGAAGGCGGCTGCATCGCCCAGCTCGTTGGCCATAGCCTCCCCGGCTGATGAGGGAAGGTCCAAGATGACCGCCCGGCCGCCCTTGTCCAGGAGTGTCTTGACCACACCGGCGCCCAGCCCGGAGGCACCGCCGGTGACTAGTGCTACAGATCCTGCGACGTCCATTGCTCAGAACTCCCGGAGGCGGGCGCTGGTCGGGTCCACCTCGGTGCGCAAGATATGCAGCTCTTCGGCGGTGGGCCGGGCGGTGGTGGGGACGTCCCCGCCGGGCAACAGCACTTCGAATCCAGTGGCCTCCTGTACCTGCTCTGCGGTCACCTCAGGATGCAGCGAGGCCAGCCGCATCCGCTTGCTGGCTGGTTCGAAGTCGAATACGCACATATTGGTGATGCACAGCTGCGGCCCGCCGGGCATGCCCATGCGCTCGCGGTGGTCGCCGCCGTCGCCCCAGCCGATGCCGGAGCGGAAGTGGAGCCGATCCACGAAGGTGCGGGGGTCGTGGGTGGACGACCACAGGTAAATGCGGGGGATCATGGCGCCGAGGTCGGCCATGCCACCGCCACCGGGCAGGCGCACCTTGGGGGCGTCGTAGGGGCCGATCACCGTGTTGTTCACGTTGCCGTAGGCGTCCATCTGCGCCCCCCGGAAGGCGAACGTGTTGTAGCGGGCGCCTTGGGCGTAGGTCCAGAAGTCGAAGGGGGAGTTGCTCAGCATGGAGGCTCCGCCCCACAGCGAGTCCGACAGGGTGGAGTCGCCGATCTCGTCGGGGTCGGCGTCGACGGCGATGGAGCTGGCCGCCCACACCAGCTCGGGAGCGTGGGTGCGCCGGGCCAGCAGATAGCCGCACACGGGGATGAACGACACCGCGCCGTTGAAGGCCCGGGTGTCGTTGGACATGGCCCGGGAGAAGGTCACCACCATCAACTCGTCAATGGTGCAGTCGTAACCGAGGACTGGAGTGCTCATGCTGATATCCCCGTCGAGACATTGTTGACGGCTAGGAAGTCTTCCCAGGTGTCCGGGCTCACAACTCGCTCTTGGAAGAAGCGGGAGAACTCTTCGGGGTCGCGGGCGGCCATGGAGTACTCGGTGAAGAATCCAGAGTCGTGGCCGTATTCTGGGAAGCACGAGCAGGGGTAGGCCCCCATAGGGGCGGGGGCCACCGTGTCGATCATGAATCGGGGATAGGTGGTCCGCTCCGGTTCCTCAGTGAACGCCGCAGTATCCACCACTCGTTCTACCGAGGCCACCGAGCGGGCAGCCGCGTTCACGATCTCGTTGTCCATCCACACCAGTTTGGGATTCACCCGGGTGGTGCCCCGGTGGTCGGCCTCGTGGGCGTGGACCAGGGCCACGTCCACCGCCAGGCGGGTGCAGGCCACGTAGTGCTCCCCGGTGGGGCCGTCCTTCTCCTCCCGCACCGTGCCGCTTTCGGCGTGCAGGCCGAGCACATCGGTTCCCAGTCCAGCCTTGGTGGGCATGAACGGCAGGTTGTAGCTCTGGGCCTGTAGCCGGCAGATCAGCAGATGCTCGCTGTACTCCTCGATGGCCACTCGGCCCGACTGCACCGCGGCCCGAAAATTGGGGGCCAGGCCCAGGCCCTCGAAGCTGACCAGACCGGACATGACCCTCGCCACGCAGCCTCCGGCCACCAGCCAGTCCACCGCCATGCCGGCCACAATGGCCACCAAGTCCAAGTCTTTTTTCTGCTGGCGTACCAGCTCCCGAACCAGGGCCATGGGGGCGCTGTTCATCGACAACCCGCCGATGGCCACGGTGGAACCGTCGGGTATGGACGCCGCCGCCTCTTCCAGTGTGGTGACTTTGCTCATGGGATTTTTCGCTTCCCCCGTGCTCGCTCTTCTTGAAGTTCTTGCAGCCCGCCGTACTATACGGCCCATGACTGACGCTCCAGACATCCTCTCCCCTGAGTACAACACCAACCCGTACCCCTTCTATGAGGTGCTGCGCGACGAGTATCCGGTGATGTGGCACGAGGGCACCCAGGCCTACGTGATCAGCCGCTACGAGGACGTGGCCGGGGCGTTCCGCAACCCCCAGATATCCAGCCGCAACTACGAGTGGCAGACCGAGCCGGTCCACGGGCGCACCATCTTGCAGATGGAGGGCAAGGAGCATTCTTCCTACCGGGGCATCGTGAACCCGATTTTCCGGGGCAGCTATCTGGAGCAGAGCATCGTTCCGGCCATCACCAAGGCGGCCCGCAGCCAGATTGGCGAGTTCGTGGCCGACGGCGAGGTGGATCTGTGCAAGCGGTTCAGCACCCATTACCCGATCGGGGTGATCGTGCAGCTCCTCGATCTGCCGATGGAGGACGTGCCCCAGTTCTACGAGTGGTACACGATGATCATGGACTTCGTGTCCAACATCACCGGCGACGAGGAGAAGAACCGCCGGGGCATGGCCGCCCGGGTGGAGATGGGGGAGTACCTCATGCCCAAGATCGCCGAGCGGCGGGCCAACCCCGGCGACGACCTGCTCACCGCCATGGTGACCAAGGAGTTCGACGGCGTTCAGATGACCGACGACGACATCCGCGGCTTTTGCAGCCTGCTGCTGACCGCGGGCGGCGAGACCACAGAGAAGGCCATCACGCTGACCATGCGCAACCTGCTGGACAACCCCGACCAGATGGCCGAGGTGCGAGCCGACCGCCAGCTCATCGGTCGGGCCTTCGCCGAGACGCTGCGCTTCACCGGGCCGGTTCAGATGATCATGCGCCAAACGGAAGAGGATGTGGAGTTCTCTGGTGGCACGGTGTCAGCGGGCCACACCCTGGAGCTGCTGCTGGGCGCAGCCAACCGTGATCCGGAGGTGTTCAGCGAGCCCGATCGGTTCAACATCCATCGCACCGACATGGAGTTCGACAAGGCGTTCACCGCCGCAGCCGACCACACTGCGTTCGCGTTGGGCCGCCATTTCTGCGTGGGATCGATGCTGGCCCGGGCCGAGTTGACAGTGGCCCTGGATGCGCTGTTGGACGCCATGGACGACATCGCCTACGCCGACGGCTACGAGCAGGAAGAGACCGGCGTGTACACCCGGGGATTGACTTCGCTGCCGCTGACGTTCACGCCGAATCCAGATTTTGTTGCCGGGTGAGGACGGGTCACCCTTATACTGATTGCGGTCCTCTAGACCAATAAGGTTGGACCGGAGCGAGGGTGGTAGAACCCCTTTTGAGGTGTCCTCGCTCCGGCCCGACTAAGACTCTATCCACCGATGTGGATGAAAGTGATTGAAAATCACTAGAACGCGGTAGAGGCTCCTCTTGTTTGGATAGGCTATTACCGCGGCACCACGTATCCGGCGTCGTCGCGGTCCCAGGTCTCGGGAGTAATGCCTTCTTCGCGCAGCTTGAACTTCTGCACCCGCTCTGAGGGGGTCTTGGGCAGATCGTCGCACCAGCGTACGAATCGGGGGACGGCGAAGTGGGCCATGCGGGGGACGCAGAAGTCGAGCAGATCGGTCTCGGAGAGCTCGTGGTCGGGCTTGAGCACCACCACGGCCATCACCTCCTCTTCGCCTAGCTCGGAGGGCACGCCTATCACCGCTGACTCCAGCACCGCGTCGCAGGTGTTGATCACTGCTTCTACTTCGTAGGAGGAGATGTTCTCGCCCCGGCGGCGCACGCAGTCCTTCATCCGGTCGATAAAGGTCAGGTAGCCGTCCTCGTCTAGGCGGCCCCGGTCGCCGGTGTGGAACCACAGATTGCGGAACGTCTCCACCGTGACGTCGGGCATGTCGAAGTAGCTGTCGATCATGATGTAAGGCTTCTTGGGCCTAACCACGATCTCGCCCGCGGTGTTCGGCGGTACCGGTCGATCCTCGGAATCCACCACGGCTACGTGGTAGAGCGCCGACTCCCGGCCTGCGGTGCCGATCTTGCGCATCCCGCGGCGGTTCTCGGTGGTGATGGCCACCTCGGTCATGCCGTACACCTCCGAGAGGTGGACTCCGAAGCGATCTTCGAAAGGCTCCCAGATCTCCACCGGACAGGGTGCGCCGAAACCATTGCGCACCGGGTTGTGGGCGTCATCGGCACGTTCGGGCTGTTTCCACAGCATCATGATCAGCCCGCCCTGGTAGTTGAAGGCGGTGATTCCCTCGGCCCGGCACCGGTCCCAGAACCGGCTGGCCGAGAACCGCCGGTCCATGATGAGCCGGGCGTCGGCCTCCATGGCGCACATCACACTGGTGTACTTGGCGTTGATGTGGAACAGCGGGAAGGCGGTGTAGAGCACGTCGTCGGCGTCGTAGCCCACCAAGTCGACAGTGTGGCGGGCCAGGTTCAGGTTGGCCTCGTGGCACAGCATCACGCCTTTGGACGGGCCGGTGGTACCGGAGGTGTACAAGATGACTGCGGTATCCCGGTAATCGACCTCGGGTTCCGGGGGCGGAGAGTCGAGGTACAGATCGCTCAACTCGTGGAGGGTGACGTGGCCGGGGAATTCGGGAGTGCCTGCGTCTACAGTGCCCTCGGCTCGGTTGACCACAACGTGCTCTAGGCCGGGAAGGCTCGGAGCCGCCTCGGCGATGCGGTCCAAATAGTCGGCATCGCAAACTACCGCCGAAGAGCGCGACTGGCTGATCAGGTACTCCAGTAGATGGCCTCTATAGGCCTGGTTGATGGGTACTTCCACTACTCCGGCCTTATTCATGGAGAACCAGGCGTCGATGCACTCAAGGGAGTTCTGCATCATCAAACAAGAGCGGTCGCCCGGTCCCAGGCCCAGTGAGGCCAGGCCGGCAGCCAGGCGGTCGGAGTCGGCATGGACCCCGGCATAGGTCTTGTCCCGACCCTCCACGGTGAGGGCCAGACGGTCGCCGTTGACCTCGGCCTTATGGCGGATCCACGTGCCGATGGTGCGCGGGCTGTCTGGGCTAATTGTCCAACTCATAGAAGTTTCCGTTAGTTCAACACTTCGGGGGCCTCGCGCAGCAGTTTTCGCACCGCCCCCTCCCAGAAATATCTGACCGTCATGTGATGGCTGTTGACCGCGGCCTTAAGCGTGGGACGCTGCTCGGGGGGCACTGGAACCGGGGTCTGGCCGGCCTGCATGGCGTCGTAGTTGAGCCGGCAAACCCGCTCGAAGTTGGAGGCCCGGTATACAGCTTGCTCAGTGGTCTCACCGGCGATGAGCACGCCGTGGTTGGCCAGGATCACCGCCGTGGCGCTGCCCACCGAGTCGGCCAGGTGCTGGCCCCCGGCGGCATCGTCCACCCCGCCGGTGTAGGTGCCGAACAAGGCGATGTCGCCGTCGAACATGCAGGCCTGCTGGTCGGTGATGTCAGGCAGCTTGTGCATGGTGGACAGCAGGCTTCCGTAGTAGGGGTGGTTGTGGATCACCACTCGGGCGTCGGGGCGGGCCCGGTGCATCTCGGTGTGGATGTGTACCGCCGGGGTCACGTCCCAGCGTCCTTCCAGCACCTCGCCGTTGGCGTCGATGGCCAAGATGTCGGAGGCGGTGATCTCGTTCCACCACAGTCCATAGGGGGTACACCACATGGAACCGTCGTCGGCGTCGTCTCGCACCACCGTGATGTGACCGGCCACGTCCAGCGCATATCCCTCGGCGTCGAGGATGCGGGCGGCACAGGCGATCTTCTGGGGAACGGTGAGCGGCTGTTCCAAGCCGGGCATCACCCGGGGAAATCCACTTTGTCCGGCGATGGCTTCGTCAAGTTTGCCCATGCCCTGCTAGATAGCACACCGGGGGCGTCCCCAAAGAATGTAAGGACACCGAGAGGAGTCGGCTGTGGGCTGGAGAACAATGGGCAATGCCGGGTATCCGGCCGGTCTCGACTCGAACCCGGCGGTGTCGCCCCGCATTCAGCGGTGGGATCACATCGGCATCGCGGTGCGGTCCATAGAGGCCGCGGTGCCGCTGTTTCGGGATGTGTTCGGCGGGCAGTTCGTGCTGGGCGGCGACGATTCGCCGCTGGAGATCCGCACCGCAATGTTCAAGCTGCCCGACACCGTGAAGGTGGAGTTGATGGAGCCGCTGAACGAGCAGAGTTATCTGAACCGCTTCATCGACAAACACGGGGAGGGGTTCCACCATGTGACCATCTTCGTGGACGATGTGGAGGCGACTATCGCCGACTTGGAGGCCACCGGCTATGAGGTGGTGGACACTGACCTGAGCGAGCCCCATTGGCGGGAGACCTATGTGCGGCCCAGGTCGGGGCACGGTTGCCTGTTCCAGATCGTCGACTCCGAGTTGGAGTGGCTGGAGCCCCACCCGCACTGCACGGTGGAGGATGTGATTGCGGGGAAGTGGCGCTGGTGGAGGAGCCAAATCTGGCACATCGACCAGCTGCCCGACGGCTACGCGGAATAGTTCGTCCGGCGGGGCGGTCGCGCTCAGAAAGCGTCCGGTGGGGCGGTAGCGCTCATCCTTGGTCCGGTGGGCCAGCGGGTCGCGCTGAGCGCTTGTCCGGCGGGGCGGCGGGTCCTGTCCCGGCCCAGCCCGCCGTCCTCGACTAGCTCCGGGCGGCGGGCGCCCTGAGCCGGGCCACCCACCGCCCCACCTATGGATTTGAGGCGCCCACCGGCCCACCTATCGGGTTGCTAGGCCGCCCCACCTAGGTTTGTGTTATCCGCCCCGCCTCGGCTGGTTGTCATGCCCGCCGTCGGACAAATGGTCAGTGCGTGCCATCTCGGCACTTGGCTTAGGGGTTAGAGCCCCAGTTCGGCTTGGAGTTTTTCGGCTAGGCGGAATTTTTGGATTTTGGTGGCGGACATGGGCCATTCGTTGGGGGCGACGAAATGGATGTGGCGGGGGATTTTGAAGCTGGCGATCTGGCCGCGGCAGAACTCGATCAGCTCTTCCTCGCTGGCCTCGGTGCCGGGCTTGAGCTCGACGAAGGCGGCCGGAATCTCCTGGTACTTCTCATCGGGCAACGGGACCACCTGGGCTATGGCCACCGCGGGGTGGGTCTGGAGGTAGCTCTCGATTTCGACGGCGGCCACGTTCTCGCCGCCCACCTTGAGCATGTCCTTGGTGCGGCCCAGGTAGCTGATGCGCCCGTCGGGGTCGAGCGAGCCGATGTCGCCGGTGAAGAACCAGCCCTCGTCGTCGAAGCACTCGGCGTTCTTGTCCGGGTCTTTGTGGTAGCCCTCGAACACGTTGTAGCCCCGAACCCAGATCTCGCCTGCTTGGTGGGGCTCGGCAAGGGTTTCTCTGGTCTCAAGGTCTTTGATCTTGACTTCGATACCTCGGAACGGACGGCCTGACGACACAGCCCATGTCTCGGGCGGATCGTCGGGGCCGGAGAAGGCCACCACGCCGCCGCACTCGGTGAGGCCGTAGGCGTTCATGTGGCGGGCCCAGGGAAGCAGGGCGTGGATGGCCCGCAGGGCGTCGGGGGGCGCCACATTGTTCACCAGCCGGATGCGCTGGAACTCGTCGGAGTCCCAGTCGGGGTGGTTGATCATGGCCTGGGTGACTGGCGGGAAGGTGGAGAAGCAAACCGTGGCCTTCTCATCGCGCATCTGGGCGATGGCCGACGCCGGGTCGAAGTGGGTGATGGTCACATAGGACGACCCCGCGTCGAGGCAGCCGATGAGCGGGAGGATCGAGCTCATGTGGAACAGGGGGAGCGGGTCCCAGAACACGTCGGCGGCAGACAGCTCGAACCGGGTCCGACAGGCGGATATGGCGGTGCGTACCAGGGATTCGTGGTTCAGGGGGCAGCCCTTGGGCTCGGCGGTAGTGCCCGACGTGTAGATCATCAGGGCCTCGTCCCGAAGGGCCACCTGGGAGCGGAGCAGTTCCACCTCGTCATCGGTGGCGCAGTCGGCCAAAGCCCCGAATGCGGCCCGGTCCACCATTCCTGCGGGGGAGGTACTGCCCAACAGCACCACTGCATTGAGCTCGGGGGCAACGTTGAGATCGAGATTGGCCGGGTCGGGAGCGTCGGCCAAGCCGGGCAGGCAATCATGGAGGATCACCACGTAATCGGTGAACTGGTCGATGATGTCGCTGGTCACCAGCACCTTCAGGTCGGCGTTCTCTGTGACATAGGCCAGCTCCCGCCCCTTGAATCGGGCATTGATGGGAACGGGAACGGCACCGATTAGGGAAGCGCCGAACATGACCTCGATGAAGTCCATGCAGTTGGGCATGAGGATCCCCACTCGATCCTGAGGCCGCACCCCCAGCCCCAACAGCGATCGGGCCGACCGTCGGGCTGCTTCCTCCAGCGACGCAAAGCTGTGCCGGGTGTCGGGGAACACCACTGCGTCCTGGCTCCCATACAGCGCCGCCCCCCGTACCACCAGATCCCCATAAGTGGTCACATCAACCCAAGTTCTCATCCCCGTAGCTTCGCGCAGCAACCCTTCCTCCGACGAAAAATGCCCACCTCGCCATCACTTTTCGGCGAAAAGTGTCAAGTAGTAGCGCAGTGTGCAGCAGAGTTCTACCGTTCTGGTAGAATCTGTGCGTGGATCTGAATATCAAAGACCTCGATGATGATGTAGGACGGCGATTGCGGGAGCAGGCGAAGGCGGCAGGGCTTTCAGTGCAGCAACACTTGCGAAATGAACTGACAAGGATTGCGTCCCGACTCTCACCTGCTGAATTGTCCGGCGGATACCCTCCGATTAACCGTTCAGAGTTCGAATCCATCCGCAAGCAATTGCGCGAACTAGATGCCCAGTAGCGTCGTCTGCGACGCCGGGGGAGTATTGGCTGTAGCCGGTGTGCTTAAGGGGACAGTGCCAATTGACGCGGAGTTCTTGGCTCTGGACTGGTCAGCGATGACCGTTGGTCGTTTTGTGGCAGCTCGCCATGAGGGCAATCCTGAACGGATTCAAGTGGAGATTGGGCTTGCTCTGTCTGCTGTGCATGAATGGTTTCCAGTCCGCACCATCGTGGTGGAGACTCTTTCACGTGCCGGACGAGGAGCAGCTGATGCCTTGGACTCTTGGTCTGCTCTCATCCTGGCCGAAACCCTTGATCTCCCTCTGTTCACGGCCTCTGATGAGGTCGGCAGCAACCTCGTCGAGGTACACCGCCCCTGGTAGACGGCTCCCGTTGTCGGCTTATGCCCGGACAGTCAGACCGTAGGCATCACGCCCACCGAGGTATTCGCGGTATCGCTCGCCATGGGTCGCCAGAAGGTCGTCAAGCGCCACGAGGCTGGTATTTGGCACAGAGGTCGAATCGCTTCTGACGGCATGTCGGGCTTCCAGCAGGCCAGCAAGCCCGTAACTGGTATCCGGCATGAATGTCGCTGACCCAGCGAACTGGCCCATTTGCTCGGCTACTGGGAGCACGACTTCAGCAATATCAGCACTGATCGGCTTGTACCCCTGTTCGTTTGCTTCCCGAAATGCTGCGGCTAACAGCGCAAGGCTCATCTTTTCCAAGGTGTCAGGCGTAAACCAGATCATCGCAGTGCACTTGGCCCCCTCCTGCGTTTCCATAGTCGACTGCACTGTGACTTGGACTCCTTCGAATCCGCCTGACCTCGAGAAGAGAGCCGTCGAGTCTTCCTTGGTGGGGTACCAGTAGCCGGGTTCTACCGACTCAAGCCGGAGCCTGGCTGCCTGCTGGGCTAGTTCTTCCGTGTTGTCGGGATCGGCATAGCTCAAGGCTCGCTGGAAGGTGTACTCGGGGAGATTCTCAATCACCGTCATCCAGAAAAAGAAGTGCCCTGACTCGTACATGCGCTCTCCTGAGACACGCCCGACGGGCACACGGGTAATCCCGGACTCCATCACCGTGACAGCGGGGAGCCGGACTGCTGCTTCGGGCATTACCAGGGCTCGTGAGTAATGGGTCGCCAGTGAAGACGTGGTAGTCGCTGGTGTGAAGGTAGGAGCGGGCATCGGCCGATCCTATGGTGCTCTAGGGGTAACGCGCCGGCTGAGCAGGGACTTTGCATGCAATAGATATCCGGCACACAGCATCGTGTGACCACAGAACAATGGCCGGCTACGTTGGCAGCGTGCGATGACAAGGAGCGGTTGGACTTTCGCAACGGCGTAGCGGCGTGCCCGACCCACGACGCTGCTTTCGACACCGGTCTGATTACCGTGAACGGAGGCCTCAGGGTCCACCGAGCCCCCAAGCTGGAGGCAAGCAGTCGTGCTGACGCCGAGCCTTTAGTGCTCTACGACGGTTCGAGGAGCGCTTCGCAGTCGATGAGTTCGGGGTGGGTGGGGGCTAGGCGGCGGGCCATGACTTGGATGGCTTCGGGGTTGTTGTCGATTAGGAGGTAGTCGCGGCCGTGGTTGGCGGCGGCTTCGCCGAGGGAGCCGCTGCCGGCGAAGAAGTCGAGTAGGAGGTCGCCGGGGCGGGAGTGGACTTTGACCAGGCGCTCGAGGATGCCGAGGGGCTTTTGGGTGGCGTAGCCGGTCTTCTCTTTGCCGTTGGGGCTCACGATGGTGTGCCACCAGACGTCGGTGGGTGTTTTGCCCCGGGCAGCTTTCTCTTTGCCGACCAGGCCGGGGGCCATGTAGGGGATCCGGTCCATTTCCTCGAAGCAGAAGGCGTAGTCGGATGGGTCCTTGGCGTACCACAGGATGCTGTCGTGCTTGGCTGGCCACTTCTTCTTGGAGCGGGCCCCGTAGTCGTAGGCCCAGATGATCTCGTTCATGAACGAGTCCCGGCCGAAGATCTGGTCGAGCAGCACCTTGCAGTAGTGGACTTCCCGGTAGTCGATGTGGAGGAAGAAGCTGCCGGTGTGGGCGAGCACGCGGTGGGCTTCCTCGAATCGGGGCGCCAGAAAGCCCATGTAGTCGTCGAAGGTGTCCTCGTAGCCGGATTTGCCCAGGCGGATGGTTTGGTAGCGGCGGCCAGCGAAGCCAGTCCGGTCGCCGTTGGCCTCGTCGTGAACGGTCTTGATCCGCTCGCGCTCTTGGCGCTTGCCGGTGTTGAACGGCGGGTCGACGTAGATGAGATCGATGCTGGCATCGGGAAGGGCCCTTAGCACCGGCAAGTTGTCGCCGAAAACGATCTTTCCCATCAGGACCAAGCCTAGGCAGCGGCCAGTTGAGCCTCGCGCTCTTCACCCTGCTGGAGATGGCGAGCAAGCCGAAAAGCAGTTCAGATAACAGTGGACTCGTGATATACTGAAAAATATGGAAAATAGCTGTATCCACAGATATTTCCACATATCCACAGGAAGGGCAGGGGAGCTGAGGTGCCAGGACCCATCAGATATCCTTCGTTGAAGCCTGAGGAACTGATGTCCAAGCTGCACCGGGCGGGGTTCAGGGTGGAGCGGCAGAAGGGATCTCACAGGAGGCTAAAGCACCCTGATGGCCGTTCATTCACGTTTGCCCACCACAAGGGAGCGACGGTTCGGCCTGCAATGGTTAGGCACATACTGGTGAAAGAGGGCGAGATTGAGCGATGATGAGATCGCTAGATTGCTGTAGCGGCTCTGAGACGGAGGAGCAGTAGATGCACAAGTTCCGTATCCACGTCGAAACTGACGGGGAGGGATCGAGCTGGTGGTGTGAGGACGGCCTTGGCTTCGTGGCGGTGGCGAGCACTTTGCCCGAATTGAAGTCGTTGATCAGCGAGTGGGTAGAAGATGAGGGGATCGGGGAGTTCGACTTGCTGATGCCAAGCGTCCAGGCAGAGGCCGCTGGCCTGTAACTGAAGCGCTTGGATTTGGGGCGGGCACTTTGCCGCCAGGTCCGCTAGCTGGCTGCTGCGATGCCGGCGGCGCGGGCGGCGACTAGAAGGGGGCCGATGGTTCCGCCGGCGCCGGGGTAGGCGGCGCCGAGGGGGCTGGCGGCGGCGTTGCCTGCGGCGTAGAGGCCTTCGATTAGGCCGCCGTCTTGGTGGCGGACCTGGCCGTTCACATTGGTGCGGGGGCCGCCCTTGGTGCCGAGGCAGCCGGGATGGAGGCGGACGGCATAGAACGGGGGCTCTTCGACTGGTCCGAGCGTGGGGTGGGGGGCAGCGGGGTCGCCGACGAAACGGTCGTAGACGGAGCGGCCCCGGCCGAAGTCGGGGTCGTCGCCCGCGGCAGCCAGTTCGTTGAACCGGGCAACCGACGCGGCCAGCTCGTCTCCACTCACTCCGACGGCGTCAGCCAGTTCAGCCAGGCTGTCGGCCTGGTGCAGCCACCCGGGGTCCGGGTCTTCCCGGCGTAGCGGCCCCAAGTGGTATTGGCGCCGGTACCCAGAGTCGAACACCAGCCAGGCGGCGGCTGCTGGAAACTGGAACCCGGTGGGGTCGAAAGCATGCATGGCCCGGCCCACGTCGTTGTAGTTACGGGCCTCGTTGGTGAACCGTCGTCCAAGGGAGTCCACCATCAGCGATCGGGGTCGGGCCCGCTCGGTTAGCACCAGCCGGTGGAATGGCTCTCCGTCAATAGTCTCGCCCGGCACGGTCATGGCCGGGCACCACCAGGCCTCGGCCATGTTGCCCAGTTCAGCCCCCATGCCCAGGGCCAGCCGCAGGGCGGTGCCGTCCATGCCGGGGGCACCCACCGGACCGGTCATCGGTCCTCGCAGAAATGCCTTCACCAATGCGGAATCGCGCTCGAATCCCCCAGAGGCCAAGATCACTCGTCCGGGCAATACCTCGTCGCCGATCCGCACTCCGTTCACGGTGCCGCCTGACTGCGCCAGGCCGTCAACGCTCACTCCGGCATGGATCCTGGCCCCGGCACCCTCGGCGGCTTCCACCAGCGAGGCGATCATCGCCCGGCCCATGGTGATCACCCCCTGGCGGGATCGCGCCGCTATCTCGTCACGGTCGAAGATCCCAGTAGCCAGTTCCCGGTAGGTGATGGGCGCGGACACGTTGGGAGCAGTTTGGATTCGCTGGTCGAGTTCAGCGGGCACCATTCGGGGCTGCGGTTCCAAGGGACGATGGCCAGGTTTCCCGCCAGGAAGCTCCGGGTGGTAGTCGGGATAGGGGACGGTCTGCCACCTGAGCGTAGTGGCCGATTCCAGCCAGTCGGCCACCCCCGACGCCTGCTCGGCGAAGTAGCCCACGAGCTCGTCGTCCACGTCGCCCAGCCGCAGGGCTCGCAGGTATTTCCGGGCCTCGGCGAGGGAGTCGTCCACTCCCTCGGCGGCCATGAGCCGGTTGGCCGGGATCCAAGCCAGCCCGCCCGACAGGGCAGTGGTCCCGCCAAGTACCGGCGCTCGCTCCACAACCGTAACCTCGGCCCCGGCCTGAGCTGCTGCCACCGCCGCGGCCATCCCGGCGGCCCCCGACCCGACTACGACTACTGAGTTCATATCAACTGCGCTATATCAGCTGACCAGCATGGCCGCTGCTCAGCCCCCCAAAGTGGCGGCCAGCGCGGCAGTGTCGAACCACTGGGAGAGGCGGCAGATGCGGCCGTCTTGCACGTCGAAAATGTCCACCGCGTCGAAAGAGAGTTCCTGACCGTCCTGGGTGGCGCCGGTGAAGGTGATCTCCACCACCACGGTGGTGCCGTCGCAGATGAACCGGGTGGGGTCATCGGCATGGACTGGAAAGCGCTCGAAGATCTTCTGGAACATGGCGATGGCCTTGTCGGCGCCGGTGCGGGGCCGCGACCCCGAGGGAACCAGATCGAGCTCAGGGTGCAGGACCGAGGCCATCAGCTCCCAGTCCTCGGTGTTGAGGGCGGTGAAGTACTCCTTCACGGTCTCTAGCGGGGTTCGTCCCGATTGCCCTGCGTTCATCACTGGCTCCTCAAGATGTCTTTGACCTCGCGCATGGCCCTGAACGACCAGCCGGCCAACTCGGGGTCGCCGAAGGCGGTCACGTTCCACATGATCAAATGGCGCAGACCGGCGTTGTAGTAGCTGCGGACCTCCTCGGCGATCTGCTCGGGGGTGCCGCAGAAGCAGTAGTAGTCAACCACTTTGGGGGGGATGCCGGCGATGATGGCTTCGGCCTGCTGGCGGGGCACAGAAGCGGGGATCAGATCGTGGAAGCCCTCGGGTGGTTCCACCCCTAGTTGGCGGAAGATCTGTGGGGGCAGCATCACCATGATGGCCCGCAGCAGCGGTGCCTCCTGCATGCGTCGCAGTGTGGCCTCATCGGGCGCGGCCAGCACATAGGCCAAGAGCCCCGGTGTGACCGCATCGGCGCTGCGACCGGCCTCCACCGACGCCTGGCGGATGGTGGCCAGTGAGTCAGCGTAGACGTCGGGGGCGAGTTTGGTGGGCAGCCAGCCGTCGGCCAGCCGCCCGGTGATGTTCAGCATCCTGGGGCCGTGGGCCGCGGTCCAGATCGGCGGGGGAGTGTCCCCGTAGGGGGACAGGCCCAGAACGGCGTCCTTCAGCTGATGGTACTTGCCCTCGTAGTTGATGGGACCGTCGGCGGCCCACAGTGCCCGGATGATCTCGATGCCCTC
Organism: Candidatus Poriferisocius sp.; assembly: GCF_965214065.1. Taxonomy (GTDB): domain Bacteria; phylum Actinomycetota; class Acidimicrobiia; order Acidimicrobiales; family Bin134; genus Poriferisocius. Next base: position 150,498 of record NZ_CBDCAT010000026.1, read on the forward strand.
TTCGAGACGGCCTACCGGGCGGTCGAAGCCCATGCCGTAGGGGGTCACGTTCATCCGCTCGCCCGAGCCCAATCCCAAGATCGACCGGCCTTGGGTGAGGTGGTCGACGGTGAGAGCCATGTTGGCCACCATGGCGGGGTGGCGGCGGAGCAGGTCGGTCACCACCGATCCCACCTTGATGGTCTCGGTCTGAGCCCCAACCGCGCCCATCATCACCAGCGGGTCGAAATACACATGGGAGCTGGGCTGCACCGCGGCCAGCGGGCTCATGTCCGGGGTCCAAATTGAGTCGGGATGCCAGCCCATTAGGTGGCACGGCCACCACAGGGCGTCGAATCCATCGGCCTCGGCCCTCTGGCCAAGGGTGACCGCCCGACCCGCGGGCGGCATGATCTGGCCCGGTACGCCGATCTCCAGGTCTTTCATCCGCTGATCCTGGCTAGATGACGGGCCGCGTCGCGGCACATGGCTCGGCGTTTCATCCGCCGAACTCCCGGCGGCGCATGTTGTCGGGGTCGATGACATCTCTGATGAGGCGCATCTGCTCACTGGTGGGCACTGGGGTAGTGGGCAACTGCCCTTCAGGGGCGGGCAGCTCGAAGCCGGTGGCCTGTTGCACCTGCTCGAAGGTGACGCCGGGGTGCAGCGATGCCACCTGCATGTGACGGGTTTCCGGGTGGAAGTCCATTACGCACAGGTTGGTGATCACCAGCTCGGGTCCGCCTTCCAGACCGGCGTCGGCCCGCTCCGACCCCCCGCCCAGATAGCCGGCGCAGGAGATGAAGTCCACTCTCTCCACCAGCGAGCGGGGGTTGTGGTTGGGGTTCCAGTAGTACAGCGCCTTGCCGATGGAGCCCATGTCGCCCAGGCCGGCGGTGCCCGGCAGCCGCACTCGAGGAGCGTGATAATCAGTGCCGATCACCGAGTTGTTACCGTTGCCATAGCGGTCGAGCTGGGCGGCGCCCACGCAGAACTTGGTGAGCCACCGGCCATTGAGGGCGAAGTTCCAGAAGTCGCCGAACTGCTCCACATACATAATGGAGTCCCGCCACAGCGGGGCCTCCAGGGTGGATGCGGGAACCCGGTCGGGGCGGGGTTCGAGCCCCACAGCTCCCGCCAGCCACACCAGGTCGGGGGCGTGGGTAAGCCGGGCTAGCCAAAAGGCGCTGACCGGCACGAACGAGGCCATGCCGTTGCAGGCCTGGTCGCCGTCGGCGAAGCACGCGGCCAGCCGGGCGATCATCAGCTCATCGATGGTCCAGTCATCAGCCGGAGGGCTGTTCTGCCAGTCGCTCATTATGCCTCCCACGCTTCCAAGGCAGCCTGCCGCTCGGCACCGCCCATCGCCTCCAAGTAGGCAGCGTGATCGGCAGGGCCAGTCACGTACTTCTCCATAAACGCAGCCACCGCGTCGTCGTCTCGGGTGGCGCCGATCCACTCGAGGTGCATGGCCGTGTCGTAGCCGTAGCGGGGGAAGAACGAGGTGGGGTGGGCGCCGTAGGGGGCCTTCACCACCGCATCCACCATGAAGCCAGGCAGCACCGTGCGGTCGGGGTTGGCCCGCAGCACCTCGGAGTCGACGATCTCCTCAGCGGTGACGATCACCGTGGTGGCCGCCTTGGGCATGATGCCCAGGTCGGGCCACAGGGCGGTGGGCTCATAGCCGATGTTGCCGAAGCGGTCGGCCTTGTGGGCGTGTACTAGCGCCACATCGGGCACTAGCGCCTTGCAGGCCACAACCGACGGACCGCCGAAGGGGTCGTCGAGCATCATCAGGTTGTCGTTCACGTCGATCAGGTCGGTGCCGATCAGGCCCCGGGTGGGCAAGAACGGCAGGTTGCGAGCGCCCGCGCCCAAGCGGGCGTTGAGCGCAGTCTCCGACAGCTCCTCTACCCGTATCGCTCCGGCTTCTACCGCTTTGCGGTAGCGCTGGCACAGTCCGAACTGCTCCATGGACACCGCGGCGCCAATCAGACGGTTCATGGCCCCGGCCGCGGCCAACAAGTCCACGGGGATGCCGCCTACCAAGCACACCACCCCGAGTTCCCGCCGTCCCTGGCGGATCAGCTCCCGCACCAGGGCCATCGGCGCGGCCTGGGTGGCCATGTTCTGGATGGCCACGGTGTCGCCGTCGCGAACCAGAGCGGCTGCCTCAGGCAACGTGGTCAATTTTTCTGCGCTCATAAGAGCTCAACCATCTCTCGTCCTCCATGGAGCTCGATCACCTGACCGGTTGCATAGTCGGAATCGGGGGATGCCAGCCAAGCGCAAGCCCCGGCCACATCCTCGGGCGTTCCGGCCCGTCCGATAGGGATCTGGGCCTCGATGCGCTCGATGATCGACTCGGGAATGCCCAAGCCGGTGTCGTCGTCTCGGGCACCGGTGAGGCGAGTTCCCGCGATATAGCCCGGTGCCACCGCGTTGACGTTGATCCTATGGCGAGCCCACTCCCGGGCCAGCGATTTGGTGAGCGCGATCACCCCGCCCTTGGCGGCCGAGTAGTTGGCGTTGCCGGCAATGCCGTAGATCCCGTTGATGGAGGCCATGTTGACAATCTTGCGGTGATGAGCCGGCGGATTGTCTCGGCTGCCCCGCAGCGTTGGAAAAGCGGCCCGACACAGGTTGAAGGTGCCCTTCAGCGCCACGTCGCACACCAGGTCCCATTGCTCGTCGGTCATGTTGTGGGCCATGGCGTCGGCGGTAATCCCCGCGTTGTTCACCAGGATGTCCAGGCCGCCGTATGTGTCTTGCGCTGTGCCCAGCATGGCGGTGACGTCGCCGTGGTCGACCACCGATCCCGGAGCGGCTACTGCCTGGCCGCCAGCGGCGGTGATTGTCTCTACTGCTTCGCCGGCCACATCGCCGTCAACATCGTTCACCACCACCGCGGCCCCGTCTCGGGCTAGCCGGGCGGCCACCGCCAAACCGATGCCCCGACCGGCTCCGGTGACCAGCGCGACGCGCCCCTCCAAAGCGCTGCCCACTAGAAGCTTCGAGGCAGTCCGAAGGTCTCAGCGATGCTGTTGCGGGCCATCTCGTTGGTGATGGGGCCGATGCGGTACAGACGGCTGTCCCGCCAGTAGCGCTGAGGATGGGTTTCCAGGGCGTAGCCCATGCCGCCCAGTACCTGGATGGCGATGTCGGAGCACTTGCCGGCGTACTCGGAGGCCGTCACCTTGGCCATGTTGGCCTCCCGGCCGCAGTCTTCGCCCGACTCCGACTTCCACGCTGCGTAGTAGGTCATCAGCTCGGCCTGCTTTTGCATCATGGCCATGTCGGCCAGGTTCTGGTGCCACACCTGGAACGAGCCGATCTTCTTGCCGAAGGCCTCGCGCTCCATTAGGTAGCTGAGGGTCTCCTCGATGCAGCCGTCGATGATGCCGGTACACAATGCGGCCACCATGATCCGCTCGTTGTTGAGGGTGGACAGCATTTGGTAGAAGCCCTGGCCAGGTTGGCCCACCACATACTCGTCGGGAACGAACACATCGTCGAGGAAGACCTCGCACGATCCCACCGACTTCATGCCCAACTTGGGTATCTGGCGACACTCGAGCCCTTCAGCCGGGTTCTTTACCAAGAACAGGGTGACCCCTCGGGCCGGCTTGTCGACGATGTCCTCGGTGCGGGCCATCAAGAACAGGTAGTCGGACACATGGGCGGCGGTCGACCAGATCTTCTGGCCGGTGATGCTCCAGCCGCCGTCCACCTTGGTGGCTCGGGTCTTCATGGCCCCCATCAGGTCGGTGCCGCCCGACGGCTCTGTGACTGCGATGGCCACTCGGAGCTTGCCCTCGGCAAGCTGGGGGATGAGCTCTTCGCGGGCCACGTCGGAGGCGAACTTGTTGATCGACTTGGCGCAGAAGGATGAGATGCCGAAGATCCAGGTGAGCCCGGCCAGCGAGCGGGCCAGCTCCCGGGTGAGAATCATCTGGGTGACCACGTCACCACCCTGGCCGCCCAACTCAGGGGGCAGGCCGATGGCGTGGAACCCGGCTTCGGACATCTTGTCCCACAGCTCGAACGGGTACTCGAACTCCTGGGCCTCGTAGTCGCGGGCCGCGTCCTTGGGGCATTCCTTCTCGACCCAGTTGCGGACCATTTCTTGGAACATCTGTTGTTCGTCGGTGAGGGTGAACTCCATGGGCTTGGTTGCTCCTTGTCTATGTCTCAGTCTGAGGTCAGTCAGTCACGGTCAGTAGCGCCAACCGTCGCCGAAGGTGGGGATGCGGCGGGCCAAAATGTCCTCCACACAGGTAAGGGCGGCCCGGGCTGCTCGGTCGGTGCCGATGCCCCGGCTGCGGAAGGTCTCGCTGGCGAAGTACAGCCCGTCAACTGTGGGGGCCCGCCAATGGGGCCGGAACTTGCCCACCAGCATGGGTTTCTGGGCGACACCGAACGCCGGGTCGAAGGCCAGCAGCCGTCTCTTCCACACGTGCTTGGCCAGGCCGGGATACATCACGTACAGGCCCTGTTCGAGGCGGTCGTACATGTCTTCGATAAAGCGCCGGTCCCGCCCACGCGAGCCGGGGACTATGCCGCCGGTGCAGTACAGGTGGAGTCCGTCGGGAACGCCTGTCGGGTCCATCGCCGTCTGGTCATACATGTACCCCGGGGTGGGGCTGTGGGGGGTGGCGAGCCAGGTGGCCAGCTCCCGGGGGTCGAACATGGTCACCGGCTCTTCGGTGGCAAAATAGAGGTTGAGCATGGTCACCCGGTACTGGTCTTGGGCCAGGTAGCGGACCTGTTGGGTGTACCAGTCCGGCAGCTCCCACTCGGGCACCACGTTGAACACGTTCCACACCGGCAGGGTGGAGATGACCGCGTCGCACTCGATCACCTCGCCGATGTCCCAGTCGTTGGGCACGTTGGGGGTGTGGGGGATGGACACGCCGACCACTGACCCGTTCTCTATCAGCACCCGGCCGGCCGGGGTCTGCATTCGCAACTCGCCGCCGTGTTCGGTGAAGCCGTCGGCCAGGTCTTGCCACATGCCATCCCAGCCCTGGCCGGGCCAACAGGAATAGGCGGCCATGTGCCGTTCCTCGTAGTGCATCTTGCGCACCCACAGGTTGTCGCTGGCCGAGTGGTCGTACCATTCGTCGGTCATGCACTCCAGCACGGCAATGAACTCGTATAAGTCATATACGCCCTGGTCGGAGGTGTGCTGGGCCAGCCACTCCCGCATCGGGCGGTCGTCCCACTCCTCCAGCTCGTCCCATGAGGTTTCGGTTAGGGCCTTGATGACCTTCTTCACCTCGGTCTTGTCGGGGTAGCGGTCGCGGATCGACCCCCATTTGCGGGCGTCGTTGTCCCAAATCGGCATGTCATGGGAGACCTCGCCGTGGATCAGCTCTTTGCCGACGTGCTCGAATACCTTGGTCAACCCCGAGCCCGGGTCTTCGATCAGGTGGCCGCCCAGGTTGACCGTGAATCCCTCGTCCTCCACCGCCAGCGCCCGGCCTCCCAGGAATGGGGATCGCTCAACAATGGTCACCGAGCGGCCCTCGGCGGCCAGCAAGGCTCCAGCGCTCAGCCCTGCCGCGCCGGCGCCGATGACGACTACGTCGCGTTTGGTCATGGGGGGATACTAAGAGCGTGGGCCTATGGGCGGCACTTTATGAGGGCGGCCCCGCATGGTTGCCAGCGCTCAGGGCGCGGCAATATTGCTTAGGGCATCTACGGTGGCTTGCGGGCCGATGTCGTCGCCGATGTGGGCGCCGGTGAGCAGCACGATGGGAAGATCAGCTCCTGCGGCGCGGTAGGTGGCAATGCGGTCGGCCAGCATGTCTGGCCCGAGGGCGCATTGGGCCAATACAGCCTCATCGGGCACCAGCGACAATGCCTTGGCCCTGTCGCCGTCCTGCCAAGCCGCGGCAACCTCAGGCAGATTGTCGAAGGTTTCGACGAATGCGGGCTGATGGGTGGGGACCATGGCATAGGCCAGCACTTGGCGGCGCATCCGCTCGAGGGCCTGCTCGGGATCGGGACCGGCGTAGGCCCAAAACGACAACACAGTGGATACGTCCGCGGCGTCTCGCCCTGAATTGGCGGCCGCAGCCTCGACGATCTCTCGCTTGGGTGCGACTTCGGCTGGGGGACACCACGTCATGAACACTGCATCGGCGATCTCGCCGGCTAGGGCCAGCATCCGGGGGTTGATGGCGCCCAGCCAGATGGGCACATCTGCCGGGGGCAAATCAAGACGGAACCCCTTGGACCGGAATCTCGGCCCATCGTGGTTAAGCTTCTCGCCGGCCAGTGCGGCCCGAAGCAGGCTGGTGAACTCCCTCACCGTGGCCAAGGGCTGCTCGAAGTCTCCGCCGTGCCAGCGGCCCACCACGATGGGACTGCTGGCCCCGATGCCAGCCACTATCCGGCCGGGAGCCAGCGAGGCCAGGGTGGCGAAGCCCATGGCAGTGAGGGCGGGGGAGCGGGTGTAGGCGGCCACGATGCCCGAGCCCAGCCGGATGCGCTCGGTGCGGGCGGCCATGGCCCCCAGCGTGGCGAACACCTCGGGGCCGGCCACCTCGCCCACCAGGGCGGTGTCGATCCCTGCCTGCTCGGCATTTACTACTAGGTCGGTCAACCAGCCGATGGGGAGCCCGTCCTCCACCGGCATGGTGATGGCGACCGGGGATTTGGCCATGGCTATTTCAGGCCTAAAGGGTTCTGCCGGAAACTAGCGACTAGCCGACGAAGCGATCGCGGAGTTCTTCGGCCAAGGGCTGGTTCTCAGCGTTGTCGGGATGGGGGAGCCACTCCTCGCCCACCGACAGGTATCGAGTGGCGAGCTCAATTAACGGACCATGAGCCTTGTCGGGGGGGATGAAGTTCCACTTCAGCCAAGGCTGGGTGTCGGGGTTGCTGGGCTGTTTTAGAACCAAGGGAATATCGGCATCGCGCACTTCATCGATCATGGTGTCGAAGTCGTCGGAGCAGAAGGCAATGTGGTGTACGTACTCGCCTTTTTTGGCCAGCACCTTGTCAGGCCAGTGCCCAGGCTCCGACGGCGACCACAGTTGGATGGACACGCCGGTGGGGTCGGGGTTCTGGAAAGTGACCCAGCTCATGGGGGTGCCGTCCATGTCGTCGGCGCCCTCGCCCCGGGTGACCTTCATGGTGTGGCCGGGGGCCAACACTTCCAGGATCTGGTGCCAGTCGGCCTCGGCCTGGTCTAGGTCCTTCACCAGCAGTGAGATGTGGTCTATGTGGATGCCCATAGTCTTCGCTGTCTCCTCGGGGATCTGTCTTGGCTACGCAGCCAGGTTCTCGATGATGGTGGCGTTGGCCAGCCCGCCGCCCTCGCACATGGTCTGGAGGCCGTAACGGCCGCCGGAGCGCTCAAGTTCGTTGAGCAGGGTGGTCATGATCCTGGCGCCGCTGGCCCCCAGGGGATGGCCCAATGCGATGGCCCCGCCGTTCACGTTGACCTTGTCGATGTCCACGCCGGTGTCTTTGGCCCAGGCCAGCACCACCGAGGCGAAGGCCTCGTTGCACTCGAACAGGTCGATGTCGTCCAGTTCCATACCGGCGCGGTCGAGCACCTTGGCGGTGGCCGGGATGGGTCCGGTGAGGATGAGCACCGGGTCGCTGCCCACCACGGCCATGGTGTGGATTCGGGCCCGAGGGGTGAGACCGTGCTCAGATACCGCCTTCTCAGAGGCGATGAGCAGCGCGGCTGATCCGTCGGTGATCTGGCTGGAGTTGGCCGCGGTGAGCGGTCCGTGCTCGGAGAAGGGCCGCAGCTTGGCCATCTTCTCCATGGAGGTGTCGGGGCGGATGCCCTCGTCGCGGTCGCATTCGCCCACCGCCAGTACTTCACCCTCGAAGCGGCCCTCTTCCCATGCTCGGGCGGCGTTCTGGTGGCTGCGAAGGGCGAGGCCGTTCATGTCCTCCAGGGTGACGTCCCACCGCTCGGCGATCAGGTTGCCTCCCCGGAACTGGTGGACTTCCTCGTCGCCGAAGCGGTCGGCCCAACCGTCGCCGTCGAAGGGGTAGCGCATGCCCAGATCAGGCCCCACGTCGCCTTGGCTGTTGAGGGTGATGAGGCTCATCACCTCGACCCCGCCGGCCACTACCAGGTCTTGGGTACCCGACATGATGCCTTGGGCGGCGAAGTGCACCGCCTGCTGCGAGGACCCGCACTGGCGGTCGATGGTCACCGCCGGGACATGCTCAGGCAGCCCGGCTGACAGCCAGGCGTTGCGGGCCACGTTGAAGGCCTGGGCGCCGATTTGGCCCACACAGCCCATGATGCAGTCGTCCACCGCCCCGGGGTCCACCCCGGTGCGCTCGATCAGGCCGCTCAAGATGTTGGCGCCGAGGTCGGCCGGGTGCAGGTGGCTGAGCCCTCCGCCGTAGCGGCCCATGGGGGAGCGGACTGCGTCGATGATGTAGGCGTCGGCCATGTGCGTGCTTTCTGATTGTTGTTGCTGGTTCTTGTTGTTGGGCTGCGGTTTGTCGGCTCGGAGGCTTCAGCCCACCGCCCGTTCAGCAGCGGCCACCGTGTTGGCCATCAGCATGGTACGGGTCATCGGCCCCACCCCGCCGATTCGAGGCGAGAGCCAGCCCGCTACCTCGGCCACGTCGTCGTCCACATCCGACACCAGCTTGCCGTCGGCGAAACTCACTCCGGCAGCCACCACTGCCGCGCCGGGCTTCACCATGTCGGCCTTTACCATCCGGGGTGCCCCGGCGGCGGCGATCAATATGTCGGCCTTGCGGGTATAACGGGAGATGTCGCCCGCCCCGGTATGGACCACGGTGACCGCAGCATTGGCGTTGGGCCGCTTCAGCGACAACAGGTTGGCCAGCGGCCGGCCGATGGTCAGGCCTCGGCCGATGATCACCACATGCTGGCCGGCGATGGGAATGTCGTAGCGCTCGAGCATCAGCTGGATGCCCCTGGGTGTGCAGGCCAGCGGGGCTTCCACCCCCTGCACCAGTCGACCCAGGTTCACCGGATGGAGCCCGTCGGCATCTTTTTCCGGCAGCACCCGCAATAGCGCGGTCTCGTAGTCGAGGTCGCCAGGGAACGGGTACTGCATTATGTAGGCGTCCACCGCCGGGTCGGCGTTGAAGTCGTCCACCACCGCGTCGACCTCGTCTTGGGTCGCGTCAGCAGGCAGATGCACCTCCCGAGAGCCCATCCCCAGCTCCTCGCTGTCGCGGTGCTTCATGGCCACATAATTGGCTGAAGGCCCATCGTCGCCCACCAACAGCGTGCCCAGCCCCGGGGTCTTGCCCTTCTCGGCCAACGCGCCGATCCGCCCCCGCAGGCCGTCCTTTATTTCGGCTGACAGCATTTCGCCGTCCAGTTTGATAGCAGTCATCGTCCGGCATTCTCGCATATCGAGACTGCCTACAACGGCCTGCCTATTTGTATGAGCTAGAGAACTCGTTTGGGCTGTTCAACTCATCGGTATCTCTAAGGAATGGCACTGGCGTACATTGCGTACTTGCGGAACATCCGATCGCACAAATTGTGCAGAGGTTGCCCCTGTAGGGGCACGCACGACGCCATCCTTGGCCATTGCGGGATCCGCGGGGGCTTCAGCTGAAGATGGTGCTGACAGAGCAGGTGAAGCCGGGGAGGACTTCGTGGCCGCTGAGGGAGTCATTCTCGGTAAGGGACGTGGCGTCTTTGCCGGGGCGGTATACGTCGATGGTGCGGGTGTCGGGGTGGACTATCCAGACCTGTGGGGCTCCGTGGTCGAGCCACATTTGTGCTCGGTCGCGGGCCCAGCGGCGGCTGTCGCGAGGTGAGACGATCTCCACCACTAGGTCGGGGACGACTTCGGCGTAGCCGTCGATCTCCGCGTCCAGTGGGATCTTCTCTGCTGAGGTGAATGCCACGTCGGGTTCGCGCACGGTGTCGGGGTCGCGCTCCAGCCACACGCCCGAGTCGGAGGCAACCAGCGTCCCTAGTTTTCTGGGCCTTACAAAGTTGCCCAGCTCCATGACGATATTGACAGCGATCTTGCCGTGCCGGTGTCCTGATGCCATCGTCTCGTGGAGCACTCCCCGCACCAGTTCGCCGCGCACGCCCTGGGCGCTTAGCCGCAGCAGGTCGTCGGCGGTTAGCAGCCTCGTGTCGGCTAGTCCAGTCATTGCCTACACGTAGTTCCAGCCGAAGCGGCCTTTGATGCAGAGGTTGCCTTGGGTTACGTCGTGGTCGTCGGGGGAGGTGCATTTGACGATTTGGTTGTCTTGTACGTGGAGTTCGAGGTTGCAGCCGACGCCGCAGTAGGAGCAGACGGTTTGGGTGACGGTCTGGTCTTCGGGGCGCCAGTCGTCGGCTTGGCGTAGGTCGAACTCGGTCTTGAACTGAAGGGCGTTGGTGGGGCATACGGCCACGCAGTTGCCGCAGTACACGCAGGCGGAGTCGGGCAGGGTTACGTCGAACTCGGTGGAGATGCGGGCGCCGAAGCCCCGGCCGGCCACCGAGATGGCGTAGGTGTGCTGGGCGTCGTCGCCGCAGGCCTCCACGCATCGGTAGCACAGCACGCACTTGTCGTAGTCGCGGATGTAGAGGTTGTCTTGCACCCGAACGGGCTCGTCCATGGTCTCGCCGCCGGGGACGTAGCGGTCGGGGTCGGCTCCGTAGTGCTTGGCCCATTGGCCCATCTCATCGGCCTGGGTTAGGTCGACCCCGGTGGCCAGAAACTCCAGCACCATCTTGCGGCTGTGGCGGACCCGCTCGCTGTCGGTGTGCACCACCATGCCCTCCTCGGCGGGGCGGGAACAGGAGGGGACAAGGGCCCGGCTGCCGTCGAGTTCCACCACACACACCCGGCACACGTTCACCGGGGTGAGGGTGGGGCCGTAGCAGATGGTGGGGGTGTCCACCCCGGCGGCATTGCAGGCATCCAGGATGGTGGCCCCCTCGGGCACGGCGACCTCTTGGTCGTCGACCCGAATGGTGACCGCGGTCTCGGTGGCCACGCCGCTCACGGGCTATTTCCTATCAGGCCCAGCGCCAGAGCGGAGCGAACCGCGGAGGCCGCGGTGTGGCCCAGGCCGCAGATGGAGGCATCGACCATGGCCAGAGCCATGTCGTCGATGAGCTCGGCGCGCTGGGGGGCCAGCGGCTGGCCGGAGCTTTGCAACTCCACCAGCACCTCGTGTTGGCGCTGGGTGCCCACCCGGCAGGGCACGCACTGGCCACACGACTCGTCTCGGAAGAACTCGGCGATGCGAACCACCACCGCCTGCATGTCGACGGTGTCGTCGAACGCGGTCACAACCCCAGACCCTAGGGTGGCACCTGCCTCCCGGGCGTCCTCCAGGGTGAGGGGCATGTCGAGAGCGTCGGAGCCGACGAACACTCCGGCAGCACCGCCCAGCAACACAGCAGCAAGGGCGCCCACCGGCCCGCCAGCCAATGCCAGCAACTCGCCCAGCGTGGTGCCGAACGGCACCTCATAAAGGCCCGGCACGGCCACCCGGCCCGACAGGCAGAACAGCCGGGTGCCAGGGGAGCGCTCGGTACCAACTGAGCGGTAGGCCTCGGGGCCGTCGGTCACGATGTCGAGAACGTTGATGAGGGTCTCGGGGTTGTTGATGGCGGTGGGCTGGGAGAACAGGCCGTGGGTGGTGGGGAAGGGGGGCTTGTTGCGGGGCTCGCCCCGGAAGCCCTCGATGGAGTTGAACAGGGCGGTCTCCTCGCCACAGATATAGGCACCCGCCCCGCGTCGCACCTCAATGTCGAAGCGCAGTCCGCTGCCCGCTACGTCATCGCCCAACAATCCGGCGGCCCGAGCTTGGGCGATGGCACCCTTCAAGCGGGCGGTGGCTCGGGGGTACTCGCCTCGGATGTAGATCCAGCCGTGGGGCGATCCGGTGGCCAAACCGGCAATGGTCATCGACTCGATTAGGGCAAACGGGTCGCGCTCGCACACGATGCGGTCTTTGAAGGTGCCGGGTTCTGATTCGTCGCAGTTGGCCACCACGTGCTTGTCGGGTCCGGGCTCTTGGGCCACGGCCCGCCATTTGATCCCGGTGGGGAAGGCCGCCCCGCCCCGGCCTGAAAGGCCTGACTCCGACACCGCATCGATGACTGCCTCCGGCCCCATATCGACGGCCTGGGCCAGGGCCCGATAGCCGCCGTGTTGCCGGTACGAGTCCAGGGAAGTGGGATCGACTTCGCCCACCCGACGCAGCACCCGCAGACCAGTGTCGCCAGCTTGGGGCAGGCGGAAATCCTCTTCATCGTCGGCAGGTACTCGATCCGGTCGCCCCACTCCCTGAATGAACAGCGCCGGCGCCCGTTCGCATTGCCCCAGACAGGGGCTGGCGTGGACTCTGGCCCCGCTGGCCTCCAACGAAGCCCGCAGATCGTCGTTTCCAGCCAGGGCACACGAGGGATCGACGCACACATGTACGACGTCATCGCGGTGCCCAAGATCAGTGGTACGAAGCAGCTCATAAAACGTAGCCACGCCGTAGGCTTCGGCAGGCGGCACACCCAGCCGCTCTGCCGCGCAATTCAATCCGCCAGGGCTGATCCAGCCGATCTCGTGTTGGAGCGAGTGCAGCACCGGCAGCAGCAGATGGCGAAGTCCATGGCGCCGAGAGCGGCCCCCGCGCACCAAGCGCTCGGTCTCGGCCACGGTGGCGGCATCCGCTGGGGCTAATACAGCATCGACGGCGGCCCTCTCGGCATCGGTGGGCTGGTCGTCGCCGAAGTGCAGGTCAGCCAACGGATGCCCCCGCGGTCTCGATGGCATCGACCAGCTCAACCCTCACCGCCGCCGCTTTGAACTCGGCGGTGCCGGACTTGGGATCCCAGTCGGGGTTGGTGAGCACGTTCACGTCGATCAGCTCAGGATGGTGCATGGTGGTGAAGGCCAGGCCCGGGGGCAGGCTCAAAGCCAGCCGGGCGTTCATCTCCACTGAACCGCGAGGTGAGGACACCCGCACCCGATCTCCTTCGGCAATGCCCAGTGCAGCCGCATCAGCCGGATTCAGATCAAGCCCAGCAAACCGCAGCGGCGAATCATAGTTCCCGCTCTGCACCCCGGTGTTGTACGAGTCCAGCGCCCGTCCCGTGGTGAGCCGCAGCGGGAACTCCTCGCTGAGCTCCTCGGTCGGTCCCTCGTGCTCCAGCGCCGAGAAGGGGGCCGGGTCGTGGCCCTCCAAATCATCTGCCCACAGCCACCCGTGGAGCAAGGGGCTTCCGGGATGGTCCTCATCGGGACACGGCCATTGCAGCCCGCCGGCAGCCTCCAGGCGCTCCCATGCCATCCCCCTGTGCATGGCTGACAACCCGCGCAGTTCGTCCCACGCGGCCTTCGGGTCGCGGGGGCCGAGCTCGGCGCCCATGGCCTCGGCCACATCACACAGGATGTCGATGTCGTGGCGGGCCTGTCCGGGTGGGGACACCGCAGGGCGCACTCGCTGGACCCGGCGCTCGCTGGAGGTGACGGTGCCGTTGCTCTCGGCCCAAGCCACCGACGCGGGAAGCACGACGTCAGCCATCTCTGCGGTGCGGGTCATCAAGATGTCCTGCACCACCAGAATGTCGAGGCCCTCGAGCTGGGCTCGGGCGTGGATCACGTCGGCCTCAGAGTCAGCCGGGTTTTCGCCGATCACATACAGCGCCCGCAGATCGCCCTGCTCCATGGCCTCGAACATGAGGGTGAGGTGCCAGCCGGGCACCGGGTTGAGCTCTCGGCCGTAGGCGGCCTCGAAGCGAGCTCGGTGGTCGGGGTCGTCCACGCTGGCGAAGCCGGGGAACTTGTTGGGGATAGCTCCCATGTCGCCGCCGCCCTGCACGTTGTTCTGGCCCCGCAGCGGAACGAGGCCCGAGCCCCACCGCCCCACATGGCCGGTGAGCAGGGCCAGGTTGCACAGCGACAGCACGTTGTCCACCGCGTTGTGGTGCTCGGTGATGCCCAGGGTCCACAGAATCTGTGCGGTGTCAGCGGTGGCGTAGGCGTGGGCCATTTCCACCACAGCCTCGGCGGGGATACCGCAGATGGCGGCCACTGCCTCGGGAGTGAACGGCTCCACCGAGGCGGCGTAGGCCTCAAATCCCTGGGTGGAGTGGTCGATGAAGTCCTGGTCGGCCAGCCCGGCGTGGATGATCTCGCGTCCGATGCCGTTGGCCAGGGCGATGTCGGTGCCTACGTCGATGCCCACCCACACATCGGCGAAGCGGGCCGAGGATGTGTAACGGGGGTCCACGCAGTACATGCGGGCACCGTTGTCGAGGCCCTTCAGCAGGTGGTGGAAGAAGATGGGATGGGCCTCGCGGGCGTTGGAGCCCCACAGCAGGATCACGTCGGTTTCCTCGATCTCCTGATAGGAGCTAGTGCCCCCTCCCGCTCCGAACACTGTCGCCAGACCGACGACCGAAGGAGCGTGTCAAGTTCGGTTGCAGGAGTCGATGTTGTTGGAGCCCACCACAGTGCGGATGAACTTCTGGGCGATGTAGTTCATCTCGTTGGTGGCCTTCGAGCAACTGAACATCCCGAACGCCTGCGGCCCATGCTGGTCGAGCACCTGGTTGAACCCGGCCGCGGCCCGGCCCAGGGCCTCGTCCCACGTCGCTTCCCGCAGGCTCCCGTCGTCCCGCACCATCGGCACGGTCAAACGCTCCCGCCTCGCCATGTACACCCCCTTAACCCAGGGTCGCTCCCTGGGGCTGGGCCATCCTACTGGCCCGACGTTGAAGTGTCTTTCACTCGTTCCTGACCGCGTTGGGTGCCGAGCAAAATCTGCAAGTCAGCTCAGGCCGACGATCTCGCCGTTCTCGTCGAGGTCGATGCCCATAGCGGCGGGTTGGCGACCGAGGCCGGGCATGGTGCGCATGTCGCCGCATATGGGGTAGACGAACCCGGCGCCCACTGAGGCCCGCACCTCCCGCACTGGCAGGGTCCAGCCGGTGGGGGCGCCCTTGAGAGAGGGGTCTGACGAGATGGACAGGTGGGTTTTGGCTATGCACACTGGGAGGTGGCCGAAACCGGCGGCCTCATAGGTGTTGAGCTGGCGGTTGGCGGTGGCCGAATACTCCACGTCGTCGGCGCCGTACACGGTGGTGGCCACCGCGGCGATCTTGTCTTTGAGCGACAAGTCGTCCTCGTACAGAACCTTGAACGAGCTGGGCTCCTCGCAGGCCTCGGCCACTGCCTCGGCCAGCTCGGCTGCCCCCGCGCCGCCGTCGGAGAAGTGGGTGGTGATCGCGCAGCGGGCGCCGTACTCGTCGGCAATCTCGGCGATGGCGGCCAAATCGGCGTCGTGGTCGCCGGGGAAGGCGTTGATGGCCACTACCGGGGTTACCCCGTGGGCCTTCATATTGGAGAGCTGCTTGCGCAAGTTGTCGCCCCCGGCATGCACCTCATCGGGGTTCTCGGCCAGCAGCGCCTCGGGAAGGGGTCGCCCGGCCACGATCCGGTGGTTGCCGGAGTGGGCCTTGAGCCCCCGCACGGTGGCCACCATCACCGCGGCGTCGGGATCGATACCCGAGTAGCGGCACTTGATGTTGAAGAAACGCTCGGCGCCCATGTCGGCGCCGAACCCGGCCTCGGTTACGAGAAAATCGCCGGTTCGGATGGCGATGCGGTCGGCCACGATGGAGGAGTTGCCGGTGGCGATGTTGCCGAACGGCCCGGTGTGCACCAGCGCGGGACCGCCCTCGAGGGTCTGCATCAGGTTGGGCTTGAGAGCGTCCTTCAACAGCACGGCCATGGCCCCGGCGGCCTTCAGGTCTTCAGCGGTTACTGGGTCGCCGTCTTTGGTGTAGCCCACCACGATCCGTCCCAGCCGGGCCCGCAGGTCCGATAGCGACGTGGCCAGGGCCAGGGTGGCCATCACCTCGGAGGCGGCGGTGATGTCGAATCCGCTCTCCCGGGGGACGCCGTCGAGCCGTCCGCCCAGGCCCACAACGATGTTGCGCAAGGCTCGGTCGTTGATGTCCACCACCCGGCGCCAGGTGATGTTGTGCAGATCTAGGCCCGACTCGTTGCCGTGAAAGATGTGGGCGTCGAGCATGGCCGAACACATGTTGTGGGCTGCGGTCACCGCGTGCATATCGCCGGTGAGATGCAGGTTGAACAGCTCCATGGGCACCACCTGGCTGTAACCTCCGCCAGCCGCGCCGCCCTTGATGCCGAACGTCGGGCCCAGTGAGGGCTGGCGGATGGCAATGGTGGCCTTCTTGTTGATGTGGCCGAACCCTTGGCCCAACCCCACCGTGGTCGTGGTCTTGCCCTCGCCCAGCGGCGTGGGTGTGATGGCGGTTACCACCACATAGCGGGCTCTGGGTCGGTCGGCCAGCGCCTCGATGGCGTCCAGGCTGATCTTGGCCGCCCCCGCCCCGTAGGGCTCCAGCATCTCGGTTGGAATGCCGGCTTCCTCGGCGATCTCATTAAGCGGTCGCAGATTCGCCCCGCGGGCGATCTCAAGATCGGATGGAAAAGTCATGGACCCGCCTCTTGTGCTTGTCGCGTGTTTTCAACCCCGCCAGCGTATGCGCAATCGAGCGGCAATGAGAGGCGATGTCTGAAATCGGCCCTCATTTGAGATCACGCGGCCAACATCGCCGTTGACCGGTTATCCGATTGAGCCAGAGACTCACCACTAGGGCACCCGGGCGATAAACCAGCCTTGCGAGGGAAGCGGATGTTGCGACCACCGCTCCACTAGGGCAAGCACGAACCCGTCCCCTACTGCGAGCTGTATCAATGCCTCGTTGGCCTCAGATGGAGGATCGATCCGAAATGCGTCAGCGGGAGATTGCCACCCCCACTCGACACCGTCGGCCGACCACCCCAGCCATTGTTTCTCTTCAAAGCCGTCAACTGCCAGCCCGGTAATGGCCCACAAGGGGAATGCGGGCAATAGTTCCTCGCGAGTAAACGAAACCAGTTCGCCACCGGTTTGCGGATCATCGAACACGAGGACTACCGCGTCCATTTCAGCGTTGTCAGTCGTCGGATACCGGAACTCGCAAACATCCTCAGCGAAGGCCTCTAACCAAGCCCAAAGAACCTCCCGCCCGCACTCGTAGAGCGCGGCGCCGGTCTCCAGGTGCCAGAGGGAGAAGCCTCCCTCTGGCACGTTGAGCCGCAGTTCGTACCCATCTTTGGCAATTCGCTGGTCGGGGAGGCTGAAGAGCTCGGTTCCGGGGATGGTCATCGCATTGACGGCGAGCCCCGATGGCCCAGCGGCCACCTGGAATGGGAGCGAGTTGTCGAAGGCAACCTCCATTTTCAGAGTCCCCTTTCGATCGATTCGGTGCAGACCGTACCTGGTGCCCAACCAGGATGTCCTCCACAACGATCCGTCGGGACCAGGCGCAGTTGGGGCAAAGGGGTCGGCAGTCTTGCTCTCGTTCCAAATGCGGCCATCAGGGGAAGTAAGTGTCGATAGCTGAGGAGGCCCCTGTTCGTTTTCGGTTTCGCCCCCGGCATATAGCTGGAACGTGAAACCGGCAGGAGTGCTGACGCTGCCCGCGATGACGCCGCGTAAGATCCAGCCGTCGTATTCGGCAACCTGTTGGAATGCCCCGCCTTCGCTGGCCATGATCCAGGATTTGGGAATCTCCCCGCCCTCTTCGTCGCCTTGGAGAACTATCACCATGTGCTCCTTTGAGGTCAACGCCACTGAGATAAAGAAGGGGAATTGCTCGTAGGTGGACGGCATTTCGGTCGAAGTTGTGGAGAAGTCGAACTCCGCTTCGGTCCAACTTGCCCCCCGGTCATCGGAGAAGAATGCCCGAAAACTGGGGAGAATCTGTCCGCTGCCGTCTTCTGCCCCTTCTGCTACAGGGCGGGTTTCCCCGGTGGAGTCGTATCCCGCAACCAGCCAGCGGTCACCCGACAAGTCGTAGGAGGTCGGCGAGATCTCGGTCGGCATCGGCACCTCAGACCAGTCAAGGCCGTTCTCGGTGACCAAGAATCGGTACCTAGAGTCGGCCCCACCGGTGTCGTAGCCGAATGTTCGGACCAGAACGCGCCCATCACCGAAGGGCTCAAGCATGACCAATGAATCGGAGTCGTCCACATCCGGGTCGAACTCGGTCCATTCAAGCACTGGTCCGGTGGAGGGGTGCGCTGGCCCGGCAACGTGAACTTTTTCAACCGACTCGTCGCCGTCAAACAGTTGCCAAGCGCCGTTACCGCCGATGAGCACGGCAACTGCCGCAGCGGCGGCTATAGCCCATCGGCGACTACGGCAAACCTCGGCCTGGTCTTCAGTTTCCTGCTCATCTGAAGACGCTTCCACAACGCGACCCTAACGGTCATACGATGACATGGGTGGTCGGCCCCTTAGAATCTGGCGGCAGATTTCTCGTCTTGACGGAGCAGCACAATGACCGACTTCTTTGACACCGTTCCCGAGCCGGTGGCCTTTGCCGGGAATAGGGCAGAACTCGGCCAGCTTGCCTATCGGGTTTACAACCCCGAAAGGCAGGTGCTGGGGAAGCGCATGGAGGACCACCTTCGGATAGCGGTGTGCTACTGGCACAGCTTCAATTGGCCGGGCAGCGACATCTTCGGCGTAGGCACCTTCGACCGGCCCTGGCTGGCGCCCGGCCAAGACCCAATGGCCGCTGCTCGGGCCAAACAGGATGCCGCATTCGAGTTCTTCGAGAAGCTGGGTACGCCCTTCTACTGCTTCCACGACGTGGACATGGCCCCAGAAGGCGACAGTCTGGCCGCGAGCCGGGCCAACCTCGACGCCATGGTGGAAAGGGCCGGAGCCAAGATGGATGCCACCGGGGTACGGCTTTTGTGGGGCACCGCCAACCTGTTCAGCCATCCACGCTATGCCGCGGGGGCGGCTACCAACCCTGACCCGGAGGTGTTTGTCCACGCCGCGGCCCAGGTTCGCCACATGCTCGAGGCCACCCACCGGCTTGACGGGGCCAACTACGTGCTGTGGGGTGGGCGCGAGGGCTATGAGACGCTGCTCAACACCCGCCTGCGCCAAGAGGCCGACCAGCTCGCCCGCTTCTTAACCCTGGTGGCCGAGCACAAACACAAGATCGGCTTCGCCGGCACTCTGCTGCTCGAACCCAAGCCCCAAGAGCCCACCAAGCACCAATACGACTACGACTGCGCCTCGGTCCACGGTTTCTTGGAGCGCTACGACCTGGTGGACGAGTTCAAAGTGAACATCGAGGTCAATCACGCCACCTTGTCGGGCCACTCTTTCCACCACGAGGTGGCCTATGCGGTGGAAAACGGCATCTTCGGCAGCGTGGACGCCAACCGGGGCGACCCGCAAAACGGGTGGGACACCGATCAGTTCCCCAACTCGGTGGACGAGCTGTCGCTGGCCCTCTACGAGATCGTGGGGGGCGGGGGGTTCACAACCGGCGGGTTCAACTTCGACACCAAGCTTCGGCGCCAGAGCATGGCCCGAGACGACCTTTTCTGGGGCCATGTCGGGGGCATCGACACGCTGGCCCGCTCCCTGCTGGTGGCCGAGGCCATGGTGGCCGACGGAACCATCGAACAGGCCCGGGACCAGCGCTATGCCCGGTGGGAGTCGGGCGTGGGAGTCGACATCATGAAGGGCGACGTGGACTTGGCGGCCCTGGCCGACCAAGCAGTGGCCGACGGGCTCAGCCCCCAGCCGGTGTCGGGACGCCAAGAGCGCCTGGAGAATGAGGTCAACCGCATCATCTGGACCACGCCGAGCTGATGGAGCTGGTGGCGGGGGTGGACTCGTCCACCCAGTCGACCAAAGTCGAGCTGCGAGCGCGCGACTCGGGGCGGTTGGCGGCTAGGGCCAGTGCTCCCCACGCCCACACCCGCTGGGACCCGCCGGTGAGTGAGCAGGACCCGGAGACATGGTGGGCTGCGCTGGTTGACTGCTTCGCCCAGTTCACTGAGGCCGACCGGGCCCGCGTGGTTGCCATTAGCGTGGCCGGCCAGCAGCACGGCCTGGTGCTGCTGCACGACGACGGTGAGGTGTTGCGCCCGGCCAAGCTGTGGAACGACACCACATCTGCGCCCCAAGCTCGCGACCTGGTAGCCCGCTTGAGCCCGCAGGGATGGGCGCAGCGCTGCGGTTCGGTGCCGCTGGCGTCGTTCACCATTGCCAAGCTGGCGTGGGTGTTCGAACACGAATCCCAACTGGCCGACCGCATCGCCCGGATCATGCTGCCCCACGACTGGCTCACCTGGCGGCTCTCCGGTGCCCATGTCACCGACCGGGGCGACGCTTCGGGCACCGGCTGGTTCGATCCCGCCGCCAATGAGACAGCGGTCGACTTGCTCGGACTGGTGGTCGATGACCCAGCCGCCTGGCTGTCCCGGCTCCCCCAAGTGCTCGGGCCCGGCGAGGCCGTTGGGCAGATCACCGCGGATGCTGTCTCCGCTCTGGGAATGGGGGATGCAGTGCTCGTCGGCCCCGGCACCGGCGACAACATGGGCGCGGCTCTCGGCCTCGGGCTAAAGCCGGGCGACTCGGTGATCTCGCTGGGCACTTCCGGTACGGCCTATTCGGTCTCTCGCACCCCGACCAGCGACCCAACCGGCGCGGTGGCCGGGTTCGCCGACGCCACCGGAGCGTTTCTGCCTCTGGTGTGTACCCTCAACGCCACCCGGGTCACCGACACTGTGGCCCGTTGGATGGGGGTCGACCCGGCAGGACTAGCCGAGTTGGCGCTGGCTGCTGTCGAGGGGTCGCCCACACCGGTATTGGTGCCCTATTTCGACGGGGAGCGCACCCCGGATTTGCCGGAAGCAACCGGAACCATCGCCGGTCTGCGGACCGACACTTCCCGCGAGCAGCTAGCCCTGGCCGCCCACGACGGAGTGTTGTGCGGCCTGTTCGATGGCCTAGACGCCCTGCGGGCCGCTGGAGTGGATACCAGCGGCCGCCTGCACCTCATCGGCGGTGGTGCTCGCTCGGCCGCATACCGGATTCGGGCTGCGGCCCTACACGGCGAAGCGATCATCGTGCCCGACGACGATGAAACGGTGGCCCTGGGGGCGGCGGTCCAAGCCGCCGCGGTGTCAGCCGGGCGCCGCCCCGCTGAGGTGGCATACGACTGGGCGCTCGGCCAGGGTGCCATTGTCGAGCCCCCCGCTGGGATCGACGGCCGGGAAGTCCGGGCCCGCTACGCCGAGCCGCGGATGGAATTGTCTATGCCCGGCACTGAGTGAGCCAGCGACGCTGTGGGAGAGTTAGAGCATGTCCAGTGACCAAATGATGCGCGACATGATGGCCAATCTGCCGGTCCCGGAATTCGAGTCCACGCCTTGGGCATCGCCCCCGCCGCTGTCCGAGGCAACGGTGGCCATCGTGACCAGCGCCGGACTGCACCGGGACGACCAAGAGAAGTTCTCGCCCGCCGATGTCAGCTACCGGATGCTCGACCGGGGCGACCGGGAGCTGATCTTGGGTCATTGGAGCTCGAACTTCGACCGGGCTGCGTATGTGTCAGACCACAACGTGGTGTATCCCATCGACCGCCTGGAGGAATTGGCCTCCGCCGGCACCATAGGGGCCGTGGCGCCCCGTCATGTTGCGTTCGCCGGCAACCAGCCCGACACGGTGTCGGAGGTGCGTCTCGACACCGGTCCCGCCGCGGCCGCCGAGCTGCGGGCCGACGGGGTGGACGTGGCCATCTTGACGCCGGTTTGACCGCTGTGCACGCGCACCGTGTGTGCGCTGGCCCACGTTCTGGAAGGGGCCGGGATCGCCACCGTGGTGTTGGCCTCGATGAAGCCGGTGGCCGAGAGGATGAACGTTCCCCGGGTGCTGTACTGCGAGTTCCCCTTGGGGCGCCCGTTGGGCATGCCTGACAACGCCCAATTCCAGCACGGGGTGCTCGCCGCGGCATTCGACTTGCTCAACGCGCCGTCGGGTCCGGTGCTGGTGGACTATCCCGAAGTGGTGGAAGCAGTGGAGACACCGCTGGCCTGCGCCCTGCCGCCTCGCTACGACCCCGATATCGCACCGTCAATAGACGAGGCCCAGGGTCTGAGGGCGGCATACGACCGGGCGGTGGCCCGACGGGGAGCCACCGAGGTGGGCCGGGCCATCGACGCTGACGGTGTGGCCGGGGCGCTGGCCGACCTGGAGCGGGTGGCTGCCGGTGAGCCCTGGAAAGAGGTGTACGGCCCCCGGCTGGACACCATCGCCATCGCCCACGACATCCGGGCCTACTACCAAGAGGCCGCCCTGGAGTTGGCCGACGGCCCGCCTCCGGGCGCCCGACAAGCGGAGGCCTGGTTCTACGAGCAGACCGAGGCGGGCAGGACCCTGGCCGCGGCCCGTGACGCCCTCACCGAGCAAGAGGCACCCAGCGGCATCACGTTTTACATGCAGCCCGTGGGGCGCTGAGTTCGGGGATTAGGGGAGCGGTTAGGCCACCGCAGGCAGGGGATCGCCGATTCGGGCGAAGGAGTCGGCTGCGGTCTCACCCATAAACGCGGCCCGCACCTCGCCGTTCAGCTCGTCAAGGGCGGGGCGATACAGCTCGATGGGATCGGCGTTGCCCTCCTGATGGGGGAAGTCGGAGGAGAACACCACCATGTCGGGCAACTCGGCCAGCACGTCGAGGGCGTCGGAGTCGCCGAAGCCGGGCAGGGGAGTGAGCCGCAGGTTGCGGTGCAGCATCTCCTCGCCGCTTACCGGCCACGGCCAGTCGCCCAAAGAGGGCGACGAAAGACACTGGCGAGACAGTGTGGCCACATACCAGGGGAGCCATCCGGCCCGCATCTCCTCAATCAGCACGGTGAGGTTGGGGAACCGGTGGAACACCCCGCCAAACAGCAGACTGGCCACCAGGTTCTGAGCTGCGTGCAAACGCTGGGTGTTGGCCAACCGGATCAGCCCGCCCACACCGGCCCCATCGGGCAGGTCCCAGCCGATGTCGGCCCACTTCGAGAAGTCGGCCTCGGTGTTGCCCACATGGATCACCGCCACCATGCCCAGAGAGGTGGCCGCAGCCCACACCTGGTCCCAATCGGGGTGGCCGGGTGGCCCACCGGCGGGTGCCCCCCGCAAGGTGTAGAGGAAGAACGCCCGGGCGCCTCGTTCCCGGCAGCGCTCCAATTCGGCTACTGCGGCGTCCAGGTCGGAGAAGTCGACGGTGGCCACCGAATGGAGGCGGTTCTGCTGATCCCAGAGCTGTTCGGTGAGGAAGTCGTTGCACCGCTGGGCGGCAACCGCGCGATCCGCAGGTCGCAGATAGTCGAGCTTCTGCCAATAGCCGCCGGGATTCACCAGACAGTGATCGATTCCCACCGAGTCCATCCACGCCACCCGCTCCGCCGCGGTGGAGTCGTGGCGTGGGTGCAATATCACCGGCCCACCTGATTCCTTGGCCCGCTCGAACAGCTTGGGTAATAGGTCCGCCGGACTGGGCCGGCGCCCCGAGGGCAGCACCTGGAGCAAGTCCCCGGCGATGGCATTGGCCAGATGGGTCCGGTTGTCGGGAATCTGATCTGCCCACGGCTTCATCGGGTCAACCCCCGCCGAGTCCCCCGTGATCTCCCAGTGGGTGTCCACATCGATGATCATGCGCCGAGTCTAAGTGGCTGCTGGCAACCCCGCTGTCAGCCCACTTTGGCGATGAACCAGCGCGGGGGCGAGGGGGAGATCGGACCAGAGAGGTAGGCAGAGGTTGAATCGGGCTGGCCGACGCCGGCCTCGAGGTCGGCGTCAAACTCGGCCTCAGGGAATTCGAAGGTCTGAACCTGGGCGAGCACGAAATCGGAGCCAACGGCCACTTGCACTTCGGCGAAGGAGTTTTCGTCTTGGGTGGGCTCGGGAAGGCCGAAAGCCTCCTGAAGGGTCTGCCACTCCCAGTCGCTGCCATCCACTGACCAGCCGATCAAGTACTCGTAGGGATCGTATTCGCTGTAGGCAGCTGATTCCGCCTCCATGACCGCAGATGCCAATTCTTCACCAGAAAAAGTCACGAGTTCGACTCCGGTTTCAGGGTCTAGGAAAACCACCAGTATGGAGCCGTCTTCGTCTTCTACTTCCGACACTCCCCGGAACTCCCCCTCACTTTGGAGAGTCTCCGCGTCGAAGACATGTACCGCAGAGTCATTCTCAAGACTCCACAGTGTGATACCGCCTACGGGCTGGTTGTACCGAAGTTCGTAGCCGTCTTTTTCAAAGACAATATCGGGCAGGGCGAAATACCCATCAGCCTCGTCGTTAGACGTTGCCGGCCCTCCCACCGCGGCAACGCCGGCTGGTCCGACGGCAAGATCGGGCATCCACCCGATGCCGTAGGGCAACGTCAGAACTTGGTCCCAGCCGTAGACGCCCTCGAAGCGCTCTACTCTGAATTTCCCGTCGGTCTCATCGGTGGTCCAGAGTTCGCTCCGAGCGCTATCGGTGATCTCGGCATCGACCGATGTGGTGGTCCATTGACGGCCGTTTGGGGAATACAGCAATTGGTCACCCTCAGGGCCGTACAAGATCAGGTGGAAACCATCAGACGCTCCATAGCCACCGGAAGAAGCCCAACCCGGAAATTCGGCTACCAACTCGGGTGGCCCACCGTTGCTCAAGAAGAGGTGGACACGCTCCTCACTCGGTTCGTAGGCCATTTCAACATCAAGTGCTTGGTCAATATCAGGCTGCCAGGCATCGCTCTGGGCCACCACCACGATGCGTTCCCCGGCCACAATGGCGTCGGCTGTCCAAGCCGTGCCACCGAGTGTGTCCAAGTCGACCACCAATTCAGCCCAACTCGCTCCTTGGTCGTCGGAGAACAGAATCTGAGTGCTCGGAGCTTCGACGGTTGAGTCCCATCCCTGGATCAACCAGCGGTCGCCGATGATGTCGACTTCCCAAGGCAGGAAACCAGCGGGAACTGGGATTGGTGCCCAATCTGTGCTGTTCTCAGTGACCAATATCTTGTCTATGCCGCGGTCGATGAAGCTCATGGCCAGCACTCGCCCGTCTCCTACCGATTCGAGGCTGATGGTCGAGTGCTCATCTGCACCTAGGGCGTCGGCGATATCGACTTCGGTCCAAACCAGCCCAGGGGTATCAGGAGACTCGGCAGGTGTGACTTCCGGTGCGACCGTGGGCTCTGGTGGCTGGGGAACTCCCTCGGGTGTCGCGACCTGCGGAGTCGGAGAGTCCACAGTGTCCGGGGAATCGCTTGACACGGTCACCTCGGTGCCGCCTGATGGGGAGCAGGCCGCGGCCGTGCCTATTGCCAAGGCGATTGCGGCAGCCAGCAGAGCCGCTGGTCGTTTCACCAGAATGTCGGTCAGCTCACCTTGGCGATGAACCAGCGTGGGGGTTGGGGAGAAAACCCCATGCTGGTCGACTGGCCGTCTTCACCAGGCGGTGTGTCGGAGTATTCGGCAGGGTAGGTTCGGACGTCATCGGTTCCGAATGTCTGAACCCGGGCGATCACGAAGTCGCCGCCGACGGCCACAGTGACCCCGGCAAGGGCGCTCTCCATCTCGGTCAGGCCGGTGAGGCCGAAGGCACCGGGAATGGTCTGCCATTCCCAGTCGCTGCCGGCAGCCGACCAGCCCACTTCAGGTCCCGGCCGCTCAAATCGGTCGGCCTTGTCGGTAGCGAGGCTGGTGAAAGCAGTCATTATCTGCAATAACAGCTCCTCGCGGCTGAATGCCACGAGATCGTGACCGGTGTCGGGGTCTTCAAAAACCAGCAGGTCTAGGCCGTCGGGGCCGTTGTCGCCGACTTCGACCTCCCGGACGCCTTCGGGCACTGGCGTCCCCTCATCGAAATCGCCGAGGTCGAATATGTAGACCGCGGCGTCTTGGGACAAGTCCCACAGAGTGATACCCCCCTCAGGCTCGTTGTACCGCAGCTCGTAGCCTTCTTTTTCGATCCGCAATTCGGTGGGGAGCTGGGATCCGAAGGGCGTTCCCGGCTGGGCTACGACGGCTACGCCAGCGGGGCCGACGGATAGGTCGTTAATCCAGCTGATGCCGTCGGGGAGCGCGACTACTGGGGCCAGACCGTAGACGCCGGGGAAGCGCTCGATCCGCGAATCGCCATCGGTCGGGCCGGTGGTCCAGATCGTGGCCATGTTACCCGCGCTGAATGTGAAGCCCTCGATGTCCCCGTAGCCGATGGAATCCTCGCTCCACTGGCGGCCATCGGGCGAGAACAGTCGAATATTCTCTTCCTCGCTGAAAAGGGTTAAGTGAAAGCCATCGGCGGTGGCATAGCCGGTCGTATTCCAGCTCGGATACTCAGCTACCAGATCAGCAGGGCCACCGTCGCTGAAGAAGATTCCGAGGCGGAGAAAGACCACGTTGTCGGGGCGAGAGGGTTGGTCTTGCGCCTCGGCGGCGGTCGCCGAGGGACACCTGGCGGCCACCACCATGCGCTCTCCGGATGCCATGGCGGCGATCACCCCCGAAATGCCGTCGGGGGCATCATCGGAGCTGAAGGCCAACTCGGTCCAGGTGGCCCCTTGGTCGTCGGAGAAGAAGACTTTATCGGAGGGGATGCCGACAGGCTCAGCGTCGTTCGGGCTCAGGATCGGTCCAGTGATCAGCCAACGGTTGCCGGCGATGTCGAGGTGCCGGGGAATGATGTTGTCAGCCGGCAGGGGCAGCTCCGCCCAGTCCCTGCCGTTCTCGGTAACCATGACCCGATTGTCGCTGGGGCCGAAAGTCGAAAAGAGCACCCGGCCGTCGCCAACCGACTCGATCGTGTTGAGTTCACCCAAGATTGGGCCGAAAGCCTCATCAGGGTCGAATTCAGTCCACTCGAGCACCGTTCCGGTGGATTTTTCCTCCGGGGTGAAAGCGGCAGCGTCGCTGGGTTCTTCCGGTTCGGGTGACGGGGTGGGCTCAGTTGGCGTCACTGCTTCGATCGTGGCAGCAGGGGAGGGTGCCGGGTCGCTGGAAACGACAACCTCGGCGGGTCCCGACGAACCGCACGCCGTGATTCCGAAACCCGTTATGGCAGTCAGAGCAGCAATGGCAGCAACTGTTAGCAGGCAACTTCGGGGCAACATCACGACTCCTGACCCGATGGGTAGTGCTCCACCGTTGTACTCACTCTACGGAGGCGATGAACCAGCGCGGGGTGTGGGGAGTCAGCTCGGTGGCGTAATCGCCGTCCTGACCACTTCCCCCGTCGGTGGATTCGACTTCGTAGATTTGAACTCGGGCGATCACGAAGCCTTCACCGACGGCCAGATCGACCTCGGTGAACTCTTTCTGCTCTTCGGTTAGGTCGGAGAGGCCAAAGGCGGCAGAGATTGGTTGCCAACCCCACTCGTCACCGTCGTCCGACCAGCCCACCCGCTGCTCGGGGGTCCCGCCCGTCGGAGCGGAATAAGCGCCAGCCATCACTGACACCAGTTCTTCCCGAGTGAAGGTCACCAGCTCGGCACCGGTGTCGAGGTCGGTGAACACGAGCAGATCGGGGCCATCTTCACTGCCTTCGACAAGCTGGAATCCCGGGGGCGGGTTTTCCCCTGAGTGGATGACGGGGTCGAGCACATAGACAGCGGCACCAGCCGTCAAGTCCCACAGCGTGAGGCCGCCCACCGGCTCGTAATAGCGCAGCTCGTATCCGTCCTTGGCCAGCCGCATCTGGGGGATGCTGTCCAAATTGGGAAGGCTTCCTGCCTCGCCCAAAGCGGCTATGCCCGCAGGCCCAACCGCCATCTGACCCACCCAGCGGATGCCAGCGGGGAACTTGGCGACCAGCGCAGGAGCGTAGACCCCCTCGGAGCGCTCGACCCGGTAGCCGCTGCCCGTCTGGCTCGCAGTCCAGATCGTTTGCTGGTGCGATCCGGAGTATGTGTAAGAGCCCCCAACAGGGATGCCGTCGCCATCGAGCAGCGGTGACCGGCGCCACTGGCGCCCGTCGGGCGAGGTGAGGAGCCACTCTCCATCGGAGTCGGTCAGCCAGAGGCGGAAGCCGTCGTCAGCGCCGTATCCTGCCGCGCCCCAGCCCGGGTATTCGGCTACCAGTTCGGCGGGGCCCCCATCGCTGAAGTAGATGCGGACATGACTCCGGATACCTCCGTATAGCAAATCCTCCTCTTCAGGAGTCAGCTCGAACGACTCGGGGGCCGACGATTCGTCACGGGTGAAGCTAACGGTGTCGCCCTCCACGCTGGTCCATCCCCGGATCGACTCCTTGTCGGGGACCAGGCCGCGAGCAATGATTACCGAGGCCACGTCGGGGAGGTTGCGGCTGATGACCGCTACCACCATGTTCTCGCCGGATACCAACGCCGCAGCCACTGACGCTGTCTGGTACCCGCCTTCGGAATCAAGCGGAACCCCCAAGTCGGTCCAGGTGATGCCTTGATCATCGGAGAAGAATGCCTGGCTGATGGATTCACCCATCATGGTTATGGGGACTTCGGTGACGAGCCAGCGGTCGCCGGTGATGTCGATGTACTCGGCTTGGAAGTCCGGCGGCATCGGCACCACGGTCCAATCCGAGCCGTTGGAAGAGACCAACACTTGGTGGGCGTCGGAGTTGCCGGCGTGCACCAGCACCCGGCCATCACCCACCGACTCAGGGCTGTCGAGGTAGGACAGATCAGCGCCGAACACAGAGGCCGGGTCGAACTCCGTCCACTCCAGCATCGGTCCGGAGGGCAGACCCTCCGGCGTGCCCAGCTCGCCGCGGTCAACAGAAGCTTCCGAGAGCGCATCCGAGGGGCCGTCGATCGGGGCTGCGGTCGATGCTGGGTCGGGAGTGGTGGCGGGTTCGTCGACCACGATGACCTCGGTGGGCTGGTCGCCATCCAGGGCGTTCCAAGCGGCGATTCCGCCCGCCACCATGGCCAGCGACGCCGCCACGCCCACCACTGCCCGGCGGGTGTTGCGGGCCTTGGCCCGGGCGGCGGCCCGCTCGGCGATGTGCGCCACCGGCGGCGGGAATGCCGGGGTGTCCACTCGTTCGCGGATGGCCGAGCCCAAGGCTTCGCCGAGGGCCTGGTCGTCGGTCTCAGGCAGATTTTCAGGGGTGCGGGGCTCGTTGCTCATTGCTCGACCACCTTTCGCAGTTCGGCCAATCCTCGGGAGGTGGCGCTTTTCACCGTGCCGGGCCGTATTCCGATGGCCTGGGCGATTTCTTTTTCGGTCATGTCGGCGTAGAACTTCAGGACAAGGACGGTTTTCTGACGATGTGAGAGTTTGTTGAGGGCATCAACCAGGAAGTCCTGTTCCTGTGGTTGGGGGGCAAGGAAGGGCCGAAGGCCGATGCGCCGTCTCACCTCGCGCTTGCGCAGTTCGCTGCGAGAACCGTTCACCACCGCAGTGCGCAGATAGCCCCCCGGCTGGTCGAGGCGGCTCCAGCGCTCGAAAACTTTGGCGAAGGCGTCTTGAACGATCTCCTCGGCTACCTCCCGGCCGTCCACCAAGCCCCGGGCCAGCCGGACCATCGGCTCGTATTCGGCCCGGTACAACTCATCGAAGCTGGCCAGCGAGATGGCTTCATCCGCTGGCGCGGCTTCCGCAGAAACCGACAGCTCGCCTTCGGGGAATTCTGCAACCATCCAAGAGACAGTCTTCATCACCCCACAACGACGCCCGGTGATGCTGATCGGTTCCCCGGTTCCCGGCGCGGGGCGCGATCGGTCGAGGAGCGGGCCGGTTGTTCCCTGCTGGTACCAGCCGCGTCAAGCGGCGATGGCGTCAGGCCGCGACGGCGTTTTTGAGCAGTGCCTCGTTGGGCTCGGCGGGAAGCTCGCTAAGGGGAACGGCGATCTCGTCGTGGGTCGGGCCGTGCTGAGCGGCCAGGGGGGCCAAAGCGTTGAGGTCGAAGCCGTAGAGGTCGGCGGCGTTGCCGGCCAGTATCTGCTGGAGCTCGGTCGTTTCGGTATCGCAGAACACCTGGCGCAGGTGTTCTCGGGTGTAGGGGCCGGTGCCCTCGTTGTGGGGGTAGTCAGAGCCCCACATAACTTTGTTCACGCCCAGTACGTCGCGGGCCGCGGCGTCTTCGTGGCCGGGCTGGCTGATGCCCACCCAGCAGTTCTGCTGGAAATACTCGGTGGCGCTGCGGGGCAGGATGTGGCTCTCGTCGTAGCGCATCTCGCCCATGCGGCCGGTGTCGCGGATCTTGGCCAGGGTCTCGTCCATGTGGGACAGAGCATCCACCAGCCAGGCGCAGCCCTGCTCGGTCATCACGAACTTGAGCTTGGGGAAGCGCTCGAACACCCCCGACAGCAGAAGCTGGTAGAAGGGCCGGTGGGAGTAGAAGCTCACCTCGGTTATGAACAGCAAATCGGACACCGAGTACTTGCCGTAGTTGGGTACTCCGGTCCCGCCGTGGCTGTTGACGATCACCCCGAGGTCTTCGCAGGCGGCCCAGAA
This sequence comes from Candidatus Poriferisocius sp., assembly GCF_965214065.1. Lineage (GTDB taxonomy): Bacteria > Actinomycetota > Acidimicrobiia > Acidimicrobiales > Bin134 > Poriferisocius. The sequence continues at coordinate 180,761 of NZ_CBDCAT010000026.1, forward strand.
CGGGTCGTAGGCGGGGTCATACAGGGGAGCCAGGTCCTTGCAGTCGGGCGGGATGGCGGAGATGAGCACGCCGCCGCGCAGGTTGTTGGCCGCGATGAACTCGACGTCCTTGATGGCCTCGTCCACGTCGTTCAAGAAGGTCTGGCCGATGCCGGCCCGCTGGTTGGGGTACTGGGCGCACCAGTCGGCCAGCCAGCGGTTGTGGGCCCGGATGCCGGCCAGCCGGTGCTCGAGCTGATCGGCCCGGGGCGGGCGGGCGAACAGGATGAAGCTGGGGAAGAACGGGGGCACGGTGTTGGGGAACACCACCTCGCCCACCTGGCCGTCGGCGTATAGGTCGCCCAATCGGCGCTCGTTGTCCCAGTTGCGCACCCGGCCGCCGTCTTGGAGGTCGCGGAACGGGTTGCGGTACTTATCCCGCCAGGCGTCGAAATCGTCGTGGTACTTGGATTCCAAAAACCCGCGATAGGTCTCGTGGTTGGCGCCGGCGTGGCAGTCGGCCGAGATGATGGTGTATCGGTCGCTCATTCCACTAGTTTGCCAACTGTGAGCAACTCGCCGGGCATCGTGGAAGGGGAGTGGGACGACCAGCCCCGCAACTGGCGGACATTCTTCAAGCGCTGGCGCCGCAGCAAGGAGCTGTTCCGATTCGAGGTGGTCCGCACCGAGGCCATGTCTGCCGACGATTTCTTCGTAATCGGACGAGCCGCCTCCGGCCGCATCAAAGTAGGCGATGCCGTGGCAGTCGACATTGGCGATCAAATGATCTCCACCCGGGTCACCTCCATCGACCACACCGTGCAGAACGACGAAGAGTTCCACATGCTCATGGCCCTCAAACTCGAAGGCATCGGCCCCGACTCCGGCATCGAGCCCGGCGCCATCGTCCGCCAGCCTTTCTAGCTGGTATTCAAACAATCCCGCAGGGGAAGGGTCAGACCTGCTTCGGCCTCGGCGCGCGACCTGCGAAGCGATCCCACCAACTCAGGATCCCTCATGATGTCAAGGGTCTCTTCTAGGGATTCGAGATAGTCGCAATTGACCAGCATGAACGACGGCCGACCATTGCGGGTGACCATGATCCGATCCCGCTCCTTATCGACGCGGTCAGCAAGCTCCGAAAGATGGCTTTTGACTTCGGAAAAAGGCAGTATCGACCTCATTGACCATAACTCTGACCTCTTCAAAGCGAATTGGCAAGCAACTTGCTTACGGTGTGAGGAGTTGGCCGAGGCGGCGGCTGGCGATGGTGGCGCCGGCGGCGGCTAGGGCCAGCAGATAGGCGATGTGGACTAGTAGGTCCACGCTGATGTCGCCGGCGATGAAGGCTCGTTCCATGGCTACTCCGTGGTAGAGGGGGGTGGCTTGGACAAGGAACTGGACGGCGCGGGGGTAGGTGTCCAGGGGGAAGAAGGTGGCGGAGAACAGGAACTGGACGATTAGGGGCACGGTTACCAGGTCGAGGTCGTTCCAGCTGCGCATGTAGCTGGTGGCGGCCATGCCCAGGGCTGCGAACGTGAAGCCGATCAAGGTGGCTCCGGGCAGTGCGGCTATGGCCCACACCGAGTCCACCAGCCCCAGCCCGGCCATGATCCCCAGGAAGCCGCCGGAATAAAGGGTGGCCCGCAGCACCGACCAGCCCATTTCGCCCAGGGCCAAATCAACCACACTTACCGGGGTGGCCAGTACCGCGTCGTAGATCTTGGCCCAGGTGAGCTTGTAGTACATGTTCATGGTGCTGTCGTAGAAGGTGCCGTTCATGGCCGAGGTGGCCAGAAGCCCCGGTGCCACGAAAGTGCGGTAATCAATGGAGCGCCCTCCGACGGTCACGTCTCCCACCAGCTCTCCGATGCCGATGCCGATGGACAGCAGATAGAACACCGGCTCGAAGAACCCCGACAACAGGGTGACCCAGGTGCGCCGGTAAACGGTGATGTTGCGCTCGACAACGCGGGTGAATCGTCTAGACGGCAGCACTCCCGCCGCCGCGGCCAATCCCAGCCGGTTGGGACGGCGCCCCTGGCCCGTGGTGTCCACTCCTGTGGCGCTCATTCGTACAGCCTTCGGGTGAAGGTTCTGCTGGCAATCAGCGTGCCGACCAGGATGAGGGCCACAAGGTAGGCCAGGTGCCCGGCCAGCTCCCAGTTCACCCCGCTGCCGGTGCTCAACGCCCGGCACAGCCTCACGCCGTGCCACACCGGGGTGAGCCAAGCGATCTGTTCAAGGACAATCGGGAGTTGCGATACCGGGTAGAAGATGCCGGAGAATAAGAACATGGGCATGATCACGAACCGGGTATAAGTACTGAAGTTGTCGGCATTGATCCGGGTGGCGACGAAGGCCGCGGTGGGGGTGGCGAAGGCCATGCCGCACAGGGCGGCGCATAACGGGGCCAGCACTGCCAGCGGCGACGACACTGACCCAAAGGCGGCCATAACCCCCAAGAACACGAAGCTTGCCAACGTCACCCGAAAGGCCATGTACGTCAAATGGCCAAGCAGAATGTCGCGGCCCCGCAACGGGGAAGAGGCCATGGCCATATAGGTGCGGTACCACTTGAAGCCGCCCAGTACCGGATAGGTGGACTCGTTGACCGCCAGCATCATGGCATTGCCGGCCAGCAACCCGGGGGCCAGGAAATCCAGGTAGTCGAGCCCGCCGAGGTCGCGGCCGGAACCAACCTCGGCATCCACCAGCGAGCCCAGACCCAATCCCATGGCGGCCAGGAACAGAATCGGACTCAAGAAACTGGTCAGGAGCGAGCCCTTCCAGTTGCGGCGATAGGTCAACAGCCAGTACTCGACGGCCAGTCGAGTACTGGGGACCACTGCGGCGGGGGCCATCAGTCCACCAGCGAGCGGCCGGTGAGGTGCAAGAAGACGTCTTCGAGGGTGCTGCGGCGCACGAGCACGCTCTCATGCTCGACCTCCCCGAGCAAGGCCACCAGCCGTTCGCCCTGGTCGGTATAGAGGAGCACTCGATCGGGCAGCTCCTCCACCCGCTCATAGAGCTCCTCTTTCGCTTGGGCCTCGGGGCTCTCGCCCAAGCGGCGCAACGCCTCGGCCATCACCGTCACCTGTCCATGGGTTCGCACCTCCACCACCTCGCGGGTGGAGTAGCGCTCGATCAACTGGCGGGGCGATCCCTCGGCCACGATCTTGCCCCGGTCCATCACCACCAACCGGTCGCACAGCTGTTCGGCCTCGTCCATGTAGTGGGTGGTGAGCACTTGGGTCACCCCTTGGCGCTTTAGCGTCCACAGCCGCTCCCACACCACATGGCGGGCTTGGGGGTCGAGGCCGGTGGTGGGCTCATCCAGCAGCAGCACCTCGGGCTCGCTGATCAAGGCCCGGGCGATGGTCAGTCGGCGCTTCATGCCCCCAGACAGCGGTTCCACGTGGTCGTTGCCCCGCTCGGTGAGCTGTACGAACTCCAACAATTCAGCGATTCGGGTGCGCAGCATCGACCGGGGCAGGTCGAAGTAGCGCCCATAGACGTAAAGGTTCTCGGCCACCGACAGTTCTTCGTCGAGGTTGTCCTGCTGGGGGACCACCCCGAGGCGAGACCGGATCTTGGTGCCCTCACGGGAAGGGTCCATTCCCAGGATGCGCAGGGCGCCGCCGGTGGGGGCGGACACACAGCCGATCATTCGCATGGTGGACGACTTGCCTGCACCGTTGGGTCCCAGAAAGCCGAACACCTCGCCCCGTTCGACCTCGAAGTCGATGCCGTCCACCGCGGTGAAGTCGCCGAATTGCTTGGTCAGCCCCCACGCAGCGATCAAAGACACTTGGTGAGGATACGGCCACGCCGCTGCCCGCGGGCAGTTCTGAATTGATGACTATTCGATGTGGTGGTCCGAACCAGCGCCTGCGTGCAGACCCCGTTGCTGTCGATGGGCCATGATGGGGCCCATGAGCTTTGAGCATTTGCTGTCACCGGGGCGCATTGGCACTTTGGAGCTGCGCAATCGGCTGATCATGGCCCCGATGGGCGAGGAGTTGGGCGACGAGAACGGCGAGGTGTCCGACGACCAGGCAGCCTACCTAGAGGCTAGGGCCAAGGGCGGCATGGCCGTGGTGATGCTGGGGTCGGTGGGAGTGGCCCATCCGGTTGGCTGCTCCAACAAGCGCCAGACCGCCATCTCCGAGGACCGGTTCATCCCATCGTGGAAGCGGGCGGCGGACCGGGTCCACGCCCACGGCGGCAAGATCGCCATGCAGCTTACCCACGCCGGCAAGATGGGCCTCCAGGACACCATGGCTGGGCGCCCCATGTGGGTTCCCTCGCAGCCCGGGGAAATGACCGTCGACCCGCTGTACGGCATGGTCACCGCCGAAGAGGGTGCCATGATGGCCGAGCCGTTCATGGCGCCCACCTCCAATCCCCACTACCGGGTGATGGACCACGACGACATAGCCACCGTGGTCGACCAGTTCGCATCAGCCACCGTGCGGGCGCGGGAGGCAGGGGTGGACGCGGTGGAGCTGCACGGTGGCCACGGCTACCTAATCGATGCCTTCTTGTCGCCCACTATCAACACCCGCGACGACGAATACGGGGGGTCGAGAGAGAACCGGGCCCGGTTCTTGGTGGAGATCCTCACCGAGATCCGCCGACGGGTGGGCGACGACTACGCCATGTGGGTGCGGCTCAACAGCACCGAGGTGGGCATCAACGGCATCGTCCTCGACGACGCCCTCTACAACGCCCGCCAAGCGGCGGCAGCCGGAGCTGATGCCATCCACGTGTCGGCCTATCACGACCCCGGCATCGCCACCGGACCCACTGACTCCTATGGTCCCCACGAGCCCGAGCTGCTTGTCCCCAACGCGGCTGCGGTCAAGGCAGAGGTGGACGTTCCGGTTATCGCGGTGGGGCGGATCAGCCCCGAAGCCGCCGACCGCCACATCGCCGAGGGCAAATACGACTATGTGGCCATGGGCCGCAAGATCCTGGCCGACCCCGACCTGCCCAACAAACTGGCCGAGGGCCGCTCCGAGGATGTCCGCCCCTGCGTGTACCACTATCGCTGCATCGGCAACATCTTTCTGCGGGTGGGCACCCGGTGCGCCGGGAACGGGTTCTTGGGTCGGGAGGACGAGCTGACCGCCGAGGCCGCGCCGGCCGCCCGGCGAGTGCTGGTGGTGGGCGGCGGACCCTCGGGCATGGAGACGGCCCGGGTGGCCGCCCTGCGGGGCCACGATGTGATCCTGGCTGAGGCGTCCAATCGACTGGGCGGCCGGTGGGCCCTGGCCTCGGCCACCAGCGATGTGAACGCCGAGCTCATGGAGTGGTTCGAGCGCCAGCTCGACCAACTCGGTGTGGATGTTCGGCTCAACACCCGGCTGGATGCGGCCGACGCCGGCGCACTGTCACCCGACACAGTGGTGGTCGCGGTGGGCGGACAATGGGGCCGCCCCGAAGTCGACGGCATTGACGGTCCCAATGTGTGGGGAGTGGACGACCTGGCCCCGTGGCTGCTCGACGGCAATCCGCTGGATGCTGGCCGGTTGGCGGTGCTGGGCGGAGACCTGCCTGGCCTTGGGGTGACCGAGACCGCCCACCATCAGGGCGCCGAGGTGACGCTGATCGAGTCTGGCCCCGCTTTCGGATTCTCCCTCGGGTTGCCTGGGCGGTGGCGGGTGGTCAACGACCTCGGCCAAGCCGGGGTGAACCTGGTGGCCGGTGCCGAAGTTGTAGCCATTACCGACGAAGGGGTGGTGTGGCGCACCAACGGCGCCGAGCAGACCACTCCCGCCGATCTGGTGGTGGTGACCTCTGAGCTGGCTGCTGACACGTCGTTGGCTGATGAGCTGAAGTCGTCGGGCGCAGAGGTCCACTCGGTGGGCGACTGCGCCCAACCCGGCTTTCTAGAAGGGGCTATGCGCTCCGCGGTCGAGTTGGCCGCCACGCTGTAGCCCCAAGGGCGAAAGAGAAGAGGAGATCGCGATGAGCTTTCGACTGGCCAGCCGCGCCGGGCAGGCGGTGCTGTTGGATGGGGAGAACTATTGGGCGTTGGGGATCGCCCCGATGGAAGCCCTTGGCCGTCTCGATGACCTACACCGCCAATGGGCTAGTCGGGACACCCCCGATGGCCAGGTGAGCCCGTCTGAACTGGGACCGCCGGTGCCCGATCCCAAGCAGGTGTTCGCTTATGGGCTCAACTACCGCGACCACATCGAGGAGATGGACGAGGTGGATTATCTGGGCCGCACCTCCAACGAGGCGCCAGTGGTGTTCACCAAGTTCCCCAACTGCCTGGTCGGCCCGGCCGCACCGGTCAAGCTTGTGGGCGACCACTGCGACTACGAGTGCGAGCTGGTGGTGGCAATCGGGGCCGAGACCAGGAACATCGACGAGACCCAAGCCTGGGACCGGGTAGCCGGTCTGATGATCGGCCAGGACATATCCGACCGGGCCCTCCAAGTTGCGGCCACCCCGCCGCAGTTCAACCTGGGCAAGTCCCGGGAGTCCTTCGGCCCCACTGGCCCCGCTCTAGTGAGCCCCGACCTAGTGGACAACCCCGACGATCTGGCCATCTCCTGTCGCATCAACGGCGAGCTGCGCCAAAACAGCCGCACCAGCTACCTCATTCGCCCCGTAGCCGAAATCGTCGCCTACTTGTCGTCGATCCTCACTCTGCACCCGGGCGACCTCATCTTCACCGGTACTCCCGGCGGCGTCGGTCAGGCCTTGGGCCTCTACTTGAAGCCGGGCGATGTAATCCTCTCCGAGATCGAAGGCCTCGGCACGCTGGAGAACACCTGCGTATAGGGAACTAGGGCAGACCCAGCATATCTGCGGCCTGGTCGCAGCTCGCGATGGGACGGCCTACCTCGTTGCACAGAGCGACCGCCTCGGCCAGCAGCTCGTCGTTGGTAGGGGAGCGGTCGGGGTCGTAGAACTCCTCGATGCCAACGTGGAGGTGGCCGCCGAGCTCCAGGGCCAGGCGGGGCAGGGGGGTGGCCATGAGATCGCCACCCCACACCGATACCGACCAGGGGATGTTGGTGCCCTCCAGCATGTCGAGATAGGCCAGCAGGGCGTGCTTGGTGGGTGAGAGGCCGAAAGTAACGCCTTTCGATCGGCGGGTTAGGCCCCATTCGGCCCCGAAATAGAGCTTGGCCATCGACCCCGCAGGTAATTGCCCGGCCCGGTAATAGGAGAGCACACACTGCAAGAAGCCGGGCTCGTAGATGGCCAGCGCCGGTCCCCAGCCGTTGTCGCGGCACAAGTCGAAGCTGGCCCGGATATCGGCGTAGTCGTTCTTGTAGGTGCCACCCACCGGCAGGCCGTCAGGCCCGGCCGCCCCGATGTTGGTGGAACCCGGGTCAACCACCCCCATGCGCAGGGGCAACTCGGCGGCGATCATGGCCATGTGGGCGTTCTTGGCCTGGTGGTCGGCGCCTGAGGTGAGCGTGGGATACCACAGGGCGTCGGGCCGGGCGGCCAGCACCGGGGTCATGGCCTCGATGTAAGGGCCAGCCGCGGCCTCGCCGGTAAGGCTGATGTCGAAGTTGTGGGTATGGATGATGGCCGCGCCTTGGTTAAGGCAAGCCAGGGAATCGTCCCTGATGGCCTCGGCGCTCAGCGGGACATTCGGGTTGATGTCGGGGCTGGTGATGCCGTTGATTGCCACCTCGATGATGACTGGGATTTCCTCGTTTGCAACTGCTGTCATGGGCTGAGAATAGGGGAACGTCGGCGGGCGTGGTTTACTGCGGGGCGTGGTTGCACCGGCAGGAGATGGTCCTTGGTTTGAGGACTTCAGAGTGGGCGAGCAGCTCGATCCCGCCCCGGCCATCACCATCGGGCCGGGCGAAGCGGCCGTGTATCAGGCCATCTGCGGCGACCCGCTGGCCATCAGCCTGAGCCGCCCGATGGCCGAGGCAATCACCGGGCAGCCCGGCTCGGTAGTCAACCCTGCCTTGGTGTTGCAGGTGGCCATCGGACAGTCCACCGTGGCCACCCGCAAAGTGGTGGCCAACTTGTTCTATCGCGGGGTGCGCCAACTCCACACCGTGCGGGTGGGTGACACGCTCACCACGGTGGTCACCGTGCGGGGCCTGCGGGAGGCGTCGGCCCGGCCCGACCGACCGCCCCGGGGCCTGGTGCTTCTCGGCATCCAAACCCACGATGATCAGGGCCGACTGGTGCTCGACTTTGAGCGGTGCGCCCTGGTGCGTTGTCGATCTGATGCTTCCACCGGCCATGCCGATCACCTGGGAGGCGCCCCTGAAGAACTCGACATGGTCCCCGTTGTTGAAGCTGTCCCGTCCGACTGGGACTTGAGTCCGCTCGGAGGCCCCCAAGAGTGGCCGATAGGGGAGACCCGGCGCGATCCGCTGCGGGACACTGTGACCGACGCCCCCGCGCTGGTACGGCTCACCCAGAACCTGGCCCCGCCCCATCGGGATGCGTCATTGGGCCAGGGAGGCAAGCGGCTGGTGTACGGCGGGCACACCGTAGGGCTGGCCCAGGCTGGACTCGTGCGGCTGTTGCCCACCGCGGCCACGGTGGTGGGCTGGCACCTTTGCGACCACACCGGCCCGGTGTTCGAAGACGATGTAGTAGAAGTGTCAGCCACGCTTGACGCCATCCATCAGGTACCCAACGGCCGTCTGCTGGCCTTCACCGTGACCGTGCAGGCCGAGCGCAACGGTGCCGAACCGGTTCCGGTGCTGGACTGGCGACCGATTGTGCTGGCCCCGTGAGCAATACTCCAGAGCCCACAGACCACGAGCTGGCCCACTGGCTGGCCCACCAGGCTGGTGAGCAGCTCCAGGTCCTGTCAGATGAGATGGAGGAATCCCGCGCCGGTTACCTCCACCGCGAGATGGCTGGCGACCAGCTCAGCCACCGCTATTTGACTGGTGCGCTGGCCCAACTGAGGCCGGACGACAATGTGCTCTCGGAGGAGGGGCGAGACGACCGCTCCCGCCTGGACGCCGAGCGGGTGTGGATCGTCGACCCGCTGGACGGGTCATCGGACTACGCCGACCAGTGGAGTGATACCTGGGCGGTCCACGTCGGGCTGTCGGTGAACGGCGAACCAGCGGCGGGGGCGGTTTCGGTGCCTCCTTGGGGCCGCACGTTCAGCACGATCAACCCCGATGGTCCACCGTCTGACAACGGGCGAAAGCGTCCGCTGGTGGTGATGTCCCGCTCCCGGGTGCGATGGGATAGCCACCGCTTGGCCCGTCACCTGGACGCCGACGTGTACGGCGTGGGCTCGGCCGGGGTAAAAGCCATGGCCGTAGTCACTGGCGATGCCGACGCCTGGGTCCACGCCGGCGGGCTGTATGAGTGGGACACCTGCGCCCCGGCCGCCATTGCCTTGGCGGCTGGTCTGCACGCCTCCCATCTAGACGGCTCTCCGCTTCGCTACAACCGCAGTGACCTAGCCCAGTGGGGCATCCTTATCTGCCGCCCTGAACTGGCCAAAGACCTCCAGGCCGCATTCGCTGCCTGATACAAGCTCTATTCTGCGACCATGAGACTGGGGATGTTGGGGGCAGCTTGGATCGGGCCGATGGGACTCATCGAGCCGGCCAAAGAGGTCGAAGGGGTAGAGGTGACTGCGGTGGCGGCCCGCGATCCGCAGCGAGCCCGGGACTATGCCACCGAGCACGGCATTCCCCTGGTATTCGACTGCTACGACGCCCTGCTGGCCTCAAATGAGATCGACGCGGTATACAACCCCCTGCCCAACTCCCACCACGCCCGCTGGACCATCGCAGCTCTGGAGTCGGGCAAGCCGGTGCTGTTGGAGAAGCCTTTCACCGCCAACGCCGACGAAGCCCGCCGGGTGGCCGGGGCTGCTGAGCAAACCGGTTTGGTGGTGATGGAAGCCTATCACTGGCGCTTCCACCCCCAAGCCGACCGAGCGATAGATCTGGTAGCCGAAGGAGCGGTTGGCGAGGTGGCTCACGTCGAGGCAGCCATGGTATTCCCGTCCATGCACGGCCCCGACGACATCCGCTATCGCTATGACTTGGCCGGGGGCGCATTGATGGATACCGGCTCCTATGCCCTTAGCAATCTGCGGGCCTTCGGCGAGCTCGATGTGCTCCGAGCTGAAGCCGAGGAGATGGCCCCTGACGTCGACGTGCGAATGACCGCCGAACTGCGCTACCGGGACGCAGAGGCCACCGCATCCATCACATCGGCGTTCACCGGAACCGGCCAGAAGGCCGAATTGGGCGACCCCGATGCTGATGATCTCAATGCTGGCGACCCCGCCGCCTTCGACTTCGAGTTCCAGGCCGAAGTAGTGGTGACTGGTTCCAAAGGGAGGTTGCACATCGACAACCCGCTGGCCCCCATGTGGGGAAGCGGCCTGACTGTTTCTGATCAAGACGGTGCCACCGTTCTTCATGAAGCCGCTGAGCAAGTGGCCACCTATACCTGCCAGCTTCGGGCTTTCAAAGCGTGTGTCGAAGATGGCGGCCCGAATCTGTATCCGCCGTCGGAGTCGATCAAGACCATGGAGTTGGTCGACGCGGTTTATCGGGCCGCGGGTCTGCCGGTCCGAGTCGGGATCTAGCTAGCTGCGGGCCTCGTCGAGCACTTGGCGGGTGGCGTCGCCCAGCAGACTGGCGAAGCCCACCGGACCCAGCGCCTCCAGGCGGCCCGAGTCGAACACCTCAACGGTGATGGGCGCCTCGCAGCCTGCACCTCGAATGGCTCGCAGCGCGCCGGTCAAGTCCATCGCCCCCAGGCCGGGCACGCAGCGGAGATAGCGAGTGGCCCAAGCCAAGTCATCCGGAGGCTCCGCAGGGGCGTCGTTGAGCTGGATCGCCCCGATCAGATAGCCGGGAATCGAGGCAAAATCGGCGAAGTCGCCGGGGCCGTAGAAAACATGCCAGAAGTCCACGGTGAGCCCGCAGTTAGCCCGACCGGTAGCGGCCACCACCTCGGCACTGGCCAGCGGGTCGGGGATGGGCCGGTTGCGGCTGAACTCCATATACACGTCCACTCCGACGGAAGCCCCCTGGTCTGCCAACTGGGCCAAGGCCTCCACCGCCTGCTCCCTGACGGCCGATCCGGGGCACACCAAGAGCGCATTCACCCCGGAGGCCCCCAAGGCGGCGGCTGCCTCGAACACCGCCTCCCGAGGTGCTTCCTCGTAGTAGGGCCCACCCGGATCGTTGGGGCCTACCCACACGATGACGGCATCCATGTCGGCCACCGCCAGCCCGGCGTCGCGGACGCGTTCACCGATGGCCGGGTCGGCTGGGTAGACCGCGGGCCATAACGTCAGCCCCGCGAAACCGCCAGCGACCGCGGCGTCTACCAGCACCTCGATCGGCGGATTGTCCAGCGAACCCGAGCTGAGCACTAGATCGTCAGGGCCGAGAGTCATCTCCCATAGCATGGCACCCCATGTCTCCCGACCACGCCACTCATCCCGACGACGAGTTTCATCCACCCACCTCTGACGACCCGTATTGGACAGAGACTTGCTGGTTCACCTTCGCCGCTCCCGAGCACAAGCTGTCGGGCCAGCTCTACCCGTTCTTTCGGCCCAACCAGGGGGTCACCTCGGGCGGTGCGTTCTTCTGGGACACCGAGGGCGACCAGATCTGGAACTGCCGCTACGCCAAGAACTTCTGGCACCTTCCCCTGCCCGATCAGCCCCTGAGCGACATTGAATTGCCCAACGGCATCTGCTACCAGGTGATCGAGCCCCTCAAGCAGTACCGGATCAGGTTCTTGTGCCAAGACGACGGTGAGGCCGAAGTTGACTTGACCTTCACCGCGGTGTGCCCGCCCAACTATCTGGGCGACGGCCACCTCGACCAGCCGGGCCGATACCAGGGCACCATCCGGTTGGGCGATGACTCCTACGATGTGGACGCCTACGGGATGCGGGATCGATCGTGGGGACCGCGCAGCCAGTTCGGCGCCACCCTGCACGGGGCTGTGCGGGGCGGGTACAGCTATGCCACCGCATCGGACTCCGACGGCTTCCACGCCCTGACCATGGCCTACGGCGAGGGCGACGACCCCGACTGCACTGTCATCCACGGCTACTACCTGCGCGACGGCGAATATTCCCGGCTGGTTCCCGGACAGGGGCGACGCGACGTGTTGGAGCGCGATCCCAGCACCGGTGCCCCCACAGTGGTCCGCATCATCGCCGCTGACGAGTCGGGCCGGGAACTGGAGGCCACCAGTCGGGCGGTGAACCGGATCGGTGTACACCTCAACCCCAACTTGTGGACATGGAACTGCCTCAGCGAATGGACTTTTGGCGACACCGTCGGCTGGGGAGAGGACCACGACAACTGGAGCGCGGCCGGTTACCGCCGCTTCGCTCGCGGCCATCTCGGGTTTGACTGATTCTGGTCAGCCGTCTTCGCGGTAGTCGGCCAGATCGACTCCGTCGATTAGGTCGGCGAATTCGGCGTTGACCTCGACGTCGGGCCGACCATCCAGGCTCGCTAGGAAAAATGCTGTGGCTAAATGCTTCAGCGCGGCCTGCATGGCCAGCGGATGGGCGTTTTCGGGAGTGCAACCGTCTTCGGCCCGGACCACCTGCTCAGCGCCGAGGAGGGGTTCAAGCATGTCCAGCCCGCCTCCGGCGAGGATGACGGGGCAGCTATCTGTGAAGCTGTTGTGGCCGGCCTGGGCCAGGTTGACGAAGGTGCGAGGGCCGGGGGCAGATTCGTAGCTGGCCAGGCTGCGGTCGGTGGGCACGGTGAGGTCCAGTTCGGCCACGATCACCAAAATCGGCTTGTCGGCCGCCTCGGGTGGAACAGAACCTCCGCCAGCCAGCGGTATGGCGGCCAGGACCGCCTCGTTGGCCAACGCGTCGAGCGCCGTTCTCGCTCCGGCCGAGTGTCCGATGACACCTGCCCTGGCGGTGTCGGCGCCGTCGCCGAAGGCGGCGTCGAGAGATGCCAGAGTTTTGGCCACATTGGCCTGGTCTTTTTCAGGGCTGGATTCTGCGGTTCCAAGAGTCTGGGCGGTCAGATTTCGGTGGATGTGCTCGGGGGATGCCACCACGAAGCCGTGCGAAGCCAAGTGGGTGGTAAGGAAGATGGCGACGTCTCGGTGCCCGCCAAATCCGTGGCTGTATATGACGACCGGAAAGGTGTTCGAGTCGGCTATGGGTGCGTCGCGATAGGAATTGGTCTCAATCGGACTCTTCATGCTGTCGGGGATAAGGGATCGGAATGCTTCCGGAATGGCTTCGGAGGAATCGAAGATCTCGGTTTCCATGTCGGCCACCGCCTCTGCATCGGCGGGGTACCAAACCGAGAGTGGTTGCTGGCCGGGTTCCTCTCCCAACTCCAGGGTCATGACCCCCACGGGGAACTGGCCGAACTCGGTGAGCGCGACCGGCGGCTCAGGCGGGGGAGTCAGGGTTGGTACGGGCGTGGGCTCAGGTTCAGCCGCCTCGGTCGATTCCGGCTCGGGCACCGTCGTGGCCTCAGGAACCGGCTCGGGCGCCTCGGTGGGCTCGGGCTTGGTCGCTTCGGGCTCGGGTGCCTCGGTGGGCTCTGGAGCCGGCTTGGGCGCCTCGGTGGGTGCTGCGGTTGGGGCCGCGACCAGAGGGGCGTCGTCGTTGGAGGAGCAGCCCATTGCCACCAGGGCGAGAACCATGACAAGGACGATCCAGGTCTTCTTGGCCGGCCCCTTGAGCCCTCCCGCTTTCTTGGACTCTGGTTTACGCGAATATGATCCAGCCATGGGCCGAAAGTACAAGGTAATCAGCGCTGATGGGCATGTGGAGACGCCGCCCGACGTATTCGTCAAGTACGTCCCGGAGAAATACAAGGACCGGGCCCCCAGGTTGATACATCTTCCCGAAGGGGGAGAGGGGTGGTTGATCGAGGGCCAGCCCCTGCTCAAGAACGGCCAGAACATTGCTGGGCGCGACAAGGTGAAGTTCTCCGGCGGCACCTACTTCAACGCCGACGGCAGTCCCGCAGAGGGCGCTGGCCCCGCCGAGCAGCGCCTCCGGGAGCAAGACCTCGACGGCATCGATGCCGAGGTGCTCTTCCCGCCGGTGTTCGCCAGCCGGTTCCTGGAAGGCATCAAGGACCCAGACGTCTACCGCTCGATGATCCGGGCCTACAACACGTTCTTGGCTCACGACTACTGCTCGGTGGCCCCAGATCGCCTCATCGGCAACGCGGTGACCCCCATCACCAACATCGACCACGCCGTGGAGGAACTGGAGTTCGTCGCCGAGGCCGGCCTGCCTTCGGTGGCGTTCTACAACTTCCCAAATGGCACTCCCTACGCCGATCCGGTAGATGACCGGTTCTGGGAGAAGAGCCTGGAACTGGGCCTCAAGCTGGCCCCTCACTTCGGCTTCGGCGCCAACCAGGCCCCGCCTCAATCGGCGGCCAAAGGCACCTCCGACAGCCCGTGGGCCTCTGCGCTGGTGCAGCGGGCCGGCAACCACTCGCCGGTGTACTGCATGGCCCAGCTAATCGCGGCAGGTGTGCTGGAGCGGTTCCCCGACATCAAGTTCTACTTTGCCGAGACCAACGCTAGCTGGCTGCCGGGCACGCTCTACTTCATGGACGACAACTACGAGCTGTTCGGCGACTGGTTCAAGGTCAAGTATGAGCGCAAGCCCAGCGAGCAGGTAGTGGACCACTTCCACTTCAGCGTTATCCGCGACCCGGTGGTGTTCGACATGGTCGACATCATCCCGTGGGACAACATCATGTGGGGCACCGACTTCCCCCACTCGGTGGGGTCATTCCCCGACTCCCAGGAGTTCATTGAAGAGAACTTCACCAAGGTGGACGAGACGATTTCCCGCAAGGTCCTGCTGGAGAACCCGGCTGAGTACTTCGATTTGGACCTCGAAGCCGACATCACCGAGACGCCGGCGGGCTGAGGCTCAGCCCATAGTCAGCACGCCTCGGGCCAGCTTCCCGGCTTCGAGGTCTTCGAAGGCCTTGTCGAGTTCGGCCAGGTCATAGGTGGCCGACACCAGCTCGTCGAGCAGCAGCCGCCCGTCGAGATACAGGTCCACCAGCGCGGGAATGTCGAACGCAGGGCGGGCCGACCCGTAGCGGCACCCCATGATCGACTTGTTCTGGTAGAGCTTGAACGGGGCGAGCTCCATCCGGGCGTCCATGCCCGCCACTCCCAATATCACCATGTCGCCCCCGGGGCGCAACATCTCCACCGCATCGCTCATCAACATGGTGTTGCCCACGCACTCCACTGAGCAGTCCACACCGCCCGAGGTCATCTCCCGCACGGTGTCGACAGCCGGTACTTGCCCAGAGTCCACGAAGTGGGTGGCGCCGAATTGGCGGGCGAAGCCCTCCTTGGCCGGGTTGTTGTCGACGGCCACGATCTTGGTGGCCCCGGCAATGCGGGCGGCCTGGATCACGTTTAGTCCGATGCCCCCCACGCCGATCACAGCCACGGTGTCACCCCGGTACACCTGGGCCCGGTTGAAGATGGCGCCGGTGCCGGTGAGCACACCGCAGCCGATGAGGCAAGCGCTGGTGAAGGGCACCCGCTTGTCGATGGCCACCACCTGGCCCTGGCCTACCACCACCTCCTCGGCGAACACGCCGGTGTTGGCGAAGCCCATGATCGCCTCGCCCTGGTACGTGAAGTAGGCGGGCAGATCGCCGGGGCCGGGTTCCTCGCCCGTCTCATTGCGCTTGGCAATAGCGGCACCCAGCTTGGAGGTCTGGCACAAGGTGGGATGGCCGGTGGCGCATACCGAGCAGCGCCCGCAGTTGTCGATGGTGGCGATCACCACGTGGTCACCTGCGGCCACGGTGGTCACATCGGAACCGACGGCCAGCACCTCACCGGCGCCCTCGTGGCCCATCACGAACGGTGGAGAGAACATCTGCCCGAACGTGCCGTCGATCACTGACACGTCGGAGTGGCACACCCCGGCGGCTCCGATTCGAACCCGCACTTGGTCAGGCTCGAGCTCGGTGGTCCCGAGCCCGTCGGTCACCACTGCTGCTTCACCGTCGAAAAGAATCCCTCGCATAGCTGTTGCCCCCGTCAAGTGCGGTTGATATAGGTGTCATCCTCGTAGGCGTCGGGGCCGATGAGGGTGCCCGGGGCAGGACACTATGGCAAGAGATATCGGCAGAGATATTCAGAGGGCCATGAAGACGGCTAGATCGCCACAGCCACGACGATCACCAGCACGATTACCGCGGCCAGGGCCACCGAGGCCAAGAGCATCGCGCCGGGCAGGTGCTTTCCGAACAGGCGGATCGACCGCCGACCGGTGATGGGAGAGGCAGGTTCGTTGAGGGGGATCCCCTGGGGGGCGACTGCGATGCCCGGCGGGTCTATCCCAGTTAGATCTCCGTCGCGGACTTTCACCGTCCAATTTGTGCCGTTCCACCAACGGGCCTCATGCCGCCCGAATGGGTCGGTGTGCCATGAGGCCTCGGGCTCGGGGTTCGCAGCCAACTCGGTTTGGATTCTAACCACACGGACAGCCGTATCGCGGGGCACAATGGCGGTCGTGGACAACCAGGCCCGGCTTGGCGAACTTTTGGCCAAGCAGGAGATCACCGAGCTGCTTTACCGGTACTGCCGGGGGGTGGACCGTCTCGATATGGATCTGGTTCGATCGTGCTACCACCCCGGCGCCACCGATTCCCACGGCACCTTCGAGGGCACAGTTGAACAGTATCTGGTGTGGAGCGAGCGCCTGCTGCGTCGCTACACGGGGTCGACCCACACAATATTGAACGTCCTAATCGAGATCGAACAGGAGCCGGTGGAGGCAGCAAGCGGTGAGACAGTGCAATGGGCCCGCTCCGAAGCCCACGGCATCGCCCGACATTGGACCGAGGGAGGGCCGCAGGAGTTGAACATGTCAGTGGGCTTCCGCTTCATCGATGACGTGTCTCGGCGCAACGGCGGGCAGTGGCTTATCTCACGCCGGGTAGCTACCACTGAATGGGTGCGAGAGGAGCAGTTTCGGCCCTTCGACGAGCGCTTCTTGCGGGGTAGCCGAGACCGGAATGATCCGCTGTACGCGCCTCGTCCCGGCCAATAGGCCACCGGTCGAACCGAGAACTACCATCGGCAGCCATGCAAACTGAGAACGTTGAACTCACTACTGGCGACGGCCCGATGAGGCTGTACGTGGCCCGTCCCGACAGCGAGCCGAAGGCCGCGGTCATCGTCATCATGGAGGCCTTCGGGTTGAACGGCCATATCGAAGATGTGACCCGGCGGGTGGCGGCTGAGGGTTATCTTGCGGTGGCCCCCGACTTGTACCACCGCTACGAGAACAGTCTGGCCGACTACGACGAGATGGACAAGATATTCGAGATGATGAGCGGCCTCCTCGATGAGCACTCCCTGATGGATGTGGACGCCGCCCTCGACTACCTGGCCGGCCAGGGGATTTCGTCTGACAAGGTGGGGATCACCGGGTTCTGCATGGGCGGCCGCGTGACCTTCTTGACCGCTATCAGCCGCCCGGTGGGTGCGGCCGTGACCTACTACGGCGGGGCCATCGTCACTGACGGGTTCTCCCCTGGCCAGCCCAAGCTGGCTGACCGCCATGGCGACCTCCAGTGCCCGTGGATGGGGCTGTTTGGGGACCTCGACGGCATGATCCCCGTGGAGGGTGTGGAACAGCTTCGGTCCGACCTCGAGGGCAACACCCAGGTTACCGAGGTCGTGCGCTACGCGGAGGCCGACCATGGGTTCTTATGCGACGAACGCCCGTCGTACAACGCTGACGCCGCGGCCGACGGCTGGTCTCGAATGGCGGGCTGGTTCGCCACCCACCTGTCGTGACCGGCGACAAAGAAAAAATCGGGGTCATCGGCTCAGGAGTAATGGGCTCGGGCATCGCCCAGGTGATGGCCATCGCCGGCCACCTGGTGGTGGCCTACGACCTCGATCCCGACGTGGTGGCCGTAGCGCCCGAATTGGTGGCAGGGGGACGTTTCGGTATCCAGGGGGCGGTGGCCCGGGGCAAGATGACCGAATCGGAGGCCCAAGCTGCGCTGGCCCGTATCGAATTCACCACCGACCAGGAAGCCGCTGCTGAAGTAGATGTGATCCTGGAGGCGGTTCCCGAGCGCTTGGACCTCAAGATCCAGCTGTTTCGCGACCTCGACCAGAAGTGCCCCGAGCACACCATCTTTGCTTCCAATTCCAGCGGCTACCCGGTGCAGGCCTTGGCAGTGGCCACCGATCGGGCCGACCGAGTGATTGGGTGGCACTGGGCTTCCCCGCCGCCGGTGATGAAGTTGGCCGAGATCGTGAGGGCGCCGCAGACCTCCGACGAGACCACCGAGACCATTTGCCGTCTGGCTGCTGCCGCGGGCAAGAACCCCGTGGTGATCCAAGACTCGGCCATGCACTGGGGCTACGTCACCAACCGGGTGTACGGGGCCATGATTCGAGAGGCCAACGCGGTGGTGGCCGAGGGCATTGCCAGCCGGGCCGAGGTCGACCAGCTCATGGTGGACTGCTTCCGGTGGCCGTCGGGCCCCTACGGAATGGTTTCCGGGGCCACCACAGGTTGGAAGGCCGACAAGAAGTAAACCCAGAAGAGAGGTTTCCATGAAGGCAGCACTGCTGGCATCACCCGCTTCGCCATTGGTGATGGCCGATGTGGATTGCGTCGATCCCGGACCGGGGCAGGTGCGAGTGCAGGTCACCCACTGCGGCCTGTGCCACTCCGATCTGACCATGATCGACGCCCCTGAGATGATGACCCCGATCATTTTGGGCCACGAGGCCGCTGGGATCGTCGACGCGGTGGGCCCCGGGGTGGACTCCCTAGCCGAGGGTGACCATGTGATGCTGTCGCCGTTCGGCCCGTGCGGGACTTGCTACTGGTGTGTGCGGGGCGAGATGACGCTGTGCGCTTCGGCAGCCTCGATGTTCATGGGAACGATGCCCGACGGCTCGATCCCGTTCACGATGGACGGCCAGCCGGTGTACCGGGGGTTGGGTGTCGCCGGATTCGGGGAGCTGACCCTGGTGGCCGAGTCAGCCGCGGTGAAGATCGACCCCGATGTGCCCCTAGAAGTGGCCGCGGTGATCGGCTGCGCCATCCAGACTGGTGTGGGCGCGGTGCTCAACACTGCCCAAGTGGAAGAAGGCGCCACCGTGTTGGTGATGGGCCTGGGAGGTGTGGGCATGTCGGTGGTGCAGGGTGCCCGCCTGGCCGGTGCGTCCCGCATCTTCGCCTCCGACCCGGTCGCCGATCGCCGCAGCGCCGCGGTGGCGTTCGGGGCCACCGACCTGCTCGACCCGAACGAGACCGACGTGGTGGCCCACGTGCAGGAGGCCACAGGAGGTATTGGGGCCGACTACGCCTTCGACGCCGCCGGGGCCGGCCCGCTGGTGGAGGCCGGGCTGGCCGCCACCCGCAACGGCGGCACCACGGTGATGGTGGGCGCCCCTGCCCTGGAGCACACCGTGACCATCAACCCTGCGGTCATGTATCTCACCGCGGAGAAGAAGCTGCTGGGCTGTTTGTTCGGCGGCTGCAACTCCCAGCGAGAGGTTCCCCGCCTGCTCGCCCTGTGGCAGAACGGCCGCCTCGATCTCGAGCCCATGATCACCGCTCGGCGCCCCATCGACGAGATCAACGCCGGCCTCGACGACCTCCGAGCCAGCATCGGTATCCGCACTGTCTTCAACCTGAGCTGACTTAGCTGCGGATCAAGCGGACTAGGTGGGCGACGACTCGCCCGATGGGGGGTGCCTCCCCGCTGGCCAGCGGATCGAGGGTGAACTCCACCTGGGTCTCACGTTGGCGCGAGCCGGTGACCGGATTCGCCTGCACGGTAGCGGCCAGTTGGCACACAACGCCGTTGTCAGCGGTAAACGTGACTTGGACAATGCCGGTTGTGGGGTCGATGTAGCTCACCTCGCCCAACTCATGGCCCGCATCGACCAGTCGAGCGAACACGTCTCCGGCCGGCAAGTGAAGGACCAGACTGTCGTCGGTCTTCGCTTTGGCGGGCGTTGCCGACTTCCGGGGCGACGACTTGGACGGCTCCAGCGGATTGGTTCCAGCCCGCTGGAGCCAGTAGTAGGCCTCGGTGATGCGGGCGGCCACCGCGGTGCTGCCCCCCACATCGGGGTGAGCTAGTCGGATCAGCTCCCGATAGGCCCGGTTGATGTCAGCGGCCTGTGCCCCCTTCTCCAGTCCCAGCGTCCGTAGCGCCCGCTCCCGGTTCACCCCCGCAAGCGTAGGGGGTGGGGCAAAACTCAGCTTTCGGCGAGGAACTCCAAGATGGTGGGGTAGGCGGTGGGGTCTTGCAGCATGAAGATGTGGCCGCCGTCGAAGGTGGCCAGTCGGGCGTTGGGGATGCGGTCGCGCAGGAGTTCGCTGTTGCGCATGGGGGCGATGCCGTCGTGGATGCCAGCGCACACCAGGCTGGGAACGTCAATATCGCCCAGACGGTCAACCACGTCGTGGCCCCGGCGGGCTTCGAGCTGGCCGAGAGCGCCGGAAGTGTTGAGCGGAAGGGCTGGGCCGTCGGGGCGGGCCGCGGTCACGAACACTTCTACGCCGGGGGGCAGCGGACCTCCCCTTTGATAGCGGGTGTCCATGATCTCTAGGGCCACCTCGCCCCGCTCGTCGGGGTCGAGGTCGGCCAGGGTGTGCAGGGGCCACGAGCTGTACTCGGGACCACCTGGTGAGGTGCAGTTGAGCACCAGCTTGCTGATGCGACCCGGATGGAGAACGGCCATATTCATGCCCACCATCCCGCCGAAGCTGGTGCCCACCACCGGCACCGAGTCCCAGCCTAGAAAGTCCAGGAACGCCACCGCGTCGGCGGCGTAGTCGGCCATGGTCCACGGCAGCGGTGGGGTAGAAGTCTGGCCCAGGCCTCGCTGGTCGAAGTGGGCCACGGTGAAGGCCCCGTTGAGCGAATTCTGGTCGGGAGCGGTCATGCGGAGGTCTCCGCCGCTACCACTGATGTTCAATAGGGGTGGCCCCGAACCGTGCAGCTCGAAGTACAGGTTGAGGTCGCGGACTTTGGCTATCGGCATTGGCTCATGTTGCCACGGTTGCCGACGGGCGGAACGATCAGACGAACGCCGAGGCGAACACCAGAGACACGATGGTCATGACCTTGATGAGGATGTTCATCGACGGTCCGGAGGTGTCTTTGAACGGGTCACCTACGGTGTCGCCCACCACGGCTGCCTTGTGGGGTTCGGAGCCCTTGCCACCATGGGCACCGGCCTCGATATATTTCTTGGCGTTGTCCCAGGCACCGCCGGCGTTGGCCATGAAGATGGCCAGAGCGAATCCGGTCACCAGGGCACCGGCCAAGAAGCCGCCCAGGGTGTCCACATCGATGAAACCGAGCACTAGGGGAACGGCCACGGCCAAGGCACCGGGCACCAGCATCTCCCGCAGCGATGCCTGAGTGGAGATGGCCACACACCGAGATGAGTCGGGGTTGACCCCTTCAGCGCCCTCCCGCAGACCAGGTATCTCTCGGAATTGGCGGCGCACCTCCTCGATCATCTTGTTGGCCGCCCGGCCCACCGCATCGATGGTCAAGGCCGCAAACAAGAATGGCAGCATGGCGCCCAGGAACAGGCCGATGAAAACGTCTACTTCCCCCACATTCAGGGAGAGTGAAAAGTCGGGGTCCTCCAGTCGGAGGGCCACCTCGAAGGTCTTGAACAGGGCCAGAGCGGTCAGCGCGGCCGAACCCACCGCGAATCCCTTGGCAATGGCCGCGGTGGTGTTGCCCAGCGAGTCGAGGGCGTCGGTCACCTCCCGCACCTTGGGGTCGAGCTCGGCCATTTCGGCAATGCCCCCGGCGTTATCGGCGATGGGCCCGTAGGCGTCCACTGACACAACCACACCGGTGGTGGCCAGCATGCCGATGGCGGCTACTGCAATGCCGTAGATACCGTTGGCCGTATCGTCGCCGAGCAGTGTCTGCTGACCACCCCAATATGCCACCAGCACGCCAGCGCCAATCAGAATCACCGAAGCGGCCACCGACACCATGCCTGCACTGATGCCCGCCAGCACTGTGGTGGCCGGGCCGGTCTCGGATTGCTGGGCGATCTTCTTGACTGGTGAGTAGTGATCGCTGGTCCAGATCTCGGCCACCTTGCCGATGGCCCAGCCCACCGCGAGGCCGCCGATCACCGAAATGGGCAGTCCCCACCAATTCTCAAAGTCATCGCCGGAAAAGAACCACAGTCCGATCAAGATGGTGCCGACCACAGTGAGTCCCATGGCCACGTTGGTGCCCATGTGGAGCTGGCGTGACAGGCTTTTCACGTCGGCGCGGGCACTGCCCCGAACTGCGAACGAGCCCACGATGGCAGCCAGCATTCCCACAAACGCCACGGCCAGCGGGAACATGAGCTGGGCCAGGCCGATGTCGCTGCCGGTGGCCTCACCTCCGGCCACCGCGAAAGAGAATGCAGTAAGTGCGATAGGGGCGATGATCGATCCGCTGTAGCTCTCGAACAGGTCGGCGCCCATGCCGGCCACGTCGCCCACGTTGTCGCCCACATTGTCGGCGATGGTGGCGGGGTTGCGGGGGTCGTCCTCGGGTATGCCGGCCTCGACCTTGCCCACCAGGTCAGCGCCCACGTCAGCAGCCTTGGTGTAGATACCGCCACCCACGCGGGAGAAAAGGGCGATGGAGCTGGCGCCCAGTCCGAAGGCGGTGAAGATCTCAAACGGGTCGTCCACACTGAGCCACTCCACGAACAGCAGGTAGGTGAAGGCCAGGCCCAAAAGGCTCAATCCGGCCACGGAAAAGCCCATGACCGCCCCACCCCGAAAGGCCAGGGGCAGAGCCTTGGCCGGCCCCTCGGTGGCCGCCTGGGTGGTGCGGGCGTTGGCCATGGTGGCCACTGTCATACCCACGTACCCTGCGCCGGCCGAGAGCACCGCGCCCAGGATGTAGCTGATAAAGGTGAGCTCCACTCCGGTGAGCACCGGAATGAGGATGGCCATGATCACCACGAACCCGGCTACCCAGGTGTACTCCTGCTTGAGGAAGGCCCGGGCTCCGGCCTGGATCTCGTTCATGAGATAGACCATCCGGTCGTTGCCCGGAGGGGCGGACTTCACGATCCGGTAGAACAAGAAAGCGAGTGCGAGCGCAAGGATCGCGCTCAATCCGGCAAGATACGGTACGGCGTCCACGTTGACCCCCTGTTTGAGATAACTAGGCGAAGTTAGCCAGCGAAAATGCGACCTGCCAAGGTTGCCATTTGGGATGTCCATTTTCGGGTAATTCGGGATAATCTGGAACAGTGGTCAGCCTCAACCGGTTGCGGACCGAAGCCCGGCAGGCCCGGCGATTATTCCCTGATCCGGAGGGCGCGGCGCGAGCGGTGTGCAACGCGGTGACATCCCTCGGGTGGCTAGACGGGGCGAAGCGGGTTTCGGCCACGATCGCCGACGATGGCGAACTCGACCCCGCACCGCTGGTGACCGCATGTCGACTCCGGGGCATAGACGTGTACTACCCGGTGTTGCATGACCCCGCCCCCATGCAGTTCGCCCCTGCCGGCCCAGATACCGCCATGGTGCCCAATCGCTTCGGGATCCCCGAGCCCGATGTCGATCCCCAAGAGATGGTGTCGGCCCAACAGCTGGATGTGGTGCTGGCTCCGTTGGTGGTATTCGACGCTGCCGGCCATCGGGCTGGCCGGGGCCAGGGGTACTACGACCGGGCGCTGGCTTTTCTGCTGAACGGCCCCCGGCCGGCTAAACCGCTGGTTGTGGGGCTGGCCTACGAATTGCAGCTGGTTGACGGTGTACCTGCCCATCCGGGGGACGTGACCATGGACGCGGTAGTCACCGAACAGCGGGTGCGGGTGTTCAGCTCCAGCCTGTCCCGCCGGTCCCGAGCCTGATGGTTGGCGAAGCCGTTACCGTCGGGAGTACTCGCCCTTTCCCCGAATTTGGGCAAGGATAAAACCGTGCGCATAGTGGTAGTGGGCGCTGGCGAAGTGGGTTCCTACGTGGCTCAGATCCTGAGCGAGGAGGGAAACACGGTGTCGGTAGTGGAACTCGACGCCAAGAAGCTGCACCACCTGGCTGAAGAGCTTGACGTGCTGGCCGTGGAGGGAAGCGGCTCCCATCCCCACATCCTCAGGGAGGCGGGCATCCGCAAAGCCGATCTGCTGGTGGCGGTCACCGCCAGCGACGAGGTGAATCTGGTGGCCTGCCTCTTGGCCAAACAGCAAGGGGTCGAGCGCACAATTGCCCGCATACAATCCCGCAATCTGAGGGAGAAGGACGCCCTCGAGCTGCGGGGGGCGATGCAGGCCGACACGATCATCGATCCCGATGAGGAGACCGCCCACGAGATTATGGACCTCCTGTCGTACCCGGGAGCCACCGACGTGACCGTGATGGCCGAAGGCGAAGTCGTGGTGGTGGGGGCCAAGCTCACGACCGACGCACCGTGGGCCAATCGCCGGCTGGCCGACATAGCTGAAGAGTACGAGCCCGACTGGGATTTTCTGGTGGCGGTGCTCACCCGAGCGGGCAAGACCCGAATCCCCCGAGCTGACACCACTCTGGAGCCCGGTGACCTCTTGCGGGTGGTGTGCAAACGGCGGGCCCGGGGAACCTTGTTGCCGCTTTTGGGCCTGGCCCCTGGTGCCCACCGTCGGGTAATGCTCTTGGGTGGGGGCCGGACGGCCGAGATCGTCGGGCAGCGCTTGGCCGAGCGCCACGCCGAGGTGGTGCTCATCGAGCGCGACCTGGAGCGGGCTCAGAAGCTCAGCGAAGACCTCGATGGGGTGCTGGTGATCCACGGCGACATCACCGACGCCGAGTTGTTGGAATCCGAGGACGTCGGCAACTTCGACGCGGTGATCGCCCTAACCGGCAAGGACGACGCCAACATCCTGGCCTGCCTCTACGCCAAGTCGCTGGGAGCCAGCGAGACCATCGCCGTGCTCCACAACCTGGCGCTGCGCATGCTACTGCGGGATGTGGGCATCGATGTGGCCCTGTCGCCCCGTACAGCCAGCGCCAACGGCGTGCTGAGCTACGTGCGGGGCGGCGTGGCCCAGGTGGCCACCTACCTGTCAGGCGACTTTGAGGTCATCGAGGCCGAGGTGAAGCAGGGCTCCCCGGCCGATGGCGCAGCGGTAAACAAGCTGGGCCTGCCCAAAGACGTGCTCGTCGGCGCGTACGTGCGCGACGGCAAACCTCAAATCGGCCGGGGCCGCAGCGAGCTGCGAAGCCGCGACCACATTGTAGTTTTTGCCCGTCCCGACACGGTGGACGAAGTGAAGCGCTTCTTCGGGTGAGCCCCAGATGAGCGACCCGTCGCGGGTTCGCTTCCCCTGGCATCGCTCCGCAGTCAGGGTTTTGACCACAGTGGTGGCCACGGCCGCCACCTCGGTAGTGGCATCAGCCATCGTCTATTTGGCCTCTGGAGAGGTGAGCCGGGTGGACGATGCCCTCTTCGAGTCCATGGCCGGGCTCACCACCACATCGCTGACGGTGCTCGACCCCGAGGCTCTTCCGAAGTGGCTTCTCTCATGGCGGGCCGCAACTCAGTGGTTTGGGGGAGCGGGTGCTTTGGTGTTCGCCTTGGTGGTGGTGCCCACATTCGGAGGCCAGCGGCGGTTGAGCGAGGTGGCAGAGGGGCGGGGCAGGCGGGCGGTGCTGGCTAGCACATGGTCCCACACCGCTCGCCGGGTGGTGCTGGCCTATGTGGGGTTCACCGCGGTGGTAATCGTGGCCTACGCCGCGGCGGGCATGAGTCCGTTCGACGCCGTCACCTTCGGGTTGACCACCGCCTCAACCGGAGGGTTTGCTAACTATCGGGACTCGTTCGCCCATTTCGACTCGGCAGCCATCGAGTGGGTGGGGGCTTGGGCGATGGGGCTGGCCGGCATGTCAGTGGCCGCGTTGGTGTGGATTGTCCGGGGGCAATTGCAAGCGCTGTGGCGATCCACAGAGGTGAAGCTGTATGTCGGTCTCATACTGGTTTCGGCGGTCCTGATGTCCGCCTGGACCTGGCAGGATACCGGCGGGGGAGCCGACACCATTCGACAGTCGTTTTTCACCGTCACTTCGGCCATCAGCACCACGGGCTTTCGGGTCACCGATTGGGGCCATTGGGTGGCGGCACCCCAGACACTGTTGCTGCTGCTGATTGGAGTGGGTTCGATGGCAGGCTCGGCGGGGGGCGGGTTCCGGGTGCTCCGGGTAATCCAGCTCTTGGGCATCGTGCGGCGGGAATTGGTCTTGCAGCTCCATCCCCGGGCGGTGGTACAGGTCAAGGTATCGGGAGCGGCGGCTTCGGAGGCATCGCTCACCCGGGTCCACAACTTCCAGATTCTGTGGGTGCTGGCCACCTTGTTGGGGGTGTTTGGCGTCGCCTCGCTAGGCGGCGACCTTCTGACCGCGGTGTCAGGGGCGATATCAGCGCTGGCCACTACCGGGCTCGGGCTGGGCGAGCTGTCGGGGTTCGCCGATGCCACAGTGTTGGCTGCCCCGGCCCGGGCGGTGCTGATCGCTCTGATGTTCCTCGGCCGGCTGTCGATCTACCCGGTTGTGGTGGTGGTGGGCTGGGGTATCGGCGAGGTCCAGCGGATGAGGCTGAGGCAATGAAGGCCCAGCGATGACTGCGGTGCTGTCGGGAGCCCGGCGAGTGAAGGCGGCTGCGAAGTGGGCTGTACACCACCTGCTAGCGGATCGGCCTTGGACCGTCACCAGCCGGGTGGGGTTCGTGGTGGGACTAGGCCTGTTATTCCTGGTGCCGGGGATGCTCTTCGCCACCGTGGTGGAGTGGGGGTCGTCGACATCGCACAACGAGGTGGCCCTGGGCTTGGGGGCGCTGGTGACGCTGGCCGCGGGAATGCTGTTGGCGGCCTTCACTCGTCTCGACCAGGACATGCCTCCGGCCTCGGTGTTCGCGGCGGTGGCATGGACATGGATCGGCTCGTCATTTTTTGCCGCTTTGCCGCTGTGGTTCTCCGGCGAGCTGGGCAGCTTCGACAACGCCCTTTTCGAGGCGGTGTCGGGCATAACTGCCACGGGCTCCACGGTGCTGAGTCCCATCGAGGGGACGGGCCGGGGCGTGCTCATGTGGCGCCAGATCATGCAGTGGTACGGCGGCATGGGCATGGTTGTGCTGGCGGTGACCATTCTGCCGTTCTTGGGCGTCGGCGGGCTGAGCCTTATCACCGCGGAGGCTCCTGGGCCTACCTCGGACCGCCTGGCCCCCCGCGTGAGCTCTACTGCCCGGCGGCTGTGGGGGCTTTACGGCGGCATCACATTGGCGGTGGCAGCAGCCCTGATGATCGCCAAACTCAGCCTGTACGACGCGGTGGCCCACGCCTTCACCATCGCCGGCACCGGGGGCTTCTCGCCATATGACAGCTCCGTCGGCCACTTCGACAGCACAGCGGTGGAGGCCGTGGTCATCGCCGGGATGCTGGCGTGCGGAGTGAGCTTCACCCTTCACTGGCGGGCCGTGTCAGGCAATCCTCAGGCTTATGGGCGGTCTTCGGAGTTCCGCACTTATATCGTAGTGATCGCGGTGGCAACGATCTCTACGTCACTGCTCAATTGGGTGAACGACCTGACCGATTTGTCCAACAGCTTCCGCAATGGGATCTTCGCCGCGGTCGCTCTGAGCACCAGCAGTGGTTTCGGCAACGCCTCCGACGCCAATCCGGGGGGTGATTTCGCGGCTTGGGCGCCGGGTGCTCAAGCCCTTTTGCTGCCTTTGATGGTGATGGGGGGCATGACGGGGAGCACCGCCGGAGGGCTGAAGGTGCTGCGAGCCCAGGTGATGGCAAAGTACATGCGGGTGGGGCTGTTGCGGGTGAAGCACCCTCAGGTAGTGGCCAAGGTCAAGCTGGGTCAAAAGGCAGTGTCCGAGCCGGTGCTTCAGCGGGTGGCGGGGCTGGTGGCCCTCTACGCGTTGTCCGCGCTGGCGGCCACTATGGTGCTGGCCGCGCTGGGCCAGGACCTGATCACCTCCTCGTCTACGGCCATCAGCGCGTTGAGCAACATGGGACCGGCTCTGGGCGAAGCTGGGCCGACCTCCAATTTCCTGGTGTTCACCCGTCCGGCCCGAGGGGTTGTGATAGCGCTCATGCTCATCGGCCGCCTGGAGTTCTTTGCCATCTTCTTGGTGTTGGTGTCGGCCTATGAGCGGGCCCGACGGGTTTCTCGAGTAAAGCTACGACGCTGAGAGCCAGGGTGAAGACAACTTGAGCCAGGGTCAGGTCGCGGCGCTCAGGAACGCGCCGAGGGCCTGCGCAAAGTCAATCGGATCTTGAGCACCGCACATCTCGCGGGCTGAGTGCATGGAGAGCTGGGCGACACCGGCATCAACGGTGGTCACCCCGGTGGCGGCGGCGGCGAAGGGCCCAATGGTAGAGCCGCAGGGCATATCGCTGCGGTGGGCATAAACCTGGTGGTTCACGCCGGCCTTCTTGCAGGCGGCGGCGAAAGCGGCCTCGCCCACCGCGTCGGTGGCATAGCGCAGGTTGGCGTTGCGTTTGATCACCGGCCCGTCGCCCATAGCGATGAGGTGTTCGGGCTCATGGCGCTCGGGATAGTTGGGGTGGGTGGCGTGAGCGCCGTCGGCCGACAGGCACAGCGACCGGGCCAGCGCGGGGTGCAGCGCGTCGCGGCTGCCTGTGATCCGCTCCAACACCGTGGTCAGCAGCGGCGATGTGGCTCCCTGGGCCGACACACTGCCCACCTCCTCGTGGTCGAACAGGCACAGCACCGCACTGGGAACCGCGTCGGCAGGGGCATCGATCAGGGCCTGGAGCCCAGCCCAGCACGACACCTGATTGTCGATCCGGGGGGCGAAGATGAACTCGCCATCGATACCGCCGACCGTGGAAGGAGTGAGGTCGTGGAGCATGGCATCCCAGGCCAGTACCTCTTCGGATCTGATACCAGCGGCTTCGGCGACCACGTCGGCGAATTCGCCGGGAGAACGCAGCCCCAGCCCCCACACCGGCGTCAGATGGGTCTGAGGGTTGAGCAGCAGGCCCTTCTGGTTCACCTCCCGGTCGAGGTGGATGGCCAGTTGCGGCACTCGCAGCACCGCCTGGTCGATGCGGAAAAGCCTGGTGCCTGATGGGGTTGCCACCCGGCCGGCCACCCCCAGGTCACGATCGAGCCAGCTGTTGAGGAGCACGCCGCCGTACATCTCGACCCCGAGTTGGCGGTAGCCGACCTGGCCGGTGTCGGGCTGGGGGGTGATGCGCAGATTGGGGCTGTCGGTGTGGGCGCCGATGATTCGGAAGCCCTTTTCGCTGGTGCTATGCCGCCAGGCCACCAGGCTGCCATCTCGGCAGACAAAACTGCTCCCGGAAGCGTCGGGCCAGTCGGCGGTCTCGTCCATCTGGGTGAACCCCGCAGCTCGCAACAGGGCAGCAGCCCGCTCCACCACATGAAACGGTGTCGGACAGGCGTCGATGAAAGCGAGAAGCCCCTCGACACCCCAGTTGCGAGCGTCTTCAGCCACTCCTGCCCCATCTACAACAGGCGAATCCACCCTGCAATCATGCACCTCCACCCCCCGTGGCGCGCAACAGACTTGGAAGGGAACCGGGTTACGGCGGTAAAATTGCCACCCTGCCGCTGGCCAATGCTGTCTTAGCGCGCATGGCAAACACGCTGGAAAGGACGCAATGAGGAACTGGCCGCCGCAGACCGCCGAACTGCCACACCCTCAGGGCCTCTACGACCCCCGAAACGAGCATGATGGATGCGGGGTCGGGTTCTTGGTGGACCTGAAGGGCCGGCCGCGCCACGAGATCGTGTCGGTCGGCTACGGCGCACTGTGCAGCCTCCAGCACCGGGGGGCGCTGGGGGCAGAAGTCAATACGGGTGATGGGGCGGGCCTGTTGATCCAGGTGCCCGACGAATTCTACCGCCAGGTCTGCGACTTCGACCTGCCGGAGGCGGGAGCATATGCAACCGGCATCGGCTTCCTTCCCGACACTCCCGAGGCCGCGGCTCACGCCCGGGCAGCCATGGACCAAATCGCCACTGAGGAAGGGCTGACCTCGCTGGGATGGCGGGAGGTGCCCACCAATCCTGATGAGCTGGGGGCGGGGGCACTGGCCACCATGCCGTCGTTCTGGCAGCCGTTCTACTCCGGCGATGGACTGGACGCCGATGCGCTGATGCGGCGGGCCTATATCGTTCGCACCCGGATCCGGAACGAGGTCACCTACGAGACCGACGACCAGGCCGATGCCGGTGCGCTGGGGTCCAAGGCCCGCAAGCTGACCTATGGCTACTTCGCTAGCCTGTCCAACCGGACCATCGTCTACAAGGGGATGCTCACCACCCCGCAGCTCGGCGAGTTCTACTCCGATCTGAGCGACACCCGGGTGACCAGCGCCCTGGCCATGATCCACTCCCGGTTCTCCACCAATACTTTCCCGTCGTGGTCGCTGGCCCATCCCTACCGGTTCATCTCCCACAACGGCGAGATCAACACCGTGCAGGGAAACCGCAACTGGATGCGGACCCGCGAGGCCCTGTTGAGCTCGCCCCATCTGCCCGGCGACCTGGAGCGGCTGTTCCCGGTGTGTCCCGAGGGGGTGAGCGACACCGCCAGCTTCGACCAGGTGCTGGAGCTGCTGTTCATGGGCGGCTACTCGCTGCCCCAGGCGGTGCTCATGATGATCCCCGAGCCGTGGGAGAACCACGAGTCGATGTCGCCGGAGCTGCGGGCCTTCTACCGCTACTACGCCTCTTTGATGGAGCCGTGGGACGGCCCGGCCGACATCGTGTTCAGCGACGGCACCCTCATCGGGGCAGTGCTCGACCGCAATGGCCTGCGCCCTTCCCGCTACTGGGTGACCGACGACGACTTGGTGATCATGGCCTCCGAGGTAGGGGTTATGGAGGTCGACCCGGCGGCCATCGTGGAGAAAGGCCGCTTGCAGCCCGGTCGCATGTTCTTGATCGACACCTCCGAGGGCCGCATCGTGCGCGATACCGAGATCAAGCAGAAGCTGGCCTCAGCCCATCCTTACAGCCAGTGGCTGGCCGACAACCAGGTGGATCTAGACGATCTGGCGGAGCGCCCCCTCCCCGAGCCCGACGAGACGCCCCTGCTGGTGCGCCAGCAGATGTTCGGCTACACCCACGAGGAGCTGAAGCTCTTGTTGGCCCCCATGGCCAGGGACGGCAAGGAGGCCCTGGGCTCGATGGGCACCGACACCCCGGTGGCGGTGCTGTCCAACCGGTCGCGGCTGCTGTACGACTACTTCCAACAGCTTTTCGCCCAGGTCACCAACCCTCCACTGGACGCCATCCGGGAGGAGATCATCACCGCCACTTGCGGCTGGTTAGGCCCCGAGGGCAACCTGCTCGATCCCCGGCCCGAGTCGTGCCGCCAGATCTTCACCCCCCACCCGGTGATTACAAATCAACAGCTGGCCAATCTGGTTGAAGTAGACGGCCCCGGCGGCCACGAGCACTGGCACACCGAGCTGGTGCCGTGCCTGTACGCTGTGGATGACGGCGGGCCGGGGCTGCGCATCGCCATCCAGCGCATCCGCGAGCAGGTCAGCCGGGCCATCGAATCGGGCAAGAACATCATCGTGCTGTCAGATCGGGGAGCCAGCGCCGACTCAGCGCCGATCCCGTCGCTGCTGGCCACCGCGGCGGCGCACCACCATCTCATCAGGGAGAAGACCCGCACCCGGGTGGGGTTGGTGGTCGAGACCGGCGACGCCCGCGAGGTACACCACATCTGCCTGCTTCAGGCCTACGGGGCCACGGCTATCAACCCGTATCTGGCATTCGAGACCATCGACCAGATGATCGACGAGGGGTTGTGCGGATTCTCGCCCGACGACGACAAGGAACTGGCTCACTACAACTACATCAAGGCCTGCGACAAGGGTGTGCTCAAGGTCATGTCCAAGATGGGCATCTCCACGGTGAAGTCGTACGTGGGGGCGCAGATCTTCGAGGCCATTGGCCTGGGCCACCCCATCATCGGTGAATGCTTCTCCGGCACGGTCAGCCGCCTCGGCGGCATCGGCTTCCCTCAACTGGCCGAGGAGGTCAGGCTGCGGCACCGCATCGCCTTCCCCGAGAACCCCGACGAGCGGGCCCACCGCACCCTCGAAGGGGGAGGGGAGTACCAGTGGCGACGGGAGGGGGAGTATCACCTGTTCAACCCCGAGACGGTGTTCAAGCTCCAGCACGCCACCCGCGAGCGCCGCTACGACATATTCAAGGAGTACACCGAGAAGGTGGACGCCCAGTCAGAGCGCCTGGCCACCCTACGGGGGCTGTTCCGGTTCCGCACCGGTGTGCGAGAGCCGATTCCCATCGATGAGGTGGAGCCGATTTCCAGCATCGTCACCCGGTTCTCCACCGGGGCCATGTCATACGGGTCGATCTCGGCCGAGGCCCATGAGACCCTGGCCATTGCCATGAACCGCATCGGCGGCAAGTCGAACACCGGCGAGGGCGGCGAGGATCCCCGCCGCTATGTGCCCGACCCCAACGGCGACCTTCGCCGGTCGGCCATCAAGCAGGCCGCCTCAGGGCGGTTCGGGGTGACCAGTGAATACCTGGTGAACAGTGACGACATTCAGATCAAGATGGCCCAGGGGGCCAAGCCGGGCGAGGGCGGCCAGCTTCCGGGCCACAAAGTGTGGCCGTGGATCGCCGAGGTCCGTTATTCCACCCCCGGTGTGGGGTTGATCTCCCCGCCGCCCCACCACGACATCTACTCCATCGAGGATCTTGCCCAGCTCATCCACGACCTGAAGAACGCCAACCCCACTGCCCGCATCCACGTGAAGCTGGTTTCGGAGCTGGGGGTGGGCACGGTGGCCGCCGGGGTGTCCAAGGCCCACGCCGACGTGGTGCTCATCTCGGGCCACGACGGCGGCACCGGGGCCTCTCCGCTGACGTCCATCAAGCACGCCGGCACCCCGTGGGAGCTGGGCTTGGCCGAGACCCAGCAAACGCTGCTGTTGAACCGGCTGCGGGACCGCATCGTGGTGCAAACCGACGGCCAACTCAAGACGGGCAGAGATGTGATGGTCGCCGCGTTGTTGGGGGCCGAAGAGTTCGGATTCGCCACTGCGCCGCTGGTGGTAATGGGATGCGTGATGATGCGGGTATGCCACCTGGACACCTGCCCGGTGGGGGTGGCCACCCAAGATCCCGAGCTGCGCAAGAAGTTCACCGGGGAACCCGAGTTCGTCATCAATTTCATGGAGTACATCGCCGAAGAGGTCCGCGAGATGTTGGCCATGCTCGGCTTCCGCACCCTGGCCGAGGCCGTCGGGCAGGTGGAATGCCTCGACGTGAGCGATGCGGTGGACCACTGGAAGGCGTCGGGGCTCGATTTGTCCCCCATCTTGTACGCCCCAGACATTGATCCTGGGGATGACCGGCACTGCACGCAACCCCAGGACCACGGCCTCGACCGCGCCCTCGACCAGCAGCTCATCTTGATGGCCGAGTCCGCCTTGGAAGACGGCCTCCCGGTGGAGATGGATCTCCCCATCGGCAACGTGAACCGCACGGTGGGCACCATGCTCGGCTTCAACGTGACCACCAAGTGGGGGGCCGACGGGCTGCCCGACGACACAATCCGCATCAACTTCACCGGGTCGGCCGGCAACAGCTTCGGGGCGTTTTTGCCCCGGGGCATCACCATGAAGCTGACCGGCGACGCCAACGACTACGTGGGCAAGGGCCTGTCGGGCGGGCGCATTATCGTCACCACCTTCCCCCAGGCCCAGTTCGCGGCCGAGGAGAACGTGATCGCCGGCAACGTGATCGGCTATGGCGCCACCAGCGGCGAGTTGTACCTGCGTGGGCTGGTGGGGGAGCGCTTCTGTGTCCGCAACTCGGGGGCCGTGGCGGTGGTGGAGGGCGTGGGCGACCACGGCTGCGAATACATGACCGGCGGTCGGGCCGTGGTGCTCGGCCCCACCGGGCGGAACTTCGGCGCGGGAATGTCGGGCGGCGTCGCCTATGTGCACGACCCAGAGGGCGTGTTCCCCCCCAAGGTCAACACGGAGATGGTGGACATCGAGGCGTTGGACCAAAACGATCGGGAGTGGTTGCGGGACCGAATCAGCCAGCACATGGTGAACACCGACTCCACGGTGGCTGAGCGGATCTTGGCCAACTGGGCCACCGAGGCCGACCGGTTCGTGAAGGTGATGCCCAAGGACTACAAGCGGGTGCTGAGTGCGGTGGCCGAGGCCGAGCGGACCGGGACCGACGCCGAAGCAGCCATCATGGCGGCCGCACATGGGTGATATCCGAGGGTTCATGAAGCATGGGCGGGAGACGCCGGTGCGCCGTCCCGTGCCAGTGAGGATCAAGGACTGGCACGAGGTCTACAACGACTTCGATGCCGAGTCGGTGCGCACCCAAGCGTCCCGCTGCATGGACTGCGGCATCCCCTTCTGCAACAACGGATGCCCGCTGGGCAACCTGATCCCCGACTGGAACGACCTCGTCTACCGGGACCACTGGCGGGAGGCCATTGAGCGGCTGCACGCCACCAACAACTTCCCCGAGTTCACCGGGCGGCTGTGCCCCGCGCCGTGTGAGGCGGCCTGCGTGCTAGGCATCAACGAGGACCCGGTGACCATCAAGCAGGTCGAGGTGGAGATCGTGGACCGGGCCTGGGAGGAGGGGTGGATCACCCCAGTGGTGTGCGACGACCGCACCGGCCAATCGGTGGCCGTGGTGGGGTCGGGGCCAGCTGGGTTGGCCGCTGCCCAGCAGCTCACCCGGGCGGGCCACGACGTGGTGGTGTACGAGCGGGCCGACCGCATCGGAGGGTTGCTGCGCTACGGCATCCCCGAGTTCAAGATGGAAAAGCGCCACCTCGACCTCAGACTGGCCCAGATGGAGGCCGAGGGCACGGTGTTCAAGACGGGGGTGAATGTCGGTTTCGACATGAGCGCGGCTGAACTCACCGGAAAATACGACGCGGTGGTGCTGGCCGGCGGGGCCACCCAGTGGCGAGACCTGCCCATTCCCGGTCGGGAGCTGGAGGGCGTCTATCAGGCCATGGAGTACCTGCCCCCGGCCAATCGAGTTCAGCAGGGCGACCTGGACGAACACCCGTTCTCGGCCGCCGGCAAGCACGTGATCATCATCGGCGGGGGCGACACCGGTGCCGACTGCCTGGGCACCGCCCACCGCCACGGAGCGGCCTCCATCCACCAGTTCGAGATCTTGCCCCGTCCGCCCGACCAGCGGGACGACTCCACCCCGTGGCCGACCTGGCCGCTCATGCACCGGTCGTCATCAGCCCATGAGGAGGGCGGCACCCAGGTTTACGCCATCAACACCGTGGAGTTCACCGGATCGGGTGGCAAGGTGGAGGCACTGCACACGATTGACGTGCAGCAGTCCTTCGATGGCGGACGCATGAGGTTCGACCCGATCGAGGGTACCAAGCGAGAGTTCAAAACGGATCTGGTGCTATTGGCTCTTGGGTTCACCGGCCCCGAAACCGGCGGCCTGCTCGACGACCTGGGAGTAGAGATCACCGCCCGGGGAAACGTGGCCCGCGACGACAACTGGATGAGCACCGTGCCGGGCGTGTTCGTGGCGGGCGACATAGGCCGCGGCCAGAGCCTGATCGTGTGGGCCATCGCCGAAGGCCGGGCCTGTGCCGCGGCCGTGGATCAGTACCTGACCGGCGATACCCTCTTGCCCGCACCCCTGGTGCCCACCGCCCAACAGTTGCGCTGACTCTAGAAGGGCCGGGCGTCGAGGAAGTCCAGGGCGGCGTCGATGAAGTCGAAGGACTTGGGGGTGGCGAAGTGGTCTATGCCCCGCAAAACCACCAAGCGGGCGTCGGGAAGGGCGTCCACGAGCTGGTCGGCGGGGTAGGCGAAGTCCTTGTCGCCCACCACCACAAGGGTGGGCACGGCGACATCAGCCAAGCAGCTCGTGTCGAAGGCGGTGCGGCTGGCCATCAGCGCGGCCAAGGCCTCCCGGTCGGCCTCGGGGTCGTCGGCCAGGGTGGAGAAGTGGAGTGCCTCGGGATTCTCGGGATCGGGCTCGCCGGTCACCGCGTGCAGGATCATGCGGCTGTGGCCCTCGTCTCGCTCGAACAGGTTCTTGCCCACCCCGGATACCACCAGCTTGTGAAATCGCTCGGGCGTCCGGGAGGCAATGGACAAAAGGGTGTAGGCCCCCAGCGAGAACCCGATGGCGTCGATGGGCTCGTCGGGGAAGCGGTCGATCACGTGCTGCTCGAATTCGGCGTAGCCCTCGGGATGGTGGGGCTTGGGGGCGGTGCCGTGTCCCATCAGGTCGACGCCGATCACTTCGCGGCCAGCGTCGGCCAACAGATCGATCCAGGCGTTGTCCCCCCAGGTTCGCCGGGCCGAACCGGCTAGCCCGTGCAGAAGTGCGACCGCGGGTCCGCTCACCGCGCTCACCCTACTGTTCCGGCGCAAAAGAACAGGAGACCCAGAGCAACAGGAACCTCGAAAAGTAGGAGGCCCCGAGTAGCCTCCCGGCCGAAACCGGTCGACTTCTCGGGGCCGTCCCGTTCGGTCCCGGCGCTCTGGCTGGCTTGCGCCCTCCGGCTACCCGGTCCCTACCTCCCAGTTCCTCGCGGCACCTGGCCTCCTTCCCGGCCCTCGGCTTTCGGTGGTGCCACCGACTTCCTCGGCCCGTTCCAGCGGTCCTGCGGAACTCTGTCGAACTCTCGCCCTTTCGGGCTCCTGCTCTTTCAGCTAACTCCGCTTGTCTCTGGTAGGTGGGCACACCATAGCGCGCTATAAGACCAGGTCAAGGGGAAAAATAAAATCCACAGGGTTTTCCACTGCTGTGAGTAGAAATCCCCAGGAAACCTAAAATTAACCACAGATACTCTGGCCTTGGATCAGAGCCTCAAGACCAGGTGCCGCGGGCAATGAGCACATCGCGCAACACGGTGGGGCGGTCGGTCATGATGCCGTCCACTCCCAAATCCAGCAGCCGGTGCATCTCGTCGGCATCGTCCACAGTCCACACATGCACCGCTACCTCCTGACGGTGAGCGGCATCGACAAACCGTCGATGAACCACTGGCACGCCCTTGGCCGTGGGGGGCACTTGGGCACAGGCCCCGGCCTTGATGCGTAGGGGCAGACCAGCGGCCGCGGCTTGGAGCCGCCCGACCTCCTTTGGGCTGAGACCGGTACACAGCCGTGGCCCGCCCAGGCGCCGGGCGGTGGCCAGTCGGCGCCCCGAGAATGATCCGACGCACACCCGGTCGATGGCGTTGGCCCGATGCAGGGTGTCGATAAGCGGTTCAGTGGCCTGGTCGTGTTTGGGGTCGACCGCGATCTTGACATCGGGCCAGGCCTCCAGCAGTTCCTCGAAGCGGGGAATGGTTTGTTCTCCGCCCACTCGCACGGTCTCCAAGTCTCGCCAGGCCAATTCGGCGATGGCCTCCGGACGACCACTGAGCCGTTGCAAGCCCTCGTCGTGGAATGCCACCAGTACCCCGTCGCGGGTGGCGTGCACATCAGTCTCCAGGTAGCGATAGCCAAGGTCGACGGCGGCTGAGAACGCGGCCATGGTGTTCTCCGGCCCCTCCGCGGCCCCGCCCCGGTGGGCGATGGGTATCGGCCCCTCGTGATCTAAGAACTGCCAAGCGGACACCAGCGAAAGCGTAGTTGCCGGGATAGATTCACTGTCTGTGGGTTGGGAGCCGGCTGAGAGATTCAGGAATCTGCTTGAGCAGGATGAATTCGCCCTCCATGAGGGGGCTCTGTGCATTGCCGCCCACGGCTGTCCGGATATGGACTTCGACGCTGAGCTAGACCGACTGGACTCTCTCGCCGATTCTTGCGACCACTCCAGTCGGAGCCAAATGCTGCACTCGCTGTTCAGCGAGCTGGGGTTCCACGGCAACCGGTCGGACTATTACGACCCCCGCAACTCGTTTCTCAACGAGGTCATGCGCCGGCGCACCGGGATCCCCATCAGCCTCGCCGTGCTGACCATCACGGTAGGGGCCCGCATGGGCTATGAGTTCGAGGGAATCGGACTGCCTGGCCACTTCTTGATCCGGGACCGGAACGAGCCCGACACCTATATCGACGTGTTCGCCGGGGGCGCGTTGCTCAATGCC
The DNA here is from genome assembly GCF_965214065.1 of Candidatus Poriferisocius sp. Classification (GTDB taxonomy): domain Bacteria; phylum Actinomycetota; class Acidimicrobiia; order Acidimicrobiales; family Bin134; genus Poriferisocius. The sequence continues at coordinate 218,842 of NZ_CBDCAT010000026.1, forward strand.
CAGGGCTGCGAAGAACTCTTCCACCAGATCACCGGAGGGCAGAAGGGATTTCACCCTGCATTCTTGGCCCCGGTAGACGATTCGTCGATCATGGAGCGGATACTGGGGAATCTTCGGGCCATCTACGCCCAGCGCCGGGACTACGCCAATCTGGAGTGGGTACTGGAGTTGCGGACGATTTGCCCCTCGGCCACTGCTAAGGAGGCCAAACAGCTTGGTCTGATCAGCATGGAGCGGGGACGGTTCGAAGTAGCGGCCCGCCGGTTCGAGGCACTAGCCGAGGCCGCGGAGAATGACGATGAGGAGCAGCTTCGGCAGTTGGCCGTCCGCGCCCGGGCCCGCATGAACTAGCCGAACCCACCGGTAGCCGCAGCTACACCAGCCCTGCTAGACCGCAAGATCAGCCTGATCGGGCGGTAGCGTTAAAGGCTGTGACCCGACGCACCAAAATCATCGCCACGATTGGCCCGGCGTCGGAATCCCCGCAAGTACTGCGAGCCATGGTGGACGCTGGCATGGACGTGGCTCGCATCGGCCTAGCCCACGGAACGCTTGAGGAGGCCCTAGAGCGAATGCACCTCGTGCGGCAGGTGGCCCAAGAAGCAGGCCGGCGGGTGGGAGTCCTGGTGGACTTGCCTGGTCCGAAAGTGCGCACGGCCAGCTTTGGCCAGGAAGGCGTGGAGCTGCGGGCCGATTCCCAGGTGGGGATCAGGGTCGGCGACAACCTGAGCACCGCCGAGGTGGTGGAGGTGGACTACGAGAACCTCTTTCACGATATTGCCATCGGCGACCAAGTGGCCCTCGGAGACGGGCAGGTGCTGTTGGAAATAGTCGACATTTCCGCCGACAAGGCTGCGGCCCAAGTCCTCCACGGCGACGTGATCCATGGGCGGCCCGGGTTCCGCATCCCGTCTGACCGGCTCAGCATGTCCACGCCGACACCGGAAGATCTGCGGAATCTGGACGCATTCGTGAGCTATTCGGTGGACATGGTGGCCGTCTCGTTCGTTCGGTCAGGCGACGACATCCGCCGGGTCGGCGTCGAGCCCCATCCCACTGGCCCGCTGGTTATCGCCAAGATCGAGACCCAAGCAGCCGTGCAGAATCTCGATGACATAATTGACGCCTCGGCGGGAATCATGGTGGCTCGCGGCGATTTGGGCACCGAGTGCCTGATGGAAGAGACCCCGCACCTTCAAAAGCGAATCATCCGGGATTGCATCGCGGGCGGCTTGCCGGTGATCACCGCAACCCAGATGCTGGATTCCATGGTCCAGGCATCGACCCCGACCCGGGCCGAGGTATCCGATGTGGCCAACGCGGTATTCGACGGCACCAGTGCGGTCATGCTCTCGGCTGAGACCGCCATCGGTGCCCACCCAGCGGCCACGGTGGCCACGATGGCCCGCATCGCCGAGCGGGCCGACGAAGAGTTCGACTATGTGCGCTGGGGGGAGAACATCCGCCGGTTGCGCATGACCGACGTGGACGCCCCTACATCTGTGACTGACGCCATGACCGGCGCGGCAGCTACCGCGGCCAACGAGCTCAACTTGGCGGCCATCGTGTGCATTTCGGCCTCCGGATTCACCGTACGCTCTATGGCCCGTTTCCGCCCCCAAGCAGCCATTTTGGGTTTCAGCACCTCGGAACGCACCGTCCAACAGCTAACGCTGAGCTGGGGAGTTACCCCCATGCTGGCCTGCGAGGTGGGCAGCTATGAGGCCCGGGTGGCCGAGGCCCTAGACATGGCCAAAGAGACAGGTCACGTCGGAGCCGGTGATGTGGTGGCGGTGGTGGCCGGCATGACCGAGGCCACCGACGTGCTGCGCTTGGTGCGCGTCCACTGACCATAGAAGGATTGCAGCCATGAGCGATGCACCGGTGAATCTCACTCGGTCGGGGCCGCCAGAGACGATTTTGGACCCTGAGCCGCCCCAAGCGGTGGCCTCCCTGGCCGAGGCAATGAGCCTGCCTGAGGAGCGCAGAAGGGATGAGGTGGCCGAAGTAGTGGCCCAGTTCCCCCGCTTCTTGGACGGCTGGGCCCGGCTGGGACAGTTGGCACGAGACGACGCCGAGGCCTACGCCGCTTTCCGGGTGGGCTACCACCGGGGACTTGACCGACTGCGCCAGAACGGCTGGCGGGGGTCGGGTTATGTGCGCTGGGCCTACGAAGTTAATCGGGGCTTTCTGCGGTCATTGGCTGGATTGCAGGCCACTGCCGCCGCCATCGGCGAACAAGACGAAGAAGAGCGCTGCCGATTGTTTCTCCACCAGCTCGACCCATCGTGGCCCCCCCGAGATCTGGAGGCTTGATATGGCGGCGCCAGGCGGCACCGGTGTCGTAGGCCCGTTTCCCGAACATGTCGGGGATGATCCCGAAGTCCAAGAATCGTACGACCGCCTTCGTAGGCGGGTGTTGTGGAGCCTGCCCTACGGCTTATATGTGGTGGGGTCGAGAGCGGGGGAGCGCCGCAACGGCATGACCCTCAACTGGGCTACACAACTGGCCTTCGAGCCCAAGCTGGTGGGGATCGGAGTGGAGCATCCGGCCTACACCCACGAGCTCATCACCGAGGGCAAGGTGTTCAGCCTGTGTACCATCTCCCGCGAGGACCGGGCCATCGTTCGAAAGTTCACCAAACCGGTCGAGGTGGATCTTGCGGCCATGACCCTCAACGGCTTCGCGTTCCGCGACGGGGTCACCGGCGCGCCCATCTTGGACTGCGCCCCCGCCTATCTTGACTGCGAGGTGCGCGACGCAGTTGTCACCGGGGCCCACACCCTGTTCATCGGCGAGGTGGTGGACTGCGGCTTCCAGGCCGACGAGGACACCCCCGTCCTCCGCATGGAGGACACCCGCATGAACTATGGGGGATAGAGATCTCCACTGAATTCACTGGTGCAGTGCTTGCCGGAGGTCAGAGCCGGCGAATGGGCACCGATAAGGCGTTCATCGAGGTGGAGGGGCGGTGGCTGATTTCCAGTGCCCTGGCCGCACTGGATGAAGCCTCGCAACGCCTAATCGTTGGTGGGACTGATCCCCGGCTGGAATGGGCCGCGACCGCCGTCGATGCCCAGCACGTAGCCGACGACTGGCCTGGTGAGGGTCCGCTGGGTGCAGTGGCCACTGCACTCGGCCAAGCTCGCCATCCAATAACGGTGATCTTGCCCTGCGATATTCCTGCCATCAGCACCGTGGACGTGGCTGTCCTGGTGCAGGCCGTCCGCCAGGCGCTGCCGGCCGCTGCTCCCTCGGCGGCGATTTTCACCGACCAGCGCCGCCACTACCTGCCCCTGGCCATCGACTCTGGATCAGCTGGGCTGGCCAAGAGCTTGTTCGAATCCGGCCAGCGCGCCGTTGCCTCGCTGCTAGATGAGGTGACCGTTGTCGACGTGCCAGCTTCTCCGCCGGCGGTGGCAGACCTCGACGGTCCCGAAGACCTCTGATCGGGCCACTAACCTCAGCCTGGTGGAAATCCCTGAGATCGGAGTGGTGGAGCTGGCCGCACTGCTGTCAGACGACATAGTGCTCATCGACGTGCGCGAGCCCGAGGAATACGCCGAAGCCCGTGTGCCCGGCGCGACCCTCATTCCCCTGGACACCGTCCCCGAACGGGCCCGAGAACTGCCCGATCAGCACTTGTACATGATCTGCGCCTTGGGCGGGCGAAGCCTGAAGGCCGCTGAGTATCTGACTGCCCATGGCTGGTCGTGCACCAACGTGGCCGGCGGAACCAATGGGTGGATAGAAGCTGGCTACCCCTACGACTCCGGGCCGCCAGGCGATTGAGACACGATTCCGCCCCCCCCGAACCGATCACCTCTCGGCGCAAGCTGGCGGCGGTGGTGGCCGATGCCGCGGCCGCCGAAGCCTATGCCCTGGACACCGAGTTCCACCGCGAGCGCACCTACTACCCCAGGGTGGCACTGGTTCAAATCGCCTGGCGGGACCAGCTGGCCATCATCGACCCGCTGGAAGCGCCCATCGCAGGGCTGACCGAGCTGCTGGAGGGAGGGGGCCTGGCGGTGCTCCATGCCGCCGAGCAAGACCTAGAAGTTCTCCAACACGAGTGCGGCACGCAACCCCGCCGCATATTCGACACCCAGATCGGGGCAGGATTCATCGGATACCACACTCCATCGCTGGCCTCGCTTCATGAGCGCCTGCTGGGAGTGGACCTGCCCAAAGAAGCCCGCATGTCCGACTGGTTCCAAAGACCGCTGCCCGATTCCATGCTGACCTACGCCGCGGCCGACGTGGAGCGCTTGTTGGAGATCAGCGACATACTGCACCAGGAGCTGCGGGCCCGGGGGCGCCTGGAATGGGCCGAAGAGGAGTGCGCCCTCTTGCTGGAGCGGGCCGACGCAGGGCGGACCTCCGACAAGGCGTGGCTCCGGATCAAAGAGGTCCGCCGCATGGAGGGCCGGCCCCGGGCACTGGCCCAGGCGGTGGCCAAATGGCGGGAGGAATACGCCGCCCACATAAACCAGCCTGTTCGCCATATTCTGTCGGACTTGGGAGTGGCAGCGGTCGCCCAGCGCCTACCGCGAACACTCAGCCAGCTGCGGGACATCCGCGGCGTGGAACCGCGTAACCTCCGCAAGGGAGCGGACAAAGAACTGTTGGATTTCCTCGACCAGATTCGAGGCGCAGACCTCGAAATCGAGCCCCGCGAGAAAACGCCCAAACTGGATCCGTCTCTCAAGCCGGCGGTCAACCTCATCACCTCGTGGGCGGCCCAGCACGCCGCGGAAGCCGACCTCGACCCCACCCTGGTGGCCACCCGAAGCGATATCGAGGCACTGCTCCGGGGCGACCCGGCCTGCCGGGCGCTGAGGGGGTGGCGAGCCGATATCGTCGCGGCGCCTGTTCAACAGCTTTTGGACGGAACCGCGGCAGTAGCCTTCGACAGCCAAGGCAAACTGGTCTTGGAGGAGCGCTCGGGGCGCCCGATATAGGAAGCTGGTCAGCAAGATGACAGACCGGGAATGGCTGGACTGGGCCTCGTATGGCCATGCAGTGCGGGAGTTGGCCGCGTTGGTGGCCGACGACGGCTATCGGCCTGAAATGATCTTGGCCATTGCCCGGGGTGGCCTGTTCTGTGCTGGGTCGCTGGGCTACGCCCTGTCGATCAAGAACATCTACGTGATGAACTGCGAATACTACACCGGGGTGGACGAGCGGCTTCCCGTTCCAGTGATGCTTCCGCCGGCCGTCGACCTGGTGGACCACCGCAACTCCAAGATCCTCATTGCCGACGATGTGGCCGATACCGGCCACACCCTCAAGATGGTCTACGACTTCTGTGTGGACCGAGTCGGCGACGTGCGCTCAGCCGTGCTCTACGAAAAGTCCCATTCCCTCGTGAAATGCGACTACGTGTGGAAGCGCACCGACCAGTGGATCAACTTTCCGTGGTCCACCGATCGGCCGCTGGTCAGCGCCGAAGAGGCTCGTCACCGAGTGCTCGACGCCTGAGGGGCTGGTCATCCCAGCTCCCACAATCAGGCCTCCATCCGGCCAGTTCATGCTGGCAGTGTGCAAAAGCTGGGAGCGGAGTGGTTAGACTGGCCCGCATGAAAGCTTAGGGGGGCGAAGTACCCTCTAATGCCGGTGCCGAAAATGCCGCCGGCTCGATTTAGCGGAGCCGCCCATGAAAAAGGGACGCCACCGTCGTTACGAAGAAGCCCGCGCGCTGAAGCACACAAGCGACGACTTCGACGTTATGTTCAAGGAGAACGAGGACCCGTGCGTGGAGTGTGGAGCAATTCCCGGGGAGGAGTGCCGCCTAGTCAAGGTGGGTGCCAAGCCTTGGTGCGAATACCGGGATAACCCTTCAACCGATAGCGTCGACGAGCTCTTTCCTAGCTGACAGCCCCAAAAACCCTGGTCATACGCCTTCGGTCTCGTCCAGGATCTCATCCAATCTAAGGATGTCGTCGGCTCGCACCACTCCTATGAAGGTGCCGTCGTCGTCGGTCACCGGAAGTTGATCGGTGTCGTAGCCATCCATCTGGGCCACCGCGTCGCGCAGCGTCCACGAAGGACGGGCCGTGGGCAGATCGCGTCGGGCGATATCGGCGACCAGCGTGTCGTTCCAAAGATCGCGCTCCAACTCGCTCATCTGCTCTAGGCCGCACATCCCGAGGTACGAACCACCGTCGACCACCGGAACTTCCCGCTCGCGTCGGCCGAGAAGGTGGATGTACACCAGCTCGCTCACCGTGGCATCGGGGGGCACGGTGAGGGTGTCGGTGGTTAGCGCGGAGGTGAGCGGCAAGGCGAGCCGGCGCTCGACGAGCCCCTCTCGTTTCTCAAGCTGGTAGGAAGCCACCGAGCTGGATCCGACTACCAGCTGCGACACCGCGGCGGCTATCAGCGCGGGGACCACGAACACCGACGCTCCGGTGCTCTCGGCCACGAACATAACCGCAGTTATGGGCGCCCGATATCCGGCACCCAAAAAGGCCGCCAGCCCCAGCGTGCGGTACAGCCCGATGTCTGCCACCCCCATGGCCTGGCCCACGAAGCTGCCCACGATCACTCCCTGGACAGCCAGGGGTATGAACAAACCGCCGGTACCCCCGGCGCCCACGGTGGTGAGGGTGGCGACCACCCTGAAGACCAGAAGGCTGCCGATGAGCAGCAGCGTGTGCTCTCCGTCTCGCAGCCATTCGGTGGCCTCCACACCGGGGCCCAGGCTCAAAGGCTGGTCGAAAACGGCGTCGGTAGCCACCACCAGTCCAGCCAGCACCGCACCGCCGAGCAGGATTCTGACGCCAACGGGGTACTGCCGCTCCAATTCCTTGGCCTGGCGCACCAGCCAGGCGAATCCCCGACCGCCCAGCCCGGCTACCAGGCCGAGCAGCGCGCCCCCGCCCAAATGGATGATGCTGAGATTTCCGGTATGGCTGCCCAGATCGATAACCGGGTCGGTGCCCAGCACAGCCACGTACACCAGGTAGCCCGATGCGGAGGCCAGAAGCGCCGGCAGCAGCGCCCGGCGGGCCACGTCATCGCGATAGGGCGCCTCCAGGGCGAAGATCACCCCGGTGGCCGGGGTCTTGAACACCGCGGCTATGCCAGCGGCTGCCCCCGCGGTGAGCAGCAACTTGGCTTCCTCCCGACGCAGCCACCGGCCGAACAGACCCTGGGTGCTGTGGCCGACGGTGGCACCGGCATAGACCGAAGGGCCCTCAAGTCCCACCGAGCCACCCAGGCCGATGGTGGCCACGCCGGCCAGTAGTTTGGCGGGAAGCTGGGAGAGGGGCAATCGGGGGTGGCGCTCATGGAAGGCCCGCACGTATTCGTCGGAGGTCGACGGGGTGGCGCCCCGCCCGATATAGCGCAAAATGGCCACCGCGGCGAACAGGCCGACTGCTGGAGCCGCCGCCTGCCACCACAGAGGGCCATGCAGAATGCGCTCCAACAGCACCTCGACAGTCAGTTGCTCGAACCCGGCCACCAACAATCCCACCAAAGCTCCGGTGAGGATAGAGAGCACCATCATCGCCGGGAAGGCCCGTCTCGGCCGGAAGGAGGCCAGCAGCCCCACTCCTGATCGCGCGATCCTTCCGCCTAGAAGAGCTTGGAGTGCTTGCATCCTGTCGGTCTCACTGCCGGTATCCTACTGGCCGATGAGGTTTCTTCGAACCACTGGTAAAGACCCCCTTGTGGAGGATCTCTGCCAAGTACTGCCTGCCGACCGGGTTAGGGCCGCCACTCTGGAGCGCTCCATCATGGGCCGGGACGCCTCGATCTTCGAGGGGGGCCAGGCCGGTCCGGTGTGCTTTCCGATCAGTACTGAAGAGGTACAGGGCTGTGTGGATGCGGCGCGGCGCAACGGCCGGGCGGTGGTTCCCCGAGGGGCGGGCACCGGTTTGGCCGGGGGGGCAGTGCCCTTGGATGAACCGGTGGTGGTGGTCACCACCAAGATGAACCGCCTGCTATCGGTGGATGCGGATCAGAGGGTGGCCTGGGTCCAGCCGGGCATGATCAACCTGGACCTCAGCCGGGCCGTGGCGGAGTATGGCCTGCATTTCGCTCCCGATCCCTCCAGCCAGCAGGTGTGTTCGCTGGGTGGAAACGTGGGCACCAACGCCGGCGGTCCCCACTGCCTGGCCCATGGAGTGACTAGTGCCCATGTGCTGGCCGCAGAGGTGGTTCTCATGTCGGGCGAGGCCGTGGTGCTGGGCGACCCCGACGGCTGGGCCCCTGGGTTGGACCTGCGGGGGGCGTATGTGGGCTCGGAGGGAATGCTCGGAATCACGACCAGCATCGCAGTGCGGCTCACTCCGAACCCGCCCGCGGTGCAGACCCTGCTGCTGGCCTTCGACTCGGTGGACGAGGCGGCTCAGACGGTGAGCGCGGTGATCGCCGACGGCATCGTGCCCGCGGCCATCGAGATGATGGACAAGAACATCATCTGGGCAGTGGAGAACTTTGTGGGGGCTGGCTTTCCCACCGATGCGGCCGCGGTGGTGATTGTGGAGGTTGATGGGCTGCCCGGCGGGGTGGCGGCTGAGGCCGATCGGGTGGCTGAATTGGCTGTTGAGCGAGGCGGGAGCGTCCGTCGAGCAGCTGACGACAACGAGCGAGCTTTGATATGGAAGGGCCGCAAGAGCGCGTTCGGCGCCATCGCCCAGATAAAGCCCAACTACTACCTGCACGACACGGTGGTGCCCCGAACTCGACTGGCCGAGGTGATGAACCAGGTATACGAGATCGTCGAAGAGCACGATTTGCAGGTAATGAACGTGTTCCACGCCGGCGATGGCAACCTCCACCCGTTGCTGCTCTACGACCGCCGGGAGCCGGGGATCATGGACCGGGTTCACGCCGCGGGATCGGCCATCATCGAGGCCTCCTTGGCCGCAGGTGGGGTGCTGTCGGGCGAGCACGGCATCGGTATCGAGAAGCGTGATTTCATGCCGCTCATGTTCAGTGAGGCCGACTTGGACGCCCAGGCCCGGTTGCGTCAGGCGTTCGACCCTGACGAGATGGCCAACCCCGGCAAAGTGCTGCCCACCGGAGCCAGCTGCGCCGACGTGAACGCGCTCGAGAAAGTGCCCGAAGGAGTGTGGGGATAGGTGACCGGCGGGGAGGCCGGAGAAGCGCTGGAGTCGTTCGCCGCCGAGGTGGGGGCAGATGGCCCAGTGGCTGTGGTCGGCGGACGTACCCACTGGGAGGTGGGGGGGCGGTGCCCCGAAGAGACCCGCTTGATGCGGGCTCCGGTGGGAGTGCGGAGTTTTGACCCGGCCGACATGACCATTCGGGTGGGCGCCGGTACGCCGGCTGAGGAACTCGACACCGCGCTGGCCGAGGCCGGGCAGCGGGCCAACTTGCCGGTATTACCAGGAGCCACCGTGGGCGGTGTGCTGGCCGTGGGACGCGATGATGAGCATGCTCTGGGCCGAGGGCGGCTTCGCGACGCCCTTTTGGAAGCGGTCTATGTGGCCGACGACGGCCGCCTGGTCACCGCAGGCGGCCCGACGGTCAAGAACGTGTCGGGCTTCGACCTATGCCGCCTGCTGGTGGGATCGCTGGGCACACTAGGGCTGCTGGGGGAAGTGATTCTGCGCACCTGGCCCCGGCCAGCGACCCAGCGATGGCTAGCGGGGCCGTGCGATCCGGTGGAGTTGCGTCGCCTCCTGTTCAGCCCGTCGTCCATCCTGTGGGACGGCAACACGGTTTGGGTCCATCTGGAGGGCCATGAGTCGGATGTGGAGGCCGAGACTGATCTGGCTCGGTCGCTGGGCTGCGAGCCAACCGATGGACCGCCGCCTTTGCCTGCCTATCGGGTACCGACAGGCGCGCTGAAGGCCGAGGGATTCCCCGGCAACTATGTGGTGCAGGTCGGCACCGGATCGGCTTATGTGTCGGAGCCGATTTCACTTTCCGAGCCCGACCCCGCGGTTATTTCGCTGCACCGGCGGCTGAAAGCCCAGTTCGACCCCCGAGGTCGTCTCAACCCCGGGCGCGACCCGCTGGCGGCGGCATGAGTGCAAGGGTCTCACTGGGAATCAATCCTGAGGAACTGGCCTCGTGCGTGGCGTGTGGGCTGTGTTTGCCTCACTGCCCGACGTTTCGGGTAACCGGTGAAGAGTGGGCCTCGCCCCGGGGGCGAATCAGCGCCATGCGCCAGGTGCAGGATCAGGGCGCGGCCATCGACCAGGCGTTCTTGTCTTCGATGGACACTTGTGTGCAGTGCCGGGGTTGCGAACCGGCCTGTCCGTCGGGGGTGCCGTTCGGCTCGATGATGGAAGCCACTCAGGCCGAAATGAACCGTCAGCGGCGGGTGGACTGGCGTCGGTGGAGGTTTCGGCTTCTCGGACGTCCTCGACTGCTGAACCTGCTGTCGCGGATGCTGGCCGTGGCCCAGCGGCTGCGGCTAGTGCCATCCAAGAGGCTGGGGTTGCCCAAGATTCCCCTGCGACAAGATCGGCTTCAAGCTTCGGGCGACGACGTGTGGCTGTTCACCGGTTGCGTGATGGACGCCTGGCAGCGGTCGACCCATGCGGCGGTGAAGCGGGTGGTGGAAGCAACTGGGGCCGGGGTGGCTCTGCCCGGTGCCGGTGCCGCGTGCTGCGGAGCGCTTTCGCTCCACGCTGGCTTGGATGACCATGCCCGCTCATTGGCGGTGCGAACGATGAAGACTCTGGACGGCTCGGCCCCGATTCTGGTGGACTCGGCGGGATGCGGGGCCGCCCTCAAGGAGTATGGCAAGCACTTGGGCACGCTAGAGGCCATTGCCTTCAGCGAGCGGGTGCTGGACGTCCACGAGTGGCTAGCGGCCCATGCCGACCGACTGCCATTGGTGGGGGAGCAGGCTGAGGAACTGACCGTGGCGGTTCACGACCCCTGCCATCTGCGCCATGTGCAGCGGGCGCATGAGCCCGTAGCCGAGGTACTGGCCCGCTACGCCAACGTGGTGACCCTGGACGACGACGGCCTGTGCTGCGGGGCCGGTGGCGCCTATGCGGCCATGCAACCGGATCTGGCGGCGTCGATTCGAGAGCGCAAGCTGGAGGCCATAAGGCGCTCTGGCGCAACTATCGTGGCCAGCGCCAACCCCGGCTGCACCATCCATTTGGCCAACGCCGGAGTGGCAGTGCGCCACCCCCTGGAAATCGTGGACGAGGTTTTGGACAGTGACCGTTGAGCACATCCGCACCCAGCTCGAGCAGATCGCCGAACAACTCGACGACCTGGCCATGTCAGCACTGCGCGACGCGGTGGAAGAAGGGGCCACAACCCGCCCCGAGGAAGAAAAGAAGCTGACCCGAGCCCGCCGGTCAGTCGAGAAGGCAATCTCGATCTTGGAGGCTTAGCCCCTCTTCCGGAAAGGACCTACGCAGATCGACGTTGGTCCTTGCAGATGTGTATTTGTCGAGTTTGGGCCTTGGAAGAGAAGAAGGCCAGAACCCCGAGGTTGATCGTGACCCCGCCAGCCACTGAAGCTCTTCGCAGCCAGTCAGCGCCCGTTCGCGCGGTGATCTTCACGGTAATGGCGTTATCTGCACCTGCGGATGGTTGGGCAAGGGGCCGGCACCAAGACGACGGCCATCGTCGCCGCGATGCGTCGGATGGCTCGCCGGATGGTTCGCCAAAGAGTAGGCACTGGAGGATTAGGTGTGTGCGGCGCGCAGCGCGGCTGTGGAGGCGGGGTCTAGGGCGAGGTAGCAGCCAAAGCTCTCGTGGTAGCCCCAGCTGACCTGGGCCAAAACGGTTTGGCGGTCGGCGGACTTCGCCACATCCACCGGCTCGGCGCCGAACTTGTGGTGGTCGAAGCACCGCTGGGCCGCCCCTGCGTCCCCGGCGGGGAACCCCTCGGGCGCCGCAGCGGCTTGGAGCACGCCCAAAGCGCCCTCATCGAGGGTGAGGTAGCAGCCGATGCTGTCGTGGTAGCCCCAGCTGAGCTGAGCCAACACAGCCTGACCGTCAGCGGACTTCGCCACATCCACCGGCTCAGCCCCGAACTTATGCACCCCAAAGCACAACTCCGCCGCGCCGCCGTCGCCGGTGTCTTCTTCGGTGTCGGTCGGGTCGGAAGCGCCGTCGCCGGTGTCTTCGGTGCCGCCGCCGGTCTCACCGGAAGCGTCGCCGTTGCCAGGTTCGGTGCCGCCGTCGCTGTCGTCTTCGATGTCAGTCGGATCAGATGCGCCGTCGCCAGGTTCGGTTTGGCCGGTGCTGTCTTGGTCGTCGCCAGGTTCGGTTTGGCCGGTGCTGTCTTGGTCGTCGCCAGGTTCGGTTTGGCCGGTGCTGTCTTGGTCGTCGCCAGGTTCGGTTTGGCCGGTGCTGTCTTGGTCGTCGCCGGTGTCGGAGGGGTCGTCGGTGGCGGTCTCGCCGGAATCGTCTTCGTCGGAGGTCCTGCTGACATCGGTGGTGGTCTCGCCGCTGTCGGAAACAGTGACAGGCACCGTGGTTGTCCCACCCGACCCGACGGGTACTCCCTCCAAGGTTATCGACGTTGTCACACTGGGAGGTGTTAACTGGAGGCCCAAGATGTTACCCCAGCAGTCGATGGTTTGGTCGGCGGCGATGGCGCAGGCGTGGCTGCCGCCTGCGGCGATGGCGGTGTATTGGCCATCGGGCGCGTCGGTCTGCCCGTCACTGTTCCAGCCCCAGCAGTCGATGGTTTGGTCGGCGGCGATGGCGCAGGCGTGGCTGCCGCCTGCGGCGATGGCGGTGTACTGCCCGTCGGGCGCGTCCGCCCGGCCCTCCCCGTTGTTGCCCCAGCACTCGATGGTTTGGTCGGCGGCGATGGCGCAGGCGTGGCTGCCGCCTGCGGCGATGGCGGTGTATTGGCCATCGGGCGCGTCGGCCCGGCCGTACCAGCTGGAGCCCCAGCAGTCGATGGTCTGGTCGGCGGCGATGGCGCAGGTGTAGTCGCCGCCTGTGGCGATGGCGGTGTATTGGCCATCGGGCGCGTCGGTCTGGCCGACAGGGTTGAGGCCCCAGCAGTTGATGGTTTGGTCGGCGGCGATGGCGCAGGCGTGGTTGGCGCCTGCGGCGATGGCGGTGTATTGGCCATCGGGCGCGTCCGCCTGGCCGCTCCAGTTGCCACCCCAGCAGTCGATGGTTTGGTCGGCGGCGATGGCGCAGGCGTGGTCGTTGCTTGCGGCGATGGCGGTGTATTGGCCATCGCGCGGGTAGGTCTGGCCGTACCAGCTGCCGCCCCAGCAGTCGATGGTCTGGTCGGCGGCGATGGCGCAGGTGCGGTTGACGGCGGCAGTGATGGCGGTGTATCGGTCGTCGGTTGGGATATGCACTGTCATTTGCCAGTCGTCTCCGGGGTAGAGGTCTTGCGCGGTGTGGGTCCCGTCGTCGCCGGTAGCAGCCTGGAAGAATCCTGTTCCTGTGGTGTAGAAGGGGCTGGGGGGCATCGACTGGTAGGGGTTCTGGGAGGTGATCCAGCCTGTGACGGGGATGCCTTGGAGGGGTTGGCCGTCGGCGTCGGCGACTGCAACGGTGATGCGTCCTGCCCGCAAAACTTCCACGGTGCCGGCGTTTGTGGTCTGGCCGGCGGCTACCTCGACTTCGGCGGCGGCGTTGTTGGCGAGGTGGCCTGCGCCGTGGTTGCCGTGGGCGATGCGGTAGGTGCCGGGGGGGACCGGCGGGGAGGTGAACTCGCCGGTCTGGAGGTCGACGTCGAGCAGCCAGTCACCGCTGCCCCATAGCGCGTAGTCTCCGTCGGGGGGAGGCCCGCCGTCGGAGCCCGTGAACCGGCCCGACACCCGGCCGCCGGCCTCGAGCTCGACGTCGATGCCTGACAGCGACTCCCAACTCCACAGTTGCTCATAGCCGTAGCCGTCGATGAAGCGGGTAGCGAGGTTTGCGCTGCGGTCCCAGACCATCAGCGTCAGGTTTTCCAGGTTTTCGCCTCTTGTGACGGTCACCGACCACCGGCCCGAGCTGTCGACTCCGGTCTCGGCGAGGTACACTACCGAATACCCCTCCAGCGGCCGGGGGCGTTGGGAGCCGTCATCGGCCAGCCCGGCCGCGCACTCCCCCCAGCATCCCGCCACCACCGTGACCGCCACATCGGCGGTCGACACGCCGCTCGGGGCGGCGACAGTGCCGCTGAAGGTGGCCGCGCTGTCCTGCGCCGCAGCCGGCCCGGCCGCAGAAGACCCCAGCAAAGCAGCCACCAGCGCGACGGCCACCAACAACGCGGCCCTCATACTGCCTGCGGCCCCGCTGGTGTTTGCCGGCGACTCGCTATAACAGAACATGGCGGGAACTCTCCTGAAAAAGGCGGGCACTGACGGCCATCATGGTCGTACAACCCCCCCCCCCCCCGCAAATCTGCGTACGGGCGTCAGCGGCCAGCGCCTTGCCGTTGGCGCAGCACTTCGAGGTTGTCGACCGATGTGGGCCCGCCGGGCAAAAGCCATTGGGCCCGTAGCCAGTCGGACTCTGCTGACACGAAGTCGCCCAAGTTGAAGCAGGCGGCGCCCCGCTTGCTGAAAACCCGATTCGAGCCAGTGCGCGCGCTAGGTGTGCGCGGCGCGCAGCGCGGCTGTGGCGGCGGGGTCTAGGGCGAGGTAGCAGCCGAAGCTCTCGTGGTAGCCCCAGCTGACCTGGGCCAAAACGGTTTGGCGGTCGGCGGACTTCGCCACATCCACCGGCTCGACCCCGAACTTGTGGTGGCCGAAGCACCGCTGGGCCGCCCCCGCGTCCCCGGCGGGGAACCCCTCGGGCGCCGCAGCATCTTGGAGCACGCCCAAAGCGGCCTCATCGAGGGTGAGGTAGCAGCCGATGCTGTCGTGGAAACCCCAGCTGAGCTGAGCCAACACAGCCTCGCCGTCAGCAGACTTCGCCACATCCACCGGCTCAGCCCCGAACTGGTGCACTGCGAAGCAACGCTCCGCCGCACCATCGTCTTCGGGTTCAGCCTCGCCGGAGTCTTTGCCCCCGTCTTCGGGTTCGGCCTCGCCGGAGCCCTCGCCCCCGTCTTCGGGTTCAGCCTCGCCCGAGGGGTCGCCGGTGTCGGTCTCGCCGGAGGGGTCGCCATCGCCTTCGGTTTCAGTACCGCCGGAGCCCTCGCCGCCGCCGGTGTTGGAGGGATCGTCGGTGTCGGTCTCGTCGGAAGCGCTGTCGCCGGAGGTCCTGCTGACGTCGGTGGTGGTCACGCCGCTGTCGGAAACGGTGATATGCACTGTGGTTGTCCCTCCCGACCCGACGGCTACTCCCTCCAACTCCAAGGTTGTCGAATCGATGGGTGTTGCCTGGCCGTCTCTGTTATAGCCCCAGCAGTCGATGGTGTTGTCGACGGTTATGGCGCACGAGTGGGAGTAGTCGGCGGCGATTTGGGTGTATTGCCCGTCAGGCGCGTCGGCCTGGCCGTAGTCGTTTTCGCCCCAGCAGTTGACTGTGTTGTCGACGGCGATGGCGCACGAGTAGCCGTCGCCGGCGGAGATTGCGGTGTATTGCCCGTCGGGCGCATCCGCCCGGCCGTCGTCGTTGTAGCCCCAGCAGTCGATGGTGTTGTCGACGGCGATGGCGCACGAGTAGCCGGTGCCGGCGGCAATTGCGGTGTATTGCCCGTCAGGCGCATCCGCCTGGCCCGCCCCGTTGTAGCCCCAGCAGTCGATGGTGTTGTCGGCTGCGATGGCGCAGGTGTGGTCCCAGCCGGCTGCGATGGCGGTGTATTGCCCGTCAGGCGCATCCGCCTGGCCCTCCCCGTTGTAGCCCCAGCAGTCGATGGTCTGGTCGGCGGCGATGGCGCACAAGTAGCCGTTGCCGGCGGCAATTGCGGTGTATTGCCCGTCAGGCGCATCCGCCTGGCCGGCAGGGTTGAGGCCCCAGCAGTCGATGGTTTGGTCGGCGGCGATGGCGCAGGAGTGGTCATCGCCGGTTGCGATGGCGGTGTATTGCCCGTCGGGCGCGTCGGCCCGGCCGCTGCCGTTGTAGCCCCAACAGTCGATGGTGTTGTCGGCGGCGATTGCGCAGGAGTGGGATTGGCCGGTGGCGATGGCGGTGTATTGTCCGTCGGTTGGGAGCTTCATTATGATTCGCCAGTCGTCTCCGGGATAGAGGTTTTGCGCGGTGTAGGCCCCGTCGTCGCCGGTAGCGGCCCCGAAGACTCCTGTTCCTGTGGTGTTGTAGAAGGGGCTGGAGGGCATCATCTGGTAGGGGTTCTGGAAGGTGACTCCGCCTGAGACGGGGATGCCTTGGAGGGCTTGGCCGTCGCTGTGGGCGATTGAGACGATTATCTGGCCGGGCTGTTGGACTCGAACGGTGCCGGCGTCTGCGGTCTGGCCGGCGGCGATTTCGATTCGGGCCGCGTCGTTGTTGGCGAGGTGGCCGCCGCCGTGGTTGCCGTGGGCGAGGCTGTACTCGCCGGGGGCCACGATTGGGGAGGTGAACACCCCGGTTTGCGGGTCGACGTCGAGGTCGAGCAGCCAGTCACCACTGCCCCATCCCCATAGCGCGTAGTCTCCGGGCGGCGGAGGCCCGCCATCGGAACCTGTGAACCGGCCCGATGCCCGGCCGCCGGTGTCGGAGGGGTCGTCGGTGGCGGTCTCGTCGGAATCGCCGTCGCCGCCGGCCTGCCCACCGCTACAGACGAGTTCTGGTTCCCCATTCCATGCCACAGTGCAATCAACGGTTCCGCCGGGGGCGACGGCTATCCCCTCCGCCGAGGCGTCAAAGACCGGCACAGGCACATTGGCCTGGCCGTACCTGTTGTTGCCCCAGCAGTCGATGGTGTTGTCGGCGGCGATGGCGCAGGCGTGGACGCCGCCGGCGGAGATTGCGGTGTATTGCCCGTCGGGCGCGTCGGCCTGGCCGTATTCGTTGTTGCCCCAGCAGTTGATGGTGTGGTCGGCGGCGATGGCGCAGGCGCCGCCGGCGGAGATTGCGGTGTATTGTCCATCGGGCGCGTCGTATTGTCCATCGGGCGCGTCGGCCTGGCCAAAGAAGTCGTAGCCCCAACAGTCGATGGTCTGGTCTACGGCGATGGCGCAGGAGCTGCCGGCGGAGATTGCGGTGTATTGCCCGTCGGGCGCGTCGGTCTGGCCAAAGAAGTCGTAGCCCCAGCAGTCGATGGTTTGGTCGGCGGCGATGGCGCAAGCGTGTAGGTGACCTGCGGCGATGGCGGTGTATTGCCCGTCGGGCGCGTCGGCCTGGCCGCTGCTGTTGTAGCCCCAGCAGTCGATGGTTTGGTCGGCGGCGATGGCGCAGGCGTGGTCGCCGCCGGCGGAGATTTCGGTGTAGTGCCCGTCGGGCGCGTCGGTCTGGCCGGAGTAGTTGTTGCCCCAACAGTCGATGGTGTAGTCGGCGGCGATGGCGCAGGTGTGGTCGCCGCCGGCGGAGATTTCGGTGTATTGCCCGTCGGGCGCATCGGCCTGCCCGTATTCGTTGTTGCCCCAGCAGTCTATGGTCTGGTCGGCGGCGATGGCGCAAGTGTGGGCGGAGCCGGTGGTGATGGCGGTGTATTGCTGTGGGATTGCGATGTTCGTTTCGATTTGCCAGTCGCCGGGGTACAGGTTTTGCGTGGTGTGGGTTCCGTCGTCGCCGGTGGCGGCCCAGAAGTATCCTGTTCCGCTGGTGCCGAAGGGGCTGCCGGGCATGGACCAGTAGGGGTTTTGGGAGGATATTTCGCCTGACACGGCGACTCCTTGGAGGGGTTGGCCGTCGGCGTCGGCGATCGCGACGGTTATGCGGCCGGCCTGTTGGATTTGCACGGTGCCGGCGTCTGCGGTCTCGCCGGCGGCTACCTCGACTTCGGCGGCGGCGTTGTGGCCGAGGAAGCCTTCGCCGTGGTAGGCGTGGGCGATGCGGTGGGTGCCGGGGGGGACCGGCGGGGAGGTGAACTCGCCGGTTTGGGGGTCGACGTCGAGCAGCCAGTCGCCGCTGCCCCATAGCGCGTAGTCGCCGCCGGGCGGAGGCCCGCCATCAGACGTGGAGAACCGGCCCGACACCCAGCCGCCGGCCTCGAGCTCGACATCGGCGTCGCCGATGTCGACATCGCCGAACTCGACGCCCCCCCAGGGATCCCAAACGAAGTAATAACGGGGAGCGAGCACACCGCCCTCATCCCAAACCAGCAGATTCACATGACTCACACGCTGGCTTTGCGGCTCCGCCACGGTCATCGACCACCGGCCCGAGCTGTCCACCCCAGCCTCGCCGAGGAACTCCACCGCCTCCAAAGGCCGCGGGCGCCCGGCGGAACCCTCGGTCTGCCCCCCGCCATCGCAGCCGCCCCAGCAGAAAGCCACCACCGACACAACCACACCGTCCGTGGACACACCCACAGGAGCAGAGACCGTCCCGCCCAAAGACGCCATAGCGGACTGCGCCGCAGCCGGATCGTCCTGCGCCGCAGCCGGCCCGACCGCAGAAGACCCCAACAAAGCCGCCACCAGCGCAACCGCCACCAACAACGCAGCCCTCCCGCGCGTTGCCCTCCTCGCGGGGTGGTGCGGCGACAAGCTGTCTTGGTTCATGGCTGGGGCCTCCTCAAAGCACAGGGCTCGCTACCCCACATTGGTCTACTGCCCCCCCCCCCCCCGCAAATCTGCGTACGGGCGTCAGCGGCCAGCGCTCTGGTGTTGGCTTGGTGACTGAATAGCATGGCAGTGAACGTGCCGGTGGGGGGATCCGAAACACCCCTTCTCCATCCACGTTCATAGCGAGAGGTCCAGAATTCGTCCGCGCAGGTGATGGCACCGTCGGTTTTGTGCCCGCACATGATCTCGGGACGGGAAGAGACCTCGGTGAATTGGCCGCTGAGGGTGTCAACTTGCAGCTTCCGTTGGAGGCTTAGTTGGATTCCGGTTTGGCCTCTGGGGGGAATGTGGGCCTTGTTGCTTATGTTCAGGTCATATCCAATTGATAACAAGCATTATTCGCTTATTAACGTTTATTCGGGTAGTTGTTGTCACAGAGGTCGGTATACTTGCATGTATGGAGTTTAGGCCTCTGGAACAGGGGAAACAGACTGGTCGAGCGCCTTCCAGGCCGGTTTGGCCGGAGGCGGCTGATGTGGCCGGGCTGTCGCTGTGCGAGCTGCGGGAGCGGCTGGGGCTGATCAAAAAAGCCGAGGCCCGGCTGGCGGCGATGAAAACGGAGACATTGGCCGCCTATGCCAGCCGGGGAGGCGAGGGATTGGCCCGCCGGGTGGCGTTGGAGGAGTTGCAGGCTTCTAAGCAGCAGGCCCGCCGGGAAGTGGAGACCGCCTCCCAGTTCTCGCAGGTTCCCGAGACTCTCGACGCGCTGGGCGCGGGGGAGATTCCCGAGGCCCACGCCAAGCAGATCGCCAAGGCCGCATCCCAGGGGCCGGTTGACGAATCCGTGCTGGTGGAGGCGGCCCGGCGCGAGGACTTCGGAACGTTCTCCCGGACGCTTCGCGATCACCTGCATGAGCGGTCGGGCGACGATGGCAAGTCGTTGATGGCCAAGCAGCGGGAGCGCCGCTCCTTGAGCTTCTTCAAGTCTTCTGACGACGGCATGTTCATCTTGAACGGCCGGTTCGACCCGGTTGCGGGGAACCGGATCGAAGCGGCGCTGGCCGATGAGGTGCGCCGCCAGCGAAACGACAGCGACGCCGGTGATCTAACGGGGTTCGACCAGCGGATGGCCGACGCGCTCGAGAATCTGGTCTGCGCCGACACCGGCGACCGCAAACCCCACGGCACCACACTGATATTGACGGCCGGGTGGGACGCGCTTAACCAGAAGCTGGCCGATGCCCGCCTGCTCGACGGCACACCCCTGCCGATTGACGAGGTCGTGAGACTGGCGTGCAACGCCGACATCGTGCCCGCCGTGTTCAATACCAAAGGCCAGGAACTGTGGGTAGGGCGCAAACACCGCTTGGCCACCGAAGCCCAAAGAGCCGCCCTTATCATCCGCGACAAACACTGCATCGGCTGCGGACGATCAGCGGTGTGGTGCGAAGCCCACCACATTGAAGAATGGCTGAGCGGCGGACGCACCGACATCGACAACCTCGTTCTGGTCTGCAAAAGCTGCCACCACAACATCCACGACGACGGCTGGGTCGTGAGCAGAGACCGAAACGGCGCCTACGAACTACAACCACCACCTAGGCCCTACGCCGAATTCCCCTCTGGGCAGGCACGCTCAGGGCCATCCCTCGCCCGATCTCAATCCAATCCCGAAGCCTTTCCCGAAGTAGGCATCACCACCTGGCAGCCAAAAGAATCCAGGCAGCTGCTATTGAGCTGACACAGTGCTGGCGTGCCGACTAGCGGGGGTAGCATTGCCAGCCATGCCCATGAAGTGGATGTGCCGTGCAATTCTCGTGGTCGCCTCTCTCGGCGCGGTGGCAGCAGTGCCCGCGGGTCCTGCCGTATCTCAGGGCGGCGCTGAGCCGAGCGCGGCGCAGCGGTGCTTTGAACACCACAAATTCGGCGCTCAGCCCGTCGACGCGGCTAAAGCCGCCGACGGCCAAACCGTGTTGGCCCAGGTGAACTGGGGGTACCACGACAGCATCGGCTGCTACCTCACCCTCGACGACACCGCGCTGGCCACCCTGCGAGCAGCGCCCGCCCCCAAAAACCTGCCCACTGCGGAAACCGAAGCGTCAAGACAGTGCTTCGAGCACCACAAGTTCGGCCAACGCCCCGTCGATGTCGCCAAAACCACGGATCGCCAAACCGTCCTCGCCCGCCTCAGCTGGGGCTACCACGACAGTATCGGCTGCTACCTCACCCTCGACGACACCGCCCTAACTACTCTGCGAACCAACGCCCAACCCGAACCGACACCCGACCCGACTGTCAACCCGACCCCCGAACCGACACCCGACCCGACTGTCAACCCGACCCCCGAACCGACACCCGACCCGACCCCCGAACCGACCCCGATTCCAGCCAGCAAGACCGGGACTGGATCAGACATCGTTGCAGTTGCACTCACCGAGGGCACCCACATAGTCGAGATTGAAGCGGCGGCAGCAACCGGACACCTCAGCGTAACCCTCAGCCAGGCGGGCTCACGATGCGACCTGCTCGTAAACGAGATCGTTGACGACCAAGGCGTGTGGACCGGACGCAAAGTGCTAAACGTCGGCGGGTTCGCCGGCTGCGAAACCGGCAACGCCGTAATCGAAGTGGATACCGAACCCGGCGCCCGATGGACCATCACCATCAACCCGACCCCCGAACCGACCCCGATTCCAGCCAGCAAGACCGGGACTGGATCAGACATCGTTGCAGTTGCACTCACCGAGGGCACCCACATAGTCGAGATTGAAGCGGCGGCAGCAACCGGACACCTCAGCGTAACCCTCAGCCAGGCGGGCTCACGATGCGACCTGCTCGTAAACGAGATCGTTGACGACCAAGGCGTGTGGACCGGACGCAAAGTGCTAAACGTCGGCGGGTTCGCCGGCTGCGAAACCGGCAACGCCGTAATCGAAGTGGATACCGAACCCGGCGCCCGATGGACCATCACCATCAACCCGACCCCCGAACCGACCCCGATTCCAGCCAGCAAGACCGGGACTGGATCAGACATCGTTGCAGTTGCACTCACCGAGGGCACCCACATAGTCGAGATTGAAGCGGCGGCAGCAACCGGACACCTCAGCGTAACCCTCAGCCAGGCGGGCTCACGATGCGACCTGCTCGTAAACGAGATCGTTGACGACCAAGGCGTGTGGACCGGACGCAAAGTGCTAAACGTCGGCGGGTTCGCCGGCTGCGAAACCGGCAACGCCGTAATCGAAGTGGATACCGAACCCGGCGCCCGATGGACCATCACCATAGGCGGCGAGTGATGGAACTCCGCCCCAGCGAAACCTTCGCCACCGGGCACGACCTTCTGGCGCTCGGGGCTAGCTAGTACCTAGACAGCGACCCCGTCGTACAGCGTGGTGCGTTGGCGGAGGGTGCGGCCCAAGGGAGCACACAGCGCTTGAAGGTCGTCTTCGGTGGCTTCTTGGCCATGGGAGGCGCCGGCGGCTCGGGAGATGTTCTCGTTTATGAGGGTACCGCCGAGGTCGTTGACGCCGGCTTGGAGCATCTGGGCGGCCCCGGCCATGCCGAGCTTCACCCACGAGGCCTGAATGTTGTGGATCCAGCCGTGGTAGGCGATTCGGCCCACGGCGTGCATCAGCAGCGCCTCCCGGAAAGTGGGACCCCGCCGAGACCGCCGCTGCAAATAGATGGGAGCGGCCATGTGGACGAAGGGCAGGGGCACAAACTCGGTGAACCCGCCGGTCTCCTTTTGGAGTTCGCGGGTGCGGACTAGGTGGCGGGCCCAGTGGACTGGTTGTTCGACCGTGCCGAACATGATGGTCACGTTGGACCGCAGTCCCAGTCCGTGGGCGGTGCGGTGGGCCTCCAGCCACTCGCCGGTGTCGATCTTGTCG
The DNA here is from genome assembly GCF_965214065.1 of Candidatus Poriferisocius sp. Taxonomy (GTDB): domain Bacteria; phylum Actinomycetota; class Acidimicrobiia; order Acidimicrobiales; family Bin134; genus Poriferisocius. The sequence goes on from NZ_CBDCAT010000026.1 coordinate 241,194, forward strand.
GGGCAGATCACGGCACGGATCTCGTCATCGAGGATCTCAGCAGCCGTGCCCGGCAGCGAGCGAAGGCCAGCGTCCATCAAGCGGCGCAGATAGTCGGCCAGCGGCTCCTCCAGGCGGCGGGCGCCCTCGGTTACCTCAAGCGCAGTAAAGCCGTGGACATGGATGTCGGGCACGGCGTCCTTCACGGCGCGGGTCACGTCGATGTAGTAGTCGCCGTCGAAGTTGGGGTGGATGCCGCCTTGGAGGCAGACCTCGGTGGCCCCGGCCTCGGCTGCTTCCACGGTGCGCTCGGCAATGTCGTCCAAGCTCAGCAGGTAGGGGTCGCCCCGCAGGTTGAGCGATAGCGGCCCCTTGGAGAAGCCGCAGAACCGGCACTTGAAAGTACAGACGTTGGTGTAGTTGATGTTGCGGTTGGACACCCAGGTGACTTCGTCGCCCACCGCGGCCTGGCGGAGCTCGTCGGCCAGTGCGGCCACCGCCCGCACCTCGGGACCGCGGGCACCGAACAGAGCGACGATCTCTGGGACCCCGACTTCTTGGCCAGCCCGGACCCCGGCGATCACTTCACCCACGGCTCCTCCGGCGGTGGCGCGACCGTTCGGGACCCCATTGACAGATGGCGCGGCCAGCAGCATCGGTGGCTGGGCATCGGCACCGGAGTACCAACCGGCGTCGTCGGGGCGCCCCATGCCTTCGGCATCGGCCCGGTCCAGCACCGGAAATCGCATGTCGGCATCCAGCCACCGCTCGGAATCGAGGGCGTACTCGGGATACACGGTCAACCGGGGGGCCAAGGCAAACCCCTTGGCCTCAGTGACGGCCCGCAGGCGGTCGAGGGCCGGCCAGGGGCGCTCGGGATTCACATGGTCGGCGGTGATCGGCGACACGCCGCCCCAATCATCGATGCCCGCGTCGAGCAGTTGGCCGAAGTCGTCAGATAGGTTGGGCGGGGCCTGGAGATGGACCTCCTCGGGCAAGATGAGGCGGGCCAGGGCGATCGCCTCCATGTACTCGTCGTGGTCGCAGGGCGGGGCAGCGTGCATGGCCGTGCCCGGCTTGGGCAAGAAGTTCTGCACGATGACCTCTTGAACATGGCCCCAGCGCCGATGCGATTCGGCAATGGCCTCCAGAGCGTCGACCCGGTCGGCCCTAGTCTCGCCGATGCCCACCAAGATGCCGGTGGTGAACGGGATGGCCAGCTCCCCGGCTGCCTCGAGGGTGGCCAGACGCCGCTCGGGGGCCTTGTCGGGCGATCCCCGATGGCAGTCCAGATCGGCCAGGGTCTCCAGCATCATCCCCTGCGACGGGGCGGTCTTGCGGAGCAGGGCCAGTTCCTCGGAATAGAGGGCACCGGCGTTGGCGTGGGGGAGCAGGCCGGTCTTTTCCACCACCAGGCGACTGGCATGGGCCAGGTAGTCCACTGTGGAGGCAAATCCGTGCTCATTCAGCCACTTCGCGGCATCGGGGTAGCGAAGTTCAGGACGCTCGCCCAAGGTGAACAGCGCCTCGTGGCATCCGACTCCTGCCCCCGACTCGGCGATGGCCAGCACCTCGTGATCGCTCAAGTAGGGCGACTCCAATCGGGCGGGTGGCTGGGCAAAGGTGCAGTAGCCGCACTTGTCCCGGCACAGCATGGTGAGGGGGATGAACACCTTGGGGGAGTAGGTGATCCGAGTGCCGTGCACCCGATCTCGCACCGCCCGGGCCCGGGCCATCAGGTCATCGAGGCCCAAGTCCAGCAGGTCTCGACTGGTTGGAGCAGCGATCGTCACCGAGCGCCTTCCATCAACCGGTCGGCGGTGGTAGTCAGGCTCTCGAGCAGATCGTCGAATGACTTCACGAAAGCCGACACCCCTTCTTCCTCCAGCCGGTCGGCCACAGCTTCCAGATCCACACCGACATCGGTGACTCTATCCAGAACCGCCTGAGCCGCGTCGGGGTCGGCGTCCACGGTGCGGGCCAGGGTGCCGTGGTCAGTGAACGCTTCCAGGGTTGCGTCGGGCAGTGTGTTCACGGTGTCGGGTCCGATGAGCTGGTCGACATAGAGGGTGTCAGGATAAGCCGGGTTCTTGGTGGAAGTGGAAGCCCACAGCGGCCTTTGCACCCGCGCCCCCCGAGCGGCCAGGGCCTCCCATCGGGGTCCGGTGAACTTTTCTTTGAAGATCTGGTAGGCCACTTGGCCTTGGGCTACCGCGGCCTGGCCGCGCAACGCCAGGGCTTCGGGGGTGCCAATGGCCTCGAGCTGGCGATCGACCTCGGTGTCGGTACGGCTGATGAAGAACGAGGCCACCCCGGACACCGACGACAAGTCGCCCTCGCGGGCCTCCAGGCCGCCGAGGTAGGCCTCGATGACCTCGGCGTAGCGGGTCAGGGAGAACAAAAGGGTCACGTTGACGCTGCGGCCCTCAGCGGTCATGGCCTGGATGGCGGGCAGTCCCTCAGCAGTGCCGGGAATCTTCACGTAGAGATTGGGGCGATCAACACGTTGGTTGAGCGCCCGGGCGGCGGACAGGGTGCCCTCGGAGTCGCGGGCCAACTTCGGATCGACCTCCACCGAGACGAAGCCGTCGACGCCGCCGCTGGCCTCATGAACTGGGGCGAGCGCGTCGAGGGCGCCGCCGATGTCGGTGAGCACGAGCTCCCAGTAGGCATTGGCGACGCTCAGGCCGTCGGACAGCAACCCGGCGAACTGCTCGTCATAATCGGTTCCCGAGGTCATGGCCTTCTGGAAAATGCTCGGATTGGAGGTGAGCCCCCGCACCCCGCGCTCAACCCAGCGGGTCAGTTCCCCGTTGTCGATCCACTCCCGGCGCAGATTGTCCAGCCAAGGACTCTGGCCGTGGTTGCGATACAGGTCGTGGAGACTGCTCATTGTGGTTACTCCTGGATGTCGATCAGTGCCGCCGCTTGGGCCGCCACATTGGCCGAGTTCATGCCCAGCTTGTCCAGCACCACCGAGCCCGGGGCCGACGCCCCGAACCGGTCGATGCCCACCGGCAGGTCCACCCACCGCTCCCAGCCCAGGGTCACCCCAGCTTCCACCGACAGCTTGGGCACTCCGGGAAGAAGCACTTCGGACCGGTAGGCGGGGTCTTGGGCGGCGAACAGCTCCCAGCAGGGCATGGAGACCACTCGGGCGGCCACGCCCTGTTCAGCCAAGGACGCGGCCGCGTCCACGCATACTGACACCTCGCTGCCGGTGCCCACCAAGATCACGTCGGGATGGGGGCCGTCCACTAGGGTGTAGGCGCCTCGGGCCACGCTGTCGGCCGCCGCGGTCCCCTCCAGGGTGGGCACGTTCTGGCGGGTCAGAATCATGGCGCTGGGGCCGTCCAAATCCACGGCCAGCCGCCATGCCTGGGCCACCTCGTTGCCGTCGGCCGGTCGGAATACCCGCAGTCCGGGGATGGCCCGCAGCGACATGACCTGCTCGATCGGCTGGTGAGTAGGGCCGTCCTCGCCGACACCCACCGAGTCGTGACTCCACACGAAGATGCTGTGGGCCCCAGACAGCGCGGCCAAGCGCACCGCGGGCCGCATGTAGTCGCTGAATACCAGGAAGGTTCCGCCCACCGGCACCACCCCGCCGTGCAGGGCGGCGCCGTTCATTACTGCACCCATGGCGTGTTCCCGGATGCCGAAGTAAATCTGGCGACCGGAAGGATGGGCCGAGCTGAGCGGTTCGGCATCGGCCAGACTTGTGCCCGTGTTTCCGGTGAGGTCGGCCCCTCCCGCAACCAGGCCGGGCACCACGTCGGCCATGGCGTTGAGACAGGCCGAGCTGGCTTTGCGGGTGGCCACCGAGTCGCCCGCTGGCCACGACGGCAGCTTGTGCTCCCAGCCGGGCAGACCCCGGCCGGCCAGGCAGGCCTCATACTCCGAGCGCTGCGAGCCGAGGGCCTCCACTCGCTGCCGCCAGGTCGACCGCTCAGCGGCGCCCCGGCGGCCGGCGGCCCGGTAAGCATCGACCACATTGGCGGGCACATAGAACGACTCGTCGGTCGGCAGCCCCATCACCGCTTTGGTGGCGGCGATCTCGTCGTCGAACAGCGAGTAGCCGTGGGCCTCGTGGTTGTCGGTTTGACCAGGGGAGGGGTAGGCGACATGGCTGCGCACGATGATCATCGACGGGGCGTCGTCAACCGCCATGGCCGTTCGAATGCCTGCTTCCAGAGCGTCGAGGTCGTCGGCTGCCTCGCCCAAGTCCAAGACGTGCCAGCCATAGGCTTCGAACCGCCGAGCGGCGTCGTCGGACAGGGACAGGTCGGTGGATCCATCGATGGTGATTCGGTTGTCGTCGTAGAGGCAGACCAGCCGGTCCAGACGCTGATGCCCAGCAAGTGAGGCAGACTCGTGGCTGATTCCCTCGGAGAGGTCGCCGTCGCTACACAGGGCAAACACCCGGTGGTCGCAGACGTCGGAGCCAAAACGATCGCGCAGCCAGCGCTCAGCCACCGCCATCCCCACCGCGTTGGCAATTCCCTGACCCAGCGGACCAGTGGTCACCTCCACCCCCGCGGTGTGCCCGACTTCGGGGTGTCCAGGAGTGCGGCTGCCCCATTGGCGGAAGTCTCGAAGGTCCTCAAGGGTCAAGCCCTGGCCGGTCAGATGAAGCATGGAATAGAGAAGGATGGATGCATGGCCAGCACTTAGGACGAACCGGTCCCGGTCGGGCCAGGCCGGGTCGTCGGCGTCGTAGCGCAAAATGCGAGTCCAAAGCACATGGGCCAGCGGGGCCATGGCCATAGCCGTCCCCTGGTGCCCAGAGCGGGCCTGGTGGGGAGCGTCCATAGCAAGGCCGCGGATCACGCTGATGCCCTGGGCTTCAAGAGCGGCGGGAAACGCTGCCATAGAAGGATCGATCCTTTCAGATGGTCATGGGAACAACACCACCGAAGCGGTGAACCCGTGGAGGAAATTGTGGCCGCCGATTGGCCCGAGTTCGCCGGCGCAGAACATTCCGGCCACTGGCGCTCTTTCAAGGGCCTCGTGGACCACAGCGGCGTCGTGGTCGGGGCCGTCGAATAAGTGGGTGCCCCGGCCGTTGCAGGTGAACACCAGGGCCGATCTGGCCGAGGTATCGGCCATCAGCTCTCGGAGGTCTTCGTCAGCGGTAGCGGCGTCACGAACTTGGAACTGAATCGTGGTGCCCACTTCAACCGCATCGCCCACCGCCAATGCGCCCGTCTGCTCATCGGCGCCGATCAGCCCACGGATGAGAAAGTCACCCCGGTCAAACTCTGACTTGTGCTCATCGATCACGACGCCCACGTGCAGACCCTTAGCCACCAGTGCCCGGTCGGCCTCGTCCAACCCCAACAGCGTCTCCCGCAGCCGGTCGACCGCGGTACGCCCGCCCATCTCGGTCACGATATTGCCCTCGGATTGGGTGACGGTGAATGGCTGGCCGATGGGCCGGCATCCCTGGGAGACCACAGTTCGAACCTCGAGGCTGGGGTCTAGGAGCACACCTACAGCACCGTCGTCGTAGACCTCCTGGTTGAGGATGAGCCGGTTGTCTCCCGGCTGGCTGGCGGCGGAGGCCAGCCCGCCCACCACCGTCACCGCCGACCCCGCCTTCAACAGCGCCTCACTGGGGAACGTGAACGGGTCGGGAACAGCCAGCAGCGTGCCCTCCGCGTCAGCCGGCATCCCGCCGACGGCCCATCCCTCATGGCTGCGGACTGCTTCGAGTCGCACTGGTTGAGCCGGGCACTGGGATGCGGCCCAAAGGGAGACTGCCGGGCGCTCCTCCACCTCGAGAGGGCCTCCTATCACCGACACCGCGGTGGCGCCGATGAGGGCAGATGGAGCCAGAACCTGATGGACAGCGTCGGCGATTTCGTTGATCGCATCTCGATGGGAGGCCGAGGTGAACAGCACGGCCAGGTCAGGTGATGATCCCACCGCTTCGAGGATCTCTCCGATTACCTCACCAGCGGCGTCGGCCGAGTCAGGATGCTCGGATAAAGCGGCCCCATACCTGCTCACTCCCCGCACGCTAGTCCGGTGGAACGCGCCGCCAGTGGAAAAAACAGGTTGTTACGCAAATGTGGGTCTATATCGGGTCAACCCGGTACAGAAGTGGTGGCCCGAGCGGCCAGAGCATCCACGTCGGCGTGGCGAATCCGGGCCAAACCCACGCGGCTGGCCACACTGATAAACCACCAGCCCAAGTCGAAATGGTGCCAACGGCGGGCGAAGCGGGCCGATGTCGGGGCGGCGTGGTGGTTGTTGTGGTAGCCCTCGCCGCAGGTCAGCCAAGCCAGCCAAGTGACGTTGGTGGCGCTGTTGTCAAACGGGCGGCGCCCGAAGGTGTGGGCCACCCCGTTTACCGAACCTCCCAAGCCGATGTACCCCACGGTGTGGACCGCTGCGGCCACCACGCCGGGAACCCAGCCCAGCCACCACACCAATAGGGCGATTCCCAATGCCAATCCGATGATCCCGCGGTTGAGCAGCAATCGGTCGGGCAGGGTGACGGGGATGTCCTTGGCGTAGCGCTCGGTGGTCTGGGGATCGCGGGCTGAGCGCCGGTAGAGGGCGGCATTGGTGAGCTGCACCCGCAGCCAGCCCAACCGAACCGGTGAGTGGGGGTCTTCAGGGGCATCGGTGAACGCATGGTGCTTGCGGTGGACTGCGGCCCACTGGCGGGCGGAGATCCCGGTCGCCGCCCACAAGAACACTTTGAAGAAGCTGCGGAGCGCGGGATGCAACTGCACTGCCTTATGGGCCAAGTCGCGGTGCAGGTACACAGTGGTGGCCAGATTGGCCAACTGGGTGAGGGCGAGTCCTACAACGATCGCGATCACTATCTGCACAGCTTGAACTCCTGACGGGTCATGACTGGTGGGTCATGGCTAGCCGCCGACTCCGACAGCCACGGGTGTGACCCTAGAAGATAGGCGAGGGTTACATACCATACTGCCTGGTGCCGCCGCCTGGTGACGCCGCCCGATGCTGCCGCCGTTGGAGTGGGGCAGGACAAGGCAGACGGGTAGCTTGGTCGGAGATGGGGGTGTTGTCGGAGTTTGAGTCGAAGCGGCTTCTGGCCAGCCACGGCGTTGTGGTGAGTCGAGACCGGCTGGCTCAGTCGGCGGACGAAGCGGTGGTCGCGGCAACAGAGATCGGCGGCCCGGTGGCCCTGAAGCTGTGCGGCCCGTCGCTGGCTCACAAGAGCGAGCGGGGGCTGGTGCGGCTGGGTCTGGATAGACCCGATGCGGTGCGAGACGCCGCGAAGGACCTGCTCGCCGCGGCCACAACCGACGGCGGCGAGGTGGCCTTGCTGGTGTCGGAGATGGTGGCCGGGCATCGTGAGCTCATCGCCGGCGTCGTGCTCACCGAGCAATTCGGCGCCGCGCTCATGCTCGGCTTGGGTGGCGTGCTGGCCGAGGCGATCGGGGAGGCGGTATTCCGACTGCTTCCAACAAGTCAGGCCGATTGCCAGGACATGATCGATGACCTGGCAATTCCTGCCTTACTGGGCCCACTGCGGGGCGAGCCGGCGGTGGATCGGGATGCGCTGGCCGCCACTCTTTTGGGTCTGGCCGAAGCGGCGGGCGGGGAGGGAATCCAGGCCATTGATGTCAACCCCCTGGTCATTCGCGACGGCCAGCCGGTGGCGGTGGACGCCCTTGTCGTGGTGAGCAGCTCATGAGCCCCACCCCGTTCGATCTCTTGTTCAATCCCCGAGGCATAGTGGTGGCCGGCGCTTCCACCCATCCGGGGAAGTTCGGTTTCGTCGCTCTTCACAACGTGTTGGCGGGGGGATTCGACGGGCCGGTTTTCGCCACCAATCCCGAGCAGCCGACCATTCTGGGGCTCGACACGCTGGCATCGGTCGAACAGGTGCCCGCGGGGGCAGCCGATATGGTTCTGGTCTGCACGCCCCCTCAGACCTGCGCCGACATCCTGCGGTCAGCAGCCAGCCGGGGCATCGGCGCGGCCTTCATCGCTTCCGGCGGTTTTCGGGAAGCCGGCGCCGAGGGTGCCCGCGCCGAGGAGGAGCTTGTTGATCTGGCCCGCTCGCTGGGCATGACAGTGGCTGGGCCCAACGGGCAGGGATTGATCTCCACCCCGGCCAAGCTGGCCGCCCAGATCGTGGCGCCAGTTCCGCCTCCCGGCCCCATCGCGGTGGCCAGCCAATCGGGCAACCTGGTGTCAGCGCTCATGAACTACGCCGCGCACAGCGGGGTGGGCATCAGCCGGGCGGTGAGCGCGGGCAACGCGGCCATGGTGGGAGTGGTCGACTACCTGGGCTGGTTTGCCGGCGATCCCCATACCAAAGCCATGGCCGCCTATGTCGAGGGAGTGGGCGACGGCCGGCAATTCGCGGCTGCCATCCGGAAGGTGTCCGAGGCGAAGCCGGTGGTACTGGTCAAAGGAGGCACCACTCCTCGGGGGGCAAAGGCCGCGGCCAGCCACACCGGGGCGCTGGCCACCGATGACCGGGTTTTCGACGGCATGGTGCGCCAGAGCGGTGCAGTGCGGGCTGCCACCATCGAAGAGGCGTTCGATGCCGTCGCCGCCTTCGCCACCCAGCCGCTGCCCGCTGGTCCCCGCACGGTCGTGCTGTCCAGCGCGGGTGGGTGGGGCGTCATCGCCGCTGACGCGGTGTCGAAGTCCAGCCTGGAGCTTGTCCCCCTTCCTGCTGATCTGGAGGCGGCCATCGATCGGCTGGTGCCGCCCCGCTGGAGCCGCCACAACCCTATCGACCTGGCCGGGGGCGAGAGCCGCGACACCATTCCGGAGGCGATCCACTTGGTAGCCGAGCATCGTGAAGTCGACGCGGTGGTCTATTTGGGAATGGGCATTCAGGCCAACACCGCCTCCCATCTGCGGTCAGGCCCGTACTTCCACTCAGCCGAGCTGGCCCGAATCTGCGAGTACCACGAACGCCAAGACAGCCGCTTTGCCACAGCTGCGGCCGAGGCATCAGCCCAAACCGGCAAACCCATCCTGGCCGCCACCGAGCTGGCCGTCACCCAGCCCGGCAACTCCGGGCCGGCTGCGATGGCGGCCGGAAACCGCTATTGCTTCCCCTCCGCCGACCGTGCAGTGCGGGCTCTGCACCACCTGTGGTGGTACGCCCAATGGCGCAAGCGTCATCTGCGAGCCAAAGCGTGATCAGCGAGACGGACCACTAGGATTTCCGCGGTGCGTCGAATCCTGATGCCCCTTCTGCTGCTAGCGGTCGCCCTCGGAGCCCTTCTCGGCTCCAACTACCTGAGCGACCGGCTTCACGAAAACCTCGGCGAAGTGGCAGCTGACGACACCGTTCCCCCTGGAGTCGGCACGCCTTTGATATCCACCCTTCGCTTGCGGGAGCTGCTGACCCCGTCGCTGACCGAGCCCGACTTCTTCACCACTCTGGACGACCTGATGGCCACCGCCCCCACGGCCGCTTGTCTCTCCATCACCCTTGACGGCCACGACCCCCCGTTCTACGAGAGCGGTGCCAACACCCAGGTGAGGCCTTCTGAGGCACTGGTCTTGCTCACCTTGGCGACTGCCCACCAGGTGCTCGGCCCTGATCACACGTTCACCACCTCGGTCCAATCCACCGTTCCGATGGACGGGGGGGTGGTGAACGGCGACATCTACTTGGTTGGCGGGGGCGATCCGCTGCTGTTCACCGAGGGATTCCTGGCGACGATGACCGAGGACCGAGACCTGATTCACACTCCCATCGAAGACCTGGCCCAAAAGCTGGTGGATGACGGTTTGACCCTGGTGACCGGTGCGGTGGTGGGGGACACCACTCGCTATGACGATCTCCGTTACGTCCCGTCCTGGCCGGAGAGCGTCATCGATTCCGAGAAGATCGGCACCCTGCTTGCCCTGCAATTCGATGACGGCTGGGTGCAGTTCCCCATCCCGGCATCTGAACAGGCAACCGATGGGGCTGATGGAACAGGCGAGCAGGAAGAGGCGGATGTCTATCTGGCCGCAGAGGATCCGCCGTTCTACGCGGCCGCGCTCTTCGACGACATGCTAGAAGCCCGCGACGTGGTCATCCGCCGCAGCCCCCGCTCAGAAGCGGTGCCCGAGGACGATGAGGTGTACGTGATGGCGACGATCGAATCGGCACCACTATCCGATCTCTATGGCCAGATCCTCGCCAGCCGGGACATCGAGACCATCGAGCTGCTGCTCAAAGAGGTAGGTCTGGCCGCTTTGGGCACCGGTAGCACCAGCGCCGGATTTCAAGCAGTAGAGGAAATGCTCAACGACGCGGGAATCAACATAGACCAGCTCCAACTGCTCCAATTCGACGGCTCGGGACTCGATCCGGCCAACGTCGCGACCTGCCCTGTGTTCACCTCGCTGCTGGACAGCGCGGAGTTCAGCCCGCTGTTCCACGAACTTCTCCCTACCGCGGCTGAAGTCGGCCCGCTGGGGAATCGGTTTGCCGGAGTCCCGAATCCGGGACGGATCACCGGATTCTCAGGCGGAATATCGAACGTCACTGCCATGACGGGCTACATCGATATCGGCTTGGGCCAAGAAGTGACGTTTGCCTTCATTGCCAACCAGCCCGGCGCCGACGACAACCGGGCTATCCGAGACCTGGAAGAAAATATCGTGCGCCATCTGGCCACCTTGGCGGCAAAACCGAGCCTCGACGACATCAGCCTCCAACCGATCCGAAACAGCTGACCGGTCTCGAATAAGGCCCTGGATCAATGACCGTGAACGATACAAGCACGATGGCCATGTTCCCCCTGGGGATGGTGCTGATGCCCACGATGGTTGTGCCGATCCACGTATTCGAGCCTCGCTACCGACAGATGGCCAGGGACTGCATGGACGGGGCCCGCGAGTTCGGGGTGGTGCTCATCGAGCGCGGTAGCGAGGTAGGCGGCGGAGACATCCGCTCCGCCGCCGGAACCGCGGCCGGGATCATCAGCGCCCAGGAGTTCCCCGACGGGCGATGGGGTCTGGTTGCCGGTGGTACGCGCCGGATTCGGGTTTCTCGTTGGTTGGAAGACGACCCGTATCCCCGGGCCGAGGTTCAAGACTGGCCCGATGCCGCCGACGGAGGCGACGACGGCGAGGAAATTGCCGCCAAGCTGCCTCCGGTGATTGCCATGTGGCGCCGGGTGCTGGCTTTGCAGTCCGAATTGGGAGCGCCAGGACCTCCGGCCACATTCGAGGTGTCCGACGACCCTGCGATCGCGATATGGCAGCTCGCCGCCCTGTCTCCCAGCGGGCCGCTGGACCGACAGAAGCTGTTGACCGCGGAGAATCCGGCCCGCCGTTTGAGCCTGTTGTATGAGTTCCTCGCCGACGCCGAGGAACTCATACAAGCCCGAATCGAGATGGGGTAGTGGAAACCACCGGGATAGGCTGATCGATTGCAGGAGGAAGCCGTGGCCAAACGTTCAAAAGCTGCCCGAAAAGGGAATTCGCCCAACGAAGCGTTGTCCGAACTGAAGACGCTGCTTATCGGCTATGGCCGACAGGAAATCGTTACTCCCCTCACCCAGTTGGGGAAGACGCTGAAGCTGGGCATCCTCGGCGCGCTGAGCATCGGCGTGGGGCTGGTTTTCCTGTCCATTGCCGGATTGCGCTTGCTCCAGACCGAGGCTTCCGGGGTGTTCGACGGAAACATGAGCGCCCTGCCCTATCTGGTGGTGCTAGTCGGACTGCTTTCTGTGCTGGCGGTCCTGGTGGCCACCAGGACTCGCATATCGAGAGGAGGCCGCTCATGAGCGATATGGAGATGGATCGCGAGTCGATCGGCAGGGACGATATCCAGGCAAAGTTTGAAGACCTGAAACACAGCCTGGACCGCACCGCAGAAGCGGCTCGCACGCCGATGCTGACCGCAGGCATTGCGATTGTGGCGGTGCTGGTGGTTTTGGCCTTCCTGTTGGGACGGCGGCGCGGTCGGGCCAGCCGGACCGTGGTCGAAGTCCGCCGGGTCTGATCGGATGGGGATGATTCCCGACCCGCTGGGATACTTGCGCCGACAAGCCATCAGACGCGGGGTACTAGGCGGAAGCCGAGCATGGCTCATCTTGGGCGGTGTGGCCTGGGGGTTCCGTCTGTTGACCCGGGTGGCCGGCACCCGCCGCCTTCGAGCAGTGCTTACTGAGGAGCTGCGCCCCGGCGAAAGCCTGCTTATCTCACATCTTCCCGACGAATCCCGGTGAGCCGGACGCTCCGAGACGGCGAATTGGTCCTGCTCACCGACCGAAAGGGCCGCCGATACCTGGTGACGCTGGCCGAAGGCCGAGAGTTCCACACCCACGCGGGTTTGGTGGCCCACGATGAGTTGATCGGTGGCACCGAGGGAATGCTGGTGCGCACATCCCGCAACGCCGAGCTGACCATTTGGCGTCCCACCCTCCACGACTACGTGCTGAAGATGCCCCGGGGAGCGCAGGTGGTGTATCCAAAAGACAGTGCGGCCATCTTGATGCTGGCCGACGTGTTCCCCGGCGCTCGGGTGCTGGAGTCGGGCGTGGGGTCAGGGGCACTGTCGATAAGCCTGTTGAGAGCCGGAGCGACGGTGCTGGGCTACGAGATCAGAGAGGACTTTGCCCAGCAAGCGGTAGAGAACGTGACGGGCTTTCTGGGATCAGAGGTCACCCAGCGCTTCCAGGTTGAGATCAGAGACTGCTACCAGGGGATTGACGACAAGGGGCTGGACCGGGTGGTGCTGGATTTGCCCGAGCCCTGGCAAGTTGTGCCCCACGCAGCCGCCTCGCTGCATCCCGGCGGCATCTTGGCGGCCTACACCCCGAGCATCGTGCAGGCCGCTCAGCTGCGAGAAGCCTGCGAGGCCGGACCCTGGGCGGCGGCTTCCACGGTGGAGATTCTGCACCGCGGCTGGCATATCAAAGGAGACGCGGTCAGACCCGAGCACCGAATGGTGGGCCACACCGGGTTCGTGACTGCGGTCAGAAGGCTGGCCGATTAGAGAGTTGAGCGGAGGCTCAGACCTCGATGAAGATGCACTCTCCAGGGCATTCCTCGGCTGATTCGATGGTGGCCTCTTCCTGCCCCTCGGGCACGATAGCCAGTCCCTCGACTCCACCCGGTTCGCTGAAAACCTTTTCGCCCTCTTTGACGTAGGCCAGGCCATCGTCGAGCAGCGTAAAGACATCTGGGGCGATCTCCTCGCAGAGACCGTCACCAGTGCAGAGATCCTGATCGATCCAGACCTTCATTTGCATCGGTGCAGTAGCCCTTTCGTGACAAATGGCGGACGCCGGGCATGGTAGACGTTGGGAGCTCCTTCAGTGTAACCGACCGAGGGTCGATCTCTGCCATGCAGCGGAAATTCCTCCGAGCGGGTAGACAGTCAGAACGCAATCATGCATCGGCACTTCGTTGAAGGCGTATAGAGTCGGGTGGGTATGGCAGACGCGAACGCGGCGGCGGACGAGGAGAGGCCAGAGGAGAATTTTCCTCAGGCCGAGCAGGTGGCAGCTCTGGAGAAAGAGCTGGCGGTGCTCCGCCAAAGGCTTCAAGATGCTCCCAAACGCGTTCGCACATTGGAAGAGCGGCTGTTGGAAACCAAAGGGCAGCTGGCCAAGGCCGTATCCCAGAACGAAAAGCTCACCTATACCCTGCGAGAAGCCCGCGAGCACATCTCCGCGCTGCGCGACGAGGTGGACAAGCTCACCCAGCCGCCGTCGGCGTACGGAACGTTCTTGGACCTCAACGACGACGGCACGGTCGACGTGTTCTCCGGGGGACGCAAGATGCGGGTCGCGCTGCACCCGGAGATCGCGGTAGACGGGCTGCGTCGAGGCCAAGAGGTGGTCCTGAACGAATCGCTGAACGTGGTGCTGTCCCGGGTGGGCGATGGCACCGGCGAGGTGGTGACCGTCAAAGAGGTGCTGAGCTGCGGGCGACGGGCGATCATCGTTGGGCGGGCCGACGAGGAGCGGGTAGTGGAGCTGGCCGCGGAGTTGATCGACCAGCCGCTGAACAGTGGAGACACCGCGCTGATGGACTCCCGTTCAGGGCTGCTCGTAGAACGCCTGCCTCGACCCGAAGTGGAAGATCTGGTGCTGGAAGAAGTACCTGACGTCACCTACGAGCAGGTCGGAGGACTGGACGAGCAGATCGAGCAGATCACCGACGCGGTGGAACTGCCCTTCATGCACCAGGAATTGTTCGCTGAGTACCAGCTTCCCGCTCCGAAAGGCATCCTCTTGTACGGCCCACCCGGCTGCGGCAAGACCCTGATCGCCAAGGCAGTGGCCAACTCCTTGGCCGGCAAGGTCGCCCATATCAACTCCGATCGGGAGGCCCGCTCCTACTTCTTCAACATCAAGGGCCCCGAGCTCTTGAACAAGTACGTCGGCGAAACCGAGCGCCAGATCCGGCTGGTATTCCAGCGGGCTCGGGAGAAGTCGGCCGAAGGTTGGCCGGTCATTGTGTTCTTCGATGAGATGGAGTCGCTGTTCCGCACTCGGGGCACCGGCATCAGCTCCGACATGGAGTCCACCGTGGTCCCCCAACTCCTGGCCGAGATCGACGGGGTGGAGGCGCTGCGCAACGTGATCGTGATCGGCGCCTCCAACCGGGAGGACCTCATCGATCCAGCCATCTTGAGGCCCGGACGCCTGGACGTGAAGATCAAGATCCAGCGTCCCGATGCCGAAGCCGCCGGGGCCATCTTCGCCCGCTATCTCACTGCCGAGGTACCTATCGCCGCCGAGATGGTGGAGGGGCTAGGTGGAGGAGACCCGGACAAGGCGATCCAGTCCATGGTCGAGCAGACCGTGGTTGAGATGTTCTTGGAGGAGGAGCGCAACCAGTTCTTGGAAGTTACCTACCAGAACGGCGACAAAGAGATCATGTACTTCAAGGACTTCGCATCCGGTGCCATGATCGAAAACGTGGTGCGGCGGGCAAAGAAGCTGGCCATCAAGCGCTCCATCGCCGGCGGCGCACCGGGCATCCACATCAACGACCTTTTGGATTCGGTGTACCAGGAGTACCGAGAGCACGAGGATCTGCCCAACACCACGAACCCGGACGACTGGGCGAAGATATCGGGCAAGAAGGGAGAGCGGATCGTGTTTGTCCGCACACTCTTGTCCAACGAGGAGACAAACCAGGGCGGGCGCTCCATCGAAGGAGTCGGCCCCGGCCAATACCTCTGACCTTCGATTGCCGCCAGACCTTCGGCTCAAGTCAACTAGCGTGCCAACCATGGCGGTCCCCAAGATCTGCGGCATTGAGACCGAGTTCGGGATCGCGCACACCGGCGCCGAGGATTCCAACCCGATCACCGCCTCATCTCTGCTCATCAACTCATACCTGTCGGAAGTGGAGCGCACCGGGGAGGGAGGGCCAGCGTCCGGGGTGTCCTGGGACTTCGAGGACGAGATGCCCGGCAACGACATCCGGGGCATCGCCCCCCTGGGATCGCTGGCCCCCGAGATTGAGACCCACTTGGTTAACGCGGTGCTCACCAACGGCGCCCGCTACTACGTGGACCATGCCCATCCCGAGTTGTCCACCCCTGAGTGCAGCAACGCCCTGGATGCAACCCGCTACGACAAAGCGGGCGAATTGATTCTGATGCGCTCCATGGAGTCGGCCGCCCGGGTTCTGCCCCAAGGCCAAGAGCTGGTGGTGTACAAGAACAACTCCGACGGCAAGGGCAACAGCTACGGGTGCCACGAGAACTACCTCATGGCCCGCACCACGCCTTTCTCCCAGATCGTGGTCCATGCCACCGCCCACCTGGTAACCCGCCAGATCTTCACCGGCTCGGGCAAGGTGGGCTCGGAGGCTCCTGGCCTCACCACCGCGGAGATACCGTTTCAGATCACCCAGCGAGCGGACTTCTTCGAAGAGGAGGTGGGACTGGAGACCACGCTCAAACGGCCGATCATCAACACCCGGGACGAGCCTCACGCCGATGCCCGGCTTTACCGCCGGCTGCACGTCATCACCGGAGACGCCAACATGTCGGAGGTGGCCACCTTCCTCAAGGTGGGGACCACCGCCGTCGTCTTGGCCATGGTGGAGGACAACGTCTTGCCTCGGGAGTTCCGTTTCCGGACACCGGTGTCGGCCATGCGGCAGGTGTCCTACGATCTGAGCCTGACCAAGACGCTGGAGCTGGCCGACGGCACCACCGCCACGGCGCTGGAGATCCAGTGGGATCTGTTGGACCAGGCTCGCAAATACGCCGACAGCCACGGGCTCGACGCAGTGGGCGGCCCGGTGGGCGACATGGTGATCGACCGCTGGGAGCAGGTCTTGGCTGGTTTGGAGGCCGACCCCATGACCTTGGCACGCCAACTCGACTGGGTGGCCAAATTCCAGCTGATACGGGGATTGTCCCAGCGCCATGGCTTGCGACCCGATGACGCCCGCCTGGCCGCGCTCGACCTCCAATACCACGACTTGAGGCCCGAACGATCGGTGGCGGCCCGGGTGGGTTTGGAGGCCCTAGTGCCTGTGGAAGACGCCCGAGCAGCTATCTCCGAGCCACCGACAGACACCCGGGCCTACTTCCGAGGCCAGTGCCTGAAGCGGTGGGCCCCCAACATTGTGGCGGCCAACTGGGACTCGATCGTGTTCGACGTGGGCGACGAGCCGCTCCGACGAGTACCCATGATGGAACCCGCCAGGGGCACGGCCGACCATGTCTACGACCTTCTGGCCGACTGCGACACCGCCGCTGAGCTGCTGAAGCGATTGGGAGAACAGAGCTCGCGCTAGGGCGTCTCGACAATTTGTCTTTACTTCGGTTTGTCCTCACTTCGGGGAGAGTGCGATATCGTGATCGGCAAGCACCCGGGCATGAGGGGATGAGATGGCGGAACGAGAACAAATCAAAAGACCCGCACCCCAACGAGAGCAGTCTGATGTCGAAGAAGCTCCGGCGGTCTCAGGGCAGGGCGAGGAGTTGAAGGCAGAGCTCGACGAGCTGTTGGACGAGATCGACGAGGTACTGGAGTCCAATGCCGAGGACTTTGTGAAGTCCTATATCCAAAAGGGCGGCCAGTAGCGGTAGTCTGCCAACTGTGACGCTGCCCCTCTTTGCAGCCGGGGGCGACCCGGGCCCCAATTTCGCGGCGTTGCTGCGCTCTGCCGGACTTGCGCCGCCGACGCCCGACATCCCCGCTACCGACTTGGCCATAACCCACGCCACCACGGTGGCCGCCATTCGCTGCCAGCAGGGAGTGGTAATGGCAGGAGACCGTCGGGCCACCGCTGGACACCTAATCAGCCATCGGACCATCGAGAAGGTGTTCCCCGCCGACCGCTACTCCGGGGTGGCTATAGCAGGGGCTGCCGGGCCGGCCATGGAAATGGTGCGGCTGTTCCAATTGCAGCTCGAGCACTACGAGAAAGTGGAGGGCAAGGCTCTCAGCCTGGACGGCAAGGCCAACCAGCTAGGCATGATGGTTCGAAACAACCTGCCCGCAGCTATGCAGGGGTTTGCGGTGGTCCCGTTGTTCGCCGGCTATGACCGATCCCGTGAGATCGGTCGGCTGTTCCAATACGACGTGACCGGGGGTCGCTACGAGGAGCGGGAGTATGCGGTGGGAGGTTCAGGGAGTCTTCACGCGGGAACGGTCATCAAGCTGGGATACCGACCCGATGCCGATGCCGATGAGATGATCGATTTGGCGGTGTCGGCCCTGTTCCGCACGGCTGAGGAGGACTCTGCCACCGGGGGCCCCGATCTGGTGCGGGGCATCTACCCAGTGGTGGCAGTCATCGGTGCCCAAGGTTTCGAACGAGTGGACGATTCCGAGGTGGAAGCCCGGTTCCGCGATCTGCTGGACAGATTGGAGACCAGAAGGGGTGATTCTCGATGACCATGCCCTTCTACGTTGCCCCTGAGCAGCTGATGAAGGATCGGGCCGACTTCGCCCGCAAGGGAATCGCCCGAGGCCGAGCCCTGACTGCGCTCAGCATCAGCGACGGCATCGTGATCTGCGCGGAGAACCAGTCCAACACCCTGCGCAAGGTGAGCGAGATCTACGACCGCATCGCCTTCGCCGGCGTCGGCCGCTACAACGAGTTCGATCAGCTCCGCATCGCCGGCGTGCGCCACGCCGACCTCAAGGGATACACCTATAGCCGCGAGGACGTGGACGCCCGAAGCCTGGCCAATCAGTACGCCCAGGTGCTGGGTCAGACCTTTACCCACGAGATGAAGCCGATGGAGGTGGAGATCTTGGTGGCTGAAGTGGAGTCAGAGCCCGGTGGAGATCAGATGTTCCACGTGCTCTACGACGGCACCGTCAACGATGAATCCGGCTACACAGTGTTGGGGGGAGAGGCTGACTCCATTGCTGAGCGGCTGGGTCAGACCTACGACGGCGATTGGGAAGTGGGTGATGCGGTAAAGGCTTCTTCGGCCGCGCTGAGCGGCCAGGAGCGAACCTTGGAAGCTGACGACCTCGAGGTGGCCATTCTGGTGCGGGAAACCGGCCGGAGGGCGTTTCAGAGGATCGAGGGCGACGAATTGGCCAGGCTATTGGACTGATGGACCGGCGCATCTTCGGGATAGAAAATGAATACGGCGTGACCTGCGCGCTTCGGGGCCATCGCCGGCTCAGCCCCGATGAGGTGGCCCGCTACCTGTTCCGCCGGGTGGTGTCCTGGGGCCGCAGCAGCAACGTGTTCTTGGTCAACGGCGCCCGGCTGTACCTCGACGTGGGATCCCACCCCGAGTACGCCACACCGGAGTGCGATTCGGTATACGACCTGGTAGCCCACGACAAGGCCGGCGAGCGGATCCTGGAAACGCTCATCGAGAGCGCGGAGCTGCGGCTGCGGGAGGAGGGCATCCAGGGCGACATCTACTTGTTCAAGAACAACACCGATTCAGCCGGCAACAGCTATGGCTGCCACGAGAACTACCTCACGAGCCGGCGCGACGACTTCACCGAGTACACCGAGGTGCTGATCCCCTTCTTGGTCAGCCGCCAGATTTACGCCGGGGCGGGCAAGGTGCTTCAGACGGCTCGGGGGGCTGCGTACTGCATAAGCCAGCGGGCCGAGCACATCTGGGAGGGAGTATCGAGCGCCACGACCCGCTCCCGTCCGATTATCAATACCCGCGACGAGCCTCACGCCGACGCCGAGCGCTATCGGCGGCTTCACGTCATCGTGGGCGACTCCAATATGAGCGAGTACGCCACGTTCCTGAAGACGGGGGCCACCGGCATTCTGCTGCGGATGCTGGAAGATCCGTCGGTGGCGCTGCGGGACATGACGCTGGACAACCCCATTCGAGCCATTCGGGAGATCAGCCACGACCAAACCTGCACTCGCCGCATCCGCTTGGCCAGCGGCCGCGAGGTCAGCGCCCTGGACATCCAGTCCGAATACCTCGACCGCGCCCTCAAATACGCCGACAGCCGCGACCTGAATCCCCAAGATAAGCAGGCCTTGCAAATGTGGGAGCACTGTCTGACCCAAATCGCCAAGGATCCCCTCAACCTGAGCAGGGAGTGCGACTGGGTGATGAAGCACCACCTCATCGAGGCCTACCGGGAACGCCACGGCCTGGCCCTCAGCGATTCCCGGGTGGCCCTGCTGGACCTCCAATACCACGATGTGAATCGGTCGCGCAGCCTCTTCTACCGGATGCAGAACCGGGGCATGACCGAGCGTATGTGCGTGGACGCCGAGATCAACCATGCCGTCGAGAATCCGCCGGCCACTACCCGGGCCCGACTCCGGGGTGAGTTCATCCGGCGAGCCAAAGAGCGCAAACGGGACTACACCGTGGACTGGGTGCACTTGAAGCTGAACGACCAGGCCCAGCGGACCGTTCTGTGCAAGGACCCGTTCCGCGCCCACGACGAACGGGTCGAGAAACTGATCGAATCCCTGTGATGTCCAGGCGAAAGCCGGAGCAGGTCAGATTGGAGCGCTTGCTTCGGCTCATCGCCGCGTTGATCGACACCCCTCGCTTCCTCTCCATCGAGGAACTGCACCAGAGGGTGGGCATCTCCCGCGGAGAGGACTCGGCCGGCTATCCAGAGAACAGCTCGGCAGCCAAGCGGGCGTTCCATCGGGATATGAACCAATTGGCCGATGTCGGCATCCCGGTCATCTCTGGGCCGGTTCCCGGCCAGGAGCGGGAGACCTGGGGGTACCGCATCCGCAAGCAGGACTACTCCTTGCCGGAGATGGACTTCGAGGCCGATGAGCTGGCCGCCCTGCATCGGGCAGCCACCGCGGTCCGCTTCGACGGGGTCTCGGGATCGGAGGCGCTGTGGAAGCTGGGCGGCCGGGTAGGGGAGGGTACCGATGCCGAGCTGGCCGCGGTGCCCGTCCATCCCGCTCTGGCGGACATCTTTCAGGCGATTACCGAGCAGCGGGTGGCCAGCTTCGCCTACGGCGGTCAACACCGCGAGGTGGAGCCGTGGACCCTGGCCTTCGATCAAGGCCACTGGTACGTGATGGGCCATGATCGGGGTCGGGACGACAAGCGCACCTTCCGGGTAGACCGAATCGAAGGCGAAGTCGAACTGGGCTCCCCCGGCGGCTTCCAGCAGCCAGAGGGCACCGCCGGTTGGGTGTCGTTTCAGCCGTGGAAGTTTGGAACTGCCCCGGCGGTCACCGCCACGCTAAAGGTTGACCCCGATCAGGCGATGTGGGCGGCGCGGCGTCTCGGACAAGAGGCCTCGGAGAAGGATTCCGACGGTTCGGCGATATTTGAGGTGGTGGTCCGCAGTCCAGAGGCCTTTCGGTCGCTGGTCTTGGAGTTTCTGGAGCATGCCGAAATTCTCGGTCCCCCCGAACTGCGCGCCGACATGGTGGCCTGGCTTGAGGGGATCAGCCAATGAGCCGGCTGAGCGCAGGGGATCGGCTTCGGCGAATGCTGGAGTTGGTTCCCTGGATCATGTCCCAAGGCGGTGCCGAGCTGAGTGAGGTATCCCAGCGATTCGACTATCCCGAGGCGGAATTACGAGAGGACCTCGTGAAGGTGCTGTTCGTCGTGGGGCTGCATCCCTTCACTCCAGATGAGCTGATCTACGTGATGGGCTTGGACGAAGAGGAAAACGGTGGATGGGTGGCCATCAGCAACGCGGATTACTTCTCCCGCCCGCTCAGGCTCACCCATGGGCAGGCCTTGGGATTGATTGGCGCCGGGGAGGCTCTGCTGACCGGAGCTGATCCCGACGGCCCGCTGAGCCGGGGATTGGCCAAACTGGCCGACGGACTAGGAGTGAGCGTGGGGGAGGACTTGGCGGTGAGCCTGGGAGAGTCGGCAGACGAATGGGTTGAACCGCTGCTGGAAGCAGCCATCGGACACCGCCAAGTGCGGATCCGATACTTCAGCTACGGAAGAGGCCAGGAATCCGAGCGCGTCATTCATCCTCTTCGGGTGTTCTCGGAGCTGGGAAACTGGTATGTGCAGGGCCATTGCCAGCAGGCCGGTGGTGTACGAGTCTTCCGCATCGATCGGATCAGATCTCTCCAAATGCTGGAGACGCCTTTTGAACCGCCTGATGAGGCGGGTACACCGTCGGCTTTTGAAGCTCGGGAGGGCGATCCCCGGGTTGTGCTGCGGCTGGCTCCGGGCACCTCCTGGGCCATCGAAAAATATCCGACCGACAAGCAGACAGCTCTCGACAGCGGCGAGATCGAGGCCACCCTGCCAGTAAGCGAGATCGGCCGGTTGGAACGGCTGCTTCTCCAACTCGGCACTCAGGCCGAGCTGTGGCATGCCGACCCTCCGGTGGCCAACGACCAGGCACAGGTCGCCGCTCAGCGGGTTCTGGCCCGATACGAGTAGAGGGCTTTCGCATCATGAGCGACGAGTCAAAGCCCGCGTCGAAAGAGGCGGTTTCGCCAAGCGGTGTCGCAGACTCCTCTGAGGAAACCGGAGGCGCCTCAGAGGCCAAGTCGGGCAAGACCGGACTGCGGGTCACTATTGAGTGGGTGGCCGTTTTAGCCGGAGCACTGGCTTTGGCCTTGATATTGCGGGCAGTGCTCTTTCAGGCGTATTACATCCGCTTCACTTCCATGGAGCCCACCTTGAGCAACGGCGACCGGGTGTTGGTGAACAAGCTGGGCTATGACCTCCATGACATCAACCGAGGCGACCTTGTGGTGTTCGAGCGGCCGCAGGGAGTGGGCGGCCGGCAAACCGATGACCTCATCAAACGGGTCATCGCCCTCCCCGGCGAGGTCATCAGATTCGTCGAAGGGGAGGTGTACATAGACGGCCGGCGTCTCCACGAGCCCTATCTGGAGTCATCCGGCATCACCGCGGGCAATATGCCCCCCAAATGCACCCCCCTCGTGAATGAAGGCTGCCTGGTGAGGGCGGGAGAGGTGTTCGTCATGGGCGACAACCGGGCTAATTCCACCGACAGCCGGTCGTTCGGTCCCATCTCTGAGCATCTGATAGTGGGACACGCCTTCCTGCGCATCTGGCCGGTCACCGAGTTCGGCCGGCTCTAGCCTGCTAGCCGGCGAAGATCGCCGCGGTTTCAGCGGTCAAAGTGGTCGTGGCCGTAACCGTGATCGTGGCCGTGACCGTGATCGTTGAAGACGTGGAGGATCCCGTCCTCGTGACTGTCGTGCTCTCCGTGAAAGACACAGTCTTCTTCATCGCCGTGAGCCATGCGGAGGCCGAAGGCTTCTTGCAAGTTCTTGTTGGTTAGTGCTTCGCTGGGTGTTCCCACGGCGATCATCCGATTGGCCAGGAGAAGAACCTGGTCGCAGAGCTCAGCCTCGTCCATGTGATGGGTGGAGATGACCACGATCCGGCCCCGCCTGCGCTCATCATCAACGGTTCGAATGATCACCTCCTGGCTAGGCATGTCCAGGCCGGTAATAGGCTCGTCCATCAAGAGCACGTCGGCGTCGTGGGCTAAGGCCTGGGCTACCATCACCCGCTGGCGTTGACCCCCCGATAGCTCTCCGAACTGGCGATTCACCAGGTCGAGTACCTCCATGCGCTCGGCCGCGTCCTCAATGATGATCCGATCCGCAGGGCCAAAACGCTTGATTAGGCCTCGGTTGCGGAAGCGGGACATACGCAGCACGTCGGACACCGTCAACGGCATCCACGCTCGTAGCCCATGCTGCTGGGGAACCAATGCGACCGATTTCCTTGAAGGGCTTGGATTGATCGTTCCACTCGACGGCTGGGTGAGGCCAGCGACAAGATGCAACACGGTCGTTTTTCCCGAGCCGTTGGCGCCGACTAAGGCTGTGGAAGTCCCGTGCTCGAACCGGCAGGTGACTTCCCGCACCGCTATGTGGCCGTTGCCGAACGTTGCAACGACATTGTCAAAGTCGATGGGTTTACGGTTGTGAGTTACCAGTTCCCTGAGGAAGGCGGCACGCTCGCTCATCGCTCGTCAGGGTACCAGTTGGCAAGCGCTGCTCCCATGCGGTCGACGTGGTCGCTGTAAACCGCGTCGATGCCCATGTCCAGCAGTTCGTCGAGCACCCGGGGCTGCTGCGCATCCCAACCGAAGCACAGCACCCCGAATCGGTGGAACAAAGTGACCAGGCCGCCGGTCCAGTCGGTTTGGTGGAGGTTTACCGAGTCGATGCCGGCCTCAGCCAGCACGGCGGCCCGCCGCTCGGGGCCGTCGGCCATGCGGCTCAGCCGGGTGGAATTGCACAAGCGCACATCGGGCCACCGATCCCGAAGCTCGACCAGGGTGTCCACATCGGGGTGGCACAACCACAGCCGTTGGCGGAGCGTACGCCCGGTGCTAGCCGCGGCCCCGTCCACGGCCGCGATCACCGCGGGGGCGGCATCGGGATCTTTAAGGTCGAGCGACAGCTCGAAATCGGCGCCACAGGCGGCGTACAGATCGGCCAGGGTGGGTATGTGCTCGGGCAGTTCGTCGCGGCGGCAGTCAAAGATGGGGCGCCGCCGTCTCAGCCGACCCGAGCGCACCCATCCGTCGTGGTCCAGCACCGCGTGGTTGTCGGCAGTCATCCACACGTCGCTCTCCAGGCCGACAGCCCCCATCTCCAGCGCCAAGGAGAACGCCGCCAACGTGTTCTCGCGCTCTTGGGCTCGGGCCCCCCGATGGGCAAACCCGATCGGGGGCAAATGAAGGGGGGAGATCCGGGGAGCCATCGGTTCATCTTGTGCTGCTGACAGGAGATCGAACAACCCCACTGGGGAATAGGAGCGATAGCCTCGGAGCGTGGGAAACCTCGGATGGGCCGAAGTCGCCGTGATCGTGGTGGTAGCCCTGGTGGTTCTGGGGCCGGACAAACTGCCGGGAGCGGCCCGCCAGATCGGCAACGTCATCCGCCAATTCCGCCGGATCTCCACCGGATTTCAGCAGGAACTGCAAAACGCCCTGGACGAGCCCATCGAGGCTGAAGCTCGGCGTCGAGGAGAACTGGCCGTGGAGCAGAGCAAATCGGCAAACAAACCGGCCCCCGACCCACCGCCGAGCAGCCAGTGAGCGAATCCACCGCGGGCCGCTCCCGATCCGACGACGGGACCATGCCCTTGATGGGACATTTGGCCGAGCTGCGAGTGCGGCTCATCAAATGCGTCTTGGCCGTGGTGGCCGGCGCGGTGGTTTGCTGGGTGTTCTACCCCCAGATACTGGACCGGCTGGTCCAGCCCTACTGCGACGTGATCCCCGAAGAAGCGGTGGATGAAGAGGCGGCGAGGCAGAACCTGTTCGGAGGATGCGAGCTTCTCGTGCTGGACCCGCTGGAGCCGTTCTCGGTGCGACTGACAGTGGCGGGCTACGGAGGGTTGACCCTGGCGGTTCCGGTGGTGCTTTGGCAGGTGTGGAGGTTTGTCCAGCCTGGCCTCTACCCCCGAGAACGACGACACGCAGCCGCTTTCACAGCGGCCGGGGCCCTGCTGTTCACCCTGGGGGCCGGCCTGGCCTATTGGAGCATCCCCCGGGCGCTGAACTTCTTGGCCTCAATCGGGGGCGAGGACTTGGTGACCGGATTCTCCCCCGCCAAGTACCTGTCGTTCGTGATCAAGATGATGGCTGCATTCGGCATAGGCTTTGAATTCCCCATTCTGCTGGTGTTCTTGCAGCTCGCCGGGATCATCCACTACCGCCAGCTGATCCGGGGGCGGCGATTCGCCATTGTCGGCATCGTGGCCCTAGTTGCGGTGATCACCCCCAGCGGTGATCCATTCACGCTGATGGTGCTATCGGTGCCCATGTACTTGTTCTACGAGGTGGCCATTGTCATCGGATGGATGCGAGCCCGCCGAGAACGCCGCCGAGCCGTTGAAGGAGATGAGGACCCAGAGGAAGCCGATGCCGATTCAGAGGGGTGAGAACTGGGGGATGCCAGGAGGACTGGGGCCGGATGGCGTGCTGGTTCGCACCGACGCCGAGGCCCGGGCCCTGATCGAAGAAGCTCGACGGGCCAACCTGCCACTGCCCGAGCTGGGCTTGCTGGGAGGCGACCTGTGCCGCACTCTCGGCGGCAGAGGCGACCCCGACGCCATCCGCTCGCCGGAAGCGTGGCGGTTCGCGGTGGATGTCGGCGCCGTACTCCTGGACGGCCGGCTGTTCTGGTTCAGCGCCCACCTGACGGCTCGACGAAGAGGGTGGGCCGGGGAGGCGCTGGTGGCCATGAACGCCGCCTGGCGGGGGGGCTGGAATCTGGGTCCCAAGGCCCATCCCGGCGATGGGCTGCTGGACGTCTCCCACGGCCGGCTGTCGGTCGGAGACCGGCTGCGAGCCCGGCGCCGGGTCGGCACCGGAGACCATCTGCCCCATCCCAATATCCGGTACCAACGCGCTGGTGCCTTCCAGACGGTGCTTGAGCAGCCGCTGATGGTGGAGTTGGACGGCCAGCCGGTTCAGCGAGCCGCCAATTTGTCGATTCGAGTGGAGCCGGCCGCGCTCACCGTGGTGGTGTGAAGCGCTGGTATCGCCGGGCTCGAAGAATCACTACGGTCGTCAATGCGACCACTAGCATTCGCCCCGTGACTCCCGAACTGGCCAAGCAGCAGATGGCCGCGGAGGTCGACGCGCGGGCGGCTCGTCTGCTCGGCGTCTCTCACCAGATCCACGAGACCCCTGAACTCTGCTTTGAGGAGCACACCGCCCACGATCTGCTCTGCACTGTCCTGGAGGGCGAAGGACTCGAAGTAGAGCGTTCGGCATTCGACCTGGACACGGCGTTCGTGGCCAGAGCCGGCCGGGCTGGCCCCCACGTTGCAGTGATCTGCGAATACGACGCTTTGCCCGAGATCGGACACGCCTGCGGCCACAACGTGATCGCGTCCGCAGGACTGGGCGCGGGCTTGGCCGCGGCAGCGCTTGCCGAGGAGCTGGGGGGCCGTATCAGCATAATCGGCACCCCTGCGGAGGAGGGCGGCGGGGGCAAGTGTTATCTGCTGGAGCGGGGCGCCTTCGACGGCATCAGAGCAGCCATGATGGTTCACCCCGCCAACCACGAGCTCATGCGGATGAACGCCATTGCGGTGGAGCAGCTTGAAGTGGCTTACGCGGGGAAGTCAGCCCACGCTTCAGCCTCGCCTCACCGAGGAAGAAATGCCCTCGACGGTGCTGTGTTGGGGTACATGAATGTGGCTGCGCTACGCCAGCACATTCGACCCGATGAGCGTATCCACGGGATTTTCACCCGGGCTGGGGACAAGCCCAACATCGTTCCTCATGATGCCGCGGCGGAATGGTACGTTCGCTCTCCCAGGCTCGACAGTCTGGCGGAGCTGAGAGAACGGGTGGTGGCTTGCCTCGAAGCCGGGGCGGCGGCGGCCGGAGTCGACATCGATTGTCGCAGCGAAGCGCCGATCTACGCCAACCTGATCGACAACCAGGTGTTGTTGGACCTCTATATTCACAACGCGGCCGAGACAGGGCGGGTTGTCCACGAGCCCGAGTCCGCAGCAGCCGTTGTGGGCAGCACCGACATGGGAAACGTCAGCCACGTTGTGCCGTCAATCCATCCCATGATCAAGATCGCCCCCGAGCATGTGCCCATCCACACCCCGGAGTTCGCCCACTATGCGAAATCGCCGGACGGCGACCAGGCGGTGCTCGACGGGGCGAAGATGATGGCCATGACAGTCGCCGATCTGTGGCTGAACCCCGAAGCCCTCGACCTGGCTCATGATGAACTGGCCCTCAGCCGCCAATGACCCAGTACGTCGCTGAACAGTTCACCAGTGACGAGGCGGACATCCTCCGCCGGTATTTCACCAACCTCGACCAGCCGGTGTTCGCACTGGTGAACCTGCCGGAGGTGGTCAAAGGAGCGCTGTTCGCCCGCTACAGCCGGTCGGCCAAATCACTGCGGAGGCTGTTTCTGGACGAGTTTGTCGGCGAATTGGACATCAGCGGCGACATGACCATCGATGCCACCGTCGGACTCAAGCGGGCCGAGGAGCTGTACGATCGGGTGTTCTTCGAGTACGGGGACGATTCGGTAGCCCAGCTAGGCGGCGTCCACCTGGCCTGCGAGCAAGCCTCCAATATCTTGACCAAGGTGCTGGAATGGGGCCGGCTGATGTCGTATTTGGAGCAGTCCACCAGATACATCGACTACCTGGCCCGCATCGGGGGACGCTATCGCTACTACCGCGACCCCCAAGTGGGGGAGTCACCCCTGTCGGGACGTTACGTCAGCGATATGGACCGGATGTTCGAATCCTACGGCCAGCTCCTACCGGACATGACCGATTTCTACCGCCAGCACACGCCCAAGGACTCCAGTACCTCTGACTTCGCCTACCGCCAGGCAGTTCGAGCCAAAGCACTGGATGCGGTTCGGGGGATGCTGCCGGCGGCGACCGTGTCAAATGTGGGCATCTACGGCACCGGCCAGTCGTACGAGCTGCTCCTGCTGCGGATGCGGGCCCACGATCTCCCCGAGGTCCAGGCATACGCCGATCTGATGCTGGCCGAGCTGCGCAAGGTGATCCCCTCGTTCCTGAAGCGAGTGGACCTGGAAGACCGAGGAATGGAGTGGAGCCGCTATTTGGGCGACGTCCAGGAGTCGGTGGAGAGCGTGGCCCAGCATTTGGTGCCTCCGGATCTGTCCGCCGATGAAGTTTCAGAGGTTCGCCTGGTGGACTTCGACCCAGAAGCCGAGGTCAAGATGGTGGCCTCCATGCTGTACCCCTACACCCATCTACCCGAGGAACAGCTCGAGCGTGAGGTGAGGGCCATGGGGACCGAAGACCGGATGTCGGTGGTGCGGGCCTATGCGGGGACAAGGGCCAACCGCCGCCACAAGCCGGGGCGAGCCTTGGAGCGGCCCTTCTACCGATTCGACATCCTCTCCGACTACGGCGCCTTCCGAGATCTCCAGCGCCATCGAATGCTCACACTGGAGTGGCAGAAGCTCACTCCTCAACACGGGTTCACCCGCCCTGAGGCAGTAGACGCCGCGGGCTGCGCCCCAACGTTCAACAAGGTCATGGAGAGATCAGAGGACCTCTACCACCTCTTGAATCGAGACTTTCCCGAGCAGGCCTCATATGCGGTGTGCTTCGCCTACAAAGTGCGCTTTGCGATGAGCTTGAACGCCCGATCGGCCATGCACCTCATCGAACTGCGCACCACCCCCCAAGGCCACTCTGTGTACCGAAAGGTCGGACAAGAGATGTGGCGGCTCATCAGAGACGAGGCCGGTCACGCGGCAATTGCAGAGATGATGAAGTTCGTTGACCTCACCGAGGAGCCCCCCTTGGGCCGGTTGGATGCTGAACGCCGAGCCGAACAGCGACGTCAAGTCGAAGAGCGGGCGTAAGCCCTCACAACATTGATCGCTAATGAGCACACATCGCGGGGCAGGGGTGTCTATGATCCGCGCTGATCGCAATACCTGAGAAAAGGACCAGGGGAGAATGACTGACCCTGACGAGAACGAGGAAATCCCAGTAGAGGATTTCGATGATGGTGATATCGAGGAAGACCTCGACGGCGAATTCGATGATGACCTCGAAGGCGAATTGGATGGCGAGCTCGAAGGCGACCTGGACGAAGACCTCGACGAAGACCTCGAAGACGAAGAAGAGGAGGCCGGCAACGGATCGGCCCGCAACTCGACTATGTCTGACGACGAGGACGGCGACACGGAGGACATCGACCCCGACAATGTGGAGGCCGATCTCGACACCATCTTGAAGGATCGCCTGGCCGCGGGCGACGACGAGGACGAGGACGAGGACACCCCAGAGCCAACGCCGGAGACCGCGGGCCAAGTCGCACCCAAGCGGGACAACGAGTGGATGTGCGAGGGGTGCTTTCTGATCGTCAGCTCCAGCCAATTCGGGCCCCGCAACAACCCCCGTTGTCCGTCGGGGGAGGAACCCTGCCCTTCGCTGGCCCGGTTGTGAGCTCGACCGACAGCACCGACTCCTCCCGGGAGGCGCTGGACCGGATGCTCGATGCGCTGGTGTTCGCGCCTTTGGGGCTCCTTCTGGAGTCGGACAAGCCGAGCGCGGAGCTGGCGGCTCGAGGCCGTCGACAACTGGAAGCCGCTCGGCTGCTTGGGCGCATTGCCTTGGGCCACTCCTCTGCTCCGACTGATGGCCCCGCCAACCCTCCCGATCCTCAGCCTGGTTGAACAATGAGCGAGCGGCCAAAAGACGGCGCGGCCCGACCAGCCCGTGCCGACGAGATCGGTGCCATAGCCGAATTGGCCCGGGAAGCCCGTCGCGAAGCGCTGGAATACCGGGGCGGAGAAAGATGGATGGCCACCGAGGCCGCTCCTGAGCCGCTTGAACACCATGTGGCAGGTCTTATTGCTGATCCTGAGGCGGTATTGGTGGCGGGCATCTGGGACGACACGGTGGTGGGGTACGGATGGGCCCGGCGAATAGTCCGCCTGGACGGATCGCCGATTGGCCGGATCGAAGAGCTGTTCGTCACACCGGAGGGCCGTTCGGTAGGAGTAGGGGAGTCGCTGTTCGGCAGTTTGATGCAGTGGGCCCGAGAGCAGGAGCTCGTGGCGATCGACGCCTTCGTGTTACCTGGCCACCGCGAAGCCAAGAACTTCTTTGAGACGTTCAAGATGACTGCCCACGCACTGATCGTCCATACCCAGCTTGACCAAAACCGGGAGTCATGAGCGGGCCGGAGCTATGTGTCGGGGCCGTGGTGGTAAGCGGCGGCGCCATTCTGCTCATCCGACGAGGAACTCCGCCGGGGGAGGGACTGTGGTCGGTACCCGGTGGCCGCGTGCATCGGGGGGAGAGCATGGCCGACGCTGCCCGCAGGGAGCTGCTAGAGGAAACCGGGCTGGTAGGGGAGGTGGGCGAGGCCGTGGGCTGGACCGAGCTCATCGGCCGCCGACGCCACTACGTGGTGGTGGACTTTTGGGTCACAGTGGCGCCCGATGCGGCGCCGACCGCCGCAACCGATGCAACCGACGTGGCATGGGTGGACTTTGACGAATTGGAGGAGTGGGACTTGGTCGACGGCCTGCTTCAGTTCCTAGCCGACCACCGGGTTATCTCCGGCTAGCGGGTTAACTCCGGCTGGCGGCTTGAGCACCGGCGCCGCGGCGGCTGCGCCTCGGCGGCGGGGTGGGTTCCACGCCGAACAGGGCGGCGATATGGGGAACCCGCTCAGACAGCTTTGTGACCTCAGCCAATAGTTCCTTGTCAGGATTCTCCGGGACACCCTGGGGCTGAACCGTTCGGCGCACCGGCGAGAACGCCACCGCTCCCAGTACGGTGATCCAACGCTTGGGCGGCGTGTCGCTGGCCAAGGCGGCGTTGGCCGCCTCTGTCAACCGGTTGACTATGTCTTGGGGAAGGGGCACTCCGGCTTTCGGGGGGCGTGAGCTGAGCCTCAAGGCTCGCACCATTCGACCATCGGCCAGCGTGGCAGCCACCTCGGCCAGCCATTCGGCGTGCTCTCTGTCGACTCGCTCGGTGAGCTTGTTGCGCAGATCTTCGGCCATAGCCTTGGTCTCTTCGTCGGTTGCCCCGTTCTCAGAGGCGACCACCACCGACCGCAGATCGCGTAGGTCAACGTCGTCAATTTCGGCCAGAGCGGCCTCAACCCGATCTCGCCACTCCGCGGATCGCATCCGAGGGAGCAGCTTGCCGGCTGCGGCTAGAAATTCATCGGCAGGATCGGAACTGGGCTTCTTTTCTTTCGCATCCTGCTTTGGCGGTTTGGCCTTGGCCTCAGATTCAGGAGCCTCCTCCGGTTTGGCCCCGGCCTCAGATTCAGGAGCCTCCTCCGGTTTGGCCTCGGCCTCAGGAGCTTCCTTGGCCGCTTTCTGCTTAGCTTGGGCAGCGTCACGGGCTTTCTTGCGCTGATCCCGCAGGGCTTGTTCCACCGAGGCGACGCCGTCTCTCATCATCTTCTCAGCCACCAGCTTTTGCTCCTCAGGCAAGCTGTCGATCAACGCCTGGCGGTGGGTGCGTGCGGGGCGCAGGCGCTTGGCTTTGGGACGGTCATCGTCGCGGCGGGTTTCCTGGCGATCACGATCCCTTCGGTCGCCCCGGCCGCGTCGGTCCTGACGTCCCCTTCGGTCGCCGGAATCCCGGTCCCGATCCCGGCCCTTGCGATTGGCCACCAACTGGGTGGTCACCAGTGGTTGATCTCGGCCAGAGCCCAAGATCTCCAGAGTCTCCGGCAGGGGACGCTTGATCTTGGGTTCGAAGGCCTCGATGATCTCGATACCATCCATGTGGAATTCGGCCTCGACGGTCAGCTCGTCGCCCACTTTGGCCGCAAAGGCGATCAGATCGCCGGCCATCTCGCCCTTCGGCTCTCGTGCGCCCGCGGCCCTCCATGTCCAAGACCCGTCGGGCCGCTGGCTGGTCAGCTCAATCTCAATCCTGCGAGACACCGGCGGTCACGCTACCGCATTGGCGTTCAATGGCAGAACTGCTGGTGGGCTTTCCTCAGCATGGGGCCAATACGGCGGTTGCGGGAACACCCATACCGCCCAAGTCGATGGCCACCGTGCCAACAGCCGGGGTTAGGCCAGTGAACACCCGTGGGCTCCAGGGGATGCGGGCCTCCACTCGAAGCACGGGACTTCCCCCGGCTTGGCTGACGCAACCGGCCAGGATGGTGCCGTCAAGGCGGGTTGTGTTCACCGTGCTCAGATCGCAACCCCGGCTCCCGCAACCATCGACAAAGGCTCCTGCGGCCCGCTCGGCCCGGTTGACGGCCAGGTTGCGACTGGTGATCAGTTCAGCGTGGTCGGCCAGCGAGCCGCTGGCCACAGCCACGGCCATGCCCAGCGACAAGAGCACAATGGCGGAGTACATCGGCCTAGTCGACTGGCTCGATGCCCACGGCTATGACCCGTTCGGTCTTGAGAATCATACCCAGATCCACCGGGCAGCTCACCACCGCCGCCACCGACGGTGTCGCGCCGAGGCTTCGGGAAGGGCGAGGCTGGGAAACCAGGCTGACCTCAAACAAGGCATCGGTTTGGTTGCAGACCCCGGCGGTGGCGGCGAGGCCGGACTGATCCACCGTGGCCATCACCTCGTCCCACCGGGCCCGAGCCGACGGCTCCGCGGTGGTGGCGTCGGCCTCGGCCAGGGTGTCGGCAGCATGAACGGCAGCGGCCTCTGTAAAGGCCGATGTCCGGTACCGGGCCGTGCCCAGCGTCCCGGCGGCGTCGAGCACCACGATGCTGAGCACCAGCGCAGGAAGTATCAGCAGAAACGCAATGGCGTCGCTCATGGGAATCCCATCAACAGGATCCGGGGACGCGGAGCGCGGCGGCGCTGGTGGCCGATCGACAGGCGATGGCGGTGGTGTGCAGCGCCGACACACGGGTATCCAACGGCGCCGCGGTGACCGCGGCGATCAGATTGCAGGCGTCGGCGTACACATCCACGGCCACCGGCTGCACCGCGAGGTGCTTAATCTTGCCCAAGGCCGCTCGGGCCGCGGCGGCCAACGCCTCGGGGGGCGGTGCATCGCATTGCCATCCGACCGCGGTCGCAGCCTGGGCCGCGGCGACCGCGGCCGACTGGGCGGCCGCGTCGGCCGACAGCCGGGTGACGTGGCTCACGTACAAACCGGTGACCACCGCCAACAAGAACATCAGCAGCACCACGTTGCGCAGGACGACCAGGGGGGAGGTCATGGCTGGTTAGGCGCATGATCCTGGACTTCCAGAAGTCCAAGTGCCGCCCACGGCGTCGCACAGCCTTTCGCTGGTGATGCGGTTGTTGTCGATATTGTGCCCTTCGTTGGGAGCATTATCGCTGAGCTGGGCGTAAACGATGAAGGCCACGATGGCAGCGGCAGCGATGGCGACCACGATCAAGATCATCTGGACGATGGCTGATTGCATGGGTGATTTCTCCTTTGGTTTGGGGCAACTGGCGCGCCTCAGAGCACGAAGATGACGGCGGCCATGACGGTGAGACCAGCGACGGCGGCCACCAGGGTGACCGTGGTTCCGATGGCCCGGCTGAGCTGGTCGATAGCCAGGCGTCGCTCGGACTCCAGGGTCCGAACCGATCGGGACAGGGACTTCTCCAATAGATCTGACGACGCCGCTCCAGCCCGCTCGGCAGCCACTACCGAGGTCAGCAGCGGCTCGGCGGGGGAGCCGGCGATGGCCGCGGTGACCGCGGGCAGCGGATCCCGTCCGGCCTCCAAAGCAGCCCCAATGGCCCCCTGGGCCACGGTGAATGCCCGACCCGACACCGTCAAGGCCGCGTTGACCGCGGCCGCGTTGATGGGCTGTCCCGCCGAGGTCAACAGCCGCAGTTTGCGCATCCACTCGAGAATCTTCTGGTCCCGTTCTCGGCGGTAGGCCGACGCGGCCAGCGATCGGATGGCTGCGGGCACCAAGCGAGGCAGCCACGTTCCAGCCAACACCGCCAGAGTCAAACCTCCGGCCCAGCCGAATGCCGATAGCCCGACGAGCCCGGCAACCCCAGCGCCGGCAGCCGACAGGGTCCAGCTGGCCATCGAGACGTGGTTGGGAGGCCAGCCCATGGCCGCGGCCTGAATCGCGGCCTGGCTGTTGGTATTGGGCGAGGCCAGCAGCAGTGCCATCGTCCCGGCCACTCCCGAGATGCCAGCGACAAAGATCATCGGCCCGCTCTCCAGGCCGGGGCCAGAACACGGGCGCAGAGCGCGGCGGTCAACATCGCCAACAGCAGCATGAACTGCTGCCCGACTACAGAGGTAAGCCAGCGACCCACGTCTTTAGCGGCAAAGCCGCTGATGGCCAACATGCCAACCGCCATCACCACGGTGACAGCGATCTGAGGCATGAGGGCAGCCACATAGCGGTGGAAGTGGCGGGCAGTCTCGGCCGCCTCCATAGCCTCGTCGGCCAGGACGCCGGCCAACCCCACCCACTGGGAACCGCCCCGAAACGCCTCGGCCAGCACGGTGGCCAGCATCTCGGCAATAGGGCGTTGGATGGTGGTGGAGAAGCGGTCGGCCGCCTCGACCAGGCCGCCGGTCTCGCACTCGGCGGCCATAAGCTGCGCAGCCGCACCGACCCGGCCGGGAACCAGCGGCGCTGCTTGGCGGATGGCTACCACCACGGTGGGAGCCACCAACGCCTGGTTGGCCAGTCCGCTGGCCAGCTGGGCTAGCTCGTCGGCTTCCCGCAGACTGCGGCGCGATCTGATCTGAACCGCGATTGCCCAAATGCCCACGCCGGTAAGCACCATGACGGCCACGCCGGTGGTTGCCCCCACCATCACCAGTCCGGCAATGAATCCGAGGACGACCAGTGCCGCGGCCAGCAGCGGTCCAGCTCGAAGCGAGCGCCTTCGAGCGAGCAGCAGGCTCCCCATGAAGAGCGCCGTGGGGGTACCGGCCGACGCCGGCCACCAAACCATCACCATCAAGGCCAACCCTGCGGCCAAAGCCGCCGCGGCTTGCGCGGTCATCGGTTTCCCACCCGGGATGTCGCCACCGGCGTAGAAGGCACCGCCGGCCTCCTGTCGGTTCCCGGTGCTGGGCCGTCGGCCGGTCGCAGGTCTATCCCCACAGACTGGTACAGACGCTCGACTTGGCCATGGGGCCGGCCCACCGGGGCCGACCACCGCTGGCCGGGACGAAGGGCCCAAAGGCACCGGGTGTCGATGACATCTTGGCGATCGTCGTAGCTGACGATCTGGGTGACATCGGAAATCACCCGCTCTCCGAGCTCGTTGCGGCCCATCCACACCAGCAGGTGGACGGCGATGGCGATCTGCTGGCGGGCGAACCGAGCGTCGGCCCCCTCGCCGCATGCGTACGACACCAATTTGGCCAGCACCCCCGGCCCCGGCTGGCTGTGCAGGGTGACCAGGCAGCCATTGAGCCCACTGCTCATGGCGTCGAGCAGGGCGAGGGTACCCTCGCCTCTGGTCTCGCCGATCACCAGCTTGGACGAATTGGCGCGCTTGGCGTCGCGGATGTGGTCGCTCATGGTGAGCTTTCCCACACCGTCGTTGTTGGCATCCCGGGTCAGGCGCTCAAAGCTGTTGGGGTGGATGCCGTATTGGGCCAAGCGGAGCTCGGGAGTGTCCTCTATGGTGTCGATCCTCTCGGAGCCGTCGACGGTGGCCAGCAGGGCCTGGCACAGTGTGGTTTTGCCGCCGCCCATGGCAGCGGCGATCACGATGTTGGCCCGAATTGGCCCGGATACCGCCCCCGCCAAAATCTTCTGAAGCGGTGGTGCGGCAACTTTCAGGTCGTCCAACGTGGCTTGGCCGGCCATATTCGACCGAAGGACCATGGTGGGGGGATGGCACATGAACGCTTCGGCGTGCAGCCGCCACCGGTCGCCAAGGCGGATATCCAGCCGGCTGTCGAGCATGTCGAAGCGCTGGGGCTGCCCTCCGGAGAAGCTGGCCAGGTGCCGGGCCGTCTCGATCAACTCGTCATTGGACGCGAATGGGGAGTTCCGGCGCTCGCGCTGTCCCTCGGCACGGTGGACGATCATGCACTCGCCGCCCCGGATTTGGAACTCCTCGACTCCCGTTTCGTCCAGCAGGTCGGCCAGCCGGGTTTGGGCAGCTTGCGAAGCCGACCATAGGTGGGTCTCGCGGTCGAGCGGGTCGAGCCGGCGGGGGGCGACGGCGGTCCATGCCATCCGACGCCCAAGCCGGTTCAGTCGGCGGCGATGGCTCCGACCCGGGTCGGTGGGCACCCAGAGCGTGAAGACCCGCTGGCGGCGAAACCGATCGGCGTCGGGCTGATCGTTGGACACCACCACCGAGACAATGGGCGTGGAGCGGCGGGCCCCGGTGTCCAGCCGTAGCTGGGAGCGGATGTCGGTGCTGTCGGCGGCGGTGATCCACAACACCGCAGCGGCTGAGGCCACCGCCGATTCCCGGCGGAGTTCCGGCTCATCGCCTCCCATGAAGAACACCGTGGGGTGACCGGCAGCCGATGCCTGGTCAACCTCGGTAGGGGAGGTGGCCAGAATCACACTGGGGGCGCTGCTGGCAATGCCCTCTAGAACCCCGTCCATTACCTGCTCCACGGCCTCGCTGTCGAGCCGTCTGTCTCTAATTGCCAACAGCATCAGCCCGCGGCCTCATTGTCGTCACCGGGACCGAAAGGGCCATCGCTTGGGCACGGGGGCCAGCCCCCGGGAGGCGACTCCCATATCCACCACTGACCGTCGGACAGCACGGCAGCCAGTTCAGGGTCGGCCTCTATGGTCACGCTGGTGGCGGCGCCTTCGTCGTCCACCGCCAACAAAGTTGCCAGCGCAGCTGCGCACCCACCAGAGGAGGGGGAGAAGACGGCCCGGTCTCCGGCAGCCGGTCCGGAACCAGCCCACATATCCGCGCTCACCATGAACCGCATCAGCGCGGTCAAGCGGCTGTCGCCACCGTTTTGTAGAGGGCGCAGCATCTTGGGGGAAACCAGCGTGCCCTCGGGCACGTCGACGGCGGCCACGGTGTCCGCCAGCTGGGAGGGATGGACGAACAGCGCCGCCCCATCGGCCGGCATGTTGACGGTGGCATGATCGCCCGGTGGGTGGCCCTCGGCCCACCGCTGGGCCGCCACCACTACCGAAACCTCCGCGACATCCTGGCCGTCTCGGGACAGGGCCGCGATCGCCGCGACGGTGGCCACCAGGACGACCGCCGTTGCCAATAGGCGCCAGCGGAAGGCAACTGGCCAAGACGTGGGCGACCACTGCTCGCTATTGGGACGGTTCACCATATTGTGATCCGTTGGCCCAGATACTCGGTCGGCTCGCGGAACCAGGACAGATCATCGGCCAAGACCAGGGTGTGGTGATGGCCCTGCTCAGAGGTGTACTGAACTTGCAGGCTCCACACCCAGAAGCCCCGACGGGGGATCGACCACCGACAGTGCCCGTGGGCCGCTTCCCAGGCGGGGGACAACGACAACACCTTGTCTTCCGGCACGGTCCAAGGGGGCAAGTCACCGGGCGGGCACCAGACGATGGAAGGATCGTTGCGGGCAAAGGCGGCTTGGAACCATTGCTTGCGCTGGGAACTCAGCAGATCCCACAGCGCGGCTGCCTCAATGGCCGTGTCCTTCGCAGCCACGTCGCCCGGAGCCTTCAGCTTGGCCAGATCAGCAGGCTCGTAGGGAAGCAGCTCTCGTAGCGACACCCCGACGCGAGTGGCCGTCCAAAGGCATCCGTCCACCGGGGCGTCGAGCACATCGAGCGTTGACCCCGGTTGCAGGGCTGTCCAATGGCGCACCGCGTGGCCCGCCCTTGAGGCCGCGGTCAGAAACAGCCGCCCGCCCGGTACCTCGGGATGGTGATGTCCCGTGAAACCACTGGCGTAGGGAACAATCGACTCCCACCGCACCCGCCGCAGCAGCGACATCCGGGTCTGGTCGGTCCACCCCCACGTGCAGGTCTTCCGTGGAGGCGGAGGAGGCGGAGGAGGGGGCGGAGGAGGAGGGGGCGGCGGAGGAGGGGGAGTCGCAGTAGCCGTCGGAACCGCAGTAACCGTCGGAGTGGCCGTAGGCCGAGGCGTCGTAGTCGTAGTGGCTGTGGGCCCAGGCGTGGGCGTCGCCGTAGGCCGAGGCGTCGCAGTCGGGGTAGGGGTCACCGTAGGCCGAGGCGTCGCAGTCGGGGTAGGGGTCACCGTAGGCCGAGGCGTCGCAGTCGGGGTAGGGGTCACCGTAGGCCGAGGCGTCGCAGTCGGGGTAGGGGTCACCGTAGGCCGAGGCGTCGCAGTCGTAGTGGCTGTGGGCCCAGGCGTGGGCGTCGCCGTAGGCCGAGGCGTCGCAGTAGCCGTCGGCGGGGGAGGCACGGGCTTCCAATGCCCGGTGTAGGACCAGTAGTACGTCTGCGGAGTCCACCAGTGGCTCCCGAACTGGTACCACGCCCCCGGGGTGTCGGCTGCGGGCGGGCTATGACCGCACCCCTCGCTCGTGCTGTGAACAACACAGGAAGTGGAACGGGAGTTCCCGGTCGGCTGTGAGCCGAAGGGTGTGCCGGCGTACTCGACAAACTGGTTTATGTGGGCGTATTCATGGGCCAGCGAGGTGCGACTGGTCCAGCACCACTGGCCCGGCGACGCGGCATCGCAAGAGGGCCAGCCGAGATCAAGCTTTAGATCGGCGGCTCCCGGCGCAGGGCTTATCAGCAGCGCAAGCAGCGCGGTGATCACAATGGCGGCGGCCACCCGCAGGCGGTCAGCACGTCCCACTAGTGTTCACCCCCACGTGCTGGTGCAGTCCGGGCACCGCCCCCGGAGCCTCGGCATCAAGCACGGCGTTCAACACCCAGTGCTCGGCACACAATTCGGTTGTTCCCGGAACTGCGAGGTGCGCAACCAAATCGGCTTCGAATGACTCACAGGTATCGGCGGCGATCCTCTCCAGCCGGGGTTGCCCCTTTAGCACCAGGCCCCGGAACACGACGTCGCGACATTTTTCCGCGAATGGCCGTCCGTCAAGCGGGGTCGGATTTCCGATAGTCGGGCACTGCGTCCAAGAGTTCCCCTGTCCGCCGACCACGCTGTAGTCGTCGGAATACGCCTGCTGCACGCACTCGCGTTCGGCGCCGTAACGCTGTATGGCCTGCTCCATCAGGCCAGCGCTGGTGGTGCAGCCCAACACGGCTTGCGACGCGCGCACATCCTGGGGCCATGGAGAGGGAGTCGACGGGTCTGCATGATGATTCACGCACCGGGTCATCCAGTCCCAGGCCTCCGCGGGCGGTGAGACCACGCGAAATCCGCCCAATTCCTCCCGGGTAGCAGGCCGAAGCACCTGGTACTCACCGGTAGAGTCCTCTGTCCAGGCGCTCTCCAGCGACGGCGGCGGCAACTGGTATTCACCATCGCTAATCCCGCCCTCGTCGTCAGCACCGGGAGGAGTGTCCCGCCACGTAGCTTCCGAACTCGACTCATCGGCAGCAGGGTCGGGATGGGAATGGCCGGGTGGGTGGTTGATTACCGGTTCCAAAGAGCTAGCGCTCCTGGCGCGGGGGCTGAGTGTCCAATTCGTGGGCAACCCCGGAGTCGGGGTGGCCGTGGATCCCGGCAAAGGCGTCGCCAGACCGGAGGTGGAGGCGAGTCCGGTGGCGGGCGGCATCGCCCGAGATGGGGCGGCCTTCGATTCAAGGGCCTCTTTCTGGTCTGGGTCGGTCAGCAGCACCGCAGCAGCAGGCGCCGACAAAGCAGTTGGCGATGAGGCCGCGGGCAGATCGGCGCTGTTGCTCGCGCAGGCCGTCAACAGCAACGTTGCGGCCAACCACATTCGGTGGACGGCACCCATGAAGCCCTTCCGTTCATTGCTTCTCGACAAGGGCCGGTGGGGCCGATAGCTCTGACTCAAGCCAGTCAGAGCACTATATTCACTGGATTTTCAGATATCAACAGATATTTTCATTGTCTTTAAATAAATCAATTCCTTTCCTAAACGTTGAGAATACATGTTATGTCAAGTTGATATGTCCTTTTGACATGGCTTCTGTATTCCTTAGGCCCGCAAAAGTAGGATATGCACCGACCTCCGATGACGACTCCCACTGACTACGACAATCCTGGCTACGCGCGAGCCTGTGCCCTCGAACCTGAAATGGCCGAGAACTACCTCGCGCACACCATGATTGGCGACCCCTTGGCCGATGCTGCCGTCGAAGTTCTCTCCGCAATGAAGCGTTCGGAGTCCGCCCAACTCATATCGGCCTACATGACCGTCCCGGACGGGAATGACCCTCCTGATGCGCCCGAGGAGGTCCACGCGCTCTTCGAGGACGCCTTTACTCCACCAGACTGGCTCGATCCTTCGGCATTGACCGCCGGCATTCATATGTTCCATCGGAACCGGAAGATGGTGGTGGCCGGGATGCTGGCCGGAGTTCTCGTGGAAGGATTCTCCACCAACATCAGCGAGTCGTTCTTCGTCACCGGCCGTCTGCGCGACCAGGGCGTTAGGCGGCTTCAGCAAAACAACCGCCATATGGTGGAGATCTTCCTTCCCGGCGGCATGTTGCCCCACGGTGATGGATGGAGGCTCTCTTTTCGGATCCGCCTAGTCCATGCCCAAGTCAGGTACCTGCTCAAGAACTCCGAAGACTGGGACGAGGATGCCTTGGGCGTCCCGTTGAGCGCAGCCCATTGCGGCTACGCGATCACCGCGTTCTCTGCTCGACTGCTCAAGCACATGAGGAGCCTGGGAGCAGCCTTCAGTGTCGAAGAAGCAGCGAGTTTCATGGCGACGTGGCGCTACTCGGGGCTTCTCATGGGGATTCCTGACTCGATCCTCTTTCAGGGCGAACAAGATGCGTTGAAGCTGTACGAGGTCGGCACCATGTGCGAGCCAGAGCCCGGCGCCGCATCTGTCGTTCTGGCCAACTCGCTGGTGAACTCTGCACCTCTCGTGGTTGGCATCAACGACTCAGC
This sequence comes from Candidatus Poriferisocius sp., assembly GCF_965214065.1. Taxonomy (GTDB): domain Bacteria; phylum Actinomycetota; class Acidimicrobiia; order Acidimicrobiales; family Bin134; genus Poriferisocius. The sequence goes on from NZ_CBDCAT010000026.1 coordinate 281,932, forward strand.
CGAGGGACAGAAGTTGTCGCAGTACGTCTACAAAGTGTCGCGGGCGCTCATCGGAGACACACTGGCCAATCAGCTGAACTACCCCAAGCAGTCCACCTTCGGCGTGCTTCCGTGGTTCCGCGTACAGGCCAAGTACGATCGCTTCACGTCGCGGTTCCTCCCCAAGATCGCCCGCAAGAGCAACGTTTCCAACTTCACAACGCTTTTGTCGGGTTCGTGGTTCCACGACGAGGGCATCACCTACCACTTGCCCGACCACGTCTATGCCGAGAAGTCCAGCGAATGGTGAGGTTTACTGACCAGCAGGCAGGTCACTAGGGCTGAGACATGTTTCGCTGGCAGGCCCGCACAATCCAGAGATCACCCCAACTGGTCCTTCTGGCATTGGGGGCGGTCACGCTTGCGATGCTGGCCGGATTCCTGGTTCGGGACCAGCCCGAGGGGCCGATCGACTCCACCGGGATCTTCCTTCCCGCCGGCAGCGACCTTGCCGAGGCCACCGATGCGATCCGGGAGAGTTTTCCCGAAGCGGCTGATTTGCGGGTGGTTCAAATACTGGCCAAGGGAGATGTCCTCACCGCTAATGGCCTTCGTTCGATAAGGGACCTCCAGGCCGCCATCATCAGCGATCCAGCGGTAGAGCCGTTTCTGGTAGACGAGCCCCTCTATGGGTACGTACAGCTCATCGAGCTCGCGGCAGCCGATGTCGGGCTCAGTCTGGACGCGGTTACCGACACCCAAGTCTCACTCGGATTGGCGCAGTTGGCCCAGGACCCCGAACGCGCCGAGCTGAACGATCTTCTGGGCCGATTCGTGGCCCGCGACGACGTCGGTACCCCCATAGCGGGACTCTCACTGATCATCCTCGACGACGTCGGCGACGCACTCGGCCAGGAAACGGCGCAGTTGCGGGCCCACGAGATAGCGGATTCATTCGATGCGTCGCCCCTGGATGTGGCGATCGTCACCCTGGCCAAGAGCGACGCTGAAGGCAAGGATGCCCGGGAACAGAACCTGCTGATCCTCACCGTGATCGCGCTCGCCGTGATCGTGGTACTGCTGGCCCTGTTCTATCGGACCCAGTCCGACGTCCACATCACGATGTTGGGCCTCGGCATGACGATCCTCTGGACGCTGGGTGCCGTGTCATGGCTCTCCCCCGGGGGTGTCGGAATCGTGGACCCCGACAACATCCTCCTCACGCTCGTTCCCGTGCTACTCATCAGCCTGTCGGTGGACTACGCCCTTCAGATCATCGGGCGCTACCGAGAAGCCCTCCGCGACAATGCAGCGCAGGGGGATGACCCCGAGCCCGACGACGACCGTTCCGGCCGGGCCATGGCCCGATCCGTCCGCCTCTGCGGTGTGCCGGTATTGCTGGCCGCAGGCACTACGGCGGTCAGCCTCCTGGCCAATTTGAGCAGCCGCTTTGAGCCAATCGCCGACTTCGGAATCATCGCCAGCATCGGCGTGATCTCGGGATGGATCGTGATGACCAGTTTCGTGCCGTCTGCTCGACTGATTCTGGACCGGCGACTTGCCGCCAAGGGGAGAGAGCCGACAACCCGTCCCGTGGCCGACACCATTCCCGGAGCGGCCGCCGTTCTGCCCCGCATTGCCACCGCCGTCGTGCGCCGCCCGATACAGGTCTTGGGCACGGCCATTGTCATTACGGTGCTGGCCGTAGTGGCGGCCAACAACCTCAGCACCACTTTTTCTGTCAAAGACTTCTTGCCGAAGGACTCTGACACGTTTAAGAGCTTTGACTTCCTGGAAGAGAACTTTGACGGTAGCGCCACGCTCATGACGGTTCTCGTCGAGACCGACGTGGACAGCAACCGAGCCGTTCAGGACCTTACCGGCCTTCACACCGCCCTGATTGACCCAGTACGCCGGCCGAACGGAATCGTGGGGGCCCCATTGGCCTCTGCCGGGACGCTACTTGCCGATTGGACAAGCCAGAGCGGACAAGCCGGCGACAGCTACGACGCCGACGTCGCGGCCGCCTTCGAGAGCCTGGCCGCTGGCAATGAGGCCACCGACGAAGAAGTCCGGCGGGCCTGGGAACAATTGAGGAGGGCAGACCCGGAGGGATTCGCAGAGGTGATAGACCTCCGCACCGACGGTTTCGACCGCACCATCATTCAAATACCCGTCGCGGTGAAGGACAACGAGGCTCTCCAAGACCTGATCGACGAGCTTGAGTGGCTGTGGAGAGGCGTCAGCGGAGAGATCACCGTCACCGGAGGGGACGCCCTTATCGCCCTGATCACCGAGGAATTAGCCGCCAGCCAAGCGCTCAGCGTGGGTCTTGTCATCGCCGCTGCGCTGGCCATCCTCGTGGCGCACTTCGGAATCAGCCGATCCCGCCCCGCGCTCGGATTGATCACCATCATTCCCATTGCGGTAACCCTGGCCTGGCTGCTGGGGGCCATGTGGGTGCTTGGGATCTCCTACAACATGGGCACAGCACTCATGGTGGTGCTCACGATCGGGATTGGCGTTGACTACACGATCCACCTGACACATCGCTTCTTGGAGGAGCATGAGGAGGCGGAGCGGGTCGTTGACGGTATACGGAATGCGATGACTACCACCGGCGGGGCTCTTTTGGCCAGCGCGCTCACAACCGCTCTCGGCCTGTTGGCGCTGCTCTTCTCTCCCCTCGTGCCGATGCAGGAACTGGGGATACTCGCTGCGGTGGCCATTCTGTTCGGACTGATAGCCGCGTTCACCGTGCTTCCGTCGCTACTGGTGCTCTGGGCCCGCTACCACCGCTGGCGCGCCCACTAATCCGATTTGGCCAGCAGCGGCTAGAGCGCGGCGCGGCCCGCGCTCAATCCGCCGTCTACGTAGATGACCTGGCCGGTGACGTAGCGAGCGTCGTTGGAGGCCAAAAACCCCACTACATCAGCAATGTCTTCAGGGCGGCCGGTTCTGCCCAACGGCACGGCCCGAGCCCGTTGCTCCCCCTTCTCTCCTTCGTAGTTGACCTGGGTGCCCTCGGTTTGGATCATTCCGGGGCCGACGGCGTTAGCTCGAATGCCCCGAGGGGCCAGCTCCAGAGCGGTCTGTCTGGTGAAGCTCTCTACCGCGGCCTTGGACGGCGGGTAGATACCCACTCCTGGGGAGTTGGAATTGGCCGCATTCGACGAGAGGTTGACAATGGCCGAACCCGGTCCCATCAGGGGGGCCAACGCCTGCGTGCAGTTGAATACCCCCATCACGTTTACCTCCAACACCCGGCGCACGTCTTCTGGGGTCATGGTGTCCAGCTTGGCGAAGATCCAGATGCCGGCGTTGTTCACCAGTACGTCCACATGATCTAGCGACTGGGCCAGGGTGGCCACCGATTCGGGATCGGAAACATCGCACTGCCGCCATTGGCCGCCGAGCTCTTCTGCGGTGGCCGAGGCGGTATTCGGATTCTGATCCACCGCCACGATCTGGTGTCCATCGGCGGTCAGGCGCTTGGAAATCGCCCGCCCGAGCCCCTGTCCCGCACCGGTTACAACTGCTAGTCCCATCGAGCCAGCATGACAGATCGACTGCGGCAGGTTGATACGTTGCCGACGTGCTCCACCACCGCCATCCCTACCGCTGGGTGATGCTGGGGGCACTGGGGCTGGTGTACTTCTCCTTCGGGATAGCGGTATTCGGCATGACCCCGCTGGTAAACGTGATCCGAGAAGACTTGGATCTGAGCAAAGGGGCCATGGGAACGATTCTGGGGGCTTGGCCTCTTGTGTTTCTCGTTGCGGCTATGCCAGCTGGAGCGCTCGTCGATCGGCTCGGACTGCGTCGCTCACTGGGAATCGCCACCGTGATCATCTCCGCCTCCGCGCTGTTGCGTCCGGTGGTCACCAACTTCATCGGCATGTTTGGCTCGGTGGCATTGTTTGGTCTCGGCGGGCCGCTGGTTTCTGTAGGGGCTCCCAAGCTGATCAGTGTGTGGTTCGACGAGGAAGAGCGAGCGCTGGCCATGGGAATCACCATGTCTGCACCGGCCATCGGCGGAGTCTTGCCCCTGGTTACCGCCAACAGCCTCCTCATGCCGGCACTCGACCAGAGCTGGCGAGCGACGCTCATGGTTTACGCCCTCATCACCGTGGCGATCATCGCTGTCTGGTTGGTCGCCGCATCTGCGGGTGAGCGGCTCGCTCCTGGGGTGGACCGCGATGCCAATCCCGACCACGGCTTCTCCGGTGCCAGGGGGCTCTTGCGTCATCGAGCTGTCCAGCTAATGCTGATCGTGGCCCTAGGCATGTTCTTCTTCAACCACTCCCTCAATGGATGGCTGCCAACCGTGATCGAAGACCGGGGATTCTCCAGTTCAGCAGCGGGCTACCTCGCTGGTGCGGTCACTGCCCTCAGCATCGTCGGTGCACTGCTTGGGCCGCGCCTGATCCCAGAAAGCAGTCGGATCGCGGTTATGGCCGGGGTTTATGCCGTGTTCGCCGCCGCCTCCATTCTGCTGTATGTGGACGTCAAGGCAGCCACCTTGGCCGGGTTGGCCATAATCGGCATGAGCAGAGGGCTGGCTGTACCGATTGCCCTTGTGGTGATGATGCAGCTCCCCGGCGTTGCGCAGCGCAATATGGGAGCGGCCGGTGGATTGTTCTTCACAGTTGGTGAAGCCGGTGGCGTAACCGGACCGATCTTGTTCGGCGTTCTCGCCGACATCGGTGGTTTCGGTGCCGGGCTAGTGCTGCTTACTGGGGTAGCCGGCCTAACCGGAATCCTGACCCTGGGCCTTCGCTCAGCAATGGCGCGCGTGAGGGACTGCTAGTGGTCCGTCTGTGAATTGGCAGGTACGGATTGCGACGGCAGCGGCGTTCCTCGCAAGGCGCACCGACGCAGCCATACCCGGAGCGTACGGCAAGGAGGAGCAACGCCGCGAGGGGCGTCGATGCCTAGCAGGACGCCCTGCTCAATTTGCAGACGGACCACTAGGCGCCCCGACCCTGGATGAGCTCCTGCAAGGCGTCGTCTTCGCTTACCAGCTTGGTCACCACCGCCTCGTCGACGTCGGCGACGATGATCTCGCCCACCTCGTCGGATACTGAGGCGAAGAAGCCGAGCTCCTTCATACCCACGGCTTGGCGATAGTTGTCCTCGGTGGGTGTGAGGTATTGGATCGACACCGCGCTGTAGCGGCGGATGAGGTACAGGTGCATGAGCGCCATCAGCCGCTTGCGGCGCAGTGCCGGGCTGTGGGTGTTCTGATCCCGCACGGAGAGGATGGCCCGGCCCCGTCGGTCGGTCAGCACTCCGAACACCACGTTGGCCAAGTCGTTGTCGCCGCTATACACCACCAGCTCGAGAATCTCCGACCCGGCGGTGTAGGGCCGCAGCTTCACTTTCAGCTGGGCGTCGATGGTGTTGTGGGCCGCCCAGCGCTCCAGCCAAGCCTCCAGCTCTCGGGTGGGCACCTCGGTCTGCACCAAGTGCTGGAACTGGGTTGAGCCCTTGCCCATGGCCCGGGTGGTGGCGGTTCGCCCCGAACTGGCCATAAGCGCGGCATCAAGTCGAGGCCCACCAACCAGGGTCTGCGGCGTCCTATACGGGGAATCCACCAGGCGGAACCTCCGCTGAAGCCGGGCCAAGGCCAGCATTCCATCCTGTTGGAGGGAGGCGGCGAACTCCTCCCCCGCCATCCCATCCACTTGGTGGCCGCCGTAGGTGATGAAGTTGAACACGAATCCCAACCGGCCCAATTCCGCGGGGAATTGCCGCATCTCGTCCTCGCTCATGCCGGTGGTGTCCCAGTTGAACGACGGTGACAGGTTGTAGGCCAGCATCTTGTCCGGATATACCGCATGGACGGCCTCGGCAAACTCTCGGGCATCCTCCAAGTCAGCCGTTTTGGTTTCCATCCACAGCAAATCGCAAAACGGAGCCACCGCCAGCGACTTGGCCACGGCATAGGGGATCCCGCCCTGCACCTGGTAGTACCCCTCGGTGGTCCGGGCCACCTCGGGATCCCAGGCCACATCCAGGCCCATCTCCACAGCCCGTTCCTGAGCGGTGTCAGTGTCAACCGTGCGGGCGTAGCTAAGCCACTCCCCCACATCCATTCCAAAGGTCTCACCTTCCGCTGACCGCATGGCCAGCTGGTCTGCAACCGCCTGGGCATAGGTGGCCAAGCCCGATGCCCGGTGCCATGCCTCGGCCAGCGCATCTGAGACCCGGTCCACTGCTTCGTCAGCTCGGGGGTCGGGAGAGGAGTGGTAGGTGACCGCCGTCTTCTCAATGATCTGATTAACACCGGTCTGATCGAGCCAGCCCATGGCTCGCTTGTAGCGACTCTCGGGCACGGCATACAGCAGGTGGCCGTTCACACCCTCCACACCGACCTCGGACAGGCGGCGCAATACCGCCAAGTAGGCGTCCTTGTATGAGGGGACCGCTAGCTGAGTAGCCCCCATGATGAACGGCTGGTCGCGCTCGTCGGTACCGCCGTCCAATAGGTTGGCCGCCTCCGCGTCGGTGCGGGCCACGATGATTCCGGGAACTCCCATCACGTCGAGCTGGAACCGGGTTGCGTTCAACCGCTTGATCTGCTCATCGCACGGCACCAGAACCTTGCCACCCTGGTGACCGCACTTCTTGACGCCGGGCTTTTGATCTTCAATGTGATAGCCGGGTACACCAGCCTCCACGAAGCGGCGGATCAGATTGCGGACATGGGCATCGCCGCCGTGACCAGTGTCGGCATCGGCGATGATGCTGGGGGTGAAATCGACCATCGGGTTGGCCAAGCGCTCCGATGCGGTCATCCGGGACCGGGCGAAGCGCTGGTTGCGGTCGGCGGTCAACAGCGCCCTCACCAGTCCGGCAGCCTCGTCGGGCACCATGCTCAAGGGGTAGCTGGCCAGGTCAGGTCCAGGGTCTTCGTGCAGAGATCCCTTGGCTGACGTAGCCCATCCACCCAGGTAGATCCCCTCGATCCCCGCGCGCTTCATGGCAACGGCCTGGCCCGGGGAATACGGGCCAAACGTGGAGATGCACTGGCCCTCGTCGAACAGCTCACGCAGACGGGAGTGGAAGCGGTCAGCGGCTACGCGAGCCACGGTGTAGTCCTGGTCAATCGCTCCGCGTTGCTCCACCACTTGGCGAGCCGAGTACAGGCGGGTCACCCCCTCAAAGCGGGGCGAGGCCATCCACGCCTGGGCGGATCGGACCTCGGCATCGAATGAACCGGCAGCGTTGACGGCCATGCTGATACCTCTTTGGTGGCTGGAGGGCTGTTGATCGGGCAGGCTAGCAATCGCACCACTTCTAACTGCACCTTTATTCACGGGAAATCTGATCTTGCCTAAGAAAACAGGTTTGCCCGGACCTACCCTGACTTCTCGTGGTCTACGAGACGATTGGAAGGCTGAAGGTCGCCGGCCCTCTGGCCGATTTCATTGCCAACCGGCTGGCGCCGAGTACTGGAGTGGACCCTGAGGAATTCTGGACCTCATTCGGCGGTATCGTTGAACGCTTTCGACCGCAAGTTCAGGCATGCCGCAACGAGCGAGACGACCTCCAGGCCCAGATTGACGCTTGGCACCAAGACCCCGAAAAACAGCCCGAGGAGGCCAATGCCTTCTTGCGATCTATTGGCTATCTGGTCGATAACCCCGGCCCCAGTTCAGTGGCCACCGAGGGAGTCGACCCGGAGATCGCATTGACGGCCGGACCGCAGCTCGTGGTGCCAGTGGACAACGCCCGCTATGCCCTCAACGCGGCCAATGCCCGCTGGGGCAGCCTGTACGACGCCTTCTACGGAACCGATGTCATTGACGAATTAGGAGGTGCTGGGCGAGCCGGTCCGTACAACCCAGTAAGGGGTCAGCGGGTGATCGACCGAGTTCGATCACTGCTGGATAGCCAAATCCCCCTGGCATCTGGATCGCATGCCGATGCAGTGGCCTATGCGGTGTCCGATGGCAGGCTGCGGGTAGATCTGTCCGACGGCACCTCGGCCGAGCTAGCCGATCTCGAACAGTTGGCGGGCTACACCGGCGATGGGTCGGCTCCCGAAACGGTGCTGCTGCAAAAGCACGGGCTCCACATTGAGCTGGTAATCGACCGGAACCGCGACATCGGCCGAGATGACCCTGCGGGGATTGCCGACGTGATGATGGAGTCGGCCCTTACCACCATCATGGATCTCGAGGATTCGGTGGCCGCGGTGGACGCCGATGATAAGGCCCGGGCCTACGCAAACTGGCTTGGCCTGATGCAGGGCAATCTCACTGCTTCGTTCGCCAAAGGCGGCCGGGCCGTGACCCGCAGCCTGAATGCCGACTCGGCAGCGCTTGATCCGTCGGGGAATCCGATGGCTGTGCGGCGGCGCAGCGTCATGCTGATTCGCAGCGTAGGCCTGCACATGGATAGTGACATGGTGCGAGTGCACGATCAGTCGATTCCTGAGACGATTATCGACGTTGCAGTAGCCGCCTGGTGTGCAAAGTTCGATCTGGCCGGAACCGGACCCCATCGAAATAGCCGTACCGGGTCGGTCTACATCGTGATGCCGAAGCTGCACGGCCCCCGCGAGACCGCATTAGTTAGGCAGCTATTCTCCAACGTTGAAGACGTTCTGAGTCTTGCCCCTAACACCTTGAAGATGGGGATTATGGACGAGGAGCGGCGCACGTCGCTCAATCTGGCTGCGTGCATCGCCGAGGCTTCCGAACGGGTGGTGTTCATCAACACCGGGTTCTTGGACCGCACCGGAGACGACATTCACACCAACATGCACGCCGGTCCCATGATCCCCAAGGCGGAGATCAAGACGTCGAGGTGGCTCACTGCCTACGAGGATGCCAACGTGGCTGTCGGGCTGGCGATGGGCCTGCCAGGGCACGCCCAGATCGGCAAGGGCATGTGGGCCAGGCCCGACGACATGGCCGCCATGCTGGACGAGAAGGTCGTCCACCCTATAGCCGGGGCGTCCACTGCGTGGGTGCCCTCCCCTACCGCGGCCACCCTTCACGCTCTTCATTACCTGGAGACCGATGTGGGCGCCCGGCAAGGTGAACTAGCTGCCTCTCCCGCCGACCGCGACGCCGCCGTTCAAGCCATGCTGACCCCCGCTGTGCTTCCGCCGGACCGCGAGCTGTCTCCTGCTGAGATTCAGCGGGAGTTGGACAACAACGCGCAGGGCATCTTGGGCTACGTAACCCGGTGGGTGGGCCAGGGCGTGGGCTGCTCCAAGGTGCCCGACATCGACAACATCGGGCTCATGGAGGACCGGGCCACCCTGCGAATTTCCTCTCAGCACATCGCCAACTGGCTCCACCACGGTCTGCTGTCCGAAGAGCAGGTAGTAGAGGCCATGCGGCGGATGGCCTCAGTGGTGGACAGCCAGAACGCCGACGATCCCGACTATGAGCCCATGAGCAGCGATTTCTCGGCCAGCGTCCCGTTCAACGCGGCTCTCGCTTTGGTACTCAAAGGGCGAGAACAGCCCAACGGCTATACCGAGGCGATCCTCACCGCCCACCGCCGCCGCCAGAAGGCGGCCGGCTAGCCAGCCAGGCTCCCCGCCCTACAACCCCCAGGGACTCAGATCTACCTGGAGCTCGCGGAGTCGGTCGATGATCAAGGGGGGATCCATGGTCATGGCCGGCCAGTGGTAGTCGTAGATGCGGATGTTCAGCACGAAAGCGATGTACTCGGCCACCTGGTCGACGGTGAAGTAGATGCCCCGCCGGCCGAGAGACGCCTCGTAGGCGGCCCCGTTCTCACGATTCAGCACGAAGTTGGTGTGGTCGCACATATGCTTCATGTCGGTGCTCACCCAATCCCAGATCACTTCGGTGCACAGAATCAAAGGCTCGGATGGCTCGGCTGAGATCAGCTTGAAATCCTTCGACACCAGGGTGATGGGCTTCAGCGTGTGGGCGTCGTAGGTCCGCAACTCCACTTCCTTGCCTCGGAAGTACGGGGTCCACGACACACCGATCCCCTCGTGGGCGCAGCCGATGTAGCTGTGGAACTCACCGTCGATGAACATCTCCACCTGGCTGGGAAACGCCGAGAACGGCGGGGCCTTCAAGATGTCGCAGTTGGGCGAGGCCTCGTCGATCACGAACACAATCCCCAACTGCAACAGCTTGAGCGCCTCCATCAAGCGGCGCCGCTCGATGCCGGTCCCAGCGTGCATTGCAGCCAAGTTGGGAGCCCGCTTGTTCTCCCCCCAGTAGTCGAACACGAACTTCCGCAGTTCCAGGGCGTCCTCGGTCCACTCGATCTCGGGCACATGCTGGGGCATTGGTCTGTTCCCTTTCTGTTGCGACTCAGATCTTGGCCGCCGAGCCGCCGTCCACGTAAAGCTGGCTGGCGTTGGTGAATCCGGAGGCCTCCGAGGCCGCGAACACAATTGTCCGGGCCACCTCGTCGGCTCGGCCCACTCGGCCCTGGGGAATCCGGCCCCCGAGCACTTTGTCGGCGAATTCCTGGGGGCTCAACCCCTGGGCTTCAGCGCCTTTGGCCACCATCTCCATCAATCGGTCGGTGGCCGTGGGCCCGGGGTGCACTGCCACCACCCGGACCCCGTCGGGGGCCACCAGTTGTCCCGCCGAAGCAGTCACATGAGTCAGCGCGGTCACGATGCAAGCCAGCACATAGCCAGGCGATGCTTCCGTGCCCGCCACTCCGAGCACGTTCACAATTGAACCCGAGCCCTGCTGCTGCATCGCCGGCAGTACCGCTCGCATGGCCCGCACATACCCCATGAGCTTCAGGTCGATCGTCTCCTGCCACGCCTCTTCTTCAGCTTCGAGGATCGAACCCCCGGTGGACGAGCCGGCATTGTTGACCAACACGTCCGCTCCGCCCAGTTGGTCCATGGCCTCGTTCATGGCCGCCGCCACCCCTTCGGCAGTCGACAAGTCAGCGATCACCGGGATCCCGCCGATCTCTGCGGCCAGTGCCTCCACATCGGCATTGGTGCGGGCGACAACAGCCACCCGAGCCCCCTCATCGGCAAAAATCCTGGACGCGGCCGCCCCGATCCCTCGGCTCCCCCCTGTCACGATCACCCGAGCTTCCTGGAGTCCTAGATCCATAAGCGACGACGTTACCGTCGCTCGATCCTCAGCACCGATGATCGTTCACTTTGATCGTGGGCACTATTCGGCACGGTCGACGGCCGGTTCTGCTGGGGGGACCGGTGCAAGATATCCGACGATTAGCAGAAGGATGCCGACCGCGATGAATGACACCACACGGCCGACGGTGTCCTGGTTTCTGAGATCGATGAGGAACAGCTTGATCACCACTACGCCCATGAACGAAGCGCCCGCTATCCACACCGGCCGGCGACCTCGGCGCACTCCCTCGACCATGGCTGACAACGCGATGACCGTCCAGAGAATGGACAGCGAGGTCTGAAGGGCAGTGGAGTCGAACATCGAATCGGAATCGAACGGGACATCCCCCCAGTGGTGGACGGTTCTGACCGCGGCCAAGGTTGCGAACACCGTGCCGGCTGCGACCAGCGCTGGCACCCAAGATGCCTCGACGAATCCTTGAAGCCCTCGGGCTCCCTCAGCCGCCGCCGTCCGTCGCCACATGAGCGACACGGCCAACAGCACAATTGCGGTCAATTCCAGCGGGTTCAGCACCGGCACATAGCGGAGCGGCGTGGGGTCCCCATCAGAAATGAACAGCAAGATCGCAACCGCGACCGACAACCCAGCCAATACCGGCCCGACGCCGAACAGCAGATAGGCCGGCCGATGAGAGCGAAGCGGCCATTTCAAGGCGCGTGATCCCCACAGGGTTCCGCTCGCCAGAATCATTCCGGCCAGGCAGGCGGAGACAATCGGCCATACCTCATCGGCGGCCTGGTCGACCTGCCAATGAACTTCCGCGCCGACAAGTACAGATAGCACCCAGAGACTTCCTGGGTGCAGTAGCTGCTCAAATCGGGGATGATCACCCGAGTAGTTGTGCAACAGGGCGTAGTTGGCAGCCAGGACTACCGGCCATGCCAACCATCCGTAGAGTGCGAACGGATGGGACTGCGTGCCGAGGGAGACGCCCAGAACCACGGCCATGGTGGGAAGAATCAGTGCTCCCCACGCGGCGAGGTTCATCCACCGCAATCTTCGAGCCGAGTAGGAAGCCAGCCCAAGTGAGAGCACCACGAACAGGAAGGACGCAGACAGTTGGGCCGATGGGATGTGGTAGTCGATCTCCAAGTTGCCGGCTACCAGCCACCAGCCGACGCCCCACACCAATGCCACCCAGGCGGCGATTGAATCGAAGGCGGCCTGCTTCCTTCCCCTCTGAAGCTGCAACCCGGACACGATGCCCGCGGCCGCGATCAGGACAGTTCCCAAGAAGTACTTATTGGCGATGGGCTGTTCTTCTTGTGGATAGGGAAGCCGATCATTCAAGTGCAAGGCCATGGCGAACCCGGCAAGAACCTGAAGGGCGCCTCCTGCGCTGGCAGTCAACCACTGGGCTTTGCGGCTTCCAATCCAGAGCAGCAGAACACCCTGACCGGCCCAAGCGGTCGAGCTGTAGTAGGTATCGAAGGCAAATGGGATCGCGATTGCAATGAAGACCACCGCAAGACCGGCATAGGCGACCACTAACTCCTTGTTTTGCCGGCCGATTCTCTGCGTTGCGAGGGCTGCGGTGGCATAGAGCAGCGCGGCTCCCGCTGTGCTGATCGACATTCCATGCTCGGTGTGGCCCAGCAAGAGCTGATGAACCCCCAAACCGATGAACGGCGTGCCCAACGACAGGGGGGCGAGCCACGACACATCTGCGACGCGCTTGACATCGAAGGTCTTCCTGGCGGCAAAGAGCACGGGAATCGCCGTGTACATGGCCAGGAACAGAGCAACGAACGGCTCCGTGGTGGTCCAGTCCTCCTCCAGGTGGCGGCTGACCAGCCAGTACACGGTGACCCCGAATGTGAAGCCGAAACCGAGCAGAGTGAGCTCTGGCCAGACCTTGTACCAGGCAATCCACACAATCGCGGCGTTCAGGATGGCGTAGAAGGTGAAGACCACCACATGGTCTTCAGGCTGGGTGTACGACAGCACAGGAGCGAGAAAGCCGCCGATGATTCCGAGAACCGCCAATACTCGCGAGTCCTGAACGATGGCAATGAGCCCCGCCCCCGCGGTGATGACGACGACAAAGACCAGCGCCAACGGAGCGGCCAAGACGTCGTATCCGGCGAAGGCGGCGTACGTCGTCAGATACAGCACCGCAATCCCGCCTCCTAGGAGGCTCAGGCCGTAGGTGGGGCGACTGCGCCGGAACTGCCACCCCGTGATGAGTAGCGCCGCACCGAAAACCGCCACGGCGATCAGGGCCATCTCCACCGTCACGGTGATCAAGCCGCGCTCGTCAGCTTCGCGGATCAACAGGCCCATTCCGACCAGGGAGACCAGAACGCCGACTTTCACCGGTACATTGCCGGTGGACACCCAGTCCTTGGCTGCGCTCGTCACCCTTTTCGCTATTTCAACAGGACGCTCTGTCTCAACCCTCGTCTCGACCGCCTCGCGGTGCCCGACTTGAGCGGGTGATACCGGGGTAGGGGGCATCGGTGGCGGCGGAGCGGTGGGAGGAGCTATTGGAGGCCGAGCGATTGGCCCTGGCGGAGGTGGAGGTGGTGCGGCGGGTCGAGCTCTTGTTGTCAGACCTCCCTCGATTTGCTCGAGCCGCCGCCGATTCTCTTCGAGCCGCCGCCGATTCTCGATGTCACGTCCCAAGAGAAACCCGATGAGTCCGCCGGCCACGACTCCCCCAAACGGGGCGAACACTCCACCGAGAACGGCTCCTCCTACCGTTAGGAGGATAATCACCCCGGTGGCCGTGGGATTCTCGCCGGAACTCTGCGGCCGCTGAGGACTAACCATCCTGCAACAAGGTACCCCGCCCCATCTCTCGTGGAAGTCAGCCCCTGCCGATGCCGTCTGCGGGCATCTGGTGGAACGGCTCCGGCTGCCTCATCTCGACGTTGGCACCGCTATTGTCCCGGACGTGAGCGACCGCCCTGCCCCTATCCGAATAGAGGACCTCGTCGTACCGGTGCTGGCCCCCGAGATCGCCCAGATGATGGAGCAAACCGCGCCCATGGCCGATCAGATCGAGCTGAGTCCTGAGGCGATTCTGGGTGCGGCCACCGCTCAGACCGGGCTCAGCGACTTCGGCCCCGACGAGTTCCGTGCCCCGCTCGAGGTGTTGTGCCACTCCCTCGATACCGAGGCCGACCACTCCCCCATGGGCCGGGTGAGCAGCTTTAGCCAGCTCACCACTTTTGCCGCCAACCGGCTGCGCATAGAGCAGTACATCAAGGACCATCCCGATGCCCTAGATGTGCCCATCGACCGACCCATAGTGATCGCCGGGCTGCCCCGCACGGGTACTACCCATTTGCACAACCTCATTTCTGCCGACCCCGCGCTGAGGTCTCTGCCCTGGTGGGAGGCCATGGAGCCGGTTCCCCCTCCCGAGGAGGCCGGAACTGTGGAAGGCCGCATCGAGCGGGCCAAAAGCGGGCTGGTGATCCACAACACGGCCATGCCCCACTACGACCGCATGCACGAGATGACTTGGGATCACGTCCACGAGGAGATCCACCTGCTGGGCATCGACTTCTCCACCATGCTGTTCGACTGCCTGGCCGTGCTGCCTACGTGGCGGTCGTACTACAAAGAGCACGACCAGACCCCCCACTACCAGTACCTCAAGCGGATTCTCAAAGTGCTCACCCACCAGCGCCCACCCCGGGAGCGCTGGGTGCTCAAGTCACCCCAGCACCTAGAGCAGATCGGCCCCTTGATGAACGTGTTCGGCGATGCCACCGTGGTGTTCACCCACCGCGATCCGGTGTCAATCACCGCCTCGTTTGCCACCATGATCTGCTACTCGGCCCGCATGAGCGCCACCCATCCGGTGGACGTCTTCGGCATCGGCCAGTGGTGGGCCCAGCTCATCGCCGACATGCTCCAGTCGTGCACCGACGACCGCGACTTGGTTCCCCCCGAGCAGTCCATCGACGTGCTGTTCCATGAGTTCATGGCCGACGACGTGGCCATGGTGGAGCGCATCTACAAACTGGCCGACCAGCCGTTTACCTCCGACGTCAACGCGGCCATGGACGCCTACATGGACGATCACCCCCGCGGCAAACATGGCCGGGTGATCTACGACTT
The DNA here is from genome assembly GCF_965214065.1 of Candidatus Poriferisocius sp. Lineage (GTDB taxonomy): Bacteria > Actinomycetota > Acidimicrobiia > Acidimicrobiales > Bin134 > Poriferisocius. The sequence goes on from NZ_CBDCAT010000026.1 coordinate 297,114, forward strand.
GGCTGACTTCGGCATGACCGCAGTGGAGCGACGCCAGGCGCTCAGCTTTTACACCGACCGTTTCGCGGTTGAACTAGAGCACTAGCCCAGGTCGGCCAGCTTCACCACCTCGGCGCTGATGGGGTCGGGGGTCCTCTCGGGCAGGAACCAGCGGAACCAGATGCGCCCGTGGGGCCGACCCTGGGTGGACACCCAGTTGGGTACTCCCGGATCGATTGCCGACAAGACGATGGTCCAGGACCCGTCGGGATCCAACTCCACCTTTGAGCCGTTTGTGGTGACGTCGTCGTAGTCGTAGTTGAAGCAGTGCAAAAACTGGTTCCACAGGCACATGTTCCAGAAGACACACTCCGGCGAGCTCCCTTTCAACACCAGCGCCTCGTCATCGTCTAACTCGAATGCACCCATGGCGTAGGAGGCATCTCCCGCGGCCCAGCCGAAAGTCACTGTGGGCACCGGGAACGGGTCGTCGATGTGGTTGGGCGTGCCCAGCGGAATGGGAACCATGGCGGCCTGTTCCTTCACCCAGGTAGTGGCGGCCTGGAAGCGCCGGGCCACCTCGGTATCGGTGTGCACCTCGCTCCATGGAGGGGCAGGGTCCTGGCACTCGATGCGCCAACGGGCTTTTTCACCATTCACCGGGTCGTTCATGTAATCGCGGGTGCAGGCCACCACCGCATCGGGGGTTAGCTTCAAGAAGTTGCCGTCGTGGTCGTTCGGGCTGACGACCATCTCGTAGGTGCCGTCGGGGTTGGGCGTCATCTCCGTGGTGTTGAGCGTGCCAACGATGCGCTCGGAGTAGCGGCCGTCATCGGGACCGCCGTACACGGTCAGCGACAAGTACACCGCGTCGCCGGGGTCCACGGTCACCCGGTAGGTGCGGGAGGGGTCGATCCGGGTCATGAAATAGAAGGCGTCGGAGTTGTCGCCTCCCCACTTCTTGTATGGGCCCACAATCTCGGTGAACCGAGGCCGGTTGGTATCGGCCCACACGTAAACGTCTAGTGCCACCTGGGTGATGGAGAAGATCCACCGGTACCCCTCAAGCACGGCCTGGTCGTCGGCCAGGGCTTTGGGACCCGCTAGGAACTCCTGGTCTAGGACCTTCATAGTGTCGAGCAGCTCGTGAACCGCGGCGCTGGTTTCAAAGCGAGTGTCAGTCATTGGTTCTCCAGTTGTCGTTAGGCCCTATAGATCATCGATGAGCAGCCGGTTGGCCCGTATAAATGTTCCCTCAGCGGAGGCGGTCACCGTCCCATCGCAAACCATCTCGCCCGATACATACAGCTTTCGTCCCTCGCCGCCCGACGGCCAGGCCCGAAGGGTGATGTCCTTGAGCAGTGGCGTGGGCCGCCGATACACCACCTTCAGCGTTCCGGTATAGCCCCCTTGGCCGTTGACCACATTGACCACGCCCAACAGCTCGTCGAAGATCATGGCGATAATCCCCCCGTGGACCATCCCGGGCGGCCCGGCGTAGACAGCGGATAGGTTCATAGTTCCGTGGACTTCCTCTCCCTCAGCCCAGAATTCAGCGGGAGGCGAAGCCGGGTTCAACCGACCGATGATAGGGCTGTAGGGGAAGAACTGCATCGGGTCGCGTGATTCAAAACCGGCTTCCAGGTCGCCCATCACCCCTTGGCGGTGAAGCCCCTTCATCTGGTCGGCCTCCAGCAGCTTGGCCGCTTGTTCCAGCAGCTCGGTGGCATCGGAAACCGCTTCGTCGCCAACAGCAGAAACCCTGACCGCGTTCAGGAGGCGGCGGGCCGCGCCAGCCAATGCCAGCCGCTCGGCACCAGCTCCGTAGTCAGGGCTGGACGCAGCGCTGGGGGCCTCCCAGAGTGGCTTTTGGCTCAAGGCGAGTGGAGGAAGCGCTGGGCCGTCAGTCGGGGCTGTAGCCGAAGTCGACCACATGGTCGGTGCCGGGAAGGCCAGGGGTGACCAATCCGGCCCGCCAGCCGCCGTCCACATTCAGCTCTGCCCCGGTTACGTAAGAAGCCTCGTCGCTGGCCAAGAACAACGCCGCATAGGCGATCTCGATGGGCTCGCCCACCCGGTCGATGGGATGGAAGATGTAGGGCTCTTTTTCCGCCCGAGGGTCATTTGTCGGATTGCCCATCGGGGTGTTCACCCCGCCGGGGTGGATGGAGTTGACCCTGATGCCGAATCGGCCCCATTCGATGGCCGCGGTCTTGGTCATTCCCCGAATGGCAAATTTCGAGGCCGTGTAGCTGATGAGGCCGTTTTTGGACTGCTGGCCGTCGATGGAGCTGATGTTCACGATTGAGCCGCCGCCAGCCATCTTCATGGGCTCGAGCACGGCCTTCATGCCGAGGAACGTACCCACTTGGTTGACGTTGATCACCGCCATGTAGTCCTCAAGGGTGGTGGCCTCAATGGCGGCCGGCCTGAGAATGGCCGCATTGTTGACCAGAACCGTCAGCGATCCCATGCTGGCTGCCGCTTCCACCGCCGCGGCCCAGTCGCCCTCTTGGGCCACGTCGAGGTGTACGTAGAGCGCGTTCTCACCGATGCTGGCCGCCACCTGCTTGCCGTCGTCGTCCAGGACATCGCCCAACACCACTTTGGCCCCCTCAGAGGCGAACAGCCGGGCCTCGGCTTCACCCTGCCCCCGGGCTGCTCCAGTGATGATTGCTACTTTGCCGTCCAGCCGTCCCATCTCGGTGTCTCCTTCATTGATCGGGCGGTGATTGCCGGCGCCACCCTACTTGCCATGCTCAAGCCGCCCTAACCTGTGCGCATGTATCTGGGATATCGGGTGTTCGACTCCGACAATCACTACTACGAACCTCGAGACGCCTTCACCCGATACATCGACCCGTCGTTCGCTGACCGGGCAGTGCGCCCGGTGATCGAACCCGATGGCTCTGAGGAGGTGTACATCGGCGACCGGAAGTTCACCTTCTTGGAGCACCGCAGCTTCGACACCGCCCCCAAGCCGGGGATGCTCCGGGAAATGCTCCAAGCTATGAAACAGGGCCAGGGCGGAGGCCAAGTAGTTAAGCGCAGCCAGGTCTCCGAACCCCACCGCCCCGAATACGTGACCCGTGCCGCCCGGATCGAGGTGCTCGACGCTCAGAATGTCGAGGCCGCGGTGCTGTTCCCCACATTGGCCGTGTGTGTTGAGCACTTCATGATCGACGACCCCGACCTGCTGTACGCCAACCTGGGCGCCTTCAACCGCTGGTTGGACGATGAATGGGGCCTTAATCGGGATGGGCGCATCCATGCCCCGCCCCTGCTGTCACTGGTAGATCCCGACCGGGCGGTAGCAGAATTGGAGTGGGCGCTTGGCCGGGGAGCTCGAATCGTGTCCCTGCGCCCCGGACCGGCTGGCGGCCGCAACCTCGCCGACCCGGTCTTCGACCCGTTCTGGGCCCGGATCAACGAGGCCCGGGCGATTGTCGGATTCCACATCGGGGAGTCGGGCTACAACCAGTCGATGTCGGTTCACTGGGGCGAGGAGCCCAACCCTCCTTCTCACCGGCAGTCGGCCTTGCAATGGACCTGCTTCTACGGCGACCGCCCGATCATGGAAACGATCGCCGCCCTGATCTACGCCAACCTCTTCACCGCGTTCCCCAACGTCCGGGTGATGAGCGTAGAGAACGGCAGCCTGTGGGTCGACTACCTGATGGCCGCCATGAACAAGATGAACCGCATGGGCCGCAACGGGCCGTGGCTACGAGGCCCCCTCACCGAAAAGCCCAGCGACATCTTCCGCCGCCATGTGTTCGTGTCCCCGTACCACGAGGAGCCGATTGCCGAGTTGACACGCTCCATCGGAGCCTCGCAGGTGCTGTTCGGCTCCGACTGGCCCCACACCGAGGGCCTCGCCGAACCGCTCGAGTTCACGGAATCTCTGGCTGGTATGTCTGATGCTGAGGTCCGGATGATCATGCGTGACAACCTGGCCGGTCTTGTGGCCCCTTAGGCGGCTTCTTCCCTCTTGTCGCGGAAAAGCCGGGGATCGTAGGCCACATCACACCGTTCCAGGGCTGCCTGCCACGCTGGACTGTTCATCATCACCCGCCGAAGCCCGAGGATCATCGCGGTGGCGGCCACTCGGGCTCCAGGTGTGGCCGTAAGTCCCAGCACTGTGGTCAGCCGACGGGGAATCGTGGTGATTGCCCCGTTCATCAGAACCTGGTACCCCGCACGCTGGGCGGCGGAAATCGGGGGTTTCCGAAGGAATCTGATGGCGTCGCGCATCCCCGGACTGGAGGCCAGCGCAGGGTGTCCGGATATCCAGGCCCTCAACTCGGGCGCCGTTGCCGGCAGGGGCGATGCTCCCAGTATCTCCCCCACCTTCATCTGCTCGACCACGAATTGGTCGGCTTCGGCAGCGGTCAAGCGGCCTCCGAACCGCTGGTAAGCCTCCAAGAAAGAATCGGTCAGAGTGTTGTGGACCCATGCGGCCAACTCCGGGGTCGATGCGCTATAGGCCTGTCCCCGATGCGAGGTCCCGCTCACCCCTTGGTGGGCCGACTTCACCAGGTCGATGGCCTCAGCTACTTCGGGCATCGCGCCATAGGTGGCCGACGTGACATAGAACGATGTCCGGCTGAGCCGGCCCAGGGGGTCGTCGCGATAGCGGCTGTGGTCGTCCACCCCGGCCACCACCTCCGGATGGGCGGCCTGAATCAGCAGGGCCCGAATACCACCGACGAAGACGCTCACGTCGCCGATAACCCGCCAACTCACTGATTCGGGACCGCAGAGTCCAGGGTCGCCGGGAAAATTGCCGGTATGCCTCAGCGGCATATCTGCGTGGGCGAACATGCCGCTCACCGAATTGATCACTCGAGATCTGACCAGGTGAAACATCTCAGCTTCAATCTATCGTCACGATGAGCTGTTCAAATCGGCGTATAGACGCATAGGGCACCCAGGCTGGATTGGCAGCCAACTCCATGGTGGGAAATCGTGCCAAGAGCATAGGAAAGGCCACTTGACCTTCCAACCGGGCAAGGGCCGCCCCCAGGCAGTAGTGGATGCCTTGGCCGAAGCTCATCAGCTTGCCTCCCGGCCGGGTGATATCGAATCGGTCGGGATCGTCGAATGCGGCCGGGTCGCGATTGGCCGCCAGTGACATCGTGGTGACTGTCTCCCCGGCCGCCACCGGCACCCCGAACAGGTCGAAGGGCTCAGCGGCATCCCTCCCCGACCCCAGCACCGGGGCCTCAAAGCGGAGGATCTCGTCGACTGCTTGGGCAGCCAGGCTGGAATCGTTGGACAACAAGGCTCGCTGATCAGAATGAGAAAGCAGCAACGCGGCGCCAATCATCAGCATGGAGCGGGTGGTGTCGTGGCCGGCGAAGAGCAAGTTCTCCACCATCGCCACCAGCTCGGCCTCGCTCAACGCGTCTCCGTCGGCCTCGGCGGCGATGAGGCCGCTGAGCATGTCATCGCCTGGCTGTGCTCGGCGATCGGCAATCAGCTCGGCGACATATTCGTTGAGGCCGCCGACGGCCGCCTCCAAGCGGTCCAGCAACTCGGGAGTATGGACCGAGGAGAAGACCAAGCCCAGGTCTGCGGTCCAGGCCGCGAACCGATGGTGATCGCCGGCAGGGACCCCGAGCATGGCTGCCATCACCCTGATCGGCAGCTCGTGGGCAAATTCGGCTACCAAGTCCGCGGTGTGGCCCTGGAATCCGTCCAACAACTCTTCGGTGATCTGCCCCACGCGAGGGCGAAGGGACTCCACTGCCCGAGGCGTAAACGCCCGACTGACCAGGCGGCGCAGCCGAGTGTGTTCCGGTGGATTAGCGGAGAACATGACCTGCCCCCACCAATCGGCGATCGGCCCCTCGGTGATTCCTCGAGGCGCCAAGAGGTCGGTGGTCAAGAACCGGGGGTCGCGCAACGCCGATTCCACCGCGTCGAAGCTCAATGCGATCAGGCTCCCAGCGATTCCCCGGGCCAGCGGGTGACGTTCTCGGGCCTCGGCCAACACCGGATACGGGTTCGACCAGAAGCCTGGATCGGTGAGGTCTACAACAGCGAGCTCGTTCACAGTCGCTATTGTCCCCCGGCATGGAGATGCTTCCCAGTCCCGAGCCGTTCATCGGAGGAATCGACTTCGGCGAGGGTCCCCGGTGGCACGACGGCCGCCTGTGGTACTCAGACTTCTACCAGTACTCGGTGAACGCCGCCTCGCTGGACGGCACCGTCGAGGTGATCGTCGAGGTGCCCGGCCAGCCGTCGGGGTTGGGATGGATGCCCGACGGCGACCTGCTCGTGGTGTCTATGCGAGACCGGCGGTTGCTGCGCTACGACGGAACCGCCCTACACGAGCACGCTGATGTTTCCGGAATTGCCTCTTCACTGTGCAATGACATGACCGTGGATGCCGAAGGAAGGGCCTATGTGGGCAACTTCGGATTCGACTTGCACGGCGGTGAGGATGTGGCCGCGGCCACTCTGGCATTGGTGCAGCCCGACGGTATGGCTGAGGCAGCGGCCGGCGACTTGCTGTTCCCCAACGGGGCGGTGATCACCCCCGACGGCGCCACTTACATCGTGGGCGAGAGCTTTGGAACTCAGTTCACCGCTTTCGACATCGGGCCGGAGGGCCGGCTGGAGAACCGGCGGCTGTGGGCCGCGGTTCCCGGCACCGTCCCCGACGGATGCTGCTACGACGCCGAGGGAGGCATCTGGTACGCCGATGCGGTGGGCCGGGCCGCCCTGAGGGTGCTTGAGGGGGGCGAAATCACCCATCGGGTGGAGACGGAGCTCAACTGCTTCGCAGTCATGCTGGGGGGAGACGACCGGCGTACGCTCTTTCTGGTCACTGCACCGGGATCCCATCCTGATGAGGTGCAAGGCCTTGGCCAAGCCCGGATAGAGACCGTTCGGGTGGAGATTCCCGGAGCCGGGCTTCCCTAAACCGCAGACCGAGAGAAAGAGGACGCAAAATGAGATTTTCCGGGAAGGTGGCTTTGGTCACCGGGGCAGGATCGGGAATAGGCCAGGCCACCGCGGTACGACTGGCCAGCGAAGGAGCTGTCGTCGTCGGCAGTGACATCGACGGCTCGGGGCTGGAGGAAACCGCAGGAATGATGGGCGAGGACGCCGCATTCCATACCGCGGTATCCGACGTGTGCAGCAGGGACGCCTGCTATGAGCTGATGAGCTCGGCGGTGGCCGAACACGGTCGCCTCGATGTGCTGTGCAACGTCGCCGGAGTGGCCCGAGGCCATCGGGTGGGCGACGTCGATCAGGAAACCTGGGATCTGATCATGGGTGTGAACGTAGAAGGAGTGTTCTGGATGTCTCAGGCCGCGCTCCCCCACCTGGAGTCATCGAACGGCTGCATTGTGAACATCGCTTCCAATGCCGGATTGATGGGACAGGCCTACACCGTGCCCTACTGCGCTAGCAAAGGAGCGGTGGTACTGATGACCAAGGCCATGGCCATGGAGACGATGAAGACCGGCATGAGGATCAACGCCATCGCCCCCGGCGGTGTTGACACCAATCTGGCCGCCGCATTCGGCTTTCCCGAGAATCCCGACATGGAGTTGATGGGGCGGTACATGGGGATGCGGGGAATGGCCCAAGCCGAAGACATCGCCTCTCTGGTGGCCTACGTCGCCTCCGACGATGGCCACCGGATACATGGCTCAGTGCTTAGTATCGACGGCGGTATGACCGCAGGATGAGCTGGAATCCGTCTGGCCAACGAGTGCTGATCACTGGCGCCTCCTCGGGCATCGGGGCCGCCTTGGCGGTTGAATTGGCCCGGTGCGGGGCATATGTGGGCTTGGCCGCTCGCCGGGGCGACCGGCTCGAACAGGTTCTTGGCGAAGTGCGAGATGTCGGCGGCGATGGCTGCTGGTGGATGTTGGATCTAGCCGACTTGGACAGTGTGGCCCCGTTCGCCGATCGGGCCTGGGCTGAGATGGGGCCCATCGATGTGCTGGTGAACAACGCAGGCGCCCCTCGGCGCCGGTCGATGAAGCGGCTAACGGCTGAGGAGTTGGACGAGACGATGGCGGTGAACTTCACCGGATCGGCCCGGCTCACCCTGGCTCTTCTGCCTCACATGCTGGAACGGGACTCGGGGACCATCGTGAACGTGTCGTCTATGGGCACGCAGTCGATGGCTTTTCGGACCGGGGCCTACGCCGCGGCCAAAGCCGCGCTCAACCTGTTCACCGAGGGCCTCTATTTCGATCTGGCCGGGACTGGCGTAAGTGCCCACCTGTTCACCCCCGGCTCTACCGCCACCGAGTTCTCCACCCCGAAGCCGGGCAACGACGACCCGTTCCCCCAACCCCCTGATGCGTTCATGGACCCGGTGGATGTGGCCAAGGCGCTGATCGCCAAACTGGGCAACCACGATTTCGAGGGGTTCGCCTCTGCCGCCCTGCTGGAGACCGCCCAAGCCAAGCGGGCCGATCCCAACGGCTATCTGGTGCAGGCGATCGAGATGATGACTCGGCGCTAGTCGATCCTCGAGAAGGTCCGGCCGGGGAACAGGTCCACCACCGGCTTCCAGAGATACTCCAAGCGCCAGGCCCGGCGGGCCAGATAGCGGAGCACATCGGCCTCGTTTCCTGCTCCCTGGTCTTGGATGGCCTTGTCAAGATCCATCAGCCCATCTTCGAGCGTGTCGGACCGGCGGCCAATGAGGGCGGCGATCTCATCCAACTCGATGGCGCCCAACTTCGGGCCGATCTGCTTCTGTCGGTCCAGGCACTCGACTAGCAGCGTGGCGTGCTCCAACCGGTGGCGGGGATAGTCGCCCTCTACCGCCGGCAGCACCTCGTCGCGCAGGTTGGCAATGACCACCCCTTCTAGCGAGCTGGCCATCTCAACCTCGGGCAGCTCGGGGCGTTCCAATTCGATTCCCATGGCGTCGGCTAGGGCCTCGCAGGTGGCCCGCTCACAGATGTAGCGATAGGCCCAGTTCATGCCGTTGGGCATCTGGGGGTCGTTGACCACCGTTATCCGGGCCAGCGACACGATCGATCGCACAAACTGCTGCACCCGGTAGTAGCGCACCGAGTCGAGGTGTACCGGGAAACCAGACAGCTCCTCGTAGCGCCGAATGACCGGTCCAAGTCCCTCGTCCGGGGTTGAAGGACAGAAGAACTCCCGTGTGCAGATGTTGCCGAAGTCCTCCATGGGATCTCCAAAATGAGCCCATTCCCAGTCGACGATGGCGCTCACCTGCCCATCTTCGAACATGAAATTGGCCGGTCCAGTGTCTCCCTGCAACAGGCTCACCCGGTCGAGGCGCTCCGGTACATTGTTCCGGATCCACTGGAGCGAGAAGGTGTACAGCGGGTCGGTCACCATGCCGTCGAGAAAGCGCTCCACAAAATCCACCTCGCCCAAGGCACACTCGGCCGAGGTAGCGGGCACCGGCATGTGATCGAGACCCAACGAGCCGGGGTCCAACGAGTGGAGCAGCGCCAGTTGCTGAATGAAGTCCTCGAGCACCGCGGCCTGCTCTTCAGGACCGGCGTTGTCCAAGTCGGCCCGCCCGGGCATCCGCTCGTGGAGGGCGGCCTGGAGATCTTCATTCCACGCACAGATAGCAGGAACCTTCATGCCGGTCTCGACCAGCGCAGTTTGCACTTTGGCCTCGCTCTTCACCGAATGGGTGCCGCTGCCGTCTCCTTCACGGTCGAGGCGCAAGAAGTACTCGGCGACCGATCCGTCGGGGCGGGTCACATCTACCACCCACGCCTCCCGCCGAGCGATGTGGCGCTTCAGATGGGTTATCCGGCCGCCACCCGCCTCAGCGATCCAGTCGGTCATCCCATCGGGCAAATCGTGATTGAGTTCTTCAGCCATCCCGATGGCTTAGCACGCGCCTACCCCACGGGTCTCTTTCCCCAGACAGCAACCCAAAGGCAGTCGATGTAGCGGAAGGTGGGATCGTCAAAGCAGGCCAACAGTTCGTCATAGTCCGCTTCGTCGTAGTCGTCCCGTCGAGCGCTGAGCGGGCGGGCCACCTCCATGGTGAAGCGGCGGTACCGGGCCCGCAGTGAACCACCACTCACAATGTCAGTCAGCCCTTCTGAGGACACATCTTCTAGACGGTCACCAAACACCTGGTGGACGCGACGGCCAACGAATGCGTCCATACGGGTACCAGCAGCCGATCGCTCCCGAAATCGACGGAACACCTCTGCTCTGGGATGGTCGGGGTCGCACTCCATCATGGTTCCGTAATCGGGCTCAGCGACCATGACCCATCCCCCCGGTCTAACCGAGCCCACCAGGTTGTCAACCGCCGCATCGAAGTCGGATACATGGGCCAGCAATGCGCGACAGTGCACTAAGTCGAAGGCCGATTCCTCCACCGGGCCGTCGCAGATGTCATGCGTGCGAACATCGGGGCCGCTCAAGAACCGGGGCATGATGTCGGCCGAAATCACCTCAGCACCACGATCTCGCAGCCAGTTCGAAACCGACCCTCGACCAGCCCCCACATCGGCACACTTCCAGCCGCTCTCCACTCCGATTCGCTCCAGTCGGGCGAAGGTGGGCCCGTCGAGAATGGCCTCCAGCAGGGCCAGGCGCGGTCCTTCTCCCTGATCGTCGATCTCCGACATGGCATACCGCACTCCTGGGCGTTCTACGCTGGCCATTCCGTGAGCCTACGATGCGGGTATGAGCGAAGAGCGAGTATTCGGCGATGTGGCCACCAAGCTGTTGATGGAAAACGATCGGGTGAAAATTTGGGAGATGCGCCTCGATCCCGGCGAGCGGTCCGATCTCCACCGTCACGATCACGACTACGTGCTTGTGCAGGTATCGGGCGACAAGATCGCGGGAGACTTCGAGCCCGACACAGCCGGGGAGTTCTCCGGTCTGGTAGAAGGCGACGTAATCCCTGGCCAGCCCATGTACATCACTAAAGGTGGCATCGAGGCCGCGGTCAACACCGGCTCCGAGCCCTACTACGAAATCCTGATCGAGCTGAAAGACTGAGCTCTCCAACAACTCATCAACAGCCGCACGATGCGGCGTACGCCTGGCGGCTGCTGGTAACCCTACTCGCTGGTCAGGTGGTGTTCGGCTCCACCATGACGATCATCGGGGCCTCTTTGTCGGACATCTCGGAGAGTCTGGGCACCACCAACGCCACGCTTTCTTGGGCGGTATCCGCCCCGTTCCTGGGCCTGGCCGCGGGGACCACGGTATTCGGGACTTTGGGCGACTTATGGGGCCACCGGCGGATGCTGATTCTCGGACTGACGGTGTTCACGGCAGCAACCGGAGTGTGCGGGCTGGCCTGGGATGCCCTTAGCTTCATCGGCTTTCGAGCGTTGGTCGGGCTGGGTGGCGCCATGATGATCCCCAACGGGATGGCTATCTTGATGGCTGCTTTTCCGGTCAACCAACGAGCACGAGCCATGGGTTGGTTCCAATTTGCCGCCGTGGGAGGTCCGGCCATCGGCTTGGTCACCGGCGGCGCCCTGGTGGACGCATTGGGATGGCGGGCGATCTTCGCGGTCTACACGCCGGTCGCGGCGATCGGTTTGATCGCCGCAGCCATGGTTGTGCGTCCTTCTCTGCCCGGCGAGGCCAAACCAGTAGACATTGCGGGCGCGCTCAGCCTGGTGTCTGCGGTGGTCGCCTTGATGGTGGCCCTGGACCGGGGCGCCAACCTGGGTTTCGGCCACCCGGTGGCCCTGGCGTTCTTGGCCCTCGTGCCGGTAACCATTTGGACGTTTGTGGCCATCGAGCGGCACACGGCTCACCCGATGGTCCCGCTTGAGTGGTTCCGCCGACGCAATTACGCCGGGCCGGTAGTGGCCTCAGCCACGGCCAACGCGGCCTATATGGGCGGGTTCATCCTCGCCCCTCAGCTCTTGCAGGAGCGCTATGGGTACACGCTCACTGCGGCCACCGTGTTCCTGGTTGTTCGGCTGATCTCCTTCAGCCTCAGCTCGCCGGTGGGCGGTCGGCTGACCTCGACTCGGGGCGAACGGTGGACATCCACCCTGGGAAGCGTGCTGGTGGTGTTGGCCATGGTGTCTTTTGCCGCCGGAGCGCTGGTACACGCGGTAGTGCTAGTGGTTTTGGGCCTAGCGCTGGCCGGCGGAGGACTGGGGGTGGCCGGCCCCGCGTACCAGGTATCGGTAGTGGGGGCAGTTCCGATGGACCGTCTCGGGGCGGCAACCGGAATGTTCCAGACGCTCACCAGTCTGGGCACCGCGGCCGGGGTCCAAGTCTTGGTGCTGGCCGTAGGCGAGAACGTCACGGGCGCGGCTTTTGCCAACGCATTTTGGCTAGGTGCGGGGGTGGCCGCCATCGGTGTTTTCGGGGCGCTGGCTATTACTTCAACCAACTCCGCTTCGGTGAAATAGCGGTTAGCTCTGCCCGGTCAATGCAGCCAAGACCTTGGGGGCCATGATCTCGGCTAATTCCAGGCACTCCTCTTTCGACCAGATGGCGATGGGAACCCACGGATAGTCCACGGTGAGGAACTCGTAATCGGAACATCCGCTCACTCGGGCGATGGCCTGGGCTGAGCCCCTCATCTCCTCGTGGACGATGGCGACGCTGGGAACGCCAGCCCACTCCAGTTCCACTGCATCCCGCAAACTGCGGGCGCTGCAACTGCCTCAACCGCCGAAGCCGGTGATGGCGACGGTTGCCTCCTCGGTCAACCGGCTCCAGTCGCCCGGGTCGGGCGGGATCGACACCGAGCTCTTCACCACCTTAAGCGGGGCTTGCGGATCGCTCAGCTTGGCCAACTCGTCGTACAGGGCGTCCAAGAAGATCTCCCCTTCGCCGAGGCCGTTGGCCACCAGAGCGACCACCGCTCCGTCCAAGCTGGCCGGCCGGGGGGAGAAATCGTGGTCGTCGGTGCGATCAAATGGGCCGGACGTGGGGTCGAGGCCGATGAGGGCAGTCATATTCTCAGAGTAGCCTATTGGCGCGCACTAGAAGATGGGCTCGGTGATGGCGAGGGCGAGATGGGGTAGCAAGAGCCAGCTTGCTCCCATGCCGGCGCCTCCTGCGGCCACGATCAAGATACCCTCGGGTTTGCCGATGCGGGCCATGCGGTCGGTGGCGCTGGTGGCGGGCGCATTGAGCCGGGGCCACAGATACTGCTGAATATCGCTCTTCGACCACCCCTCTGCGATGAAGAAGCGATGGTGCTCATGGCCGATGACGATCACCACGTTGCCGTCTTCGCCCAGCCACGAGTCCCCAGCGATGCCGTTGGCCCGTATATTCGCCACAAGCGTGTCGCACACACCCTCGGCAGTGCGGCTGGTGAAGTCGGTGGCCTCGACCATCTTCATCAGTGAGTGGACGGTCACCGCGCTCTGCTCTGCGTCAAAACCCCGCTGGACGTGGAGCGGCGCCCAGTCGGAGGCCTCCTCGTTCTCCCCGAAGCAAAAGGAGTAGCGGGCCGGCGTGGAATAGCTGGCCCGATCCAAGAACCCGGGTATGCCCCGGCACACATTGCGGATTACCAGTCGAAGCGCCCGCCCAATGGTGGCGTTGGCTCTGAATCCTGGTCCGAAACAGCCCGCGGCTGAGGCCACACCCAGCTCGTTGCGAACAGGCCCGTTGATGATCACCACCTGGGCCGCCCCCGAGAGCGTGCCAGTGGTGGAGTGGCAGTTGCCCTTGGGGTGCAGGTGAGCCCGCACCGCGGCCACAACCGCGGGAAAATACTCGGGAAGGCAGCCGGCCATCACCGCATTGGCCGCAGCCTGCTCCGCAGTGCAGGTCACCTCCCTAGTGGGAACCGTGCCCAGAACCTCATCCCCCAAGAGGCCGGCATGCTCCAAGAACGCGGCCACCTTTTCGGGGGTGGGAGGCATGACGGGCAGACCGTCAGTCCACCCCTTCGCGAAATAGTCCTCCACTAGGGATTCATAGCTGTCGTAAGCGTGTTGGGCGGCCGCAGTCATGCCGAAACCCTAAAGCTCGTGGCGGGTGGTATCCCATATTGAGCGGATGGCGAAACTCGACCGGAGGCGTCCAACCCCGCTGAAGCGGGACAAGTACTGGTTGTGGATCCGCTCAAAATCGCGCTGATCGGCCACTGCGAGGTGGAGCAGATAGTCGGCATCACCGGCCATCAAGTGGCAGGACATGACCTCTGGGCATTCCACCACCTCCTTTTCGAACTGGCGCAGGTTCGCCTCGCTCTGACTCACCAAGGAGATCTCCACGAACACGTCGAGGGAGCGGTTGATGGCTTGCGGATCGACGATCATCACGTACCCGGCGATCACCCCTTCGGCCTCTAGGCGGCGGACCCGGCGATAGCAGGCCGAGGGCGACAACCCCACTCGCTCGGCCAACTCAGCGTTGGACATGCGGGCATCTCCCTGTAGCTCGTTGAGAATGGACCGGTCGATGGAATTCAAGTCGCTCATGGGCATGACTCCTCCTTGGTGCAGCCAGAATCACTGGGTAATCGAGGAGACATATTCTATTCGTCAATAGAGTAATATACGAATAATCTATTCAAATTAGAATCGAATCGCAGAGAAAATTCAAGATATCTTCATCTATAGCGCGAGTATAATGTCATCTGTCATCGAATCGCGGCGGAGGCATGGGATGCGAATTGGGGTTCCGAAGGAAATAAAGAGCGAAGAGCGTCGAGTGGCCTTGACTCCCGGTGGTGCCACCGAACTGGTAAGCCGTGGTCATCAGGTGATCGTGGAGAGCGGGGGCGGCGCAGGGGCAGGCTTCACCGACGAGGAGTATGTCGCTCACGGCGCGCGCATTGCCGATTCCGCCGCAATGGTGTTCGACCAGGCTGAGATGATTGTGAAGGTCAAAGAACCCCAGGCCGAGGAGCGAGCCCGCCTCAGAGACGACCAAGTGATCTTCACCTATCTGCACCTGGCCGCAGACGCAGTGCAGACTGCGGAATTGGCCGAACGGGGAGTCACGGCCATCGCCTACGAATCGGTGGTTGGGCCCAATGGAGGTTTGCCCTTGTTGGCGCCCATGTCGCAGGTGGCCGGGCGAATGTCGATTCAGGCTGGGGCCCACTGCTTGGAATCCTCGCAAGGCGGACGGGGCGTGTTGCTGGGTGGTGTCCCCGGCGTGGCACCGGCAAAGGCAGTGATCCTCGGCGGAGGCGTCGTCGGACGCAACGCCGTGCAGATGGCCGTCGGCCTCGGCGCCGATGTGACGGTGATCGACCGGGACGTCGAAGTGTTGGAGGGCCTGAGCTCCAGGTACAGCTCGGCGTTGCACACCTTGCACTCCAGCGGCGGCGCCCTGGAAGAGGCGGTTCTCGGTGCCGACTTGGTGATCGGAGCAGTCCTCATCCGAGGGGCACGAGCCCCGCGCCTGGTCACCGCCGAGATGATCAAGATGATGCGGCCTCGCTCGGCGGTGGTGGATGTGGCCATCGACCAGGGCGGCTGCATCGAGACTTCTAGGCCCACCACGCACGCCAGCCCCACCTTTCTGGCTTACGACGTGGTTCACTACTGCGTGGCCAACATGCCCGGCGCAGTACCCCGGACGTCCACGTTCGCTCTGGAGAACGCCACGCTCCCCTACATAGTGAAGCTGGCCGATCTGGGGCCCACAGAGGCCATGCGTTCTGATGCTGGACTACGGGCCGGCCTGTCGGTCTGCCGAGGGCAGATCACCGAGCCAGCCGTAGCTGAGTCGCTCGGCTTCAGCCACACCTCTCCCGAGGACATGCTGGGTCTGACCAGGCACGCTGCCTAGGCGACACACCACTAGACCAGCTCAGCCATCCGCTCAGCCACGGCGATGACGTTCAGGTTGGTGTTCGCCCTCGGGGTCTCCGGCATGATGGAGGCGTCGCAAACCCGCAACCCCTCAGTTCCCCACACCTGACCGCGGGGGCCGACCACCGCGGCCGGGTCATCGGCCGAGCCCATCGCGCACGTACCCGCCCCGTGGTAGAAGGCCACATGGTTGGCGAACACATGGGCCAGCAGACCCTCTCGGTCGAGACCGTCGGGGAGGTAGATCGGGCCCGTAGACACCGTCCGGTAGGCGGGCGACAACAGCAGATCCAAACCCAACTCGAAGGCCTCAACCAGACGCACGAGATCGGGCGTGTGGGCCAAGAAGGGGTAGGTGATGACCGGTGGGTCTACGGGGTCGGTGGAAACCGGCCGGACCGATCCCCGGATTTCCACCCGTTGGAGGGCAGCGTTGAAAGCGAAAACAGTGTCCAGACCTCCCGCCTCGGCTTGTCGCCGGGGACTGGCCGAAAGGTCGATCGTCCCCACAGGGAAGAGCTGAAGGTCGTTGACGGGGCCCGTCGAGCTGGTGAAGCGCAGCAGGGTCTGAATCGTCATATCTTCGGGTGACACCATCTGCGGTCTGGGCGCCGCGAACAGATAGACAGCCGGGTGATCGGAGAAATTGGCCCCCACGCCCGGGAGGTCGACGAGAACAGGAACGCCCAGGCCGGCCAGTTCCGACGCCGGCCCGATACCGGAGCGCCACAACAACATCGGCGACTGGACCACGCCCGCGGCCACTATCACCTCCGCAGCGGGAATTGTCTCCGGCTGGCCATCGACCACTGTGTCCACTCCGATAACCCGGTTGCCGCTCCAACACAGCGCCATTGCCAGGCAATCGCCTCGCACCTCCAGGTTCGGGCGACCTCTCACCTCAGAGGTCAGATAGGCGTCGGCGGTCGACACCCGCTGGAGACCACGGCGGTTGCGGGGAAGCGGTCCGACACCGAAGGAGTCCGGGGCATTGTGGTCGTCGATGTAGCGGTGGCCGGCGCTCTGGCAAGCCTCGTAGAACACGGCATGCACCGGGTTGAGCTCTGGCTCGGACGTTCGGGCGATGGGCAGAGGGCCGTCCCGGCCATGCCATTGGGCTTCACCGTCGGGATCGGACTCCAACCGCCGGAAGCTGCTCAGCATCTTTTCCCAGCGCCATTCTTCAAAGCCCCAAGCATCGAAATCTGCGGGCATGGCCCTTACTGCGATGCCGCCGTTAACCGCGGAACTGCCTCCGAGCACCCGCCCCCGGGGATAGGGCTGAGACCTTCCCCCGGGCAGCCTCACCTCATCGCCCCAGTCGTGGCGGGGATGAGACGACACCGTGATGTCGGCCAACTCTGGCGGAATCCGCGTCCCGTGGTCGGGACCGGCCTCTACGAGCAACACCTGTCGGGCGGGATCCTCCGACAACCGGGCAGCCAACACCGACCCCGCCGAGCCCCCACCCACGATGACCGTGTCGACCATTATTGGGCGGCTTTGTTCGACTCCCGCTCGCCACGGACGAATGCCTCACGCGCCTTTTCACCCTCTCCCATGAGGTTCAGTTCATAGGTGAACCCCTGCTCGAAGCGGTAGCTGCGGTGCACGTCCACTGGGTCGATCCCGTTGATCGACCACTTGGCCTTGCGGACCACTCCGGGGGGCTTGGCCGAGATCACCCCGGCTACCCGGCGGGCCTCGTCCATGAGCTGGTCGCCGGGCACCACGCTGAGCACAGTCCCCCACCGGTGAAGATCCTCGGCGCCCACCGGCTCACAGCTGTACATCATCCAGCGCATGACCTTTTCCGGCACCAACCGGGCCGTGTGGGTGGCAGCCCCTAGGGCGCCGTTGTCCACCTCCGGCATGGAGAACTTGACCCCCTCCGCGGCCACCACCAAGTCGCAGTTTCCGGCCAGGCCGATGCCCAGGCCCAAGCAGAAGTCCTGCACGGCGGCAATCACTGGCACAGCGCAGTCGTATACCGCCCCGAAGGCCTCGTAGCAGGCGTCTCCGGTGCCCAAGACCCCTTCGAACCCCTCCATGGCCTGCATTTCCTTGATGTCCACCCCGGCGTTGAAACCCCGGCCCTCTGCGGTCAAGATGGCGACCCGCACGTTTGAGTCGTGCTTGTAGCCCCGGAATATCTCCGCCAGCCGGTAGGTGTCGGCGATGTTCAAGGCGTTGACCGGCGGATTGTCCATGGTGACAACCGCGACGCCCTGCTCATCGATCTCAGTATGAATGGCCACAGTGCGCTCCTCTGCCCGACTCTGGTTCCCGGCGGCTCAGCGTACGCCGACCCAGCGGCGGCTACTAGCTTCTACGCGAATAGACTTTCCGATCCCAGAAAGCGAGTCCACCTTGCGCATCGGCTATCTGATCGACACCAACCACGGATACTACGACCAACCCCTGCCTGAGCCCGACAACGCGGCCAACGCCCTCGACGCCATGATCGAAGAGGGGATCGTGGCCGAGCAGTCCGGCTTCCACTCCATCCAAGTGCCCGACCGTCACGGCCGCACCGAGTCGTATTTCGGTTCGCCGCTGAACCTGCTGATGATCCTGGCCCGGGAGACCAACCGAGTGGCCATCGGCTCTTACTGCCTGGTGAACACCCTCTACCACCCCATGGATGTGGCCGAGCAGTGCGCCATCATCGACAACATCTCCAGGGGTCGGCTGTACATGACCTGGGGCCGGGGTTTCCACGCCGGCTACTGGGGACAGTTCGGGGTTCCCCCCGAGCGGATGCTGGGCCGTTATCTGGAGAACGTGGCCATCATCGACAAGGCGCTGCAATCCAAGGGCGAGCGTTTCAGCTGGAACGGCGACTTCTACCAGGTGAACGACGGGCTGCTGTCCCCCAATTCATACCAGCAGCCCCGGTTCCCCTTCTGGGGAGGCGGCCAGCTGCCCGCGGCCATCGAGCGGTGCGGGGTCTACGCCGAGTCGTGGACCTGCGACGACTTCCCCATTCTCAAAGAAGTCTGGGACCAGCAGGCCGGCGCCTACCGCGCCAAAGCCATCGAACACGGCAAGGAGCCGTTCATCGTGTTGATGCGCAAGGCGTGGGTGGCCGACACCTTCGAGCAGGCCGCTGAGCAGTACGGCAGCCACTATGTACCTGAGATGCGCTTTTACTGCGAGCAGGGCATCCTGGCCCACCACCCCGAGTTCGACTCTCCGGAGAAGATCACCACCGAATCGGCCCGAGAGCACATCGTGGTGGGCTCCCCCGCACAGTGCCGGGAGCGTTTGGAGCAGTACCACGAGGAGCTGGGCGTGCAGTATTTCACCGTGCAGTTCCGCATGGTCACCGGGCCCTCCTTCGAGGCCACCCGTGAGCAGATCCAGCGCTTCGGCGAGGAGGTGGTGCAACCCCTGCATCGCAAGTACCCCGCCCCCGACCATCCGGCTATCCCCGAAGCCTGCCGGTGGTGATGAGATGACATCGACGACACAATCTCCGTCCATCGATGAATTGGAATCCCTGGTGGGAAGGCAGTTCCCGGGTGGTACCTACGACTTGGAACCCTGGCGGGTTTGGCTGACCAACGATGTCATCGGCGCGCCGCAGCGAACGGACGGCATCGCCCATCCGATGTTCTGCTACTACGCGGCCATGGCCGGCCTGGGCATATCCATCGACGAGATGTTCACCCTCTGCTACGCGTCAGCCGACGATGGCCCCATGTTCGGCGAATGCGACATCCAGCAATTGCACCCCCTGGAGATCGGTGCCACCTACACCGTGCGGGGAGAGATCACCAGCGCAGTCCGCAAGCAAGGTGAACGCACCGGGACCTTTGACATCGTGGCCTTTCGACTCGAGGTCGTCGCCCCCGGTGGTGAGGTTTCCTCGGTTGTGTCCAACTCCTTTATCTTTCCCCGGAGGCCCTAATGACTGCGATCCCAAGTCCATCAGTGGGTGACGAGCTTCCCCGTCTGGCAATCGAGGCGGTAGATGCCGAGAAGATGAAGACGATGGCCGCCCTGCTGGCCGACTCCAACCCCATCCACTGGGATGTTGCCACCGTAAAGGAGCTGGGCATGGGCGACCAGCCGGTGAATCAAGGCCCCAACAACCTGGGCTATGTGATGAACATGCTGGGCGACTGGGCCGGCGGTGCTGAGCGCATACAGCAGATTCGGGTGCGATTCCTCGACAACGTGTTCGCCGGCGATCGGTTGGAGGCGGGCGGCACGATCACCGCGGTCGGCGACGACGGAACCGTCGACTGCGACGTCTGGCTGGCCCGCGACGGCACCCACCCAGTGCTGGCCGGGACTGCCACTGTGTCGATGGCCTAGCAAGCAGGCGAGGCTTTGAAGATCACTGCGATATCCCGGTACACGTCCACACCGACGAGTGCTGTATAGCGGCCTAGTGGACAAAACTGGTCATGGCCATGGTCATGACCACGATTAGGATTGCGGCCACGACCACGATCACAACCACGAACATGCCCACGATCACGGGCACGATCACCACGGCCATGACCATGACCACCATCATCATCACGACTTACGGGAAGCCAGCCGCAAGAGCCTGATTACGGCGGTCACCCTGACCACCACTTTCATGGTGATCGAGGTGATCGGCGGTTTCGCGTCGGGCAGCTTGGCGCTCATCTCCGATGCCGGACACATGCTCACCGACAGTGCAGCCATCGGTTTGGCTCTGTTCGAAATGTGGGCGGCTGACCGACCGGCATCGCATCGCCGGGTATCCGAGGTCTTCCACGTGCTGATCGATGGCACCCCTGAGAACGTGGACGTCTACAAGCTGTGCCACGAAATCGAGGAATTGGACGGGGTGACCATCGTCCACGATGTCCACGTGAGGACGATCTCATCGGGCTATCTGTCGATGACCGCCCATGTGTTGGCCGATCCCGCTGTGGACGTACTTGATTCGGACAACCAGCTCCGCAGCATCCGCGAGATCGTGAAGCGCCACGGGATCCATCACACCACCATCCAGCTTGAGCATTCAGTAGTGGGCTGCGACCAGGAGAACCACCACGTCGACCACCTGATGGCGACGGAGCGGGAAATCCGCAAGAAGTCCAAACTGGCCAGCTTCCTCACGCACTCCCACTGAGGGGCCACGGGGATAAGTGACCTTCCACAGGTCGCATGCGTTGGGATGTCGGATTTTGCGCAGGCTTCATGAAGCCATACGGACGTTGTAAAGCCCGGCAATAGACCGGACCGTCAAGGCGGCCAAGAACAGCACCACCGTGCCCAAGGCCATAGTTGCGCCCGCCGCAGTGTCGTGGTGGTAGCTGATGAGCAGCCCGACCACCACCGCCAAAGAGCCGAGAATGACTGCGGTGACCATGATGAACGGAATACGGCGGACCAATATGGCCGCTGCGGACGGCGGAGCCACCAAGAAAGCGAACACCAGCAGATTCCCCACCGCCTGGAACGACGCCACTATGGCTATGGCCAAGAGCGCCAGCAGAGTGGCGTGGGCTAGGCGGGGTCGGAGGCCCAACAGCCGAGCCTGGGCCTCATCGAAGGTCATCACCAAGAACGCCCGGTGAAAGATCACGACTCCCAGCAACACGACTCCGGCAATGATTAACTGGCGAATGAGGTCGTTGTCGGTGACGCCGGTTATGGAGCCGAATAGGAACCGGTTGAGATCGCCGGAATACGCCCCCGAACTGCTGGACATGATCACAACCGCCAAGGCCAAGAAACCCACGTAGAGCAACCCGATCGAGGTGTCAACCGGCAGCGGCGAGCGGTTGCGGATGAGATTGATTCCGGTGACCATTACCAACGCGGCGATCAGCGCCCCGATCGTAGTGTCCCCTCCGATGATGAAAGCGATGGCCAGGCCGGGCAGGACCCCGTGGGCCAAAGCCTCTCCTAAGAAGCTTAACCCTCGAAGCACTACCCAAGTGCCAACTGTGGAGGTTGCTAGCACTGCCAACAGCCCCGACCACAGCGCGTTTCGCATAAAGACGTTGACGGTAAAGGGCTCGATCCACCAGTCGAATGGATTGGTCAAAAATTCCACAAGCCGAACCCTAGAACAGCTTGCCGAGCGAATTTGTTAGCCGAGGCTTTCGGCAATTCTCTCGGCGTTTGTGCGAAGAAACCCAATGTAGGTATCACCGCTGCTACCGACTGGACCGAGCGCACCGGTATTCAAGGAAACCACCTGCACACCAGCTTCTCGGCCGAGAGCTTCAGCCTCATCTGAGCTGTGCGTCGTCTCTGAGAAGATGGCAGCCACACCGGTCTCTTCGATCAGTTCAACCAATTCTTGGAGCTCCGCGGGGCTGCTTGTGTCCATAGTGGAACCCCCAGGGATGACCGTCCCCACCAGTCGGAACCCGTAGCTCTCAGCGAAATAGCCGAGGGCATCGTGGTTGGTGATCAACAGGCGATCTTCAGGATGCAGAGGCGCCAGGATCTCCTCGATCTCGGCATCAATGGCCATGAGCTCGGTGCGGTATTCCGCGACGCAGTGATCGAGTGCGCCGGCATCCAACCCCGCTTCAGTAGCCAAGGCTTGTCTGAGTGCAGGTAGAGCTTCGGCCACCCGGATCGGGTCGAACCAGACATGGGGGTCATCACCGCTGTGGTCATGGCCATGGTCGTCGTGCTCGTCGTGATCTTCGTGGCCCTCGTGCTCGTCGTGGTCGTCGTGATCGTCTTCGTGCTCGTCGTGATCGTCGTGTTCCTCGTGCTCATCGTGGTCGTCGTCGTGCTCGTCGTGGTCTTCGTGGTCGTCGTCGTGCTCGTCGTGGTCTTCGTGGTCGTCTTCGTGCTCGTCGTGGTCTTCGTGGTCGTCTTCGTGCTCGTCGTGGTCGTCGTGGTCGTCTTCGTGCTCGTCGTGGTCTTCGTGGTCGTCTTCGTGCTCGTCGTGGTCGTCGTGGTCGTCTTCGTGCTCGTCGTGCTCGGTCGTCATGGAGAACTCAATTGTTGAAACGTGGTCGGTCATGCGAAATACCGGGGTACCAGCCTCCTCCACAGCATCAATCGTGTCTTCCAAGCCTTCTTCGAGACCCAAACCGTTCGCAACGATCATTGCGGCGTTCTCCATGCGACCCCGATCTTGCAACGACGGCTGGAAAGTATGCGGGTCGCCCCCATGAGGAATGAGCGTCTCCACCACCGCCGCCCCGTCACATACCACGTTGGCCAGGACGTCGCCCCAAATGGAAGTCGTGGCCATCACCAAAGGGACACCACCACTCTCAGTGGGCATCACCGTCGGGGCACCGCCACTATCAGAATCATCTTCCCCACAGCCCCCAGCTACCAGGGCCAGTGCAGCTAGCAAACACCCGAACTTGTAAGCCACCGCCTTAAAAGTGATAATAGTTCTCATTCCTGTCACTCTATTGTGTATTGGATGTCAGTGACAAACAAACCACCGAGATCACGCTCATCGAGCTCTTGCGGAGAGGTGCTCCGGGGAGAAAGGAACATATGGCAGCTATAGTCCACGCGCTTTACATCGTTGGCCAGCTCTTTACGATTGTGGGAGTCGTATTCGTCGTGCCCTTGCTGGTGTGCGATGGCTGTAGGTACTGGTGGAAATGCCGGTGCGCCCGCCGTGGACGCTGACAGCCGATGTCCGAAATGCTTGCACCTGATGGATGCCGCGACATTGTTAAAGTCGCGACATTGTTAAAGTAGGGAACACCAATGCCTGGGCAACCGCAACAGGGCGCTGAAGACAGCGATCTCCTCTCCGAGCTGCATGCCCAAATCGGTGGCAAGTTGGCCCAGCAAGGCCATCGGTATACCAGCGGCCGACAGGATCTGGTGGAAGTCCTAGCCCTCACAGGCCAACCAGTGACGCTGCCAGACATCGTGGCGGCAGATCCGAAGTTGGCCCAAAGCTCGGCCTATCGCAACCTGGACGTCTTGGTTCGCTGCGGGGTCATCCGGCGGATCAAGGCCGGGGGTGATCACGCTTACTTCGAACTAGCCGAACCGTTGCTGGGTCACCACCACCACCTCATCTGCATCAGCTGCGGCAGCATCGAAGACATTCACTTCGACAGCGAGGTCGAGCATATGGTTGACAAGAGCCTGAGCGAGATCGCGGCCCAAACCGGGTTCACCCCCACTCAGCA
Source organism: Candidatus Poriferisocius sp. (assembly GCF_965214065.1). GTDB lineage: Bacteria > Actinomycetota > Acidimicrobiia > Acidimicrobiales > Bin134 > Poriferisocius. The sequence continues at coordinate 320,965 of NZ_CBDCAT010000026.1, forward strand.
CAGTCTTGACCTTCACGGGCATTGCGCCGACTGTTGAACCGGTTGCTAAAGGCTCCTGCCAGGCGATGCGGCTGACTGAACTCCGGCTAGTCCCAGAGCTGGCCGAGTGGTGCCGTGAGGTCAGAGAATTCTTGGCCGCCGAGATGGCCTCGGACAACGTGGCCGAGCACGTCGATCCCACCGATCTGACCGGCCTCGATCTGGACTTCGAGCGGCGCCACCAGAAGGAGGCAGCTAACCTGGGCATGCTGGCCGTCGCATTGCCGGTGGCCGACGGCGGCCAAGGCCGATCTCGAGCCTGGAAGCATGTGTACGACCTGGAGGCCGCCTTCCACGGGGCACCGTCCATCGACACCGGCGTGACACTGTGCGGGTTTGTGCTATCACGCTTTGGGAGCCAGGCCCAGAAGGACCAATGGCTAGCGCCCATGGTCTCGGGAGAGATCATGGGCGCCATCGCATATAGCGAAGCCGGTGCCGGCAACGACCTCGCGGCCATTTCCACCACCGGAGTGAAGGACTTTGGCGGCTGGGTGCTTTCGGGAGCCAAATCGCACATAACCGGTGCCCATAAGGCCGATGTGGCGGTGGTGTTGGCCGTTACGGATCCCAAAGGCAGCCCCCGGTCTTCGATGACTATGTTCTTGGTTCCCCTGGATGCGCCCGGAGTCGAGATCAAGCGGAGGTCTACAATCAACCGCTGGACTCTCGGCGAGATCGACCTTCGCCGAGTGCGACTCGATGACGACTGCGTGCTGGGCCAGGTTGGCGAGGGATGGTCGCAGGTGATGGCCGCGGTAGCCGCGGAACGAGGCTCTTTGGCCCACTACGGGTGGGCCGAGCAGTGGTTGTCGCGGCTACCTGCGGGAGTCTCCCCGCCGGAGCGGGCCAGGCTGCACGCGGCCGCCGCTCGAGTCCGCGCCTTCGGCCAGCGGCTGATCGACTACGAGGAGTCTGGCCAGCCTGTCGGCTATGAGGCATCGGTGGTGAAGGTGGCATCTACCGAGCTTCTCCAGGACATCGCCCGCACGGCCCGATCTGGTGCGGGCCAGGGTGAAACCGATTGGACTCCGATGTTCGAGAACGGTCCCCCGTATGCCTATAACGCCCTTGAGGCCATTCACCCCACCTTGTCGGTCGGAGCGAACGAGACCCACCAGGACATGATTGCGTCTGAGCTGTTGAACCGCGACCTGACTGTGGCCGCTGCCCCGGCTGCTGTCTCCGATGACCCTGTTCTCTCCGCATTCGCCGAACAGGCGGTACAGGCCCGTCAAGTCTTGGCTTTGACCGCCCGGCACGCGCTCCGGCGGCCGTTGTACGGGAAGCAGGTGGGAGACTTCCAGGCGGCCCGCCATCGCTTCGCGGACATGGCCATGGCGGTCGAGGCTATGGAGCTGACCGCGGTTGAGGCCGCCCTCGCCCCCGCTGGCCCCCAGCGCGACTACTTGGCGTCCGCGGCCAAAGTTACGGCCAACGAGTCCTTGCTCGATGTTCTGGCCGGTGCCCATCAGCTGCACGGCGCCGACGGGTACTACGACGACCACTATCTCGCACCGTTCACTCGCCGAGCCTGGGCGGTCCAGGCCCGGGGAGGCTCAACCGCCGAGCACATGGATCGGCTAGCCCGGTTGACCGCGTGATCAGCTAGCCGGCGATGGTGACCCGGTGGAGCACTCGCTCCTCGCCGGTCACATCCCCGACGACGGCATGTTGGGTAGACCGGTTGTCCCAGATCACCAGGTCGCCGTCGCGCCAACGGTGTCGATAGGTGTTCTCGTAGAGCCCGATTTCACCGTAGAGATATTCCAACAAGGGTTGGCTCTCCTCTGGCGTCCATCCGTCGATGCGGGTCACGTAGTTGTCGTTGACAAACAGCGCTTCGGCACCGGTGTCGGGATGAGCCCTTACCACCGGGTGGACAGCCACCACCGCTTCGTGGTCCAAGCCGGCATCGGCGGCCAGACTGGTGCCCTCGTGAACGGCGAAAAGGGTACGGAGCATGGCCTGCAATCCGGGTGACAGGGACTCGAACGCCTTGACGGCGCTGGCAAACATCGTGTCAGCGCCCACGGCGGGCAAGATCCGGGCCAGCAGCAGAGTGTAGGCGTGCGGATTGGTCATGTGGGTCGAGTCGGAGTGCCACGTCTGGGTGATGGGATTTGGGTCGTAGATCTTCATGATCCCCGGGTACCCCTCGATGGATGGCACATAGGGATGGATCGAGATGTCTCCCCAACGGGCGGCAAAGGCAAGCTGGTCTTGAGGGGTCATCGCCCCCTGATCGCGGATGCAGATAACCCCGTTTTCATGGAGGGCGTCGCGCACGGCGTCGAAGGCGCGGTCAGCGATCCCTCTGGACAAATCGAGCCCCAACACCTCCGCCCCCAGCGCCCCCGCCAGCCGCTTGATCTCCATGGTCAAAGGACTCTAGCCATCAGACGCGTCCGGGATGAACGCCCATCGATAGCGCATTTGCCCGCAGCGCGATCTCTGTGACATATCGCTTCTTTTCCGTGTAGAGTCGCATGCATGGGAACCTCTAGCAAGCTCAGAAAGTACCGCTCCGACCATGAAAGCCTGAACACCCATAGTCGTTCGGCAATTATCGAGGCGGGCCGAGTCTTGTTCTTGAGTCAGGGTATCGCCTCCACGACCATGGGAGAGATTGCCGACCAGGCGGCTGTGAGCCGCGTTACCGTCTACCGCCACTTTCCCGAGTGCGGAGCAATCGCCTTCGAGGTGTACGGCAACATGCTGGAGTCGATACTCGAGGCCACACGAGCAGGAGTTCCATCCGGGGTCAGCGGGCTCGACGCGGCCCGCCACTGCCTGGATGCCCTCTTTGCGGCATATCCGTCGCAGGAATCCGCATTCCGCTACTGCGCAGCATTCAGTTCCTACTACGCCATGGAGGAACGATCGGACGAGCTAGCGGAATGGTATGACGCTCGGGAATTCCGGGGGCTCGCGGATGCTTGTGCCGCATTCTTCGGATCCCAGTCCGACCGAGAGACATCCGACCGTCTGATGGCACTCACTGATGCGGCCACCAGCGGTCTTTGCAGTCTGGCGGTCGCCGGCTCACCGCTAAGCCAGACCAACGTCCAGTCCCGGCTTCGCAACCTAAGAGAGTTGGTCTTGGGCCAATTGGACGCCATGGCTGGCTAGCTATCTGGCCCCTCAATTCGGTAGAGAGCGGCTGCGTTCTCCCACAGGAGTTTGCGCCGCACTTCTTCGGAGTGGCCGGCAAGCGAAGCCTCGATCCGCTCCCGAACGTTGCCGTAAAGACAGGTCGGGTGGGGGAAGTCGGTCTCGAATAGCACGTTGTCGACGCCGATCTTGTCGAGCAGCCGCTGGGGGGCGGTCTCCTCGAACCAGTAGCAGGCATAGACCTGGCGGCGGAAGTACTCATTGGGAAGCATCTCGAAGTTGGGGGCATGGTCGAGTCCACCGCACTCGTTGAATGAGTGGTCAACCGCCTCGAGCACGAAGGGGATGAAGCCGATGCCGCTCTCCACCGACACGAACTTGAGGTCGGGGTAACGGGGCAGTACGCCGGATCCCAATAGGTCGGTGAGCTGGATACCGTTCTTGAGGAACATCTCCAGCGACGCGTAGGCATACGTCGAAGGCTTGCCGTGAGCTGCCATCCGCTCAGGAGTGAACCCGGTCGTGGTGTCGCCGCTGCCGATGTGGAAGCTGATGGGCAATCCAGCCTCCTGGGCCACCGACCACAGCGGATCCCAGTGGGGGTCGCCGAGCAAGGGCAGACCGAACCGCTGCGGCTCCCCGGTGAACAGGACGGCACGGTGGCCGAGTTCGGCGCACCGGGCGACCTCCGCCACTGTGTCATCGATATCCCAGAAGGGAGTAGAGATGACAGCCACGAACCGGCGGGGGTCGGGCGAGGTCCAGTCCAGCTGAAAGTTGTTGTAGGCCTGCACGCAGGCCAGCATCAACTCGCGGTCTTTCAGCTTCAAGAAGTGCTGCGCGCCGAATCCTCCGACATTGGGATATAGCACCTGGGCCCAGATCCCCTGCTCGTCCATGAGCTTCAGCCGCTCACTGGCGTCATAGGCGGCGGGGTGGATCTCCTCGAACACCGAAGGGCCCGCGGGAAATGGCTCGGGCCACCCGGCCACCGCGGTCATGCCCACCGACGAGAACACCTCGCCTCCCACGAACCAATGGTCCTTTCCCTCCTCGGTGCGCTCCACTCGGGGCACCCGGTCTTTCAACCGGGCGGGAACCCGAGAGACAAACGTGTCTGGAGGTTCAGTCACATGGGTGTCGACGTCGATAACGAGCTCGGTGCTGGACATCCCCCAAGTCTGCCCCACTCCCCTGCCGGTCGTCAGGCTGAGCGCATTGATCCCTACTTGGTGATACGAGCCATGCCGCCGTCGATCACCACGGTCTGGCCGTTCATGAAGCTCGATTCATCGGAGCACAAGAACACCAGCAGTCCGACGAGGTCTTGGGGTTGGCCTGGCCGGCGAATGGTTTGGCGGGCCAGCAACCTCTCCACCTGCTCCTGCGGGAGCTTGGCGGTCATCACCCCCGGTGCAATGCCGTTCACCCTGATGTTGTCATCGGAGAATTCATCGGCGAGCACCTTGGTGACGCCGTTGAGGGCCAGCTTCGAAACCGTATAGGCACCGGCATCGATAAACGCGCCGTTGGACGACTGGTTCACGATGACGCCCCCTCCTCGGCCGCTCATCGTCGCCCGGCAGGCCTTGGCGCACATGATTGGCGCGACAGTGTTGACAGCCAGGATCTCCATCCACTCTTCAGCTGAGAGGATTAGCGCCTCGCTCCACTTGCCTCGAGCCAACCCAGCGTTGTTGACCAGGATGTCCACCCCGCCGAACGTATCGGTGGCGGCCCGCACCATGGCATCGACGTCCTCCCCCGACGTGACGTCGCACCGAACCCCGATAGCTTGAGCTCCGGTCGATGCGATGCTCTCAGCAGTGCGGACCGCTGCCTCGCCGTCGACATCCGAGACGACCACCGCCGCGCCCTCAGCGGCCAGAGCTTGGGCGTAAACAACCCCCAACCCTCCGACACCGGCACCACCCGCCCCGGTGACAATTGCCACCTTGCCATCAAGTCTCATGCCGCCACCTCCTGGAGATCATGCTGCCTCCATTCAGAACACAACCACGCCACGGGCGTTGTGGCCGTCTTCCATCTTGTCGACGGCACCGTTGATCTCTTCGAGGTCGAACCGGTGGGTAATGAGCTTTTCGATCTCGAGCTGGCCTTGGCGGTACATCTCCACCAGCATCGGAATATCAGCGGTGGGACGGGATGTGCCGTACACACAGCCCATGAGGGTTTTCTCTGTCATGCAGAATTCGAGGCCGGGGAGCTCGGTAAGTGCACCGGCCGCTTGGACGCCGATAGCCACCACAGTGCCGTCCTGGCGGAGGCAGTCCCACCCCAGGCGAACCAGCGCGGGGATGCCGACCACTTCAAAGGCATAGTCGGCGCCCTCACCCCCAGTGAGCTCGAAGATCTGCGCCACGGTGGCTTCAGCACTCTCGTTCTTGACGAGATTGGTGGCGCCAAAGCCCTGGGCCATGGCCAACTTGTCTTCGTGCAAGTCAACCCCGATGATCATGCTGGCTCCGGCGAGCACAGCGCCCTGAATGACGTTGAGTCCCACGCCGCCGCAGCCGATCACAACTACCGTGGAGCCGGGTTGGACCTTGGCCCGGTTGAAGACTGCCGAGGTCCCGGTCAACACGCCGCAACCCGTCATGGCCGCGACCTCCAGCGGAACATCTTTGGGAATCGGTATGGCGCGCCGCTCGTTGCAGACCAGTTCTTCAGACAAGGTGCCGATGGCCGAGAACTGATAGAGGCCCCTGCCTTGCGAATCAGCCATCCGGGTTGCACCATCGGCGGCATCGGTTCCGGGGAACGTCAAGTCCAGGTTCGCTGAGCACAGGTTCGGACGGCCCTTAAGGCAGTTCCGGCACACCCCGCAGTGGATCAAGGCTGACAGCACCACATGGTCACCCACCTGGCAGGTGGTGACATCGGCTCCTATCTCTTCGACCACGCCTGCTCCTTCGTGGCCGAGAATCATCGGGAGTGGGAACGGCAAGTCTCCAGTTTGCACGGCAACATCGGAGTGACACAGCCCGCTTGCCCCGACTCTGACCCGCACATCGTGGGGACCCACAGATCCCGAGGTGAACTCGACAACATCAATTGGCGCTCCGGCCTGATAAACCACCGCAGCTCTCATTGGGCACCTCCGGGTTGCTGCTGTTCGGGTCGAAGGTCGGGAGCGGCCACGTTGGGGTTTCCCTCGGTCCATACCCGGCTGAGGATGCGCTGTTTGATGCGCCACCCGTCGGGGGTACGCACTAACTGGTCTTCGTAGGTTCCCGCCACCATCCACAGGTCTCCGCCCTCAGTGCCCTTCAATACGTGCTGGGCCTGGAGGTAGCACCTGTGTGATGCCTGGTCGCCATCTACCTCGACAATATGGCTGCCAACCAGGTGGTGGCTGACGTCGAGCCGGGTGAGGGCGCTCGATATGCGCTTGATGATGGCGTCGATGCCATGGCACTCCGTGCCGCCCAAAATCGCGAACGCGTCGGGGGTGAATACGTTGCGCAGTTCCTCGAAGTCCTTGGTATCGAGCGACCAGCAGTATTGCGATACGAGGTTGATCACTGCTCGCTCGTCGGCCAGTGCTTGCACGTCAGGTTCCACGGCTGTTCACCCTAACCGTCTCAAGTGACCACGCCCTTCACCTTGAGGTCGACAACGTCGTCCCAGTCCATGCCCAAGTTCTCAGTGAGGATCTCGTCGCCGTGCTCGTTGAAACCCGGCGCCCGACCCGGTGCGGCGGGCTCACCGTTGAACTGGACAGGGACCGCCACCAGCTTGAACGGAATCCCCTCTTCGTTTACCGCATCTTGGACATAGCCGTTGGCCTGCACCTGGGGATCGTCCATGATTTCCAGTGTGTCGAGCGCCGGTGTCCATTGGCCGGAGAAGTTGTCGAACAGCTCCCGGATCTCGTCCAGGGTCCGGCTGGTGACCACTTGGCTCACGATGGCGCGAGCCGGGCCGGCGTTGGCCATCAGCGCCTCGTAGGTGGCGAATCGCTCGTCGTCGATCAGCTCTGGGCGGTCGATCACCCGGCAGAACTCCTGCCAGTACGGAAGGGGCTGAAGGCAGGTGATGTTGATGGTGTAACCGTCGGAGGTGACATAGTTGCCGAGCAGCGGCTGGGTGAGCCCGCTTAGGTCGACCGGGCGCCACGGCGTGTTGTTCACATGCGACATGGCCACGCCCGCCCCCATGGCCCACAAGCCGGTCCCGAGCAGCGACACTTCCAGGGAAATGGCCTCGCCGGTTCGCTGGCGGTGGAACAGCGCGGTGGCGATCCCGCCCGCGATGGTCATCGCCCCGATCGAGTCGCCAAAAGCCGGCCCGGGCTGCGACGGCATGCGCTCGTCGTCTGTGTACCAGGTGCCCAACGCGGCCCCCGACCTCACCCAGAACGAGGTCATGTCGTAACCGCCCCTATCGGCTTCCGGACCCTTGTGGCCCCACGCGGTTCCCGCGGCGTAGACGATGTTCTCGTTGTGGGGTCGAACCTCCTCCTCGGTGATGTGCAGTCGCTCACGCACGTTGGGCGGCTTGTTGGTGAGGAATACATCGGAGATGGCGATCAGCCGGTGCAGCACTGCCATCCCCTCCTCCGTCTGGAGATCGAGGCCAAGACTGCGCTTGCCCCGGTTGGCGTGTTCCAGGATGGCGTGCACCTGCCCGGTGAGGTCGAGCGCTCCGCTCGATGCCAGCCCCCGAGCGGCGTCGCCCCGCTTAGCGTGCTCAATCTTTATGACGTCGGCGCCCCAGTCGGCCAGCACCGCGGAGGCCGCGGGGACAAACGTGTGATCGGCCACATCCAGGATACGTATGCCCTGCATCGGTTGGACCATGAGCTGCCTCTTCCTGCCACTACCCGCTCGCGGCGACGCTACCAATACAGTCTCAACATGAGCGAGATTGAATCCGCATGGGGCCGCTACCCCGGCTATGCAATCGACTTGGTGCCATGGGCGGGGCAAGGCCGGGCAACTTTCAACGGCACGGTGGTGGCCGAGAGCGACTCATGCTTGATTGTCAAGGAGTCGGATCACCAAGACCAGCTCTACTTTCCCATCGGTGATGTCGCCTGGGAGCATTTCACCGAGACCGATCTCCACACAGTGTGCCCTTTCAAGGGCGAGGCCGACTATTGGTCACTCACCGTCGGAGATCAAACCGAGGAAAACGTGGTGTGGGCCTACCCCAACCCGTTCCCTGAGGTGGCCGGGCTAAGTGGCTATGTCGCCTTTTACACCGATCGGGTGCGGCTCGAACTCTTGGAAGCGGTCGAAGAAGATGACGGCGATGTCGTGGCCTATCGCTTCCCGGTTTGGGGCACCGCCGCCGATCTGGCCCGGTTGATCGACGTGGTGCCCGACGGTGACCGGCGGTTCATCAGCCCCTCTTTCCCCGACCCGCCGTTGGGCACGTTCGTGGAGATTCCCGACCGCTTTCGACCCCGACAGGTGATCGAGGGCGGCCAGCTCTTGGGCCAGGCCATTGTGGCGGCGTCCAAGACCGTGCCCGACCAACGGGTGGTGTCGGCTTCTATGGTGTTCACCCGAGCGGCCCGGTTCGACTCCCCGCTGGCTGTCGAGGTGGACGTGCTGCACCAAGGCCGAACCTATTCCACCGTGGAGACCCGCATCGTTCAGCACGACAAGTTGTGCTCTGTGGGCTTGGTTTTGCTCGACAGCGGTGCCGAAGACGTCTATCGAGTGACCGCGGAGATGCCTGATGTCCCCGGTCCGCTGGAGTGCCCTCTGCGGGACTTCCAGGTGATCGGGCGAGACATCCGGGTGGTGGACGGCGCTTACAACTTCGACCCCGACGATGTGGGTCCCCCGGAGCTGCTCGTGTGGATGCGCTACCGCGATCGGCCCGAGGCCCCTGCCATGCAGGCTGCCCTATTGGCCCAGGCCACTACCCACTACACCATCGGCGCGTCGATGCGGCCTTTCCAGGGCATCACCGAGGCCTTGGCTCACAAGACCCTGTCAACCGGTCCCATGGCCGTCGACATGTCCTTTCACGATGACGCCGATGCTGCCGAATGGCACCTCTACGAGAATCCAGCCATCTACGCCGGACGCGGCCACGTGCAGGGCCAGGGACGCATCTTTTCCCAGGACGGCCGGCTAGTGGCTTCCTATTCGCTTCACGCCATGGTGCGATCCTTCGACGCCGATCCTAAGCAGATGGGCGGATTCACCTCGGCGATGTGAACTCGCCTAGACCTATGCATGAGGAGGCAGAAATGACCGAGGTATACCGCGACCCGCACGCCGCAATAGGCGACCGCGTGGCTGATCTCTTGGGCTGCATGACGCTTGAGGAGAAAATCGCCCAGCTTGGCGCAGTCTGGCTCACCGCAGTCGTTAGAGATGAGGTGTTCGACGCCGATCATGCCGCGGAGGTTCTGGCCAACGGCATCGGACAGGTCACCCGCATCGGCGCCAGCACCGGACTGTTGGCGAACGAATCGGCCCATCTGGGCAACTCGATCCAGCAGATTCTGGTGGAGCGCACCCGGCTGGGAATCCCCATGGTTATCCACGAAGAGGGGGTCGGAGGGTTCCTGCACCGCGGCGCCACCACTTTCCCCCAGGGGTTGGGACTGGCCGCCACCTGGAATGTCGAGTTGATGGCCGAGGTTGCTGAGGTGATTCGCACCCAGATGACCGCAGTCGGCGCCCGCCACAACCTGTCGCCGGTGCTTGATGTGGCCCGCGACCCCCGATGGGGTCGGGTCGAAGAGACCTATGGGGAGTCTCCCGAACTCTGCGCCCGGATGGGAACCGCCTACGTGCGGGGGCTTCAGACCGACAATCTGGCCAACGGCGTGGTCTGCACGGGAAAGCACTTCCTCGGCTACGGCTATTCCTTGGGAGGCCGAAATCAAGCCCCGGTGCACATCGGCGAGCGGGAACTTCGCGAGGTGTATGCCGAGCCGTTCGCCGCGGCCATTCGCGAAGCCGGCTTGGCCTCGATCATGAACAGCTATTCGTCGATCGACGGAGAACCGGTCGCCGCCAGCAAAAGGCTGCTTACCGATCTTCTGCGCGGGGAACTGGGCTTCGAGGGGACGGTGGTGGCCGACTATTTCGCCGTCCTTCAGCTGCATTTCAACCACATGACGGCCCACGACGCGGCTGAGTCTGCGATTCAAGCCCTCTCTGCCGGACTGGACATCGAACTGCCGGCTCTCGACTGCTACAAGCACCTCCCAGAAGCGGTGCGTGAAGGCCGCATCGACGAGACGCTCATCGACGAATCCTGTGCCCGGGTGCTGGCCCAGAAATTCCAGCTCGGGCTTTTTGAGAACCCTTACGTGGACGCCGATGCCGCTCTCGCGGTCTTCGATACGCCTGAGCAGCGGGTCCTTGCTCGGCGGGCCGCGGCCGAGGGGGTGATCTTGCTTAAGAACGAGGGTGTTTTACCCCTTGATCCTTCGATATCCCGACTGGCGGTGATCGGCCCCCACGCCGATGATCCGCGGCTGCTTCAAGGCGACTATCACTATCCGGCGCATCTGGAGATCATCTATCAGGGACGCACCGAGGCCGTGACCGAAGCGTTGGGGGGTATCGGAGCCGACATGGACGCCGATCAGCTTCCCGAGGCGGGAGGCCGGTTTTCGCCTGGCCCGCACTTCACTCCCCATGTGACGCCGGTTGGCGGCCTTCGAGATGCCCTGCCCCACAACGAGATCGTCCACGTACCCGGATGCGCCGACGCGGGCCGCGACATCTCTGGCATCGCCGCGGCGGTCGAGGCCGCGGCGGCAGCCGACGTGGCCGTGGTATGTGTGGGAGCTCGATCGGGCCTAGTGGCGGATTCCACCGTGGGCGAAGCGCGCGACGCCACCGATCTAGGACTGCCGGGAGTGCAGTCGCAGCTGGTCGCCAAGGTGATCGCCACCGGAACTCCGACCGTCGTCGTGGTGATCAGCGGAAGGGTTCACACCCTCGAAGAGGAGTCGGAAGCAGCTGACGCGTTGCTGTGGTCGATCCTGCCCGGCGAGGAGGGAGGCGGCGCCATAGCCGACGTGTTGGTCGGCGAGGTCAACCCGGCCGGCCGCCTCCCCGTCACGATTCCCAGGCACGTCGGGCAGGTGCCGCTACACCATGACATGCGACGGCGGGGGGATCGATCAGAGTTCTATGGGGACTACGTCGACCGCAGTACCCAAGCGCGGTACTGGTTCGGCTATGGCCTGTCCTACACCTCCTTCGAATACGGCGAGCTGACGGTGGCCCCAGGGTCGACCACCTCAGCAACCGAGATTTCGGTGCCGGTTACCAATTCCGGTCAGCGCGATGGAGACGAGGTGGTTCAGCTTTACGCCACAGATGAGGTGGCGTGTGTGGCCCGGCCCATTCGCGAGCTGATCGGATTCGCCCGGGTGTCTATCCCCGCGGGCCAGACCCGCACCGTCACTTTCACCATCCATCCCAGCCGTTTGGCGTTCCATGGCCTGGATATGGAGCTCATCACTGAGCCGGGCCTCTTCACCTTCCGGGTCGGAGCCTCATCATTCGACCCTGACATGCGCGAGGCCCAGGTAGAGCTTGCCGGCGAAGTTGCCCGCTACGACCGCAGGACAATCGTGGCCACGTCCGTCGAAGTGGCCTGAGCAACGAGGCCAAGTCTGGTTCCACGATATCGACCAGCATCTCCATGGAGCGGATCCAGGCGTCGGCGTCGGTTCTTCGCGGAATTCTTGATCCAAGACCGCGTACTCAGCTGCCGACCCCCTGCTCTGGCACTCACTGGTTCCACACAGCTCGGGGCAGTTGCTTCTCCTTGTCAATGAAGGGCAGCAACTCCACAGAGGCCTCGTGCAGCTCGCCGTCATGATCTTGCAACTGGACTCTCTTGCCCACCCACTCGTCCCCGGGCAACGGCCGATCGAAGCGCACGTAGCCGACTCCTTCATCCCGGGTGGGCGACCATGTGCCGATGGTTATGTGTCCTGTCGGAGCGTTCTCAAAGTGCACGGTCATGAAGGTTTCTGGCGTCGCGGTCGGGCAGGCCAGCCCGAGCAAGAGCTGGCTGCGGTCGGCCGTCTCCAACGCGGCTCGGCCTATGAAATCCCCCTTGTCAAAGTTGACAAAGTGCCCGAGGCCGGCGCTGAACGGCGTCAGATCAGGCTCAATATCGCTCCCGTTGTCCAAAATGCCAGCCTCGATACGGCGAATGCCCATGGATGACGAGGTGCTGAACTCCATGCCGAACTGCTCGCCGCTGGCGAACAAATGATCCCAGAGGGCATCGTGGTCGGTGGGCTCCGAACCACTGTTGCTGTAGATCTCGATTCCCACTTCCCCCGTCCATCCGGTGCGAGAAACCCACAGTGTCTGACCGCCCAAGTCGAAGAACCCGGCTCGGAAGTACCGAAAGTCAGCCGAGAGTCCTCCGCCAATCGCGGCGTTCAGCACATCCAAAGACTTCGGACCCTGGATCTGGAGCACCTGAGACCCTGGATCTGAGACCTCGGCATCAAGCCCGATGGCGGCGGCCTTGAGCCAGCTGATGAACTCGCCATTGGCCTTGACGTACCAGTAGCGGTCCGCCTCCAGCCGCATGACCACGCCATCCATAACAATTGCGCCGTCCTCATAGCAGGCGAGGCCGTAGCGGCATCGTCCTACACCCAGCGTCTCCGCTTGGCAGACAAGAACCTTTTCCAGCACTCGGACGGCATCAGGACCGGCAATCTCGACCGGCTGCTCCGGAACGTCGTACAACAGAACGCCATTGCGCAACTTCCAGTACCTAGGAACCGGATCCTCTTCGTGCGATGCCTTCAGCGGATACAGGCGACCGCAGTACAAGCCGAAGATCGTCTGATCGGTGGTATACCGATCAGCAAAAGGCGACAGATACTGCCGATAAGAACTGAACTCGACCGTGTCAAACGCCTCGATGTAATAGTGCCTCTCCCTCGCCATAAGGACCTCAACCTATAACCATTGCCATCGGCCGGCGGAATGGCCTTCTACTCGAGTTCCCACGAGATCCGCATCCATACATCCAGCGTCTCTCCCGGCTCGAGGATCTTTGGGTCGCGGTTGAACGCATCAGGGGCGTCGCTTTGGGGCTCTACGCACACCAGGTCCGGCTCCTCGTCGAACACCACCCACGATGTCATGTTGGATTCCAGCCGTATCGACCCGAACCCCGGCCAGCGCACCACCGGAGGCACGGCAACGTCGCCGAAGCAGTCGTCCCACGGACCCGGTGGAACCGGCACCCGCTCCCCGGTCGGAATCCCCACAGCGTCCCGCTGCCACATGTAGCTGGCGGAGAACTCGAGTTCGGCTTCATCGCCCCGTGAGAGTCGACGCTGAAAGCAAGGGTGCCACCCAGCCATGACGGGCATCATCTGAGTTGCGTGCACAGACATCGCCACGGCAAGCGACTGATCTGACACCTCGACCCGTTGCTCCACCCAACCGCCAAATGGCCAAAGCCCGTCGAGATCCAAATGAACTACTCCCGGTTCAACTTCCTTCCAGGCCGTCCTATATCCCACTCCGTGAATGGCATGGGGAGGAAGATCCAACTCCAACTGGCACTGCTCGCCGTCGAACCCGAATTGGCCGTCGCGGACGCGCCCAGCCCAAGGCACCATCGGATAGCACCCCCACCTCAGCCAATCGCCGCCTTGGCGCGGGGCCAGCAGCTCAACCCCGTCCACCTCCAGAGAGGCAATTCGACCGCCGCCCTCCGGATCGAAGCGCACCACCGCCACGGTCACTTCTTCAGTATGTTGCGATCTACTCAGGCCAGTCGATGTTGTAGTCCTCGAACCAGAACCGGGCTTCGCGGATGGCGTTGGGTTCGGTCCTCAGGTCGAGGTCTTGATTGAGCTGCTCGGGAGTGGGTCCGATCTGGCTGGCGATCTTGGTCAGTCCGTCGACATCCAGGTCGTAGCATCGCACTGCGTTGAGCCCGAGCAACAGGCGAGTCTCCTCTACCGGGATTTGCTGGAAGTCAGTTTCGAGGCGCTCGATGGTGTTGGGCCAACTTCCCTCGGGGTGGGGGTAGTCGGTGCCCCACATCAGGGCATCGACGCCATTGACATAGCGCCGCCGCAGCTCGACCTTGCTCATAGTGGAAGCGCCGATAAACACATTGGTGCCGATGTACTCCGAAGGCAGGCGCTGGATGAGGTCCTTGGTGCGCGAGCTCATCTTCTTGACCTTCCAGTTGCGTCCCCCGAACATGGCATCGGCCTTGAACAGCAAGTCACCCAGCCACCACGAGCCGCACTCCACCGGCGCGTAGCGCAGGTTGGGATGGCGGTCGAAGGCCCCGGAGAAGAGGAGCTGCCACAAAGGGCGATGGGTCCAGAACGCGACCTCGAGCATGTACTGGGCCATGTTCTCGTTGTACGACGGAGTATCGGCCTCGCCCGAGTGGGTGTGCACAACGAGCCCGGCCTCGGCGCAGGCAGCCCACACCCGTTCATAGCTCTCATGGCCGTAGGAGGGGTGCTCGTGCCACATGGTCGGGATCATGATGCCCCGCACACCTGGCTTGCCGGCCAGCGACTCGATCTCTTTCACCGCCTCGTCGACGCCGTGGGTAATGGGCACCAAGGCGACGCCGGCACGGCGCGGCGGATTGGTGGCGCAGAACTCCTCAAGCCAGCGGTTGTGAGCCCGGGCACCGGCCCAGGCGCGCCGCGAATCGGTAATCTGTCCGGCCGACAAACCGGCCCCGAACGGCGGAGCCTCCATTCCGGTGACCGCATCGCCGTCGGCGAAGATGATCTCGCCAGCCACCCCGTCGGCGTCGAGGGTCTTGTCGCGGATCTCCGGGTCGTAGGCCCCCTTCAACCCGATCTCGTTCTCGCTCTCCCACTGCTCGACATACTCGCCGTTGAGCTCTTCGACCATCGCCCGGTGCTGATGGCGAGTGACCAGCCACTCATCGAACTCGGGGTGAAGCGACGATTCGAGGTACTCGCGATAGTCCTCGACAAACAATCCGGCGTGGGTATCGGATGAAACGATGATGTACGGGGCGTTGCTCTGGTCAACGCCAGCGACGGGGTTGGGCATTGGTCGGCTCCCTCTCGAACTTCGGCTGTGTGCACCAACTAGAGCGCTGATCACACTGTACTGTCACACCGGCGACGATTCGCCACTGGCACGCTCAAGGAGGGCACATGACGCAAATCCTCGCGCAGTACTGCATCAACGTGGAAGACATGGACCGGGCCCTGGGGTTCTGGGTGGACGTGTGCGAGCTCGAGCTCCAGCACCGCACCGAGATCCCCGGCGTGCATGAAGCCGTAATCCAGTCGCCCCATGGCGGATCACGTCTCCAGCTGGCCCAGCACCTCGACAACGAGGGCCCCATCGACATGGGCACGGCCATGTGGAAGATCTACATCAACACGTCTGACTGCCAACGCCTCTACCAGCGGGCCATCGATGCGGGCTGCGAGTCGGTCATGGAACCCCAAGACCTTGACCGGTGGCCGGTGATCGTGGCCTTTGTGAAGGACTTCGACGGCTATCTCATCGAGTTTGTCGAGCACAAGGAGGGCACTCGCGCCGGGGTCCCCGATCCCAAGAAGGTCTGACCGACAGCCAACCAGACCATACACGAGGTGGGCGCGGAGGGACTCGAACCCCCGGCCTCTTCCTTGTAAGGGAAGCGCTCTTGCCATCTGAGCTACGCGCCCGGTGCAATGGCCAGATTAGACCGGGGACGGGGATCCTCCCGTACCAATACCTTCTGGATCTGGGGTGCCGAAGGTGCTCCGCTGGGCCAAGACCTCGGCGAGCAGCGGTGGGGTTGCCGCCACCACCGGGGAGCGCGTCTCGGACAGGTCGCCGGGCAGAAGGGTTCGCCCCCATGCCTCGCCCATCGCCACTCCAGCCTCGGCGCACACCAAGGCGCCGCCCAGGTAGTCCCAAGTGGCGTGGCCTTCAGGAGTGCAGTCGATGTAGGCGTCGAGAACACCCTCGGCCACCGCGCACAGATCCAGGGCGATTGAGCCCAGGACGCGGTATTGCGCCCAGCCAAGATGTCGGGGGGGCAGATAGGTCAGCCCCACGGTGGCCGCGCCCAGGGACTGCTGGGACGTTGGCCCTGACCTCCGGCGGCGGTATCCCTCCGATGCCGGGGCCAGCGGCCTTCCGTCGACGGTGGCCCCTCGTCCCCGAATCGCTCGGTACGCTTTGCCGTTCACCAGGTTCTGCACCAGTGCAGCCAGCAACCCCTCGGAGTCCACGGCGCACATGCTGGTGGAGTACCACGGCAGGCCCCGAGCGGCGTTCGAGGAGCCGTCCACCGGATCGAGCACCACCAGCATGTCCCGCTCGGTGTCATGCGACCCCGATTCCTCGCTGAACACTGCGAAGCCAGCCTCGGCCAGCACCTTCCTAGCCGCTTCGTCCGCGGCAACGTCGAAGCTGTACTGGCCCTCCCGGTCGCCGGTCATTTTCCAGCCGTCTATCCGGGCTACCGCCTCGGCCACGCCGGTGGCCGCCCGGTCGAATACCGCCAGAATCTCGTCACCGTCCACCGGATGACGCTAACCGCTATTGGATAGCCAACACGGCTAATTTCGTGGCAGTGTGGGATTCTTGGCTGTCGTCGATATCGCTACCTTCATCGCCGATCTCAAAGACCATGCCGCTGATCACGGCTTCCATGTCCACGATGATCGCCATTTCGTGGAGACCTACTCCATGCGCCAGGCCTGGGAGGTGGACCTGCACCCGTCGGCTGCCTGCGGTGGCCCGCTCGACGTGCACATCAGCCTCGAAGTGGATCCCCGGGTGATGCTGAGTTTTGAGGACCATGTGATGGAGTTACCCGAGGGGGTAGAGCCCACCGAGGACTTCAAACTGCCCATGGTGGTGTCGTGGAGCCTACCGCCGCTGCCCGACGGACCCGATCTGCTGCTGCTGGCCACCGATCTGGCCGGCATCGGCGGCATGGACCTGCCGCTGGACGTGTCGGCCATCGACGCCTACGCCGCGGTCACCGACGCTCCGGAGCGGAGCGTCTCCATTACGGCCCGGGTGGAGGTCTCGATCAATGGCATGTTCACCGGTCAAGAGTGCCTTGGCGGCGTCATGCCCAAAGTTGCCGAGATCAGCGAGTTCCTGCTGGACCGGGCCCCTGCCTGGCTAGGGGAGATCTGAGAACTGCATGATCGCCGGCAACCACAAGGCGAACTCCTTGCGAAGAGTCGGTAATGATTCGGTAACATAGTTAACCCATGGTTCGTCGGCTCAAGATCATCGTTGCGCCGGAAATTGCCGGCAGCGCTCGGGGCTGGCGCTATTTCCCGGGCCAAGTCTTCATCGTGACGGTGGCCGCGCTCATCTACTTCGGCGTACGGATGCTCACCAAAGGGGCAGAAGTTGCCGCTTTTAAGAACGCCTACGACCTGCTCACCTTCGAATCCACCCTGGGCTTGGACCTGGAGGCGTGGTCGCAGTCGGCGGTGCTCGACTACCACTGGATGGTCACCTTTTTCAACTGGGTGTACATCTGGCTGCACTGGCCGGTGATCCTCGGCGCTCTGATTCTGCTGTACCACTACAACCGGCACCGCTACACGCTCATGCGCAACGCCATGCTGATCTCGGGCGCGCTGGGGCTGGTGTTCTTCGCCTTCTTCCCGGTGGCCCCACCCCGGTTCTTCGACGGCTTCACCGACACAGTGGCCGAGCTGTCCACCTCCTACAAGTACCTCCAGCCTCCGTCGGTGGTGAACAAGTACGCCGCTTTGCCCAGCTTCCACGTGGGATGGAACGTGCTGGCCGGCGTGGTGCTGTTCCGCTCTACGCGAGCGATCCCGGTGAGGATCTTCGCGGTGGCCTCACCGCTGCTGATGTCGGTGGCCGTGGTGCTCACCGGCAACCACTGGGTGATCGACGGCTTCGTAGGCACGGCACTGGCTCTGATCGGCTTGTACGTCGCCCACCGCCTCGGCTGGCTGACACGCCGCTGGCAGGAGCCGACAGCCGAAGAGGTCCCGGAATCCACCAAGGATCCCGAGTTGGCCAAAGTGGGCCCGGCGGGGATCGAACCCGCGACCGAGCGATTATGAGTCGCCTGCTCTGACCACTGAGCTACGGGCCCGCCGACAGCCTATTGGGCGGGCCTCCCAATTTGGTGCTGGTTTGGCTCCGGGGGTGAGACTCGAACTCACAACCTAGCGGTTAACAGCCGCTTGCTCTGCCGGTTGAGCTACCCCGGATCGACCTGTGATTTTATCCCCTCAGCAGGCTGGCTCACTCATCCAATACCACCGCCAGCACCGAAACCACTACCAGGGGGACCCCCAGCCACTGCAACCCGCCGAGCTGCTCGTTGAACAAGAACCAGGCCCACAGCACCGCCAACGCCGGAGCGACCATATTCATCAGCGTGATGGCCCGCAGCGACACATGCCGGTGGCTGTAGTTGACCAGCAGGTGGGCCAGACCGGCGGTCACGGCCATAGTGGAGGCCACCCCCCAGCTCCAGCCGTCGGCAATTACCAAGGGGTCGAATGACAAGAGCGCGATCGGCAGCATCAGCACTGTGGCGATGGTTGACCATCCGGCCTGGTACTCCAGGGCGCTCAAGTGGGTGCGGGCCACCCTGGAAGCCACCAGGTAGCCGGCAAAGGCCACAACAGCCACCACCGCCAGCACATCGCCGGTCAGCGATGCACCCCCGGAATCCTCGGGCCGGCCCAACAGCACTAACACCATGCCCGAGATGGCCACCGGTGTGGCCACGATCACCCGGTAGCTGATCTGCTCTTTGAATATTCGGCTGGCGGCCCACAGGAGGAATATGGGCGCGGTCGATCCGATGATCATGGTGTTGGCCACCGTGGTGGTCTTGATGGCGGTGAAGAACGTGGCCGCATTGACGGTGAACACCACCCCGCCGGCCAGAGAGTGGCGCAGCACCCGGCGGTCGACCCGGCCACCCCGCAGGTACAGCGCGGCCACCGCCCAGGCCGCGGCGCCTAATAGCCGCCAAAATGCGAACGGCAGCGCGCCGAACTCGTTGTCGCGGACCAGGATCGGCCCCCAGCTGAACAAGAAAATGCCGGTGGCCGCAGCCCACATCCCCACGCCATACCGGGCAGTGGGCGACGCAACGCCGGGCGCGCTCGGCTCCGAGGCGGGTAGCGACGAGCTAATGGTCGAACGCCGGCAAGACGTGACGGCCGAGGAGCTCGATGGATTCCATGACCTTGTCGTGGGGGATGTTATAGGGCTGCACCGCGCAGAACAGCAGGTCGGTGCCGATCTCCTCGTAGCCCTTGGCCAGGCGGATCACCTGGTCGGGGTCGCCGATGAGCGTGGTGCCCATCTCCACCAGCCCCTCCAGGTTCATGGCCTGCTCGGCCATGCCGCTGTCGAGCATCTCGGTGATGGCGCCGAGGTATTGGAAATCGTTGAACTCGAGGTTGCGGTCGGCCTGCCAGGCGGGCATCGACGCGGAGAGCTGCAATCCGGCGATGGGATACCACTCGAATGACTGGCGGCCCACCTCGTAGGCCTCCTCGGTGGTGGGGGCGCAATGGACCATAGTGAAGCTGGCCACCCGGTTGTTGATGCGACCGCCTACCGGTTCGGCGCACTCGGCGATAGCGCTGCGGTAGATGTCGATCTTGTTCTTCAGGTCGGGCATGGGCACAAACACGCTGAACGACAGCAGGCCCATCCCCATTGACCCCACGATGTGGTGGGTCTCATCGCTGCCCGCCGCCGCCCACATGGGCGGGCACGGCTTTTGGAGCGGCTTGGGGATCACCCGGCGGCGGGGCATCGACCAGTAATCGCCCTCGAAGCTGTACTCGTCGTTCATCCAGCAGCCGGCGATGTGATTCACGGCCTCGACCCACATGGCCCGGGTCTCGTTGGGGTCGATGCCGAAGCCCTCCAGCTCGGCCCGGCTGTTTGACCGGCCAGTGCCGAACTCCACCCGGCCTCCGCTGATCAGGTCCAAGGTGGCGACCGACTCAGCCGAGCGCACCGGGTGGTTGTAGGGCTGGGGCGCCAGCCGCACCCCGTAGCCGATGCGGATGTTCTCGGTTCGGGCGGCGATGGCGCCGTAGAGCACCTCGGGGTTGGAGCAGTGGGAGTACTCCTCCAAGAAGTGGTGCTCCACCGTCCACACGCTGTCGAAGCCCAGTTTGTCGGCGAGAATGGCCTGCTCCAGCACCTCCTGGTAGGCCCGCCGCTCGCTGTCTTCGTCCCAGGGACGGGGCACGGGGATCTCGTAGAACAGGGCGAACCTCATTGGATTGACACTCCTAACTGTTTGAGGACGAGGCGATCAGACTCAGGACTGTGTTGGGATCGAGGGGCTGACGGTTGGGGTACACCCCGAAGGGGGCTAGGGCGTCGGCCACCGCGTTGAACACTGCTGGTGGCGCCCCTATGGCACCGCCCTCTCCGGTTCCCTTGTGCCCTCCGGGGGTGTCGGAGGGCACCACTACGTGACCAGTCTCCAACTCGGGCACCTCGGCGGCGGTGGGCACCAGGTAGTCGAGGAAGGTGGACGCCAGCGGATTGCCGCTTTCGTCGTACACCGCGTGCTCATAGAGCACGCCGCCGATGCCCTGCGCCACTCCCCCGGCGATCTGCCCGTCGACCACCATCGGGTTTATCAGCACCCCGCAGTCCTCGCTCACCACGTAGCGCAAAAGGGTGACCTTGCCGGTGCCCGGGTCGAGCTCGCAGGTGCAGATGTGGCAGGCGTTGGAGTGGGTGGAGGGCGGGGCCTTGTAGCGGGCGGTGTGCTCAAGGCCGGCCTCGGTGCCGGGAGGAAGCGCATCTGAGTTCTGATAGGCGGTGGCCGCCACTTGGGCCATGGTCATCGAGGCTGCCGGCGTGCCCTTGACCGAGATCACTCCGTCGGCCACCTCTAAGTCGTCGGTGGAGGCCTCCATGAGGTGGGCGGCGATGGCCACCACCTTGTCTCGCACGCCCGATGCTGCCGCCCGGGCCGCGCTGCCGGCGATGACCGCCGAGCGGCTGCCCCCGGTGCCGAACCCGTAGCCGGAGCCGTGGCCTTGATGCAGGGTGACGTCTTCGGGCCGCACTCCGAGCTCGTCGGCCACCAGCTGCGCGATGGTGGTCTCCAGGCTCTGGCCGTGCGAGCCGGTGCCCATGAACATGTTGACATGGCCGTCTACCTCCACCCGCAACATGGCCGACTCTGTGCCCAGCGGCCCCATGCCCATCGACGTGGGCTCTATGTATAGCGCCATGCCCAAGCCCAGGTAACGGCCCTGCTCTCGGCCCGCGGCCTGTTCGGCTCGGAACTCGTCATAGCCGATCATCTCGGCGGCCTGCTCCAGGGTCTGCTCTGGGGAGATGGTGGTCTCAAAGAACAGTCCGGTGGACACCTGATAGGGAAGGTCTTCGGGCTTCAGCACATTGCGGCGGCGCAGCTCGAGGGGGTCCATGCCGATATCCCGGGCCACCCGGTCGATCATCTGCTCCCTCGCCACGCTCTCCATCTGCCACGGGCCCCGGTAGGCCCCCCGGCCGCAGGTGTTGGTGTACACCGTGCGGGCCCGCCAACTCACCGGTCCCATCCGGTAGGGGCCGGGATACAGCATGGTGGCCATGGCTCCGGGAGTGGCCGGGCCGCCTAGCGGGTAGGCGCCGTCGTCTTCGAGCTGGTCCAAGTCGGCGGCCAGGAAGCTGCCATCCTCCCCCACTGCCATCTTCACGGTCATCTGCTCGATGCGGGCATGGTTGGAGGCCAGCAGGTTCTCCCGCCGGTCTTCGATCCACTTAACCGGGCTGCCCAGCAGCTTGGCCACCACCAGAACCGCCATGTCCTCGCGGCCCAGGAACATCTTCTGGCCGAAGCCGCCGCCCACGTCGCCGAAGTGGACCACCATCTTGTGCTCGCCGATACCCAGCACCCGGGCCCCGACCAGCTGCAACTCGTGGGGGCTCTGGGTGGAGGACCACACCTCCATCACCCCGGCGTGGGGCTGCCAGGAGGCCACGATGCCCCGGGTCTCCATGGGCACGTTGGTCTGGCGGTGCTGGTGCCAGGTCTCGGTGATGGTGTGGGCGGCGTTTTCGAAGGCCTCTTCGGTGGCGGGATTGGGCACGGGCAAGTCGTGGGCCAGGTTGCCGCCGAGTTCGGGGTGGACGTGGTGCTCGGATTCGGCCGCGGTCTCGTAGTCCACCACCGGGTCGAGTGGCTCGAACTCGACTTCGACCAAGTCGAGGGCGTCTTCGGCGATGTAGCGGTTCTCGGCCACCACCATCACATAGGGGTCGCCCACGAAGCGCACGTCGCCGGCGGCCAGCATGTTGGCCGGGGGTGAGGGTGACTCGGGCGGGTGCAGCGACGCCCGCAGCGAGTCGTTGTAGGAGTTCAGGTGGGCGCCGGTGTACACGGCGTGGACCCCGTCGAGCGCTTCGGCCGCGGAGGTGTCGAGGCGGGTGATGGCAGCCCGGGCCAAGTCGCTGCGACCGAAGGCCGCGTGGAGCATGCCGGGCAGCACGATGTCGTCCACATACCGGCCGTGGCCGGTGACCAGGCGGGGATCCTCCAGCCGCTTGACCGACTGGCCCACGTAGCGGGCAGCGGCGGCTCCCTGAGTCATGATTCATTTCCCTTCATGACAGCGGCGGCTTGGCGGGTGGCGGCCACGATTCCCTGGTATCCGGTGCAGCGGCACAGATTGCCGGAGATGCCGTGGCGGATCTCATCGTCGGACGGATCGGGGTTGGCCTCCAAGAAGGCGGCCACCGATATCACGAAGCCGGGGGTGCAGAATCCGCACTGGAGGCCGTGGCAGTCGCGGAACGCCTCTTGCACCGGGTGGAGCGTCTCGTCGTCGGGGGCGAGCCCCTCCACGGTGGTGATGTCAGCGCCATCGGCCTGCACGGCGAACAGCAGGCAGGAGCGCACCGCCTCGCCGTCCATCAGCACGGTGCATGAGCCGCATACCCCATGTTCGCAGCCCAGATGCACGCCGGTGCAATGGGCCTGCTCCCGGAGGAAGTCGGCCAGCGTCAACCGGGGCTCGCCCAGTCCTCGGCTGGTACGACCGTTGACCGTCATCGAGAGGGGAATCTGATCAGCCATTGGCGGCCTCCGTGGTCACCTGCGCCAGCGCGTCGGCCAGAACCCGGCCCACCAAGGTGGACCCGGCCTGGCGGCGGTATTCGACGCTGGCGTGGACATCACCGATGGGGTCCATGTCGTCGGCCGCTAGGCGCCCGATCTCTGCGGGATCGGCTTCGGCAGCGGTCAGCCCCATCAGCGCCGCTTCCACCGACGTGGCCCGCAGCGGGATGGGCCCGACGCCCAGCATGCCCACCGCGGCCCGGTTGATGCGTCCCGCCGAGTCGGTGCCGATGCCCACCGCGGCGCCGGCCAGGGCGAAGTCGCCGCTGCGCCGGGCGATCTCGTCGAAGGCGAAGGCGGCCGGCTGGTCCCAGGCCGCAAAGCGCAGGGCCACCAGCAGCTCGTCGGGGGCCACCGCGGTGATGAACGTGGACTCGAAGAACTCGGCGGCCGGCACCTCCCGGATGCCCGTTGCCGACGCGATCTCAGCCACCCCGTCGAGGGCCAGCATCACCGCGGGGTACTCCGAGGCCGGGTCGGCGTGGGCTATGGAGCCCCCGATGGTGCCCCGGTTTCGGATCTGGAAGTGGCCGATGTGGGGGGTGGCCAGGTGCAACAGCGGCACCCGTTCGGCCACCGCGGCGTCGGTTTCCACGGCGGCCTGGCGGGTCATGGCGCCGATGCGGACCCCGCCGTTGTCGGTCGACACGCCGAACAGCTCGTCCACCCGGTTCAGGTCCACGATGTGCTCGAAGCGGGTCAGGCGCATGGCCAGCAGGGGCACCAGGCTCTGGCCGCCGGCCAGGGGCTTGGCGTCGTCTCCGTGCTCGGCCAACAGCCCAACCACGTCGGCCACCGTCTCGGGAGCGTGGTATTCAAATGGAGCAGGTTTCACCGCCGAGGACTGTAGCCCGACTCGCCAAGGGTGTGGCAGGTGTAGCCGTATCGAGTGCCTGCAAGCCAGCAGCGGGTGTAGCCGTATCGAGTGCCTGCAAGCCAGCAGCGCGTGTAGCCGTATGGAGTGCCTGTACACCAAATGCTTCTGGCAGACTTGGGCTGTGACCGACGTGGCCGAGGAACTCCGCAGCTATTGGAACGACCGGGGACCGGTGTGGGTCGAGTATCGGGAGCGCCTGGACGCCATGCTGGCCCCCCTTGGCGAGGCCGCCATCGCCCGACTGCATCCCGACCCCGGCGAGCATGTGCTGGACATCGGCTGCGGCACCGGCACCACCAGCCTGGAGCTGGCCCGCCTGGTGGGTTCCAGCGGCCATGTGGCCGGGGTGGACGTGTCGGCCCCCATGCTCGATGAGGCCCGCCGCCGGGCCGCGGGCGCCGGTTTGGACAACACCTCGTTCGTGGTGGCCGATGCGGGGGCCCACCAGTTCGAGCCCGGCCACTTCGACGGCGCCTACTCGCGGATGGGGATCATGTTCTTCGCGGAGCCGGTGGCCGGGTTCACCAACCTGAGGCGGGCGCTTCGGCCCGGCGGGCGGTTGAGCTTCGTCTGCTGGCGCTCGCCGGGCGAGAACTCATGGGTTACCGAGCCGGGGCAGGCGGTGGCCGAGGTGCTGGGCCCGCCGGCGTCGGTGGATCCCGATGCCCCCGGGCCGTTCTCTTTGGCCTCGGCCGAGAGAATCAGCTCGACTCTCACCGAGGCCGGGCTGGTGGACATCGACATCATCCCCCACGACCTGCCGCTGAGCGTCGGAGACGGCACCACCGACGAGCTGGTCCGGTACTACTTGGATCTTCTGCCCGCCGCGGCCATCCCCGACAACGCCGAGGTACACGTACTCGACCGGGTCAAAGCCGCCTTGGGCGCCATGGTCGAGCGCCGTCGCACCCCCGAAGGCATCACCATGGGCGGCGCCGCCTGGCTAGTCAGCGCCCGGGCCTAACCACTAGCCGCCTGGGCCTGGGCTCTGGCCGCCTCTGTTTGGCGGCGGGCGCTGCGGCCGGCGATAACCGACCACGCCACTACGAGCACGGTGGCTGCGGCCATGTAGCCGTGCATCTCGCGGAGCCCGATCTGGTCGGCGAGGGCGCCGAGGGGGAAGGCGACCAGGCTCTGGGCGCTGAACGCGATCATGACCAGGCTCTGCACCCGGCCGTGGTACACCGGCTCGGCCAACAGCAGCGACATCGACATGTTGGCGGTTTGAAAAGTAGTGGCCGCGCCCCCCAACAAGAAGAGCACCGGCAGCGCCACCAGATGATTGGGAGTCATCGCTAGGACACCGACACCAACCGCCACCGTCGCCAAGCTGAAGACCCGCAGCCGCCAAAGCAGGGCGTTGTCGCGCATACGGGCCACTTGCAGGGCAGTGACGGTGCCGCCCAATGCGTTTGCCCCCTGCAACACCCCCAGCCACAGCGCCCCCACCCCGAACACGCTCTCGGTGAACTTTGGCAAAAACGCCATGTAGGGCATGGCCACCAAGAGCATGAGCGCGGTGGAGATCACCACCACCCGCAGATAGGGCTGTCGGCGGACGTAGTCAACCCCTGCGGCGATCTCTTCAAAGGGACTGGCAGCCTCCCTCTGCTGGGGCTGCGACTTCGGCAGCATCAACACCGGGATCGTGCCCACCGCGGTGAGGCCCGCGCTCAGCAGGTAGACGCCGGCCAATCCGAATCCGGGAGTGTCGGCCAGCAAACCGGCCACAGCCGGGCCAACCGTTTGGGTGCTGGCCACGGTCAGCTGGGTGAGCGAGATGGCGTTGGACAACAGCTCCCGCTCCACCACCTCCCCGGTCATGGCGATGCGGGCCGGCCCCATGAAGGCGAACGACGACCCCTGGATGAGCGCCGCCAACAACAGCATCCAGAACTGCTCTTGGCCCAGCACCACCATGATCCCGAGCCATAGGGCGCTGAGGGACAAGAAGACGTGGGCGCCCACGATCAGGGCCCGGCGGGGGAAGCGGTCGGCGGCCACTCCCCCGAACGGGGTCACGGTGACCATGCCGATGCCGAAGGCCAAAAGCACCAGGGCGAAGCTGGAATTGCTGTCGGTGAGCTGGATGGCCAGCCAGCCCCGGGCCAGGATCTGCATGCCGACCGCGAGAAACGCCACCAAACCCGACCACCACAACAGGGCGTATTCCCGATTGGACAGCGACGCGAACATCCCGGTTGTCGAGGCGGGGGCAGCGTCGCTCACGCTGCGACGGTACTGGCCTTCGGCCCCCGACGCGGCACTTGCCGCCCTGCGTCAGCTCACTCGAACAGCGGAACGCCCTCGGTCGCAGCCGCCTCGTTCAGATGTCGATCCAGGCTGGCCAGTTCACAGCCCTCCCGAATCGCTAGCGCCAGATAGCTGGCATCGTAGGCAGTCAGGCGATGATTCCGGGCCAAGTCCATAACGTCCCGGTCGTCCGGCTCGCCCGGACAGCGAATGGGAAGACGGCGAAGACGGGTCATGGAGGCATCGGCGTAGGCCTCGTCGATGCGTCCCCTTCGCTCTGCTGACAGCAACAAATTGCGCAATTCATCCCAGAACATTCCCGGAACCATTGCCGAGTCTCGCCCGAGACGGTCAAGGGCCCGATCAGCGGCTGCCGCCGCCTCGTCTGGGAGTATCCAGGCCGCTGCGACGGAGGCATCGGGCACAAACGCCATCAGCGCTTGTGCCCTTCATGGCGCCAAGACAGGATCTCCGAGGTAGTCACCGACTGCTGCCTAGACCGTTCCCTACGCATCGTCTCGCGCAGCTCGGTGACCTCTTGCGCTCGGTCGATGCGAGTGACGTGGGCTATCGGCTGGGACCCGCGGCAAATGACCAAGTCCTCCCCAGCCTCCACGTCGGCCAATAGAGCCGAGAGGTGGGTTTTTGCCTCTCCTATCTTCACCAATCGCGTCATGTTCTTGCTGCTCTTCAACTTTTCCTGTATCGAATCGAATTTGCCTACGGGCTCTTGAAGCCAATCGGGCATGGTGCCCGCAAGGGAAGGCTACCAACTTGACCAAGTACTTGGTCAAGTATCTTTCCGACCTCCAAAGCGGCACCGTCGCATGCTCTGTCGTAGCTTCAGGCCATGGCTGACTCCAATACCGCTGAGGAAACCAAGGCCGTGTTGCGGCGGTGGTACGACGAGATGTGGGGGGCGCAGAACCCGGAGCTGGTGCCGGAGTTGGCGGGGCCAGTCTATGTGCGCCACGAGATGGGGGGCACCCGCTCGGTGACCGCCGAGGAGTACCAGCAGCAGGTGGCCGCGCTGTGCAGCCAGGCCGAGTTCACCGACCTGAGATACCGGCTCATCGCCGAGGACGACCACGTGGTGGCCATCGGCTCCTGGAAAGTGGACGGCAACCAGTGGGACTGGGTGCAGGCCTTCAGAGCCGAGAACAACAAGCTGGTGGAGACATGGCTGTCGGGCATCGGCTTCGAGTCGAACTGGGCCCCCGAGGTGATCCGCCCCTGATTGTCCTGGGATGTTCACGCGGGGCTCATGCCCGCGTTGACATGCAGCAATCTCCGCGTGGCAGAGTGTCGCAGGCGTCGACCCGATCAGGTGCCAGCCGGTGAACGCCTCTTGGGAATTCAACAAGTCAAAGGAGCCGGCCGGTGAGAGTTCGACGGATGGTGTGGGCGTTGATCGCGCTGGGACTGGTTACCGCTCTGTTGGGCGCAGTGGCCGCCAACGCCCAAGACGAGGGTGATGGAGCCTCCGACGGCGGTGGCCTGCAACTGGTGATCCTTCACCACAACGACGGCGAGTCGCAGCTTGTGCAGGCATCGTCTGATCTGCCCGACTACGGCGGCGTGGCCCGCTTCGCCTCGCTCGTTCACCAACTGCGATCTCAAGCTGCCGACGACGGCGCCGCGGTCATCACCATCTCCTCGGGCGACAACTTCTTGAGCGGCCCCGAACTGTCGGTAAGCCTGGATGACGACAGCCCGTTCTACGACGCCCTGGCCCTCAACCTGATCGGCTACGACGCATTGACCATCGGCAACCACGAATTCGACTTGGGCCCCGACCTTTTGGCCCGGTTCATCGCAGAGGCCACCACCGCCCCGTTCATAAGCGCCAACCTGGACTTCTCCGGCGAGCCGGCGCTGGCCGCGTTGGTGGATGAGGGCCGGATCGCCTCATCGGCAGTGGTGGAGAAGCAGGGGCGGCGCATCGGCATCATCGGCGCCACCACCCCTGAGCTCACCTACATCTCCAGCCCCCGCAACGTGGAGGTGATGTCGAATGTGGCCGAGATCGTGCAGGCCGAGATCGACCACCTCACCGGCGACGGGGTGGACATCATCGTGTTGTCCACCCACTTGCAGGCCCTGAGCAGCGAGACCGACCTGGCCGCCCAGCTCACCGGGGTTGACGCCATCGTGGCCGGCGGCAGCGGTGCGCTGCTGGCCGATGAAAACACCGTGCTTCTGCCCGGCGACGACGACCCCTACGGCCCCTACCCGCTCGCCGCGTCCCTGTCCGACGGGACCAGCGTGCCGATCGTGACCACGCCGGGCGACTACACCTACGTGGGCCAGTTGATCCTGAGCATCGACGCCGACGGCAACGTGACCGCCATCGACGAGTCCAGCGGACTGCGCCGAGTGGCGGGCGGCGATGAGCCCGATGCGGTGGAGCCCCACCCTGACGTTGTGGCCCAGGTGACTGAGCCGGTGGCCGCTGCGCTCGAAGAGCTGGCTGCCTCCCCGGTAGGCACCACCGAGGTGCCCCTGGACGGACGGCGCTCGCCGGGCATCCGCACCCACGAGACCAACCAGGGCAACCTGCTGGCCGACGCTCTGCTGTGGAACGCTAAGCGGCTGGCCGCTGACTTCGACGTGCCCGAGCCCGCCGTGGCCATCCAAAACGGCGGCGGGATCCGCAACGACTCGGTGATCCCGGTCGGGCCGGTGAGCGAGCTGGAGACCTTCAACATCTCCCCGTTCGGCAACTTCGTGACCGTGATCGAAGACGTGTCGCCCGCCCAGATGAAGGTGATTTTCGAGAACGCCGTGTCCAGAGTGGAAAGCTCCAGCGGCCGCTTCGCCCAGATCGCGGGCATGACCCTGGTGTACGACCCCGCCGGCACCCCCCAAGAGATCGGTGAAGACGACACCGTAACCACCGAGGGCACCCGGGTGCGCTCCATCACCCTCGATGACGGCACCGCGCTGGTGAGCGACGGCGCCGTGGTGGACGGAGCACCTTCGATCGCCCTGGCCACCCTCAACTTCCTGGCCAACGGCGGCGACCAGTACCTGTTCGGCGACGGCACCCGCACCCACCTGGGCCTCACCGACCAGCAATCGCTGGCCGCCTACATCAAAGACGGCCTCAACGGCACCATCGGCTCCGCCCAATATCCAGAGGGAGGCGAAGGCCGAATCACCACCGCCATGGATGACGAGATGGACGACGACATGGCCGACGACATGGCCGACGAAATGGATGATGGCATGGCCGATGACATGGACGAAACGGCCGGCGAAGAGCTCCCCGCCACCGGCATCGAGAGCCACCTGCTCTTCATCATCGCCGCCGCCATAATCGTCGCCGGACTCATGCTCGCCAGCCTGACCCGCCACCAACACCCCACCCGCCGCCACAAGCGACTATCCCTCTAGACAACCCCTAGAGGATCCGCCATTTGGTGTCTCGAAAGGGGTTGAGCGAACTGCCCTAGCCCCTATCCTGCCCTGACGCGGGCTTGGGCCTGCCAGGCGGGTCCGGATCGGACTCTGATGGACTGCCGATAATCTCGTGGTGGAGATAGCGGTGCAGTTCTTGTGCTCTGCCTCTGAGGTAGTTGAGTACGCCATCGTCATCGCCGAAGACTCGATCTGGTTGAAGCGGACCGGGGTCTTCCAGTAATTCGACAATTCTCATGATGTCGCGACTGGCAGTCGTAGTGCCGTACCGGCGCATATGGAACAAGATGCCGTCTTCGAGCGAATAGGGGGATAGCTCATCTATGGCCTTGATGTCTATGTAGTCGCGGAGCTTCGGCCGATACAGGATGACGTCTAGCTTGGCTGCCAGCAGGTCAGGCAGCGACCCCACTCTCATGCCAGTCACAAGGATCGGGGCCCTCAAAACGGTCAAATGCCCCACCTCTGGTCGGGGCTGCGGCCGGAAAACCTGAACGGCAACACCGTCAATCCGGGCATCGAGAACATCCGCCCCCGCGCTGAGAGTTTCGACCCTCTTGCCCGGTGCGATCTGGACGAGCTTGCCTACGAGGGTCTCGCCGGAAAAGGGCTCGAAAGTCATGTAATCCAAGTCGAATGAGGTCCTATGGCTCAGATGTATCGTCAGCGCCGTCCCCCCCATAATCGACCCTTCGATCCCTTGGACGGCCTGCGCCAGTACCGGCCACACCTCGATCATTTCCGCCGGGAGCACGTCGCGGTAATCGCCGATCTCAGGCACGGCCGCTCCTGGTCTCGATGGCGGCGTCAATACACGCGGCGAGACGACCCGTGTCGTACCCACGCATTTGCCGGCACTTTGACAGGGCACTCACCGGAAGCGCCTTGAGCGCCCACTGCCTCGCGGCCCGGTCGGGACCGTCGAGCAACACCCCGGCCACGTAGTCGGCGTGCTCAGGGAGCTTGAGCTCACCAGCTTCGGAGCCAGACCAGAACACCCACCAGAACTCCGGCGGAACCCGAACAGGACACTCCCCGTGCTCGCTGGTTGGCCATCTCGGCAGATGGGCCAACGCCGTGACGCATTCCTCGGTCAAGGTCAGGAACCACAGATCGACGTCGAGAGATTTGTACCCCCAGGGGATGCTGGCTGTCTCCTTTTGGGCGTACTCGTCCTCTGCAAGGCGACCCAGGCATCTATGGGCGTGCCTCTTGGAGATTCGCGCCGCATCAGCCACCTCTTCAGCCCGAACGCCCCGAGGCCTGTCGCGCAGCACCGCCAAACACGCCCGTTCGGCTGGAGTCAGATCGACGGTCGGATCGTCCTCGGCGGCGAGGTAGCCAGGCAGCCGGGACCGCCTCGCGTGAGAGGGATCGGGGTCTTGGACCAGCAGTGCCCGAAGGCGATCTTCCCCAAGGGGTTGCCTCGTCGCCTCCAAGGCATCCAGCACCCGGCCAGCCGTGGCCGACGACACTCCGAGCATTCGGGCCAGACCAGAGCGCCGGCCTTCCCAGCGCAATGCCGCGGCAACCCACCGGCCAGCCCCGATCCTCGATCCGTGCATCGCCGTTCCGGAGGTAACGGTGAAGTCGCTGCGGCACCCGCGACACCGCCATCTCAAGGGCGGCACCCCCGACCTCACAGCTACTTCGCCAGATCCGCAATCAGGACACCGGGGACCGTCCGGCCAGCGCAAACCGGCTATCTGCCGCTCAGCAACGAGATCGTCGAACACCTCCCCATCAAGCAGCGACACCGGCCCCGTCACCCACCCAGAATAACGTAATGGGGTTCCAACTTCAAAAATGTCCGGCATCGACACCTACACGGCGACATGCAGCCCCAATGGGCCTTAGGGCTCGCGTAGATAGGTGGGAAGCTCACCCGACACCTTCGGTGCGTTGCGCGAGCCCTGGAGGTCTAAGGGCCTCACCTGAGGCCGCAGCGGTCAGGGCGCCAGCGCGGTGATGGGAAGAACGGTCGTGCCGTCGGGGCGGTCGTAGCCGTAGCCGGTTGCGGTGATGATGAGAAGTTTGGAAGGTGCCCCCACCTTCTCGATGTTCACTTTTTGTTTGAGCCTGAGCAGGGAGCTGGCGGCCTCTTCAATCCATTCCTCGCCGCCGAGCTTGGCCTCAACGGCCATCCACCGACCATCACGGGTCTCAACGATCACATCAGCCTCGAGCCTGTCACTGTCGTGGTAGTGGTAGACGTTGGCATCGTTGCGCTGCCCATAGATGCGAAGGTCGCGCACCACCAGTGATTCGAACAGGAACCCGAGGGTTTTCAGATCCCCTAGCAGCCGGTCTGGCGTTGCACCGGTGGCCGCGGCGGCCAATGAGGGATCTACAAAGTGTCGCTTGGGAGAGCTGAGAAGCGTCGCCCGAGACCGAAGATGGGTAGACCAATGAGGCAAGTCCTCCACGATGAACAGACGTTCCAATGAGCGGACGTACTCTGTGGCCGTCGTGCGGTTGAGGCCCCGCTCGCCCGAGGCCTCTCTGGCCAATTTCGTGAATGAGGCCATGGTGGCGATATTCCGGCTGACGGAGGCTATGAGCCGTTCAATCCCGGTGGGATCGCGTACCACGCCGTCGACTGAGGAAATATCGGTGCGGCATATCTCGCCGAGGTAGTTGCGAAGCAGGAGCTGGGCCTGCACGACCGGTTTGTTGAGGTGCCGAGGCCATCCGCCACGGCAGATCGCTTCGACCACGTCCTCAAATGAAGCCTCGGGGCGATGGACTGCTAACCCATCCCCGTCGAGCAGCGACTTGAGCGAGGCCTCACCGGTGCTCTCGCCCGTTTCGAGGAGAGACATCGGGCGCATTCGCACCCGACCGATCCGGCCAGCCCCAGAATGCCTGGTGATTTCGTCGACGGGCACCGCAGAGCCGGTGAGCAGAAATCGGCCGGTGCGCTGCCCTTCATCACAAGCGTGGCGAACTTGGTTCCAAACATCGCCGGCGAGCTGCCACTCGTCCAACAGGCGCGGCTCCTGACCGGCCAGGACGACGCCCGGGGTCATCGCGACAGATCTCCGGGCGTTGAGGTCTTGGTCGAACAGAACCTCGCTTTTGGCAAAGTTGCGCCCGCTCCACGTCTTGCCGCAGCCCTTCGCCCCATCGATGACGACAGCCGGCATGGCCGCGAGCGTCTCAGCAATTGCCTCGTCGCTGACTCGTGGGATGTAGCCCTCAGGCGTAAGCGTTGCAGTCATATCGATACCCAGCAGGTGTCGGCATTAGTCCTCAGCCTACACTTTCTGGATTTCTCAACCTACAGATTCTAGACTTCTCAGCCTACACTTTCTGGCCTATTCAGCCTACAGATTCTGATTTGAGCGGGTCTGCTGCCAAAACCTCCGGCTCAGGAGGCATGGACAGCGCCCCGATGCACTCGTCCCAAGCAGCCTCCGCCTACTGGCGATTTAGGCGTCAACCGCACAATACACTTGTGCTACACTTTTGCAGGTGAGCACCACAACCACAGTCCGTCTCAGTGACCAGGAGCGAGAGCTGCTTGCTGAGCTTGCCGATGAGTACGGCGGCCAATCGAATGCGATCCGAAAAGGCATCCACCTCCTAGCCCAACAGAAGCACCGGCGCGAAGCCCTCCGCGAGTTCTTGGACGAGTGGGCTGAAGAAACAGGAGCGCCGGACCCCAAAGACGTCGCCGAGATGCGCCGCCGCTACTTCCCTAAGTGATCCTCGACGCGGGATTTCTCATAGCAGTCGACCGCGGTGAATTCACCGCCCGCTCCTTTCTGGCTGCCGCATTGCAGGAAGGTGCCGTGCTGCGCACGACTGCCCCTGTTGTCGCCCAGGTGTGGCGCGACAAAAGCCGACAAGCCAGGCTCGCCAAGTTCCTCGGAACAGTAGAGGTACACGATTTCACCCTTACCGATGCCCCAGTAGTGGGAGAGCTGCTCCGCCGGTCCCAGACCTCAGACGTGGTCGACGCCCATCTCGTTGCCCTTGCCTTCCGCCTCCTCGACGGCATTCTCACCGCCGACACCCCCGACTTCTCCGCCCTTACCTCCCACCTAGGCCCCAGAGCCCCGCACATCCACCCCTGGCCCTAGAAGGCGGGCGGCCTCGGCGCCTACCCGAGCTGCTCAAGATGACCAGACGCCGGGGCTTCCGGACTGCTGGGCAGCGACAATGCCGGCTTATTGAATGCTCTGCGCGTTGAAGCTGAGACCGGAGTGATTGTGGGGGTCCGGCCAGTTGACCACTTCACTTCCTTTGAACATTGCCTCAATACGCTCTAGCCCATCTTCTCCGATCGGCTGCACACCTTGGCTTTCTCCCTGCCACACGCCAGTTGCAGGATTAAGAACTTTGTAAATGTTGTATGACGTTCGGCAAACATGCTCAAGGTCTGAAGGCCACCCATTGTCTTTGGATACTTAAACCATTTCGGATGAGCAAGCCTCAAGATGCTCTTGGCGTGACCCCTTGAGGTTGGTCCGCCTGACTCCCACAAACCAGGACCAAAAAACAGGACACAGATCAAGCGGACCAAAAAACGGGGTCTGGTCACCATCACGTCGTCGAATGGCAAGACGACGGACCCACCCAACCCGACAACCTGGTACTGGTATGCCACGACTGCCATCAGAAAATCCATCACCGCAACTGGGCCGTCGAAAAACACCCCGACACCGGCCTCCGCTACCTCCGACCCCCCTGGCAAGAACCGCCCAAACCCCAAGGCGAAACCACAACTCCTCTGCGCCTGTAACGCTGGTCTGCGTCAGCACTCAGCTATGGCGTGGAGGGCATCGCACATCTGTTTGCGACCCCCATCGCTGAGCGCTCCTATTTGATGAGTCAGCTGAGACTTCGACACTGAGGCGAGATTGTCGAACGTGGCAACGCTCTCATACCTAAGACCTTGTTGACGGCCGACAGAAATGATGGTCTCAGTTGAACGAATCGTCCTGGTAATAGGGGCCACTACCACCCTGTTCAGATGAGAAATAGCCCAGTTGCGGGATATGACTATCACCGGGCGCGCAACCTCGAAGGGCGGCTCCATGAGCCAGATATCACCCTGCCTCATAAGTTCCCAGTGCTAGCGGGCCTGTCGCGGGGAGGACCGTCGGCAATGGGAATGCCCTCCTCAATGGCCACGCTCTCCGGGACTACATCGCCATCCTCAGTCCAAACCCAATTTTCAATTAGGTCTTCGGGTGGCTGGCGTGCAAACTCGGCGATCTCCTCGTCGATGCGGCGGGACCGTCGTACGGCTTTGTCCAAGCGCTCTACTGCTCGGCGAATTGCCTCGGGGCGAGTGACCCCGACCTCTTCAGCCACCAGGCGGTCGATCGCCTCATTCTGCTCTTTGCTGAACTTAAGCCGGATTCTGGGGGTCGACTCGCTTCGATCCAGGTTGGGGTAGGGGGGGCATTGGCCTATGGGGATTCCCTGCTCTTCGGCTTCCTGTTCCGGAATGCACCGACCGTCCTCAGTCCACACCCACCGCTCACGTCCGGATAGGGCGATCTCTACGGCCATGGCCGGGATCTCCTCGGGTCCTAGCCGTGGTTTATCCCGGTTGGATTCTTCGACCTCCAGTTTGGCCCGCACCTGGCAAATGGCCTCGTCCAGACTCTTTACTGCTCGGCAGATCACCTCAGACCGGGGCTCCCCCACGCCTTCGGCCATCAAGCGGTCGATCGCCTCGATCTGCTTCTTGCTGAACCGCACTAATACCGGTGTTACCACCCGATAAGTATGCCCATAGCGACATCGCATTGGCAAGCGCTTTTTATAGAATTTCCGACTATTTCACTCATCACAACCCCATGGGCTGGAGTTCGTCTTCTAGGCCTTCTTGTTCTCGCACCAGGGTCCAGCCGAAGCGCTCGGCTAGGGCTTCGCGGCCTTCGTCGGGGCCGCTGGCGATGATCTCGTCGCCGGCGTAGAGCACGGCGCTTCCCCGGGGGCGGTACATGTAGCGGCCGGCCCGGCGGACGGCCAGCACGGTGAAGCCGGGCTCGATGTTGAGGGCCAACTGCTTCAGCGAGGCGCCGTCGGCGCCGCTGCCCGACGCCACCGGGAGATCAACTACTACCTCGTCGGAGTCGCCCAAAGCGATCTCCAAGATGGGGTGGACATCTTCACCCTGTTCCACCAGCGAGATCATTTGGCGGGCTTGGTCGCCGATGTCCTCGGCGGCCTGGCCCAGATGCAGCAGCCCCCGCAGCGGGGAGGGGTCGATGTTGTTGGCCGCGGCCCGCAGCACCCACAGCTCAAGCTGGTGGTTCATCTCGTCGAGACGGCCCTCCAACAGCCCCACTTGGGCGGCCAGGCCCCGGTCGTTGAGCACCAGCGCCGAATAGGCCAGCCCCACCGCGGCCTCCGAGAGGTCTTTCATCTCCACCAGCACGTCCACCGCCCGGTCTAGATCGGAGATCCAGGGATCCTCAGGGGCCGTCGGCTCCTCCCACATGGGAGCGGCGGCCAGTTGGTGGAGCCGCATTATGCCGGCGGGCGAGCCCCGCAGAAACAGCACGTCGCCGGGCATCATGAGTTGGTCGCCGCCTACGTCGGTGATCCAGCTTCGGTCCCTGCGGATGGCCATGACCCGCATCCCGGCCACCACTGGCAGCTCCAGGTCGCCGAGGGGGCGGCGCACCATGTGGGATCCCTCGTGTACCACCAGGCGGTGCGATACCTCCTCTGCGCTGGTCATGTCGGCCACCAGCTCCGCGGGGATTCCCAAGCGGCGGGTCACGATCCGGGAGATGTCCACCGCATCGTTGGCAATCCGCTCGATGGCGCTGATCACCTGGAGCACCGACGACATGCCATCGGCCTCTCGGGGATGGCGAACGGCCATGATGCACACCGCCCGCATGCCCTGCACCAACTCGGTCATCTTGACCTCGAGCTCGTCCACCTCGGTGGCCATGTCCGGGTCGCCGAAGTACAGGGCGGCATAGGCGAGGTCCACCATCAGCTCGGAGAGGTCTTTGGCCTCGGCGAGCATGGCCCGAAGGTTGCGGGGTTTATCGTCCATTGTGAACTCCCTTCAAACTAATCACTGGCGATTCACCCTGCCCCTATGGCCTCGATGGCGAACACCAGGGTGAGTGCCCCCACCAGGTCGAGCACTGCGGTTACCGTGGGGATGCCCACCGAGTCGGGGTCGACCCCGAAGCGAACCGCGGCGATGGTCCCGTAGTAGGCCACGGCCACCACCACGACCAGGGCCAGGGCTCCGCCGACCAGGGCGATCCCCACCAGTCGGCCCAGCCCCGGCCCGGCCAGATCCACCACCGATCCAGCCCCCTGGGAGACCAGGGCCAAAAGGGCGAACACCGGCAGCGCCAGCCCCACCGTCAGCGCCACGTCGCTGCGGGCCTGCCGCTGGGGCATCACTGAGGGGCCGATCAAGCCCAGGTGCAGCTTGCTCGACAGCCGATTGGCCAAGATGCCCCCCAGCGCGCCAGCGGTGGCCAGAAATCCGGGTATCAACACCAGCAGCACCGGGCGGTCGGAGAACACGTCGAACCGGTTTTCCACGGTGACCCCGGCCATGAGCGACAAGAGCCCGGCCAGCACCAGCACCGGCATCGACTCCCGCAGCACGGTTCGCAGCAGCGGGGCCTGAGATCGGACGGCGGCCACTAGCGACCCCACGGTGGCGGCGGCAAGCACTGCGGCCACAACCGGGGTGGCCGCGTCGTATCGCACCAGGTGAGACGCCAAGATGAGCGCGGGCAGGGCCAAAACGTCGCCGGCTGCGGTCACCATGGGGGCGGTCACGTTGTCGGGGTCGAGGCCCCAGCGAACCGATGCGGTGGCCATGCCCAGCGTCACCAGCATCACGAAGACCGAGGCCAGCGTGCCTCCCACCAGCGAGATGACCACGTAGTCGGCCACACCGATGGCGTTGTCCACCCCGAGGCTCGATGCCGCCGCCGAGGCCAAAAGGGCCAACACCAGCGACATCACCAGCGTCAGCACCATCGAGGCCCACACGTTTTGGCCCACCACGCTCGATGACCGCAGCGACAGGCGGAACGTGCCGGTGTGGATGGCGGTGCCCAGTCGGCTGCCCAGCGCCCCGAATATCTTCCCCGGCAGGGCGATGGCCGCCGGCACCAACAGCAACAGCCCGGGCAGCTCGGCCAGCCGCTCGTGGCTTTGGCCCAGCACCACGCCGGCTACCACGCTGGTCACCGCAAGAATGCACAACGCCCCCAGCGACTGGCGCACGCCCCGGGGGTCGGGGCCGAGCAGCCACACCCGGGGCAGCCGAAGCGGCGGATGCCGAACGCCGGCGAAGCCGAAGAGCCTCATCGCCTGTCTCGGCGGGGCGACAATTCGGCAACAGATGGCCAAGGGTCGAAGTGGCGGCGGCCAGCGGCCCTGGCCCGACGCGGCGACAATTCTGTGGCAAAAGGAGCACCGCGCCGCATCACCCGGTACCCCGCCCCGCTATCTCGCTGCGGCCTGGCCCAGTTGGCGCAGCCGGGCCTGGCAGTCGCCCCAGGCGTCCCCCAAGATGTCGGCCACCGGGCGCACCTCGTCGATACGGCCCATCACCTGGCCCCCGAAGGGGACGGCCACGTCCATCTGGCCGCCGAAGTACTGGTCCATGAGCCGGTCGAGGCCCGGCATCTGCACCTGGTCGTGGTGCTCCAGCTCGGCGGTGAGCTCGGTGCGAAGCGCCCGCATCCCCGGCCGGCCGAACCGGTTCAACAACACGGTGTCGGTCTCCGCGGCGTCCACCACCGCCTGCTTCCAGTTGTCGTGCACCGGCGATTCGGCCGCCGACAGCATCCGGGTGCCCATCTGCACCCCGTCGGCCCCCAAGGCCAAAGCAGCGGCCATCGACACGCCGTCGCAGATCCCGCCTGCGGCGATGACCGGCACATCCACTGCGGCCACCACCAGCGGGGCCAGCACCATGGTGGACGATCCGTGGGGGTTCTTGAACCCGCCGCCCTCCACCCCCTCCACGATTAGGCCGTCAACCCCGGCGTCCACTGCCTTGAGGGCGCCCCGCAAGGTGGGCACCACATGGAAGACAGTGATCCCGGCGTCTTTCAGCACCGCAGTGAATCGGTTGGGGTCGCCCGCCGAGGTGGTCACAAACCCCACCTCGTGTTCGATCACGAAATCGATGACAGCAGCGTCGGGCACCAGCATCTGGGCGATGTTCACCCCCCAGGGCCGGTCGGTGAGGTCGCGCATCTTGGCGATCTCCACCTTGATGTCGTCAAGCTGGCCCGAGGATGTCTCGATGATGCCCATGGCGCCGGCGTTGGAAACAGCCGAGGCCAACTGGGCCCGGGCGATGTAGCCCATGGGGGCCTGCACCACGGGGATGTCGATGCCCAACAGGTTGGTTATACGGGTTCTCATGACACCAGCCTCATCGCCGCGAGCACGAGCAGAGAAATTCAGGCCCAGCCGATGCGGCCCGACAGGGCGGAGTCACTTTCGCCGCCCCGGTCCGAATCCCCGGCGGCGGAGCTCGCGCAAGAGCGGGGGCAGCGGCCGGCGCAGCGGGCGGTAGAACAGCGGCAGCCGGTGGTAGGGAGAGGGCCGGTCACTGCTCCATTTGCCCGGCGGCGCCGACATGATCGAGGCCAGCCCCACCAGGCAGTTGTCGTAGTTGACCCGCCAGCCGGCGTATTCCCGCCATGCCTGTTCACGGTCGTCCACCACGGGGACCCCGGCACTCTTCAGGGCCTCGTAAGTCTCGAAGAACTCGTGGCGGGTCACCGTGATCGGGGACATCAAGGTGGGGTCGGGGTCGTAGTCGATGGCGAAGAAGTCGGCGATATTGCGCAGCGCCACATAGCCCGACCGGATCATGAACGGCGCAGCGGGCGAATGGGGCACCGCCACCGTCGACAACATGACCGATGCCGTGTCGAGGATGCAGCCCGCGGCAATCACCCACGACCGGTCGGAGCGCACCGACCGGAAGAAGGCCAGCGCCGGGTAGGTCTGGTGGGTCTCCTCGATGTGGATGAACCAGTGCTCCCACTCGGTCCAGGTCTCCCCCATGTTGTCGAGGCCGCCGGTCTCGTGGGCCAAGATGATCATGGCCTCGGGGGTGGGCGGGGTTCCGGCCCGAATCTCCAAGCGGGCCACTGCGGCCTCCCGGGCGCTGAACGCGCTGTGCATGAGAGGCAAGAAGCTGATCAAAAGCGCCACGATGCCCAGGCCGATGAGCGCCTCGACCACCACCAGAACCTGGGTGTACAGGTCGGTGGCCACCCAGTAGCCCAAGGTGGTGAGCGACCAGCCGCTCAGCACCAGGGCCTCCCGGTAGGGGCGCACATCGAGCGCCCAGAACATGAGCGAGAACCCGTAGATGACCCCGGTGGCCCACACCATGGGCAGCAACATGAGCGTGGTGGGGGCGTAACGGGCCAGCAGCGCATCGCGGGCCTCGTAGGATTTGCGGCGCCGGGCGAGCACCGAGAACAACAGCCCCATGCCGACATACACGAAGCGGACCAGCAGGCTTCGCTCGGCCCGGGGAACCACCACCGTCTGGATGGCGACCAACAGCGTGCCCGAGGCGATCAGGGCCCCGACGGCGAACACAATCCCTTCTGCTGGATTCATACGGGATAAAGACTACGGGACCGCTGAAGCCACCTCGGCCAACCCGCCTACGCTCTAGCCAAGGCCATCTCCTAGAGAAGGTCAGATTCCATCCCAACTCTTCTTACACAGTGGAGACACAAGATATGGCGACAATCCAGATCGGCCCTGAGCTCACCAACGACGCTCCGGTGGGAACCGCCATCGGCGCCGTCCCGCCCCGGCGGACTCCGGTGGAAGTGCCCGCCCACCGGTACACCTCCCCAGAGTGGGCTGAGTTGGAGACGGCCCATGTGTGGCCCAAGGCCTGGCAGCTAGCCTGCACGGTCGACCATGTGCCGCAGCCGGGCGACTGGTTCGAATACTCGGTGGGCAACCTGTCGGTGCTCATCGTGCGGGGCGACGACGGGGTGCTGCGGGGGTTCCAGAACGTGTGCCGCCATCGGGGCAATGTGCTGTGCACCGGGTCGGGGTCGGGGCTGACCGAGCTGCGCTGCATCTACCACCGGTGGAGTTGGACGCTGGACGGCAAGCTGCGAGAGGTGCCGTCGCGACGGGGCTTCGGGGCGCTGCGCAACGACGACTATCCGCTGTTCCCGGTGCAGGTGGGCACCTGGGGGCCGCTGGTGTTCGTGAACCTGGATCTCGACGCCGAGCCTCTCGACGAGTACCTGGAGGCCATTCCCGGCTTGCTGGAGTGGGCCCGCCTCGACGAGTACGGCTGCGCCTACGACCTCACCGTGCCGCTGCCATGCAACTGGAAGACCCTGATCGAGGCGTTCAGCGAGACCTACCACGTGCAGGGCATCCACCGGGAGATGCTGCCCAGCTGCGACGACGTCAACTCGGTGAACCGGCTCTACGGCCGACACGGCTCACTGCACCAGCCTTACGGGGTGCCCAGCCCCCGGCTGCGCAACGGCGCCACCGACCAGGAGATTTGGGAGTCGATCATCGTCACCCAGGGCGCCCGCTACGGCCAGGACTCTGAGAACCCGGGGCCGTGTCCGCCGGTTCCTGACGGCGGCAGCGTGCGCGACGTTCTGGAGGAGTTAGTACGCAACCAGACCAGACAAAAGGGCCTCGACCTGGACAGCTTCGACCAGTCGCAGATGCTGGACCTGTTCCAGTTCAACCTGTTCCCCAACATCACGGTGATCGTGATGTGCGACTCCATCACCGTGCTGCGGTCCCGCCCCGGCGACACCCCCGACGACGCTTACATGGACCTGCTGCACCTCGACCGCCGCCCCCCGGGGGCCGAGCGCACCCAGCCCATGCAAGCCACGATCCCCGCCGAGGAAGCAGCCATGAACTTGGTGTTCGACCAGGACCTCTCCAACCTCCAGCGAGCCCAGCGGGGCCTGCACCAGCCCGGCCTCGACCAAATCGTGTTGAGCCGAGAGGAGATGCGCATCATCAACCTCCACTACAACCTCGAAGAGTTCATCGGCATAAACGAGCTCTCCGAAGAGGCCGTGGCCGAGATCGAAGCCCTCAGAGCTCAGCCAGCCGCCATCGGCCCCGTGGTCGGCTAAACCCCAGATTCAGCAAGGGCCCTGGCGCGGCGTTGGCGGGCGACCTCGAAGCATACGATGGCTGCGGCGGCGGCCACGTTGAGGGATTCCACCGACTCGGCCATAGGGATGGACACCCAGCGATCCACGGCGACAGTTTGATCGAGGCCATGGGCCTCGTTGCCCACCACCAGGGTGAGGGGGCCAGTTAGATCGGCTTGGTCGTAGGGGACGCCTCGGCTGGGGTCGGCGCCCACGCGCTCTGCCTTAGGTCCGGCCTCGGCCAGGGGAACTCGAAACAGCGCACCGGCGGAGGCCCGCACAGTCTTGGGGTTCCAGGGATCTACAGATCCAGGGCCGAAGACCACTGCTTGGGCCCCTGCGGCCACCGCCGTGCGCACGATGGTGCCGGCGTTGCCGGGGTCGGCCACTCCGGCCAGCTCAACGGCGAAGTTTCCGTCGGCCACAGGAGCAATCTCGGGAATCCGTGCGGTAGCCATAACCCCCTGGGGGGTGACCACAGAGCCCACCTTGGCCAGCACGCCGTCGCCCACCGTCCAGGTGGGGGCGTCGATGGAGACTCCCATGTCCGCCCACAAGTCGACAACCGGCTCCACGAACACTTCGACGATCTCCAAACCGGCGGCCACCGCCTCGACCAGCAGCTGCGGGCCGTCAATTGCGAACTTTCCGGTTTCTGTGCGCTCTCGGCGGTTGCGGACCAGTCGGCGGAGTTCCGCGACTCGGGGGTTTTTTGAGCTGAGGTTCAGCGCTACCCCACCGGGGCTGCGTCTTGCTCCGCCGCGGAGTCGTCGGCGGCATCAGACCCAGGAGCTTGTTCAGCCGCAGCTTTGGCCACCTCGACCAGTGCGGTGAAGGCCGCAGGATCGTTGACGGCCAGTTCGGCCAAGATCTTGCGGTCGACCTCCACCTCGGCCAGCTTCAGGCCGTTGATGAACCGGCTGTAGGTGGTGGCGTTTTGGCGGCAGGCGGCGTTGATGCGCTGGATCCACAGGCGACGGAACTCGCCTTTGCGGGCCCGGCGATCTCGATAGGCGTATTGGCCGCTGTGCATCAGCTGCTCATTGGCCCCCCGGAACGTGCGGCTCTTGTTGCCGTAATACCCCTTGGCCCGTTTCACCACCGCCCTGCGGCGCTTGCGAGCGGTAACGGCGCGCTTGACTCTAGCCATCGTGTGCTTCTCCTTGAACTCGTGCTCGTGTCTGGCCCTACAAGCCCAACTGGCGCTTCACGGCGGGGGCGTCAGCGGCCGACACCTGGGCCGGACCGCGCAGCTGGCGCTTGCGCTTGGGGGCCTTCTTCTCGAGAATGTGGTTCTTGTAGGCGCTGCGCCGGCGGAGTTTGCCGGTGCCAGTGGTCTTGAACCGCTTGGCTGCGCCTCGGTGGGTTTTCATCTTGGGCATATCAGTTTTCTGCGCTTTGGGGAGCAGTCTCGGTTGCCGCGGCTTCTTCGACCGGTGGACGAGCAGACCGGGCAGCCTGCTTACGGGACTTCCTTGTCGTCACCGGACCAAGCACCATGACCATGTTGCGGCCGTCCAGCCTCGGATAGACCTCGACCTTGGCCACTTCTTCCACCTCAGCCGCGATGTCATCGAGAATGCGCCTCCCCAACTCGGGATGCTGCACCTCGCGGCCGCGGAACATGATCGTGACCTTTACTTTGGAGCCTTCTTCCAAAAACCCCCGCACCTTGCGTGTCTTGGTCTCAAAGTCCCCGGGCCCGATCTTGGGCCGGTACTTCATCTCCTTGACAACGATGTTGGTGCTGTTTCGCCGGGATTCCTTGGCCCGCTGGGCGGCCTCGTACTTGTACTTGCCGTAGTCCATGATCCGGCAAACCGGCGGGTTCGCCTTGTCGGCGACCTCCACCAGGTCCAACCCGGCATCACGGGCCATGTCCAATGCCTCAGGCAGCGGGCGAATGCCTACTTGCTGCCCATCTTGACCAACGAGCCGTACCTCTCGAGCTCTGATCCGGTCGTTGATCCGGGGCTCAGCATCTGCCGAAGCTATGGCCGATCACCGCTCTGCAATGCGCATGTTCCTCTCTCTCGACTATTGGGGTTGGCACGCTGGGAATAATTCCACTCTGCTTGCGTACCTAAGTTGCCGGGTAACAGTATCAGCGTTGGGGGACAATCACGCCAGACGAGGCGAAAAGGAGCCGAAGAAAGAAATGAGCACACTATGGACGCCTGGTGGCGAGGTACCGGTAGACGACGGGCGGGGAGGGTCGGCAACCTCGCCGCAGCAAGGTCCACAAGATCAGGTCGACGACCAGTTGGCCGGGCTGAGCGACGAGGAGCGGGCTCAGGCCGAGGAGCTGGCCCAGCAGCTCGCCGAAGCCAGAGAGCAGATCGCCAACACCCCGGCATCAGTGGTGGTGGGCAACCATGCCATGGGCCTCTATGAGCTGGGGGCCATCCACCTAAGCCAGCAGCCGCCCAACTTGGAAGAGTCCCGATTGGCCATCGACGCCCTCGGGACGCTGGTAGAGGGAATGGAGGGCCGACTCGGCGAGCACGAGGCGA
This sequence comes from Candidatus Poriferisocius sp., assembly GCF_965214065.1. Taxonomy (GTDB): domain Bacteria; phylum Actinomycetota; class Acidimicrobiia; order Acidimicrobiales; family Bin134; genus Poriferisocius. Next base: position 365,436 of record NZ_CBDCAT010000026.1, read on the forward strand.
CCCTCAAAGAGGCCCTGCATCAGATCCGCATGGCCTTCGTGCAGGTGTCGCGCACTATGGAGGGGACTGCTGAGGAGGACGCTGAGGAGTAACCCCGGCCGCCTCCCATACGCCCCGGTGGCCGGGGGCCAGCCAGAAAGTCACCTTGGTCCCGGTCTCGATGCTGCGGGTGCCGTCAGCGATCGCGGTGCAATGGAACGGGTACTCGGTGCCGCTGTCGGCAGCGATCACTCCCCAGCCGGTGGCGTCGTCGAAGCTCACCACGCGGCCAACCATTGAGTTGCCTCGGGCAGTCAGGTTCAATGGACGATCTTGGCCAGGGGCAGTTCGATGATGTCGCTGGCCCCGGCGTCGCGCAGGTCGGGGATCAAGACGTTGATGTCGGCCTTGGGCACCACCGTCTCCACCGCGTAGCCGTGGCCCCCGAACAGCTCGTTGACAGTGGGCGCCTTCATGGACGGCAGCAGGTCGATCACCTTGTCGAGGCTGGCGGACGGCACGTTCATCTTGACCAGCACCTTGCCCCTGGCCTCCAGCACCCCGCCCAACAAGGTGTGGATCTGCTCCATGGCGTGACGCCGTTCCGGGTCGGCGTAGCTGGCCGGGTTGGCCACCAGCTCTGTGTAGGACGTGAGGATGGTGTGGATGATCTTGAGGCCGGCCGCCCGCAGTGCCCGCCCCGTCTCGGTGATCTCCACCACCGCATCCACGATGTCGGGAGCCTTGGCCTCAGTGGCCCCGTATGACAGGGCGATGTCGGCCTCGATTCCCAACTCCTCGAAGAACTGCTTGGTCAACGAGGGGTACTCGCTGGAGATCTTCACCCCTTGGGGAAGATCCCCGGCCGCCTCCCACGGCGAATCGCCGGGAACCGCCAACACCATCCGGATCGGCCGTGAGGTGTTCTTGGAGTATTGGAGCTTGCCCAGCGACACCACATCGCTGCCCGTCTCCGCCACCCAGTCGCGCCCGGTTATGCCCAAATCAAACAGCCCATCGGCCACATAGCGGGGAATCTCCTGGGGGCGAAGGATGCGGACCTGATCGATGCGGGGGTCGTTGATCGTCCCCTTGTAGGTCACATCCGAGCTGCGATGCACGGGGATGTCGGCGGCGTCGAAGAGCTCTAAGGTCGCCTTTTCCAGCGACCCCTTGGGCAGAACCAATGAGAGCATGCCCCAACGCTACCGGGCTGAAAGTCTGGGACAGGTATCAATACCCGGTTCGAAGGGGGCGCATGTCGATGCGAAGGTCTGGTCCAAGCTCGGTCACCGCATGGATCTCACCTCGCCACAAGTCGGAGACCGAGGCCGCCCCCTGGCCGGTGAACATCGGGCGAGCGTCGTCGCCGCCAAACAGGCCCGGAGCCAGATACACGGCGTAGTGGTCGACCAGGCCGGCCCGGTGGAAGGCCGCCGCAGTGGTCGCGCCCCCCTCGACGAGGAGCTGGATCACCCCCCGCTCCCCCAGTTCGCCAAGCACCTGCTCCAGTGGCCCATCCATCTCCAGCGCGGGATGAACGCGGGCATCAGGCGGGGCGGAACCCAGCACCACTCGAAGCGGCTGATCGGTGGGGGGCGTCACCCCCGTTGGGGGCTGCCAGTCGCGTGCCGTCAGAGCGGGATCGTCGGCTCGTACCGTGCCCGCCCCCACCAGCACCGCATCGCTCTCGGCTCGAAGCCGATGAGCATCGATGCGGGCCTCTGGGCCGGTAATCCACTGGCTGGTGGCATCGGGGGCCGCGATGCGGCCATCCAGCGATGCGGCCAGCTTGAGCACCACCCAGGGCAGCCCGGTGCGGCGGTGCTTGAGATAGGGCGTGAGCAACTCGGCGGCTTCGACGGCCCGCATCCCCACTTCGACTGCTACACCAGCTTCACGGAGCGCGGCGATGCCCTGACCAGAAACAACGGGATCAGGATCTTCGATGGCGACCACCACCCGAGCTACCCCCGCGGCGATGATGGCGTCGACACACGGCCCGGTGCGGCCCTGGTGGTTGCAGGGCTCCAACGTGGTGTAGAGGTCGGCGCCCCGGGCCCGCTTGCCAGCCGCTTCCAGGGCATTGATCTCAGCATGGTTGCCGCCTGGCACCGACGTAGCCCCTGTGTACTGGCTTTCGCCAGCATCGATCATGCACCCCACCCACGGATTGGGCGAGGTCACCAGCCGACAAGAGCGGGCCGCCTCCAAGGCCAGATCCATCATCTGATCTTGTCGACGCGGGCTGGATGTCAATGCTCGGTCGGTTCGTCGGCCAGCAGGCGCAGAGCGTGGGGAACAACGTCGAGCACCGCGCCCAAGCACTCCACCGACCCCTTGGGCGAGCCAGGCAGGTTCACGATCAGGGCCGTGCCCCTCGTGCCGGCGATCGCTCTCGACAACCGCCCGAACGGACTCACAAGCCGTGCAGCCTCGGCCAAGCCATCAGCCCGGCGTTCCAGTACCACGGCAGTGCCCTCCGGGGTCAGATCCCGGGGACCGAATCCGGTTCCTCCGGTGGTGACGATGAGGCCGGCAAACCCGTCAGACATCCCCAATAGGGCGTCGCGAACCGACTCGACGCCGTCCTCCACGGCCTGGCGGTCGGCCACTTGATAGCCCTCGCTGGCCAACAGCTCCACTAGGGCATCGCCCGAGCCGTCTTGGCGGGTGCCAGCGATCACGCCATCGGAAACGGTCAGGACTTTTGCCGCCAAACCTGCGGTCTCTTGGTCAGCCATTGCTGGTCAGGCTATCTGTGGGGGTCTTGTAGAGGACAACAAACATCCCATCAGTGTTGTGGTCTTGGGGGAGTATGAGGGCGCCTCGGCCGTGGGGGCGCCAGCGAGAGTCAGAGATGGGGACGGGAACGGCCTCCGGGTGTTCATGGGCCACCAACTCGTCGATTTCCGACGTCTCGGCCCCGGTCATTGTGCAGACGCTGTAGACGACCAATCCCCCCGGACGGGTCAGGTCGAAAGCGACCCGAATCAACTCGGCTTGAAGGCGAGCCAACTCGATGATGTCGCCGGGGTTGACTCGCCAGCGTGCGTCGGCTCGCCGGCCCAGCACGCCCAGCCCGGAGCAGGGGGCGTCCACCAGCACCCGGTCGAATGTTCCGGGGCGAAACGGCGGGCAGCGGCCGTCAGCAACCAACACGCCAGCGAGGGCGGCACCGGTTCGAGACGCGTTGGCCGCCACCAGCGACGCCCGATGCCTGCGGCGGTCAGCTGCCACCACCACCATCGAGTCTTGGGCCAGCGCAGTAGCCTTGCCACCGGGGCCGGCGCACATGTCCAGCACCCGCTCCCCCGGCTGAGCGCCAACCAACGCGGCCACCCATTGCGACGCCTGATCCTGGACATAGCCGTCGGATCGGGTAGTGACCGGGGCTACACGGTTCATCTGCTCCAAGCCGGCGCGGGCATCGTCAGCACCGAGGTCTTGTTCGAGGCGCTCTACCAACCAGTCGGGGTAGCTAAGCCTGATCGCCTCGGTTGGCCAAGCCGGTTCCAGATCAGCCACCCGCCGCAAGACGGCGTTGAGGAACCCCCGTTGGCGTCGGGGAGCCGCTTGGACGGTCTCGCTCACCGCGGCATAGGCCGGAGTGTCCATCATGTGGAGCTGATAGGCCCCGATCCGCAGCAGATTGCGAGCAGTGAGGTCGGGCGGATCGGACACGAAACCGTCGATGAGGTGGTCAAGGGCTCGGCGCATACGGGTGACCCCATAAACCATCTCGGTAATCAACCCGGCATCGCGTTCGGGAAGCTCGGCTGAGGCCAATACCAGGTTGGCAAAGGCGCCATCGGACTCAATCCGGTCGAGGAGCTTGGCGGCAATGGCTCGGGCGCTCCCCGACGCCCGGTCCGGCTGGGGCCGGCTCACGATCCGAGCCGGTCGCCAAAAGTCGGGCGGGCCCCCCGGAGCCAGTCCGCGGCGGTCTGGCGCGACTTGCCTTCGGCCTGCACTTCAACCAGGCAGAGCTGGCCATCACCGGTGCCAACCACGGGTCCGTCGAGCTTTCCCGGCGGCTGGGATCCTTGCACTGGGTGAGCCGACCAGATCTTCAGGGTCTTGCCCCGCCAAATTGTCCAGGCCCCGCCCACTCGAACCTGTCGATGCAAGGACTCCGCCGATTTCTCCCAGTCGAGGAGAAGCTCGTCTCGGGTGATCTTGGCGGCGTAGACCGGCTCGCCCTGCTGGAGAACAGGGGGACTCAAGCCCCCGCGCAGCGCGCTGACCAACATGGGCACCGCGACATCAACCAACTGAGCACGCAAAGATGATGCCGTGGCGTCGGGGGCGATGGGCACTTCGAGTCGGCGGTACACCCGGCCGGTATCGAGTCCCTCAGCAACTTCCATGAGGCACACCCCGGTGGTTTGGTCCCCAGCCAGGATGGCCCGCTCAACCGGAGCCGCCCCTCGCCACCGGGGCAGCAGTGAGAAGTGAACGTTGACCATGGCCAGCCGGTCGAGCACGTGGGGCTTGATGATCTGCCCGAAGGCCACCACCACACCCAGGTCGGCATCGGTATCCAGCCCATCGACCACATCGAAGGAAACGGGGATGCCCAGGTTCTGGGCGGCGGCTTTCACCGGGCTGGGAGTGGGCTCGGACCGCCGGCCTCGGCGCTTGTCGGGCCGGGTCACAGTCAAGACAACATCGAACCCAGCCCCGGCCAGCGCCTCTAGGAACGGCACTGACTCAATGGGAGTACCGAAGTAGACGAGCCGGCGTATTTCAGCCGGCGGGTCGATCACGGCAATCCCAGACCGCCAGCCGAAAGGAATCGATCACGGCAGCGACAGCCCGTCGCCAGCGTTGGGGCGAAGGCTCGGCCCGCCCATCGCCCGCTGGCGCAGAATGCGCTTGGCCTCGCGGCGCTGGTCATCCTCGAGGTAGTCGAGCAGGATCTTGCCCTCGAGATGGTCCAGCTCGTGCTGGAACAAACGGGCCTCGAGATCTTCCGCCTCGAGGCTCACCTCATTGCCATCCAGGTCGAATGCCTTCAAATGGATGCTGCGGGGGCGGACGATCTCCCACGACAGCTCGGGCACCGACAGGCACCCTTCGTTGTAGGTCCACTCGCCGTCGCTCTCGGTGATCTCGGGGTTGACCAGCACGCCGGGTCCATCGCCGAAGTCATACACGAAGAACCGCTGCGACACCCCCACCTGCGGAGCGGCCAGCCCGATGCCCGGGGCCTCGTACATGGCAGTGAGCATCTCCTGGCACAGATCAGCCATTGCCCCGTCGACGTCAGTCACATCATCAGCCACGCGCCGCAGCACCGGGTCGCCATACACCCGTATCCGCAGTGGGGCCATCATTTAAGGTTACCGTCAATCCGTGGGCGACTCGCATTACTTCAGCGCCTCACCCGGCGGAAAACGGCGGCCGGGAACTGTCGGTCTGCGGGTCGGAGATCTAGATGCAGAGCTGGCCACAGACCGAGGGGTGTTTGCGTCCGACGAGGTGGACTTTGGCACCCGCTACCTGCTGGCCGAAGCGCCCCGACCGCCCCAAGACGGGCCAATGCTGGACCTAGGTTGCGGCTATGGGCCCATTGCGGTGGCGCTGGGCCGTTGGGCAGCGCAAGCCCCGCTGTGGGCGGTGGATGTGAACCCCCGGGCCCTTGAGCTGTGCCGGGCCAACCTGGATCGCCATGGCCGACCTGATGCAACAGTGTGCCATCCCGACACAGTGCCCGACGACGCGCGCTTTGCCGCCATCTACTCCAACCCGCCCATCCGCATCGGCAAAGCGGCTCTCCACGAAGTGCTCGACCAATGGCTAGGGAGGCTGACCGAAGAGGGCCGGGCCTACCTGGTGGTCAACAAGAACCTGGGCTCCGACTCACTGGCCCGCTGGCTCAATCAACAAGGCTGGCCCACCACCCGGCTCAGCTCACGCCGCGGCTACCGAATCCTCGAGGTGCTGGCTAGTGGTGTGTCTTGGGTTTAGCGCCGTGGATTGCGACGGCAGCGGCGTTCCTCGCAAGGCGCACCGACGCAGCCATACCCGGAGCGTACGGCAAGGAGGGGCAACGCAGCGAGGGGCGTCGATGCCTAGCAGGACACGCGCGAATAAACCCAAGACACACCACTAGATCGCTCTGATGGGGTCGACGTCGATGCGGAGTCGGCCGGGTGGGCGCTCCACTGAGGCGAGGGCGTTGCAAAGGGAGTCGTAGTCGGGGGCCCGCAAGTAGAACTGCCCACTGGGGTCGGGGGCGATGCGGATGCCCAGCGGCGTGCCGAACCGCCCCATGAACTCCGGCGCGACCGGGCCGGAGACGACGGCGATGGCCCCGTAGGGAGGCAGGGCCAGCTCTTGGCGGCGGTCTCGCTCGGCACGGGCCAAAAGCGCGGGGTCGGCCCGGAACGCAGCCACCACCGCGGGGTTCTCAGGCAGACGAGTCTGAAGCAGGATGCGCCCGCCCGCGGTGCGGGGTCCGGTGATTCGGGCGGCCCGAGCAATGAGGGCCAGGGCCTGCTCCCGGGCTCGGAATCGGGGGGCCAGCAGTTCTTGGTCGAATTCCAAGAAGGCGACCACGTCGAAAGGCCGGCCCAGATGCAGTATTGCTTCAGTGCCGACCACCACCCGGGCAGTGGGCGGGCCGGTATAGCCGCTGCCGGTGACCTCGGCCACCGGGGTCCGAACCAGCGCCTCTACTTCCTCTCGCACTCGCTTCACCCCGGCCCTCAGGTTCTTCATCCCGGTGCTGCCGCAGTCGGCGCACACCAGCGGGCGAGTGTGGTCTCCGGCCCGGCAATGCAATTGCCTGTCGTCGCCCTGGCGCATGGACGATCCGCACTCGGTGCAGACAGCCAGCTCGCCGCACACTCGGCAGGCCAGCAATAGCGAGCGGCCCAGCCGGTTCAGCACGCAGGCCACCCGGCCCCCGTCGCGCAGCGCATTCACCAGCACAGGGGAATAGAGCCCGGCCCGGGCCGGGTCCTCGCTGCGGCGATCCACCACCTCCACCTGCGGCCAGCCGTCGCGCTCGGCCCCCCGGGAAGGGCGCAGCAAGGGCTTGGACCGCAACGCTTCCAGACTGGGCACCGGCGACAACAGCACACAGGGCACGCCGGTCCGGCGAGCCCTCTCAATGGCCACATCCCGGCCGCTCCATGTGGGGGCGGACTCCGAGCGGTACGACTCGTCGTGCTCGTCGATCACCAGCACCGCGGCTAACTCAGGGGCCGGAGCCCAGGCGGCCGACATCGTGCCCACCACAGTGGCGCCGGCCGCGGCTGCGGCCCAGCCATCTGGGTAACGGGATGCCCACGCTCCCTCCCTCGCCAACCGCCTCGACAGCTCATCAGCCCGGTCGTGATCGGGCACCAAGATCAGTGCCTGGCCTCGGGCGGCCGCAGCCATGGCTACAGCCAGCGGGTCATCGGAAGGCCCATGGCGCAGGGTGCGGCACTCGCCCTCGAATAAATCGGCATAATCGCCCGTTGACACCAGCCGAGTGCGCTTGGGACGAGGCACGGCGGCCACCATGCGAGGGGGCGAGGCGGACCGCAGGAAATGGACCCGGCGGCCAGCCCACCGCCGGGCGGCCCACTCGCTCAATTCGATGAGCCCGCGGTCAGGTCCGATGCTGCTCAACTTGGCCAGGGGCGCGAGCGCAACCCCTTCGGGAGGCTCTACATCCACCTCAGTGATCCAACCGGCCACCCGGCGGCCATGAAGCGGCACCCGGACCATCGCACCAACGCCGAACCGGGGGTCGTCGGCCCAGCCTTCGGGAACCGTGTAGGTGAACTCGCGGTCTATTGCGACGACGTCGGGAAGAACCCGGACGTGCAACTACGAAAGGCCCAGCGCTGAGCGGATATCGTCCACCCGATCGGTGCGCTCCCAGGTGAACGTGCTCTCGGGGCTGCGCCCAAAGTGTCCGTAGGCTGCCGTGTTCCGGTAGATGGGCCGCAGCAGCTCCAAGTCCCGGATGATGGCCGCGGGCCGCAGATCGAAGATCTCCTGCACCTGGTGGCTGATCTTGGCCGGGTCCACCGTCTCGGTGCCGAAAGTCTCCACCATCACCGACATCGGACGGGCGACGCCGATGGCATAGGACACCTGCACCTCGCAGCGGGCGGCGGCACCAGAGGCCACCACGTTCTTGGCCACCCAACGAGCGGCGTACGCCGCCGAGCGATCCACCTTGCTGGGATCCTTGCCCGAGAAGGCGCCCCCGCCGTGGCGGGCCATGCCTCCGTAGGTGTCCACGATGATCTTGCGTCCGGTCAGCCCGGCGTCGGCCACCGGGCCACCCCTCACGAACTTACCGGTGGGGTTGACCAGCACATCATAATCATCGTCGCGGAACTGCTCGGGAACCACCGGATCGATGACCTGCTCTTTGAGGTCGTCCTTCATCTCCACCAGATCGGTTCCGTCACGGTGGTGGGCCGACATCAGCACGGTGGTCAGCCCCACCGGCCTAGTGCCCTCGTACTCGAAGGTCACCTGGCTTTTGCCATCGGGCCGCAAGTAGGGAACACATCCCGAGCGGCGGACCTCGGTCAGGCGCTCCACCATTCGGTGGGCGATGTGGATGGGCAGGGGCATCAGCTCGGGGGTCTCGTCGCAAGCGAAGCCGAACATCATTCCCTGGTCGCCGGCACCCTGCTCCAGCGGGTCGAGCCTGTCCACCCCCTGGGCAATGTCGGGAGACTGGTCGTCGATGGACACCATGACGCCGCAGGTGTTGCCGTCGAAACCGTAGTCTTCCCGGTCGTAGCCGATGCCGATGATGGTGTCGCGCACCACCCGCGGGATGTCGATATAGCCCTCGGTGGAAATCTCACCGGCCACCACCACCAATCCGGTGGTCACCAAGGTCTCGCACGCCACCCGGCTGCCGATGTCCACGGCAAGCAGGGCATCCAGCACCCCGTCGGAAATCTGATCGGCGATCTTGTCAGGATGGCCGCCGGTGACCGATTCAGACGTGAAGCGGTAACGGCCATTGGTCCCTTGGCTCATTGATTCTCCTGGTTATCGGCTCGGCTGGTTCCGTCGGCCACCTGTGTAGCGGACTGCGCCTGACTGTGTCGGTCGCCCACTACCAAGTCAAGCACTGCTTGGGCCACCTGGCGCTTGGATCGCAGGCCGACCGGGTGGACCCGGCCATCGGAAGCTAGCACCAAGACTTCGTTGGTGTCGTAGGCAAAACCGGCGTTTTCTGCCGTCACGTCATTGGCCACGATGTAGTCGGCGCCCTTGCCTCTCAGCTTCGCCGCGGCGTTGCCGGCCACATCGCAGGTCTCGGCGGCAAACCCCACCAGGGTCTGGCCGTGCGGCTTGGCCGCCCCCAGCGTGGCCAAGATGTCCGGGGTGGTCTCCAACTCGATTGCGGGTACTCCGTCGCGCTTTTTGAGCTTCACGCCGACGGGGTCGATCGGACGGAAATCGGCCACCGCCGCGGCCATGATCACCACATCGGCCTGCTTGGCGGCTTTTACGGTGGCCGCGGCCATCTCCTCTGCGGTATCGACTTTCACCACGGTGGCGCTCGCAGGACCCGGTCGGTCCACGGTGGTGACTATGGTCACGTCGGCCCCCCGATCGGCGGCTTCCTCGGCGAAGGCATAGCCCTGTTTGCCCGAGGACCGGTTGCCGATGTAGCGCACCGGGTCGATGGGCTCCCGAGTGCCTCCTGCGGTGACAACCACCGACAGCCCGGCCATATCGGCTCGCAGGCCGCCGGAATCGAGGACTCGGCCTACAGCAGCCGCAATGTCGGCTGGAGAGCAGAGGCGCCCGGCGCCTTCGTCTCCCCCCGCCAATCGGCCCGACTCCGGTCCGACGATGTGGACGCCCCGTTCGGCCAGCTTGGCGATGTTGTCGATTACTGCCGGATGCTCCCACATCTCGGTGTGCATGGCCGGGCAGATCACCACCGGAGCCCGGGTGGCGATGAGGGTAGCGGTCAGCAGATCGGAGCTGATGCCGGCGGCATAGGCACCGATCACCCGGGCAGTGGCCGGAGCGACAAGCACGCAGTCGGCGGTCTGGCCCAAGGTGGTATGGGGGATGGGGTCGTCTTCATCGAACAGGCTCATGCGAACTGGCTCAGAGGCCAGCGCATCGAAGGTGGTGCGGCCCACGAACCGGGTAGCACCCCTGGTGAGCACCGGGATGACGTGGGCGCCACCGTCCATCAGCCGACGGCAGACCTCAACCGCCTTGTACGCTGCGATCCCGCCGCTCACACCTAGGACGATGCGCTTGCCGGCGAACGCGGTCATTGGCCACCGAACGCTATGTGCTTGCCGGCGACGGCCACCATGGCTCTGTCAGGACGCAGAGTCGAGATCGGCCTCGCCCTGATCGGCGCTGTCGAGGTCATCGCCGCCGAGGTCGGCATCACCGGTGGGGATCAAGGTGTCGGGCAGAACTTCCTCTTCGGACACCTCAGGGGGGTCCACCGCAATGATCTTGTCGACTGCGATCTCCTCGAAGGCTATGGACAGAGGCTTGCGGGACATGGTCAGCACCTGAGGAGGGACCATCGCCCCCAAGCCCTCGCCGAGCTGGCCGAAATAGGAGTTGATCTGGCAGGCCCGCAGCGCCCCCAGGGTGACCAAGCGGAACTTGGAGTCGGTGCGGCCCAGGAGTTCCTCAATAGTCGGATACATCATGGTGTCGTGCTGTTCGGTCATCAGTGCAGCCTTCTTCCAACAGGCACTAGGGAGAGCGGATAAATGATACCAAAACGGGGTGGGTTAATCGTCATTGACAGACCGCTCCCCGCGAGCATTTGCGATGAGAGCAGCGACCGCGTCCACCGCCTCGGTGAGACTGTCGTTGACGATATGGACCGCATTGAGCTCATAGGCCAGGATTCGCTCAGAGTCGGCCAGAGCCAGACGCTTGGCGATATGACTCTCAGGATCGCCCCGACCCCGCAAGCGGGACTCCTGTTCAGCGGCCGAAGGCGCTTCGACGAATATGCACAGGGCTTCGGGACGGCTCTCCCGAACTTGGGCCGCTCCCTGGACATCGATTTCCAACAAGACGTCGCGGCCTTCAGGCGGATCGGGCTGCGGGGTGCCGTAGAGGTTTCCGGCGATCTCCGCCCATTCCACGAATCCGCCTTCAGCAACCTTGTCCCGAAATTCAGCCTTGTCGGTGAACACATAGGCGGTTTCCGACTCTCCAGGCCGGCGGGCACGGGTTGTCCAAGACCGGCTGAGCCACAACTTGGGGTCCTCGGCCACAAGAGCGGCCGCGATCGTCCCTTTACCGACCCCACCGGGGCCGGACAACACAATTATCAGAGGCTGATCTAGTCGCCGCAGCGCGCCAGCAACGAAGCCCGTTGCTGATCGCCCAGCCCGCGGATGCGACGGCTGTCGGCAATGCCGATCTCGTCCATCATCTTGCGAGCCCGAACCTTGCCCATGCCTGGAAGCGACTCCAGGACGGCGAGCACTTTGGTTCCGGCGACCACATCGTCGGTTTCCGCCTGTTCCAGCAAGTCGGAAAGCGAAATTGTCCTCATCTTGAGCAAGCGCTTGACATCGGCTCGCCGCTTACGCACCTCGCTAGCTTTCTTCAACGCCTTTTGGCGCTGCTCTGCTGTCAGTTGTGGGGGTCCTGCCATTACACCATTGTAGTTTGTACTTCAAGTCTTGTTGGGGATTTTGTGCAAGACGTGATGTGCAGGGCTTGTGTTGCCTACAAGTGGCTGATGCTGGTCGCCACCAGTCGGGCCCTGTCGGCCATCTCGGCCAGCGCCTTGGCCAGATGATCTGAGTGAATGGTCAATCCTTGAACGTCGGCGGTCACCGTCCGACCGACAACCAGGATCGAAGCGCCCGCGGCGATGGCGGCCTCGGGGGTGGCCACGCTGGCCTGATCGTGGTGGCTTGAGCCCGGGAGGCGGATGCCGGGCACTACACGCTTCAGCTCTGGTGCGACTGCCTTGACCACCCCGATATCGCCGGCCGAGCAGATCACCCCGCCGCAGCCGGCATCTCGGGCTAGCGCCACCCGCTCTTCGAGCACATCTCGGGACCGGTCGGCGTCGCTGGTCAAAATGGTCACTCCCAAAACTTGGGCGGCACCGTCGCTGCCCTCGGCCAGACCCTCTACCCCGGCCCGCAGCATGTCGGCCCCGCCTAGGGTGTGGACGGTGAGCCAGCGGGCTCCGGTTCGGCCCACCTTCGCCGCAGCCCGACCCACTTGGGTGGGAATGTCGTGGAACTTGAGGTCGGCGAACACCTCATAGCCCCGATCGCTCATGGCCCGAACCGCGTCTGGCCCGGCAGTGGCGAACAGCTCAAGCCCAACTTTGGCCACTCCCATCGAGGGGTGAACGGCATCGGCCATCAAACAGGCAAAATTCAGATCGTCCACGTCCAGCACAATGGCCAAGCGGGAATCGCGCGTCGTCTTACTCATGGGCTGCTCCAATCATCTCATCCAGTCGACGTACGCCGTGGGCGGCACACCAGCGGGCCAGTCCCCGCAAGACCTTGGCGGGTGCCCGGGGGTCGGCGAACGTGGCGGTGCCCACCTGCACGGCGCGGGCCCCGGCCATCATCATCTCTACCGCATCGGTTCCCGAAGCGATCCCGCCCACCCCGATGATGGGCACCTCGGGCAGGGCGGCATGCACGTCGTATACCGCCCTAACGGCCACCGGGCCCATAGCCCGGCCCGACACTCCTCCCCCGCCGCCGCCCAGCAGGGGTTTGCGGGCCTCGGTGTCGATAACCATGCCCAGCAGGGTGTTGATGAGGGTGAGGGCCTCGGCGCCCCCCTCAACCGCGGCGGCGGCAACCTCCACCAGGTCGCCGGTTGCGCTGAGCTTGGCCCATCGGGCAAGGCCGCAGGTTGCTGTGGCAGCCAGCGCAGCCTCGGTCATGGCCGCGGAGTGGGAGAACATGCGCCCCCGATCTTCCAGATTGGGGCAAGAGACGTTGATCTCCGCGGCGACCACGGCCTGCATTGGCTGGCCGTCGGCCGCCCCCAGCATCTCGGAGGCGGCCGCATAGTCCTCCAGAGTCCGCCCCCAGATCGACACCACCACCCGAGCGCCGGTTTCAGCCAGCGCCGGCAGCTCTTCGTCGAGCCATCGGGGCAGGCCGGGGCCTTGCAGGCCCACGCTGTTGATCATCCCCGCCGAAACCGGGTGAACCCGAGGCGGAGAGTTGCCGGGCCACTCATAGGGAGCCAGCGACTTGACCACCACCGCGCCCAGCTCCGAGTAGTCCAGGTAGCGGGCCAGCTCAGCTCCGTGGCCCACCGTGCCCGAGGCGGTCATCACCGGATTGGGCAACCGAACCGAACCGATAGCGGTTTCCAGCTCAGCACCCTGGAAACCGCGCCGGCTCATAGCTCCAAGGCCAGCTGATCGCTGGTCACCCCTCGGTGGTACTCCTGAAGCGACCGCACTCGCAGCGAGTGGCGAGACCAGTCGGCCATGCCATCGGCTGCGGCCAAACCGGCGGAGGCGGTGGTCAGCAGGGCCACCCGGTTGCGGCTGGCCGCCCGGCGAATGTGGTCGCCGTCGGCCCGAGAGCCTCGACCCCTCGGGGTATTCACCACCAACTGCACTCGGCCGCCGTCGATCAACTCAACCACGTCGTTTCCTCCCTCTCCCACCTTGGCCACCACCTGGTCCACTGGAACCCCAGCGTCGGACAACGCGGCGGCGGTGCCGGAGGTGGCCGCGATAGACAGACCCAATGCGGTGAACACCTGGGCCATCTCCACCCCAGCGGCCTTGTCCCGATCAGCCAGCGACATCAGCACCGTACCGTGGGCGGGCAGCGGCGCCCCGGCGGCGATCTGGCTCTTGGCGAAGGCCAAGCCGGGACGCAGGTCTATACCCATTACCTCGCCGGTGGACTTCATCTCCGGACCCAAGATGGCATCAGCCTCGGGGAACTTGTTGAACGGCAGTACCGCCTCCTTCACCGAGATGTGGTCGCCGTTGGCCCGGCGACCCAGCAGCCCCTCCTGGCGCAGATCGGCCAGGCTGGCCCCCATCATGACCCGGGTGGCCACCTTCACCAGGGGCACGCCGGTGGCCTTGGCCACAAACGGCACCGTCCGCGACGCCCGAGGGTTGGCCTCCAGCACGAACACCTGGTCAGCTGCGCCTGTGCCGTATTGCTTGACCGCAAACTGCACGTTGATGAGCCCGACTACATCCAGCTCGTGGGCGATGTCCTTCACGTGACGCTCCAGCAGGGCCACAGTGGCCTCCGACAGATGCACTGGGGGGAGCATGCAGGCACTATCGCCGGAGTGGACCCCGGCCTCTTCCACATGCTCCATGACCCCGCCGATGAGCACTTCACCCGACATGTCCCGGATGGCGTCCACATCCACCTCGGTGGCGTCTTCCAAGAAGCGGTCGATCAGCACCGGCCGCTCCGCCGACAGCCCTCCCTCTCGGCCCAATGAACCGGAAACGGCCATCTCGGCCATGGCGTCGCGCAGGTCGTCGTCGGTGTAGACGATCACCATGGCCCGACCGCCCAGCACATAGGAGGGCCGCACCAGCACGGGGTAGCCGATGCGGTCGGCCACCGCCAGGGCATCGTCCACCGTGCTGGCAATGCCCCCCGCCGGCTGGGGGATGTCGAGGCGGGCGCACAGCGCATTCCACTGCTCCCGGTCCTCGGCCAGATCAATGCTCTCGGGACTAGTGCCCACCACCAGCCCGGCCGGGAGCACGCCGGCCAGCTTGAGCGGCGTCTGACCGCCGAGCGATACGACGATCCCGGCGATGCCGGGGCCGCCGGCGATCTGCGACGACCGGAGCTCGGCGTCGATCACGTTGCAGACGTCTTCTTCGGTAAGGGGCTCGAAATACAAGCGGTCGCTGGTGTCGTAGTCGGTGGACACCGTCTCCGGATTGCAATTGACCATGATGGTCTCGTAGCCGGCCTCCGACAGCGCGAAGCAGGCGTGGACGCAGCAGTAGTCGAACTCGATCCCCTGGCCGATCCGATTTGGACCCGACCCCAAGATGATGACCTTGGCCCGATCGGAGGGCTCAACCTCGCTGACGTCTTCATAGGTGGAGTAGTGGTACGGGGTCTCGGCCTCGAACTCGGCCGAACAGGTATCCACTGTTTTGAACGTTGCCTCCACACCAACGGCAATGCGGGCCGCCCGGACCTCGGCAGCTGGCATGTTCCAGAGATAGCCGAGCTGCTCGTCGGAGAAACCGAACTGCTTGGCCCGCTTCCATGCCCGGGGGGTCATGGCCTCGAAGCCAACCTCGGTCAGCGCGGCCCGTTCCTCGGTGATCTGGAGGATCTGGTCGCAGAACCACGGGTCTACCTTGGTGGCCTCGAAGAGGTCTGCCACCGTGAGCCCCCGCCGCAGCAGAGCCTCAAGCTGAAAGACCCGCTCGGGAGTGGGCACCACGGCCGCGGCCAAGAGCTCATCGTCGCTGAGAGGGTCGTAGGCGGCCTCGGCCGGATCGGCGTTGAGGCCGTGACGGCCCAGCTCCAGCGAGCGCAGTCCCTTTTGCAGCGACTCGGTGAAGGTGCGGGCGATAGCCATAACCTCCCCTACCGACTGCATCTGAGTGTTGAGCACCCCCGACACCCCGGGGAACTTCTCGAACGCCCACCGAGGCACTTTGGTGACTACATAGTCGATGACCGGCTCGAAGCACGCTGGGGTCTTCTCAGTGATGTCGTTGGTAATCTCATCGAGGGTGTAGCCCACCGCCAGGCGGGCCGCGATCTTGGCGATCGGAAATCCGGTGGCCTTGGAGGCCAGCGCGGAGGACCGCGACACCCGGGGGTTCATCTCGATGATCACAAACTCCCCGTTGTCGGGGTTGACCGCGAACTGAATGTTGGACCCGCCGGTTTCCACTCCCACCCTGCGGATGCAGGCGAAAGCCGCATCCCGCAGCACCTGGTACTCCACATCGGACAGGGTCTGGGCCGGGGCAACGGTGATGGAGTCGCCAGTGTGGACGCCCATGGGGTCGAGGTTCTCGATGGTGCACACCACCACGCAATTGTCGGCCCGGTCGCGCATCACCTCGAGCTCGTATTCCTTCCAGCCGGCGATCGACTGCTCGATGAGGATCTCGCTGATGGGACTGGCCGCCAAACCGTGGGCGGCCATCTCCCGGCCCTGCTCAAGAGTGTGGGCGATGCCCGTGCCGGTGCCGCCCAGTATGTAGGCCGGACGGATGATCACCGGCAGCCCGATGCGCTCCATGATCCCCATCGCCTCATCGAGGGTGTGGGCGGTGGCTGAGGGGGGAACGGGCAATCCGATGTCGATCATGGCTTGGCGGAACTTGGCCCGGTCCTCGGCGGTCGAGATGGCGCTTTGGTTGGCCCCAATCACCTCCACCCCGTATTTGTCCACCACTCCCGACTCGATCAGCTCCATGGCCAGGTTCAGCGCGGTCTGTCCGCCCAGGGTGGGCAGCAACACGTCAGGCTGTTCTCGCTGGATGATGCTGGTGAGCACCTCTGCGCTGAGCGGTTCCACATAGGTGGCGTCGGCGAACTCAGGGTCGGTCATGATGGTGGCCGGGTTGGAGTTGGCCAGCACCACCCGGTAGCCCTCTTCGCGCAGCACCCGACAGGCCTGGGTGCCGGAGTAGTCGAACTCGCAAGCCTGGCCGATCACGATGGGACCCGATCCGATGAGCAGGATCGACTCGATATCGGTCCGCCTAGGCATGGGCATCCCCCTCCATCAATTCATCGAAAAGGGCAAAGAGATAGCGAGAGTCGTGGGGGCCGGGGCCGGCTTCGGGGTGGTATTGCACGCTGAACGCGGGCAGGTCGCGGCAGCGCAGGCCCTCCACAGTGTGGTCGTTGAGGTTGATGTGGGTGATGTCGGCACCGGGAATGGAGCCGTCAGCCACACAGAAATTGTGGTTCTGGCTGGTGATCTCCACCGCGCCGGTGGCCAGATTGCGGACGGGGTGATTGCCGCCGTGGTGGCCGAAGGGCAGCTTCTCGATCTTCCCGCCTAGCGCGGCGGCTAGGAGCTGGTGGCCCAAGCAGATGCCGAAGATCGGGACCTCGCCCAACAGCGCTGCGATGGTGTCCGTCGCGCCGACCACGGCGGTGGGGTCGCCGGGCCCGTTGGACAGGAAGACCCCGTCGGGCTGCCGGGCCAGGATGTCGGCGGCCGCGGTGTCGGCCGGCACCACCTCCACCTGGGCGATGGTCTGCAAGTGGCGGACGATGGTGGCCTTCAGCCCGTAGTCGAGGGCCACCACCCGGCGGGGAGCTCGGCCGTCATCCCGGGTGCTGGAGAAGTGCTCCGGCTCGGAACGGGTAACCGTGGCCACCAGGTCCACTCCGTCGGTGCCGGGCTCAACCGCCGCCGCGGCCCGCAGGTCGGACTCGGCCGCGGTCCCGAAGGCGCCCGGCATGGCTCCGGCGTCGCGGATGTGGCTGGTGAGCCGCCGGGTGTCCACTCCGGCCAGGCCGGCGATGCCCTGTTCGACCAAAAAGGCCTCCAAGTCGCCAGTGGCCCGCCAGCTTGAGCGGCGGCGGGCCATGTCCCGCACGATCACGCCGCGGCAGAACGGGCGACGGCTTTCGTGGTCGTCCGGGGTGACGCCGTAGTTCCCGATGTGGGGATAGGTGAAGGTGATGATCTGCCCCGCATACGAAGGATCGGTGATCACCTCCTGATAGCCGGTGAGCACGGTATTGAACACCACCTCGCCGGAGGTGACCCCACCGGGCGGGTCGGCGCCGATGGCCTCCCCTTCGAACACCTCGCCGTCGCTGAGCACGAGGGCTGCTGAGCGGATCATGGCCTCATCTCCCGGTCGACCAAGACCGAGTGCCCGCCCACGATGGTGTGGCGAACCCGGCCGCGGACTCGGCGTCCGGCATAGGGGGTGTTGCGAGACCGGCTGGCCGAGTCGTCGGGGTCGACGGTCCACTCCTCGTTGGGGTCGAACACGCACAGGTTGGCTGGAGCGTCGGGGGCGATCGGCCCGCCGTGCACGCCCTTCAACCCAGCAATGGCCGCCGGTCGCCAGCTGAGAAGCCCCACCACTTCGGCGATGGGCAGGTCGAGCTCGGTCAGCGCCAGTGCCAGCGCGGTTTCCAGTCCGAGCATCCCCGGAGGCGCCTGGTCAAAGGGCATCTCTTTGGCGTCGGGAGGATGGGGAGCGTGGTCGGTGGCGATGGCGTCGACCGCCCCGTCAGCCAAGCCCTGCCGCACCGCGTCCCGATCATCGGCCGGGCGCAAAGGCGGGTTGACTTTGAACACCGGGTCGTAGGAGGCGCAAGCATCGTCGGTGAGGGTGAAATGGTGGGTGGCCACCTCGGCGGTGACCTCCACGCCGGCCTGGCGGGCAGCCCTCACCATGGCAATGGAACCCTCAGTGGACAGGTGCTGGAAATGGACGGGGGCCCCGGTGAAGCGGCTGAGGGCGATGTCCCGCATCACCATCAGCTCCTCGGCCTCGGCCGGCACGCCGGGAATGCCCAGGCGGCTGGACCACACTCCCTCGTGCATGTGGCCCCCCTCAGCCAGCGAGTCGACCTCGCAGTGCTGGGCCAGCACCACCCCCAAACCGGCGGCGTACTCCATGGCCCGGCGCATGAGACCGGCTTCTTGCACCCCGTTGCCGTCGTCGGTGAACAGCCGCACTCCCAGCGCGGCCATCTCAGCCATGGGGGCCAGCCGCTCTCCTGTGCGGCCCACGGTGATGGCCCCGGAGGTGTACACGTCGCACGGCGCCCCGCCGCCCAGCGCCAGCACTTCTTGCACCACCGCGGCGCAGTCGATGGGCGGGTTGGTGTTGGGCATGGCCACCACCGCGCTGAATCCGCCCCGGACGGCGGCCCACCCCCCGGTCTCGATGGTCTCGGCCTCCTCGGCCCCTGGCTGGCGCAGGTGGGTGTGCAGGTCCAAGAAACCAGGGGCCACCACGCAGCCCGCCGCGTCCAAGATCTCATCCCCCGACAAATCGGGGCCCACGGCGACAATTCGACCGTCGTCTACCACCACATCGGCGGAGCGCTGGCCGGTCTCATCCACAACCACTCCACCCTTGATAACTGCGCTCATGAGGCTTCGCCTTTGGGGCTCATACGCCGATTCCCCTGGATTGCCCATCGGGGTCGGCGGCCAGCAGGAGATACAAAACGGCCATCCTCACCGCCACTCCGTGGCGGACCTGCTCGTTGAGGGTGGCATTGGGGCGGTCCAGCACCTCGGGGGCTATCTCCACCCCGCGATTCACCGGTCCTGGATGCATGACCAGCGCCCCGGCAGGCAGGCGGGCGGCCCGGTCTACGGTGAGGCCCCACTGGGCGGTGTACTCCCGAAGCGACGGCAGCAAGGCCTCGGACTGGCGCTCGGATTGCACTCTGAGCCCGTACACCACATCGCAGTCGCTCAGCACCTCGTCGAGGCTGGAGCTCACATCCACCGACCAGGAGTCAACCGCGGGGGGCAGCAGAGTTGCCGGCGCCACCAGGGTGACCTTGGCCCCCAGCGCGGTGAAGGCCATCACCCCAGAGCGGGCCACCCGAGAGTGCTTGATGTCGCCCAGGATGACGATGCGCCGACCGGAAACCGAGCCGAGCCGGTCGCGGATGGTGTAGCAGTCGAGCAGGGCCTGGGTGGGGTGCTCGTGCCATCCGTCACCGGCGTTGATCACGCTGGCATGAGTCCACGCAGCGGCCTGTTGGGGCACCCCCGCCGAGCGGTGGCGTACCACGATGGCGTCGGGTCCCATGGCCGAGATGGTGGCCACGGTGTCGCGCACCGACTCCCCCTTGTTGACCGAGGAACTCGACACGCTGAAGCCCATTACATCAGCCGACAGGCGGCGGGCCGCCATCTCGAATGAGAGCCGGGTCCGGGTGGAGTCCTCGTAGAACAACATGGCCACCGTCTTGCCCCGCAGGGTGGGCACCTTGGGTATGGGACGCTGGGAGACTTCGGTGAAGTGGTCGGCTAGGCGGCACACCTCGTCTATGCCCTCGGCTCCAAGATCGTTGATCGACAAGAGGTGCTTGGGAGGGAACAGAGTCATTTCACGATCTCTCCGAGGTCCACGCCGTTGCGGTGGGCGTCCACCATCTCGTCGCGGCGGGTGGGCAGGTTCTTGCCCACGTAATCGGGGCGGATCGGCAGCTCCCGGTGGCCCCGGTCCACCATCACCGCCAACTGCACGGTCCGAGACCGCCCATAGCTGGTGAGCGCGTCCAGTGCGGCCCGGATGGTGCGGCCGGTGTGCAGCACGTCGTCAACTGTCACCACCGCCTGGTTGTCGAGGCCGAAGGGGATCTGGGTGGGCGCTTCGGGCAACAGGGGCCGCAGCCCGATGTCGTCGCGGTGGAAGGCCACGTCGAGAGTTCCCAGAGGGGGTCGCGTCCCTTCGATCTCATGGAGCGCGGCGGCGATGTCCTCTGCCAGCCACACTCCCCCGGTTTGCAGGCCCACTATCACCAGACCGTCGAGGCCGTGGTTGCGCTCGATTATCTCGTGGGCCATCCGCCAAGTGGCCCGTCTGATGTCCTCGGCTTCCATCACCCGGGTGCGGGCAACGAAAACGCCCCCGTAAGGGGGCGTTCGCCGACGCTCGCGTTCAGCCAAACTCGGTTTCCTCCATGTCCGTATGGGCCTCGCCGGACCCGCTTGACGGGTGTTCAGGGCACTATACACCGGCAACCCCACAAGTCCGGCAACCCCACAGGCCATGCTCCAACCGGCAGCGTGATGGGCGGGTCGATCGGCGGGTGAATTAGAGTTGAAGATGGCAGCCTTTAGCTGCGAATCATTACCGGCGGAGGACATCGAAAATGGAAACGCGGATTTCCGGCCCCACCGTCGCCGTGAGCAAGCGGGTCGTGGAGCCATCTATTCTGAACGCGCTCCCACATTTCGCTCCCCTTGCGATCTTCCCGCTCATCGTGTGCGCCGCCATGTACGGCGGATGGTGGCTCGGGGGCCCGTTCGCCCTCCTCGGACTCACCGACCAACTCGAAAAAAACCTCGGCACAGACGAGCGAAATATGGATCCGGCCACGACCCGCGGGAACCAGCTTTTCCTGTACAAGCTCTCGCTGTGGCTATGGGGCGCTTTCTGGCCGGCGGCTCTTGTCTTCTCGCTGTGGCAGATGCTGGCCTCTGATCACTTGGCGCTATGGGAGGTAGGGCTGATGGCCGCGGCCCTCACCTTCGCGGCTCAATCCATCTTCATCGTGGGCCACGAACTGATCCACCGGCGCATCCCCTGGGAGCACCGGCTCGGTGAGTTCTTGCTTGCTTCCTCCTCCTATCCGCATTATGCAACCGAACACGTCTACATCCACCATGCCCATGCGTGCACGCCCCTAGACCCCGGCTCCCCGCCAAAGGGCTTGTCCTTCTGGAGATACCTGCCTCCGGAGCTGAAGCACAATCTGGTAGGCGCCTGGCGATTCGAAAAACTGCGGCTGAGCCGCCGCGGGCTACCACAGTGGCATTACACGAACTCGTTCTGGCGCTACGGCACGGGAATTGCCTTCTGGTACGGACTGGTGTTGTGGCTGGGCGGCCCGCTGGCATTGCTGATCTACATCGGCTTGTGCAGCATGGCGGTCTTGTCGATGAAGGTCAGCAATTACTTGCAGCACTACGGATTGCGCCGCGTTCACATATCCCACGGCAGATTCGAGTCGGTGAAGCCGTGGCACGCGTGGAGCGCCGACTACAAGTACACCAACTGGATGTATTTCAACATGCAGCGCCACGCCGATCACCACCTCGCTAACCGGCGCTATCCGCTCATGCAGCATCACGGCGAGTCGGCCTCGCCGCAGTTGCCGGGCAGATACTCGCAGATGATGAATCTGGCGCTTTATCCCAAGAAGTGGTTCGAGACCATCGATCCCCTGCTCGACCGCCATCGGGCGCAGTTCTATCCCGAGGTCGAAGACTGGAGCCCCTACGACAGCAAGGCGTTCGCGGCACGACCCGACGCCTTCGATGCCATCGCTGAGATCCACGCCAAGGCCCCGCGCCTCACCGCGTGGATCAACCGCTGCCCCGAACTGCTCGACCGACTTCAAGACCGGGAATTCGCCGACCTGGAACAGCCGGACGGAATCGGACCGGCTCCCCAGCGCGATGCGTCCGCTTGCCGCGAGCGGACACGCCAGTACTGGATGTGCGAACTGAGCCTCTCAGAGATGAGAGCCCAACTCGACGACATCCCCGCGAAGAACAGCCGCGAGGCGGTTGAAGCGGCGCGCCAGTGGTCTGACGGCAAGGTCTTCCAAGTCTCTGTCCATGCCATGCGCGAGTCTTTGTCCCCCTCTGAGGCGGGTAGGGCACTGTCGCGCGTAGCCGAAGCCTCCATCGCCTTCGTGCTGGCCGCGGTGGAAGGGGATTCCGCTGGCCGGCATCGCTCTGGCGGCCGCGGCGGGGTGGCAGTGGCCGTTCTGGGGGCTCTGGCCAGCGGTGAGGTGATACCGGACGAGCCGCTCGATGTGCGGTTCGTATATGACGGCGGCTCGGCCAAACGCAACCGGGCGCTGTGCCGCCGCTTCCACAAGACACTCCGTGGGTTATCGAGCAAGAACTTGCTTCTGGCACCAGTCCAGTGCGGCGGCCTGCCCGAGGGTCAGACGCTCGAGGAGTTCGCGCAACAGCTCACGAGCCCCGGTTCGGCTCGCGAGCCAATCGCGTCGGCGCGCTGCGTGTTCGCGTCGGGCGACGGGGAGATCGGCCCGCGGGTCGAACAGGCGCTGCGGGATGCGTTGGTCGACGGCGCAGCCCTCTAGGCCGACCCGACAGCAGGAGACGTCGGGCCTTGTCTAGCCAAGAACCCGATGCCCCCGACGATGTGCTTGGCGGCGCGTCCGGCCTTGAGGAACAGAGCAGGTCATCCGAACTCGACGAGTTCCTCGAAGCGAGCCGGGAGCGTGTCGACTCCCACCTCGACGCCGTGCTGCCTGCCGAGACCCAGCATCCCGCCGAGCTTCACCGGGCCATGCGCTATGCCGTCTTCTCGGGCGGCAAGCGCGTGCGTCCGGCGTTGGCGTTCGGAGCTGCCTTGGCTGTGAGCGCTGATCTGGAGCTGGCCGTGCCGATTGCTGGAGCTGTGGAGTTGGTCCACGCCTGCTCGCTGGTGCTCGACGACCTGCCGTCGCAGGACGACAACCCCCTCCGCCGCGGACAGGCCGCGGTTCACATCGCCTTCGACCACGCCACGGCTGTCCTGGCCGGCAGCGCCCTTCTGGTCGATGCTTTTGCTCAGCTCGCACAGCTTGCCGATCCTGCGGCGAGCACTGCCGTGGGCGCCCGCCTGACCCGCACAATCGGATCCAAGGGGTTGATCGGAGGACAAGTCGATGACCTTGCTTTCGATCCGGCAGAAGCAAGCTTGGAGGAAGTCGAGTTCATCAATTTGAGGAAAACCGCCGCGCTATTCAGCTTCTCGACTTGGAGCGGTGGTCTCGCCGGGGGATGCGCAGGCGGGGAGCTCGGCCGCCTCGACGCATTCGGCCGCGCCTACGGGCTTGCCTTCCAGATTGTCGACGATTTGTTTGACGAAGACTTGGACGAGTGCTCGATCCTGCATGTCCTTACTCGGGAGCAGGCCCGGGGACGCGTCCACGAGTTGGTCGACGAGGCGGTACGCGAAGTCGAGGCGTTCGGGCCAAACGACTGGGTGCTCTCCGGGCTGGCGCGTCGTCTCGAGACTTCGATGTCGTAGACGCTCGGGCGGCCTATCCGGCTTGCTGCCTGCTCATCAGGTCTTGGAATACCCCCGGATTCTCGGCCAACTCCGCAAGAGAACCCTCCTGAACGACCTTGCCCTGTTGCAATACAAATATGCGGTCGACATGTTGCAGGGTGGAACGGCGGTGGGCGACCACGATCCGCGTCGACGTCAAGCTCGATAGATTTTCCAGGATTCTGGACTGCGTCTCGGTGTCCAACCAGCTCGTGGCTTCGTCCAGAATCAGGATGCGGGGATCGCGGATCAACGCGTGGGCAATCTGGATTCGCTGACTCTCGCCACCGGAAATGACAGTCGCTCCTGCGCCTATCGGTGTGAGCATGCCCATCGGCATCGCCATGATTTCGCGGTCGACGGCGGCGAGCTGCGCCGCCCGCCACGCGTCCTCCGACGTGAATCTCTCGTCACCTCCCACGATGTTGTCCCATAGATCGGCGGGATGAAGCCGCACAACCTGCGGTACCACGCCGATTTGTCGTCGCACCGACTTGGGGTCGAGATGTTGAAGATCACGGCCATCGAAGCAAACCGATCCGCTGAAAGGGCGTTCGAGCCCCAGAGCAAGCCGCAACAAGGTGCTCTTTCCAGACCCGGACTCGCCTACGAGAGCTACAAACTCACCCTTCGATACCCGGATCGACACATCGTCGAGGACCAATGGCCCGTTTGTTTCGTAGCGGAAAGAGACTTTGTCGAAAACGACCTCTCCATGCAGCTCCTCCACGAAATCCTTTTCAGCCCCGGTCTCGGCGGCCTCAGCCAGCAGAGGTCGGAGCTGATTCCATGCGGGCACTACAGCAGCTAGGGCGCCGAACGATTCGCCCAGGCGCTTGACCGCCCGCTGATAGAGCAAGAACAGAACGAATACGACGATGAAGTCACCAGCCGATAGAGAACCCGGTCCCAACAAAGTCGCAACCAGGATCACCAAAGCTGCGGCCAACGGTGGCAGGGCCGCCCCAAAAGCCCGCAGGTGAGTCTCCAGGGCGTCGAACTCCAACTCCGTTCGCTTCTGCTCGCGGTAGCCCCTCGCCCAAACCGCAAAGCCTGAGCTCTCGGCGCCGTGCATGCGCATTCTTGGAATGCCGTTGATGAGCTGGAACAACCGGCCGGCCATGAGCTGAACGGCCTTCATCTGACGGTCTAGCGGGCCGATCTGGCGCAGTCCGAGCGCCATGGTCACAAGCAGCGATAGAAAGCCGAAAGCGGCCGTCAGCCCTCCGAGCCACGCGTCGCGCCAAGCGATGAGCACGAACGCCGGCACCAGGAACAGGGTCGACAGCAACCCGTTGCCGATCACGCCGTGGGCAGCGTCGCGCACATTCTGAGATGTCGTGCCCCTTGCGGCCAGTTCGCCCGCCGGGTACTGCCTCCGCACACTGGCCGGCAACCGCAGCAATCGATCCCAGAACGCAGCTTCCATACGGGAGCTCACGCGGGCCTCGATTCCCATCAGGGACATGTCCTGGAGGACGTAAAGCAGGGCACGGGCGACACCGAAGGCCACCAGGGCCAGGCTGACCCCATAGAGCAACCCGGCATCGCCGGCCGGGATCGCCTCATCAGCAGCAAAGCCGAGCGCCACGGCCGGCAACAACATGATCAGGCCGCCTAGCAGCCCGGTCACCGCCAAGCGGGCCAGGAGTCCGCCCAACCCCGTTCTTGCCACGTCCCACAGGTCGCGCCAACCGACGTCGGCAGGCTTCAGCACGGGACAGAAAGTGAAAGCATCAGGTCGCAGCGACCCGGCGTTGGCCGCCGTTATCCGTCTCCGGCGCCGACTAGCGGGATCGACTTCCCGATAGTTCCCCAACGCGCCGGGCATCAGTGCCACGGGTCGGCCGTCCTCGGCGCGAAACGCCAGCATGGCACCGCTGTCGCCGACCCACCAGCGATCTTGCGGGACGAGCTTCACCTTCCGGCTGCGCGCGTCCGATGCGTTGAGCACTCGGTCGAGCTCTGAGTGGGCCGCAGACTGCTCCGGGGGGGGGCTCGAAGGACGCTGGAACTCGATGCCCGCATGCCGACCGATCACTCGAAGGACGCTGTGCAGCCCCGAGTCATCCTCTTGGGATTCGCCAGCAGACGAACGGCGCGCTCGGCGCCCAGCACGGCCGGATCGACGCCCCGAGTCATCCACTTGGGACTCGCCAGCAGGCGAACGGCGCGCTCGGCGCCCAGCACGGCCGGATCGACACCCCGAGTCATCCACTTCGGTATGGAGACCGGGGGAACGCAATGCGTCGAAAAGGCGGTGACGGGCGGCTTGCTCACCGTCTCGGCGGCTGATGGCCTGCGCCCGGGCCAAATTCGCCTGCCCGACGAGGGCCAGTTGGCGGTTCAGCCGCTCGAGCGAGAACGCGACTTTGTGGAAGGCATCCAAGCCGGACAGAAGCCGCCCGCGCTCAGCGAGTTCGGATGAGGACACCGGGGTGACGCGCGCCTCCTGCGTCACCGTCAGCCAGGTGGCGGAAGTAAGCGGCAGTGCTCCTTCGGCGCCATCAGGTGCCGCCCTGCTTGCGGCGAGGTCGATAAGGCCCACGAACAGACCCTCCCCCGACAAAAGCCCCGTAGCCCACACCACGCCACGGCGCGCCGCGATTGTGCCGCTCCTCATTGCCGACGCTTCACCGGATTCGAGGAGCGCGTCTATCCGCGGCCGTTGCCGAAAGTCGCGGACCAGCATCGCCGAGATGTCGGCGATCCATGCGTCTATCTGCTTGGCCAGTTCCACGCTGTCCACGGTGCCAAGCTGAGAGCGGGAGATGCGCCGCAGAACGGTGCCGGGCACTCCCTTGGCCATCAGCCCCAGGGAAGTCCCGTCGACCAGCGGAGCGACCCCGGGCAAGAGCTGACCGGCGCTGGCACGCAGCATGTGCTGCGGCGTGGAACACTCGACCCCATCCTGCGTCTCGACCAGGAAGAGGTCGACCGCGCCGGATTCTATGAACCAGGCATATTCGGGATCGTCCATTTCGGCGGGCCGATTGGCGGAGCAAGTCACCGCTTTGCCCCGCTGGGCCGCGACTTGGCCGACCGTTGGGCTTGACGGCCCGTTCACCTGGCCAGCTCCTCCTGCACAAAGCGGTAATACGTACCCTGTTTGTCCTCCATCAGCTCATCGTGAGTGCCGCGCTGCACAGCCGCACCCCCGTCGAGCACGATGATCTGGTCGCAGTCGCGAATAGTGCTCAACCGGTGGGCAACGATCATGCAGCTCATGCCTCGGCGGCGCAGCGCGTCGTCCACGTACGCCTCCGTCGCGTAGTCCAGGGCACTCGTCGCCTCGTCGAGAACCAGCACTGTCGGGTTCCCAACCAGTGCGCGGGCTATTTCCAGGCGCTGCCGCTCTCCACCGCTGAAATTGGCTCCATCTTCTTCCACCGGAGTCGAATAGCCCAGGGAGTGCCTGATCAGGTCTTCGTGGATCGATGCGTCGCGGGCCGCGGCGACCACGTCGTCATCGGGCACCGCCGGGTTCCACAGCGTTAGGTTCTCGCGCGCGGTGGCAGAGAAGAGGAAGACTTGCTGGTCCACCATCGATACGGAGCGGGCCACCACTTCGTCGGGGATCTCGTCGCGGGGCTGGCCATCGAACAGAATCTCCCCCGACCAAGGGTGCAGGAAGCCCATGACAAGGCGGGCCAGCGTCGACTTCCCCGACCCGCTCGGGCCCACCACCGCGACGCGCTGACCCGGGTTGAACGCGAAGCTGACGTCTTTGATCAGCGGGGGGCGATTTGGGTTGTAGCCGAAGGTCACGCCGCGCAACTCCACGTGCCCCGCTAGGCGCAGGCGCCCGTTGAAGGTGGCGATCGACGGTGACGCCTCTGCCCGCCGGGCCATCCCTGGATCCATCGGCGTCTCTGTGATGTCGTCCAAGCGCTGCATGTCGGCCAAAAGAGTTTGGCGTTCGCGCGCGAACTCGCTGAAGCGCCCTACCGGTTCCAAGAACATGATCGAGACGAGGGATAACGCCACCAGCGCGCCCAGCGTCAGCTCGCCGGACACGACCCTCGTCGCGCCGAACGACAGAACCGCGGCACTGCCCAGGAACATGAATAGGTCCGGCGCTGCGGAGATGAGGCTGCTCAGCTCGGAGTATCGCTGGCGCACCTGCAACTCGCGCGCTTGATGGCCGCTCCAGCGCACGAACATGTGGTCTTCAGATCCCGTCATCCGAAGAGTGTCGGCCTGATTCAGCATGATCATGCCAAGACCGCTCATCAAGCCCTGCTCTCGGCGGAGGGCAGAGGCCTCGTCGGACCGGACCCGCGCCACCAGGGTCGAGAGCAGCACATTCAACACCGCCAGTGCCAATACTACGAGTGCCAGGAAAAAGTCGTAGGCCATCATGGCGGCTAGGAATACGACGCTCATTGCGACCTCGAGCAAAAGGCCCAAGAAGCGTTCCGACAGGCCTTGCGCAATTTTTTCGACGGAAAGGATGCGTGTCGTCAAATCACCGACAAGCCTGTCGCTGAAGTAGTCCACCGGGAGACGCAGCAATCGCGATACGGAGCGGTTGCCCAAGACAATTGAGATGCGAGCCGCCAACCGCTTCAGAAACCGCTGCTTCAGCAAGGTGACGCCATAGACAGCAAGACCCGCCCCCGCCAGCGCCCCTGCGATGCTGAATCCCCACGACTCGCCATCGGCTAGAACGCCGTCGATGAACAGGCTGGCCGCGAACGGCGCTGCCAAAGCCAGCACAGCAAGCATCAACCCGCCGACGATGGCCCACGCCAAGCTGCTCCAGACGCCGTTCAGCCATAGGGGAAGGCGTTTCAGCAGCCCGACCGGTGCACCCGCGGGCGAAAAGGCCGGACCCGGACGGAACGTCAGAGCCACCCCGGTGAATCCCGAGTCGAACTCTTGAGGGGAGAGCTTCCGGTGTCCAGAGGCCGGATCATTCAAGTAGAACCACTTGCCATCGAACCCCTCCAGAACCACGAAGTGGTTAAACTCCCAGAACAGGATCATCGGGAGCGGCATCTGCTTGAGGCGACTCACCGGCACGCTCCAACCCGAACCCTCAAGCCCGTTAGGCTCTGCTGCCCGAATCAGCCCGGCTGCCGTGGACCCGTCCCTGCCCACTTCGCACGTGCCGCGCAATTCCGTCAGCGACACCCAACGTCCGAAATAGGCCAGCACGCTGCCGAGGCAGGCCGCCCCGCACTCTGTTGCGTGGGCTTGTAAGAACAGAGGCGTGACTACCCGCCGACCTTGCGCCTCATGGCGTTCTCGCCCACTGCGCAGCGCCACCCCCCACCGGCCAAGGAACGCCATATCAGATCTATCCGAAGCCAAGGAGCGTTGCCGGCGAGTACCGCCCGTGGACGATCCGAGCCCGACACGGCGTGCCCCCAGGGAGTTCGAGGTC
Source organism: Candidatus Poriferisocius sp. (assembly GCF_965214065.1). GTDB lineage: Bacteria > Actinomycetota > Acidimicrobiia > Acidimicrobiales > Bin134 > Poriferisocius. The sequence goes on from NZ_CBDCAT010000026.1 coordinate 394,529, forward strand.
GGGCACCGGCGGCAGGTTGATTTCGACTCGCCGCCCGGCAGCCGTGGTCATCTCCATGGCCTCCGAATCCCCCGCCAGCGACCACTCGGCAGTGTCCGCGCCGACGGTCCCTCCTAGCCGCCGGGTCGCGCCGCCGGGCAATTGAACGTCAACCGAAGCCTCCATGCCCGGTTGCAGGAGTCGGGCCACGCGCGGGTCGGCAAACAGCGCAGCTTGCAAGCGACGGTCTTGGGGATCAGAGGTCGCATCCTGGTAGTCCTGCCCCGGCATGACCACCACACAGTCGAGCTCGACTGCACGGTCCACTTCGCCAAACAAGATCCAGGCGCCGACGCCGATGAGAATCAATCCGACGGCTACCAGCGCGATGCGCTCGTGGGGCGCCGTGACGCGAAGCAGGCGGTCGAGCTGCTGCCGGCTGGCGCTCGCCGCGATCGCTTGCTCGCGATAGGGATTGTTGAACATGGGGCCTATCTCCTCCCTGTCGCGTTACCGCATGCGCTGGATCCGGGCGCCCAGTATCGGCGCGAACTAGGCGTATCTAGGCAGCCTCCCTGAATGGGAGATACAGCCGCATGCGCGGGCAAGGGTTCGCGACCAGGGTATGGTAAGGTACCTATTCTCAGAAATGTAATGCGCCTAAGGAGGGTTCAGCATGGATCACATAGCACAGTCAGCAGTTCAAACGGCAGAGGAGATGCAGCGGTCTCTGATCGCGAGGGCGGGCGAGGACGCCGGCTTCCGCGCACAGCTCGTTACCGATCCGAAATCTGCCGTGAAGCAGGAGTTCGGCATCGACGTGCCTGACTTCATCAATCTTCAGGTTCACGAGAGCAGCTTGAGCGATGTACACCTCGTCCTGCCCCCAGAGCCTGGTGCCTGGATGGAATTGGAAGAGGAGATGCTGGAAGCTGTCTCTGCCGGCCTTTCCTGCTGCGGCCTTTAGCAGGATTATCCATCACTCATTTCTGAGTGTCGCCGCGTCTGACGCGGCGACACTCAGAAATGAAGGGAACATGAGGCAAAAGACGTAGGCCTTCACCTCTTTGAAGCGGTCGCCAACCATCGTCATCTTGATGTGGTGGATGCCTTTGACGACGAGAAACACGCCTTGGCGACCGAATACCGTTTCGGTTCCCGCCCATGACTGCGAGAGTGCGCGCAGTTTCTCTGGTACAGCCAGTTCCGATGCACTCAGGCCATCAAGGACTCCCATCCAGGGTTCGGTCTCTCTCACCCATTGCCCTCCCTCGATGTAGAAGCTCACACCTAGCTCAGGTCTCAGCTCGCCCCCTTCAATGTGGAGATGCACCCCCAAGTGGGCGAATGCTCCCCGTTCCTCCAGGTCGCCGACAAACGAGGCGAAGCCTTCAGGCTGGCCGGGCCAATCGGTCCGCTCCAGAAAAGAGGTCAGCTCACCCACGCTCCTGATGCCGGTAATCCCCAGTCGCAAACCTCTCGCGCGATCCGGGAAGCTGCCCACAGAACCCATATGCGCGCCCGGCGGCAGGGCCGCGAGCACCTTTTCGGCCTGTCGGAGTTCCGAGCCTTGGGGCACAAATCCGCAGGCGGCCATAACCGCTTCGACGATGACGCCCAGATCTTCGAACTCCTGGGCCAAACCAACTCCACCGGTGGTCGCTACGGTTCGGCCATAATGGCCGGTCAACACGTCGTCGTTGGGGTAGAGGAAGATCCCCGGCCACGGAAACGGGCCAGGATGCGCGGGATCGATGTCGTACTCGAGCAGAAACTTTGCGCCGGTAATTCGGTGTAGAGCAGATCCCTCGCGTCCCATCTCGTTCAAGAGATCGATAATCGCTCTCGCTGATTCATCTTCTGGTCGCGACCTAGACCACTCCTCGAAGTGCGCTGCAGACTGGGTCCCCAGGTACAACGTGAGGCCCAGATCGGCTCTCGGTGTGGCTTCGTGCATATGCAACTCGAAACCGAAGCCAGTGGTCGAGAGGCTGATCGGCAGCTCGCTCGAACGCTCCACCAGCATGTCCCATCCAGCGCCATCGATCAGCGCAGTGGGGATCCGGCTCCTGAACTGCTCCAGCAATTCGCCAACAGAATCAGCCTGGGCCAGCATCTGCTTCTCGACACCAATGCGAGCTTCATCAACGTTCATTGCTGCATTCCTTTCTCCTATTGCCGCCTCTACTGGTATGTCTTTCAGGCGATAACCGGGATGGGATTCAATTGGTCCTCTGACAGCGGAGTGTCCCGCCAGCCCATCCGAACGGGCACATCGAACAGCCGTCCAGGCGCGAAGCGTGCCCAGAAGTGACGCATGCCCGGCACAATTACGCGCACTACTGGCATACAGATGTCGGGCCGGGTCTGGTCAAGCACAAGGAGCTCCATGCCGCGGGCTTCGACCAGCCCGCGGCAGTGCTCTACATCTTCGCGAGAATCAGAGGTGTCGGGAACCGGATAGTCAGGTTTGCCCCGCATCGCCGTGCCGGGCGCTGGTGCCAGCCAGGGGTTATCGGCCATCCTCCCATTCTGCCACCACCAGCGGCTCGTGGGGTCGTCAACGGCGTACCCGGCGCCGCGTCCCTCTGGCCCGCTCACCCATTGCAGGCACTGGTTCAACTCGCAAACCGCCCGCAGAGCCGCAATTTGCGGATCGGGATGGGCGCCGGCGGAATAGAGGATGTCCTCGGCGCCTTGGCCAATCCTGTGGGAAACCGCCACGAAGACCGGGATGCCGAAATCCCCGGTCGCGTCCAGCACCCACATCTCACGCTCATAGCGTCCGTAGTGCGCCTGCGCCGATGCCAGGTACTCATCGTCGAAACTCGACAGATCAACTTCAGGCAGGCTCAACTGGTTGTACCACCAGACGGCGAAGGCGTCGCGTTCGACGAGTTCGAGGAACGCCTGCAAGATCGCTTCTTCGAGCGTGTTGCCCGCGGCGCATCCGTTCGAATCTGCCCGAAGACCTGAACCGTCGTTTCCCTCCCCCACCATGCCATAGAGGATTGATGTAGGCACATGCCGGTGTCGGCTTTGGGTGAGCGACCACACCGGTGACCAGTCGATCTCTGCTTCGGGATCGAGCCGGGGCGGTACGAAGTTGTAGGGATGGCCGCGGGCGTTGATTTGCTCTGCTTCATCAAGCTGCCGGTCGCTGAAGAGCTGCACATCGTTTGGGTGGATCGCCTCCGACTCTCCCGCATTCTCGAAGTTCTTGAAACTGCGCCGACGACGTATCTCATCGCCGTGAAACGCACCGCTGTAGCGCTCGATCGCCTCGCAGAGGGCGCTCACCTCCGCCTGCTGAGGGGTGCTCCCCTTGCCGGCGCTTTTGCTTCGCAGGCTGCGCCGCAAGGAACTGAGACTTCGGCTCCTGAGCGCGTGATTGTCGCCTGCCCAATACACGTGCGACCAGGGGTCGGACTCGTCGGTTACGCGGTTGAGCCACGCCACCACGCCGGTGATCGGGCTCACAAGGTGCCGGTACTTGGCCAGAGTCGCCTCGGGAGGGGCCACGCGCCATCCGCCGCTGTTGTGTACCGGTCGGGGGCTCGACTGCAACTGCACCGGCGCCGCCGGCCGGTCGGGGCGACACTGGGCCTTGTCGCCGCAAGCCGGGCATTGCGGGCGGCGCATCGCGGGATGCAACTGGCTCTCGAGGCTGGCCACGTCCCAAGAGACCGCATGGCCGTGAATCGGCGCCATCTCCCCGAGCACCAGCCACTTGGCGATCTCGGCTGCGGCCAAACCGCATACCGCCTCAAGCACGGCTGGCTCCCCGGCACGGGGCCGCACGGCCTTGGACTCCCCACCAAGGTTGCGCAAGAAGCTGTGGACCTCCTGGTGGGCTTGGAGGCGATAGGCAAGACACTCCCAGCACGGGCCTTCGTCAGCCGGGCGAAAGACCGGGCCGAACAGCGGTTGCATGCCGCCCGGCCTGACCAGGATCCAGGGCACCCCGGATTCGAGGTGGCGGCGGTTGACCGCTTCGTGGCGCTCTTCGAGGTAGTCCGTGCATACAACCACAGAAATTGAGGGTTGGCCAGTTGCCGTCTGAGCGGTTGCCGTCTGAACACCCAGCGTCTCAAGCTGGTTCGCGAACGAGCCGGCATCGCCGACGGTGATCACGGTCGCCTCTCCCAGACGCTGCTCCGCCCAGCGCGGCGAAGCGCCCAGCGACGACCAGTAAGCCGCCCGGTCGGGAGCCATGCGATAGTCGCCCGACACGAGATAGCCACGCGACGCCAAGGCCGTGATGGCAGCTTGGACCTCGGATGCTGAATGTGCGGAGGACAGGGCAGCGGCGATCTCGGTGTGCGTGCGACGCCCATCGCACAGCGGCATGAGGTCGCAGAGGATCTGCCCGCTCAGAAGGGTGTTGAAGACCTCCGAGACGAGCAGCAGCTTCTCGTCACCGATCAGGCGACACTCTAGATGAGGCGTTGCACACGGCACCTCGATGAGGCCGCGGTCGGCGGGCGTGACTCGCTTCAGCATCGGCGTAGCTTACGGCCAGGTCCCCAGGCTGGAATCCGACGCGCCGGGGCCGAAGGGCATATCCGCCGAAGGCAAGACTTGATCCGGATCGAATTCGCGCTTCCACTTGACGACCTGTTCGAGCATCTCGCCGTAGTGTCGCCCCCACTGCTCCGGGCCATATCCGACGCCGCCGGACAGATAGCTCTTGGCACCGAGTTCTACAAGTCGACGGTCGACGTCCTCCAGCCTCTTGGCTAGCTCGGTTGCCCTCTCGAACTCCAACTCGCCCAGCATGGCCAACACCGAGTAGCTGACCAGCTTCTTCTGCGGTGGACGCATGAACAACGGAGCATCGATCTCGCCCCTCCCGACCGGGTAGAGCCCGATCCAGCCCCAGGGCGGGCGCGGCACCAAGTCCAGATCCAGCAAAGGTTCCGCAAGCAGCATCGGCAGGGCCTCCCACGGCAGCATCCAGTCGCGCCAAGGGTGGAAGTGCCGCCAGCTGAAAGCCCATGAGGGGTAAATCCCGGCCCTCCCGACGCTGGCGGTGTCCCTCGTGTATACAAGCTCGTCGTATCCCAGCGCCTCGAGCACTCTGTCGTCGTCAGGCGTCTCGTCGTACTCCAGGCCGGCGAGCAGGATGATCTTGTTCTCAAGGTGGCGGAGTTCAACCCGAAAGTGGTCGAAGCGACCTTCTGCCACCAAGATGTCGAAATCCTCGGCGAACCGCTCGAAGTCCTGGTAGTGGAGTTCGTACTGCCGAAACCGCGCTCCTGCTGGGCGCAGCCGAATCCAGGCCTCGGTTATGATCCCGAACTGTCCCTGACCGCCCCTGACTGCATCGAAGAGACCCGCGTTCTCCATAGGCGAGCACCGGACTAGCTCACCAGTACCGGTCACCACCTCAAGCTGTTCGACTTGTTCGACTTGCGCGCCGTAGCGATGCGAGGTGGTGCCGAGGCCTGCGGCGGCGAGCGTCCCGCCCACCGTGGCCTCGCCGATGTCGACGAGTACCCGCGGCAACCGCCGCGCGCCCTTCAGCGCGTCCACCACCGTGCCCCACTGCGCCCCGCCCTGGGCGCGCACCAATCCCGGGCCGACGGGTTGGACCCGATCCAGATTCGTTGTGTCGAGGACCACGCCGCGGTCGGTGAGGCTCTGTGCACCCTGGGAGTGTCCGCCTCCCCGAATCGCCAATTGGATTCCGCCACGCCTGGCGCTGCGCACAAGGTTGGCCACTTCCTCTGCACTGACCGGGGTGGCCACCGCGTCCGGCACCCGCCGTACCATCCTTCCGAAGTCGAAGGCGCGAGCTTCCCGCTCTTCTAGGTTGCGGCTTGTGCCTGGGAGCAAAGGATCGTCGCTCACCGCTTCCCCATAGAGGCTAATGATAACTGGAGGGGCGGACGGTTGCCGCTACCTGCGACAAGAGCCCGTTTATGAATCCGGACGAAGCCGGGGTGGAGTACTCGTGGGCCAGCTCTACCGCCTCGTTGATGATCACCGCCACGGAGATTTCGGTGCTGTAGGAGAGCTCGAAGCTGGCCAGACGCAGAATCGCCCGATCCAGCGCGGGCATCCGGGCCACCGGCCAACGCGCCGAGAACTCCTCCAGGCGGACGTCGATCTCCACCTGGTGATAGGCCGTCCCGGTGACCAGGGTGTGGGCGTAGGGATCGAGGGGCAGCTCCAGGGAATCGACCAGCTCAGCCATGTCGATGCCCTTGGTCTCAGCCTCATAGAGCAGGCCCAGGGCCCGCTCTCGCACTTGCCGCCGCTGCGATCCGGCGACCAGTGGATCTGGGTTGTTCATTGGCCGCCCTTCACCCTAGTGCGAAGCTCAGGCCCGGCTGATGTACTCGCCGGAGCGAGTATCTACCTTGATGCGCTCGCCCGGATTCAAGAACAACGGCACCTGCACCACCAGTCCGGTCTGGCATGTGGCCGGCTTGGTAGCCCCCGACACCCGGTCGCCCTGGACGCCGGGCTCGGTCTGGGCGATATCCAGCTCAACCGCGGCGGGCAGGTCGGTGCCCACGATCTCGCTGCCGAACATGGCGAGGATCACCGAGTTGTTCTCCACTAGGTAGTTGACCGCGTCGCCCAGCACATCGGCGCCCACGTGGAGCTGGTCGTAGGTCTCGCTGTCCATGAACACGAAACTCTCGCCGTCGGAGTACAGGTACTGCATCTCCCGGCGGTCGATGTTGGCCCGCTCAACCTTCTCCCCGGCCCGGAACGTGCGCTCCAAGACGGCGCCGGTGCGGGCATTCTTCAAGGTGGTGCGCACGAACGCCCCGCCCTTGCCCGGCTTGACGTGCTGAAACTCGACCACGTTGAACAGGCCGTCGTCTAGGTTCAGCGCCATGCCGTTCTTGAGGTCGTTGGTGGTGATCGTGGCCATGGCCAAAGTCTGGCCCAAGCAGTGCCCCCAGGCCACAGCGGGCGCTGCCCACATGCCGATTGTGGTGGACCGTACTGGACTTGAACCAGTGACCTCTCGCGTGTGAGGCGAGCGCTCTGGCCATCTGAGCTAACGGTCCGGGGGTCGCTCAGGATAGCGCAGGCCACATTGGCGGCGCGAACAGTTCTTCGCAGTAGGCCATAGCCTGGAGTACCCGCACGTCGCCGAGTTGGGGGCCCACCAGCTGCAGGCCTACCGGCATGCCGTCGGAGGCGAACCCGGCCCGCACGCTGCCCGCGGGCAGCCGGGTCAAGTTGTAGGGGTAGGTGTGGCGGACCCAGTTGTCGACGAGCTCGCCGTTGACCAGCCCCTGGCCTCCGCACTCGGGAAAATGGCCCGCCACGGTGGGGGTGATGAGCAAGTCTGCGTCGGCCAGCACGCTGTTGAGGGTCTCGGACATTTCGTAGAAGATGTCGAGCGCCCGGTTGAAATCGGCCACTTGGGGACTGGTGGACAGCCCGAAGTAGTAGCGCAGTCCTGGGGTGATCTGGTCCATCTGCTCTTTGGTCAGCTCGCCCAGCTCACCCGACACCGCGTTGGCCGACAACAGCACGTACTCCCAGATCGGGTCGCCAAACAGGCCCTCCTCCCGGACCTCCACCGCCACGCCGGCCGCCTCCATCTGGGCCACTGCGGCCTCGCACACCGCCACTACCTCGGCATCCGACGGGTTGCCGTCGGGCGATGGGCACCACACCGCCCGCTTCGGACGCCAGTCCTCGTCCAGCGCTTGGCGCCACGACCGGTCGGGACGGGGCAGTGAGTCGAGGTCGCGGGGCGATGGCCCCATCACCAAGTCTTGCACGAAGGCGATATCGGACACCCGTAGCGCCATCGGGCCGTGAACCGAAAGGGGCCACAGCCGGTACGGCCCTTCCACCGGCACCCGGCCCAAGCTGGCCTTGAAGCCGCTGAATCCGCAGGCTGCGGCGGGGATGCGGATGGACCCGCCCCCGTCGGAGCCAGTACACAGCGGCACCAGCCCCGCGGTCAGCGCAGCCGCGGTGCCCCCCGACGATCCGCCAGGGGAGCGCTTCGGGTTCCACGGGTTGCCGGTGGTCCCGAACACGGGGTTGTAGGTGTCACCGGTCCAGCCGAACTCCGGGGTGTTGGTCTTGCCCATCACCACGCAGCCCGCAGCTCGCAGCCGCTCCACCAGAATGCTGTCGGCCTCCGCTGGCGGGTCGTCGGCATGCAGAAACGAACCCTGGGTGGTCACATGCCCGGCGGCATCCTCCAGATCTTTGACCCCGAACGGTATGCCAGCCAGCGGTCCGACCTCGTCGCCTGAGGCCAACCGAGCGTCGGTCTCGTCGGCCTCGGCCAAAGACCGCTCGGGATCAGTGGCCACAAAGGCGTTCAGCTCCTCTTGGGCCTCAATGGCGGCCAGCGAGGCCTCGACCATCTCCCGGGCCGACACCTCCCGGCTCTGCACCGCCGCGGCCCACTCCTGCACCGACCGCTCACGAAAGTCCATCTCCGCCTCCTCCGTCACCGAAGCCCCGACAGTACATCCCCCTAATGCAACCCCTTAATGCAACCGCGAGCCCCCGTCGCCGTCAGCTTTCGGACAAGGCAGTGGCCACCGCATCCAGCCCTGCCGCCCGGCTGGCTTTGACCAATACGGCGGTATCGGCGTCGACTGGACCGAGAGCGGCTACGGCGGCGGCGGCATCGGCCACTGGGGGCCGGCCGTAGTCGCCGGTGGCCACTGGGATGACTTCGATGCTGAGTTCTCGGGCCAATGCGCCGATGGCGGCGTGCTCGGCGGCGGCCCGGTCGCCCAGCTCCGCCATTATGCCCAGCACCGCCACCCGCCGGCTGCGGTCCACTGCGGCCAGAGAGCGCAGTCCGGCGGCCATGGACATGGGGTTGGCGTTGTAGGCATCGTTGATGAGCACCGCCCCCGAGGCCAGCTCGGTCACCTCCATGCGCCACGGCGACAGCTTGGCCGAGCCCAATCCGGCGGCGATCTCATCCACTCCCACTCCGACCGCCAACGCGGCCGCCGCCGCGGCCAAGGCGTTGTCCACCATGTGCTCGCCACGGGCCGCCAGTGCCACCTCGGCCTGTCCATTGGGCGTCTCCAACCGAAACCGGGGGCACAGCCCAACGTCCAAACTCACCCCTGACGCACGCACATCCCCTGTCGAGCGGCCAAAGGTCAGCACCTTGGCCTGCGTCCGCCCCGCCATAGCCGACACCAGGGGCTGGTCGGCGTTGAGCACGGCCACGCCCGATGGGCCCAGCGACTCCACCAGCTCCCCCTTGGCCTCGGCCACCGCCTCCACCGTGCCGAACAGCTCGGTGTGGGCCGCTCCCACCGCGGTCACCACGCCGACGGTGGGCCGGCCCAACGAGCACAGCCAGGTGATGTGGCCCTTGCCCCGGGCGCCCATCTCCACCACCACTGCCTCGGCGCTCTCGGGGCAGTTCACCAGTGTCAGCGGCACCCCCAGTTCGTTGTTGAACGACATCGGGCTGGCGTGGGTGGGACGGTCGGCGCCGATGGCCGCGGCGGCCATGTCCTTCACCGAGGTCTTGCCCACCGATCCGGTTATGCCCACCACCGGGCCGTCAAACCGACTGCGGACGTGGCGGCCTAGTTCGGCCACTGCGGCGGCGGTGTCAGCCACCGCCACCGCAGTGGCTCCACGGGGTGGAGCAGAAGTCAGGTAGGCCGCTGCCCCCGCGGCCAGCGCGTCGTCGATGAAATCGTGGCCGTCCCGCTCGGCCACCACCGGCACGAACAACTCGCCCTGCGCCACCGTCCGGGAGTCGATCGACACGCCGGACACCGCGACATCGGGGCCAACCAGGCGACCGCCGACCGCCAGGGCCACCTCCGACGCCAATAGCCTCACCCCCCTAGCCTCCCACCGTCAGACCGAGCGGTGGGGTACCGTCGGCCTGTGGGATCCCGCACCCGTTTGGTGCTGCTTTTCGGCGGACGCTCGGCCGAGCACGACGTGTCGTGTGTTTCGGCCCGCCATGTGGCCGCCGCAGTCGACAAGGACCGCTTCGAGGTGGTGGCGTTGGGCATCACCCGAGATGGGCAGTGGCGGCTTGCCGAGCTTCCCGCACCCCTTCCCGACCAGTTGGACGCCGACGGCCTCGGCGTAGCCCCCGCCGAGATATTCGCCGAGCCCGACACGGTGGTATTCCCCCTGGTACACGGTCCCATGGGCGAGGACGGCACCATTCAGGGCCTGCTCGAAGTGGCCGACATTCCCTATGTGGGGTCGGGGGTGCTGGCCTCGGCGGTGTGCATGGACAAGTCCATGGCCAAGCTGGTGTGCGCCCGTCACGGGTTGGCCCAATGCCGTTACCGGACGGCATCAGCTGACGACCGCCTCGAGGCAGTGGCCCAACAGGCGATCGCCGAGCTGGGGCTTCCGCTATTCGTGAAGCCGGCCAATATGGGCTCGTCGGTGGGGGTTAGCCGGGCCACCACTGAGTTCGAGACGGTCAAAGCACTCGAGGCCGCCGCCCAATACGACCAAACGCTGATCATCGAGGAGGCCGTCACCGGCCGAGAGATCGAGGTGTCGGTTCTGGGCAACCGCGACCCCAAGGCGTCGGTCCCCGGCGAGATCGTGCCCGGTGCTGAGTTCTACGACTACGCCGACAAGTACCTCACCGACGGCGCCAAGCTGGTGGTTCCCGCCCAGATCTCTGAGGTCGCCGCCCAAGAAGCGCAGCGTCTGGCCGTAGCCGCCTACGAGGCCCTGCGGTGCGAGGGCATGGCCCGAGTGGACTTCCTCTACGAGCCCAACGGAAGGGGAATGCTGCTCAGCGAGGTCAACACCATCCCCGGATTCACCCCCATCAGCATGTACCCCAAACTGTGGGAAGCATCAGGCCTCCCCTACCCGCAGCTCATCGAGACGCTGGTCGACCTGGCCATCGAGCGCGCCGAGCGCCGCCGCCAACACCGCCGCACCGACCGCTGAGAGCGTGAGTGGGCTGGGGAAAATCCCCTGGGTTTGGTAGAACACTGCGATGATCTCTGATGCGCTGGCTGGCAAGCGGCTAGCCATCACCGGCACGACCGGTTTCTTGGGCACCGCTCTTGTGGAGCGGCTGCTGCGCTGCGTGCCCGAGGTGGAGTTGGTGCTGTTGGTGCGCCCCGGACGTCGAGGCGTGGAGCAGCGCATCCGCCGGGAGATCATCCGCAACGATGTATTCGACCGACTGCGCGACGAACTAGGCACCGATGTATTCGAGCGGCTCTGCCAGAAACGGATCACCGGTGTGGCCGGAGACGTGGGAATCGACGGGCTGGGGCTCGACAACGCCGGCCGGGAGTTGATCGCCAGCAGCGACATCGTCATCCACTCGGCCGCCGCAGTGGCGTTCGACAATCCGCTGGACACCGCGGTTGAAGTCAACCTCATGGGGCCGGTGCGGCTGGTGGAGATGCTGAACGAGATGGGGGCGTCTCCCCACTTCATCGCGGTGTCCACCTGCTATGTGGCCGGTAGCCGCCGGGGCAACGCCCCCGAGGAACCACTGACCGACGGCCCCATGTACGTACCGGTGTCGTGGCAGGAGGAGGCCGAGGCCAGTCGCCGCCGCCGCATCACCACCGAGACCGAGAGCCGCGATCCCAACCGCTTGGACGAGTTCCGCAGCCGGGCCCGTCACGAGCTGGGCGCGGCCGGCACCCCGGCGCTGGCCGCCAAGACCGAGCAGCTCCGCAGCCGATGGGTCCACGACCACATGGTGGAAGCCGGCCGGTCGCGGGCGTCCTCGCTGGGATTCCCCGACGCCTACGCCTTCACCAAGGCGCTGGCCGAGACCGCGGTGGCGGAGATCAAGGCCGACCTGAGGGTCACCACCGTGAGACCGTCGATCATCGAGTCGGCCTACTCCGAGCCCTTCCCCGGTTGGATCCGGGGATTCCGCATGGCCGAGCCAATCATCATCGGCTACGGGCGCGGGCTGCTCACCGATTTTCCCGGCATCCCTCAGGGGGTGCTGGACGTGATCCCGGTGGATCTGGTGGCCGCCGCCATCTGCGCAGTGGCCGCCCGTGGCCACGACCCCGACCAGCCTGTGATCCAAGTGGCCTCGGGAGCGGTCAACCCATTCCGGCTCAATCAGCTGGCCGACCTGGCCCACGGCTGGTTCAGCGAGAACCCCATCTACGACGACCGGGACCAGCCCATTCCCCCGCCCAACTGGACCTATCCGGGCCGGGGCCGGGTGGTCCGCCAGCTCAAGCGGCTGCGCAGCGGGCTGAATGCGGGCGAGCGGGTGCTCGGGCGGCTGCCCATACGGGGCCGCCAGGCCGAGATCACCGCCGATCTGGACGAGCGCCGCGACCAAGTGGAGCGAGCCTTGGGATATGTGGAGCTGTACGGGGCCTACACCGAGTGCGAGGCCCTGTTCGGGTTAGACCGGCTGCTGGGGCTGTGGGACAGCCTGGACGACGATGACCAACGGGCATTCTGCTTCGACCCCCGGATCATCGACTGGCCCCACTATGTGACTGACATCCACCTGCCCACCGTGGTGGCCCAAGGCCGGGTCAAGACGGCCCCGTCGGGGCGGTCGGGGCCGTCCCGCAAAGACCGCCAGCGAACCCAGGTGCTCTCCCCCGACCGCCATATGGCGGCCTTCGACCTGGAGAACACCGTCATCGCCGCCAACGTGGTCATGGCCTACGGCTGGCTGGCCACTCGGCGACTCCCCCTCGACGAGCGGGCCCGGCTGGTGGCCAAGATCCTGCTGGAGGCCCCGTCGCTTTTGGCCCTGGACCACCGGGACCGCAGCGACTTCCTCCGCCACTTCTACCGCCGCTACGAGGGGGCGCCGGTTGAGCAGATGGCCGAGGACTCCGGCGAGATGTTCAGCGATCTGATCTTGACCCAGGCATACCCCGCGGCCATCCGCAGGGTGCGCCGGCATCGGGCTGCGGGGCACACCACTGTGCTCATCACCGGGGCTCTCGACTTCATCGTGGAGCCGCTGCGCCCCCTGTTCGACCACATCGTGTGTACCGAGCTGGACCAAGAACATGGCCTCTACACCGGCCAACTCGCCGCAGTGCCGCCCACCAGCGAGTCCCGCGCCGAGGTTCTGCGAGACTTCGCCAACGCCGAGGGGCTGCTGCTGTCGGAGTCGGTGGCCTACGCCGACTCTGCCAGCGACCTGGCCCTGCTAGAGGCTGTGGGCCATCCGGTGGCGGTGAATCCCGAGCCCAAGCTTGCCATGCTGGCCCGCAAGCGGGGATGGCTCATCGAGTACTTCGACAAAGCCCCCGGCGGCCCCCGCAAGCTGCTGCCCATCGGGGCCCGGAAGGCGTCATGAAAGACCGAATCAGGCCCACCCCCCGCCCCGGCATGGTGCTGGAGGTAGACCGCTCCACCCCGCCGATCCTGTTCCACCACGGCGAGGGTTTCCGCACCGAGAAGCTCCCCGCCGGTCGCAGCCGGGTCATCTACCCCGCCGAGCCGCTGTTGGGGCTGGCCGATCCCGAGGGCGCCATCCGCCGGGCGCTGCTCGACCCCATCGACCAAGACCCGCTGCCCGCCCAGCTGCGCCCGGGCATGAAGCTCACAATCGCCTTCGACGACATCTCCCTGCCGCTGCCGCCCATGCGCCGCCCCGACATCCGCCAGATGGTGATCGAGCAGGTGCTGGAGATGGCCGCGGCAGCCGGGGTGGACGATGTCCACGTCATCGCCGCTTTGGCCCTGCACCGGCGCATGACCGAGGCCGAGCTGCGCCACGCGGTGGGCGACCGCACCTATGACGCCTTCGCCCCCTCGGGATGCCTCTACAACCACGACGCCGAGGACCCCGACGGCATGGTCGTGCTGGGCACCACCCCCCACGGCGAGGAGGTGCAGTTCTCCAAGCGGGCCGCCGACAGCGACTTGGTGGTGTATGTGAACATAAACCTGGTGGCCATGGACGGCGGCCACAAGAGCACCGCCACCGGCCTGGCCGGCTACCAGGGGCTGCGCCACCACCACAACGTGAAGACCATGCAGGAGTCCCGCTCGTTCATGGACCAGCACCGCTCCGAGCTGCACGCCTCCAACTGGCGCATGGGCAAGGTGCTGCGCGACGCCGGGGTGAAGATCTTCCAGATAGAGACCACGGTCAACAACAACACCTTCGGGGTGGACGGCCCCCTGGCCATGCTCCAGAAGCGGGAGTGGGAGTGGACGGCCAAAGACAGGGCCGCCTTCGTGGCCATGAACACCGGCCTGAAGTACGCCCCGCCCCAGATGGCCCGACAGATCTTCCAGTCGTGGCGGTCGCCCTACGAGCTCACCTCGGTGCAGGCCGGCGAGGTGGAGGCCGTCCACAAGGTGACCACCGAGAACGTTTACGCCCAGCATTTGGTGCCGGTGGAGGGCCAGACCGACATCTTGACCATGGGCCTGCCCTACATAAGCCCCTACAACGTGAACTCGGTGATGAACCCGATCCTGGTCATGTGCCTGGGTCTGGGGTACTTCTTCAACCTGTATCGGGGCCGCCCGCTGGTGCGCGAGGGCGGAGTGGTCATCATGGGCCACCCCACCCGGTGGGAGTTCCACCCGGTACACCACCCCAGCTACATCGACTTCTTCGAGCAGGTGCTGGCCGACACCACCGACCCGGTGGAGATCGAGGCCCGCTACGAGCGCCAGTTCGCCGAAGACGAGTGGTACATCCACCTGTACCGCACCTCGTACGCCTACCACGGCGTCCACCCCTTCTACATGTGGTACTGGGGGGCGCACGCCCTTCAGCACCTGGGCGAGGTCATCATCGTGGGCGGCGATACCCGGGCGGTGCAGCGCATGGGCTTTCGCCCCGCCTCCACCTTTCAAGACGCCCTGGAGATCGCCAGCGACACCGTGGGACGCCAGCCCACCGTCACCCACCTCCACAACCCCCCCATCTTGATGGCCGATGTCAGCTAGGCGGGCGATCTCGAAGCTGGACTTCCCGTATCGGGCGGGACGGCCGCCGGTGGGGGTGCCGCCCGCGCCGGAAGCCAAGAACCGAGGGGCCGACTACGACACCGACTGGGCCCGCAAGCCAGCGGCCCGAGCGGCCCGGCGAGTTCTCACCGAAGCGGTGATGCAGCCCGCGATGGCCGCATTGGCCCGGCCCCAGCGCAAGGGCTTGGACCGGCTGGAGCGCCTGGAGGGGCCGGTGATCTTCGCGGCCAACCACCACAGCCACATCGACACACCGCTGCTGTTCACCTCCATTCCGCCCCGGTGGCGCAACCGGCTGGTGGTGGGGGCGGCATCGGACTACTTCTTCACCGGAGCGCTCAAATCTGCTGTCTCGGCGCTGGTGATCGGAGCCATCCCCATCGAGCGCTCCAAGGTGGGGCGGCGCTCGGCCCGGCTGGCCGCGTCGCTAATCGAAGACGGTTGGAGCCTGGTGATCTTCCCCGAGGGCGGCCGCAGCCCCGACGGCTGGGGCCAGCCGTTTTTGGGCGGGGCCGGCTATCTGGCCGTGCGCTGCGGCGTGCCGGTGGTGCCAGTTCACGTTGAGGGCACCGACCGCATCCTGCCCAAGGGCCGCAACGTTCCGAAGGTGTCGGCCACCACCATCACCTTCGGCGACCCCCTGGCGCCCACCGAGGAGGACAACGCCCGGCGGTTCGCGGCCCGCATCGAGGTAGCGGTGGCCACCCTGGCCGACGAGTGCGCCACCGACTGGTACCAGGCCCGCCGCCGAGCCCACGCCGGCACTACCCCCGGCCTAACCGGCCCCGACGTCTCCCCCTGGCGCCGGGCCTGGGCCCTAGGCGACCGCTCCCCCCGCTCCCGCCGCCAACACCGCCGCTGGCCCTAGCGTGATCGCGCACCTGCATGCCCAGAGCGGCTAGGACTGGCTGGCCAATCACAAGTCCCGATACGGGCACTCGCCTAGCGGCCTCCGGAGCGAGTCTTCGCGCCTGACGCTGGGCGGCAGGAGAAAGTTCAACCCGGTACAACGCCTAAAGTCAGTCTCAAGCCTGGGGAAGCTTGTCGAAGAAGTCCTCGAACTCCACTCCACCCTGCTCGGCTGCTTCGCGGCGGGCTGCTTCAATTGCCGCTTGGTCGGCCTCATCCAGCGTCGCATCTCCCAGCCAGGAAGCAATGGCTTCGGCCACCAACTCCTCAATGGGCCTGCCGTCGCGATTGGATGCTGCTTCAAGGGCACCGTACAAACCGTCATCAACGCTCATCGTCTTCATGGTCTGCTCCCTCCTGCATGCGTAGCCTTACCGGGATAGAACGATGCTACCCCGAATCCCGCACACCACTAGCTGAACCGCTCGGACAGCTAGTCCGCGACAAGGCCACATTGCTGATAAGCCCGTAGAATCGGAAGTATGCCGGTAGCCGCCTCCACCCCTATAGAACTGATCGAAAACGTTTACGCCACCCTGGACGAGCGGGTTGACGCCGCCCGGGAGCGCTTTGGACGAGAACTGACTCTGGCCGAGAAAATCCTGGTCAACCACCTCAACGACCCGACAGCCACCCCCGAGCGAGGGGCCACCTACGTGGACCTGCGGCCCGATCGGGTGGCCATGCAGGACGCCACCGCCCAGATGGCGTGGCTCCAGTTCATGACCGCCGGGCTCGACGAGGTGCAGGTGCCCACCACCACCCACTGCGACCACCTCATATCGGCCCGCCTAGACGCCCAGCGCGACCTAGCCGCCGCCCTCGACAACAACGAGGAGGTATACGACTTCTTGGAGTCGGTGTGCGCCCGCTACGGGGCCGGATTCTGGAAGCCGGGGTCGGGGATCATCCACCAGGTGGTGCTGGAGCAATACGCCTTCCCCGGCGGCATGATGATCGGAACCGACAGCCACACCCCCAACGCCGGCGGCCTGGCCATGGTGGCGGTTGGCGTGGGCGGGGCTGACGCGGTGGACGTGATGACCGGATTCCCGTGGAACGTGCGCTGGCCCAAGCTCATCGGCGTACACCTCATCGGAGAACTCGACGGCTGGGCCGCCCCAAAAGACGTGATCTTGAAGGTGGCCGAGATCTTGACGGTGGCCGGCGGCACCGGGGCCATCGTGGAGTACTTCGGGCCGGGCGCCCACTCGCTGTCGGCCACCGGCAAGGCCACCATCTGCAACATGGGCGCCGAGATCGGCGCAACCACCTCGCTGTTCGCCTACGACGACGCCATCGCCCGCTACCTCAAAGCCACCGGACGGGAGGCCGTGGCCGACGCGGCCAACGACGTCGCCCACGACCTGCGGGCCGACGACGCCGTGCTGGCCAACCCCGGCGGTTACTTCGACCGGGTGGTGGAGATCGACCTGTCCAAGCTGGGTCCCCACATCAACGGCCCCCACACCCCCGACCGGGCCCGCCCGGTGGCCGAGCTAGGGGCCGAGGCCAAGCTGAACGGCTGGCCCCTGGAGGTGAGCGCTGCTCTGGTGGGGTCTTGCACCAACTCCAGCTATGAGGACATCACCCGGGCGGCCAGCATCGCCCGCCACGCCGCGGCCCACGGGCTCACCGCCAAGTCGCCGCTGATGGTCACCCCCGGCTCCGAGCAGGTGCGGGCCACCATCGAGCGAGACGGCCTGCTGGCCGACCTCGAGGCCATCGGGGCCACCGTTTTGGCCAACGCCTGCGGGCCGTGCATCGGCCAGTGGAACCGCGACGACGTGGCCGACGGCACCCCCAACAGCATCGTCACCAGCTACAACCGCAACTTCCCCAAGCGCAACGACGGCTACGCCTCCACCAACGCCTTTGTGACCTCGCCGGAGACGGTGGTGGCGCTGGCCCTGGCCGGCACGCTCGACTTCGACCCGGCCACAGACACCATCACCGCCCCCGACGACACCGAGGTGGCACTGATGGTGGGCCCGGGCACCGAGCTGCCCGACCAGGGTTTCGACCCCGGCGCCAGCGGGTTCTTGGCCCCACCCACCGATGGCAGCGGGGTGGACGTGCGGGTGTCGCCCGACTCCGAGCGGCTCCAGGTGCTCGAGCCGTTCGCCGCCTGGGACGGCGAGGACTTCCACGGCCTGCCCGTGCTGCTCAAAGCCCAGGGCAAGTGCACCACCGACCACATCTCCATGGCCGGGCCGTGGCTGCGCTATCGGGGGCACCTGGAGAACATCTCGGGCAACCTCTACCTGGGAGCGGTGAACGCCTTCACCGGGGCGGTCGGCGAGGGCAAGAACCAGATCGACGGCGCCACCGGGTCGTTCCCCGACGTGGCCGCCGCCTACCACGCGGCAAGCCAGCGCTGGGTGGTGGTGGGCGATCAAAATATCGGCGAGGGCTCGTCGCGAGAGCACGCCGCCATGGAGCCCCGCTTCAGGGGGTGCGCGGCGGTGATCGCCCGGTCGTTCGCCCGCATCCACGAGACCAACCTCAAAAAACAGGGCGTTTTGGCCCTGACCTTCGCCGACCCCGACGACTATGACCGCATCGGCGAGGACGACCGCATCTCGATCCTGGGCCTGGCCGAACTCGCCCCCGGTGCCCCGGTGAGGGTGCGAACGACCAAGCCCGACGGGACGTCCATAGAGATCACCGCTGAGCACACCCTGTCGCACGACCAGATCGAGTGGTTCCGGGCGGGCAGCGCGCTGAACCTGATCCGCCAGCGGACCAAGGGCTGAACGAGCCCGGCGGCTGCTGACCCGTGGACATCGGCTCCTACTGCCAGCCGTAGATCTGAGACTATGGACATCCGCCAGCTCGATGCCCTCTTGGCCATCGCCCAGCACAAGACTTTCTCCAGCGCGGCCCGGTCGCTGCACACCGTGCAGTCCAATGTGTCAAAGCACATCGCCCGCCTGGAGGAGGAGCTGGGCGCCCGCCTGGTGGACCGCGACGCCGGCACCCTCACCGAGGAGGGCGAGGCGGTGGTGGCCCGGGCCCGGCGCATCAAGGCCGAGACCGATGCCATCGCCGACGACATGGCCGCCATGCGCGACGACATCTCCGGGGTCACCCGCCTGGGCACCATCGACTCCACCGCCCGCTGGCTTATCCCCATCGTGCTACCCGCTTTGGAGGCCAGGTACCCCAACGTGCGGCTCGAGATTCTGACCGCCACCACCACCAGCCTGCTCCCCCAAGTGGTGGCCGGAGACCTCCACAGCGCGGTGGTCAACCTGCCCCTGCGCGATCCCGAGATTCGGGCCGAGGAGCTGTTCGAGGAGGACCGCCTGCTCATCGCGCCGCCCGATCATCCGCTGGCCCGCAAATCTGCGGTTACCCCGGCCGAGCTGAGCCGCCATGAGCTGCTGCTGCCTCCGCCGGGAACGGCCTTTCGAGATGAGATCGACTCCGAGCTCAAGAACCAGGGGGTGGAGCTCACCACCCGGGCCGAGATCGATGGCATGAGGATGATCGCCGCCCTGGTGCTCACCGGGTTCGGCGCCGCCATTCTCCCGGCCACCGCCGCGCCCGACGACGGCCCGTGGCGCCGCATCCCCATAACCGGGCTGGTGCGACGCTCGGTGGGCCTGATCGTCAGCCGCCGGGTGGCGCCCTCAGCGGTCACCCGGGCAGTGCGAGAAGTGATCTTCGAGGTGGTTGGCACCCACGGCTACGACCAAGCCGGGGTATATCCGAGTTGATGCCGGCGCGCGAGACTGACCCTATCCATGACTGATGCCATGACTGCCACCGGAAACCGGCCCGACCGGGTCCCGCTGCGGGCCGGGTCATCGGGAACAGCACGAGCATGGCTGGAGTCCTACGACGGCCGGGATTGCGTGGTCTTCGACGTGGAGGACAACGATGTCGACCGGGGGGCGCTCAGCCCGGCCGACAGCGAGACCCTGGAGCGGGCCGCCCACGAGGCCCTATTGCGGCGGATACCCCTGGTGGGGTTCCTCGCCTCGTCGGGAGCCGAAATCGACTCGGGCATCGCCGCCACCATGGGCTGGGGCCGGGTGGCCAAGGCGGTGGTGAGCTGCTCGGGCCAGGTGCCCACAATCTTCTGCGCCACCGGCCCGGCAGTGTCGGGACCGGCCCTGCTGCTGGGCCTGGCCGACATCGCCATCGCCACCGAGGACAGCTACGCCTTCGTTTCCGGCCCCCGCATGGTCACCCAGTTCACCGGAGAGGTGATCAGCAACCAGACCCTGGGAGGAGCAGGCCAGCTGTCCCGTCGCAGCGGGGTGGCCGCCTTCTTGGTAGAGGACAAACAAGCAGCCGACGACTTGGTGGGGACGCTGTTGAGCCTGCTGCCCGCCCACGCCGACGAGCTGCCCCCCCGATGGGCCATTCACGACCCCGCCGATCGCCCCACCCCTGAGCTGTGCGATCTTCTGCCCGAATCGACGCTGGGCAGCTACGACGTGCGGGACGTGGCCCGGGCGGTGGCCGACGACGGCGATCTGCTGGAGTACAAGGCCGACTGGGCCACCAACCTGGTGTGCGCCTTCGCCACCGTGGTCGGGCGCCCGGTGGGGATCTTGGCCAACCAGCCCCAGAGCCTGGCCGGAACCCTCGACATCGCGTGCAGCCAGAAGGGGGCCCGGTTCGTGTCGTTCTGCGACGCCTTCAACCTGCCGCTGGTCACCTTCGTGGACACCTCCGGCTTTCAACCGGGAAAGGACCTGGAGTGGCGGGGCATCATCCGCCACGGCGCCCAGCTGGCCTTCGCCTACGCCCGGGCCACGGTGGGCCGGGTGAACGTGACCCTGCGGAAGTCCTACGGCGGGGCCTACATCGTGATGGATTCCCGGCACATGGGCAACGACATCGCCCTAGCCTGGCCCTCGGCCGAGATCGCGGTGATGGGCGCCCGGGGCGCAGTGGAGATCGTCAACCGAGGAGCCAGCCCCACCGAGCGGGCCGAGCTGGAAGCCGCCTACGAAGACCGATACCTGAACCCCTACATCGCGGCGGAACGGGGTTCCGTCGACGCGGTGATCGACCCGGCAGACACCCGGGCCGAGGTGGCTGCGGCCCTGGAGCTGCTGGAGTCCAAACGGGAGTCCCTCCCCCGCCGCCGCCACGACAACACCCCTCTTTGAGCAGCAGGAGCCCCTTCTCTGGGAGCGACCGGGGCTGCCTGGGGTATGCTGCGGCAGCGCCAGAGGGAGCAGCGAAAGGAGCCGTGCGTGCCTGAGTCCATAACGATCACCGACAATCGGACCGGTGAGTCAATAGAGGTACCGATTGTCGACGGCGGTGTGGATGCCACAGCCTGGCGAAAACTGCTCCCCAACGTGTGGTTCCTCGACCCCTCCTTCAGCACCACCGCGGCCACCACCAGCGCAGTCAGCGAAGTGGACGGCGAGAACGGGATCCTGCGCTACCGGGGCTACCCCATCGAGCAGCTTGCCGAGCACTCCACCTATCTGGAGGTTGCCTACCTGCTGTTGCACGGAGAGTTGCCCACACCAGCCGAATACGACCAATGGGTGGATGAGATCACCCATCACACCTTTATCCATGAGCGCTTCCGCAAGCGGTTCATGGAGTCGTTCCTCCACGACGCCCACCCCATGGGCATGTTCGTCTCCACCATCGCCGCCCTTTCCACCTTCTACCCCGAGGCCAAAGACATCGAGGACCCCGAGAACCGCATGCACCAGATCGTGCGGCTCATCGCCAAGGTGCCCACCGTGGCCGCCGCCGGCGCCCGATTCAACACCGGCATGCCGTTCGTCTACCCCGACAACGACTTGGACTTCGCCACCAACTTCTTGTCGATGATGTTCAAAGTCGCCGAGCCCAAGTACCAATGCGAGCCAACCTTCCGACGGGCGCTCGATTTGCTCCTCATCACCCACGCCGACCACGGGCAGAACTGCTCTACCAGCACGGCCCGGGTGGCGGGCAGCGCCCACACCGACCCCTACTCGGTTATCTCCGCTGCGGCCTGCGCCCTCTACGGACCCCGCCACGGCGGGGCCAACCAGGCCGTCATGGAGATGCTCAACGAGATAGGCGGCTACGAGAACATCGACCCCTTCATCAAGGCGGTCAAGGCCGGCGAGACCCGCCTGATGGGGTTCGGCCACCGGGTGTACAAGAACTACGACCCCCGGGCCCGCATCATCAAAGAAGCCGCCTACGACGTGTTCGAGGTCACCGGCTCCAACCCGCTGCTAGACATCGCCCTGAAGCTCGAAGAGCTGGCCCTGGCCGACGACTACTTCGTGAGCCGCCGGCTGTACCCCAACGTGGACTTCTACTCCGGGCTGATCTACCAGTCGATGGGCTTCCCCACCGAGATGTTCACCGTGCTGTTCGCCATCGCCCGCACCGCCGGCTGGCTGGCCCACTGGGTAGAGCTCCTAGAACAAGACAGCCGCATCGCCCGACCCCGCCAGGTCTACACCGGCGCCCAAGAACGCAACTACATCCCCATCACCCAGCGCTAATTCGGGGATCAACAGAAGGCCGGTGCTGTCCGGATAGCTGGATTATGCCGAAGAACGAAGGGGGCTAGGCCGCTTCGGCGGGTGGGTCGATCTCGAGTTTCGCCTCGATTCGGGCCAATCGCTCGCCGTGCTCTTTGAACTTGGTGTCCATCCGGATCTCCAAGTCCTTGATCGCCCCGGTGAACTTGGTTTCCGAGTCCTTGATCGCCCCGGTGAACTTGGTTTCCGAGTCCTTGATCGCCCCGGTGAACTTGGTGTCCATGGACTTGACCGTCGTCTCCAGGCTGGAAAGCCTGGCAGACATGTCGCGCAAATGGTGGAACAGAATCCCCAGAAAACCCGCTCCGAACAGGCCGATCATGGCGTTTTGAACTATCTCGTTCATCAATCCCTCCCCTCCGCTTGGAGGATCACACGAGGGGAAGCTTTGACCCACCATACCAAAGCCAAAAACCCAACAGCAACAGCCCCCGCCGTGCTCAGCATTGGGAGAGGGCCGCGAGGGTGCGCGAAATGCGGTCCCAGCGGGTGTTTTTGAGCCAGTCGGCGACTCCTTGGGCTTGGTCGGCGGTCATGGGGGTTTGGCCGGTGTCGACGCCGAGCGCGGCGAGGACGCGGTCGAAGCGCTTGATCCCGGCGGTGTTGGTGAGCGCGTCGCGCCATTGGGTGATCTCGGCGACGGTGACCGCGTCAGCAGGCAGGACGCATTCGGGCGGCGAGCCGTCGGTGTCGGTCGTGTCGTCGGCGTCGGTGTCCTGCTCGCTGTTGTCGCTGTCAGTGTCTTGCTGGTCCTGCTCAGACTCGTCGGTGTCTTGGCCGGTGTCTGTGTCTGTGTCGCTGTCGGTGTTGTCGGTGTCGGGGGTGTCGGTCGTGTCGTCGGCGTCGGTGTCCTGCTCGCTGTCGGTGTCGGTGTCGGGGGTGTCGCCGGTGTCGGGGGTGTCGCCGGTGTCGGGGGTGTCGCCGGTGCTCTGCTGGTCCTGCTGCTCGGCGGTGTCGGTGTCCTGATCGACGGTGTCTTGCTGGTTGTTGTCGGTGGGGGTTTCGGTGATGGTGCCGGTGGCGGTGTTTTGGGTGGGGTGGGCTTCGGCGGGGCCGATGACTCGGTGGATGCGGGCGGTGAAGGTTTCGGTGGGTTCGGGGGTGCCATCGCCGAAGATGTACACCTCGTGTACGACGCTGGTCTGGCCGGCGGGTATGTGTGCTGTGGTGGCGAGGCTGATGTAGTCCTCGCCGGATTTGGCGGTGCCGTCGCGCAGGCTGATCGAAACGGCGACAGCTTCGGCGGCGGGCTTGTCGAGGGTGATGCGGAAGCGGATGTACCGATCGTTTTCTGTGGCGGCGGCGTCGCCGATGGACACCTGCGGCAGGGCGACGTCGTCGCTGGTGACGGCGACCGTCGCTGTTCGGGCGGTGGCGTGGCGGTCGTAGTCGTAGTTGTCATCGATTGCGACGGTGATTTCGCCGTCGGGTTCGTGGCGAGCGTCGTCTGTGGTTCTCACCGCGATGGTGGCGGTGCCTGAGGTTCCGATGGTGACGGTGCGCGTCCCGGTCTTGGCTCCCCAGTCGCCGTCCTGTGACACGGTGAAACTCACCACGAGCGGCAGCACCGGGGCGGGATCGACAGTGATGGTGTAGCCGGCGGCGGCGCCCTCGGCGACCGACGCCGCGTCGGCGGTGACCGACACGACAGGCGCGGCGCCGTTCGGGTCGTCGTCGCGGACCTTTACTGTCGCGGCCCCGTAGTCGGGGTCGGGGTCGGGGTCGTAGCCGTCGCCGTCGACGACCGTGGCGGTGATCTGTCCGTCGCTCTCGCGGGTGCCGTCGGCAACGGTGGGCACCGCGAACGTCGCGACACCCGTGGCGGGCACATCTACGGTGACGGTGCGAGGCTGATCGGCGGCCAGGTAACCGGCCGCGCCTGTTAGCTCGACGGTCACCGCGGTAGCGGCCCCGTCGGCGTGCGCGGGGCTGACCTGCACCGCGAACCGCGCCGGGGCGCCCTCGGTCACCGCGTCGCTGTCCGCGGATATCAACGCCCGCGGGCTCGGAGCGTCGAGCGCGTCATGGTTGGAGATCACATACCTCAACACGCGGCCTAAACCGCGGTTCAAGCTCGTGCCCTGCGGATCGTGCAAATACACCTCGATCGTCTCGCCGGAGTCCTCGTGCGCGTCGTCCAACAGCCGCAGATAGAAATGAGCGCGGTCGCCGCCCGCCGGCAGGTGCGTCCCGTCGCTGGGGTTGTTCGGGTACGAACAGTTGCCGTTCAGCCGCAACGGCAGGTTGAACCGGTTCCTCACCTGATAGTCCACACCCAACGTCGCGGTGCCCTCGAAGCACAGCTGGAACCCCCACGGATTGGGGATCTGCTCGAAATCGGCCGGGAACGGATCATCGCTGCGCCACACACGCGCCCGCATCACCGCGAAATGCGCCCAACCGCCCGCCTCGGGCACACCAATCGGCTTAGTCCTATCACCCTTATACACACTAAAGAATGCGAAATCGTCGTTCGACACCTCATACGGCGTGATGTCCGTCACCGTCACCGGCAACGACGCCGTCGCCCCGTCGTAGCCGCCGGCCTCCGCAGACAGCGAAATCTCCGTCATCACGTCATCTGGATCGGCGTCGCCCTCCGCGTGAGCGTTCACCCACACCGTCACGCCCACATCCCACTTCGACCGCACTATGAAGTAAGTCAGCTTCTGCCGCCGCGGGATCCCGCTATTGCGCTGGCTCAACGACACCCCAGAACTCTCCGGCACAGACACATCCACCTGCACAATCCCCGACGGCTTGGACGCCAAACGCACCTCGAACGACCCCTGACCGCCCTCAGTAATCTTCAGACTCGGAACCGACAACTTCAACAAACCGTCGCCGTCGGTGATCGCCACCGTCGCCCCCGTCACCGTCACACCCGACAATGAGCCCGAAATCAACGCCGCACCGGCAGCCGTCTCCGAGCTGTCAGGAGTCGGGGTCAACGTGAACGTGTGCGACCCCGACATCGCCTCCGCCGCAATGTTGATGTTGAAACCCGACACCTGTGTGAACTGGACCTGGTTCGCAGTGTCGTGGCCCGCCACCGTGACCGCCACCGTCTTCGCCGTCCCGAACCTGGTGCCACCGGTCACCGTGGCAGTCACGGTCACCTGCCTCGGCCCATCATTCTCGCTCACCGAAACGGGGCTAACACTCAAGGCGATCCCCGACGGAGCGGCGTCATCGTCGGTAAGGGTGATTGTGGAGGTGGCCGTCATCGAACCGCTCGTCGCTGCCACCGTCACCGTGTTGTCCACCTCGTTCACAACATCGTTCACAGGCATCAGCCGGAACGAAGCCGTACGCCCCGTACGCGACGCCGCAGCACCCGCCGGGATCGTGATATCGAATCCATTCACTGCTTGCATGTCCACATAATTCGTGCTCGCGGTGTCCGCCAGCGGCGTGACCGTCACCGACACCGTCTTCGCCGAAGCAAACCGCGTCGAGCCGACCACCTCCGCGGTCACCGTGATCGGCGTCAAACCGTCATCCTCAGCCACGCTGTTTCTATTAACGCTCAACCTGATTCCCGACGGCGCGGCGTCATCGTCGGTGATCGTCACCGTCTCCGACGCAGACGAACCGACCGTGTAACCCGACCCCGAGGACAGGGTCAGGATGATCGTCTCGTCGTCGTCGTCGACAATGTCGTCGGTGACCGTGATCGTGATCCTCCCCAACCCGTCGGTGCCGACCGACACGGGGCTGGCGATCATCGTGTAATCCGTGCCGTTGGTCGCAGTGCCGTCGATCGTGTAGGACACGTCCAGGCTCGCCGTCGGCGCTGGCGACGCCTCCACCAACACAGTCACACTCCGGCTGCCCGACGCCTCGGTCGCCGTGTACGTATCCGTCCGGAACTGCACCACCGGCGTGGTCGGCACCTTGAACTCCGGCGACATGGCGTAGAAGCGGTTGCTGTTGGTGTTGGCCTCCTGGCCCTTGTTCAGCGGGCCGCCCGACGCGGCCTGCGTACCCGGACCCCACGCCGTCTGGCTGGCGTGGCCCAACGGGTTGGCGTGCAACGTGCAGTTGTTGTTCATGCCGGTCCACACCTTGGACCCGTCGCCGGCGTTGCCGTCCTCGTGGCGCAGATGGTTGGTGCCGCTGGTCCAGCGGTTGTCCCAACCGCTGTCACAGAAATCGAAATAGTTGTCCGCGACCTTCGACCCGCCCAGCCAATAAACCGGCGTGCCCGCACTCGCAGCGCTCGTCGACCCGTCCGCCCACACATTGCTGCCGCTCTGCCATATCCCCACATGGCCCCGACCCGCCACATTCGCCGACGGCGCGGAGGAGCTGCGCGTGCTGGCGAACACCTTGAAGAAACCGACATACGGCAACACGTCCTGATGGCCACCGCTGGCGCCGACGCGGCGCACAAACTCGTCGTAGTCCGCTATGTCCGAAGACGTCGCGTCGCCCGCCTCCGAGGTCATGAACA
Source organism: Candidatus Poriferisocius sp. (assembly GCF_965214065.1). Classification (GTDB taxonomy): domain Bacteria; phylum Actinomycetota; class Acidimicrobiia; order Acidimicrobiales; family Bin134; genus Poriferisocius. Next base: position 421,292 of record NZ_CBDCAT010000026.1, read on the forward strand.
TCAGACGGAACGCCCCGCCGGCGGCCACCGTGGACGGCTTCAACGCCCACGACAACGGCACCTCGATGTCGCCCGTCTCGTCGTCCACCAGCACCACACCCACCGGGCCGCCCGACAAGTCGCCCAACGTGACGCCGCCCGACGCGCTCGGCGCCCGACTGCCCGTGCCGTAACCGACCACCACATACGGCTGCGTGCGCGCACTGTTGTCCACCGGCGTCAACCGCAGCGTCGCCGACGACGCGCCCGCGGCGAACTCGACCGCCGGGTTCTGCGTAGTGTGGGTGCCGCCGCTAGTGGTCAGCGACACGCCGGTGTTCGTTCCGCTCAACCCGAACGTGTAGTCGGTGGTGACGGTCGCACCGGCGACGGTGAGCGGCACCGTCACCGTCTCGCTGCCGGCGAGCGCGCGGCCCAGCGTCAAAGTGATCGTGCGATAGCCGGTGCTGTTGCCGGCGCCCTCCACCGCGTTGCCGTCGCTGTCGCCGTCGGAAGTGGCCATGGTCACGGTGATGGGGTCGTCGTTGTCGGTGATGGTGACCGTGGCCGACGACGGCGAGGCCGTCGAGACTCCACGCTGCCCCGCCGCCACCGTCAGCGCCACGGTGAAGTCCTCCGACGGTTCGTCGTCGCTGTCATCGGTAATGGCGATGGTCGCTTCGGCGCCGGTGTTCTGCGCGAGAATCGTGACCGAGTCGAGGGCGTCGTTGTCGTAATCGACGTCCTCGCCGGTCCCGCCGGAACCGCCGGTGGCGGTGCCGTCGGACGGCGTGAGCGCCACTTCCACCGGGATCGCCGCGGCGCCGGTCATTAGCACCGTGATCGTGACGGTCCCGTCGCCCTCGCCGACGGTGTAGTCCATCGAGTTGAGCTGCACCGTTACGGTGTCCTGGTCATTGATGTTCACCGTCGTAGACGCCTGCGTGCCCACCGTGTAACCGGTGCCGGCACCCAAGGTCAGCGTGAACTCCTCAGTGCCCTCCAGGATCGAATCGTCAAGGATCCTCACGCTGACCATCGCCGACGTCTCGCCTGCCGGGAACGTGAACGTCGCCGCCGGCGCGGTGAAGTCCGACCCAGCGGCAGCGGTGCCGTTCGTCGCGGTCAACGCCACCGTCAACGCGGACAATGGCGCCTCATCGGCGTTCACCGTCACGACGATCGTGCCGGAGTTGACGTTCTCGTCGACGCTGTAGGTCGCCGCCCCGAACGTCAACTCCGGCTCAACCGCGGCGGTGACCTTGAACACCGGCGACAGGGCCAGCATCGGCTTCTGGGTGGTCCGGCTCGCCGCACTGCCGCTGAGAGTGCCGCCCGAAGCAACGTTGGCGGCGGTCACTTGAGTCGCCCCTAGCCGGTTTGTGGCCTGCGCGGTGCCGTCGTTGAGGCTGCCGGTCCAGAACGTAGCGGTGGCGGTGCGCGCCGCGCCCGACTCGGTGGTGTCCACCGCAGACTGGTCCGCTCCGCCGTCCCAGGAATTGTCATAGAAGTCGAAGTAGTTGTCGGCGACCTTGTTGGCCGACGGGACGGCCAACCAATACATCGCCACGCCCGAATCCGACGCGTTAGCCGAACTGTCAGTGTGGCCGCCCGCGTTGGAGTTCAGCGTGGGATCCCACATGCCGGTGTTGACGCGCGCGTCGGCGGTCGCCGTGCTCGCCACGACCGTCACCAGCCCGCCATACGGCTTCAGCTCCGCGTGGCCGCCCGCGGCGACGACGCCCTGCGCCCAGCGGTTGTACACGTCGATGTCGGATGACTCCGCGGCGCGCGTCTGGGAGGTGACGAACATCAACCGGAACTCGCCGCCCTCAGACAAACCAGCCGGTAACAAAGCCCAATCCGACGGCACCACGATGTCGCCCGACTCGTCGTCCACCAGCACCACCCCGACCGGGCCGCCGGACACCGTGCCCAGCGTCGCGACCGACGCGCTCGGCGCCCGCGAACCCGTCCCGTAACTGACCACCACATACGGCTGCGTGCGGACGTTGTTGTCAACCGGCGTCAACCGCAGCGTCGCCGACGACGCGCCCGCGGCGAACTCCACGGCGGGGTTCTGCGTAGTGTGGGTGCCGCCGGTGGTGGTCAGCGTGACGCCGGTGTTCGTTCCGCTCAGCCCGAACGTGTAGTCGGTGGTGACGGTCGCACCGGCGACGGTGAGCGGCACCGTCACCGTCTCGCTGCCGGCGAGCGCGCGGCCCAGCGTCAAAGTGATCGTGCGATAGCCGGTGCTGTTGCCGGCGCCCTCCACCGCGTTGCCGTCGCTGTCGCCGTCGGAAGTGGCCATGGTCACGGTGATGGGGTCGTCGTTGTCGGTGATGGTGACCGTGGCCGACGACGGCGAGGCCGTCGAGACTCCACGCTGCCCCGCCGCCACCGTCAGCGCCACGGTGAAGTCCTCCGACGGTTCGTCGTCGCTGTCATCGGTAATGGCGATGGTCGCTTCGGCGCTGCTGTTCTGCGCGAGAATCGTGACCGAGTCGAGGGCGTCGTTGTCGTAATCGACGTCCTCGCCGGTCCCGCCGGAACCGCCGGTGGCGGTGCCGTCGGACGGCGTGAGCGCCACTTCCACCGGGATCGCCGCGGCGCCGGTCATTAGCACCGTGATCGTGACGGTCCCGTCGCCCTCGCCGACGGTGTAGTCCATCGAGTTGAGCTGCACCGTTACGGTGTCCTGGTCATTGATGTTCACCGTCGTAGACGCCTGCGTGCCCACCGTGTAACCGGTGCCGGCACCCAAGGTCAGCGTGAACTCCTCAGTGCCCTCCAGGATCGAATCGTCAAGGATCCTCACGCTGACCATCGCCGACGTCTCGCCTGCCGGGAACGTGAACGTCGCCGCCGGCGCGGTGAAGTCCGACCCAGCGGCAGCGGTGCCGTTCGTCGCGGTCAACGCCACCGTCAACGCGGACAATGGCGCCTCATCGGCGTTCACCGTCACGACGATCGTGCCGGAGTTGACGTTCTCGTCGACGCTGTAGGTCGCCGCCCCGAACGTCAACTCCGGCTCAACCGCGGCGGTGACCTTGAACACCGGCGACAGGGCCAGCATCGGCTTCTGGGTGGTCCGGCTCGCCGCACTGCCGCTGAGAGTGCCGCCCGAAGCAACGTTGGCGGCGGTCACTTGAGTCGCCCCTAGCCGGTTTGTGGCCTGCGCGGTGCCGTCGTTGAGGCTGCCGGTCCAGAACGTAGCGGTGGCGGTGCGCGCCGCGCCCGACTCGGTGGTGTCCACCGCAGACTGGTCCGCTCCGCCGTCCCAGGAATTGTCATAGAAGTCGAAGTAGTTGTCGGCGACCTTGTTGGCCGACGGGACGGCCAACCAATACATCGCCACGCCCGAATCCGACGCGTTAGCCGAACTGTCAGTGTGGCCGCCCGCGTTGGAGTTCAGCGTGGGATCCCACATGCCGGTGTTGACGCGTGCGTCGGCGGTCGCCGTGCTCGCCACGACCGTCACCAGCCCGCCATACGGCTTCAGCTCCGCGTGGCCGCCCGCGGCGACGACGCCCTGTGCCCAGCGGTTGTACACGTCGATGTCGGATGACTCCGCGGCGCGGGTCTGGGAGGTGACGAACATCAACCGGAACTCGCCGCCCTCAGACAAACCAGCCGGTAACAAAGCCCAATCCGACGGCACCACGATGTCGCCCGACTCGTCGTCCACCAGCACCACACCCACCGGGCCGCCGGACACCGTGCCCAGCGTCGCGACCGACGCGCTCGGCGCCCGCGCACCCGTCCCGTAACTGACCACCACATACGGCTGCGTGCGCTTGTCGTTGTCAACCGGCGTCAACCGCAGCGTCGCCGACGACGCGCCCGCCGAGAACTCCACGGCGGGGTTCTGCGCCGTGTGAGTACCGCCAGTAGTGGCCAGCAGCGACACACCGGTCTGCGATGTCGGCTGCAGCCCGAACGTGTAATCGGTGGCGACGGTCGCGCCGACGACGGTGAGCGGCACCGTGACCGTCTCGCTGCCGGCGAGCGCCCGACCCAGCGTCAAAGTGATCGTGCGATAACCGGTGCTGTCACCGGCGCCTTCTACTGCGTTGCCGTCGCTGTCGCCGTCAGATGCGGCCATCGTCACGGTCACCGGCCTGCCGGCGTCGGCGTCGGTGATGGTGACTTTGGCGGTGACGCCGTTCTCGGCTGAGACGACGGGTGAGGGGAGGATCCCGAACTCGAGGATCAGGAACTCGTCGCCCTCAATGAGGCTGTCGGCGGTGGCGGTGAGCGCGATCGTGCCCGTCCTGGAGCCGTTGCTGATGGCGACGATGCCGTTGTTGGACAGCGTGAAATCGGCCAGCGAGGCGGTGGGCAGCCCGAGGGTGCGCATCCGCACCGGAATGTTCAGGTGGGCGGGCGCGTTGCCGTTGAGGGTGACCGTCACCGTCAACGGCAACGCGCCCTCGGCGACGGTGCCGCCGCCGGAAACGGTGAGCGACGCTTCGCGCTGCTGGCTCGGCTCGAACAGACGGATTTCGCGCAGTTGCTCGCTCTCCCTGCTGCCGCGAACCAGACCGCCGCCCAGGTTGGTCTTGCGGGCAGCCGCGTTGAGCCCGCCGGCGGGCACCAGCACCTTCACCCTCTCGTCCTTGTTGTCGCGGTCGCCGTTCACCGCGGTGAACGTGATCGTGGCCGTCTCCGCGCCGGCACCGTCGAAGACCACCACCAGCGGCGCCTTGTAGGGACCCGGGCCACCCAGCGGATCCGCCTTGAGCGACACCTTGGTCCCCGACACTGACCACGACAGCGCCCGCATCCGCTCCAACAACCGCGCCGGACCCCACAGGATCGCCTGAGTGAAGCTCGTCACCGTCAACGGCACCTCAGCCACCTCACCAGCCACCAAAGCCCGACCCAAGCTAACCGTCACATCCACCGTGCCCTTAGAGCCCTCAAACGTACTGCCGCCGCCCGAGAGGGTCACCTCGGTCGCCTCGTCGTCGACGATGCCCACCTCCACGTTGTCCGCGGTGGCAACTGAGCCGTAACCCGTCGCCGAGTGGGCGACTCTGCCCGTGCTGTGGGGACCGGCACCGGTGTTGTCGAGGCTGTCGTCGGTGCCCGCCGCGGCGGTGACCTTCACCTCCTGGGGCACCCACCAGTTCGACGATGTGAACGTCAGCGTCGCCGTCGCGGCGGCCGCGGCGTCGTCCACGCTGACCTCTACGCCCCCGTAAGCGGTCGCTTCGACGGTCACCGTGCCCGCCGGGTCGGTCGCCAGCCGCACCGTGTAGGTGTCCGACGCGCCCCGCGCAGCTTCGTTGTTCTCACTCACCCAGGTGTCGTCGCCGGTCTCGGCTATCACCACGCCCGCCGGGCCGTCGTCGTCCAAGACCGTCAACTCGAAGCTGTTGTCGTCGCCGTCTGCAATCACGCCGCCGGCGAGGTTCGTGCCGTCGGCCACCGCGCTGGTCAAACCCAACGACACGGTCATCGAATCCGAATCGGCCGCTGCGGTCTCGTCGAGGGCGGGGACCTCGTCCACCAAGGTCAGCGTCAACTCCGCGGTCCGCGCCCCGGCGCCGCTGAGAGTGACCACCGCGTACAACGCCCCGGCGGTGCCCGACACCGGCCCGACCGTCACGCCCGTGTTCGTGGCGCCCTGCTTGGGCACCAACGCCACATCGGCATCGGTCAGGCCGGCGCCGCCGCCGAACAGCACCCGCACCGCGGCGGTCTCCCCCGCCGCCAGCGCACGCCCCAACGACACAGCCACATCGGCTAAGCCGACGCCCTCGACGATCAGGCCGCTGTCGACCCGCGCCAAACGCACCACAGTGGCGTCATCATCGGCAACCGTCACCGTGGTTGCTGCGGTCGTGCCCAAGCTGTAGGCGCTTCTCTCGTCGAGGGTCACCACGATCGTCTCGGGCGGCTCGTCGGCAGCATCGTCGAGCACCGTTATCGGGATCGACGCGGTGGTCGCCTCCGCGGGGATCGAGACGTTGCCCGACAGCGCCGTGAAATCGTCACCCGACGTGGCGGTGCCGGTCACCGTGTAGCCGACGGTCACCGACCACGACGGTGCCGGCGACAAACTCAACCCCAACGACACCGCCCGATCCCCTGCGGCCTCCCCTGCGGTGTGCGCCGCGCTGGTGAACTGCACCTGTGGCGCCGCCGGCAGGTCGTCGTCGGCCACCTCTGCGTCCACCGAGGCCGACAGGCCTTCATACTTCGAGTCGCTGCTCGACGATGACACCGTCACCGTCACATCACGGACCCCGCCGGTGTTGTCGTCGTCTACGGCGTGCACCGTCACCGCCTGGGACACCAACGCCCTGGGAGGCGTGAACGTCAACTGCACCGACGCCGCCTTCGCGCCGCCGGCGGTGCTGACCAGCAGCGCCGACGAGTCGCCGCTGGTCACCGTCACCGTCACATCGCTGGTCGGCCGCGACGCCAACGCCACCAGCAACGTGTCGGTCCCCGACGGCTCCGACACCCGCAGCACACCGCCCACAACAGACGTCTTGAGCTCCGCCGTGTCGTCATCGGTGATCACCACGTCGAACGAGTTCGCGCCCGCGCCGGGCTGCCGCGCCGCCGGCCACATGAGTGCCCAGACTCTCCGCCGACAGATCACCCAACGCGACCGTCAACGTCTCGGCGTCCTCGTCGACCGCGTCGTTCGACGCCCACAACGACACCGCCGCCACCTGCGCCCCCGCTCCGTGGAAGCGCACCACCGGCGAAAGCGACGACACCTCCAACAACTCCACACCCACATTCGCCTCACCGGTCGTGAGCGCCAACAACACATCGGAGGCGGTGACGTTCGTGCCTGACAGCACCAACGGCACGTCCACCCTCTCGCTTGCGGTCAACACCCGCCCCAACGTCACCGTGAACGTCGCCTCACGCGCCGTAGCGGCCGCCGCCGGGTCCTCTGAGATCGAGCCGCTGTCGGTGCGGGCCAGCACCACCTCCACCGGATCGGCCTCAGGATCAGGACCAGGACCAGGACCAGGCCAGGGCCAGGACCAGGACCAGGGTCGGTGCTGGCGCCGGTGAACACCACACCATCACCCACCAAATCCGCCTTCAGTGCCGTGTCGGCCAGCGACGCGCCCGTCACCGCGACCGCGCCCGGCGCGACACTCAACACGTTCGCCAGCACCGCAGCCGACGTCGCCGACACCCTCACCGTCGCAGTGGATGCGGCGGGGCCGGTGAACACCACCGACGAGACGTCCAACGACACGCCGGTGCCCGACTCCGCCAGCGTGAAATCGGTATCCAGCGTGCCGCCGGTGAACGCCAACGGCACCGTCACCGTCTCGCCTGCCAGCACCAACGAGTCGAGTGACACCTTGATCGCCGCGGTGTCGCTGGTGTGATCGGCATCCGACCCCAACGCAGACGTCACCTCCACCGCGGCGTTCAACAGACTGAGCGTGCCCACCGGGTCCACCGCTTCCCACTCGACAGATTCGCTGTTGCCGCCGCCGTCGGTGTAATCCACCGTCACACGCAGATACTTGCCCGCATCGGCGGCCGTCACCGAATACGAAGCAGTGTCCGCACCCGCACCCGTCGCGGCGGTCCACCCGGTGCTGCCGTCCGCGGACACCTCCCACACATACGACGCCGCGGCCGGGTCGCCGTCAGGGTCGCCGGACAGCGAAGCCGTCAGCGTCGAGCGGCCCGCCACCGGCACGCCCGCAATCACAACCGTGCCGTCGCCCTCGTCCACGTCGGTCACCGTCACCGACACCGGCTGACGCACCGCCGTCGCCGTGCCGTCGGAGCCAATAGAGGTCGCCACCACCACCAGGGCGACCTGTGGGCTGGTCTCGCGGTCAAAGCCCGGCGCCGGCGTCGTCCCGCCGAAGCGATGGGGAATCGGCCCGTAAGAGATCTGGCCGGTCGCCGAATCGATCTTGAAGCCCGCCGGCGGCGGCGCCTGCGATGGGCCCTCCAGCGAGTACGTGACCGTGTCGCCGTCGGCGTCGGTCGCCGTCACCGGCGAACCCACATTCACCGGGCCCTTGTCGTTCTCCTCCAAGCTCAGATCGCCCGGCACCGCAGCGAATACGGCGTCCGCCAACGCCGACGCCTTCGACACCCCATCGGCCACGCTCACACCCGCAGACGCCCCCGTGTGGCCCGCCGCGGTGAACACCACCAGCACCGACTCGGCGTCGGTGTCCAAATCGTCGACCGCGGTCACCGTCACCGACTGCGGCTCGTCCCAATCAGACGTGCTGAACGTCAACGACGCAGGCGACACCCGCACCGCCAACCCATCCCACGACAACACCGACATCACCACACCACCGCTCGGCTGCTCGCTCAACCGCACCTGCACCTCCGCAGAAGCAGCATCCCCGCCGCCCTCGGTCACGCTCACCGTGCCCGGCCACGCCAGCACCGCCGCCGCGGTCGCGTCGTCGTCGACCAACTGCACCGACGCCGACCCCGACACGACGCCGCCCACCGGCCCGACCACCACACCACCACCGGGCTGGTCCGCCGCCCCAGCCGCCAAACCGAAGGTCGCCACCTCATGCACACCGTCGTCATCATCGCCGGCGGTCACCGTCAGCTCCGCCTCATCCACCGTCACGCCCTGAGTGTCCGAACCGGTGAACACCACCACCGGCGCCAACGTGTTGCCGCCCTCCACCGACACGCCCGCACTGCCCCCATCGACGACCATCACATCGCCGGCCTCGACACCCGCACCGGTGATCGCCAGCGGCACCCTCAACGACTCGTCCGCGCCCAACACGCGGCCCAGCTGTACGTTCACCGTCGCCGACGACGACGCATCGCCCTCCGCCGCGAACCCGCCGCCACCAAACCGCACCACCGCCGGCGGCGGCGCATCGTCATCAGCCAACTCGATCGACAATGACGCCGGCGACACCACCAAACCCGCAGGCACCACCGACGCCGACACAGACACCACCTCGTCAGGCTGGTCCACCTCGTTGGCTGTGGGCGTCAACGTGAACCTCGCAGACGCCGACCCGGCGCCCGCCGTGATCGTCACATCGAAATCGTCCACAGCAGCGAACCCCACCGCCCCCTCAACACCCGAACCATCCACAGACACCGACACCACCACATCGGACTCGTAACGCGACTCGTTCGACAGCTCCGCCCGCACCCTCACCCTCGTCGCCCCGTCGCCCTCGGACACCTTGTCGGTGTCGACGCTCAACAGCACCTCCGGCGCGGTGTCGTCATTGGTGATCTGCACCGTCCGCGACGTGTGCTCACCCAACGTGTAACCCGGAGACGGCAACAACGTCACCACCACCGTCTCAGCACCCTCCACCCACACGTCATCGATCAACGACACCACGATCTCGCCGCGCGACACCGCGCCCGGCTGCGAGCTGCTCAGCACGTAACCCTCCACCACCAACAACGCCGAAGGCGACACCACCGCATCCGCGCCCGCCTTATTCGCCTCCGTGCCCACCCTCGCGGTGCCCGACACCGAATAGGCCACCTTCAAGCTCTCACTGGACCTCAACGGCTCCGACAACACCACACCCAAACGCGCCACCACACCATCGGTCTCCACCACCGACACACCACCCGAAGACCCGAACGACACCTCCGGCACGTCCGCAGAAACAACCCTCACCGACACCGAAGGCACCATCAACGAAGTCGGGTAGTCGGTGGTGGAAGTGGTCACAGCGTGGGTGATCGTCGTGGCGCCGACGGCGACGCCAGTGACGGTGACCTGCTGGGACGCGCCCCAATCCGACGAGGTGAACGTCAACGCGCCCGACACGGAAGCCTTGGCCGTGTCGCCCGAGGTGGGCGTCACCACCACCGTGCCGCCCGGATCGGAAGCCAGCTGCACGCTGTAAGTGACCGTGTCGTCCTCACGCACCGACACCGAGCCGGACGTCACCACCACCGCGGGAGCAATGGTGTGGTCGGTGACGTTGACGGTTACCGGGTCGATGGTGATCTGGTGGTAGGGGTTATCGGTGTTCAATACCGAGGCGGTGTGGGCGAGTTCCACGGTCTCGTCGGTGGTGTCGCTGTCGGCTATGGCGTTTACGGTGACGGTCTGCGCGGTCGACCAGATGCCGGTGCCCGAGGTGGTGAAGGTGAGCTCGGCGGTGGCGCCGGCGGTGCCGCCGGGCGCTGTGACGGTGACGGCGTCGCGGTGCGCTTGGGGGACGGTGACGGTGACGGTCACGTCCTGCACGGGGTCGGAGGTCAGTTTGAGGGTGTAGGTGCCGGCGGCGCCGCCCTCGGTGACCGCAACGCTGGCCGCTGACGCCACCACTTTGTCGCCGGCGGGGTCGTTGTCGACGATGTACACGTCGGCGACGTCGTAGAGGTAGCCGGCGGGCAGGTTCTCGGGTCTGGCCTCGATCCGCAGCCGTTCCGTGGATTCGTCGGCGCTGTCGTCGGCGATGTCGAACGTCAACGTCATCGTGTCGTCGCCCGCCTCGATGACGGCTTCGGCACCAAAGCCGTGTGCGGGGGTGTAATCGGTGCCCGAGGTGGCACGCGCCGGCGAACCGAACAGGTCCTTGGGGCCTGCGAGCTGGGCGGGGTTATCGATGTAACGGAACCGCACCCGCACATCGCGGTGCACAGCATGCGACAGACCCAAATCGAGGCTGACCGTGCCGGCCCCTTCGGGCACCCTCACCCGGTCCGACCCCGTGAACGTCAACAGGTACTCGTCGTCAACGACTGTGGTGTCGAAGCTGTGGGCGGTGGCTGAGCGGACGACAGCGTCGACAGTCGTGCCGGTCCGCGCCGCAAGCACAGTGTCGTCGGCGACGGCGATGGTGACCGTCTCGTTGCGGGGCGTCTCCAAGACGTCGTCGAACGCTTCGAGCATCAGCGTCGCAGTCTTAGCGCCCGCACCGTCGAACACCACCACCGGCGTCAGCGTGTCCACATCGGTGATGCTCACCCCGGTGTTCAGCGAGTCGCCGTCCGCGAGGACCAGATCCTCAAAATCGTCGACGGTGACACCGGTGCCTGAAACCACCAGCGGCACATCGATCCGTTCGCCCGAGCCCAGAACACGGCTGAGCCTGACCTCGAAAGCGATCGCGCCGTGCGCCGGGTCGACCCATACACCGTTCTCGTCCTCATAAGCGTCGCCGGACGTGCCCTCGTTGACGGTCGCCCCGCTGGTACGCACCGCCGAGACCTGCACCGCGGCCTCGTCGTCGACGATCGTGCCGGTCGCCGTCAGCGACTCGCCGCCGCCGGCGAGGGTGGCTTTCGCCGGGTTCGAGAAGCTCAACACGACCGTCTCGTCGGGCTCGGCTGTGGTGTCACCGTTGACGGTCACCGTCACCGACTCGGCGGTGTCATACGGCTTGAACGTCACCGTGCCCGCCTCGACCGCCTTGTAGTCGGCGTTGGCACCCGAGGTGGCGGTGCCGGTGCCCGTATCGGCGTAGTCCACAGTCACCGTTCTGCCGCTGGGACTGTCCAACGTCACCGTGAACACCAGATCCGTCGTGCCGCTGTCGCCCTCCGCCACAGTCGGGGCATCAACCGACAGCACCGGCGGGGCATCGTCGTCGGTGACCGTCACAACCACCTCAGCGGCAGCACCGTCGAAGCTGGTGCCCACCGCCGACGCCACAAGCCTGACGGTCCCGGTCCGTTCGTCGGAGTTGTCGACGTTGTTGTTGAGCGCGCTCACCGTCACCGTCTGCGCGTCGCTCCAGTCGCTGGCGGTGAACACCAACTTCTTCGGGCTCACCGTCACGACAGGGAACTCACCCGTGACCGCGACCTCCACGCTCCCGCTCTGGGGCGCCTCGCTCAACGCCACGGTGAACGTGACCTGGTTCTCGCGCACCGACGGCGTAGCAGAGTCGTCGACCTCGTGGATTGTCGCCGTCGTCGTAGACAGCCTCAGCATGCCGTCGTCGTTGGTGATCACACCGTTGGCTTTCTGGCCGGCCGCATCGATCACCGCATGCACCGGATCGGACAGCTCCACCACGACCAACTCATCAGGCTCGACGTCGACATCTCCTTTCACCTTCACCGTCACCGTCTTGGACGTCTCACCCGCCGCGAAGCTCAGCGTCCCCGCCACGAAAGCCTCATAATCCACAGAATCGGTGGCGCCGCGCCGGCCGGCCGCGGCCTGTGCGGGAGTGAGCTTCACAGCCCCGCTGCTGTAATCGACCGTCACCGTCCGGGCGGCCGCGGGCGTCAACGTCACCGTGAACACCAGATCAGAGGTACCGCTGTCACCCTCTGCGGTGCTGCTGCCGGCGATCGACAGCACCGGCGGCGCCGAAGTGTCGTCGTTGCGGATATCGCCGATACTCGGCCCCGCGTCCGGGTTCAACACCGCCACCGTCGGGTCCCGCAGATACAACACCAAGTTCTCATCAGGCTCAACGACGACGTCGCCGAACACCTTCACCGTGATCGTCTTCGTCGTCTCACCCGGCGCGAACGTCAACGTCCCCGGCGTCACGGCCTCGTGGTCAACGCCCGGCACAGTGGTGCTGAGCGCATCCCAACGCAAATACTCCACCGTCACCGTGCGCAGACTCGCCGGCGTCAACGTCACCGTGAACACCAAATCCGTCGTGCCGCTGTCACCCTCCACAACACCCGGGCTGGCAATCGACAGCACCGGCGGCAAGTCCACCACGTCCACCGACACCGACGGCACCGAGGTGACCGACGCATAGTTGCCTGTGCCCGACACCGTGTGCGTCACCTCCACCGTGCGCTTCTGGCCCGGGTTCTCCACCGTGTCGGCATCGCCGGTCACGGTGACCGTCTGCGGCACCGACCAGTTCGACATCGTGAACTCCAAACTGGCCGGGCTCACCGACAACGCCGCAGAGTCGCCGCTTGTGGGCGTGACCGTGACCGTCACACCCGAGTCGGGCTCCGAATTCAGACGCACCTCATAGGTCGCCCGGTCGTCCCGGCCGGCCGTGGCCGCATCGTCGGCCTCCAACACCCGCAACGTCACCGGCCTGACCGTCACGCCCGCGGTGTCGTCGTCGGCCACCTCCACCACAGCCGAACCTCCGTCACCCTGCGCCACGAAATAGTCGCCCGCACTCGACGGCGCCTCAACCGTCACCGTCACCGTGCCGATGCCGCTGCTGTCCACGGTGGGAACCCTCAACTCGAACGACGTCTCATTCGCCGGGATCGTCACCTGCCGGGAACCCTCATCGCCGACAGCCACATAATCTGTCGAACCCGACTCGGCCACGGTCACATTCACAACCAACGCGCTGGACGTCACCGTGTTGCGTGTCACCTCGAACACTGCGCCGGTGCCCTCGAACACCTCCACCGAAGCCGCCGTGACGCTGACCGTCGGGTCGTCGTCGAGGATCCGGACCGTGGCGGAGTCCCGCACGGTCCCCGCCGGCAGATGCTGGGGCTTCGCAATAACCTGCAAGGTCTCCGTCGACTCCACGACAGCATCGTCGATAATCGGGAACACCAAGGTGGCACGGCGCTCACCGGCAGGGACCGTCACCGGATCGGTGAAGTCGTTGCCGAGCTCGTAATCCGCGGACTCCGTGGCGGTCTGATCCACGAACGCCAACGCCACCCGCTCATCACGGTCCAGCGCACGCGACAACTCCACTGTCACCGTTGCGGTGCCGTCGCCCTCGTTCACCGTGTACACGCTCTGGGTGAACTTCGCCTCGTACTCGTCGTCGAGGACCGTCACCGTGAAATCGCCAGCGCTCGAATCCACCACCAGCGTCTCGGACACGTTCGTGTCGGTGTCCGCGTTCAGCGTCGCCGCGCCGGCCACCGCCACTGTCACGACCTCGCGGCGGGGCGTCTCCAGCACTTCGTCGATGGGTTCGAGTTCCAGCGTCGCCACCTGCGCGCCCTCGCCCTCGAAGGTCACCGTCGGTGTCAACGACCCGGCATCCTGCACGCTCACGCCTGTGTTCAAACCCTCCCCCGCCGTCGGCGCCAAAGCGGCGAAGTCGGACGAAGCGGCGAAGTTCGACGCCGTGACCCCCGTGCCCGAGACGACCAACCCGACATCGACGCGTTCGCCCGCCGCCAGGGCACGACCCAGCGTCACCACAAAAGCGATCTTCTCACCGGGCGTGCTGCCGGTGCCCTCATTCACCGTCGCCGCGCTCGAACGCTCCACCGACACAGACATGTCCGTACTGCCTGTGTCGTCGTCGCTCACCGCCGCGGTGGCCGCCGCAGGATCACCTACACGGTAACCCGCACCCGGCTTGAGCGTCGCAGTAACCACCCCCGCCGGCTCGGCGTTGACATCATTGGTAATCGGCACGCTGTAAGTGCTGGTGCGCTGCGCCGCCGCGAAGGTCAGCGTCCTGTCGCCCTCCTCGGACAGCGCAACAAACTGCCCGGACTCAGAAATATTCAAGGTCACATCCACACCCACCGGATCCCGGTCCGCGGTCACCGTGAAGGTCGCCGACGCGCCGGGGCCCTCAACCACCGGACCGGCGGAGGTAACAGTGAAGGTCGGGGGGTCGTCGTCGATGATCTCGACGGCGTGGACGTTGAAGTCACCGACGCCGTAGTCCTCGCCGCCGCGCAGTGCTAGGACCACAGTCTCGGAAACCTCGTTGGTTTCGTCGTCGATGATGGTTATCGGGATCTCTACGGTCCCGCTTCCGGCGCTGACCTCCACCTCGCCCAACGCCCGGTAGTCGGAAGCGCTGACGGCGGTTCCGCTGATGGCGTAGCTCACCATGGTGTCCTTGGTGGGAGCGGGGTCGAGCTTCACCATGACGTTGTGGGTGCCGGTGTTCTCCGCCGCCGTCGATTCCGCGTCCTCGAAGAAGATCTCTCCCTCGGATATCTCGAACACAGCGGAGATGCCCAGCATCTCGATCTTTGTATCTCGGGATCCGATGCTATAGCCCAGTGGTTCTTGGCCCGGGGCCACAGTGTCGAAGAATCCGCCTCGGAGAACTGCGCCCCTCAGGTGATTGCCCAACGCCTCGTGATCTAAGCAGGCTTCCCCGGCATAAAAGCCGGCGTGTACCCAGTCCCTCGAGAATAAGTAGAGCCTATTGGATGAGGAGCCCGGCCTGAGGTCCTGGGCGCAGGTGCCGGTGTGGTGCCTGTTGCTGCCCTCGTACGCCTCGCCGTCTGCGTGCCGCGCGTGCTCTATGAGTTGCGCGTCCCAGTTTCCGTCCCAGAAGTCCTCGTGGTCGTCGGCGAGCTTGTCGCCGCCCAGCCAGTAGATAGGCGTGTCCCAGGTGGTGATGGGGTCGTCCTCGCCCTCGTCGAGGCCGAGGCTGTGGCTGGTGGCGGTGATCGCATGGGCGTCCACGGTCACCGTGCTGCCGATCACCTCGAAGCTGTTCCGGTAGGGCTTGATCGCCTCGTGGCCCACGGTTGCAAGGTCGTTGCGGATGAAGGTGCGATAAGTGTTGATGTCCGCCGAGGTGGCGGCCGTCTTGTCCTTGGTGGCGAACAGCAGCCGGAACCGATCGCCTGCTTCGAGGCCATCGGGGGCCAAGGTCCACTCCGGACTCACCAGGGTGGTGTCCACGATGCGGATGGTGAGGCGATCGTTGACGCCCACGACGAAACCCTCCGGAGGCGTGATGGCGACGGTGAACGTCTCGTAGTCCTCAATCTCGGCGTCGAAGGGGATTTCGATCTTGAATGTCTCGGCTGTCTCGCCGGCCGGCACGGTGACCGTGAACGGCCCGGCCTCGAAGTCCGCTCCGGAGGTGGCGGTGCCGGCAGTGGTGGTGACGGTGAAGGTTTCGTCCTTGGTCGGGGCAACGGCCAGTTCCAGGGTCAGTGAGAGGTCGACCTTCTCGCATGAGTCGTCGCCGGGCTGGCATGAAAGGGCGGCCTTGCGTGAGAGTTCGCTGGTCTCGAACACATTGATGTAGGGGGTGTCGAAGGGAACGCTGAACTGCACGATGTTGGCGCTGTCGCCCGACAGCTTGAACACCCCCGATAGGCCCAGGAAGGCGTTGTCGTCGCCCTTGGGGACGGCGACAGCGCTGATGGCGTTCTTGGCCTGGCCGACCGCGCCGGCTCTGACGGTCTGCCCGCCCGTACCCAGGTACTGGGTGCCGGATCGAACCCCGGCTCTTAGGTGCGTCGTGCCGGTGGACGTGCCGGTCGCCGCGGCTTTGGTGTTGGTGGACTGCACGCCGTTGGCGTTGCGATGATGGTTCGCTTGGTTGGCGGCCCATGTGCCGTCCCAGAAGTCGTTGTGGCTGTCGGCCACCTTGAGCCCGCCGAGCCAGTAGATGGGCGTGCTCCACGGTGTGTGGCTGGGCTGGTTGGTGTTCTCCATGATGCCGGTGGCGGTGTGCCACGCAGCGCCGACGGTCTCGGTGCTGCCCACCACCCGGAAGGTCGGCGCGTAGTCGCGGATGGCGGCGTGGCCGGTGGATGCGCCGCTGACGCTGGCGCGCACGAAGCTGTCGTAGTCGGCAATGTCGGCCGAAGTGGCGTCCCGCTCGTTGCTGGTCTTGAACATCAGCCGGAACTGATCGCCGTCCTTCAAGCCCGGAGGTGCCAGCGCCCAGGTGCCCGGCACCTCGGTGACGTTGGTGATCTGCACAGTGGCGGTGCTGTTGTTGCCCGCGGTGAATCCCGCCGGCAGAGTGCCGATGCTGATGGTGAAGGTCTCGTAGTCCTCGATCACATTGTCGGGCTCGATTTCGATCTCGAATGTCCCGGCTGTTTCGTTGGCCGGCACGGTGACCGTGAACGGCCCGGCCTCGAAGTCCGCCCCGGAGGTGGCCGTGCCGGCAGTGGTGGTGACGGTGAAGGTCTGAGGGCTCGTCGGCGCGGCGTCCAGGAGCAGGGTCACCTCCAGGTTCGACTTCTCCAGGTCCGTCTCTTCCAGAACGTTGTATTCGACGCGGTCGAACTCGACGGCGTTGTCGCCGGGGTCCGACAGCTCGAACACCCCCGAGAGGCCCAAGTACGGATTGCGGTCCGCCGCTGGGCGGAGGTCGTGGTTGATGGGGTTGCTCGTTTTGCCGACTCCGCCATGGCGAACCGCAGACTGGGTGACTTTGAATCCGTCGCCAAACCGGGTCACGACCTCGCCATGAGGCGCTTGGACGCCTGCGGTGGCGTGAGTTGTTCCGGTCAGTGTGCCGGTGTTGGCGCCTTCGGTGCGGGTCGACACCACGCCCTTGGCGTTGCGATGATCGGCCGCTTCGTTGGCGTCCCATGTGCCGTCCCAGAAGTCGTTGTGGTCGTCGGCCAGCTTGTCGCCGCCGAGCCAGTAGATGGGCGTGCTCCACGGTGTGTGGCTGGGCTGGTTGGTGTTCTCCATGATGCCGGTGGCGGTGTGCCAGGCGGCGGCGACGGTGCGGGTGCTGACCACCACCCGGAAGGTCGGCGCGTACTCGCGGATGGCGGCGTGGCCGGTGGAGGCGCCGCGGATGCGGTTACGGACGAAGGTGTCGAAGTCCCCGATGTTTTCGCTATTCGCTCTTCGCGTATTGTCGGTCTTGAACAGCAGCCGGAACTGATCGCCGGCGCTCAAACCCTTGGGCGTGAAGTGCCAGTTGCCCGACACCACGGTCACGTTGGTGATCTGAACGTCAGCCGAAGAGAGTTGGCCCACGGCCACGCCCGACGGAGGATCGGAGATGGTGAGCGAGAAGGTCTCGTAGCCCTCGATCAGCTTGTCGGCGGGGATGGCGATGTCGAAGCGGTGCTTGGTGACGTTGGCCGGCACGGTGACGGTGAACGGGCCGGCGGTGAAGTCGGCGCCGGGGGTGGCGCTGCCGGCGGTGGCGGTCACCGTGAACGTTGAGGGCTTCGATACGGGTGAGCTCATCACCAGCCTCGGCGAGAGGTTGGTGTTCTCCAGAACGTTGTAGCGGCCGCGCTCGAAGCCAACGGTGGGGATCGTGCGGAACACCGGCGAGTAGCCGTACAGCGGGCGCTGTTGGGTTTTGGCCGCAGGCGCCGCGTGCCACAGGTTGCCGCCGCTGTCAGCGCCGCCCCTCGAAGGGGTGCTGCTGCCCAGCGGATGGTTCCACGCCTCGCACGCGTTGCCCGAACCGGTCCACGGCTCATAGGGCCGGAAGTCGCTTATGCTGCCCGTCGGGACGTTGCGGGCGCCGTTCTGGCTGCGCGGGTCGTTGCGGTCGAACCCGTCGCGGACCCCGGTGCCCGTACCCGCCCAGAACTGGTCGCACAGGTCCCGGTAGTTGTTGGCCAGCCTGGCGCCACCCAGCCAGTACGTCGGCACCCCCGCGGCGTCGGAATCGGTGCCCGAGCCGTCCGCCCAGGTGGGGTTGTGGCCGTTGTGCTCGATGGTCATCGCGTTGTGCACCCGGGCCGTGGTGCCTGTGGTGCCCGAACCGCTGCGCGTCGAGGCGAACACCTTGAAGAAACCCGCATAGGGCTTGATCGCGCCATGGCCGCTCTTGGCGATGACGGAGCGGACGAACTCGTCGTACACGTCGATGTCGGTCGAGGTGGCGTCGGTTGCCGCGGTGGTGCGGAACAGCAGGCGGAAGTCATCGCCCGCCAACAGCCCCGACGGCGCTAGGGCCCAGCCCGTCGACACCGTGATGTCGCCCGTCTCGTCGTCGATCAGCACAACACCGAAAGGCCCGCCCGTCGCAGCGGCCACAGTCGTGGCAGACACGGCGGACGGCGCCCTGTTGCCCGCGCCGTACTCGATGACCACGTACGGCTGGGTGCGTCTGGTGTTGTCGACGGGTGTGAGGCGCAGCGTGGCCGACAAGGCGCCCGCCGTGAATACCACCGCCGGGTTCTGCGCGGAGTGCGAACCCGACGTGGCCAGGGACACCCCCGTTTGTGTGGCCGGCGCCAGGCCGAACGTGAAGTCGCTGCTCACCGTGGCGCCCCGCACCCGCAAAGGCACCGTCACCGACTCGTCACCCGTCAGGGCCCGGTCCAAGGTGATCGTGATCGTGCGGTAGCCCGTCGTATCCGACGCTGCCTCCACCGCGTTGCCGTCGGCGTCGCCGTCGGTCGCCGTCATCGAAACCGACACCGGTTGCCCTTCGTTGTCGGTGATGGTCAGCGTGTGGGCGCCGATCGGGGTATTCACCGTCGAGTAGCCGTCGCCTGAGATCAACGCCAAGACCACACCCTCGCTGAACTCCTCGACATCGTCGTCGATGATCGCTATCGGGATGTTCACGCTGGTGGCGCCGGCGCTGACGTCCACAGTTCCGCTCAGCTCGGTGTAGTCCTCGCCCGGCTCGGCTCTCCCCGCCGAGCTTCCAATTACGTACTTGACCGTGATGTCCTCGTGCGGCGACGGGCGGAGGTTCAACACCACGTTCACCGTGCCCGCGTCCTCGGCCGCGCTGGAGGTCGCCGAAGCGAACGACGCAACCGGCGCATCGTCGTCGGTGACGGTGACTGTGCCGGGTTCGACGGTGACGCCGCTGAGGGTGCCCGAGACGGTGACGGTCTCGTCGGCTTCGTCGGTGCCGTCATCGGTGGGGGTCAGCGCGAACGCGGCCGACGCCGAGGCGCCACCGGCGGGGATCACGATGTTGAACGTCGACGGGGCGGCGGTGACGTCCACCGCGTTCGCCACACCGGAGGACGCCACGGTCACCGCCACGGTCTGCGCGGTGCCGAACAGGATGTTGCCGTCCACCGTGGCCGTGACAGTGACCGTGGTGGTCCCGTCGCCCTCGGCCACCGACGGCGGCGCCGCGCTCAGCGTGACGTCGGTGGGCGCGGCGTCGTCGTCGGTAACGGTGACGGCGACGTCGTCGATGGGCATTGCGGACGTGTACTTGCTGCCGTCGCCGACGGTGACGGCGTGGGCGATGCTCACGGTGCGCTTGTCGCCGGGGTTGTCTACGTCGTCGTCGACGCCAGCCACGGTCACCGTCTGGGGGTTGTTCCAGTCCGACGACGTGAACGTCAGCGTCTGCGAACCGCCCGCGGTGCCGCCCGACTTGTTCACCGTCGCCACGTCCGCCGCACCCGAGGTGACCGTGACGGTGACATCGGCCAGGGGCTCGGTGTCGAGCACCACCGTGTAGCTGTCGGTCTCCGAGCCGTCCTCGGGGACGCTGGTGCCCGCGGGCGTGGGTGACTCGGTAATGGTGACGCCGGCGGTGTCGTCGTCGGTGACGATCACGTCGACGTCGGCGATCTTCGCAGAGGTGGTGTAATCGCCGCCGTCGCCGACGGTGATGGCGTGGGTGAGCGTCACGGTGCGCTTGTCGCCGGGGTTGTCTACTTCGTCGTCGACGCCGCGCACGCGGATCGTCTCGGCGGTCGGAATTAAGCCCAAAGTGGCGAACACCAGGTCCACCTGAGAGGCCCAAAATCTGTCGCTGGCCCGGTTGGTGATCTCTACGCCCGCGGGGGCGGTGACCTGCACCGTGACGTTCGACGCGGGCGCAGTGTCGAACTTCAGCGTGTAGCTGTCGGTCGCCGAGCCGTCCTCGGGCACCTGCGTCGATCCGCCGGTCTCGGTCACGGTCACACCCGCGTCGTCGTCGGTGATGGTGATCCTCACGGAGTCGGGTGTGCCCGAGATGATGCCTGCGTTGTCGTCCGCGGGGAGGGTTCCGAACTCCAGGATGAGGAACTCGTCGTCCTCGGAGACGGTGTCGTTGACAGCGGTGAAGGTGAGCGTGGCGGTGCGCTTGTCGCTGCCGATCACGGCCACGCCTTCGTTGCTCAGCGTGAAGTCGCCGGCCGAGGCGGTGGGGAACCCGGTGGTTCGCATCCGCACCGGGATCTCCGTGCCCGCAGCGGCGTCCCCGTCGAGGTTGACCTCCACGGTGAGGGTGCCGCCCTCGGCGACGGTGCCGCCGCCGGAGACGCTGAGGGATGCCTTGCGCTGCTGGTTCGGCTCTCGCAGCGAGATGTCCCGGAACGAATAGCCCCCAACGGGCGC
>NZ_CBDCAT010000027.1:0-1016183 GCF_965214065.1 Candidatus Poriferisocius sp.
GGAAGACGTGGCCGCCGCAGCCCTGGTGGGGCTGGGAGAGCTGGCCGCCACCGGGTGTACCTCCGCCTCCGACCACCACTACCTGGTGCCCCACGGGGACGACGCTGTGTTCGACGCCATCGTCGAGGCAGCCGCGGCAGTGGGCATCCGCCTGCATCTCAGCCGGGGCTCCATGGACCTGGGCGAATCGCAGGGCGGGCTGCCCCCCGACCATGTGGTGGAAGATCTGGACTCCATCATGGCCTCCACCGAGCGGATCATCGCCCAACACCACGACGGCGACATGGTCCACGTGGTGGTGGCGCCGTGCAGCCCGTTCTCGGTCAGCTCTGAGCTGATGGAGGCTTCGGCTGCGCTGGCCCGTCAGCACGGCCTGCGGCTCCATACTCACCTGTGCGAGACCATCGACGAGCAGGAGCACTGCCTGGAGCGTTTCGGCCGTCGGCCGGTGGAGCAGCTCGACGATTGGGGCTGGGTGGGAAACGACGTGTGGCTGGCCCACGGCATCTGGATCAACGACGAGGAGATCACCCGACTGGGCTCAGCCGGCGTGGGGGTGGCCCACTGCCCGTCGTCCAACGCCCGCTTGGCCGCCGGCACCTGCCGGGTGACCGATCTGGAGGCCGCCGGTGTGCCGGTGGGGCTGGGGGTGGACGGGGTGGCATCCAACGAGGTGGGTGGCCTGTTCCCCGAACTGCGCCAATCGCTTTATGCCGCCCGGCTGCGGGCCATGGACCCCAGCGCCTTCATGCCCGCCGACGCCGTGCGTTTGGGCACCACCGGCGGAGCAAGCTGTCTGGGAGTAGCCGACCGGCTCGGGAGCATCGAACCCGGCATGGCCGCCGACCTGGCCGTGTGGCCCGGCGACGACATTGCCGATGTGGTCGATCCTTTGGCCGGACTGGTGCTCGGCCCCGACCGCCGAGTGCGCCACCTCTACGTCGCCGGCAACCCTGTCGCCCAAGACGGCCGCCTCCTGGGCTGCGACCTCGCCGCCGCCCACGCCGAACTAGCCAAACGAGCCCGACGCCTCTGGGCCTAGCGGTGTGAGCGTTCTATGCAAGCGCGCTAGAAGAGTTCCTTGCCGGTCTTGAGACGCTCCAACCCCCACTTGCCACTGCCTAGGATCCCAATGGCCCACGCCGCCAAGAAGTGCATTATCGCCACCTCTCCACCGTGGTGGAGAGCGTCGAATCCATGATCCGGATCCCAGTAATGAGGCCAAAGCCCACGCTCCAGGTGAATCATGAAGAAAGACAGCGCGGTCACAACCATCATGGCCCCAGCAGCCAGCCGGGTAATCACGCCTAAACCGATCATGACGGCGGCGATCAACTCGACATAACCGGCGATGTCCACCAAGGGGTCCAGATCCTGTTCGGCGGGAAAGTTCCACAACAAGAAGGTCTTCTGGATGCCGTGCATCGCGGTCATGACAGCGAAGCCCACGCGGAAGAACAGATACAACTCCCCAAAGTGAGCGCCGAAAAACTGGCCCAGGTACCCGTCTTGGGGAGAGCCTTTGCCGAACCTGAACACGCTTCGAGCGATGCGCGGCCCTACCCGAGGTGAGCCTTCGGAGGTGCTTTCCCCTTGCTTTTGTGTGCGAGACATGCCTAGTTGCGACCCTTTGTGTTGACACGAAAGGAATTCTCTCCCGTACTGATAGGCGTGGCTGCCCGAATGGATTCTAGCCAGTAGCGCTATCTGCCGGTGAACGTGGCCTTTCCAGGGCCGCTCTCCAGGAAACTGGCCACGCCGATGCGGGCGTCGTCGGTGCCGAAACAAGCGGCGAATTCCTCGATTTCCACGTTCAGAGCCTCATCCAGGGGCAGGGCGAATCCCTCGAGGATCGCTCTTTTGGCCATGGTGAACGCCGCCGGCGCGGAGCAGTACCGGGCGGCAAGCTTGACCGCCTCGTCGTAAACCTCATCATCGGGGTAGGCGGCTGAGGCCAGTCCGATGGACACCGCCTCGTCGGCCCAAACGTTGCGCCCGCTGTAGATCAGCTCTTTGGCCTTCGTGATGCCCACCAGGCGGCTGAGCCTCTGGGTGCCGCCTCCGCCGGGGATTATCCCCAGGTTGATCTCGGGCTGGCCCAGAACCGCCCCCTCGCCGATCAGTCGGAACTCGGCTGCCATGGCCAGCTCACACCCCCCGCCCAGCGCATAGCCGTTGACCGCGCAAATTGTTATCTGCGGAAGCATCTCCACCGCCCGAAACGCGGCATTGAACCTTCGGGCCAGGTCCCGGCCGTCCTCTACTCCCATTCCGGTGAACTCGCTGATGTCGGCGCCGGCGGCGAACACCCGCGGCCCGCCCCAGATCACCACCGCTCGCACATCAGTCATGGCCGACAGCTCGTTGACCGCTTGATGCAACTCGGCCAAGACCTGCGCGTTCAGCGCATTGGCCTTGGGACGGTCCAGTCGCAAAGTTGCCACTCCTTTGACCTCGCCAGTTTCAACTCTGACAAATTCACCCATGTTTGCAGTGCTCCCTTCTGCTGGGAGGCCACCGTATTCAGTGAACGCCCAACCTGCTCAGTCATGGTTCAAACGATCGGGAAAGGTGCTCTTGACTGGGACGGGGCCTCAGGCCAGGCCATGGCGCTCGAGGAAGCACACCGTCAAGTCGGCGCAATCCTCAGGGGCCTCAAGCTGGAGAAAATGCGTTTTGTCGGGCAAGAAGTCGTAGTCGAGCTTAGCCAAAATACTCAGATCCAAACTGGGCAAGAACGAGTACTGAACCGTGGGGTCGGCGCCTATGGCTTTCAGTGGGATGTCGATGCTGTCCAGAAAGCGGGCCACCTGCATGGCAAAGCCGAAATACCACTCGTAGAGCCGGGCCTCGTGCTCGGGCGGGCAGCGAAGCTGGTATCCGCCGCCTTCCGCGGGCTGGAGCGTGGTCTCAGAAAATAGCGCCCGGGTTTCCGGCGACATGAGGGAGTAGGCCGGTGCCTGACCGAACATCTCGGCAAGTTCTTGGCACGACTCAAAATGGCTCTGTCGGCGCCGGGCCCGCCTCGCTTGGCGCTGGCACACCTCTTCTAGGTGCCTGCTGCTGTCTCCGGGCAGTTCGAAAACCGGGTCGAACATCACCAAGGCGGCGAAGTCCGGCCTTTGGTACTGATGCGCCACCGCAATGACGGTGGACACCGAATGGAAGAGGCCCACACACGGCTTCGGCCCCCAAGAAGATGAGATGGCGTCGATGACGGTCTGGTTGTCACCCACCAGGGTCGGGATGTTGTAGCTGCCGATGGGGGTGGCGGAATTCCAACCGTGGCTCCGCAGGTCGAAGATGCAGATGTCGAAACGGTCGGCCAGTAGCGACCAGTACGGGTAGTAGAGGTCGGCGGCCAATCCGCATCCGTGACTCAGCACCAGCCTTGGCCCGTCGGGGTTGCCGTGCCTCCGCACGGAGATGGCGGAACCATCGGCCATGACCGCATCTATGGTTCCAGACGGCTCCGGCACCCTCCAGCTAGACACCGCTTCATTGTACACCCATACCCCTGCCGATCCATCGCCTAATCGCGCTGCGAACTCGAACAGGCAAAGCCCCCTGGGAGTACGACTCAGGCAATCGACTAATATTCTCGGATTACGTTTACGGCGAGGAGCAGCCCATGTCGATAATCGGCAACGTAAGCCTCACGGCAACCGATGTAGACGCGTTCTCCAACAGCCTCGACCGCCTGATGGAATTGGCCGACAGCGCAGTCGAGCATGGAGGCCGGTACTTGGCCAAGGGCGGAACCATCGAAGCGACACAGAGCGAGCCTCCGCCGGACCGGATTCTGGTTCTGGAGTTCGAGCATGTGAGCCAAGCCCGGTCGTGGATGCGATCGGCGGAATACGCCCAGTTCACCGACCTCGCAAGCACATGCTGCCAGGTGCGATCCATGATCGTCGAGGGAACATGAGCGCCGACACCCGTCCCGAGGGGGCGGCATCGGACCGAACCAGCTCGCGAGAGGTCGTGATGTTCCCCGGCGGCGGGATCGACATGAACAACATGCGAGAGACCCCCCTGCTCGACACCAGCTACATGAGGCGCATGAGCGGCCATTTGGGCATCGACTTCGTCTCCAAACTGGCCAACGGCGAGGTGGGATCGGACCCCGGCCCATACCAAGCCAGCGTGGCGGCTTTGACCTACGCCTGCACCCGCCAGCGCTACGGCGGCGCCCGGCCAATGGCGGTGATCGGCCAGTCGAGCGGGGTTTGGGCCGCCGCGGCGCTGATGGGTGCCATCTGGATCGAAGATGCCTGCAACTTGCTGATGATCCGCGGGGATCTGATTGCCGAGGCGAGCGCCCGCCACGGCGAGGGGCGAATGCTGTCGGTGGTGGGCCCGTCCCCAGACGAGACCGCGGCAATTGTGGAGGGGATAGACGGCTGCTGGGTATCGGGAGTAATGACACGGAGTTCGGTGACGCTGGGATGCCGCTTGGAGGTCCGCGAAGACGTGGAGAGCGCTCTGTCCGCCGAGCTGAATGCCAACGTCGTGCGACTGCCCATAGATTTCGCCAGCCATTGCCCTTTGATGGACGGGGTGGCCGACGAGCTCAAAAAGGCCATGGGCGATCTCGAGATCATCGACGGCGCCGACACGGGCGCAGTCGAGTTCTACGACTGCTTCACAAGCGATCCCGGCCCGGTGAGCCTTGACGACCTGAGGGACCGGTTGGCGCTGAACATCGAGAAGCCCTTCGACTTGATGGCCACCGTTCAATCCTTCGACGACGATGCGCTGTTCGTGGAGTCGCTGCCCAATGCGGGAATCTTCAACATGATCCGCTACTCCGGGATTTCGCGCCGGAGAATCATCAAGGCCGCATGAGAAGCCTCCCGGCGGCACAGGCGCCGGCGGTCGTGGCCAGCGGATCGAGCCCACTGGGAAGCGCCATCGTGCGATCTCTGGCCGAAGCGGGCCACCCGGTTTCTTTCGGATGCGACCCGGAGACCCGAGACGGCGCCGAGATGGAACAGGAGTTGGCTGATGCCGGACACCTTGTAGCGGCGTTCGAGCTGAACGTTTTGGATTCGAGTTCGATGGGCCGGTTCAAAGACCTGAGCACGGGCCGTTTCGGGCCGCCTCTTTGTGTTGTGGCCAACTCGCCCGCGGGCATCTCGGCCCATGACGGCGGCGAGCCGGATTGGAACCGGGTGGTGGACGCCAGCCTCTCGGCGGCCTTCCGGCTGGTTCAGCAGTTCACCCCCGAAATGCAGTCGCGGGAATACGGACGTGTGGTATTGGTCGGCTCGGCGGCGTCATTGGTGGGCCGACCCGAACAGGCTGCGTTCTGCGCCGCCAGCGCCGGTCTGGAGGGGTTGACAAGGTCTCTGGCCGTGAAGTTGGCCCCTTTCGATGTTCTGGTGAACGCGGTGGCCCCGGGATACATCGAAGAAGACCGCGACGGCCTCACCCCCGAGGTGCGGAGCAAGAAGGTCGCAGCCAGCATCGCGCTGCGCCGAGTGGGCCAGGCAACAGAGGTGGCCGAGGCGGTTCGATTCTTGTGCGGTCCCGGCCCCAGCGCCATGACAGGCAACGTTCTGCGGGTGGACGGCGGCCTTACCGCCTGAGCGAACCGGCTCTCTATGCGACCGGCATTTTGGGCGACCGGCTCTCTATGCGACCGGTTCTTTGAGCACTGCGGCCGATTCTCCGCAGTCCACGTTCACAATGGTGCCGGTCACATATGAGCTTTCGGGTCCTGCTAGCCAGCATATGACCGCGGCCACCTCCTCAGCGTCGGCCATGCGACCCAGGGGATTGCGTTCTTTCAGGGATTCCTGCCAACTCAGGGCCAGTACATCGGTCATGGGCGACTTGACCACCCCGGGGGCAACGATGTTGGCCCTGACCTTGCGCCGCCCCACCTCGCGCGCCAAGGAGTAAAGGGCTGAGTTCATCGCTCCCTTGGTCGCCGCGTAGGCCACCTGGCCGGGATCGCCGAGTTCTCCCCGAACCGAGCTAACCCACACGATCGAACCCCGCCGTTGGGCCAACATCGCAGGCAGCAACGCCCGCGTCACCGCCAACGGCCCGAGGAAGTTCACCGAGATCATTCGCTCGACCGACTCCATCTCATACTCGGTCAACAGCGAAACCTCGTGGATGCCCGAAGCAGCAACAAGCGCATCGCAGCCCCAACCGGCGGCTTCCAGCCAGGCTTCGACCTCATCGCCGGCACCGGGCTCGGTGATGTCTAACGGCAGGTCTGCCACTCCGATGCGGAGCAGTTCTTCGGGCAGGCCGCGCCGGCTTACGCCCACCAAATTCCACTCCGGCGCCATCGCCCGGCACACCGCCATCCCTATAGCCCCGGTCGCCCCGAGGATCACGGCCGTCGGCCTCGAAGCTTCGGTCGTCATGGAATCGGCCTACGCGCTAATGGCCGTGCCAGCCTCAAGAGGTGCCGTCGGGGAGCTCTACGGCCAGATCAACCCCTCCGGCGTCAGAGTGGAGGCGCTCCAACTCCAGCAGAAGCTCGGGCTGCCGGCGTCCCGACAGCTCAACCGCATCGCCTCCCCCCCCTCCAGGCACCACCCGAACCCCGACCGCGCCGGCCGTATCCGGCGGCAGCTCGAACCCGCCCGAGGCTCGGGCAAAAACGGCATAGCCCACTTCAACCGCTCCCGAGCACACGCCTCGCACCGCGGCGGCCACCGCGCTGAGGTCGGCGTGGGCATGGTTGGTGTACTGGCAATGCCGCCAGCAGTCGATTCCCTCCTTGGCCGCCAGGTATAGAGCGATGTTGTAGAGCTTTTGCAGCGGCAGCAGCGGGTTCAGCCCTTCCGCCATTGCGGTCAGCGCCGCAATCCGGTCGCTCTCGTCGGCCAGTTCGTCGGAGAAGTCCACGTCAAGCTGCAAGGTGTCCTTGGCCCCGGCGAAGTACAGGCCGCAGCCGCGCCCGGCCATCTCCCCGCCGTCGCCCAGCAACTCCTTGAAGCAGGCCAGCGTGAGCACTTCGAAATCAGAGACGCAACGCCGATCGTGGCGGAACGGAACCAACTCCCGGTGGTTCAACTCATACGGGGTGTCGAAACCGATCTTGGCCGAGGCCGATACCAGCGCTCTCATGGCTGCCTCAAGAACAGCGAGGCGTTCGACCCTGCCAGGCCAAATGAGTTGGAGAGCACCCCCCGGCAGGTGCCGTGCCTGGCCCCGTCAGCGATGTAGTCGCCGAGGCTGCACCGGGGATCAACCTCGTTGAGGTTGGCAGTGGGGGGAAGCGTCGAGGTGTGGATGGCCATCGCGCCGAACGCCGCCTCGAGTGCTCCGGCGCCTCCGAGCAGATGCCCGGTGACCCCCTTGGTGGAGCTCACCGGAGGTGCCCCATCGCCGAACACCTTCTGCACGCCCTCGCTCTCCGACACGTCATTGTCCACGGTGGAAGTTCCGTGCATGTTTATATAGTCCACCTCACCAATCGAAGCGCCAGCGCTGTCCAGGGCTCTCTGCATCGCCAGAGCCTGTATATCGCCGCCCTCGGAGCCCGCGGTGAGGTGAGCAGTAGACACCGCCGTGCCCCACCCAGCCAGCTCGGCAATGGGCTCTGCGCCGCGGGCTTCTACGCTGCGCTCCGACTCCACCACCATCACCCCGGCACCCTCGGCGATCACGAAACCGGCGTGGGTGATGTCGAAAGGCCTCGAGGCGCTCTTGGGCGTGGAGTTGTGCCTGGTCAACACACCCATCCGCGAGTGGACGGCCACGATCACCTCGTTGATGTTGGCATCGACGCCGCCGGTAATCACGATGTCGGCCAAACCAGAGCGCACAATCTCGCCCGCTTCCAACACCGCCACACCGCCCGCCGAGCAGGCGGTGGTGATACCCGAATACCGGTCGCCGAAGTCGGCGCCGATGCCCTCGTGGGCACCCTCCTGGGGGCGTCGCACATAGCCCGAGAGATCGGTTCCGTTCACCGTCTCGCCCCGGCATGCGGCTGCGAACTCGTCAATCTTCCACGCGAACCCATGACTGGCCACCGCCGCCCTGGCCCGCGGGTCAGCCACGACTCGCTCCCGCTCCAGCCCAGCCTGCTCAAGGGCCTCTGCTTCAGCGAAGCGGTAGAAGTCCAACAGCCGCAGAGGCGACGACTCATACCCGGCGCCGTCGCGGGCGGGAACCTGCCCGGCCACCTTGCAGTCGTTCTCTCCGACTTCGACAACCTCCAGCCGGGCGGTGCCCGACCGGCCCGCCACCGCGGCCGACCAGCTTTCCTCCATTCCCCAGCCCACCGGGCACACCGCGCCCAGGCCGGTGATCAGCGCCCTAGCCATTCTCGTCCAGCGCCCGCTGGAGCAGGGCTACCAGATCGCCCACCTTGAGCACCACGAAAACGTTCTCCACCCGATCCCCGGCCGATATGCGGCCGTCGTCCAACTCGGGCATGAAATCGTTCAGTGTGGCAAGGCCCTCATCGGTGACCCCGCCATACTCATCGAGCCAGCGGATGCCGGCCTCCTCGAAGTGGCGCTGGATATGGGCGACGGCCATCTCGACTCCGAACGCCTTGCGAACCTGGTAGTTCATGTCGAGGATGTCAAGCGAGTCGGCGTCGAGGTCGTCGTACAGAAGTGAGTCGTCGCTCACCTCGTCCACCTCGATGTCGAGCGACTCGGCCACGATGTTGTGGACTTTTGCGGTCAGATCTTCCATGAAATGCTCCTTTGGGCTTCTATCGACCGGTCCAGTGGGACTCTTCGAGCATGGGGTCAGGTGGAAGCGGCTGCGCCGGCCCCCGCAGAGGCGCTGTGCCGTCCACCAGCGTGGTCCAGTAGTCGTAGGCCAGGTCGCCGATCAGGTTGCCCAGCGGCACCGCTACCTCTACCGAGGGCCAGAAGTGAACTCCACCCCAGACCCGGCTGGCCGCACAGGCCTCCTCATACTCGCTCCAGGTCTCGAAGTTGATCTCGACGTCTTCGGCCGGGGTGACGCCCGGCTCGATGGTGTTATTCCCCGCGGCCCGAATACCCCGGTATCCGCCGGTGGCGTCTTCGCCGTCGGCGAACCTTCGCAGAGCCTGTGCGTAGGCGCCGCAGAATGAGGTGGTGGCCGATGGGTACTCGGGATGGTCGGCCGTGCCGGCAAAGCTCCGCCATGAGCTGGCTGGCATGCTGACGGTGCCCTGGCCGGGACCGCCCCACGCTTCGACGGTCTCGTCGCCGAACAGATGGTGGATTGCGGTAACAGGCCGCACTGCGTCAAAGCGCTGCTTCTCCTGCCAGACCACCACGCCCACATCGTGGGAGGCCATCTCTACCAAAAAGGAGATCTGGATGAAGTCCACGATGTCCACGATGTGCTTCACGTCGGGAAGGATCTGCGATCCTCGCAGCTTGTTGTCGAAGAACATGACGATTTCCTTCTTGTAATCGTCAAGGCCCGCTGACTCGTCCAACACCTCTTGGGCCTGTGCCCGGTACGCCTCGGCGTTGGTGTGATCGCTTTCTGTGGGTGGCTCAACCCGGTAGTCCCTTGGGTTGAAGCCGGAGAAAGGCTCTACGTTGGCCCACTGGGGAGTCACGAACACCTGCGACCTGAACACGCCGTCGGTGTGGGGCACGATCAGGGGCTGCCAGCGCGACGCATCAGTCAGCTCATGGGGAGAGTTGACGGGCACATAGCCGGTGGTGTCTCGCCACGCCATGCCGTTGACGTCGCCAAACTGGTTGAACCCATCGGCGCGACGGGCATCGAGGGTGCAGCGGGCTGCCAGGTTGCCGATCGCCGCCGCAGTGGCATCAGTGCGATCGCTGCTGTCGCAGGGCCAGTCCAATCCAGACTCGTCGTCAGGGTCTAGCCCATGATCGGTGAGCATGGCGCGCCACTCGTCGGCCCGGTGGGGGGCGAAATCCAACATCAGGCGGTACATGGAGTGCATTACCGCGGTGTTGGGCAGCAGATTGTCGTCTGACTCAGAAGCGGGTCGGCGCGCAATTCGGGAGTAGATGCCGACGGCGGTCTCGTCATAAGGCGCTACCGCGTCAAAAGCCGCGCTGTACATCTGCACCGTGTAGCGGAACACCACCGAGGCGTCGTTGAGCGCCGGGGACACCTCTGAGGAAGCCCAAGGACCGAGGCGGGGGATCAAGATCCCATGCATGGCGTTGCCATTCACCAGGTCGAACTCGCCGTTGGGCCCTTCCCGGGTCAGCACCCCGGGCTCAGTCGTGGGCGTCGGCTCTGGCGTGGGCATCGGCTCAGCCGTGGGCGTCGACGAAGAATCGTCCGTTTCTGTGGAATCGCCGGCCTCAGGATCAGGCACATGCATCATTCGATAGACCATCAACAAGTTGGCCTGATCGGCTAGCAATTGATCGCGCTCAGCGATGTCGTCTGCGGTCGGCTGCTCGGGAGCAGGACCGGGTTCACTGCTTTCGAAATCGGGGCAGCCCCCGGGCACAACACCGGTGTCCACGCCGAGCTGGCAGCGGTAGGTGTTCAACATGTTCTCGTGCTCGGCTATCTGCCGGTCTAGGTCAGCAGCTTCGTCTGTGGTCTGGGCTGAGGCGCCCCCCACCAAGACCAGCCCGAAAGCCAGCACTGACAGGACGCAAACCACTGCGAACCAAGGCTTGCCCCGCACGGCCATCTGCAAACGTCCAGAATCCTTCATTGTTGCCTCTTCTCAAGTCACCAAATGAAAGACCTCATACAGATTTGAGTGCTGCATGAGGTCTTTTCCGGTATGCACCATGTTAACAACAATGTGCTTTGTCAACAACAAGGTGCTATGTCAACAACAAAGTGCTTTGTCAACAACAAAGTGCTTTGTCAACAACACAGGGCGGCCAACGCCTCCCAGGTGCGATCAATCTCGTCTTCGGTGCCGATGGGAGCAGCCAAAATACTGGTGGCGCCTGCTGACATGAACGCCGCCAGCTTTTCCGATACCTCATCCTCGCTGCCGATGACGCAGATTTCCCCGGCGCCGGATAGGCCCTCGCGCTCCAGCATGTTCTTGTAAGACGAGGCCTGCTCCTCTTTGCTGAGCAACCCGGTGGCCCGCGCTCTGGCCCCTTCAATGTCGTCGGTTACGCAAACCGGCAGTCCAACTACCACATCTGGAGCGCTGCGACCGGCGGCGGCGGCCGCATCTGTGATCGTCGGCGCGACGAAATCCCGGATCGTCTTCAGCCCTGCCATCCAGGTGACAGTTCCCGCCGCCGCCCTCCCGGCCAACTCCAGCATGCGCGGGCCTAAAGCAGCGACCATCACCGGGCAGGCAGGACCCTCGATATCCAATTCGCCCCTCATGACAACTCTCTTGCCCCTCATGTAGGCCTGCCGCTCCTCCAGCAATAGCAGCAGGATCTCCAGGTATTCGGCCATGTAGCCCACGGGTCGGTCGAAGCTCTGGCCCCATACCCGCTCCACGAACACCCGGTGGGAGGCACCCACGCCGAGGGTGAGATTCCCGTTCAGGGCCTTGTTGGCCGTCAGAGCCTGCTGGGCCAGGGCTACCGGATGGCGGGTGTACACCGGCACAACGGCCACGCCCATAGGCATGTCAACCCCTGACCCGACCGCGGCCAAAACGGTCAGCGCGTCCAAGCCTGCGGCCTGGGGGAGCCAATAGCCGCTGAATCCCTGGCGCTCGGCACGCTCGATTTGCGCCCGGATGGTGTCCAAAGAGGTTGCCGATGCTGCGTTCCGACTCAAGTCGACACCGAAGATTGAAATCTCCACAGATCAGCTCCTCACTGGCCATCCGCCCTCGCCCTATTCTTCTCCAAGGTAGCGGGTGAGGACTCAGCCGCTAACGGCGAGCCCCATGGTCTGCTTCGCTGTTCAGCGATTCTCGGCCAGCGTGAGCCATTGCCGGCTTCGCTGTTCAGCGATTCTCGGCCAGCGTGAGCCATTGCCGGCTTCGCTGTTCAGCGATTCTCGGCCAGCGTGAGCGAGTTGAGGATGGCGTTGCGCATGTCGCGGGGGTCGATCACGTCGTCGCTGCCGAGGCGGTTGGCCAGGCGGTAGGGGCCGGAGCGCTGGTCGCGCTCCACTTGGGCCTGGGTCTCGGCGTCGAGCTTGGCTGAGCGGCCGCCGGGCTCGGCGGGCATGGCGGCCATGTTCACGCTGGGCAGGGCGAACGACTGGGTCTGGTTGTCGAACGGGTTCTGGGCCATCACCACCGAGCCGAAGCCGAACGCCTTGCGCATGGTGATCTCGATTTTGGGGTTGGTGAGGCGGCGCTCGGCCTTGTACATCTTTCCGCCCCACTTCAAGATGCCCTCCCGCTCGGCCTTGGTGCCGGCCATCACGCCCGGGTTGTCGGCCAGAAACACCACCGGGTGGTCGTAGTTGCCGATCACCTCCAAGAAGTCGGTGGCCTTGATGGCCGCGGCCGAGTCCACCGAGCCGGCCAAATAGGAGGGGTTGTTGGCCACGATCATGCTGGGCCGGCCTCCGAAGCGGGCCAGCCCGATGATGATGGCGGGGCCGTAGGCGGGCTGGATCTCGAAGAAGCTGTCGTCGTCAACGATCAAATCGATCACGTCATGCATGTCGTAGGGGCGGCGGTCGTTGGGAGGGATCACATCGAGCAGCTCTTCCACCGAGCGCGGTTCGCTGTCGGGGCCGCTGCTTCGGGGAGCGGGCGCACCCGACCGAGACGGGAAGTACGACAGGTAGTGGCGGGCCATGTCGATGGCCGACTCGTCGTCGGGGGCCTCGTTGTGGGCCGACCCGGCGATGCGGGTGCAGACGTGGGCGCCCCCGAGCTCCTCTTTGGTCACGTCCTCGCCGGTGGCCGCCTTCACCAGTGGCGGTCCCCCGGTGAACATGGAGGCGTACGAGGTCATGATCACGAAGTCGCTGAGAGGGGCGGCCAGCGCGCCGTGGCCGGCGGAGGCCCCCATCACCAGACACACCATGGGCACCTGCCCGTTCAAATCGGCGTAGGCCTGGAGATCGCCGGGCGCACGGCTGCCCCCGGTGTCGGTGAGCCGGTGTCCGGCCCCCTCCAGCATGGTGACCAGAGGCAGGCCCTCTTGGGCGGCCAGCTCGGCGATGCGGTAGCGCTTGGCGGTGTTGCCCGCCCCTATTGACCCGCCCAGAACGGTGAAGTCCTCAGCGCCGGCCAGCACGGTGCGGCCGTCGATGCGGCCGTAGCCGCACACGAACCCGTCGGAGGGAATGTCTTCCAGGGCGCCTACCAGCGGGCCGATCTCCCGGAAGGTGCAGGGGTCGAACAGCCGGTCGATGCGCTGGCGCACATCCAGCTTGCCCCGCGAGTGCATGTACTTCTCGACCCGCTCAGGGCCGCCCATGGCGGCGCCCTCAGTGCGCCGCCGGTCCAGCTCCTCCAGCCACGGCTTCCACTCCTCGCGATTGCTCATGGTCCTAACCCTTCCAGCTATGGCTGTTCGCGTTCTGATCGCTCCTTCAGTGGAGGCTCGTCAGGGCGAGAAGGCGTCGATCATGGCCGCCACGTCGGGGCCGAGGGGGTAGAGGATGGGGCAGGTGGCCCCGTTGGCCACGTACTCGTCCACCTTGGCCCGGCACTCCTCGGCAGTGCCGGCCGCGCACAGCATCTGCACGATCTCGTCGGGCACCAGCGCCGACGCCGCCTCCACCTGCTCCATGGTGGCGGGCCAGGTGAGCACGGCGTTGACCTGCTCCAGCAGCGAGTCGGGCACGCCAGAGGCGGCCATGATGTGGGGCTGCTGGCCCAGATACTGGGTGACCAGCAAT
Source organism: Candidatus Poriferisocius sp. (assembly GCF_965214065.1). Taxonomy (GTDB): domain Bacteria; phylum Actinomycetota; class Acidimicrobiia; order Acidimicrobiales; family Bin134; genus Poriferisocius. The sequence goes on from NZ_CBDCAT010000027.1 coordinate 13,714, forward strand.
CGGGCGGCGTCCAGCGCCTCGGCCCGGTCCTCGGCCAGCGAGCACACCACGAGTTGGGGCCGGTCGAGGTCGTCCACCGTCCGGCCCGCTCGGGCCGCTCCTTCGGCTAGGGCGTCCATAGCCCGGCGGTTGTAGTCGGGCGACACCAGGTAGTTGAGCACCACGCCGTCGGCGATCTCACCGGTGAGCTCCATCATCTTCATGCCGGTGGCCCCGATGTAGATGGGCACGTCTTTGGGGCGGCGGGGCTGGTGTACATAGTCGAGCTCCACGTCTTCGAGGTGTACGTAGTCGCCGTCGAAGGTTACGTTCTCATCGGCCAGAAGCGCCCGCACCACGGTGACCACCTCCCGCATGGCCCTCAGCGGGCGGCGGCGGTCCACCCCGACCTTGCTGGCCAGCGGATCCCACCACGCCCCCAGCCCGCACAGGATGCGGCCCGGGGCCAAATCGTCGAGGGTGGAGAACGTGGCCGCCAGCCGGGCCGGGTTGCGGGTCCACATGTCGAGCACCCCGCTGCCTACTTTGATCCGGTCGGTGGAGGCGGCGAAGGCGGCCATGGGCACGGTGGCCTCCCGCACCAGCCGGGAGTCGGCCTGCCACACGGCGTCGAAGCCCCGCTGTTCGGCGTAGCGCACAAACTCGATGGCGTCGGCCACCGAGTGGGCGTCTTGCAGGTATAGGGCCACCGGATATGAGCTCATGGGTCGATCTCCTCCAATTTCGCGAACATTCGGCCAGCGGCCTCGGCTGCCTTGGCCCTGATCTCGCCGGGGTCCACCCGGGTGGCCACACCTTGGGCCAGCAGCGTCTCCCCGTCGACCGTCACGTCGGTCGCCCGCACTCCGGGGGTGAACGCCAGCCGCCACGGGTCGATCGGTTCATACGACCAGGCGACGATATCGGAACGGGCCTCGGGGAACAGTTCCCAGCCCTGGGCCAGCCACTCCCACGCCGAGTCGGGGGTGGCGGTCACGTCGTATTCCCGGTGGCGGACATAGGCCACCCGGAACTCCTCCAACATGTCGGCGCCGATGCCGTCGGTGCCCAGCGCCACCGGGTTGGCGAACCGAGTGGGGCGGGCGTAGCCCACCGCGTTGTTCATGTTGGACCGGGGGTTGTGGACCAGGGTGCCGGCCAGTTGATGGTCATCGGGCAGGTGTACCCCGTGGATCAGCAGCCACTCGTCGGTGCTCCACGGGGCGAGCCTGTCGGCGGCCGGCGCGTCCACCGGGCCCTCGGCCACGTGGATGTGGACGCCGGTGCCCAGATCGGCGGCCAGACCGGCGGCTGCTTCCAGGGTTTCGTCCGAGCAGGTGAAGGCGGCGTGGACCCCGACCATGCCCCGGCCCCCGGCCCGCAGGAACCGCTCGTTCTCGGCCAGGCCCCGGCGGGCGCCGTCGGCGCCGTGGCGATCGGTGACCCCGTAGGCGCAGCTCACCCTCACCCCCACCTCGGCGCAGGCATCAGCGATGGTCTCCAGCGAGCCCTCGATGGCGTTGGGCGACTCGTGGTGGTCGACGATTGCGGTGCAGCCGGCCTCCAACGCCTCCAGCGCCCCCAGCTTGGCCGACCACTCGATGGTGTCGAGGTCGAGCGCCCGGTCGAGCCGCCACCAGACCAGCTTGAGGATGTCGGCGAACCCGGTGGGCACTCCAGGCGGAGCTGGCATCCCCCTGGCCAACGCTGAATACAGGTGATGGTGCGCGCACACCAGCCCGGGCGTGGTCTTGGAGCGATGCCCAGCCTCCATATCGGTGGTGCTGGTGTGGTGCCCAGTGTCCATGTCACCAGTGTCCATATCAGAAGTGAAGGATAAGCCGCTTCGCCCGGACGGGGGCGCTCACTCCCCCATGGGAAGGCTGTTGTGCCACGTTCCGCTGTGGTTCCGCAGCGCGGCGGCCACCGCTCCGGCGGTGGGCACCAGGCCGATCTCCCCCACACCCTTGATGCCGTAGGGGGCGTTGGGCTGGGGCGACTCCACCAAGATGACGTCCACCGGGGGCATGTCCTTGGGCCGCAGGATGCCCAGCGACTTGAGGGTCATGTTGGTGGGCCAGCCGTTCTCGTCGGCGGGGAAGTCCTCGGTAAGGGCATAGCCCAGGCCCATGTGGACCGCCCCCTCGATCTGGCCCTCGCACAGCAGCGGGTTGACCGCCTTGCCCACATCGTGGGCGGCCACCACCCGCTCGACGGTGCCCTCGTCGTCGAGCACCACCATTTGCGCGGCGTAGCCGAAGGTGGAGTGGATGATGGGGTTCTCCACCCCGTCGGACAGTTTGTTGGTCCAGTCCACCCGGTACTCGCCGAAGTAGTCCACGCCGGGCTGGCACCCGTCGGCCATCGCGGCCTGACAGGCGTCGGCTACCGATCCGGCCCCCATCAGCGTGCCCCGGCTGCCGGTGGTCTGGCCGGCGCCCAGCTCATAGGTGGTGTCCACCACCACCCGCACCCGGTCGGCGCTCACGCCCAGCTCGGTCACCGCCACCTGCTGGGCCACGGTGTGGATGCCTTGGCCCATCTCAGTCCAGCAGTGGCGCACCTCCACGCCGCCGCCTTGGTGGAAGTCTTCGTCGAAGCGCACCACCGCCTTGGCGATCTCCTTGAAGCCGTTGCCCAGCCCGGAGTTCTTGAGGCCGAGCCCCAGGCCCACCGACTTGCCGGCCGACCGGGCCTCGTCCCAGGCCGGCTTCACCGCGTCCAAACAGGCACGGGCCCCCAGCGACCCGTCGTCCATTATCTGTCCCGGCCCCCAGATGGCGCCGGGCGCCACCGCGTTGCGCGACCGCATATCCCAGCCGTCGATGCCCACTGCCTCGGCGAGGCGGTCGATGACGCCCTCCATGGCGAACTGGGCCTGGTTGGCCCCAAAGCCCCGGAAGGCGCCGCACACCGGATTGTTGGTGCGAGCCGCAATCGCCTCCACATCGATGTTGGGCACCGAATATGGACCGCTGGCGTGGCCCGCGGCCCGCTCCAGCACCTTCATGCCCACCGACGCGTAGGGACCCGAGTCGCCCACCATGCGGGCCCGCAGGGCGGTGAGCTTGCCGTTGGCATCGCAGCCGGCCCACATCTCGATGCGGATGGGATGGCGCTTGGGATGCATCCGCAGCGACTCCTCCCGCGACACGGTGCACGACACCGGGCGGCCCAGCAGCCAGGCGGCCAGAGCGGTCTGGGCCTGGTTGGCCATGTCCTCTTTGCCGCCGAACGCCCCGCCGTTGCTCACCAGCTCCACGATGATCTTCTGGGGCTCGACCCCCAGCACCGAGGCGATCTGGTCGCGGTCGTCCCACACCCCCTGGCCGCCGGAGTAAACGTGCATGGTGCCATTGCCGTTGGGCACCGCCAGGGTGGACTCGGGCTCCAAAAAGGCGTGCTCGATGCGCTGGGTCTGGAACACCTCGTGGACGGTGTGGGCGCTGGCCGCCAGGGCTGAGTCCACGTCGCCCCGGGCGTACACCGATCGGGAGAGCTCGTTGCCGTCGAGCTGCCACACCGCGTCGTCGGCGCCGTTGGACACTGCCGCCACCGCATCGGTGATCGGCGTGTGTACTTCGTAGGTCACCTGCACGGCCTCGGACGCCTGTCGGGCGGTGGCTCGGTCTTCGGCCACCACGATGGCCAGCACGTCGCCCACATATGAGGTGCGGCCCCCCTCGGGGATGAACACCGGCCAGTCGGTGTGGATGATCCCCACCCGCAGCTCGCCGGGCACATCGGCGGCGGTGAACACCGCCACCACGCCGTCGATGGCCTCAGCGGCGGTGGTGTCGATGGACACGATGTCGGCCCGAGCGTGCTCGGACAGGTGCAGGGCGGCGTGCAGCAGGCCCTCGGGGCGCAGGTCGTCGACGTAGCTGCGGTCGCCCAGGGCCAGCTCTCGGGCCTCGTACTTGATGCCCCGGCTGCCCACGCCGCCGGGAACCTCGGCCTCGGGCATCTCGCCTTTGGCCAGCGCCTCTACAGCGTCCAAGATCTTGGTGTAGCCGGTGCAGCGGCACAGGTGGCCCCCCAGATGCCGGGAGGCCTCCTCGCGGGTCAGATCAGATCCCTTGCGATCCACCAGCGATTTGGTGCGGATCAAAATGCCGGGGGTGCAGAAACCGCACTGGAGGGCGCCGCAGGCCGCAAACACGTCGGCCATGCGGGCCCGCTCCTCAGCCGACACCCCTTCGAGGGTCACCACCTCAGAGCCCGCCGAGCGCTCCAGCGACGTCTGGCAGGCCACTCGGGCGCGGCCGTCCACCAGCACAGCGCAGCAGCCGCACTGGCCGCTGGGCGAGCACCCGTCTTTGGGCGACATGATGCCCAGCTCGTCGCGCAGGGCGGCCAGCAAGTGCTCGTGGTCGCCCGCAATGGTCACCGACTGGCCGTTGATGGTCAGCGTCGTCATGGCAATTCCCCCTCTTGGCGGGGCGCTTCGCCGATGATCGGCGCCCCCTCTACGTATGGCTTCTCTTTGATGAGCGGCATCTCCTCGGAGATGGACTTGTACATCTCCGGGCGGCGGTAGCGGCTGAAGTCGTACAGCGTGTTCTTGTAGGCCGCGCACCAGTTCAGATTGCAGTTGGCCACCACCAGCTCGTCGCCGTCGGTGGTCGCCTGGGCCAGCACCTCGCCGGAGGGGCCGATGATGCAGCTCTCGGCCAGGCTCTCCACCCCCTCCTCTTCGCCTCCTTTGGCCACGCCCACCACGAACGTGCCGTTCTGGTAGGCCCCGGCCTGCATGACCAGGCGGCTGTGGAATCCGGCCAGGAAATCCTGCGACGGATCGGGGTAGTAGTGGATGGGGGTGTTATAGCCGATCAGGATCATCTCCACGTCGGCCAGTCCCATTACCCGGTAGGTCTCGGGCCAGCGCCGGTCGTTGCACAGGGCCAAGCCGACCTCGCCTTTGAACGCGGTCCAGGTGCGGAACGTCTCGGACGCGGGCTCGAAGTAGGCCCGCTCCAGGTGCTGGAAGGGGCGCTGGGGCTCGTGGGCCTCGTGGCCGGGGATGTGGACCTTGCGGAACTTGGCCACCTCGTTTCCCTCGCCGTCCACCAGCAGATAGGTGTTGTAGCGGTGGCCGTCGGGGGTCAGCTCGGCGTAGCCCAAACAGAACCCGATCCCCAGGCTGGCCGCCTCGTCGAACAGCGGCTTGACCTCAGGCGATGGCATCTCGGTCTCATAGAAGCTGTTCAACTCGTCGATATCGTCGATCCACCACCGGGGGAAGAACGTGGTCAGGGCCATCTCGGGGTACACCACCAAGTCGCAGCCCCGCTTGTGGCCCTCATGCAGCAGCGCCAGCAGCCGCTCCACCACGTCGGCCCTAGTTTCGGCCCGGGCGATGGGGCCGAGTTGGGCCGCGCCGACGGTGATCTCGCGGACGTTGCTGGTCAGGCGCGACACCCGGTCGTCGGAGACTTCGGTCTCCAGATGGGTGGTCAGCGTCTTGTCCTCGTCTGCGCTCATGCCTTCACCTCGGCCGCCTCCTCAAATGCAGATTGCTCGGCCACCTCGGCCAGCTCCAGCATGACCCGGAGCAAAACGTTGGCCCCCGCTTCGAGGTGCTCGGGCTCGGTGTGCTCGAACGGGTTGTGGCTGATGCCCTCCCAGGAGGGCACGAACACCATTGAGGTGGGGCAAACCGGGGCGAACATCTGGGCGTCGTGGCCGGCGCCTGAGCACAAACGGCGGTGGCTGAGGCCCAACTCGGCGGCGGCTCGCTCGACCCGGTCGATCATCTCGGGGTCGAACTCCACCGGGGCGAACCGGGCCAGCCGCCGGTTGGTGATCCCGGTGCCCGATTCGGCGGCCAGCTCTTCCAAGAAGGCGGCCAACCGGCTCTCGGCCTCGGTGAGCAGGCCGTCGTCGGTGTTGCGCATGTCCACGGTCAGCACCGCATCGGAGGCCACCACATTGACGAGGTTGGGGTGCAGCTCCACCCGGCCCACGGTGCACACCTGCGGGGGGCCGAACTCGGCGGCCAGCTCGTGGACGAACACCGCGATGCGGGTAGCGGCCCATCCGGCGTCGTGGCGCATGTCCATCGGGGTGGTGCCGGCGTGGTTGGACTGCCCGGCCACGGTGACCTCCGTCCAGCTGATGCCTTGCACCCCGGTCACCACGCCGATCTCAAAGTCCTCGGCATCGAGGATCGGGCCCTGCTCTATGTGAAGCTCCACAAAGGCGTGGGGCGGGGGCGAAGGGCACGGCGCTGCGCCCCGATAGCCGATCCGGTCGAGCTCGGTGCCAACCACCGCGCCGTCGGTTCCCACGATGTCGAGCGCCTCCTCCAATGCAAGCTCGCCGGTGTACACCAGGCTGCCCAGCATGTCGGGAGGGAACCGGGAGCCCTCCTCGTCGGTGAAAAAACCCACCGCCAGGGGCCGCCGGGTGGTGATGCCAGCCCGCTGCACCGCCTCGATCACCTGCAAGCCGGCCAGCACGCCCAAGTTCCCGTCGTAGCGACCGCCGGTTCGCACTGTGTCGATGTGGCTGCCGCACATGACCGGCGGCCCAGATTCGGCCCCGGCCATCGTCCCTGTCACGTTGCCGATTCCGTCGATGCTGATCTCCAGGCCCAGATCCCGCATCCATGTAATCACCAGATCGCGGCCAGCCTTGTCCTCATCGGTGAGCGCCAAACGGCATGCGCCGTCGGTGCCCTCGATTTCGCCGATCAATGCCAGAGCAGCCAAACGGTCGCTTAGGCCCTGACCATCAACGCTGATCTCAGTAGCCACAGAAGACATAGTTTGCCAGAATTAGCCGGTGAATAGGAAGGGGCAGCGGTGAGCGATGTCGTGGTGGCCCTCAGCCTGGACGAGGCCCTCGGCGCGCTCAGCGATTATCCCGACGCCACCGTGCTGGCCGGGGGCACCGATCTCATGGTGGAGGTCAACCGGGGCCTGCGCCGTCTGAGCCATGTTGTGGGGGTGTCCAAGGTGCCCGAGTTGCGGGAGTGGAGCATCGCGGATGACCGGGTGGTGGTGGGCGGCGGAGTCACCTACACCGAGATGATGGCCACCCCGCTGGCCGACGCCGCTCCCGCCCTGGCCCAGGCCGCCCGCACGGTGGGCTCCCCGCCCATTCGCAACGCCGGAACCCTGGGGGGCAACTTGGGCACCGCCTCACCGGCGGGAGACACCCTGCCGGTGCTGGCCGCGCTCAACGCCGAGATCGTGGTGGTGGGCCCCGACGGGGAGCGCCGGATGGGCCTGGACGATTTCATGGTGGGGGTGAAGCGGACCTCGCTGCGGCCGGGCGAGCTGATCGTGCGGGCCGAGATGGACCGGCCACAGGGCCGCCAGGAGTTCTTGAAGATCGGCCCCCGCAACGCCATGGTGATCTCCATGGCCGGGCTGGCCCTGGTGGCCGACCACGATGCCCGAGCCGTGCGCTGCGCCCTGGGTGCGGTGGCCGCCGGCATCCCCCGGGCCCGCGAGGCGGAGGCCTGGGTGGCTGAGCGCATCGACTGGGACAACGACGCTGGGGTTGACCACGCTGTGGCCGCTGAGTTCGGCCAACAGGTGGCGGCGGCTTCTGCCCCCATCGACGACCATCGCTCGAGCGCGGCCTATCGTCGCCATGCAGTGGGCGTGCTGGCCACCCGAGCCCTGAAGCGGGCCTTCGCCCAAGGAGGTTCCAGCGATGCCTGACCCCTACTCGCTGCGGGTCATTCGCCCAAGGAGGCACTACTGATGCCTGACCCCTACTCGCTGCGGGTGAACGGAGTGGACTGCGAGGTGGCCGACTCCGATATAGCCGAGAGCCTTTTGTTCGTGCTGCGGGAGCGCCTCGGGCTCACCGGCACCAAGAACGCCTGCACCGAGGGAGAGTGCAGCTCTTGCGCGGTGTTGATCGACGGTGTGCTCACCTGCTCTTGCCTAGTGCTGTCCGCCACCGCCACGGGCCAAGAGATCACCACAGTGGAGGGCCTGGGCGACGGCCGCGACGGCCTGTCGGTAGTGCAAGAGGCATTCGTAGATGAGGGCGCCGTGCAGTGCGGCTTCTGCACACCGGGGCTGATCGTGGCCGTCCACGACCTGCTCGAGGCCAATGCCGATCCCAGCGACGGAGACGTGCGAGAAGCCCTGTCGGGCAACCTGTGCCGCTGCACCGGCTATGGCCGCATCCTGGCCGCGGTCAACACTGCGGCCGAGGCCAAGCGGGGCCAGCAATGACCTCTGAAGCTTCCTGCACCGCGGCCGAGGCCAAGCGGGGCCAGCAATGACCTCTGAAGCTTCCTGCACCGCGGCCGAGGCGAGGCGGAGTCGGCCATGACCGCCGAGATTTTCGGCTCTGTTGAGGCATCCGGCGCCGACACCATCGTCGACGCCGGTACCCGAGGGATTGGTGCCGATGTGGGGCGCCCCGACGGGGTTCCCAAGGTTCAGGGCCGGTTCGCCTTCTCCTCCGACCTGTGGGCCGACGACTTCTTGTGGGGCCACACCCTGCGCTCGCCCCATGCCTCGGCTCAGATCCGCGGCATCGACATCGGCCCGGCTGTGGCCATGGCCGGGGTGTACGCCGTGCTGTTGGCCGACGACGTGCCTGGCTGCCTCACCTATGGGCTGGAGCACGGCGATCAGCCCGCATTGGCAAACGGGCAGGTTCGCTATGTGGGCGAGGCGGTGGCGCTGGTGGCCGCCGACCACCCCGACATTGCCCGGCGGGCGGCCGAGGCCATCGTGGTGGACTACGAGGCAACCGAGCCTCTGACCGATCCTGAGGCCGCGCCCGCCGCCGCCCCCATCCACCCCGACGGCAACGTCTTTAGGGAGCTGGTGATCCGCCACGGCGACTTAGATGTGGCCGGCGAGGTGACGGTGGAGGGCGTCTACGAGGTGGGCATGCAGGATCAGGCCTTCATGGGACCGGAGTCGGGCATGGCGCTGCCCGATGAGGACGGCAGCGTGGAGCTGTTCGTGTCCACCCAGTGGCTGCATGTAGACCGTGAGCAGATCGCGGCCTGCCTGGGTATCGACGAGGAGAAAGTCCGCATCACCCTGGCCGGGGTGGGCGGGGCATTCGGCGCCCGCGAGGACCTGTCGTTGCAGGTGCACCTGTGTCTGTTGGCCCTGCACACCGGCAAGCCGGTGAAGATGGTCTACAGCCGCGACGAGTCGTTCCTCGGCCACGTCCACCGCCATCCGGCCAAGATGTGGTATCGCCACCATGCCAACCGCAACGGGCGGCTGGTGAAGGTGGAGGCCCGAATCGTGCTTGATGGCGGGGCGTACGCCTCCTCGTCGGGCGCGGTTATCGCCAACGCCTCCTGTTTCGCCGCCGGGCCCTACAAGGTGCCCGCCGCCCATGTGGTGGGGCTGGCGGTGCGAACCAACAACCCGCCGTGCGGCGCCATGCGGGGCTTCGGCGCGGTGCAGACCTGCTTCGGCCACGAGTCGCAGATGGACAAGCTGGCCGCCGCGCTGGGCATCGACCCGGTGGAGCTGCGGCTGCTCAACGCCCTGGCGCCAGGTGATCGGCTGATAACCGGACAGGCCATCACCGGGACGTTCCCGGTGGCCGAGGTGATCCGCCAGTGTGCCCATGCCCCCGAACCGGAGATCCCCCTCTCCGACGACCGGCGAGACCTCCCCGGGGGATCGGGCCGCACCACCGATGCGTCCGACACCGTGCGGGGAACTGGCTTCGCCGTGGGGTTCAAGAACCTGATGTTCTCCGAGGGGTTCGACGACTACTCGTCGGCCGCCTGCCGGGTGTCCGACGGGGTGGCCACCATCACCTGCGCCTGTGCCGAGGTGGGTCAAGGGTTCGTGACGTTGGCCCAGCAGATCGCCCGCACCGAGTTGGGGGTGGACGAGGTGATCTTGGCCCCGGCCCAAACCGCCACCATCGGCTCGGCCGGGTCGACGTCGGCCAGCCGTCAGACCTGGATGTCGGGCGGGGCGGTGCAGGCCGCCTGCCGAGAGGTGCGAGCACAGATCCTGGCCGACGTGGCCGCCGAGTGGGGGGTGTCTCCCGACGGGCTGGTGCTGCGCGACGGCCTGGTGGTGTCGTTAGACGGCCAGCAGGAGGCATTGCTGGCCCAGGTGACCGGCGGGGCCGGCTACGAGGCCGACGTGGAGTACCACCACGCCCCCACCGAGACCCTCGACGAGAACGGCCAGGGCAACGCCCACGTGTCGTTCGCCTGCGCCGCCCACCGGGCCACCGTGGATGTGGACCCCGACCTGGGCCTGGTGCGAGTGCGGGACATCACCACCGCCCAAGACGTGGGCCGCATCCTCAACCCCACCCAGGCCGTGGGCCAGATCGAGGGCGGCATCGCCCAAGGCCTGGGGCTGGCCCTGATGGAGGAGATCGTGCTGGCCGACGGCCTGGTGCGCAACGCCTCCTTCACCGACTACGTGATCCCCACCACCCTCGACATGCCCGACGTGACCATCGCCGCCTTCGTAGAACAACCCGAACCCGGCGCCCCCTACGGCGCCAAAGGCATAGGCGAACCCCCCACCATCTCCTCCTCCGCCGCCATAGCCGCCGCCATAAGAACCGCCACCCGCCAAGACCTCCCAAGAATCCCCATCCGCCCCGCCGATATTGCCTTGGGGTGAAAACCACAATCTGACGCCGCTACGCCCGGTTTTCCGCACCCCCCTCACGTCCACGAGTGCTATTTTCCTCTTGTCCCGGCCGCTAGTATGTGCCATCATGAAATATATTGATAGATCATAAAACGAGGTTTAGAAATGGCGACGCAGATGGAGTCCCGAGTTGCTTCCCTCGAAGAGCGGGTAGCACGTCTAGAGGAACACTCCGCAGAGGAGAAGGTGATCGAGTTGCGGGAGGTCACGAAGGACGAGGCCAGAGCCGAGATCCTCGACCTCTTCGCCACCGGCGAGACCCTCTACTACTCCGACATATCCGAGCGGCTGCGGATCGACTTTGACATGGTTGTAGACATCTGCCGTGAGCTGCAACAAGAAGGAGCTATAGGGGTCAATGACCACGCTGTTTGACATCGGCGACGCGGTGAGGGGCCACCGCGTCGCCATCACTGCCCGCAGATTGGGCAAGGCCACCCTGGTCAACCAGTCCGGTTGCCACAAGGCCAACTACCTCATCGCCCGCGACAACGTCCACTGCGTCATCGAAATACCCCTGACCGCTCGACCAACCAAAGCATGAGCAAGAAATCCTGACCTAGGTCGCCTGAGAGATTTCCCTCTCACGAAAGACCCCGACTGTCAACAACCTCCATCAGTTTTAGAGACGTGACCATCGCCGCCTTCGTAGAAGAGCCCGAACCCGGCGCCCCCTACGGCGCCAAAGGAATAGGCGAACCCCCCACCATCTCCTCCTCCGCCGCCATAAGAGCCGCCACCGGCCAAGACCTCCCCAGAATCCCCATCCTCCGGGCCGATATTGCACTGGGGTGAGTCCGAGTGCGGTTATATTGCCGCTCCATAGGCGCAGTCGGCCAACGATGCTCCCGCTTGAGCTTCCCTCTGAGCATCCCCCCTTTGGCCGGTCACCTCGATTAGGAGGTATCCATGTCATTGATGGAAAAGGAGAGGCCGCCGGGCAGGTCCAGGCGGCGTTTCACCAAGGAGTTCAAGGCTGACGCGGTGGCGTTGGTGTTGGACGGGGAAAGGCCGGTCGCCCATGTGGCCCATGATCTGGGTATCGGGGCGACGAGTTTGGGGAACTGGGTTCGCCAGGCCCGCGTCGACCGTGGGGAGAAGCCGGGTTTGACGACCGAGGAGCGCTCTGAGCTGGTGCGGTTGCGCCGGGAGAACTCGAAGCTGCGGATGGAGCGTGAGTTGCTCAAACGAGCGACGGCCTTCTGGGTGCAGGAGTCGGGCCAGTGACCCGCTATTTGTGGGTCGCTGCCCGGAGGGCCGAGGGGTTCCCGACCACAGCCGCGTGCCAGACAGCCGGCGTGAGCCGCCAGGCGTTCTATGACTGGTCCGCCCGCCACAAGGCGGGGCCCTCACCAGCCGAGCTGGCCGAGGCCGAGCTGGTCGCCGCGATACGCCGTGTCCACGTGGACTCCGGCGGGGCGTACGGGTCGCCGAGGGTGACCGCGGAGCTGCGCCGCCAGGGCCGGCGGGTGAACCCCAAGCGCGTCTGCCGGCTCATGCGGCTCCACGGGATCTGCGGCATCCACAAACGCCGCAAGCCCCGCTGGAACGGAACTGGAGGCACCCGCCCGGCGCCGGCCGATCTGGTGCGCCGCGACTTCCGGCCCGGCCCCCCGGATCGTGTGTGGGCCGGCGACATCACCTACATCCCCACCGGCCAGGGGTGGCTCTATCTGGCCGTCGTGTTGGACCTCGGGTCCAGACGGGCGGTCGGATACTCCATGGCCCCGCACATGTCCGCCCAACTGGTCATCGACGCGCTGGACACAGCCGCCGCCTCCAGAAGCGGCCGCACCGCAGGGGTGATATTCCACTCCGACAGGGGCCCGCAATATCTCAGCGGCGATTTCGCCTCGGCGCTGGCCCGCCACGGCATGAGCCAATCCGCAGGCCGGGTGGCAACTTGCTGGGACAACAGCGTCGCCGAGTCGTTCTTCTCATCCCTCAAAAGAGAACTCGTCACACAGACCCGGTTCTCCAGCCGAGACCAGGCCCGCCGAGAGATCTTCGCCTGGATCGGCCGCTACAACACACACCGGATCCACTCCACCCTCGACTACCGAACACCGACAGAATGGGAGAAACACCACCGGCAACGACTAGACCAAGCCGCATAAAACAAGTGTCCAGCCAACAGGGGGAAGCTCACTCCTAATCGTGGAGAGTTTGTTTATGAGGTTCGGTGGTGGTGGCTTGTTCGTATTCTATTGGCGGGACCATGCCGATTGCGCCTGCATCCATTGCCGCTTTCTGCTTGAAGCCCTCCTCGACTGCCTGCCAAAGACCAGCCAATGACAGCCGCCTTGCGCGCTTCCCGGAACAGGCGCGAGGACTTCTCCAACTTGACTGCCATCCTCCGAAATCACTGCGACATGACTGTAGAGTGCCGTCCGGACAAGCCGCACTGCACAGGAAGTGAGATAACAGTGGCGATTACCGACCCCAGCGTCGCACTCGAGGAGGTCGGCCGATTTATCGACCTCATAGTCAGGGACAAAGAACTCCATGAAGCAGAAAGGGGAAGGGACCACCGCTCGCACCAGAAGGAGGACAGCGGGGATAACGAGAGGGATCACATCAACGTTGAGATACTGCGGCTCCAGCCGCTGATGGAGGCCATCGGTCGCGAAATCGACCCCGACGAGGACTCGGACCGCTTCAAGAACCGAGTCATCATGGCCGGCATGTGGGGCTGGGAAAAGGCGCTGGAAGCTGCTGAGCGACTGAACGGCATACTGCAACAGCAGGAGAAACTCGACGCGATACTCGGCCCGAAAGGTCCGGTACTGGCAGCTGGGGGCTTGCATAAGTGGGTTTGGCATGCTGCGGTCAACCTTTGGGACAGCGGCCATTTCAAGGAAGCTGTCCGCTCCGCTGCGTCCGCGGTCGAAGAACAGACCCGCCTCAAGATCGATCGAAGCGACCTCACTGGCACATCGATCTTCAACGAGGCTTTCAGCCTTGGCGCGCCCGAGCCGGGAAGGCCGAGGCTGCGCTTTGCCCACATCGAGGAGACAGCCGGCAGTGGGGAGAGGTCGCAAGAATGGATATCGGCGCACGAGGGGGCGATGGCCTTCGGACGAGGATGCTTCCAAGGCATCCGAAACCTCCAAGCCCACGGAACCGCCGACCTTCCCGAACAGCAGGCGCTCGAATACCTCGCAGCTCTGAGCGTGCTGGCCCGCTGGGTTGACGACGCCCGGACAGAACAGAGCGAAAGAAGCTGAGCTTGGCAGGACTCCCATAGGGGCTGACGCGAAGCGCTTACAGCCCCCGGTCGACTGCACTACCGGTTCGCCCAGGCTAAGCCAGGGTGAACTCCACCGGTGGTCGCCCACCGATAGAGCTTGCCCCCCTTTGGCCGATCACCTCGATTGAGAGGTAGCCATGTCGTTGATGGATAAGGAGAGGCCGCCGGGCAGGGCTAGGTCCAAAACTGACGGAGGTCGTTGACAGTCGGGGTCTTTCGTGAGATGAATTTCCCGTGGGGAGCAGTGTGATCGAGCTCGACGGGCGGCGGGTACGGGTGACAGAGGTGTTCTGGTCGTATTGGCGACTGGCGGCCGAGCGGCAGGCCATCTTCTTTCGCCGTGTGTCCGGAGAGTCTGGCCCCTGGACAGACGACCCCGTGCTGGACCGCTACAGGTTTACGAATGCGTATCGCGCGTCGGATCGAGTGAGTCAGTACCTGCTCCATCATGTGATCTACGACCAGGAGCGCGACGCACTCGACACAATCCTGCGGGTTCTGCTGTTCAAGATTTTCAACCGGGTCGGCACCTGGGAGTACCTGGTTGACCGCGTCGGGCAGCCAACATCAGTCGGATTTAGCGCTGAAGGGTACGCAAAGGCATTAGATGAGCTCTTCGACCATGACCGACGCGTGTATTCGGCGGCGTACATAATGCCGAATCCGCGGCTGGGTGAAGCCCGCAAGCATCGCAACCACCTGTCTTTGGTCGAGATGCTGCTTCAGAACGGTGTGCTTGCTGACCTCGAGAAAGCCCGTTCGCTGAGGTCACTGTATGAGCGGCTCTGCGAGGTGCCGTCGTTCGGGCCGTTCTTGGCGTTTCAGTACGCCATTGATCTGAACTACTCGCCGCACTTCGACTTTGACGAGATGGAGTTCGTTGTGGCGGGCCCAGGCGCTCTTCGCGGTATTGGCAAGTGCTTCGAGGACACTGGCGGGCTCGACGCGGCCGGCGTGATCGCAGCGATGGCGGCCTCGGCGACCGGCTTCTTTGAGACGACCCCAACGCCAACACCGTTTCGAGACCTGTGGGGTCGTTCTCTTCAGCTCATTGACTGTCAGAATTTGTTCTGCGAAGTCGACAAGTACGCCCGGGTTGCTCACCCCGAACACTCAGTGGACGGGCCGGGCCGCATAAAGCAGGTGTATCGGGGCGACCAACGGCCCTTGACGCTGGGCTACCCACCCAAGTGGGGCTTGCCGTTGTCCGCGCAGGCCCCGTCCTGCTTAGGGGCCGTTAGCTAAGTCTGAATTGCAGCAGTGAAGCTGATTTGCTTGACAGTGAATGTCAGATAATCTAACATTCATGTCATGACAGGTGACATCGACACGGGGAGCATTTCCCCGCCTCAGCGTCAAGCTGAGAGCACGGTCAATGTCCGTGGACTCAGCGAGAGCGAGCTCGAGGTCCACGTAAATGCGTTGCTCACAAGCGTCGGTGAGGCCCCGAGTGGCCCCAGCGCTGGCGTGGCCAGCCTCACTGCGGTGTGGGTGATCAGCCAGGTCGAAGAGTCTTGCGGAATTGGACGGCTCGTCAATCCTCAAGACCTGACTAAAGATGATCTCGCTACTCCAGCAGCCCTGAGCCAAATGCTGCATCAGCAAATCCGCAAGCAAGATGCACCACTTGTCAAGTCATGAGCGAGCTACTCGACGCGACCAAGACGTTAAGCGAGGCGTGGCTCCAAGCCCTGACTCATGCGGTTAGCCAGCGGGGCGGCCGCTGCGTTCACTTGGTGATGACTGTCGAGAATCCCGGCTCAGAGGACGAGACCATCCGCGACGTGCTCGATCTTGCGCTCAATGAGGCGAGTAGCCAGAGCGTGGAGACGGTCGCAGGGACCATTTTCCCGAACTCGCTCTACCAGAGCCCTGGATTCTCGTGGTCACCCGACCTCGATGAGCAGTCTGTCCGAGAGCTAGATGCTGCGGCACACAACCTCTACGAGCGTTACGTCGGCATGCTGCCCGTGCTGCTTAGGGTCCGAGCGAACAACCGAGGAACCTATTTCTCGCGAATGGTCACATGGCCAGGCAAAAAACCCGGTGGAACGAATCAATTGGAATTGAGGATCTCCCGCATTCGCGGGGAGTTCGCAAACGGACGTCGAACTAACAACACGCTCGACATCGATGTCGGTGCCGATGCCCTCATTTCCGAACCTGTCGCTGGAGTGCAGGTCTATGCGCCTAGTGACCAGCGGACGCGGGGCTTTCCCTGCTTGGTGCATATCGATCTCACCTTGCTCGATGGGACGCTGCATTGCCTGGCCGTGTACCGCCATCAATACCTCATTACGAAGGCATACGGGAACTTGGTCGGCCTCAGCCGTCTGATGCACTTCTTGTGTGAACAAACAGGTGCTTACTGCGGTGAGCTGGTGGTCCATGCAACGCTGGCCGACGCAGAGCCGAATCATCGTGCGCGACCCCAAGAACTCGTCCGGTCTTTAGGAGCACTGTTATGAGAGACGTCGATGCTCTGCTGGCATCGCCTTCTGCGGCACTCGCGTCTGCACTCGAAGCCTCAGCGTTAGCCGAAGATCGCAACGGTGTCGTGGGCATCGGAATTGATGTCGTATCAGTCCCGAGAATGGACCGACTTGTTTCTGAAGGCGGCTCGGCGTTTCTTGACCGCGGCTGGACACCAGTCGAAAGTGCCGAAGCCGATGGGGACCCGGAGCGGCTCGCGACAAGGTGGGCGGCGAAGGAAGCGGTGATGAAGTGCCTCGGTCTAGGGATCAGCGACCTCGACCCGCGAGACATCGAAATCTCGTCGTCGGAATCTGGAGCCCCAAGCGTCGTATTGCGAGGTTCGGCTGCCACGTGTGCCCGATCGCTTGGCATCTCGAAGTTCCACGTCTCTGCCTCTCATGAGAGTGGCTGGGCCGCGGCAATCGCAGTTGCCTTCGCAAGGGTGGGACAAGAGGATCCGGAAGCGCCACACCAACGAAAGGACAAAACATGAGCATGGATGAGCCTGAATCGAACTCAAGCGAGCAGATTGCGCTCGCACAGCGGCTACGGGAGGCGCGCGAATACATCGGACTCCTCCAAGAGGATGTCGCGGCTGCGCTGGAGATTCCCCGAGCAAGCGTGTCCGCGATTGAGTCCGGAAAGCGTCGCGTATCGTCGCTTGAGCTCAGGCGTCTCGGCCGCCTGTATCGCCGTCCCGTGGCGTGGCTCCTAGGAGAAGAGGACGCTGAGGTAGATATGAATGCGCCCCTGTATAGGGCGACCGCGGCCCTATCGGATCAAGATAAGGAGCAGGTCTTGCGCTTCGCTGAGTTCTTGGCAGGGGCGGGGCGACCAGGGGCCATCCGAACTGAGCCAACGGAGTAGCCCGTGCCTTCCGGACACCAACGCCGACTCATGGCTGCAAGTTCCGCGAACCGGCTCTTGACCGAGGCGGGCGTGGATCAAACGCGCCAGGTGGACGTGTTCGGTTTGATCGAAGGCCTCGGGTTGTGGCTCGCCTTCTTCCCACTTGATGGCCTCCTGGGGGCGTACTTGCCAGAGGGCACAGGCGGAATCCTCATCACTACCGAACGTTCAACGCCAATCCAGCGGTACACCGCGGCGCACGAACTCGGTCACTGGCGACTTGATGGCGGCCACGATGCAGCTCTCGATACCGAATCGGACGTGCTGGGACGCACCGAAATCGAACGGGAGACTCTTGCGCAGGTATTCGCTGGGGCGTTGCTGATGCCTCCCCCACTGGTTCACAGCATCCTTTCGCGCCGCAATACGACGTCGCTTGACCCGGTAGATGTCTACACCGTTGCCCGTGAAGCAGGCGTCAGCTACGAGGCAGCTGCAAGGCAGCTGTACCACCTCGAACGGATCACCCAGCACGAACTGCGAGACCTGCTCAAGGTGCAGCCGCTAAGAGTCAAACAGGCGATCGGCGCCGGACGCCGACCTGTCGTCGGCATTGCGGACGTTTGGCCAGTTGACATGGCTTGGCGCGATCAACAACTCAACGTCCGGACTGACGACGAGATCATTATTTCGTTGCCCGAAGACCGCAGTACTGGCTACAGGTGGTCGATCCCAAGTGCCAGCCCAGGTCCACGACGCTCCGCGACACAGCCGCCTCCCCCTTTTGCCGACAACGAGTTTCCAGGCTGGACAGGATTGGCAATGGCTGAACCAGAGGCGGAGCTACTTCGCAAGCCCCCAAGCCAAGCAGTCGACCGAGCGCGTCAACCCTCGCCGACGGAAAAACCGGAGCCACTCCCCATTGCAGGTGGGCGGGCAACCGTGGTCGGCGATATCTACATTGCTGATAACTCGCCGCAGGTAATGACCAACGCGGCCATCCGAAGTCGCCGTCTCGCGAGACTTGGCGCCTCCGAAGCGCAGGAAGCCGTGCAGCAGGTTCGCAACGAGAAGATCGTCGTGGGCGCAGTGGGCCGCCGAGTCTTCGGTATTCGGTTGGAAAAGCCCGGCAAGACAGATCTCCGGCTAGTGCTGCGCAACGAGTACGGCGACTCCGATCCGGTCGACGAGTATCGAATCACGGCAGCCGTCGAAGCGCGGCGAGAGGCGTTCACAATTGATCAGATCAGCGATGGTGACGACGCCTGGGCGGACGTAGCGAGGGATCGCCAGGGCACGGCCGCCGCCGCATCGGTAGATGAACACCGCTAGGCGATGGCCGGGTACGACACAAGGCGACAGCGCAGCTTGGCTCGGCCACCAGCCGATTTGAGACCGATGCTCGCTCCCGCGATCGACCAAGGAACCCGACCACTCTGCATCCCTATTGTCGTGACCGCCTCTCATGAAGCATGTCGCAAGCAACCTCCTGAGCCGCTCGCACCCGATGCCTTGTGGTCAAGCTGCGTCGCTAATGGCACAGCATCTCGTGAAGGCACAACACTGGAAGCGGTCGCCGATGCCCTCCGGGCAGATGGCCAGCCCAGTTTGATGGACTGGCCATTCAATACTGAGATCATCCACGAAGCCGATCAGATTCCATTGGCGGCCCAGGCGTCCATCTGGCACCAAGCCGATTTGTCCTCCGTGCCGGTCGCCAACGACGGCATCGAAGATGGCATCGAAGACCATCTAGCGATCGGCCTCGTTGTTGCGCTGATAATTGAAGTCACGACGGAGTTCGAGCAAACCTCGGCCGATGGGACCATCAAAGTGCCTCCGTTGACGGCTCCCCAGGGTTCCTACCACGCCGTGTTGGCGGTTGGAGCTCGGACGCGCGAGCGAGTCCGAACTTTGCTGGTACGTAACAGCTGGGGACCCGGATGGGGTGCTGGCGGATACGGCTGGCTGCCGCTGGACTATCTCATCGCGTTCGGAGCACGCGCAGGCGCGATTGATCCCTCGAGCTTCACAAGCGGCCCACAACCGAGCACATGGGGGACCGACTCCTGATGACGCACGACTCACTCACCCTTGCCGAATACCAGCGCCGATCCCAACAAACCGATCACTTTCCGCAGCTCAGCGATAACGAAGTCGACCCGCTGCTGGGTCCGCTACTCGGCCTCGCGGGTGAAATTGGAACGTTGCTCGCCGGCTACAAGAAACGGCTGCGAGATGGGGCCGCGTATGAACTTTTCAAGGACAACGTCGCAGAAGAACTCGGGGACATTCTGTGGTACACGGCAAATGCCGCCGAGAAGGTCGGGCTCTCGCTCGACGAGATCGCCCGGAGCAACCTTGCCAAGACTGCCGATCGATGGCCGGCTCGCGGAGGGAATTCGCCAAGTCGCCGGAAGCCTTCAGAACACTTCGACGCCGGGCTCCACTGGCGACATCAGCTTCCCCGTAAGTTCGCCGTGACGATTCAACCAATACCCAGCGATGGACCCGAACCGCTGATCGAAGTGATCTGGAAGGGGAACCGCGTCGCCGACAACCTTGGGGACAACACCTACGATGACAGTGGCTACAGGTACCACGACGCATTTCACCTGGCCAACGCCGCAGTACTGGGTTGGTCGCCCGTGGCCCGGAGGAAGATATTCAAACGCAAGCGTCCAAAGGGAACAATGGCTGATGCCGTCGAGGACGGTGGTCGGGCAATCGTGATCGAAGAGGCGGTCGCCGCATTCATGTTCGCCTACGCCCGCCAGCATAATTTTCTCGCAGACGTGCAGCACCTCGACTACCACGCGCTGAAGACGTTTCAGACCTTCACAGCCGGCCTTGAGGTTGCACAACGCCATCTCTGGGAAATCGAACAAGCCGTGCTCCAAGGATTCGACGCATGGCGGCAACTCCGAGAAAACAACGGCGGAGTTCTGCAAGGCGATCTTGCTGCCAGAAAGCTCACCTACATGCCGTTTGGGCAGTTGTAGTATCCATTGAAGTCGCTAGCCCAGTTGCTGGGTAAGCCTTCGATGCGGGGCATAGAGACCGAGCAATGTATCGTTGTTCGAGGCCTGTTGTACTTGATTTGGCCTACAATAAATGGATATGGATCTCTCCGAAGCGCTCGACCAGTTTGACCGAACAGCTGCCAACCTTAATCTTCTAGAAGGTCTCTGGCAGCAGTACAAATTGTATATCCCAGAAAACCCGGCATTTGACCTAGACACGCCGGAAATTGACCAGCTTCGACGCGACTACGCTGATGCAGCGAATTCACTGCCTTCAATAGAGGGATATAGAGTAGATCCAGAACTACTGGCATTGGATGACTATTCACAGATGTTGCTTGACGCTCATGAGATATATGAGCTTAGTGCATTTCGCAGTGTATACGATTTCATGCAAGAGCCGGAGAAGCAGATTGGCGAATATAAG
Organism: Candidatus Poriferisocius sp.; assembly: GCF_965214065.1. Lineage (GTDB taxonomy): Bacteria > Actinomycetota > Acidimicrobiia > Acidimicrobiales > Bin134 > Poriferisocius. The sequence continues at coordinate 34,342 of NZ_CBDCAT010000027.1, forward strand.
CATCGATTTTCTAAAGCCAGAAGACGTCTAGTGCGACGACGTATGGAGGAAGTGGTTAGTGAAGTCGACAACTTGCTTCACTCATCGATTGAAACTGATTTAGGTCGAGAGTTTTCCAATGGAGAAGATGATTGGGTAGCCTTGCGAGAAAAGATAACTGAAATAAACAGACTCAGAGGATCAGCAACTATTCGCGCAACCCGCTTAAGAGACCTCTACCGCCATATTCGCTTCGCAGAACCTCATGACCTTCACGATATAGTCACTCAGGACTGGCCCAACGTCCGAACGGCGCTCATCGATCTCGTCTTTGAGGGCGAGCCCCGTGTTATTCAAGTAGATGATCTACAAGACTTGGTCGAATCGGAACCAGGGGGAGCAGTGTCTAGCAAGCTGGCCTGGCAATTACTTGATCAGGAGACTTTCGAGCGACTTGTGTTCGAAATACTGCGAAATACCAAGTCGTATGAGAATGTGGAATTGCTGATGAAAACAAAAGCGCCTGACAGAGGTCGAGACATCTCTGCTACCCGAGTATTCATAGATGAAGTTAATGGTACGGAGCGGCGTAGCGTGGTCTTCCAGTGCAAACACTGGTTGACCAAATCAATAGGGGTCAAGGAGATCTTAGTGCTTCTTGAAGAATTAAAACTTTGGTCCCGGACCTTTGTGGAGGTATTCGTCGTTACCTCAGGAAGCTTCACACAAGATGCTGTGGATTGGCGTGAGGAGAGAGAGATGAACGATGAATCCCCCAGGGTTTACTTCTGGCCTGACACTCACCTGGAACACGTTCTCGCGACGCGGCCAGCAATCCGCTCAGCCTACTTCTGAGAGGAACATTTGAACCGTTCGCTGTCGCGCCGTAACCATTAGAATCGATTCAACTATTCTGCTGGCGTAACCAACGAATGTACTCAGACGGACTCATTTCTGTATCTCCTTCAAGCTGTAGCATTGCCTGTCGCAAAACTGCTTTGTCCTCGTAGCCAAGATTAAATTCGGCAAGGTCACGGTACCTTGGGGGAAGTGGGGAGGTGAGTCTACCCGACGATATCGCTTTCGGATCACCTGGATTTATGACATTTGGCAATACCAATAGCGCATTATAATACCTTAGTCCAAAGAAACCCCCACTCCCACTGTGGCTACGCATTGCAGGCTCTTCGCGTCCAAGCGGGGACTGGGGTGATGTGGGGGTCCGCCACTGGTTAGGGGGCCTCGCCGATTCTTGTGACTGTCAGAGTCCAAGAGTCAGGAGGCCCCTGGTGGTTCAAGATAGTTCAGTGGTCGGGTTCGGCGCGCTCGGGTTGGAGGTGGCCGGCGTCGAGGAGGCGGGCGGCGAGGTGGTTGTGCGGGTCCAGTCCCCGGGCGGCCGGGCGGTGTTCTGCGATGGTTGCGGGATCAGGGCGCGCTCCAAGGGGCGCCGGGATGCGGTGTTGCGCGATGCCCCTTTCAGCGGCGGGTGCCCGCAGCGGGTGGTGTGGAACAAGAGAGTCTGGGCGTGTCCCAACCCGCTGTGCGCGAAGGGGTCTTGGACCGAGCGGTCCGGGCTGGCCGGGCCGCGGCGGGTGCTGACCGAAAGAGCGGTGGGCTGGGCTGTGGGCAGGCTGGCATCTGTGGAGGGGTCGGTGGCGTCGCTGGCCCGCCAGCTCGGTGTCGCCTGGCACACGATGTGGTCACACCTCGCGGCCTCAGCCGAGCGGGCTGCGGGCGGCGGCCGGGTCGGGCCGGTGGCCAAGCTGGGCTTCGACGAGACGGTGATGGCCTCGGCCTCGCGGCGGAGGCGCCGCCGGTTCATCACCGCCGCGGTCGACGCGGACACCGGGCGGGTCGTCGACGTGTTCGAGGGCCGCGATGCCGCCGACCTGCGTGAATGGGTGTCGCAGCAGGCGCGGGAATGGGTCCGGGCCGTCGAGGTGGCCTGCATCGACCCCCACGAGGGCTACCGCAGCGCCATCAAGTCGCTGCGCGGCGACCGCCTGAGGGCCGACACCCAGATCGCGGTGGACCCGTTCCACGTGGTCAGACTGGCGAACGAGGCCCTCGACCGGTGCCGCCGCCGCACCCAGAACGACACCACCAGCCACCGGGGCCGCAACAGCGACCCGCTCTACGGGGCCCGCAAGCTGCTGTTGACGGGCCAAGAGCGCCTCGACGACACCGGCTGGGACCGGCTGCGAGCAGCCCTCGACGCGGGCGATCCCTACGACGAGGTCGCCGACTGCTGGCAGGCCAAAGAAAGAGTCCGGGCCGTGTTCAAAACCGGCGGCCCCGACCAAGCCGCCACCCGGCTCGACGACGCCATCGCCTGGTGCGAAGCCCCCGAGGCGGCCCCCGAGCTGCACCGCCTCGCCCGCACCCTCAAAAGCTGGCGAACCGAGATCCAAACCAGCATCGCGACCGGCGCCCACAACGGGCGAACCGAAGCCGCCAACGCCAGGATCAAAGACGTCAAACGCTCCGCCAGAGGCTTCCGCAACTTCAACAACTACCGGCTAAGAATCTTGCTTGCAACCGGACAGAAACCCGGCCAAACTCAACCCGTCACAAAAATCCGAACCCGAAACCCCCGCTTCATCGCGTAGAGCCGGTAAATGAGCGATAGCAGAAGTCTCCCTGATCAGGATTTCTGCCCAGGTCTAGGTTGGCTGGTCACCAGCCTGAGCCAATCGGAAGCTCAATTGGGCATAGACGTAGCAAACAAGACCTTGGCGCAACCCCTCATCTGTGAGTGGACGCTGAGGTCCTTGGTAGACAGATGCTGGAACATCGCAGAGACTGCACGGCCACCGCCTCCACTTACACCGCAGACGCTACTATCAGCGACGTCCCATCCAAGTGGTCTGTTAGGACTAGGGTCTATCGACTGTGGCCGACGAGATTGACGTACTCCTAGAGAAAGTGGATGATCCAGCACTTCGCGCTGATCTGCGGACAGCGATTGATCGGGCACGGGCGAGGCGGACTTTCGGACTGGTGTTTGAGTCGCATCTTCCGGAGCGAGTGTGGCTGCCCGACCATCCAGTGCGACGTGGTGTCAGGGTGGTGGATCGCGATGCCGATGGCGAATCTCGCTTCGTGCGGCAAGTGAGTAATGGAACGGCGACAGTTATCGGACTCGATGGTTCGACTGAGGAAGTGCAAGTTTCTGACCTAGTAGTCATCGCAGAGTTTGGAGAGACAATCTTTCCAGGTCTCACACATCTTGAATCAATCGATCAAGGAGGAGACAAGCCTGCTCACATCGTGATCAATGGTGAGAACCACCACGCCCTTGAAGCGCTTCAATTCACTCACGCTGGAAGAGTCGACTGCATCTACATCGACCCTCCTTTCAACTCAGGTGCTCGCGATTGGAAGTATGACAATAACTATGTCGACGCCGAAGACGACTACCGGCACTCCAAGTGGCTCGCATTCATGCATCGTAGGCTCAAGCTGGCTAAGCAACTCCTCAATCCAGACGACTCGGTTCTGATCGTGATGATTGACGAAAAGGAGTACATGCGTCTCGGACTGCTGTTAGAGCAGATTTTCCCAAGCGCAGTGCGGCAGATGGCCACGATTGTCATCAATCCAATGGGCCAGGCACGCAAGCAAGAACTTGCTCGCGTCGAAGAGTTTGCCTTTTTTGTATTTCTCGGGAAAGCGGCACCCGCTGCAGGGCAAGATGATCTGCTCACACTAGAAGAGCCTGATGCCCAACGAAAGGGCAGGAGAGTGAGATGGGAATGGTTGTTGCGTGGGGGAACTAACTCGCGACGTGCCGACAGACCCAATCTCTTTTATCCAATCTTTATTGATCCTATGAGCCGCACTGTTGTTGACGTTGGAGAATCACTTCCTTTGGACATGGACCGAAGTACAGTCGAAGATCGCGATGGATGTGTCACAGTATGGCCGCTCAGAAGGAACGGGGACGAAGGCAACTGGCGAGCTTCTTCCAAATACCTTTTGGAGCTGCTGGAGGCCGGCTACGCGAGGGTAGGTACCTACGACAAAGCAAATGACCGATGGTCTCTTTTGTATCTAGGAAAGGCGCAGATCCGACGTATCGAACAAGGCGAACTCAATGTAGTTGGTCACAAAGCTGATGGGTCGGTACAGCTTGAGAGTGCAGGCTCGCGCAGCCTCATTGCAAAGACAGTGTGGAACCGTTCATCCCATCGAGCAGGTGAGCATGGCACAAATCTCCTAAAGCGTTTCTTGCCTGATCGTTCCTTTCCATTCCCTAAGAGCTTGTACGCGGTGGAAGACGCTCTTCGTATTGGAGTAGCTGAGCGGCCTGATGCATTGGTGCTGGACTTCTTTGCTGGATCAGGTACAACGGCACATGCATTGATGCGGCTGAACCGGGAGGACAAGGGTAGGCGTCAGTCGATCAGCGTGACAAATAACGAAGTGTCAGCCGAAGAGTCGAGAACATTATGTCAAAAGGGACTCCAGCCGGGTGATCCAGAGTGGGAAGCTCTAGGGATCTTTAGTCAAATTACTCGGCCACGCATCACTGCTGCAGTTCTAGGAGTCACGTCGACGGGAGAAGATGTCAAGGGTGTTTACAAGTTTGGCGATGAATTTCCTATGGCGGAAGGGTTCGAGGAGAACGTCAAGTTTTTTCAACTTAACTACCTGGACCCGGTCGAAGTGGAGTTGGATCAAGCGTTTCTTGCCATTGCACCTCTACTTTGGATGCGCGCAGGCGGGGTCGGCCCAATTGTTGAAGACAGTATCGACGCAGAGAATCGAATCAAATCGTATGCGTTAACTGATCACTACGGGGTACTCTTCAACCCTGATTCCTGGCGGGAATTCGTTGATCGGCTGCCGGAAACCGCCAGAACGGCATTTGTCGTGACCGACTCGCCATCAACGTTTGCTGGCGTAGCTGAGGCGCTACCTGAGCGGGTCGAAGCAGTCCGGCTCTATGAGAACTATCTGACAACATTTGAGATCAACGAAGGTTGGTGATCGGTGCGCTACAGACTATTCGATTACCAGCGAGAGGCAGCGATCGGTTGCCTAGAGCGTCTTCGGTGGGCTAGTCGTGACTTGCAGGAAGATCGAAGACGGTCCGCGTTTGCTCTCTCTGCGATTACTGGGGCAGGCAAGACAGTGATTGCTACTGCCGTGATTGAGGCGATATTACACGGTTCATCGGACTTAGGAGTTGATGCTGATCCAAGAGCGACATTCTTGTGGGTGACTGACGACCCTGCGCTGAACCGTCAAACTCGCCACAAGATGCTCGCTGGTTCAGACTTGTTGCGGCCAGCGCGACTGGTTGTGCTCGACAACGACTTCTTGAACTCAACGCTGAGTGTCGGGCGCGTCTATTTCCTCAACATCCAGAAGCTCTCAAAGACGAGCGGCCTTTCCCAGGGAGGCCGAAACCTCAGGCAGTACTCAATGTGGGAGGTTCTAGCTAACACAATCAACGGTGCGAACACCGACTTGTACTTGGTGCTGGATGAGGCACATCGCGGAATGAAGACCGCAAGTGATCGCCAAACCATTGTGCAGCGTCTGATCGCGGGAGAACAGGGTTCGAACCCCCCGATGCCGATCGTGTGGGGGATATCGGCAACGATCCGCCGGTTTGAGACCGCAATGCAGGATGTAACCGATCGGACCAGATACCAATCTGTCGAGGTCGACATCGACAAGGTGCGTGCGTCGGGTTTGGTGAAGGACGAGATTGGTATAGACGAACCTGACGAGAAGGGGACTTTTGGGACAACGCTGCTTCGAGAAGCGGTCAAAGCGACCCTCGATTACGAGCGTCGCTGGGCCACATACTCGGAAGAACAGGATGAGGAAGAGGTGTGGCCGATCTTGGTAGTCCAGGTTCCGGACAAGGCATCGGAGGCCAAGCTCACCGAACTCGTTGAGGTGATTGAGTCGGAGTGGCCTGAACTAGGGCCAGACGCCATCGCGCATGTATTCGGAGAGCACGACCGGTTGTATCTTGGCGGGCGGGCGGTCGATTGGGTGCCGCCAGAGTCGATTCAGAGCGACACTGAGATAAGAGTTGTGCTCGCAAAGCAGGCAATCTCGACCGGGTGGGACTGCCCCCGTGCCGAAGTCTTGTACTCCGAACGACCAGCAAAGGATGTCACCTACATCGCCCAGATCATCGGACGCATGGTCCGTTCTCCTTTGACGCATCGAGTATCCACCGATGATGCCTTGAACTCAGTGGCCTGCTTTCTTCCGCTCTTCGACCGAACAGCGCTTGATTCGATCAAGGCAGAACTAGAGGGGGCAGGTAGGTCGAATGGCGACTTGCGTGTCGGGTCAGCCGTAGTACGGGCGCCAAGGCTGTTTATGCGAAATCCATCTATCGACTCTGCAGCATTTGACTTGGTTTGCGGACTGCCGTCGCTGCCTGCCCCAGACCTGCTGGCGAATCCGTTGCGTCGGGCAAAGGAACTCGCACGTCTCCTTACAGACACAGCCCGTGGGGGTGCATTGATGCCAGGTGCTGGTGCACAGCTAACAGATGCCTTGATGGCCAAGCTTGATGGTCTTGCTGCCCAGCACTTCGACAGAGTGGATGATAACGTACTCGATCTTGAAACGGCCGATATCCGACAGACCAAGGTATCGGTGGTTGGTGAACTGCTTGATGTCACCAAGCATCAATTTGCAACTCATGTAGCCGACATGGAGCGAGACACTCGCAAAATCGTGAAGGGCATAAGAGAGGGTGTCGGCAAGGATTACTTCGCCCACCTCGTCAGAAAACACCCTGATGACGATCCCTTTGGGCTCAGGGTCAAGGCGGCTGGATTGTTGATGATTGAAGATGTCAGCGAAGAGCTTGAATCCGAAGCAACGAAGTGGGTACAAGCTCGGCAATCAGAGTTCTCGGTGGCAATCAAGAACACAACCGGATCTGAGCGTGATGCGTACCGCAGAGTCGAGCAGCAAGCCTCCACTCCAGAGCGGGTGACGATCGATCTTCGAGACAACATGTCGGCCCCAACCAAGAACAGTAAAGGCGACGACCTACCGACTTACAAGGGCCATCTGTACTCGGACGAGTCTGGGCTATTTCCCGCTGAACTCAATTCTTGGGAGACGAAGATCATCAAGCGTGAGATCGAAGAGTCGACTCTTGTCGCATGGTATCGGAACCCTTCGCGAGCCAGCTCCGCAGCCTTACGCATCGCATACATGTCGGACGAGGAGAACTGGACTTCGCTTCAACCAGACTTCTTGGTTGTCTCACGCCGTACCGACGGCTCATTAGGGGCGTCAATAATTGATCCCCACAGCTTCCACCTCGCTGATGCATTAGCAAAGCTGAAGGCCCTCGCTGAGTACGCAGAGCAGTACGGTGACGAGTACGTTCGAATCGAGTCGTTGGCCGAGAACAGTGAAGGTCAGCTGGTTGTTCTTGATCTGCAGAGTCCGACTGTGCGCGAAACGGTGAGCAGCTTCAGAGGCGGCGAAATTTCAGCGATCTACGACTCCGACGTAGCTCAGCCCTATTTCTGACCGCCACATAATCTTGCTGTTGAGTGAGTGCTCTGGCCCGGCTCGTGTCTATTGACCGGGGCTATGTGCCCCAATTGGTCGTAGGGGCCGAAGATGAATTGCTCTAGGACTCCTATGCCTTGGCGTATGCCCATGCGGACTTTCATGAGGTGTTGGACATGCTGATTCTCGGAGGCGTTGTCGTCAACGTCGGCTAGCTTCCAGCGTTCGTACTCCATGGCCAGCTCGCCGCTCCAGTCGCCGTGCGATCAGGGGTGGTGCATGTAGCCGATGCCAATCATGCGGTAGTTGAACTGTTTCTCGAAGGTGATCTCGTGGCGGGTGTCGTCTTCCAGCGAGTTCAAGGCCAGGGTGGCGCATGTGGTCATGCGGCTTCCGCACTCGAACTCGATTTGGAGCGCCAGTCGATGCATGGGCTCGGCCTTGGAAGCGACCGGGCTCGGGAGCTCTCGGCCTTCGACGAGCCAGATGATCGGGCCGAGCGGGCGGCCAAGCTGACCGAGGGGGCTGAGCTGTTGGTTCGCCTGTGGTCCGAAGAGCGAGTGCAGCACCGCCACCGACGCCTGGGTGGTTGGTCGAGGGCTTCAAGCGCATCGTCGACGCCGTGTTCGAACAGCGGGGCTCGCTCGACGGGTTCGACTTCGTCTGCTCGGCTCACCCCAGCATCGACACCGCGCCATTCGTCGAGGCGGGGGCAACCTGGCTGCTCCACGCCTTCTGGCCTGGCAACACCCCAGAACAGGTACTCCGCTTCATCTCCCGGTTCGCTGAGCGGTAGGTCGGCTTCGTTCTGCTAAATGCAGGCGCTGACCCTGGACTTACGGAGGGGAGACGAAGGAACGCGCGTCGCGCCTAGTGAGCAGTAATAATCCATGAGTTCTCGCATCGCCGAGGAGGAGCGCTGTCATGAAGGTTTCGACAATTCTCGATCACATCGACAGTGGGCAGTTTGCGTTGCCGAAGTTCCAACGGGGCTATGTCTGGAATCGTGATCAGGTGCGCGGGCTAATGGATTCCCTCTATCGGCGGCATCCAGTAGGCAGCCTGCTGGTTTGGGTAACGGCCGCAGATGGAGCGCAGTCTCGCGGAGAGCATGAACTCTCCCAGGGAGTGGTTCAGCTTCTGCTGGACGGACAGCAGCGCATCACTTCGCTCTACGGCATCATCCGCGGCGCTCCGCCCGCGTTCTTCGACGGAAACGAAAAAGCATTCACCGGTCTCAATTTCAATATCAAGACCGAGGAGTTTCGCTTCTATCAGCCGACGCTGATGAAAGACGACCCGCTGTGGATCGATGTCACAACCCTCATGCGTGATGGGCACGCAGGGGTGGGTGAATACATCTCATGGATAAGCCAACACCCAGATCTTGCCTCCGGTCAGGGCGAATACATCGGCCGGCTCAACAGCATCCTGAGCATTAGAGATATCGAGCTGCATGTGGAGGAAGTGACCGGTGCTGACAAATCGGTCGAGGTCGTCGTTGACATCTTCAACCGGGTCAACAGCGGAGGCACGAAGCTCTCCCACGGGGATCTTGCCCTCGCCAAGATCTGCGGCTCATGGCCCGAAGGCCGTGAGCACATGCAGTCTGTTCTGAAGCGTTGGGAAGAGAGCGGCTACTACTTCAGCCTCGACTGGCAGTTGCGCAACATGAACGCCATCGTCACTGGCGAGGCGCGATTCGTCTACCTGCACGACACGCCGACAAGTTCCATCAAAGATGGGCTCGCCCGTGCCGAGAAGTCGATCGACTATGCCTTGAACCTCATCGCCGGTCGCCTGGGCCTCGATCACGACCGGGTTCTGTTCGGACGCTACGCCCTACCGGTAATGTCGCGGTATATCGACCAGCGCGGCGGACACCTCGGAGATGCCGCGGAGCGGGACCAATTGCTCTGCTGGTACTTCCAGAGCGCCATGTGGGGACGTTTCTCGGGATCGACCGAGAGCACCCTTGACGCCGACTTTGAGGCAATTGCAGAAAGGGAGCACGGCACTGATCGGCTGTTCGAGCAACTGCGGCTGTGGCATGGAAGCCTTCGGGTAGAACCTGCCCACTTCCGCGGCTGGAGCCTCGGAGCTCGCTTTTACCCAGTGCTGTACGCCCTTACACGTATCGGGGAAGCAAGGGACTGGGGTACGGGCCTGGCTCTCAAGAGCTCGCTGCTGGGCAAGATGAGCGCCCTTGAGGTGCACCACATATTCCCCAAGTCGCTGCTGTACAAGAAGGAGTTCAAGCGGCCTCAGGTGAACGCCGTTGCCAACTTTTGCTTCCTGACCAAAGACACAAACCTCCAGATCGGCGCTAGATCTCCCTCCGAGTATTTCGCGGAGGTCGAACAGAAGCACCCCGGCGCCCTCGCCTCGCAATGGATTCCCATGGACAGGGAACTCTGGAGGACGGAGAACTACCTTCAGTTCCTCGAGGAACGCCAACGCCTTCTCGCCAAGGCCGCGAACGAGCTCATTGAAGGGCTTCTCCATGGTGCCTCGTTGGCCGCTCCCTCGGATTCCGCAGAGTTCACAGAAGCTGTAGCGGCGACTATTCCCGGCGGAATCGAAGATGCTGAGGAAGAAGCCATCCTCAACGCCATCAACCAGTGGTTGAGCAAGCAAGGTCTCCCAGCTGGGATCATCGAGCACGAATTGTCCCACCCGGAATCTGGCGATCCGCTGGCAATTCTCGATCTCGCTTGGCCAAATGGCATCCAGGAGGGTTTCAGCGACCCTGTCGCCCTACTGCTCGGCGAAGGCCCCGAGACTCTCCAGGCTGCGAACGACCACGGTTTCCGGCACTTCACAACTGCCGAAGCATTCAAGCGCTACGTGGAGTCCGAAGTGATGGCCCTGACCGCTGGGAACGGGGATTGGGTCCCAGCTGAGAGCGCTTCATAGGAAGTGTGGAGAAACGGCCTCACGGACCGAGATGGCCCAGGTCGTTTAGGTCCGTAAGTGCTGCAAGTAGAACCTGCTTCGCTATGTGAGCAGTGTTCATCCGAGGCTCGAAGTTCTCCTTCAACTGTTGGCGGGGATGGATGTAGTTGCGGAACTCACGGACCTGGTCGGCATGCTTGAGGACGTCTTCTCCGATCACTCCGAGGGATCGCGACACCCTGATCAACTCGGCCAGCGTCCAGTCGTCGAGAGGCTTCGGCTTGCCCTTCTTCATCGGTGCAGTATCGCAGGAGATGTAGGCATCCGGATTGGCCAGAGCTACTTCCATCAAGAGACCTTCCAGGGTGCTCCCGACCAGGAAGATTACGGCGAGCGGTGCCTCTACAACTAGACATCGTTCAATCTCAACAATGCGAGCCTCCACGACCTGTTTCGCAGTGAGTCCACTAGGCAATGCGCTGAAATCGATCTCACCGAAGTCCTTCTCGAGGAACTCCACGTCGGCTAGCGAATTCGGAGCTACGGGCTGGGTGAGAATTGACTTGAGGTCGGAGTACATCTGCTCTTCAAACGATGTGAGCTCCCTATTGGCAGAATGCCTCTTGAAAAGCCATAGCTCGAGGAGTTCGAGGTTGAGCCTTGCCACGTCCTCTCCGGGTTCTCGTTCCCAAATCTGGCGCAGGATCTTCGCCTTGGAGCCTTGGTACCGGTCGTATGGGTCGAATCCAAGGCAGCCTTCGATGAAGTCGGCGAATGAGCTGTTTGTGAAATCGAGGACGTAGCCACCCGACATCTCAAGAAGCTCCTCCAGCTTCTGTCTAGTGAGATTGTTGATCTGGCCCAACTACAAGATTCCCTGCTCTTGAGTGCAAACCTACCTGCACAAGTGCAAACTAATCAGGTAGTTGCGACTGACAGCCGACCGTTCTGGCATATGTCTTGACGAATCTGACAGAGAATGCCTCTGTCGTAGTTCAAACGAGGGTCGGGAGTCGTGCAACATGGGTTGACGATGCCGTTGTTTGGAGCGTTGGCGGACCTGGTGGCGTTTAGGGACATCGCTGAGGCTGCTGATGAGGCCAGGATTGACGGGGTGTTCGTTTGGGACCATGTGCTCAGCCCGGTTGAGGGCCAGTGGCCGATTGCCGATCCGTGGGTTGCCCTGGCTGTCGCGGCAACTCGCAGCCGGCGAATCAAGGTCGGGCCGATGGTCACGCCGCAGGCGCGTCGAAGGCTCATCAACGTCTCGCAGGCGACGCTGTCGCTCGACCAGCTCAGCGGGGGAAGGGTGATCCTCTCTTCGGCATCGTGATCACGGCTAATGCCCGTGATCATGGCCTCATCACTTTGCCGTGCGGGTTGCTGCGTTTTACAGGTAGGCGTCGAGTGCGTCTCGGATGACTTGGCTTTAGGTCTTGTCATCGGATGCTGCCCGCTGCTTGATCCGGCTCTTGTAGCTGGGGGGAGCACGGAATGTGTACACCTCGGCCCGTGCCTCTCCAATCCTTGGTGAGCGACGGCGCGTCCGCTTGATCTTGGTGAGTTCGTTGGGCGTGAAGTCGCGGTTCTCGAAGTCCGCGGCAACAGACTCGATCTCATCGCCGGTCAGCGTCCTGTTGGTCTTGGTCTCGTTGCTCATGCTCGCTCCCCGGTGAGGCCGCAACAGCTAGCTGGATTTGCCGGTGTCGTAGCCGGCGAGTCCGTCCGTCTTGTCTACGCGCCCCGTTGCCTCATGTACTACATGACGGCCAGTGGCAGGCTCGGCGATTCGGGGCAAGACATCTATGACGTAGTCAGGAGGCTTGGGGCCGATTTGGAGCGATACCGGTGAAGAGTCCGGGTAGGTGACTATGAGATGGAGGTCGCCACCGGTTGCCTGGATGAACGAGCGGAGTGTGGACAAAAGGATGTCGCTTCGGTGCTCTAGGCGCGACACGGCAGATTGGTCCATGTCAAGATTCATCCCGATCACCTTTTGGGTGAGCTTGCGGGCCCGGCGGACTTGGGCCAGGGTGCTTTGGCGGGCGGAGATCTCTTCAGCCAGCTTGTTGAAGGCCTCCACGGCTATGGGGGACTCAGCCAGCATTTCGTAGAACTGCTCGAGGCTGTCGTCTTGTTGCCAGGCGCTATCGGGAACGTCCTCGATGCTGGCATCATCGACGGGGACTGCTGGTCTGGTCGGGTTGGTCATTTTGGTCCTCCGCTTTTGTGGATGGGTTTGTAGCCGGGGTGCTGTTGGCACCACTGGTCGATCCTGACTTCGGCTTGGGTGATGTTGGCTGGGTACCAGTCGTTGCCAAGGAGGGTCTTGTCGCCTCCTTTGGCTAGGACTGCTATTTCGTGTCCGGTGTGGTGTCGGACGTATCCGTAGAGGAGCCGCAGCACGGGCGGCCCATCGGCATACGGCGTGGTCTGGGTTGGGGGGTTGCGCCGAAGGGCGTGAAGGTCGTAGTGGGTGCTCGACACCGGGTGCGACTCGTCCCCCTCGAGTTCGCGGCCGCAGTTCTCCAGGGCGTTGATCAGGGCCATGACCTCGCCGAACACTTCGTGGAGCTGGGCAGTTCCCGCTAGTGATCTGAGCCAGTCGGCGAATAGAGGGTGTTGGCGAACCTCCATAAATATGAAGTGTACATCATATTCTGGTCTTTGGGTCAGAGGTTCAGGTCAAGGTTTCGCGGCTGCCGGTCAGGCGATTGGGCGGCCCGTCGGCAGTGCTTCCACCGCCTCGCCGATTTCTTGGCTGGCAACCGCCAAGTCGTGCTGGGTTTGTAGGTTCATCCAGAACTGGGGCTCGACGCCGAACCAGTGGCCGAGCCGAAGCGCCGTATCGCCGGTGATCGACCGCTTTCCGGCAATGATCTGAGACACGCGATTGGGCGGCACGGCGATCTGGCGGGCGAGCTCGGTCGGAGCGATCCCGAACTCCTCCAACTCGCCCTTTAGCACCTCCCCTGGATGCACAATTTGTCGCAGCATTACTGGCTCTCGGTTTCGCAGCCAAAGAAAGACCCGGCCCTCATGGTGCCGGGTGGGTGCCCTCAATATACCGCTTCAACTAGCCAACCTCGACCTCGATTTGGGTCACATATATCTCCTCGCGCAGCCGGCGCTCAGCCTCATCGACAGATGCGCTCTCAAAAAACAGCGTGAGTGCCTCGGCAAGGTTCTCCCGTGCCTCGGTGACCGTTTCTCCCTGGCTTGCGACATCGACGTTCGGGCAGAACGCGACGTAGCCGTCACTCTCGCATTCAACTACCGCGGTCAAGCGTCTGTTCACCTCACACCTCCCGTCGCAAAATTACCGGCTGGCGGGACTGGGGCAAGTCGTTCGCTAATGGCGGGGAAATGCAAATATCGTTTGTCTCATGCTGTCGCCGCATGTGGTTGAACTCGAGGTTCGAGAGCAGTACAAGCTCTGGCTGCGATTCGATGACGGCATCACCGGTACTGTCGATTTGTCGGACAGCGCGGCGCTTGGGGGCGTTTTCGCCGGTCGGGCTGACGAGCGATTCCAAGAACGGCTTGCCGCATCGATGGCGCGCAATCAGCGGATCCTCGAACGCTTGGCCCAATAGGGCACAGCAGCGGGCTCTCGCCAAGCGCTTGGTCAAGTCGGAGTGCAAAATAGGAAATTGCGTTCTGCATAGAATTCTGTACAATTCTTCCGCAGTCAGATCCGACGACTGCTGGAGACTCCCATGACCCCGCTTACCGAGGCCCGCAGCCGGCTCAGCGAAATTGTTGACGAAGTCGAATCGACCGGCTCGACGATCGAGATCTCTCGGCACGGACGACCCGTAGCCGTCGTCATGAGCTACGAGGAGCACGAATCGCTTCTCGAAACGCTGAACATCCTCGCCGACGAGGCGACTATGGACGCCATCGCCGAAGCCGAGCGAGACATCGCTGCGGGCAACTTGCTCGAACTCGACTGAAGTCCTCGTGGCAAAGTTGGCGCGCCGCGCCGAGAAGGATCTTGATCGCCTGCCCGAGGCACTGGCGACCAAGGCAAGGGAGATCATCCGGCGCCTCGATCAAGAACCGCACCTGGGCAGAAGACTGGCCGGGCCCCTCCAAGGAAAGCGTGCCACCCGCCTGGGTCGATCCCATCGAATCATCTACACAGCAAGCCAAGGCCAGGTCATTGTGCTGACAATTTCACACAGAAGGGATGCCTACCGCTGATGCCTACCGCCCCAACCGAAAAGCCCCACCACGTGACGGGACGCCCCCTTCGAGCGGCTTAGGCCTTGCCCGCATCCCCGTCCGCTCCGACGAAATCGCAATGGGCTGAGATTGGTTGCCTCTACAGCTATTATTACTATATTTCCATATATTTTCTTGTATACAGTGTTGATGCCAGTGGAAGCGGCCGCTAGAGTTGCGGCATGGAAGTGGTCTCCTTGTCGGACCTTGGGCCGGTGCTCGCGGCAACGTTGGGGCCAGTGCTGGGCTTTGCGGTCGCGTCAATGCGCTACCACCACCTTGACACCCTCAAAACCCGGGAACTGATCACCCAATCCAACAGGGAGACTCTCCAAGAGGCCACCCGGCAGTTCAAACTGCTCAGCACCTCGCTAGCCGAGCATCGACAGGAGACGAAGGAGGGCTTCAAGGAGATGACAGCCAACCTCACCGACGCCCGGGAGCGAATCGCCCGCATCGAAGGCAACATGGGCATCACCCCCCCGCCCACCAAAAGCGACGGCCAAACCACCGACCAAGCCGAACAATAGGCACTCTGACCAGACCCCGTTTTCTTGGTCCAGCGGTCCAAACTCTTGGGGTCATGTCGATGGGGTGTTTGGGGTGTGCGCGTACGCGGAAAAGCCCCTTTGGTGCGGGACGATGTGAATAGATGAGCAAACATCGTGACCGCAGAAAGGGGCATCTCCGAGGTGGAGGTTAGCAGCACCCGCGATGCGAAGGTGACAGGCGGCGAAGGCCAGGTAATCGTGCTGACGACTTCACCGTGCTGACTATTTCACAATGAATGGATTCCTGCCGCTGATCCCTTCCAGGTCGGGCTACCCCGACAGCGCGGCTTTCACTGCGGCCGCGGCGGTCTCCTGGGCGGCGACGGCGCCGGGGATGGCCAGGGTCATGCCGAAGAACCCGTGGAACATGCCGTCGAAGCGGTGGACCTCGCAGGCCACACCGGCTTCTTCCAAGCGGCGGCCGTAGGCCTCTCCCTCGTCGCGCAGCGGGTCGTACTCGGCGGTGATCACACAGGCCGGGGGCAGCCCGCTGAGGTCGTCGGCCTTGATCGGCGAGGCAAAGGGGTTGTCGCGGTCGGCGACGTCGGCGTACTGGTCGTAGAACCAGTCCATCGACTCCTTGGTCAGGAAGTATCCGGTGCCGTTGTCGGTCTGCGACGGCCAGGCGTTGGAGTCCATGTCGCAGCAGGGGTAGATGAGCAGCTGATGGGCGATGGCCGGGCCGCCCCGGTCACGGGCCATCAGAGCCACCACCGCGGCCAAATTGCCCCCCGCGCTGTCGCCGGCCACCCCCAGCCGGGCAGCATCGGCGCCGATGTCCGCCGCGTTGGCGGCCACCCACTCGGTGGCGGCGTAGCAGTCCTCGGCCGCGGCCGGAAACCGGGCCTCCGGCGCCAGCCGGTAGTCCACCGACACGAACACCATGCCGGTGCGGTTCACCATCTCGCGCACCTGGCCGTCGTGGCTGTCGATGCCGCCGATCACCCAGCCCCCGCCGTGGAAGAACACCACCACCGGGCAAGGCTCGTCAGATGTCGTGGCCCAGTAGATGCGTATCGGCAGATCGGTGCCATCTGGGCCAGCGATGATGCAGTCGTCGGTGCGGGCCACGTCTTCCACCGGCATCTCAGCGAGCTGGAACCGGTTGCGCAGCTCCTCTGCGGTCAGCGAGGCGATGCCCGCAAAGCTCGACCCGTTTTCTTCCATCATGTCCATTACGGCCTTGGCGGCCGGATCTAGTGCCATGGGTCGCACCCTAGTTGTCCGTATTCGCTGGCTTCGGGTCGCGCCGTTTACCATCTGCCCCGACAACTCACCGCCGCATACACAAGGGGAATGGCATGGAGTTTGCGATGTTCTACGAAATTCCGGTGGCTCGGCCCTGGAATCCCGACAGCGAGTACAACGCCTACCAGAACACCATCGAACAGGCCGTTTTGGGCGACAAGATGGGCTTCCACTCCTTTTGGACGGTGGAGCACCACTTCTTGGAGGAGTACTCCCACTGCTCCAACCCCGAGGTGCTCTACGGCCACATCGCGGCCCTCACCGAGAACATGCGGCTGGGCTACGGCGTGCGGCTGCTGCCCAAGCCCTACAACCACCCGGTGCGCACGGCGGAGTCGGTGGCGGTGCTCGACCTCATCAGCAACGGCCGGGTGGAGTTCGGCACCGGGCGCTCGTCCACCCGGGCCGAGTTGGAGGGCTTCGGCATCCACCCCAACGAGACCCGGGCCCAGTGGGACGAGGCCCTGCGCCACATCGTGGGCTGCTGGACCAATGACGAGTACGAGTTCGAGGGCGAATACTGGTCGATGCCCAAGCGCCGGGTGCTGCCCAAGCCCCGCCAAGACCCGCACCCGCCCATCTGGGGCGCCACCAGCTCGGTGCCCGGCCACTACGAGATCGGCAAGCGGGGCATCGGGCTGTGCTCGTTCACGGTGGGCTCGCCGCCTGAGGACTTGGCCGAGCGCATCGAGACCTACCGCAAGGGCCAGGCCGACTGCGATGAGCCGGTGGGCAAGTTCCGCAACGACCGGGCCGCCACCTTCACCATGGTCCACTGCAACGAGACCAACGAGAAGGCCCGGGCCGCCTCCGAGGAGTCGTTCGTGTGGTATCCGGGCTACGGGGGCGGGCTCATCGCCTCGGTGGCCGACTACCTGGCCGACCTAGAGGTGGCCGAGCTGGGCTCCTACTCCTACACCGGCGATGCCGCCCAGAGCCGCGACGAGGGCCTCTTGGGCCAGATCACCATGGACTACATCTGGGAGTCGGGCGCCGCAGTGGTGGGCGACCCCGACCGCTGTATCGAGGTGGCCAAGCGCTACGAGGCGGTGGGCTGCGACCTTTTGTTCTGCCTGCTCAACCCGTACAAGATGAGCCACGAGGATGTGATGACCTCCATCGAGCTCATGGGCAAATACGTGATCCCCGAGTTCAAGAGCTGACTTGGGCGGATGATCTCGCCATCCGAGTTCGATAAGAGCTAGTCGACAACAGGAGACGGCCATGGCCCTGCACAACATCCGCTACGACTTCCGGTGCCCGGACATCTGCCCGGTGCCGGTGGACGAGCTCTACGAAGCAGCCATCGAACAGGTGGTGTGGGCCGAAAAGCTGGGCTTCGTGTCGGTCACCCTGTCGGAACACCACGGCTCCGACGACGGATACCTGCCGTCGCTGGTGGCCATGGCCTCGGCCATCGCCGCTCGCACCGAGTCCATCCACATCATGCTGGGGGCGTTGATCGCCCCCATGCACGACCCGCTGCGAGTGGCCGAGGACCTGGCTGTGCTCGACCGGATCAGCAAGGGCCGTATGAGCGTGATCGTGGCCGGCGGCTATGTACCGTCAGAATTCGCCATGTTCGGCCATGAGATGAAGGACCGGGTGGCCCTCACTGTGGAGATGGTGGACACCCTCAAGGCGGCCTGGACCGGCGAGCCGTTCGAGTTCCGGGGCCGCACCGTTTGCGTCACGCCGACGCCGTATCAGGACCCCCGGCCGATGATCTGGCTGGGAGGCAGCTCTGAGGGGGCAGCCCGACGGGCAGCCCGCATCGCGGACGGGTTCTTACCCTCGCTCCCCGAGTTCTGGGACCACTATCGCGACGAGGTCATCAAGCTGGGCAACCCCGATCCCGGTCCGGCCTCATCGGGCAGCCCCGGATATCTGCACATCACCCACGACCCCGACGCCACCTGGGCCAAAGTCGCCCCCCACGCCCTGCACGAGATGAACGCCTACGGCCGCTGGGCCACAGAGTCGGGTGCTGCCACCGGATATGAGCCGGTGAGCGACGCCGACGCGCTGCGGGCCATGGGCATGCACCAACTGCTCACCCCGCCCGAGGCCATCGAGATGATCAAGGCCATGGGCGACTTCGACGCCCTAATGTTCCACCCCCTAATGGGCGGCCTAGACCCCGCCCTGGCCTGGGAAAACCTCCACCTCTTCGAATCCGAGGTCCTACCTCACCTCTGAAATACCTTTGTATTGCAATGTAGTGCCATGTAGCGTAATTCTGAAGCGGCTAAACGCCAGAGAGGTGTGAGCTATGTCTCGTCCTACATCATTCCGGCTTGAGGAAGAACTGCTAGAGCGGCTCGATACTGAGAGCCGCGCGGCTTCTATGTCGACTACTTCTCTTGTGAGCTCGCTGCTCGATGAGGGGCTGAAGACCCGCGAGTTCCCCGGGGTGGTCTACCGCCCCGGTCCCACCGGTCGACGAGCTGGGCTTGTGGGGGGTCCCGACGTTTGGGAAGTGATCCGCGATCTGCGGCACTGGCCGGGCCGGGGCATGGAGCGCGTCGAGCGCCTTGCTGAGGATCTCGACTTGCCGGTGAGCATGGTCAGCTTGGCAGCAGATTTCTACAGCGCCTTCCCCGTGGAGATTGATGCTCGTATCGAAGCCGACGAACAGGCTGCCGAGCAGATCAGTCGGCGGATAGAAGAACGCGAGAACTTGCTGTCGTCTTGAGATGGCTCATCGACGAGATGCTGCCTCCGACTACAGCGGAGGAGCTGAACGCACTAGGCCACGACGCCATCAGCGTCGCTGCTGTCGGGCTCGCTGGAGCAGATGATGAGTCGATCTATGCCGAAGCCCTCAAGCAAAGCAGAGTGGTGGTGACCGAGAACTTCTCAGACTTCGCTGTGATCGCCGCCCATCGACTCGCCAACGACTACCCCTGCACACCCGTAGTGCTGTTCCGCAAAGCCGACCACCCCCGCAGTGGCGCATTAGCCCACCACCTCGCCCGCCATCTACACCATTGGGCCACCCGAAACCCCTACCCCTACCCCGGACCCCACTGGCCCTAGGGTCTCCTACTACCCCTCCGAAGGCACCTGGTACCGCTCGACGTAATCGGCGAACTGCTCGCGGAGGTCGTCGGCGTCTAGGCCGAACTGGTCCAGGGTGTAGCGGTGGCGGCCGAAGCGGTCTTGGGGGTTCTCCTCCATCCACGCCTGCATCTTGCGTCGGCCCAAGTCATCCAACTCCATGCCGAAGTGGCGGTAGATACGCTCCACCGAGCCCACGGGGTCGTCCATGAGCTCGGCGTACTGGAGGTCGAACACGGTGTCGTCAGAACCTCGCCGGTCGCGGAACTCGGTGCCTGCCTTGATGCCGTGGAGGCACTTGTCCCGCCAGCGTCGGCCCACACCGGCGAAGTCCACTTTGTCAGTGTTGGTGGCGTGGAGGGTGCAGTTGAGGCTGGCCACGGAGCCGACCACCTTCATCGGATCGCGGTGGGTCCACACCACTCGGGCATCGGGATACACGGCGTACACCGCGTCCAAGTGCCACATATGCCCCGGTGTCTTCAGCGCCCACCGCTGGGTTGGGATGGTGGATTGCAGCATCTGCAAGCACAGCCGGTGGAACTCATAGGCCGGGACCATGTCGCAGGTCTCAAACCAGGCGCCGTAGGCGTCGAAGGTGCCCTGGGTCTCGAAGTGGATCGACTTGAACTCCCCGCCCAAAAGCGTCACGCACTCGGTGGGCAGCGTGGCCGCCATGGGGTGCATGGCCTGCACGCTGGGGGCCAGCTTGGACAACTGGCCCGAGCCCTTCACCGAGGCGGCGATGCGGGGATCCTCGCGGTGGTTCGACAGGGTGGGCGGGGGCACCACCGCGGCGGCCTCCCAAGCCAGCAGAGATCGGTTCTGAGGATCGAGATCCAGCAGATTGCTGAGCAGTGTGGTCCCGGTGCGGGGCATACCAGTCACCATGATCGGAGCGGTGATCTGCTCGCGGGCCACCTCGGGATGGCGATTGGCCCAATCCACCACCCGCAGGCGCATCTGAAGGGTTGTGTCTATCAAGCCCCCCAGGATCATCCGCCCCAACTTGCTCAGGTTTCCCTCGTCGTTGATCGAGTCCACCAGGATCTCGAATCCCTCTTGCCAGCCGTCGGGGCCGAAATCGTCGAGCTTGGCCGACTTTTGGGCCTTTTCCACCAACGCGTCGGCGTTGAGCCGCCCATGTGCCGGTCGAACGCGGCGAAGGGTGCGGCCATAGCTGTTGAGCGCCCGCACCACCACCGGAAGGGAGGAACCATCGGTGGCCCGGACATCTCGCTTGGCTTCGCTCATGGTGGCTTAGGTTAACCCTCCCTATGCGGCTGGGATCAGGCGGTGCCGGCGGCGAGGGCGCCGCCGATGCGCAGGAGCTGTGCCGTGGAACCGCCCAGAGAGAGCTCGAGGTGCTTGGCCCACACGTAGTAGCGCCACAGGGGGTAGTCGCGGTCCACGCCCATGCCGCCGTGGAGGTGCTGGGCGGCGTTGGCCACCCGCTGACCGCCGTCGGCCGCCCAGTACTTGGCCACCGCCACCTCGGTGGATGCCTCTAGGCCCTGGCCGAGGCGCCAGCACGCTTGCAGAGCGGTGAGCCGGATGGCTTCGGTGTCGATATAGGCGTCGCCCACTCGCTGGCCCACGGCTTGGAAGGTAGCGATGGGACGGCCGAATTGCTCTCGTTCGCTGGTGTAGGCCGCGGTCAGCCGCAGGGCCTCGCTCACTACTCCCACGGCCACTGCGCTCAACGCCGCCGTACACCGTTGAACGAGCCAATCCACCGGCGCAGCGTCGGTGCCCAGCCGCTCGGCTGGCGCGTCGGACAGCACCACTTGGCCCTCGAGCAGGCCCGAAGTGGTCTCCTGAAGCACGACCTCAACTTGCGAGGCTGACTTGTCCACCAAGAAAAGCCCGATGCCACCGCTAGTCGACGCGGGCACCAAGAGACAGTTGGCCTGATCGGCGAACGGGACCATCTCTTTGGTCCCGCTAAGTGCCCAGCCGTCGTCCGTCACCGCCGCCGAAGTGCTCGGGTGGCCGGGGTCGCGGCCCGGCTCGACCAATGCAGGCGACACCAGCACCGATCCGTCGGCCATTTGCTCCAAACAACGATGGTCGGGGCTGAACTCGGCCACCGCCATGGCTGCCACCGGGGCCAGAAACGGCACTCGTGCCGTCGCGCGGCCGATCTCCTCCAACATCAGGCAGGTGGCCATAAATCCCAGACCACCCCCGCCATGCTTCTCTGGCAGGGAGACGCCCACGAGCCCGGCTTCGCTCAGCGCCTGCCACGCTTGGACATCGTGGGCTGCGCCATCAGCCTCTAGTTGCTTGTGCCGTTCTGGGGTTGACAGGTCACCCAGGATCTGGCCGCTCAGATCGGCAACTGCCTGCTCCTGCTCTGAAAGGGAGAAATCCACGGTTTCAGTGTTGCACCCCTCTGTACGGAGAGCGCATTTGGGCCAAAATGGCTTCTCTGACACGTATTCGCACGCTCTGCGCGGCAATCTGCCTGCCGACCGCGGTCGCCCTATTGTCGGCCTGCGGCACCGACGCGCCCCCACCGGTGGCTTTGCCTGAAGCGACGGCTACCGAGGAGGCCCCGGCATCGCCAGAGCCGTCCGCTTCCCCCGCACCTACCGCAGCCCCCACCGCACCGACAACCCCGGGCCCCACCGCACCGACAACCCCCGAAACCACCGCCGCGCCAGCGGAACCGGCAACCCCAGCCCCCAAACCCACCGCCGCGCCGACCCCGGCCCCCACCGCACCGACAACCCCCGAACCCACCGCCGCGCCAGCGGAACCGGCAACCCCAGCCCCCGAACCCACCGCCGCGCCCATCCCGGCCCCCACCGCACCGGCAACCCCCGAACCCACCGCCGCGCCCATCTCGGCCCCCTCTTGGTCGGGAACGCTCAGCTATCAAGTGCTGGCCACCCATCCCCACGACACATCAGCATTCACCCAAGGGCTGCTGTGGTTCGACGGGCTGGTGTATGAGAGCACCGGGCTGCGGGGGCAGTCGGTGCTGCGAACAGTGGACTTGCCCACCGGCCGCGTGCTCCAGGAGACCCCCGGCGAGCCCCAGCACTTCGGGGAGGGCTTGGCCCTGGTCGACGACCAGCTCATCTGGCTCACCTGGCAGGCGGGCGCGGCCACGGTCCACCACCGGGACACGCTGGAGCAGACCGGCACCTTCGCCTACTCCGGCGAGGGATGGGGGCTGTGCCACGACGGCGACCGCCTGGTGATGAGCGACGGGTCGAACAGCCTAACCTTCCGACACCCCGAGACCTTCGAGGTGCTGGGCTCGGTGCCGGTTATCGATACCAACGGACAGCCAATCAACCGGCTCAACGAGCTGGAGTGCATCGGCGACGACGTGTGGGCCAACGTGTGGCTCACCGACCGCATAGTGGTGATAAACCCGGACACCGGCGCAGTCATCGCCGAAGCCGACATGGCCGGGATCATCAGCCCTCATCCGGAGCTGGCCGACAGCAACAACGTTCTCAATGGCATCGCCTACCGGCCCGACACCGGCACCTTCCTCATCACCGGCAAGCGATGGCCCACCGTATTCGAGATCCGCTTTGAATGACTCCGCTCTGGTCGCCGGAGTGGATGCGGCCAAGGGCGGGTGGGTCATGGCCATCACCGGCACCGACCCCGGCTCGCCAGTGGCGTTCTCATTGTGGCCGTCATTTGCCAAGGTGTGGGCCGAGGCCCGGTCGCAGGGGCTGCTGGCCGTTGGCGTTGACATGCCCATCGGACTTCCAGGCCAGGACCTGCGCCGATCCGACATCAAAGCCCGGGAGTTGCTCGGCCCCCGCCGATCCTCGCTGTTCTGGACCCCACCGCTGTGCGTGCTCGACGCCGCCGACCACGCCGAGGCCAACCAGAGGGGACGAGCCCACACCGGCCGGGGCCTTTCCATCCAAGCGTTCCATCTGCTGCCAAAGGTGCGAGAGGTACGTGCTGAGCTGACTCCAGAGAACCTAGACCCCCACGCCAAACCCCGAGCGGCCGAAGTCCACCCCGAGACCAGTTTCGCCGTTCTGGCCGGAAGGTCCATGGAATCATCCAAGCGCCAACCACCGGGGCGAGCCGAGCGATTGGCCGTGCTGGCGCCGGAGTTCTCCAACCTGGCCGAGGATCCCGCCCCTGTGCCGGGCGCTACCGTCGACGACCTGCTCGACGCCGCCGCAGCAGCCTGGACCGCCCGGCGCATGGCGGCCGGCACCGTGATGATCTTGGGACCAGACGAGGTAGACGCCACCGGCTATCCGATGGCCATCTGGGCCTGAGCTCTACGACAACTCGGTGTAGCCGGGAGTCTCCAAGTGAGGGGTCTTGAGGTAGACCTTGGCCTCGGGCGAGCCCTGGAACCGTCCATGGCTCCAGCGCACCTCCACATGGCCATCCACATGCACGGGAGTGTCGGTGGCCTTGATGATCAGATCTCCCCTCCACCGCACCACCGGCTGCACCCGGGCCTCGGGCCATACGTCGAACGACTTGAACGCGAACCGCTGGCGAAAATCCCACGGAGTGTCCACCCGATAGCGCACCGGTCGGCGGCAATGGTCGGTACCCAGCACGAAATAGGGCGCAGGCTGGAGACGCAGCAAGCGCCACAACGCCTCCTCCCGATTAGTCGCCCGACGTCCCAGCGCCTTCAGCCATCGCTCGGCGGAGGCCTGCGACACCGCCACTGAGAACCAGCGAGCCGGCTCAGACAGCGGTTCGGGCCATCGGCGGGCAAAGGGCCGTTTCAGCCGCTTGTGCTGGTCGGCGTTCAAATCGGTGACCGAAGGCGGCAGGTCGTCGAATCCTTCCTCGTGGGCGACCAGGTACTGGCGGGCGGCTTGATAGAGATCCTGGTACTCGGCCAGGGCCACCTCGGCGTACCAGTCCCCCGAACCTGCTCGCCTTACCTCCAGCAGCCGCTCGAACAGATGCCCCGGCGACACGTTGTGCAGCAGCCTCGACCCGTACTTGCAGCTCACCAGATACACATGGTCGATCCGCAGGTCAGCCGGCGTCTGCTCATAGGAGGGCGCCAGGTGCGGCCCCTTCCACTCCACCCGCTTCGGCCGCCTTCCCCGCAGCCCGTCCTCGGCCCCGGCGAAGGCCACACCGTTGGCCCAAGCCTCCTCGAACTGCACCCCGTACTTGCCGTCATCCCTCGCGGCAACCAGCTTTTCGTAGTGCTGGCTCTCCACCCCCACCATCTCCGCGGGACGGTTCGTCAGCGCCTCGTCCACCGACGCCAAACCGAGCATCCCCAGCCCGGTGACGATCTCGGTTATCTCGGTGCGAAGCGAAGCCATCCTCGCCCATCTTGGCCGCTGAACTGCCGCGGTGCATGGAGTTCAACTGGAAAGCGGGAGGCAGAAGAGGACGGGACACGCTGGAGCAGACCGGTACCTTCGCCTACTCCGGTACCGACACCGGCACCTTCCTCATCACCGGCAAGCGCTGGCCCACCCTATTCGAGGTCCGCTTTGAATGACTCCGCTGCCTTCCAGGCAACTCAGAGCCTTTGAGTGACGCCGCTGCCTCCCAGGCAACTCAGCGTTGGTCTTGCACGATGACGGTGTCGGTACCGGAGCGGCCGAACACCTCGGGGGCATAGATCTCCTCGGCCTTGGCCGGGGGCACCACGAAAGTGCCCGGTGTGGTGGCCCGGGCCACGTAGCTGTACTCGTGGACCCCGGCCCGCAGGTACGACGAGAAGGCCTCGGCCCGGTCGTCGCGGAGGTTCTGGTGCTCATACCAACTCCACCACCACGAGGCGCCGACCTCACCGCGGGAGGCGCCGACCTCACCGGTCACCGCCAACGCCGGATTGAGCGGCTCGAAGCCCGCCGGCATGGGGTCCACCAGCGCCATGTTGGTGCGCCGGCTGTCGTTGACCATCAATAGGTTCACCCGCACCTCGGCGCCGGACCGCACATGCCACACGCCGTCGTCGTCGAGCCAGACGTCGTCGGGGTCGTCGACTGCCTCATAGCTGCGCTGCACCACAAACCCCCGGTCGAGGGGATCCAGGTTCAGGTCTTCGGGGGCGTAGCGGAGCCCAAGGCGGTAGTAGAGACGGCCATCGCCGTCCTTTTGGACAATCAGGTCGGCGTCACCGTCGGCCAACAAATCCTTCATTGGTACCAGTGTGAAGCCGCGGTCGGTGCTGCGACCGGCGAACTCGTGCTGCGCCGCATAGAGGTCGCCCAGCCACACTCGGGCCACGAAGTCGGGGTCGGTGGCCTCAAAGGCGCCGAAGTAGCGGTTGAGGGCCAACAAGATGAACGAGTTCTCCTGGACGTTGTTCCAGCGTCCTTTGATCTGATTGCCCAACAGCCCGGCCACCACCTTGGGAATGAGGTCCGAATCGGGGGCCATAGCGATCAAGGCGTCCAGCACGATGCCGTCGGTGCGGCGGTCGGAGTCAAGGATCAAGTAGGCGTCTTCGCCGTAGTCGGTGGTAAAAGTGGCTGCGCCGGCTGTCTCCGTGACTCGGTTGTTGAAGACGCGTTCAATCTCGGCCTCGATTTCGTCATCTTCCACCAGCGGCCAGATCCAGGCCAGGGCGTCCAAGCCCAAATCCGCTCCCCTGCGGTTCCAGAGGCTGCGGGCATCGCGGCTTACTTCGTCTCCGGCTAGGGCGCGCACATGAAGCGCATAGGCGGTCAGCATTTCCCTGGACCGCGGGCCATACTCGTGGGGGATGTGGTCCTCAATGTTCTCCAAGTACCAAAGACCATCCTGGATGACATCTCCTGCA
Organism: Candidatus Poriferisocius sp.; assembly: GCF_965214065.1. Classification (GTDB taxonomy): domain Bacteria; phylum Actinomycetota; class Acidimicrobiia; order Acidimicrobiales; family Bin134; genus Poriferisocius. Next base: position 60,550 of record NZ_CBDCAT010000027.1, read on the forward strand.
ACCGCGAAGCCGTTTTCGCGAGCCGTCAAGAGCGCGTGCATGGCCTGAATCGACGGATAGGGATACGACCCGGCTCGGCGCGACCACCATCCGAAGCCACCGTCATAATTCTGAAGGGCCGACAGCTCGGAAATGTCGCGGCGAACCACCGCGTCGAGCTCATCAGGGCTGCCAAGACCCTCGGCCTCGAAGGCGTCGAGCACGTCTCGCAGAGCAGACACAGCCAAGATGCGGCTGGCATAGGCGTCGCTGCTCTCGTACCGATATTCGGCGAGATACAGCACCGCATCGGTCAGCGCTTGGAGCGCGGTGGAAGAGGTGTTGACCTCTAACCCGCCGAACTGGGGAATCACGTCGGTCGGCGCGGCAATCGGCTGGACGACGGAGCCCTGGTCCACCACGCCATAGGCGGCGAACGCCTCGCTGGTGGCCGGGGTGTACACCGGCAGGGCGACAGCTTGGGCGTCGGCGTGATCGCCCGACACCGACACCGCTGCGGCGCGCAGGCGGGCCTCACCCGGTGAGATCGTGCGAGCCGGGAATCGGACCTCGACCCGGTCGTTGGCGGGCACCTCGACCCGGCGTCCCGGCGATCCCAACAGTTGGAGGTTGGAGGTCTGCACCACCACATCCACCTCCATGACGGCGTCCGTCTGGTTCTGCACCACGATCGGCAACTCGAACTCGTCGCCGAAGTTCAAGAACCGCGGCGCCGAGGGGCGGACCTGGAGAGGCAACCGAGCGGTGATAGCCGATTCGGCTGTTCCGAAGCGCTCGGCGCCGGACACCGCCACCGCCATCACCCGGTAGCGGGTGAGGTTGTCGGGCAAATCGAACTCGACTGCAACCCGCCCGCCAGCGTCGGTAACCGCTTTCGGATCGAACAGTGCCAATGCACTGAGGTTCTGGCGGACGTCGATAGGGGATCCGCCTTGATCGGCGCCAACGGCGGCGGCGCCTCTGGAGTTGGCCGCGCCCATATCGTCGGCCGCGAAGTCTGCCTCGGCGGGTGCAATAGCTGCCTCCTCGGCAAATTCAGTAATCGCGCCCCTTTGCAGCTCCGCCCCATCGGTCGATTCGCCTACTCCTTCCAGCAGGATCTCGCCCCTGCTTCGGAATGTGCCCAAGTACACGCCCCAGGGGCTGTAGAACACGTCGATCGGGTCCATCAGCTCGTAGCCGGACAGAGCCAGCACCGCCTCGTCCACCACGATCAGCAAAACGTCGGCGCCCTCCACGGGAGCACCCTCGGCATCGCTTACCTCCACCTCGATGCCCATGGCTGCACCGGGCTCGGCCACATCAGACGATGGAGTCGCAACCACATCCAGAGCCCTCTTCATAGGCGGAACCCGTAAGATGACCCGGCCTGTGGCATAGGCGGGGCGGGGCGGGGCGCCGTCGATCACGGTCCCGTCGTCAGCGGTGCGCTCAGCGGTTGACACCAGCTCCACCTGCACAGTCAACTCAGGCACATGATCGTCGGTGATCGCAATAGCGAGCACCGCGGCGTGGTCGGAAACCTCGAAGGTCCGGGTCTCGATGATCTTGCTGTGGACGATGGTGACCAGCCCGGTTGCCGACTCAAACGGCGAGACGACGAGGATCTCGGCGGTATCGCCCGCTTCGTAGGCCTCCAAATCGGGGATGAGCTCGGCCTCCTCAAGCTCGACGTTGCGGCTCCGCGCGGAGTCTCCCCCGCCGGAAACCCACCGGGTCAGCTCGCTGCGGCTCACCTGCCCGTCGTCGTCGGCCACTCGGGCATCAATGCGGTAGCGGCCCCCGGTTGCGGCGGCGAATTCGCAGGACACCGGCGCTTCGGCCGAGGTGACAGCGCAAGTCTCCTCGTCCAATGCGACCTCAACCCATTCGCCGTCGATGAACTGGTAGACGATGCGTCCAGCGGTTACCTCGAACGGGCGCCCGGGCACGGCGTTGCCGTCGATGTCGGTCACCACCGCCTCGATGTCGAGCCCGTCTCCGGCTTTGACGAAGGAGCGGGCGGAGCGAAGGCCCACATACAGGCGGGCAGGGTGGACCAGAAGATCGGTTGAAGATGCCCATTGCTGGCGGTTCACGTCGATCACCTCGGCTTGTGCAGTCACCGTCGAGGGGAGGTGGTCGGCCTCGCCCTCGAAGTCGATGCGAAGGACATGGGTGCCGCCGGCATCGGTTCGTCCGGCCAGGTTCTCCCTTTCCGGCTCGACCCACGGATCGCCCGGCCAGAAGCTACCGCCGCCCCACCGCCAGGGGCGCCACACGCCAAACGTGAAGTCGCTCCAGTCGGGCGGGGAGTAAGTCGCCTGGCGGGTTGTGACAGTCCAGTACACATCGGCGTTAGGCAGGGCCCCGCCTGAGAAGTACTTGGCGTCCACGGCCACCTCAGCAGGCTCGTCCACGAAGTACGGCCCCGCGGCAATGGTGCGCGTGGTCACCTCGAACTCAGGTCGGCGGAACTCCTGGATTTGGAAGTAGTGGGTGTGCCCGCTGTCGGCGCCCGAGGAACGCCGTTCGAAGACGATCCAGGCGTTTCCGAGATTCGACTGCTCGCTCAATTCCACCTTGAGGTTGAAGCCGCCGAGCTTGTCTAGGCGGGTGGTGCCGCTGTCCAGTTGATTGCCGAATGGGTCGTACACCTGATAGGCGATCAGCTCGCCCTCGGGGAGAAACTCCAGACCTCCGTTGCCGCCCAGGTCCAGATTTCGGACCCAGCCCTTCAAATTCAACGACTCGCCGGGCCGGTACATGCCTCGATCGTCAGCGGCGTACCAGATTGTCCGGTCGGCTTGGGGCTCCCCTCGCAAGTAGACGGGATACACCGCCTCGTCCTCGCCAAGGGTTGCGGCCACCACCTCAATTGGGAATCGTCCGAGAGTGGTGCGGACTAGTCCGCTTTCGTCGGTCTCTAGGTTCTCCGCTGCTCCTTCGAACCTGATTCCCACCCCACCCAGAGGCTCGCCGGTTCGCAAATCGGTGGTCCAAACCACCAAGTCGCCTTGATGGCTAATGAGGTCTACCCCGATGTCGGTGTCTTGCACCCATGCCACAACCGGTCTGTTGCACCGAATCGAGTCGGCGGCCCCCGCTGGGCTGCCAACAGACTCAACAACGGCGACCACGTGGCCGTGCTGGCCGGCCAATACGGGGGACAGGTCAATGGGAACCTCAACTATGTCGCCATGGTCGATTCCGGTGTCGAGCATCTCTTCATGAGACAACGGCCACGGCACTTCGGGCAGACTCGGATTCAAGGGATCGGACCCGCACCAGTTTCGATCCAAATCCCTCAAGAAACCCTGGTAATCCTGTAATTCGCTCACCTCGACGCCATACAGACGAACCCGAAGCTGCTCCCACTGCCGCACAAGAATCGGGATCGTCTGCTGTGTCCCCAACGGGTCTATGGTGGCGAAGTCCCCCCCTTGTGACATCAAGAGCGGCTGTGGCTTTTCGATGGTGAACTCCAGAGTCTGCGGTGCCCCGAGGGTCTGGCCGAACTCGTCTCCCAAGGTGCCTGGAATCACCACTTCATAAACAGTGTCTCCCGCCGTTCGCCCCCTGATTTCGAGCCAGTTCCAGCTAGCCGAGATAGCGGCGTCGGGGAGTTGGGGGGAGATGGAGAAACCGGCCGCGTCAAGCGTGCTTGGATCGAGGGGATTGTTGAACTGCACGTCGAGCCCGTATCCCGGATAGCACTCATAGGTGGTCGGCTGGCAGCCTGCGTCAACAACTCGCAGTGGCCCGTAAGTGCGAGCCGACACCGTCCACGAGTCATCGCTGGTGTTCGGACCCTCAGCCGATGGCACATGAGGACCCACTTCGATGCTGATAGCGGAGTCGGCGTCCAGCGGTGTCGTCGGGCGGAATGCAAGCCAAGTCCCATCTGTCGCCGACTCGATCCGATCCTTGATCTGCTCGTCCGCCTCGATCTCTTCGTCGGTGGCAAGGCGGATTGCCCGCTCTTGCCCACCCGCGGTCAACATGGTGGATTCGAGAACGGCGGCAGGTTCGATCCTCTGGTCGAAGGTCACCAAGAACACCGGCTGAAGACCCAGAGAGTCGTGCTGGGGGTTGAGATCCAGCATGGTGGGCGGAGGGGTCTCGAACGTGAAACGCACAGCCTCCGCCAGTTCTTTGCCGGCTTGCGACCTCGTGCCGGCGGGGATTTCCACCGCATATGAAGTGGCCATCGGCAGGCGGTCCAGCACCTCCGGGTCGTGCTCGAAGCGGAGCGTACGGGTGCCGATCCACTGCCAGCGGCCCGGCAGCGTCGGCGTGATGGTGGCCGGCACGTCGAGGGTGTCAAGCTGTTCGAGGGTGGCAAGCGGCACCATTGGCTGGTTGAAGGTGATACTGGCGAATGGGGCGAGGCCCACCATTCCTGTGGGTTGAACTCTCAAGACTTCCAGTGGCCCGGGATCGACAGGAGGGGCCTGCGACTCCGGCCCAGCCGGGAACGGGTGCTCAATCGTCGTCCCAGTGCGGGGCGGGGGAAGCGACTCGGGCGGCCGATTGACATCGACGCTGCCGCCCGCGCCGTCGCCTACGGCGCCATCCCATGGTGGCAGTCGGTCGATCACCGCGGCGATCTCCGATTCGTCGAGCGCCTCGCCCTCCACCAGGGCCGCCTCTGGGGGGTCTTCGCCCGGTGTGGTTCCGCCGTGGCTTAGGCGAACCCCAAGCAGGGGTGCCTGGTTCGGATCTTCCACGCTGGCCACTCGGATTGCGGCCCCACCGTCGGCCTGGCCGCTGCCGTCGACGGAGGGCTCTTCTCCACCTAGGCATCCGGCAGCCAGCAGCGCTACTGCGAAGCCTGCGATCACCAGTTGTCTCAGATAGCTCTTCATCGTCTCCCATGCTTCCAGATCAGATTGCGGGTCACCATGGGAGGTAAGACGACGGGAACCGCTGATTAGTTCCCTCGGTGGCGGTCTCGGTTATCCCAGTGCGGAGCGGAGTCATCTTTGCCCATCTTGGCCGCTGGGCTGCTGCTGGGCACGGAGTTCAACCGGAAAGCGGGAGGCAGAAGAAGAGCGCGCCCAAGATGCCAAACCGCATCCGGTGATGGCATCCTTAAGGGGTTCCCCTGAGCCACTCGGAGCACAATGACGTTCAAAAAAGGTGACAAGGTCGTCTATCCCCACCACGGGGCAGCGACCGTCGTCAAAAAAGAGATGAAGCAGGCCTTCGGAGAGAAGACCGAATACTTGGTGCTGCGCATGGCCCACGGCGAGATGGTGCTCTCGGTACCCGTGGACAAGGCCGAGGAAGTGGGCATGCGGTGGCCCATCTCCACCGAGGATGTGGAAGACCTGTTCGAGGTGCTCCGCAAGCGCGACGTGCGGGAGCCAGCCAACTGGAGCCGCCGGTTCAAGAACCACCAGGAGAAGCTCAAGTCGGGCGACGTCTACCAGGTGGCCGAGGTGGTGCGGAACCTGGCGCTGCGGGACCAGAACAAGGGGCTGTCTGCCGGCGAGAAGAGCCTATTCAACAAGGCCCGCAACGTGCTGGTGTCGGAGCTGAGCTTCTCGCTCAACGTCTCCGAGGACGAAGCCCTCGATCGAGTCGAGCAAGCCCTGTCCTGAAGCCAGGACCAGAAAAACAAGCTTCTCGCTGCCACCCTGCCGGAGGGTACGCTTTCCCCCAACACGGGCTGTGGCGCAGTTTGGTCAGCGCACCTGCTTTGGGAGCAGGGGGCCGCCGGTTCAAATCCGGCCAGCCCGACTAGGCAACAACGTGACCGTCAAAATCATCACCCGCACAGGCGCCGAGATGATCGCTATTGCAGAACCGCCCCCCGACTGATTCTGATCGAGTGCCACTGCCGGGGCCGGCTTGCTCAAAGGCGGTTTGAAAACCCTTACCGGCATATTGCCCAACCTCTGGATCATCGGCTGCTGGACAAAGGCTAGCGTCTATGGCCATGGCCTATGACAGGTCTCCCCTGGACAGCTCTCCAGGCTTCTTCGATGAGGTCGTCGATGAGCAGGGGCGCGTTCGGGATCACTATCGGCCGGTGCAGGAGTGGTTCGACCGGCTCTCCTTGAAGCAGGTGAGGGCGCTCGAGGAGCAGCGCAACGAGTCATTCCGCCGCCAAGGGATCACGTTCACGGTGTACGGCGGCGACGAGGGCACCGAGCGCACTTGGCCGATGGACCTGTTCCCCCGGATCATCGACGCCGAAGAGTGGGCCACGCTGGAACGGGGCCTGATCCAGCGGGTCACCGCCCTCAACCGGTTCCTCGACGACATCTACACCGGCGAGCAGGCCATCGTCCACGACGGCATAGTGCCCCGACGGCTGATCACCTCGTGTACCGGCTTCGAGCGGGAGGCCATGAATGTGGCCGTCCCGCTGGGGGCCCGCTGCCTGGTGGCCGGCATCGACTTAGTGCGCGACGCCGATGGCGGCTACCGGGTGCTGGAGGACAACCTGCGCAACCCCAGCGGCATCTCCTATGTGATCGAGAACCGGGCCGCCATGACCAAGCTTTTGCCTGCGGCCTTCTCCGACCTGGCAGTCCGCTCGGTGGACCACTACGGACGCTCACTGCTGCGGGCCCTGCGCTCCATCGCCCCACCGGCCTGCGGAGACGACCCCACCGTGGCGGTGCTCACTCCGGGCATCTTCAACTCGGCCTACTTCGAGCACGCCTTTTTGGCCCGCAGCATGGGCGTGGAGCTCGTGGAGGGGCGCGACCTGGTGGTGGACGACCACGTCGTGGCCATGCGCACCACCCGGGGCCTTGAACGGGTGGATGTGATCTACCGCCGCATCGACGACCACTTCCTGGACCCGGTGGTGTTCAACGCCGGTTCCACCCTGGGAGTGCCCGGTCTGATGGCCGCGGCCCGGGCAGGCACGGTGTCTGTCGCCAATTCGGTGGGCAATGGAGTGGGCGACGACAAGGCGGTATACGCCTATGTGCCCGACATGATTCGCTACTACCTGGGCGAGGAGCCGGTCATCCCCAACGCCGACACCTATCTGCTGTGGGAGGAGGACCAGCGAGCCGAAGTGCTGGAGCGACTGGATCAGCTGGTGGTCAAGCCGGTGGCCGAGTCGGGGGGCTACGGCATCGTGATCGGCCCCAAGGCCACCGACGCCGAGCTGGCCGAGGCCCGCACCAAGATCTTGGACGATCCCCGCAACTGGATCGCTCAAGAGGTGGTCAACCTGTCCCGGCTTCCCGCATGGGCCGGCGACTCCTTCGCCCCCCGCCACATCGACCTGCGCCCCTTCGTGCTTTGCGGCGAGCAGGTGGAGGTGATTCCCGGCGGACTCACCCGGGTGGCCCTGCGGGAGGGATCGCTCATCGTCAACAGCTCCCAGGGCGGCGGCTCCAAAGACACCTGGGTGCTCGGCAACTCCGAGCAGCCCGCACCGGGAGTGCAGCGCTGATGCTGGCCCGACACGCCGAGGACATGTTCTGGGCCGGCCGCTACCTGGAGCGGGCCGAGGACACCGCCCGGATGGTGCGGGCCACGCTGCTCAGCACCGTGGCCGAGAGCCCGGCCCAGGCCATCGACCGGATGCAGAACCTGATCCGCACCCTGCGCCTGGAAATGCCCGCACCCCAACAGGACGTGCAGACCATGGCCGAGAACCTGACGCAGTCCCCGCCGATGCTGCGCAGCGAGGCCGGGCTGAGCATCGACGTGCAAGCCGCAGCTACCGGTCTGGTGGCCTCGCCTGATCTGGCCGGATCGGTGGTGTTCAGCATCGGCTGCGCCCGGGAGAACTTCCGGTCGCTCAGGGACCAGATCCCGTCGGAGCTGTGGGAGCAGATCAACCAATTCCACCTGCGGATCCGCCAAGACGACTTCCCCGCTGCCATGGAGCAAGACCCATTCCAAACCCTCGACTTCATCCGGGTGAGCTGCCAGTCGCTCACCGGAGTGATCAACTCGTCTATGTCCCAGGGCGAGGAGTACCGGTTCTTGGTGTTGGGCCAGATGCTGGAGCGGGCACTGATGACCTGCCGCCTCATCAGTGTCCGCTATCCCGAGCTCGACGGATCGTCCTACGACGAGATGGCGCTCACCTTGCGATCGGTCTCCGCGTTGGAGGCCTACCAGCGGACTAGCCAGTCGTCGCCCCTAGGGGCCGATGTGGCCCGGTTCCTGCTGGTCGACGGCTCGTTTCCCCGATCCGTCCTCTATTGCCTGAGGCTGAGCGAAACCCAGGTGGAATCCCTGGCCCCCCAAGACAAGCCTCCGCCTCTTCGCCGGCTGGGACAGCTCCGGTCAGAGCTGGAATATGCCGATTTCAGCTCCCTGGTTTCCGACCTGCCCAGCCACTTAAACGCCCTGGAATCCGGGGTGCGAGAGGTGGCCGACCTGGTGAGTGCTTACTTCTTCCGCAACGCCGAGGCCTTCGACCTCCACAGCCAGGCCGTAAAGCCGGGGGTGTCGGCGTGAGGCTGGACATCAGCTACCGCACGAAGTTTGCGTTTGACGCCCCGGTGCGGGAGTCCCAGAACGAGCTGCGGGCCTGCCCGGTTTCCGATGAGCGCCAGCAGCTTCTGAGCTACCGGGTGACCGTGGAGCCGTCGGCCAGGATGCTGTCTTTCACCGACTACTGGGGCACCAGGGTGGACCATTTCGGCGTAACCGAATCGCACGCCGACCTAGAGGTGACCGCCGAGGCCTCAGTCGAGACCCAAGACCCCCAGGCCCACTCCGCCAGCCCGGCAATGGAGTCGCTGGGCGATCCCGCCTTCCTCAATGAGCACGACGAATATCTGAAGCCCACCCGCCACACCGACTGGAACCAGGCCATGGCCCACCAAGCCCGGGAGATGGCCACCGCCGACGGGTCAAACGTGGTGAAGGCGGTGTCGGCGCTGAGCGAATTCGTCGGGGGCCGGCTGGCCTATGTGCCCGGGGCCACCGAGATCGGAGAGCCCATCACCGAGGTTCTGGCCAAAGGGGCCGGCGTGTGCCAGGACTATGCCCATCTGGGCGTGGCCCTGTGCCGAAGCATCGGCATCCCGGCCCGCTACGCGTCGGGCTATCTGTTCTCCAGCAACGAGCGCACCGGCAGCATCGACGGCGACCTCGTGCGAGTGCAGACCCACGCCTGGTTCGAAGCGGCCGTTCCGGGCGTGGGCTGGCTGGCCCTCGATCCCACCAATCGGCTGGCCGTGGGCCGCCAGCACGTGAAGATCGGCCACGGCCGCGACTACGACGACGTACCGCCCCTGCGGGGTGTGTATTCGGGACCAGGCACCCCTGAGCTAGACGCCTCCGTGGAAATCCGCCGCATGAACCCCTCCCGCCAGTCAACCTCGCTGATGCGCCCTTCGCTGTTGACCGCGGTCAAGTCCCCCCGTACCCGAAAACAGCAACAGCAGCAATAGCCCTTGTGGCGTGTCAGCGCTCGAGCCAGGTTTCTGCCAAAAAGACCCGGCCCAAGAAGATCTTGAGGTGCTCTCCCCCGTTGGGAAGCGTGAGGTTGTCGACACCGTTCACGTAGTCGTGAGCGGCGGTCAGCCACCGCGAGTGGTAGAGCCAAATGTTGTAGACGCCGTCGGCAAAAGCCCGATTGACCTCCTCGGCCAGCTCTCGCTTCCGCTCCTTGTCGGCGGTGGCGATGGCCTCATCCAGTGCCGCGTCTATCCGGGCGTCGGAAAAACGCCCGAAGTTGAGGGCCGGAACCGGCAGGGGCGGGCTGTAACCGCTGTGCCACCAGAACCGCTCCAACGCCAAGCTGTAACCGCTGTGGTTTACCGAAATGGACACGGAGAAGTTCCCGAACACGGCGGTGGTGACCGCCTCGGCTTGGAGCATCTGGTTGATTCCCACATCCAGCCCGCACTCACCCCACATCTGGACCAACAGCTCGGCTTGCAGAAGGTCCAAGGTGGTGACAGTGGTGGTGATGTCGAAACTGGGCGAACCGAGCCTCTCTATGACAGCCCGGCCGGCTTCGGGGTCGTAGTCGGGAAATCCTGAGTCCTCCAGGTAACCCGGGGTTCCTGGCGAGAACGGGCCGGTGGCGGGAGGCTGTCCGTCCCAAAGCACAGCATTGAGAGTCTGCCGGTCGGTGCATTGGGCCAACGCCCGGCGAAACTCCACGTTGTCGAACGGCGGTCTCGAGGTGTTCAGCAACACATTGATGGTGGCCGAGTACTGCTCGTCTTGCCAGTAGGTCTTGAACCCCTCGTTGTACTCCTCAACTCTCCTTCCCCCGTTGTCGAGGCTGGCGTCCACATCGCCGGCCCGAAGGGTGTTGTACCGGGCATCATCGTCTTCGATCGGGCGGAACTCGATGGCGTCAAGGTAGGGAAGCTGCCGTCCCTCAGCATCGGTGCGCCAGTAGTCGGGGTTGCGTACGAGCCGGGTTGTCTCGTGCTCGACCCACTCGTCCAACTTGAACGGACCGGTGCCGATTGGGTTGCGGGCGCTTTCAGTGCCGAGGTCGTGCATGGCCGGAGCTCCCAAGAGGCCGACCGCGCTGGTGAAGGCCAGGGGGAAATCGACGAATCCCCTTCCCAGGTTGACTTTTGCAGTCAAGTCGTCGACCGCCCCAAAGCTCTGTATAGAGGCTTCTGCAACGACCATTCGCGACAAGGCGCCCGCTTCCAGTTCCTCGAAATGGCGGACCAGGGCAGCCGAGTTCACCGGGGTGCCATCGTGAAACGTGATCCCCGGGCGCAGCGTGAATGTCCACTCGGTGAAGTCCTCATTGGGGGAGAAGCTCTCCAGCAGGAAGGGAATCGGCTCGCCGTCGGCACCCTCGATGACCAGGGGGTCGTAGAGCTGCCGCAGCACTATGTTGCCCGAGGTCGCGGCGGAGGCGGTGATCGGGTTCCATCCCCCAGTGGTCTCCGACTCCAACGCGAACACCAGGGTGCCGCCATAGATCGAGTCGTCTACCGCAGGCGGTGCTTCTACATTCGGATCGGTTGGCACCGCAGCAACAGAAGCAGAGCCCTCGTCGGGGCTGGATTGCTCGTCGGGGCCAGCCGAATCGTCAGGGCCAGCAGGTTCGTCAGGACCGGCCGGATCGTCCTCGCGGGCATCCGTGCCCTGCTCGCCATCGGGAGCGCCCTGTGTAGCCACGGGGGTGGTTTCGGCCACCGCGCCGCCGCGGTCGTCACCGCCATCGCCTTCCCCGCCGCAAGCCGAGGCAACCAGCGCTACTGCACAAACCACAGCCAGCCAACGACAGCGCGAGCCAATACCACTCCAAGACACACCCCTAATCACAGAAGAAGCCTCTCAACCAAAGAGGTCAGAATCGCAGTTCAGGCGAGAGGTAAGTTCCCCTCACCCGTTCGCCGAATTCGGGGCGAGCGAGAGCGTCGGGGCCGTCGGGCACGGCCACACCCCGCTGAGCGCAGTCCTCGGCCATGGTGGCGATCAACGTCGCCTCGTCGAGGTCGTCCAGCCGATGGTCGTACACCTCGGCCTCGTGGGCATCGGCAAACACGAAGGCCTTCCAAGAAAGCGACACCCGCACCTCGTTGAAGGCATGATGCACCGGCTCGTGTCCCGGCTCTTCGATCACCCACTCTCGGTCGGGTGTCAGCGTGATGGCGGCGTCGAATCCGTATTTGGCGTAGTCGGCCTGCGTGCCGATGGACTCCACCCGGTGAGGCATGTAGTCGTTGTCGCCCATCACGCCGTAGTTCCAAGGCGGGTCGACTGTGATCATGTCGCCGTCCCAGCCCTCGGGCCAGTAAGTGAACTCCCCGCCGTCGCCCTCGTAGTACCAGCACACCGCGGTGGCTATCCGCACCCGCCAGCGGTCGAAACACCCCGAGTGCATCATGCAATTGAGCAGCCAAGTGGGATATTGCTCGCGGCCCACCCCCCGGAAAGCGGGAATGTCGGTGTGCCGGGCATACTGGCCGCTGGGGGCGTTGATGTTTACGTAGGTGAAGTGGGGACGCACCACCTCAGCGCTGTAGAGCTGCCGGGCAGCCTCGATGAACCGGGGGTTGTTGACGATGGCATCGGCACCCTCCACCGCTTGGTGCTCGGCGCCCCAAGTGGTGCGAAATACCGGCGGAATCCGCGGCTCGCCGCCTACCACATCGACGAACGAGGGCACGTCGCCGGTCTTGGCGCCGGCCCGCAGGGAGGCTCTGCTCTCGGCGAACTCCGCGCCGGCCAGCGTCAGGGGATGGGGCGACTGCCGCTCCAAGATGCCAAGCAGCACCTCTGAATCCTCCAACGCCTGTTGCATGATGACCGGGGGCCGGGGCAGCGTGGTTGTGCGCATCGCGACACATTACGACACGGGGTAGGGTGAATTTATGGGACGCGTCGAAACCACCACGGTCCTGCTGCCCACCGGCGAGGTGACCGCGCCGGCTAAGCCGCTGGCCATCCGAAAGGACTCGCTGGCCGGCGCGGTGGTGGGCATCATTGACAACGACATGTGGCGGTCGATGGCCATCGTGGCCGACGAACTGTCCCACCGGTTGGTGGACCGGGGCGGAGCAGCCGGGGTAGTGGTGCGGGCCAGCGGCCCAATGCACGGTGCCGATCCCGAGCAGTACCAGCAGGAGATGGAGGCTTTCCACGCCGAAGTCGACGCGGTGATCAGCGGGCTGGGCAATTGAGGCTCGTGTACGGCGTGGTGTATCCACGCCAGCAGCACCCTGGAGGCCATGGGCACTCCGGCGGTGGGTTTGGTGACCGAGCAATTCCGAGGGTTGGCCGAGGCCACGGCCCGTGGGCTGCGGGTGGACAACCAACCTCTGATCGTGTTGCCGTCGGGCTATGACGAGTGGTCGGAGGATGACATCAGAGCCGACATCGCATCCCGCCTCGACGAGATCGTGGACGCATTGGTGACATGACCCAGAGCGTCGCCGTTGAGGGCGGCCCCGACGAGGTAGAGGCCTACCTGCGGGAACGGGGCATGACCGACGGGCTGCCCATCGTTCCCCCCACCCCCGAGCGGGTCGCCGCCGCGGTGGCGGCTTCGGGACTGCCCGCCGACCATGCGGTGGGCGACATACCTCCTCTGAACGCCGCGGCCACCGTGGAGAAGATCGCGGTCAACGCGGTGATGGCGGGATGCCCCCCCGAGGTGATGCCGGTGCTCGTCGCCGCCATCGACGCCTTCTGCGACCCGCAGATGAACGCCCACGGGGTTCAGACCACCACCAACCCGGTGGGGCCGATGTTGGTGGTCAACGGCCCGATCCGCAACCGGCTGGGCTTCAACTTCGGCGCGGGGTGCTTTGGGCCGGGGTCGCACACCAACGCCACCGTGGGACGAGCCCTGAGGCTGGCCCTGGTGAACATAGGCGGGGCCACCCCCGGAGAGGTGGACAAGGCCCCGCTGGGCTGGCCGGGCAAAGCCACCTCACTGTGCGTGGCCGAGAACGAGGAAGCCTCCCCGTGGCCGCCGTATCACGTCGATTTGGGGTTCGGGGCCGACGAAGACGTGGTGACAGTGCTGGCCGTGAACGGCATGTGGCCCATCACCGACATGCACCACGAGGCCGAACAGGTGCTGCACCATGTGACCCACGGCCTGGCCATCAGCGGGCCGTGCGGAGGCCACGACGCCCCAAACCCCTTCCCGACTGTGCTGGTGATGAGCCCGGTCATCGCCGAAATGGTGGCCGGCTTGTTGCCCACCAAACAGGAGCTTCAGGAGCACCTCTTTGCCGAGGCCCGGGTACCGCTGGACTTCTACCCGCCCTACCGTCGACAGCCCACCAGAGATGTGCTCGAAAAAATGGGAGTGGCCGTCGAGAACGACCGGGTGCCGATCGTGCCCTCTGCCGACTACTTCGTGGTCCTAGTGGCCGGCGGCGCGGGCGGGCTTCAGTCAGCAGGGCTGTCGTGCATGTTGGGCATGCCCACCAGCCGCCCGATTCTCAGCGATCCCGGAGGCTGAGCAACTAGATCAGTGGACCTCGAGGCCAAGTTGCTCGAATATCTCAGCTCGGCGGTCCTCGTAGGTTTCCTCGTCCATTCCCCCGGACTGGTATTTCTCGCTCAAGAGGCGGAAATCCTCATACAACTCGGCTTCTGACTTTCCGTTAGAAGAAGGAACTTCTTCCTCCGTCTCAAACGGGTCTTCAAGCTTGCCGTGGCGGCGGGCCTGCTTGGCCGCAGCCCGCTCCCGCTTGTTCTTTTCCCGCTGTCGTTTCTGAAAACTCTCTGATCCTCGACCCATGGCAATCCCTAGTCAGACGTTGTTTGCGCAGAAATGCCATTCTACGCCCCCCACTGGGCTTTTTGGCACATTCCCAGTCGGGGCGGTCAGGCGATAAACCGCTCCGCGAATCGCCGAAGCGAGTCAACCGCTTTGCTGGTGCTCTCCCAGGGAGTGACCACCAGTCGGTGGGCGCCGGCATCCTCCCACCGACGCAAGTCATCAAGCGTCTCGCACCGCCCTTGGGCCGTGATCTCGATGTCGGGCGCACCCAGCTCGGCAAGGCGGTCGGCCGCCGACCGGACCGATTCAAAGGTGTCGCTCATTCCCATCCAGCCCTGGAAGCGGGCCGCCCGTCGCAGCGCGGCATCCGACAGCCCGCCCACCAGAATCGGGGGATGGGGCCTTTGCACCGGCTTGGGCTCGAAGGCCACCGGCTCGAAATCGTAGAACTCGCCGCGGTGCTCCACCTCCGGCTCGGTCCAGAGCCGCACGCACACGTCTAGGGCCTCGTCAAGGCGGCGTCCCCGGGTTCGGGGGTCCATCCCGGCGGCGGTCCACTCGTTGCGCAGCCATCCCGCCCCCATACCGATCAGGGCTCTTCCATTGCTGACGTGGTCCAAGGTGGCGAAGGCCCGGGCGGTGGTGAACGGGTGGCGCAACCCGGCCAAATACACGTACACCCCAAGATTGATGCGGGTGGTCAGCCCGGCCAGATATGAGAGGTACGCCGGGGCGTCGTATACCGGCACGGTGGGCGGCACATTGGGGTGATCGACGTCGCCCAGCGAGCCCTCCATCTCCATTGGGAACACCAGGTGGTCGGCGATCCAGCACGACTCAAACCCGGCCTCGTCAGCGGCCTGGGCAACTTCGACCCATGCCCCCGGGTGCAGCGAGATGAAGGGGAAACCGAACTTCACGATGAAGCCGCCATCGACATCGGAAACCTAGCCGGGGTGAGGCGCAGGCGTGCCTGCACCCAAGCCGCCGTCAGCCGCATAGTCGCTGCCGGTGCAGTAGGAGGCTCGGTCGGATGCCAGCCACACCACCAAGTCGGCCACCTCACCCAAGTCGGCCATGCGCCGCAACGGCACGGTGGCACCGTAATGGCGCTCGTAGTCCTCGTCTTCCCATCCCGGTCGGCGGGTCATGGCCGTTCGCAGCGGACCAGGCACTACCGAGTTGACCCGAATACCGGAGTCGGCCAGCTCCAAAGCCGCGGTGCGGGTCAGCCCTCGGATCCCCCACTTCGACGTGGAGTAGGCCGACATCCCCACTGTGCCCTCGAATGCGCTTGGCGAGCTCAAGTTAACGATGGAGCCACCCCCGCTCGAAGCCATGACCGGGGCGGCAGCTTGGATGCCCAAAAGAGTGCCCACCACGTTGGTGTCGATCACCTTGCGGAACTCTGCGGGGTCGCAGTCCAAGATCGGGATCACCCGCGTGATCGCCGCGTTGTTGACCAAAATGTCCAAGCGGCCGGCGCCAGCGGCCGATGCAACCGCCTTTGACCATTGCCCGGCATCGGTCACATCAAGCTCGACGAATCTGGCCCCGGCCTCAGCAGCGGCCGCTGCTCCGTCGTCAACCCGCTTGTCTGCCGCGGTCACCTGGGCTCCGGTCGCCACCATGCGCCGAACGACCTCTGCACCAAGCCCTCGAGCCGCCCCGGTTACCAGAGCCACCTTGCCGGCCAACTCCTTTGACATCTTCTCCATAAGAGGGACAGGCTACGTCGTTATGAGAAGCCGGCTGGTGTGACCACTAACGCATCCACACACACTGGCCGCCGACTGGGTGAACGGGAGTTCATACTTTTCATCGCCATGGTCAGCGCCGTGTCGGCGTTGGCCATTGACACCCTGCTCCCGGCGTTCTCCGCCATGCGGGAGGCGTTCAACCTCCCAGAGGACTCCACCGGCCTGTCGTTGACCATCACGCTGTTCTTCGTTGGATCGGGCATCGGCAATCTTGTCTATGGCCCGATGGCCGACTCCCTCGGCCGAAAAAGAGTGCTCGTAGGAAGCCTGGTGCTCTACGCCCTGGCTTCGCTGATGGCCACTTTTTCGGTGACGCTGGGCATGCTCTACGTCAGCCGATTCATCTGGGGGTTTGCCGCAGCCGGCCCCCGGACCGCCTCCCAGGCCATTGTGCGGGACTACTACTCCGGCGATGCCATGGCCCGGGTGATGACCCTGGTCATGACGGTGTTCTTCTGGGCCCCGGTCGCCGGGCCGCCTTTGGGAAAGGGCCTGGTGGCGCTGGGGTCGTGGCGTTACGTGATGGCCTTCAGCGTGTTCACCGCCCTGGCGATTGTTCTGTGGTCGCTGCGACTGGAGGAGACGCTGAAACCCGAGCATCGGCGGGCACTGACATTTCGGACCACGTTTGACGGGTTCCGATCGGTTGCATCCCACCCGGTGACGCTGGGCTACACCCTGGCCACCATGTTCTCCGCCGGGGCCTTCTTCTCGTTCCTGGCCAGCTCCGAGCTGATCTTCGACGACGTATTCGATCAAGAGCGCTGGTTCGTCCCCTACTTCTCGATCATGGCCGCCGGCATGGGCCTGGTGGCGCTGCTCAACCATCGGGCGCTGCACTGGTTCCGGGCCCGCAACCTGGCGCTGGCCGCGGGCACCCTGCAAATGGCAGGAGCCAGCACCATGCTGGGCCTGGCCCTGGCCAACGGGGGAACTCCGCCGTTTGTCCTGTGGATCACGATTTTCAGTCTGACCAATGCCTGCCTAGTGGCGTTCTTTCCTTTGGGTCAGAGCTTGGCGTTGGAGCCCATGGGAGAGATGGCCGGCACCGCTTCAGCCGTGCTCGGTTTCACCATGGCCCTGTTCGGCGCCGGCCTAGCCGCCCTCATCGACCAAGCAGTTAGCGGCACCGTCACCCCAGTAGGAGTCGGCTACCTCGCCTACGGCACCGCCGCAATAGCCTGCCAACTGTTCGCCGTGCGGCATCAGCGAAAACTTGCAGTTGTACCCCGTACGGGATTCGAACCCGTGTTACCAGATTGAGAATCTGGCGTCCTAGGCCTCTAGACGAACGGGGCAGGAACGCCGAAGTTTACCGGCTGCGCCGCGGTTGGGGCGACCCAAATGGCGGGCATTCCCCGGCGAGGACACCTATCGGAGATCGCGCCACGCCCAGTCGGCAAATGGCAGCAGCAACTCAGGGTCACCGGTCCACAGCGGTGATTGGTGGCTGACCGCGGTGGCAGCGGCAAAGGCATCGGCGTAGGCCATAGGGTGGTCAGCCTTGATCCGGGCTGCCTGCATGATCCGGTCTGAGGTTGGCACCTCAGCGACGACAACTTCTTGGAGATCGCGGACAGCAGCAAGAGCGTCACGTTCTCCGGCACGCCTGCGGAGGATATAGAACACCTCGCCCAGATTGATCCAGCTGACAATCGGTTTCTGTTCTGCGAGCAGCCCGGCTACCGCAGACGCGGCTGGCTCCCGGTCCTCGAGAAATCTCAGAATCGCCCAGGAATCCAGTACTGCTCTCAATGGCGGGCCTCGCGCAGTCGCTCAGCATTGCGCTCTGCTTCGAGGTCTTCGCTCAGTCCAAGCTCGCGGAATCGCCCCTTGAGCGTTTCCAGGTCGCGGACAACCCGCATCCCAACATGGTCCTCGCAATCCCAGAAACTCACCTCGTCACCTGGCTTGATGCCGAACCGGTCGCGCATTTCCTTGGGGATGACCACCTGCCCTTTTGCTCCAACCGTGTGAGTCATACCATTGAGTATAACTTGTTGAAGCGCATCCAAGCGCAGCGATCTGCCCGTCAGGGGCGGGCTTGGTAGATGATGTTGGCGTTGGTCTCGGTGACACGCTCGAAGCTGGTGAATCCCGCTTGGGTGAACACCTCTCGCATGGCGGCTTCGCCGGACTGGGCACCCAAGCCCAAGCCCACCGGTTGGGCCAGCGAGCACGGGGTACAGAACACCGCTGATGCGCCGTAGGAGGTGGCTGCCATGGGGTTCTCGGCCAGGTTGCGGACGTGGCCATCGAGCGCGAATGGCTCCACCATGAGCACCGAACCGCCCTCGGCCAACTGGCTGCGGGCGTGGGCGGCAATGCCTACGGGGTCGCCCATGTCGTGGAGGCAGTCCAAGAAGAAGATCACGTCGTAGTTGCCCTGGTAGCCCTTGGAGTCGGCCACTTCGAAAGAGGCGTTTTCCAAGCCGGCCTCAGTGGATACCTCGATGGCCTGATCGATGGACGGGCCGTGGAAGTCGATCCCGGTGAAGTGCGACTCGGGATAGGCCGAGGCCAGGATTTGTACCGAGTCGCCACAGCCGCAGCCCACATCGGCTGCGGTCGCCCCAGCCCTGAGCATCTCATCGATCCCATCGGCGGCTGGGATCCACTCGTTGGCCAAGTACATCTCGTACTGGGGACGGAAGAACCGGGCGGTGGAGGTGAACAGGCAAGGGTGGTGATCGCCCCACGCCAGTCCGCCGTCGCCCCGGAAGGCTTCGAGAATGTCGTCCATGTCGGCGAACATGGCTCGGAACATGCCGATGCCGCCGGCCAAGAACGCGGGGCTGACCTCCCAGGCCAGCACTGCGGCGGCCTCGTCGGTCAGCTCAAAGGTGGCATCGTCGTCGCCTTCGCCGTCGAGCTCGACGAGTTCCACGGCGGCCTGTTGGCGCAGCCATTCGGTTACCAGTCGGGGGTTGCAGTCGACGGCTTCGGCCAGAGCGTCGGCAGTCATCGGTCCTGCCCCGGCCATGGCCTGATACAGGCCCAACTCGTCGCCGATGTGGACCATGGCCATGGTGGTGGCCCCGGCCATGTGGGTGGCAACCTCACCGGCCAGTTCGGTTATCCGATCAACGTCGATGTCCATGTCAGATCCTTCGCGGTGATGTATCGGCTGGAACCCTAGGCGGTTGGACTCACGTGGAGTAGCGGCCAGTGGTGCGGCGCTTCCATCCCGCGGCAGCGATGTTGCCGCCGTCGACGTGGATGGTGGTGCCGGTCACGAAGCGTGACATATCACCGGCCAGATACACCGCGGCGGCGGTGCAGTCGTGAACCGAGCCACCCTCCAACCAGGGCTGCGGGGCCAACCCCGACTCATCGTCGGTGCTCTCTCCGCCGAGCAGTCTCTCGCCTTCGGTAGGGATCACATCGGGGGCGATGCAATTGATCCGAATTCTCGACGAGGACAGCTCCAACGACAGGCTCATGGTGAGATTGGCCTGAGCTGCCTTCATGGCCGAATAGATGGAGAAGCCGGGACCAGCCCGATGGGCCTCAATGGAGGTGACGTTGATGATCGAACCGCCTTCTCCCATCAGCGGAAGGCAGCCTCGGATGAATCCGGTGACCTGGGTGAAGTTCTCGGCGATCAGCGCGGCCTCTCCCTTGGGACTGATGTCGGCAAACGGGGAGTTGAACGTGCCTCCGGCGTTGTTCACCAGCACGTCAACCCGCCCATAGGATTCGCCCACCTCTTCGAGCCAGGCATCGCGGGGCGTGGGATGGCGGACGTCGAACAGCCCGGTCAAACACCGTCGTCCCAGCGCCTCCACCGCGGCGGCGGTGCGGGCCATGTCGTCGGCTTCCCGGTCGCAGATGGCCAGGTCAGCACCGAAGCGAGCCAAGGCCACCGCGGTAGCCGCCCCGATTCCCCGAGCGCCGCCGGTGACGATGGCCACCTTGTCGGTGAGCAGCACGCTGGATGGCTCCAATACGTTGTCATCACTCCAGATGGGATCCACCGGGCTCTTGAGCCCGCCCAGAGTCCACTCCCAATCAGTCATACTCCTACCCCCACTGCGGAACCGATTCCATACGTCACGGCCGAAGCCGCAGCCACGAACGCTAGTTGTCGGAAAGAGCCCCGCAAGACAGACCGGCTGGTGGCCAATGCCAACGCGCTGCCAACCAGAACGGCGCCGACCGCACCGAGGATGATCGACGCCACGATGGCACCGTTGCCGCCCCCAAAGAACCAGGGCAGCAACGGCAGCACTGCGCCCAAGGCAAAGGAGATGAATGAGGACATGGCAGCTAACACCGGGTTGCCCAATTCGTTGGGATCGATGCCCATCTCCTCCCGGGCGTGGACCTCCAGTGCTTTCTCCGGGTCGTCCATGATGTTGGAGGCCATCTCCCGAGCCGTTTCCTGATCCACTCCCCTGGACTCGTAGATTTCAGCCAGCTCCTCCACCTCATGCTCCGGGTTGCGGGCGTGCTCCCGCCGCTCCATATCCAACTCCCGCTCCAGCAGCTCTCGCTGGGCTTGCATCGACAGATACTCCCCAGCGGCCATGGAAACCGCTCCGGCGATGAGGCCGGCAATTCCGACCAGGCGAACCAGGCCCTGTCCTGAGCTGCCTCCGGCTACTCCCAAGATGATCGCCAGATTGGACACCAAGCCGTCGCTCACCCCGAACACCGCGGCCCGATACCCGCCCCGGGTCACATTGCGGTGGTGCCCCTCGCCGAGATGCCCCGAGCCGCTGCTCTTTCGTGCGAACACCGTCTCAACCTACCGTTTGAATGGGCGCATGGGCGGTGTATGGTAGAAAAATAAATTCTTTTCTACCATAAGTGAATTTCAATGAGTCTCAATATCAAGAATGACGAGACATGCCGGCTGGCCAGCGAACTGGCCAATCTCACCGGCGAGACCATGACCGGGGCAATCACCGTGGCCCTGCGAGAACGCCTCGAACGCGAACAGCGCAGCCGTAGCGTTGAAGCCCGACTAGAAGCGATGCGGGCTATTGCGCAGCGCTGCTCCAAGCTTCTTCGTCCGGGGCCATCGGCGGTGGAACACGGCGACTTCTTGTACGACGAGCATGGGCTGCCCAAGTGATCGTCGACACTTCAGCCGTGCTGGCCATCCTCTTCGAGGAGCCTGACGCCGAGCACTACCGGAAGACGATTGCCGGGGCCGAGCGCTGCCTCATGTCGGCTGCGAGTTTCCTTGAGACCGCCATAGTGCTGGAAGGTCGTACCGGTATCGCCGGCGGCCTTGAACTCGATCTGTTGGTCGAGAGGGCCCTAATTCAGCTCGTTGCGGTCACGTCCGACCATGCCCAGGCCGCTCGCCGCGCCTGGCGGCAGTTCGGCAAGGGCAACCACCCCGCGGCCCTGAACTTCGGCGACTGCTTCGCCTACGCCTTGGCCAAAGAGACCCGAGAGCCACTTCTGTTCAAGGGCCGCGACTTCACCCTTACCGACGTCGAAGCTGTGCACCACTAGCAGTCAACGCAATCAGGCCCCGCCTTGGGGAGCCATCACCACCTGTTCGCCTTCGCCAGCCCGGACCACCCAGTTGTCGCCTCGGCGGAGGACTTCGGCGCCGGGGGCGCTCAGGTCATCACCTGCTCTAACCCAGCTCACCGCCTGGCTCATGGATACGCCGACCAACCCGGCACGACCAGCGGCTACGGCCTCGGCCGCAGCGCGACACGCCACCAAGCCAGCCACCGGATCGGCGGTAGCATCACCAACGAACCACGGCAATCCGCCGTCTGGGTCCGCCAGCCACAGGCCCCCGCTCACCGCAGCGTCGTCGCCGAAGGCGACCCGGTCGTTGCCGTGGCCGGTGATCGACACCCACACCAACCCGTAGCTCTCCGCTACCTCCAGCCGGTCGACACCCCAGTTGGCCCACACCCGGGGCCGCAACCCGTCGACCACCACGGCCGCCTGCTGGCACAAGTCCAGGAATCGGCGACGGCCATCGTCAGATGCCAGGTCGATGACGGTGTCTTTCTTGCCGTGGTTCAGCCGTTCGTAGAACGCAGGCGAGCCATATCGAGCGCCATCGGGTCGGCCTGGTGCCTCCACCTTCACCACCTCGAATCCGAAGTCGCCTAACAGCGAGGCGCACAGCGGGCCAGCCCACAGCGAGCTCACATCCAGCACCAGACTCCGACCAATTCCTGCCGGTCCGGCATCGGTGAGCGAACAGGGCTCCGTCGGCGGCGCCAGGCGGACTGCCTCCCCCACCGCCAAACCCACCCAATCGGCTCGCTCGATCAAATCGGCTACTGGCCTGTCCCGCACCCCCGCAACCACTGCGGACCACACGTCGTCCCCGACCAAATCACCCCTCTCCAGCCAAGCGGGAACCGCTTCGGTGTCGCTGGTGCGGGCCAACGACACTGCCAACACCCCGTCGTAGGCGGCCACCATGCGACACGCCCCCCCAACCGAGACCGTCCCGCGGCGAGTTCGCCCCACCAACGCCGCCCGCTCTCCCAGAAAACCAGCGGCATCAGTCCTGAGAGACCTGCCCCTCAGCTCGGCAATGTCATCCACCACGTCATCTAGCCGCTCCACCCAGCGCCCTGACGCCACCGCCGGGGGTCCGTGCTCGGGACCGCTCAAGCCCATCAACCCCGACTCGGCCCAGACAAGGGCCGAATGACGGTTACCGGAGGCAGTGTCCATT
The DNA here is from genome assembly GCF_965214065.1 of Candidatus Poriferisocius sp. Classification (GTDB taxonomy): domain Bacteria; phylum Actinomycetota; class Acidimicrobiia; order Acidimicrobiales; family Bin134; genus Poriferisocius. Next base: position 83,108 of record NZ_CBDCAT010000027.1, read on the forward strand.
ACCGCAGTTTGTACCTGTTGAGTCTGACGGGAAAAGATTGGAGGATATCTTTCAGGAGGTAGGAATGGACCTGAAACCGGGTAGCCGCCTCAAGAGCTTGGTTTGTGATACCGAGCTCATCGTGGTCAAAGCACCAGACGGCGACGTGGACATCACCTGTGGAGGCGCGCCAATGGCCGATCCGGCCGAGGCCGAGCGAAACGGCGACGTATCCGCCGATGCCACAGATGGCACCGCTCTGGGCAAGCGCTACGTGAACGAGGACGAGTCCCTCGAGGTCTTGTGCACCAAGCCCGGCGACGGCTCTTTGGCGCTGGGCGGCACCCCCCTCGGCCTGAAAGAGGCCAAACCCTTGCCGGCCTCTGACTAGCTGAGCCGCTAGGAGAAGCGTCGCAGGGGATGAACCCATGAACTTGATGATGCTGCTGGAAATGGCATCCAGCGGTTTCGGCGAACGCACCGCGGTTGGCTCTCTTGGACGGGGGCTCACCTACGAGCGATTGTTCCAGCGCTCTGGCGCCGCCGCTGTGCGATTCCGCGAGGCGGGAATCGAACGGGTCGGCATGGTGGACACCAGCAGCGAGGCGCTGCCCATCGCCCTGTTCGGCTCGGCCTGGGCAGGGGTGCCTTTCGTGCCCCTCAACTACCGGCTGACCGTGCCCGAGTTGCGGCACTTGGCCTCCGAAGTGGCCCCCTCGGTCACAGTGTGCAACGACGACGCCCTCGACGCCATTGGCGACCTCGACGGTGTGCGGGCCGTTGACCGGCCGGATTTCCTGGCCCAGTGGGCCGAGGGAAGCGCTCCCGACAGCGACTGGAATGGCGACCCCGACGAAATCGCCATCCTGTTGTACACCAGCGGCACAACGGGCGCCCCCAAAGCTGCGGTACTGCGACACAAGCACTTGGTGTCATACATCATCGGCTCGGTGGAGTTCATGGGGGCGGCCGAGGACGAAGCCACCCTGGTGTCGGTGCCCCCCTACCACGTGGCCGGGATGGCCGCGATCTTGAGCTCGGTGTACGCCGGGCGCCGCATCGTGCAGCTACCCAACTTCGACGCCGCCGACTGGGTGAGCTTGGTCCGGGCCGAGGGTGTGACCCACGCCATGGTGGTGCCCACCATGCTGGCCCGCATTGTGGACCACTTGGAGGAGGTCGGAGGTGGGCTCCCGTCGTTGCGAGCTATGTCCTATGGCGGGGGCAAGATGCCCGCTCCGGTAATCGCCCGGGCACTGGATGTGCTGCCCGAGACCAACTTCGTGAACGCCTACGGCCTCACCGAGACAAGCTCTACCGTGGCGGTGCTTGGACCGGAGGAGCACCGGGAAGCCCACCGATCCAACGATCCGGCCGTGCGGGCCCGGCTGGGATCGGCCGGCCGCCCGCTGCCTGCCATCGAGGTGGACATCCGCGACGAGGAGGGAACGCCGGTGCCCACCGGCAGCTCCGGAGAGATCTGGGTGCGGGGCGAGCAGGTCTCAGGCGAGTACCTGGGGCGGAACTCCCGGGTCACGCCCGACGGCTGGTTCCCCACCAACGACGGCGGCTCACTGGACCCCGACGGCTTCCTGTTTGTGGAGGGCCGCATCGACGACATCATCGTGCGGGGAGGCGAGAACATCTCACCCGGCGAAATCGAGGATGTGCTGCTGAGCCATCAGTCCATCGCCGATGCAGCCGCTATCGGAGTGCCCGACGAGCAATGGGGCGAATCGGTGGCCGCGGTGGTTGTGCCTGCCAGGGGCCAGACGGTGGACATCGCCGAGCTCCAGGAGTTCGTAAAGGCCCAAATGCGGTCGTCGCGCACCCCCGATCGCATCGAAGTGCGCGACGAGCTGCCCTACAACGAGACCGGCAAGCTCCTGCGCCGGATCCTGCGCGACGAGCTCGCCGAAAGCCGCTGATTCCCGCCTGGGCTAACCTGCGATCACTCAGTGATGGCTGCGCCAATCCAAACCACAGGCCTGGCTGAGGCCCATGCGCTCCTGTCCCACCCCTATGCCGGTGAGGACTTGGGACTGGCCGATTGCCCGGTGATCCTCGTCGAGTTGACCGCTGCCGACCTGTCGGCGCGGCCTTCCGAAGAGGTGGCCGTGATGGTCAAGAGCACCCCTGCGGTGATGGCAGTGGCCGTGCCCGACAGCATCGGCAGCGCCGATGGTGCCAGGTTGGCCGAGCTCTGTGAGCCCTTCGACATCGTGCTGGCCCCAAACGATGTACCGGCCCCTCTGGCCGTGCCCCCAGGCGAGCTGGACCAGATCTCGGCGGCGGCCATGGCGTCGCCGGCCGCGGCGGTGGCCTTGGTGCAGCTTCTCCGACTGAGCGAGAAATGCTCCACCGCCGACGGTCTGGTGGCCGAGTCGCTGGCCTATTCCACCCTCCAGTCCGGGCCACAATTCCAGGCCTGGCTGGCCACCCAGCCGACCCGGCTGGTGGCGGTCAACCCCGAGCCCGCGGTGCTGGCCGAGCGCGCGGGATCCACCCTGCGCCTCACCCTCAACCGCCCCGAGCGGCACAACGCCTTCAGCGCCGAGATGCGCGACGGACTGGTCGAGCAGCTCCGGGCCGCGTCGATCGATCCCAGCCTGGACGGCATCGTGCTCGACGGTGCTGGGGCCACCTTCTGTTCCGGCGGCGACCTGGCTGAGTTCGGCACCACTCCCGACCCCGGTACTGCCCATCGCGTTCGCTCGGTACGCAGCGCCGCGTTCTGGATCGACCGACTGGCGGCCAAGAGCCGGGTCATGGTCCATGGCACCTGCGTGGGGGCGGGCGTGGAGCTGCCCGCCTACGCCCACGACGTGGCCGCTCACCCCGACACCACCTTCCGCCTCCCCGAAGTGGCCATGGGCCTGGTGCCCGGCGCCGGGGGCACCGTCAGCATCGCCCGCCGCATCGGCCGCCAGCGCCTCTGCTACTTCGCCCTCACCAACACCGAAATCGACGCCGCATGTGCCCTGTCCTGGGGCCTCATCGACCGCATCAACCCGCGCTAGAACAGGCTGGGCACTCCTAGTTCGGTGCCGCCGGTTACCGGGAGGGTTGCCCCGGTGATGTAGGCGGCCCTGCGTGACGCCAAGAAGACGATGGCGTGGGCCACGTCGTCGGGCTCGCCCATGCGGCCCAGCGGGTAGCGGCGGCCGAAGTCGGCTTTCTCCTCGAGGGTCATCGACGCGGTGAGGTGCATGGTGTCGATCGGGCCGGGGGCCACTGCATTCACTCTCACATCTGGGGCGTATTCGGCGGCCAAGTCCCTGGTCATGGCGATCACCCCGGCCTTGGCCGAGGCGTAGGCCACATGGGGAGTGGTGAACCGCAAAGCGGCGATGGAGGCCACGTTCACCACGTTGCCCTCAGTCTCAGCCAGCGCGGGATAGGCCCGGCGGGTGAGAAGGAAGAACGACCGCAGGTTGGTGGAGAGCTGGTCGTCCCACTCCTCTGGGGTGATCTCAGCGGTGGGCTTGAGCAGCCACGCTCCGGCGTTGTTCACCAGCACGTCGAGACGGCCAAAGGCGGCCACTGTGTCGTCGATTATCCGATGGGCGCCGTCGGGGTCACCCACGTCGCCGCCCAGACGCAGCGACAGCGCCTCTACGGCCTCCATTGCTTCGACGTCTAGGTCGGCCCCGACCACAGTTGCCCCGGCGTCGGCGAACTGGGCTGCGGTGGATCGGCCGATACCCCGGGCTGCGCCGGTTACCAGCACCACCCGGTCTGCGAACTCGGCCATGAATCCGCTACAGGCGCTCGATGATGGTGACGTTGGCTTGGCCGCCGCCCTCGCACATGGTTTGCAGCCCGTAGCGGCCGCCGGCGCGCTCCAGCTCGTTCAACAGGGTGGTCATCAGCCGGGCCCCGGTTGCGCCCAGCGGGTGGCCCAGGGCGATGGCCCCGCCGTTCACGTTTACCTTCTCGTGGGGCACTTCGTGCTCGCCCATCCACGCCAGCACCACCGAGGCGAAGGCCTCGTTGCACTCGAACAGGTCGATGTCTTCGATGGTCATCCCAGTGCGGGCCAGTGCGTGCTCGGTGGCGGGGATGGGGCCGGTGAGCATGTAGATGGGATCCGCCCCCCGCACCGACATGTGGTGGATGCGGGCCCGGGGCTTGAGGCCGTGGTCGGCCACCGCCTGCTCCCCGCAGATCAGCATGGCGCAGGCCGCGTCGGAGATCTGGCTCGACACCGCGGCAGTCAGCCGCCCGCCTTCCACCAACACGGACAGACCGGCCATCTTCTCCATGGTGGTCCCCCGGCGGATGCCCTCGTCTACTTCCAAGCCGCCTAAGGGCAGGATCTCGTTCTCAAACCGCCCCTCGTCGGTGGCGGTGGCCGCCCGCTCATGGCTGGCCAGCGCGAACTCCTCCATCTGCTCCCGGCTGATATCCCAGTGCTCGGCGATCATCTCCGCACCCCTGAACTGCGACACCTCCTGGGTTCCGTAGCGGTCGACCCAGCCGTCGGAGCCGGTAAAGGGGTCGGGATCGGTCACCCCCACATGCTCGGCCACAGTCATGGCCGCCCCGATGGGGATCATGCTCATGTTCTGGACGCCGCCGGCCACCACCATGTCGTTCACTCCGGCCATCACCGCCTGGGCCGCGAAGTGGACGGCCTGCTGGGCCGATCCGCACTGGCGATCGATGGTGGTGCCGGGCACGTGCTCGGGCAGCCCGGCAGCCAGCCATGCGGTGCGGGCGATGTCGCCGGCTTGGGGGCCGAGGGCATCCACGCAGCCGTACATCACATCGTCGACCGCGGCCGGGTCGACGCCGGTCCGGTCGATCAAGCCGAGAATGGGATGGGCCCCAAGATCGGCCGGGTGGATCTGCGACAGGCTGCCGCCCCGTCGCCCCACCGGGGTGCGGACCGCGTCGATGATGTATGCCTCAGCCATGGCTGCTCCTCTTTCTGGTCTTAGAGATCATCGCGGCTCGCGAGGCAGGCCGAGAACCCGCTCGCCGATGATGTTTCGCTGTATCTCGTTCGATCCGGCATAGATGGTGTGGGCTCGGCTATACAGAAAGGTGCGCTGCCAGGAGTCCAGCGTGTACTCCTCGTCATCTTCGGCCGCCACCGCCATGCCATCGGCCCCCCGCACCCCCACCATCAACTCCCCCAACGAGCGGTGCCAATTGGACCACACCAGCTTGCCGATGGACATCTCCGGACCCGGCACTCCGCCGGCGTCCACCACGGTGAGCATCCGCAGGTTGTTGTACCGCATGATCTCCAGCGTGGCGTAGGCCTGGGCCAGCTCCTGGCGGACCACCAGATCACCGGCAGTGCCGTTGGCCCGGGCCTCGGCCATCAGCGCATCCAGCTCCTGGCGGAAGTAAGTCTGCTGGCCCAGCGTTGACGCCCCCCGCTCGAAGGCCAGAGTACCCATGGCCACCTCCCAGCCCCGGCCGGGCTGGCCCACCACGAGATCGGCTTCGGTCACCGCGTCGTCGAAGAAGACCTCGTTGAACTCGTTTCCCCCGGTGACCTGCACTATGGGGCGGATCTCGATTCCGGGCTGGTCCATGGGTACCAGCAGGTAGGAGAGCCCAGCGTGGCGGGCCGAGTCCGGGTCGGTGCGGCACACCACGAAGCACCAGTCGGAGTACTGGGCTAGCGAGGTCCAGATCTTCTGGCCGTTGACCACCCAGCGGTCGCCATCGAGCACCGCCTTGGTGCCCACATTGGCCAGATCCGAACCGGCATTGGGCTCTGAGTAGCCCTGGCACCAGAACTCTTCGCCCGACAAGATCGAGGGCACAAACCGCTCCTGCTGCTCAGGAGTGCCGTAGGCCACCAGGGTCGGCCCCAACAGCGTGACCCCCATATTGGGCAGCCGCCCCGGCGCCCGGGCCTCCACATAGATCTGGTGGAAGAGCACCTGCTCCGAAAGGCTGCACTCCCGGCCCCCCAAGCGGGCGGGAAAGTCAATGCCCAGCCACCCCCCGCCGGCCAGCTCGCGCTCCCATGCGATCTGCTGCTCAGCTGGAATGTCTTCTTGGCCCATACCGCCCCGGCCCCGCAACCCGGCAAACTCCCCCACCAAGTGCTCCTCCAGCCAAGTCCGCACCTCGTCGCGGAAGTCCTCTTCGGCAGGGCTGAGGTCGAAATCCATCTGGCGAGAATCTACCGGCGCGCCAGCCGATCAGCCCAAGGCACAATGGGGAATTAGGCCTGGTCGGCTCTTACTTGGATGGTGTGCCAGCCGGTGGCGCCGTCGGGGGCGGGGTTGCTGGTCTCTGAGGTCTGGGTGGTGCCGGTGCCGTCTGTGGCCCGCACCCGCACTAGGTGCTCGCCGGGGGTGGCGTTCCAGGTCACCATCCACTGCCGCCAGGAGTTTGTCGTGGTCTCGCGGCTGAGCTCGGCCTCCACCCAAGGCTCGTCGTTCACCTGCACCTCCACTTTGTCGATGGAGCGGCTGGGGGCCCAGGCCACCCCGGCAATGGCCGTGGGGCCGGGGTCGATGGTGGAGTCCTTGCGGGGCACATCAATGCGGGACTGGGTCTTGATCGGCCCCTCCTTTGACCAGCCGCGGGGTATCCAGTAGCCGTCGAAGCCCTCCCAGGTGGTGAGCTCGATGTCTGACAGCCACTTGGTGGCCGACACGTAGCCGTAGAGCCCGGCCACTACCAACCGGGCCGGAAAGCCATGAGAGATGGGCAGCGGTTCGCCGTTCATCTGCACGGCCACCAAGGCCACCCTTCCGTCGAGCGCCACCTCGGTGGGAAAGCCCGCTGTCCAGCGGTCTACCGAACGGCCCACGATCTGGGTGGCGCCGGGCTGTACCCCGGCCTGGTCCAACACTTTGGCCAGCGGCACGCCCACCCATTCGGCGTTGCCCACCAGGCGGCCGCCCACCCGGTTGGACACGCACGACAGGGTCACTTGCTCTTGAACCAGGCCCAGGTCGAGCAGCTCGTCGAAGCTGATCTCCACCTCCCGGTCCACCATGCCGTGGATCCGCAGCGACCAATCCGCCGGATCGATCTGGGGATATGAGAGTGCGGTGTCGATCAGATAGAAATCCTCGTTGGGAGTGATGAGCGGAGCGATGCCGGCGATGTAGTCGAAATTGGGCTCCCTCACCGGCTCAGCGGTCACCGAGGGAGTGGGCACTTCGGTGGCCTCGGGCATCGCCTCAGGAGTGCCATCGGCCGCGGGGGTCGATGCCGCTTCAGCCGTGGCCGTCGGGGTAGACCCGGCCGTAGCGGTGGCTGTCGGAGCAGGTCGGGTAGTCGGAGCAGGTCGGGTAGTCGGAGTGGCGATGGTGCGTCCTTGGAGGGATTCGGCAACCCCCTCGCGGGCGCCCTCCACGGTGTCGCGCCGCCGCAGCCACCGACCGAGCAGGCCGCCGGCCAGAGATGCACCGGCCATGATTCCCACTGCTCCCACGAAGCGGCGCCGGTCGTCGAACCGGCCCCGGCCCACCATCGGCACCTTCTCGGTTTCAGCATCGGAGGGAACTTCATCGACCGGCAGACGGGAGAACAGGGCCAGTGCATACAAGCTCATGAACACCGCAATGCCGAAGGCCCCCGACAACAGCCCCGACATCCATCCCAACCCGTCGCTGGACAAGGGGTTGCGGGCCGCGGCCCATCCACCGATCACGGCGAACACCACCATGCCAGCAGGCATCATCCACCAGCGCTGGCGGGAGAACCAACCCAGCACCGCGCCGAGAAGGATCGAAACCACCACAATGCCCCAGACCAGCACCGGCTTCTGGTTGCCTCCCAATTGCTCGATGGACCATCGGGCTATGTCGCCGGGCGTGTTGTCCACGATTATGTCGGCCACCGAGACCACCAGCGACGGGATCTTGCGGCTCAGCCCCGACAGGATCTCGCTCAAGCCCAGTGCAGCACCGGCGGCCACAATGCCCGCGGCAATCGCCTGGAGCGGCGAGATGACCGCTCGCCGCTCGGCAGATGCGGTCGCTTCCGATTCACTCATATCTGGATTCCGATCGGTCGGGGTTCTTGATCCGGCGGTGTGGATCTAAGGCTATTGTGATTTTCCGCTGTGTGGGTCAATCAAACCAGTACTTGGAGCTGAAACATGGAACTCTTGCCAATCTGTAGCCCATGACGCCGCTGGAGGCCTTGGGCGTCGACCAGCATTGGCGGGAGCTGGCCCAAAGGCAGGCGGGACGACTGGGCCGGGTGGTGCAGGTGGACCGGGGCGAGTGCGAGGTGATGACCGACGAGGGCCAGATCCGGGTCACATCTGACTCCCAGCGAGCCCAAGGCGATGTGGCCCCGGTGACCGGCGACTGGATCACCGTCGTTCCCGGACCCGACGACAGCCTCGTGGTGGAACAGGTTCTGGAGCGCCGCACTCGGGTGGTGCGGAGAGACCCGGCTGAGGAGGCCCGACCCCAGACCCTGGTGGCCAATGCCGATGTGGTGGGTGTCGTACACGGACTCGACCGGCGCATCAACCCGGCCCAACTAGAGCGCTTCTGCGTCGTCGGCTGGCAGTCGGGCGCGGCGATGGCGGTGATCTTGGCCAAAGCCGACCTTCGCCGCAACCCCGAGCGGGATGCTGAGAAGGCCGCCGCTCTGGCACCGGGGACGAAGGTGCTGGTAACCGCCGCGCTTCAGGGCGAGGGCCTCGACCGCTTGGCCGCCCTTTTGGAGGGGAACCGTACTCTGGCGCTTCTGGGGCCGTCGGGAGTGGGCAAGTCAACGCTCATCAACGCCTTGGTGGGGACCGAAGTCCAGGCCACCCAGCAGGTGCGGGCCGGAGACGGCCGGGGCCGCCACACCACCATCGCCCGGCGGCTCATCGCTCTCCCAAGCGGGGGTTCAATAGTGGACACCCCCGGCATCCGAGCCGTGGGGCCGTGGGATGCGTGGGAGGGGTTGGCCGCGGCCTACGCCGAGATCGACGCCCTCGACCACGAGTGCCGCTTTGCGGAGGACTGCTGGCACGAAGACCAGCCCGGCTGTGCGGTCGCAGGCAACGTCGACCCTGACCGCCTGCGACGCTACTTGGAGCTGGCCGAAGAACTGGCCGACCAAGATCTAGACCGGGCTCGGCGGCGGCGTAGGTAGCATTCCTCGGCCCAGCCGATCAGACGACCAGGGCCCCGGCGGCTCAGTTGGTGCCGCCCGTGTCGCGGAACGGGGGCACTCCCAGTCGCGTCAGCGGGCTTCGGCCTCGGCCTGGGCGCGGACTCGGATTTCCTCCTGCTCCTCGGTGCGGGCAGGCAGATGGTGGGTCAGCCAGCCGCCGTCCACGAAAAGGGTGTGGCCGGTTATGTACGAGGCCTCGTCGCTGGCTAGAAAAACCGCGGCGTCGGCGATGTCGCCGGGCTCGCCAAAGTGGTTGAGCGGAATCATCTCGGCCATCCCTTTCTCGAGTTCAGGCACCGCTCGCAACCCCTCGGTCATGCGGGTCGTCATATAGCCCGGCCCTACTGCGTTCACCCGGATGCCGAACTGCCCCAGGGCCATTGCCCCGCTGCGGGTCAGCGAGATCACCCCGGCTTTGGATGCGGCGTAGGCCGGGGTCTGGGGATGGCCTTCCGCCCCAAGGATGGAGGAGGTGTTCAGCAGCACACCGCCGCCGCCTCGCGCCACCATGTGGCGGGCCGCGATCTGGTTGCACAGAAACACCCCGGTCAGGTTCACCTCGAGCATCCGGCCCCAGAACTCGTCGTCAATATCCAGGTACGAGGGGGAATTGGCGATGCCGGCGTTGGCCACCATGATGTCGAGGCGCCTGTGGCGCTCGACTGCCCCGTCCACCAGGGCCTGCACCGATTCCCGGTCGGATACGTCGCAACTCTGAGCTTCCACCCCTAGCTCGTCGGCCACGTGCCCCATAGCCGCTTCGTCCACATCGGCGATCACCACCACCGCCCCCTCGGCGGCAAACTTGCGGCTGATGGCCTCTCCCAGACCGTTGGCCCCGCCGGTGACGATGGCCACCCTTCCTTCCAAGCGCATGCTCATGGCGACATCTTGGCAAACCCCGCCCTCCGGCATCGATGTCAGGCCAGCGCAATCGCCTCCTCGATAGGAGCGGGAGCAGACGGGATGCGCTAGAAACCTCAGATGCCAAGCGCTACGCCATTAGCCGACAAGATCGCAGCCGTCACCGGTGGGGGCGGGGGAATCGGAGGTGGGATCTCCCGATTGTTCGCCGAAGCAGGTGCCGCGGTGGTGGTCAATGACATCGACGCCGACCTGGCCAACGCCGCCGTGGGCGACATCACCGACGCCGGCGGGCGGGCCATCGCGGTGGTGGGCGACATCACCGACTCCGTAGTGGTGGCCGAGTTCCACCGGGCCGCAGTCGAGTTCGGCGACGGCCAAGTGGACGTGCTGGTCAACAACGTGGGCGACTACCGGCCGGGCGCGGGCAAGTTCATCCGCACCACCGAGGCCGACTGGGATGCCCAGATCAACATCACCTTCCGCCATGTGCTTCGCTGCACCCGCGCGTTTATGCCCACCATGGTGGAGGGGGGCGGCGGCACCATCGTGAATGTGTCCACCGTGGAGGCCATGCGGGCAATGCCCCGCATCGCGGTGTACTCGGCGGCCAACGCTGCCATTATCGCCTTCACCCGATCCATCGCCCTGGAGATGGCCGACCAGAACATCCGGGTCAACTGCATCGCCCCCGACATGGCCGTCACTCTGCAAACCCCCCTCGACCAGATGCTCCGAGACCGCCCCCTCGAGCAGGTGTCCCGGCTGATCCCCCTGTGCCGATTCGGCAACCCCGACGACTTCGCCGAGGTGGCCCTGTTCTTGGCCTCTGACCAGTCCCGCTTCATGACCGGCCAGACCATCCCGGTGGACGGCGGCACCATGACCGCCCAGGGCTGGTACCGCAGGGCCGACGGCCGGGGCTTCACCAACCTCCCCGACGCGCCCTGAGCACTCCGACCCTGCCGGGTTTGCTCAGTCCAGGCCGTACTGAGGGAGGCGGCCGTTGGCGATCATGGTGAGGCTGCCGGTGCCGGTCTCGTCGCCGTCATCGGTGGTGACGGTGACCGGGGCGATGCGGTGCATGGGGGTGAACACCTCGCCGGTGGCGGGCACCACATCGGCGGGATGGCTGACGTCCCATATCTCGTGTTCGAGACACGACTCGCCCCGATACACGCCGAGGCCGAGCTCGTCGTTCCAGCCGCCGCTGTAGCCCAGCCCGGCCATGGCCACCGCCGAGCCCAGCGGCGTCGAGCACAGCCGCAGCGAACCGCCGTCGTCCAAACTCACCGCCATATCGGCCGATGAGAATCGCCGGGTGCCAGCGAAGAACTCCAGGGACAGATCAGCCTGGGTGACGTGGCGGTCGACGTCGGGAGCATGCCGGTCTCGGATGAGCCCGGTGAGGTACACCCGCTCGGATCCCCGCTCCATGATCTGCACATGGCCGGCCCGCCGGTTGGTGGAGAAGAACAGGAAGTAGAACAGCGTGCCAACCTCGCTGTGGCGACGGGGCGGGCCCGTCACCGGCTCGGGGATGCCCATCGCGGGGCGCACTCCCCAGGAGTGGTCGCGTCCGCCCCACCAGCCGTCCACCGTCAGGCCCTCGTCTCCCACGGTTATCCAGCCGTCGACCACGCCCACCTGGTTGAACCGCTGGTAGTCCTGAGCCACCCGTCCCCTCTCCCGCTCCACGTGTGGCTTCTCTATCTCCGGGGCCAGCTCGGCCCGCCACACCAGATCGCAGGCGATGGAGTGACCGCCGGGGGCCAAGATCACCCTTAGCTCCTCCAGCGGGACCGTCGGCTCCACCCGCATCGGCCCTACCTCAGGCTCCAGGCGGGGGCGAAGGGCCCGAGACGCCCGCAGGTTGTGCTGCGTGCCGTCCCGCACCATCACCACCCCGCCGTCGAGCACGTTCATGTTGTTGTACGACCCCATGGTGAACTGCATCGCTCCCTGGCCAGCTGGGTCGTAGATGGCGAACCAATAGCGGTCGAAGAAGCGGGGATCGGACGTGCCGACGTGCTCGAACGGCTCGGCGATCTGGTGCCACAGTGTGTCGTCTAAGGGTCCGAGCATGTTCATCTCAGCCTTTCTGTTGATTCGGCCAGGTAGGCCCGCACCGCGGGGGACGGCTTAGACCCGCTCATGATCTCATCGGTCAGCCGAGCCCGGAGCCCCTGGTGATACTCCTCGGCCGCGGCCAGGTGGACCACCCCGGGCACCGCTTCTTCTAGTTCCGCTGATTCGACGCCCAAGACCTCTTCTAGAGCCCGGATGTCTTTCACCAGTTCGGGCAGCACCTCAGGCCATCGTGCCGCGGCGTGCTCGAGGGCCGCGGCCGCGAAGGTGATCTGCTCCTGCAAATAGGAGTCAGACACCTCGGGCGCGGCCAACTCCACCAACACCCGCCGGGCCCCCATGATCTGCTCGCTCAGTGTCGGTCTCATCCCAACTCCTCCGCGGTCTGGGCCAACAACACCTTTGCCAGAAGTCCAGCTCCAGACCACACCCGAAGGGTGCGACCGTCACAGAAGCTACGAACCCCCGTCATGACAATGGCCACCAGTTTGTAGTTGGCGAGCACCTGCCAGAATCGCAGAGCATCCCGGTCGACGGTCCGGCCGGTGCGAGCCTCGTAGGCCGACACAAGATCATCCGCCTCCCAGCGTCCAGGAATCTGGTGCTCAATCCGGCGAACCGGATTGGTCACCCATCCCACATCCTCGGCCGGGTCTCCCAAGTGGACGGTCTCCCAGTCCAGCAATACCTTCACCTGATCGCCGTCAAACAGCACATTGCCCGGTTTGATGTCGCCGTGGACCACAGTGACCTCGCCGGGCTCCGGCCGGTTGCGACGCAGCCACTGCTCGATCAGGGCCAACAACGGCTGAGGCTCCAATGACTGGCGCTCTATCACCGCGGCCCATTCGTCGATAGCTGCGGCTGCCGGATCGGCGGGTACGGCCAGCACTTGATCAAGCCCGGCACCCTTCCAGTCCAGGGCGTGGATCTCGATCATCAAATCCACCATCTGCGACGCGATGTCGGCTCGGGTGTCCTCGTCGAGCCGGCTGGAACCCCCATCCAGAATGAAGTGGTCGTTGTGCCCGTCGTAGCGGGTCATAACCAGCGCCGGGCGGCCCAACTCCGATCCGTCGGCATCAAGCCACACCACCTCTGGGGCCCGCACCGGCTGGTCGTGCAGCCGCCGCAGCACCTCGTACTCCACCCGTCGGTCAGTTTCCAGCACGCTGCCCACGGGGTCGCGCCGCAGAAACAGGCGTCGATGGTGCGACTGCCCGCCGTCTTCCCACAACAAGTCGAACGGCCAGTTCTCCCTCGATTGGCCGCCGGTGGCCCGGGCCTCGCCTTCCACCCGAAGCGCGTCCACACCCTCCAAGCGCCGCCGGATGAACGCCTCCAGCGCATTGTCGAAATCACTGGCCATCGCTAGAAAGGTACTTGCCGACCGCTTAGTGGAGCTGAGCGGACTCGAACCGCCGGCCTCCTCGTTGCGAACGAGGCGCTCTAGCCAACTGAGCTACAGCCCCAAGTGCGACCAGCCTACTAGCGGCCTACTCCTGAACAACGAGTGGAATCAGCCGCGGACGGTGGTCAGCTTTGTCCGCTTGAGGCCGCGCTCCACGGCTCATTCGTCGAGCCGTCGACGTCAAGCGGGCTGAGGCGCTCTTCGCTTGTCCGCTGGTGCTGCACCAGCAGCAGTGCATAGGCCAGCAGCAGGGCGTCGACCAGCAGATGGACCACGAGGGCGACTCCGCCGAAGTAGACGGCAAGCACGAACGTGGCCAGCGCGCCGATGATGAGCGTGACGAGGATACGCCGCCGACGGCGACGAGCGTCGATTGAGGAGAGAGACCTACCTCGCATCGGGGTAGAAGCCATCTCAGAAGCGTATACCGAAGGAGATATCCCGATGTTGGGGCGAAGGGCCACTACCGGTGCGGCTACCGCACCTCGTTCGGCCAAACGGGGATGTACCGATCGCCTGGGAACATTCATCCCCCACTGCGTTCGACGCCTGCCGCCAAGCTGACCGCTACGCGCTCGGCGGATCAAGGGCGGTATCAAAAAGGCAGCCCAAGCGGCAGCCAAGATCATAAGTAACACAGATGTCACCAATCTCGGAGGTCCCTTACAATCGAAATGGTAAACCACGGCAAGGTGCTGGCTGGTGAATGGTCGCGCTTTACACACCTATACAGGGCAAACGAACGCGCGGTCGCCATATGCGGTCGGACGTTACAGGGATCTGACACTTGTTACGGTTCTACTACAAAAAGTCCACCCTCGCCACCCGTCTTCCGCTCTCAGCCGAAGCGCAATTTCAAGTGTGGGTTCAATTGTCGTAGCCGACACCTTCATCCCCCGGGCGTCGGTAGTGGCCGGAGCGGCCCCCCGACTTCTCCCAAAGGGCCACTTCGCCAATCACCATCTCTTTGTCACGCGATTTGCACATGTCGTAAACGGTCAGCGCGGCCACCGTGCAGGCAGTGAGAGCCTCCATTTCGACCCCCGTCCGGTCCACCGTTTCCACCTCGGCCTCGATCTCAATGTAGGTGTCCTCGATCCGGAAGTTAACCAGCACCGCACCCACCAACAGCGGGTGGCACAGCGGAATCAGCTCGGGAGTGCGCTTGGCCGCCTGGATGCCTGCCACTCGGGCCACCGCCAATACGTCTCCTTTGGCCACAGCCCCTCGGGCCACGGCCGAGGCAGTGTCGGCGCTCATGAACACCCTGGCTCGGGCGATGGCCCGGCGGTGGGACGCCTCCTTGGGGGTGACGTCCACCATGCGCGCCCGGCCGAGGGGGTCGATGTGGGTGAACCCGGCATCAGACATGGTCAACCCCCGATCTGCGACATCGAACGGCCGGGGCGGATGAAGTGAACCTGGTTGATGGCGTGCCCGGCCCACTTGTCCTTCACGACATCGGAGATGACAGCGGCGATTTCATCGTCGCTCGCTCCTGAGCGCAGCAGCTCCCGGAGGTCGTGTTCGTCCACCGCGAACAAACAGTTGCGGAACATGCCCTCGGCGGTGAGCCGCACCCGATCACAACTTCCGCAAAAAGCGTCGGTCACGCTGGCGATCACGCCGAACGAGCCCTGGCCGTCGGCGTAGTGCCACACCGCGGCCGGCGAGTGCGAGCGCTCGACAGGGGCCAGCGGGAATGCCTCGGCCACCGTAGAGACGATCTCGTCAAGGGTGACCACTTTGTCGTTGCTCCACGACAGGTCGGCATCCAATGGCATGAACTCGATGAACCGGACCTCTACGCCCTTCTCCCGGCCGAACCGGGCGAAATCCACGATCTCGTCGTCGTTGACGCCCCTCATCATCACCGCATTGATCTTCACCGGATCCAGGCCAGCAGCCACCGCGGCGTCGATTCCGTCCAATACCCTGTCCAAATCGTTTCGGCGGGTGAGGCGCTCAAACCGTTCGGGGTGAAGAGAGTCGAGCGAGATATTGATCCTCCGCAACCCGGCAGCCACCAGCTTGTCGGCCAGTAGCCCCAGAGTGGCCCCGTTGGTGGTCAGGGCCAGGTCTACGCCCAGCGCGGCGAGCTTTTCCACCAATATCGGCAGGTTGGCCCGCACGGTGGGCTCCCCGCCGGTGAGCCGGATGCTGTCGATACCGAACCGATTCACCATCAATGCGGCTAAGCGCTCGATCTCTTCGAACGTGAGCAGGTCTTCGCGGGGCAGCCAGTCGAGCCCGTCGGCCGGCATGCAGTACGTGCAGCGAAAGTTGCACCGGTCGGTCACCGAGATGCGCAGATCCCGGTGGACCCGCCCGAAGGTGTCGATAAGCGGCACGCTCACCTTTACATTCTGACCGAATAATCCGCTGAGCACACTGTGGAGAGCCAAACTGGCTTCGGTCAGCGCAGTACCAGCAGCGACACCGGCTCGCCCTCATCGAGCCCAACGCCGTCGGGTAGCACAGCCAGGGCATCGGCTGCGGCCATAGCCGAGAGTTGGTGCGAGCCTTGGCCTCCGGCCGATCTGACCAAGAATTCGCCATCGGCGTATTCAACTCGCACTCGGGCGAAGTGGGTCTTGCCGTCGGGCCGGCGGCGCAGGCGCTGGGCCACGCGGCCCGTTACCCGCTGGCGGTGCCAAGTGTCGGGGGAATGGCCCATCATCTTGCGCAGACCGGGCCGGGCGAACAACTCGAAAGACACCATGGACGACACCGGGTTGCCGGGCAGCCCGAAAACAGGGATGCCTTCGACCAATCCGAAGGCCAAGGGCTTGGCCGGTTTGATGGCCACTTGCATCCACGACATATCGCCTATCTCTTCGAGCACCTTTTTCACATAGTCGTAATCGCCCATGCTCACCCCACCCGAGGTCAAAAGGGCGTCGCATTTCTCCACTCCAGCCCGGATACCGGCGGCGATTCCCGCCTCATCATCGGCCATGCTGCCCAGGTCCACCGGTTCGCACCCGGCCTCGGCCAAAAGGGCCAAGAGCGTGTGCCGGTTGGAATCGCGGATTTGGCCCATCTCCAGCGGCTGGGGCCCCTCCACCAGCTCATCGCCAGTGGACATGACCCCCACCCGGGCCTTTGGCCTCACCTTCACCTGATACATGCCCAAGCTGGTGAGCACCCCCAAGTGGCCAGGAGTAAGCACCTCTCCCGGTCCGAACACCGTCTGGCCCACCGTCAGGTCCTCGCCGGCCCCGCGAATGTGGTTGCCCGCGGGCACCGACTGGGCCACGGTCACTTCCTCGCCGTCAGGGCTGGTCTCGGTCAGCTCCACCATTACCACTGCGTCTGCGCCGGGGGGGATGACTGCTCCGGTCATTATGCGGACAGCCTGCCCGGCACCCACCGTGATGTCGGGCGGCACCCCGGCGGCAATCGTGCCCGCGATGTTCAGGGTCACCGGCGCATCGACCACATCGGCCGACCGCACCGCAAAGCCGTCCATCGCCGTGTTGTCGAACGGAGGCACCAACTCGGGCGCTACCACTGTCTCGGTGGTCACCAATCCCCGAGCGTCGCCGACGGCCAAGGTGACCTCATCCAGGATGCCGCAACCCGCCAGCACCCGCTCTTGGGCCTCGGCCAACGGAATCATCACCAAAGCGCCGGTTCTTGTCTGCGCCACATACGGCGAATGTTCTCATGGTGGCGGGCGATAACCACCACCGCCACCCCGGCCACCACCAACACCTCCACCGCTGGCCACCCCTGAATGGCCACCGCCGCCGGCGCCGCTGCCGTCGCCGCCAACGAGGCCGCCCCGGCCCGCTTGGTCAAAGCAAGCGACAGCGCCCACACGCCGATCAGGATCACGCCCACCACCGGGGCCAGCGCCAACAGCATCCCACCGAACGTAGCCACGCCCTTGCCTCCCTGCCGGTAACGCCCCAACGGCACGATGTGGCCCACCACTGCCGCCGCCCCACACGCCGCCCCCACCAGCTGGTCTCCGAATATCAAGCCGATCCCCGCAGCAATGACCCCCTTCCCCACATCGCTGAGAAGCACCCAAGCCGCTGGCCAGCGCCCCGCCACCCGGTACACATTGCTGGTCCCCGGATTCTTCGACCCCTCCCGCGTCGGATCATGCCCCGTATACCGCCCCACCAACAACGCCCCAGGAAACGTCCCCCACGCATAACCAACCAAGACAAGCCACCAAGCCCAGCCCACGACCCAACAATACTGAAACACGCCCCACCGCCCCCCTCTCTCTCCCAAAGCAGGTGAGCGCCCAGCCTGCCGGACGCTGGTACCCCCCCCTCAGATAGCCAGAAAACGCAACCCGCCTCTATCCTTAACCCTCGTGCCCGCCTACGACTACAACTGCCAAACCTGCGGCACCCGCTTCGAAGTCATCCAGTCATTCTCCGAAGACTCCCTAACCATCTGCCCCCAAGCCGACTCGATCGCCAGTCCCGCAGCCTGCACCCAGCCCGGTAAGGGCCAAGTCGCCAAGGTCTTCAGCGTCCCCAGCATCACCTTCAAGGGCGACGGCTTCTACCGAAACGACAGCCGCTCGGGCGCCAAGTCGTCCACCACGGCCGGCTCTTCAGCCAACGGCGACAGCACCAACGGCAAAGAAGGGTCAGACGCTGCAAAGCCCGACGCAGCCAAGTCCGACAACAGCTCGTCGGACTCCTCTGGCCGCGAGCCGGCCAAAGCCGCTTCGGGTTCGTCAGACGAATAAATGCCCGAGATCGGCGTCATTGGCGGCTCCGGTCTCTATTCCCTCTTGGACGACGCGGTCGAAATCCCCTGCGACCACGCATTCGGGCCGCCGTCAGGACCGCTCACCATTGGATCGGTCGACGATATCGAGGTGGCCTTTCTGGCCCGCCACGGCCCCGGCCACCGATTCCCCGCCCACAAAGTCAACTACCGGGCCAACCTGTGGGCGCTGCGCCAAGTCGGGGTGAAGGCCATCTTCGGCCCCAGCGCCTGCGGTTCGCTGCGCCCCGAGCTGGCCCCCGGCGATGTGGTGGTGTGCGACCAATTGGTCGACCGCACGTCGGGCCGGGCCGACACCTACTTCGACACCGTCACCAACCACGTCTCACTGGCCGACCCCTACTGCGATGAGCTCCGCCAAGCACTGCTGGATGCCACCCAGGCTGAGGGCATGACTGCCCACGACGGGGGAACAATGGCAGTCATCTCCGGCCCCCGATTCTCCACCCGAGCCGAGTCTCGCTGGTTCCGCGACAACGGCTGGGACGTGGTGGGGATGACCCAGTACCCCGAGGCTGCCCTAGCCGCCGAACTGGGCATCTGCTACGCCACTGCCGCCCTGGTCACCGACTACGACGTCGGCCTGGATGACGACCCGGACATCAAGCCGGTGACCCAAGACGAGGTGTTCGCCTTCTTCGCCCAGAACCTCGAACGCATGCGAGCCGTGCTCTTCGGCGCCATCAGAGCCATCGCCAGAAACCTGCCCGACTGCTCCGACCGCACCAATGGCATCGACCCTCCCAGACCTGCTTCTTGAGCCCCCTTCCCAAGACGGCCAACTCCCGCTAGCCTGACCAGCGCTTCCCCCTTGTCAACCTTGGTGGAGGGGCGCGCCCGTGGACGCAACTCCCGGAACTGTCGATCAACCTCTCACTTGGCGGGGCTCTGTTTTGGCTCGGCTGCCGGGCGGGCGGCGCAGCTACTGGCTGGTGGTGGCGGTGGCCGCGGCGGTCACCGGGCTATTAGTGGCCGCCGTCGCAGGGCTGGCCGGGGGAGAGCCGTCGCTGGGTGTCCTTACCCCGGTGGTCGTAGTCACACAGCCCATCGAAGCTGGAGAACCGCTCGACGAGGACAACGCCGAGGTGCGCCGGTATCCGGCCCAAACCCTGCCTCCCGATGCGGTACCCGCCTTGAGCGGCGTCGATGTGGCCTCGGCTGCCCTCCACCCCGGCGACGTGGTGACCACCGCTCGGTTGGGCGGCCTGCCCATTGGGGATCGAACCGAGGTGGCGATACCGGCCCACACCGCCCTGCCCCCGCTGGTCCCCGGAGACCACGTAGACGTGCTGGTGACCCTGCCGATCCCCACCGATAGCGGTGGCCAAACCCAGGCCACCCTCACGGTGGCCGCCGCCGCGGTGGTCACCGACAAGGCCGAGCACGCCATTACCATTGCCGTCACCGACGAGGAACTCCTCCCGGTGGCTTCTGCCGTGATCCAGGGCTCGGTCACCCTGGCCCTGGTGCAGTCAGGCTGACGAATCAGGCCCTCAGCGCACCGAAGCGGTAATCAGGCTGAGGACGAGCAGGGCTAGCAGGATCCGATATATAGCGAAGGGACCGAAGCTGCGGGTGCGAACTAGGGCCAGCAGCGCCTTGACTGCGGCGAACCCGGTCACCGCTGATGCCGCCGTTCCCCACACAAACCCGGCCCGGGCATCGGCGGGAATGCCTCCCCACCCGCCGATGTCTATGAACTGGAATACCCCGGCCCCGGCGATTACCGGCACGCTCATCAGCATGGCCAAGCGGGCGGCCGATTCACGATCGAAGTCCAGCAGGCGACCGGCAGTGATGATCACCCCTGAGCGAGATACTCCGGGCTGGAGCGAGCAAGCCTGGGCCAGCCCCAACAGCAGCGCGTCGCGCACCCCAATCGATCTGGCATCTCGGCGCTCCTGACGCCGGTCGGCCCACCACAGCAGCACCCCGAACACCGCCAGCATCACCGCGGTGAGCCAGACCTCGTCGTCGGCCTCGTCGATCACCGACCGCAATCCCACCCCCACCGCGGCGGCCGGCACGGTGGCCAGCACCAGAAGCCACCCCAGCCGGCCCTCAGCGGTCATGGGTCTTTGGCGCTTCACCACAGCGCCAATGCCATCGCGCACCAGTGTCCACACCTCCCGGCGCAGGCATGCCACCAGCCCCACCAGCGTGCCCAGGTGGAGGGCCACGTCGAACGCCCTCTTGAGGTCGTCATTGCCCTCGAAATCGTCCCACTCGGCCAGCCAGGGAATGATCTGCAAGTGTCCGCTGGAGGACACCGGCAGGAACTCGGTCAGCCCCTGAGCGATGCCCAGCAATATGGCGTGCAGGACCGACATGGTCCTTCTACTTGCTAGGCGCCGGACATGGTGACTTCGGCCACCACCAGCGTCACTCCTGCCGAGCTCATCGGCAGCCAGGTGAGATCGGACCCCACCGCGGCAACGTCCAGCAACATCCGCTGGAGGGTGGAGGCAATGGTTATCTCCCTCACCGGCTCGGCCAGTTCTCCGTTGCGGATGCGCAGTCCCTCAGCGCCAGTGGAGAAGTCGCCGCTCACCGAGTTAACCCCCGAGTGCAGGCCCGACACGCCTTGCACCAGCACCCCGTTGTCGATGCCGGCGATTAGCTCCTCCGGCGCAAGGTCGCCGGGTACCAGCGATAGCGCCTGGCAACCCACGCCGGGAGTGCTGGCGTAGCCCCGCACCGCCGAGCCGGTTGACGCGGTGCCCGAGCGCCGGCCGGTGTAGCTGTTGTGCAGGAACCGTTCGAGCTGGCCGCCACCGATCAATTGGTTGCGCCGCGTGGCCAAGCCCTCGCCGTCAGCGTCGGAGGCGGTGAAGGCCTCGGGGTTGGTGGGATCGTCAACCAGGGTGACCCCCAAAGCGGCCACCTGGTCGCCCAGGCGTTCGGCGAACAGCGAACGGCCCTTGAGCACCGCCTCACCCGACAGAGTGCCGCCGATGATGCCCAGAAACTGGGCGGTCACGAATGGGTCGAGCACCACGGTGACCCGCTCAGTGTCGGGCTGGGTAGCGCCCAACATACGGGTGGCTCGCTCCACAGCATCGGCCGCGGCGACGGCCACATCGAGACTGCCGGGCTCCCGGCCTACCGAGAATCCGAAGCCGGTCTGGGTCTCGTCGTTTTCTGAGGCCAGTGAGTAGGCGGTTAGGTAGCACGACGTGTCTCGCCCCGTGCTGCGGATACCGGTGGTAGTGGCAATGGCGTCGGCACCCACCGCGTCTCCGTAGTCGGCCGACTCCACCCCCACGATTCGGGGGTCGCCGGCCTGCACCGCCCGCTCCAGCTCCAGGGCCAGGTCGATCTTGGCCTCGGTGCTGAACGACAGCAGGGCTTCGTTGTAGAGGTCGAGCTCCGGCGGATTCACCCCGTCGGGCTCAGCCAGGCCGAAAAACTCGTCGGGGGCGCCGTAAACCGCGTTGTCGCGGGCTTCGGCCAAGGTCTCTTCCAGCACGTCGGGATCCAGGGTGCCGGCGTGGGCGAACCCTTGACGCCGCCCGGCGATGACCCGGATGCCAACCCCCTGCGACTCGGCCACCGACAGCGACTCGATCTCCCCCTCGTACACCCGCACCTCGGTTTCCTGGCTGTGGCCGACCACCGCCTCGATCTGCTCGCCGTCTCGGCCCCAGCCCACAATGCGCTCGGCGACCTCCAGCAACTCCTCGGGATTCATACGGCAGTCCTGTCGGTGTTCGGCCGCGTTCGGCGGGGGGTCACGCCGCGGTTCCGCCGATGGTCATCGACGCCACCCGCAGCGTGGGGGTGCCGTCGCCCACCGGCACGCCCTGACCGTCTTTGCCGCAAGTGCCCGGCGATCCCATGGCGAAGTCGTTGCCCAACGCCTCGATTCCAGTCAGCACCTCGGGACCGTTGCCGATCAAGTTGCCCTCCCGAATCGGGGGGCCGATCTCGCCGTTGACGATCAGATAGGCCTCGCTCATGCCGAACACGAAATCGCCGGTGGCGGTGTTCACCTGCCCGCCGCCCAAGTGGGCCACGTACACACCTCGGTCGGTGGCCGCGATGATGTCGGTGGGATCCTCGGTGCCGTTGGCCAGGTAGGTGTTGGTCATCCGCACCATGGGTAGGTGCTGGTAGCTCTGACGGCGACCGTTGCCCGAGCTTTCCCGGCCCTCTTTGCGAGCCCGCAGGAGATCCCACATGTAATCGGTGAGCACCCCGTTCTCGATGAGCACATTGCGCTGGGCAGGACGGCCCTCATCGTCGATGGCGTAGGCGCCCCACTCCCGGGCCATGGTCCCGTCGTCGATCAGGGTGACTTCGGGGTGGGCCACCTGCTCTCCCACCCGGTTGCGGAACACCGAGGCCTGCTTGGCCACCAGGTCGGCCTCGAGGCCGTGACCGCAGGCCTCGTGGAACAGCACGCCACCGCCGCCCGGGCCGATCACCACCGGCATCGAACCGCTGGGCGCGGGCTGGGCAGCCAATTTGGTGAGCGCCCGGTCGGCCGCGGTGCGGGCCAAAGCGTCTACTTCGTACTCATCGAACAACTCGAAGCCGATAGGTCGGCCCACGCTCTCGAAACCGGTCTGCATGCCGGTGTCGCCCACCGCCACGCATGACACCGCGAACCGGGTGCGCACTTGGTCGTCGCCAGCCAGCAGTCCGTCGCTGTTGGCCACCAGAATGCGGCGGCGGCCGTCGGCGTAGCGGGCCGACACCTGGGAAATGGCCGATCCGGCCGCTCGGGCGGCCTCATCGGCCCGGCCCAAAAGCTCCACTTTGGTCGCCTTGGCCACCGCTTCGGGCAGCACTTCGATCTCGTTGGGCGACGGAGCGTCCACCCGGTCGAGCGCCACCACTTGGTGGCCCCCACCACCTCCTCGGGCGGCGGCCGCCGCGGCCCGCGCCGCTTTGGCCATGCCGGCTTCGCTCAGATCGGAGGTGTGGGCAAACCCGGTGGTCTCCCCCACCACCACTCGGATCCCCGCTCCCCGGGTACGGCCTGAGGTCAGCTCCTCTACCTTGCCGTCGTCCAACAGCGCCGACGACGAGCGCCGGTCCTCCACAAAAACCTCGGCAAACTCACCGCCGGTGCGCAGCGCCTCCGAAAGCGTTCCCGCAACCACAGTCTCGTCAATCACGGCCGTTCTCTCCCCTTGTCATGACGCCGTAGCCTACCGATCCTTCACCCAACCCGGGAACAGGGGGCGCCGCCGGTGCGCTGACCTCAGCCCAAGTTGGAACGGCGGGGGTACGCGTGTTCCGGGTCGCAAATCACGTTGACCACGTAGGGGACCCCGGCGTCCAACGCCCGCTTTAGAGCAGGGGCGATGTCGTCGGGACGCTCTACTGTCTCCCCGGCCCCGCCGAGGGCAGCCACCACTTGGTCGTAGCGGCACCCCTCCTGGAGGTCGGCGGCGACGTCGTAGCCGTACATCTGGCGCATGGGGTGCTTCTCCAGCCCCCAGCAACTGTTGTTGCCCACCACAATGGCCACCGGCAGGTTGTGGCGGACCAGAGAGTCGGCGTCCATCAACGAGAACCCGGCGGCCCCGTCGCCCAATAACAGCACCACCTGGCGGTCGGGATGTACCACCCGGGCGGCCATGGCGTAGCCCAGTCCGGTGCCCAGACAGCCGTAGGGGCCCGGATCGAGCCAGTGTCCCGGCCGATAGGAGTTCACGAACCGCCCGGCGTAGGAGACGAAGTCACCACCATCGCCGATCACCACCGCATCTCGATCCAATACCTGGCGGAGCTCGCCGTACACCCGAGTGGGCAAGATGGGATCTGCCGCGGTGGTCAGCAGGTCCTCTTCGTCACCCTGAGCGGCATCTTCGGCGTCGCGAAGCTTCGCCACCCACCGATCTCGCTCAGCGGGATGAGCTGGCGCCTGGCCATCGGTCAGAGCCGCCAGCGTCTGAACCAAATCGCCCGACACTGTGGCCGAGGTATTGGCATGAGTGGATACCGACTCGGCGCTGTCGGTCAGATGCACCACCTGGGCATCGCCGAACCGGCCAAATGAGAGCCGGAAGTCGAGCGGGGTGCCGGCCACGATCACCAGATCGGCGTCGGAGCGCAGCATCCGCCGGGTGCGACTGAAAAACAGCTCGTGGTCGGCGGGCAGGCACCCTCGGCCCAATCCGTTGGCGAAGGCCGGCAGCCTCTGGGCCTCCACCCAAGCCCGCAGCTCTTCCCAAGCGCCGTCCCAGTACACATCGGTACCCACCAGCAGCGCGGGGCTCCGGGCGGCAGCCAACATGTCGGCCACCGCTGCCACCGCGTCGGGGTCGGGAGCCGCGCCCACCGGCATGGGCTCGTCGGGCACGGCGCCGGTGCCCTCAGAGAACAGCACGTCCATGGGGTAGTCCACGAATACCGGTCCCCGATGCGGGGTCATGGCCGACTGCACCGCCCGGTAGGTGGCCGCGGCCAGATCATCGCCGCCTCCCGCGGTGAGCGATCGCTTGGTGACCGGGGCCAGGATGGGGACGTGGTCCAGTTCTTGGAGCGAGCCCGACCCCCATCGGGCTTCCGGGGCCCGCCCGCCCAGCACCACTAGCGGGGCCCCGTTGAGCCAGGCGGTGGTCACCGCGCTCACCGAGTTGGTCACACCGGGACCAGCCGTGACCGCGGCCACCCCTGGCCGGCGGGTCAGCTTGGCCAGTGCCTCAGCGGCAAACACCGCGGTCTGCTCGTGGCGAACGTCGTAGAGCACCACATCGCCCTGCTTCACGGCAGCGTCATACAGTGGGAAAATATGACCCCCAGACAGGGTGAATAGCTCCTGCACACCGAAGGGGGCCAGTGCAGCCAGCACCTGATCGCCCCCGTGGCCCGTCACCTGTTTCCCCGACATTCGCCTCACCGTAATCTCCAATGAACCTCGCCGGGACAATAGCCTTGGCGGAATGACCCCGATGGCCGCCTCAACCGTTAGCGCGTGCCCGGAGTCACCCCTACACGTCAGCGAGCCCGGGCTTGTCTGAGAAGCACACCACCCGCCGGGTGCTCAGCATCGTGCTCCGGGTGGGCATCAGTGTGGCCCTGTTCTTCCTGTTGATCTGGTGGCTTCCATCATTCGACGCCAACAAGCTGTGGCCCGACTTCAACTCGGCCACTCCGTTCTGGCTGTTCGGCGCACTTGCCCTCACCGTCATCGGCAACATGGCGGCCACCGCCCGGTGGTATGAGGTAGCCAGCGCCCTCGGACTTCAGGTGAGGCCGAGGCGCATGTTCTCGCACTATATGGCGGGAATGTTCATCTCCAACTTCGTCCCCACCACTGTGGGCGGCGACGTGCTACGGATATCCCGTCTCTCCAACGACACCGGCGACGGCCCTCACAGCTTCGCCTCGGTGCTGTTGGAGCGGCTCAGCGGCTGGATCGTGCTGCCGGTGTTCACGCTCTTGGGCTTGGCGCTCGACGAAGAGCTGCGGGGACTGGGCGCGCCCGCCCGGGCGGCCGCCATCACCGCCGGGCTCACGCTGCTGGCCCTCGGCTTGATCTTGCTACTCGTGGGAAATCAGCGGTTCGGCCGCTGGGTCAGCCGGCGCAACGGCTGGGTCCGCTTCGTAAACGGACTGCACATGGGCATCGACGAGCTACGGGCCAAGCCCCGCGACACCAGTCGAGTGCTCATCACTGCCTTCGCCTACCAGGCGATAATGCTGGCCGCCGCTGGATGCGCGGCCAAGGTGGTGGGGATCAACGGCCTGGGGCCCACCGAGCTGATGACGTTCATCCCCGCGGTGCTCATCATCCAGGTGCTGCCCATCGGCCTGGGAGGGCTTGGCCTGCGAGAGGGCGCCCTGGTGCTGTTCCTCCACGACTTGGGCGTGATCGACGAGCGGGCCATCGCCATGGGACTGCTGCTGTACTTCCTCACCGTGGCCGGCAGTTTGGTGGGATTGCCGACTCTGGTCTTCGGCGGCCGCCATTGGCAGAGGGCCTCACGCTCACGGCGTGGTCGCTGACCGCATTCGGCGCTCGTAGCCATGGCACTGTCTTCCCTGAAGCTGGGCACTTCATCCAAGAACCGCACGCGGCCCCGCTGGTATCTGGAGTTGGCCGTAATAGGCGCGTTCTACGGCATCTACTCCTGGGTGCGCAACCAATTCGGCTCCGCCGCGGTGGAACCGGCCAAGGCTCAGGCCAACGCCGAGCTGGTGATCGACTGGGAACGCAGCATCGGGCTTTACTTCGAGCGCGACCTCCAAGACCTGTTCATCGGCTGGGTGGCATTCATCCAGTTCTGGAACCTGTTCTACGGGCTCTTTCATTTCGCGGTCACCGCCTTCACCCTGCTCTGGCTCTACTGGCGCTTCCCCCGGCACTACCCGTTCTGGCGCACCACCGGGCTGCTGACCACCGGGTCGGCCCTCGTGGGGTTCGCGCTGTTCCCGCTGATGCCACCCCGGCTGCTGTCGGTGGGCGGCCGCTACGGCGGCGACCTGCCCGAAACTGGATATGTCGACACGGTGACCGATCTAGGCGGTTTGTGGTCGTTCACCTCAGGCGCGGCCGAAACACTCTCCAACCAGTACGCCGCCATGCCCAGTCTGCACTTTGCCTGGGCCATGTGGTGCTATCTGGCGCTGCGCCAGCATTTGGTGAACCCGGCCGGCAAATGGGCAATCGCGGCCTACCCCTGGCTCACACTGTTCGCTATCGTGGTGACCGCCAACCATTTCTGGATCGATGCGGCGGGCGGGCTGGGCGCGCTGGGGGTGGGCTGGGCGGCAGCTTGGGGCTACCACCGATGGAGAAACCGCGAGTAACCTTGAGTCCCCAACCTTTTGGAGGGACGTGGACACCAACCATCTTGAGAAGATCACTCGTCCAGCCGATCTGCGCCGATTGGGCGACGAGGAATTGACCGAGCTGGCCGAGGAGATCCGCGAGTTCATCGTCGAAACGGTCAATACACATGGAGGCCACCTGGGCTCCAACTTGGGCGTGGTGGAGCTGACGCTGGCCCTTCATCTGGTGTTCGACTCGCCCCGGGACATCATCTTGTGGGACACCGGCCATCAGGCCTACGTACACAAGATGCTGACGGGGCGGACCGATCAGTTCAAAACCCTCCGCAAGCCTGGGGGCCTGTCGGGATATCCGAGTCGAGAGGAATCCCCCCACGACTGGATCGAGAACAGCCACGCCTCCACCGTGTTGAGCTATGCCCACGGCCTGGCCACGGCGCAGGGGGCGTCCGGTGGCGAACAGCGACGGGTTGTCGCGGTGGTGGGCGACGGATCCCTCACCGGGGGGGTGGCCTTCGAGGGTCTCAACAACATCGGACATTCGGGCTGCGACGTGACCATCGTGCTAAACGACAACGGGCGCTCCTACGCCCCCACCGTCTCCCGGCTGTCGGAAAGCCTGCTGCGAGTTCGGATGGACCCCCGCTATGTGCGCACTGACAATCAGATTCGCAAAGTGCTAAAGGACATCCCCTGGGTGGGCGATCTGGCCGGTCGAGCCCTCGGGGCCACCAAGGCTGCGGTGCGGGAGATGGTTGAACCCCGCACGTTCTTCGACGAGCTGGGCATCAACTACTTCGGCCCGTTCGACGGCCACGACCTGGGCAAGCTGGAGCGGGTATTCAGCCGAGTGTCCCACTTGGAGGGCCCCTGCCTGGTGCATGTGCTCACTCAGAAGGGCCGGGGATACGCGCCAGCCGAGAACGACACGGTCAAGAACATGCATGACATGTCGATGTCCAAGCCGGGGAGCTACACCGAGGCGTTCACCGAGGCGATGATCAAAGAGGCTGAGGCTCGACCCGAGATGGTGGCCATCACCGCGGCCATGCCCGACTCCACCGGGCTGTTGCCATTCGCCGAGCGGTTCCCCGAACGGTGCTTCGACGTCGGCATCGCCGAGCAGCATGCGGTGACCGCGGCGGCCGGTATGGCCATGGGCGGACTCCGCCCCGTGGTGGCCATCTACTCCACTTTCCTCACCCGGGCCATCGACCAGGTGAACCTCGATGTGGGGCTGCACGGCCAGCCAGTGGTGTTCTGCCTCGACCGAGCGGGCATCACCGGCGACGACGGTCCGTCGCACCACGGCGTGCTCGACATGGTGCTGCTCACCAAGATTCCCGGTATGACCGTGTTGGCGCCGTCGTCATATCAGGAGATCCAGCAGATGTTGCACGACGCCTTGGAGATCACCACCGGTCCGGTGGCCTTGCGGTGGTCCAAGACCGCTGCTCCTTCGGTGCCCGAAGATGAGGTGGGTCACGGACTCAAGGGCCGCAAGGTCAAAGAGGGCACCGAGGTGTGTCTGCTGGCGGTGGGCAAGATGCTGGCCAACGCCCAAGAAGCCGCTGAGCTCCTAGAGGCCGACGGGGTGTCGACCACAGTGTGGGACGTCCGCTGCGTCAAACCCCTCGACGAGGACATGCTGAACCACGCGGCCGGACATCGGGCGGTGGTGACCATGGAGGACGGTTGGCGAGAGGGTGGCGCGGGCAGCTCCGTGGCCGAGCGGCTGTTACTCACTGAGCGCGACGGCCCGGCGCCGGTCATCCGAGTACTGGGCGTGCCCAACGAGTACATCCCCCAGGGAGTGCCCGACAAGATCCTCGCCGACTGCGGACTCGACCCCGCTGGCATCGCCAACACCGCCCGAGAAGCGCTGTCCGTAAAGGCTTAGGCGAACTGGCCAAGGACTTCCTTGACCGCCTCGCCGTAGGCGTCCAGCTTCGCCGGTCCGATTCCGGAGATGGCTCGCAGCCCGGCGTCGGAGGTGGGGCGTTGGGTGGCCAGCTCGATGAGGGTGGCGTTGCTGAACACGATGTAGGCGGGCACATTGTCGGAGCGGCTTCGCTCCAAGCGCCATGCTTTCAGTGCTTCGAACGCGGCCACTCCCACAGGGTCGGCCGGAGGCTGGGGCTTGGGGTGTTGAGTCGGCTTGGCCGGTCTAGACGAATGTGCTGAATCAACCACACTTGGTGGTGTAAGCAGACCGATCGTTGGGCCCTGTTCCGGTTCGGGAGGGGGCTGGTAGCGAGTGGCGAGCTCGCCCCGAAAGTCGGTGGGCGGGTCGCCGCAGATGAGGGTGACCGATTCCGAACACCGGGTGATGGCCACATGAAACACCCGCCGCTCCTCTTCGAGGTCGCCGGCCAGGCGGTGGGGTATCAACCCCTTCGACGCTTCATAGACGATCACGTGGGGCCACTCTCGGCCCTTCACCCGGTGGACGGTGGCCAATTGCACGCCGCGGCCGCCGCGCTCCCCCTCGAACCCGTCCGAAAGCCGGTCGAACAGCCATCTCCGAAAATCGGTCGGGTCGGGATGCAGGTGGGCCACCGAGATGAGCGCCCGCAGGTCATCGCCGTGAGCCGAGCGGTCGACAGAGCGGCGGGATGCGTCCAACCGGGTGTCCAGGCTGCCGCCGAGACCCATTTCGTCTCGCACCGTCTCCAACAGCGATCGGGTGGTGACGTCTCCGCTTGCCTTCTTGAATTTTGACCGCAGCATCTCAATGTCGTCGGCAAACTCATCAACCTTCTTGGAAGACCGCTCGTCTTTGATCCGACCCGCCAAGGCTTTGATCTGGGAGGTGCTCTGCTGCTCGGCGATCCACTCGATGACTCGGGGGGAAATGCCCCGGGGTGGACGGCGGGCCGCGTCCGAAAGCGCCCGGGCCGGCAGGTCGCGCTCGGAAGCGGTGGCGATGTCGAGCCAGGCCAGCGCGGCAGCCACCCCCGTGCGCTGCAAGAACAGGCGGCCCACCGGCTGATTGGACGGCACTCCCATGTCGCCGAGGACGACCTGGGGAACCAGCAGAGTGCTGTTCACCCTGGTCAACACCGCTATTTCATGGGGCTGGGCACCGGCTTCAAGAAGCAAACCTATGGCTTGGCGCAGCACAGGCGCCCCATCAGATGCCGTTTCGACGGTGATCGCCGAACTCCGGTCGCATTCGACCCGGTCAGCGCGGTTCGGATCCGCGGCGATCTGTTTGTCGATGCGGCGGCGGTTGTGGGTGAGCAGGTTCGACGCCGCCTCCACTACCTCGGGAGGGCAGCGATAGTTGACGTGGAGCTCGTGGCGCTGCGCTCCGGGAAAGTGCTTGTCAAAGCGGATGAGCCATTCCGGGGAGGCACCCGAATACCCGTAGATGGTCTGGTCGTCGTCGCCCACCCCGAACACGTCCGCCCGAGGCCCGGCCAGCAACCGCACCAGCAACAGGTGGGCTGGTGTTAGGTCTTGGAATTCGTCCACCAGCAGGATCCCGCAGGTCCGCCGGGCGGCAACTCGAGCAGCAGGGTCGCACAGCAAGATGTCGATAGCCCGGATGATCTGCTGGTCGAAGTCCACCAGACAGCGCTCGTCGAGCAGGTCCACATATTGGGGGGCGATCATCGAGAAGTCGGGCACATCAGGGTGGTAATCGCGCTCCACTTCAGCGGGATCCCGCAAACCCAGTCGGGACGCGCCCAGCGCCTCGATCCAGGGGGCGAGCTGGTCAGTCATGGCCCGCCGCTTTCGGGGCACCATGCCATCGAGCAGATCTCGCACTCCCCGCTCGTCCACCACCTCCACTCGGCTGTGGTCGCGGGGACGGGTAAACGGCCCGGTGCCATTGCAGATGGCCAAAGCCAGGCTGTTGAGGGTGCGCACTTCCAGGCCGGGCAGATCGGCAGTGCGCTCCTGCATCTCCGCTCGAGCCCGCACGTTGAACGCCACCAGGCACACGGCTCGGGGGTCGACGCCGAGGTCGCGCACCAGGTATCGAGCCCGCTCAGTGAGCACGCGGGTCTTGCCCGAACCGGCCGGGGCCACAATGCAGGCCGCTCCGCCCAAGTGGCCGACGGCAGCTCGCTGGTCATCGGCCAGATCAGCCTGGGGGGGCGCTGGAGTCAGCGGTGCCAGGCTGCCCACCGCCAAGTTCGCCGCCGGAATCAATCCGGCACATTCTGCATCAAGTTCCTCAGGCGCCAACACCGCAAACGGGCCGCCGTCGCACCACATTGGCCCGGCATCGGTTGTCACATCTCCCGGCTCGCCGGCAGCCGCCAATCGCGCTCCCAAGGCCACAGCCCGACTGCTCGCCTCGAATCGCGGCTGTTCGGGGTCGCGACAATCCACGGTGTTCGCAAGCAGCAAATGGCGTAGCACCTCAGCCGGCATAGTGAAGCCGGGCTTGAGGTCCCACCATTGGGCGTGCATCACCGGTTCTGATGGAGGCAGCTCGCCGTCCAGCTCGAATACCAGCGGATCGCGCTCTACCCAAGCCCTTCTCAGCTCCCGCCCAACCTGGGGGTCGAATTCACCAGAGGGAAGCGTCAGCCGTTGGCAATCCTTCCACTCCTCAGGTGCCTCCTGGCCCAAACCGACCAAGACGCTTCGGCCCAGGCACGTAGGGCCTCTCACAGCCACTTCGGTGCTCGTCGCTCGAGGAGAAGTAGCTAACCGCGGATGAGGGTGCCGGGGCGGGCCCCGGTGGGTTGGCCGATCCGGAAGGTGACCTGGCCGGCGCAGACGGTGGCGTCATAACCCTCGGCGGATTGCAGGAGGCGGCAGGCGCCGGTGGGCAGATCGCCCACTACTTCGGGCAGATGCAGGCGCATTCCGTCTAGGTCGATCACGTTTACATCGGCCCTCTTGCCCACCGCCAGCACTCCCCGATCGTCAAAGCCGTACAGCTCGGCCGGCTCAGAGGTGAGCATCTTCACTGCCTCGGCGATGGACAGCTTCGGACCCCGCTGCCGGTCGCGCACCCAGTGCTGGAGCATATAGGTGGGCAGGCTGGCGTCGGAGATCACGCTGCAATGGGCTCCGCCGTCGGCCAGCCCGACCACGGTCATGGGATGCACCATCATCTCCCGCAGGTCTTCCAGGTCGCCGTGGCGATAGCCGGTGAAGAACACCTGGAGCATTCCCCGCTCGCACATCAAGTCGTATATGAGCTCGATCACATCGGCACCGGTGTTTTCGGCCATGGCAGCCAGCGACTCGGACGGGTCGGGCTCGAATACTGGGCCACCGTCGAAGGGGAACGTGGCGTGGAGGGAGTGGCGCAGGATGCCCATGGCCGGATCACCCGGGAGGTCTTCGGACAAGATGGCAGATCGCACCTCGGGACGGCGCAGCTCAACTAGCCTCTCCTCCAGCGGTAGATGGTCTAGCGGCTGATATGTGGGCCGCTTCTTGAACGGATTGAACTGGTCCCAGCCGGCCAACAGCCCGCCGGGGCGTCCCTGAACCTGGGGCACCAGCTTGGCTCCTTCGGCGTTGGCCCGCTCCACGATGTCCATCTGCTGGCGCCACTGGCCGGGGTTGACGTGGACCTGGACCATGGTGAAGGTGATGGCCCGGCCGGTCTCCAGGCTGAGGCGCCGGTAGAGCTCCACCTCGCGGATGGGGGCATCGGGATCCTCGCCCATAGAGCCGGCTGGTACCACTTCCACCAGCGACTGGCCATCGAGAGCGCCCATGATGGCGGCCAGCTCCTCGTGGTCGGCGAACGTCCCCGGAACCGGCACCCCCGACAGCGAGGTGTGCATCGGCAGCCGATTGGTGGAGAAAGCCACCGCGCCGGCCTGCGTCCCCTCGCCCACGATGCGGGCCATCTCGGCCAGCTCGGACGCGGAGGCCGACTCGGTTGTGGCCCCTCGGTCGCCCATCACATACGCCCGCACCGCACCGTGGGGCACCTGGGCAGCCACGTCGATGGTGCGGCCCAGCCGCTCCAACTCGTCGAGGTACTCGGGAAAGGTCTCCCACCGCCAGGTGATCCCTTCATGGAGGGCTGCGCCCGGGATGTCCTCCACGCCCTCCATCAACTCGATCAGCCAGTCATGGCGGCTGGGATCGGCTGGGGCGAACCCCACCCCGCAGTTGCCCATCACCACGGTGGTCACGCCGTGCCAAGCCGAAGGGGCCATGATCGGATCCCAGGTGGCCTGGCCGTCATAGTGGGTGTGAACATCCACAAACCCGGGGGTCACAAAGCGCCCCGCGGCATCGATCACCTCGGCGGCATCGGCATCGATCCGGCTCTCCATGGCAGCCACCCGCCCGCCCGAAACCGCCACATCGGCCACAATCGGCGCACCCCCGGACCCATCGACAACCGTGCCCCCGCGAATCAGCAGATCAAACATGGGGCCATTCTGTCAGGGCGCAGTGACAACGCCCATGCCGTGAATCCTCCCCGAATGCAGTCCGGGACTCAGGCCCGGGCGAAATACGGGTTGTCGCCCGCCTCGTGGTCGGTGGCGTCCACCACTTCGGTGATCTCGGGGATGGCCTCGGTGATCATTACCGTGATGCCTTCCCGCAGGGTGGCCGCGCTCATGGCGCATCCCTGGCAGCCGCCGCCCATGGTGATGTAGGCGGCGTGCCCCTCAACTCCCAATAGGTTGGCGAAACCACCATGGGACGCTAGAGAGGGATTGATGTGTTGGTCGAGGAGCTGCTGGAGCTTCTCGGGGATTGTGCCGCTGAGCTCTAGGTCGGCACCCTCCAAGAGATCGGGTTTGTTGGGGTTGCGGATTACCAGTCCGCCCTGCATGGGGTTATTGGGCAGATCCAGGGTGCCGCCGGTGAGGTTCTCCACCGACTCCTCGGGGATCATCACGGTAAGGCCCTCCGAGGTGAAGTGGCGGTGACCTTCCGTGCAATTGGCTACCTCTTCGAACGCCAGATCATAGGTGTAGTCGGCGCCGCCGACCCCGGTGATCTCGATGCGCAGGCCAAGGGCTTCGGGGTCGTCCTCGTTGGACCGGATTTCGAGCACCTTGGCAATGGCCGCCTCGGTGACATCGAACAGTTGGGCTTCCACGGTTTCGCTCACGGCCACCAGCCTACCCGAGCCCGACCCCGGCCACCATCGCCCAGAAGCCTCATTTCGGACCGGAGTCAGCCGCGGCGGATGCGGCCCCGCAACGACCGGAAGGCCAGTGTTTGGGCCAAAAGTCCCACCACGGCGATGGCCAGCAGCGCCCGCCCCAGCGCCCAGCCGTCCCAGCCCGAGAACAGCGAGCGCATTCCCTCCAGGGCATAGGTCATGGGGTTGAACCAGGTTATGGCAGCCAACCAGTCGGTCATAACCTCCCGGCTCACCCAGGCGGTGGTCAAAAACATGAACGGGAAGAAGAGCAAGAAGCTGGAGTTGACCGCCCCCGGATTCCCGGTGCGCAGCGCGATGGCGTAGGGAAAGCCGGTGAAGGCCAGGCCCCAGAGCGCCCCGAACAGCACGAACACCAAAAGGCCCAGCACCCCGGTAGCCCCGAAACTCACCCCAATGGCGAAGCCCAGAGCGATCACCGGCACCGCCATGACCACGAACAAGGTGAAGTCGGCCACCATCAACCCCAACAGCAGGGCGTAGCGGTTCACCGGGGTCAGCAGCAGTCGGTCGAAGTAGCCATCGGAGATGTCGATCACCAGCGCATTGGCCCGGGACATCCCGGTCACCGAAGTCATGATGGCTACCGGCAGCTGGAAGGCCTTGTAATCGATGTCGGAGACCACATCACCGGCCAAGTTCTGGATGGCCCCGATGGTGACCAACAGGAAGAACAACGGGATCAGCATGGCGGGGACGATCGCCTCCAGATCACGGGGCAGCAGTCGCAGCGCCCGGCTGGACACCGAGGCCATGTCGCTGAAGAACCCCGACGGCCGAGCCCTCATCACCTCGACGGGCGACAGGGCAGCGGGGGCGACCTCGCTCATTCCTCCACCTCGATCCGGGCCCCGGTGAGCTCCAAGAACACGTCGTCGAGCGTGGTGGGGTGGATCGATAGATCGCTTACTTCCACCCCGGCGGCCGACAACGCCACCGCCACCGGGCTTACAACCGAAGCCCCGTCGCCGGTGGCCGCACTCACCTCGTTGCCGTATACCTCGACGTGGCTGATGCCCGGCACACCACCGATGGCCTGGGCGGCCGCCTCAGGATCGCCGGCCACTCTGGCCACCACCACGTCGGAGCCCACCGTTCGCTTCAGCTCATCGGGCGTGCCCTCGGCCACCAGTCGGCCATGGTCCAAGATGCCCACTCGATGGGTCAGCGCGTCGGCCTCCTCCAGGTACTGGGTGGTTAGAAAGATGGTCATGCCCAGGTCTCGGTTCAAACGCCGGACCTGCTCCCACACCACTGCCCGGCTGATGGGGTCGAGACCGGTGGTGGGCTCGTCTAGAAACAAAACCTCGGGGTTGTGCATCAGCGCCGCAGCCAAATCCAATCGGCGCTTCATTCCCCCCGAGTAGGTGGACACCCGCCTGTCGATGGCATCCATCTCCAGCAGGGGGGCCAGCTCCTCAATGCGGGTCTCGATGTTTGGCCGCTCCAAGCCGTAGTAGCGGCCTTGCAGCATAAGCGTCTCCCGCCCGGTGAGCTTACCGTCGAGGGCGGCATCTTGAAGAGCCACTCCGATGCTGAGGCGCACCAGGTCGCCCTGGATGCCAACGTCGTAGCCCGCCACCGAGGCTGACCCCGCGGTCAGCGAAGCAAGGGTGCACAGCATCCGCACCACCGTGGACTTGCCCGCGCCGTTTGGCCCCAGGAATCCGTAGACCTCTCCGGCGGCGACCTCTAGATCGAGCGAGTCAACCGCCACCACTTCGCCATAGGTGCGGCGCAAACCACGAGCGGAAATAGCAGCTGACACGACTAATGATGCTACCGATGAGCACCGCGATATCCTCATCGCCCATGTCCGAGACATCGTGCCCCTCAGTCAGCTATGGACTGACCGGCGACGTGGCCACCGTCCGCCTCGATGACGGCAAAGTCAACGTCTTGACCCACGAAGTGATCGCCGCCCTGCACGACTGCCTGGACCGAGCCGAGCAAGAGGCCAAAGCGGTGGTGATGGCGGGTCGTCCCGGCAAGTTCACCGCCGGTTTCGACTTGAAGGTGATGCAATCCGGCCCTGAGGCGGCCAGCGGCCTGTTCCGGGCCGGCATGGACCTATTCGTGCGGCTCTACGAGTTCCCCTTGCCAGTGGTGGCCGCCTGCACCGGCCATGCCTTTGCCGCCGGAGCCATCTGGCTGATGTGCTGCGATGTGCGCATCGGCGCTGACGAGCCCACCAAGATCGGCCTCAACGAGACCGCCATCGGCATGGTGCTGCCGGCGTCGGTGGTCACGCTGGCCCGCGATCGCCTATCGCCCCGCCATGTCCACTCCTCGGTGCTGCTGGCCCGGCTCTATTCCCCGTCCGAAGCAGCCGAAGTCGGCTATCTGGACTGGGTGGTTCCGACCGAGGAGCTCGAAGAGGCCGCGATTTCCGAAGCGGCTGGGCTGGCCGAGGGACTCGCATTGAAGGCCTTTGCTGGCACCCGGCGCGTGATCCGGGGACCGGTGGCCGAGTCGGTGCGGGAGATGCTCGACCACGACACCCGGTCATTCACCGTTGGGTTGACTTGATCGGTCGAATACAGGAGGACGGCAAGAATGAGCGACCCGGTTGTTGATCTGTTGGAGTCGGTCTGGGTATCGATCGCCCACCTCGGCGCCGACTTGAGCAACGAGCAGTGGGACACTCCCACGGAATGCCCCGGATGGTCGGTGCGGGACCAGGTGAGCCACATCACCGGCCTCGAGCTGATGCTGGCCGGGGAGAATCCCGAGCCTCCCGCCACCGAGGGCGGACTCGAGGGCATTGCCGCCTTCAACGAGGGGCAGATCGCGCCCCGCCGGTCCCGCCCTGGCGCAGAGGTGCTGGCCGAGATGAACGACATATGCGCCCGGCGGCTGGAAATGCTGCGCGGTTTGCCCGAGGAGAAATGGGATGAGGTGGGCTTCACCCCCATCGGCGATGCCCCTTACCGAACCTTCATGCATATCCGAGTGTTTGACTGCTGGGCCCACGAGCAGGACATGCGCCGAGCGCTGGGCATTCCTGGCCACCTGAGCGGCCCGGTGGTGCAGCAC
This sequence comes from Candidatus Poriferisocius sp., assembly GCF_965214065.1. Lineage (GTDB taxonomy): Bacteria > Actinomycetota > Acidimicrobiia > Acidimicrobiales > Bin134 > Poriferisocius. The sequence continues at coordinate 120,202 of NZ_CBDCAT010000027.1, forward strand.
TGCCTCGACTGGCACACCCGCAACATGGGCTATGTGGTGGGGAAGAAGGCCGGAGCCCCCGACGGCAGCACCGTGGTGTTCGACATCGTCGGCGACGCCGACGGCCCCCGGGCCGTTGCCGTGGCCGACGGCCGGGCCAAGCCCTCGGCTCCACCCGACAACCCCACCGCAACCGTGCACGCCGACGTGGACACGTACAACGCTCTGTGCTGCGGCCGAACCGATCCCTCCGGTGCACTGGCAGGCGGACTGGTGACCGTCGCCGGCGACATTGATCTGGGCGAACGGGTGATCTTGGCCCTGCCCTACGTTTCGTGAACGCCGAGGCCCCGGTGGAGGCCGTTACGTTTTTTTGGCGGCCGGGATGTGGGTTCTGCGCCCACTTGCACCGGGAACTGGACAAGCTCGACGTGCCCATGGAAATGCACAACATCTGGGAGGACCCAGCAGCGGCCGCCTTCGTCCGCTCGGTTGCCAACGGCAACGAGACGGTGCCCACCGTGATGGTGGGCGACACCTCGATGGTGAACCCCACCCCGGCCCAGGTGATGGCCGCGCTCGCCGACTGCGCCCCCCAACTGGTGCCCGAGGGATACGAGCCCTCCAAGCCCGGCCCGGTGGGCCGCATGCTCAACCGACTCATGGGCGGTCAGTGACCGCTAGAGAGCAGCTAGCCCCCGCCCATTCGAGCCTCTAGATAAAGGGCCCGAGGGCTCACTGAGAGGTCGAAGTCGGTGCTGCCCAGCGTGCCTTCGTTCCACACCTCCCGGTCAGCCAGCCAGTTGCCCCAACCAGAGAACCAGCCGTCGTGATACGACTCGAATTGGGGTGCCCACCAGTCCCGCAACGGCATGCGGGTTACCTGGTGTTCAGCCAGATCGGGAGCAACCCCGGCGATGCCACTCTCGGGAAGGCTGAGCACGAAGTCGGCGGAGGCGTGCTGCGCCGAGGCGCTGTCCGACCACACGAGGGCCTCGTAGTTGCGGAAGTACCACAAGTTGGGCACCGAGATGGCGGTGTCCACCGCCACCGTCACCGGCCCCTCGCCGACGGACTTGCTGTAGGTATTGAGCGCCTCGATGCGGTGAACGGTGTCGAGGTAGTCATCGGTGGTGTGAACCTGGGTCAAGAGCTCTCGAGGGTCGCGCTGGTTCACATAGTTGGATCTCCAGGAGATGAACAGCGTGCTGGCCAACAGCCCGGCCAGAATCACCCAAACCGGAAGCATCCACGCCTTTCTCCTCCTCCGCCACAGCACCTGGACGCCATAGCCAGCCAAAAAGGCCATCGGCACCAGAATGTGCAATGCCAGCCAGGGGAACCGCTCGCTGGCCCAGGAGTACGAGAACCAGCTGGCCACCGCAGTCCAAACCATGAACTTGCCTACAAAAGTGGGGTTGCGGAACACGTGAACCGCCCCGATCACCGCCAAGATGCACACCAGATACTCATAAAGCGGGATGGTGTACAGGTAGTAGTGCCACGGCTCGCTGCCCCGGTTGGTGTCCTGTTCGCCCCGCCAGTAGGTGATCCCCTCGGTGAGACCATCGATGAAGCCCTCTGATTTGGTGAAGAAGACGGTGAACCACAGGGCGAAAAAGACCAGGAACACCGCGGCGGCCAGCGCCCACCCCCATCCGGGCACGCCCCGAGCGGCTCGCACCACCGGCAGCTCCCATATCGACTGGGGGCTGGACTTCATGAGGATGAACATCACCATGATCACCCCGTAGACGCCCAGGGTGAGGAAGACCTCCGCCTCGTAGTAGGCGCTCACTCCGAAGGCGATGCCCATGGGGACCAGCCCGGTGGGCAACATCCAAGACCACCCGGCGAGCCCGTTGCGCGGGCTCTCGGCACTCCCCTCGCTGTTTGCTGAGACTGCCTGTTCGCCCAAAAGGGCCAACAAGAAGCCGCCGAAGATGAACACAACAATGAACGTGGTCTCTTTGACCGCGAAGCCCGCGGCTAGCAAGAACCCGATAAGCACAGCCAGCAGCAGCCGGGGGCGGTCCAGAAATCTGACGATCACCACCATCATGGCCAGCGTGATGAACGCAGTGAGCGAGTCTTCCCGGCCCAAGCGAGTCATGTAGAGGGCAATGGGGCTGAACGCCAGCACCGCAGAAGCGGTGAGCGTCACCGTTCGGCCGAGGGACCGGCGCAGGAACCACGGAAGCACGATCATCCCCACCCCGGCGAGGACAGCCACCATGCGAGCGGTGGTGTGCGACTCCCCGAACACCCAGAAGAACGCCGCGGTCAGATAGAAGCGCAGTGGCCCGTGGTACACCGGGTCGTAGCCCTCGTAGGTGCCCTCCAAGAACTTCCACGAGTACCAGGCATCGATGCTCTCGTCGTGATGCAGCGGACGGTCGGCCAGCTCGACGAGCCGCAGCACCAGCCCGGCCACCGCCACTGCCGCCACGGCGATGGCCAGCGCCGTCTCAGGGCGGCGGCGCCAGAACTCCGCTGGGCTCCGGCTGTCCAATGCCACCTTTCCCTCGCGTTTCATTGCTCGCACTGCTTAGCGCACCTCATAAATCGCATACTCGCCCTGGGCAAACGCCAGCGCTCCCCGGGAGGCCCAAAACTCCTCGCTCACCCCGACCCGCCGCTCGATAGGTCCGACCACCACGTAGTCCACTCCATAACCATTCAACAGTTCCTCGGTACCCTCGAATCCGCCCAGCATGGTACGCGCCTGCTGATGGCGCATCGGCCAGTCGGTTACACCGAGGTCGTTGATCCAGCCGGCGAAACCCACCACCGTCTGTCGACCGCTGAGGGCCGGAACGGGATGGGTGTGCTCGAAGCCGATCAGAAACACACTGTCGGGCGGCGTCTCATCTCGGGCCCACTCACCGGCGGCCACCCCGTCGCCCGACGCAATCGGATGGGGCCACACATTCACCTCGGGGTCGACTGCCTTCCAGACGTCGAGCGCCCCGGCGAAGGTGAGGGCAAAGAACAGCAGCACCGCCCCCACCAGCCCCAGCCATCCGATGGAGGCCATTCTCACCAGCACCGCGGCTGCCAATAGCGACCCCAGCAGGATCGCAGGGACGAACCAATGGGTGTTGTTCCAGGGGTGGGATGGCGCCACCCGCACGAAGTTGGGAACAATGAGCCACAGCCACACCGGAATGGAACCCCACTGAAGTACTCGGGGCAGCGTGCCCTTCCACACCTGCGCCGCCAGCATCAACACCAAGAACACACCGGCGTTGCGCCACCAGAACGTGAGCGGGTTGTCTTGCTCGATCGAGTAACCGGGGGGCTGCATCCAGGGACCGTTCACCCAGGTCTCCCACACGATCTCGGTGTTCAGCGGCTCGATCCACAAGGCCGCGGGCAGCGAGAACACCAGTGCCGGTATCGCGAACAGAGTCCATTGCCAGCGGCGGTCCAGCACCGCCCAGATCAACCCCAATCCCAACGCCATCCCGAAGGAGTACACGTGGAATATCGGCATCAACCCCACGATCACCCCGGCGGCGGCAAACAGCCGGCGGGATCCCGACTTGTGGGCCTCCCGCAGTAGCACAACAACCACCAGCAGCAGGGAGAATCCGGCCAGGGTCGGCCGCTGGGGGAATAGATTCCCGGTGACCGCGTTCTCCATCAATATGTTGCCCACGTGGTGGCGGGTGTAGTCGGTGGGCAGGTCCCAGATGACGCTCCAGCCGCCCTCAGCCCGATCGTGGAAGAAGCGGAGCCATCCCAGCCCGCCGAACAGGGTGAACACCAGCACGGCGGTCACCCCCACCGCTCGGCTGGAGAACAGCCTCACCCCCGTCAGATAAAGCACGGGCACAAACGCGAACGCCAGATAGCCCGACGACACCTCCAACCCGCCGAAGGCGCTCAACCCGGCCCGGTCGAGCATGGCGGCGAAGAAGTCGATGCCGAAGTGATAGGGCAGCCGATCAACGCCCAATGCAGTGGGCAGCTCGGGTGGGAAGTTTTCGGCGTGGGCGAACGACGAGGCATAGGTCAGATGGGCCTGCCAGTCGGTCCATGACGAGAGGTGCCCGGCCAGCACGCCCCCTGAGCCGTCGGGCAGGTAGGCCTGGTTCAAGATCCAGGCGGTGATCGCCCAGGCCGGGGCAGTCAGAAGCAACAGTGGCGCCGGGTTCTCCGGACGGGAGATGGGCCGCATCAGCCGGCGTCGGAAATCGTGGCACTCGGCGCCGATCTGCTGAACACCCGACCGCCAACCGGTTGCCGAAATCGCGGTGGCCACCAAGGCGGCTGCCAATACCACTGGTCCGCTCAACCTGCCGGCAGCCCAGCCAGCGGCATAGCCCACCAGGGTGATGGCCATGAACCCGACCACCGCCCCGTATGCCACCCGCTCCTCGATACGGAGCTTCAAACCCGTCAGGTAGGTGAGCCCAATGCCGATGAGCACGCAGTCGGCCAGAAGCAACGCCACCCACAGCTTCATTGGCTCACGAAGCTAGTTCGCAGGGAGCCACCGGCCGCAGTAGTCCCGGGGCCAAGGCTGGTCGCCCCTTCGGGCATAGAGAAGGCGAGCTCGGGCATCTTGTTCTTCGGGCGGGGCGTGAGCCGGATTGCCGACACCGCCCACAGTCCTCCACGTCCGAGGCTCAAACTGGTAAGCGCCGTAGAACAGGCCGTTGGCGCTCTCGGCGGTGTAGTTGTTGGTGGACTCGCAAAAACGGAGGTTGTACCAGTGCCGTTCTGTGGGCTCGATAAACCCGTTCTGGACCCGCTCGCGGTCGGCCATATCGTTGATCTCCGCGATGTACACCACCCACTCGGCCGCTTCGACCGACTGCTCCGCATCGAACAGGCGGCTGCTCAGATAGGGGATAGCGTCGTTGAGCCGCCCAATGCGGGCCTCGGTTCGCTCCCGCTCCCCAGGCACATCGTCCACCGCGTTCAAGGCCTGGTCAACGAGCTCGGAAACCTCCGACAGCAGCGCCTTCCGCCAGAGGGCGTCAGTGGCCTCCGACACCCCCAGAATCAAGACCACGTCTTCGACGTCGCCCCCCGATATGTACTCCTGCACGACCAGTCGCTCGGCCTCGTCCATGAGCAGCTGCTTGCCGGTATCGGTGTCGAGGAGTTGGTCTAGCCGGGCCAGTTCGAGGTGGAGTTCGTCCACGGTGCGGTTCATGGCCACCTGAACGGAATCGCGGACTCCCAGGGCCAACTCCAAGTCCGTTTGGGCCCGGTCCAGATCGCGCCACGCCGGTATCGACGACTCAACCTCGACGGGCTGCGCGGCCTCGTCACCGCTGTCGGATTGTCCAACAGCGGCACCGGCGGCGGCCGCCAAGGTGGCGACCATCACCACAAGCAGAACCGTCAGGCGACTGCGTTCTTGAGCCCGCAAACTCTCTCCCAAGTTCGGCTACCCTCGAAACGGGTTTACCGCACTATCGCTTTGGGCGGCAAAGCCCCCTACTCGCCCCCAGAAGCCTACTGACCATGCCCACTGCACCTTCAAACGATCCTGCACAGCTCGGATCGGCCGTCGAGTTCGACGCGATACTGCTCGTGTCGTTCGGCGGGCCGGAGGGACCCGACGACGTGATGCCGTTCTTGCGCAACGTGACCCGGGGTCGGGGCATCAGCGACGACCGATTGGCTGAGGTGGCCGAGCACTACCACTTGTTCGGCGGCGTTAGCCCCATCAATCAGTGCAACCGCGACCTCATCGCCGCCCTGGTCGAAGAGCTCGCTGAACGGGGGGTAGATCTCCCTGTGTACTGGGGCAACCGGAACTGGTCGCCCATGCTGGCCGACACGGTGGCCCAGATGAGCGACGACGGCGTCTCCCGGGCGGTCGGCTTCGTCACCTCGGCCTTCGGCTCCTACTCGGGCTGCCGCCAATACTCCGAAGACATCGAGCAGGCCCGGATTGCGGCCGGCCCCGACTCTCCAACAATCCGCAAGCTGCCGCCGTTCTGGGACCAGGAGGGCTTCTTGTCGGCCATGGCCGACCATCTGGCCGCGGCCCGCCAGACCGAGCCGACCGCCCCGGTGGTGTTCACCGCCCACAGCATTCCCGACACCATGGCCGCCACCGCCCCCTATGTGGCCCAACTCAATGAGGCCTGCGGCCGGGTAGCGGCCCGAACCGGAGTGAGCCAGTGGTCGCTGGCCTATCAGAGCCGCAGTGGCCCGCCCCAGGTTCCCTGGCTCGAGCCTGACATCAGCGAGGAGTTGGACAGGCTGGCCGACAACGGAGCCGACGCGGTGATCGTGGCGCCGATCGGTTTCGTAGCCGACCACATGGAGGTGATCTACGACCTCGACACCGAGGCCCGCCAGCGGTCCGACATGCTGGGACTGCGGTTCACCCGAGTGCCCACCGCAGGCACCCACCCGGCGTTCGTCAAGATGATCGCCGACCTGGTGCTGGCTCCCCCACCAGCCTTCTGCCCGCCAGACTGCTGCCTGCGCTAGTCCGAATTATTCGCGAGAGCCGATCTCGGTGTTGATCCAGGCGATGAGCTGCGCCTGGTTGCGGGTCTGGGTCAAGATGTCGCCCGGGCCGGCGAAGTGGAACACAAAGCCCTCGCCCGACTTCATCGACTGAATCGAGCGGCCTTCTACTGCCCGGCGCAACTCGTAGCTGACGGTGTCGGGGAAGGCCAGCATGTGGCTGGTGTCCACCACCACCGTCTCGCCCGCGGCCAGCGAGATCACGTCGATGGCACCGTAGGAGGCCACCACCACGTTGCCGGTGCCCTCAGCGTGGGCCATGAAACCGCCCTCGCCGCCGACCAGCGACTTGAAGCCGCCCCACTTGGTGTCCATAACCACCGAGGCGTCTGAGGCCAGCCAATTGCCCCGCTCGATGATCCAAGACTGCGAGCCGTCCAACTCGATCACCCGAAGGTCGCCGGGCAGCTTGGCGGCCACATCCACCCAGCCGCCTTCCGCTGGAGCGGTGTAGGTGGACACGAACAGCGACTCGCCGCCCAACACGCTCCGCTTGAGCCCCTTGAGCATCCCGCCCTCCACCTTGGCCTCCAGCGACATCCCGGTGGAATGGGCCGACATGGCCCCGGCTTCCACTTTGACCTGTTCGCCCCCGCCCAGGTTGCACCGGGCGACCGCGAAGCTGGGGGCATGACGAATTTCTACCTGCATGACCGGCAGCCTACCCACCGCTTCCAGCGAATTGGGGGCGGGCTAGGGCGATTTTCCCCGGCTGTTACCCGACGTTTTTGTCCTGGCCCTCCCAGTAGGGGGCCCGCAATTCCCGCTTGAGCACCTTCATGGCGCCCGACAGGGGCAGAGGCTCCGCCCGGAACTCCACCGACTTGGGCACCTTGTAGCCGGCGATGGTCTGGCGGGCGTGCTCGCACACCTCTTCTTCGGTGAGCTCGCGGTCGGGAGCGGGCACCACCACGGCATGGACCGCCTCGCCCCAAACCGGATCGGGAATGCCGATCACCGCCACCTGGGCGACGCCTGGATGGGTGGAGATGGCGCTCTCCACCTCCGAGGAGTAAACGTTCTCGCCGCCGGACACAATCATGTCCTTCACCCGGTCGACCAAGAACAAGTAGCCCTCGTCATCGAGGTATCCGGCGTCGCCGGTGTGGTACCAGCCGTCCCGGAACGCCTCGGCGGTGGCCTCGGGCTTGTTCCAGTACTCGCTCATGAAGTTGCCCCCCCGGGCGCACACCTCGCCAATATCGCCGGTGGGCAGCATCTTTCCGTCCTCGTCTTGGATGCAGAGGTTCACGCCCAACACCGGGAGGCCCACCGACCGCAGCCTGGGGCTGCCAACCACGTGGTCTTCGGCCGAGAGAAGGGTGAGCACCGAAGAGCACTCGGTCATGCCGTAGCCCTGGCGCAGGTTGACGCTAGGCAAGTGCTCCAGCAGGTGGCCCAAGACAGCCTCGGGCATGGGTGAAGCGCCGTAGACCAGCTCTCGCAGCGACGCCAGCCGCTCGGGCCGGTATTCCGGGTGTTGAAGGCACATGCCGATCATGGTGGGCACCATCACCGTCTGGGTGATGCCCTCGGCCTCGATGAGGCTCATCACCCCGGCGGGGTCGAATGCCGGAATGGTCACCATCTTGGAACCAGAGGCAGGAATCACCAGCAAACTGGCCATGGAAGCGGCGTGGAACAGCGGCGTCTGGCTCAAGAACACGTCGTCGTCTCTGGTGCCGCCCAGCCCCATGCCCACGTGGTACACGTTGAGCATCTCGGCCCGCTGCTGCAACAGCACTCCCTTGGGCAGCCCGGTGGTGCCGCCGGTGTACATGAGCACAACCGGGTCTTCTTCCTCGGGCTCCGGCGGAGTGGTGTTGTCGCCCGCGGCCACCAAATCCTCGTAGGCCACGTCGTGGGGCACATCGCCCTGTCCTATTAGCACCACCTTGCGGATGGGGCTGTCGCCCGCGGCCTCCATGGCCTTGACAAAGGGCTCGGCAAAGAAGGAGTCGACAAAGGCCACCTCGGTACCCGAGTCCCGAACTATGTAGTCCAGCTCTGGGCCAGCCAGTCGCAAATTCAGCGGGTTCACCACCCCTGCACCCAGATAGCAGGCGTGATACAGCTCCAGGTAGGACGCGCTGTTGAGGGCCATGATCGCCACCCGGTCGCCCCTTTTGACACCGAGCTCGCTGCCCATGGCATTGGCCAGCTTGGTGACCCGTTCCCCGTGGGCAGCAAAGTCTGCCCGGTACGCACCGTCGACGATGGCCTCTTTGTTGGCGTACCGCTCCACTGCCGGGTAGAACAGCCGGTGATAGATCAGCTCTTTCATGAGGGCAACCGTAGCGCGAGACCGAGTGTGCCGGAGCGGGTCGAAGGAGGCGAGATGAACGTCGAAACCACAGTGCGCTGGCTGAAGGATCGGGAGCTGATCAAAGAGGTTCCCCAGCGGTACGCCCGGGGAATCGACCGCATCGACTTCGACCTGGTGCGGTCAAGTTTCCACCCCGATTGCCAGATCTACGGGACGGTCATCTCCGGACCCCTCGACCCCTACTTGGACTGGACCGAGAAGGAGCTGCACAAGTTCGAAGCCACGCTGCACTTCATGGGCAACCAGTATGTGGACTTGGAAGAAGGCGCCGATGAGGGCCACATCGAGACTTGGGCGGTGGCCTACCACATGCGCCCTGAGGACTCGGGCGTCGACGACCTCATCTTGGGCCTGCACTACTGCGACGACGTGGCCCGCTTCGACGACGGCTGGCTCATCACCTCCCGCACCGCCAGACCCCAATGGGCCCGCGGCGCCTTCCCCGACCCACCCGACGAACTGCGCAGCGACTGGCACGACGTGGACATCCGCCACGTGTGATGGATTAGAAGGCCCAAGACCACACCACCCAGCGCGACGACGCCGACTAGTCGCTTTGGCCGCAGCAGGGCAAAGGCAGGCAAACTACGGGCCATGAGTGATCGACCTGTCGCATTCGTTACCGGGGCTAGCCGGGGGATTGGGAAGGCGTGTTCGGTGTATTTGGCCCGGGCGGGCTTCGATGTGGCGGTGTCGGCCCGCACTGTGGCCGAGGGCGAGCAGCGGGAGCACTCCTCGACGGTGCAGCGGTCGGACACCTCGCCGCTGCCCGGCAGCCTGTCGGCTACGGCCGCTCTGGTGGCCGAAGCGGGGGGCGACGCGCTGATCGTGGCCGCCGACTTGCTCGACTACGACTCCTTGGAAGCGGCAGCCGCTACAACGTTGGAGCATTGGGGCCGGGTGGACGTGCTGGTGAACAACGGGCGCTATATCGGGCCGGGCCACATGGACCGCCTGCTGGACACGCCCATCGAGCTGCTCGACAACCACCTGAAGGCAAACTGCCTGGCTCCGCTGGTGCTCACCAAGGCGCTGTTACCCCAGATGATCGAGCGGGGCAGCGGCACCATTGTCAACATCTCGTCGGCCTCTGGCTACGCCGATCCCACCGAGGCGGCGGGCGACGGGGGCTGGGGAATGGGCTACGGCATCAGCAAGGGTGCCTTTCACCGGGTGGCCGGGTTCATGGCCGTGGAGCACGGCAAAGACGGCATCAACACCTTCAACGTGCAACCCGGCTACATCTCCACCGAGCGCATCGCCCAGGACATGGCCCAGTTCGGCTTCGAGGACAACGGCCAGCCCCCTGATGTGATTGGCGCAGTGGTGGCCTGGCTGGCCACCGACCCCGAGGCCCGGGAAATGAACGGCACCAACGTGGAGGCTCAGTTCTTCTGCCACGAGCGGAGACTGCTGCCCGGCTGGAAGGGCCCGGAGCCCAACACCGCCGCCATCCGCTACGACCTGAGCGGCGCCATCTTGGCCGAGAAGGAGGCGCAGCTACTGGCTGAGAGCTCCCAAGAGTGACCCCCGAGGTCCGGCTCGACCTGTGCGCGGTCATGCCGGTGTACAACGAGGAGGAGATCGTCGGGGAGGTGGCCGAGAGCTGGCTCGGCGTGCTCGACGGGCTAGGAATCGAATACGAGCTGGTGGCCATCGTGGACGGGGCTACCGACTCCAGCGAGCAGGTATTGCGGGCGGTGGCTGAACGCCATCAGCGCCTGGTAGTGGACGTGAAAGCCAACAGCGGCCACGGGCCGACAATCTTGCGGGGCTACCGCCGGGGGGCGGTCACCGCCGACTGGGTTTTCCAAACCGACTCCGACCACGAAATGCCCGCTGCTTCATTCGGTGAGCTCTGGGAGCATCGCCACAGCGTCGACGCAGTGATCGGCATCCGCACCAACCGGAATCAGTCGGCGGGCCGACGGGCCATCACCAGATCGGCCCGGCTGACCGCCCGTGCGGCCTTCGGGAGTCGACTGGCCGACGTGAACTGCCCCTACCGGCTCATGAGTTCGAGCGCTCTGGCCCCGCTTCTGGCCGTGATTCCCGACGACACCTTTGCCCCCAACGTGGCGATATCGGGAATGCTGGCCCGATCCGGAGCCCGTTTGGCCGAGGTGGCGGTACCCCACTGCGACCGCACCACCGGAACGGTGTCGATCCTTGGCTTGAAGGCGCTGCGGGCTGCGATTCGCTCCTTTGGCCAGACCGTGCGCCTCAGCCGCACCCGGATTCCCGCCAACTGACCAAAATACCGGGTTGATCTGCCTGATTGACCCCTATATGTCGCAGCTACCGGGTACCTTCTAAACAGGGGTAAAACCCGTATTTCCCCCTACGAATATCCGCTAAGGGAATCATGCCCCCACAATCACAGTTGTCCCTCGACAACGTGTCCGACGACCGCCACACCGATGTCGATTTTGCCCGCGAGATCGTGCCCGTCCCGGTGGCCGAGGAGATGTCGGAGTCGTTTTTGGCGTACTCCCTGTCGGTCATCACTTCTCGGGCCATCCCCGACGCCCGCGACGGCCTCAAGCCCGTGCAGCGCCGCATCCTCTTCTCCATGCTCAACATGGGGATCCGCCCCGACGGACCCCACCGCAAGAGCGCCCGGGTGGTGGGCGACACCATGGGCAAGTACCACCCCCACGGGGATGCCGCCATCTACGACGCCCTCGTCCGGCTGGCCCAGGAGTTCTCCCGGCCCGTCACCCTGATCGACCCCCACGGCAACTTCGGCACCCTTGACGATCCCCCGGCCGCCCCCCGATACACCGAGTGCCGCCTGGCCGCCGCCGCCATGGAGATGCTGGCCGAAATTGACGAGGACACCGTAGACCACCGGCCCACCTACGACGGCGAGAGCTCCGAGCCCGAGTGCCTGCCGGGGCGGCTGCCCAACCTGCTGGTGAACGGCACCACCGGCATCGCGGTGGGCATGGCCACCAACATGGCCCCCCACAATCTGCGGGAGGTCGCCGAGGCCATCCGGCTGGTCATGACCAAGCGTCGGCCCAAGCCCACCATAGAAGAGCTCTTGGGTGTGCTGAAGGGCCCCGACTTCCCCACCGGGGGAAGGGTGATCGACTCCGAGGAGGGGGGCCTGCGCCAGGCATACGCCACCGGACGGGGATCGATCAGGGCCCAGGCCAAGATGAAGCCGGTAAAGCTGACCCGCAGCCGAAAGGGGATCGAGGTCACCGAACTGCCCTACATGGTTGGGCCCGAGAAGGTGGTCAAGCGCATCAACGACCTCATCGTCGACGGCAAGCTCCCCGGCGTCCACGATGCCCGCAATCTGTCCGACCGCCACCACGGTTTGCGCATCCTCATCGAGTGCGAACCCCACGTGGAGCCCGAGAAGCTCTACTACGACCTGTTCCGGCTCACGCCGTTGGAGGAGACCTTCGGTGTCAACAACGTGGTGCTGGTGAACGGGGTTCCCACCACCGTGGGGCTCTACGACCTGTGCTGCCACTACATCGACCACCGTCTCGACGTGGTGGTGCGGCGCACCCGGCATCGCTTGGGCCGGGCCCGAGACCGCCACCACATCCTGGAAGGGCTGATCGTCGCCCTCGACAACATCGACGAGGTGGTGGCCATCATCCGGGGCTCCGATGATGCCGCCGAGGCCCGCCTGCGGTTGCAGGACGCCCTAGACCTGACCGAGATCCAGGCGGCCCATATCCTCGATATGCAGCTTCGGCGGCTCACCGCGCTGGAGAAGCAGAAGATCATCGACGAGCGAGACGAGCTGATCGCCGAAATCGACCGGCTTGAGAAGCTGCTGGGCTCGGAGCAGCGCCAGCGCACGTTGGTGCTCAAGGAGCTCGATGATTTGGTGGAGCGGTTCGGACAGGATCGCCGGACCGAGATCGTGGCCCACCAAGACGCACCGGTGTACGAGCCCACCCCCGCGGCTGAACTGGCCCCCAAGGCCGATGGGCCGTGTGTGGTCACCCTGTCCACCACTGGCATCGTGGGCCGGGCATCGGCTGGGGGACGCCGTCGTTCCCAGTTCGGCCGTCACGATGTGCTGACCGCTTTGCTGGAGGCCGACTCTGGCGACACGGTTCTGGCTGTCACCTCGGGGGGCCGGGTTATTGCGTCGCCAGTCATGGCCCTGCCCGAAGTCTCGGGCCGCAGCCGGGGTGCTGGGGCATCCGAGGTGTTCGGGACCATCCGCAGCGAGGCAGTGCTGACCCTGGTGATGCCGGGGGACGATCCCCTGGTGCTGGTCACCGCCGCAGGAACGGTGAAGCGAGTCGATCTGTCGGATGCCGACAAGGGGCGGGCGGCCAAGCAGGTCATCAAGCTGAAGCCCAAAGATAAAGTGGTCGCCGCCTTCTGCGCCCCCCAGGCTGTGGAGATGGTGCTGGTCAGCGCCCAAGGCCGGGCGCTGCGGACACCGGTCGAATCGGTACCGGTCCAGGGGCGGTGGGCTTCAGGGGTCAAGGGCATGGCCACCCGCGACGGCGACCGGGTGATTGCGGCCGGAGGCGTGAGCGGGGACGAGGCCGTCATCTTGGTGGAAGTCACGGGGTCGGTCGCCATCAAGTCGGTCACCGACATCCCACCCACCGGCCGGGGCGGGGTGGGTACAACCCTGGGAGGCGATAACCAACTAGCCATGGCCGCAGTGACGCCTCCCGCCGACCTGTTGGCCGAAGTGGACGACAACGGAAAGCCGGCCAAAGAGCCAGTGCCCTTCTCGCTGGCTCACGGAGAAGACCACCGCGCGGTGGTCTTGAGCGTGGGGATGCCCCGATGGTGACCAAGACCTCCAGCGGCCAGGGCAAGAGCGGCGACCTGTTCGCCCCTCCAAACGGCGGAAACGGCAACGGCAGCTACGACGCCTCCGATATCGTCACCCTGCAAGGGCTGGAAGCCGTGCGCAAGCGCCCTGGCATGTACATCGGGGGCACCGGCAGCGAGGGCCTGATGCACCTGGTGTGGGAGCTGATCGACAACGGGGTGGATGAGGCGGGCGCCGGGTTCGCCAACCGCATCGAAGTGACGCTTCATGCCGATGGCTCCGTGGAGGTGAGCGACAACGGCAGGGGCATTCCGATCGACCCCCACCCCATCAAGAAGGTGTCCGCCCTGGAAGTGGTGCTCACCGAGCTGCACTCAGGGGGAAAGTTCGGCGGAGGGGTGTACGGGGCCTCGGGCGGCCTGCACGGGGTGGGCGCCTCGGTGGTCAACGCCATGTCCACCCAGCTCCGTGCAGAAGTGGACCGCGACGGAGCGACTATGCAGCTCTGGTTCGTCAAACAGAAGGCCGGCCAGTTCGATGGCGACAAGTTCGTCAAAGGGCACAAGCTCCGCCGGGTCCGCTCCACTCGAAAGACCGGCACCCGGATCCGCTTTTGGCCCGATCTGGACATGTTCGACCCCGATGCCGCCGTCGATTTCGAGGCAATTCGCCTAAGGGCCCAGCAGGCCTGCTTTTTGGTTCCCGGATTGCGAATCAAGCTGGAGGACAAGCGCCGCGGCTTCGACAACCAACCGGTCGAGCTGATCTCCCACGGGGGCCTCGCCGACCTTGTTGCCCACCTGTCTTCCGCGGAGACCGTGACCGAGGTCATCTCCATACCCGGCGAGGGCGAATTCGAGGAGAAAGTCCCAGTGGATGGGGCCATGACGACGGTCACACGGCAATGCCAGGTGGACATCGCCATGCGCTGGGTAAAGGGCTACGACTCCAAGGTGTCGACCTTTGTGAACACCATCCCCACCCCCCATGGCGGCACCCACTTGGCCGGCTTCGAGCGGGCCTTGACCAGGGCGGTCAACGACAGCTTGCTGGCCGACTCCAAGAAGCTGGCCCGTCTGGCCAAGCAGGGCAACGACCGGGCTCAGCGCGAAGACGTGCAGGAGGGTCTGGTGGCTGCGGTCAAAGTCACCCTGCCCGAGCCACAGTTCCGAGGCCAGACCAAACAGGAGCTGGGCACGCCGCCGGTGCAGTCCATCGTCTACAACGTGCTCAAAGACGGCTTGGAGAGCTGGTTCCAAACCGGGCCCAAGAGCCATGTAACCGCTTTGCAGTCGAAGATCGCCGATGCGGTTGTGAATCGGGTGTCGGCCCGCCAGACCCTGGAGAACAAGCGCCGGGCGGCCTCGCTGGGTTCCACCGGGATGCCCGACAAGCTGGCCGATTGCCGGGTACACGGCCCGGAGTCGGAGCTGATCCTGGTGGAGGGAGATTCGGCCGCCGGGCCGGCCAAAGCGGGGCGCAACGCCGAGAACATGGCCATTTTGCCCCTGAGGGGCAAGGTGGTGAACGCGGCCAAGTCCTCGGTGAAGCAGGTGCTGGACAACGCCGAGGCCCAGGCTCTGTTCACCGCCATGGGGGCTGGCTCCGGCGATGATTTCGACATCGACAAAGCCCGTTACGGCCGCATCGTCATATTGTGCGACGCCGACGTGGACGGCAGCCATATCCGCTGCCTGCTGCTAACCCTGATCCACCGCTTCATGCGCCCGATGCTCGATGCGGGCCGGGTGTTCGCCGCCCAGCCCCCGCTGTATACCGCCAAAGTGGGCGACCAAACCCACCGGGCCTGGTCGGATGCCGAGCGAGACCGAGTTACCGCCAAGCTGTCCAAGGGCAACCGCAAGGCCGAGAACATCCGCTGGTCCCGCTTCAAGGGACTGGGCGAGATGGACACCGACGAACTGGCCGAGTGTGCCCTCGACCCCGAAACCCGGACCCTTCGCCAGCTCACCCTCCACGACGCCAAGACCGCCGAGGAGATGTTTGAGACCCTGATGGGCTCCGACGTGAGCCGCCGCAAGGACTTCCTCATCGCCCACAGCGAGCTTGTCGACCGCGACGCCCTCGACTACTGACCATCAACAGAGAAATCGGGTAAACAGACATGACCATGACCCAATCCGCCGTACAGACCGAGTCGGCTGAAAAACCCGCCAGCGACAAGCTCATGGAGATTCCTGAGCGCTACGTGCCCAAGTATCTGTCCCCCTCTAGCGCTTCGTCCTTCCGGGAGTGTGCCCGGCGCTGGAAGTTCCGCTACGTCGACCGCCTGCCCGACCCGCCCGGCGAGGCCGCGGTAACCGGCACCTTCGCCCACATGGTGCTGGAGAGGCTGATGCAGGAACCGGTAGAGAACCGCACGGTGGACCGGGCCAAGAAGCTGGCCCGCGAGCTCTGGCCCAAGATGGAGAACCACCGTGACTACCAGGGCCTTGAACTAGATGAGCAGGGGGGTTTGGGCTTCCGCAAGAACAGCTGGCGGGCCATCGAGGGTCTCTGGGAGCTGGAAGACCCCCGCCAGGTGTCGGTGGCGGCCACCGAGCAGGATGTGAGGGTAGAAATCAACGGGGTCCCGTTCCGGGGCATCATCGACCGAGTTGACGAGACCGAGGAGGGTTTGGTGGTAACCGACTACAAGTCGGGCAAAGTCCCCTCCGAGCGGTTCTCATCCAACTACGCCACCCAGATGCTGCTCTACGCCGCGGCTCTAACCGAGCTGGAGGGCCGCAAGCCGGCCAAGGCCCAGCTCTTGTATCTGGGCCAGAAAGTGGTGGAGTTGGAGATCACCGACGACAACCTCGCCGAGGCGGTCGACGAATTGCGGTCAACCTGGCTGGCGATCATGGAGAGCTGTATCTCCTTAGAGTTCGAAGCCTCCACCGGCCCCCTGTGCGGCTGGTGCCCGTTCGTAGCCCAATGCCCCGAGGGCACCGCCGAGGTGCTCCACCGCGACAAGATCGGCAAACTGCGGTCCGATGCCCCCGCCCTCGAGCGGATCGCCCAAGCCTCTGGAGCAAGCACAGACGCTGCCGACTAGAGCCTGGCCAGTCGCGTCCCGGCCAGGCGGCCCATGGCGGGTCGCATGAGCGATTCTTGTCGCTGAGTGGCTCGGGCCCAATATTGGGCGGCCTCAGCGTCATCGTCCATGTCGAAGCGCTCACGGTCGATGAGGTCCTGTTCGGCCAGCTTCGGCCCGATGCGGTCCACCATGTCCAGATAGCGCACCAACCGGGCCACGGACTTGGACCGAGCAGACGCGTACCCGTCCACCGCGGGGGTGATCACCGTGCGAAGGTCATCCAGCACCGCCTGGTAGGCCTCGCTGGCCTCGGTGTCAGCCGGCTCGGGCACATCAACCGGCTCCGGCACCACTCCGAGGGCCTCGCACAGCAGCTCAGCGGTCACCCGGCGATGGAGGGTGGAGAAGAGCATCCGCATGCCCAAGTCCCCCCCGGCTGCCCCGGTAACTCCCAGCCCGATCAGATTGCGAACCTGGCAGGCGAGCTGCCAATAGCGCACCCGCTCGGCGTCCACCGGGCCGCCGTACCAACCGAAGGCGGTGTCGGTATCCACAAATGGGGTGAGCATGGCCCGCACCGTGATCCAGCCCAGATCCTCCATGGGATCACCCACATGGGCTAGCTCCCAGTCACACAGCCCAGTCACCCTGCGGCCGTCATGCAGCACATTGCCCGGCCCAAGATCGCCGTGAACCAGCACCGCCCGATCCGGAGGTCCCGGCGCAGTCTCCTCTAGTCGGCGCAATCCCAGATCAATAAGCGGGTCGGGCTCAGCGCAATGCTCCCGATAGAGCATGGTCCACACCGCCAGGTCATCGTGGGCCAGATCAGCCGGCGGCTCCAGCCCATGGAGAGCGTTGACCTGCTCCATGAAGTCCCTGGCGAGGTCTGGATCGTCCATCGGACCCGGCCCCCCGTCTACGAAGTCCAATAGCAGCGCCCGCCCATCAGGACTGACACCGCAGAATCCGGCCGCTCTCACCGGCTTGTCGGTCAGCCACTGATACGCCCGGGCCTCTCGAGCCAGGTCGTAGCCCACCGCAGACAGCGCCGAGGTTCCCGCGTCCATCCGCAAGAACCGCTTCGCCCCGTCATCCAGCCTCACCACCCAAGCCTGCCGAGAAGCACCTCCTGGAATCCGAACAGCATCAGCGACCCCTTGCCCACTGCACTGTTCCACCCACGCCAACAGATCGTGATCCAATTCGCTCACTCACCCAGGCTAAGCCCATCGGCTACCCGGAATAAGGCCCGAGGGCTCTCCGCCGTCGTTTCTGCTCAATACCAGCCGTCGTTTCTGTATCATGGGCATCGGCCCCAGTCCACCAGATGGCCGACCCGGCCCTTGCCGCCCGGCTCCTCGGCGTGACAGATGAATCCCTCCTCACCGGCGCCGACGGGACCATCCCCGCCGCCAGACCGGGCTCTCTTATGGGCGCGCTGTTCCAGTCCCTGGTCACCCAGTCGGCACGCGTCTACGCGCAAGCCAACGAGGCCAACGTCTTCCACCTCAGAACCCAAGGCGGCGAGCACGAGATCGACCTGATAATCGAGCGACCCGACGGGCGGGTCGTGGCGCTCGAAGTCAAGCTCTCCGCAACGGTCAAAGACCGCGACATCCGGCACTTGGCATGGCTCGCGGATCGGCTTGGAACCGATCTGCTCGACTCAGCCGTGATAACCACCGGCCAATACGCCTACCGCAGAAAAGACGGCATAGCCGTCATCCCCGCAGCGCTCCTCGGCCCCTGACCTCTTCAATCGACTCGGCCAAGCGCCTAGGAGAAGGCGGGTCTTCGGTGGGCATTGCCGCAAGGCCCCCAGCCCGTCGATCGGCATGCAGGACTTGGCCGATCATCTATGATCCCAAGCGCCGAACCCGTCTGAGCGAAGGAAACGACCATGTCGCCGAACAGGAAGCTAGCTGCCGCCATAGCGGCGGTGTGCATGGTGCTGTCAGGCCTCGCCGCGGCCGTTCCGACAGCCGCGGCGGCGGGTTCGCTTGTCGAGGAGATCGAGGTGCGCGACCGGCTGATCGCCGACCAAGAGGCCCTGTTGAACGCCTACCGGTGCATGTTCACAGTCGATGTGGCAGCAGTGCCGGGAGGATGTGCGAACGGGGCGCCGGCGCAGCCGGCGGGAGAGCCGGGCCCTCCACCCCCCAACCCAACCAAAGCCGACAAAGACGCCAGGGACAACCTGATCGCAGCCCAAGAAAACCTGCTCAACACCTACCGCTGCAACCACAACATAGACACCCAACTAGTCCCCAGCGGCTGCAAAACAACCCCAGAGCTTGGTGATGATATCCCAGTTGATGACACTTCAGAAGCTCCAGAGGATGATACAGAGACAAACCAACAATCTGACGATGATGGAAGCGATTCTGGTTCTGACGATGGTTGTTCGCATTTGGGTGATGGATGGACAATGGTACCTAGTACTGGTCAATGTGCTCCTCCTCAAATCAGTGTATGTCTACCGGGTGAGGTTTTGGTGGAAGAGAACGGCCAGACAGTTTGTCGTTATTCTGATTCAGATGAGAATGATTCTTGAAATGAGAATCATCATTTAAGTTGTGCTTTCTAGCTAAAAGCACAGCAACAGGTTGCTACTCCCTCCTTGTTTTTAACAAGTGAGGGAGTGGTAATCTACATATACTAAAGAATTTATTATTAGGATTTAAATGAAGCGGGTATCTAGTCTTACTTAAGTAAATCTAGATGCCCGCGGGCGGGGCGGGGAGTCGACCCGTAGGGCGTCTAGGTGAGCCCGATGCCTAGCATGGTGCCCCAGATCGTGAGCATGAACCCCGACATGATGAACACCATCGTATGGTCGACGTCGAGACCGGGGAAGTGTCATAGCAAGTCTCTAGAGTCAGACCCGTGAGCATTCAGGTGATCTGCACGCCCTATGGGCCGCCTGCCGCAAAGCGGCTGGGCGAGCAGATCGCCGTGCTCAAGAACGGCGACCCGTTGGCGCCGGTCACGGTGGTGGTGCCCACCAACGTTGCTGGGCTGGCCACACGGAGGGCGTTGGGGGCACAACAGCACGGCATCGCCGCGGTGGACTTCCCCAGGCTTTACGACCTGGCCGAACGCCTGGCCGGACGGCAGATGGCCAACCAGCACGATCGCAAACCGCTCTCAGACCGAGTGCTCGGCGCGTCGGTGCGGAACGCTTTGAGCGCCACCCCCGGCCTTTTCCAAGCCACCGCCCGCCATCCCGCCACCGAACAGGCTCTTGTTGCTTCCTACAAAGACCTAAAAGAAATCCCCGACCACGCTCTCGACAGCTTGGCGGCCCAGAGCGGTCGGGCCGCCGACGTTGTCCGCATCTGCCGCCGTGTCCGAGACCATCTCCAGGGCGATTGGTACGACGGGCCCGACTTGATCGACATGGCCATGGAGCGCATCGAATCGGGGGCAGCCGATGCCGCCCTCGACGAGATCGGCCCAATCATCGTCTATTTGCCCCAGCGCCTCACCCCATCCCAAAGCCGCCTCATCGCCGCCCTCGCGCAATCAGCCGGAGTGTGGGTGATCGCCGGCCTCGCCGGCGACGAGAGGGCTGACGCTCCGGTCATAGAATCCATAGACCTCATAGGGTCAGGGCCGCTAAACCCATCTCGCATCGAAAAACCCCACGGTCAGCGGGTCATAAGCGCCGCCGACGCCGACGAGGAGATGCGGATCGCCGTCGAAAGGGTGGTCTTGGCCGCCCGAGAAGGCGTCCCGCTGAGCCGTATCGCCGTGCTCTGCGGCGGTGGATCAGACGCCGTCCGCCAACTCCACGAGCATCTGGATGCCGCAGGGATACCCTTCAACGGGCCCAGCGGCCGCACCCTGGCCGACTCGCTGCTCGGCCGAGGTCTTACCGCCCTGTTAGATCTGGAAGACCGGGGGTTTCGGCGCGACGACGTTTTCGCTCTGCTGGCGGCAGCCCAACCCGACCTACCAGGTGCTGAGCGGGCCGATCCCACCCCTGCACCGGTGATGGCATGGGAGCGGGCATCGCGTCGGGCCGGAGTGTCCCAAGGCGCTGAGCTGTGGGGGGCAAGGCTGAAGCAACACGCAACCGACCTGCGCAACAGAGCCGACGACATGGGCAACGGCGCTGACGATCCAGATCTCGTCGAATACCGCCAAGATCGGCTGCGGCGAGATGCCGGCCATGCCGATTCCCTAGCCCAGTTCACTGCCGAGCTGATCTCCGACTTGACGCCCGACCCCTTGCCCACAACCTGGATCGAGTGGCACCGATGGATTTGCAGCCTCATCGGTCGCTATCTCGGCGATGAGGAGCAGCGCCGAGACTGGCCCCCATACGAGAAGGCGGCAGCCGAGGAGATCCATTCGGCGCTCGACCGCCTAGCCGAGTTGGACGAGATCGAACCCAGGCCGAGGCCCGGGGCTTTCCGAGCGAGCCTGTTTGCAGAACTGGCCGCCCCGACACCGCGTGTGGGGAGCATTGGCAACGGCGTGTTCACCGGCAGGATCGGCGATTCGCTGGGCATGGAGTTAGACCAGGTGATCTTGCTGGGGCTGGCCGAGGGAGTCTTCCCCCACAGCCCCCCAGAAGACCCGCTGCTGCCCGATAGGGAGAGAACCGCCGCCGGCGGGCACCTGGCCCAGCTCTCCAGCCGAACCGGCGACCTTCACCGCAGCCTGCTGGCAACCATGGCCTCGGCCGGCCATAGCACGCTGGTCTACGCCCGAGGAGACTCGCGGGGCGGCGCCGAGCAGTACCCCTCTCGGTGGCTGCTGGACACTGCCACCGCCCTGGCCGGCCGAGCAGTGGACAGCACCGGCTTGGAGAAACTGGCCGGCGACGAAACCGCGGCCTGGTTCGAGCATGTCCCGTCGTTCTCGAACAGGATCGCCAACGCCGAGTTCTGTGCCACCGCCCAAGAGCACCGGTTGCAGGCTCTCCTCAGGCACCCCAACCCTGCCGAGGCGCTTGGTGCCAACGACTGCTCAGGCAATGGCGACCCCGGCTGGGACATCGACGATGACATTCTCAGCCTTGGGGCTGAGATGGTCGCCGGGCGAGCCTCTGATCGCTTCACCCGCTTCGACGGCAACCTGGGTGGCGAAAAGATCCCCAAGTCAATAGCGGTGTCGCCCACCAGTTTGGAGGCATGGGCAGACTGCCCCATGCGCTACTTCTTCCAGAGGGTCTTGCAGGTCCATACCACCGACCACCCCGAGGATATCCTGGAGATCTCCGCGTTGGAAAAAGGCTCGCTGGTACACAAAGCCTTAGAGGAGTTTCTCAAAGAGCAGCTAGGGAAACAGGCTGTACCCTCTCCAAGCCAGCCTTGGAACACCGAGCAGAGAACCCGGCTGCTGGCCATCGGCCAAGAGCTGTGCGACGAGGCCGAGAGCAAGGGATTGACCGGCACCCCGGTGTACTGGCGCCACCATCGCCAGCAAATCCTCGCCGACTTGGAGCGCTTCTTGACCGCAGACGACGAGCAGCGCCTAACCCGAGGGGCCAGCCCCATCGCCAGCGAGCTGGGCTTTGGGGAAGACGGCGAACTGGAGTGGGTTGCCATCATTTTGCCCAACGGAAAGCAGGCGCTCTTTAGAGGCCAGGCCGATCGGGTGGACGCCATCAGCTGCGACCGCAGCCTTTTGGTCACCGACTACAAGACCGGCAAATCCGATCGGTACAAGAAGCTGGAAAAGGGCAAACAGGGCGACGACTGGGATCCCGTTCAGCGGGGGACCCGGCTTCAGCTCCCGGTATACGCGCTAGCCGCCCGAACCCACACTGGCGATCCCCGGGCCCCAGTGAGAGCCCAGTACTGGTTCGTCACCGCCAAAGAGGGCTTCAAAACCTATGGATTCGACCTGGACGATGCCGTGCTAACCCGCTTCTGGGAGGCGACAACTGCCATAACCGAGGGCATAGAGGCCGGAGTTTTCTGCGACAGGCCCCAAGCCGACAAGACCGATGGCCCGTTCAGCCAACGGTGCGAGTACTGCAATCCCAATCAGCTGGGCACCGCTGACCAGCGACGGGCCTGGGAGCGGAAGCGAGGGCAGCCGGAACTGGCCGCATACCGCGACCTGTGCGAGCCGCTCAGCGAGGAGGAGGGCGACAATGGCGCCGGCCAGTGACATCCCCGCCCGAAGCGACACGCCGCAACGGGTTGAGCCTCAGCCCACCCCTGGCGACCAAGCCGACCGGGATGCCATCGCCGCTGATCTGGATTCGACGCTGTTCGTTGAGGCCGGCGCCGGGTCGGGCAAGACCACTGCCTTGGTGGGGCGGGTGGTGGCCCTGCTCGACGCCGGAGTGGCCATGGATGACATCGCGGCCATCACCTTCACCGAAAAGGCCGCTGCCGAGCTGAAGAATCGCCTGCGCAAGGAGCTGTCGGAATCCGGTGGCCACCGAGAGGCCCTAGACCAGCTCGACACCGCCGCCATCACCACCCTCCACGGGTTCGCGCTGCGCATACTCTCCCAGCACGCCCTCGAGGCCGGGCTCCCGCCCAAGATCGAGGTGAGCCCTCTCGACGCCTTTGAGGACCGCTGGGAGCAGATGCTCCGTCACCTGCTGCACGACCCGGAACAGGAGGCTGCACTGGTGCTGGGGCTGATAATGGGCATCACCGCTGGCCACCTCCACAACCTGGCCCAAGCCCTCGACAACAACTGGGACCTGGTGGAGGAGCGCATGGGACGAGGGCCGGCCCCAACCGACCCGGTCGGGGGATTCGACTTCGGCCCCCTGGTAGGCCAGATGGCCCAAACCGCCGAATTGGCCCGGTATTGCTCGAACCCTGAATGCACGCTGTCGTCCCGGCTCTCAGAGATCGACCAATCCGGGGAGCGCCTGGCGGAGGCCGGATCAGACGAGGAGGCGGTTCGCGTTCTGTTCGGGCCGATGCCCAGCTTCAAGGCGGGGAATCTGGGGCGCAAAGAAGACTGGACCAGCGATCTCCCGGTAAGGGATGTCCGCAAACTGGTGGCGGCTCTGGGCACCGCGGTGGAGAAGGCCAAGCTCCATGTAGCCGACGCGGTGATCGGAAGGCTGGCCCGGGTGCTGGGAGCGCTGATCCTCGCGGCCGCCGAAGACCGGTGCAAGCAGGGGGTGCTGGAGTTTCACGACCTTCTGGTCTTGGCCAGGAACCTCCTGAGGCACCCTGAGCACGGCCCCCCTGCGAGAAGGGTGCTGGCGGCGCGCTACCCGAAGCTGCTGATAGACGAGTTCCAAGACACCGATCCCATCCAAATCGACCTTGCCAAGCTGATTGCCGCGCCCGCTGAGGACACCAGCGCGTGGCCCGACCTCCGCGACGAACCCGGACGGCTGTTCTTCGTCGGCGACCCCAAGCAGTCGATTTACCGGTTCCGACGAGCCGATATAGCCGTCTTTGCCCAAGCGGGCCGCGCCCCAAACGTTGTGCAAAAGTCGCTCACCCGCAACTTCCGCTCTGCCGAGCCGATCATCTCCTGGGTCAATGGGCTGTTCCAAAGCCTGATGGGTGAAGAAGGCGACCATGTCCAGCCTCCCTACACTCCGCTCGATCCGGTGCGGGGGCACCCACCGGAGGGTCCGGCGGTGGCCGTTTTTGACACGGAGCACTCCAAAGGGACCGAGATGGCCAAGCTCAGAGAAGCAGAGGCCAACGAGGTAGCCCAAGCCGTGTTGACCGCAGTGAAACAGGGATGGTCTGTTGGCGCTGGCAAAGGAGACGCCAGCCAAGAGGCGTGGAGGCCGGCGCGGCTGGGAGACATCTGCATCCTTCTCCCCACCCGCACGTCGCTGTCACAGCTCGAGGTCGCACTGCAATTCCACTCCATCCCCTACCGCATCGAGGCGGGCTCGTTGATATGGGCTTCCCAGGCCATCCGGGAGACCATGAGCGTGCTGCGGGCACTAGCCGACCCCACCGACGAGGTCGCCTTGGTCAACGCGCTGCGCTCCCCCGCCTTCGGCTGCGGCGACGACGACCTGCTCACCTTCAAGACGACTCACAACGGCCGGTGGGACTATTCGGCCCGACTTCCCGAGACGCTGGGCGATGAGCACCCGGTGGGCCGCGCGATGGGGTGGCTCGCCGAGCAGCACGCCACAGTGAGGTGGACCAGCCCCAGCCACCTGTTGGAGCGCATAGTGCGGGAGCGCCGCCTGCTGGAGACAAGCTGTTTCGGCTTTCGCCGGGCCCGAGACGTGTGGGGCAACCTCCACTGGCTGATCGATCAGGCCCGCCAATTCGAGAGAACCGGCGGGAAAGGCGTGCGAGAGTTCATCGCCTGGGCCGACCGCAGGATCAGTGAGCGGGCCCGGGACTCCGATGTGGTCGCGTCAGAAACCGATGACGACGCTGTGCGCATAACCACCATTCACGCGGCCAAGGGTCGCGAATTCCCCATCGCAGTGCTGTCAGGCACCTACAGCCGGCCCCGCCCCATGACCGCCAACCTGCTTTGGCCTCCCGAAGGCGGCTTCGGCGTTCGCTTCAGCAACTCTCTGCTGACCAGCACCTTCGCCGACCAACGAGATTCCGAGGACGGAAAAGCCAAGGCCGAGCAAGTGCGCCTTCTCTATGTGGCTACCACTCGGGCCAAAGACCACCTGGTGGTATCGGCACACCGCATGGCGCCGGGCGGCGCCGACTCGGATACGGATTCAGCGTCGAAGCGGTCGATGGCGCACATGGTGGCCGACGGCGCGCCTGCCCTGCCCGGCTGGCAGTGGGCGCCCGCACCCCTGGGCAAAGCGCCTGCTGCGGCGCCACAGGCCAGCGGCGCTTTGTCGCTGTATGAGTGGAAGACGCAGCGAGACCGCGCCATCGAGGAGGCCCAGCGTCCGCTGGTGGTGAGCGCCTCGGCGATATCCCAGCAACACACCCCCGGCCTTTCCGAAGACTCTGAAAATTCAGCCCAAGACCCGGGCTTGGCCAAGGACGGTCCCGTGGACGGCGACGACCATCGGCCGCCCTGGCTCAAGGGCCGCTACGGAACCAAAGTGGGATCAGCCGTCCACGGCGTGCTGCAAACCGTGAGCCTGGACGCCGATCTGGGACTCATCGAACCTGTTGCCGCAGCCCAGGCCGAAGCCGAGGGGGTGGCCTCCAAGTGCAGCTCAGTGCTTGCCCTGGCCCAGTCGGTGCTGAGGACGCCGAGCGTGCGCGAGGCGGCACAGGCCGAACACAGAAAAGAGGTGTATGTAGCCTCAAAAGTGAAAGACGCCGTGTTGGAGGGCTACATCGACCTTCTGTATCGCACGCCGGAAGGACTGGTGATAGTGGACTACAAGACCGACGACATCCACGACGACGAAACGCTCCAGGCCAAAGTGGACCGATACCGGCTTCAGTTGGCCGCCTACTCCCTGGCGGTGGAGCAGGCGGTAGGAGAGGCGGTGGCCCGCTGCGTGTTGGTGTTCGCCCGCAAAGGTAAACAAGCAAGAGAGGTCGTCATCGCCGACGGCGACCTAGCCTCGGCCCAGCAAGAAGTCCGCCGTAGGCTGGTGTTTTCGGCAGCCTGAGAAAGATAGAGCATGTTCACACTGGTGGTGATGGCCGCGGGGCTGGGGTCGCGCTTCGGCGGAACCAAACAGCTCGCCCAGGTGGGGCCCAACGGCGAGGCCTTCTTGGACTTCGCCATCTGCGACGCCCAAGCCGCGGGTGCCGACCGGGTGGTGCTGATTGTGCGAAGCGACATCGAGGCCGACGTGAAACGGCACTTCGAGTCTCGTGGGGGCCTGCCTGCCGACCTCGAAGTGGCCTACGTGCGCCAGAACGAGCACGGCCCTCCCCGGCCCAAACCGTGGGGCACCGCTCACGCCGTGCTATCGGCCTCCGACGCGGTGACCGGTCCGTTCGTGGTGTGCAACGCCGACGACTACTACGGCCCCACCGCGTACGGCGCCCTGGCCCAGGCCATCGAGAGTATGGCCCCAAACGAGGGCTGGCTGTGCGGCTACCACCTCGACCACACCCTGCCCGCCGAGGGCACCGTAACCCGGGGGGTGTGCCGAGTAGACGGCGGCCGCCTCACTGGAATAGTCGAGCAAGAGGGCATCTCCCGAGCCGACCACGCGCTCCCTGCCAGCACCATCGTGTCCATGAACCTGTGGGCCTTCTCCCCGCGATTCATGGACAGCCTGCAAAACGGCTTCACTCAATTCCTCAAAGAACACGGCGACAGCCCCACCGCCGAATACCTCCTTCCCCACGCCGTCGCCTCCGAAATGGAGAAGGGCGCGCTCACCGTCCGAGTAGTAAACACCGAAGAGACCTGGATCGGCGTAACCAACCCCGACGATCTAGAGGTCGCCCGCGCCGCCCTCAGTTCCCGCTAATCCGTGCCCGAACTGCCCGAAGTCGAGACGATCCGCCGTCAACTCGCAGCCCGGCTGCAAGATCGCCTCATCAGGGAGGCCGACAGCCACCCCTCAGAGAAGTTCACCCCCGCCAAAGAAGCCATCGGCACCACGATCCAGGGACTGCGCCGCAAAGGCAAGTACCTAATCGCGCCGTTAGACGATGGGCAAGAGCTCATCATCCACCTGGGCATGACCGGCGCCCTCGCCATCGCATCAGAAGTCCCCGACAACCCCTACATCCGAGCATGGTGGCAACTCGACCGCGACGAAGTCCTCGTCTACCGAGACGTCCGCCGGTTCGGGCGCATCCGCTGCGTGACCGCGGGCCAGTACGACACCATTCCCACCCTGGCCGCCCAAGGCCCTGACGCCCTCAGCCCTGAATTCACCCCAGAGGCCTTCTATCAAGCCCTCCGAAAGAGCCGCCGCCGCATCCCCACCCAGCTCCTGAGCCAGAAACCGGTGGCCGGCGTGGGCAACATCTACGGAACCGAAGCGCTATGGATCGCCCGCATCCACCCGGCCAAACGCCAGATCAGTCGGCCCGCGGCCACCAGACTCCACGGCGCCCTAGTTGAGGTACTCGAGGCCGGCTTGGCCAATGGAGGCACCACCCTGCGGGACTATCGCAACGCCGAGGGAGACGAGGGCAGCCATCAGCACGCCCTGGCCTGCTACGGCCGCTCGGGCCAACCCTGTCTGCGCTGCGCCACCCCGCTCCAACATCGCACCTACGACGCTCGCACGCTTACTTTCTGCCCTCAATGCCAGCCGCGATAACGTCCGCTCCGGTCGAAGGGGAGAGAACATGAGCGACGAGATGACCGACGCGCAGAAAGAGGCGTTCATGGCCAAGCTGCGCCGAGAGGTTGGGAGCACCGGCACTCCGACAACTGCTCGCGATCCGGTCAACCAGCCCATGATTCGCCACTGGTGCGATGCCACGGAGGACGCCAACCCCCTCTACACCGACCCCGACACGGCCAGCAGCGGCCCCCACGGGGAAATCACCGCCCCTCCGGCCATGCTCAACGCCTGGACCATGATCGGGTTGGTCCCCCGGGTAAACGACCCCAAAGACCCAGCGTCCGGGGTGTACGCCATGCTGGACGAAGCCGGCTATGTCGGCGTGGTGGCCACGAACTCCGAGCACGTCTACCACCGCTACCTCAAGCTCGGCGACCATCTCACCGGCGTGGTCAAGCTGGTGGACGTCTCCGAAGAGAAGCAGACCGCTCTGGGCATCGGACACTTCGTAACCACCGAGACCGAGTACCACAACCAGCACGGCGACCACGTCGGTTCCATGTTCTTCCGCATCCTCAAGTTCCGACCCGGCACCGGACGTACCGCCAGCCCCAGCGACGGCGACATCGCATCCGAGCGCCCGCCCCGCCCCCGGCCCAGCCGCAACCAGGACACCGACTTCTTCTGGCAGGGCAGCCGGGCCGGCGAACTCCGCATCCAGCAGTGCCTCAATTGCGGGCGACTCCAACATCCACCCGGCAACCGCTGCCCCGCTTGCGGGTCCACCGAAATGGGCTACACAGTTGCCTCAGGCAAGGGCACGCTCTATTCCTTCGTGGTGTCCCACCACCCCCGGGTCCCCTCCTTCGACTACCCGCTGAACATCGGGCTGGTGGAGTTGGAAGAAGGCGTCCGCTTAGTCTCCAACATCACCGACTGCGACCCCGGTCAGCTCAAGGTGGGCATGCCGCTGGAGGCTTGGCACATGCAGACCCATGAGGATGTGAGCCTGCCGGTATTCAGACCCGCCCGGGTGCCTCGCAACCCAACCACGCTCACCTTCGACGAGGTGAGCGTGGGCGATGAGCTGCCCCTTTGCCCGATTCCGCTTACCCCCACGCTGATCGTGTCCACCGCCATCGCGTCGCGCGACTACCAAGATGTGCACCACGACCGGGACATGGCCCTAAAGAAGGGGTCTGAGGACATCTTCATGAACATCTTGACCTCTAGCGGCCTCTCCGCTCGCTACATCAGCGACTGGGCCGGCCCCGACGCCGTGTTCAAGAACCTGAAGATCCGCCTCGGGGCCCCCAACTACCCCTACGACTGCATGACTATGTCGGGATCGGTAACCGCCAAGCGGGAAACCGATGGCACCGACATCGTCGAAGTTTCGTTCCGAGGACAGAACAGTCGCGGCCCCCATGTGACCGGAACCATCGACCTGGCCCTGCCCCGCCACTAGGAGATCACCATGACCCTCAAATACGCCTACCACTCCGCCATCGCTGGGATCGGTGCCACCCCGTTCACCAAGGACTCGGGCCGCACTCCTATGGACCAGGCGGTGGAAGCCTGTCTGGCCGCCTGTGAGGACGCCGGCCTTCCGCCTGAGAAGGTCAACGGCATGGTGACCTACTCGGCCGAGCAGAACCCCGAGATCGAGGTGGCCAGAAACCTGGGCATCGAAGAGCTGACCCACTTCTCCATGGTCCATCACGGCGGGGGCGCGGCGTGTGGCGTGGTCGCGGTGGCATGCCAAGCCGTGTACTCCGGCGCCGCCGACTACGTGCTGTGTTACCGGGCCTTCAACGAGCGCTCCTGGCACCGCTTCGGGGCTGGGGTGCAGGACCGGCCCGCCGGCGCCGAAGCGGTCGAGGTCAGCTTCTCGTGGAGCTCGCCGTTCGGGTTAGTCACGCCGGCCTCATGGGTGGCCATGTTCGCCACCCGCTATATGCACGAGTACGGCGCCACCACCGAGGACTTCGGCCGGGTGTCGGTGGTCGACCGGGCCTTCGCGGCCACCAACCCCTACGCCCACTTCTTCCAGCGGCCCATCACCCTGGAAGACCACCAGAACAGCCGCTGGATCGTCGAGCCGCTGCGGCTGCTGGACTGCTGCCAGGAGACTGACGGCGCTCAGGCTCTGCTGGTGACCACCGCCGAGCGGGCCAAAGACCTCAAGCAGACACCGGCGGTCATCGCCTCGGCCGCTCAAGGGGTAGCCGAAGACCAGCACATGATGAGGAGCTATTACCGGGACAACATCACCGGCATCCCCGAGATGGGACTGTGCGCCCGCCAGCTCTACCAGTCGAGCGGCCTGTCGGCCGACGACATCCAAACCGCCATCATCTACGACCATTTCACCCCGCTGGTGCTCCCCCAGCTAGAGGAGTTCGGGTTCTGCGACCGAGGCGAGGCCAAGGAATTCATCCGCGACGGCCACCTCGAAAGAGATGGCCGCCTGCCCATCAACACCAACGGGGGACAACTCGGGGAGGCCTATATCCACGGCCTCAACGGCATCGCCGAAGGCGTGCGCCAGATCCGGGGCACATCGATGAACCAAATCGACAACGTGGAGAATGTTCTGGCCACTGCCGGCACCGCCGTTCCCACCAGCGCGCTCATCCTCTCCCAGCCCAGCTGACCTCTATCTCTGGCAATTTCTCAGTTACGCGGGCCCATCTGGCTTCAAATTGGCGCTTCTCTGTCCTTGGGTCCATTGGCTTGTGTATCATTCCGGCTGACAAAATGATCCAGGACAGGACCCAACAAGAGAGGCCCACAACATGGAATTCAGTCACGACCGCTCCGGCGACACCCTGGTCGTAAATGCATCTGGCCGGGTCGACGGATCTAACGCCTCCGACTTCCTCGAGTCTCTGCAAGGGATGTTCGATCCCGGCGACCAAAAGATCATCTTGGACCTCGGCGGTCTTGAGTACATCAGTAGCGCCGGGCTGCGCGTGCTGCTCATGGCGGCCCAGAACCTCGATAAGCAGAATAAGTCGTTCAGCATCTGCTCTCTGACCGAAGCAGTAGGCGACGTGTTCCGCATTAGCGGCTTCGATCAGATCATCAACGTATTCCCCTCGGTAGACGACGCCAAACAGGGGTAATCCCTTGACCCAGACCTACAGGATCCTGGTCGTCGACGACGAGCCGGATCTTGAGCCTCTGATCTTGCAGCGGATGCGCCGCCAGATCCGGTCAAACGAATACGAGTTCGTATTCGCCCGTGACGGAGTGGAGGCCCTGGAGAAGCTCAACGCCGACCCCACCATCGACATGGTGCTGTCCGACATCAACATGCCCAAGATGGACGGGCTCACCCTGCTCCAGCAGCTTCCCGGGGTGGATCCCAATCTGCGAGCGGTGATCATCTCCGCCTACGGCGACATGGACAACATCCGCACTGCCATGAACCGGGGGGCGTTCGACTTCATCACCAAGCCCATCGATTTCGACGACCTCAAGATCACCATCACCCGCACGCTGGAGCACTTGGCCGAGTGGCGCGAGGCGCTGTCCTCGCGGGACCAGCTCGTGGCCCTCCAGAACGAGTTGAGCATCGCCAGCCAACTCCAGCAGTCCATCTTGCCCAAGAACCCGCCGGTCACCGAGACGTACGAGGTCTCGGCCAACATGGAGCCGGCCCGCAACGTAGGCGGAGATTTCTACGACTTCTTCAAGCTCGATGAGCAAGTTGCCCTAGTCGTGGCCGACGTATCCGACAAGGGCATTCCCGCATCGATGTTCATGATGTCCAGCCGGACCGCGTTGAAAGGAGCGGCCATCGGCGTCCGGGACCCCCAGATGGTGCTGGAGGAAGTCAACAACCAGCTCCACCAGGACAACCCCACGTTCATGTTCGTCACCCTCATCTACGCCCTGTTCAACCCGGATACCGGCACGCTCACCTATTCCATCGCGGGCCACGACCCCCCGATGCTGGTAAGCGCCGACGGCGCCGTCACCGAACTGCCGCTCACCAAGGGCGTGGCGCTCGGAATCGCCCCCGACATCGTCTACACCCAAGAAACGGTCACCTTGGCACCAGGCGACACCGTCGTTTTGTTCACCGACGGGGTGACCGAGGCCATGAACGCCGAAAACCAGCAGTTTGGGCTGGAGCGGTTGGCGGATGTGTTCGACGGCAACCCGCCCGCCAGCGCTCTGGCCGCCAACGAGACAATATTCGAGCAGGTGCGGGATTTCGCAGGTGATGCCCCCCAATCCGACGACATCACCTGCCTGACCCTTCGACGCCCCTGATGTTCGCACTCCTCGACCGGTCACTGCCTCCCCTGCCCGACACGAGGAACTGGTGAAATGCAAAGATCCCTGCACTTATCTCACCCACCGGAACAGGGTCATCCCTCCGACGCATTGCCCCTGATCGAGGACATCCTCAATGAGATGGCCGAGGAAGGCGACTGGCCGATAACGCTGACCATGAGGGCCAACCTGGTCCTAGAAGAGCTAGTGCTCAACACCCTTACCCATGGCGACACCAGCGGCCTCACCAAGATTGACCTTGAGCTGGAGTCCGCGGAACATGTGCTCACCATCTGCCTCACCGATGACGGGGCACCCTTCAACCCGCTCACCGACGCCCCCGAGCCCGATGTCACCCTTCCCTTGGCCGAGCGGCCCATCGGGGGGTTGGGGGTCTATCTGGTGCGGACCATGGGCGAGGAGCTGGAATACCGCCGGGAAAACAACCGCAACCACCTCAAGCTCGTCGTACACCCCGAGTCGTGAGGCATTCGGCACAAAGAAGCCTGCCTAGAGCGCGGCAAGCTGCCCTGGCAATTGCCGCAGTTGCCCTCGTGCTGTCGGGATGCGGATCCAATTCTCCCGACGACCCCTTACAACCTGAAGCCACTCCCGTAGCGACCTCCAGCGCCCCTGAGACCCTCACCCAAAGCGGTGGGGTTCCGGGGGTCTTCGACGACCGTGTGGTCTTCGGGCAGTCGGCCGCCTTCAGCGGCCCTGCCCAACAGTTGGGCATCAACATGAACTTGGGAATCATGGCGGCCTTCGAAGAGGCCAACCGAAATGGCGGTGTGCACGGACGCACGTTGGAACTCACAACTCGAGACGACGCCTACGAGCCCGAAGCGGCCATCATCAACACCCAAGCACTGATCAACGACGAGCAGGTGTTCTCATTGATCGGCGCGGTGGGCACGCCTACATCCCGCTCGGCCACCCCGGTGGCTGCCGAAGCGGGCATCCCCTATGTCGCTCCGTTCACAGGCGCCGGCTTTCTCCGAGACGACAACTGGGACAACATCATCAATCTGCGGGCCTCCTACGCCCAAGAGACCGAGGAGATGGTCGAGCGGCTGACCACCGATCTGGGCATAACTCGAATCGCGGTGATGTTCCAAGACGACTCCTTCGGCAGGGCCGGGTACAACGGGGCGCTGGCCGCGCTCGAACGCCGGGGGATGAACCTGGTGGCCACCGGCGTCTATCCCCGCAACACCACCGCGGTGAAATCAGGACTGCTCGACCTGAGGCTGGGCAACCCCGAGGCGGTGATCCTTATAGGCGCCTACCAGCCGGTGGCGGCCCTCATCTCCTGGGCCCGCCACATCGGGTTCGACCCCATCTTCATGACCGTCTCGTTTGTGGGCAGCAACGCTCTGGCCGACGAACTCGGCGCCAGGGGCGAGGGCGTTTACGTCACCCAAGTGATTCCCTTCCCCACCGACCTCTCCATCCCCGTTGTTGCCTCCTACACCGATGCCCTGGTGGCCTACGACCCAGAAGCCGACCCGGGATTTGTGTCCTTGGAGGGCTATATCGCCGGCCGATTGGCCATTTCGGGCTTGGAGGGCTGCGGGGAAGATCTCACCCGCGATTGCTTCTTGGAGAACATCTTGGGCGCCGGCCGCTTCGAAATCGATGGATTCGTCCTGGATTTCGGCGACGAAAGCACCCAGACAGTGGACAACCAGGGTTCCGATGCGGTCTTTTTGACCGCGATAGACGCCAACGGCAGGTACCGCTCGGAGACTTCAATGGGAGATGCCAACCCATGACCGAGCCAATCGACCTTGAAACCTCGGCATCGGGGGACTCCAACACCCAGGCTCAGAGGCCCGCGATCCACCGACGGATCTCCAGCCAGCTTTACGCGGGGATTTTCAGTGCAGTCATCTTGACAATTGTGGCCAGCGTTGTGAGCTGGATCTCGTTCACCAATGTGGATCGCAGCCAGAAGCGGGTAAGCGAGGAGAGTGTGCCTGAGCTGGCCCGCGCATTCAGCCTGGCTGAGTTCAGCAATGCGCTGGTGGCCGCCGCCCCCCGGCTGACCACTGCGCCACCCGACCAGTTCATCGAGATCTCTGCCGAAGTGTCCGAAGCTCAGACCCAGTTCCAAGAGCGCTTGAGGCCCCTTTTGCGCGACAACCCCGATGACATCCACGTTCAGGGCATCGCCGAGGCCGCCGATGCCCTGGAGAGCAACATCACCACGATTACATCCGACATCCCCCACTTCTACGGCTTGAACAGGCAGATCGAAGGACTCCAGGTCCAGATTCCCGCGCTGAGAGATGAGGCCCAGGCCATCATCATCCCTGCCATTGACGACCAGCTCTTCTTCCAGGTGACGGGGTTTCGAGACTTCACCACCGAGCCGACGGATGCCATTACCCGAACTTCAGGTGACGAACTCCTCCTCTACCGACACCTGAACGCATTGCAGGCCGATGTCGCCCGGGTATCCGAACTCATGGGCAGCGCCCTCATCGCATCGGAGTCCGAATTCGTCGAACCGCTTATAGAGAGCTTCGAATCAGCCGCCGATCGCATTCAAATCAGCCTGTCGTCCATTGCCGAGTCGGCAATGGTCCCAGGGCTGGAATCATCGATCAACGACCTGTTGGCTCTAGGCAGCGGTGACCAGAGCGCCTTCCAAGTCTCGGCTGACCGGTTGGAGATCATTGAGCGCCAAGACAGCCTTCTGGCCCAAAACCAGGAAGTGGCCGTCGATCTCCTAGCTGAGGTCAACGCCATCGTCCAAACCGCCCAGGCCAGCGCCGACGAGGCCACCGAGAACTCAGCGCAGACCATCAGCACCGCCCGCATCCTGCTGGTGCTGATCAGCACCATCGGCGTCCTCGTCGCCGGACTGATCTCCTGGCTCTTCGTAGGCCGTGTTCTGCTGCGCCGGATCGGACGGCTTTCCGCTCGCATGCGGACGCTGGCCAAAGGCGAATTGGAAGAGGAGGTGGAGGTCAGCGGTCGCGATGAGATAGCCGAGATGGCGTCAGCGCTGGAGATGTTCCGCCGCCAGGCCCTGGAGATCCAGCGGCTGAACCTGGTCGAGGAGCTTGCCCAAGAGCTGAGTGAGCGCAACAACGAGCTGCAAGTGGTGCTGGCCGAGCTGAGCCAAGCCCAGGACCAAATTGTCGCCCGGGAAAAGCTGGCCGCGCTGGGCGAGGTCACCGCCGGCGTTGCCCACGAGATCCGCAACCCGCTCAATTTCATAAACAACTTCTCCGCGGCGTCGGCTGAACTGCTGAAAGAGATGGCCGAGATATATGAGGAGTTCGAAGAAAGCCTCACCGATGAGCAAAAGGACTTGATTGCAGATATCAACCAAGACCTGAACGACAATCTCGAGCGCATCCAGAACCACGGCAAACGGGCCAACCGAATTGTTCAGGACATGCTGCTGATGGGCCGAGGCGGGGGCGAGACGCAATTGACCAACATCAACGATCTAATCCACGAGCACTCGCTGCTGGCGTACCACAGCGCCCGGGCCCAAGACAACGAGTTCCAGGTCGCCCTTGAAGAGGAATTCGACCCCGATATGGGTGAACTTGAAGTGGTCCCTCAAGACATGGGGCGAGTGTTCTTGAACTTTGTGGCCAACGCCGGCTACGCCACTAACAAGAGGCAAAAGGAGCTCATGGAGTCGGGCACACTCGGCGACTACGTGCCCACCGTGGTGTTGAAGACCCGCCGTACCGAAGAAAGCGCCATCCTCAGCGTGCGGGACAATGGAGGCGGCATCCCTCCCGATGTGGCCGCAAAGATCTTCGACCCGTTCTTCACCACCAAGCCCACCAACGAGGGCACCGGCCTGGGCCTGGCGCTCTCCAACGACGTCGTTCGCGAGCACGGCGGCACCATCACCGTGGAAACCGAGCCCGGAGAGTACACCGAGATGGTGGTGGAATTGCCGTTGACCCGCCAGCAGCCCAACACCGTCCTCACCGAAGACACAGGCGACCCAGACGACGAGGGTGACGACGTTTAGCCAGCCATTCTTATCTGGCAGGTCTGAGCAGTACACTGCCAATTGCGGCTGCCGCCCCTCCCGCATAGGCCACAAACAGACCCAGGCCAACCTGGGTCCCGGCCAAATCCAGGTCACCATCCATTGCCAGTCCTTCTGCGATGCAGAAGCCCATTTCTGCCAGTCCCACGATTAAAGTTGCCAGCCACATTCGTTGGCTCTTCCCAGCCAACGCAAACACCTGAAGCGCCCACAGCGTAAAGGCGGCCATCAAGATCAGCAGCCACGAATCAGCCACGCCCCCTGGGCCCACCAGCCACGGTAAGTCGCCGTCCAGAACTCCCTGATCGCCTGCGTCGTCTTCGGCCCAGGGAAGAACCAGTCCGGTGACCAGCAAGGCCACCGCAGCTCCCAAAAAAGCGAGCCCGATTCTTTGCTGGCTCGAAGAGGGTCGGTTGCCGTTCCCGCCCCCGACCGGCCTGGCCAGCTGCTCGACCCACAACCCACCGTCCCAATATCGATACTTACCCTTACCCTGCTCGGCGTACCAGCCCGGTGGCGCCCGGCGAGTTGGCGGGTCGCTCATTCTGGCTCCACATAGTCGGTGTAGCGCACGTCTCCCTTGGAAAGGTCGAAGGTGAGGTGCTCGCGCATATCCCCTATCTGGTCGACAATTACCATCCGTCGGGCGAATCGCCACTGCTCGTCAACCAAGGCGAAGTCGTCTTCGTAACGGCCGGCGACAATGGGCTGCAACGGCAGCGCATCGGTGCCCTGATGAACGGCGAAGTACGAGCGGGCAGTGGCCGTCTGACCGTCTTCGGCGACGTCGACGATCACGTTGCTGGCCACATGCCGGGTGCGCAGGGTGCCATCGCCGTGGACTTTGTTGGTGGCGGCGTAAAAGGCGGCAACATCGTCGCCCGACATGCCGTCGCCAGAGTCGGCTGCGCTGGTGGACGTGAGCTCGCCGTGGGAGAAGAGCTCGCCGAGCTCGTTGAAACGGGCCAAGTCCACGCATTCGGCATAGGTGTACATGAGAGCCTTGATCGACCGCACTGCCTGCTCGTAAGGGGACACGAGAGCAAAGCTAACCCACCGCAACCAGCTACGGCCCGGTAGCGTCGGAACCGTGAACCCGAAAACCGGAAGGCTCACGGCTTACTCCCACGGCGCCGGTTGAGCCGGCAAGCTCGGGCCAGCCGAGCTGGCGCAGGTCGTGCGCTCTCTGCCAACCCCGGTCCACGAGAACCTGATCGTGGGCACCGAGACCGGTGACGACGCTGCGGTGTGGCGTCTTGGGGAAGGCCGCGCCCTGATCTCGACCGCCGACTTCTTCGCTCCAGTGGTCGACGACCCTCACACGTGGGGTCGCATCGCCGCCACCAACGCCGCTTCCGATGTCTACGCCATGGGCGGCACGCCGCGGTTCGGGCTGAATCTGGTGGCCTGGCCCCATGGCGAGCTTCCGTTGGAGGTGCTCTCAGAAGTGCTGGCCGGCGGGGCGGCAGCCGCTGCGGAGGGAGGTTGGGCAGTAGTCGGCGGCCACACGGTGGACGGTCCCGAGCCCATGTACGGCCAGGCCGTCACCGGAGAGGCCGACGAGGAGACCCTGTTGACCAACGCCGGAGCCCAACCCGGGCAGTCGCTGGTACTGACCAAACCGCTGGGCACTGGGCTATTGGCCACCGCGGTCAAGCGATCCAAGCCCGAGGCGATCCAGTCCGGCGGCTGGCTGGCGGAGACTTATACCGAAGCCGTGGCCCAGATGACCCGGCTGAACGACGAGGCCGCTTCGGCTGCCATCGAAGCCAATGCCACCTCGGCCACCGACATCACCGGTTTCGGATTGCTGGGCCACCTCCAGAAGCTGGCCGCCGCCAGCGGCACCGGCGCGGTGATACGGGCAGAAGCCGTGCCCGTGCTTCCCAGCGCCTGGGAGCTGCTGGACAATGGGTTTGCACCGGGCGGAACAACCCGCAACCTCGACCATGTGCGTCCTTTGGTCAGAGGATCTGACGACCAGCGGATCTTGACCATGCTGGCCGACGCCCAGACCTCCGGTGGCCTGTTGTTTTGCTGTTCAGCAGGCGCGGCTGCCGATGCGGTAGCTCGATTGAACGACACTGGTCACACCGCGGCCGTAGTAGGCGAAATTACCGCAACTGATCCCGGCGCGATCGTGGTGAGTTGAGCCGCCTGGTCTATTCGGCAGGCTCGGTGCGGGGTGGCATTCCGTCCAAATGGGCGGCGTCGTTGTATCGCACCAGCCGCCACACTCCGGGCTCATCTGTGGTCACGAACTCGGTGATGGAGGTGTTCAGGGTCCACAGGACGAACTGCGAATTCATCCCCAGGCCCATAAAGAGCCTCATGGCGATGTCGATCACGCCGCCATGGCACACCACCATCATGGTGGTACCCGGATATCCCTCAACCAGTTCATAGAGCGCCTGGCCGGTGCGATAGGAGAAGGCCGCCAAGCTCTCCCCTCCAGGTGCGAGTGGCAAGTGGGGGTGGAAGTCCCCGGTCCACTCGAACAAGGAGCCGAACTCCTGGTAGCCCACACCGTCGGCCTCTCCAGGGCGGCGCTCTACCAGGTCGGGATGGGTATGCACCTTCAATCCGCCCAGCGAAGGAGACAGCAGATCGGCCGTCTCTATTGCCCGGGGCAGCGTGCTCGACCACAGCGCATCCACCTTGGGCTCATAGCTCTGCATGTATCGCTCTCCAAGGGCTTCGGCCTGTCGGCGTCCCAGCGGCGACAAACCCGTGCACGCCAGATCACCGCCGATGACCTGTTTGACCGTTACCTCCGATTCACCGTGGCGAATCAGCAACAAGCGGGTTCGTTCACCGGAGCTCATCTCGGCCCCATCTTGCCACGCCAAACTCTCATACCGGGCCTCGAGAGATTCATCTTCATCAACCTGTGGCAAAGCAGCCCTGGCTTGGGGCAGAATCTCTACCGATGATGTGGGGGACTTTGGTGCTAATAGTGGCTTTTGCGGCCGGTGCGGTCCCGTTCTCCTACATGATCGCCCAGTCGCTGGCCCGAACCGACCTGCGCCAGGTGGGTACAGGAACGGTTTCGGGAACCAGCCTCTATCACGTAACGGGGTTCATCCCCTTGGTAGTGGGCGGCCTGTGCGATGTGGGCAAGGGCGCCCTCGGCCCATTCTTGGCGGGTGACCGCTGGCTGCTCATGGCATTCGCCGGCGCAGTGTCGGTGATCGGCCACAACTGGTCGATGTTCCTCAACGGTGCCGGAGGTCGGGGCCTGTCACCAGCCCTGGGTGCGTTCGCGGTGATTGCCTGGCCGGCAGCGCTCTTCCTGTTGGGGGGATTGGCCCTCGGCCGCATCCTGCGCCACACCGGCTTGGTGGTGTTCATAACCATGCCCGCGCTGCCCCCCTTCCTGCTGCTGGTGGCCGGCGGCCAAGCCGCCATCGCCAGCACAGTGATCATTGTCCCGATACTGATCAAGCGCGTTTTGGGCAATGGGCCGCTGCCGACCCCGAACCGCTTGAAGGCCGCCGCCCACCGACTGGTTTTCGACAACGACAGCTGGGTCTCGGCAACCCCGTCCAACCCTTGAGACTGAGAAGCCCCGGCCAAACCAACAGCCCCGTGAGACTTCCTACTCCGGCCCCAGGTCGGCAACCTAGAGAACGTTGAGCCTTCGCACCCAGGTCGACTTCCGTCGCCTCCTCGTCGGGCAGGGGGCGTCCGCGCTCGGCGACTGGATGGGCACCTTCGCCCTCATGGCGCTGGTAGATCACCTGAGCGACTCGGCCGCCGCGGTGGGCGGCATCTTGGCCTTCCGGCTCATACCCGCGGCGTTGGGGGGCACGCTGGCCGCCAAGCTGGTGAACCGCTGGGATCGCCGCCGAACCATGATCACCATGGACTTGCTGCGGGCCGGGATGATCGCCGTGGTCCCCTTCGTACAGGAGCTGTGGTGGGTGTACTTGTGGGCATTAGCGCTGGAGGCCCCCAGCGTGGTGTTCCTGGCCTCCCGGGACTCCTCCATACCCGAATTGGTCGACGAGTCCGACCTGCCTTTGGCCAATGCCGCCATGATGGGATCGTCCTACGGCAACATCCCGATTGGTGCAGGTCTATTCGCGGCGTTCGCCGCCCTTCCGCTCGACGATGGCTGGCTGGGCTCGCACCCCTACGCCTTGGTGTTCTGGATCGACGCCCTCACCTTCGGTGTTTCCGCCTTCTTCATCGCCCGAGCCCTCGGCCTTCAGGGCCGGGGCACTTCCACCGAGGCAGCCGGGGAGAGTCCAGTGGCGCTGGACAGTGAATTATCGGTTTCCCCCGGCCGCTTGCGCGACGCCTGGTCGGTGCCGCTGGTGCGCCGGATTCTGCCGGCCACCGCCGCCGCCGCCATCGGATTGGGGGCGCTTTTCTCGCTGGGAATCAAGCTGGTGCGAGAGGAGCTGAATGCCTCCGACATCGAATACGGCGTGCTCATCGTGCTGTTCGGCGCCGGAGCGGGCATTGGACTGGCGCTCACCCACAAATCCCGACATGTCGATCTGTTGGTCCTCACCCGGCGCGGTGCACTGGTTATGGGGGCACTCGTGGCGCTGATGAGCCAGAGCCCCACCGTTTGGCTGACCTTCCTCGGGGCGGCCGGTTTCGGGG
Source organism: Candidatus Poriferisocius sp. (assembly GCF_965214065.1). Taxonomy (GTDB): domain Bacteria; phylum Actinomycetota; class Acidimicrobiia; order Acidimicrobiales; family Bin134; genus Poriferisocius. The sequence continues at coordinate 160,842 of NZ_CBDCAT010000027.1, forward strand.
CCGGCGCCACCGTGGCTCTGACATCGGGGATGAGCGCTCTCCAAGCCCGGATCCCCCAAGAGGAGGAGCGGGTGCTGGCCTTCTCGGCGTTCCACGTGGTGATCCGTATCGGTCTGGGCGCCGCCGCGCTCGGTGCAGGGGCCATCGGCGACGGGCTGAACGGGGCTGGGCTGCCCGGCACCCGTTCGGTGCTGTTGGCCTCGGGTCTGATTGTGCTGGCCTCGGCCGCCACCGTTCGTCCGATTGTCGATGTTGACAAGGTGGCTTGAGTGGCCGTTGGCATTGTCACCGACAGCACCGCCGCCCTACCCGGGGAGGTGCGCTCCCGCTGGAACATTGCCGTGGTCCCGCTGATCATCACCGTGGACGGCCAAACGGTGGACGACGGGGAGCTGGACACCGCCGAGATCTTGGCCGCCAAGAACCAATCGTCTTCCGGCCCATCGCCAGGGGCATTCGCCGAGGCGATTGCCGGACAAAACCAGGGCGACGGCGTGGTGGTTGTGACGGTGACGTCCTCGCTGAGCATCACCCACCAGTCGGCGATACTGGCCTCCAAGGGCGCGGCTTGCCCGGTGTCAGTGGTGGACAGCCGCACTGCGGCCGGGGGGCAGGGGCTGGTAGCGGTAGCCGCCGCCCGAGCGGCGCAGGCCGGGGCAACACTCGACGAAGTGGTCGCCCGAGCCGAGCAGATAGCCGGGCGGGTCAAGCTCGTGGGGGCGCTGGCCAACCTCGACCAGCTGATCCGCAGCGGAAGGGTGCCGGGCCTAGCTGGCCGGGCCGGAAACCTGCTCGGTCTGCGTCCCATGTTCGACATTCATGACATGGTGATCCGCCGACTTCGGCCCGCACTCAGCGACGACGCCGCCCTTCAGCGTCTCCTAGGCATCTGGCGGCGCACAAAACCGACTGGCGGCGACGGCCAGCTCCATCTGGTGTGCATCCATGCCGGCGTTCCCGAGCGGGCCGCCGAGCTTATGGACGCAGTCACTTCCGAGGTCGTGCCGGCCGACGCGTTCATCTGCGAGTTCGGGCAGGCCATGATGATCAATTCCGGGACCGGAGTCCGCGGCCTGGCCTGGTACTGGGACTAGAGCCCGGGAACAGTTTCGGGGGCGGGTGCCCATTCGCCCAAGTCGGGCACCAACTGGCGGGACACGTAGCGCCACTTTCCGTCCTCTTTGCGCAGTTGGTCGCGGTACACGCCGGTGATGGCCAGCTCACGAGGCTGACCGGGAGGTGCGGTGTGGTACACCTCCAGGTACACCGACGCAATCGCTTCGTTGCCGTCCCCGTCGATGGACAGATTGCTGATCACATGGCGGGTGGCCGGGTTTATGGCCGCGCCGAACGCGGCCAGATCCTCGTGGCCCTTGACCCCTTCGGGCATGCCGAACTCCAGCGTGCCGTCAGGCACGAAAAGCTGGGCCCAAGCCTCAGCTGAGCCGCTGTCGATCAGGTGGTTGTAGTCGGCGGCCAGCTTCTGGATGGCCAGGATGTCTTCAACGGGAAGTGCCATGGCCCCATCATGGCAAGTTTGCCCGTCCTCAGCTAATGCCGAGTCGGTCAGTCCCCGGAAAAGACCTCGGCAGCACCTTCTCCCGCGGGAGTGCGGGTGAGGATCTCCGCACCGTAGTCGAGGCACAACAGGGTGTGCTCGAACTGAGCGCTGCGGCGCTGGTCGGCGGTCACCGCCGTCCACTGGTCGTCCCACATGTACAGGTCGGGGGAACCCAGTGTGAGCATGGGCTCGATGGTGAAGGTCATGCCGGTGGCCAGGGGCGTGTTGTGGTTGCGCTCGTAGTAATGGGGGATCTGGAGCCCGGAGTGGAACTCGGTGCCAACGCCGTGGCCGATGAACTCCCGCACCACTCCCAGCCGATGAGTGCGGGCGTGGGATTCAATGGCCCGGCCGATGGCGTTCACCGGCGCGCCGTCCTTGACTGCGGCGATGCCCAGGTACATGGCGGTACGGGTTTCCCGCACCAACAGGCGGGAGTGCTCGTCCACCTCTCCCACTTCGAAGGTGGTCGATGTGTCGCCGTGAACGCCGTCTAGGAATACGGTCACGTCGATGTTCACGATGTCGCCGTCGGCCAGCGCCCGGCTGTCGGGGATGCCGTGGCAGATGACCTCGTTTATCGACGTGCACACCGACTTGGGATAGCCCCGATAGTTGAGCGGGCTGGGATAGGCCCCCCGGCGCACGATCTCCTCGTGGACTTCGGCATCGATACTGTCGGTGGTGACCCCAGGGGCCACCAGTTTCCCGGCGAACAGCAGTACCTCGGCAGCCATCTGCCCCGCCCGGCGCATGGCTTGTATTTCCGCCGCGCTCCGCACCGACGACGCCGCCGACGGCCCCGGCTCCCCCGTCCGAGCATACGGAGGCCGCTCGATATGACCAGGCACTCGCCTCCGGGGACCGACCAGCCCCGGCCGCACCGGCGGATCCGAAACCGGCACCCGCTCCAACGTCGCGCCCCGCGACCGCTTGCGCTTGGCCATCGCCCGCTAACTCTACTGGGCTGCGCCGTATCAGGGCTCAGCGCAGGTAGCGGGTGAGGCTTTCCACGACGCAGGCGGGTTTGGGGCTGTCCTCGACTTCGACGGTGATGGTGATGACGGCTTGCACGCCGCCGGTGATCTCGTCCACTGAGGTGAGTTCGGCGCCCACCCTGACCTTTGACCCCACCGGGACCGGGGCGGGGAACCGCACCTTGTTGACTCCGTAGTTGATGCCCATCGAAAGCTGCTCCACGGTGATGAGGCTGGGCAGGAACATGTTGGTCAGCGACAGGGTGAGATAGCCGTGCGCGATGGTGGTGCCGTAGGGGCTCTCGGCTGCGGCTCGCTCAGGATCGATGTGGATCCACTGGTGGTCGCCGGTGGCGTCGGCGAACTGGTTCACCCGCTCTTGGGTGATCTCCATCCAGTCGCTATAGCCCAAGTGCTGGCCGACGGCGGCAGGCAGGTCGTCAACAGTGGCAAAAACGGTTCCCATGGGCGGGAAACTACTGCCCTTGGCGGCCCGACCACGAGGGGGAGCGCTTGGCCAAGAAGGCATCGATGCCCTCTTGGGCGTCGGCGGTTGCCGAGTTGGCCGCCATGACCTGTTTGGTCAGTTCGTAAGCCTCGGGCTCTCCGCAGTCGAGTTGGCGGTAGAACGCCTGCTTGCCGATGGCGATGGTGTGGTCGCTGAACCGGGTGATCCGGCCGGCCAGCTCGTCGACCGCGGCCCGCAGCTCATCGGGAGGCACCACCCGGTTCACCAGGCCCCAATCAGCCGCGGTAGAAGCGTCGATGGGCTCGCCGGTGAGCAGCATCTCCATAGCCCGCTTGCGGCCCACTGCCCGGGAGATGGGAACCATCGGAGTGGAGCAGAACAGGCCGATGCGCACGCCGGGGGTGGCGAAGGTGGCCTCGGTGGATGCCACCGCCAAGTCGCAGGCCGCCACCAGCTGACAACCGGCGGCGGTGGCCACCCCAGCCACCTCGGCGATCACCGGCTGGGGCACGGCGTGGACGGCCTCCATCAACTCGGTGCACACTTCGAACAGGTCGTCGTAGAACTGGGCGTCCCGGTCGACCATCTCCGACAGGTCGTGGCCGGCGGAGAACGCCGGACCCTCGGCCGCCATCACGATCACTGCGACGTCGGTACGCTCCCCCAACTTGTGGAGCGCCTCGACGAGGGCCTCCATCAACTCTAAGCTCAGCGCGTTGCGCCGCTTCGGATTGTTGAGGGTTACGCGGGCTACCGGTCCATCGCTCTCAATGCTGAACACAACACGAGAATACCCGCCCTAGGTGTGCTACCCATTGGGGCATGGCCGCAGGAGGCAGCACCAAGGCAGTATTGGCCGCTCTATTCGCCAACTTGGCCATCGCCATCGCCAAGTTCGTGGGCTTCGCCGTGACCCGCTCGGCCTCCATGCTGGCCGAGAGCGTCCACTCCTGCGCCGACACCGGCAACCAGGCCCTGTTGCTTTTGGGCGGCCGGCTGTCCAAGCGGGATCCCACCCCCCGACATCCGTTCGGCTACGGCCGGGAGCGCTACTTCTGGTCGTTTGTGGTCTCCATCATCCTGTTCACCCTGGGCGCACTGTTCGCCATCAACGAAGGGATCGAGAAGGTGCGCCATCCCCACGAACTGGAATCGCTCTGGGTGGCCATCGGGATCCTGATCTTCGGCATCGTGGTGGAGTCTTTGTCGTTCCGCACCGCCATCGTGGAGTCCAACAAGGTGCGGGGCAAGCTCTCGTGGGGCACGTTCATCCGTCGCTCCCGCACCCCCGAGCTGCCGGTGGTGCTGCTCGAAGACCTGGGCGCCATGTTCGGCTTGGTGTTCGCCCTCATTGCCGTGGTGCTGGCCGAGGTCACCGGCGAGCCCCGCTGGGACGGCGTGGGCACCCTGGTGATCGGCGTGCTCTTGGGGATCATCGCCATCGTGCTGGCCATCGAGATGAAGAGCCTGCTGATTGGCGAGAGCGCCACCGCTGAAGACCGGGAGCGACTGCGGTCGGCGCTGGAGAATTCGCCCGAGATCGACCGGCTGGTGGACCTACGCACCCAGCACCTCGGCCCCGAGGAACTGCTGGTGGCCGCCGAAGTGGACTTCGCCGACCACTTATCCGGCGACCAGATGCCCGCGGCCATAGCCGCGGTGGAGGCTCGCCTGCGCGACACCGTCCCCGCTGCCACCCACGTCTACTTGGAGCCCTCCAGCTAGCCAGTGGTGTGTCGTGGGTTTATTCGCTCGTGTCCTGCTAGGCATCGACGCCCCTCGCGGCGTTGCTCCTCCTCGCCGTACGCTCTGAGTATGGCTGCGTCGGTGCGCCTTGCGAGGAACGCCGCTGCCGTCGCAATCCACGGCGCTAAACCCACGACACACCACTAGCCAGCCGGCTCGAAGTAGGGCAGGGTGATTTCTTCGCTCATCTCCACGAAGACGGTCTTGACCCGCATTCCGACGTGAACGGCGTCGACTGGGCAGTTGATGAGGTTGGCCAGCAGCCAGAAGCCTTCGTCCAGTGTCACGATCACCGCCACGTAGGGAACGGTGAATGCCGGGGTCTGGGGGCGCCACACGGTGGTCCAGGAGTACACCTCGCCCTGCCCGGTGCTGACCTCCCAGTCGAGGTTGGGCGAGAAGCAGGCCGAGCAGGCCGGTGCCGGGTCCATGGTGATGGCGCCGCAGTCCCGGCACCGCTGGTAGCGGAGCTCGCCGATCTGGCAGCCATCCCAGTAGGGCTGGGAGAACAGGGTGGGCACCGGCAGGGGGATGCCAGGCGACTGGGGTTGCAGGATTTCGCTCATGGGGTCTCCGCTCCCAGCAGCATCACATCGGTGAACAGCGCACCGGCACCGCCGTTGGAGCACATGGCCACTTGGGCGTCGGGCACTTGGGCCGTGGCGCAAGTACCCCGAAGCTGCTCCACCCCCCGTATGACCCGCTGGAGCTGCTGCACCGCGGCTCCACCGTGGCTGAACGACATGGTGCCCCCGTCGGTGGTCACCGGACACCGGCCGCCGGGGCCGATGCAGCCGTCCATTATAAAATCGCCACCCTCGCCCTCCTCGCAGAACCCGTAGGCCTCGAACTGGCGGATGATCTCGAACGAGAACGGGTCGTAGAACTCGCACACGTCCACATCGGTGGGGCCGAGCTCGCCCATGGCGAACGACTTCTGGGCCGCCCACCGGCCGGTGTAACCGTTGTTGCGGCCGCTGGGACCGGCCAGATCCCACGCCGGGGGATGCTGGTAGGAGGGCCCGAAGCTATCGCACGCCCCTCCCAGGATGTACACCGGCTTGGTGGGCAGATCCTGGGCCCGCTCCCGGGTGGTGAGGATCAGCGCACACGCCCCCTCTGAGGTCATGGCGCAGTCGAGCAGGTGGAACGGGTCGGCCACCATGCGCGACGCCAAGATGTCGTCTGGGGTGAACGGCCCTCGCCCGTGGTACACCGCCTCGGGGTGGGCGTGGCCGTTGTTGCGGATGGTGGCGGCCACCGTGGCCAACTGCTCAGGGGTGGTGCCGTGCATGTGCATGTGGCGCTGGGCGATCAGGGCGAACTCAGCCGCCGTGAACATGCCGTAGGCCACCACAAACTCGTGGGCTGGCCGGGTCCACGGCGCGGTGGAGGCCCGCTCGGTGTAGACGCCGGCCGATCCGTGGGCCACCAACACGGTGTGGCACTGGCCGGTGGCGATGGCGGAGGCGGCATCCAGAATGATGGGGATGGACGGGGCCATGTGGTTCCGCCAGGCTGGACCATTGCGCATGTAGTAGGTGAGCGGGCCGCTAAATGGGCCGGCGGCGATGCCGTCTATGTCTGATGGGGTCAAGCCGGTGTCGGCTAGGACGCGGTGGACGGCTTGGAAGGTGATCGTCGTGGAGTCATGGCCTTCGAGGACACGGGCCTGTTCGGAGTTGGCGATGCCGACGATGGCGACGTCGTGAAATGGGTGTTTGGCCACGAGCTAAATGTCTAGTCGCCCCTGCACGCCCCCGGCGACACGACCGCCACCATGCCTCCAGTTTCCCGAGAAAAAGCCCTCGGATTTCCCGAGATAAATGCCTCTAGTTATCCAGAAACTCGTCTGAAGTGGTACTTTATTGCTATTCGGGAGCTGATCCGCCGAATTGAGGATGTCGTCGTCCAGCAGATGGACGAGATACCCGTGATGGCCCTTCAGGGGCCTCGGTCGGTGGGAAAATCCACCCTCCTGCGCTCGCTGGCATCAGCCGCGGGCCATAAGGTGATCGACCTCGACGACCCGGACACCAGCTTCTGCCGAACAGTCCGCGGAGAATAGGGGCCAACAGGCTGGATTCACCTAGTGGATGCAACACCTTGTGGCTGTATCACCGCGGTAGGGCGGGAGGCCACGGAGCCTTCCGCTCACGAAAGACACCGACCATCAACAACCTCCGTGAGTAAGCACCCGAACCACGCGCAGACTTCCACGCTCCTAGTCGTGGGATAGGTCTCGGTGGAGGGAGGGATGCGGAGTTTGGGGAAGACGGTGACCTAGTCGTAGACGTCCTCGGTTCTTGTCTCTCCGGTCGGCTCTTCTCTGTATTCGCCGGTTTCGCGGTCTTGCCATTCGCCCTCGTGGGCATAGGCGGTGGCCCCCGGCACTAAGGCGGCGACCAAGGCCCAGACGACAATAGCGGCCAGGGTTGCCCGGCTTGTGCGCTGGAAGCGGCGGACGAAGCGCTCTTCGCTCAAGAGGGACCTGTCTCGCGGCTTACTCCACCGGTCGAAGAAGAAGCCGAAGCCGATGAACGCGGGAACCGCGATAGAAACGAAGCCCCACAGAATGTCGTTGTCGATCGGCTGGGAGAACTGGAGCAGCAGACATGTCGCGGCGATGATGGCCGCTGTGGCCAGCGAAGCGAGGAATCCCATTTGGCTCTCCTTGTTGGAGCTTGTGGTCGCAAGGGAAACCGCATGTTTGGTGGCCCCAGGTCAAGGATTTCGACTGCAACTCCAGACCGTAGCTGATTCCTCGCATGGAGGCAGAAGACCAGCTACGGCATCACTCGCCCTTGGGGAGCTGACCGCCACCAGTTCCGCTGGAGGCCTCGGGCTTCGAGGCCCTGGGCCCCTAGAGCGCCCCTGGGGCATCTGAGGCCACCGCGCCGGAACTCATTGCCCTGAGCGCTCACGGCAGCAGCTGAGGCGCTGAGGCCACCATGCCGGACGCTGGCCGCGTCGGGCGCTGAGCGGCAACCGCGCCGACATCTGGGGCGTTCCACGTATGAACAGACCCCCTCCCCAGCAGAAGTTATGCCGGGGAGGGGCCCATCTCTGCCTTAGGCGATCACCACGACTTGTAGTACCAGGCGGTAGCCCCGCCTGGTGCCATCTGCCCATAGGTCCAGGTACCGGCGCAATAGTTGCCAGGCTTGTGAGGTCTTGGATCAGGGGTCGGCGTCAGATCAGGGGTCTGCGTCGGATCGGGCGTCGGACCCGGCGTTGGGTCGGAGCGAGGTATGGAGCAATAGCCAATGTGGGCAACCATGATGGTGAGACCGACATATCCGGCGGCTCTGGCCACCTGGGTGGCGGTGCGGCCCGCTTCCAGGGCTGCTTGATGTGCCGCTGAGGCGGTCCAATAGGAGCCGTAAGCTCCACCGACTTGGCCATAGGGCGTGCAAACGTAAGTGAAGATCACCCTGTCTAAAGCTTGGTAGCTGCGCGACTTCTCCAGTTCTGCTTCGCCCAGGTATTCCATGATGCCGTTGATGTAGTCGCGTATGCCGCTGCCGATTCGGCTCCAGGGAATCCGAAGGCTGGAACAGGTAGGGCGCATCGGGGCCCAGCGGAGTCGTCGTTCGCAAGAGGGAGCGATAAGCGGTGGCGGGCTAGCCGCACTTGTTCCGGGTTTCCGCCTCGGCGGCGATCATGTCGGCGCGCACGCTGAGGAGCATCTCTGCCGAATGGTCGTGGTCGGCGAGCGCGGAGCTTGATCCGGGGTTGTGCAAGTAGGCTTCGTCGGCGAGGAGGTGCCGCTCGAACTCCTCCTGCCACCGCTGCTCGGCGTGGGCTTGGCCCATAGCTGACTGCTCTCAGTCTCCGGCGCTGCCGGATGCGCAGCACGCTACGACCAGGAGTCCGGCCAGCGCCAAGGCGACGCCTAGCCGGGTCACCGCCCGCGCCGGTCGCAGCGCCTCGGGATTTCAGCGCCGACGAGCGTCGCCGCGACGAGCACCGCCAGGCTGACGGCCAGCTTCGCATTACCCGACAGGTCGAACACCGCGGTGGCGACCAGGATGGCGATGCCTTCTGCGGCTGTCACCCCCAGAATGAAAACGAGCATGGCGACCATCGACGTGCACAGCCGCCCCGATAACGGTACCGTCGGGCTCCAGAGCGACCTGCCCAGCGGCAAAAGCCATCCGACCGGAGTCGCACACGATCCCCTGGGAGAACGGCTGAGGATGCTCAAAGCCCGCATCAGACGGGTCCCACACCCCTGCCGGTCGCAAAACGTGCTTATCGACCATAGGTTTCAAGCCTCCACGCAGAAAGCGCTGACAATCCCCTGCCGGGCAAACCCTACGGTCCGATTTCGTCCCAATGGGCGAATTCTCAGGCATTTGGCAAATCACCTCAAGATGGCGGCGAACTCCTCGACTAATCGGTTTCCGCCCCGCTTTTCTCGCTGTACTCGAGAAGGCACCGAGCCGATTGACTCGATGCTTTCTCAATTGCCAGATGTTGTCAGGCAGGAGCTAGCCCAGCAGCCACAGCGTCAAAACGACTGCGAAGGATGCAACAGCGACCACCTGAATGGCGATCTTCTCGGTCCTTGTCAGCGGAGTGTCCAAGTCGTAACGGAACGTCAGGAACCTGCCGATGTCCTTGGCGACAGCTCTAATTGTGCCCATGTGGCTATATCTATCCCCTGACTCGCTGCCAGACCCATCGCCCTGTGCACACGAGAGCGACGGTAGCACCAGCATACCCAACGTTGGCAGCTACCCTGGCAGCCCCAGCAGCGCTCTTGGCCAACCCCGCTCCAGCAAGCCCGCCGCCCGTCACGGGGTGGCATGTCACCACCCAGACCTTGACCCACACCCAGGTGACGATTTGGTTGGTGAGTTCCGCTGCATCACTTGCAGGGTGCCCCTCACACATCCAGCTGGGGAGGAAGCACTGAGCCGAAGCCTGTTCGTCTGTGCCGCCGATCAGCGGCACATCGTCAGATATCGGAGTCACTGTGAGCGCCGTGGCGAGAACAGCGGTCACAAGTGCCAGGGATAGGGCTCTCCTCGCAGAGCCCAGGGTAAGCAGTCGAGGCATTTGATTCCTCCATTTTGAAGGTGGCGGTTAATTGCCCTTAAGCACTGCTTTGGAGCCACGGCCTCAAGGGATAGGCGGTGGCGGGCGAGACTCGGAAACCGCTGCGGTACAGGGGGATCGCTCAGTTTGGGTCTGGCGGGCTCAAACCGGGTTCTCGGCTTTGGGCGGGGCTGCTATGGCGGTGTGGCCAGTATCGCTCAGCGCCAATTCGGGCCGGTTCCCGCCTCGGAGGCTGTCCATCCCGAAGGTTTCAGCTAGCGGAGGGGCCGGACATAAACCCAGGCCCGCGAGCTGTCGGCATTACCTGGCCGGACCTCCGGGCTGGCAAGGTTTCCAGGTTGGTTGACAAGCGCCCCGGTTCCCAGCTAAAGGTTAAGGGCAATTAACCGTTGCATAGGTGTATGAGCGGTTTGTAGCTAGGGCATGGGCATGCGATGATGCCAGCGCTCCGCCGGGCTGCTATTGCAGCGGCCATGAACCCCACAACAGGAAGTTTCACCAACACTGCGCGGGGCGACGTCGTCGCGTGCGTATGCGGGGCCGACAGCCCCAACGGCGCGCCGATTCCTGATGCCTCGCCCGGCCCCGGGTTGAGCGCTGAGGACATGGACCGGTTGGTCGCCGATGCCAAAGCAGCCAGTCTTGCCCCCAGCACCCGCAAGACCTACCGGTGCGGGTGGAGGAACTGGTCGTCGTGGGCGTCCGACCACGGTGTGCCGGTGCTTCCCGCCCGCCCCCAAGACCTCCAGAGGTGGCTGGTCTGGCTGGCCGACCAGGGCAAAAAGCCCAACACCTTGGACGTCTACCTCGCCGCAGTCGCCCACAAACACGACGAACTACTCGATCCCAACCCCGCCCGCGACCCCCGGGTGCGCCGTGTGCGGTCGGGGCTGAGACGCCAGGCCGCCGAAGAGGGCTATATCCCCAAACAGGCCGCCCCCCTGCGCCGGCACCACCTCGATCTGATCGCCGACGCCGCCTTCGAGCCGCGGCGCAACCAGCCCGGCGCGCGGCTGGAAACCCCTGAACAAGCCGCACAGCGCGCGGTGATCGACATCGCCCTAGTCGCCGTCGCCCACGACCCCCTGCTGCGCAGTTCCGAGCTCCTCGCACTCAGGTGGTCCGACATCAACATGGCGGAAGACGGGAGATGCGGCTTGGTGCGGATCCGCCGCTCAAAGACCGACCAGACCGCCAATGGCGCGTTCGCGCCCATCTCCGAGTCCGCCTACCAGGCACTCCAGCGCATCAACCCCCCAGACGCCGATCCCGAAGACCGCATTTTCAACTTCTCAGCCACCACCCTCAACCGCCGTATCAAAGCAGCCGCCCAAGCCGCCAGCATCGACCCCGCCAACATCTCCTCCCACTCCCCGCGCGTAGGCATGGCCCAAGACCTCGTCGCCAACAACGTCGACATGGCCGCCATCATGCTCGCAGGCCGATGGACCACCCCCGCAATGATCGCCCACTACACCAAACACCTCGCCGCCAACGACAACCCAGCCGCCAAACACCTCCAAACCCAACACCCCCCCACCGCCAAAAGACCACGCCGACAGCCCCTGTCGCAGACCAAGGCCAACCCACTAGCCGCATAGGCCGCGCAGACCTCCAGGGTCTGTCAGACGCTCCCTTGTCAAGCGGCGAGCGCGAGTGGCTGGTTTCGGGTTTGTTCGTCGCGCCACATTCGGCGGATGACTCAGTTGGCGAGGTGGCGTTTGTGGCCTCGGCAGGCTTCGCGTCGGGTTTTGCCTTCGCCTGTTTTGCGGGTGAGGTAGGCAATCGCTTCGGGCTGGCTGCGCTGCTGGGTGACCGACGCGATGTGCAGCACTGAGTTGATGCGCCGGTTGCCTTTGAAGTCGAGCCGGTGCTTTACGGGATCCCCGTTGCCTTCGCCCGAGGACAGGGCGACGGCGCCGGTGCCGCACCAGCGGGCGAATTCGGGGCTCGCGGTCGAATCGGGTGGGGTCGCCGACCTCGCACAGCAGCGTGGCAGCTGAGATCGGGCCGATGCCTGGCTCGTCGCGCAAGGTGGTGCCGTGACGGTCGAGCAGCTCGTCGATCAGCCGTTCCAATCGGCGGATCTCGCTACGGGCGGCACGGTGTTGGCCGGAGAAGTTCTGGAGCCATTGGTGCCGGTGCCGGCCCGCTGGGGTCGTGCATGTTTCGGGGTCGATGTGTTCGAGGCGGCGCAGCCGGGCTTCGATCTTGCCGCCGGTGTCGAGCTGGTCGCGCACCTCGGTGGGCAGCTTGGCGATCTGGTCCCCGACGTGGTGAAGCATCAAAGTGCGAGCTGAACCTCTCCGGGTTTTGCGCAGGCTGTGGTGGTCCCTGGGTTTGGTGTAGGCGTGATGTTGGATTCACGCTGCCGGTGAGGTTCAGTGCGGGTTGTTGACTTAAGTTGTAGTGCCGGTATCTAATGGGCGGCGAAAGCCAAATGCAGATGACATTGGATGTGTTCGGCTAGCTGGCCCATTTGACGCCTTGGGGCAGATTGGTGGTCCAGTCCCAACAGGTGATGGCACGGTCAGTCCCGATGGCGCAAGTGTGCGTGCTTCCAGTCGAAACGGCTGTACTGCGGCCGGTGGGCACGGCACGCGGGGGCAGAATCGAGGTTGGGGCTGGAACAGGAGCCGCGGGAGCACCACTGGCATTTGCCTCAGCTGCCGATGCAGACGGGACAACGTCAGCAGACCGCGGATCAGGATCCGCCTTAGCAGCAGAATCGGCGATGGCTGCGCTGGGTGTCGGCGCTCCGGGATCGTCTCTCGCGGCGCAAGCCGTGATGACAAGCGCAGCCAGCAGACCAAAGCATCTAGGACTAAGGGTAAGGATCAGTTCCCCGTCCACCCGTCTTGGGTGTTTGACCATGGGCAAAATGACTGGTCGCCGACTTGGTGGGTTGCGACTTGAGGAGTGATAAGCAAAAGAACATGAAGCCGTTATCGGGGGTTCGGGTTGTTGACTTGACTCGGGTGGTTTCGGGGCCGGTTTGTACTTGGTTGTTGGCTTCGCTGGGGGCGGAGGTAATTCGGGTTGATCCACCGGGTGGGGATGTGACTTGGCGGATTCCGCCTTGGGTGGGGGCTGATGGTGAGCAGTCGGAGGCTATGGGGCCTGATGACATCGGGATCAGCTATCTGCGCAAGGGGCGGGGGAAGCGGAGCGTGGTTCTGGATTTGGGGCGTTCCGAAGGAGCGGACGCTTTTCGGCGGCTGGTGGCCAATGTTGACGTTTTGGTGGACAACTTCCGGCCTGGGGTCATGGACTCGCTGGGGGTGGGCTATGAGATACTTTCGGAACTGAACCCCCGGCTGATTCATGCCTCCATTACCGGCTATGGGCCAGATGGTCCCGACGCCGATCTGGCTTCTATGGACCTCATCATTCAGGGGCGGTCGGGGCTGATGGCCAAGTCTGGGTTCCCCGACGGTCCGCCCATCAAGGCCGGGGCCACCGTTGGCGACCAGTTTCCCGCCGCGTTGTGCGCCCTCGGCGTAGTAGCGGCATTGCGCCAACGGGACATCGACGGGCAAGGCCAGCACATCGACGTGGCCATGCTCGACAGCCTGGTCACCATGCTGTGGGACGAGCCTCTGGACCTCTACCGAGAGCGGGGCATGCCCGACCGGATCGGCAACGGCGACCCCCGGGGCATCTTGGACACCTTTGAATGCCAAGACGGCTGGGTGACCCTGGTGGTGACCTCCGACTCCCAATTCGAGCGTCTCACTGAGGAGATGAACCGCCCCGACCTATGGGATCTAGGACCCACTATTCCGGTTCGAGCAGCCAATCGGGCCGAGATATGCGAAGGGGTCTCAGAGTGGATGGCGGCCCGCACCACCGAGGCGGCGCTGGCCCGTCTTCACGCCATCCGGGTACCCGCCGGAGCAGTGGCCTCGGCCTACGCATCGGCCGACGACCCCCAGATCCAGCACCGCCAGGCCCTAGTCCCCCTCCACCATCCCCACTCCTCCGAACCCAGCGATCGGCTCGGACCGGCCTTCCCCATCAAATTCTCCCGCTCTAACACCGACCAAACCCCAGCCGAAACCCTCGGCACCAGCACCTATTCAGTCCTAAAGAGCATTGCCGGCCTCACGGAAGAGGAAATCAACCGCCTTAAGTCCGCAGGAGCCCTCGGGTAGGCGGGCTTCGGGGGGCCGCAAAATGGGTCGTGGTGGGGGGTGGCCCGGCCCAGCCCGCCGCCCGCAGCTCTGCGAAGACGGCGGGCTGGGCCGGGACAGGACCCGCCACCAAGACCCCATCAAACAGAGCCCCCCGATGCCCGCCGGGTGGTGGTAACAACAAAGTCCGCCGTCCCGCCGGATGGAGCAACCAACGACACGTCTGAAAGGCTGGCGGGATGTTCAGAGCCCTACTCCTTAGCCAAGACGACGACGGCAACCGCTCCCACGCCATCACTGAGTTGGACGATGCCGAGCTGCCCGACCGGCCGGTGATCGTGGACGTGGACTACTCCACGCTCAACTACAAAGACGGCCTGGCCATCGTGAACGGCGTCCCCATCGTGCGCAACTGGCCGATGATCCCCGGCATCGATCTGGCCGGCATAGTGGCCAGCAGCGGCGACCCCGCGTGGTCGCCGGGCGACGGGGTAATCGTGAACGGCTGGGACCTGGGCGAGTCGTACTGGGGGGGAATGGCCGCCAGGGCGGCACTGGACGGCGGCTGGCTCACCCCCTTGCCCGACGCCTACACCACCCATCAGGCCATGGCCGTGGGCACCGCGGGCTACACCGCCATGCTGTGCGTACTGGCCTTAGAGGAGCACGATATCGCCCCCGATTCCGGCCCGGTGGTGGTGACCGGCGCCGCCGGCGGGGTGGGTAGCGTGGCCGTGGCTGTACTGGCCGAGCTTGGCTATGAGGTGGTGGCCTCCAGCGGCCGCATCGAGTCTGAAGGCGACTACCTGCGAGAGCTGGGCGCGGCCGAGCTGATCCACCGCGACGAGCTCTCCGGCCCAGCCCGACCCCTGGGCAAGGCCCGCTTCGCTGGAGGAGTCGACACCGTGGGCAGCCACACCCTGGCCAACATCATCTCCCAGACCCAGCCCCACGGATGCGTGGCTGCATGCGGACTGGCCCAGGGCATGGACCTTCCCAGCTCAGTGGCCCCGTTCATCCTGCGGGCCGTCACCCTGGCTGGCGTCAACTGCGTCTACGAGCCCGCCGAGCGCCGAGCCCAAGCATGGAACCGCCTGGCCCGCGACCTCGACACCGCCAAGCTCGACGCCATGACCACCACCATCGGCCTTGCCGACGTCCCCGCCGCCGCCACCGACATCCTCGCCGGCGCTATCCGCGGCCGGGTAGTCATCGACGTGAACCGCTAGCCCGCTGCGGTCCATTTCCGTCTACTCGCCCCAGACAAAAGCGCGAGGGCGCCTATAGCCAAAAGCAGTGGTATATACGTCAATCGACTTGTATATACTAATTTTTCGTGGGAAAACACCTGATAGACATTGATGAGAAGGCTCTTTCTGCGGCCCGTGCAGAATTGGGGACCGACACCATCAAGGCAACAGTCAATGCAGCACTAGAAGCCGCGGGCCTCCCCCGCGCTCCGCGAGTTACCGAAGCGCTCGACTTGCTCGCCGAAGCCGATCTTGAAGACCGTGAGCACGCGTGGCGGTGACCCACCTTCTTGATACAAGCGTTTTGACCCGACTGTCTCAGCCCTCGATTCGAGTGGTTGTAGAGCCGCTGGCTGTTGTTGGTCGCGCTGCTCGGGCTGGCATCACCGACCTGGAGATCGGATTCTCTGCCCGAAACGCCCAAGAGTGGGACAAACTCGCTAACAGCCTTTCGGAACTGGGACTTATCGAGACAACCGCCGTGCACATGCGTCGAGCACGCCAAACGCAGCGTCTACTGGCCGAACAAGGCCTAAGAGGGCGAAAAGTCCCCGACCTGCTCATCGCGGCCGCCGCCGAACTGGAACAGCTCACCTTGCTTCACTACGACTCCGACTTCGACTTCATCGCTACGGCAACCGGCCAAAAGTGCGAATGGATCGTCACGCGGGGGTCAGTGGATTAGTGGTGTGTCGCAGAAATAATCGCGCGTGTCCTGCTAGGCATCGACGCCCCTCGCGGCGTTGCCCCTCCTTGCCGTACGCTCCGGGTATGGCAGCGTCGGTGCGCCTTGCGAGGAACGCCGCTGCCGTCGCAATCCACGGCGCTATTTCTGCGACACACCACTAGCTGTGCTACGTGGGGATCACCTGTCCAAACCTAAGATGGCAAACATCAGCCGGATCGCTCCATAACGGGAGAAACCGATGGAACATCACATCGTCATCAGCGCAGACACCCATTGTGGGGCTGATCTGCGGGACTACAGGCCCTATTTGGAGTCGCGCTATCACGCCGAGTTCGACGAGTGGGCCGACTTTATGGACGGCCTCAACGAGCGGCGCAAGGAGATGTTCGCCGGCATGGAGCGGACCCCTATGGAGGTCGGGGTCGACGGCGATCCCGACGTGTGGGGCCACCGCAATTGGTCGTCGTCTGACCGCCTAGCCGAGCAGGAGGCCGACGGATTCATCGCCGAGGTGCTGTTCCCCAATACCCAACCCCCGTTCGCCCCTCCGGCGGCCACCGCCTTCGAGGCCCCGCCCTATAGCGACAACTTCGAGCACCGCTGGGCCGGACTGCGGGCTCACAACCGGTGGGTGGCCGACTTTGTGAGCCAGGCCCCCGGGCGCCGGGCCGGCATCGCCCAGGTGTTCTTGGGCGACGTGGAGGGCTCGGTCAAGGAGATCGAGTGGGCGGCCGAGAACGGCCTGACCGGTGGCGTGCTGATCCCCGGCGCTCCGCCCGACTCGCCATTTGAGCCGCTGTACTCCAAGAGCTACGAGCCCATCTGGGCAGCCACCGCGGCTGCCGGTCTGCCGCTGAACCACCACGCCGGGGGCGGATCGCCCAACTACGGCAACCACTTCCCCTCGTCGTTGGCCATGTTCATCCTGGAGGCCACCTGGTGGACCCAGCGGGCGCTGTGGCACCTCATGTTCTCGGGGGTGTTCGAGCGCTATCCCACCCTGAAGTACGTGACCACTGAGACCGGTACCGCCTGGGTGCCCGAGACTCTGGAGAAGCTGGAGAGCTTCTTCCACCGGATGAAGTACTCCAAGTACGGCTCCGAGACCGTGTTCGGCAGCCAGGCGGTGGCCGACATGTCGCTCACCCCCAGTGAATACTTCGCCCGCCAGTGCTATATCGGGGCATCGTTCCTGAGGCCCTCTGAGGCACTGACCACCCGCACGGTGGGGATCGACCGCGTCATGTGGGGCTCCGACTATCCCCACATCGAGGGGTCGCACCCCCACACCCGCCAGCACCTGAGGCTCACCTTCGCCAACCTCACCGAGGCAGAGACCACCAAGATCCTCACCACCAATGCTGCTGAGGTTTACGGGTTTGACTTGGAGGTGCTGGCCCCGCTGGCCGAGCAGTTCTGCCCCACCAAGGCCGAGGTGGCCACCCCCATTGACTACGCCGAGATCCCCGAGCGGGCCAAGGGCTGCCCGGGGATGAACCCCCTCAACCAGGTCCAGCCCGCGGCCTAGATCCCCGGGGTCAACGAGGCCAGGAACTCCCGGGTGCGCTCGCTGGAGGCGATGAGCTCGTCGCGGCCGTCGCCTACCGGCAGTACCCGCACCGACAAGTCGGTTACCCCGGCGTCGGCGAACGACCGCAGTCGGGCCAGCACCGCGGCCTCGTCACCCACAGCCATGATGTCGGACACCCCGTGGGCGTCGCCCCGGTCCAGCAGCCGCTGGTAGTTGGGGGACACCTCGGCCTCGGCCAGCAACCGCTCGGACCGAGCCTTGGCGTTGTCCACCTCGCCGGGAGCGCACAAGCACACCGGCACCCCGGCCACGATCCGAGGCGGGGGGCGACCGGCCTCAGCGGCCGCGGCGTTGATCCGGGGGGCGATGAACTCGCCGACGGCCCGCTCGTCGGCCAGCCACAGCGTTGTGCCGTCGGTGCGGGTGCCGGCCAGCCGCAGCATCACCGGCCCCAGCGCGGCCAACAGCACCGGGGTGGCGGGCTGGTCGGCGATGTCCAGCGGGTTGTCGATCTGGAAGTGCTCATTGTCAACCTGGACCGGACCGGGACCGGCCAAGGCCTGGTCCAGCACGTCCAGGTAAGAGCGGATCTGAGCCGCAGGCCGGTCATAGGACAGCCCCAGCATGTCCTCCACGATCCAGTGGTGCGACGGCCCCAACCCCAGGGCGAAACGGCCTTCGCAGGCCAACTGCACCGATAGCACCTGTTGGCACAGGGCGATTGGGTGGCGGGTTTGGGCCACCACCACCGCAGTGCCCACCTCCACCCTCGAGGTGGCCGTCCCGATCAATGTGGCTGCGGTCATGGCGTCGAACTCGTCGGGGATCTGGGGTATCCAAATCGAGGCAAAGCCGTCATCTTCGGCCTGTTGGGCCGTTTCGATCATGCGGGCCGTCTTGGTGGCATACCGGCGCCGCTCAGGCCCGACCATCAGTCCTAGCCGCATGAAGACCCCCTGCGACAGACCACTAGGTTCCCAGTTCGAAAAGGGGAATGCCCATCGAGCGGGCGACCGCAGTCATCCGCTGGTCGTAGCTAGCCAGCGCCACCCCCTGGCCTTGGTCGATCAGATACCCGCATGAGGCCAGATGCAGGGCATCCAGAGTCCGCAGCTGAACAGGTCCGGGAAAGGGGTCCAGTGCTCGAGCCAGCACCTTCGGGGACATCTCCAGGATCGCAATCCTTCCGATGAGCTCCCGGACAGCCTCACCGTGGGACTCGGTCAGCCCTCGCGCATGAAGCGGCGTCCACATCTCGTATTCCAACAGCCTGCTTGAGACCAGCGTCTCCTCCCACAGCGAATCCGGGGGCCGGCGATCCTCCGCCAGAAGTTGCGCAAGCGCGACGGATGTATCGAGGTAGATCACCGATCGCGTCGATTTCCATCCAATTCAGCCATGACCTCGTCGAATGAGGCAATTGGGCTGGGACGCGGTGGAGGCCCCGAAGCAGCTAGTGCTGGAGGTTTCAATACCCCGGACCGCACGGCGTCGGCCAGAAATGCGTCAGCAAGGATCGGGCTACGGGTCTCCCTCAGCGGGCCCAATTCCGCCACAACCCGGTCGCGATCGGTAACCAGGATTGTCTCTCCCGACGCGGCGAGACGGACATACTCGCTCAATCGGCTATTTAGTATTTTTATCCCAACCGACCTCATGGACATAAAGTAGCTACAAGTAGCGCCTTTATCAACAATCAGCACCGGCTAGGTTCGATTACCATCCGGGCAGAAATGCAAGGAGGATTGGGTGAGCAGCTCGGCCGACAACACCGACAACCTTGGCAGGAGGCCGCGGATAGCCCCGCTGGAGTTGCCGGAGTGGACGACCGAGTCATTTGCCGCCATGGAGCCCATGCGCCCCCCAGCGGGATCGGCCTACGACAAGCGCAAAACCGACCGCAAACAGCAGGTGAGGCGGCCCAACAACGCCTTGTCGGTGCTGGCCCACTATCCCGAGTTGGCCGAGGCGTTCTTGTCGTTCAACCGCCACCTCCTCTACTTCAACACCCTGCCTGGACGGGCTATCGAGCTGGTGGTGCTGCGGGTGGCGTGGCTGCGCCGCAGCGAATACGAATGGGTCCAGCATTCGGCCGCCGCCATCGAAGTGGGTCTGACCGCCGAGGAGGTCGATCGTACCGCCGCCGGATCCATTGAAGGATGGGCTGCTGAGGATGCACTGGTGCTTCGGGCGGTGGACGAGCTTCACCACAACCACCGATGGTCGGATGCCATCTGGAATGAGCTGGCCGAGGCCTACGACACTCGGCAGATCATGGACCTGCTGTTCACCGTGGGGGCCTACGACACTTTGGCAGTGGCCTTCAATTGCTTCGACCTGCCCCTCGACCCCGAACTCGAGGGCAAGGGCTTCCCCGCCGACCCCGAGCGTTAGTGGTGTGTCGTCGATATTCCCGCCACTGGAATATCCCCAGGGCATCAGCGTTCACAGCCTATTGGAGTCGGCCGCTGATCGGATCGGAGACCGGGTGGCCATCCGGTTCGAAGACCAAGCGCTGAGCTATCGGGAGTTCAATCGACAGGCCGACGGGTTCGCTCGCCTGCTGGCCGATCGCGGTGTTCGTGCCCACCAGCGGGTGGCAGTGATGGCCTCCAATCGACCAGAGTTCTTCACCTCCGTATTCGGGATCATCAAGCTCGGAGCTTCGGCGGTGATGATCAGCTCTGCTTGGAAGCAGGCCGAAACCGCCCACGCCGTAGACCTCACCGAGCCGGTGCTGGCCGTGACCGACGGTGACACCCATCTTCGCCTACCTCCTCAGCTGGTCGACCGGGTGATCCACCTCGACGACGATCCCGCGGTCGCAGCCGTGGCCGACAGTCCGGTCGAGCCCGTCACCGTCGACCTCGACTGGGACCAAACCGAGGCCATATTGATGTTCAGCTCGGGTACCACCGGGATGCCCAAAGCGGTGCTCCACACCCATGCCAGCATCAACGCAGCCACCATCATTTGGGGGTCAGTGCTAGGCCTGATCCCAGAAGACCGCTTTCAGATCACCACCCCTCCGTTCCACATCCTCGGGCTGCTCAACCTGCTCTCCTCGGTGTGGGCCGGATCATCGGTGCGCCTCCACCCCCGGTTCGACCTCGACGCCATGCTCGCCGCCATCGAAGCCGATCGCATCACCCTGGAGATGGCGGTCGCCCCCATTGCGATCGCCATGGCCAACCACCCCGACCTGGAGCGGTACGACCTGTCGTCGTTGCGCTACATCATGTGGGGGGCCACCCCGGTGACCGAGAGCGTGGCCCAGCGGGTAACCGAGCGCACCGGCGTTCCGTTTATGCCCGCCTACGGCGCCAGCGAGGCCCCTGTGCTCACCAGCAACCCGGTAAACCGGCCTGATTTGTGGCGGCTCGACTCTCCCGGACCGCCGGTTCACGACGTGGAGCTTCGCATCGCCGACCTTGAAACCGGAGAAGTACTGCCACCAGGCGAGGTCGGCGAAATCCAGGCTCTGAGCCCGGCCATGATGGCCGGTTACCTGCCCACCGAGGCCAACGCCGACGCTTTCACCGACGGCTGGTACCGCACCGGCGATGTGGGATGGATGGAACCCGACGGATGGCTGCACATCACCGACCGGGTCAAGGAGATGATCAAGGTCAAGGGCTTCCAAGTGGCTCCCGCCGAGGTGGAGGCCGTGTTGCTGGGCCATCCCGCAGTGGCCGACTGCGCGGTTTTCGGAGTGCCCGACCCCGACGCCGGCGAGGCGGTGACCGCCGCGGTGCAGCTCATCCCCGGAGCCGATGCCACAGTCGAGGAGCTGAAGGCGCTGGTGGCCGATTCGCTGGCCGCCTACAAGCGCCTCCATACGTTGCACATCGTGGAGGCCATCCCCCGTCTGCCCTCGGGCAAGACCCTCAGGAGGGAGCTGAAGCTCCAGTTTGCGCCGCCGTCGGCTTAGTTGCCGGCCAAAAGCTCGTCTTTCATCACCTTGCCGGTGGCGTTCATGGGGAACGACTCCCGCAGCACCACCGATCGGGGCACCTTGTAGTTGGCCATGCGCTCCCGGCTCCAGGCGATCAGCTCGTCGTGATCGACAGCCGCGCCGGGCCGGGGCACGATGAAGGCCCGGCCCACCTCCCCCAACCGTTCGTCGGGCACACCCACCACTGCGGCCTGGGCCACGTCGGGATGGCCCAGCAGCATGTTCTCGATCTCGGCGGGGTAGGCGTTGAAGCCGCCGACTATGAACATGTCCTTTATCCGACCGACGATCTTGAGGGATCCCCGGTCGTCCATCGTTCCCAGGTCGCCGGTATGGAGCCACCCGTCGTCGTCGATTGCCGCCGCGGTGGCCTCGGGTTCGTCGAAATAGCCGGTCGTCACGCTGAAACCCCGCACCAGAACCTCGCCGACTTTCCCTCGGGCTGCTTCATGGTCGCCGTCGGCTACCCACACTTCGAGGTCGGGCATGGCCCGGCCCACAGTGGTGGCGATGGTCTCGTAGTCGTCGCCGGATCGGGTTCCTGTGCAGGTCCCCGCCTCGGTGAGGCCGTAGCCGGTGCAGATGCGCTCGAACGGCAGTTCCTCGTGCAAACGGCGGATCAGCTCCACCGGGATATCGGCCGCCCCGGTGACCGCCACCCTCAGGCTGGACAGGTCGCGATCAGCGCGAGAGGGATGGTCGAGGATGGTCTGGTACACGGTGGGAGGGCCGGGAAACACGGTGATCTGCTCGGCTTCCACCAGCTCCAGCACCCGGTCGACATCGAACACCGGCAACGGGTACACCACCGCCCCCCGCATCAGGCAGGCCAGCCAACCGGACTTGTAGCCGAACATGTGGAAGAAGGGGTTGACGATCAGATACCGATCCTGCTCTCGCAGATCGGCAAAGTCGCACCAGTCGGAGAACTGCCGCAGGGTCTGGCCGTGGGTCATCATCACCCCCTTGGGGGCGCCGGTGGTACCCGATGTAAAGAGGACGTCGCTGATCAGGTCGGGGACCACCGCCCGGCGCCGGGATTCCACCGCGGCGGGGGGCACGGCGTCGCCGGCGGCCAGGAAATCTGTCCATGACACGCTGCTGGGAACCTCGCCTGACTCTCCGGGCGACAGCACGACAATCTGTTCCAGCTCGGATAGGTCGGCATCGGCTTGGTCGAACAAGCCAGCGGGGTCGATACCGGCGAATCCGGCTTCGACCACCAGCAGTCGAGCTCGGCTACGGGCCAGGATGTAGGCGGTCTCGGCCGGTTTGAATCGGGTGTTCACCGGCACTAGCGCAGCCCCGGCGGATTGGAGTCCCAGCGCGGCGATGATCCACTCCGAGCGGTTGGAGGCCCAGACCGCCACCCGGTCGCCGGGCTGCACCCCGGCAGCCTGCATAGCTGCGGCCGCCTGATCGATTCGCTGTCCCAGCTCGGCGTAGGTCATGACGTTGTCACCCTCGACAACAGCAGGGGCACCACCAAACCGCTCGGCGGCTGATTGGGCCATCAGCGGAATACTGGCCCACTCTCCCGTTTCTGCCATGTCGGCCCCGGCCCGATGGTCAGGCGGCCGGTTCGGCCAGGGTCTTGATCTCGAGGAACTCCTCGAAACCGGCCACGCCCATCTCCCGGCCGATGCCCGATTGCTTGAAGCCTCCGAAGGGAGCGTCGGGGGCGTAGTACAGCCCGCCGTTCACGCTTATGGTGCCCGAGCGGATTTGCCGGGCCACCGCCCGAGCCCGTTCGGGGTCGGCGCTGCTCACCGCGCCCGACAGTCCGTAGATGGAGTTGTTGGCGATCCGCACCGCTTCGTCGTCGCCTCCCTCGTATCCAATGATGGCCAGCACTGGCCCGAAGACCTCCTCTTGGGCAATGAGGTCGTCTTCACCAACCCCGGTGAGCACGGTGGGCTCGTAGTAGTAGCCCACTGGCAGGTGATCAGGGCGCTTGCCGCCGGCGGCCAGCGTCGCCCCCTGGTCCACCGCCGCGGTCACCAGATTGTGGACCTTGTCTCGCTGGCGGGCGTTGATGAGCGGTCCCATCATCACGCCGGGATCGGTGGGATCGCCGTAGGGGATGGCGGCCAGCGTGGCCGAGATCACCTCGGCGGCGGTGTCGGCCATCGACTGGGGGACCACCAGGCGAGTGGTGATCGCGCACCCCTGCCCGGCGTGGGTGCAGATCATGAACGAGCTCATGGCCGCCGCGCCCTCCACGTCGGCGTCATCCAACACCACATAGGCGCTCTTGCCCCCCAGCTCCAAGAAGGTCTTCTTCACCGTGGCGCTGGCTGCGGCCATGATCTTTCGCCCGGTGGCGGTGGAGCCGGTGAAGGTCACCATGTCAACATCGGGGTGGGTGGTGAGCACCTCGCCCACCGAGTTCTCCGCCGAGCTCAAGATGTTGACCACACCGGGTGGGATGTCGGTCTCGTTGGTGATCAGATGACCCAATGCCAGCGCCGACCACGGGGTGTCGGGCGCCCCCTTCAGCACGACTGTGTTGCCAGCGGCCAGGGCCGGTCCTAGCTTGGCCAGGTTGAGCTGGACTGGGAAGTTGTAGGCGGTAATGGCGGCCACCACCCCCACGGGCTCCCGCTCGATCCACCGCCGGTGGAGGCCGCCGTAGGCCTCAACCTCCCCAAGGTCCTCGGTCCACTGGTAGTCGTCCATCATGTCGGCCACCCACTTGACCGAAGCCACCGGGGCTTCAAGCTGCGGGCCGCCGTGGGTGAGCATCACCGGCGAGCCCACCTCGGCCACGGTCAGCTCTCGCATCTCCTCAAGATGGCGCTCCATGGCAGCGTGGAACTGGCGCAGGCACCGGGCCCGGAACTCATGGTCGCGAGCCCAGTCGGTGGTGTCGAACGCCCGACGGGCCGCAGCCACTGCGGCCAAAGCGTCGGCTTCGGTGGCGTTGGCCGCCACGCCGAGAGCCTCCTCGGTGGCCGGGTTCACCGTCTCGAAAACACCGCCCCCGCCAGCGTCCCGCAGCTCGCCGTCGACCAATAGCCGCTCCTCGTGCCACATGGCTGTTTTCTCCCTGATTGCCTGAAAACTGGCCTCACCCTAGTGGTGTGTCGCAGAAATAATCGCCGTGAACCTGCCGAAGCTCAGGAGCAACTATCGTCCCGCCGATGGACTCGGAGATGCTCCACCCCCGGCGGTTCGCGGCCCAGATGCCCGACCGTGCCGCGGTGATCATGGGGCGTACCGGTGAGGTGATCACCTATCGGATGCTGGACGAGGAGGCCAACCGGCTGGCCCATCTGCTCCGGTCCCGGGGCCTCAAGGCCGGTGACCACCTGGCCATCGTGTCGGAGACCACCCCGCAATCGTTGGCAGTGTTCTGGGCTGCCCAACTGGCCGGGTTGATCTACACCCCGATCAATTATCACCTCACCGTTGGCGAGCTACAGGCAGTGCTCGACGACTGCGGAGCCGCCGCCGTGGTCGCTTCGGGTCGAACCACCCCGGTAGTGGCCGAGCTGGATCTGGCCCGGGTGCCGGTTCGCCTCACCACCGGCACCAAAGGGATCGCCGGATTCGAGCCGATGGCTGAGGCCGCGGCCGGCCTGCCCACTGCGCCGATCATCGACGAAGGCGAGGGGCGGGAGATGGTGTACTCCGGGGGCACCACCGGGCGGCCCAAGGGCATCCGCAAGCCGACGGCCCAAACTGCCATCGGCGACCCTGCCAACCCCGCGGTGCAGACTGCGCTGGGCATGGCCAACTACGGCGTGGACCACACCAGCGTGTATCTGTCGCCCGCTCCCCTCTACCACTCGGCCCCGCTGGTGTTCTGCATGTGCGTGCATCGGGTGGGGGGAACCGTGGTGCTCATGGAGCGGTTCGACCCGGCCGACTGCCTTCGCTTCATCAGCGAGTACCGGGTGACCCACGCCCAGTTCGTGCCCACCATGTTCTCCCGGATGCTGAAGCTGCCCGCCAACGTTAGGGAGGTCGCCGATGTGTCCAGTTTGCAGTTGGCCATACACGCCGCCGCCCCCTGCCCGGTGGAGGTCAAACGGCAGATGATCGAGTGGTGGGGGCCGATCCTGTTCGAGTACTACGCCGGCACAGAAGACATCGGCCATAGCGCCATTTCATCGCAGGAGTGGCTGGCCCACCCCGGATCGGTGGGGCGGCCGTTGCAGCCGGTACACATCGTGGGCCCCGACGGCAACGAGGTGCCGCGCGGTGAGATCGGAGTGGTGTACTTCGACGGGGGGCGGGACTTCAAATACCACAACGATCCCGAGCGCACCGCAGCCGCTGCCCACCCCAACGGCTGGCGCACGCTGGGCGATATGGGGCGGCTGGATGGCGACGGCTACCTGTACCTCACCGATCGGGTGGCCCACACCATCATCAGCGGCGGGGTCAACATCTACCCCCAGGAGATCGAGGACGCGCTGATCATGCACCCCGAGGTGGCCGATGCCGCGGTGATTGGCGTGCCCAACGACGACTTGGGCGAAGAAGTACTGGCCGTGGTTCAGCTGATCGACCCGGAACGGACAGGCGACGACATCGAGGCTGCTCTGCTGGCTTTGTGCGCCGAGCGGGTGGCTGCCTTCAAGTGCCCTCGAGCGGTGGACTTCGATGAGTCGCTGCCCCGCGACCCCAACGGCAAGCTGATGAAGCGCTATCTGCGAGACCGCTACTGGTCGGCCGATTCCGAATCACGCATCGTCTGATCTGGCCCGCCGGGGCCGGCGCAACGGACCACTAGCGAGGCTCATCGCCCTCGAAGGTGATCCGGTGCATGACCCGGAGTTGGCCGTGGTAGTCGTTGATCGGGTTGTGCATGGCGCAGCGGTTGTCCCACAGCGCCAGCGATCCCACTACCCAGCGGAACCGGCAGGTGAACTCTGAGCGGGACTGGTGGGCGAACAGATACCGCAGCAAGGGCCTGCTCTCCTCCTCGGTCATTCCCTCGAACCGGGCGGTGTGGGCCACGTTGACGTATAGAGACTGGCGGCCCGTCTCTGGATGGGTGCGGACCACGGGATGAACAGCCTCGTAGTCTTCACCGGCCTCGTGTCCAGCGTTGGCGGCATCGGCGATGCGGTCTTCCCGAGTCTTGGACACGTCGGCCAGCGCCGAGCTGTTCACCGCCCGCAGACTCCGCAGGGAATCTTTGAGACCGTCGGACAGCGCGTCGAAGGCGGCGTACATGTTGGCGAACTCGGTGTCACCGCCCGCGGCGGGCACCTCCCGGGCCAGCAGCATCGACGCCATGGGCGGCCGCTCCAGATAGGCCGTGTCGGTATGCCAGATGCCGCCAAAATTGATTGTCTCGTGGGGCAGCTTCTTCACCTCGATGATCTCAGGGTGGTCAGGCAGCCCCGGCACGAACGGGTACCGACCGGGAGTGCCGATGCGGTGGGCGAACGCCGAGAACTGGTCGAGAGTCAGATGCTGGCCCCGGAAGAACACCACTAGATGGGCCAGCCAAGCCTGGCGAATCTCGGCGACTACATCGTCGGCCAGATCCTCGCTCAGATCCACTCCACCGATCTCCGCGCCTATGCAACTCCCCACCGGGGCCACCGTCAAGTGCCGGTACTCGCCCACGTAAGCTCCACTGTGAATGGCATCAAGTCATTAGGGTAGCGATACGTGCAGAACTCTGAGCCCTTTGACCTGTTCGGGAAGGTAGTGCTGATTACCGGGGCCAGCCGGGGAGTGGGCGCGGCGATTGCCTTGGCCGCGGCAGCCAAAGGGGCCAAGGTGGCGTGCGCAGCCCGCTCTACCAAGGCATCCCCCAAGCCGCTTCCCGGCACCATCGACGAGACCGTGGAGACGGTGGTCACCGCCGGAGGCGAGGCGCTTGCCGTCCCCACCGACCTGACTTCGGCTGACGATATCGAGGCCATGGTGGCTGCCCCGGTGGAGGCTTGGGGCCGCCTCGACGTGGTGGTCAACAACGCAGCGGTGACATTCGTCGGCGAAGTGGACATTCCGCTGAAGCGCTACGACCTCATCATGGACATCAACCTGCGGGCCCCGCTGCTCACCGTGCGAGCCGCCCTTCCCCACCTGCGGGCCGCAGGGAGAGGACGCATCATCAGCCTGTCGTCACAGGCCGCCCTCCGCCCGGTGCCGGGCCTTATGTCTTATGGCATGTCGAAGTTGGCCCTAGAGCGGATGACCACCGATTTGGCCCGGCAGCTCTATCCCGACCGCATTGCGGTCAACTGCTTCCGCATCGACATCCCGGTGGCCTCCGAGGGCACGCTGGCCAACATGGGCGACATCGATCTCTCCGATTGGGAGCCCACGTCGGTGCCCGCCGACGGCATCATCTGGATGCTGGAGCAGCCCGACCAGTACTCGGGGCGGTGCGAGAGCATGTGGGACCTTCGCCACCGGGAGAAGATCATGCCCACCCAGGCCGAGCGGGAGTTCACCACCAAGCCCCCGCTCCAGTTCATAAACGGCCTCTTCGACCTCGACACCGAAGACGCCTTCGCCCGTGGCGCCCAAGAGTCCGGGAGATGAGCGTGGACCTCCAAGGTAAGACCGCGCTGGTTACCGGGGCCGCGTCGGGCATCGGGGCGGCCTGTGCCCGCCGCTACTCCGCCGCCGGGGCCCACGTGATCTGCACCGACGTGGCCGACGGCGCCGGTCAGCAGGTTGCCGATGAGATCGGGGGTTGGTATCGCCACCTCGATGTGGCCGACTCCTCGGCCTGGGCCAAATTGGCTGCCGAGTTGACCGATGACCCAGGCAGACTCGATCTAGTCCACCTCAATGCTGGGGTCATGCTGGGGCTGGGCGACATCGCCGCGATGACCGACGAGGACTACCACCGCATCATCGGATCAACCAGCACGGCGCGGTGTTCGGCCTGCGGGCTGCGCTGCCTCTGCTGGAAGCCGCCGGGGGCGGACACGCGCTGGTCACCGGCTCAATGGCCTCGTTCAGCCCGCTGCCGGTGGACTTGGGATACTCCATGTCCAAACACGCCATAGCCGCCCTGGTCCGCAGCGCCGCCCCCAACCTCGCAGAGCGGGGAATCAGCCTCAACGCCATCTGCCCAGCCACCGTCGGTACTGGATTCTTGGGCGGCAATCGAGACCGTCTAGAGGCCGCGGGCATGGTCATCATGGACTCAGAAGAGGTGGCCGAGGCCGCCATGGCCATCCTCGATTCGGGCCTCACCGGCGAGTGCTTCGCGCTGTTCAAAGGCCGAGAGCCCGAGCCATTCCCGTTCGCCACCGTCCCCGGCAGCGACTACCGATCGCGCCGCTGACTTCCCATGCCTCCTCAATCGTCGCCCAACGCCAATATCGGCCTAACCGTCGCAGAGTCCACGCCCCGCCCCCCGAAATTGCCCCGAGCTCCTCAGGGGGCGCCCAACGTATTGGTGATCCTCCTGGACGACACCGGTTTCGCCCAGCTCGGCTGCTTCGGGGCCGACATCGCCACCCCAAGCATCGACCGGCTGGCCGCAGGCGGCCTGGCCTACAACCGCTTCCACGTGACCGCCCTGTGCTCGCCCACCCGGGCCTCTCTGTTGACAGGGCGCAATCACCACGCGGTGGGCATGGGCTTTCTGTCCGATATGACTATGGGGTTCCCCGGTTACACCGCCCGCATCCCCTCGTCGGCCGCCATGCTGCCCCGCATCCTGCGGGATGCCGGCTGGGGAACCATGGCCATCGGCAAATGGCACCTCGCCCCCCGCGGCGAGCGCAGCGCGGCCGGGCCGTTCACCCTGTGGCCCACCGGGGTGGGTTTCGAGCGCTACTACGGGGTGCTCCACGGCGGGGCCAACTGCTGGGCCCCAAATCTGGTGCGCGACCAGCACTACATCGACCCCCCGGCCCACTACGAGGACGGCTACCACCTCAGCGCCGATCTGGGCGACCAAGTGATCGCCACCATCACCGACCAAAAGCATGCCGCCCCCGACAAGCCGTTCTTCTGCTACTACGCTGAGGTGGCCACCCACGCCCCCCACCAAGTGTCCCCCAAGTGGGTGGAGCCCTATCGGGGAAAGTTCGACGACGGGTGGGACCGATGGCGGGAGCGGACCTTCGAGCGCCAACTTGCCTCGGGCATCGCTCCAGAGGGCACCACGCTCACCGAACGGCCCCCGTGGGTTCAGCCCTGGGAGGACCTCGATGACGATGCCCGACGGCTGTTCGCCCGCATGCACGAGGTGTACGCCGGATTCGTCACCCACACCGACGCCCAGATCGGCCGGGTGATCGACCACCTCGAGGCGATCGGCGAGTTGGACAACACCGTGGTCATGCTGTGCTCCGATAACGGGGCCAGCGCCGAGGGGGGCCACGTGGGCTCGGTGAACGAGCACCGGTTCACCAAGGGCCTCCCCGAGTCGGTCGCCGCCAACCTGGAGTGGTTCGACGAGTTGGGCGGACCCCGCACCTACAACCACTACGCCTGGGGGTGGGCGTGGGCCGGCAATACCCCGTTTCGGCTGTGGAAGCGCTATGCGTGGCTGGGGGGAACTCGCACCCCGCTGGTGGTGCACTGGCCCGCGGGCATCGCCGCCCGAGGTGAGGTCCGCTCCCAGTTCTGCCACGCCATCGACTTGGCCCCCACCGTGCTAGAGCTCTGCGGGGTGGACGCCCCTGAAGAAGTGGACGGGGTGGCCCAGATGCCGATGCACGGCGCCAGCCTGGCTGCCACCTTCGACGACGCCGATGCTCCTGCATCCCGATCCGAGCAGTACTTCGAGGTCCAGGGGTCGCGAGCCATGTACTTGGATGGTTGGAAGGCCACCACCGACCATGTGGGCCAGGCCCACGGCGACGAAGTGGCTCTGATGGAGGGAAGCCGCTCGTTTGACGACGACACTTGGTCGCTGTTCAGCCTCGACGAGGACTTCTCTGAAGCCCATGACCTGGCCACCGAGCACCCCGAGAAGCTGGCTGAGTTGCAGGCTGCCTGGTGGTCAGCAGCCGGGCGCTATCACGTGCTGCCCTTGGACGACGGTTACGCCGGGCGCATGCCCGCCATATACCCCCCGGCCTATCCGCCCCCCGCCCGAGCCCGGTATCGACCCGGTGGCGGTCGAGTGGCCGACGAAGTTATGCCCGTGCTGGTACGGGGATTCACTATCGATGCCAAGGTGACGGTGGACCCAGCCGGTGCCGAGGGCATCGTGTGGGCCATGGGCGACTGGACCAGCGGCTTGGCCCTCTACGGATTGGATGGTGCCCTGGTGCTCGGCCTGTGCCTGTCGGGCGACCAGTACCGACTGGCCACCCCGCCGATTCCCGCTGATGCCACCAGCCTGGGATGCCGCTATCAGCCGACTTCGCCGGCCTCAAGCCTCGTGGAATTGCTGGTGGACGGCGAGGTGACGGCCCAACTGGAACTGGACCGGACGCTGCCCAACTCATGGCAGAACGGCGGTACCGGTTTGATCATCGGCCACGACTCCGGCTTCCCGGTCAACGACGAATACCAGCCTCCGTTCCCGTGGACTGGAACCATCGCTCACGTCGATGTCACCACCCCGAGCGCCGCACCTCCCGACCCAGCCCAAGTCGCCCGGGAATCTCTCAACGCTGATTGAGCCTGAGCGGTCCGTTGGGCCGGCCGCGAAAAAACTGCTAAACCACAGCCGTCGGCCATCACAGGAGGCACCATGAGCAGCGATACCCCATCTGAGCGACTCGACGTCAACGGCATGGTGGCGGTGGCCACCGGCGGGGCCGGTGGCATCGGCAAAGGCATCGTGACCGCGCTCTTGCAGCGGGGTGCCACCGTGGTGATCGCCGACATCGAGGCCGACACGACTGAGGCCACCGTGGCCGAGCTGTCCGATATCGGACCGGTGTCTGGCTGTCCCACTGATGTGGCCAACGAGCACTCGGTGGCCGCCCTGGCCGACTACGTCTACGACACCCACGGCCGCTGCAACCTGCTCTTCAACAATGCCGGGGTCACCTCCGGCGGGGGCGGCAAGCCCTGGGAGCAGGAGCCCAACGACTGGCGGTGGTGCTTCAGCGTGAACGTGTTCGGCGTGGCCATCTGCACCACCGAGTTCGTGCCCCGCATGTTGGCTGGCGGGCTGCCCGGTCAGATCATCAACACCTCCTCGGGCGACGGCGGCTTCGCCCCCGTTCCCACCGCCTCGGTGTACGCCGCATCCAAGGCGGCGGTGAGCTGTTTCACCGAGACGGTCCACACCAACCTGATCCGGGAAGGCAGCGACCTGCGGGCCTCGGTGCTCTATCCGTCGGGCGGCATGTTGGACACCGGCCTGTTCACCGCCCAGCGCAACCGTCCCGCCCACCTGGCCCGGGTGGGCGACGCCACCGGACGGCGCAGCATGACCTTCCAAGAGCTCAAGGACATCATGACGGAGATCCGGGGATATGAGCCCGAGGTGGCCGATCTACTGGAGCACGGCAATTTCGTGGTCGACTGCGTGGAAGAGCGCCGCTTCATCATCGGCCGCAACATCGAGGACACCGTCGCCCTCCTCCACCGCCGAGCCGAAGCCATCGGCCGCTACGAAATGCCCGACTACCACGACATGGGGCTCTGATCGCACAAATCGTCGCTCAGAGGCCGAAGCACCTCTGGGCGTTGAGCCCCAAGATCTTGTCTTTGCGGCCTTCGGTCAGGTCCTCCCGATCGGCCAGCGCCTTCACCACGCCGGGGAATACGCCGTCGGGGTGAGGGTAGTCGGTGGCGAACACCACGCAGTCGTCGCCCAGGCAGTCCATCACGCCCGGAACGGTCCGCTCCTCGGGGTCGCAGGAGATGAAGCACTGCCGCTGGAAATACTCGGTGGCGTTCAGCTCCAACGGGGCCGAGGCGTGGCCCCAGGAGTCCAAGTGGTCGTCGATGCGCTCCAGCCAATGGGCGATCCAGCCACAACCCGACTCCAAGAACACCACCCGCAACTCGGGATGGCGCTCCAGCACACCGCCGGCGGTCAGCTCCAAACAGCCCATCTGCTGCTCGTGGGGATGGGAGCACACGTGGCGGAACATGAAGTTGTCGTATCGGTCCAGCCCCGACTGGGGCACATTCTGGGTGGTGCCCTCGTGCAGAGCCGCGGGCACGCCCCGGTCGGCTAGCAGCGACCACAGTCCGTCGTAGGCCGGATGGTCGAGGGTCCGGCCGGCAATCACATTGGGGCGCAGCATCACGGCCACGAAACCCAAGTCATCGATGGCTCGGCGGGCCTCGGCCAACATCAGCGCCGGGTCCACTTGGGGCACCACCGCCACCCCCAACAAGCGGGATGTGTCGGTGTCGCAGTAGGTGCGGAGCCAGTCGTTGTAGGCCCGGCACAAGGCGTTGTTCACCGCGGCGTCGGCAATGCCCCCGAACATGAGCCCGGTCGTGGGAAAGATCACCGAGACGTCCATGCCCTCGCTGTCCATATCGGCCAACCGGGCGTGGGGATCAACGCCCCCTTTGGGGCGTTCCTTGTCATAAGCGTCAGAGTCAAAGGGGATGTAGGGGGCCATCTCCCCACCCACGAAGGTGCGGGGCCGCCCCTGGCTGTCGAGCACCCGTCGGGGGGCGAAGGCCAGGAACTCTGGATCGCAGAACTCCTCCCACAGTTCGGGGGGCTCGCTGATGTGCCCGTCTGCGTCTATCACCAATCTGCGCATGGCATTGCCCTCTCTGCTGCTCACCGCAGCGTGGCCCGGCCCTTGTCGAAGACCGTCGTGCCCCGATTGGAGACCACTCGGAACAGCACCCCGTTCTCTTCAGCGGGGTTGTGCCAGATCTGGGTGGTGAGCACATCGCCGTTGTAGCCGGGGGAGGCAAAGCGTCCGGCCATCGAACCCAGAGCTAGCGGGTCGCCCCCGCATACCGTCTCTACTAGGGCTCGGCAGGCGAAGCCGTAGGTGTTCAGCCCCATGAGGATGGGGCCGTCGAAGCCGGCCGCCGCCGCCACCGCAGGGTCGTAGTGAATCAGGTTGGGGTCGTTTCCCCCGTGCCGGTAGAGAAGCGACTGCACCGGCAGGGTCTGCCAGTCCACGGTGGCGTCGGGCGGAGACTCACCGACATTCCAGGGCGGGGCCTTGGGCCCGGGATCGCCTCCGAAGCCGCCTTCGCCTATCACGAACAGCTTCGAACCGGTGGTGAACAGCGGCTCACCGGTGGCGGCGTCCACCGACTCGCTCTGGGAATGGATCACCGCACCTGAGCCTTTGTCGTAGATACCCACCACCGTGCTTGTTCCAATCACCGACCCCGTTGGGCCGATCTCGCCGTGAATGGTCAGCTCCTGCTCGCCGTGAACCAGTTGGTGGACTTTGTAGTCGCCAAATCGGAACATGGGATTCCCACCGCTGCCGGGCTTGTCTGACCGCCCTCCCGAGCAAACGAAGCTGGGATAAACCTGCTGGGGGTGGCCCGACGCCTTCTCGCCCACGAACGCCAGATCGTCGAACCCCGCTCCCACGCTGAGCGCATACAGCGTGCAATCCCGTGGCAGCCATCCCCGCTGGGACGGCTCTCCCCGGTGCCCTACCAAGTCCATGTACATCGCCATGGGTGCCATTGTGTCCCAAATCGGCACCATTCTTCCCGCCGGCCCAGCGACATATACGGTGAGGCCATGGCCGATGAACGAGTACAGCTCACCAGGGACGGGCA
This sequence comes from Candidatus Poriferisocius sp., assembly GCF_965214065.1. Lineage (GTDB taxonomy): Bacteria > Actinomycetota > Acidimicrobiia > Acidimicrobiales > Bin134 > Poriferisocius. The sequence goes on from NZ_CBDCAT010000027.1 coordinate 194,834, forward strand.
CATCGCTGTTATCACCAACAACAACCCCGCCAAGCACAACGCCTTCGACGACGAGATGGATTTTGCGCTGTTCGAGATCCTGGACGAGATCAAAGCCGACAAATCCATTCGGGCCGTGGTGTGGAGGGGCGAGGGCAAATCGTGGTCGTCGGGCCGCGATGTGGCCGCCATCGGCGGCCAGCAGGTGGAAATGGCCCACCACGCCCTTATGGAGCGAGGCCAACGGGGCATCCAGCAGCTCTGGGAAATCGATGCCCCGGTGATCGTGGCCATCCAGGGATGGGCTATCGGCGGCTCCTTCCAGCGGGCCCTGCTATGCGACATCCGAGTGGCTGCCGAAGGCGCTCGGTTCATGCTCCCCGAGGTGACCCACGGGGTGATCCCCGACACCGGTGGGGTGGGCCGCCTATTCGAGATCTGCGGATCAGGGCTGGTCAGCGACATGGTTCTCACCGGCCGTGTTCTCAACGCGGATGAGGCCCTGACCCACGGCATCGTTTCGCGCATCGTGGCGCCTGAGGAGTTGGACGACACCGTAATGGAGATGGCCAACAAGGTCGCCGCCGCCTCGCCCTATACGGTGCAGCTCGCCCGACGGGTGATCCGCAACCTGGCCGACGAGAATCTGCGCCGCTCCATGAACGACGAGTACGCCTACCAGACGCTGGTCAACCGATCAGACGACTACGCCGAGTTCCGGGCAGCCCGAGCCGAGCAACGCGATCCCGAGTACAAGCGTTCTTGAGAAACGACCCCAAGGAGGACTTGAGCCATGGCTGAGATAATCGGACTGCCCGAGCCAGCCCCGGAGGGCACCACCGCGCTGGTGCCGGGAACCTACGACGGCCAAACGGTGTTTGTCACCGGCGGGGGCACCGGCCTGGGCAAGGCCATCGCCACCGAATTCGCCCGTCTGGGGGCCAACCTGGTTATCGCCAGCCGCAAGCCCGATCACCTTGAAGCCGGCCAGGCGGCCATCGAGGCGGTCGGCGCCGAGGTGCTGGTGGTGGGCTGCGACATCCGCCAGGCCGAACAGATTGCAGAGGCTTTCGACGCGGCTGCCGACCGGTTCGGCCTGCCTGATGTGCTCATCAACAACGCCGCGGCCAACTTCCCGGTGCCCTCGGAGGACATGTCGCCCAATGCGTGGCGCACGGTGGTGGACATCACTCTCAACGGCACCTTCTTCTGCGCCCGGGAGTTCGCCCGCCGCCATCTGGCCGCAGGAACGCCGGGGTCGATCGTCAACATCGGGGCGTCCTACGCCTGGACCGGCGGCCCCGGATTTGCCCATTCGGCCGCGGCCAAAGCCGGGGTCAAGTCGATGACCGAGAGCCTGGCCGTGGAATGGGGACCCTACGGCATCCAGGTGAACGGCCTGGTGCCGGGGCTGTTCCCCCACGAGGACATGACCGCCGATATCCGCTCCAGCCTCGACCGGACCCACGAGAAGGATCCCTGCCAGCCAGCCATGCGGGTGGGGCGGCTGCGGGAGCTGGGCTGGGCGGCCACCTTCTTGGCCTCCCCCTTCGCCCAGTTCATCAGCGGCCACACCATGGTGGTGGACGGAGCCAACTGGCAGCGCCGCTCCATGACAAATCCGGCGGTGACCACCATCCGCGACCAGATGGGCAAGGGTCCGTTCGAGCTTTGAGCGCAGGGCTCTGATTGCCATGGACCACGCCTAACCGATGAGCACCGATCACCGCCCCTCCGATCCCATTGCGCTGGAGGTGGTGAAGAACGCCTTGGGAGCCATCGCCGAGGAGATGGGGCTCACCACGGTGCGATCGGCCTACTCTTCGGTGGTCAAAGAGGGTGGCGACTCCACCGCCGCGGTTTTCGACCACCAGGGCCAGTTCATCGCCCAATCGATGGGCGCGCCGCTCATGCATTTGTCCAGCCTGCGGCCGTCGCTGCGCTCCCTGCTGGATGACTTCCCGCCCGACTCCATGGCCGACGGCGACGTGTACGCCTCCAATGATCCCTACCGGGGCGGCATCCACTCCAACGACGTAATGGTGTTCCGCCCGGTGTTCATCGACGAAACCCTGGCGTTCTTCGCCTGCGCCCTGCTGCACGTGGCCGATCTGGGCGGCATGGCCGCCGGCGGGCTGCCGGCCAATGCCACCGACATGTTCCAGGAGGGCCTGGTGCTGCCCCCGGTGCCGCTAACCAAGGCCGGGGTCCCCAACCAGCCGATGCTGGATGTGATCGCAGCCAACAGCCGCACCCCGGAGAAGGTGCTGGGCGACATTCGGGCAATGATCGCCGCCACCAACCTGGGGGCCGACCGGCTGGCCGATCTGGCCAATCGCTACGGACTGGAGCGGCTGCACCAGATCACCGACGAATTGTTGGACTACACCGAGCGCCGGACCCGGGCTGGCATCGAGGCACTGGCCGACGGCACCTACACCGGCTCGTTCATCATCGACGACGACGGCGTGAACCCCGATGCCGACCACGAAGTGCGTGTCTCCCTCACCATTAGCGGCTCGACCATCACCGCCGATTTCGAGGGCACCTCACCCCAAGCGTCGGGACCGATCAACGCCGCGGTATCGCAGACCACCTCCGGGGTGCTGTTCGCGGTTCGCTGCCTGCTGGCCCCCGACATCCCGGTGAACGACGGCGCCTTCCGGCCCTTGGAGTTGCGCCTGCCTCAGGGGACCCTGGTGAACCCCAACCCGCCCGCCGCGCTCAACGCCCGCATGGCTACAGTCATGGCTGTGGCGGAGGCCATGTTGGGTGCGTTCTCGCAACTCGACCCGGCCCGAGCGGTGGCCGCCTCCTGCAACGTCCACGTTTACATCATGAACGGAACCGGGGCCGACGGCCGTCCATGGGCGTTCATGGACCCCCAGTTCGGCGGCTCTGGCGCCCGCTCCGACCGCGACGGCGTAGACGTGACCGGCCCATTGGTGCTCGGTGCCGGCGGAGCGTTCCACACCGTTGAGGCCTATGAGCAAGAGCACCCGGTGCGCTTCGAGCGCTTCGAACTGTGGACCGACTCGGGAGGACCGGGACGGTGGCGGGGAGGAACCGGAGCGCGCCGCGACATCCGCATCCTGGCCGACGGCCAGTTCACTGGCAGGGCCACCGACCGGTGCCGCCGCCCTCCTCCCGGCATCTACGGTGGCTCACCCGGCGCAGGCGGGGGCTGGGTCCTCAACCATGGAACTCCCGACGAACAGCCGCTTCCGGCCAAGGTCACCGCCCACACCCTGCGGGCCGGAGACATGATCACCATGCTCACCTCCGCTGGCGGGGGCTTCGGCGACCCGTTCGAGCGCGACCCTGAGTTGGTGGGCGCCGATGTGCGAGACGGGCGAGTGTCGCCCGAGGCCGCCCGCCGGGACTACGGGGTGGTAGTCCTTGAAAGCGGGGAGGTTGACCCGGCGGCCACCGCGGCGTTGAGAAGCCGATGACCGTCGCCTTGGGCATCGACATCGGCGGAACTTTTACCGACGTGGTGCTGATCGATCGCACCGACGGCAGCATCTGCACTGCCAAAGTGCTTACCACCCCCGACGACCCCGCAACCGGGGTGCTCAACGGGATTGCCGAGCTACTTGACGACGCCGGGTGCAACCCAGACGAGGTCTCTCAAGCGGTCCACGCCACCACCTTGGCCACCAACCTGATCTTGGAGCGCAAGGGGGGCCCGGTGGCCTACGTCACCACCGCCGGGTTCGGCGACGTCTTGATCATTGGCAATGAGCGCAAGGGCGACGCCGAGAAGTATGACCTCTTCTACACCAAACAGGCGCCCATTGTCCCCCGGCGGCGCACCGTGGACGTGGTGGAGCGCACCGGGGCGGACGGCTCGGTGGTGGTGCCACTCGACACCGAGCAAGCCCGCACGGCGCTGGCCGACCTATTGGCCCGCGAGCCGGTGGAAGCAGTCGCGGTGTGCTTTCTCCATTCCTACGCCAACGGGGAGCACGAGCGCCGGATGGCCGACATCATCGCCGAGCTGAACCCCGACCTTTACGTGGCGGTTTCCAGCGAGGTGTGGCCTGAGTACCGGGAACTGCCCCGAGCGTGCACCACGGTGATGTCGGCCTACGTGGGCCCCACCGTTACCCGCTACATAGCCCGGCTGGACGAAGAGCTGGCCCAACAGGGCATCGGGGCTCGATTGCAGATTATGGGCTCGTCAGGCGGCATCATCTCGGCGGCCACCGTGGCCCGGCGGCCGGTGCAGTTGGTGGAGTCGGGGCCAGCCGCCGGGGTGATGGCCGCCGCTCACATCGGCCGCCTCAGCGGCATCGACGATCTGATTTCCTTCGACATGGGCGGCACCACCGCCAAAGCGGGGCTGGTGCGCAACGGCCAGGCGGCCATCGCCCATGAGTTCTTCGTGGGGGGCACCGCGTCTTCGGGCGTGAAGCAGATCAACACCGGCTATCCCATCAAGATCCCGGTGATCGACCTAGCCGAAGTGGGCGCCGGCGGCGGATCGATCGCCTACCTCGACAGCGGGGGTGCATTGCGGGTGGGACCGGATTCCGCCGGGGCCGAGCCGGGTCCAGCCTGCTACGACCGGGGCGGAACTCGACCCACGGTGACTGACGCCGACCTGCTGCTGGGCTACCTGAACCCGAACTTCTTCCTCGGGGGCCGAATGGCCATCCGGGCCGATCTGGCCCATGACGCCCTGGCTGAGCTGGCCGAGCCCATGGCGCTGTCCCCGGAAGAGGCCGCCGCCGGTGTGTACGAGGTGGTCAACGCCACCATGGCCGCCGCAGTGCGGGTGGTGACCCTGGAGCGGGGCATTGACCCCCGCGACTTCACCCTGCTGGCCTCGGGCGGCGCCGCCGGAGTGCATGTGGCACGTCTGGCCGAGGAGTTCGGCATCGCCGCGGTAGTCATTCCGGCCAACCCCGGCGTGGGCTCGGCGGTGGGCCTGCTGGCCTCCGACGTGGTGACCGATCACGTCCGCACCCAGGTGATCGACTCGGTTGGCGTCGATACCAGTGTTATCGAGGCCATCTACACCGAGCTGGAAGCGATGGCCGTCGCCGAGATCGGGGCGGAGGGGTTCGGAGCCGACGAGATCGTGCTCGAGCGCGAGATCGACGTCCGCTACCGCCACCAGGCCCACGAACTGACCGTCCCCCTCCATGGCGGCGACCTTAACGGGGCGGCCGCCGCCTTCAACGAGCAATACGAAGAGCTCTATGGCATCCGCCAAGCCGACCCGGTGGAGTTCGTCAACTACCGGGTGAGGGTTATCGGCACAGTCCCGAAACCCGACTGGTCAACCGACGAAGTAGCAGCCCAACCGCCGGTACCCCTCTCCTTCCGCCCCGCCTGGTTCGACGGCAAAATGGCCGACACCCCCGTCTACCGCCGCCACACGCTCCTGCCCGGCCCCACCATCGCCGGCCCCGCCATCATCGAAGAGTCCTCCTCCACCGTCGTCGTCCCCGAAGGCTGGACCGCATCAACTGACCGCCACCTCAGCCTGGTGCTGCGCCCGGGCTAGGCAGGGTAGGCCAGGAGATCGCGGACTCGGACTCGCCTGCCGACTGGATGGCCTGCCATACCCGCTCGGGGGTTAGCGGCAGGTCTATGTGGCGGATGCCGAGGTCGCTAAGGGCGTCGATCACCGCGTTTTGCACCGCGGGGGTGGCGCCGATGGTGGCAGCCTCGCCGATGCCCTTCACCCCTAGGGGGTTGAGGTGGGTGGGAGTGATGGTGCTGTCCACGGTGAAGTCGCAGAACTCGGCGGCCGACGGCATGGCGTAGTCGGCCAGGCCGGTTGTCAGAGGATTTCCGTCGGAGTCGTACACGACGTGTTCGTACAGCGCCTGGCCGATACCCGACGCCACCCCGCCGTGCTGCTGGCCGGCCACGATGATCGGGTTGAGCAGGTTCCCGGCATCATCCACTGCCACGAAGCGCAACAGCGTGACCATACCGGTCTGGATATCCACCTCAACCGCACAGATGTGGGTACCGAACGGGAAGGTCGGTCCGTCGGTGGTGTGGTCCAACTCGGCCCGCAGCGGCTCCTCGGCCAATGCAGCTACCTGCTCCCAGCTGACCGCCGCACCGGGCACCCCGGCCACCCCCAGGCGGCCGTCGTCGGTAACCACGATGTCATCAGCGCTGGCCTCCAGTAGCTCCGCCGCCCGCTGTCGGGCGATGTCCAGCACCTCCATGGAGGCAGCATGGATGGCGCTGCCTCCGAGCTGGGCGCTGCGCGAACCACCGGTCCCGTCGCCTCTCGCCACCAGTGCGGTGTCGGACTGCACGAAGGCGATGCGTTCCATGTCGATTCCCAGCCGATCGGCGGCGATCATGGTGAAAGCGGTCTCATGGCCCTGCCCGTGAGAAGCGGTGCCAACTGACACTGTGGCCGACCCATCCGGATGTACTTCAACCGAGGCGTGTTCTTGCTGCCCGACCGGCGCGGTCACCTCCACATAACTCGACACCCCTAAGCCCAACCGGCAGGGGTCGCCCGCGGCCCGGCGGTCGGCCTGCTGTTGGCGCAGCTCTTGGTAGCCGGCCAGCTCGCATGCTCTGTCCAACGCCTTTTCGTACTCGCCGCTGTCGTAAGCCCCGCCAGTTGGGGTCACCAACGGAAAGCTCTCGGGTGCCAAGAAGTTGCGGCGGCGAAGCTCCACCGGGTCGATCCCCAACTCGGCAGCGGCCAAGTCGGCCATGCGCTCGATTGTCAGGGTGGCCTGAGGCCGGCCCGCGCCCCTGAAGGCGCCCAGTGGCGCCCGGTTGGTTGCCGCTACTGCGTAGTCGAACTGCACCTTGCCGATGCCGTAGACCCCCGGCGACATAAGCCGAGTTGCAAAGGGCAAAACGCCCCCCAACCCCGGATAGGCCCCTGCATCCGCCACCGCCACTACCTCCAGAGACACCATTCGGCCGTCGTCGGTCACCCCCAGACGGGCGTAGTGAACATGGTCGCGGGCCTGCATGGAGATGAGGTTCTCGGCCCGGGTCTCAGTCCACGCCACAGGACGGCCCAGTCGCCGGGCAGCGGCAACCACTGCCACATGCTCAGATCCCCACCCCCCCTTAGCCCCAAATCCGCCTCCTACCCAGGGCGCGATCACTCGAATATCATCGTGCTCCAGCCCGAGGGAGTCTGCGATGCCATCTCTTGTGGCGTGAACACCCTGGGTGGATACCCAGACCGTGAGTTTGTCTCCCGTTGGGTCGGCCAACAAGGCGTGGGGCTCCATGGACACCACCGCCATCCGGTTGTGGACGATGCGAGCAGTAATCACCTTGTCGGCCTCGTCGTGCAGGCCCTCAACCGGGCCGAATGCCGCGACGATTGCATCTGAGCCCCGCTCTGGAAACAGCAGCGCCTCGCCACCAGTCACTACGGCCTCGGCGTCCATCGACACCGTCAACGGCTCGTATTCGACTATGACCAAATCGGCAGCATCCTGGGCTGCGGACAGAGTCTCGGCCACCACCATGGCCACCGGCTCACCCACAAAGCGGACCCGGTCGCCGGCCAGAGCCTCCCGATCGAAGTGGGCGTCGAGTTGCATGCGAGGCTTCACTTTGCCCAAACCCAGCGTGGCTGCGGTGAACACGGCCAACACACCGGGATGCCTGGCTGCCACCTCGGTTTCGATGGACTCGATAGTGCCGTGGGCCACCGGCGATCGTACAAAGCAGGCCGTCAACAGCCCCTCGGGTCTAATGTCGCCGGTGTACCGACCCTCCCCGGTGAGCAGGGTGCCATCCTCCCGGCGGATAACTTCAGTCCCCAGAATCGATCCAGCCATAGGGTGGCCATTATGGATGGCGCACTGTCAGAACCTGGAATGGGAGGGTGAATTGGGATGGAACTGCGTGAGATAATCGATCCCGCGACCACTGCTTTGGTGCTTCAGGAGTGCCAGAACGGGGTGATCGGGGAGCTATCGGCTCTTCCCGCTCTGGCTGAGGCCGCCAAGGAGGGGCTGATCCCCAATGTGGCGGCGCTGGCGGCCGCAGCCCGAAACGCAGGGGTGCGGGTGATCCACTGCACGGCACAGCACCGGGCCGACGGGTGGGGCGGCAACCGCAACGCCCGGCTATTTCGGGCCATGCCTAAGATGCCGGTGCAGTTGCACATGGGCACCCCCGCGGTGGAGGTTGTGCCCGAGATCGGGGTGGCCGACGCCGATGTTGTGCTGCCCCGCCACCACGGCCTGTCGCCGTTCGAGGGCACCGAGCTCGACTCGCTGCTGCGCAACGAGAGCATCCGCACCATCGTGGCCGTGGGGGTGTCGGTGAATGTGGCCATCATCAACCTGACTTTCGACGCCGTCAACGCCGGCTACACGGTGGTGATCCCCCGCGACGCGGTGGCTGGCACCCCGCCCGAATACGTAGACGCCGTGTTCGAGCACACCCTCGGCATCGTCGCCACCATCACCGCCACCGCCGACGTGGTCGGCGCCTGGGCGGGCTAGGTCAGCCCAGGCCGCCTCTCACGTAGGCCACCACGGCGGCGATCCCAGGGTCGGTGAGCTTGGAACCGAACTCGGGCATCTCACCAAGGCCATCGCGCACTATTGCCTCCATCGCCTCAGCCGAGGCGTACTTCTCCAGGACCTTGCCGGGGCGGATGTCGGGGCCGACGATGCCGCTACCGTCGACGGCGTGACACCCCACGCAGCGCTGCAAGTACACACCCTTGCCCGTGGCGATCTCCTCAGGAGATGCGGGTTGGCTTTCCGGGGGATCCTCCGGTGCAGCTGGCTCCACGGGATCGGTCCCCTCACTACAGCTGGCAACAGCCGCCAGTGCTAAGCAGCCGCTCAGCAGCAGTGCTCCAAGGCTCCTTCCCCGATGGGGACGAGACAGGGTCAAGCTCCCACCGGGGCGCTGGGGGTGAACGTCACCGGCATTGCCTCGGGGCCGACAATGAAGTTGGACGCCCGCCACGGCAGCAGGTCGTCGTTGGCCAACTGGATGTCGGGCATTCGCTCGGCCAGCCGCTGGAACATGATCTTGAGCTCCAGGCGGGCCAAAGACGCCCCCAGGCAGAAATGCGTTCCCCATCCGAAGGCCAGATGGTTGTTAGGATCGCGCTCCAAGTCGAACTTGAACGGGTCGTCGAACACCCGGTCGTCCCGGTTGGCCGACGGATAGAACAAGATGATCTGGTCGCCCTCGCCGATCGTCTCACCGTGCATATCCACATCCCGGGTGGCGCTGCGGGACATGTTTTTGATGGGCGTCACCCACCGCAGAATCTCCTCCACCGCCTGCTCCATCCAGGGGTCGTCAGCCGCCCGCTGATCGAACAGCGCCATCTGGTCGGGATGCTCCAGCAGGGCCAGCATCCCCCCGCTGATCACATGGCGAGTGGTCTCATCGCCGCCGATGAGTATCAGCAGCGTCTCTTGTACCAGCGACTCGTCGTCGAGCTTCTCGCCGTCGACTTCGGCATGGCACAGCACGCTGACCAAATCGGATTGGGGCGGGCGGGAGCGCCGGTCGGCAATCACCTCAAGCTGGAATTCCCGGTAGGCGATGCCGGCCAGCATTCCCTTCTCGGCGGCGGCCGGGTCGGTCTCGGTGGTGGCCCGGATCATGTCGTCGGACCACTCCAGCAGGCTGTCATAGCTCTCGCGGGGAAAGCCCAGCATGTCGCCGATCAGAATCAGCGGCAGCGGAGCGGCAATGTCCCACACGAAATCGCACTCGCCCCGCTCGCACACCTTGTCCAAGATCTCGTCGCAGATGGCGGTGACCTCGGCGGCGCGGTCTCGCACCCGCTTGGGGGTGAAGCCCCGGTTAACCAGCTTGCGGCGCTGCTTGTGCAGAGGGTCGTCCATCGAGATCATCATCGGTAGCGAGTCCCCGTGAGGCCGGGGACTGCGGTGCGACGAAAACGTCTTGGGGTCCTTCTCGATGGCCAAGATGTCGTGGTAGCGGGAGATGCCCCAAACGTCGCTGTTGGCGTCGTAGTACACCGGGGCGTGCTCCCTCATCCAGGTCCACGCCTCGTGGGGCTCGTGCTGGAACCAGTATCCGTCCATGAAGTTGACCCCGTCGAAGGTGGGGTGATTGGGCATGACTCCTCCTGGTGCTCGTACTGCTGGTTAACCCTCGCCCATGAGCCGGGCGATCATCTGTTGGCCCTTCTCGGCGTCCCACGCCGCCACCATGTCGTCGATGCCGTCTTGCCACGACACCGAACACGGTCCGGTGATGGAAATGCGCCTGGCGCTGTCGTAGGCCCGGCTATGGGTGCCCATCGGGAAGTACTGGAAGTCGGGCTCCACCCCGACCTGCTCCCCCATGCGGCGGCACATGTCCTCGATGCTCACGTTCTGGTCGCCGCCCCAGTTGACGATGGTGGCCGGCACGGTGGCCGACTCCAAGAAAGCCTCGGCGTGGGCGCACATATCTTGCTCGTGGACCGGCGAGAACATGTTGGGCTCCGAGTCCTTGAGCATGACTGGCATGCTGCTGGTCATCATGGCCAGCAAGATGGCCGGTAGACCCCCGTTTTGGCCGTAGGCCACATTGATGCGACCGATCACGGTGGGCAGGTCGTAGAGCCGGCACATGGTCCGGGCCACCGCCTCGGCGGCCATCTTCGTCACTCCGTAAGTCTCCGAATAGGGCTGCTCGCTGTCGCCTAGCGGATCGCCCTCGGAGTAGACGTAGGTGTGGTCGGGGTTGTTCTTGTACGCGGCGGCGGTGGACGCGTGCAGAAAGCCCTTGGCATTGCGGCAATGCGCCATAAGCAGGCCGGTGGCCTCGGCGTTCTGGGTGAGGGCGAAGTCGTAATCAGGGGTCGCGGCCATGAATGCGGCCATGTGGATCACGTAGTCGAAGTCGTCAGGCAGTCCGTTCAGTTCGCCGGAGGCCAGATCTGCGGCGTGGGGAATGGCCCCGGCCTCTTCCACCTGCTCCCGGGATCCCGGCTGGCTGAACCGGGCCAGCCCCCACACCTCGTTGTTCTGAGCAAAATGGCGGGTCATGGGCAGGGCAATCTGTCCTGCGGTCCCGGTAATCAGAATCTTTTGGCCTTCCACAGCGGTACCTCCTCGACTATTGCTGACCTTGTACTAGCACGGCGAGCACTCAGCGTTGACATGATAGGGATAGAGACATGATTCGCACCGAGCCCATCGACGCTCCCCTGGGTGCGCTGGCATCAGGCTGGGATCCGGGCATGCCGCTGTCCGACGACGACCTTGCCGCTCTGCGCCAGGCACTGGCCGACCGGCTGGTGGTGGTGCTGCGGGGCCAGAGGGAGTGCGACGCCGACGAGTTGGCCGCGCTGGCCCGACAGTTGGGCGAGCCGTTCCCCGCCGATGAGCTCTACAACATCCCGACCGAGGTACCTGAGGTGCTGGCTGTGTCCAACGAGTTGAACGACGACGGCCACGAGATCGGCACGGCCGGCAGCGGCCCCCTGCCGTGGCACACCGACTACGCCTTCCTAAACACCATCGCCCGGGAGTCACTGCTCAACGCCCAGCGGGTGCCTGCCGACGGCGGGGCCGACACCTCATACTGCGACATGTACGCCGCCTATGAGACTTTGCCCGGCCATCTGGCCGAGAGGCTGGCCGGACGCATCGGGCGCTACACCATCACCTCGGAGAACAACACCCGGCTTCACCAGAACCACCACGACGAGGATCCATCTGCGGCAGCCGACCGCCGACTGCGGGCCAACCCCGACATCGTCTATCCCGGTTCCGGCGAGGTGGTGGAGCACCCGGTGGAGATGCCCCATCCCGACACCGGACGGGTGGCGCTCTATGTCTCGTCGTTCTCCTGCGGCTTCGAGGGCATCGACGACCCTGAGGAAGCCTACGCACTCACCCAGGCGGCCCTGGACCACGCCATCGTCGGTGAGCGCACCTACACCCACCGCTGGCGCCAGGGCGACGTGGTGATCTTCGACACCGTGGGCACCGTCCACCGCCGGGAGATGCCCCACAGCACCGGCCCCCGCTCCCTTCGCCAGCTGTCCATCAAATACCCCTGACGCTGCTGAATGCCCGATAGCCGGCCGCGCCCGTAGTGGTCCGTCTGTGAATTGGCAGGTGCGGATTGCGACGGCAGCGGCGTTCCTCGCAAGGCGCACCGACGCAGCCATACCCGGAGCGTACGGCAAGGAGGAGCAACGCCGCGAGGGGCGTCGATGCCTAGCAGGACGCCCTGCTCAATTTGCAGACGGACCACTAGGCTGGCGCCATGCCAACGCCCGCCCGAGTCGCCGTCGTCCCACAGGAAATGGGCCAGCCTTTGCGGATTGAATCAGTAGAGCTGCCCGACCCAGGACCATTCGATGTGGTAGTGCGCCAGTACGCCAGCGGGGTTTGCCACAGCCAGCTTCATGAGATCCACACCCCCCGGGCCAGCGACGTCGTGCTGGGCCACGAGTCCACAGGTGAGGTGGTGGCGTTGGGTGACGAGGTGAGCCACGTGGCCCCTGGCGACCGGGTGTTCGTGACCTGGCTGCCCCGTAGCGTCCACCCCCCTGATCGCCGTCCGGCCATGGCCCAGGTCGTCCAGGGCGACGGCTCAACGGCCAACAGCCTGGGGGTGTTCACCTGGGCCGACCACACCATCGCCGATGAGTTGTTCGTCGTTCCGCTCCCCGATGATTCGCCCACCGACGTGACCGCCATCATCGGCTGCGCGGTGATGACCGGTGCCGGGGCGGTCATGAACACCGCCGGGGTCGCCGCTGGTTCTTCGGTGGCGATATTCGGCTTAGGCGGCGTGGGCCTCTCGGCGCTGGCCGCGGCCAAAGCGCTGGGCGCCGACCCCATCATCGCGGTGGACCTCTCCGAGGAGAAGTTGGACTTCGCCCTCCGCCATGGGGCCACCATCGGGGTGAACGCCTCCGAATGCGACCCGGTGGCCCGCATCCACGAGCTCACCCCCCGAGACGGCCTCGACCTAATGGGCGCGCCGTGCTCGGGGGTGGACTTCGCCTTCGACTGCATCGGCGCCGCCGTGTCCCAGGTGGTGCCGTCGCTGCGCAACAAACGCTGGGGGTCCGACGAGCGGGCGGTGGCGGTGCTGGTGGGGATCCCCACGGCCGCACTCGACGTCGACATCGGCGATCTGCTGATGCACGAGAAACACCTCACCGGGAGCATCGGGGGCACCTGCCATCCCGAGCAGGACTTCCCGATCTTCATGGACTGGTACCGCCAAGGCATCCTCGACCTCGACAGCCTGGTCACCCAGCGGTTCGCCCTCGACGAGATCAACGACGCGGTGGATGCCCTGGAGAACGGGCGGATCGCCGGTCGGTCCATCCTGGTATTCGACTGAGCTCGGAAAGACAGGAGCCAGCCATGCCCGACACCGTGCTGTATGAGCAATCCGGCCATGTGGCCACCATCACCTACAATCGCCCCGAGGCGCTCAATGCGGTCAACGGTGAGCTGCGCCAGGACTTGAATGCGGCCTGGGACCGGTTCCGGGGCGACAACGATGCCTGGGTGGCCATTCTCACCGGGGCGGGCCGGGCGTTCTGCGCCGGAGCCGACATGCGCGACGGCGCCGGGTCTGTTGGCGTGTTCGAAGGCACCTTCTGGGAGAAGCCCACCATAAACTCCTTCGAGTCGGGCTTGGAGTTGTTCAAGCCCACCATCGCCGCGGTGAACGGCCACTGCCTGGGCTATGGGCTGACCGCTGCGCTGGCCTGCGACTTCCTGATCGCCAGCGACCGGGCCACTTTCGGGTTCCCCGAGGTGCGCCTGGGAGTGCCCACCATCGTGGGCGCCATCACGCTGCCTCGGCGGGTGCAGTGGGCCGACGCCATGGAACTGCTGTTGACCGGCGAGCGGGTGGACGCCGAGCGAGCCCGGGAGATGGGTCTGGTGTGGCGGGTGGTGCCCCACGATGAGCTCATGGACGAAGCCCAGGTTCTGGCCGAGCGGCTCGTCTCCTCGGCACCGCTGGCCGTAAGGGCCACCAAGGAAGTGGCCACCCGCACCCGTACCATGTCATGGGTGGAGGCAGTGCGCTTCGGCGAGACCATGCGGCTGGTGGCTGGGGCCACGGATGACGCCGCCGAGGGCATGACTGCCCGGGCCGAGGGCCGTCCTCCCGACTGGCAGGCCTGCTAGCTCGATGGGCGTACGGGCCATTATCTTTTGCGTGGCAGTGGCTGGCTTGGCCTTCGTTGCCCTCTCATTTGCGGGCTTCGTTTCCACCTGGGGCTTCGACTGGGTAACCATCGAATCGGAGGAGCCCGATCCCGATTCCACCCCCGAGCCCACTCCTACCGCCACGCAGACACCCCCGCCCGCGCCCGTGGAGGTCGAATTGGAGATCGACCCCCGCTATCCTCCCGACACCCAGTGGAGGGTGTTCGACGTACCCTCAGCCCTAAACGTGCGAGCCGGCCCCAGCACCGCTCACGAGGTGTTGGGAACAGCCAGTTTGGATTCCACCGTCACCCTCACCGGCCAAGTGGTGGAGTCGCCCACCAGCGGCACCTGGGTGCAAGTCCACGCCAATTCCGTCTCCGGCTGGGTCTTCGCCGCCTACCTCACCCCTGTCAGCTAGAGCTTCTTGGCCCCCTGATGAGGGCTATGAGGTTCCCAGGGAGCCAACAACGGGAATCTGGTCGTCTGGGATGGGAACCATGGGGGTGCGGCGGGCGAGGGCGGCTTCAATGTGGGGGGCGAGACGGGCGGCTTTGGCTGCTTCGCGCTCGTCTTCGCCCTCTTTGAGGACCGGCATGACCTCTTTGGCGAACATTTCCAGCGACTGGCAGATGTGGTCGTGGCGGTTGCGGCCCGACTGCTGGATGAACATCACCTGGTCGACTCCGACATCGGCGTAGCCCTGGAGCTGGCGGGTGACCATCTCAGGTGTGCCGATACCCATCGTTTCGCCCAGGCCTTCTAATGACTCCTTGGTCGTCTGGAAGTTGTCCCACACGTTGGTTCGCCCCGGCTGGTGCTGGCCGGTCACGTAGTAGTGGAGCAGGCCGTGGCCGAAGAACTGGAAGCCCTCGAGGCCGCGGCGCTCGGCCTCTTCTCGATCCTGGTGCATCGACAGACCTACCACCATGGCGATGTTGGGGTTGACGGTGTGGCCGATGGGCACGCATTCTTCCGACAGGATCCGGTAGTAGTCATCCACCCACTGGGCGGCCTCATCGGGGTCCACGAAGGCAAACGTAAGCGCTCCCATACCCAGGCGGGCGGCCAGCTTGATGGTCTCCCGATTGGAGCACGCCACCCATAGCGGCGGATGGGGCTTCTGGGCCGGCTTAGGCACCACGTTGCGGCATGGCATGGAGAAGTACTCGCCCTCATAGCCCGGGTAGGGGTCCATCACCATCATGTTGCAGCACTGCTCGGTGGCCTCGGCCCACGCTGGGCGCTTGTCGGCATGGGCGATGTTGAACCCACCTAGCTCTACCGCGGCCGACGACTCACCGGTGCCGAAGTCCACCCGGCCATTCGAGATCAGATCCAACGTGGCGATGCGCTCAGCCACCCGGGCCGGGTGGTTGTACTTGGGGGGCATCTGCACGATGCCGTGCCCCAGCCTGATCCGCTCGGTGCGCTGGCTGGCCGCGGCCAAGAACACCTCGGGGGCCGAGGAGTGCGAGTACTCCTCCAAAAAGTGGTGCTCCACCTCCCAGGCGTAGTCAAAGCCCAGCCGGTCGGCCATTTCCACCTGGTCGAGGGCCTCGTGCAGCAGCCGCTGCTCATCGCCGGGTTGCCATGGCCGAGGCAGCTGATGCTCATAGAAAACGCCGAACTTCACAGGCGGAGCCTAGGCGGTGCCCACCACCGGAGGGTCACCCGCCCTCAGAGGCAATCCACCGCCACTTCCAATGCGGCACACACCTCCCGCATCCGGTCGTCGCTCAACCGGCCTAGCCGCTGCACCAGATATCCCAGGGGTGCGTTCTCCACCGAGTCGAGATTCACCGCCGACACGGCTGGAACGGGGTCATCGCCGGGCTCAAGGATCACCTCGCTCGGCAGTCCCCTGATTGTGGTGGTGCAGGGAGCGACAATCGCCATCTTGCGCCGGTCCATTGCCGCGTCCCGAGAGAGAACCACCACCGGTCGCCGGCCAGCGTGGGGCGACTCCCACCACCAAACTTCGCCCCTGCGAATCGACGCTGTCATCAGCGCGATCCGGTGGCGTTAGGCGCCTGGTCGACTGCGGCCCCAGCCTCATGGCGAGCGGCTCGATTCACCTCGTGAAAGGACGCCAGATCGCCCCACTCATCAGGCTCATCCAGGGGAAGGTGGTCGTAGGCCTCATAGGCGGCATCGATCACCGCCGCTCGATAGCGGGCAACAAGCGCTTCAAGAGCGGCATCCAGCATCGCCGCATCGTTGGGCCACGGCTCAAGATGGCGAGCCCGGTAGAGCAGACCGTCGTCCACTGTGGTGCTCACTCGCATTCGACCCATGCCATAACCATACCACTATTGTGCTACCGAGATTGAGGGCTTCCTACCGCTGGTTTGCTCCGACCAGCGGAGCGTGCAGGAAAGTGTCTACCATCGCCGCGATGAGCAGCGATCGGGCACCGGTGTTGGTGGGCGTGGCCCAGTACGTGGGGCGGGAGACCGATCCAACGGCCGCTCCCGACCCGTTGACCATGATGATCGATGTGGCCACCCGAGCCGCCTATGACACCGGGGTGGGCCAAATCCTGTTCGACCATGTTGACGCCTTCATTCAGATCCCCTTGGCCTTCTGGACTCCGGTGAATGGTGCTGCCCTTACCGCCGAGCAGTTGGGCATCAACCCTCGGGCGAGGGTGCAGAACACCGGGGGAGGCGGGGAGATGGGAGTGCTGGCCGCCAACCATCTGGCCGATGAGATCATGGCCGGCCGTACCGAGGTGGCGGTCATGACTGGCGGCCAAGCTTGGAAGACGGCCGAACGAGCCAAGGCGGCCGGCGTGGAGCTGGACTGGCCCACCGGCGGCAATCCGGCTGGCGCCGACGACCGTTTCGCCCTGACGACCAAGCCCATGGTGTCGGGGTTGGAGGAGCGCCACCAGCTGACCCGGCCCATCCATGCCTACCCCCTGTTCGAGAACGCCCTGCGGGCTGCTCAGGGAATGACCCTGGTCGAGCACGCCCAACGGCTGGGCGAGATGATGACCGAGTTCACCGCGGTGGCCGCAGCCAATCCCTACGCCTGGTTCCCCACCGAGCGCAGCGCCGAGGAGCTGGCTACCCCCACGGCCGAGAACCGCATGATCGGATTCCCCTACACCAAATACTTGAACTCGGTGCTCAACACCGACCAGGCCGGGGCCTATGTGATGACCTCGGTGGCCAAGGCCCGGGAGTTGGGGATCCCGTCCGACCGCTGGGTGTATTGGTGGGGCGGCCACAACGCCGCCGAGGAGGCCTGGTTCGCCAGCACCCGCCCCAACTTCGCCGAGTGCCCCTCGATGAAAGACTCGTCAACGGGGGCGCTGGATCAGGCCGGCGTGGGCGTGGACGACATCGCATTGTTCGACTTCTACTCCTGCTTCCCCGTGGCCGTGCGGATGGCCTGCGCCATGCTGGGAATCGACGAACTGGACCCCCGGCCCTTCACCGTCACCGGCGGCCTCCCCTACGCTGGCGGGCCGGGCTCGGCCTACAACATGAACTCGATTGCTGCGATGGTCGAGCGGCTGCGGGACGCCGACGGCTCGATCGGGCTGGTCACCGGCAACGGCTTCTTTCTCACCAAGCACGCCGCCGCGGTGTTGTCAGCACAGCCCAAGCAAGGGGGCTGGGACCGCCCCGACGGCCCGCCTCCGTCTGCTGCTATGGAAACCGCCCCGGCCATTCCCGACGAATCGGCCACCGGTCGAGGCCGCATCGAGGCCTACACCGTGATGCACGACCGCGACGGCCAACCATCAATGGGCTACATCTGTGGACACCTCGACAACAACGGCTCTGAAGGCCACCGCTTCCTGGCCAACACCCCCGAAGACCCCGACCTGCTCCGCGATCTGCTGGCCGCCGAGACCGTCGGCCGAACCGGCGACGTGCGCTACGACGCCTCCACCGGCCGCTGCATCTTCACCCCCGCCTAAGCCTGCGGGGCCTGACTGGACCGCACCTCAGTCGGTGGGAACCCCGACAGGGCAGGTAACGCCGGTGCCGCCGAGACCGCAGTAGCCGCCGGGGACTTTGGCCAGGTACTGCTGGTGGTAGTCCTCGGCGTAGTAGAAGGACGGGGCGGCGATGATCTCGGTGGTGATCTCTCCGTAGCCGGCATCTTGCAACCGGGCGCCGAACTGCTCCCTTGACGCCTCGGCGGTCACCTTCTGGTCATCGTCGAAGTAGTAGATGCCCGACCGGTATTGGGTACCTACATCGTTGCCTTGGCGCATTCCCTGGGTGGGATCGTGGTTTTCCCAGAACAGCGCCAGCATCCGCTCGTAGCTGGTGGCCTCAGGATCGAACACAGCCAGCACCACCTCGTTGTGGCCGGTGAGGCCGGAGCAAACCTCCTGGTATGAGGGGTTGGGGGTGAAACCTGCGGCATAGCCCACCGCGGTGGTGAACACGCCGGGCGCCGGCCAGAACACCCGCTCCGCCCCCCAGAAACAGCCCATGCCCACCACGATCTGCTGCATCCCTTCGGGGAAAGGCGGCTTCAGCGGATTGCCGTTCACGTAGTGGAATTCCGGCACCGGCATCTCTTCATCCCGACCGGGCAGCGCATCAGCCGGCTCCACCATCAACGACTTCTTCATCCCGAAAAAGGCCATGCCTCGAAGTGTAGAGGCTGCCGCAGACAATACCTTCCGGTTGCAGAATCGGTTTGCACGGAGATAAGACCGGAATCAACAAGCTGTTGAGGTCGTTTGACTGCATTGAGACCGCATAGTCTTGCCATCGCGTCTCAAACGAAGAACGTCACTATGCCCACTAGCTAATGAGGAGTACGGGGTGAAACGAGCAAAGAGGACAATGAGGACGGCGTCAACGGCTGGGGTGGTCGGCGCCCTACTGGCGGGGATGCTGGCCTTTGGCGGCACTGGAGCGGCTTCAGCCCAGGAGCCGGTCCTGATCAGCGAAGAGGTAACCACTCAGGAAGAGCCGAGCTGTGAGACCGTCGATCTGGGCATGCTGGACAGCACTCCGGGCAGTTCGTTGGAGGCGAGCGGTCGCTGGAGTGCCGAAGACTGCGATTCGCGATTCCGTAGCAACAGCGACGCTCACACCTACCGGTTCGAGATCGCCGAGACCGGGCGAATCAGAGTCGACTTGACGTCCCCCGATGCCGATTCCTACGTCTACCTGCTCAACGAGGAGGGGAACCGGATAACCGAGGATGATGATGGCGGCGTGGGAGCCCTCGATGCTCGCATCGAAAGGGAGCTCCAGGCAGGCGTCTATCTTGTCGAGGCCACCACCACCGCGGGCCGGGTCCGGGGGGCGGCTGATTTCGAGGTTGTCGTCACGCAGGTCGCCACCTGCGATCCGCAAGTTCTGGGCGCTTTGATGCCCGGCCAGGACATCGAGGTGACGGGCTTTTGGACCCCCGAGTCCTGCCAGTCGATCTTCCTTACCGGACACCCCTCCAACTACTTCGTGTTCACCCTGCCCGAAGGGGCAAGGGTGCGCGTCGATCTGACATCCGAGATTGGCGATCCCGCGCTCATCGTGGCGCCGATCGTCGCCCTGCGGTCGGTGGTTCCCGGCCAAGTCGCCCACAACGATGACGCCGGCGGCACCCGCAATTCCCGCATTGAGCAGTACTTTCCGCCTGATGTCTACGGGATCGAGGCAACCACGTACCGGGCCAGAGACCTTCAGGGCCCGCTGATCGATTTCACCCTCACCCTCACCATCGTGGAGGAAGAGGCATATCAAAACAGTCCTCTGCTCAAGATCGAGGAGATCGACATCCCCACAGAGGTGGTGGTCGGCGATCCCCTGCCGGTGAATTTCCGCATCGGCAACGTGGGCGGTGACGGCTTCCCTGACCAGGCCGGCTACGCCATCTCGTATGCAATCGGCCCCCGGGTGTACGACAGCTCCGAACCTTTGTTGTCTCGTCTCTGGCCTGCTGGCGCCTCGTATCACACCAACGAGGAGACAGCCAGCACAACAAGCGCAGCGTCGTCGCAAGTGGCCCCGTACTCGGTGACATTCCGCAGACCTGGTCCTACATGGGTGTTCACCGCGGTCATCGCGTTCGACGGCAACGAGGATGAGCTCGGATTCCACGGCCTCTGGCACGACCTCCTGGTGTTGAGCAACCCGACCTACGACCCCGTGCTGGTGGAAGTGGACGGCGTGGCCTACTCGGTGTCCGCAGCGCTCGCCGAGGTGGTTCAAGGCGAAGAAGAGGAAGAGGAGATCGAAGAAGGAACGGTGGTCACCACGGTGACTTCCGTGGACGACCCAGAAGCCGATATCGACCCTGAGACTCAAGAGAAGGCCCAATACGCCGCCGGGGTCCGCACCCAACTGCTCGACGGCATCTTCGATCGGCCGGCGATCGCGAGGCTGGCAGAATCGGCTGATCCGGTTTCGATCGCCGTCACAGGAGCCTCGTCGAGTGCACTCCTAAAGGCGACTGCGCCGCAGTATGAGGCTGTGGTACAGGCTTCGGGGCTACTCGAGACCCTGGCCGACGGGGAGGCGATCAGCCCCGTAGCAGTTGAGGATCTGGTGCTCGCCATGGCCGACGGGGCGTCAGGGACCTACGCGTCTGTGGCTGCTTCTTGGCGCGGCCTCTTGGAGCGGGTCGACAGCGGCGGAGCGTTAACGTTCGACGAATCATCAGCCGTCCAGGCCCAGTTGGCCTACGCAGAGCGCGTCATCGCCCCAACAGTGTCGGCCGGGGAGATCGTGGCTTCGGCCCGGGCTGCTGAGCTGGGCTGGAATGATCCTGAAGTCCAAGCAATGCTGTCTGGCCAGCCGAGCTGCGACACCGGCGATGATCCGCTGAGCGACCCGCTGGCGCTGGCCGGCACCGAAGACGCCGACACTCTGGTGGCCCTCGATGCCGAAATGAGGGCGGCACTGTTCGCCTACATCGTGGCCATCGACAACGTGCTCTGCGCTATCGAGAACGTCGATGCCGCCAACTCCCGGTTCCTTGAGCGCCTAGGCCTCGGCCAGAGCGAACAGCTTCTGGCATTGATCGAACCCGAGTCGCTTCCCGAGCCGGAGCCGGAGGAGGAAGAGGATCCGACTCACCGCCTGCGCATCCTGGCCCGCCTCGGCGAAGACGGGCGCATCGAGCACGGTGTGGAGCTGTTCAGCGGTTTCGAGATTCTGCCCGAGAGGCGCTACCTGCCCTCCGATACAACGGTCGGCACGTGGTACTCCACCCAGGATGTTGAGCTCGACGGCGTCTCCATCGGCCAGATTAGGGCTCGGCGCTTGGCTGACGGCCGTGTGGAGCTGAGTTTCCGCGACTTCGACGGCGATATCGTCGCCCCCGACATTGCCTACCTGCCCGCCGACCTCGACGAAGGCGTCTGGTACCGCAGCAGCCTGGTCGAAGTCCCCGTGCCCCCTGAGCCCGAAGAGGACGAGGAGGAAGCCGAAGCTGACGAGGCAGCCGAGGGGTAGCCCGAGGGCAACCTCTCGGCTGCCATCACATCGGCGGACGGCATCCGCGAGACTGTCGCGCCATGGCTGCCCGATTGACCGGCCAGAGCGTTGACCGCGTCGAAGGCCCTCGGCTGCTGCGCGGCGAGGGCCGCTTCGTGGGCAACATCCGCCATCCCGACCTTCTTCACATCGCCTTCGTGCGCAGCCCGGTGGGACACGCCGACATCCTGGGCAACGACATCGAGGCGGCAGAGAACACCCCCGGCGTGGTGGCGGTGCTCACGGCCGACCACCTTGAGGGGGTGGTGGCCCCCATCGCCGTCGCCGGCCCCCCCGAGTTGGCCGTAACGCCCTTTACCGCGCTGGCCAGCGACCGGGTTCGCACTGTAGGCGAGCCCATCGCAGTGGTGGTTGGCCGAACCAGGGCCGCGGCGGCCGACGGCGCAGCCGCGGTCGGGGTGGACTTCCACCCCCGGCCCGCAGTGGTGGACATGCACCAGGCCGCCGCCGACGGCGCTCCGTTGCTGTTCGAGGAGCTGGGCACAAACGTGGTGTACGAGACCAAGCAGTCGTGGGGCGCCGACATCGACGAGACCTTTGCCCAAGCCGACCATGTGTTCGCCCGCACCTTCACCCAACACCGCTTCGGACATGCCCCCCTTGAAGGTCGGGTGTTGGTGGCGGGCTACACCCCCTCGGACGGCCAGCTCGACATTCAGATGGCCACCAAGCGCCCCCACGCGGTGAAGCTCAACCTGGCCAACCTGCTGGGCCTGCCATTCAGCAACATTCGGGTGCGCACCGGAGACATCGGTGGCGCCTTTGGCTCCAAGGGTCAGCTAGGGCGAGAGACGATCTGCACAGCCGCGGCCGCCGTGCTGCTAGGCGCCACCGTGCAGTGGACCGAAGACCGCTCCGAAAACCTCCAGATGGCCGGGCATGGGCGTGAGGAAGATCTGGTGGTGGAGTTTGCCGTCCAAAGCGACGGCACGCTTATGGGTATCCGGGCCGACATGACCATGGACCAGGGGGCGTATCCCATGCCGCCCTATCCGTCGTCGCTGTTCTGCAACCTGGTGAAGATGCTCATCCCCAACGCCTACCGAATGGAGGCTTATGCCTTTCGGGGCCGAGTGGTGGCCACCAACAAGTGCAGCTACATCGCCTATCGGGGGCCGTGGGCGGCGGAGACCTGGGTGCGGGAGCGGATGCTGGACGAGATCGCCGCCGAGTTGGGCATCGACCGGGTGGAGATCCGCCGCCGCAACCTCATCGACGAGGATCAGCCCTCCAAGATGATCACCGGCCCCACCGTTTCGGGAATTACCGCTCGCCAGACCCTGGACCGGGCCGTGGAATTGATGGACTTGGACGGCTTCGCCGCTGAGCAAGCCGCGGCCCGAGCCGAGGGACGACTACTGGGCCTGGGGTTTGCCACCTTCATCGAGATCGCCCCCGGCCCTCCCGATTTCGCCCAGTCAGCGGGCTTCGATTTGCGGGGCGAGTTGGCGTGGGCCCGGTTGGAACCCACCGGAGATCTGACCATCGCCAGCTGCCAGTCGCCCCACGGCCAGGGACACGAGACCACTATCGCCCAAGTAGCTGCCGATGAGCTAGGGGTGAGTCTCGACCAAGTGCGGGTGGTGTTCGGCGACACGGACTCAACCCCGTTCACCGTCTTGGGCACAGGTGGCAGTCGGGCCTCGATGATGGCTGCCGGGGCGGCCCGGGCCGCCGCCGCCAAGGTGAAGGACAAGGTTCTGGCAGTCGCTGCTGAGCGGTTGGAAGCCAACCCGGCCGATCTGGAAATCGTGGACGGGAACGTCTCGGTAAGGGGCACACCCGGACACTCGGTCCCCCTCGCAGGCATAGCCCAGCAGGCCTGGTTTGCGCCATCGTCGCTGCCCAATGGAATGGACCAGGGCATCGAAGTGACGGTGGAATACCGCACGCCGCCGGGAGGCTGGGCGTCGGCCACCCACTGCTGCTGGGTGGAGATCGACCCCGACACCGGCGAGATCACCATTCCCCGCTATGTGGTGGTGGAGGACTGCGGGGAGATGATCCACCCGGCCATCGTGGAAGGGCAGATCCAAGGCGGCGTTGCCCAAGGCATCGCCGCCGTGCTGTTCGAGCGCCACCACTATGACCAAGACGGCAACCTGCTCACCGCCTCTCTGGCCGACTACCTGGTGCCCTCAGCCGCCGAGATGCCCGTGATCGAAGTAGAGCACCTGGAAGTCGAGCCCCTGCACGACGCCGATTGGCGGGGTGTGGGCGAAGGCGGCCTTATCGGCGCACCGGCCGCAGTGACCAACGCAGCGGCCGACGCTGTCCGCCACCTTGGCCTCGACATCACCGAGCAACACCTCCCACCCCAGCGAATGCGCGAGCTACTGAACGCCGCGACAAGCTGACTCTCGACTTCCCATCCTCCCCATGGGACCGAGCCCGCGGTTGGCAAGTAGGCTCGGCGGCCTACTGATGAATGAACCCAGAATCCATTAGGGGGATACCGATGGCTGTCGCACCGGAGAAGATCCGCAACGTCGCGCTGGTGGGGTCACAAGGATCGGGAAAGACCACGCTGGCTGAGGCGCTGCTATACCGGGCCGGGGTCATCGACCGCACGGGCCGGGTGGAGGAGGGCACCACGGTGTGCGACTTCAGCCCCGAGGAACAGGCCGCCACCCACAGCCAGTCGCTGGCCCTGGCCAGCTTCGAGTGGCACGACCACAAGATCAACCTGCTCGACACCCCCGGCGCCCCCGACTACGCCGGCGAGCTGCACGCCGCCCTCCAAGTAGCCGATTTGCTGGTGTTCGTGATCGACGCCTCCAGCGGCGTGGACCACCGCACCACCGCCATCTGGCGACAGGCGGCCGACGCCGGCCTGCCCCGCATCGTGTTCGTCAACAAGCTCGACCGGGAGCACTCCAGCTTCGACAACGTTCTCTCCGAGCTGCAAGATGCCTTCGGCACCGGCGTAGCCCCCTTGGAGCTGCCTATCGGCACCGGCCCGGACTTTCACGGCATCGCCGATCTGCTCACCGACAAGGCTTACATCTACGACAGCGGCGCAGCCGAGGAAGCCGAGATCCCCGCGGAGATGGAGGACCAGGAGGCTGAGGTCCACGAGCAGCTCGTAGAGAACATCGTGGTGGCCGACGACGAGATGCTAGAGCAGTATTTCGAGGGCAACACCCCCAGCCCGGAGGAGCTCGAGGTGGTGCTCGGACGAGGTGTGGCCGACGGCTCGGTATTCCCTGTGGTATGCGGCTCGGCCACCGGTCCCATTGCGGTGGACCGGCTGGCCAACTTCCTGGTGGAGATCGGCCCACCCCCCACCGCCCGGGCCATAACCGTCACCATGAGCGACATCGACACCGAGCCGGCCTGCGATCCCGAAGGCGACCAGCTCGCCTGCGTGTTCAAGACCATCAGTGACGACTACGTGGGCCAGATCTCGCTGTTTCGGGTGCTCTCGGGCACCATCCGCCGCGACGACAACCTCACCAACTCCACCTCCGGCGACAGCGAGCGGTTGCGAGGCCTCGTAAACCTAGTGGGCGGCAAGCAGCAGGACATCGACGGCATTTCGGCCGGCGACATCGGCGGGGTCACCAAGCTCCAGCAGACCCGCACCGGCGACACCCTTACCAACGCCGGGCGAGCCGTCGTCCAGCTCGATGCATGGCCCGAGCCGGTGCTGGCCTATGGGCTGCTGCCCAAAACCCGGGCCGCCGAGGACAAGCTGGGCACCGGGCTGCGGCGGCTCACCGACGAAGACCCGTCTTTGATCCTGGAGCGCAGCGAGGAGACCCACCAAACGCTGCTTTGGGGTCTGGGCGAGGCCCATTTGCGGCTGGCCATTGCCCGCCTCGACCGAATGGGCATCGAGGTGGAGACCGAAGACCTGCGGGTCCCCTATCGCCAGACTGTGACGGGCAACGGCGATGCCGAAGGCAAGCACAAGAAGCAATCCGGCGGGCACGGCCAATTCGGGGTGGCCTATGTGCGCATCGAGCCGCTGCCCCGGGGCAGCGGATTTGAGTTCGTAGACGCCATAAGCGGCGGCGCAATCCCTCGGTCGTATATTCCCGCGGTGGAGGCTGGCATCCGCGACGCCATGGCCGACGGCGGAGATCTGGGCTTTCCCATCGTGGACATCAAAGCCACGGTTTACGACGGCAAGCACCACTCGGTGGACTCATCGGAATTCAGCTTCAACATGGCCGGCAAGCTGGCGTTCAACGCCGCCTTTGCCCAGGCCAACCCAGTGGTACTGGAGCCCATGGCCCGGGTGGAGATCACCGTGGCCCCCGAATACCAGGGAGACGTGATGGGCGATCTGTCGTCCCGCCGGGGCCAGGTGCAGGGCACCGACGCCGGACCGTGGGGCGAACAGGTCATCCACGCCATCGTCCCCGAGGCAGAGCTGGTGCGCTATGCCATTGAGCTGCGGTCGCTCACTGGCGGCCGGGCCCGGTTCAAGGCCGAGCGGGTGGCCTATGAGATTCTCAGCGGCGCCCTCCCCGAGGCGGCCACGGCGTAGACCGTTAGACTGAAGAGATGCCCGAGCCGGAAAAATCCGAAGACCTGGAGGCGGGATTCCAGCAAGAAGGCGCTGATACCGAGGATCTGGAATTCCAGTGGACTGATCCCCGGGACTACCAGCCAGCCGATGGCATAGTCCGCAAGGTGACCGGCTCCGCGGGTGGATCCGCGCTCGGCGCGGCCATGGTGGCGCTGGGCGAGATCTTGGAACCGGAGAAGACCAGGGTGGAAGTCCAACAGGAAGACGACGAGCCCGAACCGGACATGCCCTTCACGATCGACTTCGGCGACCTGCCCCCGCTGACCTAGCGATCCCCAACCCCGGCGACCACCGGGCTGAGAAGGCCGACACCGAGGCTATGGCCGCGGCCAGCACAAAGATGGCGAAGAATCGCTCGGCCGAATCGCTCGATCCCAGCACGGTGATCATGATGGTGATGCCGGTGGCCGCTCCGATGTGGCCGATCATTTGGTGGGCGCCCGATGCCACCCCGAGATCGGCGTCGTCTACCGAGTTGGCCACCCCGGCCACCGCGGCGGGTCGAATGGTCCCCTGGCCTACCCCGGCCACGAAGAGCAAGACGATCACCGCGGCCAGCCAACCGGCCAATATGGCCGCCCCGGTCCCGGCCAGCGCCGCCGACATGATCAGCCCTCCGGAGATCATGATTGTCCGACCGCCCAGCCGGGACTCCACTCTTCCCGCGTACCAGGCGCCCACGCTGAAGCCCACTGGACGGGCAATGAGAGCTGCGGAAATGCGGCTGACATCGGTGATTCCGAACGCCCCCTCCAGCATGAATGGGGCCACGACGAGCGTGCCCATATACGCCATGTGGCCCAAGAACGTGACCAGATTGGGAACCACGAACCCGCGACGGCCCAGAAAATCGAGGGGAAAGAGCGGATCTGCGGTAAGGCGCTCGATGGTGCAAAACGCTGCTATAGCAGTGGGGCCAACCGCCAGCCCGGCCAGCACCAGCGGGTGCCCCCATCCCCATTCCGGCCCCCGATTGATGGCCATAAGAAGGCCGGCCACCGCCAGTCCCAAGCTGACTGCGCCACCGATGTCGAAGCGCACCTCAGGCTTGCGGGCGGTTTCGGGCAGAAGCGGAATGGCAGCTAGCAGCGCGATCATCGACGGCACCGCCTGGATGAAGAAGATGGTGCGCCAACCGAAGGCGTCCACCATGAACCCGCCTAACGCCACCCCGATGGCCGGAGACAATGCCGTGACCGCCGACCAATAGCCCAGGGCCAACGCCCGCTCCCGACGGGCGAACACCGTCATGATGATGGCCATAGACGCAGGGAGCGTGGCCGCCCCGATGAATTGGCCCAGTGTTCGCATGGCCACCAGTGAGCCGACGTTCCACGCCAACCCGGTCAGCACCGCGAAGCAGGTGGCCAACGCGTAGCCCCAGAGGTACAACCGCCGATGGCCGTATAGATCGCCGACCTTGCCGGCAACGGGAGTGCCCACCGCCATGGCGATCAACGGTGCGGTTTGCACCCAGCTCACTGCGCTCTCCGAGGTAGTGAGATCGGTGGCGATCTCGGGCAGCGACGCCGACAAGACGGTGATGGGAAAGCTGGTCGAGGCGATCCCGGCCATGGTGAGACCCAGCACCGCCCAGCGGTAGTTGGGCCAATCCTGGAACCGCCGACGCCGGTCAGTCCACGGGGATGAGGTGCTCACCCCCCGGCCGCAGGACCGGCGCTAGGCCCGAGTTTGGCCCGCAGGTCGGCCTCGACGGCCTTGATCAGCTCTCCGGCGTGCTGGTCGCGCAGCTCAGCTAGCCAGGGGGCGCCAGCGGCCGACTCGGCGTCCCACTCGTCGGCAAACCGACCCGAGGTGATGTCCTCCACCAACTCCCGCATGGTGGTGGCCACGTCCACGTGGTCGAATCGGCCCCGTCGGGAGAGCTGGCCGTACTGGCTGGCCGGGGAATGGTGGTCGAGTTGGGCCACAAACCCGGTCTCCCGCAACAGCCGGTAATTGCGCTCCACCTCGCCGGAGTAGAACAGCTCGGTGGTGATTGCCTCCAGCGGGATGCCCAACTCCAGCATCACCAATACAAAGTTGGTGTTCACATGGGTCAGCACCGGCGACAGAAGCTGCTCCACCGCCAGATCCAGCACCGCCTCTTGAGTGGGCGTCATGGCTATAGCCCCCTGGCGCAGCCCGCCGATGGCCTGGGCCACGGCCAGCATCCGGGCCTGGGCGGTGCCGGTGACGTCTTTGTGCACGCCCACCGCGGTGATGAAGCCGACTTCCTCCTCGTAGCAGCGCCGCACCTCGGGGCCCAGCATCCGGGGGGCGACCATGGCGATGTCGCCGTCAGGAGCGAACCGGTTGAAGGCCAGGGTGTAGCCGCTGGCCACGATGGTGAGCGCTTCGGGTCCCGGAGAAATTCCCAACCCTTTGATCGAGTCGTCGGGAATCAGCACGCAGATGACATCGGCCGACGAGGCATCGGAAATGTCTCCAGCGTCGAACCCGTCTGCGATGGCCTGCTCCCTGGTCTCGTCGGCCCGCACATGAACCGACACCGACAGACCCGAGTCCCGCAGGTTGAGCGCCCACGGCCTGCCCTGGTTGCCGTAGCCGACCACGGCCACCCGCTGGCCGTCCAGAGCGGAGAGATCCGCGTCCTGCTCGTAAAAGAAATCGGTCATGTCCCCACTCTCCCAAATCGTCAGACGATCAGCCGAGGCGGGCTGACGCCTTCGCTGTGCTTGTGCCAGTATTTGCCATGAGCTCGACTGCCCCATCCACCGCCCCATTGGAGGCTCGGACAGTCATCGATCCCCATGTCTGGGCCGATCCCTACTCATTTTTCGAGCGGTTGCGCCGAGAGCACCCGGTGTGGCTTGTACCAGGGCTCGACATGGCTTTCGTGGCCACTCACGATCTCATCGTGGACGCCCTTCGCCGGATCGACGACTTCTCCAGCCACCTCGATGTGTTGCTGGCCACCGGCGAAGACGGCAATCCCATGCTGTTTCGCACCGAGGAGTTCGGCGAGGGAACCACCACCCTGGCCACCGCCGACCCGCCCGAGCACACCATGCATCGCAGCGTGGTTTTCCCCGAGCTGGTGGCTCGTCGCATGGAGGCCATGCGACCCGAGATCGAGGCCTATATCGGCGAACAGTTCGAAAATGCCCGATCTCAAGGCACCAGGGTGGAGTGGGCCAACACCGTGGCTCATCCAGTTCCCGCTCGGGTTATCGGGCGATTAATCGGTCTGCCCGACGAGGACTGGCCCAATGTCATGAGGTGGGCTCTCCACGGTGGCCTGCTGCTGGCTGGTTTCCACACCCCGAAAACCATGAACGCCATCTCCCAAGAAAACTCCGATGCGAGCCGCTTCTTGTACGCCAAACTCGCCGAAGCCGGCAACGACCCGGGTGACGACCTGGTCGGGGTGTGCGCCAAGGCAGTGGCCAACGGCGATCTGACTAGAGGCGAAGCCATCGGCACTCTCACGGTACTTCTCGGCGCAGGCGGCGAATCCACCGCATCGCTGATCGGCAACGCGGTGCGAATACTGGCCGACGATCCCGCTCTGCAAGAGCAAATCCGTGCTGACCACAGCCTCATCGAGAACTTCATCGAGGAGGCCGTGCGACTGGAGTCACCGTTTCGAGGCCATTACCGCCAGGTCAAGCGCGACTGCGAACTGGGAGGCGTCACCCTCCCCGCTGGCACCACTGCGTTCTTGCTGTGGTCTTCGGCCAACCGCGATCCCGCAGAGCTCGATCGTCCCGACGAGGTTGTTCTGGACCGTCGCATACCCCGCAGCCACTTGGCCTTCGGCCGGGGCATTCACCACTGCGTGGGCGCTCCGCTGGCCCGCTTGGAGACCCTCTGCTCGTTGGAGCGGCTGCTCCAGGAGACCTCATGGTTCTCTCTGGCCGAAGACGATCCGCCCCGCTGGGAAAAGAGCATGTTCATCCGCCGCCACGAGCACCTGCCTTTGCACGTGACCTGGAACTAGCCGGCGGTCAATGGCGCGAGCAGTGCGCCGCTCAGAGGGGTTTGCGGACCAAGAAGCAGTACAGCGGTGTGAAGATGCCGGCCTTGCCTCCTGCTACATAGGCGTTGGCGGTGCGGTCCATCAGCTTGATTACATCCGCGGCACCCTTGGGGAAGACTCCGATCACCTCGGCCACTCTTGTCGCCCCGAACATCACCTTGCGGCCTAGCGGCGTCCTGCGCAGGGCGTTGCCCAGGGTATTGCGTTGACTGGCCATCGGCTGATACCACGGAGTGGTCGTATCACCCTCGCCAACGGCGTGGTCCCCTGCCTCAAGTACTTGAAATCCCACCGCGGCGAGGGCTTTGTTCACCTCGTCCATAGTCGCGATGTCATTGAGCGCTATGCCGTGCTTGAGCTCTTCCTTGATAGCCCGGTGCCGGTCGTCGTCGACATCGAACTCGTCAGTCAAGCACATTTCCTGACCCCACAAGAGGGCTCCGGGTTTCAGCACACGGAAGATCTCGGCAAATGCACCCTCTTTGTCCGGGGCATGGCATGTCGACTCAATCGCGTATCCCCGGTCGAATGTGTTGTCGGCAACGGTGCCCATGTCCATGAAACTGCACGGCAGGTACTCAACCATGTGGTCGAGCTCCGCCGAAGCATTCAATGACTTCGCCTTCTCCAACTGGTACTCGCTGCTGTTGACTCCGACAACCTTGACACCGGTGTCGCGGACAACCTGGCGCATTGGGCCGCCGATCCCACAGCCGACATCGATCACCTCCATGCCTTCTTGCAGTTCCAGCTTGGAGATCATCAAGCGCTGATGTCGGAGCTTGGATTCCTCCAGGCTCTCCTGGGGCGACAGCGGCGCGAAATGGAGCGACTCACCCCAGCCGAACACCATGATCTCGGTGCAAAGGTCGTAGTAATCCGCGACGGTCTTGGCGTGGTCGTAGTCTGTCGTGTCGGCATCACCCGATGACGCTCTGCCCATCCATCCGTTGAATTGCTTTACCAGGCTGCGGGCATCTGAACCGCGGTACGCGTCCTTCATCCCGGCGGACAGCTTGTGGAATTGCCGCAGTTGCTTTGAAATCGGGACTTGCATTCCCCACCCAACTAGAAATTCGGAAGCTGGGCGCGCCACAGCAACCAGCAGGTCTTAGGGCACTGTAACCGTATGAACGGGCTGTTCTACAAGCGTAGCGTCGGCTGGAATGGCCAGTAGGGTTCCGCATGTGAGCGATTTCTCTGGCCGGTCTGGCGGGGCGCTGGTCACCGGGGGCAGCGGCGGCATCGGCGCAGCCATATCCGTGATGCTGGCCCAGCGGGGCAGCCCGTTGGCATTCACCTACCGGTCCAACGCAGAAACCGCCGAACAGGTGGCCGCCACGGTGCGCGCCGCTGGCGTGGACGCCCATATTGGAAATCCCCCGCTGGAGGACGCCGATGCGATGCGGGCGTTTGCCGACGAGGCGGCCGAGCGGCTGGGCGGGCTGCACACCGTGGTGAGCGCGGCGGGGCCCCACGTGCCCCAGATGTACCTGTCGCAGACCGACCCCGCCCTGTTCGCCCAGCAAATTGAGGCCGACGTGATCGGGGCCTTCAACCTGACCGTGGCCGCGCTCCCCCATCTGCGACCCTCGGGGGGCAGCATCGTGTATGTGACCACCGCGGCCACCACCGTGTTTCCCAAGCGCGACGCCCTGTCTTCGATACCCAAGGGCGCGGTGGAATCGCTGATGCGGGCGGTGGCGGTGGAAGAGGGCCGTTTTGGCATACGAGCCAATTGCGTGGGGCCCGGAATGCTGGAAGACGGCATGGCCGCCCGGCTCATGGCGGACGGCGATCTTGATGAGCGGGCGCTGGAGGTGGCCCGGACCAATATCCCGTTGGGCCGTTTCGGCAAGGCGGTGGACGTTGCCGAGGCCGCTTGCTTCCTCGCCTCCGACGCCGCCAACTACATCAGCGGCCAAAAGCTCGACATCGACGGCGCGTTCACCATCTAACGCTGAGCGCCTAGTCCCACTCCTCCACCGTTACCCGGTGCATGAGGCGGCGCTCGATGTAGTCGGGGACGGCGAAGTGCTGGACGGACCGGTTGTCCCAGAAGGCGATGGAGTCGGTGCCCCACCGGAATCGGCACTGGAACTCGGGGGAGCGCACATGGTTCAACAAGAACGGCAGCAGAACGATGTTCTCGGCTTCGGATACCCCCACTAGGCGGGAAGTGAAGTTGCTGTTCACGAACAGGGCCCGCCGCCCCGTTTCCGGGTGCACCCGCACAACCGGGCGGATCAACTCCGGGTATTCGTCCTGCATCGTGTCGAGGTGCTCCTTGGCCAGACCTTCGTCGATGGCCCGGGTGAGGGTATAGGTGAGGTCGTGAGCTGCCTCCAGCCCGTCGACAAGCGTCCGCATCGGCTCAGACAGCTGTTCATAGGCCTTGTACATGTTGGCGAAGCAAGTGTCGCCCCCCACATCGGGCATCTCCACCGCCCTCAGGATGGTGCCGAGTGGCGGTTTGGGCATGTAGGTGTTGTCGCTGTGCCACCGGGCGGCCAATCCCCCCACGGGGGCGACTTGGTCGAGCACGGTAATCTCCGGGTGGGAGTCCAGCTTGGGACCGAACGGCGCCACGTTGATGGGGCCGAATCGCTGGGCGAAGGCCAAATGCTGATCGGGGGTGATGGCCTGGTCGCGAAAGAACACCACCAGGTGGTCGAGCAAAGCCTGGCGGATGGCGGCGACGGTGGCGTCGTCAAGTTCTTGGCGCAGATCCACCCCGAATATCTCGGCACCGATATCGGAGGTCAGAGGACGGATATCCAAGGCAGTCATGAGCTTGCTACTCAGCAAAGTCTCCGGCATCGTGGCGGAGCGTGCGGATGGCGTCGTCCAACGCTCTAAGGGTGTCCGCCGACAGCCCTGCCAGCCCGAACTCAATGTCGGCCAACGCATCGGCCGCCTTGGCCACCACCCGACGGCCCTCATCAGTGATCTCGGCCAGCACGGTGCGGCGGTCGTCGGCATGGGGCATCCGTCGAACCAGTCCATCGCGCTCCAAGCGGTCGATGGCGTTGGTGACGCTGGTGGGATGGACCATCAGCCGATCGCCCATCTTTCCCAGTGGCAGCGAGCCACGGCGGGAGAAATGGAGCAGGGCCAAGGCCTCGAATCGGGAGAAGGTCAGGTCGAACGGCGCAAGGGCTTCGTTGATCCGTCCGATTACCAGTTGGTTGGCGCGGGTGATCGAAGTGGCCGCCGACATGGCGTCAACGGCTCGCCAATTGTTGGCCTTCCAATTTCGCCGGGCCTCGCCGATGGGATCGAATGGGAGCATTCGACCGCCACTTTAGGTGACCACCGCTCGGCCCACGCCTGTCGGGGGGCGATCCCTCCACCTGCCTCACGAATGGCTAATCTTTACCCGCTTGCCCCACCATGAGGAGCTTCCATGATCGTCGTTGCTGGTTCCGTTACCGTCCCTCCCGACAACTCGGAGGCATTCATGGTCGCCGCCGCAGACGTCTCCGCTACGTCACGAACCCTTGACGGCAACATCGACTACTGCATCTCGATGCAGGCGCCGGGCGTGTTCAGGTTCTTGGAAATCTGGGAGACCGAGGAAGCCATGATGGCTCAATTCGCCGGTCCCCACTTCGGAGCGTTCCAGGCCGCGGTCAACGAACTGGGCATGGCGGGGATGGACGGAATGAAGTACGAGGTTTCCTCGGTCGCCCCGCTGTTCGGTTAGCCGCAACGATAATCAGCCCGATCGCGATTCCTACTGCCCCTCTGGCTACGCTGTGACCGCTCATAACCACTTTGAGGAGATCCCATGATCGTTATAGCCGGCACTGGCTCCCTTTCCCCCGAGAACACCGAGGCGTTCATGGCGGCCGCCAACGAGATGGCCGCCGCGTCCCGGGCCGAGGACGGCAACGTTGAGTACGTCTTCTCGGTGGAAGCGCCGGGCAAGATCCGCTTTTTCGAGATATGGGAGAGTGAAGAGGCGTTGGGCGCCCACTTCACCGCCCCGCATATCGCGGCATTCGGCGCTGCTATCAACGAATTGGGCATCACCGGGATGGACGGGAAGAAATACCAGGTCTCCTCGGTCAGCCCGCTCTTTGGGTAGCCCGTTCGGCCACCTTTCGTCCAGGGTGGCGTGAAGAACCAGCGGGAGACGGGCAGACTGAACACGGTGGAGGACTATTTCCAGCAACTGGTGCGCTCTTGGCGCAGCGTCACCTCCCGAACGGTGCGCGAGGCCGTGGCCGTTCTGTTGCTGTTGATCGTGGTGTTAGGGTCGGGTTTCTCCGCGCTCACCACCTATGCCGATCTGGTGGTGTTCGACGAAGACCGCTTCACCGAGGAACTCGCCGGGATCTTTGACGACGAAGACGTCCACAACGTGGTGGCCGCTTCCTTCATCACCACCACAATTGAGATGGCCGATCTGCCGGTCACGCCCGCAGGCTCGGCCGGCGCTCAGCAGGCCATCCAGCAGGAGGTCCCCGCGGTGGTGGGGGAGTTGCTCACTGATGAGGCCAATAGCCAGCTGCTGCAGCAGGCAGTGCGACAGGCTCACGGCGATGTGTTGGCCGTAGTAGGCGGCACCCGGGTGGCCAACCCGCCCATCCGGAGCGTTGAGATCGATTTGGGGCCGATCTTCAACCAGACGCTGGCTGAAATCGCCACCGGCGAAGAACTGGCCTTTTTGAACAGCGTGACACCGCCGGTCGACGCCGGGGTGGTGACCGTGCTCCAGCGCACCGAGCCGGGCGACAGATTCTGGGAGTTCCTCGGTCAGCTCCAAGACCGGCGGTCCTCCACCATCACCCTGATCCTGCTGTGCGGCATGGGCGCACTGTTGATATCGCCGTCTCGCACTCGCGTGTTGTGGAGCATGGGCGCCGGCATCGTCGCCATGGCCGGGATCCTGGGGGTGGGAATCTACGGCTCCCGGGCGCTGCTGGCTGTGCTCATCGACAATACCGACACCGTGCGGGCCGCCCAGTCGATTCACGAAGCCCTGCTGGGGGATTTGAGCGGCCGATTGGTTGATATGGCTCTCATCGGGGTGCTGATGATCGTCATCGGCGCGGCCCTCGGCTGGCTCTGGCGCCGCTTCGGCCCCACACCTCCCGAAGAGAGGGCCTTGGCCGTTTCCGAGGCCAACCCAGTTCTTTGACCCTGATGATTATGAACCGGTGAACTTCGCCTTGCCGGGGCCGCTCTCGAGGAAGCTGGCTATGCCGATGTGGGCGTCGTCGGTGTCGAAGCAGGCGGCGAAGGCATCCACCTCTACCTCTAGGGCGTCATCGAGGGAAAGGAAGTAGCCGTCGAGGATGGCTTTTTTGGCCAGGGTGATGGCGGCAGGGCCTGAGGCGTAGCGGGCGGCCAGCTTGATCGCCTCGTCGTACAGTTCGTCTTCGGGATGGACGGCAGAGGCCAGTCCTATGGCCACCGCCTCATCGGCTCGCACGTTACGCCCGCTGTAGATCAGTTCTTTGGCCATGGTTATGCCCACCAGGCGACTAAGCCTCTGCGTGCCTCCCCCGCCGGGAATAAGGCCCAGCAGAATCTCCGGTTGACCCAACACCGCGCTTTCCCCAACCAGGCGGAATTCGGCGGCCATGGCCAGCTCGCACCCTCCACCGAGGGCGTAGCCGTTGATGGCGCAGATTGTGATCTGGGGGAGAGACTCCAGCGCCCGAAAGGCGTCGTTGATCCGCTGGCTCAGGTCCCGTGCGTCCTCGATGCTCATCCCGGAGAACTCAGTGATGTCGGCGCCGGCGGCAAACACCTTGGGCCCGCCCCAGATCACCACCGCTCGGATGTTTCTGCGCCCGGCCAGCTCGTCGGCCGCCTGATGCAATTCGGCCACGACCTGGGCATTCAAGGCATTGACCTTAGGTCGGTCTAACCGCAGCGTCGCCACCCCATCGGCGGTGCCGGTCTCAATCCTGACAAATTCGCCCATTTCCATGCTCCTTGCCATTTGAACCCGCCAACCGTATTCCCTCCACAAGGCGGGTACTCAGTCATCCCGAAATGGCACACTCAGGAGATGTGGGCAGAAACCATCAGGGCGTCGGGCAAGCGGTTCTCTGACCGTCCGGCCCTTGTGGCCGAGGAGGGATGGCGGGTCAGCTTCTCTGACCTCGACCAGCTGACCGACGAGGTTGCGGTGGGTTTGGCCCGCAGAGGCGTAAGCCACGGCGAGGTGGTGGCCCTGCTGGTGCCATCCTCGGTGGACTACATCGTGCTGTACGGGGCGCTGGCCAAGCTGGGGGCCATCACCGCCGGAGTTAGCAGCCGCCTGCCCGCTCCCGAGCGTGCCGTGCTGGTGGACGAAGTGGCCGGCGCCGATCGGGCCATCGCCACCGCCGCCATGGCAGAAGGGATGAGCCTGGACATCGACGTCATAGAGGTCGCCCTTGCCAACAGGCCTGGTTCGGTGTGCGCCGATCTCCGGGTGCGTGACGAGGCTCCTACGCCACTTCCCCCCGACGGCAACCGGCCGGTGGCGGTGGTGTTCACCTCGGGAACCACCGGCGTGCCCAAGGGGGCGACGTTCACCGACCAGATATTGGCCGACATCGCCGTCGTCGACACCGGCAACGGTTGGGGGGAAGGAGGCCCCATCACCTCCAACACCCAGATGGCCCATATCGGAGTGATGGGCAAAGTGCCGGCCCAGTTCGCGGTGGGCACCACCCTTCATGTGATCGACAAATGGAACGCCACTGCGGTGTTGGATGCCGTATCCCGCTACCGGATGCCCGCAATGGGCGGCGTGGCCCCGCAGATCGCCCTCATGCTCCGCCATCCCGACTTCGACCAGTACGACTTCTCATCGGTAAGGCTCGTGGTCACTGGCGGGGCGCCTTCGCCCCCCAATGTGATCGAGGAGGCCCGCCAGCGATTCGGGGCCGACTGGACTCAGCGGTACGCCTGTACCGAGGCCGGGGGAATTGGAACTTTCACCTGGATCGACGCCCCCATGGAGGAGATGCTCTACACCGTGGGGCGGCCTCGACCAGGCATCAAAGTGGAGGTGCGCGACCCCGACAGCGATTTGGCCGTGCCCCCCGGGACAGTGGGAGAGGTGTGCTTTCGATCCCCCACGGTGATGGCCGGGTACTGGCGCAATCCCACCGCCACCGCCGAGGCGCTTCGGGGCGGCTGGCTCCACACCGGTGATCAGGGCTGGATCGACGACACCGGTTGCCTGCGCCTGGTGGGCCGCCGGGGAGAGGGTTTCCACCGGGGCGGTTATGTGGTTTTTCCCGTGGAGGCCGAGAAAGTGCTGGCCTGGCACCCCAAAGTGGCCGGTGTGTGCGTGGTTCCCCGGCCCGATGAGGTGATGGGAGCCGTCGGAGTGGCCGTGGTGATCCCCGCCGACCCCGCCGACCCACCCACCCTGGCAGAGCTGCGAGCCTTCGGCCAGCAGCACATCGCTGCCTACAAACTCCCCGAGCACCTCCACCTCACCGATGCCTTCCCCCTAACCCCCATGTCCAAAATCAACCGCAAAGCCCTAGAACTCCAACAAGTTGAAGAAGCGGAGAAGCGGTAGGCGGGTTGGGGGGTGGCCGGGCTCAGGGTGCCTGCCGCCCGCAGCTCTGCGAGGACGGCGGGCTGGGCCCGGACAGGACCCGCCAACCCGCCGGAGGATGGTAAACCCAGTCAGCGCGGCTCCTTCGGCAACCCCAAAACCGCTTCTCCCACGCCGTTCTTCATAACCTCGTCGGTGCCACCGCCGATGCGAATGGCGCATGCTCCAAGCAGGAGCTGCTTCCACGCGTAAGTGCCCCACTCGCCGGTGTCGGCGCAGATGCGAGGGCCAAGCAGCCGGGCGATCATCGACGCCGCCCAGTTCATGTGCCGGGCGGTGCCGTACTTGGTTGCCGCCGGGGCCAGCGGAGGCCGCCGGTTGGCATTCCACTCCACCAGCCGGTAGCCGGTGTACAGGCGAGCCAGGTCTTGGCGCACCACCGGATCGTCAGCCAGGCCGAATTGTTGAGCAAGCTGCACCACCTTCTGGGGGGCAGCCAACCCCGCCAGCCCGCTGCCGCCGTATCCTGCACCCCGCGAGCCAATCGAGGCCCGCTCAGATTGCAACGAGGTGCGGAACACCGACCACCCAGCGTTGACATCGCCCACTCGGTAGCGGTCACTGATGCGGGCTCCGTCGAAGAAGACCTCGTTGAACTCCGCTCCGCCCGTCATCTGCCGGAGAGGCCTCACGTCAGTGCCCGGGGTGTCGAGCGGGTAGATGAAGGCGGTGATGCCCTGGTGCTTGGGTGCTTCGAAGTCGGTGCGGGCCAGCAGAAGGCCGATGTCGGAGAAGTGGGCCCGAGAGCTCCACACCTTCTGTCCGTTGATCACCCACTCGTCGCCATCGGCAGTCGCCCGGGTGCTTAGCGAGGCCAAATCCGACCCGGCCTCCGGCTCGCTCAGTAGCTGGCAGGCCAAGACGTCCCCCCGGTGCAGCCGGGCCAGGTACTGGTCTTTGAGCCATTCAGAGCCGTGGGCCAAGATCGTGGGGGCCACCACCCCCAGCGAACTGCCGAACATGGTCTGCGACGGCACCTGGTAACCAGCCTCCAAGTCGAGGTAGATGCGTTCGTATTCCGGGTCGAGGCCCCGTCCCCCGTAGGCAAGCGGCCCGGTGATCCAGCCGAACCCCGACTCCCACATCTTGGCCCGCCACTGTTGAGCGGCCCTGACTGCCGCCTGCTCATCCGCAGCGCTCTTCTCGGCATACACGGTAATCTCGTCAGAGCCGATTCCCCAGATGAACTCGCCCGCAAAAGCCCGCTCGGCGTTGGCATCCAAGAACGCCCGGGCCGCATCGCAGAACTCAGCCAGAGTCGGGGTCACGCCCCAAGTTTGGCTGCTGCCCGAACGCCACTGGAAGGCCAAAGCCCAACTTGGACGTGCCATCTGCCCGTACGCTTTGGCCAAATCCGTGCGATTTAGTTTCACATCTGAAAAACTGTGGTCAGTTTTGACTACTGGAGTCGGACACAACGGACCGGGGGTATGACGTGTTGTCATCTTTGAGTGCCATTCAGCGCGGAGGCGTGTACATCTTTTTCGGGGGCGTGATATCTGCCATCGGCAGGGCGCTCAAGCCAGGGGTTTTCGTTGACAGCGTCGACTGGAACAACATCGACGGACTAGTGCGTGCCATGGACGACAATGCGGTTCTCACCCATACCTCAGCGGTGCTGTACGCCTTTGGACTGATGTTCCTCCTCACTGGCCTCAACAGCATTAGGCACTTTGTAACCGAGCAAGGTCTGGCAGGAGACATGATTCGCGGCGGGACGCTGCTGGGAATGCTGTGCCTCTTAGTCATGGCAGTGATCGAAGGGTTCGACCATATGGCCGTCAGGGTGCTCGACGACGGCATCGGCAGGAACGGCCTCGCCAGCATGGACATCGCAGTTTCTATGCAGTCGGCCAAGCTCGCGATGCTGCTGATCACCTGGCCGATCTTCTATGCGTCAATAGGCATCGCCGGCCTCGGCGGCCTCCGCCTGCTGCCCGCAGGAGCTCACCGAACCATTCAGGGTGTCGCCTCACTGGTGATGCTGCTGATCTCAGTGCTGCTCCTCATGTCCGCGGCCCTGGAGGCCAACGGCTTCTGGATGGCCATCCAGTGGATCATCGCCGTAGTGCTCGCTATCTGGAGCTTGGCTCTGAGCCATGCCTCCTTCATCGGCAAGGTTTCGGAATCGAGTTCCTAGCCACTTGATCATCACGACTTTTCTGGCGTCGGCCGAGGAGGGCTGAAGCCAGAAAGATCCTAAACAATTTGACAATATCAATGGCGCAGTGACCGGAGATGGGTGGCCGAGTCTTCCCGTTTACCGGTCGCTGCGCCATTTGGGCCTCTGATCGGCTAAGCAAGGCGCCATGACAGCGCTGCTCTCCATCAATCTCCGCACCTTCGCCGCCTCCGACCCTGGCCCCGGAGGTTGGCAGCCCGTGCTAGATCTGGCCAAGGCCGCCGATGCCGCCGGTGTGGACAAGGTAGTGGTCAGCGACCATGTGGTGTTCGGCGAGCGCCTCGAGGCCTACGGCCAGCCCGAATTGGGGGGCATGGCGGGAGGTCGCCAACCCACCGGACCCGATGGCCACTGGCTGGAGCCAACCACGGTGTTGACGGCGCTGGGAGCCACCACCAGCAACCTTCGGCTGGGCAACAACATCTTGTTGGCCGCTCTGCGCCGCCCAGTGATCCTGGCCAAGCAGCTGGCCACCCTCGACGTGCTCACCGGCGGCCGCGTTGATCTCGGTGTGGGCGTGGGGTGGCAGGCCGAGGAGTACGAGGCCGCCGGACTGGACTTCGCCGAGCGGGGTGCCCAGCTCGACCACACCCTGGCGGTGTGCCAGGCCCTATGGGGCTCCTGCCCGGCCGATTTCAGCGACGACCAGCTCGAGTTCTCCCGCATCTACATGCAGCCCCAGCCGGTGCAGCCCGGCGGGGTGCCCGTTTGGGTGAGCGGCACGGTCAACCCCCGGGCCATGCGCCGCCTGGCCCGCTTCGGCGCCGGCTGGATCCCCTGGGGCGACTACATGGGCGGCGACATGGCCTCCCACATCGACCAGATGCGGGCGGCGGTGGCCGGTTTCGACCGCGACCCGTCTGACATAGGGGTGGTGGGCACTCTCCCGATCGTGCGCACCGACGACGGCGTTGACCTGGCCGCCACCATGGACAGCGTCCCGGCCCTGGTCGAAGCCGGCGTCACCGACTTCCGAGCCCACCTCCCCATTCCCTCCGACGCCGCCGAGGCCCACGACTTCCTATCCGAGGTAGTAGCCGCCTTCCGCCCCTCCGCCGGCCGCTAGATGTTCAGGGCGACCGACCCGAGCCAGATGTTCTTGCCGAAGGTGGCGAGGATGGACTTGGGGGATTCGTAGGCGGGCATTAGGCGGGCGACGATGGCCCAGAACTCGGGGGTGTGGTTGGTTTCGTGGAGGTGGGCGAGCTCGTGGACAACGATGTAATCGATGAGGCTGGGCGGGAGCTGGAGGGCGGCCCAGTGGACGTTGATGCGCTGAGGGCCTTCAGTGGGGCGGGCTGAGCCCCAGCGGTAGCCCAGGTCCCTCACAGCAACATCGATGGAGCCTTCTCCTATCCGAGCGGCCCAGGGGCGGATCCTCTTTCGGAGCCATTGAGTGCCGGTGCTGGTGTACCAGCGGCGCATAGCCGCCGGTCCCTGATCTACCTGAGACGGGTTCATGAGGAAGCGGCCTCGCTCAAGGCGGACGTCGGCTACCTGGTCAGTGAGGGTAAGGCGGTAGCTGCGACCGAGATAGGCGAAGCCCTCCCCCTCGACGAATTGCTTTGTGATCGGCGGTCCGGTCAGGGCGTCTTTCTCAGCCAGCTTGCGGTACACCCACCGGCGCTTGTCGATCACGAACTGGGTCGCCCGTTCGATGGATGTGTCTAGAGGAGCTCTGAGAATCAGCGAGGCATCCCGCTCAACGGTGATCTCAATCGTGGTGCGGTCGCTGGGGGGAGCGATCGCCAAAGCGAGGTCGCCCACAACAAGCTCGGGAAGCTCGTGGAGACAAACGACAGCAGCGGCCGTCATGCCAGTCGCTGCTGATTGGCCTTGGCCAGGTCGACGAGCTCAACAGCCAACTCGTCGAGGCTCTTGAAATCAAACAGGTCGCTCTTATCGAGCTTGCGCTTCACGGCCTTGCGGAGTTCGTCTTGTTTGGTGGGGTTGTCCCAGAATCCAACGGTCTTGATAGTGCGTCGGATATCGGAGACGATCTCCCGGGTCTGGGCGATGAGCTGATCGGAAGCATCAGGATCGGAGCTGGCCACCTTCTCGGCCATCTGCCCGTGGAAGGGCAGCTCAGTGGTCGGGTCGAGCCCGGTGTTGTCCTCATCAGTGCGTCCGACGTTGATATCGGCGATCAGCTCTTCGAATTCAAGGGCAATCTGATCCCACCGGTCTTCAAGCCGCTCAAGAATCTCGTCGATGCGCTTGGAGAGCTTGCCGTAGTAGGCGGGATCTTCGTCGAGGTGCTCGCGGATGTGGTGGCGGGCCGCGTGCTCCATCTCGGACGCCTTGGCCCGATCAGAGTTGATTTCCTTGATTCGGCTCCGGAAATCGGGGTCGGTGATCCTCAAAGGCGCGATCTTCTGAGACAGGTCGAGCACCGTGATGTGCTCGTCGATCAGCCGACGGACCTTCTCCTTATACTTGAGCGGATCGAAGTCGCCATCGGGCGTATCCCGGTAGCGGCGCCGGGTGGCAATCTGGATCTCGCCGAAGAGGTTGGCGTCGTCCACGAACCGAAGGGCCTCGGGCCGGGGCAGCACGGTGTCGAAGGTGGTGAGGAACATCCGCAGCGCCACATCGAATTCGGCTCGTAGCCGCTCATCACTGAGAAGGTGGACGCAGTCTTCGATGGCATCGACGGTTACAGCCGGCTCGATCCCCCGCTGCACGAAGATCTGGCGAACCCGTTGGCGCTGCGGCTCCAGCTTCTCGATCTCAGCCGCCAGCGGACGAAGCGCACCTTCCACGTCCGGATCGATTTCGCCATCGTCGCCGGCGTAGGCGGCCAGTGCCTGGGTTAGCTGCGAAGACACGCCGTAGTAGTCCACCACCAGCCCGTAGGTCTTCTTCGGTGCTGTCCGATTGACCCGAGCGATTGCTTGGAGCAATTCGGCCTCTTGGATCATCCGGTCGAGATACAGGACTTGGGCCCAAGGTGCGTCGAATCCGGTGAGCAGCATCGACTTCACAATCAAAAGCGACAGTGGACTGCGGTTGTCGCCCTCTTCTCCCAGCGGCGATTTGAAGCTGTTGATTCGGGCCTCTTGGTTCGCCTTGTCGGTCCACTCGGCGTAATGCGGAGGATCGTTGTGATCGCCCGAGATCACCGGCGCGAATTCCAGCGCACGGATCAAATCCACCTGACCCGCCGCTCCCCGCAGAAACGACTCTTCAGGATCGAGGAGACGAGAGTCGCTAGAACGGTCCAGAAGGTCGTTCCGGCGCTGGTCGAGCTCGATAACCAACTCGTCTCTGGCTGTGTTCAATGCGCCGAAGTACCGCAGGCATGCCTCCCGGCTTGTGGCCACGATCATGCCCTTGAACCCGTCGATCAAGTTGGCGTGCAGCGTCGACGCCTGTGAGCGATGCGCCTCATCGACCATCACCAGGATCGATTCCGACTCGTTCAGCGTTTCGAACGTCTCGCCTTCGCCCAACCCATCGGCGTCGTCCCCAGAGGTGTCGCGGTACTTCTGGATCATCGCCATGACCACGGCCGGGCCTGGCTGGCGCAGCAGTTCTCGGAC
Organism: Candidatus Poriferisocius sp.; assembly: GCF_965214065.1. GTDB lineage: Bacteria > Actinomycetota > Acidimicrobiia > Acidimicrobiales > Bin134 > Poriferisocius. The sequence continues at coordinate 238,263 of NZ_CBDCAT010000027.1, forward strand.
TTCGGCCGCGCTTCGGGCGACCTTGACGGTCTCGCCGACCAGTGCTGCGGTGCTGTTGAGCTGAGCCTGAAGGTCGGTGCGGTCGGTGACCAGGACAATCTTGAAGCTTCGGAGCTGGGGGTGGCTGCGCATGGCCCGGATCAGGAAGACCATGGTCAGGCTCTTGCCCGAACCCTGGGTATGCCAGATGATTCCGCCGCGGCGATCGACATGGCCATCGACGGCGCGTGTATCTCCGGTGAGCAGCCGCCGAAGTGCTTTCTGGACGCCGCGGTATTGCTGATACCGACCGACGAGCTTGATCGTGCGGCCCGCTCCGATGTTGGTGAACAGCGTGAAGTGCCGGACGATGTCCAGCAGCCGCTCGGGCGCCAGCATTCCTGCCGTCAGCAACTCCTGTTGCGTGACGGCATCGGCGGGCTTGCCGAGCGAGGCGGCGACCTCGTCGACAGTGGCGGGGCATGGGTCTTTCCATGCCATGTAGTGCTCGGGTTCGGCCGAGAACGTCCCCGCCTGAGCGCGCTCGCCCGTCGTGGCGACGGTGAGCTGATTCGTCCAGAAGAGCTGCTCGGCGCCTTCATTGGCTCCACTGTCTCGTTGGTTGGCGTATCGGCGGAGCTGGTCAATTGCATCGGTGATAGCGCTGTCATGGCCAGGCGGTTTGGCCTCGATCACGACCAGAGGAATGCCATTCACGAACAGCGTCACGTCGGGCCGGATGTTCGGCGCCTGCCCCGGCGTGGCCACCGAGAACTGCGATACGGCAAGGAAATCGTTGGCCGGCCAGTCATCCCAGTCGATGTGGTTGACGACTTGGTCTCGGCCTCTGTCCCAGCCGTCGAGCCCCTCGACCGTGGTTCCGCCCAGCAGCAAGTCGGTCGACAACCGGTTTGCCTCCAGCAACTTGGCACCCGCCGGCATCGACCGCAGTTCCGCGATCGCAGCGCTGATTCGAGCCTCGTCCAGCCACGCGCTGCCGTCGGGACCACGGTTGATCTCTTTCAGCGCCTCACCGAGCCGCCGTTCCAGAAACACATCGCGATCCGCCGCACGGGCGTCGACTCCGTCAGCCTGCCGTTCGGACCAGATCAGCGTTTCCCAACCCAACGAGGACAAGTGCTCCAGCAGCGGCCGTTCCACCCGTTCCCATTCCGGGCCCGACGTCACGTCGCCACCGTCCGAACCCGTCCCGACAGGAGGTCCGCTGCGAGACCGGCACGAAGCCGCCGCAGCTTCGCCAGCTCAGCCTCCTCTGCCGACACACGCTTTTCGTGGGCCTGATACAACGTCACAACCCGCTGCTGCTCGGTCAAGGAAATTCGATCTACCAAGAGCGCTCCCAGAAGCGGCATCTGCAATCGGCCAGTGCCATGGCTTGCCTCGTCCACGAGCCTCAGCACCTCTGACTCCCGCGCAGAAAGCTGCAGGTGGAGGTATGCGGGAAGCCAGTCGCCCGTTGCCTGCAGCGCCTTGCAGTCCTGCCCGAACGCGAGCGGCACGGCGGCGACACCGACGCGGAACTCGCTCTTGAGACTCATACCGCGCACCACGCAGATCAGTGTTCCCGGCGGCACGAGTCGGCTCCCGGCGCGCACCCCGGCGGCCGTGAGCGTCCGCGTCGAACGCGAGAGGTACTTCTCGCGAAGGCTCGACGCCGTAATCCAAGGAATCGGTCCGCCCCAGAAAGACGGCTCATTCGTATTCGGCGTACCTCCCGAGAGCCAGTCACCGACGCTATTGAGCGGCACCGGCGTCCCGTTGTCGGCGCACTGAAGGGCCAGTTGGGCCAGCAGGGCGCTCCGTAGATCGCCCAGCTTGGCGAGCACGCTTTCTGAAGCGCGGATGGATCCGTCGATTGTGTCAAGGACATCTGCGATCCGCCGCTGCTCTTCCAATGGCGGCACGCGGACTAGCCATCGAAGAGTCTCAGCAGGCTTTACTCGGACGTGCGAATTCGTAGTTCCGGTTGCTACTGCCTGCAGCCTCCGTGCGTACCGCGTGCCCGACAATAAGTGCTTTAGGTAGGGCAGGTTGAGGTCGTCGACGCGCGGCACATACACCATGAACTCGGTTGATGCCACAGCTCGACGCTCGCCCGTGAACTCAAACGCTTGTACTCGCATCTTTCGTGGATTGAGCTTCGATACGAGCACCGCAGACTGCACTAATCGAAACTTTCTGCTTTCAATGTGCCGTCCCGCTTGGGCAAGTGGGCCACCGATGGCGTCGAAAGCCGGCAGGCTGTAGTGGGAAAATATCTCGTCCGGAAAGGCTGTTGGCGCGATCTGCTGACTCTCAATCTCGACAATGAAGCCAAGTTCCTTAGTGACCCAGTCAGCCATATCCCAGCCTCATTAGGTGCTCATCGAGACGAGCAACGGAAGTGTCGCGTTTGGCTTCGAGATCGCGCAGGGTGGTGCCGTACTTGCTGACAAGACCGTCGTACCAGGCGAGGGCGCTGCGTTGGATGTCGGAGAAGTGATCCCCCATCAGCGCCTCGATGCGGTCGTGCAACACGCCGATGGTCTCGTGGTGAGATTCGACCTCCGACATGGCAGCGAGGGTTTGGCGGGCCGTAGCAAGAAGTGACGTGTCGATGGCCTTGAGCAACTTCTTGGACCAAGAGCGCTCCGACCTCATCTTCTTAATCTCGGTGGATGTCGGGCTGTCCTCGTGGAGCTCTTCCTCCTCATCGCCGGAAACCTCGGCCACCTTGATCTCGGCATCCAAGCTGGCGAGCGCGGTAGCAATCTCGGTCCGGGAGTTCAGCTGGGGCCCGGCCAGGAGTCTGATCGCAATCTGATCAGTCAAATCGACAGCGTTCTTGTCGTCTTGGCTGGCTTCGGCAGTGGTGAGCCAGGCCTCGATGACTGCCTTCCAACCCCGGCTGGCCGCAGTTTGAAGTTCGTGGACGCTGTCCTCCCACCATGTGGCTGCAATGCCGGCCGCGACGAAGCCGTCTACACCGGCATCGGCCATTTTGGCGCTGAAGTCCTCGACAAGCTGTCGGCGTACGCCGGCGAGGCTGTCCAAACCGGGCAGGTCGCGCAGCATTGGCTCGACGGTGCCGGCCCACCATTGGGGCCATGAAGTGGCGGCTGAACGTTGGGCCACGGCGTAGCCGATGGCACCGTGTGCGGCTTCTCGCCCTTCGGGAGAGGCGATGTTGTGGCACCAGTCGGCGTAGCCATCGCCGCGATCGGAGAACAGGACCTCAAGGGCATTCAAACCAGCCCGCCCCAACAGCTCTGCGGCATCGGCGATCTCAACAATGGGCACGCCGCCGTGGAGGTGGGCTCGAACGTCGTGGGGCTCGGGCGGTGGGGAGTTATCGGCATAGCGTCGGATGTTGCAGTTGAAGTCGTTCTCGGCCAACTCGTCGATGGTGGCGATCTTGGCGAAGCCGTCCACGTCGGCGAAGTCCCGGTAGGTCGCCGTGATCTTCTCTTCGTCCCGGGGACGCAGGTGATTCTGCGCACGGCCCTCGCCGTAGTCGCGATCGGCGTTGATGAACAGCACCTTGCCCCGCCGCTCGGATGGCTTCGAACCCTTGGCTCTCAGGATCAGGATCGCAGCGGGGATGCCGGTTCCATAGAACAGATTCGGGCCGAGACCGATGACGGTGTCGAGGAGGTCGTCTTCGACGATCTTCTGACGGATGGACCCTTCGACCCCGCCTCGGAACAACACCCCGTGCGGCATGACCGTGGCGACGATGCCGTCGTCGGTGAGGACGGCCAGCATGTGCTGCAGGAACATGAGGTCGGCCTTCTTGCCGCCCTCAGGGGTGTAGCCGTAGTGGAACCGCTCGGTGTGGGCGAGCGAGTCCTTGTCGTAGTTCTGGCTGAACGGCGGGTTGGTGATGACACGGTCGAACCGCTTCAGCTCGCCGCCGCTGGTGTGCTCGGGGTTGGTGAGCGTGTCGTTGTTCTTGAGGTCGGCGTCCCGGATGCCGTGCAGCAGCATGTTCATCTTCGAGATCGACCAAGTGGTGCCGTTGTTCTCTTGGCCGGCCAGTACGAGGTTTGCAGGATTGCCGCCGTTGTCGACCACATGGTTGCGGGCGTAGATCAACATGCCGCCAGAACCCGAGCACGGGTCGTAGATGCTCATGCCGTCCTGCGGGTCAACCAGGCGCACCATCAGCTGGACGACCGGGCGAGGTGTGTAGAACTCGCCGCCCTTCTTGCCCGCAGAGTCGGCGAAGTCTCGGATCAGGTACTCGTAGGCCGCGCCCAGCAGGTCGGGAAACTCGAAGTCTTCGTTGCGCAGCCGGTACTTGGTGAAGTGGTCGATGAGGTCGCGCCACTTCTTGTCGGTGACCGTCGATGTGCCCACCCGCCGGTTGAAGTCGATGTGCTGCAGGACGCCTTCGAGCGAGTGATTGTGCTCTTCAAGTGCAGCGAGCGCCTTGTTGAGCCCGTCTCCGACCTGGTGGTGCAGTTCGTCGCGCAGCGTCGACCAGCGAGCCTGAGGCGGTACGAAGAACGCTTCGTTGTAGTAGTCGGGGTCGTCGGCGCGCTGCTCGGCTTCCTCCTGCGAGCGGCCCTGCGCAAGCTGGTCCTCGATGACCCGGCGGCGCTCCTCGTCGAACACATCGCTCGCCCGCTTCAGGAACAGCGCTCCGAAGATGTACTCCTTGAACTCCGACGCATCCATCTTCCCCCGCAACGAGCTAGGAAACTACGTAGAGACCCCTTAGCTATCAGTATTGGAGTGGTCGTCCATTGCAATGCTGGCTGGAAGGTACTTAGCATGAGTGCGTCGCAAATATTCGATTGCGGAACCTTCGTCAGCATGGTGCTCTAAAGCCTCCTTCATGAATAAGAGACGCCGACGATGGTCCTCAATGAGACGGGACCATGGAAGGACCCATATCGAATAGTTGTCGCCAAGGTCTGCAAGACCAGGTTGGCGGTCTTTCTGATTTTCAACTAGTCGCGTAAGTGATCCATCAAGCTCGTTGCCGAGCAGCCAAAACTCCCAATGCGTCTCCGAATTGTGAAATCTTGAATTCCCCAGCACAGCCGTTGCATAGTCTTGAACTTGACCATATTCACTCATGCTCAAAGTCACTGAAGGTGCCTTCAGCTCGACGACAAGGTGTTCGGCCTTCCTCGAACCACGCCCCGCAATGCGAGCCGACAGCATCAAGTCAACCCTTGCTGTCGTGCCATCTTCCCGCAATACTGGCTCTTGTATCAGTTCATCCCGCCCAAGAATTGATATGTGCTCCCTCAGGACGTTTGTGAGTCCTCGTTCGCTTATTGCTGATTCGAAGTGGTCACCGAACACCCATAGTTCTCCTTCAAGGATCGGATGCAATTGTTTCCGTTCACCTATCTCAGAACTGAGATCAAACAAGAGGAGATCGAGCGCCTGAATGAAGTTAAGCCGATCAGTCACTTGTCGAGTTGCTGCGATAATTTTCGACAGTTCAGTATGCTCCAGCAATTCGGCAAGTTCATTCAGTCTTTGTACATCTAAACGCGCAACTTGCCCAAGTATCCGGTGGATGCTGTCAGGTGAGAGTTCAACCGCCTCTTGAAGTAGGCGGAGTGTGACCCTTTTGTTTGCTGGTTCTGATCTTGCAAATGCTGGGCTAGCGGCGTTCATCGTGAGAGCAACCAGATCGAACACCTGCCGCTCTGCCTGCTCTGCAGAAGTAAGTGTCACCGCCTCCTGATCTTCATAAGGATAAGCACCCTCTTGCTTCCACTCCTTGATGACTTCCGAATCTCGCTCATCAGCGCGGCGGCGAAAGTGCTCTCTGAGTTGGTCTTGGGCAACCCGAATTATCGGGGCGATATCCTGGCTCAACTCGCCCAAGCCGAGAACCTGTTCATATTCTCGAAAACCATCCCAGTGGGCATAGGCTGTGAAGTTGAAGGTGGGAGCCTGAATCCCCGGAGGTATGGAGTGAAGCGAGAAACCAGCCAAATCACATAGGTGAAGGGCACGGTCAACCTCCTGGTTCCACTCGACAATTGTGAGCGATGCCCTACCATGCTCCTCGTTCTCCAACTCCATCTCATACTCAGCAACGTTTGATTGGATCGATTCTGGGTCGAGTTTGACGCCGTTCAGTCGAATCTCAAGACCGCGCTGCTCGCGAATGCGGAGGGCAAAAGTGCCTGTGAGCTTTGCCCGGACCTGGTCTTCATCGACAAACCACTGGGCCAACTTTGCGGGATCCCTGATCGAGACAGTCGTACCGACTTCATCGCCGGCCTCCTCAGGACCTTGAACTTTGCAACACTTCAAACTGGCCTTATGGATCGAAAGGCGCGTACGGATGCGGTCCTCTCCAATTGCTGCAACGCTGTTCCACTCAGCCACTCCGCCCAACGCAAGGGCCTTGAAGCGTCCCTGACCCGCATGACCATGAAGCTGGACTTTTCGATTTCTGCTCCGGTCGCTCGTAGCCTTCCACGAACCACCTAGATGACCGAATGCATCAGATACCTCTTCAGGGGCAATTCCATGGCCGTTGTCAATGACCTGAATCCATCCCACCCCTTGATCGCCTGCCAGAGCGGAAGGGTGGATGACCACATCGACTACATCAGCCTCAGCGTCGAGCGCGTTCCAAATGAGCTCGCTGACTGCTGCAAGAGCCGTTGCCTTGGCCACTCGTTCGAGATGGTCTCCCTCCACGACAAGGTCTAAGTTCTCCACTACTTCAGCCTCCCACGAGGGTGCGACACCTCGAAATCAATCTTGCCCCCCGGTAGACGAAACGGAACGGCGGTCTGCCAGCCCGTTTGCGCTTGGGGAGCGTCATCGCCACTTGGCGAAATCCAACCTGTCAAGCCTCCTGACCTGGCCTTTTGAGGTCCTGCATGACAAATGCGGGTCAGTGATCTTAGGTTTTTGGGACGGTTAGTTTGCGTCAAGCACCATCCCTGTTGAGCGTAACACCTTGCTTAGCACAGTGCTGCGGGATTCCGAATGGACGAGCAAAACAGCGGCGGTACGGGGACAACTACTCGTCCCCGCATACGATCGGGAGGTCTGGCACGCGAGTCACAAAGTACTGCGCCCATGTGTTCTCTCACGCTACAGGTGGTAGGTCTTCCTCGGTAAGCACATCACCCCATATCAGCCAAAGGTCACGAAGCAAGGGATTGTCGAGGCGATCTTCCTTGCCAAGCTCGTAGAACCTGCGCAAGCCAAGCCCGGTCGCTTCCGCATTCCTCCTCAACATCTCAACGATGTCCTCTCGTGGAACAGTCAAACTGGCCATGGGGCCTCCTTAGCGTCTCCCCAGGTTGTGGCACTTGGGGAGCACCTGCTTAGAGCTTGCTAGCGGTAGCCACAGCCAGTACCACTGCTTGTAGAGCAAGTAGCCGGGGAGTCTGCTGATGGCGTCGCTGTCTTCCCGCCCTCTGCTGGTTGCTAGTGCCGAATCGGCCTCCACCGCGGATAGCCTCAATTCGGCTGCCTGGCGGCACCAATAGCGACCTCCCGGTCGCCCTCACTTCCACCCACCAAGACGTAACCCCGGCCGTTTGCCGAAGCATTGACGGTTCCGGGGTTTTCACGAGTGAGGATACCGACCGATGCCCGCTTCGTCAACGTTCGATCCCCAGGTCATCCTAAGTCGCCTGACCATCGACCGACTGAGGTCGTACCTCGAGGACTGCGACGACGACCTAGATCTGGCACTCGACCTCTACGCTTGGAACGCGCAGATTGCTGCCGCCTTCCTCGAAGACCTTGGACGGCTCGAGGTGGTACTCCGCAATCGATTCGACGAGGCCCTAACCGCCCTTGCCGCATCGGACGGCTTGCCCCACCCCTGGTACGACCACCGCCCGCTCTTCCCCGGCCGCGGCAGCAGGCATATTCTCAAGGTGATCGCGAAGGCTAAAGGGCGGGCTGCTCGACATGGGCAGCCACATCCACCCCAAAGCAATGTGATCGCCGAGTTGGGATTCGGGTTCTGGCGCTTTCTATGCACAGAGCGCTATCTCACATCACTGTGGAGTCCGGCCTTGGCCTCAAGATTCCCGCACCATCCCACACCAAATAACGCTGTTCAGATTCAGATCGACGTTGAGTCACGGATAGATCGTCTCCACTTCTTGAGAAACCGTGTCGCCCATCACGAGCCCTTACACCGTCGAGAATTGGCAGCTGACGCTGCGTTGATCTTGGAGCTCATACGATGGATGTGCTCCGACACGTATGCCTGGATGGCTGACTTGTCCCGCATCCCTGCCGTATTGGCGTCCAGACCGGCCTGACAATCTGCTCAGTCCCAAGAAAGTCGTTGCCCCAAACTTCTGCGCCTCGCAAACTTGGTGCCCTAGACCTCGGAACCGTTCCTGCTTCGGCACGCGGCCGGGGTTACGCCTTTGTGAGGGTCTTACTGATCGCTGCGACAAGTGTGTCGGATTCTGCTTCGAGGAATTCGCTCACGTTGCGGGCGGGAGGTCTTCCTCGATAAGCACATCACCCCAAATCAGCCACAGGTCCACGTGAGGGGGATTGTCGAGGCGATCTCGCTGCTCATTCTGTTTCGTGTAGAAATCAGAACGTGATCACGATCATTAATGGGGGGACGCAGGGGTTGGGTGAGGCGGTGGCGCGCAAGTTGGTGGAGGATGGGGGATCGACGGGGTTGGTGCTGGTGGGGAGGTCTGCCGATCGGGGTCAGGCGCTGGCTGATGAGCTCACCGGGCTGGGCACGCCGTCGGTGTTTGTGGCGGCCGACATTGGGGAATCGGATGCGCCGGGCATGGTGGTGGAAACTTGTGTAGAGCGGTATGGGACGGTGCAAGGGGTGGTGAACGTGGCGGCGCTCACTACCCGGGCCACGCTGTTCGACGACACCCCGGAGCATCTTGACCGTCACTTCGCAGTCAATGTCAAGGGGCCGTACTTCCTCATCCAGGCTGCGACTCGGGTGATGATCGAGACCGGTGTCGCGGGATCGATCGTGAATGTTGGCTCGACCAGCGGCCACGGCGGGCAGCCCCGGCTGACTGCCTATTCGATGTCCAAGGGGGCGCTAGCCACTATGACCAAGAACCTGGCCTACGCCCTGATGCGCCACGACATCCGAGTGAACCAGGTGAACCCAGGGTGGATGGAGACCGAGTCGGAGCACCACACCCAGATGACCCAAGACGGAGCTCCGGAAAATTGGCTGGAGTTGGCCGCCCCTGCCCGACCGTTCGAGCGCCTCGTACAACCCTGGGAAGTGGCCAATGCCATCGCATTCTGCCTGTCGCCCGATTCGGGCCTTCTTACCGGCAACGTGATTGACATCGACCAAACCGTGCAGGGTGCCGGCGAACCACCCCTGCCTGGCAGCGAGGAAACCCCGCTGTTATAGGGCCGCGTACCAACGACTGAAGAAATCTCCTCAGCGGATGATCGAAAAGATTTCGTTTCTTGGTGACATTTATGGAGTATCCTGCCAACGCCGATTTCTGAGAGGACGTGAACATGTCAGGAGCAGTCGGAGTACGCCACTGGTCGCACGTGATCATTCACCCAGTGGACGTTGATGCCTCGCTGGAGTTTTACACCAAACTGCTGGGCTACGAAGTCCTGTCCGACGAGCAGATCTCAGGACCAGGACTGGACGCCATCGTCGGCAGAGAAGGGGTCCAGGGCCGGGTGGTAGTCGGGCTGGTCGGAGGGCAGAAGGTGGAGTTCGTCTACCTGGGCGACACGGGGATGAGCGACCCTCAGGAGAACCAGCGCGGCTTGCAGGGATTTACCGTCCGGGTTGCCGACATCAATGAGGCGGCGGACGCCTGTGAGGCTAACGGTGTCCCAATTGTCAGCGGCCCTTCGGAGATCAAGGGATTCTGGCAATTCATGATCCTGGACCCCGACGGCGTGATGATCGAGATCTCCCAGACGCCCCCCGGCGTCGAAGTATCAGGACCGTTGTCGTGAGCAATCAAGCTCAGCAAGCGTCCAGCCCGGTTGCGCTGGTTACCGGCGCGAGCCGGGGAATCGGCCGGGCCAGTGCGTTGGCTCTCGCCAATGTGGGATACGACGTGGCCATCACCGCACGGACGGTGAGGGAGGGCGAAGGGACGATCGGGCCGCCGACTTCGGACGGCGGAGGCGACGTGGCCGTGCCCGGGAGTTTGGAAACAACGTCCGCCGAGATTGCCGACCGAGGACAGCGTGCCCTGCCCATCACCATGGATCTGCTGTCTGAGGAGTCGGTGCGTGCCGCCGCCGATACAGCCCTCAGCGAATGGGGTCGGGTCGACGTCTTGGTGAACAACGCCATCTGGAGCGGCCCGGGCTTGCTCGACCCGGTGGGGGTGCTCGACCTCGGGGCCCTCGATACCGCGTTTACCGCCAATGTGCTGCGCCAGGTGCTTCTCACCCAGCTCATCCTGCCCTCGATGATCGAACGGGGATCGGGGCTTATCTTGAATCTCACCTCGTCGGCCGGCCAGGTCGACGATCCGCCCTATGAGGTGGTCAAGATGAAGATGCTCGGCTTTGCCCACTGCGCCTCTAAGGGCGCCTTCCACCGCATGGCGCCGCTGATTCAAGCCGAGCACGAGTCAGATGGAATCACCGCGGTGAACATCGATCCCGGATTCACCTGGACCGAGACGATGGAGGCGCTCGACTTGCACAACTTCGGCGGAGCGCCCCCCGAAGCCACCGGGACGGTGGTGGCCTGGCTGGCCGAGGACCCCGAGCGAACAGCACGGTGGCGTGGGCGCACCCTCAATTCGCTGGAGCTGTGTGCGGAACTCGGGCTGGTCGAGGGATGGCCACCCCAAGACGGCTGATGGCGACCTCCGACATACCGCCGACGATTCATCTTCGGAGCCTCCTGCCCAGCTTGACTCCGAAGCTTGCCATCGTCGCAGAAGAGATCCTGGCCGATCCCGCGATGGTGGTCCGTCTTTCGGTCTCGGACTTGGCCCAGCGAACCGGAACTTCGATGTCGACCATTGTGCGACTGTGCCAAGAGCTCGGTCTGCGCGGCTTTCAAGATTTGAAGCTCCGCCTCGCCGCGGAGGGAACGGCCACTGGTTTCGACGGGCCGTTCGACGCTGACGACCGGGAATCGGTGCTATCCAAAGTCCTGGCTTCAACGGTGGATGCGATCAGCCACACCCAGCACACGCTGGACAAGGCCAGCTTCAATCAGGTCGCCGAGCGGCTCTTCAGGGCCGGCACCATCATCTTCTTGGGTGCGGGGGCCAGCGCAGCAGTGGCATTCGACGCCGCCTTCCGGTTCCGGACGCTGGGATTCCGAGCCGAATTCCACTCCGACTCACATATGCAGCTCACCGCAGCCCGATTCCTCCGGCCGGGAGACGTCGCGATGGCTATCAGCCACTCGGGGTCCACCCGTGAGACCCTTACCGCAATCGAGGCAGCTTCAAGCGGAGGCGCACATTCGGCCGCCATTACGACGTTTGCCCGATCTCCGCTGGCCGAATCGGTTGACCTCGTTTTGCTGGCCGGGGGTACCGAGTCGGAGTTCCGAATCGCCGCGGTCTCCAGCCGACTGGCCCACCTAGCGGTTGTTGATGCGCTGTTCGTCGCAGTGGCCAACTTGCAACCGGAACGGGCTCGAGCCGCCCAGGGGCTGTGGAGTGAAATGATCGCCGAACACCGACTAAGCCCTCCGTGGGCAGCCCGCCGAGAGCCACACGGCTGATTCACGGCTGTAGCAGGTGTTGCCCTAGAGCGTTGATCTCGGCAGGGGACAGAAGCAGTTGATCACGGGCGTACCTGTCGATCCCCCCGAATTCGTGGTCGATGATATCGAGCGAACACTCAATGTAGACCGGATTCGCCAATCCCAATGCCAGAAGAACATCGCGCGAATCCTCGGGGTATTCCGCCAGCCTGAGTTGGAACGTACTGGACTGTTCGACCAACCGATCGTTGGTCAGCATGTAGTCGGCGACGATCTGGTCTCGGCCCACGCCCAACAGCGAGAAGATGACCGCGGCCGCGACGCCGGTTCGGTCTTTGCCCCCCGCACAATGGAAGAGGACTGGGGACTGCCCAATGATCGAGCGGATCAGCGCGGCGAACATCGGGCCACCGGTTCTGGTGATGTGACGATAGGAGTCGAAGAGAATCTCATGGGCATCGTCTGGGGTCAGCTCACCGCCAACCAGAAGCTCCATGATCTCAGCAGCTGTCCTTTCCCCCGGGGGGAACGGTGCGGGCATGATCCCAGCACCGCGGGGAAGCCGAGACGGCCGGGCTTCTATCTCCTCGGAGTTGCGGAAATCCACAATCGTGCGGACTGAGCGCTGTTCAAGCTCGGCCAGATCGACTGCGCTGAGGTCAGCGAGGTCATCAGATCGGTAGACGAGACCGAACCGCACCTGTTCTCCCGCCACTGTGGTCACCCCACCGAGATCTCGCACATTGAGAGCGCCGTCAAAACGAAGAACCCGGCGGAAGTAGCGGGACGCCTGCTCCTCGACGCCATCGGTATTGTCGTGTGCTGGCTGCATCGTCCTGCTAGCTGCCTAGAGATCGGATCGGGCAATGGCCCGGTCGTCGGTTCCCAAATAGCTGGCGACGACCAGTGGATCGGAGCGAACCTCGGCTGGGCTTCCCTCAGCGATGACCTGCCCCGCCTCCAAGCAGTAAACGTGATCGCTCACGCTCATGATCAGCGGCATGTCGTGCTCGATGATCAGCATCGAAGACCCGAGTTCGCTGTTGATGCTGACCAGCAGTGGGCCAAATGCCTCGGCCTCTCGCTGGGCGACGCCCGCGGTGGGCTCGTCCAAGCACAGGAGGTGGGCGTCGAGGCCCAGAAGGCCTCCGATTTCGACGATCCGCCGCGTACCGGTCGACAGGTCGCCCACATAGGAATCGCCGTATCGGCCCAAGCCGAGGAAGTCGATGATCTCGTCTGCGGCCTGTCTGTGCGCCCGGGAGATCCTGTTCGAGGGCGGCAGGCCCGCTGCGGTGGCGATAATCGGCGTTCGCTCCCGGGCCTCAAGTGCCACTTGTACCGTCTCGCGCACGGTGAGCTCGGGAAACAGCGTCGCCCCCTGGAACGTCCGGCCCAAGCCGAGCCTGGCCCGGCGATGGGGGGCGAGCCGGCTGATCTCCGTTCCATTGAGCCTCACGGAGCCGCCAGCCGAGACGAACCCTCCGACGGCGTTCATGAACGTCGACTTTCCCGCGCCGTTGGTGCCGATGAGCCCGACGATGCGATTGTGGGGAATCGACAGCGATGCACCGCTCAATGCCTGGTTTCCGCCGAACGCCACGCTCAGATTGTCGGTTTCGAGAACCGCAGGCCCAGTGTCGGCGCGGACGCGATTCGTTCTCGGCAGCCGAACCGACCCCTGGACACCCTTGGGCGGGATCGACAAACCGTAGCGGCTCTCCGCCCAACTCAGCGCCGACGACCTCCACGAATAGAGGACCTGAACAAAGCCGCCGGGGAAGTACATCACCACCAGCAAAAGCCCGATGCTGGAGGTGAACAGCGCCACCACGCTGCTGTCGTTGAACAGGGCCGGGAGGCCCTCGATCCAAAGAGCGCCGAGCACCGGTCCGATGATCGTTCCGAGACCGCCGATAACCACGATGCCGACCAGCCTTATGGAGTCGTCCACGGTGAAGAACCGCTCCGATAGCGGGACGCTTTGGACCAATCCAGCGAGCACCGCCCCGCCTAGGCCGACAATGCCGCCCGCCAGAGCGAAGGCCGACAGCTTCACACGAGCGGAGCTGACGGTATAGGCCGACGCGGCGTCGACGTTGTCTCTAACCGCGATCGCCCCCCGGCCGATGCCTGATCGGCGAAGCCGCGACAAGACGAATAGGACAACAGCCAAAAGGGCTAGGCAGAAGTAGTAGTAATTGCGCTGGCTGGACAGATCGATGCCGAACAAGTCGCCGCGCAGAAATGAAACTGTCCGAGCGTTGCCGTCGTTGAAAATCGGCCGCCGGAAGATGTAGAGCGACGCGGCCAACGCCAGCACAAGGGTGGTGACCGCCAGCATGAGTCCTTGCACCCGAAGAGCGCCCACTCCCACCACCACGGCCAGCAGGGCTATTGCCGCCGGCGCGATGAACACGGCCAGCCCAAACGGTATGGGGGCGGCGTGGAAGTCAATGAACCAGAAGTCCATCTCGAGGCCGCGGGTCAACGCGGCGGCAATCAGCGCGCCGATCCCGGCAAAGCTCATCTGGGCTAGCGAGACCTGGCCCGACCAACCGGTGATGACGGTGAGCGAGCTAGCGCACAACGCGAAGGCGAGAACCGACGCATAGGCCAGGTTCCGGCTCGGCTGAGTAACGATGAGCGGCAACAGGATCAACGCCAAAAGCCCAACGCCGAATCCGAGCCGGTTCATGTGGCGAATCCACCAGATCTGGCGGAGGTGATCGGGTATCGGGGGGATCTTGGGGGTGAACGAGAACGACTCGGCCGACAGTTTCTGGCTTCGCTGCATGGCTACCGCGCCCAACACGGCAACCAGCAGTAGAAAATCGAACAGCCCCGGTTGGCCTAGGAAATTGAACTGAATCGTGAACTCGATGACCCCCAGATAGATGCCGGCGGCCATGGCCCGGGGGAATGAGGTCATCCCCGCAATTGCGGCGGCAACCAGGGCCCGCGCCAGCGTCGAAGGGCCAAGCCCCCCAAGACCGGACACACTGCCGCTTTGCCCCGACAGCAAGACGATGGCAATCGTGGAGATGAGCCCGGCAAGTACCCACACGAACGTTGAGACGACTTTCGGGTTGACGCCTGCCAGCCGGGAGAGGTCGGAATCTTCGGCCGCGGCGGCCACGTTCTTGCCGAACCATGTGCGGTTGAGAATCACATATAGGCCGAGAGCGACGAGCGGGACCGCTATGAGGATGGTGAGCTGAGTCCCAGAAATGCGAATCCCCTTGGGGTCTCCCCCGCCCGAGACCAGCGCGAGCACTCCAAAGGTCAGCGCCAACCCGACCACCCATGTCCTCAGCCAAATGTTCCGCCGGCTAGAGCGGAATTGCGGGGGGCGGAGTGCCAGCAGCCCCCAGCCGACCGCGGCGATCACCGCCGGGGCGGCCAGCACCGTCCAGAGCTGGACTTCGCTCACCCCCAATCCTTCGAAGGGTCGCCAGCTAGCCGACGTGACCACTGGATACCGCCGAACACCTTTGACATTGAGCTCTGGGTACGTGAGGGGGATCACCTGACAGAGCTGGGCTACACCCACCGTGGCCACCAGCAAGATGACCCTGGGCGACCGGAAGAGCCGCCGGATGACGGTGAGCTCGACGATGCCCCCGAATACCGCGCCCATCACCAGAACCAGAGCGACGGCCACCCAAAACGGGAAATTGTACTGAAGAACGAGCAGCGGCAAGAGCACCCCGCCGATAAGGCCCATATTCCCCACTGCAAAGTTGATCACCTTCGTCGACCGGTATGTCAGCACGATCCCCATCGCCAACAGGCCTATGACGATGCCGGTAACCGCGCCGTTGAACATCACCTGTGGATTGATTCGGCTCGCCGCGAGAATGGCCGGAAGCACCGCTAACCGCCCTCTTCTCCTAGGAAGACTGCTCGAACGATGTCGTCGCGCTCGGCCAAATCGGCGGTAAGCCCTTCGAACCGCACCTCGCCCTTCTCCAAGAAGACGGCCCGCTCGGCGATAGACAGCGCCACGTTCAACGATTGCTCGACGATGACCATGGTCTGGCCAGCCGCCTTCAAAGACTCGACGAGCTCTAGAAGCTCAGCCACTACCGCTGGCGCAAGCCCGAGCGACAGCTCGTCGATTAGCAGGATCTCGGGCTTGTGGAGCATGACCCGGGCCAGGGCGAGCATCTGCTGCTGTCCGCCGGACAGGTCGCCGGCCAACTCCTGTTGGCGATCCTTCAGCATGGGAAACAGGTCGAATACGTAGTCCAGCCTCTGGTCCAGTGAGGCGCGATCCTGGCGGTAGCGGCCAGCGCCGACCAGGATGTTGTCGGCAATAGTCATCGACCTGAACACCCCGCCGCCGCCGGGAAGCATCTGGACGCCCATGGCGACTCGCTGCTCGGGAGTGGCGAAGGTGATGGTACGGCCGTTGAGACGAACGATCCCCCGCTCCGGCGTGTTCAAGCCGGTAACGACCTTGAGGGCAGTCGACTTTCCCGCCCCGTTGGTCCCCAGCAGGGCTAGCGTCTCGCCCTTTTGCACCTCAAAGCTGAGATCGAACAGCACCTGCACTTGGCCGTAGCTGAAGTCGATGTTGTGGAGTTGTAGCGCGGGGACGCTCGCCCCTGGCTTGGCCCGGCGCTCTTGCTCTTCTTCCTCCTCTTTGAGCTCGGCCACCACCAACGACAGGTCGCGGCGCATCCGGCTCGACCCCCGCATGATGTAGAAGGCTCCGAGGGGCATGGCGATCAAGGTGATCGTGATGATGGTGGATCGCTCTCCGATCTCGTCTTGGAGGACCGACGCGAGCAGCCCGCCGCCCACCGCGCCGATGGCGAACATGAAGAACAAGATGATGGCCATCCCCATGCCGCGTAGGCGATAGGGAAGGACCGTTTGGACGGCGGGCCCGATCATCGCGAACGAGGCTCCGAGGAGCGTCCCATTCACCACCGCCATCGCCACAAAGAGGTAGACGTTGGGCATGAAGTACTGGATCGGCACCGTCACCGCCAGCGGGAACAGCAAGGCGCCGAGGATACGGAGAGCCCGATTGGGATCCCGCTTGAACGTCTGGTCGAACCGCTTGCCGATGAAGGGCAGAAATAGAAGCAGGCCGAAGGCGGTCGGCGAGGTGGCCATCCCCCGTTCCAGGGCGTCCAAGCCGAACTCCTCCTCAAGGAAGAAGCTCTCGATCGACCCAGCCGGGAAAAGGGCGAACCCGAGGGCGGCCAGAGCGATAGTCATGTAGCGGATGGTGTCGATGCGCCAGATGCGGGCATAGGCGGCTTCGACAGAGATCTCCATGTCGTCCTCGGCGTCGAGCCCTTTGCCGAGGACCTCGCGCTTCTCCCACTGGCCGCGTTCGGGCTCGGGGAGGCGCAAGGCGTAAAACCCCATAACCGCAATCGGGATGCTGAAGATCAGGTAGGCCCATCGCCAGCCCTCATCACCCCCCGCGACGGTAGCCACGGCACCGACCAGGATTGGGCTGATCGTCCCGGCAACACGGGAAATGCTCCTCTCCAGCGCGTACATGCGGCCCCGGATGGCAATCGGATAGGCGTCGGCCAACAGCGCGGGGTGAATGGTGAGGCTGTTGGCCTTGGCAATGCCAGCGCCGAAGCGCAGCCAGAACAACATGAAGGCGCTCACCGCCAGGCCGGTGGCAAAGGAGAAGAAAGAGAAGACGATGGTCGCGATGGCAACTATGGGGGTTCGGCGCATTCGATCAGCCAGCCATCCCATGGGGGCGGCGCCGAGCACCAAGAAGGCCGCCGACGCTACCGAGATGAAGGTGATGGTCCCGTCGGAGACGCCGAAAGTGTTGGCGATGTCTGGGCCCAAGACGTTGAGAGCAGCGCCCTCCAACTCGTCGAAGGCCTCGATGGCGGCAAGGGTACCGAACGTGAGCATGCCGCCCCGTCGAAGGCCGTCTCGCAGATTCATCTCTTCAACGCCAACGCCGGGCAGCACGGCGTCCTCGTAGACCACATCGCGCCTGGCGGCTTCAGCGGCCTGCGTCCGGGCCTCCTCGTTGTCGAGGATGGTGGAGCTCAGCGTCGAGGCGGCCCCCTGACTCGGGCCGTCGGCAGTCTCCATGTCACTGGCCACGCCAGATGGATAGCACCCAAAACCACTTCGGGAAAGACAGAGTTTCGATTCTTGTCTACAGTTATCGAAATTGTTGCGAAATATTCGGCGGCTTCTCGCTGAGATGCCACCTTGTTTCGCTACGTTGTCACCACAACGGAGACTTTGGAGGTTCAAGTGTTCAAGCGACTTCTAGGGGTGCTCATCGCTCTATCAGTGCTCGTCACCGCCTGTGGGGGGGATTCAGATTCCGACACCACCGGCGACACTCCGGTGGAACAACCGACCGGCGAGCCCGCCGCCGAAACCGAAACGACTGACGAACCGGCGGAGGAAGAGCCTGCCGCCGAACCCGAGCCCGCGGACAACGAACCCGAGCCCGCGGACAACGAGCCCGCTCCCGATCCCGAGCCCGCGGACGACGAGCCCGCCGCCGAACCTGAACCGACCCCAGAGCCGCTGACGGCCTCATTCCGGGGTGTGACCGAAACGGAGATCCGCATCGGCATGACCTCCCTCAATGCGGAGATGTTCGGCTTCGACCAGGGCGACCTCGCGGCCAAGTGGCAGGTGGCTGTGGACGCGGTGAACGCGGCCGGCGGGATAAACGGCCGGATGCTGGTCCCCTTCATCGAAGTCTTCGATGTGCTCGGGTCGGTCGGAGCAGACGCAGCCTGCGTGAAGTTCGTCGAGGACGAGATGGTCTTCGCGTTCGTCGGGTGGCTTCGCGAGGACAACGAACTCTGCTACACCGAGCTCAACAACACCATTGCCGTGAACGGCAACGATGTGACCCCTGATGCCATTAGCCGCTCCAATGGGTTGCTCTTCGCCACCGAGGCCACCACGCTGGGCATCGAGGTGAACATGATCGCCGCGGCTGCGGCTGACGGGCTTCTCGATGACAAGAGCGTCCACCTCAGCCTATTGGTCACCGAAGAGGCTCTCATCGACCCCCTCGTTGCTGCGCTAGAGGCTGGCGGCGCCTCCATCAGCTCGGTCAGCACGGTCACCGCGGTGGACGATGTGCCAGCCGCCGAGGCCAACCACGACGTGATAGTCCAGCGGATCGCCGATGAGAGTCCTGATCTGGTGTACTCGCTTGAGCCTTCGCTAATGACCGCGGCCCTCATCAGGGCGGGGATCGACATCCCGGTGATGACCAGCGAATCTGACGAAGACATCTACCTGAACTTGGGCGTGGATCCCAACGACATCCAGCTACACGTATTCGCACCGGCCCAGAACAAGACGATCTGGGACCAAGGGAACGACCCCTTGCTCATCGAGTGCGTCGAGAATTACAACAACGCCCAGATCACCGACGAGGATGGCAACGTCGAAATGGTCAACGTGACCGAAGACCCCAGCCAGCCCATCAACTTGGATCTGGTCGTGAGGGCATGCCAAACGGTCCAGCTGTTCGCGGCCATCGCCACCGCGGCTGGCCCCAATCTCACCAACGAGACCTTCCTAGAGGCGGCGGCCAACCTCGGGTCCATCGACTTGCCGGGTATGTCTGCGGCCTCAATCAGCGAGGGCAAGATCGGAGCCGACGACTCACCGATGATCAAGGTGGTGTGGGATCCCGACGAAGAGGAGTTCGTACCGGCCGGCTGATGGGCGTTGACGTCTTCGAGCAGTTGGTCCCCGTGAGGGGCACCAAGAACCTGCGCGACCTCGGCGGCATTCAAACGGCCGACGGCCGCGTGGTTCGAGGAGGGGTTCTGTTCCGCTCCGACACGCTGCATGAAGCAATTGGGGAGGACTTGGCCAGCCTTGATCTGGCCTGCGTGGTCGACTTCCGCAGCGCCGCCGAGGTGGAGCGCCGACCCGACCGGCTCGATGGTTTCGACGTGCGCTGGGTGAATCTGCCCATCGACAACCCCCGAAGCTCCACTGCCCTTCTCGCCGGCCGAGAAGAAGAACTGTCGGAGTTCCGGGCTGAGATCATCCATCATTGGCTCAACCGGGACTTCGATGCTGTGCTCAAGCTGACCAATGAGCTGGACCTCGACATCGCGGGCGACCGCGTGAAGCGGTATGTGAGCTTTGCCACCGATTTCGCCCCCGTCTTCGCCGAATTCTTCGCCGAAGTCGCAACGGTCTCCGGTCGACCCCTCCTCTTCCACTGCGAGGGCGGAACCGACCGGACTGGAGCGGCCACCGCCTTGTTGCTCGGCGTGCTCGGCGTCGAGCGCGAGGCAGTGGTGGAGGACTACCTGGCCACAAACACCGTGACCGCCGACGAGCTAGAGGAGCTGCGCCAATTGGCTCCGCCTTCGCTGTGGCCAATACTCGGCGCCCACGAAAGCCAGATCCAGGCCTTCCTCGACCACATAGAAGACAATCTTGGCGGCTTGGACTCCTACGCCCGTTCCCACCTCAAACTCTCCGATGAGGCCATTGCTCAGCTCAGGTCGAACTACCTCGGCCCCCCGCAGTAGTTCAGTGGGTGGCCCGACGGTGTCGGTGGGCGGTTAGCTGCGCGGCGAGCTCGTCGGGGGTGGTCTTGATGGCGAGGGCTTCGAACACCAGATCTTGCTGTGACGGTGGCGTGAGGCCGCCTATGGGCACGTCGCGGTCGAGGTTGGTGGGAAAGGCATAGCCCTCCGCGCTGGCCGCCACCGCGCAGGCGATGAGAGCGGGGTCGAGCCCCTCTTCCTGGCGGCGCAGCAGTGCGGGGTAGATGGCGTTGACGATGCGCTCTCGATCCACGGCCTCGGTGGCCCGGCCCATGGCCGAGGAGATCTGCAACAGGTTGGCCATCCGCCGCACATCGTTGGTTTGGTTGTGGCCCCCGGCATGGAACACCGCAGGGCTGAAGAACACCAGGTCGCCCTTGTGCAGCTCGATCTGCACGTGGTGCTCGGCGAAGTATTCGATCAGCTCGGGGCGCCGCCACGCCAGATAGCCAAGCTCGTACTTGTGGGAGTGGGGCAACAGCATGGTGGCCCCCGTCTCCGGCGGCATGTGGCAGTGGGCCACACCCCCCTGGAGGGTCAATATCGGCGACATGCGGTGGGCGTGGATGGGATAGCGCTCGGCCACCTCGTCGGTCATGAAACCCATGTGGTAGTCCCGGTGGGGCATCTGCGCCGCGCCGCCAGGGTTTATGGCATTCACCTGGGCGGTTATCTGGTAGCCGGGTCCGAGCCAGGCCAGCGAAGCCAAGTCGATCATGTCGCAGGCGTGGTAGTCCACAAAGGTCTCAGGATCGGCCACGGCCAGTTTCTCCAGCGCATTCCACAGCCGGTCGTTGGCCCCAGGCTTGGCATAGTGATCGCCCCCGCCGGTTCCGGCCTCGCGCTCGGAGGCGATGATCTGCTCGAACACCTCGGTAGCCCGGTCGACCACCGCAGGCTCGATGGCCCCGGTGATCACGATCACCCCCGGACCGTCATAAAGTGCCCGGGTCAGCTCGTTGCAGACGGCGGCGGCCTGGTCGAGCTCGCGCAGGGGTCCCTGCAAGTCCTCGGTGCGATATACCAGCGCCCGATCGACCACTGCATCGGCTAACGGATAGTCCTCCAGCGCCTCATCGACCTCCACAATGCAGCGCAGTTCGTCGAGGTCAAACCCCTCCCGACTCGTAACCGCAGCCTTTCCCGCATTTGCTCGGAATGAGTCGAATGGTGTGGTGGTCATACCAGTGAAAACCTCATATCCGCTTTCTGGCAACGGTACTCCACGTCTGTTAGCGTCGCCGCGAGAATCGTCTAGCGGTGAGCCCGGAGGGGAATCCGATGAGTCACATCAAGTGGCGTAACGTCATTTTCGCGTTAATTGCAGTGTTTGCGCTGGTCGCAGCGTCGTGTAGTAGTTCGGAGGATGCTGACGAACCCCAGGTTGTCGAGCCAGCGCCCACGAGCGCTCCAGAGCCCGCCGAGGAGCCTGAGCCCGCTGATGAGCCCGAACCCGCCGAGGAGCCCGAGCTGGCCGAGGAGCCCGAGCCCGCGGATGAGCCGGCCGACGAACCCGAACCTGAGCCCGAGCCGACGCCCGAGCCCACGCCAATCCCCGTGCCCGAAGGGTCAACGGTGGGCATCACCGACGACACCATCAAAGTGGCCATCCTGCGGAGCGACTCTAAGTCCCTCGAAGAGGCAGGCATCTTGCCCGACACCGGCGATATCCCGCGCAACTACGAGGTCTTCGCCGAGCAGGTCAACGCCCGGGGTGGCGCGGGCGGCCGCAACATCGAGATTGTGCATCACGACTATCCGCCGGGGGCGTCGGCCACCGACCAACAGGCGGCCTGCATTGCTGCTACCGAGGACGACCAAGTGGCCATCGTCCACTTCGTGGGCGGTGTGGCGGCCGAAACCGTGCTGTGCGCCACCGAGGGCCACGAGCGGATCGCCTACATGCTGTCGGGCATCTTGCCCCAGGAGATATACGACCGCTCCGACGGGCGGCTGTTCTCCCAAGCCATGACCACCGAGAGGCTCGTGGGGGCTTGGCCGACCATGGCCGATGCCCAGGGCCTGCTGGAAGGCCGCACCCTCGGGCTGATGCGGGGCGACATCGGCGAGCACGAGGTGGCCGCTGAAGCGCTGAAGGCGGCACTGGCCGACGCCGGCTATGAGCTCGCCGACGAAGTGGCCCTGCCCTGCCAAGGCACTTCATGTTCTCAGGTGGACATCGGCTTGGAACGCATGCAGGCCGCCGGCGTGGACACGGTGTTCTCCATACTGCCTCCCTCGCCGTTCGGAATCGGGGTGTTCCTGGCCAGTCAGGGGGGCTGGGAGCCGCAGTGGCTGGTCAGCGATATCGAGAACCTGGTGTTTGCCTCGGTGGCCCAAGCAGTGTTCAGCCGGGGTCCCGATCCCACCCTCTTCTACGGCTTATACGGTCTGAGCTATGGCCTCGACCGGCTGAGCCCTGACGAGCACTCCATCGAGTGCAACGCCGTCTTCACAGAGGTCACCGGCATTGAATACGACATAGTCGAAAACGAAGACGCTTGGAGCGCGGTGGGCAGCACCTGTTTGTTCATCAAGAACCTGGAGGCGGCGGGCAACTGGTCTCAAGAGACCTACGGCACCGTCAACCAGACCACTCTCATCCAGGGCTTCGAGTCGCTCACCGACTACAAGCTCGGGGACATCACCGGCTCGTGGAGCCCCACCAAGCACGACGCCCCCGACGCGATCACGCTCAAGGAGTACAGAGCCGATTGCGCCTGCTGGGTCGAGATCGACGGCGCCCGGATGATGCTCGACCAATAGACGATCCGTATTGGTCTGACGGCTCTCGGAGCCATCTGAAGGGATGACCGAATCCCCACGGTCGGAGACACCGGCGGACCTGGTTGCCAGGGTCTTCGACGAAGAGGAGCGCCGCCAACAAGAGATCGCCGCTGCCGAGGCCGCCCAGCGCGGCCCGGCGGGTAGTTTCGACGCCGAACAGCTCACCTTGCGCCAAGGCCTGCGCCGAGGCGGAAAGGGGCTGATCGGGTTCATCGGCCTGCTCGGCTTCGTGGAGACTCTGGAGACGTCGGCCTTCGCGGTGATCGCCCCCGACATCCAGAAATCGCTCGACGTCTCCGACGGAACCATCGGCGCCATCGGCGGCGCCTTCGGCATCTTGTTCTTGCTGGGCTCCATCCCGCTGAGCTCGCTGGCCGACCGCGTGCCCCGCAAGCTGGTGGTAGGGGCGGCGATGTCGCTGTGGTCGGTCGTGGTCATGGTCACCAGCGCCATTTCCAATGCCTTCTTGCTGTTCATCGCCCGAATGGGCGCCGGACTCGGGCAGTCGTATTACATCCCGGTGGCCGGACCCATGCTGATGGACGGCTACCCAATCGGAGCCCGGGCCAAAGTCTTCGCTCTGAACGGCTGGTTCCAGATGGCCGGCCAAGCTCTGGGACCGCTGGTGGCTGGCCTGGTGGTGCTCATCGCCACCGGCGACGAGGGCTGGCGATGGGTGTTCCTCACCATGGGAGTCATGGGCATTCCTTTAGCCCTCAGCGCCTTTTTTGTGCGCGAGCCCCGGAGAGGCAGCCACGAAATGCAAGCCGTGCTCGGCAAGGAGCTAGAGCAGTCCGACAATGAACTGCCCATCTCGCTGTCGGTGGCCTTCGAGCGGCTCCGCAAGATCAAGTCGTTCTACTACTACCTCACCGGCATGGCGGCCATCGGCTTCGCCATTTTCACCACCATCATCTTCATCAACCTCCATCTGGAGGACCACTTCGAGCTGAGCGCGTTCGAGCGGGGAGTCTTCGGGTCGCTGACTGTTCTGCCCGGCTTCGTGGGTGCTGCGGTGTCGGGCAAGCGGGCCGACGCCCTGTTCAAAGAGCACCCTTCCCGGGCCATGGTCTTCATCGGCGTCCTCGTCGTCACCTTCGGCGCCATCCAAGTGGTGGGGATATGGATGCCCACGGTCCTGCTGCTCGGAATATTCCTGGGCGCCTCAAACGCCTTCGCCCGAGCGGCCTTCGCCATCCTGCCGGGCGTGATCGCTTCGGTCATCCCCTACCGGCTCAGGTCGCGGGGCACCGCGCTTGTGGGCATCTACATGTTCTTGTTCGGGGCTTTTTTGGGCGCGGTGATCACCGGCATGCTCAGCGATGTCCACGGCGAGCAGACCGCCCTCACCATCGTGATCCTGCCGGCCACTCTGGTGGGGGGATCGCTCATGGCCTACGGCTCCCGGTTCATCGAGGGTGACATCGCCTTGGTCATCGAGGAACTGCACGAGGAGCAAGACGAGGCCGAGCGCATGGCGGGCGCCGACGCGGCCGACATTCCGGTGCTCCAAGTGCGCAACCTGGATTTCTCCTACGGCAAGGTGCAGGTGCTGTTCGATATCGGCTTCGAAGTACACCAAGGGGAGTCACTGGCCCTTTTGGGCACCAACGGCGCGGGCAAGTCGACGGTGCTGCGGGTGGTGAGCGGGCTGGGTGTGCCCCAGCGGGGCGTGGTACGGCTCCACGGGCGCACCATCACTTATGCCGACCCAGGGATGCGGGCCAAGATCGGGATCGTGCAGTTGGCCGGAGGCAAGGCCATCTTCCCCGGCTTGTCGGTGGAGGAGAACCTGCGCATGGCCGGGTTCCGCTACGGCCCCGCCGAACTAGAACCGCGCCTTGAGCGGGCCTACGACCTGTTCCCGGTTGTCGCCGAGCGCCGGTCGGCTGTGGCCGGTGATTTCTCCGGAGGCCAGCAGCAGATGCTGTCGCTGGCCATGGCTCTTATGCACGACCCGGAGATCTTGATGATCGATGAACTGTCGCTCGGCTTGGCCCCCGTCACCGTGCAGTCGCTGTTGGAAGTGGTGGAGCGGCTGCGGGCCGAGGGCCAGACCATGATCATCGTGGAGCAGTCTCTGAACGTGGCCCTGGCGGTAGCCGACCGGGCCATCTTCTTGGAGAAGGGGCAGGTCCGCTTCGAGGGTCCGGCCCAAGACCTGGCCGAGCGCGACGACCTGGCCCGAGCCGTCTTCCTGGGACAATCGGGATCGGGCGGCTGAGCGTGCTGGCCACTATCAACGGTGTGCTCGGCACCGTCGACAGCGTGCTGGCGTTCACCTTCAACCGCCAGATCGTGTTCAACGGGCTGGTTACCGGCATCACCTATGGGGTGATGGCCGTTGGCCTAGTGCTGATCTACAGATCCTCACGGGTGATCAACATCGCCCACGCCGAGGTTGGGGCGTTCGGCGGCGCGCTACTGGGCCTGCTGGTGGCCAAGTACGGCGTGCCGTATCCGATAGCGCTCGTTGCCGGGCTGGCCGCGGGGGCTGCATTCGGCGGGATCATCGAGCTCACTGTGGTGAGACGCCTGGCCAATGCTCCCAAAGTGATCTTGTTCGTAGCCACCATGGGCACCGCTCAAGTGGTGTTCTTGGCCGGCTTCTGGTTGCCCAACTACACCGCCATTGCCAGCTTCCCTACCCCGTTCGACGGCCGCTGGGAGCTGTTCGACATCAGGATTCGCAGTGCGCAGCTACTGGTGCTGATCGTGGTGCCAGTGCTCGTAGCCGCGCTGGCGCTTTTCTTGGAGCGGACCAAATACGGCACGGCCATACGGGCCTCGGCCGAGAACCCCGATGCCGCCCGGCTGTCGGCCATCAGCACCAAGGCCATGTCCACCGCGGTGTGGACCATCGCCGGGCTGTTGTCGGCCATCACCGCGGTGCTGGTCGCCCCGCTCAAGGGCCAGGGCACCGTGATAGAGGCGGCCACGCTGGGGCCGGGGCTGTTGCTGCGGGCCCTGGCTGCGGCTCTGATCGCCCGGATGCACTCGCTGCCAGTTGCGCTCTTGGCCGGTGTAGTGATCGGCGGGGCCGAGGCGACGCTGCTGTTCAACTACTTCGAGGAGCCGGGGCTGATCGACGCGGGGCTCTTTGCCGCCATGTTGATCTCGGTGCTGTCTTACCAACGGCGACAGCGAGGCAGCGAAGGGGCCCAGTCGATGTCGTTCGCCCCCCGGGTGCGACCGGTGCCCCGCCAGCTCCAACAACTCTGGTGGGTGCGCTATCTGCCCCAGATCACCGTCACCGTTGCGCTGGCGGTGGCCATCGTGCTCCCGCTGATAGTGACCCGACCGTCGCGCCACTTCCTCTATTCCCTCATGTTGTTGTTGGCCATCGTGGGCATGTCGCTCACCCTGCTCACCGGTTGGGCTGGACAGCTCTCGCTGGGGCAGTTCGCCTTCGCCGGACTTGGCGCCATGCTCACCACCGCCATGGTGCGGGGGGTCAGCTTCTCCATTGGCGGCAGCGATTTCGAACTGCCGGTGATCCCGTTTGAGGGGGCCATATTCCTGGCCGCCTTCGCCTGCCTGGTAACCGCGGTGGTGGTGGGGTTGCCCGCGCTGCGCGTCCGGGGGCTGTTCTTGGCCGTCATCACGCTGGCCTTTGCGGTAATGGCCCAAAACTGGCTGTTCGAGCGCGACATTCTCACCGGGGGCGACTTGGTGGTGCGCCTGCCCCGGGCCCGGTGGGGCGACAGCTTCGACCTGAAGTCGCAGCGCACCTATTACTACGTGTGCTTGGGGGTGCTCTGCTTGTGCGCCATCTTGGTGAGCCGAATACGCCGCAGCGGGGTGGGGCGGTCTCTAATCGCGGTGCGCGACAACGAGCAGAGCGCGGCGGCGTTCACCGTGTCGCCCACCCGCATGAAGCTGGTGGCGTTCGCCATCTCCGGGGCGCTGGCCGGACTGGCCGGCGGGCTCATCGCCGGGCTGCGGGTGCAGTTCGGGCCCACCGCGTTCTCCCCCGATGAATCGCTGCGGGTAGTGGCCATTGCCGTCATCGGCGGACTTTCGTCGATCTGGGGGGTGATCCTGGGTGCGCTGTGGGTGGTGGGCATCCCGTCGTTCTTCGCCGAGTCCGAGCAGGTGCGCCTGCTCACTTCAGGGGCGGGCGTGTTGATCCTGCTCATGTACCTTCCCGGCGGACTGATCCAGGTGGCCTACTCGATTCGCGACGCCATCTTCGCCGCGGCAGCCAAGCGGATCCCCGACACCTCCACCGAACGGGAGCCCGCCCCCATCCCCGCTCGAGCGGCCTCGGCCGCGCTGGCCGACCGAGCAACCCCGGCCGGAGTGCCCGCTCTGGCCACCGGCGGAGTATCGGTGCAGTTTGGCGGGGTACACGCAGTGGAAGAGGTCGATATCTGTGTGCAACCCGGCGAGGTGGTCGGCCTCATCGGCACCAACGGCGCGGGCAAGACCACGCTCATGAACGCTATCGGCGGGTTCGTGCCGTCGGTGGGCCAAGTAGAGATATTCGGCACCGACGTGACCCGGTACTCCCCCAGCCGCCGGGCCAGCCTGGGGCTGGGTCGCACCTTCCAACAGGCCGACCTGTTCCCCGACCTCAGCGTGCGGGAGACCATCCAGGTGGCGCTAGAAGCCCGAGGCCGCTCCCAGGTCATACCCACCCTATTGGGGCTGCCCAGCGCCCGGCGCCGGGAGCGCAACCGCCAAGCCGAGGGCGACGAGCTCATCAGCTTCTTCGGATTGGGCCGCTATGCCAGCTCATTCATCAGCGAGCTCTCCACCGGAACCCGCCGCATCGTGGAGCTTTCGTGCCTCATTGCGCTCGAAGCCCGTGTGCTGTGTTTGGACGAACCCACCGCGGGGGTGGCCCAGCGGGAAACCGAGGCGTTTGCCCCGCTGGTTCTGCGCATCCGCGAGGAACTGGGCGCATCGCTGTTGGTGATCGAGCACGACATGCCGTTCATCATGGGCATCAGCGACCGGGTGTACTGCCTGGAGGCGGGGGCCATCATCGCCGAGGGGACCCCCGACGAGGTTCGGAACGACCCGCTGGTGATCGCCAGCTACCTCGGCACCGACGAGCGGGCCATCGCTCGCAGCGGCGTAGCCGCGCCCCATGACAGACTCGAACCCGCAGAGGAGCCCAGCCATGACTGATCTGGAAAGCCGGAACTTCTTCACCGACAAAGAACTGGTGGCCAACCCCTACGAGTACTTCGACCGCCTCCGGTCGCAGTGCCCGGTGCACCCCGAACCTCACCACGATGTGATGATGATCACCGGATATGGCGAGGCCATCGAGGTCTACAACGACAACGACGGTTTCTCAGCCTGCAACTCGGTGACAGGGCCCTTCCCCGGCTTCCCGGTGCCGCTGGAGGGCGACGACATAAGCGACCTCATAGCCGAGCATCGCGACAAGCTACCCATGTCGGATCAGCTCCCCACCATGGACCCGCCCGCCCATACCGACCACCGGGCACTGCTCATGCGCCTCATCACCCCCAAGCGCCTGAGCGAGAATGAGGAGTTCATGTGGCGCCTGGCCGACCGCCAGCTCGACACCTTCATCGAGCAGGGTCAATGCGAGTTCATCCGAGATTTTGCCCAGCCCTTTGCCCTGTTGGTGGTGGCCGACCTGCTGGGGGTGCCCGACGACGACCGGGACCGCTTCACCGAGAACCTCCTGCACCGGCCCAAAGAACACGGCATCGGGTCGACCGACGAGCACGCCATGGCCCACAACCCCCTCGAGTTCCTCTATGGCCAGTTCACCGCCTATATCGAGGATCGCCGGGCCAACCCCCGAGACGACGTTCTCACCGGGCTGGCCAGCGCCACGTTCCCCGATGGTTCGACCCCGGAGGTGATCGACGCGGTGCGCATCGCCGCCAACTTGTTTGCGGCCGGCACCGAGACCACCGTGCGCCTGCTCAGCACCATGCTCTACTTCGTGGCCGAAGACCCCGAGCTCCAAGAGCGCCTCCGCAGCGACCGCTCACTGGTCGGCAACTTCGTGGAGGAGTCTCTGCGCATAGAGAGCCCGATCAAAGGCGACTTCCGCCTCACCCGCCGCCCGGTAACCGTCGGCGGAGTTGATGTGGGGCCAGGCACAACGGTGATGGTGCTCAACAGTGCGGCCAACCGCGACCCCGGCCAGTTCCCCGACCCCCACACCCTCGACATCGAGCGGGACAACGCCCGAACGCATTTGGCCTTTGGCCGGGGGGCACACACCTGTCCCGGCGCTCCCCTGGCCCGGGCCGAGGCCAAGGTGAGCCTCAACCGCATCCTCGACCGCATGACCGACATCCGCATCTCCGAGGAAGTTCACGGGCCGCCCCGCGATCGGCAATTCACCTACGTACCCACCCATATCCTACGGGGTCTCGCTTTCCTCGGTCTCGAATTTGACGGGCAGTAGCGGTGCGAGTTTCGGTGAACGACGACCTCTGCGGGGGCCACGGCGTGTGTACAGTGCTCTGCCCAGATGTCTTTGCCCTTGAGGACGCCGGCTACGCCCGGGCGCTGGTAGAGGAAGTACCCGCCGAGCACGAGACCGCGGCTCGCGAGGCCAAGAGGCGGTGTCCGACCCGGGCCATTCAGATCAGGTGACAGGAGAAGAGCCATGTCAGATGCAAAAGGCACTCCGCCCTACTACGACCCCTACGACTTCGAGATCGATGCCGACCCCTACCCGGTGTGGAAGCGCCTTCGCGATGAGTATCCGCTGTACTACAACGACAAGCACGATTTCTACGCCGTCACCCGCTGGGACGACGTCGAGTCGGGCCTGAAAGACCACCGCCGGTTCATCTCGAGCCGCGGCTCAGTTCTGGAAATCATCAAGTCCGGGGCTCAAATGCCCCCGGGCCTGCTGATCTTCGACGATCCTCCCAGCCACACGGTGTACCGGGGCCTGCTGTCCCGGGTGTTCACACCGCTGCGCATGAACACCATTGAGCCGCAGGTCCGCCGCTACTGCGCCGACGCGCTCGACGGGCTCCGGGGCACAGACCGCTTCGACGTGATCGCCGAGCTCGGCGCCAAGATGCCGATGCGGGTCATCGGCATGCTGCTCGGCATTCCCGAGGACGACCAAACCGTTTTGCGCGAGCAGATCGACGACGGGCTTCGGATAGAGGCCGGTGAGATGCCCGAGGCCATGCAAGAGTTCAACAACGATGCCGCCGAGGGGAACTTCGGCGCATATCTCGACTGGCGAGCGGAAAACCCGGCCGACGACGTGATGACCCAGCTCGTGCACGCCGAGTTCGAGGACCACACCGGCGTCATCCGATGCCTGACCAGGGACGAGATTCTGGGTTATGTCAGCCTTCTGGCCGGAGCGGGGAACGAGACCACCACCAAGCTGATCGGCTGGATGGCCAAGACTCTGCCCGAGTACCCGGATCAGCGCCGCGAGCTGGTGGAGAACCCCGCGCTCATCCCCAAGGCTGTCGAAGAGATGCTCCGCTTCGAGGCGCCGTCACCAGTACAGGCCCGCTACGTGGCCGAAGACGTGGAAATCCATGGCCAATCCGTCCCCGAAGGCAGCGCCATCGCCTTTGTCAACGCCTCGGCCAATCGCGACGAGCGCAAGTGGGGCGACACTGCCGACCGGCTCGACATCCACCGCCGGATCGATCAGCACCTCTCGTTCGGCTTCGGACTGCACTTCTGCTTGGGAGCGGCACTGGCCCGCCTGGAGGGCAGGGTTGCGCTCGAAGAATTCCTGAAGCGCTTCCCGGAGTGGTCGGTTGACTTCGACAACTCCGAGCGGTCGCATACCTCTACCGTGCGGGGTTGGGACCGCCTCGAGCTGGTAGTCGGCTGAGCACGCGATAACCCAACAGGCTGCAACTGGTGGATTCGCTCACCAAGCAGATCATCTCTGATCGGCGTGGCGCGCTTGGAGGGACTCGAACCCCCGGCCTTCTGATCCGTAGTCAGACGCTCTAATCCAACTGAGCTACAAGCGCGAGCAGCAACCAGTGTACCCGGCGGCCTGAGTGTGTTCGCTAGTGGTTTGACACCTGGCGGATGGAACGGGTCAGGATGATCCCTCCCACCAGTGCGACGAGGGGGCCAGAGCCGAAGGATCGGAACCCGAGGATTGCCGACCCCAAGACGTTTGATCCGGCGATCACCACGATGGCCACTCCAGCCGTCTGCGAGATCATCAAGAGCCACTGCCGCCTGCCCTCCAAGACCATGCGGGGAACGGAGATGAGTTCCACGATGAATACGAGGGCGATCCCTCCCAGGATGAGGACGGGCAGCCCGAAGAGTACGTCGGGATCCAATCCGTTGGCGACCTCCCCGAGCTGAGGGTTTCCACCGCCGAGGAAATAGGCGGACGCCAATGCCCAATCAAGGAAGATGGAAGCGGCGATCGCCAATGCTGCTCCCAACGCCCCCTCCATAGGATGAAAGTCCAGGGCTGGTCGTTCGTCCGACTCGTATACCAGTAGCAGCGCTCCCACCACGGCGACGGCCGTAGCCACCAAGCCGAGCCACGCCCCAAATCCCAACACGTCGTTGTCGGTACCAATCACCATGATCAAGGTCAGGGTGGCACCGAAGGCCCCCAGGGCCATTCCCAGGGTGGCTGCCATCGACCTATGGCGCAGGAGAAGAGACAAGCCCACCAAGAAAACAGCCAAGCCGATGCCGATAGTTGAATCCCCTACACCTGCGATATTGGGAAAGCTGTCTGCTCCAATTTCCACCCAACTGAACAGCGTGGAAAGAGCCATGACCGCCCCGCCGATCCCCACCAGCATGCGTCCGGTGGAGGGGATCTCGAGGGGTCCCATCATTCCGGAATCGCCGCCCCCTTCGCCGTCCTCGTCAGCGGATTCGGGGGAGCCTTCGCCCCTGGGCAATTCAGGCTCCTCGGCAGCGGAATCCTCCGACATTGGTTGGTCGGATTCAGTGGTGGAGACGTCGTCATTCATGGCTCTCCCCTTCCCGATTGACTACGCGCCCAGACTACTCCCGACACCCCAGACCGGGTCCTAGGATCAATCGGGTCAAAGCCCGTAACGGTCGGCTAATTGATGGTGGGCAGCTGTTCGAATGGAACCACTTGGGTCTCGGCTCCAGGGAGGGGGGCGTTGGAGCGGAACCAGCGGAGGCTGAGCGATCCTTGGGGGTGGCCGGCGGTGTCGAGCCAGTTGGGAATGCCGGGGTCTTGGTGGGCCACTATTAGGCGGACCGATCCGTCGTCGCGACGCACTGCGGTGTCGCCGTTGATCACCGCTGTGCGGTTCCGCCAATCCACCGTCTCGCCCCAGTGGCTGAGCAGCACCCAGGCCCAGTAGTCGGCCCCGGCTGAGGGGTCGAAGTCCACCACCAGTGCCTCGTTTGGGGCGAGCTGCCAATCGCCGGAGAGGTAGCGCACGTTCTCGGGAGTGAGCAGGTCGCCCTCGTCGGGCAGCGGTAGGAAGGCGTTGAGGGGAAACTCACTCGGTACCTTTTTCCTCTGATTTACCCACCAGCCGAACGAACCCGTGGCATGAAGCGCAGCCAACTCCAGACCTCGGCGCAGCTGCTCGGGAGTGAGCATGGGCGAGGGCCCGCCCAAGGGGATGGCCTCGATGGTGGGGCGGGGGTGGGCCAGGCGCACGTTCAGGTCGGTGAAGTAGGTGCGGATGAGCACAGAGCTCGAATCGGGGTCCAAGCGCAGTTGATTGGGGTTGCCGGGTTCGGGGTCGGGCGTTAGCAACAACACATAGCCGCCCTCGGAATCGACTTGTAGCGTGGTGTCCTCCACTGCGTCCACCAGCCGACGGCCCCCGCTGCTGCCGAAGCTGCCGGCGTAAACCCCGATCTCCACCGCCACCGCATCGGCCATGGTGGCGTTGATCCGGTAAGACCGGTCGCCGCTGACCGGGGCAGAGAAATAGGTCTGGTCGGGATTGTCCCCCATGTACTTGCGGATGGTGGTCTGCACATCCACGAACTCGGGGCGGACCGAGTCGGCTCGCTCCAGACACTGCTCGAGCCCAAACGTCACATAGCGACTCAGGGCTCGAATGCCCTCGGCCCGGGCCCCAGCATGGTCGGGGGTCCCCGCAGCCAGCACCAACTCACCGGCATCGGCCATCGCCTGGCAGTACGCCTGCCAAGCCGCTACTGAGGCATCCACGGCGCTAGTGCCCAGCGGGGCAGATGCGGTGGAGGATCTTCACCGGCCCAGACAGCTCAAAAGGGTGTTCAATGCCAAGTGCGCCGCCCATGGGCCGGATACTACTTCCGCAAGAAGACAGTCATCCGCGATGCTTGGACCATCGAAGATCCAGTGACCGAGGCGAATTTAGATGTCGTGATCATCGGGGCCGGTGCTGCGGGGCTCTATGCCCTTCACCGGGTTCGCGGGCTCGGCTTGTCGGCCAAGGTCTTTGAGAAGGGGGACGGCGTCGGAGGAACCTGGTACTGGAACCGCTATCCGGGCGCTCGGTGCGACGTGGAGAGCTGGGACTACTGCTACACATTCTCCGAGGAGCTCGAGCAGGAGTGGGAGTGGACCGAGCGGTTCCCCACCCAGCCGGAGCTCGAGCGCTATTTCAACCACGTCGCCGACCGCTTCGACCTGCGCCGCGACATCGAGTTCGACACCCGGGTGGAGCAGACCCGCTTCGATGAGGGCGAGAACCGGTGGATCGTCCGCACTTCAAAGGGAGCGACCGTCTCGGCCCGGTTTCTCATATCGGCCGCCGGTTGCCTCTCGGAGGTGAACACGCCGCGATTCAAGGGGGCGGACACTTTCAAGGGACAGCAGATCCACACCGCTCGCTGGGCAAAGGGCGGCTTGGACGTCACCGGTATGCGAGTCGGCGTGATCGGCACCGGGTCGACCGGCGTTCAGGCCATACCCCAGCTGGCGAAACAGGCCGACCACCTGTTCGTATTTCAGCGCACTCCGCAGTTCGCCATCCCGGCCCGCAATCGGCCGCTCGACGCCGACACTCTCGAGGAGCTCAAGCACAACTACCGCGAGCGGTGGGCGCTCAAGCGATCCAACCCGGTCGGGATGGGGCGACGACCTCCTGAGGTCTCATCGGCCCTCGAAGTGGATGAGACGACGCGCAACAGGGTGCTGGAGGAATCGTGGGCGCTCGGCGGGCCGGGCTTCGCCCGCACTTTCGACGACGTGATGACCAACGCCGAGTCGAACCAGATCACCGCGCAATTCGTTCGGGACAGGATCAAAGACAAGATCGAAAGCCCCGACGTGGCCGACGCGCTATTGGAGATCGACCACCCCCTAGGCGCTCGCCGGCTGATCGTCGAGATCGACTACTTCGAGACTTACAACCGACCCAACGTGACCCTGGTAGACGTGGCTGCCAACCCCATCGCCGAAATCACGCTCCAAGGCCTGCGGACCGCCGACGGCTCCTCCTACGACCTCGACCTGATCGTGTATGCCACCGGATTCGACGGCATGACCGGTGCCCTTCTGGCCATGGACATCCAGGGAGTCGGGGGCCTGGCTCTTCGCGACAAATGGGCCGACGGGGCCGGCGCCTATCTCGGTCTGGTGGCGGCCGGGTTCCCCAACCTGTTCATGATCACCGGCCCCGGCAGCCCGGCGGTGTACAGCAACGTGATCTTCTCCATCGAACAGCACGTCGACTGGATCGCCGACTGCCTGGCCCACATGCTCGACCACGATCTAGACCGCATCGACTCTGACCCTCAGGCCGAGGCTGAATGGACCCGACAGGTCCACGAGATCGCCGCCCAGAGCATCGTCGGCAAAACCGATTCCTGGTGGACCGGTTCAAACATCGGCGGCAAGCCCCGAGGCGTCACCTTCTACCTCGGCGGCACCAACACCTACGCCGCAATCTGCGACGAGATCGCCGCCAACGGCTACGAGGGTTTTGCCTTCGGGTGACGCATATCGCTGGCTCTCGACGACACCCGAGTCGTGAGGACGGGCTGTGGATCAGAGATGGCGGTCTGTAGGATATTGGGGCATGTTTCGGGTCACCCATTAGCTCGGCTGATCGACCTGGCTCCCGCTATCAAGGGGGTTGGAGCAGGCCACACGCACACCTACACGGTTGTGGATTGTGCCGGGCACCCCGTCCACCAGTGCCCCTTGCTCTCGGTAAACATAGACTTCGAGGACTTCACCACGCTCCCGCCCGGATACCGCACGTACGAATTCTGTGACGATGGCTCGATCCAAACCGAAGCGCACCTCGTGGGGGAAAACAGGTGGCCCAGCAGCGCGCTTCCCGAAATCGCCTGTCGACTGCTCCGCGGCGAGATCAGCTACTGGGAGATGCAAGAGGAATGGCATGGCGTGCATGCCCACCAGCCGCCACGTTATCGGTAGTATGCAATTCTGAGTTCACGTGAATAACAGACTCAGTGCCAAAGAAGGGCAGCCTTTTCGCTGGTTGCACCAGCAGACGGTGAGGGGGAAGTGATGCGCCGATGGAATTGGCTGGCCTTGGTGGTTGTGGCGGCGCTGTTGCTTGCCGGCTGTGGTGGGGGTTCGGACGGATCGTCGCCCGCAACGGCTGGCGCGAGGGAGCCGACGGCGGCACCTGAGCCTGCGACCGCTCCCGATAGCGACAGTGCCGATACTGAAGACGCTGGCGATTCGGCGTCTGTTGACGGAGGTTCTGAGCAGGGCAGCGCCGCAGACAGCGAAGCTTCTGAGGAGGCCAGCGACTCCGCCGCCGATGGTGCTGAGCAAATCGGCGGCGCCGACAGCGGAAAGGCCGACGGCGGGGTTGTCGAGCTGACAGCGACTGCTCGGGGGGTGACGGCCGACACCATCACACTGGGCGTCGCCATCACCGACGTGACTGTTTTCGCTGACGTGGGCGACATCTTGGCCCGGTACCAGCCTCTCGTCGACGCCACCAATGCCGCCGGCGGGATCAACGGTCGCCGGGTGGAGATCATTACCGAGCAGTGGGACATCATCGACCAAACGGCGTTCGAAGCAGCGTGCGTGGCCCTGACCGAGGACAACGAAGTGTTCTTGGTGCTCGGATTCCTCATCTCTGGCTGGGGCAACATCTTCTGCTACACCGACCTCAACGAGACCATCGTCATCAACACCGCCGACTTGGACCAGCAGGATCTTGCAGTCAGCGACGGGCGATTGATTACCACCCGCCCGTACCAGTTCGGCTCGCTGCTGGCCGGACTGGAGCTGTTGAGGCCCGAACTTGAGGGGGCCAGGGTGGTCATCTACGGCGCTTCTGTCGACGGGCGGATCGAGATGGCCGAGGAACTGCTTCGCGGTTTCGGCGCCGAGATACTCGAGGTCACCAGACAGCAGATTGGGGGGGAAGATCTGATTGCTGCGGAGTCCGAGATCGGCATCCACGTCGAACGGTGGCGGACCCACGATCCCGAGTGGGTCATCAACGTCGACGGCGCCGTGGGCGGTGTCCTGCACGGTCTTGAGCGGGCAGGGCAGACCGACTGGAACATCGTCACCCCGGCCAACGATGTGGCTACCAACACCGCGCTCGGAGCCGATCTGAGCGTGTTCTCCAATCTGATCGCCACCGGTGAGCCCGGCGTAGACGAACTGGCCGCCCAACGCCTGTACGGCATACCCGAGTGCTTCGAGACAATCAACGAGGCGACCGGGCAGGGCCTGGGGACATCCACCGAAGGCGAAGACGCCGAATCCGGGACTGCCGTCGAGGTCTGTGCGTCGTGGGACATCTTCGTGGCGCTGGCGACGGCCGCAGGGCCGGAGCTCACCCCCGAGAGCTTCCTCCAGGCCGGGTACGACCTCGGACACTTCCCCATGACAGGGTCGCCGAGCGGATCACTAACGCCCGACAAGCCGTGGGTGTCCAACGCCCAGCCCGCGCTCTTCGTCTACGACGCGGAGTTGGACGCCTTCGTTCCCCGCTGACCAGTGCCGGCCGGCGTCCAATGGCTACCGAATCGATTTGGCGGAAGGTGTGGGATTCGAACCCACGGTGACCCGGAGGCCACAACGGCTTTCGAGGCCGCCCCATTCGTCCGCTCTGGCAACCTTCCGCTCTTCAGGATAGTGAGCGGTGTCAACGGCCTCCCAGCCCATAACCTGACCAAGTGACCGATGACCGCCAGCTCATGGAACTGGCATTGGCCGAGGCCCGGCGAGCCGGTGAGCGCGGCGAGGTGCCCATCGGTGCAGTGGTAGCCATGGACGGGGAGGTGGTGGCCGCCCGCCACAACGAGCGGCTTAGCACCAACGATCCCACCGCCCACGCCGAGATCCTGGCCCTGCGGGCTGCGGCTGCGGTTCGTGGCTCCTCCCGGCTAGATGGGGCGGTGCTAGTCACCACGCTGGAGCCGTGCCCGATGTGTGCAGGGGCGGCGGTAATGGCCCGGGTGGGCCGGGTGGTGTTCGCCGCCGAAGACCCCAAGGCCGGGTCGTGTGGAACGCTCTACAACCTGGGCGCCGACCCCCGGCTAAACCACAACTTCGAGGTAGTGGGCGGGGTGGGCAGCGACGAAGCGGCCGCGTTGCTCAAGGACTTCTTTGCCGCTCGCCGCTGAATCAGCGGAGGCGTTTGCGCTGGGCGCTCTTCCGCTTGCGGGGCCAGAAGACCCAGGCGGCTAGGACCACGGCCACGGGGATTACCACCACCAGCGCCAGGGTGCTGCCGCTGATGCCTCCTCCGCCGCCTGAGCCTTCGGCGGCAGACGCGGGGAGCCACTCGGGTGAAGCGGCGGCCGGGTCGTAGGTGAATTCTAACTCCTCGGGGGGGTTCCAGTCTCCATCGGAGTCGTCGAGCAACTGCCATATCACCTTGTACGTGCCGGGCTCAGTGAGCGTGTCGAAGCGGCCCCGTACCAGGTGTCCGTTCACCTCTATCATCGTCAGAATGCGGGTGCCGTCGGGATAGAGAAGCCCCACTCCATTCGACTGGTGGGGCCGTATGGGATCTCGGAACTCCATCTCCACCCGGTCGACAACTCCACCCACCAGTTGACCGGGACTCGGAGCCGACCGGCGCATCTCGGCATGGGCCGCGGCGGTGCTGCTGAACACCGCCAGAAGCGAGAGCAACAAGGCGAGCACGATGGCGATTGCCACCACCAACGCCACGATCTTTCGGGCTCGAACCCGCATTTCCAAACCCTAGGCCGCTACTTGTCCTTCCAAACAGCCGACCGTCACACCTGCGGCGTATCGTGCAGGAAGTGCATGCGATGGGCGGCGCCCACGGCGCCATCGGCCACGACCCTTCCGGGGTCA
Organism: Candidatus Poriferisocius sp.; assembly: GCF_965214065.1. Classification (GTDB taxonomy): domain Bacteria; phylum Actinomycetota; class Acidimicrobiia; order Acidimicrobiales; family Bin134; genus Poriferisocius. The sequence continues at coordinate 276,454 of NZ_CBDCAT010000027.1, forward strand.
AAGGCAAGCAGATAGCCGGGCAGACGATACGCCGAGTGGCCGGTTTTGCGCGGCCATACCGGAACATGCTCATCGGATTCGTGGTGGTGCTGCTGCTGGGAGCGCTGCTGTCGCTGGTGCCGCCGCTTTTGTTCCGCCAGATCATCGATGACGCCATCGCCAACAGCGACCGGGGCCAGGTAAACCTGCTGGCCGCCATCATCGTTTTGGCCGCTTTCGGGGAGGCGGCCCTGGCGTTCATCGAGCGCTATTGGTCGTCACGCATCGGCGAGGGTCTGATCTACGACCTGCGAGTGGGGCTCTACGACCACGTGCAGCGCATGCCGATGGCGTTTTTCACCCGGGTGCAAACCGGCTCGCTCATCAGCCGGATGAACAACGACGTGATCGGCGCCCAGCGGGCCTTCACCGGCACGCTGGGGTCGGTGGTGTCCAACACCATCGTGCTGACCACCACGCTGGTGGCCATGTTCCTGCTGGAGTGGCGGCTCACGCTGATGGCTCTGGCCCTGCTGCCGGTGTTCATCCTGCCAACCAAGCGGGTAGGCCGGAGGCTCCAGGCCCTCACCCGGGAGTCCATGGAGCACAACGCCTCGATGAACACGGTGATGACCGAGAAGTTGAACGTGTCGGGGGCGATGCTGGTGAAGCTGTTCGGGCGCCACAACCAGGAGCGAGACGGGTTCGGGTTCACCGCCGGGCGAGTGCGGGACATCGGGGTGCGCAGCGCCATGTACGGGCGGGCGTTCTTCATCGCGCTGGGCCTAGTGGGGGCGGTGGGGGCCGCGATGCTGTACTGGGTGGGCGGGCATCTGGTGATCTCCGAGACCATCACGGTGGGCACGCTGGCGGCCATGGGGCTGATGGTGGTGCGGATCTACACCCCGCTTACCAGCCTGACCAACGCCCGGGTGGACGTGATGACCGCGCTGGTGTCGTTCGAGCGGGTATTCGAGGTTTTGGACACGCCCAACCCCATCGCTGACCGGGCCGACGCGGCGAAGCTGCACAGACCTAAGGGACGCATCGAGCTCGCCGACGTTACCTTCACCTACCCGCCCAGCGACGACCGGCTGGCCTCGCTGCAAGCCAACTCCGCTGCGCCGGAAGCCACCGGCAGTCCGGTGCTGCGCCACGTGTCGGCGGTGATCGAGCCGGGCCAGCTGGTGGCGCTGGTGGGGCCGTCGGGAGCAGGCAAGACCACATTGGTAGCGCTGCTGAACCGGCTCTACGACGTGGACAGCGGGGCGGTTCTGATCGACGGCACCGACGTGCGGGACGTAACCCAGGAATCGCTGCGAGCCTCGGTGGGGGTAGTTCCTCAAGACCCGCACCTATTCCATGAGACGGTGGCCGACAACCTTCTCTATGTCCGGCCTAGCGCGACCCAAACCGAGATGGAGGCCGCCTGCCGCTCGGCCCACATCCACGACCTGATCGCCTCGCTGCCCGAGGGCTACAACACTTTGGTGGGCGAACGGGGCTATCGGCTGTCGGGGGGAGAGAAGCAGCGGGTTGCCATCGCACGGGTGCTGCTCAAAGACCCGGCCATCGTGGTGCTGGACGAGGCCACCAGCCATTTGGACAGCGAGAACGAGGCGCTCGTGCAGCAAGCGCTGGCCATTGCCCTCCAAGGCCGGACCGCGGTGGTGATCGCCCACCGGCTGTCTACGGTGACCAACGCCGACCAGATCCTGGTGCTCGACCAGGGGGAGCTGGTGGAGTCGGGGCGCCATGATGATCTTCTGGGCGCCGGGGGGCTGTACGCCGAGCTGTACCGCACGCTGGTGCGCAACGAGCAGCGGTCATCGGCGGAGAGCGCGCTGTGAGCCTGTTCAACTCTGCTGCGGAGAGGGTCGCCAGCGAGCCGATGACGTTCACCGTGGCCGAGTTGGCCAACCGGATCAAGCAGGTTTTGGGCGACGCCTTCGGCGACGAGCTATGGGTGGAGGGCGAGATCCGCAACCTGAGCCGAGCCCGCAGCGGCCACATGTACTTCGACTTGGTTGAGCCTGACCCCGACAATGGCTCCTCTAAACAGCCCGAGGCGTCGATTTCGGTGGCGTTGTTCCGGTTCAACCGGGAGAGGGTGGAGGAGACGCTGCGCCGCCAGGGCGGCATGGCCATGGAAGATGGAATGAAGGTCCGCATCCAGGGAAAATTGGATTTCTGGCCGCCCGGTGGCCGGCTCCAGCTCTACATGTCGGGCATTGACCCCAACTTCACGCTGGGCGAACTGGAGGCCGAGCGGCTGCGCCTGCTGGAGATGCTGCGCGACGAGGGCCTGTTGACCAAGAACCAAGGCGTGCCTTTCCCGGTGGCCCCGCTTCGGATTGGGCTGGTCACCTCCAACGGGAGCGCGGCCCATCACGATTTCTGCGACGAGCTGGTTGCCAGCGGGCTGGCCTGGGAGGTGGCGCTGGCCGACACACCGGTGCAGGGGGTGGACGCGCCTCCGCGCATCGCCGCGGCAATCCGGGCGGTGGGCCGGTCTGGAGTTGATGTGATCGCGGTGGTGCGCGGCGGTGGGGCCCGTACCGATTTGGTGGCCTTCGACAGCGAGGTCGTGGCCCGGGCCGCGGCCGGCGCCCCGGTGCCGGTGGTGACCGGAGTGGGCCATGAGATCGACCGGACCATCATCGACGAGGTGGCCCACGAGGCCCAGAAGACGCCCACCGCGGCAGCGGTGTTCATTGTGACCGCCGCCCGGGTCCACTTGGAGGCCGCCGAGCAGGCGTGGGACGGCGTCTCTTCGTGGGCCCAACGGCTGTTGGGCAACGCCGATCAGCGGCTGGTGAACGTGAGCCAGACCACCGCTCGAGCCGCTGAAGGCCACCTGCACCGGGCGGGCAGCACGCTCAATGGCCGAGCCGGGCGAATTAGGGAGTTGGCCGAGACCCGGACCCGAGGGGAGACCCGTCGGGTGGACGGATGTGCCGGGGCCATGCGCCATCGGGTGTCGACGGCCATTGTCGACAGTCGGCGCACGCTTGACCAGGTGAAGTCGAGGACGACAGCCCAGGCCCGGCGAATCCCGAAATCCGCTGCCAGAGAACTGGCCAATCTGGAGGGCCGGGTGCGCCTGCTCGATCCTCGGGCAATCTTGGCCCGCGGTTGGTCGATCACCCGCCATAGCGGCAAAGTTGTGCGCAATCCGGCGTCGCTGGCTGTCGGCGATGAGCTGGTGACAACCCTGGCCGAGGGCGAACTGCACAGCACCGTGTCTGAGAATCAATGAGGAGCACAACACGATGAGCACACCAGAGATCGGCTACGCCGACGCGCTGAGCGAGCTTCAACAGATTCTCGGCGAGTTGGAGGCCGAGGACATCGACATCGATGTGCTGGCCACCAAAGTCGAGCGGGCCGCGGAGCTGATCCGGGTGTGCCGGGGGCGGATCAACGACGCCGAGGTGCGGGTCAAAGAGATCGTGGCGGGCCTAGACCACCAAGAAGATGAGCCCTCCCCAGCTGACAATGAAGACGACTGGGACGACGCTTTCTCAGACGACTAGAACGACACCCACCAACGTGCGGTTGATTGCCGCGAATGCGGGGAGCAGGTCTTGCCCATAGAGAAACTCGAGACGGTCGATGCCTTCATCGTGTTCGACTTGGCCGACGCTCCCGAGTCGGTGGGCATGGTTCGGTCTGCCCGCAAGATCCTGCCCGGGGGAGCCAGCGACCTGGCCCGGTCTATGACCTACGCCCTCGCCACCTTCGAGATGCGCCGCAGCGGGGCCGCAGCGGGGATCAACGCCGTTGACGACGATCGGGCCGACTCGGTGGCCAAGTTCACCGCCGAGATCGCCCCCATGGTGGCCTCCGGCCGCTTTCTGCCCGAGCCGGGCACCCGGGTGCCCCGAACCGCGCTGGCGGCATTGGCCCAGGCCGACCCCCGTGCGTCGGTTGGTGAAGTGGCCGACCAGGCGGCTGTGGCCGGAGTGGTGGCCGCGGCGGTCTCCGCCGCCGGCGGGTTGGACGGCCGCACAGTGGCCATAGAGGGCTCGGGATCGATTTGCGATGCCCTGACAATCGCGGTTGAGGACCGAGGCGGCACGATCGTGGAAATGAATGGCCAAGCCGACGTACTGTTTGCCGGTTCGCGGATGGGAGCGGTGAATCACACGGTCGCCGAGGGTTTGGAAGTGGGCACCCTAGTTCCCTACGGCCCCATCCCGGTCACCGCCAAGGCTCTGGCCGTGTTCGGCCGATCCGGCACCACCGTGGTCCCCGATTTCATCTCCACCGCCGGCTCGCTGTTCGCCTGGTGGCCCACCGGCAACGCCACCCCCGAGGCCATCACCGCCGACGCCACCGCCAAGATCACCGCCTCCTTAGAGGAGATCGCCGATCACCCCGACGGCCTCTTCCTCGCCGCGGCCCAAAGAGCCGAGTCGTTCCTTGCCACCTGGCAAGATTCTCTCCCCTTCGGCCGCCCCCTAGCGTCGTAGGGGTTCTGCGCAGCTAGCCGCTGCGGGGGACTTGGTTGAAGGGGAGGTCGCGGTCGGCGGCGGGTTCGCGGGGCATGCCGAGGATGCGCTCGCTGATGATGTTGCGGGCCATTTCGGTGGTTCCACCGCCGATGCAGGCTTGCTGGCGCTGAATATATTCCAAGCCGAATGCACCGGTGGACTCCCCCTGGTTCCACACCAAGGCGCTGTCGCCCTGCATCTCCATGGCCACGGTCTGGCGCTCAGTGCGGGACAGTCCGTGGAACAGACGCACCAACGAACCGGCTGGGGCGGGCAGAAAACCGCCCTCGATACCCTTCACCACCCGGTCTGAGAGCAGTTCCTCCACTCGGCTGAGCGTCTCCATGTATCCAAGCCGCTGGCGGTGGCGACCCATGTCGGCGCCGCCGTGGACCCGGGCGATGGCAGCCAGATCCTCCACCCCGTCGGCGGTCCGGTTGCGGTGCCGGCCCTGGGTGTAGGGGGAGGCGTTACCCACTGCGGCCCGCTCGTGGAACAGCAGGCGGCTGGCCACCGTCCACCCATCGTTCACCTTGCCGACCACATTCTCCGCCGGAATGGCAACGTCGTTGAAGAACTCCTGGCAGAACTCCTCGGTGCGGTCCACCATCTGGATGGGGTGGATCTCGATGCCGGGATGGTGAATGGGGACGATGAACATGGTCAGCCCCCGGTGCTTGGGCACCTCCCAGTTGGTGCGGGCCAGCATGAGGGCGTAGTCGGAGCGCTGGGCAAACGTGCTCCAGATCTTGGACCCGTTGATGATGAACTCGTCGCCGTCCCGGTCGGCCCGAGTCAGGGCACCGGCCATGTCGGAGCCGCCGCTGGGCTCGGAAATGAACTGCACCCACAGCTCATCGCCCCTGATCCACGCCGGTATGTAGCGCTGCTTCTGCTCCTCAGTGCCGAACTCCAAAATGACCGGCCCGCAGATCGACAGGGTGGGAATGCTGAACAAGACGGGCATGTCAAAGTCCATGCTCACGTCGTCGATGATCTTCTGGTGGGCGGCGGTCAGGCTCTGGCCTCCGTACTCCTTGGGGTAGCACACCGCGGCGTACCCCCCGTCGTACAGCCGCCGCTGAAGCTCCCGGTTGCGGCTGCTCCTCAGGTCATCGTCTTGGGTGGGGTGCCAGGGATTGACGGGGTCGCGACGGGGCATGTTCTCGTTCATCCACGTCTCGACCTCCTCTCGGTATTGGTCCAACTCAGCAGGATCGGTTTCGGCATACACGAAGTCGTCCATCGCTCCCCCTAGTACCCCATCATTTTCGACAAGGTCACACGGTGGTCGCCCGGCGTTCCGAACAACCCCCGGTTGACGGTGGCCCGCCTCAAATACAAGTGAAGATCATGCTCGTAGGTGACTCCGATGCCGCCGTGCATCTGCACGCAGTCGTGCATGAGCTCCACCGAGTGATCGCCCACGTACGACTTGGCCACACTCACCATCCGAACCTCGTCTTGACCTTTGGCCAAGGCGTCGGCCGCCCCATCCACCGAAGCCTGGGAAGCCTCCGACCACAGCTTCATGTCGGCGAAACGGTGCTTGAGGGCCTGATACGACGCCAGAGGACGCGCGAAGGAGTAGCGGTCGAAGGCGTACTCGATGGTGAACTCCAGCACCTTGGCCGACGACCCCGCATTGTCGGCGCACTGGAGCAGCTGCATTAGGAGGCATTGGCGGGCCACCTCGGCCTCGGTAGCCGCTCCCGGTGCCCCCACCAGGGCTTCGGGGCCGACAGGCACTCCAACCAGCCGCACTTCGGCGAAGCGACGGCCCAAGTCCAGCGACTCCTGGGGGTTGACGGTCACACCAGGAGCATCAGAGGGCACCAAGAACTGGGCCAAACCGTCGGCGGTGCGAGCGGTGACCAGCAAGTGATGGGCCTGCGCACCGGCCTCCACCCCCACCTTGGTGCCGGTGAGCGCATAGCCGCCGTTCGACGGAACAGCCGCGGCAGCAACGTGGCCGGGGGTCCAGTCGCCGCCCGGCTCGCAGAACGCCCAGGCCAAAACGACCTCGCCAGCCATAACCCCCTCGAGCAGCGCCTGCTGGTCGGGCGAGCCCGATCGGGCCAAGGTGTCGGCCACGACGTTGGTGGGCATGAACGGCCCCGGCGTAACTCCCCGGCCCATCTCGTCGGCCACGATGGTGAGGTCCACGATCGGCCGCCCAGAGATGCTGCCGCCGCCAAGCGACTCGGGCACCAGCAGCGAGGTCCACCCCAGCTCAGCAGCGGCCTGCCACCAGCTCTCGGGGCACCCGTCAGGGAGCTCGTGCCACTCTCGCACCACGCTGATCGGAACCTCGGCCTCGATGAATCGCCGGGCCGTTTCCCGGAAGAACTCCTGATCATCGCTCAAATCGAAACGCACCGGGGCCATTCCACCACGACAACGCCAACCGGTCACATTGAGCGGGCTATTGGGTCGTTGGCCCCGCAAATCGCCCGGTACGCTTGAACACTCCGGGGCTGTAGCTCAGCTGGCTAGAGCACCTGCTTTGCAAGCAGGGGGTCGTGGGTTCGAGTCCCATCAGCTCCACAAATGGCGGTTACCTCCACCATGCCCCCGGCTGCTTTCGACAGCTTCCACGCTCAGGGGTTCTTCATCATGGACGGATTCGCCCCAGCCGAGGTGGGCGACCAAATGCTCGACGACGTAATCAGTGTCGTCCGGGAGGCAGACGAGAGCGGGATCACCCCGGCAAGGATGTTCGTCGCCCCCGAATCCCAGGGGAACCTGAGCGGCACTCACCCTGAAGACACCGTGTCCAAGGTGTTCACCCTCCACGACCGGCCAGCGTTCTTGTCGTTTCTGCGCGACGACCGGATCGCCGGGATTTTGCGCGACCTGATCGGCCCCGACGTGGACTGCTTCTTGTCGCAGTTCATCTTCAAGAACCCCGGAGCGTGGGGCCAGCCCTGGCACCAGGACAGCTTCTATTTCCCGTTCGACCCGCCCCGACCCATCGTGGGGCTGTGGCTGGCGGTGACCGAGGCCACGATGGAGAACGGCTGCCTGCACATCCTGCCCGGCAGCCACGCCGAGCCGGTCCACGAACACGTCCCCGACCGGCGGCTCAACGCAAACCTGGGGTACGTGGAGATCGTCGACCACGACATGTCCGACCGCCAGGCCGTGATGACGCAACCGGGCGATTTGCTGGTGTTCGACAGCCACCTGATGCACTGCTCCACCGACAACATGTCCGACGGGATACGAGCCGCCATGGTGTTCCACTGCTGCGCGGCCGGCACCGTGGATCTGGGCTTCGAGCAATACGACGGCTTCAAGAACCCCCTGCACCGCTTCGACCCCCTGCTCCGCGACGGCCAACTCGCGCACTAGCCCCAAAGGGCACGCCAAATACCCCCACCGCGTAGGCTGCCGCCATGGCCACGCCCACAGCCACGGTCCTGGTCGATCCGAGGCGGACGACGGGGGCGATCGATCAGCGGGTGTACGGGCAGTTCTTGGAGAACATGGGGCGGGCCATCTACGGCGGGGTGTTCGAGCCGGGGTCGCCCTTGGCCGATGCTGACGGGTATCGCTCCGACGTGTTGGAGGCGGCCCGGGAGCTGGCCCCGCCGGTGCTGCGCTGGCCGGGCGGGAACTTCGCCTCCGGCTACCACTGGCGTGATGGCATCGGCCCGCCCGAGGACCGGCCGGCCCGCTTCGATCTGGCCTGGTCCACGCTGGAGCCCAACCGCTTCGGAACCGAGGAGTTCTTGGCCTACGCCCTACTGCTGGGCTCGACGACCTATCTCAACTTGAACGCCTCCACTGGGACCATCGACGAAGCACTGGAGTGGCTGGCCTACTGCAACAGCGACCTGCCGGTTCCCGAGGTGGGCTTGCGGCAAAGCGGCCCCCACCCCGAGCGCCACGACGTGTCCATCTGGGGAATAGGCAACGAGAACTTCGGCTGGTGGCAGCACATGCACACCTCCGCGGAGTCTTACGCAGAGCTGGCCCGGGAGTGGGGCAAGCTGCTGCGGTGGGCCGACAACCGCATCTCGCTGGTGGGGGTGGGTGCCGATGATCCCGACTGGAACTGGACGGTTCTCAACGAGGCCGGGGTGGTGCTCGACTGGCTGTCGCTGCACTTCTACTGGAACGAGCTCAGCTACGAGGGCGCGCTGGCCGGCCCGATGTCTTCAGAAGCGGCGATCTGCGATACCTGGGGGCTTATCGGTACAGCCAAGCGGCGGCGCAAGCTGCACCACGACCTGCGGATCTGCATAGACGAGTGGGGGGTGTGGCCCGAGCCCTACCTGTCGATGGCCAACCAGCCCGAGGTGATCAACCGACGGCGCCGGGCCGAGGTCGGACCCCCGGTGCACACCGAGCCCGTCCCCATGATCGAATACCACTTCGATCTCAAGGACGCCCTGGCCCACGCCACCTGGCTGCATGTGCTGTGGCGCCACCCCGACAAGGTGTCGCTGGCGACCCAAGCACAGATGGTGAACGTATTGGGCCCGATATACACCACCCCCGAAGGAGTGGTGCGCCAGACCACCTTCCATCCTCTGGCAGTGGCTCGCCGCTGCGCCCAGAGCACCGGGTTGGACGTGGCGGTGTTGACCGACGCCGGGATCGACGCCGCCAACGCGCCAGACGGCGGGCTGTCGGCACTTGATGCCGCAGCCACTTGCGACCCCGACTCCGGCCAAATCCACCTGTCGCTAGTCAACCGGCTGCCCGACGACGAGCTATCAGTCGACCTAGACGGCATCGGAGGAACGGCAACGCTCATCACCCTGTGGGCTGACGACCCTGCCGCAGCCAACACCCCAGAAGAACCCAACCGGGTGGTGCCGGTTGAAAACCGTATCGACATCGACGGGCCGCTAACCCTGCCGCCCCACAGCCACGTCACCCTGGTGTTCTGATGACCGTCAGCGCCTACACCCCTCACCCCTGGAACCAAGACTTCGCCTGGAAGCCAGCCACCTCGTCGCCCGCGGCACTGACCCCCGAGCAGACCGAGGCGTTCAACCAACAGGGGTTCTTCGTGATGGAAGACCTGCTGGATGCCGACACCATCGCCGCGGCGGTCGAGGAGATCGACGCCATCGAGGCCGAGACCGAGGCCGGACTTCGCCAAATCGAGGGCGAGCGGCTGATGATCGCCGAGGCCGGGGCCATCACCTTCACACCCCACCTTGTGGCCCGCTCCAACCTTCTGTGCCAGGTGGCCGCCGATCCCCGCATCGCCGCGGTGTGCATCGACCTCGTGGGTCCCGACGTGAACCTTTACTGGGACCAGGCGGTGTACAAGAAGCCCGAGAAGCCCCGCCGGTTCCCCTGGCACCAAGACAACGGCTACACCTTCATCGAGCCCCAGCAGTACCTCACCGTGTGGATGGCTCTCACCGACACCACCGTGGAGAACGGCTGCCCGTGGGTGGCCCCCGGCGTCCACCTCCACGGCACGCTGGCTCACACTTACATCGATCCCCTGGGCTTCGAGTGCTTCGAGCAGTGCGAAACGGCGGTAGCCGCCCCAGTGCCGGCGGGCGGGGCGGTGGTGTTCTCGTCGCTCACCCCCCATCTGACCGGGCCGAATACCACCGATGAGGTGCGCAAGGCCTACATCCTCCAATACGCCCCCGCTGGGGCCGAGCTGCTCACCGGCGACCCGGCCCAGGGACCACCCACCGGCCGGGTGCCCTGCGACGCCCCGGAACGGCAGTACCCAGTTGCCCGCTCAGGGAGACCGATAACCCCCGACCGAATATGATCCCCTGAGCCGGGTCGGCCTGTCCGGCCCCGGCACCCATTAGGGGACCACAGAGGGGAAACCCCATGACCACCAAGACGACGCGCTGGTTGATCGCCATGCTCGTGGCACTATCCATGATCGCCGCGGCCTGCGGCGGCAACGACGACGATGACACCGGCACAGGTGAACCGGCGGCACCTGCCACCGAAGCCCCAGCGGCCCCAGAACCGGAGCCGGAAGCCGAGGAGCCAGAGCCAGAGGCCGAAGAGGCCGCTCCCCAAGAACCCGAGCCAGAAGAGTCTGAACCGGAAGAAGAGCCCGTGTTCGAACCGGCCCCCACCGAGGAGCCGGAGCCGGAGATCCCCCTAACCGCTACATGGCGAGGGGTTACCGCCGACACAATCACCATCGGCGTCACCTACCTCGACATGGAACAACTGGTCGAACTCGGTTTCTCCCCGGCCACCTGGGGCGACCAGGAGCTTGTCATCCAAGCACTGGCCGACGACATCAACGACCGGGGCGGCATAAACGGCCGCCAAGTCGAGGTCATCATGGACAAGTACAACCCCATCGGCGCGACCGAGGCCGAGGCCGCCTGCTTGCGGCTTACCGAGGACAACAAGGTATTCGCGATCTTGTTCGGGTTCCTCGGCCCTGCCGAGGTGGCCAACACCTGCATCGTCGGCACACAAGAGACGATCCTGGTAGGGGGAACCATTACCCCCGATCGGCTGGCCGATGCTCGGGCTCCCTGGGTTAACGAGCGGGTGACCCGCGACGTCAGTACCGGCGCCCTATTCACCCTGCTCGATGCGGAGGGGATGCTCCAAGGAAAGTCGATCGCGGTAGTCGCCGACATTTCTGCGGCCGCTCAGCTCGACGAGGTTGCCGGCCTGCTGCGGGAACGGGGAATCGAGCCGGTGCTTGAGATCTCCACCTCCTCCCAGGTAGCCGATCTAATCGCCCAGAACCAAGAGTGGTCTGCCCTGGCAGAACGCATCCGAGCCGCCGGATCAGACACGCTCTTGCTGGTTGGCAACGCATCGGCCGGCATCGAGAATGCCGCTCTCAACGGCCTCGAGGTAGATGTCTGGGCCACCGATGCCTCCGGGTTGGGCAGCAACATCGGCAGCAACGTCGACCCCGAGTCGGCCCGGGGTGTGATCACCGTGGGCGCCATGACCGGTTCCCAGATATACGAGACCGATCCCAGATTCAAGGAGTGTTTGGACGCGTTCAATGCCAAACATCCTGATATCGAGATCAAACACCCCGACACCCTTGAAGAGGGCGAGCCGCTGTGGTTCACCGCCCTGTCCGGCCACTGCCGGTTCTTCCAGATCTTCGAGTTGCTGGCCACCAAGGCCGGGCCCGACCTGACCCATGAGACCTTCGCCGAGGCCATCGCCAAGATCGGAGAGTTCTCGATTGCCGGCCAGCCCTACGCATCGTTGGGAACCGACAAATTGTCCAGCAACGACTCCTTCCAACTCTTGGAACAAGACCCCGACCTCGGCGCCCGAGGCCAGTTGGTTCCCATCGGCCCGATGCGCGACGCCACCCCCTGATCCGAAAGGAACTGTCCATGTCCGTCTTTGACGACGTCATCCCCACCCTCATAACCGCCACGCCGGCCGAGGGCCGTGAGCTGGCCATCATGATTGCCCGCAAGACCATCGGCGCCATCCAAACCGATGCCGACGTGCGAGGGAGCCTGCGCGACGATTACGCCCGCGACACCGCTCAACTCATCAGCTCGGCCCACGTCGTGGCCGTTGAGTTCCAGACCATCGCCGCGGCCAACAACTACTGGCGCTAGCCGACTGGTTGCCCCTGGCGGGGGATACGGTTGCAGCCATGAGCGACGCTGCACCCGCATCCCATCCGTTGGCCGATGCCTTCGCTTCGGGGCGCCCCGCGCTGGGCGCCTGGGCAGGGCTGCCCACGGCCATGGGCTGCGAGATCATGTCTAGAGCCGGTTTCGACTATGTGTGCATCGACATGCAGCACGGCCTGGCCGACTACTCCGACTCGCTGCCCATGCTGGCCGCTATAGACCTGGGCTCATCGACCCCGGTGGTGCGGGTGCCGTGGAACGAGCAGGGCATCATCGGCCGGATGCTCGACGCCGGGGCCATGGGCATCATCATCCCCATGGTCAACAGCCGGGCCGAGGCCGAGGCCGCAGTGCGATCGTGCCGCTATGCCCCCGAGGGGTCGCGCAGCTTCGGGCCCACACGGGTGGCACTGCGCGACGGAGCGGGCTATTTCGACGGGGCCAACCAGGCGGTGAAGTGCATTCCCATGGTGGAGACCATCGCCGCTCTGGAGAATCTCGACGATATCGTGTCCACCCCCGGAGTGGACGCCGTGTACGTCGGCCCGGCCGACCTGTCGGTGAGCCTGGGCCTGCCCCCCGGCAACAACGATGGCGAGGCGATGTTCGACGACGCCCTAGCAGCCATCGTGGCCGCCTGCCAGAACCACGGTGTCGTCCCCGGCATCCACTCCACCCCCACGCTGACCCCCACCCGGGTGGCCCAGGGCTTCCGCCTGATCACCGTCACCGCCGACAACGCCGCCCTCTCCGCCACCGTCGCCGCCCACCGCCAATCCGTCCTCGACGCCCTCAGCGGCAACACCCCGGCCACAGGCGCTGCCGGTGGAGAATCCCTCTACTGAGACGAAACAACCTCTGACGGCAGGCGTTTGGTCATCACGACGACATTGCAGCCCTGCTGCTGCTCGTACCTCACCGTGTCCATCACCTGGTAGACAAGAAACAGCCCCAGTTCGTCCAGACGCTCCTCATTAAGGGTCGGGTGTTGGCCGCCGCTGCTAGGCGGCCTCACCGAAAGCTCGATGCCGTCGTTGACGATCAACAGCATGATCTCCTGAGCATCCAAGTAGACCGCCACCTCGATTGGATGCACATCATCATCGTCATAGGCGTTTGCGATGCAGTAACTGAGGATCTCGTTGACCGACAGATCCACCGCGTAGCTGAGTTGCGTGCCCAATTCGCGGCCAGTGCAGAACTCGTCTATCGCCGCTGCTGCAGGTGCCAGCTCGCGCAGATCGTTGGTGAGGGAGAGCTCCAGCGCATTCTCGCTGCTCGGGCTAGAAGTGGGCACGGCCTGTTCGCCTCATTCTTCTCGGAGCGAGCGGTTGAAGAAATCCGTGATCGGCTTGACCAAATAGCTGATAACGGTACGCGACCCCGTGCTGATCTGGACCTCAGCCGGCATCCCCGGCACGAGGGCAAGCCCATCACCGTAGGCAACGGTGTCTGATAGAGGCTCGATGGCGAGCTCGGCCTCGTACCACGACTCGCCGACGTTGGGGTCGGTGAATGCGTCGGCCGAGACCCGCAAGACGCTCCCGGTCCGCTCGGGCGATGAGCGATAGGGAAAAGCCGTAAAGCGGATGGTCGCCTCCTGTCCGACACTGACCTGGTCGATATGGGCAGGACTGACCCGAGCCCGCACGATCAGCTCAGAGGCATCGGGCACAATCTGGAGCAGCGGCTCTCCTTTGAATACCACGTCGCCCGGTCCAGATACTGCGAGATCGAACACGGTGCCGGCCGTCGGAGCGTGCAGCGTGGCCCGTTGGATGCGGGCCGAGAGTTGGCGAATCCGCTCCTGGAGGAAATGCTCCTCAGGTTGAGCCGTGAGCAGCAGCTCCTCTGCCTCCGAGCTGCGGGCCGCCTCGAGCTGCGCTATCTGTGCCTGCATCTCCGCTAGCCGATTTCGGACTTCGAGGGCGTCGCCGGCTTCAAGCGCAGCGATTTCGGCCTCTGCTTGAGATACGTGCTCCTGCAAGATGGCGACCTGCCGCCGATGACTCGCCAGACCCTGATTGAACAGTGCTTGATCTTCGTCGACCAGTGCTTGCACTGCTGGATCGTCCTCTGCCAGCAGCAGCAGTGCTTCATCCCAGTCGATGGCGTCGCCACCGCGTTGTTCCGCCTCGAGGCGATTGCGCTGGGCCACCATGTCGGCATGATTCAGCTCAAGCCTGGCCAGATCGTCTCGCAGCGAGGCTTCGGCTATGCGAAGCAGCGGATCACCCCGGGAGACGCGGTCGCCGTTGCGCACGTAGACCTCGGCGACGGCACCGCCGTCTAGGTGTTCGACTGGCTGATTCCCTTCAGCGACCGCCACCTCGCCATTGGCGATCACCGCTCCGGCGATTTTGGCTGTCAAACTCCACACCACCAGCCCGCCGACCAGCACAACTATCCCCCCCAGCCCCAGCAGCACCGCTGACCGAGCCGAGTATCGCCGAGTCTCAGGCCCCTCGCTCACCGGTCGGCATCCCCGTCATTGGAGGCCTTATCGGTGTCGGATGAGGCGGCAACGCCGCGGCTTGCGGTGTGGGCCGATCCGCGGCGACGCCTTAACCGGGCAATGGCAGCGTCGGTGCGCTGCTGAGCCAGATTTGAGCCAGGATCGACGGGATCGGCAGCGTCATTTGAGCCGGAATTTGCGGGAGCGGCGGCGTCATTTGAGCCGGGATCGGCAGGCTCCTCAGGTGTGGCGTCTGCGTTTGGGGACGGGGATGACCCGGCTTTGTCCGACTCGGCACCCTCCAGGGAGCGGACGGGGTGGAAGCCGTCGCGTTGGCTGGCCGGCACGGGACGACCGTTCTCCATCAGATAGACCACATCGCACTGTGAGAAGGCACCGTGTCGGTGGGCAACGATTACCGCCGCACCACCGCGGCGTTTGTGACCCTCTACTGCCCGCGCCAATGCCATCGCGCCTTCCGCGTCGAGGTTGGAGTCGGGTTCGTCCATCACCACGATGACCGGTGAGCCGAAAAAAGCGCGGGCCAGCGCGATGCGCTGGCGCTGGCCGCCCGAGAGCGCTGCCCCACCAGCCGACACTCTGAAGTCATACCCGTCAGGCAGGCCAAGGATCATCTCGTGGGCACCGGTGCGCTTGGCGGCGCCAACTATTTCCTCATCGGTCGCATCAGGCGAGAGCCGGGCTATGTTCTCGGCCACCGTGCCGTCGAACAAGACCACCTCCTGCGGCAAATAACCGATGTGCTGGCCCAGATCATCGCCGTATTGGTCTAGTTCCGCGCCGTCGAGGCGAATCGAGCCGCCAACCGGAGCCCACACTCCCGCCAAGGCGCGGGCAAGCGTGGTCTTGCCAGATGCCGACGGCCCCGCGATACCGGCTGCTTGGCCTGGCTCCAGCCGCAGCGACGCGCCGCGCACCGTGGCATACCGCGCCCCAGGTGGCGCAACAACAACCTGCTGGGCCTCCAGCAGCGCTCGCGGCTTGGGCAAATTTGTGCGCGGCGTCGCGGCTGGGCTCTCTTGCAGCAACGAGGAGAGCGATCGATAGGCGGAGAGGGTCCGCTGAAGCAGAGGCCACTGGCCAATGGCCTGATCGATTGGCGCCAGCGCCCGGCCTAACAAGATGGAAGCGGCGATCATAAGCCCAGGAGTTATCTCGCCCCGAATAGCCAGCCAAGCGCCGATGCCGAGCATCAAAGACTGCAAGAACAACCGCAGCGTCTTGGACAACACACTGAAGAAACCCAGGCGGTCAGAGGCTGTCATGGTCTCGTCAAGCGCCGCACCGTTGAGTTGCCTCGAGCGGGCGACAACGGCATTCTGCATCCCCAGTCCGTGTACCGTTTCGCCACCGGCTCGCATCTGCTCAATGAAGAAAGTCGAGCGGTTGGCAGACTCCCAAAGCCTCTCCTGCAATCGCGCCGTGCGATATTGCCCAAACAGCGCAATCGCCACCAGCAAAAGGCCGGACAACACCGCCACCAAACCAAGAATCCAGTGGAAGACGAACAGGATGCCCAAAAAGACGGGCGTCCAAGGCATATCGAAGAAAGCGAACGGACCGGAGCTGGTAGCGAAGCGTTGGATCGCAGCGAGGTCTTGGGGACCGGTCGAGGGCAGCGAGCGTTCGCTGGGCGAGGTGGATCTGTCGATCACCGCACGCAGCACGCGGGGGTCGAGACGCTCATAGAGACGAGCGCCGGCGCGGGCCAGCACTCGACCGCGTGCATAGTCGAGCACGCCCATCATCATGAAGAGGAAGGCAACAATCGCGATCAGCGCCAACAGGGTGGCCTCAGAGCGCGAAGACAGGACGCGGTCGTAGACCTGAAGCATGAACAGCGGCCCAGTCAACATGAGCAGGTTGACGAAGACGCTGAATACGGCGCAGGCAGTGAAGAGCCTGCGGCTTTCCGATAGCACCCCCTGGATTTCTCGGGTACTGCCTCCTGAATCGGTCACCTTGGCTGGGGGCCTACTGGTCTGATCGGTTGACCTGACCCCGGTCGGCCATCGGCCAACTGAGGTTCTTGGTCAACAGCCCGGAACTAGCCGGCGTCTGCGTCGGACGCGCCGTTGAAGATAAAGTCACCCGAGTCCAGATCTGAGGCGTTGACGCCCAAAAGGTTAATCGTGCCACCGCCCTGCGCGTCTACGGAGACCACGGTGTGCTGGCCCTGCTGCTGGATGGTCAGGTCGGACAGCTCGGAGATCGAGCTGAAATGAGAAAGGTCGATTCGGTCTTCGTTGAGGTTGAAGTCTCGAACCGTGTCAGTCCCGTGGCCAGGCTTGAAGATGAAAGTGTCGAAGTCGGTTGCGCCCGCCAGCGCAATGTCTGAGCGAGTGCCGTCACCCCACAGGCTGTCGTCACCGGCCCCGCCGTAGATGCGGTCGTCGCCATCGCCACCAGCGATAGTGTCGGCACCCGCCCCGCCGTAGAGCTCGTCATCGCCTTCGTAGCCAAAGATGGTGTCATCCCCGGCTAGACCTCGTATCACATCGTCTTGCCGCTCCTTGCCCTTCAGAACGTCGTCGCCGCTTGTACCAGTTTGCTCAGCCATAGCTGCTCTCCTCTCAAGCCCATAGCTATCACCGTTTAGTCCCTTAAATGGTAGACGAACCCCCCCCACCGAAACAACAGAGGCTCTTGCCCTGTGCCGAGGCCATGCTCCGTGTCTCCAGTAGGCCACCCAGCGACATCGCGGGGCCGACACAACCGGTCTCCCAAACGTGAACGGCCGCAGCCACCACACTGGCACCGGAGGCTCACCCAACAGCGGAGCCAACAGCCTCCGTGGGCAATACAACTAACCAACCAGCCCGGTTAGCGGTAGCGGCGGATTATGGCGGTGGTGTCTAGGCGGTTTTCGCCGGCGGCTGCGGTTGCTTGGGTGTAGCGGCGGCAGAGTTCGACCAGGGGGATGGGGGCGCTAAGTTCGGCAGCGGCGTCGGCCACTAAGCCCAGGTCTTTGTTCATCCAGTCGATGGCGAAGCCGAAGTCGAACTCGTCGGCCACCATGGTGTGGCCCCGGTTCTGGAGGTACCACGATCCCGCTGCCCCTTTGGTGACGGCGGCCAGCACCTTCTCCATATCGAGCCCGGCCCGCTCGCCGAAGGCCAGCGCCTCAGCCGCTCCCTGGACTGCGCCGGCGCAGAGGATCTGGTTGACCATCTTGGTGAGCTGCCCGCTGCCTGCCGGTCCCAGGAGGGTGACCGCCGACGAATAGGCGCCCATCACCGGGCTGGCGGCATCGAAGTGCTCAACCTCGCCGCCGCACATCACCGTGAGCACGCCTTTCTCGGCCCCGGCCTGACCGCCGGAGATGGGGGCGTCCAGCCAGCCGACTCCCCTCCCGGCGCATACCTCGGCCAGCTCCCGGGCCACGTCGGCCGATGCGGTGGTGTGGTCCACCAGCACCGATCCCGCCCCCATGGTGCTCAGAACGCCGTCGTCGCCCAGTACCACCGCCCGCAGGTCGTCGTCGGCGCCCACGCAGGTGAACACGAACTCAGCCCCCTCAGCCGCCTCCGCCGGGGAGGTCGCCACCGTCCCCTCGTGCTGGCCAGCCCAGCGCTCGGCCACCGCGGCGGTCCGGTTGAACACCCGCACCTCGTGGCCGACGGCGGCCAAGTGCCCGGCCATGGGGAACCCCATATTGCCCAGTCCGATGAATGCGCACACGCTCACGTCGGCCACGATACCCGTCCCATTCCCCAGCACCCCGGGCGATAGGCGGCTGCCACAGCATTCCCATATCATCGGAGGCGATGAGCAATAACGGCTTCGACGTCTTCTCTGCCGACTCCCATGTGATCGAGCCCCACGATCTGTGGCAGATCTACACGGTGGAGGCCTATCGGGATCGGGCCCCTCGGCTGGTGAGCGAGCCCACCACCGACCGTCTGGTGTGCGACCAGGCCCGTCTCCCCCCGGTGGGGCTGTTGGCCGGGTGCATGCGCACCGACGACAACGTGCGGGCCAAGGGCCGCTGGGACGAGGATGTGCCCGATGTGGGCTGGGATCCCGAGGTCCGCATGAAGGCGCTGCGCACCGACGGGGTGACCGGCGAGGTGCTCTACCCCACCATCGCCATGCAGATGTACCCGATCCAAGACGTGGAGTTCCAGTGGGCCCTGTTCGAGGCTTACAACACCTGGGTCGGAGAGTTCGTGAGCCAGATCCCCGACACGTTCGTGGGCATCGGCCTTTTGTCGCCGGTTGATCTCGACCGGGCGGCCAAGGAGATCAAGCGCTGCCGCGACATCGGCCTCAAAGGGGTGATGATCCCGGTGATCAACGGCGAGGACAACCCCTACCAAGACCCGTCGTTCGACCCGCTGTGGGCCGCCGCGGTGGAGCACTCCATGCCTGTGAACCTCCACGCGGCCACCACCCGCGACCCCGACAAGTCCTGGGACAAGGGCACGTCCACCCGATCGGTGCTGCAAACGGTGGACATCCAAGAGGTGGTGCTCGACCTCATCTTCGGCGGCGTGTTCGACCGGTACCCCGACCTCATGATCGTCTCCGCCGAGAACGACGTGGGCTGGGCCGGAAATCTGCTGGAGCGGGCCGACTACTGGTTCCACCGCAACTCCCAGCTCCTCAAGGACATGAACTGCGAGCACGAGCCGTCGCACTACTGGCGCAAGAACTTCCGGGTCACTTTCATGCGCGACCTCACCGGGGTGGCGGCCCGAGAAGTGATCGGCACCGAGACCATGATGTGGGGCAACGACTTCCCCCACCACGTGTCCACCTGGCCCCACAGCCAGGCGGTGATCGCCGAGCACTTCGCCGACACCACCGACGATGTGCGCCACGCCATCGTGTCGGGCAACGTCCGCCAGCTCTACGACATCCAGGTGTAGGCAGCCCAAAGCTGGGCTGGATCGGCAGGGCAGGCGCCGTGGTCAAGCTCTCCGACATGGGGCGCATCGGGTTCACGGTGCGCGACACCCAGGCCGACGCCCACCCGGTGACCTTTTTGCCCGAACCCGAGCGCCGGGTGCGCCACAACCTGCTCATCTCGGTGGACGACCACGTGGTGGAGGCCCCCGATGCCTTCGAGGGGCGCATGCCGGCCCGGTTCGGCGACCGGGGCCCAACAGTGGTAACCGACGACGACGGCATGCACGCCTGGGAGGTGGACGGGCGCCGCTTCCCCACCGTGGGGATGAACGCGGTGGCCGGGCGACCGGTGTCGGAGTACGGCTTCGACCCGGTGCGGTTCGACCACATGCGCCGGGGCGCGTGGGACATCGACGCCCGCATCGCCGATATGGACCTCAACGGGATCTATGCGTCGCTCAACTTCCCCTCCGCGCTGCCCGGGTTCGCCGGCCAGAACTTCATGCGGATGACCGATGACGCGGAGCTGGGCCTGGCCTGCGTGCGGGCCTGGAACGACTGGATCCTGGAGGACTGGCACGGGCGCTACCCCGACCGCATCATCCCCTGCCAAATCCCGTGGCTGTACGACGCCGACGTGGCCGCCGACGAGATCTACCGCAACGCCGAGCGGGGCTTTCGGGCGGTGTCGTTCAGCGAGGCCCCCGAGAAGCTGAAGCTGCCGTCGCTGCACACCGGCCACTGGGACCCGTTCATCCGAGCCTGCGAGGACACCGGCACCGTGGTTTGCCTGCACGTGGGGTCGTCGTCGCAGGCTCCGTCCACCGCGCCTGACGCCCCTCCCGACACCATAGGGGTGCTGTTCTTCGGCTACGCCATGTTCGCCGCGGTCGACTGGCTGTACTCGCTGATCCCGGTGCGGTTCCCCAACCTGCGCATCGCCATGTCGGAGGGGGGCATCGCCTGGGTGCCGGGGCTGATCGACCGGCTCGACCACATCACCCGCTACCACGACATGTACGGCACCTGGACCAACATCGACATGAAGCCCAGCGAGGTGTTCCGGCGCAACTTCTGGTTCTGTGTGATCGACGACACCTCGTGCCTGTCGCTGCGCCACCACATCGGGGTGGGCCACATCATGATGGAGTCGGACTATCCACACGTGGACACCACCTGGCCCGAAACCCAAGAGGTGGTGCGCCGCCAACTAGTGGGGTTCGAGGCCGACGAGACTGAGAAGATCTGTTGGCGCAACGCCGCGGAGCTGTTCCGCTGGCCGGTTCCCGACGCGGTGGCTGCCGACCCGGAATTATTCTGAGGACTAGACCAAGGAGAAGCGATGACCAAGACGTGGACCGAAGACCACCCCGCCTTCCAGGTGGCCGCCTCCCGGCGCATCCTGGCCCGGGAGGGGTGCGAGAGCCGGGTGGCGGGCCACGTGTCGGTGCGCGACGCCGAGCGCGCCGACGCCTTTTGGGTGTCGCCGTTCGGCTACTTCAGCGAGACGCTGCCCAGCGACGTGAATTGCTATGACATGGAGCTCAACCTGCTCGACGGTGACACCCCGGCCTCACCGGCGGTGCGATTCCACGCCGGGTTCTACGAGGCCCGCCCCGACGCCAACTCGGTGATCCACACCCATTCCCACTACGTGGAGGTGCTGTCCACCACCGGCAAGGACGTGGGGCTGTACTCGGCCGACGCCTGCCTGTTCTACGAGGAGCAGGCCCACTACGCCGACAACGGCATCGACAACCCGGTGGACGGCCCTCGGATGGCCGATGCGCTGGGCGACCGGTCGGTGGTGCTCATCGGCAACCACGGGGCGTGCTTCGTATGCCCATCGCTGGAGGAGGCCACCATCAAGGCCATCGCCTATGAGTCATCGGCCCGGGCTCACTACGAGGCCCATGTGGTGGGCGGCCGCGAGATGCCCGAAGCCGAGGCGGCCCGGGCCAAAAAGGCCTACCACAAGTACTTCATCCCCATGATGTGGGAGGCCAACTACCGCCGGCTGCGCCGCACCGACGCCGACCTGTTCGAGACGCTGGCCGGCTAGATGGCCCCTCACGCTATGGCCCCTCACCCTATGGATGGCATCGGGGCCGTCGATCTCATGCTGGGGGTGCCCTCTGACCGCGACGCCTGGTACGCCAATTTTCAGGGGCTGCTGAAGGACACCGAGAGCCGCTCCTTCGGCCACGGCGCGGCCTACATGTTCAAAGACCTGCCCCAGGTGGACGGCACGGTGGACTTCATCGCCTACCTGCTGGCGGAGATGGACCGTTGGGGCGTGGACAAGGGGCTTCTGCCGGTGAAATTCGGCGACACCTGGGGCACCCGAGGCGTCACCGAGCATCCCGACCGCCTCTACGGCAGCTACCTGGTGGACCCCAACCTCGGGGTACAAGCAGTTCGAGACCTGCGCCGAGCAGTCGACGAGCTGGGGGTGATCGCCGCGGCGTGCTTCCCCACCGGGCTTCACCCCCAGGTCAACATCAGCGATCCGCTCATGTACCCGCTGTATTCGGCGTGCTGCGAGCTGGAGATCCCCATGTGCATAAACGCCGGGGTGCCGGGACCGAGGTTCCCGATGGGCCCCCAGCACGTCGAGCACCTCGACCGGGTGTGCTACGACTTCCCCGAGCTGGTGCTGGTAACCCGCCACGGAGCCGAGCCGTGGGAAGACCTGATGGTCAAGCTCATGCTGAAGTGGCCGGGGCTGCACTATTCGACTTCGGCGTTCGCCCCCAAGCACTACCCCACCGCCATAGTCCGCTACGCCAACACCCGGGGGGCCGAAAAGGTGATGTACGCCGGCTACTTCCCCTCGGGTCTGTCGCTGGAGCGGATCATGACCGAGATGCGCAATGTGGGTTTCCGCGACCACGTCTGGCCCAAATTCCTGCGGGACAACGCCCTGCGGGTGTTCAATATGGCATGAGCATGATTGAGCACATCTTCCGCCGGCGGGACCTAGGAGTGATCGACTCCTTCATCGGAGCAGGCATCCTGGTTGTCGCCGTGTTTACCTGGGCTGAACGATCGGTGGTGGTCCACCCCGACCCCAGCGCCGAGGTGGTTGACAACTGGAAGTGGCAGCTCTGGCAGATCGGCCCCGTGGTGTTCTCGGTCATCGGCGTATGGCTGCTGTGGCGCAACACCAGCAAGGTTCCGTGGTTCCGCACGCTGTGCCTGTCATCGCTGGCCCTGGCCATCCTGCTCAACCAGTACACCGACGTCTTCAAACACAGCGGCAACCTGTGGCTCACCATCGACCCATTGTTCGTAGCCTGCGCCACCGTGGCCATCTGTACCGGGTGGCGCCGGGTGATGGCCCAACGACAGGGCATGGAGCCCGCCAACCCATTCACCCCCATTGCCGCGGTCATCGCAACAGGACTGGGCGCGGCCGTGTTGGTAAACGCCTACCTCACCAACGACCCCGGCGCGTGGAACATCCTCGACCCTCTGATGATCCTGGCCCTGTTGACCTGGGCCATCGCCGCCCGCCGCACCAATGTGGGCGACGCCATCTGAACCTATACGCTGCCTGAAATCAAGCCGGGAACAGGCGAAGGGAGCACGGCCATGCCCGAGATAGACGGCTACGTCCACGGAGATTTCAG
This sequence comes from Candidatus Poriferisocius sp., assembly GCF_965214065.1. Taxonomy (GTDB): domain Bacteria; phylum Actinomycetota; class Acidimicrobiia; order Acidimicrobiales; family Bin134; genus Poriferisocius. The sequence continues at coordinate 299,462 of NZ_CBDCAT010000027.1, forward strand.
CTGGGTCGATCTGTGTACCGAGGAGCCCGACAAGGCCAAGGAGTTCTACTCGGCGTTGTTCGGGCTGACCTTCCACGACGAGCTCGAGGGCTCGGAAGTGGTCTACACCCTGGGACTGAAGGGCGATAAGCCGGTGCTGGGGCTGCTCGAGAAGCCCCAGCAGATGTGCGAGATGGGGATCCCCAACGTGTGGGAGACCTACATCTCGGTGGACAACGCCGACGATGCCCTGGCCAAGGTGGCGCCCGCCGGGGGCACCCCGATGGGCCCGGTGATGGAGCCGTCGGGCGCTGGCAGAATGGTGGTGGTGGCCGATCCCACCGGCGCCGTGGCGATTCTGTGGGAAGCGCTGGGCCAAGACGGCGCCGCGCTGAAGAGCGAGCACGGCACCCTGTGCTGGAACCAACTCCTCACCTCCGATGTGGACAAGGCCCTGGCCTTCTACTCCGAGCTGCTGGGCTGGACCCCGATACCCCTCGACGTGGATGGTTCTGTGGGCATCTCGCACAACGACGAGATGATCGCCAGCGCCGGCCCGCTGCCCGCGCCGGTCATACCTCCCCACTGGGCGGTGTACTTCGCAGTGGACGACTGCGACGCCACCGCCGCGCAGTGCCAAGAGCTGGGCGGCCATGTGGTCGTCCCGCCCATGGACACCCCACCGGGGCGCATGGCGCAGCTTGTGGACGACACCGGCGCCATGTTCTGGGTCATCACCCTCAACCCCGACTTCTCGATGGACTGAGCCAGCAGAAAGAGCACGAAATGCCAATGCCCGAGGGAATCGGCATCGTGGACCTGATGATCGGGTTCCCGTTCGCCTCCAAGAAGCAGGTGTACGCCAACCTCCAGGCCGGACTGAAGGACGACCAGTCCACCGAAGAGTTCGTGATGCCGGTGGAGTACATGTTTAAGGACATCCCAGAGGAGGCCAAGGAGGGCTCCGACCCCATCGCCTACACCATGGCCGAGATGGACCGGTGGGGCATCGACAAGGGGCTGTTCGGGCTGTCGGAGACCTCCATCGAGGCCAAGCGGATCCACCCCAACAGGGTGTACTTCGTGACCGAGGTGGATCCCAACGACGTGATGGGCGCCGTCCGCCACGTCAAGAAGCTGAAGGCCGACCACGACCTCAATGCGGTGAGCGTGTTCCCCTCCGGCCTCATGCCCCAGGTGGGGGTGTCCGATCCGCTCATGTACCCGCTGTACGCCACCGCCGTCGAGCTCGACATCCCGGTGATCGCCAACGCCGGCATCGCCGGGCCCCGGTTCCCCAGCGCCCCCCAGCACGTCGAGCACTTCGACCAGGTGTGCTACGACTTCCCCGAGCTGCGCCTGGTGATGCGCCACGGGGCCGAGCCCTGGGAGAAGCTGGCCATGAAGCTGATGCTGAAGTGGCCCAACTTGTACTACATGCCCTCGGCGTTCGCCCCCAAGCACTACCCCAAAGCCATAATCGACTACGCCAACACCCGAGGGGCCGACAAGGTGATGTACGCCGGGTACTTCCCAGCTGGGCTCACCCTGGAGCGCATCTTCGCCGACATGGCCAACGTGCCGTTCCGCGACCACGTGTGGCCCAAGTTCCTGCGGGAGAACGCCCTGCGGGTATTCAAGCTGGACGACTGACACTGCTACCAACAAAAGCGAGGGTCCGATGACCGACGAGACGGCAACCAGGCCTGAGCCCTATGAGGGATGGGAGGGGCGGGCGGGGCGGACCGTGGCTGGCTCTGACCCGTGGTGGCCCGAGGCGGTGCGGGCACCGCAGGGGGCGCCCAACATCGTGGTGGTGCTGGTGGACGACCTGGGCTTTGCCGATCTGGGCTGCTACGGCTCGGAGATCGACACCCCCCACATCGACAAGATGGCCGCCGAGGGGCTGCGCTACCTCAACTTCCACGTCAACCCCATGTGCTCGCCCACCCGGGCGTCGCTGCTCACCGGGCTCAACCACCACGACGTGGGCGTGGGCCATGTGTGCCACTCCGACCCCGGCTACCCCGGTTACACCTCCGAGCTAACCGAGCACTGCGCTACCGTGGCCGAGATATTACGGGCGGCGGGCTACGCCACCTTGATGGTGGGCAAATGGCACCTGTGCAAAGACTCCAACCTGGTGGGCCCCCGGCATTCGTGGCCGCTCCAGCGGGGATTCGACCGCTACTACGGCTTCCTCGACGGGTTCACCAACTTCCACCACCCCCACCGGCTGATCCGCGACAACAGCGTGGTGCGCACCGACCAATACCCCGACGACTACTACTTCACCGACGACATCACCGACGAGGCCATCGCCATGGTGCGCGAGCAGAAGGCGGCCCGGCCCGACCAGCCGTTCTTCTTGTACCTGTCGCACGGGGCGGTCCACGCCCCGCTCCAGGCCAAGCAGGCCGACATCGAGAAGTACCGGGGGGCCTACGACGCCGGCTGGGATGAGGTCCGAGAGCGCCGCTTCGCCCGCCAGATCGAGTTGGGGGTGATCGACGCCGACACCACGCTGCCGCCCCGCAACTCCGAGGAGCGCAACGACGTCGCCCCGTGGGACGAGCTGTCCAACACCCAAAAGGAGGTGTTCGCCCGCTACATGGAGGTGTTCGCCGCCATGGTGGACAACGTCGACCAGAACTTCGGTCGGCTGCGCGATGCCCTGGAGGAGTTGGGCGAGTGGGATAACACGCTGGTGCTGTTCACCTCCGACAACGGGGCGTCTCGCGAGGGCGAGGACACCGGCTGCTCGCAGTACTTCGAGGTGCTGTCACCCACCCAGGGCGATATCCACGACGACCACGCCCGGCTAGATCTGCTGGGCGGCCCCCAGACCCTGGCGCACTATCCCCGGGGCTGGGCCATGGCCGGCAACACGCCATTCCGGCTGTACAAGATCAACACCCACGCCGGCGGGCACCAGGTGGCCATGATCTCGTCGTGGCCCGGCCGGATTGCCGACCCCGGCGGGTTCCGCCGCCAGTACCTTCACATCACCGACGTGCTGCCCACTGTCTTGGACATCGTGGGCCTCGAGGCCCCCTCCGAGCGCAACGGCCAGCCGCTCAAGGGGCCGCTGGCCGGGGCCAGCTTCGCCCCCACATTTGCCGACGGCGATGCCCCCGAGCACCACACCGAGCAGTACTACGAGCAGATCGGCCACCGTGGCTACTACCGGGAGGGCTGGGAGGCGGTCACCCTGCATCTGCCCATGACTCCGTTCGGCGACCACGAGTGGGAGGTGTACAACCTGGACGACGACCCCACCGAGACGGTGGATTTGTCGGAAGCCGAGCCTGAGCGGCGCCAAGGGCTGATCGATGCCTGGGATGAGGCCGCCCACCGCTATCAGGTGTACCCCCTCGACGAGGGCTCGATGCTCAAGTTCGTGCAGCGGCCTCCTTCGGAAGAGGTGTACGAAACGCCAGTGCGGATCACCCCAGGCACCGACACGCTGGAGCGCTACCGGAGCATGAAGCTGATACAAGCCCGGTCATTCACCGTGGACATCGAGTTCGAATACTCACCGGGCGACGCCGGGATGCTGGTGGCGCACGGCGACCAGGGCGGCGGCTACGCCTGCTACATCGAGAATGGCGAGGTGGTCTACGTCCACAACGGCTACGGCCACATGCGCCTGCTCAACGGCGGCCCACTGGCCGAGGGCCGGCGCAGCGTGCAACTCGCCTTCACCATCACCGACGGCTTCGCCTGGGACCTGCGCCTGCAGGTGGACGGCGAAGAAAGAGCCGCCGGCGAGGAATTCACCGGCATGTGGACCATGGCCCCGTTCGAGGGGATCGACGTGGGCATCGACCGGCGCTCCCCCGTCTCTTGGGACATCTACCAGCGCCATGGGCCCTTCCCCTACTCCAACGCCATCGACTCCGTCACCTACACCCCCGGCCAACAAGGCCGCATGGCATCGGTCTACACCACCCAAATCCTCAAACAAATGGGTTCCCGCTTCGAGTAAGGCGAGTACGAGAGATGGTGCAAACTAAGGGAAATGGATCTCGCCCCTACTGTGGACCAGGAAGCCTTCCGGGCTGAGTGCCGACAATGGCTCAAAGGAAATCTCCCCTGGGAATACGGCCAAGGCCTGCCGCCCTTGTTCGACGACTTGGGCAAAGAAGTCGATTTCCTACGAGGCTGGCAGTCAGCCCTCGCTGAAGCCCGTCTCGTCGGCGTCTCCTGGCCGGAGGAGTACGGCGGCCGAGGCGCTGGCCCCTTGCACCACTACATTGTCCAAGAGGAGCTGGCCCGGGCTCGAGCCCCCGAGATAGTTGGCCGCATTGGCGTGAACCTCATTGGCCCCACCATCCTGGTCCACGGCACCCCCGACCAGAAACAGCGCTGGCTCCCATCGATCCTCCCCGCCGAGCAGCTCTTCTGTCAGCTGTTCAGCGAACCGGACGCCGGCAGCGATCTGGCCTCGGTGTCCACCCAGGCCACCCCTGTTGAGGGCGGCTGGCGGCTCAGCGGCCAGAAGGTGTGGACATCCTACGCCCAGTTCGCCGACTGGGGACTGTGCCTGGCCCGCTCTCACCCCGACGAGCCCAAGCACCGGGGCATTACCGCCTTCATGGTCGATATGCACGCTCCCGGCGTCGACATCCGCCCCCTGCGTCAGATCACCGACGAGTCCGACTTCAACGAGGTATTCCTCAACGACGTGCTCATCTCCCACGACCAGGTCATCGGCAACCCCGGCAATGGCTGGCGAGTGTCGCAATCCACCCTCGGCGTGGAGCGGGGCACCAACCCCCGCCAGCTCGTAATCCACACCCAATTGCTCGACGAACTCTTCCGACTGGCCGCCGAGACCGGCCGCAACCAAGACCCCGTGATACGCCAAGCTCTGGCCCAGGCATTCATCGAGGTCCGCCTTTTTCAGCTTCAGAATTGGAGGGTGCTGTCCCGGCTGGCCCACGGCCGCGATCACGGCTCCGAATCGGCCACCGCCAAGCTCTTCTGGAGCGAGATGAGCCAACGGCTCCATGAAACGGCCATGGATGTGCTGGGCCCCGCCGCCCCCCTGTGGAGGGGCGACCCCCACAACCCCGGCGGAGGCCGCTGGCAGCGGTCTTGGCTGTACTATCGAGCAGCGACGATCTTCGCCGGAACCAGCGAAGTCCAGCGCAACATCATCGGGGAGCAAACCCTGGGCCTGCCTCGGGAGCCCCGTTAGGAGCACTCATGGGCACCGCATTCGACACCATCAACTACAGCGTCGAAGGGGCCGTGGCCACCATTACCCTCAACCGTCCCGACGTGGCCAACGCCCAGGACACTCAGCTCATTGACGAGCTCGACGCCGCCTTCGACCTGGCCGAGGCCGACGACCAGGTGCGGGTGGTGATCATGGCCGCCAATGGGCGCCATTTCTCCGCGGGCCACGACCTGAAAGCTCTGGTGGGCGATGTGGAGCCCGACAAGTGGCGGCTCATGCGGGACACACCGGAGGGCAAGTTCCACCACGAGAAGACCATGTACTTCGACCGCTGCCTGCGGATCCGGGACTTCCCCAAGCCCACCATCGCCGCCGTCCACGGCAAGTGCATCGCGGCGGGGGTGATGCTGGCGGCCATGTGCGACTTGATCGTGGCCTCCGACGACGCCTCCTTCCAGAACCCGGTGCTGCGAATGACCGGCGCTGCGGTGGAGATCCTCATCGAGCCCTGGGAGATGCCGCCCCGCAAGGCCAAGGAGTTCCTGCTCACAGCCCAGACCATTACCGCGGCCGACGCTGAGCGCTTGGGCATGGTCAACCGGGTGGTGCCCCGCGACGAGCTGGCCACCGCCACCCAGGAGATGGCCGAGGCCATCGCCCTGGTGCCCCCGGCCACCGCCGCAGTGGTGAAGCGGTCCATCAACAAGACCCTGGAGCTGATGGGCCAAAAGGACGCCTGGGACTACCACTTCATGGCCCATCACTGGATGCACAACACCGACACCGCCCTGGGCGCGCTGGAGCGGCGCATGCAGAAGTTGTCGATGAAGGAAGTATTCGCCGAGCATCGGGATGCGTAAGCCCCTGGTCGGATTGCGGGTGCTCGACGTTGGCACCCGGATCGCTGCCCCGTTCTGCGCCGGCATCCTCGGCGAGCAGGGCGCTGAGGTCATCAAGATTGAACAACCCGGCACCGGGGATCCCATGCGCACCATCGGCCCGTTCGCCAAACCCGACGACAAGCCGGGGGAGGGCAGCGACCACCCCTACTCGCTGTTCTGGGCCGTCGAGGGCCGGGGTCGAAAGTCGATCACCCTCGACCTTCGCCAACCCCGGGGCCAGGAGCTGTTCCGACAGCTCACCGAACATGCCGACGTGCTGTGCGAGAACTTCCGCCCCGGCACCCTGGAGCGCTGGAACATTCACCCCGAGCTGCTGCCCCGCCACCTTGTCACGGTGCGCATAAGCGTCTTCGGCCAAGACGGCCCCAAGTCGCTGCGCCCCGGCCTGGACCGCAACGGCGTGGCCTACGGCGGACTGCTCCACCTCACCGGCGAGCCCGATCGCCCCCCGGTGCGCCCCGGTCTCACCATCTCCGACTACCTAACCGGGGTGTTCGCCGCCCAGGCCGCCACCGCCCTGCTCTATGAACGGGACGCCGGCGGCACCGGCGAGGGCGGGGTGATCGACGCCTATCTCTACGGATCGGTGTTGCGCATCCTGGAGTGGACCCACGCTGCCTACCACCACCTCGGCCTAGTGCGGAACCGCACCGGCAACCGGCTCGACCACTCCGCCCCGCTCGACAACTACCCCAGCCGCGACGGCCGCTGGGTGTGCATCGCCGCCGCCATGGAAGCCAACTTCGCCCGCCTCTGCACAGCCATGGACCGCCAGGACCTGCTGGACGACCCCAAGTTCGCCACCGCCGAGGTCCGGGCGGCCAATGGCGACGAGATCAACCAGATCGTGGCCGACTGGACCTCTGGTCTCGACGCGGCCGACATCGAGGCCCGCTGCGTGGCCTGTGACGTGCCCGTGGCCACCGCCTACGACGCCGCCGACATCGCCGCCGACCCCCACATAACCGCCCGCGGCGACCTAATCGCCATCGACGACCCGGTAATCGGCCCCCTGAACCAGCAAGCCCCCTTCCCCCGCTTCGATGGCCACCCCCCACCCATCCCCACCGGTGCCCCCCGCCTCGGCCAACACACCGACGAAGTCCTCACCGACCTCTGCAACCTCACCCAACACGACCTGGCCGCCCTGCGAGCCGACAACGTCATCTGAGTTGGGGCAGAGTAAGGGGGATGACTTCCGCCGCTGATGCCCCGGTGCTGGAGCTCGATGTCGGGCGGCTGCGGCGGGAGCGGTATGCCAAGCTCCAGGCCCAGATGGCTGCCGACGGGCTCGACGCCCTGGTGCTGCTTCACGGCCCCCACGTGGCCTACGCCACCGACTGCCTCCCCGAGGCCGTCGACGCCACCCACGTCGCGGCCAACCGCCCCGTCGCCGTGGTCCTCGCCGACCAGCCCCAGCCCTGCCTGCTGGGCGGCGACCCCGACGGTCTCGACGTCGACGCCCACCCCGCCGTCTGGCCCGATATCGACGAAGGAGCTGCCGACCTGGGCGCCCTGCTCGACGCCATACTCGGCCAGCACGCCCACGGGGGGCGCGTCGGCATCGACTTGATGTCCGGTGCAATGCTCCGCACCGGCGTGCTTTCGGGCGTCGAGATCGCCGATGCCGCCAACACCCTGGCCGCAGTCAAGCTTCACAAGACCGTCGACGAGCTGGCCTGCATCCACCAGGCCCAAATCCGCACCAGCCGGGCCATGGCCACCGTCCAGCAAGCCCTGGTCCCCGGCGTGCGCCGTAGCGAGCTGGCTGCCGTGTTCCTCCGCCGCCTCCGCGAAGAGGGCATCGACGCCAACATGATCGACGTCATCTTCCAGCCTATGGCCCGACGCATGGCCGACGGCCCCCGCACCACCACCGGGCACCTGGCCTTCCCCACCTGGTCGGGCGACCCCGTCTATGCCGAGGGCGACCTCATCTGGGTAGACGCCGGCAGCGACTACCACGGCTACGCCTCCGATTTCGGCCGTACCTGGGTGGTCGGCCGCCCGCCCACCCCCGGCGAGCAGCGCTGCTTCGAGCGGTGGCTGGCAGTTATGGACGCTGCCTACGCCGCCATCGCCCCCGGAGCCACCTTCGCCGAGGTGTGTGCCGCGGCCACCGCCGCCGACGCCCCTCACCGAAATGACGGCGACCAACCATGGATGCCGCACTTCTACCTCGTTCACGGGGTGGGCATCGAGAGCGCCGAGATGCCCTTTTTGGGCACCGACAACGGCCCCGACTTCGACGCCGCCAACACCCTAGAGCCCGGCATGGTCATGGTGCTGGAGCCCGCCATCTGGGAAGACGGCACCGGCGGCTTCCGGGCCGAGGAGATCGTGGCTGTCACCGACAACGGCTGGATCCCTCTGGGCGGTGGCCACCCCTACGACCCCTTCGAGGTGCCCGCATGAGCCTCCACCTCCAGCGCCGTGCCCGAGCCATCGACGCTCTCGATGCTGCTGGGATCGACTTCCTGGTCGCCGGGCGACAAGACCACATCAACTACTTCACCGGCGCCCACCAGCTCTGGACCGCCGGCGCCCGCCCGTTTGGCCCGGTCTGCACCCTGAACGTCGCCACCGACGAGATATTTCTGCTGTCCACCTGGGACGAAGGCGTCCCCGACGACATCGATCTCGACCATCTCCACGGCATCACCTGGAGCGGGGCGATCATCTACCAGCGCCTGGCCGCCACCCCGGGGATAGCCGAGGCGAATCGGGTGGGCATCGACGCCTGGTCGCCGGGCATGGCCGGTCTCCTCAGCGCGGTGGCCCCCAAAGCCGAGATCGTCCCCGCCGACGACATCCTGGCCCAAGCCCGCCGCATCAAACTGCCCTCCGAGGTCGACGCCATCCGGGCTTCCTGCGCTGTCGCCGCCGCGGGGGTGACAGCGGCCGTCGCCCACCCCGGCACCGACGCCCAGCGGCTGGCCGCCGGCGTGGAGGCCATGGCCCTGGCCGGGTCGTCCACTCCCGCCGCCGAGCCCCGAGTCGAAGGCCCCGTCGTCGACTTCAGCTGCATCCGATGGCACTACGAGGGCGGGCTAGGCCGCACCGCAAACGGCGACCCCGAGCTCACTGCCGGGCTCATCGCGGCCTGCGTCCCCGGCGCCGCCGCAGAAGACCTCCGCCGAGCTGCCCCCGACGGCCAATGGCTGGTGCGGGGATGCGGTATGGGCTATGAGCCGCCCGTCATAAACACCCGCTACGGTAAAGGGGAGGTACTGGAAGCAGACACTGTGCTGAGCGTGGGCGCCAGCATCGGCGCCGACCACCGGCGCGACATCGTTCTGGTCACCGAAACCACACCCGAGATCCTCTCTTTGGAGACGGCATGAACCTCAACTACGACGCATACGACGCCGACAACCACCTCTACGAGCCCATCGACTCGTTCACCCGCCATCTGCCCGAGCGGTACCGCACCGCCATCCGCTATGTGGATATCGAAGGCCGCACCAAGATCGCCATCAACAACAAGATCAGCGAGTACATCCCCAACCCAACCTTCGAGGTGGTGGCCGCCCCCGGCGCCTGGGAGGACTACTACCGGGGCAAGAACACCGATGGCAAGACCTTGCGGGAGCTCACCGGCAAGCCTATCCGCTGCCATCCTGGTTTTCGCCATCCCGATGACCGCATCAAGCTGCTCGACGAGCAAGGGGTGTACGGCACCCTGCTGTTCCCCACCCTGGCCTCGCTCCTCGAAGAGCGGATGAAAGACGACATCGAGCTCACCCACGCCGCGGTGTCCGCCTTCAACCGGTGGATGCTCGACGAGTGGACCTTCAACTACCAAGGCCGCATCTTCCCCACTCCGATCATCACCCTGCCCGATCCCCGCCGAGCCATCGAGGAATTGGAGTGGGCCGTCGACAACGGGGCCCGAGCCGTGCTCATCCGCCCTGCCCCGGTGCCTGGGCTGAGGGGCTCCCGGTCTATGGGGCTGCCCGAGTTCGACGACTTCTGGAATGTGGTTGAGCAGACCGGCATCTTCGTTGCCTGCCACGCCTCCGACTCCGGCTATGACGCCTACGCCAGCGACTGGGAGGGAGGCCGCGACGAGTTCCTGCCGTTCAAGCCCGCCGCCTTCCGACTGGTCATCAGCCATGGACGCCCCATTTTCGACACCATGGCGGCCATGATCTGCCACGGCTTGTTCGAGCGCCATCCCAATCTGCGGGTGGCCTCCATCGAGAACGGCTCCACCTGGGTGGCCCCGCTGCTGTTGGAGCTGTCCGATGCCTACTCCAAGATGCCCCAAGAGTTTGCCGAAGACCCGGTGGAGACGTTCCGCCGCCACATCTCGGTGAGCCCGTTCTACGAGGAGGACATCTCCGGCCTCATCGACAAAATCGGCATCGACCGGGTGCTGTTCGGTTCTGATTTCCCCCACCCCGAAGGACTGGGCAAACCACTCGACTTCGTCAAGGAAGTGGAAGACCGCAGTGCTGATGACCAGCGCAAGGTCATGTCCGAGAACCTCAAAGAGCTCCTCACTCTCCGACCTGCTGCATGAGCGAACCCACTGAGTCAACTGCGGATTCCAGCGTCTTCTCGCGGTCCGACACCGATGAGGCCTCCGAGGCCGAGCGCACCAAAGGCCTGATCGAACCCGTCGCGCTGGGGGAGTGGATGGACGCCCAAGGCCTCCCCGGCCAGGGCGAGCCGATCGCCAGCCGGTTCGTCTCCGGCGGGGCCTCCAACGAGATCTTCGAGATCTGCCGCGGTGGGCATCGCTGGGCCCTGCGCCGCCCGCCCCGCAAGGTCCCCGACGGCCGCAACGAGACCATGATGCGGGAGTACCGCATCCTCTCGGCTTTGGCCGACACCGACGTCCCCCACGCCCGGGCGGCGGGGGGCACCGACGACACCAGCATCATCGGGGCCGCCTTCTACCTCATGGACTTCGTCGACGGCTGGTCGCCCATCAGCGAGCCCGGCTGGCCCGAGCCGTTCGCCTCAAACATGGAAGCCCGCCCCGCCCTGGCCTACGAGCTGGTCGACGCCATCGCCCGGTTGTCCAAGGTCGACTGGCAGGCCAACGGCCTCGAAGGCCTGGGCCGCCCCGAGGGATTCCACGAGCGCCAGGTAGACCGCTGGTACGCCCACCTCAACCGCTTCAAGTTCCGCGATATCCCCGGCCTCGACACCGCGGGCGACTGGCTTAGGGGCCGCACCCCCCGCAGCTACACCCCGGGCATCATGCACGGCGACTACCAGTTCGCCAATGTCATGTTCCACCACGGGGGCCCCGCCCGGATGGCCGCCGTCGTCGACTGGGAGATGGGCACCGTGGGCGACCCGCTGCTCGACCTCGCCTGGGTGGTGATGAACTGGCCCGAAGACGAGGCCAGCCGCCCCTCGGTGGGCTACGTCGACTACGAGGGCCTGCCCTTCCGCGACGACCTGCTGGAGCGCTACGCCACCATGTCGGGGCGCGACGTCGACGAGATCGACTACTACGTGATCCTGGCCCGCTTCAAGCTGGCCATTGTGCTCGAAGGGGGCTACGCCCGCTTCGTGGCCGGTGGCGCCGACAATCCCCGCATGGAAGCCTTCGGCCGCGTCGTTCTAGACCTAGCCCGCGACGCCGCCGCCCTAGCCCAAACCACCCAGCTCTAGTCGTTCTCCGACTAATCGATTAGGCGTCCCACACCACCGGAATAGCCGCAGGGGCGCGAAAGGCCAGCCCGACTATCTCCGGCGGCTCGGCCTCGGGGTCGAGGCGCAGGCCGGGCAAGCGGTTGAGCAGGCATTCCAGCACTGCTCGCATCTCCATGCGGGCCAGGTGGATGCCCAGGCACAGATGCGGCCCGGTGGCGAACGCCAGATGCGCTTTCGGCTCCCGGAAGATGTCGAACTTCTCTGGGTCCTCCCAACGGCACGGGTCGTGGTTGGCCGAGCCCAAAGTGGTGTTCACCGCTGTTCCCGCCTCGATCTCGATGCCGTCCACCTCCGCATCGGCTGTCGCGGTGCGAGAGATCCCGGTCAGCGGTGCTTCCCACCGCAACGACTCCTCCACCGCCGCCGTCACCAGCGACCGGTCGGCCCGCACGGCGTCGAGCTGAGCCGGATCCGACAGCAGCCCCACCATCATGTTGCTGGCCGCCCGGTAGGTGGTCTCGGCCCCTGCGGGCAGCAACAACCGGCAAAAGGCGATGATCTCGTCGTTGGTCAGCCGCTGCCCGTCCAGCTCGGCGTGGGCCAGCAGGCTGATCAGATCCTCTTGCGGCTCGGCCCGCCGGTCCTCCACTACCGGTTCCAGGTACGCGTACAGCCATTGCGAGGCTGCGAACCCCCGCTCGATCTGGGTGGCCATGTTGGTGATCTCCACCGCTCGCCGGTAGAAGGCCGGCAGGTCGGCTTCCGGCAGCCCCAGAGCGATGGCGATCACGTGTACCGGGAACACGAACATCAGCTCGTGTACCAAGTCGGCCCGCCCCCGATCAACGAAGGCGTCGATGTAGTGGTTCAGCACCGGGTTCACTATCTCGTGTTCCCAGCGCTCCATCTCCCGGCGGGTGAACGCCTGCTGAAGCAGCCTGCGGTACTGCCCGTGCTCGGGCTCGTCCATCTCCAAGATGGTGTGCCCCATCACCAGGCCCATCGACTCGGCATAGCCCGCAGAGGAAAACGTGGCCCCGTCCCGCAGCGCCGCCTCCACTCCGTCGTACGACAGCACGTTCGCGATCTTGCGCTCCCCGGCCATCAGATCGCTCACGCTGACGGTATCCAGCACCTCCGACATGCTGCCCCAGTGGACCGGACACTGGGCCAAGAGCTCGGCGTAGATCGTGTAGGGATCGATCGAATGGTCAGCCCCCTGCGCCTGATCAAATGCGTCAAACGGGTCGTACCCTTCGTCGCCCGGCTCGGGGGCCCGGGCGGCCGCTAGAATCTCGCCCGGCGTCATCTCGAACTTCATATCGAGCCACTGTAAGTCCATCCCAGAGAGTGCGGTAGTCCTATGGCCATCGATTTTTCCGTCGAACCGGAGTTCCAAGAGAAGCTCGACTGGATGGACGCCTTCGTCACCGCCGAGATCGAGCCCATCGACCTCTATTTCCGGGGCGAGGTCAACCCCTTCGACCGCACCAACGAGACGGCCAACGCCCTGATCCGCCCGCTGCAAAAGCAGGTGCAAGACCAGGGCCTGTGGGCCTGCCACATGGGTCCCCACCTCGGCGGCCTCGGCTACGGCCAGGTCAAGCTGGCGTTGATGAACGAGATCCTGGGCCGGGCGCTGTGGGCCCAGGTGGTGTTCGGCTGCCAGGCCCCCGACTCCGGCAATGCCGAGATCATCGCCCACTACGGCACCGACGAGCAGAAGGAGCTCTACCTCCAGCCCCTGCTCGACAGCAAGATCTCCTCCACCTACGCCATGACCGAACCCCAGGGCGGATCCGACCCCAATTACTTCACCTGCTCGGCCCACCGCGACGGCGAAGAGTGGGTGATCAACGGCGAGAAGTGGTTCGCCTCCAACTTCAAGTACGCCAAGTTCATGATCGTCATGTTGATCACCAACCCCGATGTGCCGGTGTATCGGGGTTCGTCGATGATGCTGGTGCCCACCGACACCCCCGGCATTGAGGTGGTGGCCGACGTCGGCCTCGGCACCGAGGACTTGGAAGACGGCGACCACGCCTACCTCCGCTTCAACGATGTGCGGGTGCCGGCCGAGAACCTGCTGGGCGACGAGGGCTCGGGTTTCAAGATCGCCCAGACCCGCCTCGGCGGAGGCCGGGTCCACCACGGCATGCGCTCAGTGGGCGTGGCCCAGCGGGCCCTCGACATGATGTGTGAGCGGGTGCTGTCCCGGGAGACCAAGGGCTCGCTTATCGGCGAGAAGCAGTCCATCCAGCACTGGATCGCCGACTCGTGGATCCAGATCCAGCAGTTCCGCCTCCAAGTGCTCCACACCGCCTGGCTGATCGACAACGAGGGCGACTACGCCAAGGTTCGCCAGCACATCGCCGGCGTCAAGGTGGCTACCCCCAAGGTGCTGATCGATGTGGTGTACCGGGCCATGCACGCCCACGGCTCTCTCGGCGTCTCCAACCTCATGCCCCTCACCTCGATGTGGATGAGTGGCCCCGTCATGGGCATCGCCGACGGCCCCACCGAGGTCCACAAAGACACCATCGCCAAAACCATCCTCAAGGGCTACAAACCCTCCGACGCCCTCTTCCCCTCCCAACACCTCCCCACCCGAATAGCCACCGCCCGCCAATACATCGAATCCCGCATAGAGAACGAAATCGCAAATCTCTAACGCTCAAGAGAACGCTGGCGGTACACTTCTCATCAGAAGCCGGGGTGGGGCCAGAGCGGACGAATGCTGTTAGGAACCCCACCCCGGCTCCAGCGTTAAGATACCTGAAATAAGTCAGAATAAACTGAAATTATCTGACTTCTGGTTTTGGCAATGGCTTTGCCGTCGGCACCCGCCCAAAGATGTAGGCCAATCCGACGATCCCGACTCCGATCACGATGCCCCGCCACGTCCATGAACTGATCAGCAAACCCGTACTGATCCCCACCGCGACCACGATCATCGTTCCGGCGATCACCTTCGCCCGCCAAGGCATCCCCAAACCCGACCGGTAGTCAGCCACCAACTTGCCCACACCGGGAAGGTTCAAGACCCACCGCTCCATACGCTCGCTTGACCGCGAAAACGCGGCCGCCGCCATGATGAAGAACACCGTCGACGGCAGCCCGGGCACAATCACGCCGATGGCCCCCACCGCCACACACACCAGCCCGCCAACAACCCAAAGCCCCCGCACTAGCGGGTTATTGGCCACTTTGGAGTGACTGGAAGGAGCGGAGTCGCCGGGGTCAGCCGGCGAGTTCGATGAAGTCACCGACCGTCAAGTAGCACAGCAGGCCGATCACCAGTACGTTCACCGTGCTCACCGGCCACTTCAGCCGATGGTCGGCCCGCCAGAACCGCCGGATGCTCAGCACGTTGAACACGATGGCCACCAGCCCAATCGGCGCACTCAAAGCCGGCCCCACTGAATCGGACAACCCCAGCACCGGCAGCAGGAAGGGGAGCACCAGGTAGGTCAGAAGGCACCGGATTCCCGACACCACCATCGACTGGCTGAACCGTCGTTCGGCTGTGCTCGGGACATCAACCTCCGCTGGAGCGGTATCAACAGTCATTCAGGCCCAGTCTCCCACTTCGTGCCAATTCCCGCCTCACTCAACCTGAGCATTCATCTACGATTCCCGCTGATGCGCATTCGGGTAGACACCGAGCTTTGCCAGGGTCACGGGCGCTGCTACATGCTGGCGCCCGATCTTTTCGACCCCGACGACAACGGCTACTGCCAACCCACCGATGAGCGCATCGTGCCCGCCGAGCTGGCCGACCAGGCTCGCCGGGCATTCATGAACTGCCCCGAAGACGCCATCATCCTGACCGAGGAGACCTGATGTCCGAAAAGAAGTATTCGCTCGAACTCCCCGAGGTCGCCCGAAATCCCCACGACACCTACCGGAAACTGCGCGACAACGCCCCGGTGACTGAACTGTCCGGTCGGAGCAGCCTTGGCGCCGTCACCCTCAGTCGTCACGAAGACGTGATGCGGGCCTTTCAGACCCCCGAGGTGTTCTCCTCCGATCCGGGAGCGGTGGACATCGGCAACACCCGCCCGCTGGTGCCCCTCCAAATCGACCCTCCCCACCACCGCAAGCACCGCAAAGCACTCGACCCTCTGTTCGCCCCCCAGCAGATGGCCAAGCACGAGCCTCGCGTGCGGGAGCTGATCCGCGAGCTGATCGACAATGTGGCCGACGAAGGCCACTGCAACTTCCATCATGAAATCGCCGAGCCCATGCCGTCCACCATTTTCCTGGAGCTGCTGGGCTTGCCCGTAAGCCGGGTCGAGGAGTTCCTAGCCCTCAAAGACGGCATTGTCCGCCCACCGGCCCGCTCGATGGAGGAGCGCCGGGAGATGGTCAATGCCACCGGCCAGGAGATCTACGCCGTGCTCGAAGAGGTGGTGGACGCCCGCATGGCCGAGCGCCAAGACGATTTCTTGTCCACCATCCTCGACGCTGAGGTCGAAGGCCAGCCCCTCAGCCGAGACGACGTGGTCGACATCGGCTACCTGTTCTTCATCGCCGGACTCGACACCGTGTCGGCTTCGCTGGAGTGCATGGTGGCCTTCCTGGCCCAGAATCCCGGTCACCGCCAGCAGCTAGTAGACGACCCGTCGGTGATCCCCCACGCCATAGAGGAGCTGCTGCGCTATGAGAGCCCGGTGGCCAGCGCAGCCCGCATCACCGCGGTCGACACCGAGGTCAACGGCTGCCCCATCTCGGCGGGCACCCGCATCCACGTCTTGATCGGCTCGGCCAACACCGACGAGCGGACCTGGGATAACCCCGACGAAGTGAACTTCGGCCGGGAGTCCAAAAAGCACATCGCCTTCGGCGCCGGCGTCCACCGCTGCCTAGGCTCCCATCTGGCCCGCATGGAGCTGCGGGTCGCTCTGGAGGAATGGCACGCCCGTGTGCCCGACTACCGCCTAGCCGAGGGAATCGAGCCGAGGTTCAGCCAGGGCATCCGCCAGATCGACAACCTGGAACTGGTCTGGTGAGCGACCGCGAAGCCCCGCCCAGCCGCCCCCTCGAGGGCATCAGGGTGGTCGAGGTCGCCAGCTGGATGTTCATCCCCTCCGGCGGCTCGGTGCTGGTCGACTGGGGCGCCGACGTCATCAAAGTCGAGCACCCGGTCACCGGCGACCCCCAGCGGGGCCTCATCACCTCGGGACTCGTGCCCGGCGGCGCGGGTGGGGTCAACTTCATGATCGAACAGCCCAACCGGGGCAAGCGCTCCGTCGGGCTGAACTTGGCCCACCCCGACGGGCGGGAGATGCTGCTCAAGCTGGTGGAGACCGCCGATGTGTTCCTCACCAACTACATGCCCCCAGTGCGCCGCAAGCTCCGCATCGACACCGACGACCTGCGGGAGCGCAACCCCCAGATCATCATCGCCCGGGGCTCCGGCCAGGGGCCCCACGGCCCCGACGCCGAAAAGGGCGGATACGACGGCGCCTCCTTCTGGGCCCGGGGCGGCATGGGCGCCACCCTGCCGGCCCGCCCCGACGGCTGGCCCATGAGCCAGCCCGCCCCCGCCTTCGGCGATGTCATGGGCGGCATGGCCACCGCTGGCGCCATCGCCGCGGCCCTCTACCAGCGGTCCGCCACCGGCGAGCCCTCGGTCATCGACGTATCGCTTCTGGCCACCGCCATGTGGCAGCTCTCGCCCCTCGTCATCGCGGCCAAGCTCTTCGGAATGGACCGGCTCCCCACCGGCGACCGCACCAAGATGGTCAACCCCGTGGTGAACGCCTACCGCACCTCCGACGACCGCTACCTCAGCTTCATCCTGCTCCAAGCCGACAAGCACTGGGCCCAGCTCTGCGAGTGCATCGGCCGCCCCGAGCTGGCCACCGACCCCCGATTCGTCGACATGGCCGCCCGGGCCGAGAACAACGAGGCCTGCATCGCCATCCTCGACGACGTGTTCGAAGCCCAGCCCCTGTCGCACTGGAAAGAGGCCCTGGCCGACTTCAAAGGCGTGTGGGTCCCGTTCCAGACCCTGGGCGAGCTCTACGAAGACCCCCAGGTCGTCGCCAACGGCTATCTCCCCGCCATGACCACCGGCAACGGCCAAGAGGTGCAGCTCGTGGCCAACCCCGCCATGTTCAACGAGCAGCCGGTAACCGTAGACCGCGCCCCCGAACACGGCGAGCACACCGAAAGCCTCCTCCTAGAAGCCGGCATCGCATGGGACGACATAGCCGCCATGAAAGAAGCCGGCGCCATCCTCTAGCCCCTAACGCCTGCCTCAGCGGGCGGGTTCAGTCGCCGAACAAGGCGGTGGCGATAGAGGCGGCGATGCGGGGCGGGTCCTGAATGGGGCCGAAGTGGGTGAGGTCTTCGAAGGTTTCCAGGGTGGCGTTGGGCAGCGCATCGGCGATTTGGGGGGCCACCATGGCGGGGGGATCGGTGTCGGTGCCGGTCGCCACCGTTACGGCAGCGGCAATTTCGCCCAGCCGGTCAAAGGCCGATCGGTCGGGGTTCTCGAAGATGGTGGCCTCCACCTCCCGTGGGCACTTCATGGTCACCGTGCCGTCGGCCAACTCCAGAAATCCGTGGTCCAGGTAGGCCCACAGCACCTCGGGGTCCAACAAGTTGAAAGGAAGCCGGCTCGAATACCGCTCATAAGCCGCCTGGCGCGAGACGAAGAACTCCTTGCGCATTCGGGCTATGTCTCCCAGCGCCTTCACCCCCTCACGAGGGAGGGAGTATGCCGGAATGGTCACCGGCTCATACACCCAGGCCCGGTCGAAGGTCCCCGGCCGGGCCAGCTCGGCCTTCAAGATGGATGCCCCGCCCAAAGAGTGGCCCGCTGCCAGCCGGGGCGTCGGATAAATCGCGTCCACTGCGGCCAGCACATCGTCGGCAAACCCGTCCCATTCGTAGCCCTCATCCGGGGCCGACTCGCTGTCGCCGTGGCCTCGGAAATCCAACGCCCAGCAGTGGGCCACCGGCCTTAGGTCGCGTGCCGCCGCCTGCCACATCCGCCCGCAAAACCCGTTGGCATGGGTCAACAGCACCGATGGCCCGTCGCCCCCCAAGTCGTGCATCGCCACCCGCGCCCCCTTGGATGAGTCAATCAGCATCGGGCCGCTCATGGCCGAAAAACCTGGGCCGTTGGGGTGGGTCCGCACATCGGCCCGCAGGTTACGGTTGGCGGCCATGAACGACAACATCGTCTTGATCGACAATCCCCGGCCTCACGTCCGGCGCATCACCATGAACCGCCCCGAGAAGCGCAACAGCCTCATCCACCCGCTGCGGGGAGCTGTTCTCGATGCGCTGGCCGAGGCCGACCAAGACGACGATGTCAAGGTCAGCATCGTCTGCGGCGCCGGCCCCTCGTTCTCCGCCGGCTACGACCTGAGCGGGGGCAACGAGGGCTATGAGCTGCCGTTCTACACCCCCGGCGGCGAGGGCCAGTGGCCCCGCCACGTCACCGAGGGCTGGATGAGTATCTGGGATCTGGCCAAGCCGGTCATCGCCCAGGTCCACGGCTACTGCCTGGCCGGGGGCAGCGAGCTGGCCACCGGCTGCGATCTGGTCTACATGGCCGAGGACGCCAAAATGGGCTACCCCGCCGTCCGCTTCGGCGTGCCCGACATGCACTTCCACTCCTGGTTCATGGGCATGCGCAAGGCCATGGAGATGATGCTCACCGGCGACTATGTGTCTGGCATCGAGGCGGTGGAGAAGGGCTGGGCCAACGCCGCCTACCCCGAAGACGAGCTGGCCGACGCCGTGCTCGACATCGCCGAGCGCATCTCCCAGGTGCCCACCGAGCTGCTTCAGATGAACAAGCGGGTGGTCCACCGCCAGATGGAGCACATGGGCATGCGGGCCGGCATCCGGGCCGGCACCGAGCTGTGCGCGCTGGGCACCCACACCCAAGCCATGGCCGATTTCGTGGGCTCGATCCAAAAGAAGGGCCTCACCACCACGCTTTCCGAGCGCGACTCCAAGTTCGGCGACTACCGCACCAGCCACTGAGCTTCTCCGACCCTTTACCTGGGAGCGAGCTAGTTGGGCTAGTTTGACGGGGACAATCACGAGGGGGGAATCCTTGATGGCTGCTCGCTTTTGGAAACTGGCGCTGATTCTCGCCGCCCTTACCCTGGTGGCCAGCGCCTGTGGCAATGCGGGAAACGACGACGAGGGCGGCGCCCCGGCGCCCATCACCGCTCCCGCCGCTCCCGAAGAGACCGACGACGAGCCCGCCCCCGCGCCCGAAGCTGAACCCGAGCCTGCGCCCGTGCCGGAAGAGGCCGACGACGAGCCCGCCCTCGCGCCCGAGGAAGCTGGCGACGACGAGCCCGCCCCCGATGGCGAGCCCGAAGCTGAGCCCGAGCCCAAGGAGCCCGAGCACCGCCACACTTTCGTGCCCATCTCTGGTGTGCCCGGAGTGAACGACAACGAGATCAAGGTCACCTCCATCGTCACCATCAGCAACAACATGCTGGGCACCAACATCGCCGCCTACAACGACGGCATCGAGGCCTACTTCAACTACATCAACGACACCGGCGGCATCTACGGACGCGAGCTGGTGCTGGCCAACAAGCGCGACGACCAGCTGTTCTCGAACCAAGCCGAATCGCTGGCCATGGTGGAAGAAGACGACTCGCTGGCCGCCTTCGTGGCCACCCTGCTGTTCTTCGGGGCCGACACCCTCAATGACGCCGGCGTGCCGGTGTTCGGTTGGAACATCCACAACGAGTTCGCCGATCGATGGAACATCGTCGGCAACATCGCCCCCAGCTGCATCGGCTGCATCCACCAACTGTTCCCCTGGGTCGCCACCCAGGTGGGCGCCACCAAGGTCGGAATCTTCGGCTACGGCAACAGCGAGAACTCCAAGATCTGCGCCGAGGGCACCCGCGACTCCATCGAGCACTACAGCGCCGAGGCCGGCGGCATGACGGTGGAGTTCTTCGACACCTCCATCGAGTTCGGGCTGGCTGGCGGCGTCGCCCCCCAAGTCTCGGAGATGAAGGACAACGGCGTCGACTTCATCTTCACCTGCCTCGATCTCAACGGCATGCGCACCATCGCCCAAGAGCTGGTCAAGCAGGACTACCGCGACCAAGTCACCATGTATCACCCCAACACCTACAACCATGAGTTCGTCGCCGCCAATGCCGACTTGTTCGAGGGCGACTTGGTCTTCGTCCAGTTCGTGCCGTTCGAGGCCGAAATCGACAGCGAGCTGCAAAGGCGGTTCTTCGAGTACACCGAGGGCCTCAAGCTCGAAGAGCAGACCATCGTCGGCTGGCTCAACGCCCACCTGTTCTACGACGGGCTTTTGGCTGCGGGCCCCGAATTCGATCGGGCCTCTTTGATGGAGGCGGTGCGCTCGTTCGAGGACTACAGCCACGACGGGCTCACCAATCCCATCGACTGGAACCGCCAGATCCCTCTGCCCAACGACAACATCGACGCCGACTACGAATACCGCTGCGTGAACGGCGTGCAGGTGCAAGACGGTGCCTTCGTCCAGTGGACCGGCGAGCCCGGCGAGCCTTGGGTGTGCTGGGAGGTTGTCCGGGAAGACTGGCACGACCCCGAAGCCCTCTCGTTTGTGAACTGACACGGTCTGCTGAGCGGAGGCTGGGCCGACCATGACCGCCAGCGTCTTCGCCGCCGGGGTCCTGGAAGAGACCATCCGGGCTTTCTTCCAGGGCCTACCCATCGGCGCGGGCTTCGCCTTGGTGGCCATGAGCTTCGTGCTCACCTACAAGACATCCGGGGTGTTCAATCTGGCCTTTGGGGCCCAGGCCTTCATCAGCGCCGCCACCTACTTCGAGCTCCACGTACGGCGCGACTGGCCCATCTGGGCGTCGGTGCTGGTGGCGGTGGTGCTGGTCGCCCCGGCGCTTGGCCTGCTCTTGGAGCGGTTGATATTCCGCCACGTCCATGCCGCCTCCGCGGTGTCCAAGCTGGTCATCTCGCTCGGCCTGCTCGTCGCCCTGCCCGAGCTGTTCAAGCTCATCGTCGACTACAACCGCGAGCAGCCTTTTGGCGCGGTGGGCATCATCCCCGACGGCACCACCGTCTACCGGCTGTTCGGCCGATATCCCGTCACCCGCGACGAGATCGCCGCGTTCGTCATCGTGGTGGCCGCCGCTGTGGCCCTAGCCGCCCTGTTCCGCTACACCCGCTTTGGCCTGCGCATCCGGGCGGTGGTGCAGAGCCCCCGCATGACCGAACTCAACGGGGTCAACGCTGACTGGGTGTCGTCGGGTTCGTGGATGCTGTCCAGCCTCTTCGCTGGCCTGGCCGGGGTGCTGTTGGTACCCACAACCCCGTCGCTGGGCACGGTGCTCGAACCAACCGGCTACTTCCCTATCGTGATCTCCGCGCTGGCCGCGGCCGCGCTGGGCCGGCTGGTCAACCTGCCCGCCGCCCTGTACGGCGGACTAGCGCTGGGGGTCGTCACAACCCAGATGCGCACCCACGTGCCCCGAGACAACGTCATCTTGGCCGAGTTGCAGGGCCCCGCGCTGCCCTACGTGATGCTGTTCGCCATCATCGTGTTCTGGCCCGCCATCCGCCGTCAGGTGGCCGGGGCCGACCCGCTTTTGGGGGTGTCCCCGCCACCGCCCGCGCTGGCCGCCACCAGCCGCAGCCGGGGCATGACCATCTACACCCGGATCATGGCTCTGGCCTTTTTCACCGCGCTGGGCATCTTCACCTTCGGCTACGCCAACAACTTCTGGATCTCCCGCATCACCCAATCGGTGATCTTCTCCATCATTTTCTTGTCCATCGTGGTGTTCACCGGCCTCGGCGGCCAGATCGCGCTGTGCCAGGTGACCTTCGCGGCCATCGGCGCGTTCGGGGCCATGCAGTTCGCCCAGCGATGGGACATCTCGGTGATAGTTGGCATGGTGGCGGGCGCGGCCATCGCCGCCGCGGTGGGCGCGGTGCTCAGCATTCCGGTAATGCGCCTGGGCGGCATCTGGCTAGCCATCGCCACCTTGGCCTTCGCGCTCTTCTTCCACGACGTATTGGTGAAGTACAGCTGGGTGGGCGGCTCGTTGTTCCACGGCCGCAACGTGCCCCGGCCCGAGTTCTTCGGCGTCGACTTCTCCAGCCGGGAGAACTTCCTCATCTTGTGCATCGCCATCCTGGTGCTGGTGGGAGTGCTGGTGATTCTCATCCGCGAAAGCAGCACCGGCATGGCCCTGCGGGCGCTGCGGGGCTCGGAGACCGCAGCCGAGTCCATCGGGATCATTTCCTGGCGCTCCCGGGTCATCGTGTTCTCGGTGTCGGCCGCCATCGCTGCCATCGGGGGTGGGCTGTTGGCCATGGAGGAGCGCCTTGTGGGATACGAGGCCAACTTCGATCCCCAGACTGGCCTGTTCTGGCTGGTCATAGTGGTGGTGCTGGGTGCCCGCACCGTAGAGGGCGGCATCCAGGCTGGGGTGGCCTTCGTGATCTTTCCCGAGCTGGTGCTTCACCGCTGGTTCGGACTCGACGGGGCCTGGCGATTCGTTTTGTTCGGCTTCGCTGCCATCTCCTTCGCCCGCCATCCCGAGGGCCTCTTGGAGCACGGCAAGCGCCGCTCACAGGTCTTGATGCAGCGCTCCTTCGGCCGACGGGCACCGGCCGTGGCCGCGACCGGCGCCGGGCCAGCGGCCGATACTGGAAACGAGGCTTGGACCGACGCGGGGGACGAGCCATGAGCCTGCTGGTTGCCGAGGGCGTCACCAAGCGGTTCGCGGGCATCACCGCGGTCGACGACGTGCGCGTCGCTCTCAACGCGGGCGAGCGGGTGGGGCTGATCGGCCCCAACGGTGCGGGCAAGACCACCTTGTTCAACTGCCTTTTGGGCCTGCTGCGCCCCGACGCCGGCTCGGTGAGCTTCGACGGCGCGGACATCACCCGCCTGCCGGTCTACCGCCGGGCCCGCCTGGGTATCGGCCGCACCTTCCAGCGGGTGGAGCTGTTCAGCGGGTCGTCGGTGCGCGACCACCTGCTGTTCGCCCACCGCATCCGCAGCGGCACCGGCGCATTGTGGAAAGACGTTCTCGGCCTGGGCCTTCCCAAACCCGCCGAGATCGAGCGCTGCGACGCTCTGCTGGAGAGCCTCGGGTTGAGCGGCACGGGCGACGAGCCCATCGAAGCGCTCAGCCTGGGCCAGAGCCGGTTGGTGGAGGTGGCCCGGGCGCTCATGACCCAGCCCCGGGTGGTGCTGTTGGATGAGCCCTCCTCGGGCCTCGACCGGGCCGAAACCAACGCCTTGGCCGACACCTTGGCCCGCATCCAGGCTGAACAGGGATTTGGCCTTTTGCTGGTGGAGCACGACGTAGAGCTGGTGGCCTCATTCACCGAGCGCACCTACGTCCTGGACTTCGGCAAGCTCATCACCCACGGCCTCACCCCCGATGTGATGCGCGATCCCGAGGTGAGGACCGCCTACTTGGGCGATTTCGTAGCAGGCACGCCATGACTGACGCTGTTGAGCCCACCGCTGGCCCGATCCCTGGCGCCGCCATCGCGGCCGCCCCCGCCCCGCTACAGATCCCCGTGCTGGAGCTCCGTCACATCAACGCCGCCTACGGGCCGTTCCGAGCCCTGTTCGACGTGTCGCTGTCGGTGGGCGAGGGCGAGACGGTGGCCCTTTTGGGCCGTAACGGCGCGGGCAAGACCACCGTGGCCCGGGTGGCCAGCGGCCTGGTTGAGCCCACCGAGGGCGAGGTCATGGTCGACGGCAACGACTTCACCAAGGCTCGGACCCACCACTACGCCAAGGCCGGGGTGGTGCACGTGCCCGAGGGCCGGGCCGTTTTCTCCGACTTCTCGGTGGAGGAGAACCTCACCCTGGCCTTCTCCCGCACCCGCGACCGCTCTGGGGTGCGCGACGCTTTGGCCCGAGCCTTCGAGCTGTTCCCCCCCATCGCCCAGCGCCGCCGCCAGATCGCCGGCACTCTGTCGGGCGGCGAGCAGCGCATGCTGGCCATGGCCAGAGTGCTGGTGGAGACCCCCCGCCTGCTCATCGCCGACGAGCTCTCCCTCGGATTGGCCCCCATCGTCACCGACGAGGTCTACGCCGTGCTGGCCCGCATCCGCGACGCCGGCACCGCCCTGCTCATAGTCGAGCAGCACATGGGCCATGCCCTAGCCCTGTGCGACCGGGCCATACTCCTAGACCACGGCGCCGTCTCCTGGCAGGGCCCCGCATCCGATGCCGCCCAAGCCGTAGGCGCATCCCTGTTTGACACCGGCGGCCAGTAGTCAATACTGGGGACATGGACGCCGCTGCCGTTGAGTTCGATCCGTTCAGCCGGGACTTCTTCGACGATCCCTACCACACATACGCCGACCTGCGGGATCACGCCCCCTGCTATTACAGCGAGCAGTACGATTTCTACGCCCTGAGCCGGTTCGACGACGTGGTGGCCGGCCACCGCGACTACGAAACTTTCACCTCCACCCACGGCCAGACCTACGAGCAGCTGGCCTCGGGCAAGCCGTCGGACATGGGCTCCATCATCTCCATGGACCCGCCCGAGCACACCCGATATCGCAAGCTGGTGTCCCGCTCGTTCACCCCCCGCTCCATCGGCGACTATGAATCGCTGGTGCGGGAGATCATCAGCGGCTACCTCGACCCGCTCATGGGCCGCCGCCAGGTCGATATCCTCGAGGAGTTCGCCGCCCCGTTCCCCGTCGAGATCATCTCCACCATCTTGGGCGTGCCCCCCGAAGACCGCCAGCAGATTAGGCACTGGACCGACGCCATGCTCCACCGCGAGGAGGGTTCGGCCATGAGCGGCGCGGCCGCCGCCGAAGCGGGTATGGCCCAGGGTATGTACCTGTTCCAGCTCTCCCAGCAAAAGCGCGAAGAGCCGGCAAACGACATGCTCTCTGCGCTGATCGAGGCCGAGGTGGAGACCGAGGACGGCGATCTCACCCAACTAGACGATGCCGAGATCGCCGGATTCGGCACGCTTTTGGCTGCGGCCGGCTCTGAGACCGTCACCAAGCTGGTGGGCAACGCCGTGGTGCTGTTCCACCGCAACCCCGACCAGTGGGCCAAGGTGCTCGACGATCCCACCGTCATCGCCAACGCCGTGGAGGAGGTCCTCCGCTACTGGGCCCCCTCGCAGTACCAGGGCCGCTACTCGGTGGTCGACTCAACCTGGCACGGGGTGACCATCCCCAAGGACAAGCCAGTGTTCTTGATAACCGGGGCGGCCAACCGCGACCCCCGCCGCTACGACGATCCCGACAAGTTCGACATCTCCCGCGAGCCCGGCCTCGCTGTCGGGCTGGGCCACGGCCTGCACGTGTGTCTGGGCGCGGCCCTGGCCCGCCTGGAGAGCCGGGTGGCCATCGAGGAGATCGCCCGCCGCTGGCCCGCCTTCGAGGTGCAAGAATCCGGCCTGCGCCGGGTGCAGATGTCCAACGTGGCCGGCTACTCCTCGGTTCCGATCACCGTTTCCTAACCGCCGAACGTGCCGGTCTCGCCTTCGAAGGAGAGCACGTCGCTCACTGGTACGTAGCGGGCGCCGTCGGCATCTACCACTAGCTCTTCCATCCGTCCGGCTTCCACCATGTAGGAGTCGTTGGCCCCGTCCATGCGCCGCGGGGAATTGCCCAGCGCACCCCGGGAATCGAAGTTCATCTGCCACATGGCCCGCATCACGTTGGTGCGGTTGATGCCGCCGTCCATGCCGGCCGCGTCCAGAAGAACCTCATGCAGCACCTCGCCGAAGACGTAGCCCAAGGCGTGGGAGGCGGCTTCGGGATCTACCCCCTGGTCCTCCAGCGTCTCGCGCACGAACTGCACCCACTCGTCGTCGGCCAACGAAGAGTCAGACACGTCCTTTTGGGTGTTCACCATCCGGACCCCGTTGGCCAGCGGCCCAATCGGCGCCCAGAACAGGGCAATGCTCTGGCACCCGTTGGACACCAGCATCATCGGCTCCCACGCCACGCTGGCCACCGTGGCCACTGCCTGCGGGCAGAACGCCCCCGAAGAGGCGATCACGATGACGTCCGCGTTGCTGGCCGCCAGGTTGATCACATCGGCGCCAACCGAGTCGGCCTGCGGGTCGTGCTTGATCTCGTCCAATATCTCGATGCCGTGTTCAGGGGCGCATTCGTTGAAGGCCACTCGCCACGCTTCGCCGGCGTCGTTGCCCAGCGCCAACACGGCGGCTGTGGCACCCGAGCCGATTTCGTCGGCTATGTGCTGGCACCACACCCGCGACTCGGTCTCATACGACATCAGCGCGCCGGTGGTCCACGGATAGTTGGCGGGGTCGCCCCATTCGGGCAGCCCGGTCAGGTTGAAGAGCTGCGGTATGCAGTTCTCATTGAGTGTGTCGCGCACCGCCAGGTTGTTGGGGCTGCCCAGAATCCCGGCAAACCCCAGCAGGTTCTCGACGTCGATCATCTCCTCCACGTTGGTCACCGTGCGGGCTGGCACATAGCCGTCGTCTCGGGCCACCATCACCACGTTGCGACCATCGATGGGTCCGACCGCGTCGAAGTAGAGCCCGATGCCGTCGGCAATGGTGCCGAAACCGGCCAACGCACCCGACCGGGGCAGGCTGCTGCCAAAGCGGATCTCGGTGTCGGTCACCCCGGATTGGTTGTCCCATTCACTCGGGCACGCAGAGATGTCGATCACCGCACCGCCCCCTAGCTCCACGATGCTGAGATCGGAAGGCTCTTCGGGGGAGGGCTCAGGCTCATCGCTGGCCTCGGGCTCAGGGGCTGGGGCGGAGTCGGCATCATCGTCGTCTTCGGGCTCGGGCTCATCGTCGCCGTCGGGCTCGGGGGCTGGCTCATCGGGTGCCTCGGCAGGAGCAGTCGGTGCCGGCTCGGACACCGGCGCATCATCGTCGTCGTTACCGCAAGCGCTGGCCACCAGCGCGAACACCGCCACGAGGGCGATCAAGATTCGCCAAGACTTGGACATGGGGCAATCCCTCCTGAGATCGGTTCTCCATTTGGAGTGGTCCAGTAACCTTACGTGGACCAAGCGACAATTACTCCCCCGTACCCGTCACCTTCCCGGAGGCTGGGGCGCCACCGGCATGAGCCGAGACTTGATCTTGCGGAATCCGTGGGCTGCCCCGCCGGGCAGCGCGAAGATGATCACGATCAAAAGCCCCCCCAAGATGGCCGTGCCGTACGGCCCCTCCAGGGCCACGTCGGTGCCCGGCAGGGTCTGGGTCTGGCTCGACCAGTGGGGCACGAACTGGATGGCCAGCCCGCCCGCCACCGCCCCGTGCAGCGTGCCCGAGCCTCCCACGATCAGCCCCACGATCAGTAGAATGGCCATCGAGAAGCCGAACTCGTCGGGCCCCACGAACCCCGAGTGCATGGCCAGCATGGTGCCTGCCACCCCGCCCACCGCGGCGCTGATGCCGAAGCTCAAAGTCTTGTATGCGGCCAGGTTCACCCCATTGGCCGCCGCCCCCAGCGGATTGTCACGAATGGCCAACAAAGCTCGCCCCACCCGGCCGGCCAGAATGTTGCGCACCAGCCAGAAGCACGCCAGTGCCATGATCACCAGCAAGAAGTACTTGTACACCGCCTCTTCCTGGCGCCCGGTCAGCCCGTCGGGAACCCGAGAGCCCACTCCGGGGATGGCGTGCAGCCACTCGGTTGCCTTCTCGATGGGCGCCCATGTCGGCACCACCAGGTCGCTGTCGATCAGCAGCCCATTGCTGCCGCCGGTGCGGTCGGCCACATTGTCGAGCCGGATGATCGACGGGAACACCGCCGCCACCGCAAACGTCAACAGCCCCAGATACAGCCCTTGGATCCTCAGGGCGGGCACTCCGAACAGCACGCCGAACACGAACAGCCCCGGAACCACCACCCCGAGGGTGGACACATACGACCAGTGAAACTCGTTCACCAGCACCGCGGTGAGATACGCCCCCGACCCCACGAAGAAGCTGTGGCCCAAAGAGAGCTGTCCGCTGTAGCCGGTGGCGATGTTCAGCCCCAATATGGCCACCATGAGCCCGATGGCCTGGCTCAAGTTGCCCAACCCCACTGTGTAGCGGTTGCCGAAGATGGTTGGGCTATAGGTATCGGCGATCAGAAACGGGATCAGCACCACCACCAGGGCGAACAGCGCCCACCCGATGATCTGGCGCCTCCGGTGCGCCCGGCTGCCCGCGTCCACCACGCCCAGGCCCTTCACACCCGCTCCACTCTCGTCGATCCGAACAGGCCGGTGGGCCGCACCAACAGCACCATCAAGATCACCGCCACCGCGGTGGCCAGGGCCAGCTCGCTCAAGTCCAAGAAGGTCACCAGCAAGTTGCGGGCCAGCCCCACCACCAGCCCGCCGATCACCGCCCCCATCATTGAGTCGAGCCCGCCCAGCGCGGCGGCGGCCAAAGAGAAGATCAGCACCCGCAGCATGATGGAGGGCTCCAGCAGCAGGTCGGGCACCACCAGCGCCCCGCCCAGGGTGCCGATGGCCGCGGCCAGCGCCCAGCCGAACCCCAGCGTGGGCCCCACCCGGATGCCCACCAGGCGGGCCGACTCCAGATTCGACGACACCGCTCGAAACGCGAGACCGATCTTGGTGCGCGCCAACAGCAGATACAAGAGCCCCACCACCGCGAACACCGTGCCCAGGTTGCCGATGGTGCGCCAGGTGAGCTGGGCGATGCCCCACTCGATGGGCGCACCGCTGGGGAACATGGAGGGCAGGCTGCGGGTGCGGAACCCCCACACGATTCCTACCGCCGAGTCGATTATCAACAAAAGCCCCAGCGTCACGATCACCAGCGGCAGCACATGGTCGGGCGGGAACGGCCGGATGAACACCCGCTCGATGAACATCGCCACCGCTGAGCTGGCCACCATGGCGCACACCACCGCCACAGCCACCGGCAGGCCCTGCTCCACGCTGAAGACGTAGGCCAAATACACCCCCAACAGCGCCAATGAGCCCTGGGCGAAGTTGATGAACCCGGTCGACTTGTAGATCATCACCAGCGCCAGCGCCACCGAGGCGTAGGTGGCCCCGTCACTCAGCCCCCGGAAGAACTGCGCCAGCCACAGCTCGCCATCGGAGAGCTTGTCCAAGGTGATGTCGAACACCCCGAGCACAGAGGCCACGGCAACCATCGCTCAATACCCCAGGTACGCCCGGCGGACGTTGTCGTTGGCGGCCAGCTCGTCGGCGGGGCCCGACAGCGCCACTTCCCCGGCTTCCAGCACATAGGCCACGTCGGCCACCCCCAGCGCCAGGCTGGCGTTCTGCTCCACCACCAGCATGGTGGTGCCCGCATCAGCGTTGATGGCGGTGAGCTGCTCGAACAATGCCCGGGTGATCATCGGCGCCAACCCCAGCGACGGCTCGTCCAACAGCAATAGCGACGGCCGCAGCATCAGCGCCCGAGCGATGGCCAGCATCTGCTGCTCCCCCCCGCTCAGCGACCCGGCGGCCTGGTTGCGACGCTCGCCCAGCACCGGGAAGGTCTCGTACCACCGCTGCACGTCGGAGCGCACCTCGGCGTCGGAGCGCACGAACGCCCCGGCCATCAGGTTCTCCTCCACGTTCAGGTCGGGGAATGTCCCCCGACCCTGGGGCACATGGGCCACCCCCCGGCGCACGATGTCGGCGGTGCGGTGCCCGGCCAGCTCCTCGCCGGCCAGGCGGATCGACCCCTCGGTCGACACCATGGCGCACAGCGCCCGCAGCGTAGTTGTCTTGCCCGCCCCGTTGGCCCCCAAGATCACCGCGATCTGCCCCTCGGCCACCGAGAAGTCGATGCCGTGCAGCACCGCAATGTTCCCATAGGCCGCCTTCAGCCCCCGCACCTCCAGGTATTCGCCACTCACTGCGGTGCTCCCAGATAGGCCTCCACCACCGCCGGGTCGTTTTGCACTTCGGCGGGGGAGCCCTCGGCGATCTTGGCCCCGAAGTCCAGCACCACCACCTTGTTCGAAATCCCCATCACCATCCCCATGTGGTGCTCCACCAGCAGCAGCGTCAGCGAATGCTGCTCGGCCAGCGCCACCAAGAGCTCGCCCAGCTCGCCCACCTCGGTCTGGGTCAGCCCGGTGGCCGGCTCGTCCAGCAGCAACAGCCGGGGCCGGCCCACCAGCGCCCGGGCCAGCTCCACCCGCTTGAGCGTGCCGAACGGCAGCCCGGCGGCGGGGTGGAAGGCCACATCGGTCAGCGACAGCTCATCCAGCGCATCCCAAGCAGTGCGGGCCAGCTCGGCCTCCTCCCGGCGCGTCCCCCAGCGCACCGCCGCCCGCAACGCGCCGATCCGAGAGCGGTGGTGGGCGCCCACCATCACGTTCTGAAGCACCGTCATGCCCGGCCACAGGGCCAGGTTCTGGAACGTGCGCCCGATGCCCAGCCCGCTGATGGCATGGGCCGGGCGGCCCAACAGGTCGGCCCCGTCGAAGCCAACCGCCCCCTCCTGGGCGTCGTACACCCGGCTGACCACGTTGAACAGGGTGGTCTTGCCTGCCCCGTTGGGCCCGATCAGCCCGCAGATGCTGCCCTCGTCCACGGTGAACGACAGGTCGGCCAAGGCGGTAACCCCCCCGAACCGCACCGTGACCCCCGCCACTTCCAACAAGGCCATAACCCCCCCGACCCTACCCCGCCCGCCTGACGGGGCCGGGCAGGCTCACCCCCCGATGAGGCTGGCGATGGCCCAGATCACGATCACCGTGCCCACCACGATCATCACCACGCTGCGCCCCACCTTCGGCTTGGCCGGCTCGTCGGGAGCGCCCGGCGGGGGAGGTATGCCCTGTCGGCGCTGGCGAGGCCCATCAGGGTTGATCAACGCGGCAATATTCCCCACCGCCAGCGCCCCCCCCAGCGCCAACAGCAAGAAGGTGATGATCTCCGGCCCGCCCAGCACCTACTCAGTCTCGCGCCTATGGACGACTATGCACCGACACCGCATAGTCGCCGCCGTCCCACGCCCCCCGCTCCCAAGTCGAATACCGCTCCGACAGGGCCAATCCGGCCGCCGCGCAGTCGGCGTCGTATTGCGACAGTGAGTAGCCCCCGCCCCGCAACTGAAACCCGGCCACCAGGGCGCCGCCGGGGGAGAGGTGGGCCGCACACCGGGCTACCACCGCGGCCTCGGTGCCCGGCGCAGTGAACAGCAGCACGTTGCCCGCCATCACCACCGCGTCAAACGTCTCCCCCAAGTCGAAAACCATCAAGTCCATCTGGTGCCACCCCAACTTCGGCGCCTTGGCCCGAGCCCCCGAGATCATCTCCGAGTCGATGTCCACCCCGGCCACCGCAAACCCCCGCCGAGCCAGATCAATGGCCACCCGCCCCGTCCCACACCCCGCATCCAGCACCCGCCCGTCCCCGCCCAAAAGCGCGTCCACAAAGTCGGCCTCCCCATGCGGATTGTGCCCCTCAGCAGCCAGCCGCTCCCACCGAGCGTCATAATCCCGCCCCGACATCCGCCCACCCCAACTAGATCCCACCCTCGGAGTGTGTCACAGGCGGATTGTTTTGGCCCCACACCAGGATCCGGCAGATTCAGTTCGAGGCCTTTTGCCATTCCTCTTTGGTGATGCTTGCTTGCTTGAGGATTTGGTTGACCAGGCCGGGGCCGATGTCTCCTCGGTGTCCAGGATTCGGAATTGGAACTTTATGCTTCCCCTTCCGCATCACCTCGTGACGCTTGCCAGCAATTGGCCCCTCCCAGCCCAACTTCCATAGGCGCTTGATCAGGGCTCTCCTACTGACCGGGTCCAGCCTGCCGGTCATAGGGGTGGGGAGGGGTGAATGCCTTTCATTGGGGGGATGTCGTCGTCGCCATCGGCGAGTTTGATGGCAGCCCAGTCGCGCAAGACTGATTCCAACTCCTTGAGAGCCGCTTCCTTGGATTCCCCGAATGCCCAAGGACCTGCCAAACCAGAAATTGTGGCCACGAAACCGTCCGGGTCTTGGATCCATTCGACTGTGGCGCATGAGACAGCCGCCTGTGCCCACGGGCACACCAGCTCCTGGAGAACGTCTCCTTCAGCGGCAATTGATCCGAGATCGGTCTGGCTCAAAGCAACCTCCGCCACCAACTATACGCATTGATATGCAACATCAGGTAAGGAAATCCATGTTTTCTCCCCAACCAGCACCCACCCTCGGAGTGTGTCACACCCGCCCGGTACTCTTTGGCGGTGGCTTCCCCGATCCACGCTGAGAAAGGCGTGCTGGCTGATGTCGGCTATGAGTTCCATCCGGCGGTGGCGGCTTGGTTTGAGGGGCGGTTTCCGGGGGGGCCTACCGAGGCGCAGGCTCAGGGGTGGCCGGCCATAGCGTCGGGCAAAGACACGCTGATCGCCGCGCCCACCGGGTCGGGAAAGACCCTGGCCGGGTTCCTCATCGCCATTGACAACCTCTACAGGCGCCACACCGCCGGCCAAATGGTGGCCAAGGCCAGCCAGGTGGTGTACGTGTCGCCGCTGAAAGCCTTGGCCACCGACATCGCCGAGAACCTGGAACGCCCCCTAGCTGAGATCGCCGAAATTGCCCGACAACAGGGCCAAGAGCCCCCGCCGCTCACGGTGGCGGTGCGCACCGGCGACACCCCGGCCCACACCCGGGCCGCCATGATCAAAAGGCCGGCCAACTTCGTGGTCACCACCCCCGAGTCGCTCTATTTGCTGGTGACCGCGGCCAAAAGCCGCGAGGTGCTGCGCACCGTGGAGACGGTGATAGTCGACGAGATCCACGCCACCGCCCGCGACAAGCGGGGCAGCCACCTGTCCCTCACCCTCGAGCGCCTCGAGCACGTGGCCGACACCCGCCCCACCCGCATCGGCCTGTCGGCCACCCAGCATCCCATCTCCACCATCGCCAACCTTCTGACCGGTATCCCCAAATCCCGGACCCAAGACGCCAACGGCGCCAAAACTCCAGCCGAATCCGAACCCCACTGCACCATCGTCGACACCGGCCACCAGCGAAACCTCGACATCCGCCTAGAGCTGATCGACGACGAGCTCGAAGCGGTGGCCTCCCACGCCCAGATGGACCAGATCCTCGACCGCATGGCCGCCCTCATCGCCGAGCACCACACCACCATCGTGTTCGTCAACACCCGCCGCCTGTCTGAGCGCATCGCCCACCAGCTGGCCGAGCGCCTGGGCGAAGATGCGGTGGCCGCCCACCACGGATCGCTCTCAACCGAGCGCCGCTACCGCACCGAGCATCGCCTGAGGGCCGGGGAGCTAAAGGCCCTGGTGGCAACGGCATCGCTGGAGCTGGGCATCGACATCGGCCCGGTAGAGCTGGTGTGCCAGGTGGGCTCGCCCCGCAGCATCGCCACCTTCCTCCAGCGGGTGGGCCGCTCCAACCACAGCCGCCACGGCACGCCCAAGGGCCGCCTGTGGCCCCTCACCCGAGACGAGCTCATCGAGTCCCTCGCCCTCATTCACGCCGTTCACCAGGGCCAACTCGACGCCATCTGCCCCCCCGAGGCCCCCCTCGACATCTTGATCCAGCAGCTCATCGCCGAGGCTGCCGCCGCCGACGCCCACACCGTGGACGGCCTCTATGACATGTTCACCAAGGCCGCCCCCTATGCCAGCCTCACCAAAGCCCAGTTCCAAGAGGCCATCGAACAGGCCGCCACCGGTGTGGTCACCGGTCGGGGCCCCCGGGGCGCCTACCTCCACTACGACTCCATCAACCAAGAGGTGCGGGGCAAACGGGGCGCCCGCCTCGCCGCCTTAACCTCCGGCGGCGCCATCGGCGAGAACGGCGACTACCGGGTGGTGGCCGAGCCCGACGACACCTTCATCGGCACCGTCAACGAAGACTGGGCCGTAGAGTCGATGGCCGGCGACATCTTCCTGCTCGGCTCCCACTCGTGGCGCATCAAGCAGGTGGCCGCTGGCACCGTGCGGGTGGCCGACGCCGGCGACGCCCCGCCCACCGTCCCGTTCTGGCTCGGCGAGGCCCCCGCCCGCACCCCCGAGCTGTCGCAGCAGGTGTCCGAATTGCGCGCGTATATATGCGGGCTATTTCCCGACACCCCCGAAGCCGACCCCCTGAGCGACACAGCCCTGGCCCGCGCCTCCGAGCAATTCGCCCAATCCAACGGCGTCGAAGCCGAGATCGCCGAGCAGGCCGTCACCTACGTCGCCGCGGCCAAGGCCACCCTCGGCACCGTCCCCACCCACACCAACATCGTGTTCGAGCGCTTCTTCGACGACACTGGCGGCCAGCAGCTCGTGGTCCACTGCCCCTACGGCGGCCGCATCAATAGAGCCTTCGGCCTGGCCCTGCGCAAGCGCCTGTGCCGCCGCTTCGACTTCGAGCTCCAGGCCGCGGCCAACGACAACGCCATCATCTTGTCGCTCGGTCCCCACCACAGCTTCCCCCTCAGCGACGTCCCCCAATTCCTGCACCCCGACTCAGTTGAGGAGGTGCTGACCCAGGCCGTGCTGGATTCGCCCATGTTCACCGCCCGCTGGCGCTGGAACCTCAACCGAGCCCTGGTGGTGCTGCGTAGCCGGGGCGGAAAGCGCAACCCTCCCCCCATCCAGCGCATGGAGGCCGACGACATCATGGCCGCCGTGTTCCCCGGCGCGGCAGCCTGCCAAGAGAACATCGCCGGCCCCATCGAGATTCCCGATCACCTACTGGTGCGCCAAACCCTCCACGACACCCTCCACGAAGCCCTCGATGTGGAAGGCCTCAAACAACTACTCACCGACATCCGCTCCGGCCAAGTGAGCACCCGCTTCTGCGACACCACCGAGCCCTCCCCCCTAAGCCACGAGATAGTCAACGCCCGCCCCTACGCCTTCTTAGACGACGCCGAAATAGTCGACCGCCGCACCAACGCCGTAACCGTCCCCAGAGGCCTCCGCCCAAGAAGCGCCAACCAACAACAACCCCCCACCCTCGACCAATCAACCCTCTCCCAAATCACCCCTGACGCCATCGCCCAAGTAATCGAAGAAATCACCCCCGCCCCCCGAACCCCCGACGAACTCCACGACCTCCTAACCGCCCTGGTAATCACCCGCCCCACCCCCGCCTGGATTGACCTATACAACGAACTCCAATCCCGCGGCCGAGCCCAAACCATCAAGACCCAACCCAACACCCCCCTCTGGACCACCACAGAACTCTCCGAAACCGCCCTAAACCCCGAAATGGCCATAGAAAGGATCCGAGGTCACCTAGAAATAACCGGCCCCACCACCCCCAAAGAACTGTCAGAAAAGACAGGATTAGACCTCCTCACCGTCCAACAAGCATTGGCCGCCCTCGAATCCGAAGGCGTCGCCATGCGCGCCGACCACCTACCCGTCCTGGCAAGTCCAGACTCATCAGCACCTCCCGTTGTCGCTGGCCAAGGACGAGAGTCACGCTCCGCACCGGTGAGCGCCCAACAACCCCCCAACCAACAAGAAAAGGGGGGTGCCTCAGACATAGGCGTGGCGGATCTCCCGGCGAGCGCTGGTCCGGGAGGCGAGGTTGGGGGTGGCCCGACTCAGGGTGCCCGCCGCCCGGAGTTCATCGAGGACGGCGGGCTGGGCCGGGACAGGACCCGCAACCTCGCCGGACAAGCGCCCAACAACGTCCAGCAAAAGATCCGCCACGCCGGGGGATCGCGCGAAACATGGTGCTCAAGACGCCTGCTCCAACGCATGTCCTACCTGTCCCGAAGACAAAAGCGTCAGTCAGTCCAGCCCGCCAGCCCCCAAGACTTCATGCGCTTCCTCCTCGACCACCACCACCTAACCCCAGAGACAACAGTCCGCGGCCGCCCCGGCCTAACCAAAGTCTTAGAGCAGCTCCAAGGCCTAGACCTCCCCGCCGGCGCCTGGGAAAACCAAATCATCAAGAAACGCCTCCCCGACTACGACCCCCTATGGCTCGACGAGCTCTGCTACCGCGGCGAGCTCGCCTGGCTCCGCCTCACACCCCCCAACACCCCCGCCAAAGCCAACTCCATGGCCCCGAGAAAAGCCACCCCCATCACCCTCGTCTTCCGCGAAGACCTCCAATGGCTCCTAGCCACCGCCCGCTCCGGCCAACTAGAGCCCCCCGACGCCGGCCCCGTCCAAGAGATCGCCGAGCTCCTAGAGTCCCAAGGCGCCAGCTTCATGCCCGACCTGGCCCAAGCCACCAACCGCCTGCCCGACGACATCGAAAGAGCCCTGTGGAACGGCGTCGCCCTCGGCCTGTTCACCGCCGACGGCTTCGCCGCCGTGCGAGCCCTGCTCAACCGCACCAGCCGCCGTCCCACCCGCCACCGCCCCGACTCAAACCTCCGCTCCCAAGCCCTCAGAACACGGGCCATGCGAGCCAATCGTGCCTTAATAATGCGCTCTACCCCTCAAGCCCACGCCGCCCCCGGTCGCTGGGCCCTCGTTCCCCACCCCGAGCAGTACCCCACCGAGGATCTCGCCGAAGCCGTCGCCCACCAACTCCTAGCCTGCTGGGGCGTCGTGTTCAGAGACCTCGCCCACCACCCCGCCAGCCCCACAGCTACACCCTGGCGAGACATCCTCAAGGCCCTCCGCCGCTTCGAAGACCGCGGCCTGGTGCGAGGCGGCCGCTTCGTCACCGGAGCCAGCGGCGAGCAGTTCGCCCTCCCTGCCGCCGCCGACCAGATCCAAAAGACCCGTCGCCGCCCCCGCACCAGCCAACAGGTAACCATCGCCGCCTGCGATCCCCTCAACCTCACTGGCATCCTCTTCGAAGGCTCCCGAACCCCCGCCACCCCCAACAACACCCTCACCTACATCGACGGCCTGCCCAACCTTCCCGTGGGTCAACAATCAGTCTGATGACAGTGCGGACGGCGATGCCGTCCTTCTACGTTCCGCGGGCCATGTTGGCGAATCGGGTGTGGTGTTTGATGAAGGCCAGGCGGGCCTTGCCGGTAGGTCCGGTGCGGTGCTTGGCCACCATCACTTCGGCGGTGCCGGCGTCTTGGGTTTCGGGGTTGTAGATCTCGTCCCGGTACAAGAACATGACGATGTCGGCGTCCTGCTCGATAGAGCCCGACTCCCGCAGATCGGCGAGGATAGGCCTTTTGTCCTGGCGCTGTTCAAGATTTCGAGACAGCTGGGACAGCGCCACCACGGGGCACTGCAGTTCACGGGCCAAGATCTTGAGCCCCCGGCTTATCTCGGAAACCTCTACTTGGCGGTTCTCGGCGGTGTGGCGACCGGTCATGAGCTGGAGGTAGTCGACGATGATCATGCCCAATTCGCCGGTTTGGCTGCGCAGCCGCCGGGATTTGCCTCTGATCTCCATGATGGTCACTGCGGGGTTGTCGTCTATCCAGATGGGCGCCTCGGCTAGGCGTCCCAGAGCGTTGCTGATGTCAGTCCAGTCCTGGTCGGTGAGCTTGCCAGTGCGCACCCGGGAGGCATCCACCCGGGCCTCGGCGCACAGGATCCGCTGGCTTATCTCAAGCTGGCTCATCTCAAGCGAGAAGACCAGCACCGGCTTGTGGGCCCGGATGGCGGCGTGGGCGGCCATGCCCAGGGCGAAGCTGGTCTTTCCCACCGAGGGTCGAGCACCGACCACCACGAGGGTGTTGGGCTGGAGTCCGCTGGTGATCTCGTCCAAGTCGTTGTAGCCGGTAGCCGTGCCGGTAATGACCTCGCCTTGCTCGTAGAGCTTCTCAATACGCTCCAAGTTGGCCGGCAACAGCTCGGCCAGGCTGGCTGTGGTATCTCCCATGCGGTCGGCGGCCAGCCGGTAGACCATTGCCTCGGCGGAGTCCACCGTCTTGACCACATCGTCGGCACCCTCGTAGCCCAGATCGGCGATCTCCCCGCCGACTTCGATCAGCTTCCTCAGCGTGGCCGCCTCTTGCACGATGTTGGCGTACTTGGCCGCATTGGCCGACGCCGGTGTACCGGTCTGGAGTTTCACCAAAGCGGCGTTGCCCCCCACCTTTTCGGCCAAGCCCTGCCGATTCAGCTCGGCGGCCACCGTCACCGCATCGGCCGGCTCCCCTTTGGCGTACAGCGAGCACACCGCCTCGTATACATGAGCATGCGCTGGCCGATAGAAGTGCTCAGGGCGAATCAAATTCACCGCATCGGCGATGGCGTCGCGGCTCAACAGCATCGCGCCCAACAGCGCTTCTTCGGCGTCTAGGTCGTGGGGCGGAACCCGTCCCAAGCGCCCCGGTTGCGACAAGGAACTGCCGTTGTCGGGATAGTCGAATGGATCGCTCACCACTTGACCCCAAAGGATATAAACGACCGGTGACAGGTTCGGGGGATCCCCTGGGCGCTCACAGTGGCTTACTGTGGCAAACGCGCGAGGTATAACGCTAGGGGAAGCCCCGTGGAAAACGCGGTATAACCTGGGGATTTGCCAAAGTTGGTTTCCCCAGATCTATTCGGCGGCAATCACCTCAACAGTGATGGGGAACTCCACCTCGGGATGGGGTTTGGCTGTCACCATGTGACTGCCCAGTTCTTTGATGCCGTCGGAGAACAAGGCCTTGCGTTCGAGCATGATATTGGCCTGCTCGGCCACGGCTCGCACGATGTCGGCGGTGGTTACCGATCCGAACAGCTTGCCCTCTTCTCCAGCTCGAGCCGCGATGTGAATGGGAGTTGACACCAGCCGGCTGGCCATTTCCTGGGCTTCGGCCAACTCCTTGGCATCCCGCAACTCACGCGAGCGGCGCATGCGCTCCGCCTGGCGCTCAGCCCCGGTCGAGGACTTGAACGCCTTGCCAGCAGGGATCAAGAAGTTGCGGGCGTAGCCGTCGGCCACCTCCACCACGTCGCCCTTCTTCCCCAACTCGTCCACGTTGCCACGCAGTACGACCTTCATGAGGCTGTCTCCTCGTCGCCTTCCGTCGCGTCAGTTGACTGCTCGTCGCCCGCCTCCGAAACCGCTGCCTCCGCAATGACTGCTTCAGCACCCATCACCTCTTCGCCGATCTCCGAGATTTCCAACTCGTCGCCACCCATCTCCTCAGCCGCCCGCATGCCGGGTGGCGGTGCAGTGGGCTGGGGGGCCGGCCCGTCGACGCGGTTGTCATCGCGCATCCGTGTTGCGCTGCGCTGGGTGGTAATCCGGTTGTTGTAGGGCAACAGCGCCATCTCCCGAGCGTTCTTGATGGCCCGGGCGATCTCTTTTTGCTGCTGTTGGTTGTTGCCGGTCACCTGGCGGGCCCGGATCTTGGCCCGGTCTGACATGAACCGCCGCAGCAGGTTGATGTCCTTCCAGTCCACATAGCCAATGCCTTCTTGGGTGAGGACGCTGACCTTCTTCTTGCGGCGCCGGCTGATGTCCTTGGCCTTCGGCTTCTTGAGTCCCTTGGCCATTAGAACGGCTCCTCGTCAACTTCGTACCCCTGGGGCTGGCCGCGGACCGGACGGTTGCCTCCGCCGCCCTGCTGGCGGCCTCCACCGCCCCCATCGCGCCGTTCGTTCCTCGTTACCTCCACGGTGGCCCAGCGCAAGCTGGGGGACACCTCGTCGGCGATGATCTCGACTTTGGACCGCCGGTCGCCATCCTGGGTTTCCCACGACCGCTGCTCCAGTCGCCCGCTGACAATCACCCGAGTACCTTTCATCAAGCTCTCGCTGACGTTCTCGGCCAGCGTGTTCCAACAGGTCACATCGAAGAACGACACCTGTTCCTCAGTCTCGTTGGTCTGGCGGTTCTGCCAGCGTCGATTCCAGGCCAGCCCAAATGTGGCCACGGCGCTGCCGCCTGGGGTGAATCGAAGCTCTGGATCTCTGGTTATGTTTCCGGTCACGGTCACCGTGTTGTCAAATGCCATCTCAATCTCCTTGGGTTACCCGGCCGTAGCCAGGGGGGTACCGTCGCCTAGCAGGCCGCGTCGGGCTGCCTCTGCATCAGGCAGACGGATCAGCTTGTGGCGGACCACATCGTCCGCAAGTCGGAGGAGACGTTCAAGGGTGCCCATGTCGCGCGTCTCGGTCGCAAACTCGAGAACCAGGTAGTAGCCCTCGTGTTGATGGTTGATCTCATAGGCAAAGCGGCGCTTGCCCCACCGGTCTTCAGACATCACCTGACCACCGTGGGCGGTGACGTTCTCCGCAACCTGTTCGATGCGGGCGGCCACGTCGGATTCCTCCACGCCCGCGTCCAGAATGATCATCAATTCGTATGCCCGCATGGCGAGCTTCACCTCCCTACGGTCCCGGTGCTGACCGGGGCCCCGATCACCGGGGCAGGGTCTTGTTTGCGAGAAACTCTACCGGCTATCCCCGGTGTCCGTACAGGCCGAGCGCCATTTCTTCGTCGGGGTTCATCTCGTAGCACTCTGCGGGCTCAGGAAAGGCCCCGGAGCGCACATCGGCCGCGAACCGGGCCAGAGCATCCACACCGTCGGAGTGCATTGTGGCGTAACGGCGCACGAATCGGGGGAGCATTCGGGTCTCCAACCCCAGCACGTCGTGAAATACCAGCACCTGGCCGTCGCAATGGCCTCCTGCGCCGATCCCGATGGTGGGCACGTCGACTGCATCGGTGATCATCTGGCCTACCGCGGCCGGCATCCCCTCCAAAACGATGGCGAAACATCCAGCGTGGGCCAGCGCCTTGGCGTCGGCCACCAAGCCGAGGGCAGCCTCGCTGTCGCGCCCCTGCACTCGGAAGCCGCCCTGGGCCAGCACCGATTGGGGGGTCAACCCCAGATGGCCCATGACCGGCACCTGGGCTGAAACGATGGCCTCAATCATCGGGACTCGCTCGGCCCCGCCTTCCAGCTTCAACGCCTGGGCCCCAGCCCGCACCAGCTTGGCCGCATTGCTCACTGTGTCGGCCGTGGTCACGTGGTAGCTCATCCACGGCATGTCGGCCACCACCATCGCCTTGGGTCGGGTGCGGGCCACTGCCGCTGTGTGGTGGGCCATCTCGTCGACGGTCACGCTCATGGTGTCGTCGTGGCCCAGCACGACCATGGCCACCGAATCGCCCACCAAGATCAAATCGGCACCCGCCTCGTCGGCCATGCGAGCGCTGGGAGCGTCATAGGCGGTGAGCATGACAAGTGGATCGGCGCCCAGGCTGGTCTTTCGTCTGGAGATAGCCGGCGCGGAGAGCTTTGTGCCCATCGTTGTTCTCCTTCCCCGTCCAGCGCCCTTCGGCTGCCGGCGGTTGCTTTCACTCTAGCCCATCTCCTCGACTCCCATGCCAAACCCTCGCCTGCATCCGCCCGCTACCCGGCTACTAGGTTCGGTGGTCATGGATGACTTGTTAGACCGGACTGATGCGGTGGGACTGGCCGATGCCATTCGGGCAGGGGAGGTGTCGGAGGCCGAGGTGCTCGACGCCACGATGGCCCGCATTGACGAGCGAAACCCAGCACTGAACGCCATCACCACCTTGGTAGACCCCGAGCCGGCGGCCGAAGGGCGGCTGCGGGGCGTGCCGTTCGCCATCAAAGACCTGCACTTTGCCATGCGGGGTACGGTCACAACCCACGGGTCGCGGTATTTTGCCGACGCACCGGTAGACGACCA
This sequence comes from Candidatus Poriferisocius sp., assembly GCF_965214065.1. Taxonomy (GTDB): domain Bacteria; phylum Actinomycetota; class Acidimicrobiia; order Acidimicrobiales; family Bin134; genus Poriferisocius. The sequence continues at coordinate 341,624 of NZ_CBDCAT010000027.1, forward strand.
CGACGCAGAGGTGGTGCGCCGCTACCGGGAGGCGGGGATGGTGCTGTTGGGCCGCACCAACTCGCCCGAGCTCGGCCTGTCGACCACCACCGAGCCCGCCCTGTTCGGCCCGTGCGCCAATCCGCTGGACGCAAGCCGCAGCGCGGGCGGCTCCAGCGGCGGGGCGGCATCGGCGGTGGCTTCGGGGATGCTGACGGTGGCCCATGCCTCCGACGGGGGCGGCTCCATCCGCATCCCGTCGTCGGCCTGCGGGCTGTTCGGGCTCAAGCCCACCCGGGGCCGGGTGAGCTTCGGCCCCGACGCCGGGGAGGGGTGGAGCGGCTACTCCTGCACCCATGTGATCTCACGCACGGTGCGCGACAGCGCCGTGCTGTTGGACCTCACCTCCGGCCTAGCCCCCGGCGACCCCTATGTGGCCCCTGCCCCCGACGGTACGTTCGAGGCGGCCATCGCCGCCCCGCCGCCCTCGCTGCGCATCGCGGTGTGGGATGGCTCGGCCGACGGTATTGAGCTCGACGCCACCGCCCGGGGGGCGCTCGACGCCGCGGTGGCGCTGTGCGAGGAGCTCGGCCACCGGCTCGAAGAGGCCGACTTGCCGGTGCGCCGGGGAATGGGCGGCCCCCAGGGGGTTATCACCTCCTCCAACATGGCTGCGCTGATGGTGCGTCGGGAGGCCCAGTGCGGGCGGCCCCCCGGCCCCGACGACCTGGAGCCAGTGGCCGCTTCGCTGGCCGCCCGGGGCGCCACCTTCACCGGCCCCGAATACGCCCAGGCCGTGCTGGACAGCCACCTGATGGGCCGGATGATGGGCCAATTCCACGAATCGGGGATCGACCTGGTGCTCACCCCCACCCTGGCCCGGGTGCCGCCTCCTCTGGGCGAGCTGGTGGCCACCGCCGACAATGTGGCCGAGTGGGGCGCCCGCCAGGGGGCCTACAGCCCGTTTTGCGCCATGGCCAACGCCACCGGCCAGCCAGCCATGTCGGTGCCGCTGCACTGGGACGACCGAGGCCTAACCGTGGGTAGCCACTTTATTGCCCCCTACGGCGGCGAGACCCTCCTGTTGCAGCTCGCTGCCCAGCTAGAGCAGGCCCAACCGTTCTGGAACGGCCCCCGCTGACCCGCAGCAATCAACAAGCTTTTTCAGCAGGGTCGCAGAACGTAGCTGCGAATGAGGTGGTTCCAGCGGCAGTCGGGGCACACCTCCACCTCGTAGCAGGTGAACCGGCCCTTGCGTTGGGCCAACTTGGCGATCTCTGCGGCGTAGCTGATGCAGCGGCCGTGGGCCGGTAGCCGGGGTCCGAACACATACGACACCAAGGCCAACTCGTCTCCCTGGCACACCGGGCACGGCTCCCCTGCCGCCGTGCCAACCTCCCGGCCGGCTCGCACAAGCTCCGGATGGGCATCGCACACATCGTCGGCCATCCGGGTGCCGCTCAAGAGCCGTTGCAGCACATGGGCTCGCACCAAGCGGTAATCCACCGTCGAGGCGGGCTCGGGCTGAATCCCTACTGCTGCGGCCATTGGGTCGGCCATCGCCACAGAGTAGCCACATCTGTCAAGCGCGCGGTCGCTCAAAGTGCCGACACGTCCTGTCGGTTCTCCGCTACAATCCGGCGGCCTTGCCGTTCGACCGGGAAAGCCGTTTGCCATCTGCGCCCACTACTGTGGGCCCATGGCGTTCACCCCCACTGCTGAAAAGCTGGTCCCCGATCTGTCCACCGCCGAGGAACTGGTGCTCTTGGCCCGCTGCCTTTGGCATGAGGGCTACAACGACCATCTAGCCGGTCACATCACCGTGAACATGGGCGACGGCACTCTGCTGTGCAACCCGTGGCTCATCACCTGGGACGAGCTGCATCCCAGCCAGGTGATCCGCATCGACCTCGACGGAAACGTGGTGGAGGGCGACTGGCCGGTGCCCCCCGGCATCCCGCTGCACCTGGAGCTGCACAAGCTCCGCCCCGGAGTGGCCTGGGCCATGCACAACCACCCGCTTTACGGCACGGTGTGGGCCGACATGGCCGAGGTGCCCCCGGCGATGGACCAGTCATCATCGCTGGGCGGCGGCGACCTGGTGATGGTCGACGAGTACGACGGCGCGGTGAACGACCCCGCCTCGGCCCGCAGCGCTTGCGTGAAGATGGGCGACTCCGAACTCGCCTTGCTGGCCGGCCACGGCGTGTTCGTGCTGGGCAACTCGGCCCGAGCCGTGCACCAGCGGGCGGTGGCCCTCGAACAGCGCTGCCAGCGGGCCTGGCACATCCGGGCGGCCGGCGGGGAACTGGCGCCGGTGCTGCCCGATAGCTACGTGCAGATGATGAAGCGCAGCCAGGGCGACAACTTCATCGGGTTCTGGGAGGCGATGGTGCGAGCTGAGCTGCGCCGCGACCCCGATCTGCTCGACGGCTGAGGCCCGGCGAAACTTAGAGGTGAGTCGATGAGCGGCGCCCTCGACGGCATACGAGTCCTCGATCTGACCACCCGCAGCGCAGAGATCGCCGGCAAGACGCTAGCCGATCTCGGGGCCGAGGTGATCAAGGTAGAGCCCCCCGGCGGTTGCGGCGCCCGAACCACCCCGCCTTTTTCCGCCGACGGCCGCTCGCTGTTCTGGGAGGCGATGGGCCTGGGCAAATACAGCGTGATGTGCGACATCAACACCCACCAGGGCCAAAACAAGATCCGCGCCCTAGTAGCCAGCGCCGATGTGCTGTTGGAGTCGTTCACTCCCGGCCATATGGCCGAGCGGAACCTTGGCCCCGACGACATAGCCGCCGTCAACCCCGCTTTGGTGTACGTGTCGGTGACCCCGTTCGGCATCGGCACCCCAGATGAGGCCGCGCCCCAGACCGATCTCACCCTGTCGGCGGCCGGCGGGCTGTTGGCCATGCAAGGCGACCACGACCGAGTGCCCACTCCGGTGGGCTACTCCGAGACGTCGTTCCTCGGGGCCATGCAGGCCGCGGCCGACGCCATCATGGCCCTGTGCGAGCGCGACCGCAGCGGCCTGGGCCAGCACCTCGACAGCTCCATTCAGGCCGCGGTGATGTGGTCGCTGATGTCGATCACCAGCTACGGCGCCCTGGGCCAGGACTTCCCCGGTCGGGGCGACGACCGGGCCGACGTGACCCACCCCGAGGTGGTGCCCGGCGTGCGGATGCCGTTCATCGAGCCCTGCGCCGACGGCTATGTGGGCATGACCCTGGTGCTGGGCGAGCAGGGCAACCGGGGGATGAGGTCGCTCATGGGCTGGGTGATCGAGGAGGGCGCGCTCGACGACGACCTGGCCGAGGTCGACTGGGAGCGCTATCTCGAGATGCTGGGCGACGAGACGCTGTCGAAAGACGACGCCAACCGGGCCTTGGGCCAGATGCTGGAGTTCCTAAAGACCAAGACCCAGGGCGAGATCCAAAAGCATGCGGTGGCCGGCAAGATGCTGGTAGCCCCCTGCTACACACCGGCCCATCTGGCTGCCGACCCCCAGCTTGGCGCTCGGGACTTCTGGGTGGAGGTGGAGGGCACCGTGCACGCCGGACCGTTTGCCCGCCTGTCGGCCACCCCCGTCTCCTTCCGCCATCGGGCTCCCGAACTGGGCCAGCACCAGGAGATCCTAGAAGGACTCGATCCCGTTTCCCGGCCGCCAGCCGACGACAAAGTGTGGGCAGAGCCCCGAGGACCGCTGTTCGAGGGCCTCAAGGTGGCCGACCTGTCATGGATCGCGGCGGGGCCGCTCATCACCAAGGACTTGGCCAATCTAGGGGCCACCGTGATTCGAGTGGAGACCGAGGCCCGCCTCGACACCCTGCGCTGGATTCCCCCCCATCTGCCCCACGCCTCGCCCATGAGCGCCGGGCACCCCATGGCCAACATGAACCAGTCGAAGCTCGGCCTGGCCCTCAACTTCACCATTCCCGAGGCCACCGCGGTGATCGACCGAATGATCGAGTGGGCCGACGTGCTGGTGGAGAACTACACCCCCGGCACCGCCGACCGCCTGGGCTTCGGGTATGAGCGGGTGCGATCCCTCAATCCGTCGGCGGTGATGCTGTCGAGCTGTATGCGGGGCCAGACCGGTCCCGAGGCCCGCCACACCGGCTTCGGCCTACACGGGGCCTGCCTGGCCGGTTTCACCGCCATCACCGGCTGGCCCGACCGGCCGCCGCACCCACCTTGGGGGGCCTACACCGACTTCATCTCCCCCCGCTATGCCCTCTCCGCCCTCGGCGCGGCCCTGCACCACCGCAGCCGCACCGGCCAGGGCCAGTACATCGACCTGTCCCAGATCGAGGCCTCCATCCACTTTCTGGCCCCGCTGGTGCTGGAGTACCGCGACAGCGGCCGAGTGCGCGCCCAGGGCGGGTTGGATTGCGACCGGGCCGCTCCCAATGGCGTGTTCCGCACCGCCGGTGTTGAGCGCTTCTGCGCGGTCGCGGTGGAGACCGACGAGCAGTGGGATGGGCTGTGCTCGGTCGTGCCCGATCTGCACGAGATAGACGACCGGTGGTCGCCGATCGGGGTGGCCAAAGCCGACGACCTGCTGGAGCCCTGGTTCTCTGGCCGCGACAACTTCGAGGCCGCCGCGGAGCTGCGGGCCGCGGGCGTTCCCGCCTATGCGGCCCTGAGGGCCAGCGACTTCTACGCCGATCCCAACTTGGTGGCCCGCGAGTTCTTCATAGAGCTCGACCACGGCGCCATCGGCACCATGACCTTCGACGGCCCCGTCACCCTGTTCTCCGCCACCCCTGCCCGCCCCTGGCGGGCCGGCCCCCTAGTCGGAGAGCACACCCAACAAGTGATGTCGGAGATCCTAGGCTTCTCCGAGGACGAGATCTCCGCTCTCGCCGCCGCCGGCGCTTTGACCTAGCCACCCCGAGGAGGCGTTCCATGACCAGCTTCGAGCCCGACCGGACCCCGGCCGACCGGTCGGTATATGAGCGTCTGGCGCTGCATCTGCCTAATGACATCGGCATCGGCAGCGCGCTCATCACCATGGTGGAGCCCCATGAGGGTTGCGAATACGAGTACAACCGCTGGTACGAGGACGACCACTTCTACTCCGGGGCCATGCACGGCCCCTGGGTGTTCGCTGGACGGCGCTGGGTGGCCCCCAAGTCGCTGCGCGACCTGCGCCCTGAAGTGGACGAGCCCGCCTTCGATCCCCCCGAATCCGGCTGCTACATCTCGCTGTACTGGAGCACGGCGGGCCACGAGGACGATACCGAGCGGTGGAGCTTTCTGGCCATGGCCGAGGCGCTCATGCCCCACGGCCGGGGCTTCCCCCGGCGCACCCACGTCTACACCGCCTTCCACCACTACCGCTTCGGTTTGGTCCGCCCCGGCAGCGGCCCAATGAAGCCCCATCTGGCCCTCGACCACCCCTTCGCCGGGCTGGTGGTTGAGGTGGTGGACGCCGCCGATCCCGACGACCAGGACGCCCTCGAGGAGTGGCTGGCCAACGACCACCTGCCCTCGGTGCTGCTGGGCTCGCCCGCGCAGATGTGTCTGGCCTTCGCCCCCCGCGAGTTCGCCCAGGGCCGCATCGAGCAGCCCGGCACCCCGCCAGTGGCCCCCACCGCCAAGGTGGGCCAGCGCCTGTGCTTGCTGTGGTTCTTGGACCAGGATCCCGCCGACGTGTACCCCGACGCCCTCGCCACCCACCACACCGCCCTAGCCACCCACCCCAAGGCCAGCCTGGCCCTATCAGCCCCCTTCATCCCTACCGTCCCCGGCACCGACACCTACGTAGACCAACTCCGCTGACTTCGGGGGCCGCAGCCGGCCTTCGATAAAATCCCCGGCGTGAACGCCGAAACCCCAGCCCCCAAGTCGTCCAGCAACGGCAACCAGGTGAAGACCCATTTGAGGACCTGTCCGCTGTGTGAGGCCATGTGCGGGATGGTGATCAAGACCGAGGGCGAAAAAGTGCTAGCGCCCATCCGGCCCGACCGCGACGACGTGTGGAGCAAGGGCTTCATCTGCCCCAAGGGCACCACGCTGGGCCACTTGCATGAGGATCCCGACCGGGTGCGGGTGCCGCTGGTCAAAGACTCCAGCGGCACCTTCCAAGAGGCCACCTGGGAGGAGGCCTATGCCCGGTGCGAGGAGCTCCTGCACGGCGTGCGGAACAAGTACGGCGTCGAGGCCATGACCTACTACATCGGCAATCCCGCGGCCCACAACTTCTCCATCAGCCGCTATGTGGGCGCGCTGGTGATGCTGTCGGGCGTGCAGATGGGCTACTCGGCGGGCACCGTGGACCAGTGGCCCAAGAACGTTTCGTCGGTGTGCATGTACGGCAACTCTTGGACGTTCCCCACACCCGACATCATGCGCACCCAGTACCTGGTGGTGATGGGGGCCAACCCCCACGCCTCCCAGGGGAGCCTTCTGGCCTGCCCCGACGTGCTAGGCGAGATGGACAAAATCCGCGAGCGGGGCGGCAAGTGCGTGGTGATCGACCCTCGCCGCACCGGCACCTGCGACCACGCCGATGAGTGGGTGCCCATCACCCCGGGCACCGACGCGGCGTTCCTCTTAGCCCTGTGCCATGTGCTGTTCGACGAGGGCCTCGTCGATTTGGGCACCATGGCCGGCCACGTGAACGGCCTGGACGAGGTGCGTGCCCTGGTGGCCGACTGGACCCCGGAGATGGTGGAGGCCACCACCCAGGTGCCGGCTGAGACCACTCGCCGGCTGGCCCGGGAGATCGCCGCGGCCGACAGCGCCAGCGTTTACGGCCGCATCGGGCTGTGCAACCAGGAGTTCGGCACGCTGGCCTCGTGGCTCATCGACGTGGTGAACCTGCTCACCGCCAACTTCGACGTGCCCGGCGGAATGATGTTCGCCACCCCGATAGCCCCGGCCATGGCCACCCTCAACTTCGAGGAGCCCAAAGAGCCCGAGTTCGGGCGCTGGTACAGCCGGGTGCGGGGCGCCCCCGAGGTGCTGGGCCAGGTGCCGGTGTCGTGCCTGTCGGAGGAGATCATGACCCCCGGCGAGGGCCAGCTGAAGGCGCTGGTGGTGGTGGCCGGCAACCCGGTGATCAGCTCGCCCGAGGCCGGCCGCCTCGATGAGGCCCTGCCCATGCTCGACGCCATGATCTGCGTCGACAACTGGGTCAACGCCACCACCCGCCACGCCGATGTGATCTTGCCCGGCCTCTCCCCGCTGGAGCAGCCCCATTGGGACGAGATGATCTGGTCTTGGGCCGCCCGCACCGCGGGCAACTGGTCGGACCGCATCTTCGATTTCGGCGACCGCCCCGACGAGTGGGAGGTGCTCGTGCGGGTGGGCGCCTTGATGGGAGGCCAGGCAAACGACGAGATCGACGAGAAGGCCATCGACGACGGGTTCTTCTCCGGGATCTGCATGTTCTTTGGCCTCGATCCCGAGCACGTGCTGTCGCACTACGACGAGGGCGGTCCTGAGCGGATGACCGACTTCATGATCCGGGTGGGCCATCGGGGCGACCGCTACGGCGAGAACCCCGACGGCCTCACGTTGCAGGATTTCAAGGACAACCCCCACGGCCTGGACTTCGGCCCGATGGTGCCCCGGGTGCCGGAGATCCTCCACACCCCGTCGGGCCGCATCGAGATGGCCCCGCCCTACATCACCGCCGACGTGGGCCGGCTGCAACGGCGCCTGGGCCGCGAAGACGGCATGGTGCTGGTGAGCCGCCGCCACGTGCGCTCCAACAACTCGTGGATGCACAACGTGAAGGTGCTGGTGAAGGGCAAGGACAGATGCACGCTGATCGTGCACCCCGAAGACGCCGAGGGCATCGGCCTGGCCGACGGTTCGGTGGCCCGGGTGAGCACCGAGATCGGCAGCATCGAGGTGCCGGTGGAGGTGAGCGACGAGATGATGCCCGGCGTGGTGTCGCTGCCCCATGGCTGGGGCCACAGCCTCGACGGGGTGCAGCTCTCGGTGGCCAAGGAGTTCGCCGGGGTCAACAACAACCTTTTGGCCCCGGGCGAGCTGGTGGACGAGATCTCCGGCAACGCCATCGTCAATGGGATCAAGGTGGAGGTGGTGCCCGTCCCCGCCTGATATTCGGCCCGCTTCGGTGGGTATTCTCAGGCTCCTATGGCTATTCCCCAAGACCGCGACATCGATGCCCTCAAGGCCTCCCTGTCCGACTGGATGAACACCCGCCCCGGCGTGTCCGACGCCGAGGTGTCCTTTCTGGTGAACCCCGAGGCGTCCGGATTCAGCAACGAGACCCTGGTGTGCGACGCCGCTTACACCCGCGACGGCCAGACCCGGGACTCGGGCATTGTGGTGCGCAAGCGGCCCACCGACTACGCCATCTTCCCGACCTACGACATGAGCGTCCAGTACCGGAGCATGCAGAACATGGCCGCCTGCGGCAGTGTGCCGGTGCCCGAGATCCTGTGGGTGGAGGACACCGGCGACGTGCTGGGCGAGCCGTTTTTCATCATGGAGCGCCTGCACGGCCGGGTGCCTTCCGACAACCCGCCGTTCTTCTCCGAGGGCTGGGTGTTCGAGGCTTCGCCCGAACAGCAGGCTGAGCTGTACAACTCGTCGGTGGACACCCTCGCCGCGGTGGCCAGAACCGACTGGAAGGCCAACGGCTTCGACTTTGTGGAGCGCCCCCAATACGGCGGCCCCGGTTTCGCCCAGCAGCTCGGCTACCAGCGCTACTACGCCGGCTGGGCCGCCGAGGACCGGCCCAAGCCGCTGATCGACGCTGCGCTCGACTGGTTCGACGCCAACGACCCCTCAGGCTCGATGCCCACTGAGCTGAACTGGGGCGATGCCCGGCCCAGCAACCTCATGTACGGCGACGACTTCAAGGTGATGGCCGTGTTCGACTGGGAGATGGCCGACTTGGGGCCCGGCGAGGTGGACCTGGGCTGGTTCTTGTACATGAACCGGTTCTTGAGCGAGGGCGCCGGCATTAGCTGGCTGCCCGGCTTCGCCGACCGGGAGGGCACCATCGCCCGCTGGGAGCAGGCCATGGGCCGCACGGCCGAGCACGTGGACTACTTCGAGGCCTGGGGCTGTCTGCGCTTTTGCATCATCATGGTGGCCATCGTGAACATGCAGGTGAAGTACGGCGCCCTCAGTGCCGAGGAGGGTTCCTACTACGAGCAGAACAACCCCTCTACCCAGATGCTGGCCCAGTACCTGGGCCTGCCCGCCCCCGAGTGAGGAGAGCCCCATGAGCAACGAAGCTGCCAACCGAGCGCTGGCCGAGGCCCTGTTCGCCGCCCTGGAGCAGATGGACTGGCCCGCGGTGGCCGAGCTGTTCACCGAGGACGGCACCTACCAGGACATGCCCTTCGAGACCGACTCCGGCGGCACCGTCGGCCACGCCGGCATCATCGGCAAGCTGGAAGTCGGCCTGAGCGCCCTGAACCGCTTCGACCTCGGCGTCACCGACATCTGGGTGAGCGGCGACAACGTGCTCGTCGAGCGAGTCGAAGTCTGGCACCACCCCGACGGCACCGTCGCCAGCCTCCCCGTGCTGTGCCGCCTCCAAATCCGCGATAACAAAATCGCCCACTGGCGCGAATACTGGGACTACAACTACCTCATCGCCCAACAACCAGACTCTTGGCTCCCCCAATCCCCCCGCCCCCGCTGGGACTGACCCCTACCAGTAGACCCTTCGCTTGCGCACCCAGTCGGCGGTGCGGAAGAGCAGCAGCCAGGTGGCGGTGAGTCCCATGGCCATGATCGCCAGGTAGATGAGGAGGCCCATTACTCCGACAAATAAGAGAGGGGGCAGGAAGAACAACGACAGGTTGATGGACTCATTTAGCGACAAGCTTTGTGAGGGTGATGCCACAGTCTTGGCTGCCGCGGTACCAAGCGAAAGGCCGGCTGAGGTGAGGCCGCCCAGCAGGAGCGCACCCATCGCCATCCGCCTCGTTGGCTTGAGCCCCACTTTGGAGAGATGGCGAGCAGTCGATTCCGGCCTGACCTTGGATGCGGCTACGCAGAGAATCGTGACGAACAAGGCAACGACCCCGGGCACGCTCAACAAGCTCAACCAGCCGTAGACGTTTACGTGATCTTCCTCGGTAATTCCCTTGGTGGCGTATCTTCCCCCCAACCCGGTATAGAGCCCCAGCATGCAAAGGGACCCCAGCATCATGAACCACCATTTGCGCCAGTGCTCCAGCCAATACTCCACCGCCAGCCAAATGAGCGCAGCCACCACCATCAGCGAAGAGACAAGCCCAATCGGATGGGCCAGCTCATTCAGCCACCCAGGCGCCCGCCAGATGAAGTACAGCCAAAGAGAATCATCCGAGTAATCCGTCTGGTCCCCAAACAGATGCCAGGTAGCCACCGGCAGCAAAGCCACTAGCACCACCGAAGGAATCAGGGGAAGGCAGCGGTTCCCTGTCGGCACCCTCGTTCCCACCCCCTGCAACTAACGTTGGATCAGGCGGCGGTTACTAGGATTCGCTCGCTGGCGTAGCTACCGATGCCGACGTGGTTCCCGTCGATCTCCACTGTGGTTGTGCCGTCAGGCGAGGATGCGGTGATGACTCCTTGGGCACCGGGGACCATCGAAGAGCCTTCCAGGAAGTCGAGCAGTCCCTCGGTGAATTCCAGTTCTTCGGTGATGCGGGCGACCACGAATCGCTGGCCCACTTTAACCTTGGCTAGCGCTTGCGTTTGAGGGGCCTGGTAGTCGGAGCCGGGGATGGGGTTGCCATGGGGGCAGGTGGTGGGGTCGTCGAGCACCCGCATCATGGCCTGCTCCACCAAGGGGGAGATTACGTGCTCCCATTTGCCGGCCTCAGCGTGCGCCTCGGCCCAAGACAGGCCGAGAACCTGGGTGAGGAACACCTCGGCCAGACGGTGGCGACGCACCACCCGCTCGGCTAAATCCATCCCGTCGGGGGACAGTTCGATTGAGCGGCCCCTCAAGGTGACCAGGCCCTCGGCCTCCAGCCGGTGGATCATCTCAGACACCGCTGGGCGGGAAACGTCGAGGCGCTCGGCCACTCGGGCCTGGATGACGTCGACATCATCTTCAGCCAGCTCGAAGATGGTCTCGCAATACTCTTCGAACGCCGGGTGCCATTCAGGGGTCTGGTACTGGGCCACGATCGGAAGTTTATCGAGTGGAATCTTCCAATAGACGAGACAGTTCCGAGCGGTCGGGCTTTCCCGAGGGCATCGCGGGCATTTCGGCGATCGGGATCAGCTGTTCGGGGGTCATGAAGCGGGCCGCGCCGGCCTCGGCGAACCAGCGGCGGCACTCGTCAAGGTCAAAGGGGCCGTCGGCCACCACAAAAGCTGCCACCCGCTCGCCGAGGCGATCGTCGGGCTCGCCCAGCACCACGGCCTGGCTGACCGTGGGGTGGGATTCGAGGATGGCCTCCACCTCGATGGCGTCGATGTTCTCGCCGCCCCGGATGATCTTTTGGCCCAGGCGGCCGATAACGGTGAGATAGCCGTCGGTGTCGATGCGACCCAGGTCTCCGGTGCGGAACCACCCGTCTTCGGTGAAGGCAGCCGCAGTGTGGGCGGAGTCGAGGTAGCCGACGGTTACCTCGGGGCCGAACACCTGGATCTCGCCATGATCGTCGACTCGGATCTGGGTAGGCGCGAACGGTCGGCCGTCGGTGTTGGCCATGCGCTCGGGGTCGTCATCGATGGTGCAGGTGGTGGCGGTGGGGGCCTCGGTGGAACCGTAAGCTCGCTTGACGATGCATCCGAAGGTGTCGCGGGCCCGGTTCACGAACGCAGGAGTGATGCTGGAGCCGCCGATGGATAGAAGCCGGAGGGAGGCGGTGCGGCTGGGGCTGAAGTCGGGGTGGCCCATGAGGTCGTTGAAGAAGGTGGGCGGGCCGACCATGTAGGTGACCTGCTCGTGTTCGATGAGCCGCAGGGCCTCGCCCGGATCCCAGCGGGACATGAGCACGGTCTTGATCGAAGCGGCGCCGGGGATGAGCACCGCGTGGAGCAGCCCGGCGACATGGGCCAAAGAAGCGGGAAAGAGCCCGGCGTCGTCGGGGGTGAAGGCCTGGATGGCGATTGTCTGGCGGGTCTTGTACGCCAGCGCCGCCTGGCTGTGGACCACGCCTTTGGGAGCCCCCGAGGAGCCGGAGGTGAACATGATGAGGGCCCGGTCGTCGGGTTTGGATTGGGCGACCTGGCGGTGGGAGGCGTTGCCGGAAGCGGGGTATTGGGAGGGTTCCAGCAGGCGGTCGATGCCGAGTGTGGCGAAGGCGTGTGATCGCTGGCGGCCCGCGTCGGAATGCAGCAGGGGGACGGCCACCGCGCCGGCTTGCCAGCACGCCCGATAGGCCACCACGCCTTCAGGGCTGGTGGGGAGTTGGAAGGCCGTGAGCCGGCCCGCCTCGAGGGCGGCCGCGGTCTGGGAGGCCCAGGCGATCACCTCGTCGGTGGTCAGGCGGCGGTCGCCGGCCACGATGAGGTCGTCCCGCCGGGGCACAACCGTGAGCATCTCGTGGATCATGAGTTGTCGACGAAGCGCTCGGCCATCAGCTTCTTCACGCCCGACAGGTTGATCTTGCCCGAGTCGAGCCAGGGCAGGTGCTCGGGTGAGTCGTAGACCGCGATGTGGCGGGGAACCTTGTAGGAGGCGACCCGCTCTGCGACATAGGCCCTGAGCTCCTCGGCGGTGAGCGGGGGTCCCGGTCGCAGCACCACCACGGCAGCCACGTCTTCGAGGCGGTCGGGATGGGGCACCCCGCACACGAAGGCATGCATAACCTCGTCGGGCTCTTCTAGGACCAGCTCGATCTCTCGGGGGGCGATGTTCATGCCTGACGACTTGATGAGCTCGCCCATGCGGCCGGTGAAGTAGAAGTAGCCGTCGTTATCGAAGTAGCCGCTGTCGCCGGTGCGGTACCAGCCGTCGGGGGTGAAGGTGTCGGCTCGGTCCACCTTGTACAGCCGGGACATGAGTGCGTAGCCCCGCACCCACACCTCGCCCCGCACCCCCGTCGGGCAGTCTTCTCCTGTCTCGGGGTTCACGATCCGATGCTCCATTCCCGGTGCCGCCCAGCCGAATGAGCCCCGCTTTTCCTCGGGCAGCCGAGAGCCCATCACGCCCAGGGTGTGGGGGCCGAGCGTCTCGGTCATGCCCAGCGAGTTGACCCGCAGCTCGGGATCGTCGATCTGCTGCTCGGGGGGCAAAAGGGCGTAGAGGCTGCCACCCCGCACCGAGGAGAGGTCGCGTCGGGCAAAGTCGGGATGGTTGACTAGCAACTGGGCCATGTGGGGCCAGCCGACGACAATCGTCACCCGCTCCCTCTCGATAAGGGCCAGGGTGGTGCCGGGCTCGAACCGCTCGTCGAAGACCAGGCAGGTACCGGCGTAGATCGACCCCACCAGCCCCATCACCATGCCTCCCACCCAGAACAGGGGCATCGCCGAGTAGATGCGGTCGCCCACCTCCAAGTCCCGAAATTGCCACAGGTTGTGGGCGTGGCTCACCACAGCCCCCTGGGTGTGGACCGCCCCTTTGGGCGACGAGGTGCTGCCCGACGTGTACACCACGGTGAACTCGTCGGCGGGGGTCGCCTGGGCCTCGGCTGCGGCCAGCATCTTGTCGCTGACGGCTTCACCGCCGGCCAGCAATTTGTCCATGGAAGCGGCCCACGGGCGATCGCACTGGCCCCACACCCATACCGAGCGCAACAGGGGATGAGATGGGGAGGCGATGGCTTGATCTTGGCCAGGGGAGACGACCTCTTCAAGTCGGGCCAGGTAGTCGTGGCCCAGAAATCGGGACACGGTCAACAGCACCTGCACATCGGCGTGGCGCAGCACCCAGTCGAGCTCCCGGGCCTTGTAGTAGGTGTTGGCCAGCACGCCGATGGCCCCGATGCGGCCGATGGCCAACCAGGCGGCGATCCAATCGGGGCTGTTGGGGGCCAGCAACCCCACCCGGGTGCCCTTGCCCACGCCGATGGCCAGAAGCCCCTTAGCTATAGCCGCCGAGGCGGCGTCAGCGTCGGCGAAGGTCATCCGCTGGTCATCGAGCACACCGAGTTCGAGGGGGCCGTAGGCATCGACCGCGGCCCGGATCATGTTAGGAACGGTCGGTTCGAACGGCGGGAACTCGACCGGTTGGGTGCCGGGGCCGGGCTCGGCGGTATTGGGCATTTATGTGCTCTGGGAGGGAGCGATGACCGTTTCGCCGTAGCGGCGCATGGTGTCGAGGGTGGCCTCGATGTCGTCGCCGGGGAGGGTGACGGTGATCCAGGTCACACCCAGCGCTTCGAGATCGGCCAGTGCGGCGATGTGGGCGTCGGCGTCGAAGTCGGGGGCGGCTGGTGGGCCGCCGACGGGGTTCAGGTAGCTGACGTCGAAGTCAGCCGGGTTGCGGCCAGCCTCGTCGACATAGGTCCACAGCTCGTCGAGCAAGGCCGCCAAGTCGTCCAGGGTCTCCAATGGCGGGGTTCTGGCTGTGGTGGCCAAGACCCGGGGAGCGGGGAACGGGGTCCAGCCGTTGGCGACCGCGGCCACCCGGCGGCGGGCACGCTTGGAGTTGCCTCCGATCCAGATGGGAGGATGGGGCTTCTGGACCGGCTTGGGGTTAGCGGTTTGGCCCAGGGCGGTGAAGGTGCTGGCCTCGTAGGCGAAATCGTCGGTGGTCCAGATGCCGATCATGGCCTCGATGGCCTCGTCGAAGATCTGGTTGCGGTTGTTGAAGTCCACGCCGAGGGCCTTGAACTCGCCCTTGAGGTAGCCGGAACCGGTGGCGAAGATGAACCGACCGCCGGAGAAGGAGTCGATGGTGGAGATGGCCTTGGCCATGATGAACGGGTTCCGATAGGGCACCACCACTATGTTGGGAATCAGCTTGATGCGGTCGGTGATCGCTGCGCAGAAGGCCAGGGCGGCGAACGGGTCGACGGCATCGTGGCCGCCGGCATTGAGCCAGCGGTCGGTGGGAGCGGGATGGTCGGTGAAGCCCAGTCCGTCGAATCCGGACTCCTCGGCGGTGCGGGCGAAATCCACCACACCCTGCTTGGTGATCAGCTTCTGATCCCATGGGTGGGCCACCATCGGAAACGTCACTGCGAATTTCATTGATCTCCTTATTTCGGCGCGTTCGGCGCGGCTTTACTGTGCAGCCTCGCTCCGGGTATCGCAAGCGGCTCGCCATTGGGGGTAGCGGCGGTTGCCGGCTTCGGCCCAATCGGCCCGGGGCTCCACCCGGCGGCTTGTGCGGGCCCAGCGGCGGGCTTCGGCCAGATCGCCCGACTCCAGACCGGCGCTGACGCGGGCCATCCAGGCCGCTCCCTTCGCCGCGCCCTCGGGTACCGCGGTGACGTCCACGGGCAGATTGGTGGTGTCGGCCAGGGCCTGCATCCAGCGCTCGACGTGGGTGCCCCCGCCTGCCGCGACGATGCGCTCCGGGGTTGCGTCGGCCACATCGAGATGGTGGCGGACGACGAATCCGGCGGCCTCGTAGGCAGCGGCCAGCACATCGGCGGGACCGTGGCCCACATCGAGGCCGACCAGTGCGGCCCGTAGGTCGGGATCGTGGCGGGGGGTGCGCTCGCCCCGAATGTAGGGCACCCACAGCGGCAGGCGGTCGGGGTGGGACGGATCGTCGGCCGGGTCGCCGGTGATCGCCCGGACCCGCTCCAAGAACAGGCCTCCGGCGTTGCTCGGCCCGCCTATGGCGGACAGGCCGGGCTGGAGGTGGGGAATGGTCCACAACCCATCGGCTTCAGGCCATCCCTCGCACACCGCCCAAGTGATGAGGGTGGTTCCGCAGATCACCAGCACGTCGCCCGGCGTGTCGGCCCCGGAGACGAGCTGCTCGGCCAGCGCGTCGACTGTTCCGGCGGCCACCGGGGCATCGCCCCGGTGCCCGACAGGGGTGGAGTCCATGGCCAGTTCGGGGAGTTTGGCGGGGTCGCACCATTGGGCGTCCCAGCCGTCGGCGCCGAAGACGGGCAGGCAGGTCATGGCGGTGATCGCGTCGATGGCGGCGGCACCGCAGAGCGCGGCGCTAGCTACCGCCTGGGCGGGCCAATAGGCATGGGCGTCGGGCACGGCCTGCTCCAGTGAGCGCAAGAATCCGACGAACTCGCCGTCGGGGTGGTGGCCCCGATGGTCGCCGTACAGGATTCCCGGCGAGATAGGCACCCCGTCGCCATCGACCGCAGCCAGCGACGGAACCATGGCGGCCAGTCCGATGCCCACCACTGGGTGCTCGGCAGAAACGGCGTCACAGGCCCCGACCACGCTGGCATTCCACACTTCGGCGGCATCGTGCTCCAGCACCGCTGGAGAGGGGGCGTTCACGGCGTGGGGGATGCGGGTGCGGGCCCGCACGTCGCCGTCGGCGTCAACCGCCACCGCCTTCACCGAGGTCGTGCCGATGTCGATGCCCATCGTCACCTCGAATGTCTCAGCCACAGCTATCAACCCTACGCTCATGGCGTGGGCAGACTTAGGGCACTGGTTACCGCTCCGCTGCGGGGGACGGGTTTGGACCGGTTGCGGGAGGTGGCCGACGTGGAGTTCGACCCGTGGATCGAGCACCAGCCCATCCGTCTGTACAGTGCCGATGACTTGGCCGACCGGTTGGCGGAGGCATCGGCCGACCTGTTGGTATGCGAGGCCGATGAGTGCCGGGGGCCGGTGTTCGAACAGCCGATACGGGTTGTGGCCTCGACCAGGGGAGATCCGACCAACGTGGATGTGGCCGGGGCCACCGCGGCGGGCATCCCGGTGCTGCATGCCCCGGGGCGCAACGCCGACGCGGTAGCGGAAATGACGGTGGCTCTCCTGTTTGCCGTCAGCCGCCACGTGATCCTGGGAGATCGGGACATGCGGGCGGGCACGGTTTTCACCGACACCCTCCCCTATCAGCGATATCGGGCGTGGCAGATGGCCGGTCGCACTGTGGGGCTGGTGGGGCTGGGCGCAGTGGGGCGGGCAGCCAAATGGCGCTTCGAGGGACTGGGGATGAAGGTGATGGCCTGCGACCCCTTCCAGCCCGACGCCGACTGCGAACTGGACGAGTTGCTGGCCTCCGCTGATGTGGTGTCGATGCACGCCCCGGTCAATCCGGAGACCACAGGGATGATCGGCGCCCAACAGTTTGCGGCCATGCGGCCGGGGGCCACCTACGTGAACACCGCCCGGGCCGCGTTGCACGACGCAGACGCGCTGGTGGAGGCGTTGGCGTCAGGGCACTTGGGGGGCGCAGGCCTCGACCACGTGCAGGGAGAGATCCTCCCGGCGGACCATCCGCTGGCCAATCTCGACAACGTGGTGCTGACGCCGCACATCGGCGGGGCCACCTACGACACCGAAGTGAATCACACCGACATGGTGGTGCAGGACATCTGCCGGCTCTTGGCCGGCGAGCGGCCCCACCGCCTGGCCAACCCGGAGGTATGGCAATGACCGACAGCGGCGACGTTCGAACCCAGGTAGTGGCCGCGGCCAAGGCCATGGACGCCGCCGGGCTGGTGGTGGGCACCGCGGGGAACGTCTCGGGGCGAGAGGCCGACGGCACGATCTGGCTGACCCCGTCGGCGCTGCCGTATGGCCAGATGGGCATCGAAAACCTGGCCGCAGTGGACTTGGACGGGAACCTGCTGGAGGACACGGCTCGGCCGTCCACCGAAAAGGCCATGCACCTGGCCTGCTACCGGGCCTTCCCCGAGGTGGGCGGGGTGGTGCACTGCCACCCGATACACGCCTCGATGTTCGCGGTGGCCCATAAGAGCATCCCCGCGGTGATTGAGGAGGTCATCGTGTACCTGGGCGGGGACGTGCGGGTAACCGATTACCGCCCTACCGGCACCGACGAGCTGGGTGAAGAGGTGGTGCGTCATCTGGGTGATCGATCGGCGGTGCTGATGGCCAACCACGGGATGCTGTGCATCGGCGAGTCGCCCGACCACGCCCTGCACGCCGCCCTGGTGGCCGAGCACACTGCCCGCATCGTGTGGGGCGCCAGCCGCCTCGGCGACCCCGTAGACCTCCCAGAAAGAGCCCTTTCCGATTTCACCGGCGCCTATACCTACCTCCGCCGCGAAACCTGGGCGGCGCCTTAGCGGTTAGACGCCAGCGAGTTCCAGTGGAGCGATTTCTTCGAGAGAGATAGGGCGGTCGGCGACGCCTTCGAAGGCGTCGCTGCCGGAGTAGACCTCTTCGCCCCGCAGGCGGGCTTCGGGATCGTCGATGTCGACGGGCCAGACGATGCCCATGCGGGCTTGGGCCACGTAGTAGGAGTCGGCGTCGGGCACGTCGATGCCCATGGCCTCCAGGGTGCGGCCGGGGTAGGCCATGCGCATGACCCCCTCGGTGAATACCGCGTCGTCGTCGGCGATGACCCGGTCGCAGTCGAACTCGAGGCGGTGCGCGCCGGTCTGTACGATGCTGCGGTCGTAGAAGCCTCGGATGGCGTCGCGGGAGCCGCCGGGGCTGGCGACAGGGTCGTCGGGGTTCGACCAGATGATGTACTGCGGCTTCTCGCTGAGGGTGGCCACCACCCCCTCGATGTCGGCCTGGGCCTCGCACTTCATGTGGGCCAGCACCAGCTCCAGCACATGGCGCCGCCGGGGATTGGTCTCGGCCTCCAGCCGCTCGGCCACCAGTCGCCACGTCTTGTTGGGATTCATCTGCATCGGCATCGCCTTTCGCTCTGGCTTCGACGGAGAGACTACCGGTCAAGAGTTGAGAGGCTCCAAGGGAGCGATCTCATCGAGGCTGATGGGGCGGTCGGCGATGCCTTCGAAGCGGTCGCCCTCGGAGTACACCTCTTCGCCTGACAGGCGTGCTTCGGGATCGTCGAGATCAATCGGCCACACAATCCCCATGCGGACTTCGGACAGATAGAAGGACTCGACGTCAGGCACATCGATGCCCATGGCGTCGAGGGTGCGGCCGGGGTAGGCCATGCGCATGACCCCCTCGGTGAACACGGCGTGGTCGTCCACGATCACCCGGTCGAGATCGAGTTCCCAGCGGTGGGCGCCGGTCTGCACCAGGGATCGGTCGTAGAGGTCGCGGATGGCGTCTCGGGAGCCGCCGGGTTTGCGGATGGGGTTGTCGCCACTCGGCCACATGACGTAATGGGGCTTCTCACTTAGGGTGTCGATGACCCCTTCGATATCGAGCCGCAGCTCTCGCTGCATATGATCGAGTACTAGCTGCAAGATGTGGCGGCGCCGGGGATCGTTCTCGGCCTCCAGCCGCTCGGCCACCAGCCGCCACGAACTATCGGGATTGATCTTCATCGACACCCTCCTTGCTTCGGCCCCGACGATAGGGGCTGGATGGCGACAGCGTCACTAGTGTCGCTGGACGATGAGCGATCGGGACTTTGCGGGGCAAACGGCCATCGTCGGCATTGGCAGCAGCGACTTCGCCCAGCTGTACCGGACGCCTGATCCGGAGCGGACCGGTGAGGGGCTGGCCGCTGAGGCCATTGCGGCCGCCATTGCCGACGCGGGGCTGGAGAAGTCGCAGATCGACGGGCTGATCACCGGGGGGCTGGCCCACTACGAGCCGGTGGCCTATCGCACCGGGCTCACCGACGTGCGCTTCGTGGTGGACTACCCCCAAGCGGGGCGCATGTGTGCAATGGCACTGATGCACGCGGCCACCGCGGTACACCATGGGCTGGCCGACTACGTGGTGCTGTTCAACTCGGTGGCGTTCCGCACCCAGGGCACCAGGTTTGGGGCCCAGCCTCAGGGGCTGCTGTACGACACAATTTACGGGATGGCCTCGCCGGGGGCGCAGTACTCGATGGGGTTTACCCGCTACCAGGCCGAATACGGGGGGACCGAGGAGCAGCTGGGGGCCATCCCGGTGGCCATCCGCTCCCACGCCCGGATGACTCCTGGGGCCATCATGCAACAAGAGATGACCATCGACGACTACCTGGCCGCCCGGTACATTGCCGAGCCTCTGCGGCTGTTCGACTACTGCCTGGTGAACGACGGGGCGGTGGCCTACGTGGTGACCACCGCCGAGCGGGCCCGGGATCTAGCCCATCCCCCCGTGCTGATCGCCGGCGCTGCGGGGCGGGCCAACTTCCGGGAGTGGTACGTGGACCTGGGCTTTTGGGACGAGGCCTGCCGATCGATGAAGGCCGACCTGTTCGACCCGCTCGGGGTGACCACCGAAGACATCGACTGCCTTCAGGTATACGACAACTTCAGCGTGTCGGTGCTGTGGGGCCTAGAGGGGTTTGGGTTCGTGCCAAAGGGCCAAGGGTTGGAGTGGGTGCAGAACGGTCGCATCGCTTTGGGCGGGGAGCTTCCGGTGAACACCAGTGGGGGGATGCTGAGCGAGTCGTACCTCCAGGGGTGGAACCAGCACGCCGAGGCGGTGCGCCAACTGCGGGGCCAGGCCGGGCAGCGCCAGATCCTCGACTGCGACTGGTCGCTGTACTGGTGCCTGTCAGCTCTGCCGGGGGCGTCGCTTTTGTGCCGGGACGGGGTGCTGTGAGCAGCGAAGCGGGGTACGCCAAGCCGCTGCCCACGGTTACCCACGAGGACCGGGAGTTCTGGGCCGCGGCCCGCGAGCACCGCTTCGTGCTGCCCCAGTGCCGGGCTTGCGGGCACGTGTGGTTCCCGCCCTATGCCTCCTGCCCGTCGTGTCTGTCGTTCGACCGGGGGTGGACCGAGGCATCGGGGAGGGGCACGGTGTGGGGCTTCACGATCATGAGACAGCCTTACATCGGTTCGTTCGAGCCGGAACTGCCCTACAACGTGGTGCTGGTGGAGCTGGAGGAGGGGCCGATGGTGTACTCCAACCTCATCGCCATAGACAACGCCGATATCGCCTGCGGCTTGCCTGTGGAAGCAGTGTTCGAGGACGCCACCGACGAGATCACCCTCATCAAGTTCCGCCCCGTTTGAGGGGGCTCGGTGGACGGGCTAGGGCGGATCGGCTAGATGGCGGTCATTCCGTGGGAGTGACCGGCGGTGTAGCCGCCGTCAACGGGGAGGGCGACGCCGGTTACGAATGAGGAGTCGTCGGAGGCCAAAAAGAAGGCCGCTCCGGCGATCTCGGAGGGGAGGCCCCAGCGCTTGAGCTTGTGCTGGTCGCGGATGCTGTCGGCGATGGGCCCCAGATGGGGGATGACCGACTGGAACATGGGGGTGTCGATGAAGCCAGGGCAGATGGCATTGGCCCTGATGTTGGCCGGGCCGTAGTCGTTGGCCATGTTCTTGGTGAGCAGGATCACCCCGCCCTTGGAGGCGTTGTAGGTGCTGCCCCCCTCACAGCCTTCTAGCCCCTCGACGCTGGCGACAGTGATGATGCTCCCGGATCGGGCCTCGACCATCGGCTTGAGGGCGGCCCGGCACGACAGCATGGTGCCCTTGAGGTTGATGTCCTGCACCCGGTCCCACTCCTCGACATCGAGTTCGTGAACCTGGCCGCCGCCGGCGACTCCGGCCGCGGTCATCAGCACGTCTAGCCGGCCATGCTCTTGGACGATCTGGCCGACCAGCTCTTCTTGGGCGTCGGCGTCGCGGACGTCGACAAGGTGGAAGCTCGACGCCGGAGCAGTCTCGGCCACTGCCTTCCAACCATCGCTCTCCGCGATGTCGGAGCCGATCACCACGGCCCCCTCCTCGGCGAAACGCTCCGCGGAGGCCAGGCCGATGCCCGAAGCCGCCCCGGTGATCCACGCCACCCTGCCTGTAAGTCGTCCCATCTGCGGTGCCTCGCTCTCTTTTGTGGGTCGGGAAAATCGTAGGCTCGCCGCTGCGTCCTCAGGCAGTCCGGGGACCAATCAACGCGCCGGGAAGCGCATCGGTCGGCGCGCCGTGCCAGTAAGTGGGGACGCCGTTGGCGATGGTGGCTCGAAATCCGCCCGGCTCCCGACTGAACCGCCACGACCCGCCGGGCACGTCCTGTCGCTTGACCTCTGGCCCCAAGTCGATCTCGTCCAGGTTGAACACAGCCAGATCGGCGGCCTTGCCGGGGGCGATCACTCCCCTATCGGCCAGCCCGAAGAAGCCTGCGGTCCGCCCGGTGAGAACGTGGACTGCCTCTTCGAGGGTCAAAAGGCCGGTGTCGCGGTGATAGTGGGTGAGTAGGTGAGTGCTCTGGCCGGCCCCGCAGAACAACTGAAGGTGGGCGCCGCTGTCATTGACGTTGGTGAGGGTGTGGGGCGAGCGGATCGCCTCGGCCAGGGCGGGCTCGTCGTGGACGTCGGGCAGCGCCCGCAGCGACGAGCCGATGCCGTTGTCGAGCAGCCAGGAAGCCAGTGCGTCGGAGACGTGCTGGCCGGTGTTGGCCGCGTGGTCGGCCAGCGAGATCCCCATGGGGCCGACGCCGGTCTCAGACAGGGCAAAGATCAGCGTGTGGGGGTGGTCGACTCGGGCCCGGCGGGACTTCTTGCGGTTATCCCAGTCGGAGCGGGCCTGATCTCGCCACGCGGGATCGGCCAGCAGGGCCATCTTGTTCTCGGGAGGACCGTTGACCAGGTCATTCCAGGCCGGAACCCGCTGAAAGGTCAGCGCCTTCTCAAAGTTGAAGTAGAGGTCGAGCGGACGGGTGCCCACCGTGGGCCAGAAGTCCACCCCGGATTCCCGGAGGCGGCGGTCGAAGGCCAGCGTATCGGCCCGATACTCGGTCTCAGCGGCGATGGCGGGGATGGCCGTCCACTGCCCTCGCACGCCCCGAGGCTTGGCCAGGGTGGCGAAGCGCTCCACGTCGGCCAAGTTGTGCTCGGGCTCGTTGAACCGGGTGATGGCCTGGAAAGTGGCGCCGGGATGGGCGGCCAACACGTCGAACAGTGCGGCGTACTCTTCATCGTCGGCGTGGCGGCTGGGCACCAATCGCAGGGTGCGGTCCATGTCGAAGCCGTTGGTGGACAACCCCAGGGCGCCGGAGGCCAGGGCCTCGTCCAGCGCTTTGGCCATGGCGGTGCGCTCGGCGGAGGTGGCGGGACGGTCCCAGGCGGCGTCGCCCATGACGAAGGTGCGAAGGCTGATGTGGCCGACATAGCCGGCGATGTTGGCCGCGGTGGGCTGGGTGTCGAGCGCGGCCCGGTATTCCGGCCAGCTCGCCCAAGTCCAGGGCACTTCTTTTTCGAAGGCAACCTGGGGCAGGTCTTCCAGGAAGCAGAACAGATCCACCACTTCGTCGCGCTGAGGTCCGTCGAGGGGAGCCATCGACATCCCGCAGTTCCCGAACACGGTGGTGGTTACCCCGTAGCTGGGCAGCGGATCAAAGGAGGGGTCCCACCACATGGCCCCGTCGAGGTGGGTGTGGGTCTCGATGATGCCGGGGGCAACCAGCGCCCCGGCGGCGTCAAGCTCCCGCTCGCCGTCGGAAGCCAAGCCGGTACCCACCTCGGCGATGGTCCGGCCCCGCACCCGAACATCAGCCCGTCGGGCCGGCGCACCAGTGCCGTCCACCACCGTTCCGCCGCGTATCAGCAAGCCGCTCATCTTCATGACAGTACCGCTGTGCTTCGACTCGGGCCGGTGGGGCTAGCCCACCAGGCGGACGCGCTGGTGCTTGACGGCACCTAGGTGGAGGTGGCCGTGGCGCTCGGGCTCGTCGACCAGCTCTAGGCGGGGCAGAAGAGGCAGGATCGCTCGGAGCATGGCCCGCAGCTCCCAGCGGGCCAGGTTGGCCCCCAGGCAGAAGTGGACTCCGTGTCCGAATGCCATGTGGTGGTTGGGATTGCGGCCCACGTCGAAGCGGTAGGGGTCGTCGAACACCGCATCGTCCCGGTTGGCCGAGGGGTAGAACACACCCACGGTGTCGCCCTCTTTGATCAGCTGGCCGTTGCGCTCCACGTCGGCGGTGGCGGTGCGGGCGAATTGGATGACCGGCGACGTCCACCGCAGGATCTCCTCCACCGCCGGCTCGATCAGCGACTCATCGGCCAGGAGACGGTCGATTTGGTCGCGGTGCTGGAGCAGGGCGGTCACACCCGAGGTGGTGGCATTGCGGGTGGTCTCGTTGCCTGCGCCCAGCAGCAGGGTGATGTAGCCGGTGAGCTGCTGGGTGTTGAGCGGGCAGCCGTCGACCTCGCCCTGAACCACCGCTCCGGTCATGTCGTCGCGGGGCTCGGCTTGGCAGTCTTCGATGATCGTCCTGATATAGGCGCTGAAGTCCTTGCCCATCCGGAACCTCAGGTCGTCGAAGGTCTCGCCCGGCTCGGCCCACCGCATATTCTCCTCGTCGTTGAAGGCCATCTCGGTGAACTTGTGAACCTTTGACCAGTCTTCAACATCAAGGCCCATGAGGTCGCAGATGGTGGCCAAGGGCAGCTTGACCGCATAATCGAGCACCAAGTCGGCCTCGCCGTCACGCTCCAATATCTCGACGAACTCGCCGGTGAACCGGGCGGCGTACTGGGCGAGGTGCTCCTCATGCTCCCGCATGGCCCGGGGGGTGAACCGGCGGGCGGTGAGCAGGCGGAACCGGGTGTGGCGGGGCCGGTCCAAAAACACCATGTCCATGGGCTCGTCCAGGTCCCAGCCCAGCTCGGTGAGCCGCCGTGCCCGGCGCTCCCACATGCCCTTGTCCTCTTCAATGGAGGCCAGGCGCAGGCGGGGGCCGCCGTTTATGAACAGCTTGTCGTTGGACGACACCCAGTGGATGTCCTCGTGGCGGGTGACGGCCCAGAACGGCTCGATGTCGGGTCGCTCGTACCAATGCACGGGGGCCTCGGCCCGCAGCATGTCCCACGCCGCCCATGGATAGCCGCGTTCCTGGTACAGGTCAGTGGAGTGGATATCGATCTCGTCGAGTAAGAGTGCCGTATCCGACATCCCACCGACGCTAGTCGCCTCGGCGACCGGCCAATAGTCGGGAGCGGAGAGGCTCGGGGGCAGCCAGCTCGAAGCTCTGGTTGTCGAGACGAGCGAAGCCAGCCAGCGGGTGGCCGGGGCGCCACCACAGCGCATTGGGGCTAACCGAGTTGGGCCCGGCCAGGTAGCGGATGTAGCTGGCGGCCATCATCGAGGCCGAGTGATCCACGAACTGCTCGTTGGTCTCCACCGGGCACACCATCACGGTGTGGGCGGCGGGGATGGTCACCACTGCGCCCTGCGGCCCGATATCGGGAACTGTGCGGGCGAAGTCGAGCAAATGGCCGGAGACGAACAGGGAGTACCCCGAGAACACCCGGAACTGCCCGGACAATTCCTCCGCCTCCATCGGAGCCAGCGGCTCGGCCATCAAGGTGTTGGCCAGCGCGATCGCCATCACCTCGGCGTGCTCCACGCCCCAGTCCTCGAAATAGCTGCGGTCCACCGGGCTGGCGGCGCCGTCCAAGTCCACCGACAGGCAGGCAAAAAGTCCCAGCGGCAGGGGATCGCGCACCGCGTCGATATGACAAAGGTGCTGGGCGCTCACCACCCTGACCCTCAGATCGGGCTGGAGCCGCTCGTAGTCGCCTAAGCGCTCGGCCAAAACATCAGGGGCGAAATCGTCAAGGCGGGCAACATGGTTGTAGATAATGAGCCTCCAGTCGTCGGGGTCGGATGACCGACAGGTTTGGGCCAGGTTGGACAGCCCCAGCACGCAGTCCATCTTCTCGACGGCCACGGTCCCGTCGACCTCATCCACAGCGTGGTGGCCGAATCGGGCTTGAACGACGCTCTCCACTAGGTGCAGAAAGCGGCGGCGCTGGTCTGAGGTCCACCACGGGGCCCAGGCACAGATTTCCGGTGGAGCGGACACGAATCCTTCTCCCTTCACATGTCTCACATGTCGATTGAAGGGGGAAGCTTCGGGGGACGATAGCGGGATTGGGTTGGGGAACGCTTGTGGAAATCCAATTTATTCTATTTTATTTCAACTTATTTCAAGGGGCCGTCTGCCGTCACCGGCGACCACTATTCTGGGGACGTGGCTGACGCGGCGCTTATCAACATCATCAAGCAGCAAGGTCTACGGAAATTGGACCAGCCGATAGAGCTGGCCAGTGGGGCCTTGTCGAGCGACTTCGTCGACGTCAAGGTGGCCCTCTGCCGATGGGCCGACCTCCAGGTGGCATGCCGAGCGATTGTTCAGCGGGTGCGGAAGGCCGGCATCGAATTCGACGCGGCTGGCGGGATGACCATGGGGGCCGACTCGCTGGCGGTGGGCATAGCAGCCGAAACCAACGGCCATTGGTTCTCAGTACGAAAGGAGCCGAAGAAGCGGGGCACCAAACAGCAGATCGAGGGCACTCCCCTCGGACCGGGCCACCGGGTCTTGCTGCTTGAGGACGCAACCACCACCGGAGGCTCGACGGAAAAGGCCTTTAAAGTGGTACGCGACACCGGGGCCGATGTGGTGGCGGTGGCCACAGTCGTCGACCGGGGCGACACTGCCCGGCGCCGCTTCCAAGCCCTGGGCGTGCCCTACTTCCCCGCTCTCACCTACACCGACTTGGGCATCGACCCGGTGGTACCGCCCGAATAGGCCAACCTGATTGCTCAGGCAGAACGGAGGATGGTGGCGGGGAGGGTGTCGAGTTGAGCGAGCAGTGATTTGCCGTCGAGGCGGGTGGGGGTTCCGGCGACGAGGGTGTGGTCGACGCCGGTGGGCTTGTCGGCAATGAGGCGCTCACCGTCGGCGGGCATGTCGTGGACCCGGCGGATGGGTCCGACTTCGAGGTTGTCCCAGTCGATCACGGTGATGTCAGCCACCGCGCCGGGGTGCAGGTAGCCGCGGTCGGGGGCCAGGCCGAGCATCTCGGCCAGCTCGCCGGTGAGCTTGTGGATTCCGGCTTCGGGGGTCATCACCTGGCGGTCGCGTACCCAGCGGGACAAGAAGTCGGTGGGCATAACCGCATCACAGATCTGGCCGACGTGGGCGCCGGCGTCGGACAGGCCCATAACCGCCCCCTCGGCCTGCATGAGGGAGGTCACGCCATCGACCTCGTCGTTGGCGAAGGTGATCTCGAAGCGGGTCAGCAGTCCGTCGGCCAGGGCGATGTCGCACATAGCGTCCCACGGGGTGCAGCCCCGCTCGGCGGCCACTTTGCCCACGGTGCTGCCCACTAGCTCGGGCTGGCTGGGCGACTCCACAATGGCCAAAGTGTTCCAGCGGGAAGCCAGAAGGCCGTTGGCGTCGAGGTCGGACTGCACTCGGGCCCGCCAGTCGGGGTCGGCATACAGCGTGTGGCGGTCTTCATGGGCCAGGGCCACCAGCTCTTTGAACGAGCCCATGGTGTAGAAGGAGGTGGGCTCGATCATGGTGACGTGCTGGGTGATGGGGCGGCAGGTGACCTGCACCCACACGTCGGCCCCGGCGGCCCGGCCGGCCAAGTGGTCGGCCAGCTTGGTGCGGTAGTCGGCCCGGGAGGAGGCCGCGGCAGGGTAGGTGAGGATGGACGACCAGTTGAGCCGCCGGCCCAGCTTGGGCTGGAGGTCGTACACCCAGCGGTAATTCTCCCCCGGCGCCACATGCACCACGCCCCGGCCAATCTCGGCGGTGACGGCGATGAGGGCTTCGGTTTCTTCTTGGGAGGCGGCGATGGACGGCACCGGGCGGCCGCCGTCGCCCAGGTGGAATCCGGCCCGATCGGTGGAGAACCCCAAAGCGCCGCCGTTGATGGCTTCGGCCACCGCGGCCTTCATTTGGTTTACCTCTTCGGGCGTGGCCTCTCGCTCGTAGGCCTCTTGGCCCATGACGTATAGACGCACCGCGGTGTGGCCCACATAGCCGCCGAAGTTGACGGCCAGCCCTCGGTGCTGGATCACGTCGAGGTACTGGCCATAGGTCTCGAAGTTCCAGTTGACCCCTGCCTCGAGGGTGGCCACCCGCATGTCCTCCACCTTGTCGAGGGTGCGTATGAGCGAGGCCCGGTCGGCGGCCTTGGTGGGGGCGATGCTGTAGCCGCAGCTTCCGGCCACCACCGAGGTGACCCCGTGCCAGCATGACGACGACAGCCACGGGTCCCACAGCACTTGGGGGTCGTAGTGGGTGTGGCAGTCGATGAAGCCGGGGCAGACCAGGCGGCCGGTGGCGTCGATCTCGGTGGGGGCTTTGACTGTTTTGTCGATTTCGGTGATGCGGCCGTTGGCGATGCCTATGTCGGCTTGTTGGCCGGGCTGGCCAGTGCCGTCTACGACGGTGCCGCCTCGGATTGCTAGGTCGGGGCTCACGGTTCCAATGTAGGGGAGTCCCCTCGTTCACGCCCGGCGCATACCGGCAATAAGATGTTTGGCATGCCTTCTCGCCTGCTTGATTTCCCGGTTTTTGACGCCGATAACCACATGTACGAGACCACCGAGGCCCTTACCAAACACTTGCCCGACTCCCACCGAGGCCTGGTCGATTACATCGACCACAACGGCCGCACCAAGATCATGGTGAGGGGCAAGATCAGCGAGTACATCCCCAACCCCACGTTCCAGCGGGTGGGCTCTCCCGGCGCCCAGGAGGAGTACTTCAAGAGCGGCAATCCCGAGGGCAAGTCGCACCGGGAGATCATGAAGCCGATCGACGCCCTGCCCGCGTTTTTCTCCCCGGAACCCCGGCTGGAGCTGATGGACGAGCTGGGCCTGAACTACGCCATGATGTACCCCACCTTGGCGTCGCTGGTTGAGGAGCGCTTCCGGGACGCCCCCGACGAATGCCACATCGTCATCCACGCCCTCAACCAGTGGATGCTGGAGCACTGGACGTTCAACTACGAAGGGCGCATCTTCCCGACGCCCATCGTGACCCTTCCCATCGTGGACAAGGCCATCGAGGAACTGGAGTGGTGCGCGGAGCGGGGGGCTCGAGCGGTGTTGATCCGCCCCGCGGCGCCTCCCGGGCTGAGAGGGCCGCGGTCGTTCGCTCTGCCCGAGTTCGACCCGTTCTGGGAGCGGGTGGTGGAGTTGGACATTCTGGTAGCCATGCACGCCTCCGACAGCGGCTACAAGCGGTTCACCGACGAGTGGGAGGGCGTCAGCGGGGAGATGACGGCGTTCCGACAGTCGCTGTTCCAGATGGCGATCTCGCACAACCGGCCCATCCAGGATGCGGTGACCTCGTGGGTGGCCCATGGGGCGCTCAACCGCCATCCCAAGCTGAAGGTGGCCATCGTGGAGAACGGAAGCTCTTGGGTGCGCCCGCTGCTGGCCCATTTGGAGGGCGTCTACGAGCGGTTCCCCCACTCCTGGGAGGAGCATCCGGTGGAGGCCATCAGGCGTAATCTCTGGATCCATCCCTTCCACGAGGACGACCCGGTGGGGCTCATCGATTTGGTGGGAGTGGACAACGTGATTTTCGGCTCGGACTATCCCCACGTGGAGGGCATGGCCGATCCGATCTCGTTCGTGGACCAGCTTGACGGGCTGCCCGACGACCAGGTCCGCAAGGTCATGGGCGGCAACATGGCCGACCTGATGAAGGTGGGCTAGGAACCAGCCCCGGAGGGCGCCGGTTCGAGGTTGAGGAAGCGGGCCAGGTTGTCGCACATGATGGTTTTGATATCGGCGTCGCTCATGCCCTTGAGCTGGGTGGTGGCGTAGAGGGCGGGGAAGGGCAGGCCCTCGCTGTGGGGGAAGTCGGAGCCGAACACAATGGGTTCGATGCCCACCGCCTCCACCACCCGGGCCACATTCTCCTCGGGGAAGGGCGCCACGATGAAGTGGTCGCGGAAGATGTCGCTGGGACGGCGGTCGAGCTTGGGACCCCACTTGGCCCCTCGGCCCATGAGGTAGGCGTGGTCCATCTTGCGGAGGATGTAGGGCAGCCACACAGTGCCCTGTTCTGACAGGCACACCTTCACGTTGGGGAAGCGGCCGAAGAGGTTGTGCAGCACCATGGCGGCCACAGTCTCCATGGCCGGGCGGTCGCCCCAGTAGAGCACCCATTGGAGGGCGTCGAAGTCGCCGAGCACGTCTTCGGGGTCCTCGCTCCAGTCGGCCCCGTACTTCTGGTAGTCGGTGGCCCCCAGGTGGGTCACCACCCGGGCCCCGGCCTCGTTGATGCGGGCCCAGAAGCCGTCGTAGACCGGGTCGGCCATGGAGCGACCGCCCCTTGTGTTGTGGCGTCCACCGTGGACGTGTCCGCTGATGATCTGGATGACGGTGGCCCCCTGGCTGAGCACCAGCTCGACTTCGGCGGCGGCCTCATCGGGGTCGGCCAGCGAGACGTAGGCGGGAAGAAAGAGGCGGTTCAGGTAGCCCCAGCCGATCTCCTCGTTGATCCAGCGGTTGTAGGCCCGGGTGTTGGCGTAGATACCGTCGACGTCATCGGCGAACTCGTACTCCAGCGACAGCACCTGGTTGGGGAACATGAGGGCGGCGCCGATGCCCTGGCTGTCCATAAGGGCCAGCCGCAGATCGCGGTTGCCCCACGACTCCTCCTGGTCGCGGAAGTAGGCCATGAGATCGACCCGCTCGCCGTCGGTGAGGTTGCGATAGGGGTTGAGCCGGGACAGCAGCATCCCCGGCGAGTGGATGTTGGACTGGCCGGGCTTCATCTGGTTCTCGTCGCCCGCTTGTGGCACGGCCCGGGCGGCCACTTCGGCGGCGGTCTCGTCGTCAGCGGCCACCATGGCCACCGCCTGGTTGATACGCGACGGCCGCCCGCCGAACACCCCCACCCAGCGCCCCTGCTCGTCGGCCTCGAAGGTGACCGACTTGTGACGCCACTTGGGGTCGATGTGGTTCACATAGAGATCGCGGGGCTCCACAAAGTGGTTGTCGGCGTCGTTGATGAGAAACGGCAACTCGACATGCGTCTGCACCTGAGCCAATGCCATGGCCGCCATGGTACGGGAACGCCAGAAGGGCGCGTCAGGTGGTGTAGCTAATCCCCGACCCGCAATCGGGACATCATGGCTCGATGGGCCTGAGAGCCGACCGCAATGAGCAGCGCGTCTAGTGGGAGGGTGCCGATGCCACGATCGTTGGATTGCGCTGGAGCCATTGGGACGTTGGGTGCTACCAGATAGCTGTTACCCCGGAATTGCTTGTATCGGTCGATGAGCGCCTCCAGCCCTTCCCGGCTATGGCGCGGCGACGACGCAATTTCGAATGCCAACGGATTGCGGGGTTCGTTGTAGATGAAGTCCACTTCCGACTTGCCCTCGCGCCAATGATGTAGCCGCACTCCGCTATGGGTTGCGAGGGAGCGCAGCGACGTAGCCACCAAGTTCTCCAGCAGTAGGCCCATCTCGCTTGGGTCCTCTAGGGGAGCTATGCCTCGCTGCAATGCTGCATTGCGTACAGCGCCGTCGATGAAATAGAGCTTTCGACCCCGACGCTGCACTGCGGACTCTGTCCCCGAGTAGTTGGGCAGCGTGAATACTAGGAATGCATGCTCAAGATAATTCAGGTAACGCTCAATGGTCGGCACTGCCAGGCCCAAGTCGCTGCTGATATTGGTTGGAGAGAGCAGTCCTGAGACCTGATCAGCCAACACATACAGCAGCCGCTCCAGCATCATTGGGTTGTCCACGCCGAAGGACTGAGGGATGTCCTTGTAGAGAGCCAGCTCTACTGCATCGGGCCGCAGCACCTGTTGGGAGAACAGCAGTAGCTCAGCGTCGGAATACTCGTAGTCACCGTCCGACCGTGCAGCAGCATACGGGAGCAATTCAGGAAAGCCCCCGACCATCAAGAGGCGATGGCGCTCGTCCGAGAACGCTTCGTAAGGGGACTGACCTGGTGCCATCGCCCGTATCGTGTCAGCCAACGTTTCCTGGGCTTCGCCCTCCCAGCCGATGAAGTCTTGACCGGGAACCAGGTCCAACTGAAAGGCCGCCAGGTCCAAGAATTCAAGGAATGAGTATGGCGTTAGCTGCTGCTCGTCCCAACGGCCAACGCCGCTCTCCAACCGGCCCTGATGGAGGGCGGCAGTGGCACTAGACGTTGCCCCTATCTGCACTGGCCATTGCTCGTCATAGAAGGTCTTAAGCCAGATGTCCCAAGACTCGGCGTAGACCAACTCGTCGAGCATCAAGAACACCGGGGTATCCCGGTCCGCCCCGGAGGACTCCACAGCTAGGCGAACCAAATCGCCTAGGTCCTCGCGCAACAAAACCGGATGGTCCAGCCGAAGCCACCAGATCCGGGACGAATCCACTTCGTTATCCAAGAGTCTGGCCACGGTCTGGTAGAGCACAGTGGTCTTGCCCACGCGGCGAGGACCCAAAATGAGCTGATAGCGATGAGGCTCATCATCAAGAAGGCGCTGCCACAGGTCGCCAGCCAATGGCCGCTCTACTGGGAGGGCAAGCGGGCGCGGCACTTGGTCTAGGCGCCACCAGGGGTTCTGCTCTTGAATGACTCGCTGGACGTCTTCCGACCAAGATAGAGGCATAGGGAAACAATTCTTGTGTTTGTGATGGTTATTCTTAGTATAGCCATCACACAAAGATAGCTATATGCCGAATTACAAACATCTGGACGAAAGTGTGTGGCTTGTCGGCTAGAGGCCGATTGCGTCGCGGAGGGCGGGGCGGGGGTTTAGGTCGGCTAGGGCGGCTTCGCAGCGGGCTAGGAAGGTGGCCGCGAAGGCTTGGCGGCCGGGGGAGGCGTCTTCGGGGAAGGTGACCACTTGGCAGCTGGCAGGGACGGAGTAGGCGGCGTGGATGCGGTGAGCGAGCCAGGCTTCGTCAAACGTGATGGGATGGGCGCCGTGGCGGATGCGTCCGTCGAGGTAGCGCTGGATGAGGGCATGGTCGTGGGCCAGGCGGTCGGCGGGGTCCATGGACATGTTGAGGAAGTAGCTCACGTCGCGCATGGGGGCGCCGACGTTAATGAGGCCCCAGTCCAAGAAGCCCGGCCCCCCGGTCTCAGTCACGAACAGGTTGCCGATGTGGCCGTCGCCTTGGAGCACGGTGGCCGGCCCGCCGATGGGTCCCGCGGCCCACGCCTGGTGGAGCTCGGCGGTGTGGTCGATGTAGAGCTCGGCGAGCTCGGCGAATGCGTCGGTGAGCTTCTCCCGGTGGTTGTCGAGCCCGTAGCGCAGCAGCCGGGCACCGTAGTCGCTGCCCTTGTTGGCCAGCGGCACCCAGCTTGCCTCGGCGGCCCGGCGCTGCGGATCCTCGTAACGGGCGTGGAGTTCGGCGAAGTGGTCCATGGCCTCGGCGGCGTAGGCCACTGGCACCCCTGTGCTGTAATCGGGCAAAGACTTGGCCGAGTTGTCCAGGTCTTCCAGCAGCAGCACGAACGCCCCGGTGTCGGGATCGAAGGCAGCCACATAGGCCGTGAGCGTGCGCATGGGCACCCGGTGGGCCAAGCGCTGGTAGAACAGCGCCTCGCGGCGGCCCATGCCGGTTTGGTTTATCTGGGCCCGGCGGTCGGGATCGAGCGGCGGAATTTTGGCGAACATGGTGGCGGGCAGGTCGGTGTCGCCCTGGTAGGTGATGCCGAGGCGGGCGTTGGCGTTGGTGCCGGCGTGGATGGCCAGCACCTCAACGGAAGTGACCACCGTGCCGGGGTAGCGCTCAGCCAGATTCTCGGTGAGCCAATCGGGGGTGATGGCCTCGGGGTGCTCGGGCAGGCTCACCGGGCCTGATCGGCTGGCACCCAGCCGCCGGGCTCGAGGTTGAGGTAGCGCTCCAGGTTGCGGTGCATGTTGATGATGCGGCACTCCTCGCCCGACAGCCACACGTGGGTGAAGCCGGGCTGGTGGAGGCCGGATTGCATGGTGCGGATGACGCTAAAGTCCTGATTGAGCACGAAGCCGAAGTCGGCCTGGTCCATGGGCACGGTGACGTGAACTGGCGACGACGCCGGGGCATCGGCCGACGGCATACGGCTGAGGTGGATGGTGGCCAGCTCGCCCTCGTCGGGATTGGGGCCGGGTCGGGCGGTGAGCACGGTGAAGATGTCGGCGCTGATCAAAACCGTGGTGTTGGGGAAGAGG
Source organism: Candidatus Poriferisocius sp. (assembly GCF_965214065.1). Classification (GTDB taxonomy): domain Bacteria; phylum Actinomycetota; class Acidimicrobiia; order Acidimicrobiales; family Bin134; genus Poriferisocius. The sequence goes on from NZ_CBDCAT010000027.1 coordinate 375,407, forward strand.
TTGTACTGGCTGAGGTGGGTGATCTGGGCGGTGTCATAACCCGACAGGTCAACGCCCGCGGTGGCCTGGTGGTCTCTGATCTTCTGGGCGATCACGTCTTGGAGGGTCTGGCCGTCGGGCACTTCGGGGGCGGGGCATGGTTCGTTGTACTCCGGCCCCATGCGGCCGCCCTGGGTAGCGATGAAGGAGTCCCACACCGTCTGGTCGTCCACATTGCGGCCCAGCCGGGGGCTGGGCACGCCGTAGGGCTGATAAGACACACCGTGGCGGTCCCAGATGCGCTGGGGGGAGTTGACGTCGTTGATGCTGCCCAGCATCTCCCGGTGCAGTCCTTGCACGTGGTAGGTCTCGGAAAAGCCCTCGTTGACCACCTTCCAGTTGCAGTTCACCGCAGTGGCGGTGGAGTAGGTGCCCCGGAACTCGTCGAGGTTGGCCCAGGCGATGTCGTCGGGGATGCCCTCCAGCCAGTCGGCCAGCGGCTCGGCGTCGAGATCCAGGTTGACGAACACCAGTCGGGCCCAGGTCTCCACCTGAACCGGCACCAGCGGCAAGTCGTCGTTGCTGATGGGGCCGAAGCCCCGGCGGGAGGGGATTTCCCGCAGCCGGCCGGTGAGGTCCCAGGCCCAGCGGTGGTAGGGGCAGCGCAGCTCGGTAATGCCGGTGCCTGATCCCTGGCACAGGGAGTTGCCCCGGTGGCGGCAGACGTTCTGGAACCCGCGGAGCACGCCGTCTTCGCCCCGCACCAAGATGATCGAGTACTTGCCGAGGCGGTGCTCGAACCAGTCGCCGGGGTTGGCGATGTGGTCGACGGTGCAGGCCACGTGCCACACCTTGGGCCACATCCGCTCGTACTCCAGCTCGGCGAATTCTTGGGAGAGGTAGCGCTGGACAGGGATCTTCACCGGGGCTTCGGCGGCGAGGCCCGAAGCGGTGACCGCGGTGCCTAGAATCTCCGCCTCGTCCGGCGGTGCGACATCAACCATGCCGATAATCGTGGCACACGGCCTATGTCCGCGACTCAGTAATGAAGATCGCTTCGGCGGTGGCGCAGATGGTTTCGCCGGCTCTTATCTCTCCGGTGGCGATGTGTTTGCGGCCGTCGGTGTGGGAGTAGCGGCAGGTGACTTCTAGCGGGGTGTGGAGAGGGGTGCCGGTTTTGTAGCGGATGTTGATGCCGGCGGTTAGGCCGGTGGCGCCGGCTCGGGTGGCGGCGGTGCCCAGGGCTTCGTCGAGGATGGTGGCCACCACGCCGCCGTGGGCCCGGTGGGGTGGGCCGGAGTGGGCTTCGGTGAGGGTTACGGTGGCCCGCATCTCCACCGGCAGGGGCTCGGCTGTGGGGTCGGGCAGGGGGACCGGGTCGAAGATCAGCCGGGGGGCGTGGGGGTTGAGCAGGCCCGAACCGGCCTGGGTGAGGTTGTAGACGGTGCCGTCGTGGTCTTTGGCCACCACAATGTGGGGATCACGGGCTGCGGCCCGCAGCCGCTCGGTGATCTCGGCCAGGGCTTGGGCGATCTCGGCCCGGGTGGCGGGATCGGCGTCGTTGGCCGACACGGCAGCCACCAGATCGCGGGTGCGCTCCACCAGCTCGTAGGCCTCGGGACCGAAGTCGTCGGGGTGGGGCAAGTCGCCCAGCAACTCGGCCAGCCGATAGGCCGAGGCGGTCTCGGGGTGCTCTTGGTCAGCCACTGCCTTGATCAATCATGGTCGGCCACCGGGATGTCGAAACGGTCGATGTAGCGGGCGAAGCGGGCCCGGACCTCGGCTCGGGTGAGCCCGAGGTCTTCGAATTGGTAACGGTGCTCACCGTGTTTGCCGGGCGGGGTGGCGGCGGCGTAGTCGGCTATTGCTGCCTCGGTTTCTGGGGCCAGATTCATACCGAGCTGCTCATAGACCGAGCGGGCGGCGACCAGCTTGTCGGTGCTGACCAGGCGGTGGGGTACTTGGGCGGTGCGGTCGGGGGGCAGGCGCCCCGAGTCGATGAGGTCGATGAGGTTGTCGAGGCTGCGGCCGTAGAGCTCGAGGTGGTAGTGGCCGATGGCGGCGAAGTCCACCCGGTCGGAGTGGGCCCAGCGCATGGTGGCGATGAGGCTGGTGACCGAGGGCAAGATGGCGGTGGGGTCGCGGTGGGTGATCACAAAGCGGGCGTCGTCGAACACCTCCAGCAGGGCGGGCAGGCCCTGGAGGTGGGCTGGCGACTTGAGCACCCACCGGCGGGTGGGCATCCGTCGCTGCAATACCTGGAGCACCTTGCGATGGGTGCGGTAGGCGGGGCGCAGATCGGCCGTGTCATACCACCCCTGGTAGGTGGGCACGTCGGTGCGGCTGACCATCTCCTCTGAGCGGAACTCGAAGGACATGGCCGACAGGCACTCCTTGAACATGCGCCCGGAGTACTCGTGGATAGCCAGCATGCCGCTGGCCACCGTCTGGGGCATGACCAATTCGGCGCCGGCCAGGGCGATGCGGGGGTCGGCGGCCCGGATGTCGGGTTCGGGGTGGGGCGGGGGCACCGGGCGGAGCAGCTCCCAGCCCTCAGGGGCGCGATGAGCCTGGTCTTGGGCCAGCACGCCGTGAATGACGGTGGTGCCGGTGCGAGGAGCGCCGATCACGAAGATTGGCTCGTCGATGGGCTCGTCCAGGGTGCCGGGGTCGGCGTCCAGGTAGTCGTTGAGCTGGATGCGGACTTCCAAAAGGCGCAGGATCATACGCCGCGACATCCAGCGGCCCATGACGGTTAGGTCGGCCTCGTGCTCCAGTCCACGGCAAAACAGGGTGAGGGGCTCGACGAAGTCGTCGTCGCCCAATGCGGCCCGGTCGTCGGGTGTTCGGCCCTGGCGGACAAGTGCTTCGGCCATCAGCAGGTCGGGGTCGAAAGGGCGGCGGGCCTCGTCTACCACCGGACCGGCGTCGCCCCGGTTGACGGCGGCCACCCAGTCGGGCCGGGGATCAGGAGTCCAGCTCATGTCTGGCGCTCCGTGGGCGGAAGCGGGATTGCATCACATAGAACAGTACGCTCAGGCGATGCTGGAAGGGCAGGTCGTAATCGTCACCGGGGCCTCAAAGGGCATCGGCCGGGGCATCGCCGAGTACCTGGTGGACCAGGGTGTGAAGCTGACGGTGACCAGCCGCAAGCCTGAGCGGATCGAGGCCACCGCGGCTGAACTGCGGGAGCGGGGCGGCGACGTGCTGGCGGTGCCCGGGTCGGTGGGCAGCCAGGATCATGCCAACGAGGTGGTGGACCGGACGGTGGAGCGATGGGGCACAGTGGGCGGGCTGGTGGCCAACGCCCAGTCGTTCCGTCCCACCATGCCGCTGTTGGATGTGGACGAGTCGGACATGGACGTGCTGTTCGACACCGGCCCCAAGGGCACGCTGTGGTTCATGCAGGCAGTACACCCCCACATGGCGGCCAAGGGCCGGGGCCGCATCATCACCTTCGGCACCAACGTGGGGATCACCGGCGGACCGGGCTTCGGACCCTACGGGGCAGCCAAGGAGGCAATTCGCTCGCTGACCCGCACCGCGGCCCGGGAATGGGGCCGCGACGGCATCACCGTGAACTGCGTGAACCCGGCGTCAGTGGCCCACCGGGCGCCGCCCGACGACGACCCCGACCGTCTGGCCGCCTACAAGGCCCTGTTCGACAACCATCCCATGGGGCGTGACGGGGATCCGGTGACCGACATCGCCCCGGTGATCGGGTTCTTGCTGTCCGATGCCAGCCAGTACGTGACCGGCGAGACCTTCCAAGTGGACGGCGGCGGCTTGATGCGGCCCTGATAAAGGCAAGCTGATCACGAACCGCGCTGAGCAGCTACTTGGTACTGCTGCTCAGGTCCTGAAGCGATGTCGGAGGTGGGCTTGGCGGGTGGCTAGGTCGGCAGCCCGGTCAGGAAGGATCACGGCGGGATGATCGGCGGGAAGGGCGGCGGCCACGTCGGCCAAGTCGACGACTTGGGTGGTAGGGGTCATGGCTTGGTCGCCGGTGGGCCAGAACCAGCGGAGGGTGCAGAGGCCGTTGCGGCGGTTGGCGTTGTCGAGCCAGTTGGCGGCGCCAGGGTCGGTGCCGCACACCACATAGCGCACTTTGCCGTCAGAGTCGACCGTGGTCTGGGTTTGGTTGCGACACGAGATATGGGCGTAGGTGTCGACCAGCTCGAAGGTGCCCATCATGTAGAGCTGGGCCCCCCAGTAGTGGGCCTCGGGCACCTGGGCGGTCACGATCAGGGCCTGGTCGGGCTCCAAATCCCAGAAGCAGAACTCGTAGCGGGCCATGGACAGGCCTTTGGACACCTCCAGGGTGCGGTTGGTAAAGCTGTTGTCGATGCGTTCGGCCCGGTTCATCACCATGTAGGCGTTCCAGCGCTCGATGGAGTCGGTCATCTGCATCATGGCCCGGCGCACCCGGTTGGCAAAGGTGGTGCCGTCGAGCAAGGGAGCGGGCTCGGGGTCGAGGCACTCGATGGTGAAGAAGGCGGGCTCATCCGCGGTCCAGTCGAAGTAGTACTCCCGGATCGACGCCGAGAGCACTCCGTCGGGGATGGCCACCGCGCCGGGCTCGTCTCCGCCCAGCAAGATCTCGATGTCGTCGTGGCGGCCGAGGCCGAGGTCGTGGGCGGTGACGGTGGCCTTGGTGCCCCAGACGTCGTTGTGCATGAAACCGGCCCGCAGCGCCAGGATGAAGTCGTCGCAGCCGTGCATCTTGCCGGTGATCCGGTAGCGGCGGCCGGGCTCGATGCGGGCATGGCGGTACACGTTGTCGGCGTTGGGGCCGCCCCACTGCACGGTCAGGTCGTTCTGGCGATTGAAGAACGGGCGGGAGGGGTCGGCGTGGAACACCTCCCAGCCCAAGAACGCCTCCACGTTGTCGGCCAGGTGCTCGAGCATCTCAAGATCGCCGCCGCCGTCGGTGGGATAGGGCGGGGCGACCACTTCACGGCCCATGCGCTTGAGCAGTTCGCACCACTCATCCCAGGCCTCGATGGCGGTACCAATGTCGCTCATGGTGTCCCCGGCCTCAACCGCTGCTCCGATGTCGCTCATGGCGTGAAGCTTGCCAAGAACGGCTCTACCGCGGCCAGAAAACCCGGGGTGTTCTGGCCGTGGACATTGTGGCTGCAATCGGGAACGTTCACCAGCGTGCCGTGGGGCAGGGCGTCGGCAAACCGCTCGGCGGCATCGGAGGTGAGCACCCAGGAGTCGGCGCCTCGCACCAGCAACACCGGCTGGGCGATGCGCTCGGCGTCTTCCATGGTGAAGCGATCGCCGGCCCGGCGGTGCTCGGCGCCGTGGGCCAGCCGAGGGCCGTGATCCACCTTGGATATGTAGGTGCCGTCCACCCGCTGGAGCAGGTTGTACTTGACCGTCCGCTCGATGTGCTCGCGGGTGCGGTACGGGTCGTACTTCTGAACTGCGGCCACGAAATCGTCCAAGTCTTGGAACTCCCGGTTCTCAGTGACGAACGTGCGGATGACCTGGGTGCCGACCTCGGAGATCTCGGGGCCGATGTCCACCAGCACAATGGCCTTGGCCAGCTCAGGGTGGTCGAGGGTAAGCCGCATGGTGTTCATGCCCCCCATGGAGTGGCCCATGATGATGGGGTCGGCCACCCCCAGCGCGGCGCAGAAGGCGACGGCGTCGGCGGCCATGGCCCCCGAGGAATAGTCGGCGTCGCGGGCCCACTCGCTGTCGCCGTGGCCCCGCTGGTCGAGGGCCAGAACGTGGTAGCGGTCGGCCAATGCCAGGCTGACCAGATCCCAGGAGTGGGCCGACTGGTTGCCGCCGTGCAACAGCAGCACGGTGGGGGCGTCAGCGCTACCCCACTCCGAAAAGTGGAAGCGGTGGTGGCGGGCCACGATGTTGCGGGACACATAGGAGATGTCAGAGCCGTGGACGATGCCGAGGTCGGCCGCGCTGGCACACAGGCTCTCGAACTCGGCGGTGGCCGTCATGTCAAGCGGCTCAGCGGTGGAGGCGAACTCGTTGAGGTGCATCAGCTTCGCCCCTCCCGCAGATCGGCATAGAAATACTTGACCAGCTCGTTGAACACGTCGGCCCGCTCCCACTGGAGGAAGTGGCCGCACTCGGGGATCACCACCGGCCCCACCCGGTTGGCGAAGGCGATCTCGCAGCGCTTGGGGAAGTCTTTGGGCACCACCTGGTCGTCGGGACCGTACAAGATGAGCGTGGGGACCTGCACCTGGGTGCCCATCATGGGCGGCTCGCTCATCGGCCGGCCGTACTCAAGTTGGTACACCGACCAGCCCGAGGCCAGCCGCTCCAGGTCGGCGAACGGCTCGGTCATGAAGTCGTAGTCGTCCTCCTCGAAGGAGTATTGCGAGGCCAGTAGCCGGTGCTCGTAGAAGTCGCGCACATAGCGTCGGCACCGCTCGGGGGTGTCGAGGTCAGCTCGGAGCTGATCGGGGTCGCGGCCCTGGCGGATGCGGTAGTCGCCGGTGGGTCCATGGGGCAGCGGGTTCAGCGACAAGCCTCGCTCGGTGTACCAGTCCACCTCATCGACGATGAAGGGGGCCACGGTGTTGAAGAACACCATCCGCTCAACGAACTCCGGCCAGCGGTTGGCCATGTCGACGATCACCGCGCCGCCCACGTCGCCGCCCAGCAGTCCGACCTTCTCGTGGCCGAGCACGTCGTGCACCAGAGTGTGGATGTCCCGGGAGTACAGCACCAGGTCGTACTGGTCGTTGTCGGACAGGTCGGAGTCGCCGTAGCCCCGCAGGTCGGGCACGATCACCTCATAGCCGGCCTCGACCAGCGGGATGATGTTGCGCCACCAGATGCGCTTGGTCTCGGGGTAGCCGTGGACCAGCACCAAGGGGTACCCGCCCACTCCCTCGCGGATGTAGGCCAGCGACAGGTCGCCGTCGACAGGGGCCCGGTAGATGGTGAAGGCATCGGCGGGTGGCGTGGCTGGCTGATCGGGTCGGATGGGAGGCACGGTGTGGCAGCCTATTCGCTGGCGCTCTTAGGCCCTGAGGCGAGCGGGATGCTAGGAAATACCAGCCAATCGCAACCTGATAGAGAGGCCGACATGGAGTTTGGACTTTTCATCCAGGGGTACGTGCCCCAGCATCGCCGGGAAAACGACCCCGATGCCGAACACAAGGCATTCATGGAGGAATTGGATCTGGTGATCGCCGCCGACAAGGCCGGGTTCAAGTACGTGTGGCTGCCCGAGCACCACTTCCTCGACGAGTACTCCCACATGTCGGCCAACGATGCCATCGCCGGGTATCTGGCGCATGCCACCGAGCGCATCCACATCGGGTCGGGCATCTTCAACCCGCTGCCCCAGGTGAACCACCCGGCCAAGGTGGCCGAGCGGGTGGCCATGCTCGACCACCTCTCCGGGGGCCGGTTCGAGTTCGGCACCGGCCGGGGCGCCGGCAGCCATGAGATATTGGGGTTCTTGCACAAGGAGGGCATCACCGACACTTCCCACACCAAGGAGATCTGGGAAGACGTGATCGGCGAGTTCGCCAAGATGTGGACCCAGGACACCTACGAGGGCTACGAGGGCAAGTTCTGGTCGCTTCCGCCCCGCAAGGTTCTCCCCAAGCCGTGGGGCAAGGGCCATCCCGCCATGTGGTACGCGGCGGGCAACGTCACCAGCTACGCCATGGCCGCCCGCAAGGGCCTCGGCGTGCTCGGCTTCTCGGTGGGGGCCCTCGACGAGCTGGCCCCGGTGCTGGAGGCCTACAAGCGCGACATCGTCAACGCCGAGCCGGTGGGGGCGTTTGTGAACGACAACCTCATGGTGACCACCGGGGCGTTCGTGGCCGAGACCGACCAGGGCGCGGTGGACCACGCGCTGCGGTCATCGATGACCTACCTCCAGTCCAACGTGTTCCGCTACCACGACACCTTCCCCCGCCCCGAGTGGGTGCCGCCGTGGCCCCAGACCATTCCCATGCCTTCCGCTGAGGAGCTGTGGGAAGGCGTCGGCCAGCCGGGCAGCGTGATGGGCGACCCCGACCAGGCGCTTAAGGGTGCCCAGGATTGGGCCGACGCGGGGGCCGACCAACTCGTGTTCGGCATGGGCTCCAGCGAGCGAGCCGACGACCTCAAGACCATTGAGCTGTTGGGCAAGCATGTGATCCCCAAGATCGACACCGATCCGGTACACCGCACCACCCGGCTGCGGGAGGCCGCCGCCTAAGGTTGCACCATGGCTGAGGCTCCTGCGGGCCACCCCAACGCCGTCATCGACATCGACGACGGCATCATCACGGTCACCCTCGACCGTCCCGACAAGCTGAACGCCATCAGCCACGACATGAGCGCGTCGCTGTGGGAGGCGGTGCTGGCACTGGGCGACCGCGACGACCTGCGCTGCATGGTCATCACCGCCAAGGGCCGCTACTTCACCGCCGGACAGGACATCTCCAGCCCGGCGGGAAACCGACCAGGCGACCCAGAGACCATGGAGCAGCACCCGGGGTGGAACTTCCGGCGGGACTACCGCAGCCACCACTTGCTCTACGACGAGATGGAGGCGGTGGAGAAGCCGGTGATCATGGCCATCCAGGGGCGCTGCCTGGGGGCGGGGGTGGAGATGGCGGGTTCAGTTGACTTCCGGTTCTGCACCCCGGAGGCGTCGTTTTTGTTGCCGGAGGTGAAGTTGGGGAGCATCGCCGGTAGCGGGGGCACCAGCAGGCTGACCCGGCTGATCGGTCCGAGCTGGGCCAAGTGGATGGCGATGGCCATCATGGAGGTCGACGCTGAAGAAGCCAAGGCGATCGGGCTGGTCCACAGGGTGTATCCGGCCGAGTCTTTGATGGACGAGGTGTACGCGTTCTGCCGTCACCTGATGTCGCTGCCCACCGAGGCGCTGGGACTGGCCAAGATGGCGGTGGACGTCTACGCCGACGTGACCGACCGGAACATTCAGCGGCAGTTCGACCGGGTGGCTGTGTTCTCCACGCGGGACGAGTTCGAGAAGTCGATGGAGCGCTTCGGACGCGAACCCAATCGATAGGCAGCCTGGGCGGACCAGGATACTGTTCGAGGGTGATCCGTCGGATTTGGTCCGTACTGTTTGCTGCTGTTTTCGTAATGGCCGCTTGTGGCGGCGATTCAGAGGAGCCTGAAGCGGTCCCGGTGGAGACCGTGGACCTGGATGAGGTTCCAGCGGTGGCAATCCCGACGCCAACGCCATCACCGATGCCGGCTACTCCAACCGCTACCCCCGAACCCACCGCTATCCCCTTCCCAGAGCTGCTGGTGTGGCCCACTTTTGTGCCTGAGGCGTGGCCGCGCACCCCTGATGAGGCGGCGGCGGGCTTCGCTCGGCAAGTGGCTCTCGGAGAAAGGGCGGCAGAGCCTCGTCCGGCCGTCCAATACGACACAAGCGCCACCGCCGAGATACCCAGGCTGGCCGAGGACGGGTCGCCGTTCGGGGTGGCCACCACCATTCATATGCAGCAAGTTCAACTTGGCGACGGCTCGCTGGCCTGGGTGGTGATCAGCGCCCAGTCGGACGACATCGTGGTGGAATCACCTCCGATGGGCGAGCTGTTGGCCGGTGGGACCGTTGTCACAGGGGAAGGGCAGGGCTTCGAGGGCACGATCGTGCTCCAAATCGAAGACCAGGACGGCCTGTTGGGCCTGGCCCTAGCCCAAGGGGGAGCGCTGGGCGTAAATCTCCCGTTCAGAGCCGAGCTCCCCTTCAACCAGCGACCCGCCTCCGGCAACTGGGCAACCTTGACCGGCTACACCGATTCAGCTGTAGACGGCAGCCTCTCCGCCCTAACCATGCTTCCCGTAAGGCTGGTGGACGGCTCTTAGCTGTCCCCAGTCTTCTGCGCGTCTACGCCTACCCCAAGCGCCGATCAGAAGGTCCTGGCATGACTGCCAGCCGGTGATCGCTGAGCTGCTGATCGGTGCCGGCGAGAAGCCGGCCAACACTTGCGTGACGAACCCGGCCTGAGGCTCGAGGTCACAAGAATTACGGCTACAAAACCCTAGTTTTTGCGATCGCCTGACCCCAAGATTCTCGGACGAGTCGGCGTGCTAGACGAACGCGTTCAGCCCGGCACGGGGGAGGCGGCTGCTGCCGCGCGCGATAGGCTGCATACGACCAACTATCAATGCCACACACCTCCGCTTCCACGTTCTCCTCATGATTATGCGGAATCACACTACTTCCGGCTCTGTGGATCAAGCGCCGATCTTGAACAACCTGCGGGCGTTGGTTTCGGCGAACTTGCGGGCGGCGTCCTCGGTCATGGGGGCGGTGGTGTGGGCGAGGGATTCCATGCTGTGAGGGAACAGGGTGGACTCGTGGGGGTAGTCGGACTCCCAGGTGATGTTGTCCTCGCCGATCACGTCGAGAGCGGCGATGGCGGTGTCGTCGCGCAGCATGCACACCGTCATGTGCTCGGCGAAGGTCTCCCTAGGGGGGCGCTCGGCGGGGAGCTGCACCCGGAAGTTCTCGAACACGTCACTGGACTGCTCCAACAGATAGGGCGCCCATCCGGCGCCGCCCTCGGAAAAGGCGACCTGAATGGAACGGTGGCGGTCCAAGATGCCGGAGAACAGCCAGTCGGAGCAGGCGATCATGGAGTTGGCCCCCACATAGGGCAATATCGTGCACGGCGGGGCGTCGTCGGACGACTTGATGAGTTTGGACGACGAGCCGATATGAAGGCACACCACCAGCCCGACCTCGTCCACCGCGGCCCACAGAGGCTCCCAATGGTCGGTGAACACCGACGGCAGCCCCAAGGTGGTGGGGTTCTCAGAGAAGGCCACCGCCCGAGCGCCCATCGCCGCGGTGCGCCGCACCTCGTCGCCGGCGGCCACCGGATCCCAGAGCGGCACCACGATCAGGGGAATCAGCCTCCGGGGATCGGTGGCGCACCACTCCTCCAAGATGAAGTCGTTGTAGGCCCGCACGCACAGCGCGGCCAGATCGAAGTCGTGGCTCACCACGAACCGATGGCCGGCGAACCGGCTGAAGTCGGGGAAGTTGACCTGGGCCCAGATGCCGTCGAGGTCCATGTCTCCAAGTCGGGCCTTCGGGTCGTAGCAGCCGGGGCGCATCTCGCTGAACCGGGCCACGCCGAGGGGGTCGCTGTCGAAACCGGGCAGCGTGCGGGTATTGCCCCGCACCGTTTGGATCACCTGATCCTCATACAGCCAGGCCTCGGTGCCGTTCTCCAACTCCACCACCCGGGGCCCCTGGTCGCGATATGCAGCCGGCAACCTGCTCTGCCACAGATTGGGCGGCTCGATGACGTGGTCATCGACCGAGATGGGCTTCACATCGGCAGGCAGCATGGACCGACCAGGATACTGTTCAAGCGTGATTGGCCTGCTGGTGTGGCCGTAGACGGCAGCCTCTCCGCCCTAACCATGCTCCCCGTAAGGCTGGTGGACGGGTCGCAACCGAACCCGGTCATCTATGTCCAGTATGGGAGATTCGAAAATCAGCTATCCCCCTAGCCGAACAAATCAGCGTGCGTCCCGGTTCTAGCCAACACAAGCGCATCGTCTCGGTAGCCCCATATCAACAGCCAATCCGGTTCGATGTGGCATTCCCAAAACGACGACCACTGGCCAGAAAGGCGATGGGGCCTATAGCGAACGTGGAGGTCTTCGCCCGATTGCAGTGTCCGGACGACCCCCCAAAGCTTGTCCAAATCCTTGCGTCGCCTGTTGGCCCGCTTGAGGTCTCTTTCGAAGCGGGTTGTGGTAAGCAGTCGCACCGGCGACTACGCCTCGGCCTTGAGATCCTCTAGCGTCAGGTACTCCCCAAGATCGGTACCGGTTTGGGCCTGATGCAGCGCCTCGGCGGTTTCGGCGTTGGGAATTCTCACGTCGAACGGCAACCCCCGCTGCATGGCCACCTGCGCATAGAACAAGGTGATCGCCTCTGTTGCGGACATGCCCAACTCTCCAAGCACTTCCTCAGCCTCGCGCTTTAGCTCCGGTTCCACCCGGGCCCGAATCATCTCGGTCTTAGCCACGACTGCACCTCCCATCGCAAGCCTATCTGTTCCCCAATCGAGGAACATAGGCAGCGACGGGATCCCTTGGGGCAGGTGGACCAGCGATTCATCCTGAATTTCGGAACGATCTGTAGACAGCGGCGCGTTGTGCTGGAGATAGCACTCCGGCAAAGGGAGTGACCTGGCGGAGATCGCGACCGTGCTCACTGGGGTCGAGTATGCGGGCAACGATCTGGTCAGTTGTTCCTTCGAGAATCCGCTCCCATTCATCCAAGAGCGGAGACGCGTGGGGGTTCATCGACCGCATCCGCGAGATATTTCGCCGGGCAGTCTCGACGACCACGGATCCACGAGCCCTCAATACCTTTGCAATCGCGGCATGGAGTTCCAGGCTTCTCGCCTGATCGCGGGTGAAGGGCGTTCCGACCGCCGGATAGCACGCGAGGCCCACAGAACTCGCCATCCTCTCCACCGTGCGCCAGGTGGGACTCTTTGCCCCGCTCTCATAAGCAGCCACAGTGGGCTGGGATGTCTCAGCTGCATCAGCCAATGACCGCTGGGGCAAACCAGCTACCGTACGGATAGCTCGCACAGGATTCACTCCTTCAGTATATCCGAACAGATATACTAGCCGAACCCTTTTTTGGTCCCCTGATGTGTCCACCTTTTTTCGGTCTTGGTATGTGAGAGTGGCGGTGTTCTGTGCTGGGAGTTGGGGGCTCACGCAGCCAAGCTGTCCTCATAGCCGATAGCGGCTCTTACCTGCCCAATGGAAAGCTGGTAGTCGTCCGACAAGTCCTCAAACTCCAGTCCAGCATCATGTAGATCAGCCAGTGTCCCGGTGGGAATCCGAGTGCCGTCCACACAAGGTGTGCCTGCCTGCACTTCGGGGTTGATCCACACACAGGTGTGCGGTCGCCAAATCGTGGCCATGCCCGACTCGTCGAAACTGATCGGCTGGAGAAGTGGTTCCACCACAACTTGGAAGGCTTGCTGGCCTCCCAATCCCACATCGACCCAGCTTTCGACCTCAGCAACGGATCCCTATCCGAGCCGGTCCGGGTCCATCCCTCAACCCTGTACCGGGGGCAACGGACGAGGCGGGCTACTTCCGCGACATCGTAGATGCCCCGATCCAGGTAAAAGTCCGTACCAGTGCCCGAGAGCGAAGAGGCCGCCGCCACAAGATCAGAGTAGTGGCGGTAATGACAGCTTTACATCCCCTACCCAGGTCGCAGCGCTGTCTGGCGGTGGTTTCGCGGAGCCCGAGAGGAGAATCGAACTCCTGACCTATTCATTACGAATGAATTGCTCTGCCGACTGAGCTACTCGGGCGCGGCGGTCAGGATACCAGCCCTATTGGCGGGGAGAGACAGGAAAAGGGCTTGGAGGAGGAGGGGTTCGCTGGGGTTGCGCACCAGGCACCCGTGGGCGTCGCGGATTCGGTTGATGTGCGAACCAGCGAATGTGGTTGTGTGTCCACACCATCGCCGATAGTCTGTGGTCAATCTTCCCCGCCTGGCCTGCTCCGCAGGGCATGGCGGGGCTATTTTTTTGTCCAGAACCCTGTAGGTCTATGTCCGACACCAGAGTCGCAGTATTCATCGACTATCAGAACGTCTACCACTGTGCCCGAGACCTGTTTTTCGCATCCGGTAAGGCAGCGCCATGGCTAGGAAGCATTGATCCTCTCCGACTTGGCGAACTCCTGTGCCGACTCGGGTATGAAAAGGATCCGGGACGCAAACTAGCTGGGGTACAAGTGTATCGAGGCCAACCCGACAGCCGCAGCGGCATAAGGCTCAGCAAGTCATTTGACAGACAAGTTGCGAGTTGGAGGCAGCAACGGGGGGTCACGGTCCACACAAGGCCTTTGAGATATCACCGTGTCTCCAAGCTTGGCAGCAAACTTGAATGGGTAGCACGGGAGAAGGGTATCGACGTGATGATGGCCCTGGACATCTCAATCGGGGCACGCAGCAACGGCTACGAAGTGGCTGTTGTCGCCTCCGCTGATACAGACCTGCTACCCGCCCTTGAAGACGCGGCAAGCGTTGGCAAGCGCGTAGAAACGACGACTTGGGGTACGCCGGGGTTGTCCCGTGGCCCACTGCGGATTCCTGGCCGCAACATTTGGAACCACTATCTCGATAAGAGCCTCTTCGACCTTGTACGTGACGACACCGACTATCTCTCCGAGCCGTAGATTCTTGAGCTTGTGGGCAGCTACCAACCCTATTGTCGAGGGAGAGACAGGAAAAGGGCTTGGAGAAGGAGGGGTTCGTTGGGGTTGCGGACCAGGCAGGCGTGGGCGTCGCGGATGCGGTTGATGGCGGTGACTGCATCCTGGGTGTGGCGGTCGTCGGCCATCTGCCGGCGGTAGAAGGCGGCCAGGGTGGCCAGGCCGAAGCGAAGCTCGTCGGCTCGCAGCAGCCGCTGTTCTCGGCGGTGGCGGGAGTCCATCTCCCGTCTGAGACGGCGCTGAGCGCCCAATTCGGCCTCGATGCGGGCCAATTCGTCGGTCTCGGTCTGTTGGCGAGCAGCCAGCGGGGCTTGCGCCTCGTCGATGAGTCCCCGAAGCTCGTCGACCAGCGCCGACACTGTGGTCCCGGTGCCGTCGAGGCGGGCCGGAGCGGCAGCCCATGCCTGCCGGCGGGCGCCGAGGCCCTCGTCGGCGGCCAGCAGCCGAGCCCGGCTCAGGTCGCCCGCGGCGGCAACCACGATGTGGTCCAGATCCTCGGGCTTCGCCCCCTCGTGCTCGAGGATGCGGCGCAAGTCTTCGTCGGGTACCGGATCGAACTCCACGATCACGCAGCGGGAGGCCACGGTGGTGTGATCGGGGGGGATCTCCTCGCTCAACAGCACGATCACCGCGGTGGGAGGCGGTTCCTCGATGGTCTTGAGCAGGCTCGCCACCGCTTCGGGCTCCGCGGTGTGGAACCGGTCGCAGACGATCACTTTGAGGGGCCCTTCTACTGGGCTGCGGGACGCCTCGAAGATGATCTCGTCAGCCTCGGACACGCGCAGGGTGCGGCCTTCGGGCTCGTGGATGGACACGTCGGGATGGCGACCGTCCGCGGCCAGACGGCGGCTGCGAGAATCGACCCCGATCAGCGATGCGGCAAACGCCAACGCGGCGGTGCGCTTACCCGTGCCCCGAGGGCCGCAGAACAGGTACGCGTGGACCGGCTGCGCCGCTGCTGACGACAGAATCTCGGCCGCTCTGGGCTGGCCCACCAAGCCAGCCCAAACATCGTCAACCGCTTCGGCAGCCCCAGCCAGCGCGTCAGTCACCGAGCCGCTCGCTGACCGCGGAATACACCGCATCGGCCACCTTATCCACCGGCCGGTTTCCGTCGACCACCACCCATTGTTCGGGATGCTGCTCGGCCAGGGTCCGATACCCCTCCAGCACTCGTCGGTGGAATTCGGCGGTTTCGGCTTCGATCCGATCGCTCGGCGAAGCTTGACGCGACAGCGCCGCCTCGACGGGAACCTCTAGCAGCACGACGAGGTCGCTTTGGAGTCCTCCGGTGGCAAAAAGCGACAAGGCAAGAATCTCATCGACCCCCAGACACCGACCGAATCCCTGATAGGCGAGCGACGACCCGATAAAGCGGTCGGTCACCACGTCGGTACCGGCCTCTAGGGCGGGGCGGATTACCCCTGCGATGTGCTGAGCCCGGTCGGCGGCCATCAGCAGTGCCTCAGCCTGGGGTGACAGCGACAGATCGGCGGCGTCTAGCACCAGCGAGCGGATCCGGGCACCCAGTTCGGTGGCGCCCGGCTCAAAAGTAAGCAGTGCCCCCAAGCGCTGGGCCAACAGCCGCGCCTGCGTGCTCTTGCCCACGGTTTCGCCCCCCTCGAATGCGATCAGTCGGCCGGTCATGTCTTGGCCTTTCTTCTTGAGGCCAGGGTCAAGAAGCCGGCAGACACCATGATGAGCGCCGCCAGCCATAGCGTGAGGCGCACTCCGGGGATGATCACGTCAAAGCCGAGAATGCTCACATCCTTGTCGAAGAACTTGTCGGAAAGCCCATTGAGGAACAGGGCCAAAGCAGGTCCGAGCAGCAGGGCGAGCATCACCGACGATCGCACGAGGGTGAAGAGCCCCGCGAAGACCCGCACTCGCAATTCCTCGGTGGCGCTCTCCTGGAGCAGGGTGATTCCGAGCACATAGACGGTCCCCGCACACACGCCGAGCCCGCCCACAAGCAGAGACGATCCGATCAGAGTCCACATCGACGTGGCCACAAACAGGCAGGCCCCGGCCCCAAATACTGCGGCAATGAAAACCTGCTCCTTGTGCAGCCGGTTCTGCCTGACTGTGAGGCCGACGATCCCAAGAGCCACACCGATCCCCAAGGCAACCATGAAGGCGCGGAACCCGTCGCCCCCATCCACGTTTAGCACGTCTTCGGCGAACACCGGCCCCAATGGGATGATCATCCCGCCGCCGATCAAGCCAAAGGCAAGAGCCACGTTCACCGTCCGCACGGTGGGATTTATGAAGATGTAGCTCCACCCATCCCGCAGATCTTTGAACACCTGCTCTGGCGCCCACAGCCGGGTTGTGCCGTCGGATTGGTCCTCAGACTGCTTGCCAGCCTGAGGACCACGGGGCAGGGCCAGCCGGGAGATGATGGCTGCTGAAGCAGCGAAAGTGGCCGCATCGATATAGAACGCCATCGACTCGGCGTCGATGCGCAGGAAATCGACGGCGCTGATCCGCTCGATCACCGTGGCCAAGCTGGCCAAGCCGATGGAGACGCCCGCGGCCACCGGAAACGTGCCGTAGGCGGCGACCAGCGACAAGGAGTTGACCCCGGTCAGCTTCTCGCGGGGCACCAGATTGGGAACGGATGCCTCTTTGGCCGGCGCCCACAAAAGGGCAAATCCCTCGAGGATCAGCGAGGCCAGCACCAACTGCCAGATGAAATCTACAAACGGCAACCACAGCAGGGTGAAGGCCCGCCCGAGGTCGCAAACGACCATGGTCCGCTTGCGATCCCAGCGGTCAACCAGAACCCCAGCGGCGGTGCCGAAAACGAGACCGGGAAGGAAGCGGGCGATCATCACATAGGCCACCGACGCCTCCGGGGTGCCGCCGCCAACCCGGTCGGCCGTGATCAAAATGGCGAACAAGGCCAGCCAATCGCCGCCGGAGGAGAAGATCTGGGCGATCCACAGCCGGAAGTACTGGGCGCTGCCGAAAATCCGGTCTACCCAGGTCGAGGCCGCCGCGGACGACCCTTCAAAAGCCATGCCGGGCCGCCTCCACCCGCTCAGGGTAGCTACCGGATCACGAAGCTGACCGAGGCGACGGTTTTTTCTTCGCCGACCCCGTTTTCGCCGCGGGCTTCTTGGCCGCGGCCTTGCGACGGACCGGGGTCTTGCCGCCGCCCGCGGCGATTTTGTCGCGGCGCCTCTGGAGCAGCTCCGAGGCCCGTTCCAAGGTGAGGTTCTCCACCGAGTCGGCCTTGCCCAGCGAGGCGTTCACCTCGCCGTCGGTCACGTAAGGGCCATAGCGGCCGTCTTTGATCACCATGGCCTTGTCGGTGGCCGGATCGGGACCGAGGTCTCGCAGGGGAGGCTTAGCCGTTTGCCCCCGTCGGCGACGGGGCTGGGCCAAGAGCTCTAGGCACTGCTCCAAGGTGATGGTGAACAGTTGGTCTTCGGACTCGAGGCTCCGGTTCTCCTTGCCCTTGCTGACATAGGGTCCGTAGCGGCCGTTCTGGACCACCACCTCGGTGTCGTCGGCAGGATCGATGCCTACCACTCGGGGCAGCGACAGAACCTTGAGGGCGTCTTCGAGGGTGACCGTGTCAGACTGCATTGCCGCCAGCAAAGATGCCCGCTTGGGCTTTTCCCCACCGTTGTCGTCTTGGTCTCCGATTTGGACATAGGGGCCGAACCGCCCGGTGCGCACCACCACCGGCAAGCCGCTGTCGGGATCGTCGCCCAGGGTGCGATCTCCGGAGGGAGCAGTGATGAACGACAGGGCGCGCTCCATGGTCAGCTCGTCGGGGGGCAGGTCTTCGGGAAGGCTGGCCCTTTCCTCGCCGCGCTGCACGTAGGGCCCATAACGACCGACCCTCACCACCACCGGCTCATCGTTCTCGTCGGCGCCGATGGGAATGGAGTTGACCGCTCGGGCGTCGATGTCGCCAAGGCGGTCAGACACCGCGGTGCGGAGCCCGTACTTGGCCACTCCGTGGGCCGACTTGTCGTCGGACTCGCCGTCGGCAGGGCCGAAATAGAAGCGGCTAAGCCAGGGAATGGCCTCGCGGTCACCTGATGCGATGCCGTCGAGGTCGTCCTCCATGCGGGCGGTGAATGCGTAGTCGACCAGATTGGGAAAGTGCTGCTCTAGCAGGCTGACCACGGAAAACGCGGTGAACGACGGAACCAATGCCGAGCCCTTCTTCCACACGTAGCCCCGGTCGACGATGGTGTTCATAATGCTGGCATAGGTGGACGGGCGCCCGACTCCCAGCTCTTCCAGCCTGCGCACCAGCGAGGCCTCGGTATAGCGGGCCGGGGGCTGGGTGGTGTGGCCGGCCGGTTCCACCTCTTCGATGGCCAGCGGGTCGCCGGCGGCCAAGGCGGGCATCCGCCGCTCGGCTTCCTCCTGGTCGGCGTCGTCGTCGGTGCCCTCGGTGTACACCCGGCGGAAGCCCTCATGAGTGATCACCGTTCCCGCGGCCGAGAAGGCGGCGTAGCGCCCATCGTCGGTTGCCCCGCCAAGGTCGACGTGGACGGTCTCCCCCACGGTGTCGGTCATCTGGGAGGCCACGGTGCGCTGCCAGATCAGCTCGTAGACCTGCGCTTCGAGCTTGGGTACTTGGCCCCCGACCTCCTCGGGGGTGCGGAACCGGTCTCCCGACGGGCGGATCGCCTCGTGGGCCTCTTGGGCGTTCTTGACCTTCTTGGCATAGTGGCGGGGCGCATCGGGCAGAAAAGAATCCCCGAAACGCTCAGAGACCGCAGCCCGAGCCGCTCGCAGGGCGGTGTCCGACAACGTGGTGCTGTCGGTGCGCATGTAGGTGATGTAGCCCTTCTCATACAGCGACTGGGCCGCTCTCATGGCCATGGCCGCCGACAGGCGCAGCTTGCGGCCGGCCTCCTGCTGGAAGGTCGACGTCATGAAAGGGGCCGCGGGCCGGCGGCGGTAGGGCTTGACCTCCACCGACCGCACTGCGATATCGGCATCGGCCAACCCCCGGGCCAGGCCATTGGCCGACTCTTCGTCGAGATGCACGGCACCGGGGCTGCGAAGTTGGCCGTCGCGGTTGAAATCCTTGCCGGTGGCCACCTTGGCGCCGTCAACCGCGGTCAGCGAAGCGCTGAAGACCGAAGAGTCTCCGGGCTCCAGCTCCCCCAGAACTCGGAATTGCGCGCTCAGGCTCCAGTAGTCGGCCGCGGCAAACGACATGCGCTCCCGCTCGCGCTCGACCACGATCCGGGTGGCTACGCTCTGCACCCGGCCTGCCGAGAGGCGGGGCAGCACCTTCTTCCACAGCACGGGGGAGACCTCATAGCCGTAGAGACGGTCCAACAGCCGGCGGGCCTCCTGGGCATCCACCAAGCGGCGGTCCAAGTCGCGTGGGGATTCAATGGCCGCCTGAATGGCCGACGGGGTGATCTCGTGGAACACCATGCGCTTCACGCTCACCGCGGCCTTGGGAGACAGGACTTCGAGCAGGTGCCAGGCGATGGCCTCTCCCTCCCGATCCTCGTCAGTGGCGAGGTAGAGCGCGTCGGCCTCTTTGAGCAGTTGCTTCAGCTTGCGAATCTGGGGCTTCTTGTCGGAGGGCACCACATACAGCGGCTTGAAGTCGTTGTCGACGTCGATTCCCAGTCGGGACCACGACTCGTCGCGATAGGCCGCAGGCACCTCACTCGCGTTGCTGGGCAGGTCGCGGATGTGCCCGATGGAGGACTCCACCACATAGCCGGTACCCAAATAGCCCGCGATGGTCTTGGCCTTGGCTGGCGATTCAACGATGACGAGTGCGTTGGGCACGGGGAGAAGGTAGGGGGTGAGGAGGAGTGGTTGTCAAACAGACCCTAAACCCATGCGGCGACAATTCTGGGGATCAGGCTTTGTCTGCGTACTTGGGCGGGGGCTCGGTGCGGGACAGAATTGCCATGCCAACGACCGCAGCGACCAGCGATCCCACGAGAATTCCGATCTTGGACTCGTCGGCAATGGATGGGTCGTCAAAGGCCAAACGGGAGATGAACAGCGACACGGTGAAGCCGATGCCGGCCACCATGGCCAACCCCACCATGTGAAGGCCGGACATGGACTTTGGAATGGTGACCCAGCCCAACCGGTGGGCAATCCACGAGAACACTGAGATGCCCGCGGTCTTGCCCACCACCAGACCAAGAACCACCCCCAGCGTCACCGGCGAGGCGACCGCATCGGAGAGCACATCGCCCGAGAGCTCGACCCCGGCGGCGGAAAGAGCGAAGAGGGGAATAATGATGTAGCCGGCGATGGGGTGAAGCAGCTCTTCAATCCGGAGGCTGACCGGCTGCGACTCCCGAATGTGGAATCCCACTCGGCGCACGTCGTTGAGGTGGACCACATCTTGCATTTGCAGCCAGCTGGCCCAACGGCGGGCCTCGTCTTCGGATTGGAGGGGCTTGGCCGGCGTTATCAGACCGAGGATCACCCCGGCGATGGTGGCGTGGACCCCCGATTCCAGAACAGCCAGCCAGAAGGCCACGCCGATTACGAGGTAGACGGGCAGATACCAGACTTCTAGTCGCCGGAGCATCAGGACGCCGGCCAGCAAGATGGCCGCGGTGAGCAGCCAATTGCCCGAGAGATCGCTGGTGTAGAAGATGGCGATCACCAATATGGCGCCGATGTCGTCCACGATGGCCAGGGTCAAAAGGAACACCTTCATCTGCCGGGGAATCCGGTTGCCGAGCAGCGACAAGACGCCGATGGCAAAGGCGATGTCGGTGGCCATGGGGATGCCCCAGCCGTCCTGGCCCGGTCCGCCGGCGTTGAAGGCGAAGTAGACGAGGGCTGGCACCACCATGCCGCCGAGGGCGGCCACGGCGGGCAGCGCGGCGAAGCGAGGATCGCGGAGCTGCCCGTTCACCAACTCCCGCTTTATCTCCAAACCGACCACGAAGAAGAACACGGCCATCAGCCCGTCTTGGACGATGTGCTCGAGATCGTGCTCAAAGTGGTAGTCGCCCACCGAGAACGACACGTGAGTGTGCCAAAAGTCGTAGTAGGAGTCCTGCCAGGGGGAGTTGACCCAAACGAGCGCGGCCACGGTGGCGATCAGCATCAGGACGCCGCCGGCGGCTTCAATGGCCGCGAATTGGTGTATGGGCCGGCCGATGAATCGAGCCAACCGACTGGGGCCTCCCAGAAAAGTCAGATCGCTGAGAAGATTCTTGTCAGCCACCAGGGTCGAACGTAGCGCCTTTGGGCTTGATTTACTCAGTCACAGCCAAGAGTTGGCAGTTCGTTCACAGCCAGGTCAGGAATTTGAGTTATTCATTGGCAGGCGCATGATCAGACACACCTCGGTTCCGTCGGGGCTGCTGTGGATCTCGGCCTTGTCCGTCAGGATACGCATGAGATAAAGCCCGAGGCCCCGTTCGTATTCCAGGCGGGTGGGATCGTCGGGCTCAGGAAGGACCTCGACCTGATCGGGGTAGAAGCCAGAGCCGCGATCGGTGATGTGAACTTCGACGCGGTCAGCAGCCAGAGTGCAGCGAATCTGAATGGAGTCGTCCAAGCAGGCTCGGGCGTGGGCCTCCATGGCGTTCGTGGCGGCTTCGGAAACAGCCACTTTCAGATCTTCCAAGCGCTCTTGGCTGAGAGCTGAGTCCATGTCGGCAGCCTCGACCACCAAGGAGCGGACCAAAGACAGGTACTCCGGTCGAGCGGGCACCTCAAAATCGATGCTGGTGGGATTGGTCGTCACGAGCCCGAGTCATCGGTGGCGGCGGCTACTGAGTCGAACACATCGAGGACGCGGTCGAGCCTGGTCAGCTCGATGAGGTCCGCTAGGCGAGACCCCACCGAAACCAACCGGATATCCCCGCCCGCGCTTCGGACGCGTTTGGCCGCGCCCATCAGCACCCCTAGCCCAGTGGAATCGATGAAATCCACACTTGAGAGGTCGATCACCACATTCTGGATGCCGGTGCTGATCACCGCCAGCAGACGTTGCCGGAAACGGGGGGCGGTGGCCATGTCGATCTCGCCGGCAACGGTCAGTACTTGCCACTCACCGCGTGAGGCAACCGCTACACCGAATTCCACGAACTATCAGACTAGCGGCCACCCCATTCAGTTTCCGGCGCAGCCGCTACTCCACCCGGATGGTCAAATCCTCCCGAATGCTGATCGAGGGAAATAGGCGGCCCACGATGGGAACCTCAAGTTTGGGGCGATAGCCAACTGCGATCCGCAGACGGCTGCCGCTGCCCCGGCTGCCCGCTATGTCCACATACAGTCGGGTGGGGTCCAGTCCGGTTGCGGACACGGCCGCGGCGGTAGCCGTTTCGGCGGTGGGATCGACCGCAGCCGCCCGCGCCGCCTCTCGGGCCGCATGAACCACCAGAATGTGGTCGCGTACCAACAGCCCCACCTGAACCAGCGCCAGCATCGCGGCCAAGAGCAGCGGTAGTACCAACGCGGTTTCGACGGCGGCTTGACCTCGGTCGCGGCATTGAACACCGGCGCTCGTTGGCAACTCCGCTGCTCAGTTCAGCTCACGAGGCCCGTGATGTGGCGGAAGACAGCATCGAGCAGATTGGAGATGCGATTGGTCCTGGTGACCCAGGACACCAGCAGCATGGCCACCGCGGCTGCTCCCAGCAAAACCAGCGCGTACTCCGCGGTGGCCTGGCCTCGCTCGCCGCAGCTGCGGATCAGCCAGGCATTCAATTTGATCAGCAGTCGAAGCACGATCATGGGGGACTCCAGTGCGGGAAGGATGCCGAGGGGGAAGAAGAACGCCTGATCATCGTCGAATCGCAGCCAGAGTCTCCGCGATGACCGGAGCCAGCGTGAGGAGGATGAAGGCGGGAAGAATGCAGCCGACCAGCGGGAGCAAGAGCCGGAGAGGCAAGCGGCGAGCGTGGTCTTCTGCTTGGCGGCGACGCAGCAGCCGGCTGTCGGCGGCCACCTGCTCCAACGCTGGCCCTAGATCAGTGCCATAGCGATCGCCGTCGATCAGCACCCGCACCAAAGAACGCACCGGTTCGCCGATCGTGTCGGGCAGCGGCTCCAGTGCATCGGCTAGGCGAAAGCCAGCCTGGGCCTGTTGAGCCGCGTCAGCCAAGCCCCGCCCCACCGGGCCAGGGAGTCTCTCCCCCACCGCGGCCACGGCCAAGTGGACGTTGAGGCCCGATGAGACAGCCAGGCGGAGCAGATCGACTGCTTCCGGCAGCTCCTCGATGATCGCGGCCTGCTGCCGCTGGCGCTGCTGGGCCCGCCGGCGGTGGGGGGC
This sequence comes from Candidatus Poriferisocius sp., assembly GCF_965214065.1. Taxonomy (GTDB): domain Bacteria; phylum Actinomycetota; class Acidimicrobiia; order Acidimicrobiales; family Bin134; genus Poriferisocius. The sequence goes on from NZ_CBDCAT010000027.1 coordinate 398,874, forward strand.
AACCCATACCAGCAGTCCTGTGCCGACTCCCAGCACTGGATGCCCAGCCAATGCGATCACGGCAGCCAGCGCGAACCCGGCAGCGGGTGCGGTCTTGGACGAGCGGACCCGTGGCGGAGTTGGTACGGGGGACCGAACTTGGCGGGGCCGCGTCTGCCATCCCCACAGCACCACCACGGCCGTCCACAGCAAGCCCAAAGCGATGGGAAGACCCATTTCAATGGCGGGGATTGATGATTCGATGCATCCACAGAGCGCCGAGGGCATCGAGGCCCAACCCGGCGACCAGAACCGCCAGACCGAGGCGGGTGGTGAACAAGAAGTCCATGGCGTGATCACCAATACCGGCGGACAACAGCATAAACCCGACGGGCAGAGCCGCGATCATCATGGCTGAGACCCTCGCCTGAGACGTAAGGGAGCGCACCTCCAGTCCGAGAGCCGCCTGATCCCGCAACGTGGCAGCTACTCCGTCGATGGCCCGGGCCCGAGCCCCGCCCGCGGTAGCGGCGAATGCCATTGCAGCCGCAGCCAGACCGGCACCGCTGCCAGGGCGGCGACGGGCCCAACGGTCGAACACGTCGGAGCTGCGGAGCCCACGCTGAAGCTCTTCAGCCAAGGGGGCCACCTCGTCGTGTAGAGGAGGTGGTGTGCTAGCCGCGGCCTCCACCGTGGCCGGGCCGAGTTGAAGGCCGGTGCGTAAGCCGCGGGCGATGGCCTCCAAGAAGCCGGGCAGTTGAGCGTCGAGAATCCGATCGCGGCGGTGGCGGTTGGCTCTCAGCGCAATGAGGGCACCGGCTGCAAAGCCAGCCGCGCCGACGGGCACGCCCACAGGACCGGCCTGAACTGCGCCAAACCCGGCGCCGCATGCAACCACCACCCCCAATCCCTGCCACATCTGCGCCGAAGTCAGGTTCAGATCGGCCTGGATGGCCATGTATTGAACACGGCTGGCGAGTGCCGCCAATGCGGATTTGGCTTCGATCATCGGTCGACCCAACCGGGGTCGGGTTCCACGGCGTCGGGAAGTCGAGGCATCACCGCAGGCAGGCTGTGCAACCGGTACTCGTCAGCGATCTGACGCAACCCGGGACGGCTCCCGTCGCCGCCGGAGTCAGAGCGGTCGATCACCGCCACCGAGGTAATGCGCCGCAGGCCGCCGGGCCGGCGGGAAACATGGACCACCATGTCCACCGCGGCGATGATTTGCTCGCGTACTGCGGCCAGAGGCACCGCGCCGCCGTCCAGCAGCACCATGGTCTCCAGACGGCTCATAGCGTCGGCCGGGCTATTGGCATGGCATGTGGACAACGAGCCCTCATGTCCGGTGTTCATGGCCTGGAGCATGTCCAGGGTCTCCGCCCCTCGAACCTCGCCGACGATGATGCGGTCGGGCCGCATCCGCAGGGCATTGCGCACCAGTTGGCGGATCGTGACCGAGGCCACCCCGTCTCTGTCGGCCGGCCGGGCTTCAAGACGCACCACGTGGTCGCTGGCCAAGGCAAGCTCAGCGGCGTCCTCCACCGTCACCACCCGCTCGCCGTCGGCGATTGAAGCGGCCAGCGCATTTAGCAGAGTGGTCTTGCCGGCTCCGGCGCCGCCCGACACCACCAGATTGCAGCGGGCAGCTACTGCCCAGCGCAGAGCAGCCACCACCCCCTCAGAGGCGAACTCCTCGAGAGGAACAGGGCGGATGGAGAACCGGCGGATGGTCACGTAGGGTCCGTCAACCGCCACTGGTGGCACAACTGCGTTGAGGCGGGAGCCGTCATCGAGACGGGCATCCACCATCGGGGAGCTGCGGTCGATGCGGCGTCCCAGCGGCGCCACCGCCTGCTCGATGAGCAATTCAATGGTCTCTGCGTCCAAGATCGTCCCGGTGGCCTCCAAACGACCGCCGCGCTCGATCCATACCGGACCGGGGCCGTTCACCATGATCTCCGACACCGATGGATCGCGTAAGAACGGCTCAATCGCCTCTCGTCCTCCCCCGCTGCCACTCCAACCCACGATTCAGCTACCTCAGATTCCCTCGGACAGCCGTCCGAGGGCCCTGATCGCGCCTTTGGGCACCCGAGTCCTAAGCATGCCGGCGTCCACCGCCCGGGCGATCTCCGGGTCCACGGCGACGGTGGCCAGCACCGGCGCGCCGATGGCCCGCTCACAGTCAGACCGAGTCAGCGCCCGGCCAGCCTCAGCCACCAGCACCACCCCGCTGGGCCGAACCGGCAGCGACACAGTTCGACGCAAGGCCAGGTAGCACGCCCGGGTTACCAGCACCGACCGGTCGGCTTCGGCAGCCAGTCGCCAGCGCAGCTCATCGTCGCCTGAACCGCTGCCAGACTGCTCGGCTGGATGGCGCAGAGTCCCCGCGTCCACCACTACGGTGGCGTCGGTTGTCAGCCATCCCACAAGCTCGTCGGCTCGTCGAGAGCTCAACAGACCCTGCCCACGAGGGAGCAGCGAGAGGCTCGGCGTCAACTCCTCAAACACCCGTTCAAGCGAACATGGAGCGAGATCGCTGCGGAGCCACTCGCCCAATCCAGATGAAATCTCAGCACATCCGAACACCGCGGGAAGGTCGCCGCAGAGGTCGACGAGCAGAACAGGCCGATCGCGGCCTTGAGCGGCATGTAGGCTAACGAGAGCCGCGATCACAGTTGTGCCAGAACCCCCCTTGGTTGACCAACAGGTCACCAGCATGGAAACCTCCGCGACTTGATCGCTTCGGCAAGCAGAGGGGAACTCAGAACAATCTATGTTGAAAATGACTGATAATCAACAAAGATTTTCTGGCGGGCCCGATATTGGTCGTCTGCTCCGGCCGTTCGCTGGTCTCGTGGTGCCCGCAGCCGCGGTGATCGCCGCTCTCGCAGTAGGCGCCATTCTCCTCGGGGTATTTGGGGCCAACCCGTTTACCGGCTATCGGGCCTTGTTCACCGGGGCGTTCGGAGGCCCAGACGAGCTAGCCGCCACTGCCCTCAAATCAATTCCGCTCATGCTGGTCGGCGTAGGCATTTGTATCGCGTTCCGCACCGGCGTCATAAACATCGGAGGCGAAGGGCAGATCATCATGGGGGCCATAATGGCCACTCTGGTGGCCCTGGCCTTGCCCGATGTCCCCCGCCCCATCCTGGTACCGCTGGTGATGATCGCCGGAGGCGTCGGAGGGGGGATATGGGGAGCGATCCCCGGAGCACTGAAGGCCTACAGCGGGGTCAACGAGATCCTCAGCACCATCATGATGAACATCATCGCCGGGTTCTTCATGAGCTTCTTGTTGGAAGACTGGCTCATCGAACCCGGTGCCATCAGGATTCAGCAGACCAAACGACTGAGCCACAACGCCGATTTGCCCATCTTGCCAGGAGGCACACGTCTGCACCTGGGCATCGTGGTCGCGCTGGTCGTGGCCATTCTGGGATACCTGCTCTTGTTCCGCAGCAGTCTGGGCATGCGTTTGCGGGCGGTGGGCCATAATCCTCATGCGTCCCGTTCGGCGGGCATGAAAGTCGAACTGAGCATCACCCAGGCGTTGGCCTTCAGCGGCGCCTGCGCCGGGATCGCCGGTGCGGTGCTGGTGTTCGGCAGCGAATCCCACCGACTCATCGGCGAGGGTGGTCCGCTGGCATTCACGCAGAGCGCGGGGTTCAACGGAATCGTTACCGCCTTGTTTGGAGGGCTGCACCCGCTGTTCACCGTGCTGTCGTCCTATCTGTTCGGGGGAATGCTGGCCGGAGGCATCTCCCTGCAACGGGTGGTGCAGGTTCCCCAAGCCCTGGTGATCGCCCTCAATGGCGTGGTGGTGGTTTTCGTGGTGGGCAGCCTCAAACTGCGAGCCCGGGTGCAGCAATGGGCTGAAGGAGATATCCAGATGGAGGACCGGGCATGAACGATTTCTTCACAGTCTCCATCATCATCGCCACTTTGGCTTCAGGAATCCGCTTGGCCGTGCCCTTCTTGCTGGCCGCGCTGGGAGAGGCCGTGGGCCAACGGGCCGGTGTGCTCAACCTGGGGGTGGAAGGGGTCATGCTCATCGGCGCATTCGCCGCCTACTACACCGCCCTGGAAACTGGCAGCGCTGCCTTTGGGCTGTTCATGGGGCTCGTTGTGGGAATGGTGATGGGCCTCGTCTACGCCTTGATCACCGTGGTGATGCACGCCGAACAGGGCATCAGCGGAATCGGGATCTATCTGTTCGGCTTGGGCTTTACCGACTTGTTGTTCCAGAAGCAGGTGGGCACCCCAAGGCCCATCGGTGGATTGCAGGCCAAGCCCTTTGACTGGCTGGCCGAGGACACCGGCCGGGCAGGCGAATTGCTGTTCAGCCACACCGTGCTGACGTATGTGGCCTTCTTGCTGGTTCCGATCGTGTATTGGCTCATCACCCGGACCACTTTCGGACTCAACATGCGGGCCGTCGGGGAGAACCCCCAAGCGGCCGACACCCTGGGCGTGAGCGTGAACGGAATCCGGACGGCGGCCATCGTCATCGGCAACACCATGGCCGGACTAGCGGGTGCCGCATTGGCCTTGGAGATCGGGATATTCCAGCAGAACCTCACCGCGGGCCGGGGGTTCATCGCCATCGCTCTGGTGTATTTCGGCGCGTGGCGTCCGGTGGGAGTGATGACCGGTTCCCTGTTGTTCGGCATCGTGTCGGCCACCGTGCTTCAGCTTCAGGTTCAAGACGTCATCTCTGGATCGGTGTCGTCGATCGCCAACATGGCCCCTGCGGTTTTGACGGTGATCGTGCTGGTGGTGGTGAGCCGGCGCATCGGCCAGCCCGCGGCCCTCACCCGGCCGTTCACCCGTGACGGTTGATCCCAATTCTGCAAATGACAGCGCCATGACGCGCTTATCGGAGACCAAGAACAAGTTCTTGGCTACTGTGTATGAATCATCACGGGACGCCGATTTGGCTAGGTGTCCCAGGGCGGGGTGTTGTGAGTTCCAGAATTGAGCTGACCAACGTTTACAAAATCTTTGGGGCTCGCCCGAAGGGGCGGGCTCTGAAGATGGCTCAGTCCGGTGTCATGAAAGATGATGTCCAAGCGGCTACTGACCATGTGGTCGGCTTGCACGATGTGAGCTTCTCGGTACAAGACGGCGAGATCTTTGTGATCATGGGGTTGTCGGGGTCGGGCAAGTCCACCGCCATCCGGACGGTCAACCGGCTCCATGACATCACCGCCGGAACAGTGAAGGTGGACGGCATTGATGTAGGCACGTTCAACAAACGAGAACTGGAGCATTTTCGCCGGGAGAAGATGAGCATGGTGTTCCAGCACTTTGCCCTCTTCCCCCACCGCACCGTGGTTGACAACGTGGCCTACGGCCTCAAAGTCAACGGCGTAGACACCAATGATCGCCGACGCCGAGCCCTCGAAGCCCTGGAGCTAGTGGGCTTGGAGCGGTACTACCTCTCGTTCCCCCGCGAGCTGTCGGGCGGAATGCAGCAACGGGTTGGTTTGGCCCGGGCGTTGGCCGCCGACCTGGACATCCTCCTTATGGACGAGGCGTTCAGCGCCCTTGATCCCCTTATCCGCCGCCAGATGCAAGACGAGCTGCTGGCTATGCAGGGAGACATGCTGCACAAAACCATCCTGTTCATCACCCACGACCTCAATGAGGCCCTGCGGGTGGGCGACCGAGTGTGCATCATGAAGGACGGCGGTGTGGTGCAGATCGGCACGCCCGAAGAGATTCTTCGGGATCCGGCCACTGCTTACGTAGCAGAGTTTGTGAAGGATGTTGACCAGGGCCGGGTGTTGCAGGTGGAAAGCGTGATGACCCCGCCTTCTCCCTTCACCCTGGGCACCACGGTCGGCGAAGCCATAGCCGCTTTAAGCGAGAAGAGCAGCGCGTTTTGCATTGATGGCGAAGGCCGCCCAGTAGGGGTGGTCACCCGTGATCTGCTGGCTGCATCGCATCAGGCACCGGTGGAGTCGGTGATGAATACCGAGTTCGGAGTCACCACCCGTTCCGCCCCTCTGGTTGATGCCTACGAACTGTGCGCCAGCGGTGACTTGGTCGCAGTTGTCGACGACAAGGGTGCCCTAGAAGGCAGAATCCACGCACTGGATCTGCTCGCTGAACTGGGCGAGATCGAGTCCAAAGCAGAGCAGGTCAAAGCCGCCGATCCCTTGAGTGGAGAGGCCCTGCTGTGAGCGTGATAGCCGAGAACTGGCTTAACACAGGTTGGCGGGACAATGACTGGTTGAACGAATGGGAAATCCCCTTCGGCCGCTGGGTTGAGGAGAGCATCGACTGGCTCAATGTAGAGGGCGAGTCGGTCTTCAATGTGATCAAGTGGCCCTTTGAGAACCTCCTTGATCTGATCACCAACGACATCCTGCTAAACATCCCCTGGCCGTTCATGCTACTGGTTTTCGTGGCATTGGGATTCTTGGTTCGGGATGTGAAGGTCGGGTGTGGCGCCGCGGCCGGCATCCTTTTGTGCGGAGTGTTGGGGCCGGACTATTGGCGCTTCACCATGCAAACCATCGGAATCATCCTGGTAGCCGTCATTGTCTGCGTAGCCGTAGGCCTGCCCTTCGGAGTGCTATGCGCCCGCAGTGATCGAGTCTGGAATATCACCAGACCCCTCTTGGACGGCATGCAGCTGGTCCATGCCTTCACGTACTTGATCGCCATCATCTTCTTCTTCGGCACCGGGCCGGTGGGCGGCACCATATCCACCATGATCTTCGCCTTGCCTCCCATGATCCGCCTGACCAATCTGGGCATCCGTCAAGTGCCAAGCGATGTGGTAGAGGCCGCAAGGGCCTACGGGGCGTCCAACTTCCGCGTGCTCACCGATGTGCAGCTTCCCCTGGCCCGTCCGGCCATCATGACTGGGGTCAACCAGGTGTTGTTGCTGGCTTTGTCGTTCGTCGGCATCATCGCGGTTATTGCCGGTGGCGGGCTCGGCCAGTTGGTGCTGCGAGGAATCAACACCGCCGATCCCGCACTGGGGGCGGCATCTGGATTGGCCCTGTATTTGGTGGGTGTAGTCATGGACCGGCTGAGCCAGCCCGACCCATCTGACGACCGAACGCTGTTCCGCAAGATGGGAGCAGCCATCCGCGGCCGCTACACCGTGCCCGCTACACCCTCCGCCGAACCGGTTGCTGCTCCTGAGTCGCCGCCGGCATCCCCTACGCCTCGCCCTCGGCTGCACACCGCAATGGCGATTGCCGGAGGCATTGGATTGGTCGGGGGAATACTGGCAATTTGGAGTGCCTTTTCTACTTGGGTGGATGGTGCTGGCCGCCTCAGCAGCTACGCGCGACCCGATGACCAGTTGATGGACGGCAGCTTCAGCGGCGTTGACGCCACCGGGGGAAGCTGGTTCGGGATCATCCTGCTCATCATCGGTGTAATGGTGGTACTGCTGTCGCTGCTGGTACTGCTCCAAATTCGAGACCGTTGGTCTTCCTGGTTGGACGCTCCTTCAGGCTTGGTGTTCGCCGGTGTGTCCGTCATTGGGATGATGATCTTTTACTTGTCCATTGCCCCTCACGACCTGGCACCCTCCACCAGCCACGGCACCGGGGTGTACCTGGCACTTGTCAGCGGGGTAGTCCTGTTGGTTGGTGGTTTGTTGGCATGGCGAAATACCCGCTCCACCCCGGTGCCCCTTCGTACGGCAATGGTTCGAGTGTTTCTGGGAACTTTTGCCGTGGGCTTGCTGATCATCGGCTCCTTCTCCAACTGGGTCAACGACGAACGGCCTGACGCATTCACTCCCGAGCAGCAGAAGCTGATCGATGAAGAGCGGGCCAACCCCTCTGAAGGCGGGGTGAGTGCATCACTGATCGCCCAGGTCATCGGCGAAGCCCGAGAGGAGCCCAATCGCTATGACGGCTTCGATGACCAGGGTCCGTCTCTCGGGTGGGGCCTATTGACTATCGCCATTGCCCTAGCCGCAGTCGTTGTTCTTGCTGCCGCGGTGCCGCGAGCCAATGCGCTGTGGGATGCCCTCACATTGGGAGTGGGCACTGCCGTCCTGCTCGGAGTGGCTGCGTGGGTGGTGAGCTTCCTGCGGGTGTCGGTAAACGGCATCTTCACCGGTGCGGGAGCACTGCCGGTCTTGATGGCCTGCGGATTGGTGATTGGCACCACCATAGGGCGCATGCGCCAGCGGAGCCTGGATGAGCGCGAGGCGGCCGATGCCGCTGACGCCCCAACTTTGACCAAATAGCTAGAGATAGAAATCGCGAAGGGACCTCGACGGGTGGGAATCGCGTAGACGGCCCTTTCGAATATGGGCTGTTTGCATCTCGCCAAGTAAGACAGGGGGCTGTGCTGGCGCGTCATTGGGCGGTTTTCTGGGTGTGCATGGGGGCGGTGTTCCTGGTCACCATGGACGCCACCCTGCAGCCGCTGGCCCTGGTGAGCATCGAGGAGGGCTTTGGCACCAGCCGAACCGCAACCGCCTGGGTGCTCAGTGCCTACTCCATCTCATTGGCCACCTTCGTGGTTGCCGCCGGCCGCCTCGCCGACCGCTCGGGCCGCAAACAGGCCTTCCTTCTCGGTTTGGCCCTGTTCGTCCTTGGCGCGGTGGGCGGTTGGCTGGCTCCGGAACTCTGGGTTCTAGTGTTGTGCCGGGCTGTGCAGGGGGCCGGATCGGCATTCGTGATGCCGGCGTCCATCGGCCTGATCTTGGCGGTATGGCCAGAAGACGATCAGACCAGGGCCATAACCAACTGGACGGCCGTCGGCGGCATTGCCGGGGCCTTGGCTCCGCTGGTGGGCGGGGGGCTGATCGATATCTGGGGCTGGCGGGCCGCCTACGTGTTGAGCGTAATCATCGGAGCGCCGTCTTTTCTGGCCGCTCGGACTTTGTTGACCGACACCGAACGCAAAGTCACGTCGCGATTTCCCGATCTTGTCGGCGCATTCATGGTTGCGGGCAGCCTCGGCCTCTTGACCTTGAGCCTGGTGCAAGGTCGGACATGGGGATGGAGCGACCCTCGCATCATCGTGGCGTTCGCGCTGGCCGTTGTGCTGATCCCGCTGATCCGGCAGCGGATTCTGGGCCACCCTGCGCCCATAGTGGAACCCCGCTTGCTGAAGCTGCGAACCTATCGCCGGGCGCTGTTCATTGCCACCGCGATTCCCAGCTTCCTGTTCCCCTACTTCGTGATGATGATCCAGTACCTCGAACAGGTATGGGACTATCGGCCTCTCAAGGCGGGCCTTGCCTTGTTGCCATTTCCCGCGGTCGCCACTCTGGCCAGCGTGGTTGCGGGCCATCTGAGCCGTCGCTTCGACGAGCGCACTATCACCATCGCCGCCATGACCATGACGACACTTGCGGTGGTGTGGCTTCGGTTAGTTCCCGGTTCCGACCCCGCCTATTGGCAGGAATACTTCTTGCCCATCATCTTGGGCGGCATCGGCGGATGGGGGATGGGCCTGCCCATGATCAATGCCATCGGGGCCCGAGACCTCGACAACGAGACTTACAGCTTGGGTATGGGGGTGTTGTCCACCGCCCGTCAAGTAGGTGCTTTGACCGGGTTGGCCATTGTCTTCGGCCTGCTGGGCAACGTGTCCGACGCCGAATTGGCCAACCGCTTCAACCAGGTCTGGACCGTGCTGATTGTCCTTTCAGCGTTAGGGGTAGCCGCCGCCCTCTCCCTGCCCCGCCGCTCGATTCTCTAGCGGACTAGTTGGGAGCAGGCGTCGGGGCTTCCGAGACCTCTACACAGGGGGAAGCATTCGGGCGAGGCCCTAGTGGCCCGTCTGCGAATCCGCGTATGCGCTGGTGCTAAGTCCATGTATTCGTTGGCGCGACAAGGCGCCGTTAGCACCAGAGTGTGGATATGGGGGCGGCGATCATCACGGTGGGCACGTCCTGCATGAGTTGTTGCAACAGCGGATCCAGCATCCGAGGAAGGTATTGATCCATGAACCTACTGTACCGCTCTCACGCGGCTAGGAGTCCCGCTTTCACGCGGCTGATGGGGATGCAAGAACCGGACTGCGAAATCTGGAAAGCTGAATGCAGCCGAGAGGAGACGGTCATGGATTATCCAGCTTCGTTTGAGTTCAACGCCCCGGAGAAGGTGGCTCGCTGGAGAGTCATAGGGAATGGCATCTTGTTGATTCCCCACCTCATCGTGCTCTCCGCTCTTTGGTTCTTCTCGTTGATTGTCGACGTCTTTTCCTGGTTTGCCATCGTGTTCACGGGAAAGCTGCCGGTTGGATTGGCCGGCGTGAACTGTATGCTGCTCCGCTACAGCGCGAGGGTGGCCACGTTTCAGAACTTCATGCGTGGGTCCTATCCGCCGTTTGACTTTGACTCCTCTGCACAAGACAACGGCCAAGACCCGGAGGTGATAGTGAACTTCGCGCCCGAATACGAAGGGCGCAGCCGGTTGAGCGTGTTCTTTCGCTTTATCCTGCTCATTCCGATCGTGATTATGGGAATGATCTGGGGCATTCTGGCTTGGCTCGTTTCTATTGTCGGCTTCTTCGCCGTGCTGATCCTCGGCCGTTGGCCTAAGGGGCTGCTTAATTTCATCGTCGGCGTAAACCGCTTCAGTATCCGGACAAACGCCTATGGATCCCTGCTCACCGACAAGTTCCCTCCGCTGGGACTGAGTTGATCCCTTAGAACGCCTCCAACGAGCCGAGTACGGTGTCGGCGTGATGCAGTACCAACTGGTGTCGGCCGACTCCCATGTGAACGAGCCGCCTGATTTGTGGACCGACCGGGTGCCCTCTCGCTTCAAAGACCGGGCCCCTCGCATGGAAAGCTTCGAGCAAGGGGATGCCTGGGTTCTGGAAGGGGCCCACGATCCCATCAATTTCGGCGGCAACTGCTCCGCCGGCCTCCCGGCTGAGCAACGGTCGGGCTGGATTCGGTGGAACGAGGTAAGGGACGGCGGCTACGACCCCGCCGCCCGTCTCGAAGAGCAAGGCCAAGACGGCGTCGACCTGGAGATCCTGTATCCCACCCCCCGGATCGGAAATCAACTGGTGTGGCACCGCAACGATACGGATTTCCACGTCGCCTGCATCCAGGCCTACAACGACTGGCTGGCCGAGTTCTGCGCCCACAACCCCAACAGGTTGTGGGGCGTGGCCATCCTTCCTAATGTTGGATCGTTGCCCGCAGTGGACGAGTTGCGACGGGTTGCCGCTCTGCCGGGCATCAGGGGAGTGATGCTGGGGCGCTGGCCGAGCGGCGACGAAGTGCTGTCCAGCGAAGACGACCCCGTGTTTGCTGCTGCCGCCGAGGCCGGGCTGCCGCTGTCAATCCACGTGGGTTTTGCCACCCACGCCCAGGGCGATGTGACCAAGATGAAGCTCACCGGCTCCATGCGCTTCTTCGACATGCCGGTGCGCATCACCCAGCTCATCGAGGGCGGCGTGTTCGACCGCTTTCCCAGCCTCCAATTCATGGCCGTGGAAACCGACAGCTCATGGTTTCCCTACCTGCGAGAGCAAATGGACGACCGCTTCCGCCGAGCCAACCCGGTCACCCGGGCCCCGATCCAGCGTTCACCCGGCGATTATTTTGAGACAAACATCGCATCCACGTTCATCACCGACCACTACGGCGTCATCAATCGCCACCACATCGGCGTCACCCAGATGATGTGGTCCAGCGACTTTCCCCACGGTGGATCAGACTGGCCGGACTCTCGCCACACCATCAACAGCCACTTCGAAGGGGTGCCCGACGACGAGCGGTACGCCATCTTGGCCGGCAATGCCCTGCGCATCTACAACCAAGGAGCAAGCTCATGAGGGTGGGCGACATCACCGCTCCCGAACACGCGGCAAACGGCAAGCCGCTCGACGGCATCCGGGTGCTGGCCATCGAGCAGATGCAGTCGCTGCCCTACGCCACCCAGCTCTTGGCCCGCATGGGCGCCGAGGTTGTCAAGATCGAGCACCCGGTGCGGGGTGACCTGGGCCGGGGCTCGACTCCCGGCGTTGTCGATCCCGATGGCCGGCCGGTGGGCGGCACCTATCTGCGGAACAACCTCAACAAGCGCTCGGTGGGGATGGACCTGAAGAACCCCACCGCCATCGACCTCATTCGCCAGATGGTCCCCAAGTTCGATGTGCTGGCCGAGAACCTCAAACCGGGCACGCTGGCCAAGATCGGCTTGGGCTATGACGACCTGGCCAGGGTGCATCCCGGTCTCATCTATCTATCGGTGTCGGGGTTCGGGAACCTGGGCGAATCGCCGTATGGCCACTGGCCGGCCTATGCCCCCATCGCCGAGGCCATGGGCGGCCTGTACGCCATCAACCGGGCCGAGGGCGAGAATGTAAAGGTGTCGCCGGTGGGGGCGCTGGGAGACACCGGCTCGGGCCTCTACGCCGTGATCGGCGTGCTCATGGCCCTGCGCCAGCGGGAGCGCCACGGCCACGGCCAGCACGTGGACATCGCCATGTTCGACGCCATGGTGGCCTTCGGCGACCTGGTGCCCAACTATTGGTCGCTGGGCGCCGATCCCCGTATTCCCACCGCGATCATCAACGACGGCTTTCCCATCGAATCGGGCGAGCTGGTGATGCAGATCGGCCGGGAGCACCAGTTCGAGCGCCTCTGCCATCTCATCGGCCGCCCTGAATGGCTGGAAGACGAGCGGTTCTCAAGCCGCGACGGGTGGCGAGACCATCTGGATGAGATTCGGGCCGCGGTCCGCTCCTGGGCGGGGGCCCGCAGCACCGTAGAAGCCGCCAACGATTTGGCTGCTGCCGGGTTGGCCGCGGCCCCGGTGTTCGAGGCCCCCGACGTGATCGACGATCCCCATGTGGCCGCGCGCCACATGATGGTGGAGATCCCCCGCCCCGACGCCGACACCCCGGTGCTGACCCCCGGAAATCCGGTGAAGATGTCGGCGGTCAGCGAAGGCCCCGACACCCGCCCGCCGTGGCTGGGCGAGCACACCGACGAGGTTCTGGCCGCCGAGCTGGGCTTGAGCGCAGGGGCGCTGGCCGAGCTGCGGTCCGACGGCGCCATCGGTTGATGGCCTCGTCGCCGCTTCGCTTTGACGGGCGCACCGCCATAGTCACCGGCGCGGGCCAGGGTTTGGGCCGGGACTACGCCCTCTTGCTCGCCGAACGGGGAGCACGGGTTGTGGTGAACGACATTGCGGCCCAAGCGGCCGACGGTGTGGTTGACGAGATCACCGCGGCCGGCGGCACCGCGGTTGCCGACCACCACAGCGTGACCACTCCCGAAGGCGGTGTCGCCCTCGCTGAGCAGGCCCAAGAAGCACTAGGCCCTGTTCACATCGTGATCAACAACGCGGGGGTGAACCGGGCAGCCGAGTTCAGTGCGATGACGCCGGAGTCCGGCTCGGAGCTGTTCGGAGAGATGATCGCCATCCATCTGCTGGGACCGTGCCACGTACTGTGGCCGCTATGGCCCGCCATGGTGGAGCAGGGCTACGGCCGGGTGGTGAACATCGCTTCGGGTGCGGTGTGGGGACTGCGGGGCCAAGCCGCTTACGCCGCCTGCAAGGCGGGGGTGATGGGTTTGACCCGAACGCTGGCCCGAGAGGGCCGCTACCACGGTGTGCAGGTCAACTGTGCTCTCCCCTGGGCGGTAACCGATCAGAGCCCCGACCGCTCCGGCGAAGAGTTCGGCCCCATCATCGACACCCACATAACCCCCGAAAACGTCGCCCCAGCGGTGATCTGGCTGGCCCACGAAGAATGTCCATCGACTGGCGAGTCCTTCACCGTCGACGGCCCCCGAATGGCCCGCCTGGGCTGGGTCGCCAGCCAAGGCCACACCGACCTAGCCCCCACCCCCGAGTCCTACCGCGACCACTGGGATGAAGTCATCGACCTAACCAACTTCACCGTCCCCAAATCCACCAACGACCATATGCGCAATACGGTGATGCCAGCGTTCGCACCCCCTAGTCCATCGACAGCGGAACCGATTCGACGCCAGTAACCCATGGCCGGCCGGCAGCGGCGAGCGGCTCCCACTTACTTGCAGCCCCGGCAGGGTCGATTTGCCCGAGTTCCTCGGGGGTCGGGCCGATTCGATCAACCAGCGGTGCCAGCGCCTCGGTGTCGAAGCCGTAGAACTCCGCCGCGTTGAGTCCGAGAATGGCCGCAGTGTCGTCGGCGGGAATGTCCCAGAACGCCTCGGCCAGCGATTTGCGGGTGTGCGGCCAGGTGCCCTCGGGGTGGGGGAAGTCGTTGCCCCACATGATGTTGCCCACGCCGATCTCGAAGCGCCGGGCCAGCTCCCGCCGCCGAGTGTTCGACGCCCCGATGGCGCAGTTGCGGTCGAAGTAGTCGCTGGGGCTCAAGCTGAGGTGGCCGTAGGCATCGGCTGAGAGCTTCTGGGCCCCGCCGTGCTCCCGGGAGTAGGTGGCGTCCATGGTCCACAGCATGTCGGCAGCCCAGAAACAGCCGCACTCGGTGACCGCGTAGCGCAAACCGGGATACCGCTCGAACGCGCCGGAATACAGCAGGAACCACAGTGGCCGGGTAGTCCACCACCGCACCTCAGCCACGTACATGCCGATGAATCCGGGACCGGTGCCGTATTCCGCCCGGGGAGCGGCTCCCGAGTGGGTGTGAACCGGCATCTCCAGGTCTTGGCAAGCCGCCCAGATGGGGTCGTAGCGCCTCTCGTGGTAGCCCGGGCCTTCGTTCCACATAGAGGCGATGAGAATCCCGCCTCGCAGCCCCGACTCCCGTGCTCGAATGATCTCGGCCACCGCCGCCTCCACATCAGCGATGATCGGCACCACCGCCACCCCGGCTCGCCGCTCACGACTGTCATTGCACAGTTCGGCAAGCCATCGGTTATGAGCCCGGGCTCCGGCCATCAAAAGCTCGGAGTCTTGAGCAAACGACATGCCCAACCCAGCCCCGAACGGTGCCGAGGCACCTCCGGTAACCGCGTCGGCGTCAGGAAAAATCACTTCTCCGGCGACGCCGTCACCATCCAACTCCGCATCCCGCCGGGCCGCATTCCAGCCTCCTCGCAGGCCCTCTTCGTTTTCGCCGAACCATTCCTCTTCGAACTCGGCGTTGCCCATGATGTTGCCCTGGTTGCGAAACGCCTCCCGCTGCACCAAGAAGTCGTCGAAGGCATCGTGGTACTTAGATTCCAGATACCCCCGGTACTCCAAATTCGGCAACCCCGCATGGCAATCCGAGGAAATAACCAAATAGCGATCAGTCATGTCGGCCTCCTTGAGCGAACACTAGCCAAAGAAGCCAAAACCTGGGTCGGGCAGGCGGGATTTGAACCCACGACCTCTTCGTCCCGAACGAAGCGCGCTACCAAGCTGCGCCACTGCCCGTAAACCCAAACAATACCAATGGGGTGGGTAAACAACATAGGCGGTTTGGTGGGTGGCCGGGCTCTGGGCGCCCGCCGCCCGCAGGTCACGAGGACGGCGGGCTGAGCCCGGACAGGACCCGCCAAATCGTCGGGGGATGGTTAATCCAAAATAGCCAGTACCGCCCGCTGCAAACCAACCGCATCCAACGGCTTAACAATCCACCCATCAGACCTAGCCTGCTTCGCCAGGTAAACATCAGCCTCACGGTCCAACAACATCAGAACACGAGTATCAGGCGCCCGCCCCATCTCCGCCTCCATGCGCAAGTCGAGACAAGTCGCCATCCCCCCCATGTTGCCGATCTGAAGGTCGCAGATCACCACATCCGGCTGCTGCTCCCGCACCGCGCCCAACACATCCACTCCTGCTGTCACTCTGCTGATCTCAGATAATTCGCTCCCCAACGCGGCATCAACGGCGTTGTAAACGGAGTCGCTGTCGGTGGCCAAGAGCACATGAGTCACGCTTCGATGGTATCCAAATCAATATCGCCACAGCGTGCTGGGGAAATGTGGTTGGCCGATGGCATGGGAGCTGTCTCGCGTTAGCATCATGGTCGGTCACAGGGGAGGCGCATTGCTTGAGATCGAAGTCGAAGAACTAGACACCCACACAGTGCTCCGCCCCCGCGGCGAGATTGATGCCTACACCGTGGCCCAATTCCGGGAGCGCATTGGCGACCTGGCCCTCGCGCCCCGGCTGCTTATCGACTTGGGATCGGTTCCGTTCATGGACTCGGCTGGTTTAGGGGCGCTGATCGGCGGTATCCGACGAATCCGCGATTCTGATGGCGAGGTCGTGGTGGCCTGTGGGGAGGGAGCGCTGGCCCGACTGCTGCACACCACTGGTTTCGACCGGATCGTTCCGGTGGCCCAAACCTCAGAAGAAGCATTGGCCTCGCTGTTGACCCCCGACTCTCCAGAGGCGCTTTAACCCCACTGTGCGAACGCCTCGATTGAAGCTGGCGGCAGCCTGCCTCGTCGGAGGCAGCGTTCTGGCCGCCCTCGGCTTGGCCGGGGTGGGATCGGCCGCAGCCGACTCCCATGATTCTGATGCTGGCGTGGCCGTGGTGGTAGAGGTCACCGGACTGCTTGATCCGGTCATGGCCGAGCTCATCGAGAGCTCGGTGGCCGATGCGGCCGACGCGGGTGCCCGATTACTGGTGTTTCGCGTAGACAGCAGCCGTTCTGTCGTGTCTGACGACCGCTTGGCCGAGTTGGCCGACGCCATAGCCGGATCGCCGATTCCCATTGCGATTTGGGTCGGCCCGAATGGGGCTTCTCTGGAAGGTAAAGTAGCCCAGCTCTTCGCCACCGCCGATGAGGTGGGCATCGCACCCGGCACCCGGGTGGGCGACCTCGGCCCTACGCTTCCGATGCTGGCCGACCACCCGGTGGCCTGGAACAACCAGGATCTGATCCGCCACGAGGTGCTCGGATGGCGACAGCTCATCTGGGAAGGAGTAATCGCCTGCGATCCCCTCACACTCGACGATTTTGGCGACCGCTTCGCAGAGGCTGGCATCCCCTTCGATCCAAAGACTATTCGGGTTCCCCCCGATGAAGAGCAGTGCGTTGCCCCACTGATCGGCGATTTTCTGGTGGATCTAGATCATCTTGGCTTTGTGTCCAGCCTCGAAAACATTGACGCCCAACCGCGCTTGAAGCCGATTACCCAGGTTCAATTCCGAGGCCTGTCGCTCGCCCATCAGCTGTTCCACACCGTGGCCAGCCCGCCGGTGGCCTATCTGCTGCTGACAATCGGCATGGGCCTGATGCTGTTCGAGTTCTTCACTGCGGGTATCGGGGTGGCTGGCGTGGTGGGGGCCTTGCTGTTCATACTGTCCGGCTACGGGTTCGCGGTGCTACCCCACAACACTTGGGCGCTGGTGCTGCTGGCTGCTTCGATGGTGGCGTTCGGCATTGATGTCCAAACTTCGGTCCCCCGTTTTTGGACCGGTGCCGGGATGCTCATGTTTGCCGCGGGCACCTGGTGGCTCTACGACGGGGTGTCCATGTCGTGGATTCCCATGGTGGTGATGACTGGGGCAGTGGCGGTGGCCATGTTCTCGGGGATGCCGTCGATGGTTCGCACCCGCTTTTCAACGCCGACGATCGGCCGGGATTGGATGATCGGTGAGATCGGCGAGGTGGTGGACGATGTATCCCCCGACGGCGTTGTCCGGATCCGGGATGCGCTGTGGCGGGCCCGGGTCAATCGGGCGACGCCGGTGACCGCCGGCGACCAGATCCGTGTGGTGGAAATCGACGGCTTGTGGTTGGAGGTCGAGCCCCTCGAGGGCGCGGCCCGCGACTATCGAGAGCCTCGCCGATAGGGGGATGAGCAGGCCAAAATCCAAGATCGCAGCCAAAACCTGGCTGCGTATGCTCAATTCTCATCTTGTGTTCGGGCATCTTCGCCTATAAGGTCCGATCCAAGGGGGTAACAAGTGAGCGCTGTCACCAGTGAGAAAGTTTGGCAAATAAAGGCTGCATGTCGAGGGCCACAGGCGTCGGTCTTCTTCCCTCCTCCGTCTTTTGAGCGCAAAGAAGAGAAGCTGGAGCGGGAGAGCCGGGCCAAGGCGATTTGCGAGGAATGCAGCGTCATCGGCGAGTGCCGCGATTATGCCCTGAAAATTCGCGAGCAGCACGGCATTTGGGGCGGCCTCAACGAACTGGAGCGTCGAGAGATCCTCAGTCGGCACCGTAACTGATCACCGGGGCATCAAACGCTGGGCAAGCGGGGCCCGGCTATGCGCACATCTTCCCGACGACGGGTGACGCCGTTGCCGTCAAGCCAGGCCAGCAGCGGGAGTGCGTACTTGCGGGTGGTTCTCAATCGCTCACGTACTTCGGCCACGGTGACGCCGCGGGGCTGAACCGCCAACATCTCGGCCAGCACCGAACCGGCTGCCTCCAGGGCCGACGCCGCGAAGAACACGCCGTCCTGCTCCACGACGAAACCCCGCTTCACCAACTCCCGCACCTCGGTGCGGTTCACGCCCAGTGCCTCAGGATCAGGCGGGGTGAACGGCGCCGCTTCCAGCGCCGCGGTGTACCGGTGATTCTGGAATGGGTCCGACTGACCGACTGGCCGGACTCGGCCACCCTCGACAACCACATCCTCTATCAGGTTGAGAACCACCCGGTCCCGTTCGCTCAGCCCGGCTACATCCAGCCCCAGAGGCCCAGCATCGTCCACCGCATCCCGCAGCCGGGTCCGGGTGTCGGCGAGCACGGTCGGGCTCACCACCCATCGGCCTACATCGGGCGTCCGCTGTTGCCCGGTGAGCAGGGCCAGCCGTTCGACTTCCACCCATCCCCGCTCGGCCACCACCCGGTCGACAGACAAGTCGGGTCGGGCTTTGGAGGCGGGGAGCACCGGGTCGACGTCGAGGACGGTCCCACCCCCAATGGTCTCAGCCCGGCCGCTCTCCCGCAAGACGAACCGGTCGCCGGGCAGCAACGGCAGCCGGTGGGGAAGGTGAAGCCGCACCAGCCCGGTCTCGCCCGGTGACAGCGATTCAAGTCCAAGAATGCGCATCCTGGCGGGCAGCTCGCATGCCCCCAGATAAACGGCATGCGCGCCACGGCGGGACACGTCATGGTCCAGCGTGCTCAGCACCGTCAAGGAAGCATCGCACCGGTTGGTCAGATACCACTGCCCAGCTCGTACGAGCACGTCGCCTCGGGCCACTTCTTGATGGCTGACTCCCGACAAATTGACCGCCACTCGGTTACCGGGCCCGATCTTGGTCCGCTGGCTGTGATGGCTCTGCAAGGCACGTACCCGGACTGTGGTGCCCTTGGGCCGCAACTCCAGCTCATCGTCCACCCGGATTTGCCCGCCACCCAATGTGCCGGTCACCACCGTACCTGCCCCCCGCGCAGCGAAGGCCCGATCAACCCACAGCCTCGGCCGGCGCTGGTCGGCGGCCGGCGGAGTCCGGTCGGCCAGATCGTCCAGCCCGGCTCGCAGCTCATCGAGGCCCAGCCCGTCCACCACGTCGGTTTCCACCACCGGCGCACCAGTCAAGAACGTGCCCTCGACCCGCTCTTCCACCTCTAGGCGGGCCAACTCCGCTATGTCGGGATCGCACAAACCCACCTTGGTGAGTGCAATCAGCCCGTGTGACACCCCCAGTAACACCAGAATGCGAAGATGCTCCTCCGACTGCGGCATCCATCCTTCGTTGGCCGCCACCACGAACAAACAAGCATCCACCGCGCCGACTCCGGCCAGCATGTTGCGTATGAACCTCTCATGACCGGGTACGTCGATGATCGAAATCGACCGGCCCGAGGGGAGCTGAGCTGAGCCGAAGCCCAAATCGATGGTCAGACCTCGGGCCTTCTCTTCGGCAAATCGGTCGGGGTCAACCCCGGTCAGCGCCTCAACCAGCGTTGATTTTCCGTGGTCCACATGACCAGCGGTGGAGATAGTGATGCTCACCCAAGAGCCTTCAGGGCGGCGATCACATGGCGGTCATCACCGGGAGCCACCGTTCGCAGGTCGAGCCACGTTCGGTTGTCGCTCACACGGGCGATGATCGGGGGTGACCCGGCGCGCAGGGAGCCCGTCTGATCACCGTCCAGCACCACGCCGCACGAATCGATCTCTGTACCGGGAAGTGTGCCGCCGCCGGGCACCGACGCCATGTGTGCTACATCTCCAACGCCCGACTCCGCCACCGCCGATTGTGCCCGGTCTTCCAGGTCGGCAGTGGCTAGCGAAGCCATCCTCCAGAACTCGATGGCCTCCCCGTCTCGCCGCAAGTAGGCCAGCGTCACCTGTTGAAGGGCATTCAGCACCAGACTGCCCGGTCTTAGTGCCCGGGCCAGGGGATGGCGGCCGCACCGCTGCACCAGATCGGCCCTACCGGCGATGATCCCCGCTTGGGGACCGCCGAACAGCTTGTCGCCCGAGAACGTCACCAGCGCCGCGCCGTCGGCCAAACTCTGACGGGCGGCGGGTTCGCCGGCCAGCCATGCTGGGGGGCCGTGAGCCAGCCACGGGCAGGCGGCGTCGACCAGTCCCGACCCGATGTCGGCCACCACCGGGACGTCGAGGGAGGCCATCTCAGCTACGGTCACGTGCTCTGTGAACCCCACGATGCGGTAGTTCGACTGGTGGACCTTGAGAGCGAGGGCGGTGTCGTTGGCCGGGTTCTCCGCGGCCGATGCAAAATCGGCCAAACGAGTGCGGTTGGTGGTGCCCACCTCCACCAGGATCGCCCCAGACTGCTCCATCACCTCTGGCACCCGGAATCCGCCGCCGATCTCCACCAGCTCACCCCGGGATACCGCCGCTCCCCGCCCGGTGGACAAAGCTGCCAGTACCAGCAGAACGGCCGAAGCCCCGTTGTTCACCACGATGGCGTCTTCGGCGTCGCACAGCCGGGCCAACAGAGCCGCGGCGTGGGCGTGGCGTGATCCTCGGCGGCCTGAGGACAGGTCCAATTCCAGGTTGGAGTAGGCCGCGTCGGCGGAGACGGCCAGCGGGGCCCGCCCCAGGTTGGTGTGAAGCAGAACCCCGGTGGCGTTCACCACCGGGTGAAGCAGCGACCGGGCCGCGGCGTGGGCGTGGCTGCGGGCCCGCTTTTCGACGACCTCGAGGTCGCCGTCGGCGATGGCCTTTCGGGCCGCATCCACCAGCAGCGGGTGGGGCAGTCCCGTGTCGGCCAACGACCGGGCCAGGGCATCAACCGAAGGAGGCCTCACGGCTCTCAGCGTATGGCCCGACTGTGGTGCCGTCATTCTCCGTTGGCGAGATCGGTATCGTGAACGGTTCCCGGTCCGGGTTCTCCAGGGCCGAAATAGGCCACGCGGTGTCGGAAGCGGCGGATCAGGACCGGGCGGATCGCCATGCGGGTGGGTGGGAACAAGAGCAGCAGGCCGAAGGCATCGGTCACAAACCCGGGGGTGAGCATGAGGGCCCCAGCCAGCAGCACCAGGGCCCCGTCCACCAGCTCCCGGCCGGGCATCTGACCCTCGTGGAGCTTGCCTCTGACCCGCCAGAGCACCGCCAGCCCTTGAGCCCTCACCATCCATGCGCCGACCACGCTCACCAGGATCAACAGGCCGATTGTCTCCAACGTCCCAATGCTCCGGGCGGTCTCCACGATCACGAACAGCTCTATGAGCGGCACCGCGATGAACAGGAGCACCAGCCAGACCAGCACGCTAGACCCTATCCTGAAGCGATGTCGAGGCTGGCCAGGGCTTGCTCGGCGGCCTCGAAAATCCGAGCAGTGCAACCGGCCATATCGACAGGGGGAATTTCTTCCAGCAATCGGTCAGCGATGGCCTTAAACGCATCGGCCGCCGGGCCGGGGGCATCCTCCAATACCACGGGCGTGCCCTCATCGCCGCCCGGGGCGACCGAGGCGTCGATGGGCACCTGGCCCAACAGGGGCACTTTCAGCTGATCGGCCAGTTCCTGCCCACCCCCGCGGCCGAAGATGGCGTACGACTCCCCGTCTGGCGCCACGAACGCGCTCATGTTCTCGATCACCCCGGCGATCCGGAGATAGTTGCTCCGGCCCATCGAGGCCACCCGGGTGGCCACTTTCTGGGCACTGCGGGCCGGTGTGGTCACCACCACCATCTCGGCCTGGGGGAGCATCTTGGCGATGCCCATCTGCACATCGCCGGTGCCCGGCGGCATGTCGATGAGCAGATAGTCGACCCGCCCCCAGCGCACATCTTCCAAGAAATGCTGGACGGCCCGGTTCAACATGAGCCCCCGCCACATCAGCGCGGTCTCCTCCCGGTCCACCAAGAACCCCATCGACACCACTTCCAGGGTGCCGTCGCCCACCTGCTTTTCATTGGGGACGATCTTCTTCTCGTTCTCTGCCCCGGACAGCCGCCCCTCGATTCCCAGCATTCTGGGCACCGAGTAACCCCAGATATCGGCGTCCATGACCCCTACCCGCATGCCCCGCCGGGCCAGTTCCGCGGCCAGGTTCACCGTCACGGTGGATTTGCCCACTCCGCCCTTGCCCGAAGCCACCATCACCACCTTGGTCGTGGGGGACACCGCGGTGTCGGGGGCGTTCTGGGCCACATTGAAGCGGGCTTTGGCCATGGTGGCGGCTTTTTCCTCCTGGGTCAGCTCGCTCCAGTGGATCTTGACCTTCTCTACACCCGGGAGATCGCCTACTCGGGTGCGAACCTCCCGCTGGATCTGGGCTCGCAGCGGGCACCCCGAGGTGGTGAGGGCCACCGTCACCTCGACCAAGCCGTCGGTATTGACCACCGCGTCTCGCGCCATGCCCAGATCGACGATGTCGCTGCCCAGCTCGGGGTCGATCACCCCGCGGAGCACGCCCATAACGTCGTCAACCGTCGGCAGGGCCGCAGCTAGTCCTTCACTCACGATGGTCATGCTATCGGGTATGTATACCGACCAAGTCTGCGGGTAGACTGGCACTGGTTCACAGCACCGAGTAGGGAGAGGCTTGTGATCACACTCACTGACGCGGCAACTAGCAAAGTCGGATCCTTGGTCCAACAAGAGCAGGCCGACGACGAGGATCTGGCCCTGCGGGTGGCGGTACGGCCCGGCGGCTGTTCCGGATTCAGCTACGAGATGTACTTCGACGCCGACTTCGGTGCCGAGGACCAAGAGGTTCTCTTCGGTGACGTCAAAGTGGTGGTCGACTCATCCAGCGCGGCTCTGCTTGAGGGCGCGGTTCTCGACTACAAAGACGGACTGACCGATGCGGGTTTCTCCATCACCAATCCCAACGCCCAGCGCACCTGCGGTTGCGGCCAGAGCTTCAGCTAACCCCCTTCGCCGCACATGGCGGCCGCATTGGAATTCACCGTAGACGGTCGTCGAATCGAGGTGCCCGACGACGGTGCCTCGCTCATGGAGGTATTGCGCGACCGCCTCGGCATTAGCACCGTGAAAGATGGATGCAGCCCGCAAGGCCAATGCGGCTGCTGCACCGTGTGGGTGGATGGGAAGCCTCGCGTGTCATGTGTGACTCCCGCTCGCCGGGTTGCCGGTCGGGCGATCACAACGTTGGCCGGCTTGCCTCCCGAAGCCCGCATTGGGTGGGGGGAGGCATTTTGTGCGGCCGGTGCCAGCCAGTGCGGGTTTTGCACCCCAGGCATCATCATGCGCCTAGCGGGCCTCGATGCACGCTCGAGTGGGGATCGCCCCTGGTCAGGCGAAGACCGGCACACATCGGGCGCAGTCACCGCGCTGGCGGCCCATTTGTGCCGCTGCACCGGTTGGCAGACCATCTTGGAGGCATGGGACAACTTTGGCACCACTGCCCCTGAACGTGATTGGGCAACGGCAGCTCGGCGAGCGGAGCTCGAAGGAGGCGTACCCCAAGTTGTCGGGTCGACCGTGGCCTTGGGGGAGGGAGGTTTCGCCGACGACACCGCTCCCCAAGGGGCGTTGGTGGCGCTGTCAGATGGTCGGGGCGGCTGGGTGCTGGGGGAGACCTTGGCCGAGGCTCGGGCCGCGGCCGGGAAAGTGCAGGGCCGGCGAACCCCAGACGAGCTTC
Source organism: Candidatus Poriferisocius sp. (assembly GCF_965214065.1). Taxonomy (GTDB): domain Bacteria; phylum Actinomycetota; class Acidimicrobiia; order Acidimicrobiales; family Bin134; genus Poriferisocius. Next base: position 422,748 of record NZ_CBDCAT010000027.1, read on the forward strand.
CCAAGCCCCTGAAGTTTCCCGAGGGCGATTGGGCGGTACGCCTCCGCACCTCATGGGTGGAGCCGGCCTATCTGGAGACCGACGCCTCATGGTGTTCTCCGGGCGGCGAACCGGCCAGCCCGCTAGCCAACGGAGGTGCTTTCGGGGCCAAGGCGGCATCGCCGCTGCCGAGGATCGCCCGCCAGCTGGCTGACGAACACGGCCGCCCAGTCCGAGTGCTGTGGTCGCGTGAAGACGCCGTGCGCCATGGTCCCAAGCGCCCGCCGGTGGCCATCGGCATCACCGATGACGGCCGAGGAGTGGCTCGGGTGGTCCGCACACCTGGGGTGTCCGATGTCATCGCCTCGGTCGCACCCGGCCTCAAAGTGGAGGAGGTGGATGTAGACGGTCCGTCGACATCGATCGCCATTCGCGGCGCAGGGTGGGTTGAGTCTGTCGTGGCATTGAGCGCGCTGGGCGACGGGTCCGGCGAGATAGTTGCCCCCGGCGGAGGATCAGCCTGGGCCGAGTGGCGCCAGGGCAGCTTTCGGATTCGGGTGCGCGGCGGGGATCCGTTGGATGAGATCGTGCTGCGCTCTTACTGCATAGGCGCGGCTCACATGGCCTATAGCTGGGTCACTGCCGAAGCATTGACAGTGGGCCCCAACGGCGAGGTGCACGACCTCACCATCCGCTCCTTTGGCATTGTGCCGGCGTCGCGGATGCCTCCGGTGGAGGTGGAGATCGACTCGTCCGATGGCCCACCAGTCAAATGCTCCGACGCCGTGTTTGCCGCGGTGGCCGCGGCCACCTGGCGAGCAGCCGGTTTTCCACCCGACTGGCCCACCGGCTCCGTCAATTTCTATTTGACTTCGCCGTAGAGCAGCCGGTCAGTCACCTCACGGACCGCCTCGGTGATCTCCTGGTAGTCAGCTTCCAAGTCCTTGGTGCTTGGATAGCCGAGCCGCCGGGCCAGCAGCAGCTCTTCGTGTTCGTCGTTGGGGAACACGTCTGAGGAGAGCCCGGAGAGGTGGTAGCGGGCGTTGCGGAACCGTTGGCAGAAGCGGTAGCCCACATCCAAGGTGGCCCGGTCGCCGATGTCCAGCAGGTTGTGCTCCGACAAACCGGATAGCGCCGGCAACGTGCGGTTGTCCCTAACCGAAGTTCGTCCGAACCCGTGCTGGAGTTGCATGAGCTGCACCGTGAACTCGATGTCGCTCAGCCCGCCCGCGCCGAGCTTCACGTCACGGGCCTTGCTGCCGGTGCCCAGCCGCTCAGCTTCTATGCGTCGCTTCATGGTGCGGATCTCGTCGATTTCGGCTTCGCTAAAATCGGGCTGGTAGCACCACTGGTCAGCCAGTTGAAGAAACCGCTGCCCGAGTTCAGGGTCCCCGGCCACAAAGCGACGCTTCAACAGGGATTGGCGCTCCCACAGCTGACCCCGCTCGGCGTAGTACCGCTGGTACCCCTCAAGCGATCGGGCAAGCTGCCCATTCTCCCCCTCAGGGCGCAATCGGGCGTCGATTTCCCAGGCTCGGCCTTCAGCGGTTTGGGCCCCGATCTCCTGAAGCAGGCCCCGGGCGGTGCGATTGGCTGCTCTGGCGTCATCAGAATTCGCGCCCTCGTACACGAAGATCACATCCAGATCAGAGGCATAGGAGAGATCAAGACCCCCATAGCGCCCCATCCCGATCACGGCAAAGGGCATCTCCGGGGCCAGCGAATCGACAGCAGCGGCCACCGCGGCATCAGCAATGATGGTCAACTCCTGGGGAATCTCAATGATCGAGGCCAGGCCCAAGATGTCCCGGGCCGCCACCCTCAGCTGTTCGCGCCGGACAAACCGCCGCAGCTCAGCCATCTGGAGGTCGTGGTCGCCGGCGGCTGAATGCATCGCTTCGATGGCCTCCGCCATCAAGGCTTCGACAGTTCGAGGAATGGCCAGCTCGTCGGGGCTCATCAGCGAGCAGGCGAACTCTGGATGGTTGCGCATCCATCCCGCGGCCACCCGGCTGGAACCCAGCAGGCGGGCGATGTCGCTGATGGCGATGGGGGAGTCTCGCAGCACCGGGAGGATGGTGCCGATCCGGTAGGAGCCGTCCAGCAGCCATGCCAGGCGGACCAGTCCCAAATCAGGATCAGGGGTGGTGGCCAGCGCCTCCACCATGATCACCAGAACCTGCTGCATCACGTTGGCCCGCCGGCCCAAGTTCTCGGTCAGGCGTTCGATGGTTGCCACCGCTCGGTCGGTGTCGGCGAAGCCCAGCTGTCCCAGGTGGGCGGGAAGCAGTTCGCTGACCAATCCGGTGTCGTGCATCTGATCCAGGGTCTGGCGGTAGAAAATCCGCTGGTGGATCTCCCGAACCGACGATTGATGGCGGGTATGGGAGGCCTGGAATGCTTCCAGGTCCTCGAACCCAGATGCCCGGGCGGCCCACTCTCGGTCGGCGTCGGCGGTGGGCAGCTCGTGGGTCTGGCGCTCATCCCGAAGCTGCATACGGTGCTCCACCGTGCGCAGGTGGATGTAGGCCGTGGTGAAGTGGAGTGCGTCGGCCTGGTCGATGTACTCGCCCCAGCTGAGCTGGCGCAGGGCAGTGAGGGTATTGGGGGAGCGGATGGTGGCATCGGAACGGCCGTGAACTAGCTGCAAGAGCTGCACGGTGAACTCGATGTCTCGCAGACCGCCCGGTCCCTTCTTGAGCTCCCGGTCGCCCTTCAGCTTGGCAGACTCCTCCACCCGCAGTTTCAAGGCTCGGAGATGGGGCACCGTGTCCGCTTCCATGTTCTCGCCCCACACCCCCGGTTTGATGGCGTCGAAGAAGGCATTGGCCACATCGGGGTCCCCCGCCGAAAGCCGGGTCTTTATGTAGGCCTGCCGCTCCCAGGGCACTGCCCACCGGTCGAAGTAGGTTCCAAACGCTTCTGGGGTGCGGCTCAGCGCCCCGGCCCCTCCCTCGGGCCGCAGCTCGATGTCGACCCGGTATACCTGGCCCTCCGAGGAGAAGGCGGTGAGGATCTCCAACACCTTTCGAGCCCGGCGGGCCGCGGCCGCCGAATCGCCTTCGTGCGCGAACACAATATCCACGTCGCTGGCGTAGTTCAGCTCGTTGCCCCCTAGCTTGCCCATGCCGATAATGGCCAGAGGCGGACCTTCATCGGCGATCTCCAAGGCTCGGACGAAACAGGCGTCGGCCAACAGCGACAGCTCCCGGCCCACGGTGGGCAAGTCAGCCTCACCCAGCAGGTCTCGCAGGGCAATGCGCAGAAGCTGGCGCCGCTTCCATCGCCGCAGACCGTCCAGGGCGTCATCATCATCGGGAGCGACTAGCGAGATCTTCTCGGTGGCGAAGTCGGCGGGCGGATCGAGCACCCCCAGCAGGCTGGGGTCGCGGCGCACCGCCTTACTCATGCTGCGAGAGGCCCCCGCCAGCATGGCTGCCGCTCGGGCCCGGCGCTCATCGGTGATGCCGAGGTCGTCGATGAGGGATCGGGCATCTTCCGGCCACGGCGAGGCGGCGATCAGGAAGTCAATGTCCTGGTTTTGGTGACCGCGGTCTTCAGCTTCCATATGATCCCATGATATGAGCACTCCGGTAGGTCCGTATTCCCCCATCGTTCGTGCCGGAGATTTTCTCATCTGCTCCGGCCAGATCGGGATCGCCGACGGAGCGCTGGTGCCTGGCGGACTCATCGCCCAATTCCGCCAAGCAGTGGCCAACGCCGAAGCTGTCTTGGCCACCGAGGGGGCAACCCTGGCCGATGTGGTCAAGGCCACCGTTTTTTTGATCCACATGGACGATTTCGGCGCCATGAACAACGCCTACGTCGAATGCTTCGGCGACTCCCGCCCCGCCCGCTCCGCCGTAGGCGTAGCGGGCCTCCCCTTAGGCGCCCTCGTCGAGATCGAGCTCTGGGCCTATTCGGCTGTTTGAGTTCAGCAGCCGCCGTCTCTGAACGGATTGCTGCCGGCCGGAGGGAAGCGCTCCGGGTCTAGGGGATAGACGATCCAATCCGTGCTGCACAGCCCGCCGAACTCGCCGGCCAAATTAGCCAGCGCTGGCAGGGACGGACCTCGGAGCCAGGCCGCCCACAACTCGGCGCCGTTGGTGATGTTCTCGCGGTACCAGTCCGGCACCTGGCGGGCAATGCCCTGGAGGACCACTTGCTCGGCCTCGTCGGATGGCTCGCTGCGCGGGGGCAGTGTGGGACACCCGGACCTCAGGTAGTAGGTCAACAGGGCACCTGGGACGATTAGGTGGGTAACCGTGTCGGCCAGGATCTCTGCTCCGCTGTTGCCGCCGCGGTCATAGCAGCCGGGATAGGTGGTGGCGAAGTAGAGCTGCACCGCACCCCACGCCTTGCGCGGGGCCAGACTCGTGTGCAGGTCATAGACGTGAAGGAGCTCGTGAACGAGCACGTTGAGCTCAAATCGTTCGAGGTTCATTTCTTCGGCAGCGCAACCGAATGCTCCGTCCGACGCGAAGCAGGGACTTATCACAAAACCGCCGTCCCCGGACCAGGTGGCAAATGTTTGTTTGCGGATATGGTCCCAGGCGACCCGCATCCACGGGAAGTCGGCTTTGTGCTCCCAAACGACCCTCTCTGCCCATGTCCGGAGCAGCTCGGTTGGGGTGAGCGGCATCTGATCGGCAGGAATCGCGGCGATTGGCTTCACCCGGGTGGGAACCAGCCGGTTCTGGATTGTGCCGTCGCCCAGTTGCCCTTCCTCGTTGCCTCCCCAACACAACGCAGACCCATCGGCGCGCACGGCGCAGGCGTGGGCGCCGATGTACCAATAATCATTGCTTCCCAATGATCCGATGCTGAGGTTCACGGCTACCGCGTCAGAGATGCCGGCAACCCGTTCCGGCAGATGTCGTGCGCTTGTAGTGCCGTCACCGACCTCACCCGCCCTGTTGCTTCCCCAACAAGAGACTCCTCCGTCGCGGTGCAGCACGCACGTGCTGTCTAAGCCAACTGCCACTTCCACCACATCGGTCAGACCATCGACCCGGGTCGCGGCCGCGGGGCTCTGGCCGAATTTCCAACAGTAGACGTCTCCGCCGACTGTCGTTGCGCAGAAGCGGAACCAACCTATCGACACTGTGGTGAACGCGTAAGGGGTGTTGAACCTCGCGGGACCGGAGACTGATGAACCGTACGGCCGCCCCCAGCATGAGATGTCGCCGTCGCTGTGAACCGCGCAACTGGTGTCCGAATAGGTCGAGAGCATCACCACGTCTGACAGGCCGGAAACTCGCTGGGGCGAATGGCGTTTCTTCTGGGTGCCGTCGCCCAGCTGCCCCCAGTCGTTGCGTCCCCAGCACGAGACGCCGCCGTCTTCGTGGAGGGCACAGGTGTGCTGACCCCCGGCGCTCACTGCCACCGCGTCGTTGATGCGCGGGACCTTCACTGGCGCGTAGTGGCCGATCGCGTCGCCTTGCCCGAGCTTCCCATGGGAGCCGCTACCCCAGCAGGAGATGGTCCGATCCTCGTGCAGCATGCAGGCGTGCAAGTCGTCTCCAAAGGTATTGGACGTGGATATCGCCACTACGTCTTGGTGCCCAGCGAGGACGACCTGATCTAGCAATCCGTTCCGCCCCCAACACGTCACTCCACCGTCAATCTGGACCGCGCACGTGCGGCCTCGGCCTACCGAGACCAGCGTGTCGTCGCCCCGGGGCCTCTCGGGGATGGTGAACGAGTCGTCCTCGGCGTTGGTGTATTTGGAGATCGTGGGTCTGCTGTCCGCAGTGCAGCCGCCGGGCACCGCATACACATCCACCCCGAATAGGCACCGGTAGGAGTTCAACAAGTTCTCCTGCATGGCGATGAACTCGTCGCCTACTTCATTGTCGTGTTGGCTGTTGAGCTGTCACAGGCCCCGACGCCGCGACTGCTGTTGCCAGAACAGCCGCCACAAATGGGACAGCGACCTTCAGCTTCACGTCTAGCGAAACTAGCCGCCTTCAGCGCTCCCAGCGGGAGAGGCCGAAGCGGTAGCCGACGGATCGCACGGTGGTGATGAGGCCAGCGTGTTCTTCGCCCAGCTTGGCCCGCAGGCGGCGCACGTGGACGTCTACGGTGCGGGCGCCGCCGAAGTAGTCGTAGCCCCACACCCGGCTGAGCAGGGTCTCCCGGGTGAACACCTTGCCGGGCGAGCCGGCCAAGAACTTCAGCAGCTCGTACTCCATGTAAGTGAGGTCTAGCGGCCTGCCGGAAATGGACGCCTGGTAGGTCTCCACGTTCAGCACCAGCGGCCCGTACTCAATGAGCTCGGGGCGAAGAGCGGTGCCCGACCGCCACACCAGATGGGCCAGGCGTGCCTCCAGTTCCCGCTGGTGGAATGGGGTGAGACAAAAGTCGACGTAGAGATCGTCGCGCATCTCCAGCTCGTCAAGATGGGTGCCGGAGATCAGCAGCAGCACCGGTATGTCCAGACCGCGCCGACTCAATACCCGGCAAAATCCGAACGCTTCCTCAGAGTTCTCGCCAACTGCTACTACGGCCCCTAGCCATCGGCCCTCCGGATCTTGGGCGTTGGCCACCGCCTTCCAGTTGTAGCCCCCCAAATCCAGCGTGCGCACCAGCTCCGGCGGCGGTGGATCGGGAAATACCAGAAGCGGCTCGGTCACCACTATCACCAGGTGTTCAGATACCGGCGGAGCTCGAAGGGGGTGACCTCCCGGCGGTACTCGGCGAACTCGGCCCGCTTGTTGCGCAGGAACCACTCGTGAATGTGCTCGCCCAACACTTCGGTCATCAGGGGCGATTCCTCCAGCACGTCCAGTGATTCCGACAGCGACATGGGCAGCTCCTCGAAGCCCTTGGCCCGGGCTTGGCCCCTGGTCATGGTGTAGAGGTCGGCGGCCGCCTCGTCGGGCAGCTCATAGCCTTCCTGCACGCCCCTTAGCCCGGCGGCCAGTACCGCGGAGAACGCCAGGTAAGGGTTGGCCGCCGAGTCCAGGGCGCGGTATTCGACTCGGGTGGATGACTCCTTGCCCGGCTTCACCACCGGCACCCGCACCAGCGCGGATCGGTTGTTGCGGGCCCACGATACGAAGGTGGGGGCCTCGTCGCCGGCCACAAGTCGCTTGTAGCTGTTCACCAGCTGATTGGTGATCGCGGTGATCTCCCGGGCGTGTCGCAATAGCCCAGCTATGAAGGCCTTGGCCGTTCTTGACAGCCCGTATTCGTCTCCTGCGTCATGAAAGGCGTTCACGTCGTTCTCGAACAGCGACATGTGGGTGTGCATGCCCGATCCCTGCGCGCCGTTCAACGGCTTGGGCATAAATGTGGCGTGCAGGTCCCGATCCAGTGCCAGTTTTCGCACCACCAGCCGAAGCGTCATCAAGTTGTCGGCCATACTCAGCGCCTCGGTGTAGCGCAGGTCGATCTCGTGCTGGCTGGGGCTGTCTTCGTGGAATGAGTACTCCACCGGGATGCCCATGGCTTCCAACATGGTAATGGTGCGCTTGCGCAGCGGGCTGGCCACATCGGCGGTGGTCAGGTCGAAGTAGGAGGCATTGTCCAGCGGTACGAGGGGCTGGGAGGGATCGCCGTGGCGGAAATAGAAGAACTCCACCTCGGGGGCGGTGTAGAACGTGTAGCCCATCTCGGCCGCCTTGGCCAGACTGCGGCGCATGACCCAGCGGGGGTCGCCCTCGAAGGGGGTGCCATCGGGGTTGCGGATGTCGCAGAAGATGCGACCGGAGGGCTCTTCGGGGTCGGCCCACGGCAGCAGCTCGAAAGTGGCCGCGTCGGGGACGGCCAATACGTCGCTCTCCTGCACTCGGGAGAAGCCGTCAATAGCCGAGCCGTCGAATTGCAACCCCTCGTCAAAAGCATCGGCCAGTTCTGCTGGAGAGATGGCCACCGACTTGAGCTGGCCCAGGACGTCGGTGAACCAGAGCCGGATGAGCCGCACGCCCCGCTCCTCAACGGTGCGGAGCACGTAGTCCTTCTGCGGTTCCATAGGAGACCACTAGAGTGCCCCGTTTCCAGTTGTCATTGCCAGCCCGTTGCCGGCGTTCACATACCTTTCACAATCGGGAAAATCTCTGGAAACTTACCTATGCGATAGTGAGCCTTCCGCTTGGCAGCAGGCGGCAAATCCATAGATGCCCGATGAGCCGAGCACTTGCCCGTTGTGGGAAAGTAAGGGCGCGAAACAAGGAGGAACTCACCGTGTCAACTCCCCAAGAAGTCATTGCCCTGGCAGCGTCCGAAGGTGCGGAATTCGTGGATATGCGTTTCACCGACGTTCCCGGTGTCCAGCATCACTTCTCGCTTCCCATCCATGAGCTGACCGAATCGGTGTTCGAGGAAGGGCTCGGATTCGACGGCTCGTCGGTGAGAGGTTTCCAGACCATTGACGCCTCGGACATGCTCCTCATTCCCGATGCCGACACCGCCTTCTTCGACCCGTTCACGAGGCGCACAACCCTCGTGCTTCTGTGCGATGTGAAGGATCCGGTCACCGGTGAGATGTACGCTAAGGACCCCCGCGGCGTGGTGCGCCGCTCCCTCTCCTACATGGCCAGCACCGGCATCGCCGACGCCGCCTTTTTCGGGCCAGAGGCCGAGTTCTTCATCTTCGACAGCGTGGCCTTCCAAAACCAGCCCGACGTGGCTGGCTACCAGATCCGCTCGGCCGAGGGCATCTTCGAGAGCGGTCGGCCTTCCGTGGCCGGTGCTCCCAGCCCCGGCCACCGCGTCCCTTACAAGGGCGGGTATTTCCCCCTGTCGCCGGTGGACACTTTCCAGGATCTGCGCTCCGACATGGTGGTGGCCCTTGAATCGGTGGGCATCCCCATCGAGGTCCAGCACCACGAGGTTGGCACCGCCGGCCAGGCTGAGATCGACATGGTGTTCGATGAGATGCTGTCCATGGCCGACAAGGTCCAGCTCTACAAGTACGTGGTGAAGAACGTGGCTGCTCAGCAAGGCCGCACGGTTACGTTCATGCCCAAGCCGATCTACGGCGACAACGGCTCGGGGATGCACACCCACATGTCGCTGTGGATGGACGGCGAAACGCTGATGTACGACGAGCGGGGCTATGCCGGGCTGTCCGACCTCGCCCGCTGGTACATCGGCGGCCTGATCCGCCACGCCCCTGCGGTGCTGGCCTTCGCGGCTCCCACCACCAACTCCTACAAGCGGTTGGTGCCCGGCTACGAGGCTCCGGTGAACCTGGCCTACTCCCAGCGGAACCGCTCGGCGGCCATCCGCATCCCGCTGATCTCCGAGAGCCCCAAGGCCAAGCGCCTGGAGTTCCGCTGCCCCGATCCCAGCGCCAACCCGTATCTGGCGTTCGCCGCCATGCTGATGGCCGGCCTCGACGGCATCCAGAACCAGATGGATCCCGGAGAGCCCCTGGACAAGAACATCTACGACCTGCCTCCCGACGAGGCTGCTGGCATCCCCACGGTGCCCGGTTCCTTAGCCGAGGCCCTGCAAGCCCTAGAGGACGACCACGACTTCCTGCTGGCCGGCGACGTGTTCAGCACGGGGCTGGTGGAGTCCTACCTGGAGGTCAAGCAAGAAGAGGTGGATGCGATCAACTTGCGGCCCCACCCCCTCGAGTTCGAGATGTACTACTCGGTCTAAATCCTCTGGCTAATCCCATCGGGCTTCGGCCCCTCTAGCCTGTTCCAGTGGCCAAGCTGCGGGTGGCCCTGTGCCAGATCAACTCAGTGGTGGGCGACATCGCTGCCAACACGGAACGAATCCTCGACGCGCTGGCTGCCGCGGAAGAGGCTGGCTGTCATGCCGCGGTCTTCCCTGAGCTGGCTGTCACCGGGTACCCCCCCGAAGATCTGGTACTGAAGCGGCGGTTCGTGGAGGACAGCCGCAAGGCCATCGAGCACATTGCGGCCCGATCTCGGTCGTGTACCGCGGTGGTTGGCTACGTGGATTATGCCGACGGCTGTCGGAACGCCGCCGGGATTGCCGCCGATGGCCAATTGGTCGGCGTGTACCACAAGCGGGAGCTGCCCAACTATGGGGTGTTCGACGAGCGCCGCTACTTCCGCCCCGGCACCGGAGAGCCCGCCCTGCACAATATCGCCGGGGTCGCGGTGGGGGTGTCCATCTGCGAGGACGCCTGGATGGCGGGCGGCCCTATGAGCAAGCTGGCCGCGGCTGGGGCTGAGGTGATCGTCAATCTGAACGCCTCGCCGTATCACTTAGGCAAGATGGATCAGCGCCGGGACGTCCTCGGCCGGCGAGTTGCCGAAACCGGCTGTCCCATCGTCTATGCCAACCTGGTGGGCGGCCAGGACGAGCTGGTGTTCGACGGCGCCTCGCTGGTCATTGGGCCCGACGGCCGCGTCATCGCCCAAGCGCCTTGTTTCCGGGAGCATCTGCTGATTGCCGAGGTGGAGGTGGCCGATCGACCGGAGCTGTCGTCCCTCCCGGCCATTTCCGAGGGTACCAATGCCGTGCACCCCGGTTTGGATGAGCTTGACGAGCAGTATGAGGCCCTGGTGATGGCCACCCGGGACTATGTGCACAAGAACGGCTTCACCGATGTGGGCATCGGCGTGTCCGGGGGCATCGACTCCTCCCTGGTGGCAGCCATAGCCACCGATGCTCTGGGCGTCGACCATGTCCACGGGGTGCTGATGCCCTCTCGCTACTCCAGCGATCATTCGGTGGCCGACGCTGAGGCGCTGTGCCGCAACTTGGGCATCGACCACCGGATTATCCCTGTGGAGCCCGGCCACCAGGCATTCTTGGAAATGCTGGCCCCGTCGTTCGAGGGCTTGGACCCCGACCTGGCGGAGGAGAACGTGCAGTCCCGTATCCGGGGAACGCTGCTCATGGCCCTTTCCAATAAATTCGGCTGGCTCATCTTGACCACTGGTAACAAGAGCGAGAGCGCGGTGGGTTATTCCACGCTGTACGGCGACACCGCCGGGGCCTATGCCGTAATCAAGGACTTGTGGAAGCTCCAGGTGTACGCCTTTGCCCGCCACCGCAATCAGCGAGCCGGGCATGACCTCATCCCCGAGAACGTGCTGGCCAAGCCGCCATCAGCCGAACTGCGCCCCGACCAGCGGGACGACCAGAGCCTGCCCCCTTACGAAGTGCTCGATCCGCTGCTGGAGGCCTACGTGGAGAGCGACCTCACCCCCGCCGACCTGTGCAGCCAGGGATACGCGCCAGAGTTGGTCAACCGCATCACCGGCTTGGTGGACCGCTCGGAGTACAAGCGCCGCCAGAACCCACCCGGCGTGCGCATAACCGCCAAGGCCTTCGGTCGTGACCGCCGGCTGCCCATCACCAATCGCTACCGAGGCGGAGACTGAAGATGGACATAGAGCAGTTGGCCCACGCCTGCGGGGGTCTGGCTTGGATTTCGGAGCGGCTGTTCGAGGTTGAAGGCCGATTGGCGACCAGCTCAGGCGTTGACGGGCACTTGGATGCCCGCACTCAGGTACTTCTGGCCCGTTCCAGCCGCCGTTACGGCCAGCATGCCCAATGGTGGCGGGCCGCACTGCCCGATTCGCCGGTGCTGGCTGGACTTGATCGGGTCCGGCCGCCCACACAGACCTGGAAACAGCTGCTCGACCACATCGCGCTTGCCGCACCCGCTGAGGCCGTCACCGCCTTGTACGAGTTAGCCGTGCCCGAGCTGATGTCTGCGCTCGGGCACTTGAGAACACAGTGCTCACCGGTCAGCGACGGGTCGTTTATTCGCATTGCCCGCATGGTCGCGGCCGATTTGGACGAGGAGTGGTCCGAAGCCCAAGAGGCGTGGCCGATCCCCCAAGTCCCCTCCAGCACCGTCACCGAGGAGCTGTCATTCGGGTTCGTTGATGATTATGAAGAAAAAAGATGGCCTCCGCTGGTGACGCATCCGCGATGAAGCGGGTATCGTTATTAGCTAACAGTTGTCCGTATCTCTGCCTGGTCAGTGTCGACCGGTTCGACAGCGACGCTGGCGGCCCACGAATTATTGGGTCCAGGACTATCTGGCCAGGACTATCGGGAAGGTGTGACTGTGCCGAAAGAGCGTGTTGAGCGCGACGACGAGGATCTCGTCCGTCTCTATCTGACTGATATCGGCCAATACCCGCTGCTCACCAAGGACGATGAGGTTGAGCTGGCCCAGAAAATCGAGGAGGGCAACGAAGCACAGGCACTCCTTGACCATGACAAACAGAGCGAGCCCACGAGCTCAGAACGCCTGTCGCCCGCCCGGCGCCGGATACTGCGCCGCCAGGTCAAAGTCGGCGAGGCGGCCGAGCGCCGATTCGTGCAGTCCAACCTTCGCCTGGTGGTGTCCATCGCCAAGAAGTACCAGGCGTCCGGTCTTCCCCTTCTAGATCTGATCCAGGAGGGCAACCTCGGACTGATGCACGCGGTGGAGAAGTTCGACTGGCGCAAGGGCTTCAAGTTCTCCACCTACGCCACCTGGTGGATCCGCCAGGCCATCACCCGGGGCATTGCCAATACCGGCCGCACTATCCGACTGCCGGTCCACGCCGGCGACACTCTGGCCCGCCTCCAAAAGGCCCGCGCCAACCTGGAGAAGAAGCTGGGCCGCCCAGCCACCCTGGCCGAGTTGGCCGTGGAGGTGGACCTCTCCGAGGAGAAGGTCACCGAGGCCCTGCGTTTCGCCGCCGAGCCTTTGTCGCTGAGCGAGCCGCTGCGCGAGGATGGCGACGCCGAGTTGGGCGACGTGGTGGAAGATCGCTCCGCCGAGTCCCCCTTCGAGGTGGCGGCCACCGCGCTGTTGCCCGAGGAGATCACCCGCCTCCTCGGCCCCCTCGATGAGCGCGAGCGCGAAATCCTCAAACTCCGCTTCGGCCTCGACCGCGGCGAGCCCCGCACCCTCGAAGAAGTCGGCGAGCACTTCAACCTCACCCGCGAGCGCATCCGCCAAATCGAAGCCCGCGCCATGTCCAAACTCCGCCACCCCAGCAGCGACACCGGCGCCCGCGACCTACTGGCTGTCTAGAAGCCCCGCCACCACGCCGGTTATGCGCTCAGCGGAGGTGGACGGGAATCGAACCCGCCGGACGGGGATCGCCCGTCCCACCCGCTTTGAAGGCGGGGGAGCCCACCAGGTACTCAGACACCTCCCAGGTGAGGCCAGCCTACTGGCGATACTCCTGACAGGCCCAGGCTTGCCTACGCCCCTTCCGGTTCGCCCACGCCGCTCATCAGCAGCCCCACTTGTTCGATTGTGGCGTCTTCCCGGTTCATCCGCCCCATCACCTGGCCCTCGTACATCACAACCAGCCGGTCTGACAAGGCCATAACTTCGTCTAGGTCTTCGCTGATCAACAAGATGGCCTTGCCCTGGGACCGCTGCTTCAGAAGCTGTTCGTGGATGTACTCGGCTGCGCCGATGTCGACGCCCCGGGTGGGCTGGGCCACCAGGAGCACCCCTGCTCTGCCGCTGAACTCCCGGGCGATCACCACCTTTTGGATGTTGCCCCCCGACAGCTTGCGGGTGAGGGTTCCAGTGCCAGGCGTGCGGATGGAGTAGTCGTCCACCAACTGCTCGCTGCGCTCCTCGATCGAGCTGAAGCTCAGCAGCCCGTTCCTTACGTACGGCGCCTGGTCGTAATCCACCAAGATCAGATTCTCGGCCACGGTGAAATCGCCGATGCTGCCGTACTTCATGCGCTCCTCGGGCACATAGGCCAAACCGAGCGACCGCACGTGCTTGGGAGTGGGCGTCTTCACCGTTTTGCCGTCAATGCAGACTTGGCCCGACTCGGTCTCCCGCAGCCCGATGATGGACTCGGCCAGCTCTCGCTGCCCATTGCCCGACACCCCTACGATGCCCACGATCTCGCCGGCTCGCGCGTCGATGCTCACATCGTTCACGGCCAACTCGCCGCGGTCGCCCCGAACCCGCAGATTCCGCACCTCCAGCTTGGGTTCACCCGGCGTCTGCTCGGCGATGGTACGGGTGAACTCCACCGGTCGTCCCACCATCATTGTGGCCAACGACTCCCGGCTGGACTCCGAGGGGGTGGTGCGCCCCGACACCCTGCCGTCGCGCAGCACGGTGATCTCGTCTGAGATCTCCATCACCTCGTTCAGCTTGTGGGAGATAAACACCAGCCCCCGGCCGTTGGCTGTGAGCTGACGGAGGGTGACGAACAGGTCGGTGACCTCCGGCGGGGTCAGCACCGCGGTGGGCTCGTCGAGCACCAGCAGCCTCACGTTGCGGTACAGAGCCTTGACGATCTCCGCTCGTTGCCGCTCTCCCACCGCCATCTGCCAGATGTAGGCGTCGGGATCGACGTGCAGGCCAAACTCTTCAGAAACTTCCTTGATGCGTCGCCGGATCGGCGCCAGATTGGTCAGGCTCAGCGCCGAGCCCAGCCCCAAGGCCACGTTCTCGGCCACGGTCAAGGTGTCCACCAGCATGAAGTGCTGGTGGATCATGCCGATGCCGGTTTGGATGGCCACCGAAGGCGAGTCGATTTTGACTGGGGTGCCTTCGAAGGAGACCGATCCCTCATCGGGCTGATAGAGCCCGTAGAGGATCTTGACCAGCGTGCTCTTTCCGGCGCCGTTCTCTCCCAAAAGGGTATGAACCTGACCCGGCAGCACCGTGAAGTCTACGTCTTCGTTGGCGACGACGCCGGGGAACCGCTTGGTGATGCCGCGCATCTCCAGCATCGGTTCCGTCCTCGGCGCTGCCGGGTCTGAATTCATGTTCGATTATTGGCCGTATCGACCACCAATTTTGGGAATTACTGGCCGGTGGAGATGGACCCGTCGGACAGGCCGGCGATGGTCGCCTCTGCTGAGGCCATCACCTCGGCGGGTAGGTTCATGGCGTCGTTGAACTGGATGTCCAGCCCGCCGCCTTCGAAGGTCATGATGAAGGTGGTGCCGCCCAAAGTGCCAGCCTTCACCTGCTCGACCACTTCAGAGAGGATGACCTCCCAGCGGTACACCTGCGAGGCGACCACGATGTCGTCGCCGAGGGGGGTCTGGTTGGCCTGGGTGCCGAACCACAGCACGTCGTTCTCCTGGGCGACGCCGGTGGCGCCTACCACCATTTGGGCCGAACCAGTCAGCACGTCCGCACCGGCGGAGATGTGGGATTGGGCGGCTTCTGCGGCCAGCGCCACGTCGGCGAACGAGCCGGTGTAGACGATGTTGACTTCGACGTCGGGATTCTGGGCCGTTGCTCCGGCGGCAAACCCGTCGACATAGAGCTTGGCGTCGCCCACCTCGATCGGGCCGACAACGCCGATCACGTTGCTCTCGGTGAGCTGAGCGGCGACCACGCCGTTTACATAGCCACCCAGATCGGAGCGAACCGAATAGGAGTACACGTTGTCAAGGCCGAAGGTGTCGACCGCGGTGCCCCAAGCGAACGATACATCGGGGAAGTCCGGGGCGATCTCTTGGAGGGGGCCGCCGTACTGGGAACCGTGGGCGATAACCAGGTCGTAGCCGTCGTCGGCATAGCCCCGGATAGCAGCGGCCGCGTCCTCCACGATGAAGGTGCCGTCGGTGATGGCAAACTCCGCAATCTCCCCCGAATCTACGAGGCTGTTCACTGCGTCATACATGCTCTGGGTGAACGCCAGGTCGTTGCTAGCGCTAGGTGCCACCACTGCGACGCGGAACGGCTCCATGTCCTCCGGTTCTGGGGGGGGTGGTGGGGTGAAGCCGCTGGCGCTGCGGGCTGCTGCGAGCCATTCGTCGACGGTGGCCCGATTGGCGGCGATCCAGTCGTCGGCTGCGGCCTGCACGTCGGCCTCGGTGTTGGCCCCGCCGTCGTAGGCCAGGTTCTGCAAGGCGATATCGATCACCGGGATGGAGACGGCTTCGAGCAGCGCGGCCGCGGCCGGGTTGGCCACCAAGAACTCGTTGCTGGCCACCACCCGGATATCGGCGGCCACGAAGCCCATCTCGCACGGCTGGCCCGGGCACTGCTCCGCGGGCAGCGCCGCCGCTCCAACCTGCGAGGGCAGGGGGTTGCCCACCGACAGCCAGATCACATCGGAGCCCGGCACCAGCTCAGCGGTGAACGCACCCGGCGTCCAGATGTACTGCAAGATCGACTCGCCCCGGTTGAACCGGCCCACCGAGTCGGCGAACAGCGCGGCGTGCTCGGCCGACACCTGCTCAATGGTGTCCTCCCAGCCGTTCTGGGCGATGGTGTCGTTGATCACCACCTGACAGCCCCAACCGTCGTTGCAGCCCATCAGGTCGGCCTTGCCGTTGCCGTCCACATCGAACAAAGCCGCCATCTCCGGGTTGTCCCCGATGTCGTCGAGCATCGTGATCCCATTGGCCTCAGCAGTGGCCTTGTCCACAATGAAGCCCTGCAAACCGCCGGCAACGATCTCGTTGCCGATAGGCGACACCACATCGGCCACACCGGCATCGTCGATCAGCGTGGTATGGATCGGGAACCACCCGTTCACCCACAAGTCATACTCGCCCTCGCCCAACGCCGGATAGAACGTCGCCGGAGCCAACTCCGCCTCCGCAGGATCAGACACCTCATAACCCAGCTCCTGCAACAATGTCCGATAAATCGCCGCCTGCATATAACCCGTAGACCAATTCGCCCGAGCCATCGACACCGACACACCCTCACCAGGCATCGACATCACCTCAGGCATATCCTCGGGCGCATCCGCGTCACCGGACCCAGACCCGTCCGACCCAGACCCGTCGGACCCAGACCCGTCGGACCCAGACCCGTCATCTGGCTCCTCGCCCGCTGCCGCCGGTGACGATGGCGCATCATCGTCGTCGTTGCCGCAACCAGCAACCACCAGCCCGAAAACCACAAGAATGGCTAGTAGAACTCGCCAGAGGTTTCGCTCTCTCATTGGTATCCCTCCAAATTAAGTCACGCTTGGCCCGCCTCAGCACGCGCCAACCCGCCTAGGGGCAACACCCTAGACCAAACCAAGCCCGAACTCTAGAGACTCTTGAAGGCAAGAGTCTGACCGGCTAAAAGAACCCGTCACCGGCGGCGGCGGAGGCGACGAGCGTGGGCTTCTAGTTGCTTGCGCTGCTTGCGGGACAGGCTGTCCAGGCCTTGGCTGGCCACTTGATCGAGGAGGGCGTCGATCTCGGGGCTGACCGATTCGTCACCAGTCGGAACCGACCGCAGATGGTCGCGGCCTCGACTTCGGCGACTAGACCTCGAGGTGTGGGTGCGGGCCGAAGACTGGCCGGAGCCCGATGCCAGCGAGAGCTTGGGAATCCAGGTCAGGTTGGTGGCGTAGCCAAAGGCCCGAATGCCGAGCAGGGCCACCGCTACCGTGCAGGCCAGCACGATCAGGGCAAACCAGTTGCGGTTGCCAAGGGCTTGAATGGCGTCAAGCCCTACGATGATCACTGCGATCACCCAACCGGGAATCCCGGGCCAGAACCGGGCATGGGCGTACTGGGCGGCAAAGGCCACCAACACCCCAACTTCTACCATTCGCAGACCAGCCACATAGCCGGTGATGCCAGTTACCGCCTCGACCGCAGTCACAATCACCGCCGGTACAAGCGTAAGAGCAACGAGGAAGAACGCGAAGCGCCAGCGTCCCAGCAGCGATTCAATTTGGGATCCCAGCATGTAGAAGATGGCGAACAGGATGATCGTCCAGATGTGAGGCTCGTTGGGGATCGGCCAGGTGATGAGTCGCCAGACATCTCCTTCCAGCACGCTTCCGTACGCGTAGTCCTTCGAAAACAGCAGCAATTCGCTAAAGGTGGGCCCAAACCGGCCCTCAATCCCCCAGATGAACATCGAGATCACCCCAAGACCAACCACGAATGCCGTGGTGGAAACTCCGAAGCTTCCGATTCGGAACCAGGGGTCGTCGCTGTAGCCGAAACGCCGGGAGGAGTACACAGCTACTGGTGGCGCATGGCGTGGGCCATCTCGGCATCGAAGTCGAATGGGGGCGGCGGGCCGGTCTCGATGACCAATGATGCCATGGCCTCGGGGGCTGGGGCGGGCGGGTCGTAGTCGTCGCAGACCGGGAAGGGGCGGCCGTAGCCCACAGTGAGGAAGGCCCCGTCGGGGGCCCAGTTGCTAGGCAGGGGAACCGGTTTCGCTCCTCGGCCGATCTCGGCATCGTCGGCGGAAAGCGCAACCGTGAACAAGCCGCCGTCGGTCGGGGTGACCGCAGCGCCGACAAAGCGGGAACCGGCCGGGACCGCGGCCTCAGCCCGGTGCTCTCGCCCGTTGACCACCGCCACCCAGCGCAGCTCGCCGTCGGCCAGAAACAGCGCCCACCCCGATATCCAGTCGCCTTGCTCGCAGATGACCCCGGAGGCAGCCTTGGGCACGCCGTCGGGGAAGGCGGCCACTGCCCGGTAGCCGCCGAACTGCAATGGCCCCGAGGCCTCGTGCACCTTGTCGCCGGAGACCAGCTCGTAGCGGTCGCGCATCGACATCCACGGCATGTACATGTGGGCGATTCGGTTGACCGCGGTGTCGTCAAGGGGAAGCACGCCATTGCGGTCGGCCTCGGTGTTCCACAGCTCCACCAGCTCGGCCACCTTGCCGGGATGCTGGTCGGCCAAGTCGTTGGATTCAGTGGGATCGGCCACGGTATCGAACAGCTCCCAGCGGTCTTCAGCAAAGTCGTGGCTGCCCACTATGGCGTCCCGCTCGGCCGCGGTGAGCTGGTTGACGTGGTTGGTGACCGCCTTCCACCCCTGGTGGTACATGGCCCGGCTGCCCCAGCACTCGTAGTACTGGCTGGTGCGGTGGTCGGGGGAGTCGGCGCTGTCGAGCACGGCCCGCATGCTGGTGCCGTCGAACGACATTTGCTCCACGCCGCCGAGGGCGGGTGGAGGCGATACGCCGACCAGATCCAAAATGGTAGGCATCACGTCGGTCACATGGCAGTACTGGTGGCGCAGCTCGCCCTGGGCGGCCAGCCCACCCGGCCAGGACAGAATCAACGGGTCGCGCACACCGCCTTCAAAGGTGTACCGCTTCCACCGGCGAAATGGGGTGTTGCCGGCCAGCGCCCACCCCCAGGGGTAGTGCCCAGAGGAGCGGAACCCGCCGAGGTCGTCGTAATGGGATAGCTCCAACTCCATATCGTCGGGCTCATCGCTGATGTAGTGGCGGATCTGGTTCCAGCTTCCGTTGGGACCGCCTTCGGCCGAGGTGCCGTTGTCGGAGATGAGGGCGATGACGGTGTTGTCGGCGTCGCCAGAGCGCTCCAGATGGTCTAACAGTCGGCCGATGTGGTGGTCGGCGTGGCTCAGGAACCCGGCGTACACCTCCATCATGCGGGCGTAGAGCCGCTGGCGGTCGGGGTCGATCTCATCCCAGGGTTTGACCCACTCGGGACGGGCCGACAGATCTACATCAGCAGAGATAACCCCCAACTCCTTCTGGCGGGCCAACACCTCCTCGCGCCAAACGTCCCAGCCACGGTCGAAGCGCCCGGCGTAGCGGTCGATCCACTCCGAAGGGGCCTGATGGGGGGCGTGGGGC
This sequence comes from Candidatus Poriferisocius sp., assembly GCF_965214065.1. Classification (GTDB taxonomy): domain Bacteria; phylum Actinomycetota; class Acidimicrobiia; order Acidimicrobiales; family Bin134; genus Poriferisocius. Next base: position 442,186 of record NZ_CBDCAT010000027.1, read on the forward strand.
GTTCCGGTGGCATACCACATCAAGAACGGCCGCTCGGGGTCGGCCAGCCGTAGGTTGCGTAGATAGTCGATAGCTTGATCGGCTAGGTCGCTATCGAGGTGGTATCCCTCCTCCGGGGTGGCCGGAGGCTCGATATAAGTAGTGTCCCGGATGAGCTGGGGGGTCCACTGGTTGGTCTCCCCATTGAGGAACCCGTAGTAGTGGTCGAACCCAACCCCGGTGGGCCAGGTGTCATACGGTCCGGCCGGCCGCTGGTCGCGGGGGGTGAGGTGCCACTTTCCCACCGCATAGCTGGCCCATCCTTCGGCTCGCAGGTATTGGGCCAGCGTGCCAGCCGAATCCGGGATCTGACCGTTGTAACCGGGAAAGTTGATGGGCATGTCGGTGAGCATGCCAACCCCCACCCGGTGATGGTTCCGCCCGGTGAGCAGACAAGCCCGGGTGGGCGAGCACACCGCGGTAGTGTGGAAATTGGTAAACCGCAGTCCCCGGCCTGCCAACCGGTCGAGATTGGGCGTCTCGATGTCGGAGCCGTAGCACCCCAACTGGGCGAATCCGAGATCGTCCAGCACGATGACCAACACGTTGGGAGCATCGGAGCTGTAGGGCCGTTGGACCGGCGGCGAAGTTGACTCGTTCAGTGTGAGCCCAATGCAATATCCGCTATCAGTCACTGCTCTCCCTTCGGCTGTTTAGGCCCATGGTCCAAAAGTACGAAACGAGAGGCGGCCGCCGTCTACGGGTACCTCTTCTATAGGAGTACCAAGCTCTTCTAGCGAGGGGGCTCCAATTCGGTCGGCTACCGCTTGCAGCCGCTGGGTGTCGAGGCCGTAAATCTGCATGGCGTTCTCACCGACCATGGCCCGCACAGCATCGCTCTCGATACCAGCAAACGTGTGGCGCATAGCTAGGCGGCCCATCGATGGCTCGCTCTCATCGTCTTGAAATTGGTAGGTGCCCTCCGTATGGGGGTAATCCGAACCCCACATGACCTGGTCTGTGTAACCGGCTTCGACAGCATCCACGGCCTCGAAGTGGGCCAAGAAACTGGCCCCGATGGCCACGTTCTCTCGGCAATACTCGCTGGGCAGACGGGGAACCTGAACGCTGAGAACGCTGCGTTGGGAAAGATAAGCCGAGTCCATCTCCCGCAAGGTGTAAGACCACCAGTCTCCGGGCTGCTCGGTGAGCACCAGGGTGAGATCGGGGTGGCGCTCGAACACCCCTCCAAAGATCATCTGATGGAGAGCCCGACGGCTGAACCAACCACCAGATTCGAGCGACATGAGCACGCTTGCTTCTCGGCCGGTCCATTCCTTTGGGTTGCCCGCCCCAGAATGGGTGGTCAACGGAAGGCCCCTTTCGGCGCATACCGCCCAGAAGGGCTCCCACGCAGGATCGTTGTAGGGAAGAATCTCGGGACGAGGCGCGGGAAAATTCACCCCTCGCAACCCGGAGTCGGCCGCCCTGTTGACCTCATCTATTGCGGCGTCAATGTCCCACATAGGGAGATGAGCCAGCCCCACGTGGCGCTCGGCTTGCACCGACACTGCATCGGCCAACCAACGATTGAAGATGTGCCGCCCCTGACCGACCAGGTCGAGATCGTCGGTGGTTGGGCCGTAGAACGCCACAAATGTGCCCCACGGCATGGCCTCCTCGTTCTGGCTGCCATGGAAGATCACTTCGGCCGCCACGCCCTCCCGGTCGAGGTCCCGCAGCCGAGCATCCATATCGTAATGGCCGGCGGTCTGGTGATTTCGACGGAAGATGGCGGTATCGCGCCCTTGCATCTGCTGATAGAGCTCTTCTCGGGCTCGGCCCATCTGCGTGGCGAATTCGTCGAATCGGCTGAGATAAGGGGCCGGACAATACGGCCGCAGGTCATCGACTAGCCGGGGCCCGATGTGGGTATCGCTGGAAACGACAACTACGGGACGCTGTTTGTCGGCCTCGTTCGATGCCACAGCAGAGGGGCGCTCACCCATCGGTCAGAGCGAACCCCTCATAGCCGTCGGCGGCCACCTGATCGCACTTCTCGGCATAGAGCGGGAAGCCGGGCAGGGGCATGAATACCCGGGTCTTGCCGGGGATGTTGGCCCCCAGATACCAGGAGTTGCAGGTGGGATAGAGTGTGTAGCTGGCCACCAGGTTCACGTGGTCAACCCAAGCCTCGGTGGCCTCCTCGGTGGCCTCAATGTGGCGGTGGCCGTTGGCCCGCATGTAGTCGATGCAGTCGCCGATCCAGTCGACGTGCTGTTCGATGCACACGATCATGTTGGCCAGCACCGAGGGGCTGCCCGGGCCGGTGATGGTGAACATGTTGGGAAACTCAGGCACGCCCAAGCCCAGGTAGGTGCGGGGTCCGGCATACCACTGCTCGGACAGGGGAAGCCCGCCTCGGCCCTGGATATTGATGCGGAGCAGCGAGCCGGTCATGGCGTCGTAGCCGGTGGCGAACACGATCACGTCGAGGTCGTAGTAGGTGCCGTCGGTGAGCAGCAGGCCATCGGGAGTGATTTCGTCGACGACGTTCTCGCTGATGTCCACCAAGGTGACGTTGTCGCGGTTGAAGGTGACGAAGTAGTCGGTGTCGAGCACCAGGCGTTTGCAGCCGATGTAGGTGGTGGGGATAAGTAGGTCGGCTACCTCGGGGTCTTTGACCGTCTCGCGGATCTTTTCCTTCACAAAGTCGGCAGCGACGTGGTTGGCCTCGGGCGTGCGGGCGATATCGCCATAGGCACCGAGGAAGGCGAAGCCACCCATCTCCCAGCGGGTTTCGAACTCCTTGAACGCCTCCTCGACCTCGACGTCGAGCACTGAGCCCTCGTTCCAGTCAAAGCGGGCGCCGAGCGCGCCTTGCTGGGTTTTGTTCTGCTCTCGGAGCCGGTGGTAGTCGGCTTTGACCTCGGCCTGCTCCGCTGGGTCGAGGGGGTGGTTGCGCGCGGGGATGGCGAATTGCGGCGTGCGCTGGAACACGGTGAGGTGGTCGGCGGTTTCGGCAATCACGGGGACGGCCTGGATGCCCGACGACCCGGTGCCGATGATCCCGACTCGCTTGCCGGCGAAGTCGATGCCCTCTTTGGGGTAGCGGCCGGTATGGCACACCTCGCCCCGGAATGTGTTGACACCGACGATGTCGGGAACGTTCGAGGACGAAAGACATCCCACCGCGGTGATGAGGTATTGAGCGGTCACATGGTCGGTTTCGTCGACGTTGGGCGCGTGGTTGTGATCGATGTGGTCGACGGCGGGCGCGCTGCTCACATGCCAGTGGCCGGTGTCGTCGTCGAACGCGGCCTTGGTGACCATGGTGTTGAACTGGATGTCCCGGTAGAGGTCGTATCGCTCAGCTACGTGCTGGGCGTAGCGAAGGATCTCGGGTTGGCCGGGATAGCGCTCGGTCCACTCCCACTCTTGTTCGAGTTCGGGATCGAAGCTGTAGCAGTACTCCAGGCTCTCCACGTCGCATCGGGCACCCGGGTAGCGGTTCCAGTACCAGGTGCCGCCCACGTCGTCGCCTCGCTCGTATACCCGGGCGGTCAGCCCGAGTTGGCGCAGCTTGTGGAGCATGTACATGCCGGCGAAGCCAGCGCCGATCACCACGGCGTCGTAGTGGGCAGGAGTGTTGTCGTTGGTGCTCATGGTGGTTTCAGTTGGGGTCGGAGTTTGGGAAAGGGATCAGGCGGCGGGGCGGAGCTTGTAGCGAACCGGAAGCTTCTTGGCGCCGACGATGAGGTTGGACTCGGTGCGAACGATCGGCCCCGCAGGTTCGATTTCGATCACCCGCTCGGCCAACTGCTTTATGAGCGCCTGGGTGCTGGCTCGGGCCAGATGCGCCCCCAGGCAATAGTGCTCGGCCCAACCGAACCCCAGATGACGGTTGGGATGGCGACCGATGTCGAAGTCTTGGGGACGGTCGAACACCGCCTCGTCCCGATTGCCGGAGGCGTAGAAAAACACCACGAAGTCGCCTTCCTTCACCGGTTGACCGGCCACGGTGGCGTCGGCCATGGCGGTGCGCTTCATGTAGTTGACCGGGGTGGACCAGCGGATCACTTCCTCCACCGCGTCCTTGGTCATCTCGGGGTTTTCCTTCAGCCGCTGAAGCTGGTCGGGATTTTCGAGGAAAGCCTCCAGCGCTCCCGACAGGCCATTTCGGGTGGTGTCGTGGCCGGCGGTGAACACAATTAGGTAGTAGCCGAAGGTCTCGATCTCGGGTAGGGAGTCGCCGGTGGGCAGATGGGCATTGGCCAGCATGGTGGCCAGATCCTCTTGGGGATTGGCCCGGCGATCCTTGATGATGCGGTCGAACATGGCGTAGAACTCCATGCCCACCTCTGCACTGGCCTGGTAGCGGTTATCGGCCTCACGCCGGTAGTCGGGGTCGTCGCCGGACAGGAGCTGCTGGGTCAGCACCAGCAGACGCTCCTCGTCTTCTCGGTCGATGCCCAAGATGGTGGCCAACACTCTCAGGGGGTGCCGCTGGGCGATGATGTCCACGAAATCGCACTCGCCCTCATCGCCCAGACTGTCGAGCAGGGCCTTGGCGCTTTCGTTGACGATCTGGTCGAGCTGGCTGATGCCCCGCGGGGTGAAAAAGCCGCTGGCCACCTTGCGATAGAGCCGATGGTCGGGCGGGTCCATGCTGATGATGGTCCGCATTTGGCCGATGATGCTGCCGTGTTCCTCCAGATCGGCGACCTGCTGGTCGGTGCGCACGGTGATGCTGTCGGCTTCATTGCTGAACAACTCGGGTTGCATGGAAACTTCGATGATGTCGGCGTGGCGGGTGACGGCCCAGAAGTTCTGGTAGCCGTCGGGTTCGCACCAATGCACGGGAGAGTTCTGGCGCATCCAAGCCAGCAGCTCATGAGGTTGTCCGTTGGCGCCGTAGCGCTTGGGAGAGATGAGGTCTAGGGAGTCGACGTCCACGTATGGAACGTTAGATCGTGGGGAATGCTTGATCCACAGCGCAGCGAGAATGCCGTTACCATCCACCGGCGGGTTGGCGGGTTCTGTCCGGGCCCAGCCCGCCTACCGTTGGGGCCGTCACCAACCGGAATAGGGAGAGAGAGGGGTTTAGTTGCTGGTGATGCCGCTCTTTTGGATTATGTCTTCGGAGCCTTCGAAGCCGCCGCCTAGGGCGTCGAAGTCGACAGAGCCGATCGACAGCGCGGCTAGCGGCGGAAGTGCGGGGTTGGGTTCTACGCCGCCGGCTAGGGGGTACTCAAAGGTGTTGCGGGTGAAGTAGCGCTGTACCGATGGGGAGAGCAGGTAGGCGATGAGGCTCTGGGCTGCTTCCCGGTCGTCAACGCTGGCGGTCATGGTGACGGCGGAGATGATGAGCAGAGAGCCGATGTCCTCGTCAGCCAGGTCGTAGTTGGCTGCCCGATGCTGGTTGCCAGCCGCCTCAGCGTCGGCGGCCATGCGGTGGTTGTAGTAGTGGTTCACCAAGCCGACGTCGATCTCGCCCCGATGAGCTGCCTCCACAACGGAAACGTTGTTGGGGTAGTAGCGGGCATCGTTGTCCACCATGTCGTCGAGCCATTGAGTGGCCACATCATCGCCATACTGGTCGCGGAACACCGTGAACCAGTCGAGGAACGATCCGTTGGTGGCCGGTATGGCTACTCGGCCCCTCCACTCCGGTTTGGTGAGGTCGAACACCGAGGTGGGCAGATCGGAGGGCGGCACACTGTCGAGGTTGTGGACCAGCACCCGCTTGCGCCCGGAGAATCCGATCCAAGTACCGTTGGCTCCCCGGTGCTCATCGGCCACCAAACCGAGCACGCTGGAGTCCATGGAGGTGAGCAGGCCCTTGGACTCGAGGAAGCCCACCGGGCCCGGTGACCGAGAGATGAACACATCGGCGTCGGTGCGGTCGCCCTCGGTTTCGATCAATAGAGCTAGATCGGTGGATGAGGCCCAGCGATCCCTCACACCGGTGCCTGATTCACAGGTGAATGCATCCAGCACCGGCTTGATTAAGTTCTCGCTCCGACCGGAGTAGACGGTCACCGACGAGCCCGTGTCATCGGCGCACTTGCCGTCGTAAATGGTGGCGGCGACGCCGTCCAATCTGGAGCCGCCGTTGCCACCGCATCCAGCAGCAACTAGGGCTACGACGACAACCACTCCGGCCAGTCCGACACGCGAAATCTTGGTCATGGGTGCGGAACCCTAGGGTGACTGCCCCAGGTTGTCAAGTTCGCTTAACAATATATGTGCAGGCTACAAGACAACCTTCTAGGCGGCGGGTTTGACCGACTTCCATTGCAGAGGCAACTCGACGTAGCCGTCGACAAGGCTGGAGTGCAGCCGGGGCAGGGTAGCGGGGTCGTCCACTCCCAGCTCTAGGCCTTCGAAGCGACCAACGATGGCCTCGAACATCATCTTTGCTTCCAGGCGGGCCAACGACGCACCGAGGCAGAAGTGGGGTCCGCCGGCGCCGAAGGCCACGTGCTGGCTGGCGTCGCGGGTGAGGTCCAGTGTGTCGGGGTTTTCGAAGGCCCGCTCGTCCCGATTAGCCGAGGGGTACCAGATCACCACCGGCTCGCCAGCCTTTATCTCCTGCTCCCCCACCACGGTGTCGTAGGTGGGCCGGCGCACGAACTGGATCACCGGGGTGGTGTAGCGCAACAGCTCCTCCACCGCATTGGGGATGAGCGAGAGGTCGTCCTTGAGCATCTGCATCTGGTCGGGATGACGGATCAGCTCCAGTGTGCCGGTGGTGATGAGATTGCGGGTGGTCTCCGATCCGGCGTTTTGCAAAAGCATGAAGAACACGTCGATCTGCAACTGATCGAGTGACTCGCCATCAATCTCGGCCTCCATGAGCACGCTGATGAGGTCGTCGTGGGGTTCCTTCTTGCGGATCTCGCACATTTGGTCGGCATAGGCGAACATCTGCGTGCCGGCGTCGAGCATCTCCTCGGTGGTGTACTTCTCATCGAAGCCAAACGAGACCTCGGTCCAATGAAAGATCTTGTGACGGTCTTCCTCGGGCACACCCACCAAGTCGGCGATCACCTGCAAGGGCAGCTCCACCGCGATCTCGTTGACCATCTCACAGTTGGTCTTGTCGGCCACCTGATCAATCAAACGGTCGACCTGGGCCTGGATCTTCACCTCCAAGTCGCGCACCCGGCGAGGGGTGAACCCCCGGTTGACCAGTTTGCGCATCTTGGTGTGATCAGGCGGGTCGAGGCTGATGAGCATTAGCGAGTTGGAACCGTCGTCAACTGCGGGGGGCTGGTCTCCGGCCAGAAACGGATTGGGTTGGTTCTTGAAGCAATCCGAGTCGCGAGACACCCGCTGCACGTCGGCATGGCGGGTGACATTCCAGAATCCGCCCCACACCGGATGCTCGCACCAGAACACCGGGTCGTTGTCTCGCTTGTGGCGAAAATACTCGTGGGGAAATCCGTTCTTGAATGTGGCGGGATTCCAAAGCTCCAGTGGTTCCATCTCTGCCTCCTGAGTTCTCTAATTCGAGGGCTTTCGACCAACAACGGCTATTGAGACAGTGCTCATCATGACAAATCCAGACTCTCGAACCTGAGCCAGAGCGGTGTCGCCGTCTTCGGAGGTCACCAAACCAGCCTCCACCAGCCGGGGAATGGCCCGCTCCAAGGCCATGAACCACCACTCCCCTCCCGGCTCGCCGGGTCGCATGGCCCACACATCGCCGATGACGTCGATGTCGGCTGCTCCCAGATCCCGGAAGCGCCCGACCAGTCGCACCCCGTAGTCGGAGTCGCGCCACTCGGTGGTTACCCCCGAGGACACATAGCGGTGGATAGTGGCGTAGGGCTCGGGTAAGGACTGTTCAGCAAATGAGGCGAATGCGCCGTCCTCGGCCACCATCCAGCCACCGGGCACCAGGGCAGCCCACAGCTTCTCGATCACCTTGTCGCGCTCGGGCAGGTGCTGGAGCACGGCCCGGGCGTGGACGAGTTCGAACGCTGAGGTGGGCACGAGATCGCGGGTCACGTCGTGCTGTTCCACCAGCACGTTGGGCAGCACCGGGCGGTGGAACTGGAGGTCGACATCGGTGGACCACACCGAACCTTCGGGGCCGACCCGCTTGCCCAGCCAAGCCGACACCGTGCCGGCGCCGGCGCCCACCTCCCAGCATCGCCATCCGGGACTCAACCCGGTGTTGTCCAAGATGCGGCGAGTGCGGGGGTCGCGGGCTTCGGCCAGCATTTCAAGGCGGTTGCGCTCGATCTCCACCTCTTCGTCGCGAACCCCATATCGATCATCGGCCATGGTTGCTCCCCCTCTGTGTCAGGCGGTGGGTCGAGCCTTTCGTCTGATTCTGTGAAAGACCCATGCTCCCCCTCTGTTTCCGTAGGCGCAATACCGTATCGTCGGAACGTGGCTGAGCACTCAGAAGACACCCCGGAGCGGGCGGCATTCCGCATGGAGGTGCGGTCGTGGCTGGCCGCTCGAGCACCATTGAAAGAAGACGGCGACGGCTGGTCGACTCGGACCACCCATTCCGACGAGGCCGCCGAGAGGGCCCACATGGACCGGTGCCGGGCTTGGCAGCGGGAGCTGTACGACGGCGGATATGTGGCCGTCGACTGGCCGGTGGACCACGGAGGCCAGGGAGGCGAGAGGTGGCAATGGCAGATCTTCCAACAGGAGGCCGCCCATTTCGACGTGACCAGCGGGTTTCTCGCCGCTGGGATCGCCCTGGCCGGCCCGGCCATTGGCCACTTCGGCACCGAGGAGCAGAAAGCCCGCCACCTCAAGCCCATGCTCCGGGGCGATGTGGTGTGGTGTCAGCTGTTCAGCGAGCCCGGTGCCGGGTCGGATCTGGCCAACCTGGCCGCTAGGGCCGACCGGGACGGCGACGAGTTCGTGGTATACGGCCAGAAGGTGTGGAACTCATCGGCCCACCTGTCGGACTGGGGGATCCTCTTGGCCCGCACCGACCCAGACGCCCCCAAGCACAAGGGCATCACCTTCTTCTTGGTGGACATGACCACCCCCGGCGTGGACCCTCGGCCGATTCGCACCATCAACGGGTCGGCCCATTTCAACGAGGTGTTCTTGAGCGACGTGAGGATCCCCGCTGAGAACGTGGTCGGCGAGGTGAACGGCGGGTGGGCGGTGGCCCGACTGGTTCTGGCCAACGAGTCCACCATGATTGGCGGCGGCATGGACCGGGCCGACAGCACGGCCAACCTGATCGCCCTGGCCCAGCGGTGGGGCGCGGCCCAAGACCCAACGATCCGCCAAGAGCTGGCCCATGCCTATACCAGAGAGAAGCTGTTGGATTGGACGGGACGGCGGCTGCAAGAAGACGTGCGCCGGAGCCGCCAGCCGAGCTTCGACGGATCGACGCTGAAGGTGTACTGGTCGGAGAGCCGCCGGGACCGGGGCAATCTGGGCGTGGGGATCCTGGGGGGCTACGGGGTGGCCGGCGACCACGCCGACACCGGGGTGTGGGCCAACGAGGCGCTCAACCGGTTCTGGGGATCGATCGGCGGGGGTACCGACGAGGTGCACCGCAACAACATGGCCGAGCGGGTGCTCGGACTGCCCCCGGAACCACGGGTTGACAAGCACGTCCCGTGGCGGGAGCAGGTGGGCTGAACCGGCTCAAAGCGACGTTTTGTATTCACCTCTTGTTCATCTCAGTCGCGGTTACATTCGCCGATCGCAGAAGTAAGCTGTTTTCAAATGGCTGACCAAGCCACATTCGCAGAGCAAGCCATGGAGTACATGGATCAGCTCTATTCGGCAGCCCGGCGAATGACTCGCAACGCCGCCGACGCCGAAGACCTGGTGCAGGAAACCTATCTGCGGGCCTATCGCGGATTCGGCAACTTCCAGCAGGGCACCAACCTGCGCGCCTGGCTGTTTCGCATCCTCACCAACGCGTTCATCAACTCCTACCGGAGCAAGCAGCGCAGGCCGAGGTCGGTGGATCTGGCCAGCGTCGAAGACCTGTACCTGCACCAACGGCTGGGGGGCGACACCAAGGCCGCGCTGGGGGCCAGCGCCGAAGACGTGCTCATGGAGACGATCACCGAGTCGGAGATCGTGGACACCCTGGAGTCGCTGCCCGAGGAGTACCGGATCGCGGTGCTTTTGGCCGATGTGGAGGGATTCGCCTACAAGGAGATCGCCGAGATTCTGGACGTTCCCATGGGAACGGTCATGAGCAGACTGCATCGGGGAAGAAAAACGCTGCAGAAGCGGTTACTAGAGTTTGGGAAGACCCATGGCTGGGTCAACCCACCAGATTCTGAACGGGCGCCGGCTTCAGCTGGCATCTGATTCTGGGAGGCACCGTGATGAGCAGCGAGAAGGATTGCCTGGGGATCCCCCACCAGTGCGACTTCTCGCGCGAGCTCATCGCCCAGGCCCTAGACGGCCAGCCCACCCTGGAGGACATCAGCCAGGTACGGGTGGAGTTGGCCCACTGCCTTCCCTGCGTGCAAGTGATGGATGTAGAGGTCCGCTTCAAAATGGCCATGAGCCAGGCCTGTCGCGAGTCAGCCCCCGCCTCCCTGCAAATCCGCATCACGGAGACCCTTCAGCGCGTCGTGCTCGACGACCTGGATATCCAAGACTTCTAACGAACCCGAGACCATGGCCGAATCGTGCGTCCCCTGCCCTTGTTGGCATGGAGTCATCGGGATCAGGTCGCCTAGGGTGGTCGCATGGAATTGATTGCTGCGGTGGTGTGGCACTGGTGGATCGCCCTTTTGTTGGTCATCGGCACAGTGCCCTTGGTGATCGCCACCATCGTCGGCTACTTCGTCAAGGTGGTCGCGCCCCGCTATGGCCCCCGGCAACCGCGGGATCCCAACGCTCAAAGCACCGACGAGAGCAGTTAGAAGCCGGTGGTGGCAACGGCCGACCCGGTCGATTGGCGGCTGGCCGAGCGGGTAGCCAAGAAGGTCGGCGGTCACGAGCCGTTCCTCGACTCCTACCACTACCGCAGCCTCGCCCCCGAGCTGGCTGAGCTGACCGCCCAGGCCGAGCAACTGGTCGCGGCCGAAACCGGGCTGAAGTCGATGTCGGGCGCCGCCAGGGCCACAGTGGCCACCCGGGCCCAGTGGGTGAACGCCAACGTGGCCTCCTTCCAGCGGCTGCTGCGGCCCGTTACCGAGAAGATGGCCGAGCGGGTGTCGTATTCGTGGCTGGCCCCTGTGACCCAGCGGGTGAGCGGCACCGAGATGGGGGCGGTGCTGGGCTGGATGTCCACTCGGGTGCTGGGCCAGTATGACCTTCTCATCATCGAAGACGACCGTCCCGAAGACCAAGACATGGTCTATTACGTGGGCCCCAACGTTATGGCCCTCGAGCACAAGCACGGCTTCGACCCCCACCAGTTCCGACTGTGGCTAGCCCTGCACGAGACCACCCATCGGGCCCAGTTCACCGGCATCGAATGGCTGCGACCCCACTTTTTGGGCCTGGTGCAAGAGGCGCTTGATGCGGCCGAGCCCGACTTGGAGCACTTCAAATTCGTGGCCAAGCAGGTGCTGGAGGCCCGCCGGCGAGGCGAGGATCCGCTGGCCGACGGAGGCCTCCCAGCCCTTTTGGCCACGCCAGAGCAAAAGGCGGTGCTGGACCGCATCGGCGGCATGATGAGCCTGCTGGAGGGCCACGGCGACGTCACGATGGATCGGGCTGGAGCCGGCCATATCCCCGACGCGGGACGGTTCGCCCGGGTGCTGCGCCACCGCCGCAATTCGGCCAAAGGCCTGTCGAAGCTGCTTCAGCGCATCATCGGCATCGAGGCCAAGCTCAACCAGTACGCCGCCGGCGAGGCGTTCATCGAGACGGTGGAGGCCCGGGGCGGCCCCGAGCTCGTGAACCGGGCGTGGGAGTCGGCCGACCGGCTGCCCACCATGACCGAGATCCGCAACCCCCAGCAGTGGATCGACCGGGTCAACGGCGCTCACGCACTGTCTGAGTGAGCGCCCAAATCTCTGACCTGCAAGCGCGCTGTACGTTCCCTCCCGCGGGAACCGCGGTGGACTGCGCTGTTTCGGGCGGCCCCGACTCTTTGGCCCTGCTGGTACTGGCCACCGGGGCGGGCTGCCAGGTGACTGCCTGGCATGTGGACCACGGGCTGAGGCCCGGCTCAGCCGCTGAGGCCGACGTGGTGGCCCAAGCCGCCGCCCGCTGGGGTGCTGCCTTCGAAACCTGCACTGCCCACTGCCAGCCCGGACCCAACCTGGAGGCCCGGGCCCGGGCCGCCCGATACGAGGTGCTCCCCCAAGGCGTTCTCACCGGCCACACCGCCGACGATCAAGCCGAGACGGTGCTGTTGAACCTCATCCGAGGGGCAGGACTAGACGGGCTGGCGGGCATCGACCCGGCCCGCCGCCCGCTCCTGGCCCTGCGCCGCCGCGAGACGCAGGCCCTGTGCGATGCCGTCGGTCTGCAACCGGTGCAAGACCCGTCCAACCTCGACCCCGCTCATCGCCGCAACCGCATCCGCCACGAACTGCTGCCGCTGTTGTGCGATATCGCCGAGCGCGACGTGGTGCCGATCATCGTCCGCAGCGCGGGTTTGATGGGCGGAATCCGTGACCTACTCGACGAGCTGGCCTCAGCCATTGACCCCGCCGATGCCAAAGGCGTAGCCGAAGCCCCCGAGCCCCTGGCCCAGATGGCGCTGCGGCGGTGGATCCGACGCGAGACCGGCGACGAACACCCGCCTGATTCGGCCGCCATCAAGAGGGTTTTGGCAGTGGCCCGAAATGAGGCCCGATCCACCGAAATTGGCGGAGGTTGGCGAGTCACCCGATCATCCCAACGGCTCGGCTTGCAGAGATAAGCACTACTAGGTTGGCCGCTGTGTCCAGCGAGGAAGGCAGCGGCAACGGCGATCCCGGCCCGATCCTAATCTCCAACGACGAGCTCAAGACCTGCATCGCCGACCTCGGCTTCCGCATCACCGCCGACTACCAAGGCCAGGCCCCCCTGCTGGTGGGCGTGCTCAAGGGCGCCTTCATGTTCATGGCCGATCTGGCTCGGGCCATCCAGCTGCCGGTGGAGTTCGACTTCATGGCGGTGTCGTCCTATGGCAGCTCCACCCGCACCAGCGGCGTGGTGCGGATCGTAAAAGACCTCGACCTCGATCTGGCCGGGCGCGACGTGATCCTGGTAGAAGACATCATCGACAGCGGCCTGACCCTCAACTACCTCCGCAAGAACCTGGCCGCCCGCAACCCGGCCAGCCTGGAGGTGTGCGCTCTGTTGGTTCGCAAGGGCCGCCAGTACGAAGACCTCGACCTTCGCTATGTGGGCTTCGAGATCCCGCCCGACTTCGTGGTGGGCTACGGCCTCGACGTCGGCGAGCGCTACCGCCAACTCCCCCACATCTGCCAATACCAGCCGAACAGCAATCCATAAAAATATTTGAAATATACCTTGCTTCCCTAAGCGGAGTGTGGCAGATTGAACGCATCGGAGCGGCTCGACGGCTCCCTCCCCCACCTTGCGGAAACAATCCATGCGGCTGGCAAGCGAAGACCGTCGACAGCAGCTCCCCTGGGTGGTTCTCGGGCTGACTGTCACCCTTACCGCGGCAATTGTCTTCGCCCTCTGGGCATCGTCGCTGAGCAACCGCACCGCGGTCGCGGTGGCCGGACGGGACATTGCCGGTGGCTCGACGGTCGAGATCGGCGACTTGCGAGCCGTTGAGGTTGCCAGCGGTCAGGGAGCGGGCTTTGTCCCGATGTCCGACTTGGACTCCGTCGTGGGCCGTACCGTCCGAGCCGCCATCCCCGAAGGAACGATCCTCCACCCCGAACTGCTGTCGACTAGCTCACCAATAGATCAGGACAAAGCCGTAGTCGGCGTTGTCCTCCAAGCTGGTGGATACCCGATTGCCCAACTCAGCCCGGGTCAGTCGGTCGGGGTGGTTTTCACTGGCGAAAACCTTGCACCCAGCAGCGCTGACCGAGATAATCGGGCGAATCAGGCTGATCCGCCCAGCATCGCCGACAGCTTCACTCAGGCCAAGGTCGCCGAAGTAAGCAAGGTGCTGGAATCAGGCCAGGAAGCGCTGTTTGTGTCGCTGTTGGCCTCGGCTGATGATGCTGTGCCCATCAGCAGAGCTGCCGCATTCAACGAGTTGAGGTTAATCCTTTTGCCCGCAGAACCCCGACCAGCAAGCGACCTTCTGAATCAAGAGTCAACGATGACTGGAGCTCCTCGATGAGCATCGTCGCTGTAGGCAGCGCGAAGGCCAGCCCCGGTGTCACCAGCCTGTCAGTTGGACTCGGCCTGTCTTGGGAAGCGACCACTGGACGACGAGCAGTTCTGGTGGAGGCAGACGGTGACGGCGGGGTGTTGGCAGCGCGCTTCGGCCTAGCCCTCACACCCTCCCTGGTCGAACTCTCCGGCACAGCCCGGCATGAGCTGACGATCAATCGGCTGCAGGCCAACAGCCAGCTGCTGGCCGGTCAATTGCCTGCAGTTGTCGCTCCTGGGTGCGGGGAAACTGCCGCTCTCGTACTCAGCCCGATGGCAGGTCGATTGTCTGAAGGCCTTGGCCGCTTCGACGATGTCGATGCTGTGGTTGACGTCGGCCGAGTGCGGTCTGATTCCCCCTCTGCCGAGTTCGTCAAGCACTGCGATCTGCTCGTCCTTGTCGCTCGACCTCGGTTCGACCATCTTGTCCCGATGGTCCACCAAGCCCGAAGGTTGGTTACCCACGAAATTCCCACCGCGCTGGTTTGCGTAGGCGATCGGCCATACCCCCCAACCGAGATGGCAAAGGCATCTCAACTCGATCTATTGGGCGTCATGGCTTATGAACCGAGGGTGGCCCAGGCACTGAGCGGCGGCCTGCCCGCCAACCGGCGTCACCGCCGGCTCTTGCTGTGGCGAACCCTGGCCGAACTTGTTCATCGGATCCACTACCGTCTGCAATCCCCGACAGCCGGGCATGCAGCTGCCTAGCCAGTGCCGATGACTGCCTCCAACTACATCGAACAGGTGCTGGCCACGGTCACCAGAGAATTCGAAAGAATAGAGGCAAGCCAGCTAGGTGATCGGCTCGAGCAAAAGGCCATGGCCAAGCAATTCATCCTGGAGGCTCTCGACACCATCGCCGCTGAACGGGCAAGGGCGTTTCTGCCCCCTATTGAAAGCACCGAAGAGACGTTTATAACCGATGAAGTGCTGGCCACCTTGTTTGGACTCGGGTCCATCGAGCGGCTGTTGGCCGATGACTCCGTGGAGAACGTGAACATCAACGGTTGCGACACGGTTTGGGTTCATCATGCCGGTGGGATCAAACGACGAGCTGAGCCCGTGGCCGGTTCGGACGATGAATTGGTCGCTCTTATCCGTAAAGCGGCGGCCCGGCTAGGCCGCAATGAGAGGCGGTTCGATCTTGCCAACCCATTTCTTGACTTGCGTCTGCCTGACGGATCTCGACTAAACGCGGTGATGGCTGTATCCGAGCGCCCCGCAGTGTCAATTCGCCGTCATCGCCACGAGCGAGTGACCTTGGACGCCCTGTTCGAGCTGGGCACCCTCGACGACACGCTCCGAGAATTCTTGCGCACCGCTGTACAAACCCGGAAGAGCATCATCATCTGCGGGGGAACCAACGCCGGAAAGACAACGCTCCTGCGAGCTCTACTGAACGCCTGTGACCCCGATGAGCGGCTGATCACCATTGAAGACCGATTGGAGTTGAGCCTGACCGCCGATCCCGACCGGCATCGCGACGTAATCGAGATGGAAACCCGGACAGCCAACATCGAGGGTTCGGGGGGAATCACCATGCAGCAGTTGGTTCGCAATGCCTTGGCCATGTCACCCGACCGGCTGGTTGTGGGAGAGGTGCGAGGCCCCGAGGTGGTGGACATGCTCGCCGCCCTGTCCACCGGAAACGACGGCTCGATGTGCACAATTCACGCCAACTCTTCCCAGGCAGCATTCAGCAAGATCGCCACCTACGCACTGCGGTCCGCCGAGCACATCCCGGTAGAAGCCACCTACCGAATGATCGCGGAGAGCCTAAACCTCGTAGTCCATATGAGCAGAGGACGCGACGGCCGTCGCCGAGTGGCCTCGGTACGAGAGGTCACCGGCAGCTCGATGGGCGAAGTGAACAGCGTCGAAGTGTTCAAGGATCAGAAGTGATCTCACTTGCTGGAGCGCTGCTTGGGGCTGCCGTAGGCAGTGGAGTCTTCACAGCCCTACTTGGTTGGCGGGGCATCCCATCATGGCCGGGCAAAAGCGGCCCGATGTTGCCAAGGAGACTCCGGGGGCCAATTGCCCCACTTGCGCTCCGCTTGGCCATCGCAGTCACGGGGTTCGTAGCCGCATTCGTGCTCACAAGATGGCCCGTTGCCGGGCTCATCGTGGGCACAGCCGGATTCAGCGCGCCGACCGTAATGGGTGCTAAAGCGAACCGCGACCGGGAGGTCGATCGCATGGCCGCACTGGCTACGTGGGTGGAGATGATCCGGGACACGATCAGCGCGGCATCAGGGTTGATCGAGACGTTGAAAGCCACGGCGGCTACCGCACCGGTGGCTGTACGGACCCAGGTGCAGCAGCTGGCGTCACGAGCGGAACGGGAGCCATTGCCCGACGCCCTGACCAAATTCGCCGACGAGGTGGACCACGGAGTCGCCGACACCGTTGCCGTAACGCTTCAACTGGCCGCGGCCAACCAGACAGGATCGTTGCAAGAGGCGCTGGCTGAACTGGCTGAGAACACCCGCGAAGAGGTGTCAATGAGAATGAGAGTCGAGGCATCTCGAGCTCGGCAATTCACTTCTGCCCGCTTCATTGCCGGCGTCGTGGCCGTGTTCTCCGTTGGCATGGTGGGCTTCAGCAGGCCCTACTTGGCACCCTACGACTCCGTGTCGGGACAGGTTGCCCTCGCCGTGGTCGGCGGGCTGTTCATCGGATCGGCAATCGCATTGGTGAGGATGAGCCGATTCGACAGCCCACCTCGAATCCTCGACGTGCGCCACACCCCCGAGACCCCAAGCACGGCCGGCGGAGGCCTCCGATGACTGTTGGCTTGGCCCTAGGCGCCGTGATTGGGATTGGACTAGCTGTGGCCTTCTGGGGGGTGTTCCCTCCCCGAGAGTCATTGCAATCCCGACTGAGCGAGCTGAACCACCCAACGGAGACCAGCCGCCGAACCGAAACACGCCGCGAGAGAATCGGTCGCGCCGCAGCACAGTCGTTTGCCCCCCTTGGGCTGCGAAGGCGCCGGGTAGCACGCGATCTGCGAGCGACCAGCCAAAGCCTGGAAGAGCTGGCCATCGCCAAACTGGCGATGATGCTCCTAGGAGCTGGGCTGCCGACAGGCATATGGATCATCGGCTGGTTCTGCCAGGTTTGGATCTCTCCCTTGCTGGTCGTCGTGGCATCAATCCTGGGAGGAGGACTGCTCTTCCTCGCCCCTGATCTCTTGTTGCGAGAAAGGGCCCGCGATCGCCGTCGAGATCTGCGCCACCAAATCAGCGTCTATCTGGATCTAGTGGGTCTTCACCTGTCAGGAGGTGCGGGAATGGAACGGGCCTTGATCGACTCGGCGGCCCACGGAACCGCCTGGGGATTCGTCGAAATCAATCGGGCACTGAGGCAAGGCCAATTGGCCAACGAACCCCCGTGGACTGCCTTCGAGCAACTGGCACAGGAACTGGATTCTACGGAGCTGGAAGAGCTCGCCGCATGGCTCCTGTTGGCCGGCACTTCTGGCTCTCGCGTGCGATCGTCTCTGCACACCAAGGCTCGGGGCTTGCGAGAACGGGCGCTGACCGAAGCGGAGACAGAAGCCCAGCAATCTACGGAGCGCATGTCGCTCCCTGTCGTGCTCATGTTCTCGGGGTTCCTGGGACTGATCGGCTATCCGGCCTTTGCCGCCATCGTCAGCACATGAATGACCCAGCGAAGCACAATTCCCAGACATCCATCTATCGGCGTCACGAACCGCCCAAACCGAAATCTCGCAGGAGACACAAGTGAAAGTGGGATCCAAACTTCATGTTCTCATCATCTCGGCGCGGACCGGGCTCGAACAACGAGCCCGCAGGGTCTGGCAGAGCGACCGGGGCGACGTGACCTCAACGGTGATCATCATTGCGGTTCTGGTGGCCGCAGCGGTGGCTGCTGGTGTGGTCATCACAAATTTCATTTCTGGGCAGACCAGCAAGATCCGCTGACTAATAGTGGTGAGGCCAACCCAGAAATGGAACACGAGCGCGGCGAAGTCACGACCACAGTTCTGGTCGTTCCCATTGCCATGTTCTTAGTCCTTGTAGTTGTACAGGCAGCGATGGTCTTTCACGCTCAGGCCATCGTCGATGCCGCTGCTCAAGACGGTGCCCTAGCCGGTCAAGGCGAACCAGGCGCAGAGGCGGTTGCCCGATCAGCAACTCAGTCGGTCATCGGAACTTACGCGGGAAATCTGTTGTCGGATGTAGATGTCTCTGTTCGCACAAACTCGTCGCGGTTTTCGGTGACCGTTCAGGCCACCGTGAAGTCACTGATCCCTGGATATGCCCCGACGATTTCTTCTACTGCGGTCGGGCCCCGCGAGGCCTTCATCCCCGCGAATGGAAGATGAGGGGAGAATTCCGGTGGTATCGGCCGGTCAATGGCGCATCTGAGCGGGGTAGCAGCGTGGTCGGACTAGTGGTGCTGACTCCCGTCATGGCCTTGCTCCTCTTCTTTGTCGTTGCCGCCGGTCGAACAGGGGTGATCGAGAGCAAGCTGACCACGGCGGCTCGCAGCGCCGCCCGAGCCGCCTCCCAATACCGTTCAGTAGCTGCTGCTCAAGCAGCAGCTACCACAATCACAGAAACCTCATTAGGCCAGTTGGAAGTGGACTGCCATGGCGGACCCCAAGTTCGTGTCCTGGAGATGGATCTCCAACCCGGAGGGAGTGTGCAAGTCCAGGTTTCGTGCCCTGTGCGGCTATCGGATCTGACCATGCTCAGCATTCCCGGAAGCCGGATGGTGTCGGCAGACTCTGCATCAGTAGTGGATCGCCACCGAAGCGGACACCAATAGTCGTGCTCCGGCACCTTCCAAACAGACTCTCTGGCTCCCCACCGGCATCCAGACACCGTCAGCGGGGGCAGATCACGGTGGTGTTTGTCGTCCTAGCTGTTGTGCAGGTCATGCTCGGAGGATTGGCATTCGACGGTGCCCAGATTTTGAATGCCAGGCGGGAAGCCTCCACGTTGGCTCTCGAAGCAGCCAGAGCTGGGGCCCAAGCGATTTCCACGGAATCGATATACCGAGATACAGCAAACGTGCTCGTTGACCCGTCAAGGGCTCGAATCGCAGCTTCCGAATACCTCGGCCAACACGATGATTGGTCGATATCGGTTCGGGGCAACACGGTCTCAACAACCGTCTGGCTGACTCAGCCTCTTCAAATCCTCTCACTGCTTGGCATCGATTCGCGCCGGGTGGCCGGCACTGCTACGGCACGGGCGGTGTGGGGCATTAGCACAGGGAATGACTTATGAACCCCAGCAAAGAACATCAAACGGAACTCCTCCGCGGCCTGGCTTCAGCCGCGTTGTTGGCTGGCTTGATAGTGGCCATTCCGATTCTCCTGACCCTTGGCGTGGGATGGCCACTGCCCCAAGAAATTCCGTCGGTGGCAAAAATAACAACCGCCATAACAACCGGGACTATTCCTCCATCACTAATCTTGAAATCAGTCTCTCTAGTGCTGTGGATTCTCTGGTTACAATTGCTAGCCGGGGTTGTAATAGAACTGTGGGCTCATTTTCATGGTCGAGTCGCCCCTCAAGTTATGTTCATTCCTCGATTCTTGCAGAGTTTATCAGCTCAATTGATTAGTACGACTTTGCTAATTATCTTCTCAATTCAACAGCCTGGAGTAGCAATGGCCAATAATCAAGATTTGCTTGCTCCAACAACTATCGAATTGGATAGCGACAGCGAATTCACTGAAGCAAAGCCTCTCATACACAAAGTGCAACAAAGCGAGAGTCTGCGGATGCTAGCTGAGCGGTATTTGGGCGACCCAAACAGATGGACTGAAGTGTATGTGCTCAACAAAGGTCAACCACAGACAGCTGGAGGATCACTCTCCGACCCAACTCGACTTCAACCGGGATGGGAACTCGTCATGCCGGCCGATGCACATCTTTCAACATCAGTTGAAAGGAATCTACATGCGATTGCGGCAAACAATTATCAGCCTGACCATCCTTCATCTGAGTTCGACAGCACCAAGATCACAGTGCAGAGCGGAGACACGTTGTGGGAGCTAGCTGCTCATCACCTCGATGACCCCAAAAGATGGGTGGATATCTTCAATTCCAATCAAGATATTATTCGAGATCCTAGTTTGATCATGCCTGGATGGGAGCTTCGACTGCCTACGGAAGACCCCAAAGTCGAGACGCCGCTGCTTATCGAACCACTCACCGAACCACCGGTAGAATCAAAGGACCTTACTGTCCCTGTCATGGCCTACGCGACAGCAAAGCCAACCGTAGTAGCCACTGTCACTCCTACTGAAGAGGATCAACCAGGCACTCCCTCCACGCAGGCGATGTTCACGGTTGGTGGTCTTGGATTGTTCGCCAGCAGTCTCTTGTGGATTTTGGCCCGACTTCGACGAGTCCAGCGTCGCCGCTTACCAAGCGAGCGTATGCCTGCGTCAATCACAAACGAGGCCATTCAACTGGAACAGCAATTGCAGGCCGCATCAGATCCCGACAGCGCCCTTTTCTTGGATGCGTCATTGCGAGTCATGTCCTCTCGATTCACAGGTCGCGCTGCTCCCGAGGTCGTTGGAGCAATCTTGGATACAGACGCAGTGTCAATTTTATTGAATGCCCCTGCTGATGCTCCCTACGGCTTCAATAGCAGCCAAGACAACATGATCTGGACACTGTCCAATAGCGAGGGGTTGGAACATCTCTTTGTAGAAGCTGAAAGCGTCCCAGCACCGCTTCCCACTCTGGTCGCCATCGGGAGGAAATCCGGTAACGAGTTTCTGTTGAACCTTGAACACATGACTGCTCTGAGCCTCAAAGGCGATCCAGAAGCTATCAATAATTTGTGCGCTGCCTTGGCGATTCAGTTGGCCAGCAGTCACTTTGCCGACGATCTCACATTGATATGCGTGGGTTTTGGCCAAGACCTCGACGTCTTTGAGCGAGTCGAGTACGTCCCTGATGTGACCTCGGCGATCGAGAGAATTGCTCATCAACAACGTCAAAACCGGGCCTTGCTTGGCAATCGCTATTCTTCCGCCGATACCAGAATCGGAAACGATGGTGACCACTGGCATCCTGCCGTAGCTCTGGTTCCCGAACGGCTGACCGAAATAGAAGCCCACCGTCTTCTCGAGGTGTGCGGTTCGTCGGTCTGCATCGTGGCCCACGAACTGAGCGGTACGACTTGGTCGGCGCGGCTCGATGAACACGGCCTGCTTCTGGAACCAATCAATCTTCAGCTAGAGCCTCACGGCCTATCTGGTGCTGCCGTCTCCGCGGTAGCCGAATTAGCGGCAACCGCCAAGGACACTCATGGGGTGCAGTTGGAATTGCCTTCGGTGCCGCAACCTGCCGATCTTGAAATCTCCACTCCCGTCGTCGAGCAGATGCCAACCGAGGTTGAAGTCCGGGTGATCGGCACCGTGGACGTGCTAGGAGCAGCGCATCCATTTACTTCGCGGCGAGCGTTGGACTTGGTGGCTTACTTGGCGTTCCACCCCGAAGGGGCCGACCGCGACCAGTTGAGGGCCCATCTTTGGCCACCGGACGATCCACCCACTGAGTCGACTCTGGCTAACACTGTGAGCCGAGCTCGCAAAGCGCTGGGAGTTGACGATGACGGCAAGCCATACTTGCCCAGAGTCACCGCGAAGGGAATCTATCGACTGCGACCTGGGGTAGGAACCGACGTTGCCCGATTCGAAGCACTCGTATCAGCCTCCCGCAAAGATGCCACCGAACAGGGACGACAACAACTTCAATCTGCGTTTGAGATAGTGCGGGGCACTCCATTCACCGGAGGCACCGGCGATTTGTATCGATGGGCCGACTTCGGGTTGCGAACCCAAATCGACTGCATGGTGGACACCGCGGCTCACGAGCTAGCTAAGAGGTGTTTGGAAGCTGGCGACCCCGAAGGCACCCGAAAGGCGGCGATGACCAGCCTGCGGCTGGTGGGAGTTTGCGAAGAGTGCTATCGCTGGCGGCTGTTGGCTGCGGCCGGGAATCCCACCGAGGTACGCCAGATCATGGCCGAGTTGATGGCCTTGCTCAACCGAGAAAACGACCAGCCTGAAGGTGACGATCTGGTCAGTTCCGACTTGCTGGAGCTCTACGAGCAGCTGATGTCGTCTCGTCCCTACTTCAGCTAGCTGGCGGTGAGGCCGACTCTGCTTTGCGGATGCGGCGGCGTATCCACCAGATAATCGCGGCGATGGCCGCGATGATGGGCAGGAAGGGCAGCAGGACGCCGACCACGATCAGCACCACGCTGAACACGGCCACCACGCCGCTGGCGCCGTCGGACACTGAGTCGCCGAATCCGGGCAGGGCATCGTCAGTGTCCACCTGCACCCGCACCACCGATTCGCCCCATACCTCGTCCAGTGCAGCGCCGTCGAAGTCCACCGGGGTGGCAAACACTTCGAGCTCGATGGGCAGTCCCCGGGTGGCCACCCGGCCGGCCAGGCGGCCCTCTTCGATGGGGAGCTCCAGCACCGCGGCCATCAGCTCGTTGGCCTCGATGCGGTTGAAGCTGCCCTGGACAGGTCCGAAGTTGTCGAGGTTGAGGCGCAGGTTGCGGGTGCTCACGTCCAAGTCGGTGAGCGCCGAGGTGCCGGTGTTCTCCACCTCCAAGCAGAGGTAGACCTTTGCGTCGGGTTCCACGGTGATGTTCTGCACGCCGAGGCACGGGTCTTGGGCGTCTTCGGACACCCAGGCGGTGACCCGGATCCCGGTGTCGGGCAGCACGGTGGGCGACTGGGTGATGGTGAGGGTGATGGTGGCCAAGTCCACTTGATCACGCAGGGTGCGAATCTGACCCCGGAGCCGCTCCAGGGTGGTCTCCCGGTCGAGCAGCTCTCGCTCGAGCTGGGCCACGTCTTCGAGTTGGGTGGCCTCCTCGAGGAACTTGCGGAGCCGGGTCACGCTGGCCTCGGCGGTGATGATGCGGCTTTCCAGATCGACGATGATCTCGGTCACGTCATCGGAGGTGATGACTTGGTCGATTAGCTTGCCCACTCCGGCCAGACGCTCTAGCGCGGTGGAGAAGTCGGCGGGGAGCACTTTGAAGGTGATCTCGGTGCGAGGCCGGGGCTCGGTGCCCGTTGCCTGAGAGAACACGATGCCGCCCAAGCCCTGCACGATGGCCACTGCCTCGCGGTTGGCCGCGGCCACATCGTCGGCCTGCACTTCGATGGTGGCCCGGTAGATGATGTCGCGGCCCAGATCGGCTGGTGTGAGGGCGGTGGGAACGGCGAGGCCGCTTTCGTCGCTCATTGGTTCGGGTCTCGGTTCGTCAGCGGGTTGAGGCTCGGGGGCTTCTGCCATTGCTTCTTCCGCGTCACTCGTCGCTGCGGGCGCGCCCATATCATCAGCGGGCGTATCCATGCTGGCCTCGGGCACCGTGTCGTCGTCATTGCCAGAACCACAGGCGCCTAGCAATACGAAGAACGCGCTGAGCAGGGCCAATACCATGAAACTCAGGGTGCGGCGTCGGGTTTTGGACTGGGTGTGGTGTACTTCGTACATGGGTGTTCCCCTTCGAGCGTTGACACCTATGACGAAGGCTAGGGCGATTTGGTTCCCCGGCTCTCAAAGATCCCGGTTCAACCAGTAGCGGGCGATGGGTAGGTACCCTCGGGGCATCAGAGGCGGAGCGGACGACACGGAGCTGGTGAAGAAGGCCCAAAGGGGCGACCAGGCCGCGTTCGATGCCCTGCTGCGGCGGCACTACAACCAGGTCTACGCCATCTGTAGGCGGCTGGCCGGCAACGATTCCGACGCCCTCGACGCCACCCAGGAGGCCCTCATCACCCTGGTGCGGCGTATCGACCGTTTCGACGGGCGGTCGAAGTTCACCACCTGGATGCACAGGGTGGTGACTAATGCCTGTCTGGACGAGCTGCGACGACGGGGTCGGCGGCCGGTGCCGTCACCGGTGGAAGAGCAGCCTCTGGCGGCCGTTGATCGGCCGGTGGCCGACTCGGTGAGCGACCGGTTGGACATCGACGATGCCCTGGCTCAGGTCCCCGAAGCATTTCGAGTGCCGGTGGTGCTGTGCGACCAGCTGGGATTGAGCTACGAGGAGATCGCCCAAGAGTTGGACATCGCCCCTGGGACGGTGAGGTCCCGTATCTCCCGGGGCCGGCGGCGCCTGGCCGAACTGCTAAGCGGGAACCCAGACGACCCCGGCCAACGTCACACAGGGGAACAACCATGAGCGACGAGCGCGGCGAGATGACCCCACAGGACCTGGACGAGCTGGCCTCCGCCTATTTGGACGGGGAAGCCACGGCGGAAGAGGCCGCCCTGGTGGAGAGTGATCCCCGCTTGCAGGATCTGGTTGAAGAACTCCGGGCCGTCCGGGATCTGGTGGCCACCCCGGTGGATCTTCCCTCCGACGAGGTGCGGGATCAGATGATCGCCCAGGCCCTAGACCACCGGGCCCCGGTGGTATCGCTGGAGAGGGCCCGCCGCCGGCTCCGGACGATTCCCCCCCAGGCAAGGGTGGTTCTGGCTGCGGCCGCGGTGGTTGCGGCTATCGCCGTGGTGGGAGTGACCGTTTTCGAGCAAGTCGGCGACAATGATTCCGGCGAACGAATCGCCTACGACTCGGCACCAGCGATGGCCGAGGCGCCGTCGGATGCTGAGGAAATGCCGATGCCAGCTCCAGCCGCCGAACCCGAGAGCGCGGAAGCTGCCGAAGAATCATTGGCCAGTGCTGATTCGGACGACGCCGCAGCTGCCTTCTCCGCAGAAGCTCCGGCCGAGGGGATGATGGATGAGGAAATGGCCGTTGGCCTAGCTGAAGCCCCCATGGACGACGGCGTCGCCAGCGATGATATGGCCGAACCCGAGCCGATGATGGCCGACGAGCCAGATGTCGCACCAACATCTGGCGAAGCCCCCTTAGTGTTCGAAACCGCGGACGATCTTGCCACCTATGCAATGGAAGTCGCTGAGGAGCTGAGCGATCCTCAGAAGATCGAGCTTCCCGAGGACGCTGCTGCCATCGATCTCCTGGGCTGCCCGCTGTTCCCCGACGAGGGGCTCGAGCTGCTGGCCCGATTCGACGCCGTCGTAGATCAAGTCGAAGTCCAGGCGTCGGTGTACCTCAGCGACCGCGATCTGCTATTGACAGAAACATCCCCGCCACCCGAATGCGAGCTCCTCAATTCCCACACTCTTCTCGACTGGTCCGAATAGCTCCCTTCCCCACTCCCCCAACATCCGATCGCGACAACCTCGGCGGTAGTCTGAAGATCCATGTCTGACGCCTCTGAGCCGAAGGAAGAAGCAACTACCGCCTCGATGCTGGGATTGTCGGAGGACTGGCCCGAGCAGGCCGCCGATGCCGTCGTCAATACCGTGGACAAGGTCCGAGATGTGACGACCGGACCGGTGGTCAACCTCAGCCGCCTGCTGGCGTATGTCATCTTCGGGGTGTTTCCCCTGCTTATCGTGCTAGTACTGGGCGTCATCGCCGCAGTGCGCGGGCTGGAGGTAGCCACCGGGCGGGTCTGGGCGGCCCACGGCATTCTCGGCCTGTTGTTCGTTTCGCTGGGCACCTTGGCCTGGTCGAGGCGACCCTCATGACCGAAGCAGCCACCCGCGAAGTAATAATCATCGGCTCAGGGCCAGCCGGGCTTACCGCGGCTGTCTACACCGCCCGAGCCAACCTCGCTCCCCTGGTCATCGAGGGCGAACCGTCCTCAACCAGTGACCAGCCCGGCGGACAACTGATGCTCACCACCGATGTGGAGAATTACCCTGGCTTTCCCGACGGCGTTATGGGACCCGAGTTGATGGTCAAGTTCCGCGAGCAAGCCCAGCGGTTCGGCGCGGAGATGCTCACCGAGAAGGTCACCCGGGTCGATCTGTCCGGTCCGCCCCACGGCGTGTGGGTGGGCGATCCCGAGGCGCCCGAGCCCACCTACCGGGCGTGGGCAGTGATCGTATCCACCGGAGCCCAATCGATCATGCTGGGATTGGAGGCTGAGGCCCGGCTGATCGGCCATGGCTTGTCCACTTGCGCCACCTGTGATGGGTTCTTTTTCCGGGATCAGCACATCGCAGTGGTGGGCGGGGGTGACTCGGCTATGGAGGAAGCCACCTTTTTGACTCGTTTTGCCTCGAAAGTCACAGTAATTCACCGGCGAGACGAGCTGAGGGCCTCCAAGATCATGCAAGACCGGGCATTCGCCAACGATCGCATCGAATTCTTATGGAATAATGTGGTAACCAACATCCGAGGTGAAGACAAGCTTGCTGGCGTCGAAGTCCAGAATATTGTCACCGGGGAAACCTCCATCCTGGATGTGACCGGGCTTTTCATCGCCGTCGGTCACCGGCCCAACACCGACTTGTTCGAGGGGCAGCTGAGGCGCAAAGACAACGGTTACCTCATCACCCGGCCCGACACCAGTCATACCGATGTTGAGGGGGTTTTCGCCTGTGGCGACGTGCAAGATGATTTCTACCGTCAAGCAGTAACCGCCGCGGGGTCGGGCTGCATGGCCGCCATCGACGCCGAGCGGTGGTTGGAATCCGCCGGACACGGCTAAACCGGAACACCGCTGATAGGCTGACCGCTCCCCGACCGCCGCAACCGAAGGGATGCCCAACGATGGCTGAGAGCATCGCCACGCTTACCAACGAGACCTTTGATGAAGTTATCGGCAGCGCTGAACTGCCAGTCGTCGTCGATTTTTGGGCTGAGTGGTGCGGCCCCTGCAAGATGATCGCCCCTATCCTCGATGAGATCGCCGTTGAGAAGGCTGGCGTGCTCAGCGTGGCCAAGCTCAATGTGGACGATGCCCAAGACGTGGCCCTGCGCTATCAGGTTATGAGCATCCCCACGCTTATCGTGTTCAAAGACGGTGAGCCGGCCAAGCGCATCGTGGGCGCCAAGGGCAAGCAGCAGCTGCTCCAGGAAATCGGCGAAGTAGCGTTTTGATTCAACCCGCCAGCGGTCTATTGCCTGCGAAGGGTTGACGAGCACAGCCGCAAGGAGCGCCCGTTTGGCCGATGAACAATTGCCCATGCTGAAGCGGGGCGACGAAAACGACGATGTCGTCGGCCTGCAACAAAAGCTGGCCGCCGCGGGATTTGCCCTGGCACTGGCGGCCAACGGGCAATTTGACGCTTCCACGGCGGCGGCGGTGGCCGATTTCCAGGCCAGCCGAGGCCTCAGCGTCGATGGGATTTGCGGTCCACACACCTGGGCCGCATTACATGAGGCCGCATGGCTGCTCGGCGATCGAAATCTGTACTTGAACCAGCCCATGTTGCGAGGAGATGACGTCGCTGAGTTGCAACTTCGACTGGGCGCCCTGGGTTTTGACGCCGGAAAGGTGGACGGCATCTTTGGGCCAGACACGGCCGGAGCAACAAAGGAATTCCAACTGAATACCGGCTTGGTCGCGGATGCGGTTTGCGGACCAGCCACCGCGGCAGCCCTCAAGCGGATGGCGGCCAGAGTCACACCCGCCACCGTGGCCGCGGTCCGAGAGCGAGCAAAGCTCCAGCGAACTCCCCGAAGGCTGACCGAGCGGCACATCATAATCGCATCAACCACCACCATGGCCGCGGTGGCCGGGGAGTTGTCCACCGGGCTGCGACGCTCGGGAGCTGCCGTTACCGAGATTTGCGATATGTCGGAAACTGATCGAATCGATGAGGCCAACCGCTTGGCGGTCGATGCCTACCTGGGTTTGATCCCCTCGGAAATCGAGGAGTGCCGAGTGGCCTATTTCGCAACCGAGGGGTTCGTCTCCCCTGGCGGACAGCGATTAGCCAGCATCCTCGGACAGCGGCTCCCCGCCGCTCTCGGCACCGACAACGTCGATGTGAAGGGCATGCGGCTGCCGGTACTGCGCCACACCCGCATGACCGCAGTCCAATGCCTCATCGGACCAACCGGTCTTGTGCAAGCTCGCCTCTCCCCCCTTGCTCGAACCATTGAAGGCTGTCTGGCCCTATGGGCCACGCAACCCGCCTAACCCCTCCTCCTTAGCAGCGAGGTAAGGGTCTCCACATAGTCGTGGTGGGGGATGGCCCGGCTCTCCCCTCAACAGCGAGGAAAGGGCACCAATCCAGGTAGGTTGGTGGGTGGCGTCGGGACCAGGACTCGGCGCCACCGCACGCCGAACTGCCCCGGCGACAGGACCCGCCGACCCGCCGGAGGGGGGTCAACTTATCCCTCGAGCATCGCCCGGTAGATGCGCTCCAGATCATCCAGGTCGGCAAACTGGATCACCAGTTTGCCCTGCCCCTTGCCGAGCGTTACATCCACGTTGGTGTCGAGATGGTCGCTCAGCAACCTTTCTAATTCGAGCACCGCAGCCCCCCGATCAGCGCTGACGGGCCGATCCTTGGCTTGCTTTGCATCTCTAGCGTCGGGAACGCTGGCTCGAGCCGCTTCCTCAACCATTCGCACAGTCAGTCCGTCAGATGCTGCCCTTTTTGCCAGCTTGACCAAACGCTTCTCGCTGACAACCCCCAGCAGGGCCCGAGCATGGCCAGCCGACAATGCACCGTCCACCACCATGGCCTTGACTTCGTCGGGAAGTTGCAGCAGACGCACGGTGTTAGCCACCGCGGATCGGCTTCGGCCCAAGCGCTTGGCCACGGCTTCCTGGGTGAAACCGAATTCTTCGATCAACTGCTGACATGCCGTCGCCTCTTCGATGACATTCAAGTCCTCGCGGTGCAAGTTCTCCAACAGAGCCTGCTCCAGCGCATCGGCATCTTTAGCGGTACGGACAACAGCGGGAATCCGCTCAAGTCCAGCTTGGCTGGCCGCCCGACAGCGGCGCTCGCCAGCAATCAGCTCGTAGGTGCCATCGGAACGGGGTCGAACCAACACCGGTTGAAGCACACCGACCTTGCGGATGGACTCAGTCAGCACATCCAGGGATGCTTGATCGAACTTGTCGCGAGGCTGATACGGGTTTACCGATATGGCCTCAAGGGGAAGCTCCAAATAGGTAGAGGCATGCACCCCCTTGGTTTGTGTTGTCGGGTCTGAGATGAGGGCGCTTAGCCCTCTACCCAACCCTGGCGAGCGCGCCACCGACGACCTCCTTGGCTAATTCGCGGTAAGCCAGCGCGCCCCGCGAATTTGGATATGTGACTGTGATTGGAGCTCCGTGCGACGGCGCCTCCGCCAATCGAACGGTCCGGGGAATCATCTGCCGGCAGACCTTGTCGCCAAAATAGCTGCGGATCTCCGAGGCAACCTGGGCGGAGAGCTTGGTGCGGCCGTCGTACATCACCAGCACGATGAGAGAGATGTCCAGCTCGCTGTTGAGGCTGTTGCGGACTAGCTCGATGTTTCGCATCAACTGTCCAAGCCCCTCGAGCGCGTAGTACTCGCATTGGATGGGAACCATGACTTCTCGGGCCGCGGCCATCGCGTTGACGGTCAGCAGGCCAAGCGAGGGAGGACAGTCCACGAACACGAAATCGAAGTCATGGATTACGGAGGCAAGAGCGGAATCGAGTCTCCGCTCCCGGCTGAAGGCCGGCACCAGCTCGATTTCTGCTCCGGCAAGGTCCAACGTGGAAGGGGCTATCCAGAGGTTCTCCACCTGAGTAGCAACAACGCTCTCCGACATCCGCCCGTTCTGGAGGAGAACGTCATAGGTGGACACGCCCCCAGCAAAAGGATCTATTCCCAACCCGGTAGTGGCGTTGGCTTGAGGATCCAAGTCGACAACGAGTACCCGTTGGCCCAATTCCGCCAGCGCGGCAGAGAGGTTCACCGTGGTTGTGGTCTTGCCCACACCGCCCTTTTGGTTGGCTATCGCAATGACGCGACAAAACTGAGACTGCTTTGTTCTGGAAACCGACACCTAGAAGATTCTCTCTCACCCTCAACCAGCGGTCAAGGATGCTGACCGATGTTTCACGTGAAACATGCGCGATCAAACGGTCGGAGGGCAAGGAGCCAGTTGGGTAGCGCGGTGGAATCTCGGGACGGTTCGGGTGAGGCGATCGGGGCCTAACCCCAGCGCAGAAAGGGATTCAGCCGGCCAGGGAGTAGCGTCGGGAGCAGCGCTGACGACAAGCTCACCGCCGAGTCGAAGCAGTGGAGCCGCCACCTCCACCACCCGTGATGAGGAGCCGAAACTTCGGGCTGTTACAAGATCGGCCTTGCCGCGGTGCTGCTCCTGGTCTCCCAGATTCTGCGCGGTTTCGTGGCGTACGACCACACGGTCCGACCACCCATTGCTCGCGCAGTGTTGCTCCAAAAACGCCGCCCGGCGCAGAGAAGACTCAACCAGGGTCCACTGGGACCGAGGCCAGGCCGCGACCAAAACGAGAGCTGGCAAACCGCCTCCACTACCCAAGTCCACCGCAATGGTGGGGGTAGCAGCAACGGCCGCGGCAAAGCCCAACGAGTGGTCCATGTGAAGATCGATCGCCTGGCGGCCTATCCAACCCCGTTTCTGGGCTTGGTTGAATACATCCACCAACCTCAAGCGGTCTTCAGCGGAAATCAATTGGGGATGATCACGACCCATCGACGGGGCTCTTGGCCTTCTGAGACGGTACCAACGCCGTCGATCTCAGCCACAACATCGTGAACTACCTTGCGGTCCGCCGCATTCATCGGCTCAAGGGGGCGATCAGCGCCGGTTTCTCGCACCTCCAAAGCGATCTTCTCACAGAACGACTCAAGAGCGGCCCGGCGACGCTCGCGGTAGCCGCCGATGTCGACCCGAATACGACCCTCGCAGTTACCATCCGATTTGCGCTGCACCAACATCCGGGACAGATCTTCCACCGCCCGCAATGTGTTGCCCTTGGGCCCGATGAGCAAGCCCACTCCTTCGGTGTTCTCCACCCTCATTTCCATAGTCTCATCGTCGACGCTCTCGGCGTACACCTCGGCATCCAATTCGAAGGCATCCAACAGCCCGTCCAAAAACTCAACTACTAGGGTGCTCTGCTCTTGCAAGCTCATCTGGTCTTCCATGGGTTTGCTCTTCCTTGCTTGATCCCCTTCAGGGGCATTTGTTGGACGATCTTTGCCAGCTCCTCTATTGGTCTTGCTGGCATTCTGAGGCTTCTTGTGCTGCGGCTCTCGCTGAGACCGCTCTCTATTCGAAGCTCCTGAACTCCGATTCTGGCCTTGGGCGCCTCGGCTACCTCGATTTCTGTCTTCCTTCAAGTTACCCTGTTCAGACTTGCGGCTCCGATTCCGATCCCTTTTGTTGGAAGGGCGGCGGTTCCGCTTCTCACGCGGCAGCACTGGCCGTACTCGAGCTCTGATTCGAGCTTCGGTTCGTCGAAGACCCAACAAAGCGGATTTGGGTTCATCCACAACGGAGAACTCGGCTTCGCTGCGATCTACTCCTAACCGGTCGAGAGCTGCTTCCTCGGCTTGGGCAATGGTTTTGCCGGTGACTTCGAGCCACTCCATGTCTACCTTCTCCTCTTCTTGCGCTGGCGCCGACGATCGGTGGGATGGGACTGATGGCCCTTTTGGGTAGTCCGGCTCGTCTGGCGTTGCTCCGGCGCTGTTTTTGACGACTTGCTGCTTCCCGTCTTGGCCCCCGTCGGTTTCGAGTCTTTCACTCGCGTCTCTTTGGCCTCGGTCTCCTTGATCGCCCGGGACGGCCTCTGCTGTTCAGAGTGCCCCACTTGCGTGCGGCGACTGTCGGTCCGCCGTTTCGGTGGCGTTCTAGATGTGGGCCGCCGACTACCGTGGTCCTGTACCGGTGTGCGCGAGCGGCTCATCGGTTGAGGGGCAGGCTTCGCGGGCTCTGGAACTACTTCTTCTTCCTCGCCATTCGAACTCTCGATCTGAGCCTGGCGCTCCTTGTGGGGGTTGTAGATGCGACGGGTGATCACCGCTTGCTGTCCAACCCGCACGATGTTGGAGCTCACGAAGTACAGATTTAGACCAGCCGGAAAGCCGACCGAGATGATAGGCAAGAACCAGGGCATCAACTTCATGATCATCTGCTGCTGGGGATTCACGGGAGCATCCGGATCTCTGCGGCCGGCGATTTGACGCTGTTGGATGTAACTGGTCACGCCGATCAACACGATCAGCAAAAGGAACGGCAAGGCAGTGGAGAAGGAATCCCGGAATGCATCGGTGAGGCTGGCCGACAAGTCCGTGCTAAGGAAATTCATCTCCGTAGATCCTTCGAGAGCGACCCGCAACTCGGAGTCTGATGCCAAGTACTCCGGGTTGAATGTCCGCTCGGGAAAAGCAGGATTGGGCACTGCATTCTCTCCGAACGGCAGTCTCCAACCTGCATAGTTGCCTAAATCACTGACACGTCGTGTAAGTCCACGAATCAGACGAAAAAGTACAAAGAACACCGGTAGCTGAGCCAGCATGGGAAGGCAGCTGCCTAGTGGATTCACATTGTTGGCCTGATACAGGCGCATCATCTCTTCGTTCATCCGCTGGCGGTCGCCCTGGAACTGCGCCTGAAGCTTTTTGATCTCAGGCTGAAGAGCCGTCATGCGAAGCATGGAACGGGTGGTGTAGAAGGTGAGCGGAGTCAGAACCAGCATCACCGTGAGGGTGAACAGCATGATGGCGATTCCGTAGCTGCTTCCCAGCGTGTAGTACACCGCCAGCAACCAAGCAAGTCCGTCGAACAACGCGTCAAACACCGGTCACCGCCTCGCCTGCCGTGGGATCGGGAGCCAAAAGGCCGCCGGCATCGGGAACCGGGTCCCAGCCTGTAGGAGCTCCCGGGCGACATCTCAACAGTCGACGCAAACCCAGCCAGGAGCCTTTGGCCGCACCATGCACTTCTACCGCTTCAACGGCGTAGTAAGAACAGCTCGGCACATAGCGGCAGGGGCTCGGACGATGGTCGGTGGCCCACTGATACACCATGATCAGGCCTCCGATGGCCCGAGCGGCCATGCTCGTCTCCAAACGGCTGTCCCTGCAGTTACTCGGGCTCACAAAGCAATCCGATCCAACTTTGCCAAACACGTCGTCAGTGAAACCCGCAGGTCAGCATGGGAAAAGCCTTTGGCACCGCGTTGAGTGCCAATTAGGTAGAGGCCAGCTGGCAAGCCAGCGGGAGCTTCTCGATCGAGGCTCTTCACAATCTCCCGCAAGCGGCGGCGGATCTTGTTGCGCATTACCGCACTTCCCGACTGTCGAGGAAGTGCATACGCCACAAGGGCCGCGCCGAGAGAGGGCTCGGGCAAGAAACGAACCCAGAGCAGGTCATGGTCAGCGCGAACACCTTCGTCCCTCAGCCGAGCGAACGCCGAGCGTCCTCTAAACCGTTCAATCAGGCCGACAGCCTTTTACGGCCGCGGCGGCGGCGAGCATTGATAATCGCCCGCCCGCTTCTTGTCATCATTCGGTGCCGAAATCCGTGGCGCCGGGCCCGGCGTTGTACATTCGGCTGATACGTGCGTTTCACAAGTTCCTCCAAGGCCGGGGTGACATCGTCAAGGGGACCGCTCTACCAGCGCCTCCCGTCTCCCGGCATCCCCACTACGCTACGGCCTCGGTCTTCACTACGACAACCAATTGGCGGTCAGGCGTCAACATCAGCCACCTGAGCGACAATGGCAACATTGCCCACGCACGCCTCTGACCTGCGAATTCTTTGTCGGTCCCCCGTGCATAATCAACATCGAAGTGCTACTGTTCGGTGCTCCAATCGAGCAGGTGCCACTTGGTTGGGTACAACAAAGAAAGTCGCAAGTTATCCACAATTTTTACACATATGTGGATATTACTTTAACAATCTTGGAGTTGCCATCAAATGGTGTCAGCAACACTTCTTTGGACTTCCTGCGCCAACAGTATCCGAACTCAAGTCCCTGACGCGGTGTGGCAGTCCACCTTCAATCCAGCAAAACCAACCTCACTTGTTGAAGATGTACTGGAAATCACGGTTCCGAGTACAATTATCAAGGATCGTTTAGAAGGCGAATATTTTGAAGTTTTGCGGAATGCATTAGCGAATTCAAACGCAACCCACATCACATTGAAAATCAGCACCGATCAACAGACAAACGGGGAAGACAATACGTCTGTAACGCTTCCACCACTAACCTCTATGCCCGAAGTAGCTAGTCCTGCTTTAGAGACTAGGCCTACCAATGCGCTCCATCCCAATTATGTCTTCGATAAATTTGTAACTGGACCGTCAAACAGATTTGCACTGGCTGCTGCTTTGTCAGTTGCAGAGACTCCTGGTAAATCATATAACCCATTATTCATCCACGGACATGCAGGTTTAGGCAAGACTCATCTCCTTCAAGCTATTGGACACTACGTCAAAGACCACTACGTAAGCGACCCACGCCACTCGATCACGCGTGTCCTTTATGTATCTACAGAAACTTTTCTCAATCAATTCGTAGACGCTATCCGAACAAACACTCGAAGCGAGTTTAAGCGTAACTACCGCGAAGTTGACGTACTCCTTGTTGATGATATTCAATTCCTAGAAGGTAAGGAAGGCTTACAAGAGGAGTTCTTCCATACATTCAACTCTCTTCACGAAGTCAACAAGCAAATTGTTCTTACCAGTGACCGACCACCAGACGCAATTCCGACACTTGAAGATCGTATGACTAGTCGATTCAAGATGGGACTGCTTACCGATATCCAACCTCCAGATTTAGAAACTAGGCTAGCAATTCTTCGAAAGAAGGCTGAACAATCTAACTTCACAATAGACGACGAAGTACTTACATTTATAGCTAGTAATATCAAGGACAATATTAGAGAACTTGAAGGAGCACTTACCAGGGTAACCGCCTACGCAAGTTTTAACGATAAGCCTCTTAGCCTTGAACTTGCTCAATTTATTCTTCGAGACATCACGGCACGCCGTGAACCACAAGTTGTTACTGCTGACATAATTTTGCAAGCCACAGCAGAACTATTTGGGTTCAATATTGAAGATATCGTTGGCCCAAGGCGTCAGAGGCCCTTGGTAAAAGCTCGCCAAGTATCTATGTACGTGTTTCGGGAGCTGACTGACCTCAGCTATCCAGATATAGCAAGAGTCTTTGGCGGCAGGGACCACACAACCGCAATACATGCCATTCAAAAGATTACTGCACAAATGGCAGAACAACCGGAGACATTCAACCAAGTTACCGGATTGATTCAAAGAATCAAAAATGCTTAGGCCACAGTGCTGGGGATTTATTTGGGGTCAAAATGGGGAAAATGTCTCGCACAGTGGGGACGACATGGCCAATATTCACAGACGACGCTTACCCCTGTTCTAACTTCCCCCTGTCTGTGGAAAATCATAAACGCAGAAAACGCATCCTGACCTGGGAAAATACATTTTGTCCACATTTCCACCGACCTACTGCTGCTAGCAGTAAATATATATAAATATCAATAGAAAGAGAGCAAACCTGTGAAATTCCGATGCGAGCGGGATGCCCTCCTAGAAGCATTGACAACAACAGGCAGAGCAGCTGGAACCAGGGGAGGATTCCACCTTGTGCTGTCCGGTGTCTATATGGCACTGTCCGGTGACGAACTAACCATGACGGCAACCGATCGTGAGTTGACCATTAGAGTACACTTGACTGTGGCGGGAGATGGTGATGGTGAGGCTGTTGTTACTGCTCGGTTGATTGGCGAGGTGGTTCGATCTCTTGATGCTGGTGCGGTCAACGTTAGGGTGGAGGACGGAGAAATCCATATAGATTCGGCTCGTTCTACTTTTTCTTTGCAGACTATGAGTGCCGAAGACTTTCCGAAAGTGACTACTCTCGAGGGTGATCCAGTAGTCTTGGAAGCAGGAGGTCTGCTAACTGCGTTACGCCAGGTCGTGAAAGCAGCCTCGGCTGATGAGTCTCGGCCGGTGTTGACTGGTGTGCTGTTGTCAGCGGAACAAGAAGGACTTCGATTAGTGACAACGGATTCCTATCGCCTTGCGTTGTGTGATCTTCCTGGTTTAGAACTATTGAATTCCGATCAAAGTGTGTTGGTGCCATCGCGGGCACTTCAAGAAGTTATCCGACTACTCGAGGACGATGACCAGGTTAGCTTGAGATTCAGTGAGCACGAGGTATCGTTTGGATTCGGTACAATTGCAGTAACAACACGACTTATTGAGGGGGAATTTCCCAGCTACCAGGGATTGATTCCAACTCACCAGCCAAATCGCTTACGGGTTGGCCGCGAGAGCCTTATCAACGCAGTACGTAGAGTACGTTTGATGGCTCAGGACTCGACACCGATACGACTGGATATGTCATCCGGAGGACTGGAGTTGTCAGCGACTACCCAAGACGTTGGGGAGGCCAGAGAACAGATGGATGCAGTGTACGAAGGGGAAGACCTCACCGTGGCGTTTAATCCCGAGTATTTGCTAGATGGAGCGGAAGCAGCCCCCGGTGAAGAAATTGTATTAAATACTGTGGATGCACTTAAGCCAGCAGTAATTCGTACGACCGAGTCCGAGGAGTTCTTATACTTGTTGATGCCGGTGCGCATTAACTGAAAGTGCGTTTCACTCGTCTTTGGTTGACAGACTTTCGTAACTATTCCCACCTCGAAGTGGATTTACCCGCGGGTACAAGCGTCTTTGTGGGATCCAATGGAGAGGGGAAGACGAATTTATTAGAGGCAATTTACTATCTGGCAACCATGACATCGTTTCGAGTCAGCACTGCGGATGTACTCATTCGAAGCGACCCTGAGGTCTCCCAGGCGGTTGTTAGGGGTGAGGTGGTTGCCGGGGAACGGGAGATGTTGTTCGAGGCCGCGCTGAGGCAATCGAGTCGTTCGCACTATCAGGTCAACAAGCAGCGAGTGCGTCGGCGGGACTTATTGGGACTGATACCGGTGTCGGTGTTCATGCCCGACGACTTAGTGTTGGTAAAAGGCGGTCCGAGCGAACGACGTCGCTACATGGACGAGGCGTTGGCGCAGATCGATTCTCGACTGGACGTTGTTCGGTCCGACGTGGAGAACATACTGCGTCAGCGGAACGCCCTGCTGCGCCAGTCGGGGGGCCGGTTCAGTTCTGAAGTGGCCATGACGTTGGAGGTTTGGGACGACAAGCTCACCGAAGCTGGCGAGCAGTTGGCTGAGGCCCGGAGGAGATTGGCAATGCGGCTCGAACCCAGGACAGCTACTGCCTATACAGAGATTGCCGGGCAGGCTTTGCCTCTGGAGATGGCTTATGAGTCGGCATGGCAATCAGAAGGGTTGAGCGAGGCCCTCCGCCAGGCGCGGAGCGAGGACCTGCGCCGCGGAGTAACCACGGTGGGTCCTCATCGAGACGACCTGTCGGTGCTTCTTGATGGCAGATCGGTTCGCACCCACGCCTCCCAAGGCGAGCAACGGTCGTTGGCGCTGGCACTGCGTCTTGCCGTACATCGCGAGCTGGCGGAAGTGTCTGGGCAATCACCGGTGCTATTGCTAGACGATGTATTTTCCGAGTTGGACCCGGGCCGGTCTCAAGGCGTATTGCGGGCTCTGCGGTCGGAGCAGACGCTGCTCACCTCTGCTGGTCCTTTGTCGTCTGAAATCGCCTACGACGCCCTCTTTCGAGTAACTGCTGGTCGGGTTTATCGTGAAATGTGAACCATGGGGCCTTGGAGTCAGGGCAGACTAAGAAAGTGGGATGGGAGCCCTTACACGAGCCTTCCGGGCCCAGGCGGATAGGGGAGGCCCTCGACCAGGTGGCCTTCCGACTAAAGGCGCCCCGAGCTCAGGTGTTGGCGACGGTGTTCGACGCCTGGGAAGAGCTGGTGGGAGAGGTGTTGGCCGCCCACGCGTCGCCGCTGCGCCTGGTTGAACGCGAGCTGGTTGTGGCAGTGGACGACCCCGCGTGGACTGCTGAAATGAAGTTCTTCAGCGCCGAGCTCATTAGCCGGATCAATGCCGCGGCCAAAGAAGAGGTAGTTACATCGTTGACGGTCCGAGTCCGCTCCCGGTAATCGCTCAATGGGGTCGGGAACCGATTCTCCGATGAGCCAAATGGGCACTGGAAACTGGTAGAATTCTACCATCGGAGGCAGTGTTTTCGACTGGTCTGATCGCAAGGCGAACAACCCGGCAAAAGCGTCTGCCCGACCTACCCACGAAGCCCGTTTAACTGGGCAGAAAAGCCAGTTCGTGACTGACACGTCTGAGTCTTATAGAGCTGAAGACATAACTATCTTGGAAGGCCTCGACGCGGTTAGAACGCGTCCTGGCATGTACATCGGGTCGACATCGGTAACCGGGTTGCACCACTTGGTTTATGAGGTGGTGGACAACGCCGTAGATG
This sequence comes from Candidatus Poriferisocius sp., assembly GCF_965214065.1. Classification (GTDB taxonomy): domain Bacteria; phylum Actinomycetota; class Acidimicrobiia; order Acidimicrobiales; family Bin134; genus Poriferisocius. The sequence goes on from NZ_CBDCAT010000027.1 coordinate 480,665, forward strand.
AGGCCATGGCTGGCTACTGCTCAACCATCGAAGTGACCCTTTTGGCTGACGGCGGATGCGAAGTGCGGGACGATGGGCGTGGCATTCCCGTCGACGCCCATCCCCAGCATCCCGACATGACTGCGGTAGAAGTCGTGCTTACGCTCTTGCATGCCGGCGGCAAGTTCGGCGGCAATGGCTACAAGGTGTCGGGCGGTCTGCACGGGGTGGGGGTGTCGGTGGTGAATGCTCTGTCCACTCGGCTGGAGGTGGAGATTGATCGGAGTGGCCAGCGACACACGATGTCATTTGCCGACGGTGGGGAGATCACCGAGAAGCTCCGCGTGGCAGGTCCCAGCCCCGACGGTCGCACAGGCACGACGGTCAGTTTCTGGCCCGACGAAAGCATCTTCGATGATGTGCGGTTCAGGGCCCAGGGCTTGCTGGAGCGACTCCAGATGATGGCCTTTTTGAACCGCGACCTGCAGATCAAGTTCCGAGACTTGCGATCTAACGGCACTGGTGGTGCCGACTGGACGGTGTATTGCTATCAAGATGGCATCAGCGACTTCGTCCGAGAAGTAAACAGTTCGAAGGACGCGTTGTTTGAGGAGGTCGGCTTCTTCGCCCAAGAGGAGGTCGGCGACGAAGTGGAGGTAGCCTTTCAGTGGAACACCGGCTACAACACCGACGGCCTGCACTCCTTTGCCAACGGCATTAACACTGTTGAGGGGGGTATGCACGAGGAGGGCTTTCGCACCGGGCTCACCAGCGTGATCAACCGCTACTGCCGGGACAAGGGGCACCTCAAAGAAAAGGACGACAATTTGGCCGGAGAGGACATCCGGGAGGGTTTGACGGCCATCGTCAGCGTGCGGCTGCGGGATCCGCAGTTCGAGGGCCAGACCAAGGCGAAGTTGGGGAATGCCTCGATTCGCTCGCTGGTGGTGCGGGCCACCAACGAGAAGCTGTCCGAATGGTTGGAGGAGAACCCTGCTGACGCCCGCAAGATTGTGACCAAGTGTCTCCAGGCCCAGAAGGCCAGGTTGGCGGCCCGGCAGGCCCGGGATGCCACTCGGCGCAAGTCGGCCTTGGACGGTGCCGGACTGCCTGGAAAGCTGGTGGACTGCACTTCTACTGTTCGCGACGAATGCGAGCTGTTCATCGTGGAGGGCAACTCGGCAGGCGGCTCGGCTAAGGACGCCAGAGACCCCAAGACCATGGCCATTCTCCCCATTCGGGGGAAGATCTTGAACGTGGAGCGGGTACAGGCCGACCGGATGCTTCGCAACACCGAAATACAGGCGCTGGTGGCGGCCATCGGAGCGGGTTTTGGTGATGATTTCGATATCGCGGATAGCAACGGCGCCAAAGAGAAGGAGGAGGGTGTTCCCGAGGCCAAGTCCCGAGTGCGCTATGGCAAGGTGATTCTCTTGGCTGACGCCGATGTGGACGGCAGCCATATCCGCACCCTGTTGCTCACGTTCTTCTACCGCCAGATGCACAAGCTGGTAGAGCGAGGCCAGGTGTACATCGCCCAGCCGCCGCTGTATTCCACCGAGGTGGGCAGATCGAAGGTCTACCTCAAAGACGACCACGCCAAGGAGGCATTTCTGGCGGAGAACTCCAAGCATAGCGGGGAGTTTCAACGGCTTAAGGGCCTCGGCGAGATGGACTCCGAAGAGCTGTGGTCCACCACCATGGATCCAGCTCGCCGCACACTGCTACGCGTTTCGGTGGAACAGGCCGCGGTGGCCGATCAGGTGTTCTCCAAGCTGATGGGGGAAGACGTGCAGCGCCGCAAGCAATTCATCCAAACCAACGCCAAAGACGTCCGCTTTTTGGACATATGAGCGCAAAGGATTGCTGTGCCCGACGAGCCTGATACCTCTCAAGAGTCTGAAGGGGCAACCGTCGGTTCAATTCAGGACATCGACATCCAAACCGAGATGGAGCAGTCGTTTTTGGACTACGCCATGTCGGTCATCACCGCTCGAGCGCTACCCGATGCGCGTGACGGGCTCAAGCCGGTCCACCGCCGCATCCTCTGGGGGATGTACGACCAGGGGACCCGGCCCAATCGGCCGTATGTGAAATGTGCCCGAGTGGTGGGTGACGTCATGGGTAAGTACCACCCCCATGGCGATCAGGCCATCTACGACGCCCTCGTGAGGCTGGGGCAGAGTTTTTCCCTGCGGCACCCGCTGATCGATCCCCACGGGAACTTCGGATCTCCCAACGATCCGCCAGCGGCGATGCGCTACACCGAATGCCGGCTCCACGAGCTGGCCATGCGGCTATTGGACGGCATCGATGAGCAGACCGTCGACTTTGCCGACAACTTTGACGCCTCCGAGCAGGAGCCGAAGGTGTTGCCCGCTCGGTTCCCCAATCTTCTGGTGAACGGCAGCCAGGGAATCGCAGTGGGAATGGCCACCAACATTCCTCCTCACAACCTAGGCGAGGTCATCGACGCGGTTAACCACCTGTTGGAGAACCCAGAAGCCACCAACGAGAGCCTCATGGGATTTGTGAAAGGCCCTGACTTTCCCACTCGAGGTCGCATCATGGGCTATCAGGGCATCCGCGACGCCTACGCCACCGGTCAGGGAACCATTAAGGTGCGGGCCTCGGCTGAGATAGTGGAGAGCGGTGCCAGTACCCGCATCGTGGTCACCGAGATTCCGTACCAAACCAGTGCAGAGGTCATAGAGGAGAAGGTGGCCGACTTGGTGAATCGGCGGGTGATCGAAGGGATCCGCCAGATCCACAACGAGTCGGCCAAGGGGCGAACAAGGCTCGTGTTCGAATTGAAGAGGGATGCCCCCGCCCTAGTGGTGCTCAACAACTTGTACAAGTACTCGCCGCTGCAAACCAGCTTTCCGGTGAACATGGTGGCGTTGGCCGACGGCGTGCCGCGGACCATGACCTTGCGCGATTGCCTTGCGGCCTACGCGGGGCACCAGCAAGAGGTGGTACGTCGGCGTACCGAGTTCCGCTTGGATGAGGCCCGCCGCCGGGAACATATCCTGGAGGGCCTGGTGCGGGCGGTGGACATGATCGACGCGATCATCGCGGCGATCCGGGCGTCCGAGAACCGGACGGCGGCTCGGGCCACGCTGATGGGCGAGCAGTTCGAATTCAGCGAAATCCAGGCCAACCACATTCTCGACATGGCGTTGGGTCGGCTCACCCAACTGGGAACCCAAGAGCTGAATGACGAGTTGGCCGAGAAGCGAGCACTGATCGTGGAGCTTGGGGCCATTTTGGCCGATGACGCCATGCTGCGAACCGTGATCCGAGAAGAGCTACTGGAGGTTCGAGAGGAGTTTGCCACCGATCGGCGCACCCAGATCATGGCCGACGACGGCGACATCAACATCGAGGATCTGATCGACGACGAAGACTTGATCTTCAGCCTCAGCGCCGCGGGATACGTCAAGACGGTGGCGCCCGACGAGTTCAAGACCCAGGGTCGAGGCGGCAAAGGAGTTATCGGCGCCAACCTGAAAGACGGCGATTACATCGCCACGCTCATCCACACCACCGCCCACGCCTACTTGATGTTCTTCACCAATATGGGGCGGGTGTACCGCATCAAAGCCCACGAGGTGCCCCGAACCAGCCGTACCGCCCGGGGCATGGCCATTGTAAACATGCTGCATCTAGCTCCAGACGAGACCGTATCCGCGGTCATCGACACCCGGGACTACGAGACTATGCGGTATCTGCTGTTTGTGACCCGCCGCGGCGTGGTCAAGCGGACCCGGTTCTTGGAGTACGACAAGTCTCGGTCTCGGGGGCTCATTGCCATCAATCTGCGAGAGGGCGACGAGCTGGTGCGAGTCCTACCCACCGGGGGAGGCGATGATATCTGCTTGGTTAGCGAATCCGGCCGGCTCATGCGCTTCCCCGAGTCGGAGGTGCGCTCTATGGGGCGTAGCGCGGCCGGAGTGCGGGGGATGCGGCTGAAGGACGATGACGTGGTGGTGGCGGCCAGCGCCGTACAGCCTGGAGAAGAGATGCTGCTGGCCACTAATCAGGGTTTTGGCAAGCGGGTGCCGTTGGAGCATTTTCGGGCCAAGCGCCGGGGCGGCCAGGGGGTTATCGCCATGAAGCTGCCCGGGGGACGAGGGGCTGTGGTGGCGGCCCGGGTGGTTTCCCCGGATGACGAGGTTTTCGCCGTGGCCTCCAACGGGGCAACCATCAGGATCCCGGTTTCATCGGTTTCGGTACAAGGGGCCCATGCCGCCGGCGTCCGAGTCATGACCCTGACGGAGGATCAGACATTGGCAGCCATCGCACCGGTTTTATCCGCTTCAGAGGACGAGGAGTAGTCTTCTCTGAGCTAAATCTTCCCCCGTGAGATGACTATGGAGCAGCCTTGTGGACGAGCGGGGATCGATCACGGTCTTGGGTGTGGGGATGTTGGCGTTAATCGGAATGGCGATGGTGTTGTTGGGACATCTTGGGGCCGACGCTGTTCGCCGGGCCCGAGCGACGTCTATAGCAGATGCAGTGGCGATGGCCGCGGCGGCGGAACCGTCAGCCGGGCCGGGAATTGCCGCGGCTAACGGAGCGACGCTGACCTCGTTGACCAGAGACGGATACCAGACAGAGGTGGTGGTGCGCCGGGATGGGGCTACCGCAGCGGCCAGAGCCGAGTTTCTGCCTCCGAAGTGGTGGCAGTGCCAATCTTTTCCGACCGGCGATCCCGTACACTTCGAGTCGTGTCCATTGACCCCGGTCGGGTGAGCGACCCTCCGGCTGCGCCGGTGCCCGCTCCAGCCTCGGCGCGCCAGCCGGTGAAGGTGACCCCGAGGGAGTACCGGCGGGCGGTGCGGTTGCAGGCCCGCAGGGTGCGCCGGGTGATACGGCACATCGAGCCGTGGTCGGTGCTGAAGATCTCATTGATCTTCTATGTGTGTTTGTGGGTGATCGTCATGCTGGCCGGAGTGATGTTGTGGAGCATCGCGGTGGGGTCGGGCACGGTGGACGACACCGAGTCGTTCATTGAGGAGTTGTTCGCGCTGCAAGAGTTCAAGTTCAACGCCAACCAGATATTCCGGGGCTTTGCCGTCGGCGGACTGGTGCTAGTGGTGGCGGGCACCTTCTTCAATGTCTTGTTGTGCGTTTTGTTCAACCTCATCAGCGACTTGACCGGGGGTATGAGGGTCACGGTCATTGAGGAGGAAACGGCTCGGCAACGGCCTCGGACTCGACCACCTCGATTTCGTTGGCCTAACTGGATTGCCCGTAAGTAGGCTTGCCGTCCGGCTGGGGGCTATAGCTCAGTCGGTTAGAGCGCACCCCTGATAAGGGTGAGGTCGCTGGTTCGAATCCAGCTAGCCCCACACTCCCCATTTCAAGCCCGGTTGCGGCTGAACTGGGGTTCGTTAGGATGGGAGATGTGAAGATTCTGCGGAGAGCCTTGGTTGCTCTAGCCGGGGCGGCTGCTATTGCGGCCATCTTGCGCGCTCGGGGAACCGGAGGAGCGCCGCCTCAGTCGGGCGGCTGGCGCCAGATCAGCGGCAATAGCTAATTCTGGCTGCTTCTACTGAGCTGCATGGACATATTGATTGTTGGCGCGGGCGTCGTCGGCGCAGGGGTGGTCGAGAGCTTGGCCAACGCACCGTCTATCCCGGTCGGGCGGGTGGCCATAGTTGATCGCAATCCCCACCAGGCCTGGCAGTTGTCGGAGAAATACGGCTTGCCGGTCACCATTGGCAGCCTTGACGACTCAGCCGATGTGGTGGTGCTGGCCACTGCATCAGGGAGTCAAGCCCGGTTGGCCCGTCGGTTCTTGTCCCGGGGCAGAGTAATTCTCTCCACGTCTGATTCAGTTGCCGATGTCAGACGGTTGTTGGACATGCACGGCGCAGCCCAGCGCCAGGACGCGTTGGTGGTGGCCGGGGTGGGCATGGCTCCTGGGCTGACCGATGTTTTGGCCGTTCGAGCGGCTGCTGAATTCGATCGCGTGACTGAGGTGCATGTCGCCAAGTTCGGCACCGGGGGGCCAGCTTGTGCCCGCCAGCACCACAAGGCTCTGAGTTCTCTGGCGTTGGAGTGGCGCAGCGGGTGGAAGCAGCGACCGGGGGGCTCGGGTCGGGAGTTGTGCTGGTTCCCGAGCCCGGTGGACGCGTCCGACTGTTACCGGGCGGCGCTGCCGGACCCGATGTTGCTGGCTCGAAAGTTCAACGGTGCAAATCGAATAACTGCTCGGATGGCAGCTACTCGCCGGGATCGCTTCAGCTCTTGGCTGCCCATGCTGCGACCACCGCATCCCGAGGGAAAGCTGGGGGCGGTCAGGGTTGAGATACGAGGGCAGAAGGGCCAGAAGTGGACTGGTCGGATCTTGGGCGCTTCGGCACCGCCGGGAAACGTTACAGCCGCAGTTTTGGTGAGCGCGATCGAGCTATTTGCAGCAGAAAAGTTGCGTCAGATTGGGGCCATGGGTTTGGCGGAGGTGGTGGACGCAGCCGAGTTCTTGGATGCTCTAGAAGGGCAAAAGATTGTCTGTGAGGAGTTTTCTGGCGCCTAGTTGCCGCGCAGACGAGTGAGAAGGTCGTCGTGGATGGCACCGTTGCTGGCTAGCCAGTCGCCGGCGCTGGCGGTGGTGCTGCCGTTCCACTGGGTGATGCGGCCACCAGCTTCGGGGACGATAACCAGCATGGGGGCGATGTCCCAGAGGTTTAGGCCGGGGTCGATCATGGCGTCGACCCGGCCGGTGGCCACCAGGACGTAGCCGTAGCCGTCGCCCCAGGTGCGCATTCGAGCTCCGGATTGGCTCACCCTGGGGAAGGCGCCCTCGGGCCACCATTCGAATCCCGATGCTGAAAGATACGACCGGCCCAAGTCATCTTGGGAGCTCACCTGGCAGCGGCGGCCGTTGTGATAGCAGCCCAGGCCTCGGCCGGCCCATACCGCTTCGTCGAGAGGTGGGACAGCGGCGATGCCAATGGCCGGGCCGTGCTGATCGATCAGGGCCAGCAAAGTGGTGTACAGGGGCACGCCCCGGACGAAGCTGCGGGTGCCATCGATGGGGTCGATGATCCAGGTTCGCCCCGATGTGCCCTGCTCTTCGGGGAACTCCTCGCCGATCACGCCGTCATCGGGGAACTGCTTGGACAAAGCCTCCCGAAGAAGAGCCTCGGCCGCCTTGTCGGCTTCGGTCACCGGGGAGCCGTCATCCTTGCGCCCCACCGACAACTCGTGATCGTTGAACCAGTCCAGCGTGAGCCGTCCGGCCTCCCGGGCCAGCTCAACGGACTCGTTCAGCAGCTCGGCATCGACCGTATCAGCCGAGGCGGGTTCGGTCATCCGAGAATGCCCTGGTCCCGCAGGGCGGCCAGCCGATCACCGCTCAATCCCAGCAACTCGCTCAGCACCTCCTCAGTCTGCTGGCCGACGGTGGGGGCGTGGGTGGGGGTTGGGAGCTCCTCGTCGAAGAACTTGACCGGAAGGGGGAGCTGCTCGCAACCTACCTGATCGACGGAGAACAGCGGCAGCCGATCTTGGAATTGCGGGTCGTCGACCACGTTCTTGGCGTTGTTCACCGGGGCGATGGGGGTGTTCACCCGGTCGCCGAACTCCAGCCACTCTGCGCTGCTCTTGGTGCGGAAGATGTCCCGCAGCTCCCGTTGCAACTCCAGATTGCCCCGGGCGTGGTCGGCGTATTTCGAACCCGGCCAACGGTCGAACAGGTCCATCCGATCGAGGGCCTCGCAGAAGTTGCGCCAAAAGGCCTGTTCGGAGGCCATGAACAGCACGTGGCCGTCGGATGACTCGTACATCTGGTAGCGGACGCCTTCCCACATGCCGGCCAGGCCGGGCGCTCGGCGCTCATAGTCGTCAGAGGGGTTGCCGGTCACCTCGTCCTCGGGTCGTTCGTAGGCCTTCCAAGTCTCGATGCGGTACCAGTCCATGTAGGCGGCTGCGTCGGACTGGGCCAGCTCGAGACGACAGCCCTCGCCGGTTTCCCGAGCTCGGATAATTCCTGCTAGCAGGGCGAACGCGCCGATGAGAGGGGCGATGTTGATTCCGATGTTGGGCATCTCCGGGATGCGGCAGAAGCCCTCGTCGTCGTATGTGGGAGGGATGAGTCCGGCCCACGTGTCATAGGCGATGCCGTGGCTGGGCATGTCCTTATAGGGGCCGGTCATGCCGTATCCGCTGATGGTGGCGAACACGATCTTGGGGTTCACTTCCTTGAGCTGCTCGTAGCCCAAGCCCCGCCGCTCCAGTGCACCGGGCCTCATGGCCTCAACCACGGCATCGGCGTTGCGGGCCAAGTCGAAATAGAGTTCCACCCCTTCGGGCTGGCGCAGGTCGAGCACGATGCTGCGCTTGCCCCGGTGGGTGTGCAGATGCAGCAGCGAGACCCCATTGACAATGGGCCAGGTCATCTGGCGGATGTAATCACCTTGGGGGGGCTCAACCTTGATGACGTCGGCCCCGAGGTCGGACAAGAAAGTGGTCAGGAATCCGGGGCCAAGCAGCGAGCTCTCAATAATGCGAAGGCCGCCGAGGGGCGGTGTTTTGCGGTTCATGTCATTGTCCCCCCGTCAGCCCTGATAACGATCCCATTGCAATAACTGGCATCGTCGCTGGCCAGAAAGGCGAAAGCTGCGGCCAGCTCGGCAGGTTGTCCGGCACGCTCAAAGGGAATGATGCGGGTCATAAGGGTGAGATCCACGTCTTCGGGAGGAGTGAACTGCGCCCCGATTGCTGTCTCAACTCCGCCAGGGGCGACGCAGTTGACCCGCAGGCCCGATTTCCCGTTGGTGATTGCCATGGTCTGGGTGAGGGCGATGACCCCGCCCTTGGAGGCGGAGTAGACAGAGCTCCACGGCTGGGCGTGGGTGCCTGCGGTGGAGGCGGTGTTGACGATGTTGCCCTGGGACTCGAGCAAGTGGGGCAAGCAGGCTTGGGACATGAAATAGGTGCCGGTGAGGTTCACCCCTATAACCCGGTTCCACCGTTCGAGGGTTTCGTCTTCGTCCCGGGAGAAATGGCCAATGCCGGCGATGTTGCACAGCACGTCGATGCGGCCGTAGGCATCCATGACCTGGGCGACGGTGGGGGCGATAGCATCCTGGTTGAGCAGGTCCAGCTGTATGGCCAGGTCAACGTCGTCAACCGGATCTCGGTCGATGCCTACTACGGTGCCGCCCTCTGAGCGCAGACGGTCAGCAGTGGCCCGTCCGATGCCGGAAGCCGCGCCGGTGACAATGGCGATTTTGTCTTCAAATCGATTCATGCCCAAAGCATGGCCTATTGGGGCGGCCGGGGATGCATCAGAGCAGTGCGAACGGCCTGACAAAGCCGATGGTGACTGGGGCCAATTACCGGCTGGCGCTTTGCGGTGCTGTCCCGGCCGCAGTCCGAGAGGGTGCCTCGATAATCCCGGTCAACATGTCCACCAGATTGGCGGCATACACGTTGTCTTCAGTGGCGAGGGGATCGCCTGCTTCGATGCGGCGGGCTCGCTCGGCCAGCGACGCCGTCATCAGCTGGATCATGCCCAGAACGCGTTCGTCTCGTTGGGCTTTGTCGTCAACCGATGAGCAATCTCGCAACAGCCGCAAGATGGCGTTGAGGTTTGCCGGCACATGGGTGGGATCGAAATCCCAGCGGCTGAACTCCGCGCTGAGCTGGGCCACGATCCGCAGGTAGCACCGACCACTGGCGGTGGCCAGCCGGCGGGTGAGGGGCTGAATCAGCGCCTCGATGAGAGCGGGCGTTTGGTCGTCATCCAAAGCGGCCCACACTTCGCCCCGGTCTTGGTCGATGGGCTCACCGTGCTCCCGAAGAATGGCGTCGAGCACACCGTTACGGGAGCCGAAGTGATAGGTGAGTGCCGAGCTGTTCTTTTGCCCGGCGGCAGCCACGATGTCTTGCACCCGCACCCGCCAAATGCCCTGCTCGGCGAACAGGCGTTCGGCCTCGGCGATCAGTCGGGCTCGGGTTTCGGTGGCGTCGCGCGGCACAGCCGCTAGTCCTCAGTTCGGTCGGGCTACTTGCCGGGGCCCAGGGGCAATATGGCGGTTTCGGGGATGAGTTCCACGTCGATGCCGTCGGGCAGCGGGAACTCGAAGTCGGGATATCGGCGCTGGGCGGTGGCCCGGTAGCGGTCGGTGGAGTGGACCGGGTCGGGGTCGTACTCGGGGATCACCTTGGTGCCGAACACTTCGAGCATCTCGTCGATCTCATCGTGCTCCATGCCCTCGCCGGGCAAGCCGAACACCACCTGGTCGCAGCCGACTGTCTGGTAGCGGGCCACCTGCTCGCACACCTCTTCGGCGTTGCCGCACAACATGTAGCCGCCGGCAATGGCCCCGTCGAGCATCTCGTCGGTCCACTCGATCTGGTTGGGTGTAGAGGGCCAGGTGATGGCGTCGGGGGACTTGGGCATGGTGTCGTGGTAGAGGTTCACCATGGTAACCAGATAGCCCCGTCCCTTGGACTTGGCGATCTCCCGGGCCCGTTCCCGATCTTCCAAGCAGATGACCGCGTTGGTCATCATCAAGTTGTCGTTCTTGAACTGGCCGATCTGCTCCACCGGGCTCTGGATGGCCTCCTTGTAGGCGTCTATCCGGCCCCTGAGGTTGAAGATGGGCTCGAAGTTGAAGGCGATGGCGCCGATGCCCAGCGACCCGGCCTTGGCGAATGTGGGAGGGTTGCCGCACGCCACCCAGATGGGGGGATGGCCGGGGCCGTGGGGTTTGGGCAGCACGTTGTGGGGCTTGGGCACCGAGAAGTGCTCGCCCTCGAAGCAGTAGTCGCGCTGCTCCCACATGCGGGGAATCTCCCGAATGACCTCGTCCCACATCGACTTGGTCTCGGGCGGGGTCAGTCCGCCGAAGGTGGCCACCTCGTGGCTGCCCGCGCCTCGACCGGTGCCGAACTCGAAGCGGTTCTCTGTGATGTGGTCGAGCATGGCGGCCCGCTCGGCGATGCGCACCGGGTGCTCCTTGGCGGTGGGCAGGCTGGTGATACCGGTGGAGAGATGGATCCGCTCGGTTTGGGCTGCCACATAACCCATGACCGGGGCAGGGGCCGACATGTGGCTGTACTCGGTGAGGCAGTGGTGCTCACCGAACCACGCGTACTTCCAGTTGTACTTGTCCGCGGTGATGACGTAGTGGGCCTCCCGCATCAAAGCGGTGTGCTCAGCCTCGGTGTCGTGGGCTGCTGGCCCAGGGATGTAGCCGTTGACGAAAATGCCGAACTCCATGGTCTCCTCCGCGTCCGTGGGGCGATGTGGCTCTAGTGCTAATGGATGTTATTAGAACCTGTCAAGTCAGGGGTTCCCCACTTGGCCGCGCAGATCATCGATCCAACTCTGAGCTTCAGCCCATGCCGTGGTGGCCGCGGCGCTCTGTTCTTCATTTCCTCTTGTGTTGGTGGGGTAGGAGCCGAGGAACTTCACCTCGCCGTGTTTGGCCACGATGCTGGTGAGGCAGTCGGCCACCAACTGGTCGGCCACATGGCCTTCGAGGTCGATTAGGAAGCAGTAGTCACCCAGCGCCTTCTTGGTGGGGCGAGACTCCAGCTTGGTGAGATTGATGGAACGGGCTGCGAATTCGGCGAGGATGCCCATGAGCGAGCCCGACCGGTCGGCCCGCTGGAATACCACAATGGAGGTCTTGTCGTGTCCGGTGGAGGTGGGTACCCCCGAGCGGGACACCGCCACGAAGCGGGTTTGATTCTCCGGGTGGTCCTCGATGTCGGTGGCGATCATGTCCAACCCGTATATGTGCTGCGACAAGGCAGTGCCGATGGCCGCGGCGGTCTTGTCGTTGGAGACCGCGAGATCGCGAACCGCGGCGGCGGTCGAATTGGCCGCGATCTCCTCGGCGTGGGGGAGGTTCTCGGTCAAATAGCGTCGGCACTGGGCGGTTGCGACGGGGAAGCTGATCACCCGGCGGATCTCGTCCATCGAGGTGCCGGAATAACCCAATAGGTGGAGGCGAACGTCGATGACCACTTCTCGCTGGATGAGCAGATTGTGCTCGAAGATCAAAGCGTCGAGGGCGACGTTGACCGTCCCCTCGATGGAATTCTCGATGGCGGTGAAACCCAGATCGGCCCGGCCATCAGCGGCCGCGCCAAGGACTTCGGGGATTGATCGGCACAAGAGATGGTCGGCATCTGCCAAGTCGGATTGGGTGAGAAGCGCTTCTTCGGTAAACGTGCCCGGGGGTCCCAGGTAGGCCACTTGGCTGGCTGATCGGGCAGAAGCAGTCACAGAAGGGCAGGATAGTGGTAGTGGATGAGGCTTTTGTTCGGCAATTGATGGCAGACGTGCGCGATGGCACAGTGAACGCTGACGACGCAGTCCGGCAATTGCGCCGCCTGCCCTTTGCCGATTTGGGGTTTGCCCGGGTGGACCATCATCGCAGCCTCAGACAAGGGATGGCCGAGGTTGTCTACGCGCCGGGCAAAACGCCAGAGCAGTGCGCCGCCATTGTGAGGGAGCTGGTGGCCCGACCATCCGGGCCGGTGCTGTTGACCCGGGCGTCGGCCGCGCAGGCCTCGGCCGCGTTGACCGTCAACCCCGAGGGAGAGCGCTACGACGCCACCGTGGTCTGGCGGCCGGCGCCGCCGAGGTCCGAGCGGGTGGTGCTGGCCGCGGCGGGCACCGCCGATCTGCCGGTGGCCGACGAGTGCGGGGTGGTGCTGGCTGCTCATGGACTGGCCCCGCGGCGGCTGAACGACGTAGGGGTGGCCGGGCTCCACCGGATACTGGCGGAGGCAGAGGCGCTGGAATCGGCCGATGCCGTGGTGGTGGTGGCCGGAATGGAGGGGGCGTTGGCCTCTGTGGTGGGCGGGCTTACCGCGGCGCCGATAGTGGCGGTGCCCACTAGTGCGGGCTACGGCTCCTCTCTGGAGGGTGTCACTGCGCTGTTGGCCATGCTGTCTTCATGTGCCGCGGGGGTGACCGTGGTGGGGGTGGACAACGGCTTCGGCGCGGCCTGCGCAGTATTGCGGTTGTTCAAGTCGAGGGAGCGGGCAGCTTCGGATGCGGGGTTGAGCGGAGCAAGCGATGTCTGAACCGGCCCGCATTGCCTGGTTTCACTGCTTCAGCGGGATCGCGGGCGACATGGCGCTGGGGGCGTTGATCGACGCCGGCGCCGATGTGGCCGACGTGCGGGACATATGCGAATTGCTGCCCGTGGGAGGGTGGGACTTACAAGCTCAACCCACCCAGCGGGGAGGCATTGCGGCCACCGACGTGAGGGTTATCGCCCAGGAGACCTCGGTGGTGCGCACGGCTAGCCACATCAACGCGCTGATCGGAGAGGCCAGGCTGCCCGATCGGGTGGCCGACCGGGCTTTGGCGGTGTTCGACGCCCTGTCGCGAGCCGAGGGGAAGCTGCACCGCCGTCCGCTCGAGCAGGTCCACTTCCATGAGGTCGGCGGTCTGGACGCCATCATCGACGTGGTTGGCACGTGCGCCGCATTGGAGGTGCTGGAAATCAACGAGGTCCACTCCAGTGCAGTGGCCTGTGGGCGAGGGATGATTCGCAGTGCCCACGGGAGACTGCCCAACCCGCCGCCTGCGGTGGTGGAGCTCTTGGTGGGGTGTCCCACGTTTGGGCTGGATGTGGGACTGGAGCTGACTACGCCTACCGGGGCAGCGATCTTGTCTGCGTTGTCCGCAGGTTGGGGCCCCATGCCGTCGATGACGATCTCGTCCGCCGGGTTCGGCGCGGGCGACAACCAGATGGAAGACCGCCCCAACCTCACCCAGGTGGTAGTGGGCACAATGTCGGCGGCGCGCCCTGAGGGCCAGCCAGTGATGCTGTTCGAGACCAACGTGGATGACGCCACCGGGGAAACGTTGGCTCACACGGTGGCTTCGTTGTTGGACTCGGGGGCTCATGATGCTTGGATTACGCCGATCGTGATGAAGAAAGGACGGCCCGCGTACACGGTGAGCGCTTTGGCTGATCCTGCAGTGGGCGATCAGGTAGCGGCCACGTTGGCCGATGAGACCGGCTCGCTGGGAGTTCGGGGGCAGTTGATCGAGCGCTGGCCTCGGTCACGGTTCGAGCATGAGGTAGATGTGGATGGGCGGCGGGTTCGCGTCAAAGTGGGCACTGGTCGGGTGAAGGTGGAGCACGATGAGGCAGTGCGAGCCTCGAAGCTGTTGGGGCTGCCGGTGAGGGAAGTTGTGTCGTTGGCAGAGGAGGCGTGGCGGCGACAGGGGGATGACGAGCCGGTTGCGTAGAATCGAGCCCGTGGAAGGCGAGCGCCTGTATTTTCGACAGCTGTTGACGGGGCGGGATATTGCTAATGGCGACATGATGGCTCGTCAGATGGTGAACTTCGTTTACTTGATTGGGGATCGGGAGACGGGGGAAGCGGTCGTGGTGGATCCGGCTTATGACCCCGAGGGGATTGTGGCGCTGGTGGAAGCCGATGGGATGCGGCTCACTGGGGTGCTGGCCACGCACTACCACCCTGATCATGTAGGCGGGTCGATGATGCAGTTCTCGATTACGGGCGTAGCGGAGCTGTTAGAGCTGGTGTCGGTTCCGGTGCATGTGCAAGCTGATGAGGCTCGCTATGTCAGCATGACCACCGGGCTGGAAGACGACGACCTGTGCTTGCACCAAAGCGGCGATGTGCTGTCGGTGGGAGCGGTGGACATCGAGATGATCCACACGCCGGGCCACACCCCCGGGAGCCAGTGCTTTTTGACCAATGGGCGATTGGTGGCCGGCGACACGCTTTTCTTGGAGGGGTGCGGACGAACCGATCTGCCGGGGAGCGACCCTGCCGCCATGTATGAGAGCTTGACACAGCGGCTGGCCCGAGTTCCCGACAGCGCGACGCTTTACCCCGGCCACCTGTACTCGCCCCAGCCGTCGGCTTCTATGGGCGAGACCCGGCGAACCAACTATGTGTACATGCCCCGCTCAGCCGAGCAGTGGCTGGCCATGTTCGGCGGGTGAGCAGGATGGTTGCGTCCCCGGCGAGAGATCCTCTGGCGGCTTTGGACCCTCATGTCTCCGAACCGTTGGATGAATTGGTTCAGGCTCTCGATGGGACGGGAGTAGATGCCAGCTTGCTGGAGCTGTGTGCAGCTCGGGTTGAGCGGATG
The DNA here is from genome assembly GCF_965214065.1 of Candidatus Poriferisocius sp. Taxonomy (GTDB): domain Bacteria; phylum Actinomycetota; class Acidimicrobiia; order Acidimicrobiales; family Bin134; genus Poriferisocius. The sequence goes on from NZ_CBDCAT010000027.1 coordinate 495,756, forward strand.
ATTGGCGGTGAAGCTTCTGCTCGTGCTCCCTTAGACGCCCGGGAGAAGGTCGTGTTGGCCTTCACCGAGCAGTATGTGCTGGATGCCCACGGCGTGACCGACGAGCTGTGCGCCGAATTGAACACCTATCTTTCGCCGCCGGAGTTGGCCGCGCTCACCACCGCTATCGCCACATTTGAGGCCTTGGCTCGCAGCCGGGCTGCACTGAGAGGAGTTATCCAATGACCAGAATCGCTGTCCCCGAAGGGGGAATGTCGCTGTTCGACCACCAACCCGAGCTGTTCGCGGTGTTCAACCGCTTCTACGGCACGCTGTGGAGCGAAGGGCAGCTGGATCAGGCCACCAAGGAGGTGGGCCGGCTCCGCAACGCCCGGGTCAACGACTGCAACATTTGAAAGAACCTCCGCTTCGCAGGTGCGAAGCAGCAGGGGCTTACCGACGACCTGGTGGCCCAGATCCAAGACGGCTACGACCATAGCGACCTGCCGGATCGGTTGAAGCTGGCATTGCGAATGGCTGACGCCGTGATCTCCGACCCGTCAGGGCTCAGTCCGGCGGACCAAGCGGCGCTCAGCGAGGAGTTCACCCCAGCCGAACTGGCCGAACTGGCCCTCACGGTGGCCATGGCCGCGGGATTCTCCAAAGCAGCTATTGCCTGGGGCCCGCCCCCGGTCATACCGGTGACCGAGGTCCCAACCCCCACCCCCGATGGGACGGTGGGCTGAGACAATGGGTGCGCGAGGGGGGACTTGAACCCCCACGTCCTTGCGGACACAGGAACCTGAATCCTGCGCGTCTGCCAATTCCGCCACTCGCGCTGGTTGTCGGGGTGGTCAGCGTACAAGACGGGAGCACCGATCAGTAACCGAGTTGTTCATCGGTCGTCGGGTTGGCAGCGACAGCCAATGCAACTATGGGTATAGTCCTGCGCAGAGTAGGAGAACCACGGCCATGGAACTCTGATGATCCGGCTAGAAGCGGGGCAAGCTACCGACCGAGGCCGGCGTCGAGAAAAAAACGAAGATTCGATGTTGGCAGTCGACGGCCTCTTTGCGGTTGCCGATGGGTTGGGCGGTCACCGGGGGGGAGAAGTGGCGTCGGCCCTTGCCGTGCAGACGCTGGCTGCTGAGGTGAAAGCTGCGATCGAGGCTCGCCCCGCCACTCGCCGCCGATCGTTCCGCCGCCGCCCCCTATTTTCGTCTACTCCCACGGTGGAGGAGTTGGTGGGTGCGGTGGATAGGGCCAATCAGGAGATCTTGGCCAAGTCAAAGTCGACCCCCGAGTTGGCCGGGATGGGAACCACCTTGTGTGGACTGGCCGTAGTCGAGCACGACGACGAGGAATCGCTGGCGGTGGTGAACGTCGGCGACTCCCGGGTCTACCGCTGCGACGACAGCGGTTTCCACCAAGTGACGGAAGATCACACCGTGGTGCAGGAGATGCTGAAGGCGGGAATGATCACGCCGGAAGAGGCTGAAATCCACGAAAGCCGGAATCATCTCAGCAGAGCTCTGGGTATTGAGTCGAAGGTGGCGGTTGACGATTGGATGCTGGAACCGGTGAGCGGGCACCGGTATTTGCTGTGTTCCGATGGCTTGAACCATGAAGTGGCCGATCGGGATATACACGCAGTCCTACTTCAATACGAGGTGCCAACAGAGGCGGCAGGTGCGCTGGTCGACCTGGCTTTGCGCAAGGGCGGAAGCGACAACATCACGGTGATAGTGGTGGATGTAGCAGACGTAGCCCTCCAATAAATCGCCCAAGCAAAGAACTACGCTGTTTTTGCCATGTCAGACAACGGTCCCGAACTCTTGGGCAGTCGCTACCAACTGCACAATCAAATCGCTCGCGGCGGCATGACCGATGTTTTTCTGGGACACGACACCCTGTTGTCCCGTCCAGTGGCCATCAAACGCCTGTTTCCAGAATTTGCCACTGATCCAAACTTTGTGGAGCGGTTCAGGCGGGAGGCAACTGCGGCGGCCAACCTCAGTCATCCCAACATCGTGGCGGTGTATGACTGGGGTTCAGCCGAGGGTACGTATTACATCGTCATGGAATACATCGAAGGGCACAGCCTGGCTGAGTTGCTGCGCTCGGGAGGCCCTTTGGCTCCGGAGCGGGCCGCGGAGATCGCCATGGATGTGGCAGAGGCACTGGGATTTGCTCATAGCAACGGGGTAATCCACCGGGATGTGAAGCCCAGCAATGTGCTGCTCTCGCCCGACGGCCAGGTGAAGGTCACCGACTTCGGCATCGCCATTGTGGCGTTCGGTGGAGCGGAGTCGAATCTCACCCAAACCGGTGCGGTGATGGGCACAGCGACCTATTTCTCGCCGGAACAGGCCCAAGGGAAGCCTCTGGATCATCGCAGCGACCTGTACTCGCTGGGAATCGTGTTGTACGAGATGCTCTGTGGCCGTCCTCCGTTTACGGGCGACACTTCGGTAGCCATCGCCTACAAGCATGTTCAGCAGGCCGTGCCTTCCCCCTCGTCGCTGGGAGTCTTGCTGCCGGAGTCGCTGGAAGCCATTGCCATGAAGTTGTTGGCCAAGAACCCGGAGGAGCGGTACCCCACGGCCAAGGACGTCATCCGAGACCTGCGGCGGTATCGACAGGGTCGCCATCAACTGTCGACTGCGCACCGGCCGGCGGGGCCGTCGCCACCAGAGAAGATGCCAGAGGAGCCCCCAAAGCCCCAGCAGGCTGCTCCCCCACCCACGTCCATGGGACCAGTGCAGCCCCCGCCGGCCCCCTCGCCGGCCCCAGTGGCCGTGTTGGAGCCATCCTCGCGCGCTGGGTTGTACACCGCGGCCGCAGTCATCTTCATTGCGGTGGCAGTGCTGGTGTTTTTCGTGCTCTCAAATGTGCTCGATAACGGTGATGATGCCGTTCCACCCGTGGTAACCAGCACATCTGTCCCCGAGATATCCGTGCCCGATGTGGTGGGTCTGTCGAGCCAGGCGGCGATACGCGAGCTCCGAGCCTTTGGTTTCGTGGTCAGCCAGGTGTTTACGGCCAGCGAGACGGTGCCGAGCAACGAGGTGATCTCCCAGTCTCCTGAGGCGCTGACCGAGGTGAATCAGGGGGACGAAATCGAGATCACGGTGAGCTCCGGGGCAGTTCCGGTGATTGTGCCCGGTGTTGTGGGCCAAAGCGCGGGAGACGCCGCCCGCTTCCTGCAAGACCGGGGGTTCGTCTCCGAATTGCAGGTGATGGAGGGATCCACCGGGCCGGCCGGACAGGTGCTGCGCCAAGATCCAGTGGTGGGGAGCGAGGTTGCCCCCGGCAGCACGGTTACGCTTTTTGTGGCTGAAGGGCTCCAACCCGTAGAGGTGCCCGATGTGGCGGGAATGACCTTGTTGCAGGCCACCCAGGTTTTGGTGCAAGCCGGCCTGGAGGTGAGCGATGAAGTCATCGATGAATCCTCAGTCGATGTGGAGGAAGGCCTGGTGATCGGTACCGATCCTGCGCCGCCGGGTCTGTTGTTGCCCGGCTCCACGGTCATGATCTTGCGCTCTGCGGGTCCAGAGAGCGTGGTTGTGCCCAGTCTGATTGGACTCACCCCGGAGACTGCTGCCGAGCAGCTGATCGGATTGGAACTGGTATTGACCGAGCCCATCGCCGAGTGTGATTTCCCGAACGACGCCGAAGAGCTCGTGGGTCGGGTCATGGGCCAGGTACCGCCGGCTGAGGAGGAGCATCCTCAGGGAACTGAAGTGGCTGTCTGCCTGGGGCGGCCAACTTCGACAGAGCCGGGGCCGACGCCCACAGAGATTATTGATGAGTTCACCCCCCGCAGGATGGAGGCCAGGAGTGACGCCGCGGCGGTAACCGCCAGGGCTGTTATTGCGGGTCGCCAGCCCGACTCCTTAGGCAGCATCGCAAGATGGAATGCACTGTCGAGCAGATTCGCCTCAGAGTGCAGGGAATTGGAGACGGCCTACTCTGACGTCCCTGGCCTTGTGGTGGAATGGAATTTGGAGAATCCATATCCGATGCCTGCGGCCGCGGCGAATGCCGACAATTGGGCAGAAGGCCTTGATGGCGACACGCCGGGTGTAGACGACGGATGTGTCGTGCCCTGAGTGTGGCCACCAGGGCGGTTGTTACGGGGAGATCTGGGCCAGAAAGTTCCTCAACATGTCATGGCCGGACGAGGTCAAGATTGACTCGGGGTGAAACTGCACTCCCTCCACCGGGTGATCGCGGTGGCGCAGCCCCATCACCAGCCCGTCATCGGTTTCCGCAGTAATAGTCAGGATGTCGGGCACGGAAGATCGCTCCACGATGAGCGAGTGGTATCGGGTGGCTTCAATGGGATTGGGAAGTCCGGCGAAGACCCCTTCACCGGTGTGGTGGATAATCGACGTCTTGCCGTGCATGACCTGAGGTGCTCGAACCACCCGGCCGCCAAAAACCTCCCCAAGGCACTGCAATCCGAGGCACACGCCGAGCAGGGGCCGCAAGCCGCTGAACTGCCGGATGAGGGCGTTGCTCAGCCCGGCATCGGAGGGCTGGCCCGGTCCGGGACTGATGAGAACACCATCGGGATCGATGTCGAAGGCCTGTTCGAGGGTGATGGCATCGTGGCGATAGACAAGGGGCTCCGCACCCAGTTCGCCGAGGTATTGGACCAGGTTGTAGACGAAGGAGTCGTAGTTGTCGATCACCAGTATGCGGGGAGTCACCGGGGTCAACGTTATCGGGGGCGCTGCTCGGGGTTAGAAGCGCATATCCTTTGACCATGGCCAAACCGACCAAGCGCAGAGTGCAGGGCGGGCGGGTTACTCCAAGGGGTACTCGACCCGAAAACGAGGCGGGGCCCCGTGTGCCGGTCTCTGCCGAGAAGATCAGCCCGACTTGGGTGCCGGTGCTGATGATCGCCCTGCTGGCCCTGGGGGCAATCATGATCGTGTTGAACTACGTCGCCTTGTTGCCGGGCGATACCAGCAACTGGTACCTGCTGGGAGGGCTTGGTTTGCTGCTGGCAGGCATGCTGGTGGCCACACAGTGGCATTAGCCAGCTTGGTTGGTCTCTAGTTACGGCTTTGTAGTTTGTTCCCAGGTTTATCCACAGTCTGTGGACAAATAGCCTCACTCGTCGATGGGGGCGACCAAGTCCATGTCATCGCCGCAGTGTCGAGGAGGCGCAGGGTCTTCTTCGGGTGCTGTGGTCATACGGACCTCGGTGTAGCAGACCGAGCATCGGAACGTGATCTTCACCCTGCGCAGCTCTCCCGGCGGAGGAGGCGGCGGAAGCGGCTGGCGAATCATCAAGAGCACCCCGACGCCGACACGGATGAGGATCATCCCGGCAAGAATGGCGATAAGCACGCTGAGCCATAGGGGCACTTGTTAAGACTAGATGGGCCGGTACTGTAGGCCCATGGATGAGATGAATCTGGCAATGCTGATTCTGCGGGTCGGCATTGGGCTTACGTTTGCCGCTCACGGATACGGCAAGATCTTTCAGGGTGGCCGCATTCCCGGTACTGCGGGCTGGTTCGACAGCATGGGAATGAAACCGGGCAAGTTACATGCCTGGATGGCCGCACTTACTGAGATCAGCGTCGGATTGCTCTTGGCCTTGGGACTCTTCACGCCACTGGCCGCCGCGGGCATGATCGGGGTCATGGTGGTGGCCGCGTGGACGGTACACCGGCACAACGGCTTCATGATCGTGCGGGAAGGCTGGGAGTACACCTTCGTTTTGGCCGTGGTCGCAGCAGCAGTGGCCACTTTGGGACCCATGGAGTGGTCGATCGACAACGCGCTGGGCATCGATGACGATTGGGATGGCTATGTGGGCTTGGCCATCGGCGCCGGTGGCGGAGTGCTGGCTGGTTTGGCCCAGCTCACTGTGTTCTATCGCCCCCCCAAATCCGAAGAGACCGACTGAACGGTGAGCGATGCGGGTGTGATCCGACTGGATCATGGAGAGTTGCGGCGCTACGAGGCTGCCATTCTGAACGGGTTGGGGGTTCCCTCCGACCAAGCCGAGATCGTGGCCGACAACCTGGTGGAGGCTGACCTCCGCGGGGTGGACTCCCATGGGGCACACTTGGTGGAACTGTATGTGGCCCGGCTGAGATCGGGACACCTGCGCCCGGTCACCGAGGTGAAGGTTGTGCGCGACGACGGTGCCACCGTGATGTTGGATGGCGGGATCGGTTTCGGTCAGATCTCCGGCGTTGCGGCCATGGAATTAGCGGTGGAGCGGGCCAAAGCCCACGGGGTGGCTGCGGTAACCGTGCGAGAGGGCACTCATCTGGGGGCTCTGGCCTACTACACCCTGCCCGCGGCCGAAGCGGGGTGCTTTGCCTTAGCGGTACAGAACGGCCCGGCCATCGTTCCTCCTTACGGTGGTCGGTCCGGGATTTTCTCGACCAATCCGTTCTCCTGGGCGGCTCCTGCTGGCGAAGAGCTGCCGGTGGTGTACGACATCGCCACCACCGCGGTGGCCGGAAACAAGATCTTGCTGGCCAAGAAGCGAGGCGATCCAAGCATTCCCGAGGGATGGGCCAACGACGAACAGGGCCGGCCAACCACTGACACCGCGACCGCATCGGCCCAGAATCTGTGTTGGTTCGGAGGGTATAAGGGGTTCGGAATTGCGCTAATGGTGGAAGTGCTCTCGGGCATTGTGGCGGGAAGCAGCTTTGGCCACACCGAGCAAACCGAATGCGAGCTGGTGGGCAACCGCCGGTTGGCCAAGGGCTGGATGTTCTTGACTCTCGACTTGGAGCGGTTCTGCGGGCTGGACCGATTTCGAGAGCAGATGGACCAGCTCATCAGAGATGTGCACAACACTGAGCGAGCTGAAGGGGTAGATCGGATCTATGTGCCCGGCGAGATCGAGCACGAGAATCGGGCCGAGCGGCTGGCATCGGGGATCCCCCTGCCGGCTGCCCTGATAGAGGAGATCAGCGCCATCGGTGCTGATTTTGATCTCCCCCCGTTGGGTTCGGTATGACTATCCGCTCTGCTCGAAGACGACTTTGACTGCTCCTCGAGAGCCGGCCTCTGCGGCGTGCGTAATGGCTTCTCGATAGCGATCCAGGGGATAGCGGGCTGACACCAGCCGCTCAAGTTTGGCTGATTCCACCAAGTCGAAGGCCAGCTCGAAGCTGGTGGCGGTGTTGCCGTCGGCGAGGGTTTCGGTGCCGTAGGTGTAGGCCCCCACCAGCTCGGTTTCCCGGTGCCACAACCCGGTCAGATCGACTCGGGCTGCCTCGGGCATGCCCAACAGCACCACTCGGCCGCGCGGCCGGGTGATGGCGATGGCATCAGCCACCGATGCCGGGCTGCCCACTGCGTCGATGGTTATGTCCACTCCGCTGGAGAGGTAATCGCCCAGCATCCGGCAACCACAGAACCTCCGCACTGATCGGCGCAGTTCGCTGGGGTCAACCACGATGTCGGCGCTCAACTCGGCGGCCAAGTCTCGCTGGTGCGGGTATTTGGCGGTGACGATAACCGTTCCTGCTGGTGTCACTGCCCGCAGTGCAGCCAGCGAGCACAGCCCCATGGTGCCAGCTCCCAGCACTGCGACCGAAGCGCCTGCCTCGACCTCGGCTTTCAGAGCGGCGTGGACCCCGCCCGCGGCCGGCTCCAACATCACTGCGGCCTCATCGCTGAAGTGCTGGGGCACAGAGTGGAGCTGGCTTTGGTGGGCCACCAGCGCCTCTCCCCATCCGCCGCCGGTGCTGGAGCAAAACCCGATTTGGATTCCGTCTTTGATCGCGCCTCCCAGCAGGTAGCCGTAGTCATTGCCATCTCCGGGGGCGGCGCCAGGAAAGGGCAGAGGCTCGTTGCGGGCCGCCGGTCCTAGGACCGGTTCGAGGGCTAGGCGGTGGCCGTCCTGGTCGATGCCCACCACCTCGTGGCCGGGGATGAAGGGGAACGACACCAGCGGCTCGAAATACCGGGAGGACCGGCCCTCCACGGTGGCCAAGTCTGAGCCGCAGATCCCCGTCAACCGGGGGGTGATTGTACGCCAGTCCGGTCCGGGGAGTTTGGGCGGTTCGACATCGCGCAACTGCAGGGGGCCTACTTCGCCGCCGATGCCGGGGACCACTCGGGAGGCCACCGCGGCAGCCGCATAGCGGGCGAGCTTGCGCTCGAAAACCAATGCCTGCACTATTGCGCCTGTCCGCCCACGGGGCTACAGGTAGTTTGCCGGGTCGCGGGGCGAGCCCCGGTAGCGGACTTCGAAGTGGAGATGGGGCCCGGTGGACCAGCCGGTGCTGCCGATCCCGCCGATGGTCTCGCCAATAGTCACTTCGTCGCCGACGGATACGTCGAAGCGCGACAGGTGGGCATACAGCGTGCTCCACCCGCCGGGATGTTCGATGATCACCGTGTTCCCGTATCCACCCCGTGATTGAGCCTGGGTCACGACTCCAGAGGCGGCTGCCACGATGGGGTCACCGGTGTTGCCGGCGTAATCCAGTCCTGCGTGGAAGCGCACGGTGCCGAAGATGGGGTGGATCCGGTTTCCGTATCCCGATCCAACCGGCCCTGGTACCGGTGGGAAGAACTCGGGGGGCGCGGGGATATTGAAGTCGTCGAACTGGCCGAGGCGCTCTTGGGCGGCAAGGGCGTCCAAGTCCGCTTGTCTCTGGCGCTCCAACTCGGCCAGACGGGCGAGTTCGGCTTGTCTCTGGCGCTCCAACTCGGCCAGGCGCCGTCGCTCTCTTTCCCGCTCGATCTCGTCTTCGATATGCGAGATGTCCTCGTCCAGCCCGGCGATCATGTTCTCGATTTCCAAGCTGGCCTCGGCCTCAGCCTCGATCCGCCGTTCCAGCTCCTCTCGTTTGCGATTCCACTCGTCCTGAAGCTTTTTCTGTGCTCTTCTGAGTTCGGCCAGGTCAGTCAAGGATTCTTCGATCTCGGCCTGGGCCTGCTCGATCTCGGCCTGGGCCAGTTCGGCCTGTTGTACCGCGATCTGCTGATCGTCCTTGGTTTGGCGGAGGCGATCGATGAGCACTTGGGCGTCGGCACCTAGTTCCTCGATGTAGTACTGGCGGCGAGCGTTCCGGTTGGGGTCACCGTCTTGGAGGAGGAAGTTCTGCTCGTACACCAGGTCCAGATAGATATCGACCACTTGGGAGCGCAGACGCTCTTGGATGGCCGCAATCTCCTCGTCCAGCTCAGAGTCCCGCTCTCGGGCAGCGTTTACCCGCTCCTGAGCCGCGGTTTGGGAGAGTTCCAGCGCTCTCAGCCGAGTTACAGCCGCGGCGATCCAATTGTTGACCTCGGCGAGGGCGGCGTCCACCTCTTCGATCTGAGCGTTGGTGACATTCAGCGCTTCAATAGCAAACAGAGCTTGGCGTTTCAGTGAATCCTGCTCTCGCTGCCGAGCTTCGATTTCCCGCTTCTTTTCCTCGATCTGGCGCTCACGCTCTTCGAAGAAGGAGTCTTGGGCCGCGCTGGGCGTGCTCAGTGCTAGCGGCAGCATGACCGCAATTAGGCAGACGATCCGTAAAAGCTTTTGCATATGAGGTAGTGGACAACGGCGATGGTTGTGGCGTTAGTTACAAATGTAATCAAATTGCAACAATATTACAAGTGCCCGTATATGTGAATAGTGTGGCTGATGTGGTTTAAGTGATCAATGAATTGATGGTTGAAGCGGCGGTTTCTCTGTACTCCATTGTGGTGGATACCCTGAGTTAGTGGCTGGGCTTCTGGACCGACGAGAACGGGTCATTTTGGCCGAGGACTTGGCCGGAGTAGCTGAGGGCACCCCTGGCGAAGTGATGCTCTACACCGGTATGCGCTGGGTGCGTTATTGGGTGCGATTCGACACCGGGGCCGAGCGGGGATCTATCCATCGGGACAAGCTGGTGCGCGAAGACGAGTGGGAGAGCTTTCTGGCTGGCCGGGCTGCTGCTGAGGCCGCGGGGGAAACCGATGAGCTTGCGGGCTCACCGGGCGGTGATGCCCAAGAGTCGCCGGTTGCCGATGCCGGTGGTGGCACTGGCGGTGACGTCGTTATCAACGGGGCCACCGTGCCAGCACATCTGCTGTCCCGCAGCGCCTCAGCCCGCGAGCGCCTAGGTGGATAACTAGCTCAGAGCGGATGCCCCCGACGTGACTGCGGGAAGCAGTGCCGGCGCAGTCGGAAGGATTTGGTCCAGGTAGAACCGGCTGGAGACTTGTTTGGCACTCCAGAAGCCAGCTTGGTCCGGCTCGGCCGCCTCGAGTTTCTCAGCCGTGTCCCACGCTTGAGCCATCACCCAGCCGCCGACGGTGAGACCGAGCATCTGGAGAAACGGGGTGGCGCCGGCCAAAGCGTCGTCGCCAGGGTGATCGCCCAGCCAGCGGGCGGCCTCGGCCACTGCCGCGGCGGCCTTGTCCAAGTTCCTGTCCAAACCGGCCATCTCCTCCAGCAGGGCGGCCAGCGGAGCGCCATTGTCCATGGGAACCTTCCGCCCGACCAGGTCAATGGCCTGGATGCCATTGGTTCCTTCGTAGATGGGGCCAATGCGACTGTCGCGCCAGTATTGGGCTGCTCCGGTCTCCTCGATGAATCCCATGCCCCCATGGACCTGGATGCCTACCGATGCCACCTCAACACCCTGGTCGGTACACCAGGCCTTTGAAACTGGGGTGAGCAATTCGGCCCGTTGCTGAGCTCGCTTTCGGTGCTCGGGATCGGGATGCCGTGAGCCCTGGTCGGCGGCGGCGGCGTTGAGATACAACAACCCCCGCATGGCCTCGGTACGGGCCCGCATGTCCAACAGCATCCGACGAACGTCGGGGTGTTGGTCGATGGGGGCCTGAGCGCCGGTTTTGGTGTTGGGGCGGCGTCCCTGCCGTCGTTCAGCGGCGAAAGTGGCCGCTTGTTGGTAGGCCCGCTCGGCCACGGCCAGACCCTCCAGCCCAACCAGTAGACGGGCTTTGTTCATCATGGTGAACATCTGGGGCATTCCCTGATGCTCATCGCCCACCAACTCGCCGACCGCGCCGTCTAGCTCCATCACGCAGGTGGGGCTGGCGTGAATGCCGAGCTTGTGCTCCAAGCCGATGCATCGGATGGCATTGCGCTCGCCCACTTCGCCGTTCGGTCCCAGCAGAAACTTGGGCACGATGAACAAGGAGATGCCCCGGGTGCCTACCGGTGCGCCAGGGGTGCGGGCCAGCACGCAGTGGACGATGTTCTCGGCCATGTCGTGCTCTCCCCAGGTGATGAAGATCTTCTGACCCCACAGTCGAAAGGTTCCGTTGGCCTGAGGCTCAGCCCGTGTGCTGAGCGCACCGACATCGGACCCGGCTTGGGGCTCGGTCAATAGCATGGTGCCGGTCCAAGTGCCGCTAATGAGCTGGGGCAGCCAGCGGTGTTTCTGCTCGTCGCTGCCATGAGCGCCGATTGGCCCGATAGCGCTCTGGCTAAGCATTGGGCACAGCGAGAAGGCCATGTTGGCCGAGGTGATCATCTCCTGGATGGCCACGTCGACTAATAGGGGAAAGCCAGCACCGCCGTGCTCGGGGTCAGCTGATACCCCGGTCCAGCCGCCGTTGATGAACTGCTGATAGGCCTGCCGGAAGCCCTCGGGCGTGACTACGTCGCCGCTGTCGTCGAGCACACTGCCGGTTTGGTCTCCAGTCCGGTTGGTGGGAGCGATGACCTCGGTGGCCAGCCGCCCGGCTTCAGCCAGGAGATCTTCGGTGTGGTCGAGGCCAACGTCTGACCATGCGGGCAGCTCGGCCAGTTCGTCCAAGCTGGCGATATGGCGCAGCGCGAATGTGATGTCGTCCAAAGGAGCGTTGTAGGTGCTCATTTCAGCCTTCAAGGGGGTTGTGGGACTTCAACTCGGCGAGCAGGAACTCAGCCGCAGCGGCAGGGGACAGCTCCTGGCAATCCACTCGGCTGAGAACGGCTTCGCCCGACTCGCTTTGGATCATCTGGTCTACTTGATCGCGCAGGCTCAACTCGATCCGATCGGCTACCTCGCCTCGGCGGCGGCGACAGCGGCGTCGAGCCAAGTCGCCGGAATCGTGCAGATGGGCGGTGTGGCGTTCGATCTCATCCCATAGGCCGTCGATACCCTCCCCCTCGGTGGCGGTGGTCAGCACGATGGGGGCCCGCCATCCACCTCTGTGGCCCAGGTCCAACATCAGCTCCAAGTCCCGGCGGGCGCCGCGGGCATCAGGGCGATCGGCTTTGTTCACCACGAAAACGTCGGCCACCTCCAACAGCCCGGCCTTGTTGGCCTGCACCGCATCGCCCCAGCCGGGGGTCACCACCACGACTGTGGTGTCGGCCGCCGCCGCTATCGACACCTCCACCTGCCCGACCCCCACGGTTTCCACGATGATGGGATCGCAGCCGGCGGCATCAAGCACCCGGATGGCGTCGGGCACCGCCACCGCAAGTCCGCCGGCGTGGCCTCGGGTGGCCATAGATCGGATGAAGGCATTGCTGCTGACGTGGTTGTCCATGCGGATCCGATCGCCCAAAATGGCTCCACCGGTGAGCGGGGAGCTGGGGTCGATGGCCAAGATGGCCGAACGGGATGCTCCCGAAACCGAAGCCAACCGCCCAGTTATGGTGGACTTGCCCGTTCCCGGTGCGCCGGTGACACCCACCACTCGGGCGTGGCCGGCATGGCTATGAGCCCGCTCCGACACCATTGCGGCAGTCTCGCCCCGTTTCTCCACCATGGTGAGCAACTTGCCAAGAGCCCGCCGGTTGCCGCCGCGGGCTGTTTCAAACAACTCGTCGAGCGGGTCGTGGCTCATCGTTCGAAAAGCTCGTGGGCTGGCTGATGGCTCACTGGGCGTCGGGTTGGTGGTCTACGGCCGTTTTCACTGCGGACACCACCTCATCGGCTGATGCGCCGGGACCGATTACCGCGGCCACCCCGGAATCGATGAGGGTGGAGACGTCGCCGGCGGGCACGATGCCGCCGATCACCACCGGCACGTCCAAGCCGGCTTGGTGCACGGCCTGCAACATTCGAGGGGCCAGGGTGAGATGACCGGCGTTGTGCATGGAAAGCCCGATGACGTCGGCGTCCTCCTGCTCGCAGGCGGCCACAATGCTGTCGGTGGTCTGGCGCAGACCCAGGTAGATCACTTCCATTCCGGCATCTCGCAGCGTACGGGCTACGATCTTCAACCCGCGATCGTGGCCGTCAAGTCCCAATTTGGCCAAGACCACCCGGATCGGTGCTTCGAATTCGGTGTCAGGGAAAAGCGATGTGTCAGAAGGCGGCTCGCTCATCGGGTTACACCACCGCGTTCTCCACATAGGTGCCGAACACCGTCTCCAAAGCGGCGACAATCTCGCCCTCGGTGGCATAGGTTCGCACCGCCTCGATGATGGGGGGCATTAGGTTCAAGTCGGGCTGCCCGGCGGCTTCGACCAGTGCGGCAAGAGAAGCCCTGACGGCGTCGTCATCTCGTTCGCCGCGAACTTTCTCCAGGCGCTTGAGCTGCATTTCCTCGGTTTCGTGGCCGATGGACAGAAGGCTGGCCTCCTCGTCGTCGTCCTCGGTGAACTTGTTGACCCCCACGATGATTCGCTGTCCGGTGTTCACTTCGCGCTCGTAGCGGTAGGCGGCATCAGCGATCTCGCCCACGAAATACCCGTCTTCGATGCCGGCGTAGACCCCTTCCAGCATGGAGCCGTTGCCGAGTTGGTCGATGTGGTCGAAGATCTCGTCGGCTTGGCGCTCCATCTCGTCGGTGATCCATTCCACGAAGGGGGCGCCGCCCAGCGGGTCTACCACCGAGGCGGCCCCGGTCTCGTGAGCCACAATCTGCTGAGTGCGGAGGGCGATTCGGGCCGCTTTCTCGGTGGGCAGGGCCAGGGCTTCATCGTAGGAATCGGTGTGCAGGCTCTGTGTGCCGCCCAACACCGCAGAAAGGGCCTGGATGGCCACCCGGGCGATGTTGTTCTCCGGCTGCTGGGCGGTGAGGGAGACCCCCGCGGTTTGGGTGTGGAACCGGCACATCAGCGACTTGGGGTTGGTGGCGCCGTAGCGGTCTCTCATCCACGTGGCCCAGATGCGGCGGGCGGCCCGGTACTTGCCGATTTCCTCGAAGAAGTCGCTGTGGGCATTGAAGAAGAACGAAAGGCGGGGGGCAAAGTCGTCCACCTCCAGCCCGGCGGCAACGGCGGCCTCCACATAGGCGAAGCCATTGGCCAGAGTGAAGGCCAGCTCTTGTGCGGCGGTTGAGCCGGCCTCACGGATGTGGTAGCCGGAAATGGAGACCGGGTGCCATCGGGGCATCTCCGCGGTGGTGAACCGGATCAGGTCGGTAACCAGCCGCACCGATGGGCGGGGCGGGAAGATGTACTCCTTTTGGGCTTGGTACTCCTTCAAGATGTCGTTCTGAATGGTGCCGCCGAGGTTGGCCCGGCCCACGCCGTTTTTCTCGGCCACTGCGACATACATAGCCATGGCAATGGCGGCTGGCCCGTTGATGGTCATCGAGGTGGTCACCTTGTCCAATTCGATGCCCGCAAACAGGTCTTCCATGTCGGCCAGGGTGTCCACGGCCACTCCGGCTCGGCCCACCTCGCCGATAGCCCACTCGTGATCGGAGTCGCGGCCCATGAGAGTGGGCATGTCGAACGCCGTGGACAGCCCCGTTCCTCCGGCTCGAAGCAGGGCGTGAAAGCGGGCATTGGTGTCGGTGGCGGTGCCGAACCCGGCGAACATGCGCATGGTCCACAACTTGCTGCGGTAACCGGTGGAGTAAAGCCCCCGGGTGTAGGGGTACTCACCTGGCTTCAACTCATCGCCGTAGAAGGGGTCGAGTGGGATTCCCGACATTGACTCGACCATGGGGGAATCCTAGCAAGGAAGTCCAATAGTTGGGAGTGCAAGTATCAGGTATGAGCGGTCACTTTCAAGGAAAATGGGAGTTTCTCGCGCTTTGAGGGTAGGTCAACTCCTGATCAGTTGGCCGGGTAGGGCACCGGTCAGCTCACCGTCAGCCAGCACTGTTTGTCCGGCGACCAGGGTGGCGACAAAGCCGTCGGCCCGCTGTGTCAGCCTCCGGCCGCCAGCGGGAAGGTCGAACACCATCTCAGGGGCTCGCAGTTTGAGCTGGTCGAAGTCTATGAGATTGATGTCGGCCCGCTGACCGGCCGCCAGCGTGCCCCGATCGTCGAAGCCAACCAAAGCCGCGGTGTCGGCACACTGCCACTTGATGAGCTGCTCCACCGGGAGGGTTTCACCTCGCGTCCGGTTGCGGCCCCAGTGCGAGAGCAGGAAGCTGGGCATGCTGCCGTCGCATAAGAACCCGACGTGAGCCCCGGCGTCACCCAGTCCCGGGACGCTGAGTGGGTGGGCGAGCATCTCTTTGGTGAGCTCGAAGTCGCCGTCGCCGTAGTTCATCACCGGCACATAGAGCAGCTCGGTGCCATCGCGGGCCAACAAGGCGTCGTAAAGGGCCTCGTGGGGGTCGACCCCCCGTCGGGCGGCGTCTGCCGCCACGCTGGCATCGGGGGAGGGCTCGTAATCGGGGAATTCGCCCATCGGGAAGAGATTGTCAAGTCGATTGAAGGTATGGACGGGCTGGGCGGCCAGCTCGGCCACCAGGCGTTCCCTCACCTCGGGTAGGCGTAAACGGGCCACCCGCTCAAGAAGGTCGAGAGCGGAGAGCTGGCGGTAGCTGGGGCACGAGAGGAGCGCGTGGTAGGTGGATTGGAGGCCCACGAGCACGCCCACCGGTCGGCTAGCCACCTGTGCTCGGAGGGGGATGCCGGCCGCATCGGCCTGGGTGATGCGGTCCAGCAGCTGGCGGCCCAGGTCGGGACGGCTGTCGGGGACGGTAACGGTCATGGATAGCGGACGGCCGCTTACTCGGGCCATCTCGGCCATCAGGTCGAACTCGGCATCCAGATTACCCCAGTCGCCCACCATCTCGAACACGCCCTTGCCGGTTTGCCCCACTGCCTCGGCGATGGCCCACAGCTCGGCTGCGCCGGCGGTGAGGCTGGGAGTGTGCTCACCGTCTTTGGTCCTGTGGTTGATGGTACGGCTGGTGGTGAAACCCACCGCCCCGGCGGCCACTCCTTCGGCGGCCAGTAGGGCCATCTTGGTGATCTCGGCGGGGGTGGGATGATTGTTGTGGTCGGCACCCCGCTCACCCATGACGTAGGCCCGTAGCGCACCGTGGGGCACTTGGGCGGCCACGTCGATGGTGCGGGGCTTGCGCTCAACGGCGTCCAGGTATTCGGGGAAGCTCTCCCATTCCCACTCGATTCCCTCGGCGAGAGCCGCGCCGGGGATGTCCTCTACTCCTTCCATCAGGCCAATAAGCCATTCCTCGGAGCCGGGGCGCACCGGGGCGAAGCCCACGCCGCAGTTGCCCATCACCACGGAGGTCACGCCGTGCCATACCGAGGGAGTCATGTCGGGATCCCAGGAGACCTGCCCGTCGTAATGGGTATGAATATCGACAAAGCCGGGGGTGACGAGGAGACCATCGGCATCGAGTTCTTGGTGGCCTTTGGAGAGGTTGGTCCCGACCTCTGTGATGGTGCCCTTGTTGATGGCGATGTCGGCGGTGTGACCGGGTTGGCCAGTGCCGTCGACAATTGTGCCGGCGCGGATGACGAGATCGTGCATGGGTCGAAGTTAGTCTCTCGGCATGAGTGATGAGTTGGCGGTACGAAATGTTGTGGCTCGACTGGCGATGTTGTCGGATGGGGGGGACTTGGAGGAGTACGTGGATTTGTTCACGGACGACGCTCGGTGGGATATGCCGGGGGGTGAGCTTCAGGGGCGGGAGAACCTCCTGGCAGGGGCCATAGAGCGTCGAGCAGCGGGGACGGTTGGGCCGGGGAGCAACACTCGCCATGTGATCACCACCCAGGCGGTGGCGGTGGATGGCGAAGAGGCTGTCTCCGACTCCTACTGGCAGTTCTGGGCGAACACCGCCGCCGAGCCTTCGATTGCGCTGTTCGGGACATACCACGATCGCCTGGTGCGCACCGAGGACGGCTGGAAGCTGGCCCATCGAGTCATCTCGTTTGGGTAGCACGGCGCGGCATGTCGGGCACAGATCGGGGGGTTCTCGAAGGTCGAGTGGGGGTGGTCACCGGCGGTGGTCGGGGGATCGGCCGGGCCATTGCGGTGGGGATGGCCAACGAGGGAGCCACTGTGGTGGTGTCGTCTCGCACCCGAGAGCAGCTTGATGCGGTTGTTGCCGAGATTGAAGGCACGGGCAGCCAGGGGCTGGCGGTGGTGGCGGATGCGGCTGACGAAGATGATGCCCGATCGCCGGTGCGGGCGGCAATGGCTCAGTTCGGGCGCGTCGATGTGTTGGTCAACAACGTGGGGGGCTCGTCGGGGGGAAACCACGATCCGTTCTCAGGAGACGCCGAGGCGTTCATGGGGACATTGCGGCTGAACCTGATTTCCGCCTTTTGGACCACCCAGGAGGCGCTTTCGCCCATGCGCGAGCAGGGGCATGGTCGCATCATCAACATCGGCTCCGGTGCATCAAAAAGGGCCGCGGCCAGCGTGGCCTACACCGCGGCCAAACACGGCCTGGTGGGCCTCACCAAGCAATTGGCGATGTCGGCTGCCCCCTATGGGATCACCGTGAACTGCCTCTGCCCGGGGTGGACCAACACGGCGCTGGTGGACTTCGAGCGCTTGGCCTCGGCCAAGGGAATCACCGCAACGCAAGCCGAAGCCGACGCCCATGCCGACAGCGCCCAGCGCCGGATCTTGGAGCCTGAGGAGCTGGCTCCGATGGCTGTTCTGTTGGCCTCAGACGCCGGCAGTGGCATCACCGGACAAGTGATCAGCGTGGACGGTGGTTACCGCCTCTGAATCGGATGCACCGGGTCACGGTGATCGGTCCTCCAATCGAGTAAACAGAGCCGCAATGGAGATCGCCGCTTTCCAACAGCTCATGGACGACCTGTACGGTCCCCAGGACCGGGAGCGGGGCATCCCCGCAACCGTGGCGTGGTTGTGTGAGGAGCTGGGAGAGCTGGCCCAGGCGGTGCGCAAGGGCGACGATGCAGAGCGGCTGCATGAGTTGGGCGATGTGCTGGCCTGGTTGGCGTCGTTAGCCAACCAGTTGGGGTTGAGCTTGGAAGAAGCGGCGTTGCGTTATCGGGATGATCCGCCACGGTAGTTGCGGTCTTGGGTTTACCATCCTCCGGTGTGGTGGCGGGTCCTGTCCCGGCCCAGCCCGCCGTCCTCGCAGAGCTGCGGGCGGCGGGCGCCCTGAGTCGGGCCACCCCCCACCACGCCTAGGTTGAGGCGCTCAGCTAGAAGAAGGAGAGAGGAGTGCCTCAGCGATTTGGATGGCGTTTAGGGCGGCGCCTTTGCGGAGATTGTCGCCGGCCACGAAGAGGGACAGGCCGTGCTGAACGGTGGGATCGACGCGTATACGGCCGACCAGGGTGGTATCGATGCCGGCGGAGGCCAACGGGGTGGGGACGTTGTCGACCACCACGCCGGGAGCGGACGACAGCAATCCGCTGGCCCGCTCAGGACTGATGGGGTGGTCGAATTCGGCGTTGATGGCCAGGCAATGGCCGGTGAACACCGGCACTCGCACGCAGGTGGCGCTCACCGCCAGATCGGGGAGTTCCAGGATCTTTCGGCTTTCCTCCACCAGCTTGCGCTCTTCGGAGGTCTCGCCAGAGTCGTCGTCAATCCAAGAGCCGCATTCGGGGACCACGTTGAAAGCGATGGGAGCGGCAAAAACCGATGCCGAGGGAAATGAGACTGCTTGGCCGTCGTGGGTGAGGCCTATGGCATCGTCGGCCACTTTGCGCACCTGTTCGTCCAGCTCAGCCACCCCGGACAATCCACCGCCGGACACTGCCTGATACGAGGAGATCACCATGCGGCGCAACCCGGCCTCAACAGCCAGTGGCTTGAGCACCGGCATGGCCACCATGGTGGTGCAGTTGGGATTGGCCACGATGCCCTTGGGAATGCTGGTCAGGGCATGGGCATTTACCTCGGGCACAACGAGGGGCACGTCGGGGTCCATCCGCCACGCCGAGGAATTGTCAACCACGGTGGCTCCGGCTTCGGCCACCCGGGGGGCCAACTCTCGGGAGGTGCCCCCGCCGGCGGAGAACAGGGCGATGTCCACCCCTCGGTAGTCGGCGGTGGCGGCATCCTCTACCACCAGATCTTGATCTCGCCACGACATGGTGCGGCTCGCGGAACGGGCCGAGGCCAGCACCCGAAGCTCGTCAATCGGGAAATTGCGCTCATCCAACAGGCGGCGCATCACCCCGCCAACCTGGCCGGTGGCACCGACAACCGCGACTCTCACGGCGACAAGCCTACTTTCGGTACCTCGGAAAACTGATGCCGTTATCGGGACAGGCCGAACGCCTCGTGTAGTGCTTGAGTGGCCTTGTCAGCATGTTCTTGGCGGATCACGCAGCTGATGCGGATGGGAGACGTAGAGATCATCTCGATGTTGACCTGGTTCTCTGACAGGGTTTCGAACATGGTGGCGGCAACACCGGGGTGCGACTTCATCCCCGCACCCACCAGGCTGATTCGGGCGATGTCCCGGTCGGCGGTCACTCCGGTGGCCCCGATTTCGGTGGCCACTGCCTTGGTGATGTCGGCGGCCGTGTTGACATCACCGTCGGGCACAGTGAAGGAGATGTCGGTGATGCCGCGCTCAGAGGCATTCTGCACGATCATGTCCACGTTCACGCCGGCGTCGGCCAGCTGACGGAACATGGCCGCCGCCACGCCGGGGCGGTCGGCCACCCCGGTCACGGTGATCTTGGCCTCGGAAGTATCGGGGGTGACTGATCGGATGATGGGTTGCTCCATGGATGGCTCCTCTTTGATCACCCAGGTTCCCTGCTCCCAGGTGAATGCGGATCGGATGTGTAGCTTGACGCCGTAGTTTTGGGCCACCTCGACGGATCGCATCGCCGGCTTGGGACAGCCCACCGCGGTCATCTCCAGCAGTTCGTCAAAGGAAATGCTGGGTAGCTTGCGGGCGTCGGCGCACACCCGGGGATCGGTGGTGAACACCCCGGACACGTCGGTGTACAGCTCACAGGCGTCTGCGCCCAAGGTGTGGGCCAGCGCAACCGCCGTGGTGTCGGAGCCGCCCCGGCCCAAGAATGTCACGTCGTTCTCGGTGCTCACCCCCTGCGACCCAGCCACCACCGGCACCCGGTTGGCCTCCAGCGCGGCTTGAACCCGGCCGGGGGTGATTTCCAGGATCTTGGCGTTGCCGTGATTGGTGTCGGTGACGAAACCGGCCTGGCTGCCGGTGAAGGAGTCGGCGGGCACTCCCAAATCATGGAGAGCCATGCAAACTAGGGCGCAGGCCTTGCGCTCCCCCGCGGTGATGAGCATGTCCAATTCTCGGCCCGGCTGGGTGTCGGACACCGCCGAGGCCAGCGCCAGCAGCTCGTCGGTCTCCTTGCCCATGGCGCTGATCACCAGCACAACGTGATCGCCCCGGCTTCGCGTGCGGCGCACATGGTCGGCCACCTCGCGGATACGGTCGGCGTTGGCTACCGACGTCCCGCCGAACTTCTGCACCACTAAGGCCACGACATAAAACGCTACCGGCCTCAGATGGGTACTTCGGTGGTTGTATTGCGAGTTTTTGGGGCCGCTAAGTTTCAGTCGATGGCCACGAGCAAGAGGCAACGGCAGCGCGATCGTCGGGAGGTGGCCCAGCAGCGGGCTAAAGTAACCGCAGTCCGCGGTCGGATTCGCTCTCGAGGAGCGCGGGTCGCACTGATCACCGCAGCGATTGTGGTGGCTGTGGTGATTCTCTGGTTATGGGCTCGAGGCGGCGACGATGAAAGTGCCCCGGTTGTCGACGAGGATTTGGTGTTTCCCGATCTTCCTCCCCCTCCAGATCCCGGCAGTGAGCGGACATACGAAGCGGCCCCAGATCAATTCCTTGATCCTGAACTTCGATATTCGGCGGTATTCAATACCAGCCTCGGGGTAATCCGGGTGAGGCTCGACCAAGGGCTGGCACCGGCGGCGGCGAACGCTTTCGCGGTCTTGGCCGATGACGGGTACTACGACGGAACGGTCATCTTCTACACCGACAACGTGGGCGGGTACATTCAGGGCGGATCGCCCCACACCAACTCCGCCGACGATCCTGGCCCGGGATTCACGGTGACGCCGGGCGAGTCGGTTGACTACGAGGCTGGTCAGCTTCTGTGGTCGGCCGAGGGCAGTTCAACCGGACAGTTCCTGTTCTTGGCCCGGGACGAGTTTCAGCCTTCCCAAGCGGTTTCCGGCCTTACGATCCTGGGCGAGACCGAGGACAACAGCCTGGGTTTGATCCGGACCATCCTCAACAGCCACGTCGACAACCCCGACACCGCCTTCGGCGGCCGGCCGGTGGAATCGGTCATCGTCAACTCAATCGACATACAATCCTCCGACCTCACCCCTGAAGGGAGCATTGATTTGAGCGGATGTCCGCCAGCAGACGGTTCGGGACCCCAGGTTCTGGATTTCGACGGTCCCCACCCCATGTGCCTGGACGTGTCCAAGCAATACACCGCGGTGTTCGACACCACCGCGGGCGAGATGCGGATCGACCTCGACGTGGCCAACACGCCGATCACGGCCAACAACTTCGCGGTATTGGCCCGATATCACTACTACGACAACACGCTGTTATTCCGGACTGATCCGAGCATCGGCATCATCCAGGGCGGGGCGCCCCACACGAACTCCCCGTCTGATCCCGGCCCGGGGTACACAATCCCCGACGAGGGCTCGGGGTTCGCCTATGAGCCGGGTCAGATCGTGATGGCCCGCACCGCGGCGCCCAACAGCGCCAGCGCCCAGTTCTTCTTAGCGGTGAACGAGAACACCGCCCTGCTCAACAACCAGGGCACTTACGTGGTGTTCGGCCAGATGGACACCAACAGCCTGGCGGTGGCCGAGGCTATTTTGGCCAGCCACGTCGACCAGCGCAATAACCGGCTGGGTGGTGGGCCTGATCCCCAGGTGATCGTCAATTCGGTCACCATCGAAGAATCCGGCTAGTCCCGCAGCCCGGTCTCTTCGGGTGGGGCAGAGTATGGGGGTGAGGCTTGTCCCCGAGCCCAGCCAGTGGGAGTTTCCCCCTGCGGAGTTGGCTGACGAGCACGGATTGGTGGCGGTGGGGGCCGATTTGGCCCCCGGCACGCTGCTGGCCGCCTACCGGGCCGGCATGTTTCCCATGCCATTGGGCCGAACCGACAAACTGGGATGGTGGTCGCCTGATCCCCGAGGGGTGATTCCTCTAGACCATCTTCGGATCACCCGTTCGCTGCGCCGTTCGCTGCGCCGCTACCGAATCACCGCCGACGTGGCCTTTGCCGACGTGGTCGACGCCTGCCGGACGATTGAGCGCCCTCATGGATGGATCTCGCCGGACATCCGGGATGCCTATGTGCGGCTGCACCGGCTGGGGTGGGCCCACAGCGTGGAGGCGTGGTCGGAGGACGGGGAACTGGTGGGCGGTCTGTACGGGGTGTCGATCGGAGGGCTGTTCGCAGGGGAGTCGATGTTCCATGTAGACCGCGACGCGTCGAAGGTGGCGCTTGTGTCGCTGGTAGGGAGGTTGAATCACGGCGGTGCTGCCCGGCTGTTGGATGTGCAGTGGGCGACGGATCATCTGCGGAGCTTGGGGGCGGTGGAGATTCCGCGGAGCGAATACTTGGAGCGACTGAAGTCAGCGGTGAAGCAGCCGTCGGCGCCGTGGCCCCGTTAGGCCAACAGAGTTACGGCGTCACCCTTGTGGATTGTGCCGGAGTGGATGACTTTGGCGTTGATGCCGCGTAGGTTGAGGGCTCGACCGGTGGGGGAGTTGACGAAGCGGAGGGCGTCGAGGCCGAATCGGCCGGAGAATTTGCCGCAACCCGTGTGGGGTTCGGCAGTGACTTCAAGGACCGCTTCGCCGATGGCGAGTTGAGTACCAGCAGGGAGGTTTTCCAAGCTGATGTCGAGATCGACATAGAGCTGGTCTCCGGCTAGGGCCCATCGTTCGATGGGCCCGGCCACCGCGGCAGCTGCGCGAGCGTTCATGATGTTGATTTGGGCGTCAATCAGTGGGCTGCCGTCGGGGGTCTTGCTTGAGCCCCGCTGGTTCCAAGTGTCGCCTTCCAAGCCCTCGTCCAGGTTGAGCATCCCGGTGTCCAACACCTCCCGCTCGTCCACCGCCGGGCGGCGCACGATCAACTCGAGAGTGCCGTGGTCGGCGGGGGCTTGGCGGATGTGGTCGAGGGCGGCCTCCAACTCCTCGGGCGTCCGGTGGCGGTCGGGATCGGCGGTCATCGTTGCAGTCCTTGTTGCTTGCGGCGGGTTGCGGCCGGTGCTGTCCACCAGCGCCCGCTGAACCGCCAGCGGGGAGCGGGAAGAGCGGGAGGCTCGTCAGTTGTGGGACGGGGCCAAAGAGCTTCATGGGCCGCCAAAATGGCAGCCACCTCGGCTTCGGTTGGCTGAGGAGTGATCTGGATGATGCTCATGTATTCGGGGACAACTAAAGCGGGATAACCCCGTGCTTGCGGGGCAGCAGTTCCTCCCGCTTGGAGCGGAGCATCTCGAATCCGGCGATCACCAGACGGCGGGTGTCGGCGGGGTCGATCACGTCGTCGATGTAGCCCCGCTCAGCGGCGATATAGGGATTGGCGTAGCGCTCGGTGTAATCGTCCACCAACTCGGCCCGCCGAGCTACAGGATCGGCAGCCGACTGGAGCTCGCGGCGGTAGATGATCTCCACCGCCCCCTGCGGGCCCATGACGGCCAGCTCGGCCCCCGGCCAGGCGAACGACAGATCGGATCCCACCGACTTGGAGTCCATCACCACATAGGCTCCGCCGTAGGCCTTCCGGGTAATGACCTGGATGCGGGGCACGGTGGCCTCGCAGTAGGCGTACAGCAGCTTGGCCCCGTGGCGGATGATGCCACCGTGTTCCTGATCGACTCCGGGAAGAAATCCGGGTACGTCTACAAAGGTCAGCAGCGGGATATTGAAGGCATCGCAAGTCCGCACGAAGCGGGCCGCTTTGGACGACGACTCGATGTCGAGCACCCCGGCCAGCACCATCGGCTGGTTGCCCACCACGCCGACTGTATGGCCGTTCAAACGGGCAAAGCCGCACACGATCGACTGGGCCCAGTGGGCGTGGTACTCCATGAATTCCCCGTCGTCCACCACGGCACCAATCACCTTGCGCATGTCGTAGGGCAAATTGGGGCTGTCGGGCATGATGTCCCGCAGCTCGGGGACTAGCCGCTCGGGATCGTCGGAAGCTTCAACGTGGGGGGGCTCTTCGAGATTGTTGGCCGGCAGGTGGCTGACCAGGAAGCGGACCTCGTCCAGCACCTCCTCTTCGGTCTCGCCCACGAAGGTGGCCACTCCCGACTTGGTGGAGTGCGAGCGGGCGCCACCCAGATCCTCCAGGGTCACCTGCTCGCCGGTTACCGTCTTCACTACGTCGGGGCCGGTGATGAACATGTGCGACTTCTCGGCCACCATGAACACGAAATCGGTCATGGCTGGGCTGTACACCGCCCCGCCCGCGCACGGGCCCAGTATCACGCTGATCTGGGGGATGACGCCGGAAGACTTGACGTTGCGGTGGAAGATGCCGCCGTAGGAGTCGAGCGATACCACCCCCTCCTGGATGCGGGCGCCAGCGCCGTCGTTGAGGCCGATCATGGGCGCACCCACCGACAGGGCCAGATCCATCACCTTGTGGATCTTCTCGGCAAACACCTCCCCCAGTGCCCCGCCGAACACGGTGAAATCCTGGGCGAAAAGAAACACCTTCTGGCCGTCGATGGTGCCCCAACCGGTTATCACGCCATCGGTGTACGGGCGTTCCTCGATGCCACTGTCCAGGGCTCGATGGCGGGCCAGCATGTCGAGCTCGTGGAAGGAGCCGTTGTCGAGGAGGTACTCGATGCGCTCCCGGGCCAGCATCTTGCCCTTGTCGTGCTGGCGGTCCACGGCCCGCTGCGGTCCGGCATGGAGGGCCTCGTGCTTGCGGCGCTCCAAGTCGTTGAGTCGATCCTTCATCGAGTGCTCGGCCATTGTCGAGACAGGCTACTTGGGCTTGGCGTTATTGAGCGTGTCGTGTTTGGCGGGTGTGGATTAACCATCCTCCGGCGGGGCGGCGGGGCCTGTCCCGGCCCAGCCCGCCGTCCTCGCAGAGCTGCGGGCGGCGGGCGCCCTGAGCCGGGCCACCCACCGCCCCGCCTATGTTGGGCTCACCGACTTCTTTTGTTTATTTGTGGAGGTGTACAGATAACCTCGCTTTGATGACTTTGGAGTCAGGTCGGGAGCAGCGGCGGGTCGCGGTGTTTTGCAGCTCATCGTTGGGGACTGAACCGGGTTACTCCTCGCTGGCGGCTGATTTGGGGCGGCGGTTGGCTGATGAGGGGATTGGGGTGGTGTTTGGTGGGGGGCGGGTGGGTTTGATGGGGGTCATGGCCGACGCAGTTATGGGCGCGGGGGGCGAGGTGATCGGGGTGATCCCGAATTTCTTGGACGAGATTGAGGTAGCCCACCAGGGCTTGACCGAACTCCACCTGGTGGACGATATGCACGAGCGTAAGCAGCTCATGTACTCGCTGTCCGATGGGTTCTGCGCCCTGCCGGGCGGGTTGGGGACTATGGAGGAGCTGTTCGAGGCGGCCACCTGGACCCAGTTGGGTTTGCATAAGGGCGGGCGGCACAAACCGGTTGTGCTGCTGGACGACGACGGGTTTTGGGAGCCGCTGGCTGGATTTCACGGTCGACTCGTCGAGGTTGGCTTTGTGAAGCAGAGCAAAGCGGGGATTATTCGGCGGGCGACGTCGATTGACGAGGCTTTGGAGTTGCTCTACCCGTCGTCGAGTTGAGTTGTCAGCGACTCGACTGCCTCGATGAATTCTTCGACGAGGTTGTAAACCACCTGTCGGGTGGGGAGGACTTGGTTCATGGTGCCGACGATTTGACCAACGAAATAGTTGGCCAGTTTATGGGCGCCGCCTTCGAGATGGTGGGACATTCGGTCGATGCGGCGACGGGCCTCGCCGGTCAAGATGACCTGCAAGGGCATGGGCAGCGGGTCGGGGGTGTCGTCCCGGTTCCACTCCTCGGTCCACGCAGAGCGCAGCATCCGGGCCGGTTTGCCGGTGAGGGTGCGGGATCGCTCGGTGTCCGATGATGCGGCAGCGAGGAACTTCTGCTTGACCGCCGGGCTGGTCTCGGCTTCCTCGGTGGCCAGCCACACCGATCCGCACCACACTCCCTGAGCGCCCAATGCCATGGCCGCAGCCATCTGGCGGCCGCGGCCGATGCCCCCGGCCCCTAGTACCGGTACGGGGGCCACCGCGTCCACCACCTCGGGTATGAGCACCATCGAGCCGATCTCCCCGGTGTGGCCGCCGGCTTCGTATCCCTGGGCGATGATGAGATCGACGCCGGCCGCGACATGGCGCTCGGCGTGGACGGCCCGGCCGGCCAAGGCACCCACCTTGGCCCCGGCGGCGTGGCTCTGGGCGATCATCTCCGGGGGCGGCGGGCCGAGCGCGTTGGCCACCAAGGCGGGCTCGTGGGCCAGGGCGATCTCCAGCTGGCGATTGGCACGGCGACTGGAGAGTGGGGCTGCCGGACCCCAGTTCTGAGTCGGACCGTCGTCGTCGGGCAGTGGGGGCACGTCGTAGCGGTCGAGCAATTCGTCGAGGAACTGCTGATGTTCCTCGGGGATGAGCGCCTTCACTTGTTCGGTGTCCAGCCCTCCCTGGTCGGCGCCCTCGTACCGGGCGGGAACGATGAGATCGACCCCGAAGGGCCGGTCGCCCACCTGCTCCCGGATCCAAGTCAGATCGGTGTCCAGATCTTCGTCGGTGTGTCCGACAACGCCCAGCACTCCCAGCCCGCCGGCCCGGCTGACCTCGGCGGCCACGTCGCGGCAGTGGGTGAAGGCCATGATGGGAAACTCGATGTCGAACGTCTCGGTAACCGCGGTGCGCATGGGTGGTTGTTCCTTTCAGCCTTGCCCGATCCGGGCCCTTGATTTCTCGGCCCGCTCAATAAGGTGCTCGCCCCCCATTCTGCCCATCAACGCGGGGAATTCGGCCGTGGGGCCGACCCAGGCCAGCTCGTTGAGGCGGCCAAAGGTGGGAGCCTCGTTGGCGATGGTGGCCACCTCCCGGAAGAGCATGGCCAGCTCCCGGTTCTCGGCCAATGTAGCGGCTAGCTTGGCCGAGCCCCGCACGCTCACCTCCCACTGGCCGACCGCGTCGGGGATATTCTCCAGGTGGACGTAGTGGGACAGCACTGCCGCGGTGGATCGGGCCCCCCAGCCGGGCAGCCCGGGGAAGCCGTCGGCGGTGTCGCCCACCAGGGCTAAGTAGTCGGGAATGGATTCGGGGAGCACGCCGAATTTGTCCACCACTCCCTCGTGGTCGATGAGCCTTTGTTGGCGGCGGTCATACTGCACAATGCGCCCATCGGCGGTAACGCATTGGGCTAGGTCTTTGTCGGGAGTGCAGATCAGCACCTGCTCCACGCTCGGATCGAGCACGGCC
The DNA here is from genome assembly GCF_965214065.1 of Candidatus Poriferisocius sp. GTDB lineage: Bacteria > Actinomycetota > Acidimicrobiia > Acidimicrobiales > Bin134 > Poriferisocius. The sequence goes on from NZ_CBDCAT010000027.1 coordinate 523,280, forward strand.
TTGCGGGCGGCCGCCCCCATGGCGTCGTCGGCCTCGTACTCGACCATGGGCCACACACAGAATCCGGCCGCGGCCAAAGCCTCTTCTACCAGGGGGAACTGGGACATCAGCTCGGGTGCCACTCCCTCGCCGGTTTTGTAGCCGGGCCACAATCGGTTGCGGAATGACTCGATCACCTGGTCGGTGGCCACTCCGATGTGGGTGGCCCCGTCGTCGACCAGTTGGAGCATGCTGTGGATCACTCCTCGGGCTGCGCCCCGCTCCGGGTCGCGGTTGCCGGGTGAGAAGTGATAGCGGAACAGCTCATATGTCCCGTCAACCAGGTGGATCCGCACATCCTGACCGTATCCTGTTGGGCGGCGTTGGTGAATGGACAAAGGGAAGGCAATGAGCGAGACGGTGATTTTGGGTGGGGCACGCACACCCATCGGGAAGATGTCGGGGGGACTGGCGTCGTTTCGGGGGACCGAGCTGGGCGCACTGGCCATTCAGGCTGCGTTAGATCGGGCAGGGGTGGCCCCCGAGCAAGTGGACTACGTATTCATGGGGCAGGTGCTGCTGGCCGGGGAGGGTCAGGCCACCGCCCGGCAGGCTGCGGTGGGGGCGGGCATCCCCATGACAGTGCCGGCCACCACGGTTAACAAGGTGTGCTTGTCGGGCATCAACACCGTTTATCTGGCCCACCAGATGATCTCGGCGGGCGATGCCGAGATAGTGGTGGCCGGGGGGATGGAGTCCATGACCAAGGCCCCCTACCTGCTCACCCGTGCCCGGGACGGATACCGCCTGGGCGACGGCGACCTGGTGGACTCCATGATGTATGACGGGCTGTTTTGCGCCTTCGACCACTGTGCGATGGGTACAGGAACCGAGAAGTACGCGGCATCGAGCGGGTTGCCCCGCGAGCCCCAGGATGCGTTCTCAGCTCAATCTCACCACCGAGCCGGGACCGCGGCGGCTGCGGGATTGTTCGACGATGAGCTGGTTACGGTAGAGGTACCCCAGCGCCGGGGCGATCCGGTGCCGGTATCGGCCGACGAGGGGGTGAGGTCGGACGCCACCGCCGAGTCGCTGGGCCGGCTCCGTCCGGCGTTCGCCGAGTCGGGGAACATCACCGCGGGTAACGCTTCGCAGATCTCCGACGGAGCCAGTGCACTGGTGGTGGCCAGCCGGGAGCGGGCCGAACAGCTCGGCGTGACGCCGCTGGGGTCCTATGTTGGCTACGGACAGGTGGCCGGGCCTGATCCATCGCTGCTCACCCAGCCTTCTCGGGCCATCTTCCAAGCGCTCAAGTCGGCTGACCTGAGCCTGGGCGCCGTGGATCTGTTCGAGATCAACGAGGCATTCGCTGCCGTCGCTCTGGCATCGATGGCCGATCTGGGGATTTCCGACGACGTGGTGAACGTGAACGGCGGAGCCATCGCCTTGGGCCATCCCATTGGAGCCAGTGGGAGCCGCATTGTGCTCACGTTGTTGCACGAGCTGCGCCGCCGGGGAGGCGGTGTGGGAGCTGCCGCGTTGTGTGGGGGCGGAGGCCAGGGCGATGCGCTGCTAGTTCAGGTGTGATTGTTACAGTTCGGCAATTACTTGACTTTGTTTCGTCATCTTCGTAATATAACTGCAACAAACAAGCACCGCCTCATGTGCGTCGGTTCCATTGCCCCCCGTCCGACTCGCTGAGGCGGTGTCTTGCTTAATGAGGTCCAGGTGGGTCAGCTGGCGGAGATCCGCTGGCGTCCCTCCAATGCCCGGCTGAGGGTGAGTTCGTCGGCATATTCCAAGTCGCCACCCACCGGCAGGCCGCTGGCGATTCGGGTAACGGCCACACCCAGCGGCTCGATGAGCCGGGCCAGGTACATGGCGGTGGCCTCCCCCTCGATGTTGGGGTTGGTGCAGCAGATGACCTCGGTGACGTTCTCGTCGTCGATGCGGACTAACAGCTCCTTGATGCGGAGCTGATCGGGTCCGATGCCTTCGATGGGGTTTATGGCGCCGCCCAGCACGTGGTATCGGCCTCGGAACTCCCGGGTCTTCTCTAGGGCCACGATGTCGCGGGGCTCCTCCACCACGCACAAGATGGCCGGGTCGCGCCGATGATCGGAACATAGCTCGCATTCGGAGTGCTCGCTGATGTTGAAGCACCGCTGGCAGAACTGGATTCTGGCTTTGGCCTCCTTGATGGCATCAGCCAGCCGTAGTGCGTCCAGCTCGGACAGTTTCAGGAGATGGAAGGCGATGCGCTGGGCCGACTTGGGACCAATGCCAGGCAGGCGTCCCAGCTCGTCGATCAATTCCTGGACCGGGGCGGAGTAGACGCTGCTCACGCGGGGCCCGGTTATCCCTGTTGGCCGGAGGCGGTGGGCGGATCGAAGGAAACCAGCTCGGAGTCAGGGAAAGCGGCCATGAGGTTGGAGATGGCCTCCTGGGCAACGGTTTCCTCGTCCATGAGTTCGTTGGGATCGATGGCCTCGTGCTCATCATCGTCGGCCGGAGTGGTGAGGGAGGATGTCGGCTGAAGATCAGGGGGCGGGGCAGTGCTGTCGTCGTCGATGGTCAGCCTTAGCGGCACAGCCCGGCCGAAGTGCTGGCGAAGGGCGTTGTCGACTTCGTCGAGTGTCTCCTCACAGCGGCTCAGGTGGATCTGGTTGGGGAGGGCGAACACCACGCTGTTGGCATCGTTGGCTAAGAATCGGCCGGCTTGAAATCGAACCCGGACCTTGTTCGGGAGATTGGCCAATATGGTGTCTCCCCAGGCCAAAACCATCTCCTCGCGGCTGGGTAGCGACGCGCCGTCCTCCACTGGGGCGGCACCGGGCATGGCCGTGGAAACTGCCTCTGGGGTTGGGGGAATATCCGACGAACCCTCGGTGGGCATCCTTTGCGCACGCATGGCCCCCAGTGTGGGCCGCGGGGCCCGTTCTTTAGCCTGAGGAGTATCGGCTTCGGAGCTGGGGGCGGGACCGTCCTCAGCGGGATCGGGGGCAGTCGGGACGCGGCCTTCAGCTTCTGCCGACCGGGCTTGCATTTGGGCGACAGCGGCTCGGGCCCGCTCATGCCCGCCGGTCGGAGGGTCGGCCTGCCGGGAGGCAAACGAGACCGCATCGGGTCCCGGCGGTCTGGAGTCACCGGCCGAATCGGCCTGCGCACGAATACCGCTCCGCTCCAGGCGTTCGATGCGCTCCAGCAGCGCGTTGACGTCTGTGTCAAGATCGCGGCGGGTCAGCCGGGCCAGGGCCACTTCCAAGTCCACCCGAGGGTCGGGGGCTTGGCGCATGTCGACCAGAGCGGTTCCCAGTACCTCGAGAGCTCGGGTGAGCCCGGCCGGTGGGATCTGATCGGCGGCGGCCCGGGCGTCTGCTTGCTGGGCATCGGTGAGGTAACCCAAATCGGCGCCCATAGCGCACAAAAAGGCGTTGCGCAGGCGGTCAAGCAGGGCTTCGCCGACGATCCTCGGCTCCCATCCTGATCGCAGCGTCTCGTGTACGGCCACGAGAGCGGGGCCGTAGTCGCGGCTTCCCAAGGCCTCGACGATGGCGTTGACCTCTTCTAGCCGGTCGGCCACCCCGCCGGCTGCGGCGATCTGGTCGAGAGCCGACAGGGTGTCCCGAGCCGACCCGGCCCCCCGGTGTACCGCGTGGTCGATGGCGTCGTCATCTACCTCCAGTTCGGCCTGCTCGATCACCCATCGGGCGTGGTCGGCCAGCACGTCGCCGTCGATGAGGTTGAACTCCAGATGCTGGGTGCGGCTGCGGATGGTGGGCACCACCTTGTGGGGCTCCGTGGTGCACAGCACGAACACCACGTGGTCGGGGGGTTCTTCGAGCGTCTTCAACAGGGCGTTCTCCGCACCGGGAGTAAGCATGTGGACCTCGTCCAGCACGTACACCTTGGCCTTGCCGGGCGAGCCCATAGCCACCCGGGAAATGAGGTCGCGGATGTCGTCCACCTTGTTGTTGGACGCGGCGTCAAGCTCGATGAGGTCGTAGGAGGTGTTGTTGGCGACGTCGAGGCACGACTGGCACTCACCGCAGGGCTCGCCGTCGGGGCCCAGATCGGTGCAGTTGAGGGCCTTGGCCAGGATGCGGGCGGTGCTGGTCTTGCCCGTGCCCCGTGGGCCGCTGAACAAGTAGGCATGGCCGACGCGCCCCTGCTGGACGGCGTTCTGAAGGGCTCGAACCACGGGTTCTTGCCCGCGCAATTCAGCGAAGCAACCCGGTCGGTAGCGTCGGTACAGTGCCTGGTGAGCCATTGCGCCGACTTTACTCAGGCTGAGCGACAACTAGGCCCAGGCAGGCAGCAAGTTTCAGGCCGGTGTGGCGACCCGGTCTCGAAAGTGATGGCCAGGCGGTCTGCGGCACACGCCAGGATCCGCTGAGAGCTGCTGCCTCCCGGCCCTGACTCGGTTCACGGGCTGGCGTTGCACAGGACCCGACCATCACATTCCAAACCGGGCAAACCGCCCGGATGCACACAGGATAGCGGCAATCGGTTCAGGTCTGCCCGTCGGGTTGCGGTAGTTTTTTGGCTCCCGGAGGGGTGCGAGAGCGGCCGAATCGGCACGCTTGGAAAGCGTGTGTGGCGCAAGTCACCGTGGGTTCGAATCCCACCCCCTCCGCCATTTGACTCCGTCTTTGGAGCCAGATCGCCGTTCAGGTGGCTTCGCCGGCGAATTGGGCGGCGTGGAGCTCGGCATAGGGGCCGCCGCGGGCCAAGAGCTCATCGTGGGAGCCTTGTTCGGCTATATGGCCGCCGTCCATCACCACGATGGTGTCGGCGCCGCGGATGGTGGAGAGGCGGTGGGCGATGACAAAACTGGTGCGGTCGGCTCGCAGCGCGTTCATGGCCTCTTGGATCAGCACCTCGGTGCGGGTGTCCACCGATGAGGTGGCCTCGTCCAGGATCAAAATGGCCGGGTCGGCGAGGAAGGCCCGGGCGATGGTGAGGAGCTGCTTTTGGCCCGCGGAGATGTTGTCGCCCTCGTCGTTGATGACGGTGTCGAATCCGTCGGGCAGCGAGTGGACGAAGCGGTCGACATAGGTGACCCGGGCGGCTTCGAGAATCTGGGCGTCGGTGGCGTCGGGGTTGCCGTAGCGGAGGTTCTCCCAGATGGTGTCGCCGAACAGCCAGGTGTCTTGGAGCACCATGCCGAACTTGGAGCGCAGCTCGCGGCGGGGCAGCGAAGTGATGTCGCGCCCGTCGAGGATGATCCGCCCGCCGTCCAGCTCGTAGAACCGCAACAGCAGGTTGACCAGTGTGGTCTTGCCCGCCCCAGTCGGGCCCACGATTGCCACCGTCTGGCCCGGCTCGGCGGTGAGATCAAGCCCGGTTATCAGGGGCTTTTCGGGTTCGTAGGCGAAGTGGACATCGTCGAACTCAACCCGCCCGGCAGTGGGCGGGGGTTGGGGCATCGGTTCGGGGTCGGGGCTAATCTCGTCGACCTCGAGCAGCTCCACCACCCGCTCCAGCGATGCGATGCCCGACTGGAAGGTGGCGGCCATCGAGGCCAGCGACTGGATCGGTATGGCGAACTGCCGGGTGTATTGGATCATGGCCTGCATGTCGCCGATGGTGATGGCCCCGCTGGATATGCGCAGCCCGCCGACCACCGCGACGGCCACGAACTGGAGATTGCCCATCAGCATCATCACCGGCTGCATGGTGGACGACAGGAATTGGGCCGAGCGGCTGGCGTCGTAGAGCTGGTCGTTTTCGGTTTCGAAGCGCCGACGCTCTTGGTCTTGGCGGCCGAAGGCGGTGACGATGGCGTGTCCGCTCACCACGTCCTCGGCCTGGGCGTTGAGGGTGCCGGTGGTCCGCCACTGGCGGAGGAACCGGGGCCGAGCCCGGTGGGCAAATGTGCGGGTGGCCATCAACGACAGCGGCACAGTCACGAATGCCACCAGAGCCAGCAGCGGCGACACCGTCAGCATCATCACCGTCACCCCTATCAGGGTCAACAGCGAGGTGAGGATTTGGTTGATGGTCTGTTGGAGGCTCTGGGTGAGGTTGTCGATGTCGTTGGTCACCCGGCTCAGCAGGTCTCCCCGGGCGTGTTGATCGACATAGGACAGGGGAAGGCGGTGGAGCTTGGCCTCGATCGTCTCCCGCAGGCGGAACATCGAGCGTTGGAGCGCTCCGGTGAGCAGGTACGTCTGGGAATAGCCGAATACCCACGCCGCCCCGAACACCCCGGCAATGGTGAACAGCCGATCCCGGAGCCGGCTGGTGTCGATGCTGCTCTCGCGAACCCCGCTCACGATGATGTCGGTTGCCCCGCCGAGGAGCCAGGGACCGATAACGGTGAGGCTCACGCTCATCACCGCCAGCACGATCACCAGGATCAGCACCGGTGTTTCCCGCCCGGTGATCTTGGCTAGCTGGCGAACGGTGCCCCGGAAGTTGCGGGTGGCCTCCGCGGGCATAGGCGCGCCCATGCGGCCGGAGTAGCGCATGGCCTCGCGCCCAAACGTCTGGAGGGCTTCTTGATCGGCTTGCTCGTCGTCGGGCTCGCCTTTTCCAGACACGTCGGTGCGGGGATCGTCGCCGGGCACGATGTCGTTCGGTTCATCCTGGCTCATGCGGCCTCACCTCCCCTCTGGGAGGAGACAATCTCGGCGTAGGTGGGGCAGGTGCTGAGCAGTTCGTCGTGGCGCCCCTGGCCGACCACGATTCCTCCTTCGAGGACGATGATCTGGTCGGCGGTCTCGATGGTGGAGATGCGCTGGGCCACCACGAGCACCGCCGCGTTGCGGGTGAGGGGTTCGAGGGCCCGGCGGAGCCGATCCTCGGTGGCGAGGTCGAGGGCCGAGAACGAGTCGTCGAACAGATAGACGGCTGGTTGAGCCACCAGGGCCCGGGCGATTGACAGCCGTTGGCGCTGGCCGCCGGACACGTTGGTGCCCCCTTGGTTGATGGGGCTGGCCAGCCCGTCGGGCATGGACTGGACGAATCCGTCGGCTTGGGCGACCTCCAGGGCCTCCCACAGCTCGCCATCGGTGGCCTCAGGGCGTCCATATCGGAGATTGGAGGCCACCGTGCCGCTGAACAGGTAGGCCCGCTGGGGCACGTAGCCGATGGTCTGCCACAGAAGGGTCTGGTCGAGCCGGCGGACATCCACACCGCCGACAGAGACCTCGCCGATGCTGGCATCGGCCAGGCGGGCGGCGAGAGTCAACAACGTCGTCTTCCCCGATCCGGTCGACCCGATGATGGCGGTGGTCTCTCCCGGAAGGGCGGTGAACGCCACGTTGTCGAGCACGGCGTGCTCTGCACCGGGATAGCGGAAGCCGACTCCGCGGAACTCCACGGTCCCGGGTCGGAGGAACTCTCCAATGGGATTGGCCGGTGGGACCACCGACGATTCGGTGTCGAGCACTTCGACAATGCGCTCCGCGGCCACCGCGGCCCGGGGAATCATCGACACCATGAAGGCGGCCATGGTGACGGCAAGGAGAATCTGGAGGAGATAGGTGATGTAGGCCACCAGCGACCCGATCTGGGTCGATCCGTCTTCAATGCGGTCGGCGCCGATCCACAAAAGGGCCACGCTCGACAGGTTCACCAGCAGTGTGACCGCGGGAAAGGTGGCGGCCATGAGCCGGGCCGCCCGCATCGATGTGGCGGTTAGGCGATCGTTGGCTTCGGCGAATCGGGCGCTCTCCACCGGTTCGCGGGTGAAGGCCCGCACCACCCGAACCCCGGTGATCTGCTCGCGCAGCACGGCATTGACCCGGTCTATGCGCTCCTGCATCTTCCGGAATGCCGGGTTCATGGCGGCGATGATCGAGCCCATGACGATGATCTCGAGGGGGATGACCACCCACAGCAGCACCGACAGCCCGGCGTCTTCACGAACGGCGAGCACGATGCCGACGATCATGGTCAGCGGGGCGGTGATCATCATGGTGGCCACCATCGCCGTCAACGTTTGGATCTGGTGGGTGTCATTGGTGATACGGGTGATGAGCGACGGGGTGCCGAATCGGCCGATCTCCCGGGTTGAGTAGCGCGTGACTCGGTCGAACACATCACGCCTCACGTCGCGGCCGAACGCCATGGCCACCTTTGACCCGTACCAGACTGCCCCGGTCAGCAGACCGACCTGCACGAAAGAGACCAGCAACATGATGGCGCCCATTCGCCAGATCACAGCCTGATCGCCGAGGAGTACGCCCTCGTCGATGAGGGTGGCGTTCAGTCCGGGCAGCAACAGGCCGGCGGTGGTTTGACCGGCTTGAAGTACCAGCACGAACACGATCGCCCGGCGGTAGGGCGCCAAATGGCTCTTGAGGAGTCGTCGCAGGTTCATGGCTGTGCTTTTTGCAGCGTGCTGCTGCCGGGTTCAGGCTATTGCCCTGCTTGGCCTTGAGGTCAGCCGATGACCCGGCCGCCGTTCACGCCGAGTGTTTGGCCGGTGACATAGCTGGCGTCGTCGCGGCACAGATAGGCGCAAGCCGCCGCGATGTCATCGGGCTGGCCCACTCGGCGCACCGGGGTGGTGGGGATGTGCTGATCGATTCCGTCGCCTAGCTGGCCGCCATCCGCCGCCCGGTGAAGTGAGGGGGTTTCGATGAAGCTGGGGGGAATGGCGTTGACGGTGATGCCCTTGCGGCCGAACTCTTGGGCCAGCGACTTGGTCAAACCGATCACTGCTGCCTTGGATGCCGAGTAGTGCGTCTGGCCGAAACTCCCGGTCTGTGCGCTTGAAGAAGAGATATTCACGATGCGGCCCCAACCCTCCTCAATCATGTGGGGGATGACCACTTGGCAGAACTCAAAGGTGCCCCGCAGGTTGACGGCCATCACCTGGTCGAACGACTCCCGGGAGATCTCCAAAAAGCGCTCGAAGGGAGTAATGCCGGCGTTGTTGATCAGAATCGTCGGGCTTCCCAGCTTGTCGGAGGTCTCGGCGACCCCCGCGTCTATTGCCCCACGATCAGCTACGTCGCAGGCCACCGCGATGGCGGTGCCGCCCGCATCCTCGATGGTCGCAGCGGTTTCGGCGGCCGATTGGCCGTTGAGGTCGAATACGGCGACAGCGGCACCGTCAGCGGCCAGCCGCCGACTGATGGCCTCGCCGATGCCGGAACCGCCACCAGTCACGATGGCAACACGGGGTTGGGTCCAAGCAGAAACGGTCATGGGTTCCTACCAATCTGCCCTAGGCGATATGACGGTCACGTTGTTCAGTCTGGCAGCCTCGGCAAGATTCCTGTCAGCGGAGGGAGGGGGATTCGAACCCCCGGGACCCCGGAAGGCCCTACGGCTTTCAAGGCCGTTGCAATCGTCCGCTCTGCCATCCCTCCGAGGGGAAGATTAGTGGCCTTGGTCTGGGGTCGAAGGAGCAGTTTAGGACCAGCGGTTCCAGGCGATGATCTCGTCGGGGTCTTTGCGGGTGGGGGGCTTTAGGTCGTCGCCCAACAAGTAGGCCACCGGGATCAGGCAGGTTTGGAGGTAGTCGTCGGGAATATCGAGCAGGGCGGCCACCTCGTCGGCGGCCAGCAGGTGGGCGGTGGTGAAGGTGGAGGCCAAGCCCCGGCTGTGGAGGGCGAGCTGAAAGCTCCACACCGCAGGCAGGATTGAGCCGAAAAGGCTGGCGGTCCAGGCGAGATCGAGGTTGGGGTCGAGCTCCCCACGGATGCAGGGGATCACCAGGGCGGGCACCTCATGTAACCGCTCGGCAAGGTACAGCACCGCCTCGGAGTGGCGAACGCCGGCGGCGTCCCCGTCGGCCCGTCGGCGGTCGAGCAGGTCCTGCATCGGGGGAACGATGCCCGCCCGGTAGTGCTCGGCAATGGCCGCTCGCTGTTCAGAATCGGTCACGATCACCCAGCGCCAGTCCTGGGCATTGGAGGCGTTGGGGGCATAGGAGGCCAACCTCACGCAGTCGCGCAGGACGTCGGAATCAACCGGCCGATCGAAGTCCAGCCGCCGTCGCACTGAGCGTGTGGTGGACATCAGGCGATCGGTGGTGCTGATGTCGAACGGGGTCATTGGCTGTGGTCTTCCATGGCTCGGATGGTAGGCGCGTAGGAGGGCAATCCATGAGGCCGGGCTAGCAGCGAACAGCTAGGGTGTAGGGGCCTGGAGAGGTGGCCGAGTCCGGTTGAAGGCGCTTCCCTGCTAAGGAAGTAACTGCCGTAAGGTGGTTCGTGGGTTCGAATCCCACCCTCTCCGCTCATTGCCGGTCGCCCGTGGTTGGGGATGCGTGCCGGGATAGTGTTCGACGCCATGGGAATGCTTGACGGGAAGACGGCAATCGTTACCGGCGGGGGCCAAGGAGTGGGTCGGGGCATTGCCTTGGCCCTGGCGGCTGAGGGAGCTGGGGTCACGGTGGCGGCCCGCACTGAGTCGAAGGTACAGGCGGTGGCGGCCGAGATCGCCGAACGGGGCGGGTCGGCGCTGGCGCTGGTGTGCGACGTGAACGAACTGGACGACATCCAGGCCTGTGTGGATCGCACCGTGGAGCACTTCGGCACCGTCGACATCCTGGTGAACAACGCCCAGCAGGTGCCCCACGGTCATTTGCTGGAGGTGAGCGACGAGGCCTGCATGGCGGCGTGGACCTCGGGGGCGCTGGCCTCCATCCGGTTCATGCGGCTGTGCCACCCGTACTTGAAGGACGGCGGGATGATCATCAACCAGGGCTCGGGCTCCAGTCTCAAGACCGACCCCAGCGGCATGGGGGTGTATGCCGGGGTGAAGTCGGCCATCCAGTCGATCACCCGGGCGGCGGCCATGGAGTGGGGCGCCGACGGCATCCGGGCCATCACGCTTATGCCGGTGGCCATGTCGCCGGCCATGGAGGACTGGAAGGGCTTCAACCCCGACGGCTTCGCCGCCCTCCAAGAGCGATTCGCTTTGAAGAGGGTTGGCGACGCCGAGATCGACATCGGCCGAGTAGTGGCCTTCCTATGCAGCGACACCGCCGGCTACATAACCGGCACCACAATTAACATCGACGGCGGAGACGCCTACCTGCGCTAGTTGGCGGGGGCTATGTGGCCTTCTAGGTTGTAGGGGCGATAGGGGCCGAAGATGGATTGCTCTAGGACGCCGATGCCTTGGCGGTCGCCCATGCGGACCTTCATGAGGTGCTGGACGTGTTGGTTCTCGAAGGCGTTGTCGTCGACGTCGGCCAGTTTCCAGCGCTCCGACTCCATGGCCAGCTCGCCCTTCCAGTCGCCGTGCGACCAGGTGGGGTGGCTGTAGCCGATGCCTTTCATGCGGTAGGTGAACTGCTTGTCGAAGGTGATCTCGTGGCGGGTGTCGTCTTCTAGGGAGGTCATGGCCAATGTGGCGCTTTTGATCATGCGGCTGCCGGGCTCGAAGATGAGCTGGTGCTCGAGACGATGCATGGGCTCCACGCCGGGGTCCTCCACCGCAGGGTTGTCGGCCAGGGAGTCGTAGGCGGGCAAAAAGGCGCCAACGTGGAAACGGGGGCGGCCCAGGGTGTCCTCGAACAGCTGGTAGTGGCTGCACATGTCGTCCCAGTGCAGCGGAGCCCACAAGAAGAACAGTCCCATGGCCCGCGGTGGCTGGGGGGCGCCTCGGTTGTCGCCGCCGGCCACCGGGCGGACGCCCCAAGAGCGGTCCTTGGTACCGTAGGTATCGGTTCGGTCGATCTCCATGCGCTGGCCGTCGTATTCGATCCAGCCGTGCCAGCGGCCGAACTGGGTGAACCGAGTGGTGTCCATGATGCGGCGGCTGCCGTCGGACCAGTGGTGGCGGGGCTCCTCGATGGCCGCGGTGCGGGCCTCGAAGGTGAGGTCGGCGGCGAAATCGGTGTCGTTGGGCTCCAGCACCACCCGGCAGGCCTTCATGGGCTCGGTGATCTCCAGGTTGAACGGCCCGACGCTCAAATCGGAGGGCTCGGGATTGGCCCGGGCCGAAGCGTGGAAGGCGTGCTGCACTCCGTTGTGAACAATGCTGATGCCGCAGTCCTGGATGCCTAGGTGGGGATAGCGGGCGGTGCCCACGCCGAGGTACATGTCGCCGACTTTGGAGTAGCCGTTGAACCAGTAGCGCTCGTAGAAATCCTTCTCTCCGGTGGAGGGAGTGGAGATGGGGTCGGGGGTCTGGTGGATGGGGAAGTCGTCGAATCTGGTCAGCACAAGCCTATGGTGGCAGACTTAGCTCCCCCAACAGTGGTCGGAAAGGCTGGTACTATCGGTTGTATCTCTGACAAATCGACGGCGTTCTCATAGGGAGGCCCACCATGAGCACCGGCAACGGCGAACAGCACACTTTTCGCACTTTCCAGCTCCGCAACCTGGAAGACACCCCCGGGTTCGACCGGCTGAGCGACCACCAGAAGATGGTGACCCGGGTGGTGGGCTCGGTGCTCCCGTTCAAGACCAATAACTATGTGTGCGAGCAGCTCATCAACTGGGACAACGTTCCTGACGATCCCATGTTCCAGCTCACCTTCCCCCAGGAGGGGATGCTCGATCCCGCCCACTTCAATCGCATCGCCGATCTGATAAGAGCCGAGGTGCCGGCCGCCGAGCTCAAGGCGGCTGCCAGAGAGATCCAGCTGGGTCTGAACCCGCATCCGGCGGGGCAGGTGGAGATGAACGCCGGCTACTTGGAGGAAGAGGTGGTGCAGGGCGTGCAGCACAAGTACCGGGAGACGGTGCTGTTCTTCCCCACCCAAGGCCAGACCTGCCACGCCTACTGCACCTACTGCTTCCGCTGGCCGCAGTTTGTGCAGCTCGACGATCTCAAGTTCGCCAGCAAGGAAATCGACCGGTTGGTGGCCTACCTGAAGCTGAACCCGACGGTGTCCGATGTGCTGTTCACCGGGGGCGACCCCATGATCATGCGGACCGAGCTGATCCGCCGCTATGTGGAACCGCTCATGGCCGATGACTTGGAGATCAATACCATTCGGTTCGGCACCAAGGCCCCGGCCTACTGGCCCTACAAGTTCACCGAGGGCGAGGAGGCCGACGACCTGTTGCGCCTATTCGAGGAGATCGTGGCCTCTGGTCGCCACTTGGCCATCATGGCCCATTACTCGCATCCAGTGGAGTTGGCCACCGATGTCTCCCGCGAGGCGCTGCGGCGCATAATCGAGACCGGTGCGGTGGTGAGGTGCCAGGCGCCGCTGATCCGCCATGTGAACGACAGCGCCCGGGCGTGGGCCGACATGATTACCACCGAAGTGAAGCTGGGAGCGGTGCCCTACTACATGTTCGTGGAGCGCGACACCGGAGCTAAGCGGTACTTCGAGGTTCCGCTGGTGGAGGCCTATCAGATATACACCGACGCCTATAAGCAGGTGTCGGGCCTGGCCCGTACCTGGCGGGGCCCGTCAATGTCGGCCACGCCGGGCAAGGTGCTGGTGGACGGCGTCGCCGAGATCGGAGGCGAGAAGGTGATCGCTCTCAAGTTCGTGCAGGCCCGCGATCCCGATTGGGTCAACCGGCTGTTCTTCGCCGCCTACGACGAAGAGGCGTCGTGGCTCGACGAGCTGCGCCCGGCGTTCGGCGAGGAGAAGTTCTTCTACACCGACGAGCTGAACAACATGAAGACCGACACCCCCCAGCGGGTGCAGCTCATCACCACCCGAGCCGCCTAGCTTCCTTCTGGGGTCACTCCCACTCGATGGTGCCGGGGGGCTTGGAGGTAATGTCGTAGGCCAACCGGTTTATGCCTTCGACCTCGTTGATGATGCGGCTCGACATGGTTTCCAGCAGCTCATAGGGCAGCCGGGCCCAGTCAGCGGTCATGGCGTCTTCGCTGGTCACCGCCCGGATGACCACCACTTGGCCGTAGGTCCGCTCATCGCCCATCACGCCCACCGTGCGGATGTCGGGCAGCACGGCGAACGCCTGCCAGATCTCTCGATCGAGGCCCGCGGCATGGATCTCGGCCCTCACGATGGCGTCGGCTTTGGCCAACAGAGCGGCTTTGTCGGCGGTGACCTCGCCGATCACCCGCACGCCGAGGCCGGGGCCGGGGAAGGGCTGGCGCCACACGATCTCATCAGGCAGGCCCAGTTCGTGGCCCACGGCCCGCACCTCGTCTTTGAACAGGTCGCGTAGCGGCTCGACCAGTTCGAAGTCCATCTCTTCGGGGATGCCGCCCACGTTGTGGTGGCTCTTGATCTTGGCCGCCGAGTCGGAGCCCGACTCGATCACGTCGGGATACAGCGTGCCCTGCACCAAAAAGGCAGCCCCATCCACTTGGTTGGCGGCCTCCTCGAAGATTCGGATGAACAGCTCGCCGATGATCTTGCGCTTCTCCTCGGGGTCGCTCACCCCGACCAGGGCCTCGAAGAACCGGTCGGCGGCTTCCACCGCGATCAACTCGATGCCCTGGGAGCGGCGGAAGGCGTCGATCACCTGCTGGCCCTCGTCCTGGCGCATGAGGCCGGTATCCACGAACACGCAGGTGAGCTGATGGCCCACCGCTCGGTGGACCAAGGCGGCGGCCACCGCGGAGTCGACCCCTCCGGACAGGCCGCACACCGCTCGGCCGTCGCCGATCTGGGCTCGGATGGTAGCCACCGCCTCGTCGATGAACGACTCAGTGGTCCACGACGGGGCCAGCCCGGCACCCCCGTACAAGAATCGCTCCAGCACCGCCTGGCCGCCGGGGGTGTGGGCCACCTCGGGGTGGAACTGAACGCCGAAGATGCGCTGTTGGGGGTCTTCGAGGGCGGCTACCGGAGCCTGGGGGGTGGAAGCGGTGACCACGAAGCCGTCGGGCGGAGTGGAGATGGAGTCGAAATGGCTCATCCACACCGGTCGCTCGGTGTCCTCATCAGCCCCGAACAGCGTGCCGGGATCGCTCACGCTCATGGCGGTGCGGCCGTATTCGCCGACGCCGGTGCGCGACACCTCGCCGCCGAGCTGGGCGGCGATGAGCTGGGCGCCGTAGCAGATGCCCAAGATGGGAATGCCCAGCCCATAGATGTCGGGGTCGATGCGGGGCGAGCCCTCGACGTGAACTGACTTAGGACCGCCGGAGAAGATCACCGCTCCCGGTTGGCGGGAGGCAATCTCGTCGGCGCTTATGGAGTGGGCGACAATCTCGCTGTAGATGTGGGCCTCGCGCACTCGGCGGGCGATCAACTGGGCGTACTGGGCGCCGAAGTCTACGACCAAGACCGGGTGGTCTCGGCTGGCGCTGTCGGCTGTACCCATGGCCGCCGATAATCCGTCGGCAGCAGAGTTGGCGGAGAGGCTCAACGCCCCATTCCGATGCCCTGGGAGCGCTGAAGAGATTTGCCCTCGGTTTGCAGCGAGGGGGCGATCATGATGTCGGCTTTCTGGAACTCCTTGAGCGTCTCATAGCCGCAGGTGGCCATGGAGGTGCGCAAGCCGCCGAACAGATTGAGTCGGCCATCGTTCTCCCGGGCCGGGCCGACCAAAATCTCCTCCAAGGTTCCCCGGGGGGAGGTCTGCACTCGGGCGCCCCGAGGAAGGGTGGGATGGAAAGTGGCCATGCCCCAGTGGTGGCCCCGGCCAGGCGATTCGTGGGCGGCGGCTAGAGGGGAGCCGATCATCACCGCGTCGGCCCCGCACACGATGGCCTTGGCGATGTCGCCCCCGGTGGCCATGCCCCCGTCGGCGATGATGTGGACGTACACCCCGGTCTCGTCGAGATGGCGCATCCGGGCGGCCCGGGCGTCGGCGATGGCGGTGGCCTGGGGGACGCCGATGCCCAGCACGCCCCGGGTGGTGCAGGCCTGGCCCGGCCCCACGCCTACCAGGATGCCAGCGGCGCCGGTGCGCATGAGGTGAAGGGCGGCGTCGTAGCTGGCGCAGCCGCCCACAATCACCGGGATCTCCAGTCGGCGGACGAACTGCTTGAGGTTCAGCGGCTCGTGGTTCTTGGACTTGTGCTCGGCGGTGACCACCGTGCCCTGGATGACCATGAGGTCGAGTTCGGCGGCCAGCATGTGGGGGGCCAGTTGCTCGGTGCGCTGGGGAGTGACCGACGCACAGGAGATCACCCCGGCGTCTTTGATCTGGCGGATGCGCTCTCCCACCAGTTCGGGCTTGATGGGTTCGGCGTACAGCTCCTGCATCCGCAGGGTGGCCTTCTCGGGGGGTTGGGATGCGATCTCGTCGAGGACTGGCTCGGGATCTTCATAGCGGGTCCAGAGCCCCTCGAGGTTGAGCACCCCCACCCCGCCGAGTTGCCCGATGACGATGGCGGTTTCGGGGCTGACCACCCCGTCCATGGCCGAGGCCATGAGGGGCAGGTCGAAGCGGTAGGCGTCGATCTCCCAGGCGATGTTCACATCCTCAGGGTCGCGGGTGCGGCGGGTGGGGACGATGGCGATGTCGTCGAACCCGTACGCCCGCCGTGCGGTCTTGCCCAGCCCGATCTCAACCTCGGCCATCGCGACGCCCCTTTTGCTTGGAAACCAAGAATTCTAAAGCCTTGCGGCTTGCCATAGGGGGATTTACCCCCTCACCAGGAGCTAGGCGAAATCAGGCGACAGATTGGATCAGATTCCAGAGATCTTCGATGTGATGGCGCTCGGTTTGAGGACTGCCGATGGCCACCCGGAGGATGATCTGGCCACCGAGGGCGGTGGAGGTGAGGTAGGCCCGGCCGGACTGGTTGACCGCTTCGAGGATCCGACTGGTGGCTTTGTTGCCGTCTTTGTGACGGAAGCACACCAGGCTCACCACGGTGGGGGCGGCTAACTCGAATCGGTGGTCGGACTCCACCCACTCGGTGAGCTCTCTGGCCCAGGCCAGATGTCGGCGGATGTGGGCCCGTAGACCCTCAAGCCCGTAGTGACGGAGCACGAACCACAGCTTGAGGGCCCGGAACCGCCGGCCCAGCGGCACCTGCCAGTCGCGGTAGTCCACCACGGTGCCGGACTCGCTGGCTGGGTTGCGCAGATACTCGGGGGCGATGGAGAGGGCTTCGGTGAGGCTGGCCCGATCGGCCACATAGAAGGCCGAGCAGTCGAAGCTGGTGAGCAGCCACTTGTGGGGGTTGAACACGTAGCTGTCGGCGGTTTCCAGCCCGGCGTTGAGGAAGCGCATCTCGGGGCAAAGCGCGGCGGTGCCAGCGAAGGCGGCGTCTACGTGGGTCCAGGCGTCGAAGTTGGACGCCACCCAGGCCACCTCGGTCACGGGATCGATGCCCGTGGTGGCGGTGGTGCCCACGGTTGCGGCTACGAAGAACGGGGTCAAGCCGTCGTTCTTGTCCTTGACGATCTCATATGCCAGATGGTCGGCCCGCATGGCGTAGTCGGGTGTGGTGGCAATGGGCCGCATCCGATCGGCGGGGATTCCTGCCACCCGCAGGCCCTTCTCCACCGAGGAGTGGGCTTGCTCGGAGGCATAGGCCACCAGATTGGGGAGGGCGTTGATGCCGCCGGCCCGGTGTCGGGCGGCCAGGACGGCGCACAGCGTGCTGCTGGAGGCGCTGTCTTGGATGACGCCGTTGCCCCGGAACTTCTCGGGCAGGTCCATCTCGACGGCCAACCAGTCGAGCACGTGCTGCTCCAGCTCGGTGACCGCGGGGCCGGTGTCCCACATCATTCCTTGGGCGCCGAGTCCTGACGACACCAGATCGGCCAGCGCCGAAGGCCCGCTGGCGTTGGCCGAGAAGTAGGCGAAGAACCCCGGCGCCTGCCAATGCGTGATGCCTGGCAGGATCACCCGGCCGAGATCGGCCAGCACCTCGGAGAAGTCCTCGCCGTGTTTAGGAGCCTCTGCGGGTAACATAGCCCGGACATCACCCGGATGGGCCGAAGACTTGACCGGAAGATCGCCGAGGCGGGCCATGTAATCGGCCACCCAGTCCACCGCCTGGTAGCCCGCCTGGCGGAACTCCTCCGGGCTCATGTGGTTTGGCCGCTCACCCATATCAGTCATTGTGGCCGACAGATCTGTGAGGTCTTGCGGTGGAGGCCGGTGAAGGCCGGGAATTTCTCAGCGGGTGGTGGCGATGGTGAGGAGTTGGCGGAGCATGGCGGCGGTGGCGCCCCATACGGTGTCGCCGTAGAGCTCGAAGAATGTGATGGGCCGGTCGACGCCATTGATGGGCCATATCTCCTCTCGCCAGGCTTCGTCGGAAAGCAGCTCGGCGGTGGACACCAACAAGATGTGCTCCACCTCGGCGGGGTCGGGGATCAGGCCGGCGGGAGGGTGGGGAAGGAATCCGACGAACGGGTGGACCAGCGATCGGCTGCCGACGGTGACGTAGCGGTCGAGTTGGCCGATGACATCCACTTGGCCGGTGTCCAGGCCGATCTCCTCGCGGGTCTCCCGCTGGGCGGTGGCCAGCAGGGTGTCGTCGCCGTCCTCTTGGCCTCCGCCGGGAAAGGCCACCTCCCAGCTGTGGGATCGCAGGTGCTGGGCTCGGCGGATAAGCAGCACGCAGAATTCGCCATCCTCGGGGTACAGCAGCACAAGCACCGCGGAGCGCCGCTCCTGTCCGGTGGGAGGGGTATCGCCCCAGGTGGATTGCGGGCGGCCGTCGAGGGCAGCCCGTAACTGGTTGAGATCCACACGCCGCTCGGACAGGCTGAGCTCGGCCCAAGGCGGCGGCCCGCCTGGCCGCCACGATTCGGGGCGGGGAATGAACTGGGGGCCACCCCGCTTCGCAGCGACGGTGGCCCCCAGGCTCAGTTCTTTGGGTGGTTGATGTTTGCCGGGTGGCTACATCATGCCGCCCATGCCGCCCATTCCTCCCATGCCACCCATGGGGTCGCCACCAGGGGGCATCGGGGGGGCAGGCGGCTCGGGCTTGTCGGCCACCAGTGCCTCGGTGGTGAGCAGCATGGCGGCAATGGAAGCCGCGTTCTGCAAGCCAGCCCGGGTCACCTTGGCGGGATCGATGACGCCCGCGGCCACCAAGTCCTCGGTGGTGCCGGTGGCGGCGTTGAACCCAATGGTGCCGGAGGTGTCCTCGATGTCGCGCACCACGATGGAGCCCTCGAAGCCGGCATTGGAGGCGATGAGGGAGCACGGCACGCTCAGCGACTCAAGCACGATCTTGGCGCCGGTTGACTCGTCGCCGCTGAGGTTGTCGACCACCTTGGCCACCGACGGACGAGCCCGCAGCAGGGCGGTGCCGCCCCCAGCGACCACGCCTTCCTCGATGGCGGCCCGAGTGGCTGACAGCGCATCCTCGATCCGGTGCTTCTTCTCCTTGAGCTCCACCTCGGTGGCGGCGCCCACCTGGACGACGGCCACGCCGCCGGCCAGCTTGGCCAAGCGCTCTTGGAGCTTCTCCCGATCCCAGTCGGAGTCGGTGTTGTCGATCTCCTGGCGGATCTGGGCCACGCGGCCTTCAACGTCGGCCTTGGAGCCGGCGCCCTCCACGATAGTGGTGTCGTCTTTGGTCACGATCACCTTGCGGGCGGTGCCCAACAGGTCGAGCGTGACGCCCTCCAGGTTGAGACCGACCTCTTCGGCCACCACTTGGCCGCCGGTGAGGATGGCCATGTCTTGGAGCATGGCCTTGCGGCGCTCGCCGAATCCGGGGGCCTTGACGCCCACCGAGTTGAACGTGCCCCTGATCTTGTTCACCACCAGGGTGGCCAGGGCCTCGCCCTCCACGTCCTCGGCGATGATCAAAAGCGGCTTGCCGGTCTGCATGACCTTCTCCAGCACGGGGAGCAGATCCTGCACCGAGCTGATCTTGCCCTGGTTGAACAAGATGTAGGGCTCGTCGAGGACAGCCTCCTGGCGTTCGGCGTCGGTCACGAAATAGGGGGACAAAAAGCCCTTGTCGAACTGCATGCCCTCGACGAAGTCGAGTTCCATGCCGAAGGTGTTGGACTCTTCCACGGTGACCACGCCGTCTTTGCCCACCTTGTCGATGGCCTCGGCGATGACGTTGCCGATGGCCTGATCGGCGGCCGAGATGGAGGCCACCTGGGAGATCTCCTCTTTCTGGGAGATGTCCTGGGCCTGGTCGGCCAGTGAGTCCACCGCGGCGGCCACTGCTTGCTCGATGCCCCGCTTGAGGCTCATCGGGTTGGCGCCGGCGGCCACGTTGCGCAAGCCGTGGCGGACCATGGCCTGGGCCAGCACGGTGGCGGTTGTGGTGCCGTCGCCGGCGATGTCGTTGGTCTTGGTGGCCACCTCTTTGATGAGCTGGGCGCCCATGTTCTCGAACTTGTCGTCGAGCTCCACCTCGCGGGCGATGGACACGCCGTCGTTGGTGATGGTGGGGGCGCCGAACTTCTTGTCGAGGACCACGTTGCGGCCCTTGGGGCCAAGGGTCACCTTGACCGTGTCGGCCAGCTGGTTGACGCCGGCTTCGAGGCCCTGGCGGGCCTCCTCCCGGAACTTGAGAATCTTGGTCATCGTGGCTACTTGACGATGGCGAGCACGTCGCGGGCCGACAGGATCAGCAGATCCTCGCCGTCCGCAGTGATCTCGGTCCCGCCGAACTTGCTGTAGACCACGGTGTCGCCGACGGAGACGTCCATCTGGATGAGCTCGCCGGAGTTGTCAGACCGCTTGCCGGGTCCTACGGCGATGACTTCACCCTGCTGGGGCTTCTCTTTGGCAGTGTCGGGGATGACCAGGCCGCTGGCAGTCATCTCTTCGGACTCGCCGGGACGGACAACAATCCGGTCATCAAGGGGCTGTAGAGCCATCTTGGCCTCCAAGGGGTTGATATTTGAGCGTTAGCACTCTCGATAGGCGAGTGCTAAGAGTAGGGCGTCAGTCGCCCTGAGGCCAATTCACAGAGGGACTGCTAAATGAAGGGGAGGACGAGGTTGGGGTCGGCGCCGGTGTCCAGCGGCGAGGGGCCATCGAGTTGGAGCCGCTGCCATCCGGCGGCGGCCACCATGGCCGCGTTGTCGGTACACATGGATCGGCTGGGCAAGAAACCGCTGATGCCCGCAGCAACGCAGGCGTCGAGCATCCGCTCCCGCAGCGAAGAGTTGGCCGCTACCCCACCGGCCAGGCACAGGCCCTTGGCATCGAACTCCTCGGCGGCCTTGCGGGCCTTGTACACCAGCACGTCCACCACCGCCTCCTGGAACGACGCCGCGACGTCGGCCACATCGAGGTCGGGATTTTTTCGAACGTGGTTGACCACTGCGGTCTTGAGGCCGCTAAAGGAGAAGTTGTAGCCGTCGTCGTACATGGGGCGGGGGAAGGCCACCGACTCGGGGTCACCGTCCATGGCCAGTCGGTCGATGACCGGGCCGCCGGGATAACCCAGGTCCATAAAGCGGGCCACCTTGTCGAACGCCTCGCCGGCGGCGTCGTCGAGGGTCTGGCCGATGAGCTGGTAGCGGCCGAACGCCTCCATCAGCACCAGCAGGGTGTGGCCGCCCGACACCAAGAGCACCACCACCGGCAGATCGAGGCCGGGCTCCTCCAGGAACGAAGAGTACAGATGGGCCTCGAGGTGATTCACCGCCACGAACGGCACGTCCCAGACCAGGGCCAGCGATTTGGCTGCGCTGACTCCCACCAATAGGGAGCCGATTAGGCCGGGGCCCGCGGTGGCGGCCACCGCCTCCACCTCATGGTCGCTGAGGCCGGCCTCGATAATCGCTTGAGCCACCACCGGGGTGAGCAGCTCCACGTGGGCTCGACTGGCGATCTCCGGAACCACCCCGCCGTAGCGGGCATGCAGGTCTACCTGGCTGCTGATCACCGACGACAAGACGTCGGAGGGGCCGGAGACCACGGCGGCGGCCGTCTCATCGCAGGAGGTCTCGATGCCCAGCACAATGGCCGGGCTCAGTTGGGGGAAATCCTCGGCAGTCATGCGTAGTCCAGTTCTACCGCGATCTTGACCAGGCGATCGGCATAGTCGGATTGGTGGATGTTGTCGGCCCGCATCACCACGGCATCGGGCGACAGGCCCATGTCGGCGTAGTACCCCCGTTGAATGCCCACTGGGGCCAGTCCGAAGCGCCGGTACAGGGATTGGGCGGAGGGGTTGTCGGCCTCCACTTCCAGGGCCAAGCTCGTGTTGTGGCGGCGGGCGGCCAAGGCAAGAGCCAAGAGCAGCCGGGCGCCAATGCCTTGGCCCCGGTGATCGGGGGCCACTGTCACGGTGGTGATGTGGGCTTCGTCTGCTTCGAAGGCCACTCCGGCGTGGCCGACAACTTTATCGGGGCGGGCGATCACATAGAGTCGATCATCGGTGCGGGCCAGTTCCGACTCGTAGACCTCCCTTGACCAGGGAATGGGATAGCACTGGGAATCGATGGCCATGACTTCAGGCAGATGATCAAGGGTCATAGGAGCGATCATCGGGTGCTCCAGTTGATGTCGGCGTCGGGAATCCGAAGGTATATCGGCTTGAGCTCCCACGGCTTGACGAATTCCTCCCGCAGCGCTCGGGCGTGGGCCAGCTGAACCAGGGAGGCGGCCGAGGGGTGAGCCAGGTCTTGTTCGGCAATGTCGGTCTTCTGGAGCTGGTCGAACACCCCGGCGTAGCGGCGGGCACCGTCGCCCACCAACAGCACCTCTTCGCTGGTGGCCAGCAATTCGGAGGCCAGGTCATCGGGAGTGCCGACTTGGGCCTCAGACACCCGCTGGACCCCGCCGGGGACCTGGCGGTAGAAGGCGTAGAACAGCTCGCTGCGCCGGGCGTCGATGGCGGCCACGATCAACCGGTTGGTGTGGCGCACGGCGAAGGCCAGAAGATCGAGGCTGGACACTCCGATCATCGGGACGCCCAGGGCGTAGGCCATCGCCATGGCGCTGGAGATGCCCACCCGCAGGCCGGTGTACAAGCCGGGCCCGAGGTCCACGGCCACACACCCCACATCCTTTAGCTCGACCCTGGCTTGTCTTGTCACGAACTGGATCTGGGGGGCGATGGACTCCGCGTGGCGACGGCCCCGGGCGCTGTGAGCCGAGGCCAGCACCCCCTCATGCCCGCCGAGGGCACATCCCACCTGCTGGGTGGCCGATTCGATGCCCAAGATCAACACGGGGGCTCCCCAGTCCACTGGCGAATAGCGGCGACCAGCGTGCCAAACCGGGCTTGCCAGCGAGGTCCTATTGGAGTTAGCAGTACCACCCGTTCGTCCGGCGAGGTGTCTTGGCCGTCGACGAAGGTCAGCGCCACTTCCAGGTAATCGTTGGGCAGGGCTTGGCGGATCACGTCGCCCCACTCGATGAGGATCACCCCATCGCTGTCGAGCAGTTCGGGCAGCCCCAAGTCGAGCACCTCAGAAATCTGATCTAGGCGAAAGACGTCGAGATGATGGAGAAGCAGCCTGCCGTGGTATTCACGGGCCAGGGTGAATGTGGGGCTGGTCACCGGCTCGCTGACGCCCAAGGCGGCGGCGAATCCCTGAGTGAAGGTGGTTTTCCCCGCGCCCAAGTCGCCCACCAGCAAGAGCAGGTCGCCGGGATGGGCCAACTCGGCCAGGCTGGCGGCCAGGTTCTTCGTGTCCTCGGGTGAGCGAGTGCGGGCTTGGATCATCTGGTCATCGCCATGCGGGCTCGAACCAAGTCGGAGCGCATCTGGGCTTCTTGGAGGCCACCACCTCGCAGAATGGCTGCCGGATGGTAAGTGGGGATGACGACCGCACTGGTACTGATCATGTTTCCCATTGGGTAGCTCTGTCCTCGCAGTTTGGTGATTCCGGTTTTCGTGTCCAGCAGCAGTTTGGAGGAGAAGTTGCCCAAAGTGACGATCACTTTCGGGGCGATCAGCTTGACCTGCTGCTCCAACCACGGACGGCAGGCATCAATCTCTTCGGGCTTGGGGTCCCGATTGTCGGGGGGACGGCATTTGACGACGTTGGCGATGTAGCACAAGTCGCGGGTGAGGCCCATCTCCTCGGCCATTAGGCGGTCAAGGAGCTTGCCCGAGCGGCCCACGAAAGGGAGGCCCTGCTTGTCCTCCTCGGCACCGGGTCCCTCTCCCACGAACATGAGGTCGGCTTGAGGGTTGCCCATGCCGAATACCACCTGTGTCCGGCCCCTGGCCAGCCCGCACTTGGTGCAGCCCGCCGCCTCAGCGGCAACCTCAGCCAACGCCAATGTCACAGGCCAAGACTACGCCCCCCATTGGCTGAGGAGAATGCTGGATTGACCCGGTCTGTATCCGACTTTGCTATGGGACGGCGGTAAATCTGTGCAGTACCGTCGGCGGTGATGTTGGGAGTTGGCGGGGGCGTGTTGGTGGGGCACTGGACCGATGAGGCGGCGCTGACGGGGTGCACGGTGGTGTTGTTTCCCCAGGGGACCACTGCCTCGGGGGAGATTCGAGGGGGGGCTCCGGCGACCCGGGATTTTGGGTTGCTGGCGCCGGAGCGGACAGTGGGGTGTGTGGACGCGGTGGTGCTGTCGGGGGGCTCGGCGTTTGGGCTGGCTGCGGCCGACGGGGTGATGCGGTGGTGTGAGGAACAGGGCCGGGGGTTTGAGACCCGGGGCGGCCGGGTGCCCATCGTGGCGGGCCTGTCGCTATACGACCTGACCGAGGGCGATGGCTCGGTGCGGCCCGGACCAGAAGATGGCTATGCCGCGGCCCAGGCGGCACACGAGGGGGTTCCCGCGCTGGGGCGGGTGGGCGCTGGCACCGGGGCCACCATGAACAAGTGGCGGGGGGCAGAGCACCGCGAGCCGGGGGGACTGGGCGGCGCGCTGCTCCAGGTGGGCGATGTGCTGGTGGGCGCATTGGTGGCGGTGAATCCCTCGGGGGCGATCAACGACGGCCGAGTGGTGGACTCGCTGGTGGCGGGCACCTACGAGCATCAGTCGGCCGACCCGTTTGCCGATGGGGATGATCCCCAAGCGCCCACCAACACCACCATCGGGGTGGTGGCCACCAACGCGGTGCTCGACAAGCTGGGCTGTTTCCGGGTGGCCCGCAGCGGACACAGCGGGATGGCCCGGGCGCTTCTTCCGGCGCACACTGGCGGCGACGGCGACGCGCTGGTGGTGGGGGCTACCGGCCAGGTGGAAGCCGATTTCGGGCTGGTTCGGTTGATGGCGGCAGCCGCCGTGGAGACAGCCATCCGCTCCGTGAGCCATGATGGCGGCGACTGATGCGACCCCGAAGGGAATTGACATGAGGGATTTGGCTGGGAAGGTGGCGGTGATCACCGGAGCAGGCAGCGGCATGGGCCGGGCCATGGTGCGCAAGGCCGCATCCGAGGGGATGCACGTCTTGGCCGGCGACATCGACGAGGCCGGGTTGGCTGAGACCGTCGGCGGCTTGGAGAATGCCCAGCTCATGCTGACCGACGTGACCAGCCCCGATGCCAACGAGGCGCTGGCCAACGCGGCGTTGGAGCGGTTCGGTGGAATCCACCTTGTGCATCTCAATGCCGGGGTGCTCACCGGCGGGTTCACCTGGGAGAACACCGTGGACGACTGGAGATGGGTGCTGGACGTGAACCTGTGGGGGGTGATCCACGGGGTGCGCAGCTTCATTCCCCGGATGCTGGACAAGGGCGACGACGGCCACGTGGTGATAACCGCCTCGGTGGGAGGGCTCACCTCCGGGGGGCTGCTCGGCCCCTACACCACCTCGAAGTACGGGGCGGTGGCCATCGCCGAGTCGCTCCATCGGGAGCTGGACATCATCGATGCGCCCATCGGGGTGTCGTGTTTGTGCCCCGGTCCGGTGGCCACCGGCATCTTCCGGGCAGAGCGCAACCGCCCCGACACCTACGAGGACACCTGCGGACCCATGTCGGCCGACGCTGAGGCGGCCGCCTTCCACCGAGCCCTGATCGATGCCATCGACGAGGGCACCGATCCGGCGGAGATCCCCGAATTGGTGTTCGACGCGGTGCGCGACGACCAGTTCTGGGTCTTCCCCCATCCCGACTTCAAAGACAGGATCGCAGCCCGCACCGAGTCGATCATGAACGAGACAAACCCCGAGTACACCGTGGGGCTTCCCCAGGCCATACCGCCGTCGCGCTAGGGCATTCCTTTACTGGTAGCGCGGGGAGACCCGGCGGCCGAGGTTGCAGACCACTTCGTAGGCGACGGTGTCGAGGCGATCGGCGATCTCGGTGGCGGTGATCTCCTCGTCGCCCTGACGGCCTAGCAAGATCACCTCGTCGCCGGGGGACACGGGGTGGTCAAGGCCGCAGTCGACCATGGTCTGATCCATGGTCACCACCCCGGCGATGGGCCGTCGGCGGCCTCCGATCAGCACCTCGCCCCCGGTGGTGCCCAGACGGCGGGTCCAGCCGTCGGCGTAGCCGATGGGGATGGTGGCCAGCTGGGTGTCGGCGGGGGCGGTGTAGTGGTGGCCGTAGGAAACCGGGGTGCCAGCGGCGATTGTTTTGACCATGGCAACCTCGGTGCGCAGGGTCATGGCCGGCTGAAGCGGCAGGCAGCCGGCCAAGGCCGGCGACGGGGGTATGCCGTAGATGGCGATGCCGCAGCGCACCATGTCGAACCGACCGGTGGAGTGGGCAATGGCCACCGCCGAGTTGGCCAGGTGGCGGGAAAAGTCGTGGTGACCAGCCAGCCGCAGCCGGGACAAGAGATGGTTGAACTGCTCGATCTGGTAGGCGGTGAAGGCGTTATCGGGTTCGTCGGCCACTGCACAGTGGGTCCACACGCCGGCCAACTCCAGCGTGTCGCGCTCGGCGATGGCGTCGGCCAGCATCATCACCTGAGCGGGTGGGGCGCCCACCCGGGCCATGCCAGTGTCGACTTTGAGGTGCACGGGCTGGCGTACCCCGGCGGCGGCCGCGGCGGCCGCGGCGGCGGCCAAGCCCTCGCCCTGGTACACCGTGGGAGTGAGTCGGTGCTCCACCACTTCGGCAAACTCGTTGGGCCGGGGCTCCGACAAAAGGAGCACGGGAGTGTCGATCCCGGCCTCTCGGAGTTGGCGGCCCTCGTCCACCAGGGCCACCGCCAGCGTGGTGGCACCCGCCTCGACGGCGGTTCGAGCCACCGGGATCATGCCGTGCCCGTAGGCGTCGGCTTTGACCACCGCACACAGCTCGGCGGGATGGACCATTTCGGCCAACAACTCCACGTTGTGGGTGATGGCGGAAAGGTTGATGTCGGACCAGGTTGGCCTCATGGGGTCGCCTCTTGCTGGGAGGCGGCTTCCCATACCCTGGGCAGGACAAATAGCAGATCGGACGCCGTCATGGCGGCCGGCGGGCAGGCGTTGGCAGCCTGGCCGTGAAGCCAGGCGGCGGAGGCGGTGGCGTGCATGGGTTCAGCGTTGGTGCTGAGCAAGCCACATATGAGTCCGGCCAACACGTCGCCAGTGCCGGCGGTAGCCAACCGGGCGTCGCCGTTGGTTACGGCCAGAGCGTCGCCGCCGGGATGGGCCACCACGGTGGTGGGGCCTTTGAGTAAGACGACCGCCCCGGCGGCGGCGGCCAGGGAGCGGGCGGCGGCGAATCGGTCGGCATCGGGGGCAGCGCCGGTGAGAATGCGGTATTCCCCGTCGTGGGGGGTAAGCACGGTGGGGGCAAAGCGTTGGGCCAACACATCTGGCGCATTGGTGCCCAGGGCGCTGAGGCCGTCGCCGTCCACTACCAGAGGCAGCGGAACCTTGGCGACGAGGTCGCGGACTGCTTTGACGGTGTTGGGGTGTCGGCCCAACCCAGGCCCGACCAGCACGGACTTGAAGCGGGCCAATTCGTCGTCATCAACCGCAGAGGCCCAATCATCTGCCGGCAAGGGCCAACCGACGGCCTCGGTGGGCGCGGCGGCGGGGCCATCCAGAAGGTCAGCAGCGTCGAGGCCGGGGGTACTGAGCCGGACGTAGCCCGATCCGCCCCGCAGTGCGGCGCTGGAGGCCAAATGAGCGGCCCCGGTCATGCCCGGCGATCCCGCGATAACCCAGCAGGCGGTCTTCCACTTGTGGGCCTCTGCGGGCCGCACCAGCAGCCAACGGCCCACGTCATCGGCGGTAACCAGGTGGGTTCGGGCTCCTGATACATCGAGGCCGATGGGGGCCACGGTGATCCGGCCGCAGTGCTGTGCGCCGGGATGGAGGATCAACCCTGGCTTGAGTGCACCGAAGGCCACGGTTTGAGCTGCGACCCAGGCGTGTCCGCGGATCTCACCGGTCAACCCGTCCACACCAGAGGGGATGTCGGCGGCCAGGATCGGAGCAGCTTGGTCGGGGTTGTCGAGCGATGGGGCGGGGCGGGGTGGGGAATAGGGCCGACGCAAGCCGGTGCCGTAGGCGGCGTCGATGGCCAAGTGGGCGGCGGGCAGCGAGTCGGGGCCATCGGCGGCATCGACTACCGCCACTCGGACGCCGCGGCGGCGCAACCGCTGGGCGGCAGCCCGTCCGTCGGCGCCGTTGTTGCCCTTGCCAGCCAGCACCGTCACCCGTCGTCCGTAGCCTCCCCCCAGCATGTCCAGCGCGGTTCGGGCCAGCGCGGCGCCAGCCCGCTCAATCAGCTCCTCGACGGGCTCCGGAGCGGCCGCATCGATGGCGGCCATCTCGGCCGGGGTGACGATGGGGGTCATTTCAAAGGCGTACCCGAACACCAGATCATGGCCGCCAACGGTCAGCGAGCTCGGCCACCGGCTCCAGCATCAGAGATTCGGTGCTGATATCGCCCAGCCGGTCGAGGCGGAAGTCGGGTTCGGTCTCGGTGACCTCGTCGCGCAGGGCGGCGAAACGGTTCCGATAGCCCTCCAGCACCTTTTGGGCCGTCTCGGGTGAGAGGCTGGGCTGAAACCGCACATGCAGCAGGGTGAGGCCAGTGGTCTGGCGGTCTTTGACCTCGGGGATCAAGACGATGGTCCGGCCGTCGGAACGGCCCCGGGCGGCTCGAACCTGCCGCTCCACGGCTACCAGGTGCTTGCTGCCTCGCAAGGTGGGGTCGCGTTCGGTGCGAGAGGCCAGTCCCACGGTGATGCCGCCGCGGTCGATCACGTGGATGGTGGTGCTGGGATCTTCCGGGTCTCCGTTGATGCCGTAGCGGATATAGCCGGTGACCTCGGCCACCGCGGGGTCGAGGGCGGTCAGCGTGCGCAGCGTTTGGTAGCTGAGCTGGTGGCGAGGAGCGCCGGCGTCGAGGGCGGCCCGGACTAGGGGCAGTTCCAGCAGCGACTCCTCGGCTCGGGAAATGCCCACGGTGACGGTCTTGGCCTGGTGGCGAATGGCGTCCACTGGGCGGGTTAGCTCGCCCACCGCCACGGTGAGCATGGCGGTGAGGTCTTCCAGAACCACAGCCGGGGTGCCCACTCGGCCCCGCTCCAGTTGGTAGGCGTCGAGAGGGGCGATGCCCAGGGCATAGCGGTACATGGAGGCCATCTCGGCGGCGGTGCCAGCTTCGAGGCATCCATTGTAGCGGCCTTGGCGCAGGTCCTGGAAGAACTGCTGGGCGGCCGGTGTGAACTGGGTGCGAAGGGAGGCCAGCATTTCCTGGCTGTCGATGTCAGCTTCGTTGCCGGCATCGCTGGAGGCCACTTCGGCCTCGATGGCCGCCCGAGTCTCCCGCAGGGGTTGGGCCAGCTCGTCGATGGCCAGCGCCGACTCATATCCGAACAGGTGGCCCACCATGGTGGCCAGCACGAAGGCCAGGTCGGGCGAGGCGGTGTTCGGGGTGGCGATCACCTCGGATGCGGCGTCGAAGCGGACTTCGGTGCTGCTGGTGATCACGATGGGGGCGGCCTTGTGGGCCCGGAAGATGGCCACCTCTTTGGCCACATCGTCGGCGGTGGAGTCGAACAGCCCGGCAGCGCACACCAAGATCAGCGGTTCGGAGGACAGATCGATGTGTTTTTTGTCCTCGGTGGTGTCGCAGGCGATGGACTTGTAGCACAGCTCAGAGAGCTTTATGCGGACTTCCTCGGCGGCTACCCGGTTGAGCCCGTTGCCCACCACCGCCCAATATGTTCGGCCCAGGGCGTGGCGCCGGACGACGTCGGCGATGCGATCGTGCAGGTTGAGAACGTCGGCCATGGCCGCGGGGAGATCGCGCAGCGAGGTCAACAGTTGCTGGCGGCGCTCCTGCTGGCGGAGGTCGAGCGGACGGTCTCCGTTGACGGCGTCGGCTAGAGCCACAGCTAACAACACCCCTGCGGCCACTTGGGCGTAGAACGCCTTGGTGGAGGCCACGCTCATCTCCACGTCCCGGCCGTCGGAGGTGTAGAGCACCCCGTCGGATTTGTCGCATAGGTCGCTGTTGCGCCGGTTTGCGATGGCGATGACGGCGGCCCCTCGCCGCCGAACCAGATCGACGGTGCGATTGGTGTCGGTGGTGGTGCCCGACTGGCTGATGGCGACAACCAGGGTGTCGCTCATGTCGGCCTGCATCCCGAAACCCGACAGCTCGGTGGCCAAAGCGGAACTGACCTGTCGATCAGGCAGCTCGTGGCGCAGGAAATGGGCCAGGCTGTGGCCGGCCACAGCGGCGGTTCCCTGGCCGATCACCACGATGTTGGCGATGCGGCCGTCAGCCAGCCGCTGCACCAAATGATCGGGGAGAGTTTCGGACCCCAGTCTCACCGCCAGGGTTGGGGAGTGCGTCTCGCTCTCGGTGCTGACGATCCGGCCCCGCAGGGTCTTGCGGAACGACTCGGGCGATTCGGTGATCTCCTTCAGCAGATAGTGGCGGAAACCCCGGCGGTCGACATCGCGGGTGGTGATCTCGGCATCGGCGATGTCGGCGGCGGCCACCGGCAGCGGAGTGCCGTCGCAGGAGAACCGCTGCACGGCGGCCAGGTCCCCGGCGTGGTCGCGGTTGAGAACCACCACCTGACCCCGGCTGGCGTCAGCGTTGTTGGGATCAGATGGGGTTTCACCGTCCATGCGAAGGTAATGGTTGGCCTGTTCAACCAGCCCGTAAGGCTCGCTGGCCACCACGTAAGCGTCTTCGGCGGCGCCAATGTACAGGGCTTGGCCACTGCCCCGCAGGGCCAGCAGGAGTTGGTCGGGATTGGCCGCGGTCTGACCGGCGATGGCCACCGAGCCGGCGAGGTCGGCGACGGTGCCGCGGAATGCGTCGATGGCGCTGTGCGGGCCGTCCAGTCGGGCCGACCAGAGCGTTGGGATGACCTTGGCGTCGGTGGTGATGCCGGGATCCAGGGCCAGACCATGCTGGGCCACCAAATCGGTGTGGTTGTCGACGTCCCCGTTCAAAGCTCCAATGGCATAGATCCGGTCGGGGCCTTCAACCGTTTCGGAGTTGAGCGGGTGGGCGTTGGCTTCGTTGATCATCCCCACGCTGGCCCAACGAGTGTGGCCGATAACCACTGCCGAGGCCGCTTCGGCGTCCACAGCGGCGGCCAGCAGCTCGTCGGCGGTAACGGCCGCTCGCAGTGCGGCGGTGTTGTCGCCGAGTTCGCCGATCTCGGCGGCGGCCTTGTAGACGAAGCTCAGGGAGTTGTCGGCCCAACGCACCGAGCCCGACCGGAACAGAGGATCAGCCGCACGCTCGGCCAGTGCCGCAGCCACCGCCGGGGTTGAGGGGTCGAGACCGTGACCGCTGACCATGATGTGGATCCCGGCCGAGTCCCGCCCTCGAACCTCCAACCTGTCCAGGGCCGACAGGGTTATCTGCACCGAGCTGAACGCGGCCAGGGCAGGTTCGCTGGCTGCGGGTCCGGCCAATGCAGCCACCGCGTCGGCGGTGCTCAGCCGGTCGTTGCCGATGGCCCATAAGGCGTCCTTCAAATGGACCAGGGCGGCGTTGACCGCCTCATTGGCCCGGTCGCCGGCGGACCGGTCAAGATCGCTTTCAAGGGCGCTGATCAGCCGGTCGATCTCGCTCAGGGTGGCCCGGATAGTGGCCCGCAGCGGCTTCTCAGTCAACAGCGCCTGGAGCCCGGGGGTGCCCCGGAGTAGTTGGTCAGCGCGGATCAGGTTTTGGGCCCTGGCCTCGATGTGGCTAGCTAGGTCATCGGCGCCGCCGAGGTCGCGCAACGACACGACCACCGGGCTCAAAAGGTCGAGGACCTCGGCCGAGGTCGGGGGAACACGCTCTGACCGGCGCCGTACCACCGCGACAATGCCGCACATCGTTCCCCAAGGTTAGTGGCCAACATGGGAAATGACCTGCCGAGGGCCGAAGGGTTCAGATGCCTATCGCCTCAGCGACGTTTGCGGCGACGGATTCGGCATTTTCAGGGGTCTCGGCTTCCACCATGATTCGGACGACGGACTCGGTTCCGGAGGGGCGGACCAGGATTCGGCCGTGTGCGCCCAGTGTCTGCTCGGCGGCGGCTACCGCGGCGTTTAGGCGATTTTGGTCGATGGAGCTGGGGTCGATGGACACGTTGTGGAGTACTTGGGGCATCTTGGTCATGGCCTCGGCAGCCAAGTCCCTCAGCGGCACACCCCGGCGGGCGATTACCTCGAGGAGCTGCAAGGCGGTCACCAGGCCATCTCCGGTGGTGGCCAGGGCGGGGAAGATCACATGGCCTGATTGCTCGCCGCCCAACGCCCAGTCGCCGTCTTGCAGGGCAGACCACACATGGCGGTCGCCCACTGGGGTAGTCACCACGTTGATGCCCCGCCGGGCCATGGCCCGGTGGAAGCCCAGGTTGGTCATCACCGTAACCACCACGGTGTCGTCGGGGAGCCGGCCCCGCTGATGTCGGTCGATTGCGCAGATGGCGATGATCTGGTCGCCGTCGACGAGCTCGCCGGTGTGGTCCACGGCCAGTACCCGGTCGGCATCGCCGTCGAAGGTGAGGCCTAGGTCGGCGTTCTCCCTGAGTACAGACCTGGCCACTGCCTCGGGATATGTGGAACCGCATTTGTGGTTGATGTTGCGGCCGTTGGGGGATGAGTTGATAACCGTGACGGTTGCGTTGTGGGCTTGGAGCGGGTCGGGTAGGACGACTGTGGCCGCCCCTTGGCCCGCGTCTACCAACACACGGAGTTCGCGACCGTCGAAATCAGCTGTTTTGGCCACCGCGTCTTGGTATTCCTCCAACATCTCCGACCCGTCGGAAGTGCGCCGGGGGGTGCCAAGGGTGGATACGGTCTTGCGGTCGGAATACCCCAGATTCGACTCCATGGCGGCTTGGGCTTCGTCGTCTAGCTTTCGGCCCTCAGGACCGAAGAGCTTGATGCCGTTGTCGTACCACGGATTGTGGGATGCCGAGACCATGGCGCCCGGGGCGCGGGTACGAGCCGCCGCCCATGCCACTGCCGGAGTGGGAGCAACTCCCAAGTCGATGGAGGAGACACCGACTGCACTGAATCCAGCTGCCAATGCTTCGGCGAATTCAGGACTGGACTCCCTGGTGTCGCGGCCGATGACGACCGGACTAGTTGGGGCCATGACCTCGGCGGCCGCTTGGGCCAGTCGGACGACGTCGTCGGGATGGAGCTCCCTGTAGGCTCGTCCCCGAACCCCGTCGGTTCCGAAGCGCAGCACAGGAGGGCTTAGCGCTTGGAGTACTGGGGCGCCTTGCGGGCTTTCTTCAGGCCGTACTTCTTGGATTCCTTCTTGCGGTCGTCGCGGGTGAGGAATCCCTCCTGCTTGAGCACTTCCCTCATCTCAGGATCCAATGCCACCAGCGCCCGGGAAATGCCCAGTCGCAGAGCCCCGGCCTGGCCGTTGGCCCCGCCGCCGTGCATGTTCACGTCGATGTCGTACATCTCGGCGGTGTTGGTGACCCGGAGGGGGGCCATAAACGCCATCCGGTGGCTCTGGGAGGGAAAGTAATCCTCGGCTTGGCGCCCGTTAACGGTCACCTGCCCGGAGCCGGGGCGAAGCCGGACGCGGGCGACAGCTCGTTTGCGGCGTCCAGTGGCCTGGGTCAAAGGGGCGGTCATTAAGAGTCTCCGGTCCTGGATCGGGCCCCGGGGATATCCAAGGGCTGGGGCTGCTGGGCTTCGTGGGGATGGAGCGGCCCGGCGTAGACCTTGAGCTTGCGGAGCATCTGGCGACCGAGCCGGTTCTTGGGGAGCATCCCCCGTACTGTGCGACGCACGGCCTCGGCGGGCTGGGTCTCCAGCAGGTATCCGTAGCTGGTCTGGCGCAGACCGCCGGGATAGCCGGAGTGGCGGTACACCTGCTTGTCAGTGGTCTTGCTGCCGGTGAGCACCACCTTATCGGCGTTCACAATAATGACGTGATCACCGGTGTCGAGGTGGGGCGTGAAACCGGGCTTGTGCTTGCCCCGCAGCACGCGAGCCACCTCGGTGGCCATCCGGCCGAGGATGAGCCCTTCGGCATCCACGACGTGCCACGCGCGTTCGATGTCTCTGATTTTCGGGGTGTAGGTGGGCATCGGGCTTCCTTCGGACGCGATCCCGGAAAGGCAATGATACGGCCCACACCGGGGGAGTGACAACTGCCCCAGAGAGTGTTGCACCCAGCGATTTACGAATAGGAGACCGACCACAGGCAAAGGCCGTGAGGCGGGGCCAGGTTGGGGACTTCGGAGCGGTCTTTGGCGGCCAAGATGGCGGCCATGTCCTCGGCGGGGCGCCGGCCGGCGCCGATGTCCACCATGGCGCCGGTGATGGAGCGGACCATCTGGTGGCAGAAGGAGGAGGCTTCGACCTCGAAGCGCAACAAGTCTTGATCGGCTGGTTGCCAACCGGCCCGTTTGACGACGCGTACCCGGGACTTCTCCGTGCCGTCGGCAGTGTGCTGTCGGCGGCAGAACGAGGAGAAGTCGTGTTCGCCCAAAATGGCGGTTGCCGCCGCGTTCATGGCGTCGATGTCCAGCGGCTGGGGACAATGCCAGGCGGTGGCGGCCAGAAACGGATCGGGCACGTCACGGTTCAAGACGGTGTAGCGGTAGGTGCGACCGATGGCGTCGAAGCGGGCGTCGAACCCGGCCGGGACGGCTTCGAGGGCTCGGATGGCGATGGCCGGGGCCAGCATGCGGTTCACCGCGGTGCGTATGTGCAGCAGATCGGCGTCGTTGGGGGCGTCGAAGCTCACCACCTGGCCCCAGGCGTGGACGCCGCTGTCGGTACGGCCGGCACAGGTCAACTCCACCGGTTGCCGCAGACACCGGGCCAGGGCTTCGGTCAGGTCACCGCCGATCGTGCGGACTCCTAGGTTGACGGCGAATCCGTGGAACGACTCGCCGCGGTAGGCGACCGTCGCTCGTACCCGCACGGTCGCTGGGCTGCTAAACCAGCTCGATGCGGGCCATGGGGGCGTTATCGCCGTAGCGGGGGCCCAGCTTGAGAATGCGGGTGTAGCCGCCGGGCCGGTTGGCATAGCGGGGGCCGATGTCCACTATGAGCTTGTCGGCGATCTCCGGGTCTCCCAGGTGGGCCAGGATCTGGCGGTGGTTGTGCTGTCCGCCTTTTTTGGCCTTGGTAATGAGTTTCTCCGCCACCGGGCGCATGGCCTTGGCCTTGGCCTCGGTGGTGGTGATGGCCTCGGCCGCGATCAGCGAGGCCACCAAATTGGCCATCATCAACTTTTGGTGCTGTGAGCTACCGCCGAAGCGGCGTCCTTTGCGGGGTCGTCCGGGCATGGTGTTCCCTGTTCTACGAGCGGGGGCCGGCGAGGGCGAGACCCCGCTCGTCCAACTTCTCGTTGACCTCGTCCAGCGATTTCTGTCCAAAGTTGGTGATGGCCAGCAACTCGTCCTCGGTGCGGGCCAGCAATTCGCCGATCATGTTGATCTGGGCTCGCTTGAGGCAGTTGCGGGGCCGTTCGGAAAGATCCAGGTCTTCGATGGGCAAATCCAGGTCGGGGGCGCCGGCCAGAGCACTGCCCGCTTCCGCCATGCCCAGACCCTGGGGCTCATCGCTCATCTCCTCGACCAACTGCACCAGGGCCCGCAGGGTGGCACCGGCCGAGGCCAGGGCATCCTGGGGCGTGATGGAGCTGTCGGTCTCGATGTCGAGTACCAGACGGTCGAACTCAGTGGACTGCTCCACACGGGTGGGTTCGACGTTGTAGGTCACCCGGCGTACAGGGGAGAAGATGGAATCGATGGGGATGACGCCGATGGTGGAGTCCTCTTTGTTGATCTCCGCCGACACATAGCCTCGCCCCTGGGAGACGGTGATGTCCATGGCCAATCGGGCCTTGCTGTTCAGCCGGGCGATGACCAAGTCGGGGTTGAGAACCTCGACGTCGGGGTTGACGTTCAAGCCCGCCCCGGTGAGCTCTCCAGGGCCTCGCTCGTCGATGCGGAGTTCAACCGGTTCTTCGCTGTGGCACCGCAGGACGAGATCCTTCAGGTTCAAGATGATATCGGTTACGTCCTCGGCCACACCGGCGATGGTGTCGAACTCGTGGAGGGCGTCGTCGAAGCGCACCCGGATCACAGCCGCTCCGGGGATCGACGACAGCAGCGCTCGGCGCAGGGAGTTGCCCAGGGTGTGTCCGAAGCCAGGCTCCAGCGGGCCGATGGCAAACCTCTGGCGGTTGTCTTCCGGCTCGGTAACGGACTCCACGGTGGGTCGTTGCATTACCAGCATGATCCGGCTCCCTCAGTTCTTGGAAAGATGGTTGATTTTGGGTTACTTGCTGTAGAGCTCGACAATGAGCTGCTCTCGGACAGGCACATCGATCTGCTCGCGCAGCGGGGTGTCTCGCACGGTGGCTTCGAGGCCGTCGTCAGTCCGGCTCAGCCAGGCGGGCGGAGTGCGGTCGAGCACGTCCAGGTTCCACGTCACCACGATCATCTCCTTGGCCTTGTCCCGCAGTGACAAGACGTCGCCCTTACGGAGCCGATAGCTAGGGATGTTGACCCGGCGGCCGTTCACATTGATGTGGCCGTGAGAGACGAACTGGCGGGCCTGCGGGCGGGTGGCAGCCCAGCCGAGGCGGTACACCACGTTGTCGAGCCGCAGCTCCAAGAACCGCAGCATGTTCTCGCCGGTGACCCCTTTGTGACGGGCCGCCTCTTTGAAGATGTTGCGGAACTGGCGCTCGTTGAGACCGTAGGTGTACCGGGCCTTCTGCTTCTCCTGAAGCTGGAGCAGGTACTCGGACACATTGCCCCGTCGCCGGGACCTTCCGTGTTCGCCCGGGGGGTAGGGGCGCCGCTCCAGAGCGATGGTCTCGCCCTTGGTGCCCCATACGTTTACGCCGAGGCGCCGGGACACCCGGGACCGCGGGCCGGTGTAGCGGGACATGTCAGACCCTCCGCCGCTTGGCCGGGCGGCAACCGTTGTGGGGCATGGGGGTTACGTCTTTGATGCCGGTTATCTCGATGCCCACTCCCTGAAGCGAGCGGATAGCGGTCTCGCGGCCCGAGCCCGGTCCGCGGACTTGTACGTCTACTTTCCGCACACCATGCTCCATTGCCTTGCGGCCGGCCTGCTCGGCGGCCATCTGGGCGGCGAACGGGGTGGACTTGCGAGACCCCTTGAATCCGACATTGCCGGCTGAAGCCCAGGAGATGACGTTCCCCTGTTGGTCGGCAATGGTCACGATGGTGTTGTTGAAGGAGCTCTTGATGTGAGCCACCCCGTAGGAGATGTTCTTGCGCTCTCGACGGCGGGGTCGGCGCCCTCCGGCTGATGGCTTGGCCATTAGCGAAAAATCCCTTCTCGTCTCACTTCTTCATCACCTTTTTCTTTCCGGCGACTGTCTTTTTCGGGCCCTTGCGAGTCCGAGCGTTGGTATGGGTGCGCTGTCCCCGCACGGGGAGCCCCCGGCGATGGCGCAGCCCCTGATAGCAGCCAATCTCCATCTTGCGCTTCACGTCTTGGCTGGTCTCCCGGCGGAGGTCGCCCTCCACCCGCAAACTGCCCTCGATGTAGTTGCGCAGCCGGGCCACCTCTTCATCGGTGAGGTCGCGAAGTCGGGTGCTCTCGTTTATATCGGTCTCCGAGCAAACCTGGCGGGCCAGAGACGGCCCGATGCCGAATATGTAGGTCAGCGAAACCACGGTCCGCTTCTCCCGCGGGATGTCGACGCCGGCGATACGGGCCACAGCTCAGCCCTGCCGCTGCTTGTGTCGGGGGTTGGCGCAGATCACCCGCACTCGCCCATGGCGGCGTATGACTCTGCACTTATCGCAGATTTTTTTGACGCTGGGACGGACTTTCACGGCGTGCCTTTCGATGATCCGTTGTGCGCTGGGGCAATTTGCATTGGGGCTATTTGTATCGGTAGGTGATCCGGCCCCGCTGAAGGTCGTAGGGAGTCAATTCCACTTGGACCCGGTCGCCGGGGAGGATTCTTATGTAGTGCATCCGCATCTTCCCGGAGATGTGGGTGAGCACTTTGTGCCCGTTCTCGAGTTCAACCCGGAACATGGCATTGGGAAGGGACTCGGTAACCGTCCCTTCCATGATGATGGCGTCTTCCTTGTTTTTCGCCAAGGGCGACCTCTCCTGACGTCCTGGCAAGCTGTTGCGGCGTACCGCGCGAATAATGGCCCACTGAGTGAGCCGAAGAGCAATGCTACCCGCCGCTGCCGATGGGGACAAACCGGCTGGCGGGTCCTAGAGCCCGTCGATGACCTCGGCGAGGCGGGCGAATACCTCGTCTTCGCTACCCAGCCCATCGACCACGGCCAAGCTCCCCCGATCCTCGAACCAGGCCAGCAGGGGAGCGGTCTCAGCCTCGTAGAGCTCCAGCCGACGGGCGATGGTCTCGGCGGTGTCGTCAGCCCGGCCCCGGGCCAGCATCCGCTCGGTGACCTCGGCAATGGGCACGTCGAGGTTGATGGCCAGATCGGGTCCGGACCCGCCCGCAATCTCGGCCAGAGCGTCGGCCTGGGCGGTGGTGCGGGGGAACCCGTCCAACAGCACTCCGCTGGCTTGGATGTCGTCGTCAGCCAACCGTTCATCGACAATACCGATCATGATGTCGTCGCCCACGAGGTCGCCGGCATCCATCACCGCCTTGGCCCGCAGCCCCAGTTCGGTGCCCGCCTCCACCGCGGCCCGAAGCATGTCGCCGGTGGACACGTGGATTACCCCGTAGCGTTCAGCTAGCAACGCGGCCTGGGTACCCTTGCCCGACCCTTGACGCCCCAAAATCACGAGGACCTGAGGCATTACTTCAGGAAGCCCTCGTAGTTTCTCATCATGAGCTGGCTGTCGATCTGCTTCATGGTTTCCAGGGCTACGCCCACCGCGATCAGCACGGAGATGCCGCTGAAGCTATAGGCGGTTGCGCTCTGGCTGGGGATGTACTGGGAGAGGGCAATGGCGGGGATGACGGCCACCGCGGCGATGAACAGCGCCCCGGGCAAGGTGATACGCGACAGGATGCGGCCCAGGTAGCGCTCGGTCTGGCGGCCCGGTCGGATGCCGGGGATGAACCCGCCCTGCTTGCGTATCTGATCGGCCTGCTTGACCGGGTCGAAGGTGATGGCGGTGTAGAAGTAGGCGAATCCCACGATCATCAGGGCGAAGACAATCAGATACACCGTGTCGGCCGGATCGCCCAAGTGAGTGTTCACCCAGCTCTGGACGCTCTCCCCCCAGGTGTTGTGATCGGGATTGGAATCAGAGGGCAGCACCGCCGAGAGCAAGATGGGCAGGTACAACACCGAGCTGGCGAAAATGATGGGGATAACGCCCGATTGGTTCACCTTAAGCGGGATGTAGGTGCTCTGGCCGCCGGCCATGCGCCGGCCAACCACCCGCTTGGCGAACTGCACCGGTATCTGCCGCTGGCCGTTCTCCACGAATACGATGGCCACCAAGAGGGCCAAGTACATGAGGGCGATGACGAACACCGCGCCCCAGCCCTCCGACGCCTTCACCAACGAGAACTGATTGGGAATGGTGGACACCACCGAGGCGAAGATGATCAGCGACATGCCGTTGCCGATGCCCTTTTGGGTGATGAGCTCGCCCATCCACATCAAAAGGGCAGTGCCGGCGGTAAGGGTGAGCACTACCAGGAACACCCGGGGGGCGGTGAAGTTTGGCAATAGGTCGATGGCTTGGTTGGCGTTGCCGCCCGTGAGGCTGAGCCCGCCTCCGCCGTTATGGAAGAGGAAAGAGAAGGAAGTGGCTTGGATTATGGCGATGGCGATGGTCAGGTACCGGGTCCACTGGGTGATCTTGCGCTGGCCGACCGCGCCCTGGTTCTGCCACTGCTCGATGCGGGGGATTACCACGCCCAGCACCTGCATGATGATGGACGCGGTGATATAGGGGAATATGCCCAGGGCGAAGATGGCGAACTGCGACAGGGCGCCACCGGAAAAGAAGTTCAGCAAGCCGGTGACACCGCCGGCATCAGCTTGGTTGCGGAGCTGGTCTACGGCGTCGAGGTCGACGCCAGGGGAGGGGATGGCGACACCGAGGCGGAAGATCACCAGCATCGACAGGGTGAACAGGATCTTGTTCCGCAGATCGGCCACTCGGAACATGTTTGTCACCCTGGTGAGCACGGCGATTCCTACTCCTTTGACCCAGTCAGGCTTCGGTTATCGGTTGGTAAGGGCGTTGCCCTTGGCCGGCGGTCGCCCGGTGAAGGGTTTGGGCAACACCTCCACGCTACCGCCTGCGGCGGTGATGGCCGCTTTCGCCGACTCGGAGAAAGCGTGGGCCTTGACGGTGACTGCTCGGGTCAGCTCTCCGCGACCCAGCACCTTGGCCAGAGCACCCTTGTGCAAAAGGCCGTGTTCGCGCAGGACCTCAGGAGTGATCTCGTCGAGCCCGGTGGCTTCGATGACATCCAGGTTGATGGCCTGGTATTCCACCCGGAACGGATTCTTGAACCCCCGCAGCTTGGGCACACGGCGGGCCAACGGCATCTGGCCGCCCTCGAAGCCGACGGGGATCTTGCTCCGGGCCCGCTGGCCTTTCATGCCCCGGCCCGCGGTCTTCCCGCCCTTGCCGGCGATACCCCGCGCCTTGCGCTGCGGCTGCTTGCGAGAGCCTGGAGCTGGTTTCAGATCGTGGACTTTCATGATTCGTCGGTCTCCTCCCAAGAAATCAGGTGGGCCACCTTGTCGATCATGCCCCTGATCTCAGGGGCGTCTGGCAGGGTGTTGGTCTGCCCGATGCCTCGTAAGCCCAATGCCCGCAGCGTGCCTCGCTGCTTGGGTCGGGTGCCGATCTGCGATCGCGTCTGGGTGACCTTGATAGCCATGGCCACTACTCCTCGTCGTCCGCCGAGGTGGCGGCGGACGTGCGCTCCGATTCCCGGTAGGCGGCCAGCATCCCGGCAGGCACAAACTCATCGGCCGGAATGCCCCGGTGGCGGGCCACCTCGTCGGGGCGTTTGAGGGCCTTGAGTCCGGCAATGGTGGCCCGGGCCACGTTGATGTGGTTAGGCGAGCCCAGCGACTTGCACAGGACATCGCCGATGCCGGCCTCTTCCAGGATGGCCCGAGCGGCGCCACCGGCAATCACGCCGGTACCGGGTGCAGCCGGTTTGAGCAAGACCCGTCCGGCCCCCATCTCGCCGATAATCGGGTGGGTGATGGTGGACGATGCCAGCGGTACCCGGAACAGGTTGCGGCGGGCTTCCTCGGTGCCCTTCTGAATGGCCAGGGGCACCTCCTTGGCCTTGCCGTAGCCCAGTCCGACCCGTCCCGCGCCGTCACCGATCACCACTAGGGCGGTAAAGGAGAACCGGCGTCCGCCTTTGACCACTTTGGCCACCCGGTTGATGTTGATAACCCTGGAGTCGCGCAGCTGGGCGTCGCCGGTTGTAGTTGGGGTTGAGGTGTCAGTCATCAGAACTCCAGTCCAGCTTCTCGAGCTGAATCAGCCAGGGCGGCTACTCGTCCGTGGTAGCGGAAGCCCCCCCGGTCGAACACCACCGCAGTGATGTTCTTGTCTTTGGCCCGTTCGGCGATGAGCTTGCCCACCACCGAGGCGCCGGCCATGTTTCCAGTCGGACCGGACCGCAGCTCAGACTCTGTGGTGGAGGCCGACACGATGGTGTGGCCCGCAGCGTCGTCGATGAGTTGGGCGATCATGTGGCGGTTGGACCGGTACACGGCCAAGCGGGGACGTTCGGCGGTGCCTTGGATCTTCTTGCGGACCCGGCGATGCCGTCGGACCCGGCTCTGGTGCTTGTGTTGGACGCTGCTCATATCGATACTCAGCTCTACTACTTGGGTTCCTCGTGCAAGTGACTCTTCGTCTTGTCTCGCCGAGTCACTTGGCTGCCTTCCCGGCTTTCCGGATGATCCGCTCGCCGGCGTAGCGGATGCCCTTGCCCCGATAGGGCTCAGGCTTGCGGATGGCCCGGATGTCGGCGGCCACTTGGCCGACCGCTTGTTTGTCGAAGCCCAGTACGTGGATACTCGTCTGGTTGGGCACCTCGAAGGTCACGCCGTCGGGGGCCTCAACGTACACAGGGTGGCTGAACCCCAGCTGAAGCTCGATTTTGCTGTTGCCCTGGGCTATGGCCCGGTAGCCCACACCGACGATCTCCAGTTCTTTGCGGTAGCCCTCGCTGACGCCGGTGACCATGTTGGCCAACAGCGACCGGTTCAACCCGTGCAGCGCCTTGGTGCTGCGCTGCTCGTCGGCCCGCTCGACGACGACGAATCCGTCATCCATTCGAGCCGAGATGGCCTCGGGAAGGTCGTGCTC
Organism: Candidatus Poriferisocius sp.; assembly: GCF_965214065.1. Classification (GTDB taxonomy): domain Bacteria; phylum Actinomycetota; class Acidimicrobiia; order Acidimicrobiales; family Bin134; genus Poriferisocius. Next base: position 565,598 of record NZ_CBDCAT010000027.1, read on the forward strand.
CAGCGAGCCGCGGTTGCCGGAAACCGTGACATGGGCGCCGTTGATGGCCACTTCCACGCCGTCGGGCACCGGTATGGGGTTCAATCCAACTCGTGACACCGAGGTCCTCCTACCAGACCACGCAGACGACTTCGCCGCCGATGCGACGGCGGCGAGCCTCGCGGTCGCTCATCAATCCCTTGCTGGTGGACACGATGGCCACCCCCAGCCCGCCGAGCACCCGGGGGATGCCGTCCGACTTGGAGTAGACCCGCAGGCCGGGCTTGGACACCCGGGTAATCCCGGAGATGACCCGCTCCCGCTGGTCGGAGTACTTCATGTCGATCGTGAGGGTGTGTCCGGGGCCGCGCTCGGCCTGGGCCACCTCGAAGTTGTCGATGTAGCCCTCCTGCTTCAGGACGCCGGCCAGCGCCACCTTCATCTTGGAGGACGGCATCTTCACTTCGTCGCGCATGGCGGTGTTGGCGTTGCGGATGCGGGTCAACATGTCGGAGATGGGGTCGGTCATAGTCACAGTCGCATCACCTCACCAGCTCTTGGGAATCAGTCATGATCTCACCAGCTCGCCTTGGTCAGGCCGGGGATCTCGCCGGCGTGGGCCAGCTCCCTCAGGCACACTCGGCACAGCCCGAATTTGCGGTACACGGCCCGAGGCCGGCCACAGCGGCGGCAACGGGTGTAGGCCCTAACCTTGAACTTGGGCGTTCGCTGTTGTTTTTGTACAAGCGCCTTTTTTGCCATTGAGTTACTGTCCCTCAGCTTGGAATGGAAACGAGAAGGCCTCGAGCAGCGCTCGGCCCTCCTCGTCGGTGATTGCGGTTGTGACGATTGTGATGTCCATGCCCCTTACGGTGTCGATGGAGTCGTAGTCGACCTCAGGGAAGATGAGCTGCTCGGTAACCCCGAACGAGTAGTTGCCGTTCCCGTCGAAGGATCGGGCGGAGAGGCCTCGGAAGTCTCGGATGCGGGGAATGGCCAGGTTGATCAGCCGATCCAGGAACTCCCACATGCGGGGTCCCCTGAGGGTGACCTTGGCTCCAATGGGGTTCCCCTCGCGGATCTTGAAGTTGGCGATGGACTTCTTGGCCCGAGTGACGACGGGGCGCTGGCCGGCAATGGTGGTCAGGTCGGCCACCGCACCATCGAGCAGTTTGGCTTGGGCCACGGCCTCGCCTACGCCCATATTCAAGACGATCTTCTCGAAGCGGGGGACCTGCATAACGTTGTTGAGCCCCAGATCCTCTTTGAGCTGGTCGCGGATCTCTTCCCGGTACAAGGTTTGGAGCCGGGGGGCGGTAGCGGTATCGGCGGCCATCACAAATCAACTCCGGTACGACGGCAGACGCGGATCTTTCGGCCGTCGGTGTCGAACCGGTATCCCACCCGGGTGGGGCGGCCGTCGGCCGGGCTGACCACGGCCACATTGGAAGCTTTGATGGGCATCTCCTTGTCGATGATGCCGGTCTGCATGATCCCCTGGCGAGGACCCTGGTGCTTGGTAACAATGTTCACGCCGTCCACGATCACCGTTCCCTCGGTCGGGTAGGCGAACATGACCTCGCCCTCTTTGCCCCGGTCTTTTCCGCTGAGCACCCGGACTCGGTCTCCTTTGCGAATCTTCATGGCCCCTACAGCACCTCCGGTGCGAGCGACACGATGCGCATGAACCGCTTGTCCCGCAGCTCCCGCCCTACCGGGCCGAAAATGCGGGTTCCCCGCGGTTGCAGTTGGTCGTTGATGAGCACGGCGGCGTTCTCGTCGAAACGGATGTAGGAGCCGTCCTTGCGGCGCTTCTCCTTCTTGGCCCGGACCAACACGCAGCGCACCACGTCGCCCTTGCTGACCGCGGCGCCGGGCATGGCGTCTTTGACGGTGGCCACGAAGATATCGCCGATGGTGGCGTAGCGCTTTCGGGAGGAGCCCAGCACCCGAATGCACAGCACCTCTTTGGCCCCGGAGTTGTCGGCCACTTTGACCCGAGTTTCTTGCTGGATCATCGCGCCCGCTCCACTACTTCGAGCAGCCGCCACCGCTTGTTCTTAGACAGCGGACGGGTCTCCTGTACCCGCACCCGGTCGCCCACCGCGAGCTGGTTGGTCTCGTCGTGGACGTATAGGCGGGTGGTGCGCCGCACGGTCTTGTTGTATCGGCGATGGCGGACGCGGTCGGTGGATGCCACCACCGCGGTCTTGTCCATGGCAACCGACACCACCATCCCCTCCCGCACTTTCCGGCCGTTGGGCCGGGCGGCTGGCTGCACTTCGGTTGTGGGGTCAGACATTTTCAGCCTCCAGGGCCTCGGCAGCTTGGATTTCCCGCATACGCAATTCGGTCATGGCCCGGGCCACTTCCTTTTTGGCCTGCTTCAGGCGGGCGGTGTTGTCCAAACGGCCGGTGACGATTTGGAAACGGAGCTTGAACACCTCTTCTTTGGCCTCGTCCACCCGCTCGATGAGCTCAGCGTCACTGAGGCCTTGCCAGGTCGCTTTGCGGGCCATCGCTACCACCCCTCCCGACGCTCTACGAAACGAGCTTTGACGGGTAGCTTCTGGATTCCCCGCTCGATGGCGGTGCGGGCCATCTCTCGGTCGTGGTAGGAGAGCTCGAACAAGATGCGCCCGGGTTTCACCACGGCCACCCAGCGCTCCGGGTTGCCCTTGCCCGAGCCCATGCGGGTCTCAGCCGGCTTCTCAGTAACTGGCTTGTCAGGGAAGACGTTGATCCAGACCTTGCCTCCCCGGCGGATGTGTCGGGTGATGGCGATACGGGTGGCCTCGATCTGGCGGGCGGTGATCCACCCCGGCTCGAGGGCCTGGATGCCGTACTCGCCGAAATTCACGCTGGTGGCCCCTTTGGCGCGGCCTTTGGTCCGGCCACGATGGTGTTTGCGGTGTTTTACCTTCTTGGGCATCAACATGGGAGGTCAGTCTCCATCGCCTGGTCGGAAGTGCGGTGTCTCGCGGTGCTCGCGAGTGGTGCGGAGGATGTCCTCCTCCTCCTCGAGCAGCTTCTCGAACTCGGGGTCGGCCTCTTTGATCAACGGGGCGGGCTCTTCGGTTTCTTCAGTGCGTTCGGTCTCGCCTTGACGCGGGGCTGCCGCCGACGACACCACAGCCCGGGGCCTCTGCGAGCCGGAGGCTTCCCCGACCGCCATGGCCGCCTCGCGGCTGATCTTGTCCTCGGCCTGAGTCTTGTAGGGCAAGATATCGCCCTTGTAGATCCACACCTTTACTCCGATGCGGCCGTAAGTGGTGTGGGCCTCTCGAAAGCCGTAGTCGATATCGGCCCGCAGGGTGTGCAGGGGAACCCGGCCTTCCCGATACCACTCGGTGCGGGCCATTTCCGAGCCGCCCAAGCGGCCCGAGCACTGCACCCGAATTCCGAGAGCTCCGGCTTTCTGGGCATTTTGGACCGCTCGCTTCATGGCCCGGCGGAAGGCCACCCGGTTGGCCAGCTGGTCGGCAACTCCCTGGGAGATGAGAGCGGCGTCGAGTTCGGGCTGTTTGATCTCCTGAATGTTGAGCTGCACCCGGTTGTTGCCGGTGATCTTGGCCAGGCCGTTGCGGAGCCGGTCGGCTTCGCTGCCTCGGCGACCGATGACGATTCCCGGCCGGGCGGTGTGGACGTCTACCCGCAGCCGATCGCGGGTGCGCTCGATCTCGATGCGGCTGATGGCAGCGTGAGGCAGCTCCGACATCAAGTAGTCGCGCACCTTCCAATCCTCGATGATGAAGTCGCCGTACTCCCGCCGGTTGGCGAACCAGCGCGACTTCCAGTCGGTGGTGACCCCGAGTCGGAACCCGTAAGGATTGATCTTCTGGCCCATCAGGAATCCTTCTCGTCGTCTTCTTCGGCGTCGGCTTCGGTCTCGGCGACAGCTTCGGTCTCGTCGGCGTCGGGTTGATCACCAGAGCCGTCTTCGGCGACAGCCTCGGCGTCGTCCTCTTCGACAGCTTCGAAGTCGTCCCCGATGAGTTCGGCGTCGTCCATGGCCTCGAGATCGTCCTCGTCATAGTCGTGATCGCGGTCGTGGTCTTCGGCCCGCTCAGCATCGCGCTCCCGGCTGGCCGCCACTCGCCGCCGGCGAGCTTCGGCCGCCGAGCTGCGCCGACCGGTTCCCTTGAGGGCCATGCGGGCGTCGATGGCAGCCAATTCCTCATCGGAGTAGCGGGCCACAACCACAGTGATGTGGCAGGTCCGCTTGCGAATACGGGTGGCTCGGCCCCGGGCTCGGGGCCGCCAGCGCTTCAGTGTGGGACCCTCGTCGGCGTAGCAGGCGGCGATGAACAGCTCGTCGCCGTCGAGTTCGTCGTTGTGCTCGGCGTTGGCCACCGCGGAGTCGAGGCACTTGGCGATGGTGTCGGAGATGCGCCGTTCCGAGAAAGTCAGAATTTCCCGGGCTTCGGGGTATGACTTTCCTCGCACCAAGTCGAGCACTTCCCGGGCCTTGTAGGCCGAGGAGCGCACGTACTTGGCCACTGCCCGGCTGCCCGGCCGGGTCTCGGCGCCCACGGTGACCGCGGTCATCAGCGACGGACTCCCCGCTCTTGGCCGGCGTGGGCCCGAAACGTGCGAGTGGGTGCGAACTCGCCCAGTTTGTGGCCCACCATCGACTCGGTGACGTAGACGGGCACGTGCTTACGGCCGTCGTGGACCGCGATGGTGTGGCCCACCATGTCGGGGATGATGGTGGATCGGCGGGACCAGGTGCGGATGACCTGCTTGGTGTTCTCGTCGTTGAGCGCGTCTACTTTGCGCAATAGGTGGCCGTCGACGAACGGACCTTTCTTCAAACTCCTGGGCATCGGGGGTCCATCCTTTCGATCTCGCGTCCTAGCGACGCCCGCCGCGGGTGCGGCGCCGTCGGATGATCATCTGCTGCGACTTCTTCTTCTTGTTGCGGGTGCGGCCTTCGGGCTGGCCCCATGGAGACACGGGATGGCGACCGCCGGAGGACTTGCCCTCGCCGCCGCCCAATGGGTGGTCAACTGGGTTCATGGCCACACCCCGGGTCTGCGGCCGCACTCCCTTCCAGCGAGCTCGGCCGGCCTTGCCCAGCTTGACGAGCTCTGCCTCGGCGTTGCCCACCGATCCCACGGTGGCTCGGCAGTCGATGGGCACTCGGCGCATTTCGGTGCTGGGCAGCCGGAGGGTGGCAAAGCTGCCCTCTTTGGCCACGAGCTGGGCACTGGCGCCGGCAGAACGAGCCATGCGGGCGCCCCCGCCGGGCTTCAGTTCCACCGCATGCACGGTGGTGCCAACCGGGATGTAGCGCAGCGGCAGGGCGTTGCCCGGCCTTATCTCGGAACCAGGGCCGTTTTGCAGAACATCGCCCACGCCGACGCCTTCTGGGGCCAACACGTAGCGCTTCTCTCCATCGTGGAAGTGGAGCAGAAGGATACGGCAGTTGCGGTTGGGGTCATACTCCACCGAGGCAACCGTGGCCGGGACGTCGTCTTTGGCCCGCTGGAAATCGATGACGCGGTAGCGCTGCTTGTGGCCTCCGCCCCGATGGCGGGCGGTCTTGCGGCCATGATTGTTGCGCCCGCCGGTGCTGGCCTTCTTGGCCACCAGCGACTTTTCGGGCTTCGCGGTGGTGATACTGGAAAAGTCCGACACCGTCTGAAACCGGCGTCCGGGGCTGGTGGGATTGCGTCTACTTACTGCCATGATCTGCCTCAGACGTCGAACAAGGGGTTGAGAACGGGGGTGCTGGTCTTAGACATCGAACAACTCGATCTGGTCGCCTTCAGCCAGCGTGATCAATGCCCGCTTGGTGTCGGGCTTGCGGCCGAAGGTGGGGCTGCGCCGATTGCGGCGCCGCTTGCCCTTGCGGTTCATGGTGTTGACCTTGACGACGGTGACGTCGAACAAGGTCTCAATGGCGTCTTTGATCTCGGGCTTGGAGGAGTCGGGGTGAACCCGGAAGGTGTAGACGTTGGACTCCAGGAGCTCATAAGACTTCTCCGAGACCACCGGAGCCAGCACCACGTCGCGGGGGTCTTTCATGCCTCGTCCCCTTCTTCGATGGCGGGTTCGCCGGCGTCGGCGTCGGCTTCGGTCAACTCGGTGGTGGGCAGGGTATCTAGGGTAAAAACGACCACATCGGACACCAGCACGTCGTAGGCGTTCAGTTCTCCGGGACTGATGAGGTGGACCTGGGGCAGATTGCGGAAGCTCTTCCACACCTCGGCCTGCTCACGCTCGGCCACCAACAGCACCCGGCCCTCTGCCTTCAATGCGCTGAGCGCGGCGATCGCGTCCTTGGTGCGGGGGGGTTCGAACTGCCAGCGGTCGACCACGATGACCTTCTCGTCGCGGGCCCGATCGGATAGCGCCGACAGCAGGGCCAGGCGAACCATCTTCTTGGGGGTTCGCTGGCGGTAGCTCCGGGGCTTGGGACCGAGGGCCACGCCCCCTCCCCGCCACTGGGGATTGCGTATCGAGCCGTGGCGGGCCCGGCCGGTGCCCTTCTGGCGCCACGGTTTGCCGGGGCCCCCTTTGACCTCGGCTTTGGTCTTGGTGTTCTGGGTCCCTCGGCGCCGAGCGGCCAATTGGGCGGTGACCACCTGGTGCATGACGGCCACGTTGGGCTCGATGTCGAACACCTCGGGGTCCAAGTCCACTGATCCGGTCTCTTTGCCGGTGGAGTTGTGCACGGCGACGGTGGTCATCTCGCCCCGTTTTTCACTGCGCTGCGGATCAACACGGTGGATCCTCTTCGACCTGGAACCGAGCCCTTCACCAAGATCAAATCGTTCTCGCTGTCTACCCTCACCACCTGGAGGTTGAGCGTGGTGACCTTCTCAGCACCCATCCGCCCGGGCATCTTCTTGCCCCGGAAAATTCTCGACGGCGTGGCGCACTGGCCCACAGCGCCGGGTTTGCGATGAACCTTGTGGGCGCCGTGGCTGGCCTTTTGACCGCTGAAGTTGTGCCGCTTCATGACGCCAGCGAAGCCTTTGCCCTTGCTGACGCCGGTGACATCCACCAACTCGCCCCCGTCGAACACGTCGACCCCGATCTCCTGGCCGGCTTCGTAGGTGCCGACGTCGTCGAGTCGCAGCTCAACCAGTGTGCGGCCAGGGGCAACCCCGGCCTTGGCCAAGTGGCCTCGTTCCGGCTGGGTCAAACGATCGGGACTCTGGGTTCCGAAGGTCACCTGAAGGGCGGAGTAGCCATCTGTTTCTGGCCGTTTGACCTGCACGATGCGGCAGGGCTCCACCCGCAGCACGGTGACGGGAACGACGCGGTCGTCCTCGTCCCACACCTGGGTCATTCCTAGTTTTTCGCCGACAATCGCCTTGGCAACCACCGCGAACCTGCCTTCACGCGAACGCTCCGCACGGGTGCAGACCCACAATGTGGGACTTTCCGGCGGAGCGGGTTTCGGTTGTGCCGCCCGGTTCCCCGAACAGGGTGATTACACCCTGCAGGCCTAGACGGACGTAGTTTGACACGAACAGTGCCGACCGGAGCCAGCACGAAATAGAAATGATAGCGGCTGCCTGTGGATAGGCCAAATCCCCGTTTGGGCAAAAGGCGACGGTTAGCGTGAATTCGTGGACGAAGTTTCGTCCGAGGAAACCCCCTCCCCCAAAGTTCCCCCCTGGCTGTTTCGGGCCATCCTGACTGGGGTCGCGGCTCTCGGGGGGCTGTACGTGCTGGGGTGGCTGATTGAAGAGCTGAGAACGCTGATCGTGATCGTATTGGTGTCTTTTTTCGCCTCCTTTGCACTGGAACCTGCAGTGAACCGCATGGAGCGGGTGGGGATTCGCCGAGGACTAGGCACCGGGATCATGTTCCTCGCCCTAATCGCCGCTCTGGGGTTGTTCCTGTGGGCCATCGGGACGGTGCTGGCCGACCAGGTTGGTGAGTTCGCCGACGACGCTCCCGGGTACATCAACGACATTGAGGATTGGGTAGAGGACGCCTTCGACATCGAAGTCGACGCTCAGGGCTTGCTTGACGAGTTCCAGGAGGGTGGAGCGGTCGCCAACCTGGCCACCCGGCTGGCCGACAATCTGGTCAACCTGGGCGCCACCGTCGTACAAGTCCTGTTCCAGATCCTGACCATCGTGCTGTTCACCTTCTATCTGGTGGCTGAAGGGCCCAAGCTGCGGCGCAACATCTGCTCACTGCTACCGCCCGATCGCCAGCGCCAAGTATTGAGCATCTGGAATCTGGCGATTGACAAGACCGGGGGCTACATCTACAGCCGGCTGATCCTGGCGGTGATCTCGTTCTTGGTCCACTGGCTGGTGTTCTGGTTGGTGGATGCGCCGTTCCCGGTACCAATGGCGATGTGGGTGGGCTTGGTATCGCAGTTTGTACCCGTTATCGGCACCTACATTGCCGGGGCGCTCCCCGTGCTGATTGGGCTGCTGGACAGGCCTTCTACGGGATTGGCCATTCTGATCGCCATCGTGGTGTATCAGCAGATTGAGAACTACCTGCTCCAGCCCAAGGTGACCGCCCACACTATGGAGATCCACGTAACAGTCGCATTCGGCTCGGTTATCGCCGGGGGCCTGCTGCTGGGGGCGGTAGGGGCGCTGCTGGCCCTTCCGGCTGCCGCCACCATCCAGGCGTTTATGGCCAGCTATTTCGAACGCCAAGAGGTAGTGCAGGAGCTAGAAGACGCCGAAGCGGCCCAGCATCCTGAACGCGACCCCATGGGAGAGCGCATCCGCGAGGTTGTGCGACGGGTGTTCACTCCCAGGTAGCGAGTCGGCCCACTAAGTCAGGAACAGGCGGCCAAGGCGGCGTCATAGTCGGGCTCGGAGGCGATGGCTTCCACCAACTCGGTGTGGGCCACAGTGCCGTCAGGGGCGACGACCACCACGGCCCTGGCAGTGAGGCCCGACAGAGGACCGTCGACCATTTCCACTCCGTAGTCGTCTAAGAACTCCCGGTTGCGAAAGATAGATCCGATGGTCACGTTCTCGATGCCCTCGGCACCGCAGAAGCGGGAACCGGCGAAGGGCAGGTCCATCGAGGCGCAGATCACGGTGGTGTTGTCGAGACCGGCGGCCCGCTCGTTGAAGGCTCTCACGCTGTTGGCGCATACCCCGGTGTCGATGCTGGGGAAGATGTTGAGCACCACGTTGCGGCCGGCGAGGCCCTCCAGCGTGACAGGTGACAGATCACCCCCAGTCAATGTAAATGCCGGTGCCGCTGATCCCTCGGCAGGGAGGTCGCCGCCGGTGTTGATTGTCGTATCTCCGAATGTGGTCTGACCCATAGCCGTTTTGTACCACTCCAGCGGACGGTCGCTATTGCCGGAGCGCAAATCCGCTGAGTCAGCAGAGCCCTAGTCGCGTGGCGCGGGCGAGTTGTTGTTGGGCGGTGAGGAGGTGGGCGTGGTCTATGAGGCGGCCTTGGTGGCGGAAGGCGCCGATGCCATGGGTCTCGTGCTCCTCGACGGCGGCGATGAGCTGGCGCCAGGCGGAGATCTCTTCGGCCGAGGGGGAGAACACTTCGTTGATGGTGGGAAGGTGGCTGGGGTGGATGGCCATCATGCCCTCGTAGCCGAGTTGGCGGGTTTGGGTGGCGAACTGGGCAAGGCCGTCGAGGTCGTCCAGGGTGCCCCACAGCCCGGACAGCGGGTTGGGCACCCCGGCGGCCCGCACGTCGATCAGCACCTTTTGGCGTAAGTACAGGGTTTCGGTGCCTTCGGGAGACCACTGGAAGCCCACTGAGCGGCCCAGGTCACCGTGACGGCCGGTGGCGCCGCCCATGTAGGCCACCCGCTCGGAGGCGGTGGCCAGTTCGTAGGCCAGACGAACGGCTGAGGCGGTCTCCACCAGAGGCATGATCCGGGCGTCGATCCCCTCTAAGGCGGCATCCGCAGTGGCCACTTCTTCAGGTCCGGTGACCTGAGGCAGCATCAGCGTGGTTAGCGATGGGTGGCGGCAGGCGTCGGTGTCGGGGGCGAAGTCGGCCGTTCCCACCGCTGAAACCCGCACGAACACCGCCGGTTGATCCTGAGTGAGGGATTCCAGCGCGTGGCCTACGTTGGCCCGGGCCTCAGCAGCCACCCCCCGGGGTATGGCGCTCTCCAGGTCGAACACCACGCCGTCGGCCTCGGTGGCCAGCGCCTTTTGCATCCGGTCAGGGCGATTGGCAGGGACGAATAACAGGCTGCGGATCGGTGGGAGTTTGGTGTTCATCGCAGCTGCATTCAGATTCCCTCGGCTTCGACTTCCTCGCGGCTCACGCCCAGCAGGAACAGCACCGCGTCCAGATAGGGAACGCTCACCGCGGTCTCGACTTCTTGGCGCACCTTGGGCTTGGCGTTGAATGCGATGCCCAGTCCGGCGGCGGTGAGCATGTCGATATCGTTGGCCCCGTCGCCCACCGCTACTACCTGCTCAGGCGTCACGCCTTCGGCGGCGGCCACCTCGCGGAGGATCTCGGCCTTGCGGCTGCGGTCCACAATTGGACCCTCCAGGTTTCCTGTGAGCTTGCCGTCGGCCATTTCCAGGGTGTTGGCGAAGGCGTAGTCGAGGTCGAAGTTCTGTTTGAGCCGGTTGCAGAACCTAGTGAAGCCGCCGCTCACAATGGCGATGGCGTAGCCCAACCGTTGAAGTGTGGTCACGAATGTTCGAGCTCCAGGGGTGAGCGTTACCTGATCCCACACTCTTTCCAGAGCGGCTTCATCCAATCCGGCCAAGAGGCGGACTCGTTCTCGCAGCGAGGTCTCGAAATCCATTTCGCCTCGCATGGCCTGATCGGTCAGTTTCTGGCACACCTCCACACAACCGGCCTCGGCGGCCAGCAGGTCGATCATCTCGTCTTGGATAAGGGTGGAGTCCACGTCGAGCAGGGCAACCCGCTTGGCTCGCCGAGCCAGGCCCTCTCGCTGGATTGCCACGTCGAATTCGGGGTTAGCGGCGGCCACCGACAGCAGGTTGTGGCGAATGGCATCGGGATCGCCGCCGGTGACTAGCAACTCGTAGCTGTAGATGGGGTAGCGGGAGAGCCGCACAATGCGGTTGATGTTCCCCCCACCGTCGGCGATGGCGGTTGCGGTGGCTGCCAGCATGGATGGGGACAGTTCCCGGCCCAGCACGGTGACCGCGTGAGCACCGGCATGCACAGAGGGCACGGCGTCGACCACGTCGAACTCCACCGTCACCCGCTGCTCCCAGCCAAATAGCAGCAGATCTTTGAGCAGGTCCTGGCCGGGGGGAACCTCCATCACGATGCCCAAAGTGAGTTGGCGGCGGATGACCACCTGCTCGACGTCTTGGATCCGGGCCCTGCCCGCGGTCAGCACGCCGAGTAGGGCGGCGAACAGCCCGGGCCGGTCAGGCCCTGAGACCCGGAGCAGGATTACTTGGGAGGAGGCCATGGCTCGCTCCCGCTCTGGTTCGGCCTCAGCCGTGTTGGAGCTTGATCTCGATGTCCACGCCGGCGGGCAAGTCCAACCGCTGGAGGGAGTCCACGGTCTTGGGACCGGGGTCCACGATGTCGAGCAGACGCTTGTGGATGCGGATCTCGAAGTGCTCGCGGCTGTCTTTGTCCTTATGGGGCGACCGGATCACTGTGAAGCGGTGCTTCTCGGTGGGCAGAGGAACAGGACCCCGCAGGTCGGCCTGGGTGCGCTTGACCGTCTCCACGATCTTCTTCGTGGACTGGTCGATGATCTCGTGATCGTAGGCCTTGAGCCGAATGCGGATTTTCTGTCCTGCGGCCATGGGAGCTACTTGAGGATCTTGGTGACGGTGCCCGCACCCACGGTGCGGCCGCCCTCGCGGATGGCGAAGCGCAGACCTTCATCCATGGCAATGGGGGCTATCAGCTCCACGATCATCTCCGTGTTGTCGCCGGGCATGCACATCTCGGTGCCCTCGGGCAGAGCGATGGTGCCGGTGACGTCGGTGGTACGGAAGTAGAACTGGGGCCGGTAGTTGCTGAAAAACGGCTTGTGGCGCCCGCCCTCTTCCTTGGTCAGCACGTAGACCTGGGCTTGGAAGTTGGTGTGGGGGGTGATGGAGCCGGGCTTGGCCAGCACCTGGCCCCGCTGCACCTCGTCTTTGTCAGTGCCCCGCAGCAAGGCGCCGATGTTGTCGCCGGCGCGGCCCTCGTCCAGCAGCTTGCGGAACATCTCCACCCCGGTGCACACCGTCTCGGCCGTCTCCTTGATGCCGACGATCTCCACCTTGTCACCAGTGTTGACGATGCCCTGCTCCACCCGGCCGGTGACTACGGTGCCCCGCCCGGTGATGGAGAACACATCCTCGATGGGCATCAGGAACGGCTTGTCCACGTCGCGCTCGGGTTCGGCGATGTAGCTGTCCACCTGCTCCATTAGCTCCAGGACCTGCTGGCCGGCATCGCCGTCGCCGTCTAGGGCCTTGAGAGCGGAGACTGGGATCACCGGGATGTCGTCGCCGGGGAAGTCGTACTCGCTGAGCAGCTCCCTAACCTCGAGCTCCACCAGCTCCAGCAGCTCCTCGTCGTCCACCATGTCGACCTTGTTCAGGGCCACCACGATGGCCGGCACGCCCACCTGGCGAGCCAGCAGAACGTGCTCCCGGGTCTGGGGCATGGGGCCGTCGGCAGCCGACACCACCAGAATGGCGCCGTCAACCTGGGCGGCGCCGGTGATCATATTCTTGATGTAGTCGGCGTGGCCGGGCATATCCACGTGGGCGTAGTGCCGGTTCGGAGTCTCATACTCGACGTGGGCCACGTTGATAGTGATGCCCCGTTCCCGCTCCTCAGGAGCCTTGTCGATGTTGTCGAACTCGGTGAACTGAGTGGAGGTCGGGTCGGCCTCCGACAGCACCTTGGTGATCGCCGCGGTCAAAGTGGTCTTGCCGTGGTCGATGTGGCCCATGGTGCCCACGTTCAAGTGCGGCTTGGTACGCTCGAATGTTTCCTTTGCCATTTTCTTTCAACCTCCGAGGGTGGGTTGGTTGCCCATGATTATTCGCCCCGAATGCGGGCGACGATTTCCTCCTGCACCTTGGCCGGCGCCTGCCGATAGGTGTCGAACTGCATGGTGTGCGTTGCGCGGCCCTGTGTCCGCGAACGGAGTTCGGTAGCGTATCCGAACATTTCCGAAAGTGGCACATGGGCCTTGACAATTTGTTCGCGGCCCCGCTGCTCCATGCTGTCGATCTTGCCCCGTCGACCGTTCAAATCGCCGATGACATCGCCCATGTACTCCTCGGGAGTCACGACATCAACGGCCATGATCGGCTCCAAGAGGATGGGCTTGGCCCGGCGGGCGGCGTCCCGGAAGGCGGCGGTGGCCGCGATCTTGAAAGCCATGTCCGACGAGTCCACATCGTGGTGCTTGCCGTCGGTGAGGGTCACCTTGAGATCCACGACTGGGAAGCCGGCTAGGGGTCCGGTGGTCATGGCGTCCTTCATGCCGCTGTCGACGGCGGGGATATATTCCCGGGGAATGCGCCCGCCGGTGACCTCGCTGGCAAACTCGTAGCCCTTGCCGGGGTCGTTGGGCTCCAGGTTGAATGTGATCTCGGCGTACTGGCCGGAGCCGCCGGTCTGTTTTTTGTGGGTGTGGGTGTACTTGGACACCGGGGCGGAGATGGTCTCCCGGTAGGCGACCTGGGGCTTGCCCACCGAGGCGTCCACGCTGAATTCACGCAGCATCCGCTCTACCAGCACCTCAAGGTGCAGTTCTCCCATACCGGCGATGAGGGTTTGTGCGGTCTCCTCGTCGGTGCGAACCTGGAACGTCGGATCCTCCTCGGCCAAAGCGGACATGGCCTTGCCCAGCTTGTCTTGGTCGGCCTTGGTGCGGGGTTCCACCGCCACTTGGATCACCGGGTCGGGGAAGTCCATCTGCTCGAGTTCGAGGGGGTGGCCGGGATGGGCCAGGGTGTCGCCGGTGCGCACGTCTTTGAGGCCGATGCCGGCCACGATGTCGCCCGCCCGGACGACGTCGAGGTCTTCCCGGTCGTTGGCGTGCATCTCCAGGATGCGCCCTATCCGCTCCTTGCGGCCGGTGCGGGGATTGACCACCTGGCTGCCTTTCTCCAACTGGCCGCTGTAGACCCGGAAGTACGTGAGCTTGCCCACATGGGGATCGCTCATGATCTTGAACGCCAACGCGCTGAACGGAGTGTCGTCGTCGGCGGGCCGCTCGCAATCCTCTCCCTTGTGGGTGCCCCTCACCGCGGGGATGTCCAATGGTGAGGGCAGATATTCGATGACCGCGTCCAGCAAGGGCTGTATGCCCTTGTTCTTGAAGGCCGATCCGCACAGCACCGGCACGATGTCCAGCGACAGGGTGCCGGCGCGCAGTGCGGCTCGCAGGTCGGCAGGGGTGATCGAATCCTCGTCTTCGACGTATTTCTCAAGCAGGTTCTCGTCGAATTGGCTGAGCTGGTCGATGAGCTCGAGGCGGGCCTCCTCCGCCTTGTCCTTGAGGTTGTCAGGAATCTCGGTGACATCCCATGTTGCCCCCAAGTCGTCGCCCCGCCACACCAGGCCCCGCATCTCTACCAGGTCAACTACGCCGAGAAGGTCGGCTTCAAGCCCGATGGGCAGCTGCACGACCGCGGTGTTGGCCCGCAACCGCTCTTGAATGGTGAGCACCGCATGCTTGAAGCTGGCGCCGGTGCGGTCGAGCTTGTTGATGAAGCAGATCCGGGGGACGCCGTACTTGTTGGCTTGGCGCCAAACCGTCTCCGATTGAGGTTCCACCCCGGCGACGCCATCGAACAGGGCCACCGCGCCGTCAAGCACCCGCAGGGATCGCTCCACCTCCATGGTGAAGTCCACGTGGCCGGGGGTGTCGATGATGTTGATGCGGTGTCCGGCCCACTCCGCGGTGGTGGCGGCCGAAGTGATGGTGATACCTCGCTCCTGCTCCTGCTCCATCCAGTCCATAGTGGCGGCACCGTCGTGGACTTCTCCGAGTTTGTATGCCTTGCCGGTGTAGTAGAGGATGCGCTCGGTGCAGGTGGTCTTGCCCGCGTCGATGTGGGCCATGATGCCAATGTTGCGGGTCTTTTCCAGCGGGTGACGAGACATGGTCTTTAGGGTTGGGACCGCTTACCAGCGGTAATGAGCAAAGGCCCGGTTCGACTCAGCCATCTTGTGCAGGTCGTCGCGCCGTTTCACCGACGCACCCAGACCATTGGATGCGTCCAGGATTTCGTTGGCCAGACGATCGATCATGGTGCGCTCGCGCCGCTCTCGGGCGTGGTTGACAATCCAGCGGATGGCCAGCGTATTCGCCCGCCGGGGGCGCACGTCTACGGGAACCTGATAGGTGGCTCCGCCGACGCGTCGACTGCGGACCTCGAGTTGGGGGCGTACGTTGTCCACAGCCCGCTTGAGGGTGCCGATCGGCTCGGCGCTGGTTTTCTGCTCCACAATGCCGAGTGCGCCGTACACGATTTGCTCCGCTGTGGAACGCTTGCCTCGTTGCAGCACCTTGTTCACGAACTGGGTGACCAGCAGTTCGCCGTAGACCGGATCCTTGGGGAGGTCGCGTCGCCCTGCGGGGCCCTTACGAGGCATCGCTAGCCTTCCTTCTTGGCGCCGTAGCGGCTGCGAGCTTGGCGCCGCTCGGCCACGCCCGAAGTGTCAAGCGTGCCGCGGATGATCTTGTAACGCACCCCTGGCAGATCTCGAACCCGACCACCGCGCACCAGGACGATGGAGTGCTCTTGGAGGTTGTGCCCTTCTCCGGGAATATAGGCGGTGACCTCCATGCCACTGGTCAAGCGGACGCGGGCCACTCTTCGCAGGGCCGAGTTCGGCTTTTTCGGAGTGGTGGTGTAAACCCGGGTGCACACACCCCGTCGCTGGGGCGCGCCCTTCAAAGCCGGCGTCTTCTCCTTGCGGAATTTGGACTGGCGACCCTTGCGCACCAGCTGCTGAATCGTGGGCACAGCACTTCCTAGGGCTGATTGAAACAAGATTGAGAGCGCAGCAAATACCATGCTCCGGTGATCAGTCTACGTCCCTATCGTTCCCATCGGCAACACGTCGGCCTCCTCGGTGTCGGTCGGTGAGTCCCACTGGGCGAATTGATCTGCCAGGTCAACGTCGTCGTCGGTGGAGGTGTAGTACTCCATCGGCGTGTAGTCGGGGGCATGGGTGGCAATCTCCCGATACAACTCCATGCCGGTCCCGGCTGGAATCAGCTTGCCGATGATGATGTTCTCCTTCAAACCGATGAGCCCGTCATGGCGGGACTCGATGGCTGCTTCGGTGAGCACCCGGGTGGTTTCCTGGAACGACGCCGCCGACAGCCAGGAGTCGGTGGCCAAGGAGGCCTTGGTAATGCCCATGAGCTCGGGCCGGCCTTCGGCTGGACGCTTGCCTTCTTGAGCAAGCGAGCGATTCACGTTGGTGAACACCTGGGAATCCACCCGCTCGCCGGGCAGGAAGTCGGAGTCTCCTGGCTCCTGAATGGCCACCCGGCGGGTCATCTGGCGCACGATCAGCTCGATGTGCTTGTCGTGGATGGACACGCCCTGGTCTCGGTAAACCCGCTGGACCTCGTCCACCAGGTATTGCTGGGTTTCTCGCACGCCTCGGATCTCTAGGAGCTCCTTGGGGTCGCGAGGCCCATCGGCTTGGGCCACCGGATCGCCGGCGGCCACCTCTTGGCCTTCGACCACGGCCAGCTTCCACGCCGGGTCGATGACAGTGGACCACTCGGAACCGTCGTCGCCCACCACAGACAGTCGGCTGACCTTGCCGTCCTCCTCGTCGATGCGGACCACACCGGAAATCCGGGTCAATTCGGCCTTGCCCTTGGGGGTGCGGGCTTCGAACAGCTCTACCACCCGGGGCAGGCCGCCGGCGATGTCCTTGCCGGCCACACCACCGGTGTGGAAGGTGCGCATGGTGAGCTGCGTGCCTGGCTCGCCGATGGACTGGGCGGCGATGACGCCGACAGCCTCGCCCACCTCGATGGACTGACCGGTGGCCAGGGAGAGCCCGTAAGAAGCCCGGCTGATGCCCACCTCGGAGTCGTCGGTGAGGGGGGACAGCACGCGTGCTCGGGTCACCGTCGGGTCATCGCGCAACAGGGCTAGCTCATCGTCGCCGACGATGGTGCCCCGCTTCAGCACAGTGCCGTCGCCCAGGGCCACGTCGTCGCCCAAGGTGCGGCTGAAGAGACGGGTTTCCAGATAAGCGCGCTTGCCCGGCTCATCGGGCACGATGTCTTCGATCCAGATACCCCGAACTGGCCCTCCGGACTCGAACGGATCCCGGTCGTTGATGATGACCTCTTGGGCCACGTCCACCAGGCGACGCGTGAGATAGCCGGAGTCCGCTGTGCGCAGGGCGGTGTCCACCAAACCCTTGCGGGCACCGGGAGTGGCGATGAAGTACTCCAGCATCGCCAGGCCCTCGCGGAAGTTGCTCTTGATAGGACGGGGAATCATGTCGCCTCGGGGGTTGGCCACGAGGCCCCGCATGCCCGCGATCTGACGGACCTGCATCATGTTCCCCCTCGCGCCGGAGCCGACCATCATGTCGATGGGGTTGAACTTCTCAGACTTGAGCACCGCCTCCATGCGTTGGCGCACCATCTCGGTGGCTTCCGTCCAAATCTCGACCTCTTTCTGGCGGCGCTCACCGTCGGTGATGATCCCCCGCCGGAACTGGTTCTCTACCTTGTCGGCTTCCTTCTCGTATCGGTCAAGAATGTTCTGTTTGTCGTGGGGGACTTTGATGTCATCCACCGACACAGTGAGCCCGGATTGGCTGGCGAACTCGAAGGTCAGGTTCTTCAGAGCGTCGAGGCTGCGAGCCACTACCTCTTTGGTGTACTGCTGGGCCAACCGGTCGACGATCGCGGTTATGTCCCGCTTGGTGGCCACATGGTTCACATACGGGAAGTCGTCGGGGAGGGTGCTGTTGAAGAACACTCGCCCCACCGTGGTTGGGGTGTAGGTGGCCGCATCGCCGTTGGCCGGGGTGTCCACCAGCTGCGGGCTGCGGTACTCAATGCGGGCGTGCAGTTCGACCTCGCCGGATTCGTAGGCCCGCTCGATCTGGTGCTGATGGCGGAAAATCCGTCCCTCGCCGCGAGCGCCCTCCACCTCCTCGGTGAGGTAGTAGGCCCCGATGATCATGTCTTGGCCGGGAGTGACCAAAGGCCGACCGTGAGCGGGGCTCAGCACGTTGTTGGCCGACAGCATCAGCACCCGGGCCTCGGCTTGGGCCTGGGCCGACAGCGGCAAGTGGACCGCCATCTGGTCGCCGTCGAAGTCGGCGTTGAATGCGGTGCACACCAGCGGGTGGATCTGGATGGCTTTGCCCTCCACTAGCACCGGCTCAAAGGCCTGGATGCCCAAACGGTGCAGCGTAGGGGCCCGGTTCAACAGCACAGGGTGTTCTTGGATGACCTCGTCGAGCACGTCCCAAACCTGGGGGCGGCGGCGCTCGACCATCCGCTTGGCTGACTTGATGTTCTGGGCCAAGTCTTCTTCCACCAGCTTCTTCATGACAAAGGGCTTGAACAGCTCCAAAGCCATCAGCTTGGGCAAGCCGCACTGATGCAGTTTGAGGGTGGGGCCGACCACGATGACCGAGCGGCCGGAGTAGTCGACTCGCTTGCCCAACAGGTTCTGGCGGAATCGGCCCTGTTTGCCCTTGAGCATGTCGGAAAGCGACTTGAGGGGGCGGTTGCCCGGACCGGTCACCGGTCGTCCCCGGCGACCGTTGTCGAACAGGGCGTCCACGGCCTCTTGGAGCATGCGCTTTTCGTTGTTGACGATGATCTCGGGCGCGCCCAGATCGAGGAGCCGCTTAAGGCGGTTGTTGCGGTTGATGACCCGGCGGTAGAGGTCGTTCAGGTCAGAGGTCGCGAATCGGCCGCCATCCAACTGCACCATGGGGCGCAGCTCCGGGGGGATGACCGGAACGGCGTCCAGGATCATGGCCCGGGGGTCGTTGACGCGCCGGCCGTGCTGATCGCGGCGATTGAAGGCCGACACGATCTTCAGCCGCTTGATGGCCTTCTGCTCGCGCTGCTGGGAGAGCTTCTTTTGGCCCTCGGGGGGGTCGAGCTGCTCGCGGAGCTTGCGCTCCTCCTCGTCGAGGTCGACGCTATCGATGAGCGTGGCAATGACTGCCGCGCCCATGCCCCCGGAGAACAGATCGCCGTAACGCTCCTCCATCTCCCGCCACAGTTCCTCGTCCTCAATGATCTTGCGGGGGAACAGGCTGGAGAACTCCTCGAAAGCTCGTTCGACCAGGTCGATCTCCTCTTCGTATTCCTCGTCGAGGGCGAGCAGATCTTTTTCGGCCGCCTTCTGCCGGGAGTTCTTCTCCGAATCCTTGGCCCCGGCAGCCTCCAGCTCGGCCAGCTCGGCCTCCAGCTCGGCCAGACGCTCGTTTCGACGCTCTTGGTGCTCTTCTTTGATGGCCTCCACCTCTTCGCGCATCTCCCGTTCGAGATCGGGAAGCTGTTGGTGGCGGTCATTCTCGTTCACCTCAGTGACCAGGTTGGCCGCGAAGTAGATGACCTTCTCGAGTTGCTTGGCCTTGAGCTCCTCCTTGGGCTCGGTGCCCATCAGCAGGTAGGCCAGCCACGACCTCGTACCCCGCAGATACCAGATATGCACGGCCGGGGCCGCAAGCTCGATGTGCCCCATACGATCTCGGCGCACCTTGGAGCGGGTCACCTCCACGCCACAGCGCTCGCAGATGATGCCCTTGAAGCGGATGCGCTTGTATTTGCCGCAGTAGCACTCCCAGTCCTTGGTGGGACCGAAGATCTTCTCGCAGAACAGCCCGTCCTTTTCCGGACGGAGCGTGCGGTAGTTGATGGTTTCGGGCTTCTTCACCTCGCCATTGGACCAAGTCCGAATGGAATCGGCAGTGGCCAGCCCGATTGAGAGCTGGTCGAAAGCGTTGACATCCAACATCTAGAAAGGCCTCCCTGCGACGCGGCGCTCGTCTTCATCATCGGATCCCCGTTCGGGGCGCGAAATATCGATGCCCAGCTCCTCGGAAGTGCGGAAGGCATCGTCGTCCAGTTCCGTGATCTCCACCTGCTGTCCCGCGGTGTCCCTGACTTCCACGTTCAGGCACAGAGCCTGCATCTCTTTGATGAGCACTTTGAAGCTCTCCGGGATGCCCGGCTCGGGGATGTTGTCGCCTTTGACAATGGCCTCGTAGACCCGCACTCGACCGAGCACATCATCAGACTTGATAGTGAGCAGTTCTTGGAGGCAATAGGCCGCGCCATAGGCCTCTAAGGCCCACACTTCCATCTCGCCGAAACGCTGGCCACCGAACTGGGCCTTGCCGCCCAGGGGCTGTTGGGTGATCATCGAGTACGGGCCGGTGGACCGGGCGTGGATCTTGTCGTCCACCAGATGGGCCAGCTTCAGTATGTACATGTAGCCGACCATGATCCGGTTGTCGTAGGGCTCGCCGGTGCGGCCGTTGTAGAGCTCGGCTTTGCCGTCGGCCCCGACAAGGCGCTCCCCGTCGATGGTTTCGGGCTTGATGTTTTCCAAGATCTGCTGGATGGTGGGGTGGTGCCCGGAGTGGCCGGCCTCGTCCCAATGGGCGCCATCGAACACCGGAGTCGCCACCAGGGCGGCAGCTCGTGTGGCGGGGCGGGTCTTGCGCCCGTCGCCTCGTTCGGGCTCGGTTCCCACTGCGCCGTTCACATCCCAGCCCCAGCGGGCCGCATAGCCCAAGTGGGCTTCCAGCACCTGGCCCACGTTCATGCGGGAGGGGACCCCCAGCGGGTTCAAGATGATGTCAACGGGGGTGCCGTCGGCCATGTAGGGCATGTCCTCCATCGGGAGGATCTTGGAGATGACCCCCTTGTTGCCGTGGCGGCCGGCCAGCTTGTCGCCGACGGAGATCTTCCGCTTCTGGGCCACGTACACCCGGACCAGCTGATTGACCCCCGGAGGGAGTTCGTCGCCGGCATAGCGGTTGAACTTCTTGACGTCGATGACTTTGCCGTTCTCGCCGTGGGGGACTTTGAGACTGGTGTCGCGCACCTCTCGGGCCTTCTCCCCGAAGATGGCTCGCAGAAGGCGCTCCTCTGGAGTCAGCTCTGTCTCTCCCTTCGGAGTGACCTTGCCCACCAGCACGTCGCCGGGGCCGACCTCGGCGCCGGGGAGGATGATGCCCTCCTCGTCGAGGTTGGCCAGGATCTCCTCTGACAAGTTCGGGATGTCCCGGGTGATCTCCTCCGGGCCGAGCTTGGTATCCCGGGCATCGATCTCGTGCTCGTGGATGTGGATGGAGGTGAGCACGTCGTCGCGCACCAGCCGATCGCTCAGGATGACGGCGTCTTCGAAGTTGTAGCCCTCCCAGGCCATGAACGCCACCAGCAAGTTCTTGCCCAGGGCAATCTCCCCGTTGTCGGTGGACGGTCCGTCGGCCAGGATGTCACCTTTGCGGAACCGGTCGCCCACCTGCACCAGGGGCTTCTGGTTGATGCAGGTGTCTTGGTTGGACCGCTCGAATTTCATGAGCTTGTACTTGGACGAGCCTGAGCTTTTGTAGTCGACCGTGATGCTCTCACCGGCGACATCGGTGATCGTGCCGTCCTCCTCGGCAATGATCATGTCGGCTGCATCCCGAGCGGCCTTGCCTTCGATGCCGGTTCCCACATACGGCGCCTCTGTCCGGATCAAGGGCACGGCCTGACGCTGCATGTTGGCCCCCATGAGAGCTCGGTTGGCGTCGTCGTGCTCGAGGAACGGGATGAGCGCGGTGGCCACGGAGACAATCTGCTTGGGGGAGACGTCCATGAGCTGGACCTCGTCGGGCGGCACCGAGGAGATCTCCGTGGTGGCCCCGAAGAACACCTCCTGCTCGAGCTGCGCCTGCAACCCTTTCATGGTGGCCGCCTGGGGGGAGCGCCGAACCAGAACCCGGTTGTTGACGAACCGATTCTGGTCGTCGAGGGGCGCGTTGGCCTGGGCCACCACGTACTCCTCCTCGTCGTCGGCGGCCAGCCAGACGATCTCATCGGTGACCTGGCCGTCGATCACCTTGCGGTAGGGGGACTCGATGAAACCGAACTCGTTGACCCTTCCATAGGAGGCCAGCGCGCCGATCAGCCCGATGTTGGGACCCTCAGGAGTCTCGATGGGGCACATCCGGCCGTAATGGGAGAAGTGGACGTCGCGTACTTCGAATCCGGCCCGTTCCCGGGACAGTCCGCCCGGACCCAGGGCCGACAGGCGGCGGCGGTGGGTGAGCCCCGACAGGGGGTTCACCTGATCCATGAACTGAGAGAGCTGGCTGGTGCCGAAGAACTCCTTGATGGCTGCGGCCACCGGCCGGTTGTTGATGAGGGACGTGGGAGTGATGGCTTCGACGTCTTGGGTGGTCATGCGCTCTCGCACCACCCGCTCCATGCGGGAGAGTCCGATGCGGACCTGGTTCTGGATCAGTTCGCCCACCGAGCGGATGCGGCGGTTGGCAAAGTGGTCTTGGTCGTCGAGGCGGTAGCCGGGCTCGAACTTGACCAGATGCAGAAGATATGTGCAGGTAGCCAGTACCTCAGCGGGAGAGAGCACCGGTTGGTCGGCCTCCGGGCGGTCCAGCGCCAGACCGAACAGCTCTTCGATGCGGTCTAGCTCGGGCCCCAGCTTGCGGTCGAGCTTGTAGCGGCCTACTCGGGACAGGTCATAGCGGCGGCTCTCGAAGAAGGCGTTGCGGAAGTAGTTCCGGGCCGCCTCCACCGATTGGGGCTCGCCGGGACGGGCCCGCTTGTAGATCTCCAGCAGGGCCTCGTCTTGAGTGGTGTGCTGGTGCTTGTCGCTCTCCCACTGGTCGGCCAAGAAGTCGAAGTGGGCCACGAACCGGTCAAGAAAGCCGGGTTCGTTTTCCTCGTCGTAGCCCAGGGCTCGCAGCAACGTGAACAGGCTCATGCGGCGCTTGCGGGCTACTCGGGCGCCAGCCGTGGGGTTGCGGCCCGGCTTGTGCTCGACGTCGAACTCGATCCACTCTCCCCGGTAGGGGTGGATGGTGCCGGTGACCAACTGGTGCTTGCTCAGATTGCGGAGCCGGAACCTCTCGCCGGGCTGGAAGATCACTCCCGGGGAGCGCACAAGCTGGGACACCACGACCCGCTCGGTTCCGTTCACGATGAACGTTCCCTTGTCGGTCATCACGGGAAAGTCGCCCAAGAACACGACTTGCTCGATGATCTCGCCAGTGAGGCGGTTTGAGAACCGGGCCTGCACCAGGATGGGCGCCGAGTAGGTCATGTCCTTCTCTTTGCATTCCTCCACCGAGGTGCCCCAGCGGGGGCCGGGGTTCAGGTCTTCATCGTCGGGATCAAACTCCAGTTCGAGCTGGAGGTTCTCCGAGAAGTCTTTGATGGGGCTGATGTCGCGGAAGGCATCGGCCAAGCCTTGGCGGATGAACCACTGGAAGGAGTCCTTCTGCACTGCGATGAGGTCGGGTAGAGCAAGCACCTCCTCCAGATTTCCGAAGGTGTAGCGGTCGCGGGTCGCCAAACGGGGGGCCAAGGTGAGCTCCTGAGATGGTGTGGTGGACGGGCAACGCCGGTAGGCTGCTCGGACCTCTAAACGTCAACGGGAGGGCGGAATCCCGAAAACGCGGCCGCGACAAAAGAGAAATCGTGGCCAGGGGGACAAGCGAGCACGTATCTAGGGATGATACGCGGCGCGGGCATGGTTTACAAACCATGCCCGGTTGGTTTGTGCCAGTAGAGCGCTATTTGAGCTCGACAGCTCCGCCAGCCGCCTCAATGAGCTCCTTGGCCTTGTCGGCGTCTTCTTTCGAGGCCTTCTCCAGGACCGGGTTGGGTGCGTTGTCCACCAGCTCTTTGGCGTCTTTGAGACCCAAGTTGGTGAGGGTGCGCACCTCTTTGATTACCTGGATCTTCTTCTCGCCCGCGCTGGTCAGGATCACGTCGAACTCGCTCTGCTCTTCAGCGGCGTCATCTCCGCCGCCGTCGGCGCCGGGTGCAGCCATCATCATGGGCATGGCCGCGGCGGGGGCCGCCGCCTCCACGTTGAAGCGTTCTTTGAACGCTTCTTTGAGCTCGGACAGTTCGAGCACGGTCATGGATCCGATGGAGTCCAGAACCTCGTCAACCTTGGACATGGCAGTTCCTCATTCCTTTGTCTGTGGTTTGTGGTTATCGATCACTTGCGCTGATGGCGTTGAGCGGATCATGCGGCAGCACCGCCCTTTTCGCTCAGCGACTCCAGCAGCCCGGCGGTCTCGACCAGCGGGGCATCGAGGAGGCCGGCCATCTCGACGAGCGGAGCTTCCAGCAACCCGGCCATCTCGGCCAAGGGGGCTTCCATCAGTCCGAGGATCTCGGCCAAGATCTCGGTTCGGGTCCCAAGCTTGGACAGGGCGCCCACATCGTCGGCTGAGAGCACCTGGCCGTCGAGCACGCCCCCCTTAATGGACAGGAATTGGGAATCCTCGCTGTACCGGCACAAGGCCTTGGCCAGCGACACGGCATCGCCAGGGGAGCCGTCCTCTCGGGTGCCCGTGAATGCCAAGGCGGTCGGGCCTACCAAGAACTCATCGAGATCCAGCTCCAGCTCTCGGGCGGCGAAGCGGGCCAGCGTGTTCTTGTACACCTTGTACTCGCCGCCAACCTCGCGAAGCTGGTGGCGGAGGTCGGCCAGGGCCGGCACGTCCAAGCCGCGGTAGTCGGTGATGACCACCGCCTCGGCCGTGGAGATGCGCTCGCGCACCTCGTCCACGACGGCCACTTTTTCGGGGCGGGGATTTTCCATGAGGTTGCCGAACCCTCCGTGAGAACCAGCAATGGGGCGCCGCCGACGTGCGAACGCCCCAAGAGTTTCGGGAGGGTTCACCTCGTCAGGCCTGCTTCAGCTGATTAAGCGGTGCTGGGCACTGCGCCTGATGTCTGCGGCAAATCGATAAATTGTAAGCCGAAAAAAGCTACCAGATCAGGTGCTGGCGCCCAAGTCGGCGGGATCCAGCCGCACGCCGGGTCCCATGGTGGAAGAGATGGTGACCTTGCGGATGTAGCGGCCTTTGAGGGCCGCGGGCTTGGCCCGGTTCAGCTCCTCCATGACCGCTCGGATGTTGGCCACCAAGGCATCGGCCTCAAAGCTGATCTTGCCCACCGGCACATGGATGTTCCCCTGGCGGTCGGTGCGGTACTCCACCTTTCCACCCTTGAACTCGCCCACTGCCTTGGCCACGTCATCGGTGACGGTGCCCGTTTTGGGGTTGGGCATGAGCCCTCGGGGGCCCAGGATCTTTCCGAGCTTGCCGACCACCGGCATCATGTCGGGGGTGGCGATGGCCACGTCAAAGTCCATGTTTCCCCCCTGTACCTGCTCGGCGAGATCGTCGCCGCCCACTAAGTCGGCACCGGCCTCGCTGGCTTGCGCGGCCGCCTCGCCCTGGGCGAACACCGCCACCCGAACGTCGGTGCCGGTGCCCGACGGCAGGCTGACCGTGCCCCGGATCATCTGGTCGGCTTTGCGGGGGTCGACTCCCAGCCGTGCCGCGAGCTCCAAAGTCTCGTCGAACTTCGCCGCGGTCAAGCTCTTTACCAGCTCAACACCCTCGTTGGCGGTGTGCGGATGCTGCTTGTCGTAACGCTGGGTGGCGTCGTTGTATCGCTTGCCATTGTTCGCCATGTCGGCTCCCTCGCTGTTGTAGGCCCGCCGGGCGAGGTCGTCCCGTCGGGCGGTTGGATATGACTGCTGTATTGCTATTGCTCGGCTATTCCACCCGGATGCCCATGCTGCGGGCGGTTCCGGCCACTTGCAGCTTGGCCTGCTCGAGGTCGTCGGTGTTGAGATCGGGCATCTTGATCTGGGCGATGTCCGCGCACTGGGCGTCGGTTATGGCACCGACAACCTCGCGGCCCGGTTCCGTGGATCCCTTCTCCAAACCGGCTGCTTCCCGAATGAGGAAGGAGGTGGGTGGAGTCTTGGTGATGAACGAGAACGTGCGGTCTTCGTAGATGGTGATTTCAACCGGGATGATCTGGCCCCGCTTGTCCTCGGTCTTGGCGTTGTAGTCCCGGCAGAAGTCCATGATGGCCACGCCGTGGGGGCCGAGCGCAGTGCCCACGGGGGGTGCCGGCGTGGCTTGCCCCGCGGGAATCTGGATCTTGATTGTGGTGGCTACCTTCTTTTGAGCCATGGCTGTGCCCCTTTTTGGCTAGGTCCTCTTTAGAGCTTGGCGACTTGGGAGAATTCGAGTTCGACGGGCGTTTCTCGGCCGAAGATGTTGACCAAGACCTTCACCTTGAGCTGGTCTTCGTTGATCTCGGCCACCTCGCCGGAGAAGTCTGCGAACGGGCCCTCTTTGACCCGGATGGTCTCGCCCACTTCGTACAGCAGGCGGGGCTTGGTGCGGCGGACGGTCTGCTCGCCGTCCTTTTTGACCTGGAGGAAGTTCTCCACGTCTTTGCGCTTGAGGGCCGATGGCTTGCTGCCCCTCTGGCCGTGGCCTACGAAACCGGTGACGCCCGGGGTATTGCGAATCACATCCCAGGAGATGTCGTTCATATTTGCTCGAACCAGCAAATAACCGGGGAACATCTTCTTCTTGGTGGTGACCTTCTTGCCGCCCTTGAACTCCACCACGTCTTCCATAGGGATGACCGTGTCATGGATGTGGCCCTCGGTGTCCATTGTCTTGCGGCGGGCCTCGATGTTCTGCTGGACCTTGTTCTCGTAGCCCGACTGGGTGTGGACCACGTACCACTTCCCAGGCATGTCGTAGGGGCTGATGGTCTCGGCTTCTTCTTCGGCCTTTTCATAGACCAACTCGTCGGCGTCGATGAGGTTGTCGGCTTCGTCCTCTGTGGCGGGATCGCCGGGCAGGGCTAGATCTTCGGCCTGGTCGGCATCGACGGGGCCGGGCTGGGCAACTGGCCCGGTGGGCAGCAGCGCTGCAGCGGCTTCCGCAGCATCGACAGCCTCGACGGCCTCGGGCTCGGCAACGACTGGGTCTGCATTTGCGGGGAAAAGGTCTGTCATCTCGCTCCCGTCTACCTCAGGGCTCATCGGTCGAACAACTTCAAGATGGCCTCGCTGAAGCCCCAGTCGAGCAGGCCGATGGCGGTAGTAAGCAGCACCAAGACCACCAGTACCACGATGGAGTAGTTGACAACCTCCTCGCGTCGAGGCCAAGACACCTTTCGGAGCTCGCCGCGTACCTCCCGCATGAACTGCGCGGGACCGACCCGCTCTTCACCGGGACGAGGCTGGTTCCGGGGCGGGCGGCGCTCGCGGACCGGGTCTCCTTGCTCATCGACGAAGCCCTGCCTTTTGGCCATCCTCTTTTGTTGTCTGTTCAGGTCGCTCATTAGGACTCCAGTGCACCCGGCACTGCGGAGACGGAATTGCTTACGCAGGGCAGGAGGGACTCGAACCCCCAACCGCCGGTTTTGGAGACCGGTGCTCTACCAATTGAGCCACTGCCCTTTGTCAGGGGTTGTCCAAGGCTACCGTGCCGAGGGCTGTAACCCGCAATGCAAAACTGCGGTCTGGGCTTCGCTATCGGCGGGTACGGCGGCGGAAAACGACGGTGAGCACGGCCAGGGCGGTCGCGGCCAGGAAGCGCCTGATGAGTTGTCGGCGGCGGTCGTACTGGTCGAGGCGGGCCATGACCTTCCATACAAGGGTGGGGGGCGCCTCGGCCGGGGCCCGGTGATCGAAAGACTGGGAAGCGTCATTGATCATGAGGCCTCCCCGTCTTGGATTGAGGACGGGCCATGGCCGGCGCCGAAATCGGGGGTGCGCTGCAACACGGTGCGAAGCCGCTGTCGGGCTCGATGGAGTCGGACCTTGGCCGCTGAGGTGGTGATGCCCAATTCGGCGGCGATCTCGTTGTGGGAAAGATCGTGCAGATCGCGCAGCACCACCACTTGGCGCAGACGCTCGGGCAGCGACCGGACTGCCCGGTCGATGTTGTGGCGCAGAACAGCCGCCTCAGCCCGCAGGCTCGGATCCTGCTCTGGACGGAGGTCGACGATGGGGGCGTCGCTGCTCAGCTCCTCGGTGCGCTGGCGGGTTCGGCGGCTCAGATGGGTCGAAGCGCAGTTGCTGGTGATTCGGTACATCCAGGTGGAGAAGCTGGAATCACCCCGGAAGCGGCGGATCGCCCGGTAGGCCCGGACGTAGGCATCTTGCACCACGTCTCCCGCGTCATCTCGGTTGCCGGTGAGTCGGTAGGCCAAGGCGAAGGTATCTCGGTAGGTGGACCGAACCAGTTCATTGAACGCGTCGCGGTCGCCACGGCGGGCGGCTTCCACCAGAGTGGCGTCTTCAGGGACCGGGTCACGAGATGCTGCGGGTTCGATGGGGTCAGACTATCCCTGGCTGGCCGCAGGGCGAAAGGGTGGGTGGTAGCGGCGGCCAGACTCGAACTGGCGACCTCTCGATTATGAGTCGAGCGCTCTTACCAACTGAGCTACGCCGCCCCGGAGCCTCCTGAGCGGCAGAAAGCCGCCTTAGAGACCCTGAGCCTCCTGAGAGAATCGAACTCTCGACCTTTTCCTTACCATGGAAACGCTCTGCCGACTGAGCTAAGGAGGCGGGCTGGGGACTCTACCCCTTTGCGACGCCAATATTGCCACTCCGTGCCAGTGGCGGGAAAGCCAAAATTAGGTGGTGACGGACGGTACGGTGCAGCCGGTGGCGATTCGAGCGGCGAGGCTGTCTGATGCCGAGGGCATTCGCGAGATCATCAATTACGAGATTCTGAATGGGACCAGCATCTTTGAGTTGGAGCCCCGCACGCTGGCCGCCCAGCGCACCTGGTTGCAGGACCGAAGCGGGGTTCACGCGGTGCTGGTGGCCACCCCCGATGACGGTGACGACACCGTGCTGGGTTTCTCGTCGCTGTCGCCCTTCCATACCCGTCCGGCCTATAACACCACGGTGGAGAACTCGGTGTATGTCCACCAGGATCACCGGGGCAAGGGCATCGGGCGGGCTCTGCTGGTTGAGATCATCGGACTGGCTCAAAGCCACGGCTTTCACACCGTGATCGCCCGCATTTCCGGGAAAAACGAGACCTCGGTAGCAGTCCACCAATCCGTGGGCTTCGAAGTGGCAGGCGTCGAACGCGAAGTAGGCCGCAAATTCGGCCGCTGGTTAGACGTGACCGTGATGCAGCTCATGCTGCGAGATTGGACCGGAACCCCAGACCGGGCTTAGGAGGTGTCGGGGGTGAGTGTTCAAGCGGCTGCTCGTTGTTCAGCGGGCGGTGGGTGGGTTGTGGGGTTGGGCCGGGGTGGGGGTTGGAGGTGGTATCGGCCGGTTTTGGTGTCGTGGTGGATGGTGTGGCCGTGTTTGTGGACTTTTGTGTGGCAGCGGGGGCACAACAGCACCAGGTTGGTTATGTCGGTGGGCCCGTTGTGGTCCCATGGTTGGATGTGGTGGGCGTCGCACACCTGGGGTCTGAGGCCGCAGCCCACACAGCCGCGGTCTCTGCGGTAAAGGGCCAGCTTCTGGGCTTTGGTTACCGCTCTTTGGGCTCTTCCCACATATAGGGGCTGTGCGTCGGCTGCGAAGATCATCGGAACGATCTCTGCGTCGCAGGCCAGGCGGCGGAGCTCGTCTAGTTCGATGGGGGTGCCGTCGATCAGCCCTGCGCTTTTGAGTTGGCCGTCGATGGCGTCGTAGTCGGCGGACACCACCAGCACTGTTTTCTGCGGGCGGATCCCGCAGTCGAACCCGCCCGCCGCACCGCCTGCAATTGCGTCTGGGGTTGTGGCGGCGGGCTGTTGGGTGATGAGCGCGACCAGCGCGTCGGCGTTGCGCTGCTCGAAGGTGCGGATGGGGTCGAAGGCGATGTCGTCGCCGAGCATCTTGGCGCTCATGGCGCCAAGGGCGGTCTTGACCCGCTCGCCGGACACCTGGTCGAACTCGGCGTGCAACACCACCATGCCGCCGGAGGCGTCGAACACCTTGGCGCTGCGGCGGGCCCGTCGGCGCTCGGCGCGTCCCATGCCGCCGGCGGCGCGGCGCTGGTCCTCGCGGGCGGCGACGGTCTTTTTGAAATCGTCGTGGCCCTGCCAGCCGCCCAGCGCCAAGATCTCCTGGCGGTCTTGTTCACTCATCGGCGCCCGCTTGTGCGACTCGGCCACCAACCCGGCCTGATCCGCGGAGATGCGCCCGTTTTGTACCGCGCCCAGAACCTCCGGCATGGCCGCGACCCCCTGAGCCGTCTTGGCCAGCCGGCGGGCCCGATATGCGCTGATGCCCAGTTGGTGGCACACCGTGGAAGCCGCGCCCGGCCCCTCGAGCTCGCCGTAGCGGGGGACCAGCCCTACCAGATAGCCCTCCGCCCGACGGCGCAACAGATCAGCCTCGCCCATCAAACCCAACAGCTCCGAAGCGCCCGCCCCAGAAAATCCGGGAACCCGAAATCCGTAGCCACGCCGGCCTTACCGCCGCCTGAGCTGGGATTATGCGTAAATTCCATACATGAAATTACACCAACCCCAGTGACACATTGCCCCCTGAAAAACGTTCAAAAGTCCCAACGATTTCAATCAGTGAGTCGGCACCCCAAGTCGCCATGTCGGTTGACTACCTCGCGTCGGTCTGACCAGAGGTGAGGTGCATTTCAGTGTTGCGCAATGGTTGTGTGGGCCGGGGAGGATTTGAACCTCCGAAGGCAATGCCGACGGGTTTACAGCCCGTTCCCTTTGGCCACTCGGGCACCGACCCAACGAAGGACAACCTTACTGGGCGGCGAGGGCGCTGCCCTACTCAATTCAGGCGCGACCGAGGCCCGCGACTACGAACCATGTCCGGCGGAGTTTTTCGGACTCGAATCTGCCGAGGATGTACTGGCGGCGGAGTTCTTCTAGCTCGACCCCGGCCTCTTGCAGGGTCTTCTCGATGAGCACGTCTAGCTCCTCTTCGGTGATGTGATGTACCTCGGATTCAGGAATGGAAGTCATGGCCATCTCTCCTTGGTGACGCTGCTCGAAAACGGTCTTGGAACAGACGTCATTATCTCAGATCGTCTTCCTTTGACGGCACGAGTAGAGTTGGTGGCGGTGCGGTAGGTTCGGGTTATGCCGACATTTGATGTTTCTTCTGAGCTGGACATGCAGGAGGTCCGCAATGCGGTGGACCAGGCGGCCCGGGAGATCCATGGCCGATATGACTTCAAGAACACGGGTAGCGAGGTGGCGCTGGGCGACGGCGTGATTTCTCTGCGGTCGTCCAGCGAGGACCGGCTGGCAGCAGCCCGTCAGGTGTTGGAGGAGAAGCTGGTGCGGCGCAAGGTTTCTTTGAAGGGAGTGACTTACGGGTCGGTGGAGGATGCCGCGGGCGGGACTGTTCGCCAGGAGGCGGCGCTGGCTGCGGGCATCTCGGCGGACAAGGCCCGGGAGCTGAACAAGTTCATCAAGAACCTGGGCATGAAGGGCGTGTCCTCACAGACCCAGGGCGGCCAGCTCCGAGTGAGCGGCAAGAAGCGGGACATGCTCCAAGAGGTGATCGCCGCCCTCAAAGAGGCCGACTTCGCCATCCCCCTCCAGTTCGGCAACTTCCGGGACTGACTGCCGCCGGGTGGAGTTGGCGGCTTAGTACGCCTGGGGGACCCATTCGCCGGCGCGGAGGCGGCGGATTCGCTCTTCGGCGGGGGGGTGGGTGCTGAAGAGGCTGCGGAAATTGGCCCGGCCGGTGAGGGGGTTGACGATGTAGTGGGACGCCTGCTCCACCGGCACGTTGACCGGTATGCGCTGGGAGGCGGCGTTCAGCTTCTCCAGCGCCCGGGCCAGGGGTTCTCCGTCGCCGATGAGCCGGGCAGCCGAGGCGTCGGCCTGATACTCCCGGGTGCGGCTTATGGCCATTTGGATCAGGCTGGCGGCAATGGGGGCCAAGATGGCGGCGATCAACACGCCGACAAGATCGCCCATGCCCCGATCGCGGCCCCGGCCGCCGAAGAAGATCATGCCCCACACCGCGATGCGAGAGGCAAAAGTGATGGCCATGGCGATGGCCGCGGCCACCGAGCCGATGAGGATGTCGCGGTTGCGGATGTGGGCCAGTTCGTGGGCCAGCACGCCCCGGATCTCATCCCAGCTCAAGTGGTTGATAAGCCCCTCGGTGATGGCCACCGCGGCGTGCTTGGGATTGCGGCCGGTGGCGAAGGCATTGGGCTGGGGATTGGGGCTCACGTACAGCTTGGGCATCGGCACCTGGGCCTTGGTAGTGAGCTCTTCCATGATGGCGTGGTATTGGGGGAGTTGCGCGGAGGTCACCGGCACCGCCCGAGCCGAGGCGATGGCCAGCTTGTCGCTGAACCAATACGAGCCGCCTACCACGACCACCGCGATGATAATCCCGATTGCCAGCCCACCACTGCCGCCCAAAAGTCCGCCGACGGCCACGAACAGCGCCGCCATGAGCACCAGCAGGAGAAATGTCTTGATCGTGTTCATGCCCAGCCGACTCCTTTTCGGTCTGATTGCAGGTTATCGGAACGCAGAGAGCAAGCGGCAATGGCCGGGGTGGGGTGCGGCCGCTTGCTCAATAGTCAGGTTCCCGGAGTTCGGCGTAACCCGCTTCGGCTTCCAGGGACCGCCGCCGCCAAAGCCCGCCCAGCCACACAGCGAAGATCGTGATGACGAAGGGGATCATCAGCACGAACTCGCGCGGAACCCTCTCGGTGATGTTGATTTGTGATTGGATGCCGATGGCGTCGGTGAATCCGAAGAACAACCCGGCTAGAGCTGCGCCTATGGGGTGCCAGGCCCCGAAGATAACCGCTACAAAGGCGATGAACCCCCGGCCATTGGTCATGTTCTCGGTGAAGTTGCGCAGCGCTCCCACCGACAGCTCAGCCCCGCCGAGAGCGCAAAGCGCTCCGGCAATGAGCAGCGCCTGAAGCCGCACGAGCGATGGGTTCACACCCGCAGAGCGGGCCGCGAACGGGTATTCGCCCACTGCGGCGAGGCGCAGCCCGAAACGGCTGCGTCGCAACACGAACCAGGCGGCCAGCACAATCAGCGGTGTGATCCACACGAGGATCGAGAGTTCCGAGACAATCACCCCCGCCCCCGAGGTGATACCGCTTACCGGTCGAGGCAGCACCACGCCAGTGAAGATAGAGCCGCGTTTGTCGAAGATGGCGCCGAGGGCGAACGCTGTTCCGCCCAGTCCGATGGAGGTGAGCCCCAACCCGGCGATTATGACGTTGGCCCCGAGGGGGCCGATCACCCACCAGTACAGCGCAGAAAGGAACATGCAAGCGCCGACGGCTGCGAGAATCCCAAGTGCCACCGATCCGGTGGCGTCGCCGACGGCCACAGTTGTAAATGCCCCGGTAATCATCAACCCCTCGAGCCCTAGATGGAAGATCCCGGCCCGGAAGGCGAAGACGCCTGCGGTGGCCACCAGCACCAGGGGGGCGGCCGAGCGAAGCGTGGTGGCGAGGATCTGCTCCATCAGCCTGCCGTGGCCTTCGCTCCCGCGCCCGCTCGCAGCCGCACTGCTTTGAATTTGATGGTGACCAGGAACGCCACCATGCCGTGCAGCAGCACCAACGCGGGCGGTGGAAGATCGGTCACGATCGGCAAGAACAAGATGGCCGACTGCAAACCACCGAACAAGACGGCGGCCACCACGGCGCCTCCAACGGTTAGAAGGCCGACGAGCGCCACGACAACGGCAGTGAAGCCCACTTCGGGAGAGAACCCTGTGACCAGGCGAGCACCGGGACCGTAGAGCTCCACCGCTCCGGCGAGGCCGGCCAGCGCCCCAGACAGGGCGAAAGTAGCCAGGCCGACGCCGCGCACGTTGACGCCTTGCCAGCGGGCCATGGTGGGGTTCCGGCCCACCAGGGTCATGGCCAGCCCGAAGCGGGTGCGCTCAAGCAGCAGCCACACCAGCACGGCCACGCCGCCGACGAGCACTAGCACGGTTGCCGACACCCCTGAGCCGTCGGTGATGCGGAACGATTCGGGAATACGCTCGCTAGCTGCGGTTTGGCCCGTACCCGACGGGTTGCGCATGGGTCCGGCGGTCAGATACTGAAGCACCAGAGCGCCGATGAAGCTCATCATCAGCGTGGTAAGCACTTCGTCGGTGCCGAAGCGCACTCGCAGGTAGCCGGGGAGAAGCGACCAGGCCGTCCCGGCGCCGATGGCCGCGAGCATGCCGCACAGGATCACCAGTGGGGCCGGACCCTCCCGCCATCCCAGCGACACGGCCAGGGCACAGCAGGCACCTATGTAGAACTGTCCCTGGCCGCCGATGTTGAAGAAGCCGGCCCGAAATCCGATCACCACTCCCAAACCGATGAGCAGCAGTGGAATCGCCCAGCGGATCGTCGAGGTTGAAGCCCCTGTGGCGGTGACAGCCCCCTGGATGATGCCGGAGAACACATCGCCCACGCGGTAGCCGCTTGCCCACAGGATTAGCGCCGTCAAAAGGAGGGATACGACCAGAAGCACCACGGTGGAAGCCACCCGTTGCAGGCTGCCGGTCACCGCAGAGCCCCAGTCATTGCGTCTCCCACTGCCTGCCGGTCGTAGGGCGTTTCAAAGCTTGCCACGATGCGCCCGCCGTACATCACAAGGAGGCGGTCTGAGAGCTCGAACAGTTCATCGAGGTCGGAGGACACCAACAAGATGCCCGCGCCGCCGCCTCGCAGCTCTCGCAGCGATCGGCGCACGAAGTTGGTGGCGGAGAAGTCGAGGCCACGAGTGGGCTGGGCCGCCACCAGCACCTCTAGACCGGGGGCCAGCTCCCTTGACAGGATCAGGCGCTGCACATTTCCGCCGGAGAGGCTTGCGGTTGGTTGCGCGACGGATTCATAGCGCACCCGCCAAAGGTCCATCGCTTCGGCTGCCTGCCGCTTGTACTGGCGAAGCGAGATCAGCGGGTGCTGTCGGCGCTGCCGTCCGATGAGGCGAAGCGCCGATTGGTTCAGCCACAAAGGCGCACTGCGGCTGACCCCCTCGCTGTTGCGGTCGAAAGGCACCAAGCGCAGCCCTCGCAGCCTTCTGCGAGCGGGGCTAGTGCGAGTTGCGTCGACCCCGCCTAACAGGAAAGAGCCGTCGGCGATGGGGGTGAGGCCGGCGATCACCGAGACCAGGCTCCGCTGCCCGTTGCCTTCCACACCGGCAATGCCCACTATCTCCCTGGACTGGACGCTGAGGTCGATTCCGCTCAGACCGAGCTCGAAGGTCGACTTCTGGCTGGAGACCCCAACCAGCTCCAGCAGCGTCTCCTGTGTTGTCCCAGCAGATGGCGCTATGCCGATGGTGCGATCCACACTTGCTGCGGGGCCGACGATGGCGTCGCTGAGCTGACCCTCGGAGACTTCCGACATCTCACTCGGGCCAAGGACTAATCCGCCGTTGCGCAATACGCTCACCGTCTCCGCGACGGCGGACACTTCCCGCAGCTTGTGCAGCACGATGAGGATGGTCACCCCGTCGTCGCGAAGGCGCATCAACCGCTCGAACAACTGATCGGCGGCCGCAGGCGTGAGCAAGGCCGTAGGTTCGTCCAGCAACAAGATCCGCGCGTCGCCAGCCAGTGCCCGCACGATTTCCAACGACTGGCGAGTTTCCACAGGCAGATCCCGAATTCGGGTTGACATCATTGCCGGGCCGCCTAATTCGGCAACGTAGTTCTGCCAGTACCGGTGTAGCTCCGCCCGCCGGTAGAACGAGCGACCACTGTTTCGGGCCGCGGTCAGCTCGAGGGCTTCCGCGACCGTAAAGGATGGGGGCAGCGAGAAGTGCTGATGAACCATGGCCAGTCCGGCCATTTGGGCGGCGCGCACGTCGCCGAGGGGAATCTTCTGGCCAGCTATGTACACGTCTCCGGAATGCGGTGCCTGGAGACCGCCGAGCACCTTGGCCAGTGTGGTCTTGCCCGCCCCGTTTTGGCCGACCAACGCGTGGATTCGACCAGGGGCAAGGTCGAAGCTCACGTTGTGCAGTGCTTGGACGGCACCGAACGAGACGCCGAGCGACCGGCTGCTAACCGCCGGAGCTGAGCCGGATGCCGATCCGCTCGGCACCTTCATCAAATCGAGGTTACCGGTGTCAGAGCTCGGGATCGAAGGGCACTTCGAGAGACCCGTCGGTGATCTGCGAGCGGGCCTCATCGATCTCACCCAGTGTGGCGTTGATGATCTCCACCATCTCTGCTGGGCCGTTGGCAAGAAAGTCGGGGTTGATCACCAGGTCCACGCCGCCCTCGGCCACGCCAGCGCCGATGTAGCCGGGCGTATAGTTGTCGCTGAGGGCGTGATCGACTTGGTCGTAGAGAACCTGCGACCAATACAGCAAGACGCTGCCAATAACAGCAGGACTGGTGAAGTAGTTCTCCGAGCCGCCGATCACATAGCCATTCTTCTCCTCGGCGGCCTGGATGACGCCGAGGTCGGTGGCGGCCGCATCGGTCATGATGATTTCTACGCCGCCGTCGTACAGCGCTGCGCCGAGTTCTCGACCCTTGGCGGGGTCTTCGAAAGAGTCCGCGAAAGCGGCTTCTCCCGTGATGTCGGAATTCTTGGTCTGGGCCGCGGCCACGAAGGCGTTGTAGTCCGCGTTCAGCGGTGGGATTGACACGCCGCCCACGAATCCCACCTTGCCGGTGGTGTTTAGAGCGCCAGCTAGGATCCCGGCCAGGTAGGTGCCTTTGTAATAGTCGAAACCAACGGAGACGAGGTTGTCGACACCGCCTTCGAAGCCGAAAATGTGGATCCAGCGGGTGTCCGGGTATTCGGGGGCTACTGCGGTCACGGCGTCCTGCATGGGCGGGAAGGTCACCGCGATGATGTCTGTACCCTGATTGGCGAGGTTGCGCAGGGTGGTCTCGAAGGTCGACGGATCGGTTGCCTCGATGAAGGTGGTGTCGGAGCCGAAGTCGGCCTCTACCATCTCGAGCCCTCGTACGAGGTCGTCGATCGGTCCCAGGTCGCCTGCCCTCTGGTTGACCACAAGGGCCACCGAGGGTGGCTTGACGGGTTCCGGGGCGGGCGTCGGAGCGACGGTAGGTGCCTCGGTAGCCTCGGGCGTTGGTGCCTGCGTCGGCTCCTCAGCCGTTGTGGCGGCGGGTTCCGGAACGGCTGTGCCCCCGTCGTCATCGTTTCCGCAGGCTGCGGCTGCGAGGGTGAGGGCCAGCAGGATGGCCGCGAACTTGAGTCGATTTCTCATCAGATTCCTCCCTGCGTGGGGCAGTGAGTTCACTATAATGCAGTTTTTCAATAAATCGAAAGTACAAATCTTCAATTAATCAAAAATAGCTTTGGCACCCGACCGGCGCGGGTGGCTCAGCGGCCTTCCCAGCGAGGGGCTCGCTTCTCGCTGAAGGCTCGAATTCCCTCATCGCAGTCCGACGATGTCAGCACCTCCACCAGGGCGGGGAGGTTGGCCATACGGGCGTCGGAAGCGGTCATGTGAGGAGTACGGCGCACGATTTGTTTGATGGCCCGCAGCGACAGCGGGGCGCAAGCCAGCAGTTCCTCTAGCCAGCGGTCCACAGCAGCGTCTAGTTCCGCCGCGGGGACGACCTCGTTCAACAGGCCCAGAGCCAGCGCCTCGGTGGCGCTAAATCGCTTGCCGGTCAACAGAACCTCCATGGCCCACTTGGCGGGCAACTGTCGTGCCAGTGACACGATTCCCCCGTCGAGCGGTAGGCGGCCCAGCCGAGGCTCCACAAAGCCCAAAACGGAGTCCTCAGACGCCACGGCCAAATCGCAGCCCACCACGAGTTCTAGGCCACCTCCGAGCGCATAGCCGTTGACCCTGGCCAGCACGGGCACGTCCAGGGAGTCGCGCAGCGGGAGGTGGCCGAAGCCGTCTCTACGGGGTCTCAGCCAGTAGTCGAGATCTGTGGCACCTTCGGCGCGCATGTCGTCACCAGCGCAGAAGGAGCGGTCACCGGCGCCGGTGAGCACCACGACTCGCACCGAGTGGTCAGCCTCGATCGCCTCCCAGGTCCGCAGTAATTCGTCTTGGTGGGCCTCGTCGATGGCGTTGAGCCGTTCGGGGCGATTGATCGTCACCCGGGCGACGTGGTCGGCCACAACGAGGTCAATACTCATGCCAATACTCCCGCGGTCATAAGCGCATCCACGCGCTCGGATTCGATCCCGTAGTCCGCCAACGCGTCGGCTGTTCCCTCACCGAGCCGCGGCGGGGGGTGCTGCCCTGAGGCTGGCGCGTCTGGCAGATGCACCGGCGATGCCAGAGAACGCAGCGGTGCCAGAACTGGCCGGGGCACCTCCACGATCATGGGCGCTGTGTGCGGGTCTTGCAGCGCCTCTTCGAGGGTTCGCACCGGCGCGCAGAGCACATCTTGGGCCTCGAGACGCTCGATCACCTCAGCACAGGTGAACCGCCCGATGGCCTCGGCGATCAAGGCCTGAAGACGGGGCCGATTCACCTCCTGATCGGCCATGGTGGCGAAGTCGGGTTCCGCCGAGAGGTCTGGCTGGTCGAGGGCGGCGCAGATGTCGCGCAGCGGATTCGGTTTGAAGGCGCCCACCACAACGACCTCACCGTCGGCGGCGGCGAACGTGCCCACTAGGGGGAGACGGGCCCAGTTCACGATGCCCCGGCCCATCAACGAGGTCGTGGCCTCCAAGATTTGCATGGCGAGAAGGGAGTCATAGAGCGAAACCTCGACCCTCTGGCCGTGTCCTGTGCGGGTCCGCTGAAGCAGCGCCATGAGGATCCCCTGCACCATGTGCATGCCCGCGGTGTAATCGGCCAGCGATACGGGATAGATGGCGGTGGGGTGTTCGTCGTCGGCTTTGTGCGACATTGCCCCGGTGAGGGCCTGCGCCAGGATGTCTTGACCGCCCTTGTGGGCATACACCCCCTCGGTGCCGAAGCCGGTTCCCTGGGCGTAGACGATGCCGGGATTGATGCCCGACAGTCGCTCGTATCCCAGACCCAGGCGGTCCATCACGCCCGGCCGGTAGTTGTTGACTATCACGTCGGCTGCGGCCACTAGGTCGTCGATCAGGGCCAATCCCTCGGGTATGCGGACGTCGACCACCAGACTGCGCTTGTTGCGGTTCACCGCCCCGAAGGCAGGGTGCTCAGCGCCGTCGGGATCGACGATGGCATGGCGGAAGATGTCGCCGCTGCCGGGGCGCTCGATTTTCAGCACATCCGCTCCGTGGTCGGCCAAGAGCTGGGTGGCGACCGGCCCCATCATGATCTGCGAGAAGTCCAGAACCCGTATCCCGGCCAGCGGCTGGGCCGCGCTGTTGTTCGTGGCCCAGCCGCTCACGGGGCCCCCAGTTCCGGGGGGCTGGCCGGGCGCGCCCGGGGGGAGGGGATGTCTCCCGGGTCGGCGCCTTGGCGGCGCAGGCGGCGCTGCACAGCCGCAACGTCCGCCTTGCGGACGGCAACGCCGGTGTCCAATGCCTCGACGGCGGCTGTACCGGCCGCCTCGCCCATCGCCATGCAGGGAGGAATCTCCCTTGACAGCTTCTGGGCCTCGGGAGTCACCGAGTAGTGCCGCCCGGCGACCAGAAGCTGCTCCACTTCGCGGGGCAGCATTGCTCGATACGGGGTGTAGTAGCCCCGGCCGCGGGCCACGCTGTCGGCAAAGTGCACCCGATTGACCACGTCGTCTTTGGAGACGACGTACTCGCCTTCTAGAAGGCGTGACTGGCGTACTCCGATCTGGGGTGCCACATCGATCACCACGGCCTTCTCAAATCCCGGATAGTGCTCACGCACGTATTCCACGAGGCCGGCGATTCTCTTGCGTCCCTCCCGGTCGGCGGCGGTGAGATCTTCCACGCTCAGCCCGTCGTAGCCGGTCATGTGCGGGCAGTTGCACCACACGACACCCGGCAGAGGCGTCTTCAACCACCATATGGCCCAAGAGCCGCCGAGAATGCGCCGCGCCCCGCGGTTCACTGTGTGGCAGTCGGCCGGCTGGGTGTGCTCGAAGTGCTCGGCGGCGTCTGTATCGACGTTGCCGAGGCGGAACACCGTGGTGACCATGTAGGAGCCCTCCACGAAGGGAGCGCCCGCAGTGGCGGCCACGTCTGCGTCCCCGCTGGCGTCGATCACGACATCGCCGAGGACGGCCTGGGGGCCGGTTTTGGTCTCGCAGATCACGCCAGAGATGGTCTCTCCCTCCATGATCGGTGCCGAGTACCACGAATGGAGCCGGACATCGACGCCCGCTTCTTCGACGAGATTGTTGGCCACTCGCTTCCAACCGTCGGGATCGAAAGCCACCGCGTACACGATGGACTTTTGGGGCCCCTTTGCGTAGAGGTCGAACACGCCCCATCGGGACCACCGCTTCCACATCTCGTCGCTGAGCACTCTGTCTTCGGGTGGTGGGTAGACGGCCAGCCCCAGCGCGTCTAGACGTTCCACCATCTCCTGGGCTATGCCGTTAACGGTGACCTCTTCGGCACCGTCGGCGAAGTCGTCGAGCACCAGAACCATTCCCCCTGCCGCCAGGCCTCCCAAGTGGGCGTAACGCTCCAGCAGGGTCACGCTGGCCCCTTGGCGGGCTGCCGAGACGGCCGCGGCCAAGCCAGCTGGTCCGCCCCCCACCACTACTACATCGCTTTTAGCCATCACCCGGGCATCGGCGGCCGGTCGGGTGACCGAGGCCTTCACCGGTGCCTCGGTGGCTGGTTGAGTGACTGAAGGGCCCATCGCCTAGAAGCTCGGAGGAGTCACTACCCATAGCGACACCGAGGTGACCTCGCCGGGGTTCTCGTACCAGTGGGGGATGGTGGAGTCGTAGGAAATCGAGTCGCCCGCCCGCAGCACGTAGTGGGTGCCGCCGACGTTGACGGCGTGTGTTCCCTCCAAGACGATGCCGAATTCCTCGCCTTCGTGTACGAACGGGGTGTCTTCGGTGGAGTACCCCGGCTCGGTCTCGATGCGGATTACCTCAAGGGCGCTGTCGGTCCGGGCGGTGAGCAACTCGGCCACGACCAGCTCGTCATTGGGGAGATTCAGCCGGCGACGATCCTCACGTCTTACCACCGGCGAGGTCATCTGCTCGCCGGCAACGAGTCGAGCTACTGGGATGCCGAGGGCGTGGGCCACCTGCACGAGCGTGTTGAACGATGGGTTGCCCTGTCCCCGCTCAACCTGCGATAGCAGTCCGGCGCTCACCCCTGAAGCCGAAGCAAGCTGCTCCAGTGTTGACCCCTGGATCTTGCGCAACCGCTTGATCTCATTGCCCACCGCCTGCACGGTGAGCGGAGGTCGATCGGCGATGGCAAGGCGGGCCGTGGGGGCCGGAGTGTGCCAGTTGGAGTGTTCGCTGTTCTGGTCTGGCGAGTGCAAGTCAGTCACTTCCACGAGAGGGTGGCTATCTTCAGCAAAGTATATTATTTCAATATGGTGACGCAGGCACACCAATCGCACGTAGTGATCATCGGCGCGGGCGCCTCAGGCTCGGTCGCCGCTGCTCGCCTGGCGGCCGCTGGTTTCGAGGTGGTCTGCCTGGAGCAGGGCGACTGGAGCAGCCCGGCAGACTACATGAGCGCCCAACCAGAGGCTGAGCTGGCATGGATCGAACGCTGGAATCCCGATCCCAACGTCCGCCAAGGACCGGCCGACTATCCGCTGACCGGCAACGCGGATGTGCGCCCGGTTATGTACAACGGCGTTGGTGGCGGGCTGGTGCAGTGGGCAGCCATGTGGCAGCCGTTGCTGGCTTCGGACTTCAGGGTGCGGGCGCTCGACGGGGTTGCTGATGACTGGCCAATCGGCTGGTCCGATCTTGCGCGGCCGTACGCCCAGGTAGCCCGGGATATGTCGGTGTCAGGCTTGGGCGGCGACCCGGCTCTGCCCGAAACGGATGCCTACCCCAACCCGCCCATTCCCATTGGAAAGATCGGACGGGTCGCTTCCGAGGGAATGGACCGCCTGGGTTGGCACTGGTGGCCCGGTGCCAACGCGATTGCTTCGCGCCGCCACCGCTCTCTTCAGGCCTGTCAGCGGCGAGGCACATGCATGATCGGGTGCCCGGAGAACGCCAAGGCCACTCCATCGCTCACGCACTGGCCTTCGGCGCAGGCTGCGGGTGCCCGTCTGGTGACGGGTGCCCGCGTGCTGGAGATCCCCTTGGATGAACGAGGTCGGGGGCGTGGTGCCGTGTATCGAGACCGCGAAGGAGCGGAGCACTTCCAACCAGCGCAGGTGGTGATATTGGCCGCTAACGCGGTGGGAACCGCTCGTCTGTTGCTTTTGTCGACATCGCCGCGATTCCCCGATGGTCTGGCCAACTCTTCAGGATTAGTGGGACGACGACTCATGCAGCATCCCTACCAAACGGTTTCGGTGGTCTGCGAAGAGCCGATCGACAGCTGGCAGGGGCCCTGGGGGCAAGTCATCTATTCGCTGGAGTTCGCCGAGTCCCACCCCGACCGCGATTTTGTGCGCGGTGCTAAGTGGATGGTGATGCCGCACGGGGGACCCATGTTTGCCGTGGCGGAGTACCAGGAGGCCCACCGCGGTGAGGGCTTCGACGCAATATGGGGCCCCAATTTCCATCGGGCAGCCGATGAGGTTTTCGGGCGCACCTTCACCTGGGGTATCCAAGCGGAGGACCTCCCCGAGGACGATAACCGGGTGACCCTTGACCCAGAGGTGTGCGACTCTTCGGGACTACCTGCCGCTCGCATCGAATACCGGGTATCGGGGAATACCCGAAGAATGCTCGACTTCAACGTGGCACGGGCCGTCGAGGCAGCGGAGGCATCAGGAGCGGTGTCCACCCTGGTGCGCGACGTATGGCCCTCCGGCATCGGCCATGTGCTGGGCACAACCAGAATGGGCAACGATCCACAGACTTCGGTCGTGGATCGTTGGTGCCGGGCCCACGACGTGCCCAATCTCTACGTGATCGATGGCGGTGTGTTTGTCACCGGGGGATCAGCCAACCCGACGGCCACCATCATGGCCAACGCGCTGCGGGTCACCGATCACTTGATTGAGGCCCGGGCATCGCAGGATGTTCCGGCATGAGCAGCTCCGGGCCGACTCCAGCCCAGCGCCTCATACTGGCGCGGCTGGCCGACATCCTCGTGGCTCAGGGCCTGGGCATGCCGGCCGCTTCGACGGTTGGCGTGGCTGACGATCTGTTGGACCGATGTCTTGCCGCCGCACCTTCCTTATCCGAGCCGGTGCTTGCCCTACTGGACGAGGCTCCTGCCGATGGTCTTGAGGCTTTCGTGCGACGGTTGGCGGCGGATCGCCCCGGTGACTTTGCCGTGTTGTCCACGACCGTGGTGGGTGCCTACTACCTCAGCGCTGAGGTGCGAGAACGGATTGGCTACCCCGGCCAGCAGCCCAGTCCGCTGTCAGCAGCAGCCGAACCGGACTACCTCGACATGCTGGAGCGGGTCTATGACCGGCACCCCGGCTATCGGGGGTGCCCGTGACCTACGTGATCGGACCCCCTTGCATTGATGTGAAAGACGCCGCCTGCGTGGCGGAGTGCCCCGTGGACTGCATCTATGTGGGCGGGCGGATGCTCTACATCCAGCCCGACGAGTGCATCGACTGCGGGGCCTGCGAGCCGGTATGTCCGGTTGAGGCCATCTACCCTGAGGCGTTCTTGCCCGCTGAGTTCCAGAAATTCACCGAGGTCAACGCCGACTTCTTCCAGATCGCCGGCCTCGGCACGCCAGGTGGCGCAGCCTATGTTGAGCCTGTCGAAGCTGATCACCCAGTCGTGCATGCTTGGCCGGAACCTTCGCCAAC
This sequence comes from Candidatus Poriferisocius sp., assembly GCF_965214065.1. GTDB lineage: Bacteria > Actinomycetota > Acidimicrobiia > Acidimicrobiales > Bin134 > Poriferisocius. The sequence continues at coordinate 609,258 of NZ_CBDCAT010000027.1, forward strand.
CTGAGTTTTCGCTTGTCAGCGGTCGTAGTAGCCGGAGTGGATGTAGACGCAGGGGACGTTGGCCTCGGTGTACATCTCCACGTTGCGGGGGTCGTCTTCTAGGGCGCACAGCAACTCGAAGCCGTGTTTGCGGAGGTTCTCCACCTCTGCGGCCTTGTAGACGCGGGACCGGTCACCGCTGTTGGGAGGTCGTAGGATCAGGAGATCCCAGCGGACGCTTTGGGCTTGCAGCCAAGCCACCGTGTCGTCAAGCAGCAGCCAGGGGCGGGCGGTGAGCAGCACGACCGCGATGTCAGAGGCCAGCGAGTTGACCAGGGCCACCGCCGCTTCTAGCGGGGGGTCGTCGGGGCAGGCGGCGAAGAACTCGTCCCAGCGGCGGTCCTGGGCCAAGTTCTGGCGGCCGCTGCCGTCGGAGATCACTCCGTCGACATCGACGATCACCGCGGGGCCGCCGTCGATGGGCGCGCCCCGCCATGTCCAGTGGGAAGGGCCGGCTCGTTCGGTCAATCTTCTTGGGGGGATTCGGCGGCTCGGGTGCGGATCTCGTCCACCACCGACTGGTCGGCCAGGGTGGTGGTGTCACCCAGGCTGCGGCCCTCGGCCACGTCCCGCAGCAGGCGGCGCATGATCTTGCCCGAGCGGGTCTTGGGCAGGTCGGGCACCAGCACCACCGTCTTGGGCCGGGCAATGGGCCCGAGCTTGGCGGCCACGTGCTGGCGGACCTCCTCGCCCAGATCGTCGGTGGCGTCGTGGCTGCCCCGCAAGATCACATAGCCGATGATGGCCTGGCCGGTGGTGTCGTCGGCCGCGCCCACCACGGCAGCCTCGGCCACCGCGGCGTGGTCCACCAGGGCTGATTCCACCTCGGTGGTGGAGATGCGGTGGCCGGAAACGTTCATAACGTCGTCCACCCGGCCCAGCAGCCAGAGGTAGCCGTCGTCGTCCACTTTGGCTCCGTCACCGGCGAAGTAGCGCCCGTCGAACCGGCTCCAATAGGTCTCCCGGTAGCGCTCGGGGTCGCCCCAGATGCCCCGCAGCATCGACGGCCATGGGCGGGTGATGGTGAGATAGCCCCCGCCCTGCTCCACTGGCTGGCCGTCGTCGTCCACCAGCTCGGCGAACACCCCGGGGATGGGATGAGTGGCCGACCCCGGCTTGGTGGTGGTGACGCCGGGCAGCGGGGAGATCATGTGTCCGCCGGTCTCGGTCTGCCACCAGGTGTCCACAATGGGGCAACTCTCGCCGCCGATGTGGGTGTGGTACCACATCCAGGCCTCGGGGTTGATGGGCTCGCCCACCGTGCCCAGCACCCGCAGGCTGGACAGGTCGTGTTTGGCCGGCTCTTGGGCGCCCCACTTCATGAAGGTGCGGATGGCGGTGGGGGCGGTGTAGAGCTGGGTGACGCCGTAGCGCTCCACGATGTCCCACAGCCGGTCGCGGCCGGGGGTGTCGGGGGTGCCCTCGTAGATGACCGAGGTGGCGCCGTTGGCCAGCGGGCCGTACACGATGTAGCTGTGGCCGGTGACCCAGCCGATGTCGGCCGCGCACCAATACACGTCGGTGTCGGGCTTGAGGTCGAACACGTACTTGTGGGTGAACGCCACCTGGGTGAGATAGCCGCCGGTGGTGTGCATGATGCCTTTGGGCTTGGCGGTGGTGCCCGACGTGTACAACAGGTAGAGGAGCGCCTCGGAGTCCATTGGCTCGGGCGGGCAGTCGGCCGATGCTTCGGCCATTAGGTCGTGCCACCACAGGTCGCGGCCCTCGGCCATCTCGACGTCGGTATCGCAGCGATTGACCACCACAACGTTCTCCACCGAGGCCGCTCCCTGGCTGAGGGCGGTGTCCACGTTGGGCTTCAGCATCGACGGAGCGCCCCGGCGGTAACCGGCATCGGCGGTGATGATGAGCCGGGCCTCGGCGTCCTCGCAGCGGTCGACGATGGCGTCGGGGGAGAAGCCGCCGAAGATCACCGAGTGGGCCACCCCGATGCGGGTGCAGGCCAGCATGGCAACCGGCAGTTCGGGAATCATCGGCATGTAGATGGCCACCCGGTCGCCGGCGCCCAGGCCCAGGCTCTTGAGCACGTTGGCGAACTTGGAGACCTCGGTCAACAGATCGGCATAGGTGATGGTAAGGGTGTCTCCCGGCTCCCCCTCCCAGTGGAAGGCGATCTTGTCGCCCTTGCCCGCTTCGACATGGCGGTCGAGGCAGTTGTACGACACGTTTAGGGCGCCGCCGATAAACCACTGGGCGAAGGGGAGGTCCCACTCCAGCACGGTGTGGAAATCGCTGTCCCAGCTGAGCAGATCGCGGGCTTGCCGGGCCCAGAACGATTCATAGTCGGCATCGGCCTCGTCATAGAGCGAGCGGTCGTTGGCCAGTGCGGCGGCAGCGAAATCGGCGGCTGGGGCGAAAGTGCGGTCTTCGACGTAGTAGTCCTCAATGGTGGCATCGGACATTGCTCATTCCTTTCCGAGGTTTTCGCTGTGCAGCGCGGCGAGCCTACAGTCTGTCGCCCTATAGAGGTTATGGTCAGGTAGTGGAGCTACTTGAGGCCGGGAGCTGATCAGCGGTTATGGATATTCGGGTTGCCACGCTGTGTGATTTTGCCCAGGTGCGGGAGGGGTTGCTGTTTGTGAGCTCGGCGGGCATCACCCGGGTGTATCGGGAGTCGTTTCCGGCGCCGATCGGGGTCATGCTGGCGCTGGTGCTGGAGATGTCGCCGGTGGAGGCCGCCAATCCCAACAAGATCAAGGTGAGGGTTGAGGATGCCGATGGGCACAAGCTGGCCGAGATGGTGGGCGAGGTTCAGGTGAAGCTGGGATCGGGCCATGATCCCGGCGAACTGGTCAACGTTCCGTTCGTGGCTGACTTCCGGGCGATGAAGCTGCCGACGCCGGGCCGCTATCAGGTGGCCATCCACCCAGAAGTCGATGGGGCCAACCCGGTGGCGCTGGGGTTTCGGGCCGCCGTTCGGGCCAAGACCTGATTCAGCTCAACCCGGAGCGGGTACGTCCCATTCGGCCACGGTGAAACCCCCCAGCCCGGCTGGGTCGAGCAGGGCCTCGGCTTCGATGGCCCGGCTGCGACCAGCTATTGCGACGAGATCGCCTTGGGCGGCTCCGGCTCGCCAAGCGTCAATGCCTTCGGCGACCAGTTCTTCGATGCCGTGCTCTTGTAGCCACTCGGCTTGGGCAAAGACTCGGGTGGGCGGGCAGACCGCGGCCAATTGATCGAGGGCCACTTCGCAGGTGATGTCCTGGGTTCCGGGAGCTGTCCAGGGATCATCGCCCCGCTCGTGGCCCCGGTACGTCCTCAGCCACTCGGGCCACGGCCGGGAGGCCATCTCTTCGGTCGTGCTCATGTAGTCGATGACCACCACAGTGCCCTGGTTCAGGATCGACAGCGCCTGGGCCAGCCAGGCACAGGCCTGGTCTTGGCGGGGGGCCAGTCGGGTCTCGGGGTTGGGGCGGTTGACCACCTCGTGACCGTCGGGGTCGAACAAGCGCAGCGGCAGGTTGTCGAGCAGTTCGTTGGCCACAATCACCCCGTTGATCGGTCCGAGGGGCATGTCGGCACGGGATTCTCCAACGGTGTGGGCGGCTCGCCCTGCGGCGCTGCGCTCAATGTTGGTCCAACGCAGAGCAGGGGTACACAGAGGCTCGGCCTTGGCCACAGTGCGGGCCAGGGTGCCTGGTCCGGCACCGGCGTCGATCACGGTGAACGGATCGGGTCTGCCTGTCTCGCCCCAGCGTCGGTCCATCATCCGGCCCACCACGGCGCCGAAAAGTGGCCCCACCTCAGGGCTGGTGATGAAGTGACCGCCTCGCCGTCCAGCCTGGCCCGACTCGTAGAACCCGCGCTCGGGGTCATACAGCGCCCGCTCCATGAATTCGGCGAAAGTCATCATGGCGCCCAGCCAGACTTGCTGCCGCGCTCGGCGAACCCCATGAGTCCAGTATGGGCGATACTGCGGTCGGAGCACCTCACTGGTGCGCGTCTTTCGCGCTGCAAATACACTATGGGCACATGGACGAGCGGAACCGTGCGGTTTCGCAGTATCCAGCATTGGAGGCACTGTGACTGAAACACCGATGAGCCGACCTGGTGAAGTAGCTGGCTGGCCCAAGCTGACCGTTGAGTACCGGACCGACTCGGCTGGTATTGAGCAGATTCTTCCCCCGGGGCTCACCCCGGGTGAGCCGATTGTCACGGTGGGTGTTTACTGCGTGCCGGTGCTGGGCGAACCGGAGTACGGCGTGAGCGTGAAGGTACCGGCCAGTTGGCAGGGCACCAGCGGTCAGTACAGCCTGGGCCTGGGCATTGACCAGGAGGCCGCCATCTTCATCAGCGGCGAGACCAACGGCCAGCCCAAGTATCCGTGCGACATCCGCTTCTATCGTCTGGGCAACCGGGTAGAGGCCCGGACCATCCATCAGGGATACACCTTCTTCGAGTTCGAGGGCGATGTCACCGGAGCAGTGGAGCCGAAGGCCGGTGAGTACACCGAGCACGAGTGGTGGACCAAGTACTCCCGGGCCATCGGCGGCGCGGAGAAGGAGTACGACTTCCCTCCCCACGTGGTGGATGTGGCCACCACCTTCGAGCAGGTACATGTCGAAGACATCGACGGGGAACTGCGGTTGCTGGAAAGTCCCTGGGATCCGGTAGCCCGCTACTTCCCAATCGTCGAGCAGCTTTCGGCGCAGTTGGTAACCAACCGGATGATCGACCGGCAGATCACCAACGCCGGCCCTCTGGACCCCGATGCGTTCTGGCCCATGGCCGATGTCATCGGCGGCTCCCGGTGGCCGGGCACCCGAGGCGGCCCTCGTCGCTCCTAGATCGCTGGGTGGCGAGTGCCAGCCGTCATTGGCCCTCGGCGGCTAGGAAGAAGCCAGTTGACTCGGCCTCAATTGGGGCCAGAACCTCTTCGGCGCCCAGCAACTCGACTAGCCCCTGGAGAAGGTCCTCTGCGATAGAGGGCTCAGAGTCGATCAAGTTTGTGGTCTCGTCAGGGTCTTCGAACAAGTTATAGAGCTCGTGAGGGTCGTCTGGCGATTGGACATTGTGGATGTACTTCCACTGGTCAGTGCGGATCGATCGATGCTGGTGCTCGGTACAGGTAGTGGCATCCCGGATTTGAGACTCGGCATGCTCGAAGATCGGGCGCAGTGAGCGACCGTCGATCTCCTCGATCTCCGTGCCGGTGTAGTCGAGAATCGTGGCCGTCACGTCAATGAGCTCGGTCAGCGCGTTGCTTACCCCGTTGGAGATTCCCGGTCCGGCTGCGATCATCGGTATCCGCATCGACGGCTCGTAGCCGTAGTGTTTCTGGAAGAGGCGATGGTCGCCCAGCATCTCGCCATGGTCGGCAGTGAACATCACGATGGTGTCTTCGGTCTGACCGATTGCGTCCAACGTGGCCAGAATTTCGCCGATTTGGATGTCGATGGCGGCCAATTCTGCCGTGTATTGGCGGCGGGCTTTCATCAACTCATCCGGGGGGAGAGCAGACTGCGACTGGCCGAACCTCTTGGCCCGAGGTGTCCCTTCGTCGAGCACGGGTTCAGGGACATCGGCGTCGCGAAATTGCTCTCCGAACTCCCTCGGCGGGTCAAACGGGTCGTGAGGCCCGCAGAAGCTGACATAGAGGTGCCAGGGGAAACCACTAGGCACTTCCTCGAGCCATTCACACGCCTTTCGGCCGATCCAATGGTCCACCCACGCCTCGGTTGGAAGCACCGAGTCTCGGTACCACAGATCAGAAAGCGATTTCTCGCCGCCGAATCCCGGGCGTCCGGCGAAAATCTCATGCATGCGGGCGGAGTAGTCATCTCTAAAGCCCTCCCAGAGACCTTGTTCTTGAAGCCACATGTTGTAAGGGCCAGAAGGTGCGTTGGGGAAAGGGAGGCCGGCGAGTATCTTGCCCAGCGTCTCGATGGGATGGGTGAACCCCCAGCGGTATGCCTTGGGACGATCGCCGCGGGGGCCATGTTGGAGATCTCCCTTGTCGAGGTCGAGTTTGCCGACTACGCCGACCTTGTAGCCGGCATCGCGGAGCTGTTGGTAATACGTCGGCAGGGCGGAGTCGAGAACGTCATTGTTGGATTGCGCCCCGATTGACAGCGGGGTCCTTCCTGTAGCCAGCCCGATCCGCGCCGGTACACACACCGACGAATTGGTGACATGACCGGTGATCCTCGTACCACGCCCCGCCAACGCGTCGAGTTGAGGCGTCACAACCCCCGGCGTGCCATGGCACCCAAGCCAATCCCAGCGATGTTGATCTGTCGTGATCAGCAAGACATTGGGTGTTGTGCCGTTTCCATCTTGGTCAGCCATTGGTGGCACCTCCCTTCTTTATTCCACCACACCTTGCCGAAACCCCTTCCGACCTAGACAGACAAATCGACGAGGTGCTCGCTCAGTTTCCACAGCGCGGCCTCGGTGGCCGGGTTGTAGATGTGGGGGGCGTAGCCGATTTCGCCTGTTCCGGGCTCGGCCACGTTGCAGTCGGCTAGATACTTGCCGTTGTTCTCGGCTAGTTCGGGAGCGGTAGCCGCCCATACCTGGGTGGCGGCGCCAGATTCCAAGGTCTTGTATTGGAGGCCTTGGCCTGAGGACGAACTGGCTTTGGCCCGTTCCCTCATGCCCTCGATCATCTCGGTGGTCATGTGACGGCCCAGCTTGGTGGGGATCGCGCCGGGATGGACCGACAGCGACAGCATTTGGTCGCCGAAACGGCGGGCCAGTTCGGCGGCGAAGTGGACGTTGGCAGTCTTAGACCGGCCATAGGCCACCCAGGGGTCGTAAGAGGTGTGCTCGAAGTTGGGGTCGTCGAGGTCAACGTCAGAGATGCGGTGCCCCCCCGAAGAGAGCGTGACCACCCGGGGCTTGTCGGCTTGGCGTATTAGTGGCAATAGCCGGACGGTGAGGGCGAAGTGGCCCAGGTGGTTGGTGCCGAACTGCATCTCAAAGCCGTCGGTCGTGCGGCCGAACGGACAGCACATCACCCCGGCGTTATTCATCAATACGTCGATGCGGTCGAACTCGTCGGCGGCTTCGGCCGAAAATCGAGCCACGCTGGCCAGGTCGGAGAGGTCGAGCTGGTGGGTCGAAATATCAGCGTCGGGCACTGATGAGCGGATGCGCTCGGCGGCCTCCAAGTTCTTCTGGGGATCGCGGGCCAGCATGGCTACTTGGGCGCCGCGGTTGGCCAGCACCCGAGCCGACTCCTCGCCCAAACCGCTTGTCGTTCCTGTGATCAAGAAGACCTGTCCCGACAGGTCGAGCCCGTCAACGACCTCTTCGGCGGTGGACTCTCGACTAAACGAACTCATGTTGTGGCCTCCTCGTCGACATCGGGAAGATAGTTCGCTGGGGGGGAAGCTGCCGATCAGTCCTCGAGGTCTTCAATGCTGCGAGGCCAGTCGTCTTTGAGGAGGCGGGACAGGGATCGGTCGGCCAGCACCCGGCCGCCGGTCTGGCACTGGGGGCAATAGTTGACCTCGTTTTCGACGTACACGATGCGCTGGACGGGCACCGCGCACACCAGACAGGGCTGGTTGTATTTGCCGTGAACGGCCATGTCGTCGTGGAAGGCGGTCACCTTGTCGGGGAAGCCGGCGCCTACCGCTTGACGGTGGCGGTCGGTCCAATCGAGAAGCGTGGAGCGGGTCGCCTGGTAAAGGCGGGCAATCTCGGTGTCGCTGAGGTGTCCGGTGCGCTGCACCGGAGACAGCCCGGCATGGAACAAGATCTCGTCGCTGTAGGCGTTACCGATGCCGCTGAACACGGTGGGATCGCACAAGGCTCGCTTGAGAGTGCGGTTACGGGTGTTCAGGGCGTCGCGGAACGCAGCCTCATCGGTCTCAAGCGGCTCCACCCCGCCCCGGTCGTGACCCTCGGCCAGGGCATCGCCACCGTTCACTAGCCACAGCGATGCCCTCTTGCGCTTGCTGGCCTCGGTGAGGAGCAGGGTGCCCTGTTCGAAGTCGAATGCGGCCAGACCGATCTTTCCTGGCGGCTTGGCGCCTGGCTGGTCTCGCCACCGCAACCGCCCCGCCACCATGAGGTGGACAACCAAGTACAGCTCGTCCGGCCCGTCCAATTCGAGCACAAGGCGCTTGCCCAATCGCCGGGTGCCAACTACAGCACGGCCCTCGGCCGCACTGATCGGCGGGTCGAACGTTTGCAGCAGGCTGACCCCGATCACCCGGATCTTGCGCAATTTCCGCCCCACCACAAATCGGTCCAGCGCTTCGAGATAGACCACCACATCAGGCAGCTCGGGCACGACAGAGCTTCTTTCCTGTGGTGGTCACGCAGCAAGGCTATGACAGGGCCACGACCTCCAAGTCGGTGTGCTGGGCCATGACATCGAAGTCGCCGTCGGCATGAAGAACCGGAACCCCGGAGTGAATGGCCACCGCAGCGATCAAGCAGTCCAGCAGCTTGCGAATCGTCTCACCCCTCCTGCGACAGGACCCATAGACAGCGGCGGCGTAGTCGTAGTGTGAGGAATGAGTGGGCAGGGTCACCGCGCGGGCCAAGAGACGTCTGAGTTTCTGTTCGTGGATGTCATCTCGAGCGCCGGCTAGGAGTTCCAGCCTTACTGCATCGGTGATCGCCAGTTCGGCCTCGGTTGTGATCAACAATCTGAGTCGGATGTGTGAATCGCTCCCCGTATTGCGGAGGTACTCGACCCACACCGAGGTGTCGACGAGAATCACCAGACCTCGTAGGTCCTCATCTCGTCGAGGTCGCCGTCCCAGCCGGTCCCTTGCATCTGAAGTGCTTCCTCCACCGTCATCGGGTCGCCGGCCACCATTTTCAGAGCCAGGTTAACGGCTTCCCGCTTGGTGCCCAGCTGGTACCGCCGCATGACCTCAGCGCAGGCTTCGTCGTCGAGATCGATGTTTGTCCGGGTCATGCACAAACCATACACCACCGACACACCACATTGGTCCTGAAATTTGCGGGCCCTAGGGAGTCAGTGCGATGAGGGTGCCGTCGGTGAAGTGGGTGATGACGGCGGGGTATATGCCGAACAGGAGGGTGGCCGCCGCGGTCAGGGCGAGGGCGGAGACTAGGGAAGGGGGGACTCGCAGGGGTGTGGTGTCGGCTTCTTCGGGGGTTTCCTCGAACCACATCATGCGGGCCACTTTGGCGTAGTAGAAGAGCGCGATCACCGAGTTGACCGCAGCGATGGCGGCCAGGGAGTAGCCCCAGCCGGTGTCGGCTTCCACCACGGCCCGGAATACGGCGAACTTGGCGAACCAACCACCCAGCGGCGGAATCCCCGCCAGGGAGAACAGGAAGACCGACATGACCACGGTCATACCCGGGGCGTACTTGAACAGCCCGGCGTAGGAGCGGATCTCCCCGGAGGCGGTGCGGCGGGCCACGGCGATGATCACCGCGAAGGCGCCCAGGTTCATGGCGGCGTAGATCAGAACGTAGGTGATAACCGCTGAGAGGGCCTCCTCGCCGATGTCACCGGCCACCGCCAGGGGAGCCAGCATGAAGCCGGCCTGCGAGACCCCGGAGTAGGCCATGAGCCGCACGATGTTGTCCTGGCGCAAAGCGATCAGGTTGCCGGCGGTCATAGAGCCCACGGCCAGGATCCACAACAGCGGCTGGTAGATGTCTTGGGCGTTGGGGAATCCGACGTACACCAGCTGCATGAGAGCCACGAAACCGGCAGCTTTGGAGGCCACGGCCAGAAAAGCGGTCACCGGAGTGGGCGCTCCCTCGTAGGTGTCGGGGGCCCAGGTGTGGAAGGGGAAGCCCGACACCTTGAAGGCGAATCCGACGATCACGAAGATGATGCCCAAGATCACCACCGGGTTGGAGCCCTCTTGGGTAACCGTCGCAGAGATTTCCGACAGGCGGGTGTCGCCGGCCAGTCCGAACAGCAGCGACATGCCATAGAGCATGATGGCCGAGGCGAACACCCCCATCAGGTAGTACTTGAGTCCGGCCTCGTTGCTCCTGGGGTCGCCCTTACGCCACGCGGCCATCAGGTAGGCGGGGATCGACAGCAGCTCCAGGGCCACGAAGATGGTCACCAGGTCGCGGGCCGAGGCCATCAGCACCATGCCCATCACCGACGCCAGCAGCAAGCCGTAGTACTCGTTCTCCCAGTAGTCGCCTTCGGCGATGTAGTTGGTGGACAACAGCACCACGATGTAGGCGACCACGATGAACATGGCCTTCAAGATGAGCGCGAAGTCGTCCACCACAAAGGCCCCGCCGAACATCTCCCGGGTGTCGCCTGCCGCGGCCAAGGTCACGATGGGTATCAGCGCCACCAGCAGGCCGATGCCGGCCAGCGCCGAGGTGTAGGCCCGTCCCCGCTCCAACAGCACGATGTCGAGCAGGGTGACCACCGCGCCCACCCCCAACAGGGTGAGTTCGGGCGCGACGGCGTGCCAGTCGATGTCCGGTCGGACGAAGCCGACGATCGATGGCAAAGACGAGAGCATCTACGTTCCTACTTGCCGGCCGCTGAATCGAAGCAAGCGCCGCCGGTAACGGAGTCAAGGCATTCGCTGAGCGAGTTCACCACCGCGGGGTCGGTGGCTCCGAACAGCAGCTGGGGATACACCCCCAGCACCACGATGAGGATGAGCAGCGGGGCCCAGGCCAGGTATTCGGACATGGTGGCGTCGCGCACATTGGGGTCGTTGGCGAACTCTTCTCGGGGGTTGCCGAAAGCGGTCTTTTGGAGCATCCACAGCAGATAGCCGGCCGCCAGCACCGTGCCCAGGGCGGCTACCACCATGTACGACCGGAAAACCTCTTCGGATAGCACCTCGGCGGGGTTGTAAGAGGCCAAGATGGCGGGGAACTCGCCCCAGAACCCGGCCAGGCCGGGCAGGCCGAGAGAGGCCATGGCGCAGAATCCGAGGATCCAGCCCATGCGAGGGGCCTGTACCAGCAGCCCTCCCAGTCGGGTCATGTCCAAGGTGTGGTAGCGCTCTTTCACCGACCCGGCCAAGAAGAACAGCATCCCGGTGATGAGTCCGTGGGCCACCATTCCGAACACTGCGGCGTTGATGCCGAAGTCGGTAAGGGTGGCGATGCCCAGCATCACAAAGCCCATGTGGGCCACCGACGAGAACGCCACCAGCCGTTTCAGATCGCGCTGGGCCAAACAGCCCAAAGCCCCGTAGATGATCCCGATCACCGCCAAAAGCCCTATGAACGGGGCCCACTCGGCGGCGGCCTCGGGCAGGATGGGAATGGCGATGCGGACGAAACCGTAAGTGCCCAGCTTCAACAGCACCGCGGCCAATATCACCGAGCCCACGGTGGGGGCCTCGGTATGGGCATCGGGCAGCCAAGTGTGGAACGGGAACATGGGCACCTTGACCCCGAACCCCAGGAACATGCCGCCGAACACCCAGAGCTGCGATGACTTGGCGATGCCGGCGGCGGCCTCGGGCAACAGCCGCATATCGAAGGTGCCGGCGTCGGCTAGGAAGTACAGGGCTAGGAAACTCACCAGCATCAGTGCCGAGCCGAACAGGGTGAACAAGAAGAACTTGATGGAGGCGTAGCGCCGGTTCTCGCCGCCCCACACCCCGATCATGAAGTACATGGGCAGCAGCACAACCTCGAAGAACACGAAGAACAAGATCAGGTCTTGGGCGGCGAAGGTGCCGATCATCCCGGTTTCCAAGATGAGGATGAGCATCAAGAAGGCCTTGGGATTGTGCGGCTCGGGGAAGTGGTTCCAGGAGTAGATCACGCACAGGGGCACGATCAGCATGGTCATCAGCATCAGCGGCAACGAGATGCCGTCGACGCCCAAGATGTAGCGGGAGTCGATCACATCGATCCACCCCTTGTCGACCACGAAGTTAAGGGCTCCGTAGTTGTCGTTGTCGACGAACTGGATCAACAGCAGCAAGCCGAAGACGGCCACCGCCACGGTGGTCGCCAATGCGATCAGCTTGTGGAGCTGCTCTCGATCCTTGGGAATGAGCATCATGACGGCCGCGCCGATAATCGGCAGGAACGTCGGGATGCTCAGCCCCCAGTCGTTGAGAAATGACTCCATTGGTACGTGTGCTCCCTAGATGACGATGATGAAAATGCCGGCCAGGATGGTGGCGGCGGCGAACATGATGGCGGCGTACTGCTGCACCTTGCCGGTTTGGATTCGGCGCAGCTCCTCCCCCGAGCTGTCGGAGATTTTTCCGGTGGCATTGACGATGCCGTCCACCACCAGCTGGTCCACCTTGTGGTAGACGATTTCGCCGGCCTGCACCGAGCGCGTGCCGGCCTCGTTGACCACCCGGTCGATGACATTCTGGTTGGTCCAGTAGGCGGCGCGGGCCAATGGCCCCTTTACGAAGCCGACGATCACGGTGGTGTACAGCCAGTCGAGGTAGTACTTGTTCACCAGGATCCGGTGGCCGAGGCGGGCCAGCGACGACTTGGTGGTTAGCCCGTCGGGCAGTTCGGTGGCTGCCGGGCTAACCGCCCTCACTCGGACGAAGTAGTAGCGGTAAGCGGCTCCGATGCCTACTAGGGCCACGATCACCGACACGATGGCCAGCGTCCATGACGGTGTGGCGTGGCTGATGGCTGGGAAGTAGCTCACCCCTACGGGTTCTACCCATTGGAGGAACTTCTCTTCCCAGGCGGCGGGAACGAGCTGGAAGCCGGCCGGGAAGTTGATGAATCCGGCGACAACGGCCAACACGGCCAGGATCCACAGCGGCACGGTGATGCGAGGGCCGGACTCATGGGGGGTGCCGTGGCCCCGGAACTCCCCGAAGAACGTGAGGTAGACGACCCGGGTCATGTAGGCCCCGGTGAGGGCGGCGGTGATCATGCCCATGGCCAGCATCACGGTGTAGGCCCCGTTGCCCCCGGTTCCCCCGAACAGTCCCCAGCCACCGGTACCCGCCAAGATCTCGTCCTTCGACCAGAACCCCGACAAGATGGGCAGTCCGGCCAGCGCCACCGTGCCGATCATGAACGTTCGGTAGGTGTGGGGCATGTGCTTGCGCAGCCCGCCCATGTCCTCCTTCATGTCGAAGGAGTGGACGGCGTGGCTGACCGAGCCCGACCCCAAGAACAGGCAGGCCTTGAAGAAGGCGTGGGTGAACAGGTGGAACAGGGCCGCGGTCCATGCCCCCACTCCCAGGGCCAGCACCATGTAGCCCAACTGGGAGACGGTGGAGTAGGCCAGCACCCTCTTAATGTCGTTCTGGACGAAGGCCAGGGTGGCGCCCACCAGGGTGGTCATCCCGCCGATGAGGGCCAACAGGTTGATGCTGGAGCCGCCGATGGAGTAGCCCTCGAAGAACACCCCGTAGAGTCGGGCCACCATGAAGATGCCGGCCACCACCATGGTGGCGGCGTGGATGAGGGCCGACACCGGGGTGGGCCCGGCCATGGCGTCGGGCAGCCAGGTGTGGAGGAAGAACTGGCCCGACTTGGACATGACCGCGGCGGTGAGGCACAAAGCGGCGGCCAGCGTGACCGTGTGGCTCATGGTGCCGCTGATGGCGGCCTCGTTCACGCCGATTACGTCAAAAGTGCCCGCGCCGAAGAACAGGATGGACACCCCGATGATGATGCCCATGTCGCCCACCCGGTTGGTGAAGAAGGCCTTGAGGGCGGCATCGGAGTTGTCCTTCTCCTCCCACCAGTGGCCGATGAGCACGAACGAGCACACCCCCACCAGCTCCCAGCCCACCAGCATCTGGATGGTGGTGGAGGCGGTGACGAAGAAGAGCATCGACGCGGTGAACAGGCTCAAGAAGGCGAAGAAGTGGGTGTAGCGGCGATCGCCGGCCACGTAGTCGGTGGAGTAGATGTGCACCAGCAGCGACACCACGGTGACCACGAAGATCATCATCACGGCCAGGCCGTCGATCATGATGCCCGCGCCGATGGCCTCGGCCCCGTTGGTGAGCCAGGTGATCGACCGGGTGAGCGCCCCCACCCCGCCGGAGATCTCGCCTTCGGCCGCGGCAGCCAGCCCGCCCGCGCCCAGGGCGTGCTCCCCCTCAGCGCCCCCTCCTCCAGCGCCCTCCACCTCGCTGATCCATTGGATGGCGGTGAGCAGGCCGAACACGAAGGAGGCTCCCACCGCGGCAATGCCGATCTCGGAGCCCCCACGGGGGAACCGCTTGCCGAATAGCAAGATCAGCAGGAACGACACCGCGGGGAACAGCCAGATCAGCCAGGCGTTCTCCAGGAACCAGCCCGAAGCGGCTACGGCCTTGCCGGCGGTTTCGGCGGCAGTGATGCTTGCACTCAGCACTGGCCCGTCACCCCTTCATCAGATCGACTTGGTCCAAGTCGATGGATCGCCGGTTCCGGTACAGCAGCAGCACGATGGCCAGCCCGATTCCCACTTCGGCAGCGGCCACGGTGATCACGAACAGGGCGAAGATCTGGCCCATGACCGTGTCGTGGAACGCTCCGAAGGCCACCAGGTTGATGTTCACGGCGTTCAAGATGAGCTCGATGGACATGAGGACCAGCACGCCGTTGCGGCGGGCCAGCACGCCGTAGACCCCGATGCAGAACAACACCGCGCCCAAAAGGAGCATCTCATTGAGAAGCATCAGCCGCCTTCCTCTCGGCGGGCGATCACGATGGCGCCGATGAGGGCGGCTAACAGCAGCACCGACACCGCCTCAAAGGGCACGATGTACTGGGAGAACAGCTCGTCAGATACCTGAGCGGTGGTCTGGGGAGTCAGGCCGTCGGGCAGGTTGGCATCCAGCTTTACGCCTTCGAAGCGGTCCACCAGCGCACCGATCATCACGGCCAAAAGCAAAAGGGCGGTAAGCACCGCGGGGAACTTGCGCTTGTGGTCGGTCTCCTCATCCTGTTTGAAGTCGGACCGGGTGAGCATGATGCCGAATAGGAACAGCACGATCACCGCGCCGATGTAGATGAGCACCTGGGTGATGCCGGTGAACTCGGCGCCCACCAGCAGGAACAGGGCGGCCACCCCGGCCAGCACGATCACCAGATACAGGGCGGCGTGCACGATGTCGCGGGTGGTCACCACCCGCAGGGCGGAGGCCACCATCACCGCAGCGATGATCCCGAAGGCAACGTGCTCAGCGATCACCGAGGAACCTTCAACACCTTCTGCTCGGAACCGGGCTCATAGGACTCGAAGTCGGGAACGGTGTCCATCCACTCGCTGAGGCGCTCCTTATCGTGGAGCAGGTCGGCGATGCGGGGTTCGGAGTACTCGTACTCGGGGCTCCAGAACAAAGCTTCGAACGGACACACCTCCACGCATATGCCGCAGTACATGCACAGGCTGTAGTCGATGTCGAAGCGGTCGAGCGCGTTCTTCTGGCGGGGCTTGCCCCCCTCCCGGCGGGGCGGGGCCAGGTATTTGTGGCCCTCGATGTAAATGCACCAGTCGGGGCACTCCCGGGCGCAGAGCATGCAGGCGGTGCAGTTCTCCTCGTGAAGGGCGATCACACCTCGAGCTCGGTCGGCGGGCATCTCCTTAACGTGGGGGTATTGCACGGTGTGGGAGTGCTTGGAGGGGGCGGGGACCAGCGGGGGGCCGTCGCCGAACAGGGTGCGGAACATGGTGCGAGCGGTGACCTTAAGTCCCGTTATCAATCCTGGTACCAATGCCATAACGATCTCCTACAAAACGACCTTGAAAATACCGGTGATAACGATGTTGACCAGCGACAGCGGAATCAGGAATTTCCACGCTAAGCGCTGGAGCTGATCCTCTCGCAGCCGCGGATAGGTGAAGCGGAACCAAAAGATCAGTGCGGCAACGGCCATGACCTTCACCAGCAAGATGACCGGCCCGACGATGTTGAAGGCCCAGTGCTCGAGGTCGCCCCACGGCAGCGCCCACCCGCCCAGGAACATCACTGCGGCCAGCGCGGCGAAGGCGAAGGCGGTGCCGAACTCGCCCATGAAGAAGAACAGAAACCGGAAGCCGGTGTACTCCACCTGGTAGCCGCCCACAATCTCGGATTCGGCCACTGGCATGTCGAACGGGGGCTGGGTGAGCTCGGCCTGCACCGCCACCAAGAAGATAAAGAAGCCCACGAACTGGGTAAGGATGAACGGGTTGCCGATGCCGCCCCAGCCGAAGATCTCCCCGGTGGCCTGGGCGGTGACGATCTTTTGCAGGTCGAGGGTGCCGGCTTGGATGACCACACCCATAACGGCCAGCACCAGCGGGAGCTCGTAGGCGATGAGCTGGCCCGCGGCCCGCAAACCGCCCATGAGGGCGTATTTGTTGGCCGAGGCCCAACCGGCCATCAAGATGCCCACCACTGACAGCGACGACACCGCCAAGGCGTAGAAGATGCCCACGTCCAACTGGGCCACCACGGCGTCGGGGCCGGTGGGGATGACCACATAGATCAAGAACGTGGAGATCAGCACCACCAGCGGGGCCAGGGCGAACACCGTCCGGTCGGCCTTTTCCGGGAAGATGTCCTCTTTCTGCAAGAATTTCACCCCGTCGGCCAGCAGCTGCAAGGTGCCGTAGGGACCGGCTTCCATGGGACCCAGGCGGCTCTGCATGAAGCTCATCACCTTCAGCAGGAACACGTAGCCCAGCACCAGGGCAGCGGTGGGGATGACCAGGGCGATCACGCCCATCTTGATGATGGCCGTCGCCCAGTAGGGCACCTCGACGGCCAGCAGGCCGGACATCACTGCGCCTGCGGTCATCGGTCGATGTCTCCGAGTATGAAGTACAGGCTGGCCAGAATCGTGATGATGTCGGGCACGTACACGCCCTTTAGCAGCCACGGGGTGATGGATATGTTGGAGAAGCTGGCCGAGCGGATCTTCACCCGGAACGGCACCAAATCGCCCTTGCTGACGATGTAGTAGCCCATCTCGCCCAACGGGTTCTCGGTGGCGGCGTAGGCCTCGCCCGCGGGCACCTTGATGATGCGGGGCACCTTGGCCATGATCGGCCCGGCGGGAAGCCCGTCAAGAAGCTGGTCCACCATGTGGGTGGCCTCGCGGGTCTCTTGGAGCCGAACCCAGTAGCGGGCGAAGGAGTCGCCGTCGGGGTGGGTCCACACCCTCCAGTCGAGCTGGTCGTACACCAGGGCCTCATCGCCGTCGCGGCGCAGATCCCAGTCCACCCCGCTGGCCCGGATATTGGCGCCCGACAGCCCGTATGAAAGACCAACGGCCGGGGGCACGATGCCGATGCCCCGAGAGCGGGACTGAAAGATCTCGTTGCCCAGCACCAGTTCCTCGAACTCGTCGCAGAAGTCCCGGATCTTCTCCATGGCCTGCTTGGTGTCTTCGATCCAGCCCTTGGGGAAGTCGTCTTTGACTCCGCCGATGCGATCGAAGTTGGGATGGAAGCGCCCGCCGGTGACCGCCTCGATCTGGTTCAGCACGAACTCGCGGTCGCGGAAGGCCATGAACACCGGAGTGAGGGCGCCGAGCTGCACGGCCATGTCGCCCAAGAACAGGGTGATGTTGGCGATCCGGCTCAGCTCGAACAACACGGTGCGGATCCATTGGGCCCGAGGGGGGGCCTCGACTTCCATGAGCTTTTCGGCGGCCAGGATGAACGGCACCTCGTTGGCGAAGCTCCCCAGCCAGTCGATGCGGTTGATGAGCGTGGTGACCTGGGGATAGGTGCGCACCTCGGCCAGCTTCTCGTAGCCCCGGTGCATATAGCCCATGATGGGCTCGGCCTCCACCACCTGCTCGCCGTCGAGGCGGGCCACCAGCCGGAGCGTGCCGTGAGTGGCCGGGTGCTGAGGGCCGATGTTGAGGGTCATGCCCTCAGTTTCGATCTCCACGTTGAGTCGGGCGTCGGCGGCCTGGGTGGCGACGTAGGCCATCTGCTGGCGCTGGTCGGCGCCGACGGCGGTCATGGGCCTTCCTCACCCGGGAACAACTCCACGTCCACGATGCCGGGCCACGGCTTCACCCGGCGGGCGAGCAGCGGGAAGTCCTTGCGGAGGGGATTGCCCTCGAACTCGCCGGGCAGATAGATGTGGCGGAGGTCGGGATGGCTGTTGAAGTGGATCCCGAACATCTCCCATGCCTCCCGCTCGTGCCAGTTGGACCCGGGGTAGACCTGGATCAGGCTGTCGATGCTCAGATCGTCATTGGGCAGGTCGGCCTTGATGGTGATGCCCATGTGGTCGGTGATCGAGTAGAGGCGCATCACCATCTGGAATCGGGTCTGGCCCCCGGCGTGACCCTGTTCCATGGGGTCGGCCGCCTTGGGCTGGGGGTTGTCCTCTTGGGCGTCCATGTCCCGTCCGTAGGGGGAGGGGAGCCAGTCGATGGCAGACAGCCAGTCGAAGAACTGGCATCCGAGCAGGTCGCGGGCGGCGGTGGCCGCATCGATCCAAGAGTCGCGGGTGACCCGAACCCAAAGTTCGGTGTCAGGGATGGTGTGGTGCTCTACGAATCCGTCGCCCAATGTGTCGGCCAGTTGAGCTGCCCAAGCTTCCCGGCTCTCGTCGGACTGCGGTCCGGCTTCGGCGGCATCGTTCTCGATCTCAGTCGACGACAATTGGGTCACCTCGCCACCGCACGGCCGGGTCTTCGTTGCCGATGCGCTCCTGAAGCAGCACGATGCCTTCCAGCAGGGCCTCGGGCCGGGGTGGACAGCCGGGCACGTATACATCCACCGGAATGATCTGATCCACACCCTTGGTCACCGAGTAGGAGTCCCAGTACGGGCCTCCGCAATTGGCGCAGGAGCCCATCGAGATGACGTACTTCGGGTCGGGCATCTGCTCGTAGAGGCGCAGGATCGACGGGACCATCTTGTCGGTGACCGTGCCCGAGATCACCACCAGGTCGGCCTGCCGGGGGCTGGCGGGAAACGGGATAACGCCGAGGCGCATGACGTCGTAGCGGGGGGAGCCGATCACCGCGCCCATCTCGATGGCGCAGCAGGCCAGGCCCCACTGGTACATCCAGATGGAGTACTTCCGTCCGAGATTGAGCAGCATGGTCAGGGGTTTTGGAGCTTTCCCGCTAGCGACCAGTCCCACTGCCTACCTCAGATCCACCGAAGAACGCCCTTTCGCCAGGCGTATACCAAGCCCAGCGCAAGGATGAAGATGAAGATGGCCATTTCGACCAAACCGAACGTTCCGTAGGCCTCCAACCGGGTGGCCCAGGGGAATATGAACACGGCCTCGACGTCAAACATGACGAAGAGAAGGGCGAAAACGTAATACCGGATGTTGCTCTGCGACCAGCCCAGCCCTACGGGGTCGACGCCGCTCTCGTAGGTGATGTATTTCTGGGGCTGCGACCGAGTGGGACGCAGCAGGCTGCCGAGCCCCAACATTCCGAACACCAACGCACCGGCCAGCACGAGGAATAAGACGACAAGGAGGTAGTCGCGGAGGAACTCCGACACGGCCCGAAGGTTACCGATGGCGTTTTCTACGGGCCAAGACGTACTTAGGGGGCGGGAATAAAGGCCGCGGCAATAACCCCTGGTCCAGCGTGGGTGCCCACGACGGGTCCGATAAGGGTCACCGTCAAGGGGTTGTGGGCGGGGGCGTCGCCCAGGCTGGTGGTGAACGCGTCGATGTCGTCGGCCGCACCGTGGGCCAAGGCCAATTGTTCCAACTCACCGGCTTCGGCCAACTGTTTGGCCAGCCAAGTGCGGGCCTTGCCTCGGGTTCGCTGCTTGCCCGCCTCCTCCACGACGCCCGAGGTGAGATCCAGACAGGGTTTGATGGAAAGGGCGCTGCCCAAGAGGGCCTGCGCGGTGCCGATGCGCCCGCCCTTCTTGAGATTGTCCAGGGTGTCAAGCACGGCATAGATGAAAACCCGATCTTTGAGCTGGGCCAGCTGGGCTTCGATCTCGTGCGCGCTGTGCCCGGCTTCGGCGGCGGCCGCCGCGGCCTTCACCATGAGACCCAGGCCCACCGAAACCTTGCCGGAGTCCACCACCCGGACGTCCACCTCGCCCTCCAATGATCGGGCCGCATTCTGGGCCGACTCCCCGGTGGCCGACAGGGCGAACGACAGGTTGATGCACACCACTGCGTCGGCTCCGTCGGCGGCCAATTCGCGAAATGCGGTTTCGAATGCCCCCGGTGCGGGAGCGGCGGTGGACGGCAGATCGTCGCTGGCCGCCATTTTCTCATAGAAGCCTTCAGCCGAAAGACCTTGGCCGTCGGTGAACTCCTCGTCGCCGAAGCGGATGGTGAGGGGGATCACGGTGATCTGGTAGCGCTCGATGTCGGCGGCGCTGAGATCGCAGGAACTATCGGTCACGATGCGAACTGCCATGGCCAAACCCTACTCCGCAGGCTGGGTTTTGGAGCGATGGCGGGCCCACCAGTGACGGGCCCACCAAACCATCAAGATGGCCAGCGCGACGGCCGCGATCCCCACCCCGGTGCCCGACAACGAGGTTGTCCGCACGGTCAGCTGGGATTCGCCCAAAGCCAGCAGTCCGGTGGGTGAGTTGACGCCGATTTCCAATACGGCGTCACCCGAGGTCTTGGCCCGGACCGCTACTTGGATTTGGTTTACGCCGGGAGACAGGCGCCAGAGCCGGGAATCCCCATCAGGAAAGTCCAGCTTGTCGCTGTTGAGGTCCAGACGGACGATGACATCGTGGTCAAGGCTGTTGCGAATGAGCATTGGGATGCTCCCCGATCGGCTGGTCAGGGTGATCCGCTGCTGGCTCGGGGGTTGGATGGCGGCCACGGTGTCCCGCACGGTCTGGGCTACCACGGCCAGATAGGCGTCCCGCTGGGTTTCGGTCAGGCCATAGGCCCCCGACAGCAGAAGAGCCCGCTCCAAGGTCTCGATCAACTGCCGCTCAGGGGTGCCCACGGTGGCGATCGGATCCACCATGTTCTGGTACGACCGGGCGATGCGCTGGCCGTCGGTCAAGGCGGCCTTATAGTCCTCCCCGAATCCGTTCTCCTCGGCGGGGCGCACCTCTCGAAGGGTGTCCGGTTCGAGTCTCTCGGCAATCGTGGCGGGGTCGATGGGTGAGAGGATGGGGCTGGCGCTGATCTCGTCCAACAGCACCCCCAGCCCACTCGAATCCGGCAGTGAGGCCAGGGGCGGCGCCAAAACGATCCCCCGGATTCTCTGGGGGTCTTCAAACCAGCGGACGGCCAGATCGGCCAGCACCAAGTAGGGCGCGGCTTCGGTGTTGCTGGCTCGGGTGAAGTGAGCGGTCACGCTGCTGTCTATTGCCACCGCTCGAGCCGGTTGGTCGATTGCTGGGAGCAGGAACGACGTTTTGGCCGACGTGCTGACCAGTTCATCGGCCGGATTGAGCAGGGCATCGGGAACTAGCAACAGCTCCACCTGTTCTCGTTGAAGCCGCTGGAGCAGCTCGGGGGAGGCCGACGTGGTAAGCACCATGATGGTGCGATCGGGCTGAGAGCCAAGATGCTCGTCCAGCACCGCTGCCCCCGTCTCGATCTGCCAGCCGATCTGGAGACTGAGGTCTTGGTCGATCCACGCATCGCTGTCCAGAGGGACGTAGGTGTTGCTGGCGATTTGGCGACCGGTCGTGGCTTGTTGGAGTCGGGCCAACAGCTGAGCGTGTTCGGGCCGATCGCTGATGGCCAGGGCGTCGATCAGATGGGGGTCGAGCGAGACCGTGGCCTGGAGTTGGGGTCGAGCCGGGGGGTCGAGAACATCGGCCAGCGTTTGCAGGCTCTGCCCCGCGAGCCCCAGAAACACGTTGCCCTCTTGGTCGACAGCTGGTGGTCCGCTCACCAAAAGCACAGTGCCCACCAACAGGGGAGGCTGGTTGGCGTCCGGCCGGGGGGTGCGGACCAGGAAGGTGTGGACGGTGTCCAGTCGAGTGCCGTCGGAACCCCGAAGAACAAGGCTTACCGGGTACACCCCTTCGGCCGGCAACAAGAGCAGCGGTTCATCATCTTCTCGCTCTTGGTCGCTGGTGGTAGTGATTTGCAGCGACGCGATCCCGTTGGCATCAGGCTCCGGAACGGACAACCGGGAAATCTGGTGCAGAACCTGTCCCGTGGAGGGTTCGGCCAGCCGATCCAGAAAAGCGGAGCGAGACCGGATGGGCACCCCGATATTGATGTCGACGGTGGAATCTCCAGGAGCATTGAGGAGTCGGAAGGAGATTTGGAAGAAGTCCTCTTCTGCGACCCACATGCTTTGGCTAACCAGTTCGATGGAGGGAGTGGCTTCTGCGGAGGAGCCGTTGCCGTTTTGGGCGGACGCCGTCGGAAGCACGATGGCGGGCGCGGCGAGGAACACCAGAGCCAACACCAGGCCGAGGGCCCTGAATCGACGTCCCCGACGGAATCTAAGGCTCAAGGACCATCTCCAGAACTTGCAGACCGGGGGGAACCAGCTCAAAGCCCAGCTGGTCGTAGAGCCTGAGCGCCCCCGTGTGGTGCTGGGGAGTGTTGACCCAGGCTTGGGTTGCCCCCCAGCGAGCCATCCACCTCAGTCCGTCGATCGCCAGGGCGGCCCCGGTGCCCTGGCCTTGGTGGTGGGGCGAGATAGCCAAGCGCTGGAGATATCCGGCCGGGCCGCTGCGCCCCGAGATGGCATAGCCTGTTAGGGCTGCGTTGGCGCTGTTGCGGACAACTCGGAAATGTCGAAACGGAGTAGCTCGAAGGGCGTCGCGGAGACCGGCCTGGTCAAGCTGCCAAAAGGGTTCGAATGCGGCTTGGTCCACCGCCAGCACCGAGGGATGGTCGCTGCGGAGAGCCCGTCGGATGGCGATGCTGCCGTTGATGTCGGGGAGTCCGCTTTGGATGGACCGGGTCAACAAGGCCAGCTGCTGACAGGGCCTGAAACCTGCCCGCAGGAACGGCTCCGATTCGATGTGTGACAGAGCCGAGGTTCTCAGACGGTGGTAGCCCTGGGCGACCGCGGATTCAACCGCGGCGGCTGTGGAATCGTCGGACACCGCCGAGCCGGGAGTCAATTGGATGAGCAGGCCTGTCCCGGCCTCGCCAGCCCAGTGCCTAAGCCGCAGGCGATCTTCCCCAAGCCGGAGTACCTCCGACCGTCGGCCCAACATTTCAATGAGGCTAGTGGTGTGCAGGAACAATGGCCCTGCGGGGATATTGGAAGAGACGGCCGGGGCCGCGGGGGTACCGTGGGGCTGTGTCGGTTCTGTGGATCACCGACGAGCGCTTTCTCGACCACGACACTGGGCGCTCCCATCCGGAGCGGCCGGCCCGGCTGAGCGCGGTGATCGACGGGGTGCAGCGGGCCGGGCTGGCTGACGCGCTGGTTCCGACCGAGCCTCGGATAGCCACTGATGCCGAGCTGCTTGCAGTTCACCACCAGTCAGTTCTCGACTCAGTTCACCGGGTGGCTCAAGCCGGGGGTGGACGGCTGGATCCCGACACGGTGCTGTCGGCCGAGTCGGAGGCGGCGGCTCGACTGGCCGCCGGAGCCGGGCTGGCCGCCATCGACGGACTGGACGGCGGGGAGGCTGATGCCGCGTTCTGCGCGGTGCGCCCGCCAGGCCACCACGCCACTCCCGTGCGATCGATGGGATTCTGCATGTTCAACAGCGCGGCAGTTTGCGCCCAGGCCCTGGCCGACCGAGGAGAGCAGGTGCTGGTGGTGGACTACGACGCCCATCACGGCAACGGCACTCAGGATGTCTTCTGGGAGGACAGCCGGGTGATGTACATGTCGTGGCACCAGTACCCGTTCTATCCGGGGACCGGCGGGCTGCTGGAGCGGGGTGAGGGGTCAGGGGCGGGCACCACCATCAACCTGCCCATGCCCGCGGGGGCCACCGGCGACGCGTATCGCCAGGGCTGGGATGATGCCGCGCTGCCCGCGGTAGAGGCGTTCGCCCCCGATTGGCTGGTGCTCTCGGCCGGATTTGATGCCCACCGGGCCGATCCGCTGACCAGCCTGGGCCTGGCCGCAGGGGATTTCGCCGACCTTACCGATGCGATCATCGACGTGGTGCCGCCGGGCCGCCGCATCGCTTTTCTTGAGGGGGGCTACGACTTGGATGCTCTGGCCGACTGTGCCGCGGCAGCGGTAGCCGCTCTGGCTGGCACGCATTGGCGCCCGGAGCCGGCTACTGGGGGTGGACCGGGTGGGGAGGTGGCCGTGGCGGCGGCCGCGCTGCTGCCGTGAGCCTGGAACGTCTGGCCCCCGTGCGTGAAGAAGCCCGCGAGCTTGCCGGGCGATTCGCCGCAGGAGGATACCGGATCTATCTGGTGGGCGGAATTGTGCGCGATGCGATGCTGGGCCTGCCGCTTGAAACAGCCTTCGATCTGGATCTCACCACCGACGCCCAGCCGACCGCGGTGAAGTCGATCTTGGAAGGCTGGGCCGACACCCTGTGGACCCAAGGGGAGCGATTCGGCACCATCGGCGCCCGAAAGGGCGATCGCCGGGTGGAGATCACCACCCACCGCACCGAGCGGTACCTGCCCGACTCCCGCAAGCCCGAGGTGGTCTTTGCCGACGCCATCGAGGCCGACCTCTCCCGCCGCGACTTCACCATCAACGCCATGGCCGTCGAACTGCCCGATGGGGAGCTGGTCGATCCCTTCGGGGGTGCCGATGATTTGCGCGTCGGCCGCCTCCGCACCCCTCTGGACCCCGAGGAAACGTTCAGCGACGACCCCCTGCGCATGTTGCGGGCGGCGCGGTTCTTGGCCCAGTTCGAGCTCTCAGCCGAACCGCCGCTGGTGGCTGCCACGGTTGCGATGGCCGACCGGCTAAGCATCGTGGCCGCCGAACGTATCCGCGATGAGCTGGATCGGCTCCTCGCCTTGCCCGATCCCGGCACCGGGTTCAAGCTCTTGTTCAAAAGCGGACTGGCAGAGCGCGTTCTAGGTCCGGTCGGCGATAGCACCGCAGCGCTGGATCGCCTTCGTCGCGTGGGGGATGATCCCATCACTCGCCTGGCGGCGTTGCTGGCCGGTGGGGGAACTCCCGACGACGTTCGGGTCGCCCTGTCGAAACGGCGGGCGACCACCGCGGTCAGTCGGGCAGTGTCTGCGGTATTGGCTGCGGCTCACCGGATTGTTGACCAGCCTCCCCAAACCCTGCCCGAGCTGCGCCGCTGGGTAGTCGACGCCAACCTCCATTTGGATAAGGCAGTGATCGTGGCAACCGCTCTTGGTGCAGTGAAGGCGCTGGCCACCGACGTGGCCGCCCTGTTGGAAGCCGAGCCTGACCTGTGCGGCCCCCCAGTTCTCGGCGGCCAGGAGATCATGGACCTTCTTGGACTGGATCCCGGCCCTGACGTGGGCGCAGCCGTCGAGGAACTCCGCCGCCTCCGCCTCGACTCCGGCCCCCTCTCTGCCGAAGAGGCCCGCAACCACCTCTTGAGGTGGCGTTCTAGCTGACGTCGCCGCGGGCGTAGGCTTCGACCATCTCGCGGGCGGCCTCGTCGCGGTATTGGATGGGGGGGCTCTTCATGAAGTAGGCCGACGGGCCGAGCAAGGGGCCGCCCACGCCGTGGTCCAAGCCGAGCTTGGCGCAGCGCAGGGCGTCGATGATGACGCCGGCGGAGTTGGGGGAGTCCACCACTTCCAGCTTTAGGTCGATGTTGAGGGGCACATCGCCAAAACCCCGGCCTTCGAGGCGGATGTGGGCCCACTTGCGGTCGTTCAGCCAGGGGACGTGGTCGCTGGGGCCAATGTGTACATCGTCGGCGGCGATGCCTTTGTCGAGCTGGCTGGTGACCGACTGCGTCTTGGAGATCTTCTTCGACACCAGCCGGGACCGCTCCAGCATGTTCATGAAATCCATGTTCCCGCCGAAGTTGAGCTGGTAGGTGCGGTCGAGCTCCACGCCCCGATCCTCATAGAGCCGGGCCAGGGTGCGGTGGACGATGGTGGCGCCCACCTGGCTCTTGATGTCGTCGCCTACCACCGGCACGCCGGCGTCTGTGAAGCGCTGGGCCCACTCCGGATCAGAGGCGATGAACACCGGGATGGCGTTCACGAAGGCCACGCCGGCCTCCAGGCAGCATTCGGCGTAGTAGCGCTGGGCTTCTTCGGAACCCACCGGCAAGTAGGAGATGAGCACGTCGGCCCTTGCCTCCCGCAGGGCCTCGGCCACGTCGACTGGCTCGGCTGGTGATTCCTCGCACTGGGTTCGGTAGAACTCGCCGAACCCGTCCAAGGTGGGGGCCCGCTGCACTCGCACTCCCAGCTCGGGCACATTGCAGAATTGCACGGTGTTGTTGGGTTCGGCGCTGATGGCCTTGCCCAGATCCAGCCCGACCTTGGAGGCGTCCACGTCGAAGGCCGCGACTGGCTGAACGTCGTTGATGTGGTAGCCGCCGAGCACCACGTGCATCAGGCCGGGGACCTGGTCGTCGGGTTCGGCGTCGGCGTAGTAGTAGAGGCCCTGCACCAAAGAGCTGGCGCAGTTGCCGACACCGGCGATGGCGATTCGAATGGGGTTGCTCATATTGGTTGCCCTTCTAGGGGGAAGTCGGATCGAATTGTGTCGATCATCGGTCGGTCGGTTCCTGTGGCCGGTTGGTGCGCTCATCGGCTATCAGCCGGTCGAGCCAGACCAAGTCGTTTTCTCGGCGCTCTTGGTCCCTTTCGAACAAAGAGCGCACGTAGGGATCGGTGGTCTGCACGGGGTCGCGGCGAGTCATGGCTTGCAGGCTGACCAGGTGGGCTCGGCGCAGCTCGAGGAGAGCCAGCCGCCGGTCGGGGGGGAGGAAGCGGCAGAAGGCCAGCTGCAAGCGAAAGCGCCGCTCGTTGTTGGCGTCTTCTTGGAGCAGTTCCAGCAGGTGGTCTTCGCCGGCCTCGGTGATTTGATACACCTTGCGGGTTCGGCCTGATTTGGACTTGCTGCTGCGCTTTCGGCCGCGGCGAGCGTGCCCGTCTACGGCTAGTTCGTCGATGGCAATGTCAGGTGCCACTGCCGTGGAACTCACCCATCCGCGCCGCTCCAAGCGGGCCAGGGCGGGATAAAGCGCACCGTAGGAGTTGGCGTATCCGCCGACCAGGGACTTGAGGCGCTTGTTCAGCTCGTAGCCGTGAAGATCGCCCTCTTTGAGCAATCCGAGCACCGCCAGATCCAACATAGAACCGCGATTATATCGAATCGCTATATCAGATCAACTCGTCTATGCGCGATAGAAGGGCAGGCCGTCAGCCGAACAGGACAACCGAGAGGTCTTCAGGACCGCGGATGGAGCGGGGGTCGTGGGGGTCGGGAGTGGAGTTGGTCATTGTCACCGAGTGGTCGGTGATGTAGTTGCGGTGGTCGATGGCCCAACGCCGATCGCGGCGGGACCATTGGTCGACGTAACGGCCTCGGCTGTAGATGTCGGCCGCTTCGGGGCCGTCACCGAACGGGAGGGTGCGCAGCGCCACCGTTACGTAGGCCTCGCTGACCGCTCGGTCCCCGTCAATCTGGATCAGCACGTTGGTGATCTGATGGGAGTGGGTGGACATGGCGGCGTGGGCCGTCCACACCCAGTCGACGAACTCGTGGCCAGTTCCTGTGAAGATGTCCTCGCCGTAGTCGGCGGTCCCGTCGGGGTGCCAGACCGTATAGGCCGCGTCCTTGTCCATTCGATCGAGAGCTCGGCAATAGCCGTAGATCACCTCGGTGATGGCCTGCTTGGCGGCCAGCGATTCAAGGGCCTCAGTGCTGATGTGGTCAGTCATGGCCCCATTCTCTCCCGCACCAATACCCCGGCGCTGATGAGAGCGGCGGTATTTCCGTTATCTATCGTTTCGCCCATGGCTGACATCATTATCCGCGGCGGCAATCTGATCGACGGCACAGGAGCTCCGGCCTGGCCTGCCGATGTGCGCATCAATAGCGGAGTTGTCACCGAGGTGGGTCCCGGACTGAAGCCCGACGGCGAAACAGAACTGGACGCCGGCGGCTGCTACGTGTCCCCTGGGTTCATCGACTCCCACACCCACTTGGATCCGTCCATGTTCTGGGACCGGGGATGCGACCCGATGCCTCAGCACGGGGTGACCACTGCGCTGATCGGCAACTGCTCGCTGTCGCTGGCCCCGGCCAAGCCGGAGCATCTCGACGAGCTCATCGACGTGTTCTGCTACATCGAGGACATGCCGGTAGCCGATTTTGAGTCGGGTATCCCCTGGACTTGGGGGTCGTGGCGGCAGTACCGCGACGCCATGAACCAGGGAGGCATTGCCATCAATATGGCTTCGCTGATCGGCCACTCCATGCTGCGGATCTACGTGATGGGCGACGACGCCTGGACTCGGGAGGCCACCGCCACCGAGATTGCGGCCATGGCCGCCGAGATGGCCGATGCTATGGCCGCGGGCTGCTATGGCTTCAGCACATCGTTTTTTGACCTGGACCGCCGCAGCCGCCCGGTGCCGAGCCGGCTGGCCTGCGACGGTGAGTTGGGCGCGTTGGCCGATGTGCTGGCCGACGCAGGCCACGGGTTGGTCGAGTTCATCCCCAACCTCACCGGCGACGATCCCCACGGCGATATTCGCCGCATGGCCGGGATCTTCGGGCCCCGGGGTGTGACTTCTATCTGGAATGGGCTGCTGCACACCGATCTGAACCCGACCCGTTCCGAGGAGTTCATGGCACTGACCCAGGAGATCCGAGACCAGGGCTGTGACATGTGGCCTATCGCCTCCCCCCGCACGGTGGACTTCAACGTGAGCTGGGAGCAGACCATGGTGTTCATGATGCTGCCCAAGGGTTGGAACCAGATCATGGGGGTGACCGGCGAGGCTCGGCGGGAGATGCTGGCCGACCCCGGCTGGCGGGAGATTGCCCGCAACGAGTGGGACGCTACTGAGAAGTCGCTATTCCCCACACACCGTACCGACTACGTGCGGTTCACGTCGGTGACCCGTCCCGACAACGAGGGTTGGCTGGGCCGTTCGCTGGCCGATCTGGCCGAGGCTAGGGGTGGCCACCCCTCGGATGTGTTTGCCGACTGGGTTCTGGAGAACGACCTGGCGCCTGGGGTGGTGGCCATGGGGGTGAGCAACAGCGATACCGATGGAGTGGCCGAAATGATCTCCGACGACCGCTGTCTGATCAGTGCATCTGACGCCGGAGCCCATGTGCAGATGATGTGCGCGGCGGGCGACACCACTCTGCTGCTCACCCGCCACGTACGCGAGCGGGGCGATCTTGAACTGGAACGGGCCGTGTATGAGATCACCGGCCGACAGGCCGAGGTCTTGGGGTTCAACGACAGGGGTCGCCTGCTGCCTGGCTATGCCGGCGATGTGACGGTGTTCGACCTAGACGAGCTGTCGTGGGACACCGACGGGTTCGTATCCGACCTGCCCTCGGGCGCTCCCCGTCTGCGCCGACCGGCTGGCGGCTACCGGGCCACGGCGGTCAACGGTGTGCTTACGCAGGTTGAGGGCTCGCTCACCGGGGCCAATCCGGGCGCTGTGCTCGATGCCAACACTCCGGTGCCCTAAACCAATTTGCTAGGGCACCGCGGCGATCTTGAGGGGGAAGAGCTCGGCCACGCGGTGGAAGTCCTGATCCGCGGACAGGATCTCTGACCCAGTACGCAGGGCAATGTTGGCGATCATGCATACGATGTACCCCGGAGGGGCGACCCCGCGAGATCGGCAGATCCGGTTGATGCGGGCCGCGCCTTCGAAGTCGGCCACCGGATCGGCACCCAGCCACGACACCGAGGTCAGCAGGTTGTAGAGCCGGTGGTGGCTTTGGTCGTCTTTGGCCCCTCCCAGCACCTCCATCAGAACCGGCTCGGTGACGGCGACATTGCCACCGCCATGGGCGATGAGCGCAGCGAGCCGGGCTTGAACAGGGGAGTTGGTGCCTCGGTCGTACTCCATCCACGCGGAGGTGTCGGCCAGGATCATCCGATGGGTTGGAGGCCGGTGTCGGGCGGAATTTCTCCGATGAGCCGAAACCCCTGCATGGCCAGCATCTCGTCGGTGGTCATGGGCATCCCAGCCAGGCGGCTTAACGCCAGGTGGACGGCCTCGGTCTTGGTGCGCACGCCGTACCGGCGCATCACCACGTCGATTAGTCGGTCGTCGAGCTCGATATTGGTGCGAGTTCGCTCGTCCATTTCCCCAGTATACACCTATTAGGTGTATAGCGTGTGGGAAAAGTGTAGAAGCGGCTAATAGTCCTGGCTCTTGGAGGCATTGTGGTCGCCCCAACCGCCGGGGATGTAGCCGTCCATGGTCACCGAACGCTCGGTGAACATCCACCGGCCGTCCACCACCCCGTAGCGGTCGATGTAGCGGCCCCAGTGGTCGAGGCCGTGTTCCATGATCACGTGGTAATAACAGCGGCCTCGTGCCTCGTTGTGTGAGAGCAAATCGATCTGGTGGGTGGCGGTGTGGTGTCGGATGTACTTGGGGGTGCCGCCGCCGATGTCGGACAGTGTGTCTTTGGCGCCGGTGAAGATCGTGCGAATCTCGTCGATTCCGTACTTGTCGGGCTGAGTCGGCGTCCGCATGATGGCATCGGGGGCAAAGAGATCCATCACTTGGTCGAAGCGTCCCGAGTCTCCGTTGGCGTTGTACCGGGCCACCAGGTCCCGGATTGATTCTCGAGCGATCAGTTCCCATTGCTCCATAGCCCGACGGTACATCGTCTCAGCGTCATGTGGGCCGTTAGGGTGCGGGCGTGAATATCGACGATAGGACGCCGGTGCTGGTGGGGGTGGCGACCGCTGCCCAGCGATTTGATAACCCCACTGAGGCTAAAGAGGCCGTGGGGCTGATGGCCGAGGCGCTGGCGGCGGCCGCCGGCGATGCGGGCAACAGCGGGTTGTTGGGTCGGCTCGACCAGGTGAGGGTTACCAAGGGCACGTGGGGCTATACCGATCCGGCTCGCTGGGTGGCCGATGCCGCCGGGGCGCCGCAGGCCCGCAGCCATTTGGCCGACGTGGGCATCTTGCAGACCGCGGTGATGGGCGATACCGCGGCGGCCATTGCGTCGGGCTCCGCTGACGTGGTGGCGGTGGTGGGCGGTGAGGCCAAGTATCGGGGGTTGCGGGCCGCGATCACCGGCATTGATGCCCCCGACACCGACCAGGGCGGGGCCGAGCCCGACGACTTCGTCACCCCCCACGGGATGATCATCAGCCGGGCCGAGATCGACACCGGACTGGTGATGGCCACCCACCACTACGCCATGATCGAAAACGCCCGCCGATTCGCCGATGGACAGACCATTGAAGAACACCGCGCCGTGGTGGCCGGGCTATGGGCTGGCTTTGCCCGAATCGCCGCGGCCAACCCCGATGCCTGGTTCCGGGAAGGGCTGGATGCGACGGCGATCGCCACCCCGGAAAATGGGAATCGGTGGTTGGCCTGGCCGTATACCAAGTGGCACAACTCGCAGTGGAACGTGGACCAGGCCGCCGCGTTGATCTTCTGTTCGGCGGGAACCGCTCGGGCGCTGGGTATTTCCACGGATCGCTGGGTGTTTCCCTGGGCGGCGGCCGAGTCCAACCACATGGTGCCGGTGACCGAGCGACCTGAACTCCATCGCAGTCCGGGTTTCGCCCACGCCGGTCGGGCTCTGAGCGACCACCTGGGCATGGCCCCCAACGAGGCCGACCACATCGATCTCTATTCCTGCTTCCCCATCGCGGTGCGCACTCAAGCCCGAGAGATGGACATCGATCTGGGCCGCGACCTGACTGTGACCGGAGGCATGACATGGGCGGGCGGGCCGCTGAACAACTACGTGATCCAGGCCGCGGTGAAGATGGCCCAGGTGCTACGGGCCGATCCGGGGTCTACCGGACTGGTCACATCGATCAGCGGGATGATCACCAAGCAGGGGGCCAGCCTGTGGTCCGCCGAGCCTCCAGCGCATCCATTCGCAAACCTGGACGTGTCCGACGCGGTGGCCGCCGAGCTCCAGCCCAAGCCCTACCGCACTGGCGACGGCGAGCAGGCCGAAGTGGTTTCCTACACCGTGATCTGGGGCCGGGAAGGCCCCGAGCGGGCCGTGGCAATCGGCGAGTTCGCCGACGGCGCACGAACGCTACTCGTCTCCGCCGCCCCCGCTGTCATGGCCGCCGCTGTCGCCGGAGAGTTCTGCGGGCGCGGCGTCGTCGCCGGTGCCGACGGTACGTTCACGCCTGTCGACTGAAGGGGGCGACTCCCGCTCGGCGTCTTCGTCCTCGTTGCGGATCCACACGGTGCGCTGGGGGAAGGGGATCTCGATGCCGGCGTCGTCGAAGGCGTACTTGATGCGGGCTCGAAGGACGCGTCCCACCGCCCACTGCTCGCTCGGGTCGGTCTTTGCCACCAAGCGGATGACCACGGCGTCGTTGCCCAGTTCTTGAACACCCCACACCGAGGGCTCTTCCAAGATGGTGAGATCGGGATGGTTCTCGTGCCAAAGCTCAACAGCTACTGCCTTCATTATCTCGCTGGCTTGGTCGATGTCAGTGTCGTAGCTGACCCCGATGTCCAAGATGGCCCTTGACCAAAGCTGCGAGTGGTTGGCGGTGCGGTGGATCTCCCCGTTGGGCACGGTCCAAACCACGCCGCTGACGTCCCGCAGGGTGGTGGTGCGCAGGCTGACCTTTTCAATGGTGCCTGAGGTGTCGCCCACGTCCACCACGTCGCCCACCCCGAACTGGTCCTCGATCAAGATGAACATGCCGGCCAAGAAGTCCCGCACCAGCGACTGGGCCCCGAAGCCCACCGCCAGGCCGGCGATACCGGCGCCGGCGATCAGGGGGGCCAGATCGATGCTGAGCTCGCTCAAGCACAACAGCCCGGCCACGGCCATGATCAGCGCGGTAGCCAGGCTCTTCAACACCGCAGCGATGGTCTCGATCCGCTGGGCGCTGCGGGCTTGGCGCTCTTGGATGCGGTTAATGGCCTTGGCCGCCCGGGCGCCGAAGTCCAGCTTGCCGGCGCTCTCGAGCTGCTCCTCGGTGTCGGTCTCGTTTTGGCGCACCAGTCGGCCCACCGCCCGGTCGATCACCTTGTGGGCGACCTTCTTGATGATCCAGGCCGCCAGCAGGATGAGGATGATCCGCAGGGGCCGCTCAACAACCCAGCCGATGATCTCGGCCAGCCGTTCGTTCTCGGTGTTGTCGAAGACCAGCTCGCAGAAGAACCCCGGGTCGGGACCGCACGCGTCGGTCACGGTTGCCGCAGGAACTACGAGGGCCATCGGCTCAGCGTACCGGCGGGTTTGGGTATTGAGTCAGTCCAGGCGGTAGACCCGAGCAGCGTTGTCGTGGAGCACCTTGGCCAACAGGTCGTCGCTCAAGCCACCGAGGGCGCCTTCGGCGTAGTCCCGCGGGTATTGGGCGGGGGTGGCCGGGCCAGGGTGCTGGCAGGTGGGATGGGGAAAGTCGGTCTCGTAGAGGATGTTGTTTGGAAACTGCTCGATGGCGTTCACCGCACCGGCCTGCTCAAACCAGAAGCAGCCGTAGATCTGGCGCTCGAAGTACTCGCTGGGCAGCAGGTCGTACTCGGGGTGCTCCAGGTGGACGCCGCCGTTGCGCCACTGCCAGTCGAACGCCTCTAGGGCCGGTGGAATCCAACCGGCGCCGCTCTCCACCGACACCAGTTGCAGATCGGGGAACCGGTGGCACACCCCGCCGAATATCAGATCGGCGATGCAGCGCATGTTGTCCAAGAAGATGAGCGACGAGATTTTGGCGAAGTTGGTCATCCACCCCATCTCGGCCTCGTCGGCCATGAGGGTGCCCATATTGCCGCCACCCACGTGGAAGCTAACCGCCAGGCTGGCTTCCTGGGCCAGCGCCCAGATGGGATCCCAGTGCCGGTGGCCCAGCGGGGGCTGGCCGTAGTCCTGGGGCTGGTTGCAGAAGTTGATGGCCCGGTGGCCCAACGCCGCGCACCGCTCGATCTCGGCCAACGACAGCTCGATGTCCCAGAACGGCACCGCAGTGATGGGGATGAGCCGGTCGGAGGCGGCGGAGGTCCAGTCACAGAGGAAGTCGTTGTAGGCGGCCACGCACTGGGCCACCACCTCCCGGTCGCCTAGGCGCAGGAAATAGCCGTTTCCGAACCCACCCACGTTGGGATACAGGATCTGGGCCCAGATGCCCTGGCTATCCATGAACTCCAGCCGGGCACCGGCGTCGTACATCGACGGGGCGATCTCGTCGTAGGTCTCGGGGATCTTCAAGGGCATGAGACCGTCGAACCCGGCCATCGAGTAATAGCCCGGCGACCCCAGCGACTCCCCGTTCACCACCCAAGTGTCCCGCCCGTCCACCCGCTCAATATGGGGCACCTTGTCGTGCAAGCTGGCCGGCATCCGCGCCGTCCAAACATCCGGCGGCTCGGTCAAGTGCGTGTCCACGTCGATCACCTTGAACCGTTCAAACAGATCAGCGCTCATGGGATTTCCTTCTTTCCGTGGGCTCTCAGGCGTCGAGGGGGTTGTCGGGGGCGGCGTCTAGGAGGGCGCGGCCGAGTTCTAGGGCGGGGCCAGTGCCGGCGAAGACGTGCTGGGTGCCGGCGTGGATGTCTCGGAAGGCCCGCTGGAGGCCACCGGATCGCAGGGCATCGGTGCCGGCTAACAGGTAGGCCCGGCGCAGGATGTCGGCGCCCTCCTGGGTGACGAACACGGTGGCCTGGCGGGTGAGAATGACGTCCATGGGGTCGACGGTGCCGGTCTCCACCACGTTGCGCTCGGCGGTGGCGAAGGTCTCGTGGAGCCAGCCCTTGGCGGCCCTAAAGCGGGACTCCAGCTCTCCGATCTCGTGAACGAAGCGGTCGTTTTGGGCCAGGGGGGCGGCATCTCCCATGCGGTGCTTGGAGCGGGCCACCGAGAGCAGTTCGTCGAGTCCCCGCTGCACCACTCCGATGGCGAATCCGGCGTGGCCGGCGGCGGTGAGCGGCATCACGCCCAGTTTGTAGAGGGGTCCGCCCCGGTACACGGTGAGGTCGAACATGTCGAAGGTGGAGATGGCCGGCACGTAGACGTCTTCGAGGGTGTAGTCGTAGCTGGCGGTGGCCTGGAGGCCCATCACATCCCAATTGCCGGTGATTTGGGCCTTCTCCACCGGGTAGATGGCGAACAAGAAGCGTGGGTCGGCGCCCTCGGGCTCCTCGGTGAAAACCCCGGCGCCGGCCCACTGGGCGTGGTTGATGCCGCTGCCGAACGAGTAGCGGCCGTTGAGGCGGAAGCCGTCGCCGTCGGGGGTGGCGGTGCCGTTGGGGGCGAACTGCCCGGCCGACATAGGCACCCCATCGGAGAACATTCGGTCGATATGCTCATCGGGGCACCAGGCTGCGAAGTAGGCCGTGGCCGCACAGCTAGCCATCAGGCACCAGCCCACCGAGCCGTCGGCGCGCGAGATCTCCGTCCAGATGTCGATACACTCGTTGACCGGTAGCTCGAGCCCGCCTACCGCGTCTGGCACCATCACCTTGTGCAGCTCGGCATCAACCAAAGCGTTGATCGTCTCCTGGGGAATGGGCATCCCGTCGGTCTTGGCGGCATTCTCGTCGATAAGCGAGCGAAGCTCACGGGCACGATCTAGGTAAGTGCTGGCCATGTCTCAAACCCTAGAAGGCAGCATCGGCACAGGGGAACCCGCAGAGCGCTTGGCTCCCGGCGGTAGGGTCGGTGGGGTGGATCGGGTGCTCTCATTTTCGGGTGGGATAGTGCCGGTGTCGGCGGTCGTCTGGCGCTTTGATCCTTCGGGTGGACCGGGAGGCCAGCACGCCAATCGGGCAAATTCCCGGGTAGAGGCGACAATCGATCTTGGCGCGGCTGGCGACATGGCTCCCGAAGTCCGCCAGCAGCTGATCGACCGGCTGGGCGACGAATTGCGAGTGGTGGTTGACGACACCCGATCGCAGGCTCGCAACCGCGAGATTGCCCTTGACCGACTGGAGGAGCGCCTTCGCCGCGGGCTGGTAACCGCCAAGCCCCGCAAGGCGACCCGCCCGTCACGGCGGGCTCGACGGCGACGCCTCGACGAAAAGCGCCGTCGAGCAGAGACCAAGCGGGGCCGAGCCCGTATCGACCCATCCAGCTTTGACCGGTAGCCGCGTTTCATAACTGCCGATGCCGATCGATGCCTGAACGAGTTCAATTCCGGTGCCGTCCGTCTCGACCGCCATTCCACCGTCGTTTCAGAGCTCGGGGTTTTGCGTACCCCGTGGAAGGTCAGGAGACGTCGATGCTGCTATGCGGAGGTGTCAGATGCAAGGAGGTAGCGGGCGGTTCGGCGTTGGCCAGTCATGCGGAGTGCGCCCTCAGCGGCCAACCGTCGTAACAGGCGTGAGGCTTGGTCTGGGGAGAGTCTACAGAGCTCGGCCGCTTCACTCCTCCCGATAGACCCGTGCTCAGCGGTGTAGGTCAGCACCATTTGTTCTTGTTGGATTGGCGTGAATCCGCGACTGCGCACATATGCGGCTGGCTCACCGATTTCTCGATAGAGTTCAGCAGCCAGGTGATAGGTGCGCCCTCTGCCCTCGCCGCGGGCCTCGAGCAGTCCTCGCTCGACCAGATTGTTTAGTGCTGATCGTGCTTCGGCCAATGCGATATGCAATAGCTCGGCAGCGCGCTCTGAAGCAATCCGACTTTCAGAGCGCACTTCATGGAGAACTTGGAGAGTTCGAAGGTCTAGGACGTTGTCATCACGCGCCGCGGCGGCTGCGAAGACTGCCAGTTCTCGATCGGCAGCCCCGCCTGGAACCCGTACCTCAACCCATGCTCGATTTGAACGTGAGTAGTCGGGTTGTGGTCGCCCGAGAACCAGCTGGTGGTGGTAGACGCGATTGATGCCCCGGCCAGTGCGTTCTACGAGCCCGGCTCGCTTGAAGGCATCGGCGACCAGGGGGTTTCGTGCTTGTGGCGGCGCGGTGAGGAGGTTATCGATTGTGATGCCTTCGGGAAATCCACCCGGGCTGCTGATTGAGAGCGTTGTGTCTTCAACAGCCACGCGGATTTGACCGCTTAGGGAGTAGTCGCGATGAACGAAGGCGTTGGCAATCAGCTCTCGGATCGCGACTTCGGAGAAGCGGGGAAGGCCTAGACGGAAAAGCCCGTCTTGAACTTCCTCTTCAGGGTTATGGGGCATCACCGCTTCGACCAACTCGAGCATGGCTCTGATCAGTGGTGCTCGCAGGTTGCGGTTGGCCAGAACGGCGTCATGGGAATCAAGCGCCTGGAAGATGACAGCGTGGGTGGGAGCAAAAGCATCAAGCACGTCTGGAGTGCCGAACAAGAGGGCTGCACCTAGCGTCGGAGTTTCGCTGACAGATAGAAATCCAAGGGCAGACAACAGATCGTTGTCGGAGAGGTTTGATAGGACCGAATCTCCGCCGCTTCCTGCAAGGTTGCGAAAGCGGTCAAGTTCGGCAGGATCTAGATCCTCAACAGAAAGATTGGCGAGAGGCAACGTGGAAAGGTCATGCGCCCCCAGCGCACTGGCTCGGGTCTGGATCTCATGAGGGGACATGGGCAGGCATTCGGGTTTTCCGTGCACATCGGTAGCCCTGCGCAAATAGCGGCCCGAGGTCGTTGCGACAACCCTTGACGCCTTGGGCACGTTTATAGCCACGACATCTTTGCTGCCGAGCTGCACAACGCTGACCTCGACACCAAGAGAAGGCGTGGTCTTGTTGGAGACGAGGGCCACAATCCGCTGGCTATGCGTCGTATTGCCATGTCGGGGTGGGGCACCGATGACATCTCGGTTGTCACTGACGCCGATGAGGAGCCATCCACCGTCGCCGTTGGCAAGGCAAACGACGGCCTCAACGAGTTCGTCGTCGTTGGCGTCGCTCTTGAATTCGACGGTGTATGTCTCTCCTGCTGCGATAATTTTCTCTAGGTCGCTGGGGTCCACAGAGAAATTATAACGTAAGGTTTACGCTTTAGAAAAACGCAATTGAAGTGCGCATACTTTTGCAAACCGTCGTAAAACTCCGCTCTTGGCTAGACCCCGGCGGTTTGGCGGGCGGGGAGGCCGAGGATCTCGACGGCTTGGGTGGAGGTGGCTACGGGGCGGCCCGTCTCAGTTGCCAGGGCGGCGACCTCGGCTACCAGCTCGTGGTTGGGGCGGGGGCGGTCGCCGGCGTAGTCCTCGTGGCCCACGCGGAGGTGGCCGCCTCGCTCCAGGGTGAGCCTGGAGATCGGAGAGTCGATGAGGTCGCCGCCCACCACCGCGGCGAACCAGGGGAGATCGCAGTCGACCAACTCCAGCATCTCCAGATAAGCGTCCAGGGCCTTCTCGGTGGGGGGCAGGCCGAAGCTCACGCTGTCGCCGATGGCGAAGTAGCCGCCCGGCCCGCCGAAGTAGAACTTCACGAACGATCCGGGGGTGAGCTGGCCGTAGCGCCAATACGAGAGCACGTTGCGGAGGAATCCGGGCTCGAAGATGGCGAAGTGCATGCCCAGGCCCAGCCGGTTGCACTGCTCGATGGCCACCTCCATGTCGGCGAACGAGTTGACATAGACGAAGCTGTTTGGGTCGGGCAGCCCGTCGGCTCCGGCTTTGCCCAAGATCATGGAACCGGGGTCGATGAATCCCAGCCGCTGTAATCCCCCTTCGGCCAGATAATCCAGGTGGCCGAGTTTCTCGGCCATGTTCTGTCCCCACCCCAGCGTAGGCAGCACCAGCACGTCGGGGTCGGCTGCTATCCACGGTTCGAAGGTGGCCCGGTACTCGGCGGCGGCCTCGGCAGCCGGCACCCGCATGTTGGCGATGTGGCAGTGGACGATGGTGGCCCCGGCCTCGATGCAGGCCAGCCCCTCGTCGATCAGCTCCTCTCGGCTGATGGGCACATGAGGGTTGCGGTCTCGGGTGGTGGTGCCGTTGAGAGCGACTTCGATGATGACGGGCGTGGTGTCCATGGCTTGAGAGTACCGTCGTGACCAGTGAGCCGGGAATGGAAGGCGGTGTGGCTGGTTTCGCTGGCCTCGGCAGCCAGTTCCCTGGACGTGACGCTGATGTTCGTGGCCTACCCGGAGATCACCGACACGTTCAGCGACACCCCGGCCACCCAGGTGTCGTGGGTTATAAGCGGCTACAACATCATGGTGGCGGCCCTGCTCATACCGGCGGGGCGACTGGCCGACCGGATCGGCCACCGGCGGGTGTTCTTATGGGCCATCGCCATATTCGTCACCGGCTCGGCCGCTGTGGGATTGGCGCCCAATGTACCGGCCATGATCGCGGCCCGGTGCTACCAGGCCTTCGGCGGCTCCAGCCTCATCACATCCGGCCTGGCCCTGGTGATGTCCACCCTCGGTCCTCAGCGGCGGGCTATCGCTGTGGGGGTGTGGTCCACCGTGGCCGGGGTGGTGGCCTCACTCGCCCCCACTTTGGGGGCGCTGGCCATCGAGTTCGCCTCGTGGCGGGCCGGGTTCTTCCTGGTTGCCCCGGTGGGGGTGGCGGTGCTGGCCCGCCGCAGCCTCATCTCAGAATCGACGGCGTACGAGGACGCCGAGCTGCCCGACATGGTCGGGGTGGTCTTGGCAGGGCTCAGCACGGCGGCGTTGGTGCTGGGGATCGTGCAGTTCAATGAATGGGGATCGGGCGATCCCCGGGTCATCGGGGCGTTCGCGGCGGCCGTGGTGGGAATGGCGGCATTCGTGGTCCGTTGCGGCCGGCACCCGTCGCCGGTGATCGACCTCGCCCTGTTTCGCCACCGGGTGTTTGCCTCCACCGCAGTGGTGGCGGCACTGGTTGGGGTGGCATTCTTCGGCATCTTCTTGGCCCTAGTGCAGTTCCTCAGAGGGCCGTGGGAGTACAGCACGCTGGAGGCTGGGCTGCTGCTCACGCCGCTCACTGCGGCGTCCAGCACAGTGGGGTACGCCACCGGGCGGATAATGGAGCGATTCGGCCATCGGGTTGTGATGGTTCCCGCCGCAGGCTGCATCGCATTGGGCTGTGTGTGGGTGGCGGCGTTCGCCGGACCGGAGAGGGAATGGGCCGCAGTGTGGTTCCCTGCTGCACTCCTGATGGGATTTGGGGTGGGCACCGCATTTCCCGGAGTCAACAGCGCCATTGCCTTCGGGGTGCCCCCAGGCCAGCTGGGGTTGGCGGCAGGGACCGTGCAAACCCTCATCCGTATCGGCGGTGCGGTGGGGGTGGCAGCTGGTGTGGCCATGCTGGGAGGTGACCTGGATGATTACGACACGTTCTTCACTGTTCTAGCCATCATCTCCGGGGTCGCCGCGTTGGCCTCTTTGGGCATGGTCACCCGCCCGAAAGAAAATTGAGTGGAATACCCTCAACTTTTGACGGTTATCCATAGAAGAAACAAGAAATTGTCAGAAAACGAGGTGTATGTCGATGCTTGACCCCAACCGGTGGACGCTGAAGACAAGGGAGGCCTTCAACGGCGCCACCACATTGGCCCAGTCGAAGAGCCATCCGGAGGTGACCCCAGACCACCTCCTTTTGACATTGATCGGCCAGACCGACGGCGTGGTCCTGCCGGTGTTGCAGCGCACAGGGGTGGCGCTGCCCGAGCTGCGAACCCAACTAGAAGCCGCGCTCAGCCGGCTTCCGTCGGCTTATGGCGCAGAGGTGCGCACCGCCCGAGACCTGGTCAAGACCATGGAGAGCGCCGATGCGGCCCGCACCGAGTTGGGCGACGAATACCTGTCCACCGAGCACATGTTGTTGGCCGTGGCCGACCGGGTGGGGGTGGGCCGCAACAAGCTTCTGGAGGCGCTGGCAGAGGTGCGGGGGTCGCATCGGGTTACCTCGACCACTCCGGAAGACTCCTATCAGGCGTTGGAGAAGTACGGCCGGGATCTCACTGTTTTGGCACGGGAGGGAAAGCTCGACCCGGTGATCGGCCGGGACGAAGAGATTCGCCGCACCATCCAGGTGCTGAGCCGCCGCACCAAGAACAACCCGGTGCTCATCGGCGAGCCCGGGGTGGGCAAGACCGCCATCGTGGAGGGCCTGGCCCTGCGCATCGCCGACGGCGATGTGCCCGAGGGGTTGAAGAACAAGCGGCTGGTGGCGCTGGACATGTCGGCCATGGTGGCCGGGGCCAAGTACCGGGGTGAGTTCGAGGAGCGGCTCAAGGCGGTGCTGAAGGAGATCACCGACGCCGACGGCGAGGTGATCACGTTCATGGACGAGCTTCACACCATCGTGGGAGCGGGCGCCGCCGAAGGAGCCATGGACGCGGGCAACATGATCAAGCCCATGCTGGCCCGCGGCGAGCTGCGCATGATCGGTGCCACCACGCTGGACGAGTTCCGTACCCATATAGAAAAGGACGCCGCCCTAGAGCGCCGCTTCCAACAGGTCTATGTGGGCGAGCCGTCGGTAGAAGACGCCATCGCCATCTTGCGGGGGCTGAAGGAGCGCTACGAGGTCCACCACGGGGTGCGCATCCAAGACGCCGCCCTGGTGTCGGCCGCCGTGCTTTCCGACCGCTACGTGACCGGGCGGTTCCTGCCCGACAAGGCCATCGACCTGGTGGACGAGGCGGCCTCCATGCTCCGCATCGAGATCGACTCCATGCCCACCGAGATCGACGTGGTGGACCGCCGAATCCGCCAGCTCGAGATCGAACAGGTTGCGCTGGCCAAGGAGTCCGACGCGGCCTCGGCCGAGCGGCTGAGGGCACTCGAAGAGGAGCTCGCCAACCTGAGAGAAGAGCTGGCCGGCATGCAGGCCCACTGGCAGTCGGAGAAGGAGGCCATCGGCATCATCCGAACGCTGAAAGAAGAACACGACGCTTTGAGCACTGCTCTGGAAAGGGAGGACGACCTAGAGCGGGCCGCCGAGATCCGCTACGGAAAGCTCCCTGAGCTGGAACGCCAGATCACCGAAGCCGACCTGCGATTGGCCGAGCTTCAAGCCGACCGGCAGATGCTCAAAGAGGAAGTGGATCCCGACGATGTGGCCGCAGTGGTGTCCCGCTGGACTGGGGTGCCGGTCACCCGTCTGATGGAGGGTGAGACCGACAAGCTGCTGCGCCTGGAATCAGTGCTGGGCCAGCGGGTGGTCGGCCAGACCGAGCCGGTGCATCTGGTGGCATCGGCCATCCGCCGCAGTCGTGCTGGTCTGTCCGATCCCAACCGGCCCATCGGTTCTTTTCTGTTCATCGGCCCCACCGGGGTGGGCAAGACCGAGCTGGCCCGCACGCTGGCCGACTTCTTGTTCGACGACGAGCGGGCCATGGTCCGCATCGACATGTCGGAGTACATGGAGCGCCACAGCGTGTCGCGGCTGATTGGAGCGCCGCCCGGCTATGTCGGCTTTGACGAGGGCGGCCAGCTAACCGAAGCGGTGCGCCGCCGCCCCTATGCGGTGGTGCTATTGGACGAGATCGAGAAAGCCCACCCGGAAGTGTTCAACGTGCTCTTGCAGCTAATGGACGACGGACGGCTGACCGACGGGCAGGGTCGAACGGTGGACTTCGCCAATGCGGTGCTGATCATGACGTCCAACCTCGCCGTTGACCCCAAGGAGTACTTCCGCCCCGAGTTCGTGAACCGCATCGACGACATCGTGACGTTCGGCGAGCTGAAGCCCGAGCACCTGGCCCAGATTGTCGACCTGCAAATCGACCGCTTGGCCGAGCGGCTGTCGGACCGCCGTATCCACTTGGCGGTGGGCGATGAGGTGCGGGCCAAGCTGGCCGCCGACGGCTACGACCCGGCCTATGGCGCCCGTCCGCTCAAGCGGGTGATTCAAAGGGAGCTGGCTGACCGCCTAGCCGAGGCCGTCCTTAGCGGGACCATCGCAGAAGGGGCGACAGCAACGGCCACTCTCGTCTCTTCCGGAGATATTGCCATCGGCTCCGAGGGGGATTAGCGGGTAGTAGGCCCTGTCTATACATTCTCGCGGTGTTTGCGTCTGGGCTGTCGGGCCGGGTCTTATCCCGAATCTGTGGGGTTGCTGCTGCGAGTCTGCTGGTGCTGGCCCTCGGCTCGGGGGCTGTGAGCGCTCAGGATGCCCCTAGCGGCGAGTTCACCCGAGAAGACATCGAGGTGCGCGACAACCTGATAGCCGCTCAGGAAACGCTGCTCAACGTCTATCGCTGTCGATTCGGCGTCGACATCGGGACGGTGCCCGGCGGCTGTGCCGACGGTCTGCCCAACCAGGGATTTTCCCGGCCAGGGGAGTTTGGGGGCACTCCCACCCTGGAGGAAATCGAGCTGAGGGACGAGCTGATCGCGGTGCAGGAGTCGCTGCTCAACACGTACCGCTGCCGGTTCGACTTCGAGATTGACACCCATATCACCCCCGAGGGCTGTCCCGGCCAGCCTGGTTCGACCGGGTCGATGTCGCCCAAGATCGTCTCCTTTGAATCGCTGGTGCTGTCCGAGGGCTTCGACGGCGATCCCCCGCCGGGGCTGATCACGCCCACCGGTGTGTCGGTTGCCGTTTTGGGGGTGAACGAGGGGAAGTTTGTGGTGATGACGCCGTGCGGTTCGATTTCGACGGTCGGCGCTGGACTGCCTCTCTCCGGTGTGCGAG
Source organism: Candidatus Poriferisocius sp. (assembly GCF_965214065.1). Classification (GTDB taxonomy): domain Bacteria; phylum Actinomycetota; class Acidimicrobiia; order Acidimicrobiales; family Bin134; genus Poriferisocius. The sequence continues at coordinate 652,636 of NZ_CBDCAT010000027.1, forward strand.
TGGTGTTGGACCCAGGCCATGGGGGTTCCTATGACGTAGGTGCGGTGGGACCCAACGGCTTGGCCGAGCGCGACCTGAACCTGACCCTCAGCTATGCCGTTTTGGACGAGCTGTCGAGCCGGGGAATTCCGGCTGCTTCAACCCGGAGCGGCCACTACGGGTCTCCGCTGTCGGTTCGGGCCGCCTTCGCCGACGCCTTGGGGGCCGAGGCCCTGGTCTCTATCCACCACAACGGGCCTACCTACGGAATCGGCAACCGGCCGGGCACTGAGGTGTACGTGCAGTCGGTGTCGGCCCAACAGGCCCGCGCCGATTCCGCTCGCCTTGGCGGGCTGCTCTATCAGGAGATCACCGAAGCGCTTTCAGGCTTCGACAACGTGGCGTGGAGCCGTGTGGCCAATGCGGGGGTGATGCGGGTTCTCTCGACCAGAGGGCGCGACGCCTACGGAATGATCATCCACCCTGCTGTTCCCGCGGTCTTGGTCGAGTACGGCTATCTGACGAACCGTTCCGAGGCCGCCCTCTTCGCAACCGACGAGTACATCCGGGTAGCGGCCAAAGCCACCGCCAACGCCATCGAGGCTTTTCTGAACACCGACCGCTCGGGCACAGAGCCAAACCAGCGGCCTCGGGTGTTCAACCCGGCCCGGGCTCCATCCAGTTGCAACGAGGTGGCATTGGAGTAGAGCGGCTGAGGGAGCCTGATTGGGTTAGCCGGCGCTTGACTCCGTCAATCGGCGTCTTCGAACTCCAGGCCAAGCTCGGCGGCCACTGTGCGCAGAGCGGTGTAGGCCTGGGCGCTGGCCGGCCAACCGGCGTAGTGGGCCAGGTGTACAACCCACTCGGCCAGCTCGTCAGTGGTGAGGTCACCTGCTTCAAGGGCTGGCTTCATGTGGAAGGGCAGGATGGCGCCGTTGCCGGTGGCGGCGATGGCGGTCAGCGTGGTGAGGCGACGCTCCCTGCGTCCTAGGCGGGGACGGGCCCACACGTCGGAGAACACCCGCTTGGTGAACCGGAGATACAGGTCATCGTGGTCGGGGGGATCGTCCAGCATGATGCTGTTCCAGGCGACACGATCTGCTTCTTTGTTGTCCATCTGGGCAGCGTAGGGTATTGGAGTGCAGATCGCCTTTATCCGCCACGGCCAGCCCGAACGGGAGTGGAACACAGACAAGGTGGCCGATCCCGGGCTCAGCGAGCTGGGCAAATGGCAGGCTGAGCGGCTGGCCGATTGGCTGGAGCACGAGCCCTTCGACCACATCATCTCCAGCACCAAGCGACGGGCCATCGAGACCATCGAGCCCCTTGCTGCTCGATTGGGCAAGGGCATCGAGCTCGAAGAGGACTTCACCGAGATCGACCGCAACTCCAAGGTGTACCTCCCCACCGAGCTTCTGGCCACCGAGGGCGGGGAGTACTACGAGGCAATCCGGGCCCAGGATTATGCCGCCATCGGCTGGGACACGCCCGAGGAGTTCCACAAGCGGGTGGTGGCCGCCTTCGAGCGGCTGTGCGAGGCCCGGCCCGGCCAGCACATAGCGGTGGCCTGCCACGGCGGGGTGATCAACCGGGTGGTGTCCGAGCTGGTGATGGCGTCGGAGCGGATCCATCTCCAGGTTTCCTACACCGGCATCTGCCGAGTGTGGGTTGACGACGACCGCCGGATGCTGATGAGCATGAACGACACCGCCCACTGCTGCGCCACCCGCACCGAGGTCACCGGCTCCATGCGCGACGGGATCGTGGTCGCCCCTCAGTATTAGAGGCTCGCTAGTCGCAGCGAGTCTCTTGGAGAACGCCTAGGATTTCGACGTGCATCGATTGCCGAATACGACGGCGTCGTTGCCACCTGCTCTCGCATTGCTGGCGTTGATCATGGTGGGGGCGTTGTTGACTGCGTGCGGCGGAGGGGAAGAGAGTGCCCCGAGCGCGGAGCTTGTTACCGCTGCTCCGACTTCTTCTCCAACAGAGGTAGTTCCTACTGCGACGATGTCGGCCACACCTGAGGCTGTGGTGGGGGATCGCGCCGAATCGGAGCCGACCCCAGAACCCACGGTGGCCGCTACCCCGGCTGAGCAGCCGAATAGCGAACCGACGCCGGTTGCCGATGACGTGCAGGAGGCTGAGAGCGAGGAAACGGCCTTGCTCCCTCCGGTACCGACCCCGGCGGCCAGTACGGTTAGCGAGTTGTTGGCGCTGGGGCGGCCGCTGGTGATCGGCCACGCCGGTGGCGACCGCTCGTGGCCCCACTCCACCATGTATGCCTTCTACCAGGCGGCCTACGCAGGGGTGGACGTGTTGGAGATGGACTTGCAGATGACCGCCGACGGAGTGCTGGTGGTGCATCACGACGACACCGTCGACGGCACTACCGAGGGAACCGGGCGAGTGCGGGACATGACCTACGAGGATCTTCAGGCGCTCGACAACGGTTATTGGTGGTCGGAGGAGTGGCCCAGCCACGACCTCGCCCCCGAGGCTTACACCTATCGGGGCATCCGCACCGGTGACATTGACCCTCCTGCGGGATACAGCCCTGACGACTTCCGAATCGAGACATTCCGAGCGGTAGCAGAGGCGTTTCCCGAGCACGTTCTGGACGTGGAGATCAAGACCCCCGCTGGTGACGACGGCGAAGACGACATCGACTTCATACTCGAGATGGCAGCAGTGCTGGCTGCCGACATTGAGGAGTTGGGCCGCACCGACTCGGTGGTGGTGGTCTCGTTCAGAGACGATGCGCTGGTCGGGTTCAGGGAGCTGGCCCCCGAGGTGGTCACCAGCCCTGGCCAGGATGCCCTGCCGGCGTGGGCATTTGCCTCGGCCCTCCTGCACCCCAACGACCTCATCTTGCAGGTGCCCCCCTCCTTCAGCGGCCTCGACGTGCTAACCCCCGATCTGCTAGGCAAAGCCGCCGACGAAGGCCTGGCCGTATGGGTGTGGCCCAACGAGGACTACCAAGAGCACCCCGACTACTACGCCGAGCTCATCGACTTGCCGGTGGACGGCGTCATCGCAGGCCGGCCCGCGGAAGCTGTCGAGCGCTTCCGAGCCGACGGCGACATCCCCTGATTCAACATTTGAACGTCGGCTTGCCAGCACCCCATTAGGTGTGATGGTTGGAAGCCCATCTCAGTGTTGATGGCCAACATGGCGGCGTTGCTGTCGGCGTTGCCGGTGCGCAGTGTAGCTACTTCGGGGGCGTCGGCACGCAGCCGCCTCCACATTGCTGCCTTCATCCAGCGTCCGATTCTCCGGCCCCGGTAGGGGGGCAGCACGACCGTGTTCCACTGCCATGCGATGGCAGGTCGGAAGCGGTTGACGAATACTTCAGTGGCGCCCGCGGCCGACCCATCAGCGCAGACGGCCAATATGCCCAGATAGTCGATGCCCAAGGCGTCGCGGGCGTCGAAGTCATCTCGCAGAATGGCCGTGTCGTAGACGGTGTCTGCGATCTCGAGGTCGTCGGTGGGGGCTTCATTCATAGCGTTGGCGGTGGCAACGAGCGCGTCGATGTGCTCGTCGGGACAGCATCTTTTCCAATGCACCAATTCGATGTCGTCCGGCGCGGCGTCGATCCACCGGCTCATCAGGTCGGCGTCCACTGAGGCCAAATCCAGATCGGACTCCTGCTCGGTGGAGCGCAACTCGGCTCCCAGCCCGGTCCAGAATGCATCGGCTTCGGGTGTGCAGTCGCCCCAGGCGATGACCGAGGTTCGGCCATCGGCTCGTGCCATTTTCAGCAGTTCGCTCAACACCGACATTGACGCTTCGCTGTGGACTGGTGCTATTTCCACGATGGCCAATGTCGTGTTGGCGGGATCGCAGGTAAGTTCCAAATGGCCTATGGCCACGGCTTCCGAGTCGTCGAACGCCACAATCCGCTCGTGGTGGGCGTTCTCGCTGGCGTTGTCGTCAAAAGTCGCCCGCAACTCGCCGGCTGGAGTTGAGGGGATCCCCGGGTCGCGGGCGATGTCCAGCCGATGCTGAAGTTGTAGGGCGGCTTCGAAGTGGATCTGATCAAGCTCCCGGGCGTTGAGGAACTTCATGATCGGAGCATAAGGGTGGGAACGAACAATGCCTTCGAGGTCAGCGGAGTGCGAGGTATTCCCAGCTCTGGGCGAGGTCGTCGAACCAACCTTGGGCTCGGTCCATGCGCCAGCAGAAAAGGGACATGACCACGTTGATGGTGGTGGCGCCGGCAGCCACCCACTGGGGAGCGGCGGCCCGGGACCTGGACCGGCGCGGACGGGAGGGCGACACCCGCTTACGACTATTCACTGCATGATTATCGCTTAGAATCGACCTGAAATAGCTATAAATGGTTGTATAATGCGGATTTGGCGGTACAAGTGAGCGTGAATGGGGGAGATGGATGGGCAGGTATGTGACTCAGGTTTGGCCACCGGGAACCGAGGGGCATGAGTACGGGGCGTACATCCCGCACCCTTTGGGGGGGTGGAATCCAAAGTTCGGCAGACGTGTGTCGGACAGGATTGCCGCGGCCGGCGCCGATATCTCACACACGCTCAGCACAAGCGCCCGAAGCATCTCTTATCGGTGGGCGGCGGACAGCATCATGGCCCAGGGGGAGAGCCTTAGCTCCAGCGCCATCGAGGGAATCTACGCCAGCCTGGAGGGAATGTCTTTGGGAACCGATGGAGCCGACGCGGCAAACAGGGCCGCCCTAGGCAACTGGGAGATGGCAGAGCAGGCCATGTCCATCGCCGAGCACGGCGGCCCCATCGCGGTGGACGACATCCTCGATCTTCACTCGACGCTGATGGCTAGATCGGACACCCCCCACCTTGCAGGGAAACTCAGACTGGGGCCTGTTTGGGTCGGGGCGCCAGTCGCCGCCGGGATGGGGCCAATAGGGGCGCGGTTTATCCCCCCGCCGGCAGGAGAGGTTCGGCAACTGCTCGACGACCTGGTCGACTACATCAACTACAGCGACCACGAGCCAGTCCTTCGGGCTGCCGTAGCCCATGCCCAATTCGAGTCAATCCACCCGTTCCCCGACGGTAACGGAAGGACAGGCAGAGCACTTATCCCAATCGCTCTATACAGAGGAGGAAGCGGGGATGCCCTGCATCTTCCGATAAGCAGGGCACTGCTGGCGAGTCGCAGTGCCTACTACGACTCCCTCTACAGCTTCCAGCGGTATGAGGGGTCACCCGGCGATCCTGCCCGGTCAGTGAGCCTCGAGCCCTGGGTTGAGACGTTCGCCGACAGCGCCCAGCGGGCGACCGAACAGGTGCGGATGGCCGCCAGCCTGACAGACGACCTGATGCGGGACTGGCGAAACCGTCTAGGAGGCATTCGGCCAGATTCCGCCGTTTGGAAGATCGCCTCCGAAATGGCCTTTCATCCAGTCTTCACTGTCGAGTCCATTGAATCGGAGCTCGGCAGCGAAGCGTCGATATCGGCGATTAGAAGAGGGATTGCCCGCCTGCGGCAGGCGGGGATAGTCCAAGAGGTCGGCAGGTCGGGGAAGACCCAGATCTACAGGGCCGCGGAAATCGTCAGCTTGGCAGAGAAGGTGCTCGGATTGAGCGAGGCCGCTTCCGGTGGGGTGGTTACCAGAACAGAGGACTATGTGGCCTTACCGGGCCTCGCCGACGGTGCGGCCAGCATAAGAGCCAGGGGCATACGGGAGGGCCGTGCGAGCACGCGGTCCTCCGCTTGGCAATGCGCTCACTGGGGGCGGCGAACCGATAGGCAGTGCACCAGGCCCTACGGACATAAGGGCCAGCATCGCTACGACTGAGGGTTGCCCGGTCGGCTTACCAGCTCGGAGCATAAAGGCGGGAACGGACAATGCCTTCGAGGTCAGCGGAGTGCGAGGTATTCCCAACTCTGGGCGAGATCGTCGAACCAACCTTGGGCTCGTTCCATGCGCCAGCAGAACAGGGACATCACCACGTTGATGGTGGTGGCGCCGGCAGCAGCCCATCGGGGGGCGGCGTCCATGCTGGGTCGGATTGACGGGCGGCCGTTTTCGTCGGTCACTGCGTCGATGTCGCCCTGGATGCCGAATCCGTCGAGGTTGCGGCCGGCGGCGGCTAGGGCGTCTTGGAGTGTGTGTACTCCGTCGGCCAGCTCGTGGAGGTCGGCATAGGGGGGCGGGATCCAGCCGCTGGCGCGTTCGACGAGGCGGCCCAGGTTGTTGGGGTGTAGGGCCCCGGCCACCCAGATGGGGATGCCATCGGGCTGGGCTGGTTTGGGTTCGCACCAGATGTTGTCGAAGTTGACGGTGGGAGAGTGGAACGAAGCGGGGGAGTCTCGCCATAGTTCCTGACAGGCGGCGATGGTGTCGGTGAGGCGTTGGCCCCGCTGGTTCCAGGGTACGCCTGCGGCTTCGTATTCCTCCCGTTGCCAGCCGGTGCCCACGCCTACTTCGAGGCGGCCCTGCGACAGCACGTCCATGGTGGCCAGGGTCTTGGCCAGCACCGCGGCGGGGCGCAGAGGAGCGATGAGGATTTTGGTGCTGAACCGAATCCGTGAGGTGACGGCGGCCATGTGGGCTAGGGAGGCCAGGGGTTCGAGCCAAGCAGTCTCTGGAGGAAATGGGAAGGGGCCGTAGGGGTACTTGTCGGTGTGTTCGCCCATGACGACGTGGTCGGTGAGCATGATGCGGTCGACTCCGGCCTGCTCGGCCATCTTGGCGAGGTCGGCGATCTGGTGGAAGTTGTTGTCTCGAAAGATGGGGCCGAATGAGGGAAGGGTTACTGACAGCGTGGCCATGCCCTTATTCTGATCGAATGCTCACGGGCGGGACGTTTTGGTCGTTGGTGGAGAGGCGGGCGGAGCTTTCGCCTGATGCTCCGATGATTGTGGATGATCGGGATAGCGCGTTGACGTTTGCGGCGTATCGGGATGCGGCGTTGCGGGCGGCGGCGGGGTTGGTTGATCTGGGGGTGGGGCAAGGGGTCTCGGTTTCTTGGCAGTTGCCTACTTGGACTTCCACGCTGGTGTTGCAGGCGGCGTTGGCCCGGTTGGGGGCGGTGCAGAATCCGATTATTCCGGTCTACCGGGAGCGGGAGGTTGAGTTTTGTGTGCGGCAGACGGGGGCGCAGTTGTTCTTGGTGCCGTCGGTGTGGCGGGGGTTCGACTACCAGGCCATGGCGGAAGGGATTGCTGCGGAGGTTGATGGGTTGGACGTTGTTGTGTGCGATGGAGAACTGCCCACCGGCGATGTATCGGTGCTGGACGGCATTCCTGCCCCGCAGGACGCCGAGGAAATCCGGTGGGTGTATTACACGTCGGGCACAACGTCGAACCCCAAGGGGGCTCGTCATTGCGACACCTCGGTGATGGCGTCGGGGATTGCAATGGTGGAGCGCCAGCACGTCACGGCCGACGACAAGTTCGGGCTGGCCTTTCCGTTTGCCCACATCGGCGGAGTGTCCAATCTGTCGGTGTCGCTGAGCTCTGGATGCACCTTGGTGATCGCCGAGACGTTCGACCCGGCGGATACCACCGCCTTGTTCGCCCGCCACGGTGTCACCCTGGTGGGCGGGGGCCCGGCCTTCTTCATGGCGTTCCTGGCCGAGCAGCGCAAACAGCCCGGCGAGCCGATTCTGTCCAAGCTTCGGCTCTGCTCAGGGGGAGGAGCCCCTATGCCTGGGTCTCAGCATTACGAGGTGATGGCCGAGATGGGTGGGCGGGGGTGTGGCCACGCATGGGGGATGACCGAGGCGCCGATCATCGCCCAGAACACTCCTGACGACTCCGATGAGAAGCTGGCTGAGACCGAGGGCCGCCCGCTGGCTGGGGCGGAGATCAAGGTGGTGGGCTTCGATGGCGAGCCGGCCGATGTCGGGGTGGAGGGCGAGCTGTGGATTCGGGGTCCAATGGTGTGCCGGGGCTACATGGACGAGGCGTTGACCGCGTCTGCCTTCGACGGAGACTGGTTCCACACCGGCGACGTGGGCTTTCTGGACACCGACGGTTACGTGACGCTCACCGGGCGGGTGAAGGACATCATCATTCGCAAGGGGGAGAACATCTCGGCCACCGAGATCGAGGACCTGCTGTTCGCCCATCCCAAGGTGTTGGACGCTGGCGTGATCGGGCTGCCCGACGACGAGCGGGGCGAGCGGGTGTGCGCGGTGGTGGAGCTGGCATCTGGGGCCGATGGGATTGCATTGGCCGAAGTGGGGGACTACTTCCGGGCGTCGGGCATCATGCCCCAGAAGATCCCCGAGCAGTTGGAGATCGTGGACTCGCTGCCCCGCAATGCTACGGGGAAGGTGCTGAAGCACGAGCTCCGGGCTCAGTTCAGCGACTAAAGCAACTGCCCTATCGCGTGGATGGCTAGGCCGGCTAGGGCGCCGATGAGGGTGCCGTTTATGCGGATGAACTGGAGGTCGCGGCCTACTCGGCGCTCGATGCGGGTGCTGGTGTCGTCGGCGTCCCAGCGGGCCACGGTGGTTCCGATCACGTTGGCCACCTCGGCATGGCCGTGGCGGGCCAGCAAGCTCATGGCGGAGACGAGCCACCGGTCGACCCGGTTCTGAAGGCTGGATTCGGATTGCAGCGACTGTCCGACTCGGACCAGGGCGGCCTCCACCCGAGTGCCTAGCGCGGCGTTGGTTTGGAGGCGCTGGGCGTAGCTTCTCAGGCCGGCGTCGATGCGCAGGCGCAGCTCGTGTTGAGGGTCGTCGGACATGTCGGCCAGCACTCCCCGCACGCCTCGGTGGAGCCGGTTGAAGATGTGGTGGTCGAGCACCTTGGGGGTGTAGATGGGGGCCTCTTCGACGATGCGGTCCCGTAGCACGTCGTGGTTGTCCAGTAGAAAGCGGTTGGCCCGCTCGACGGCGGCATCCACCATCGAGCGGTGGTGCCCGCCGTCGACTAGCGACTCCAGCAGCCGACCCAGGGCGGGGGCCGATACCAGCCCGGTATCTCCCTCGGCGGCCAGCCATCGACCGAGGGCCTCGGCGGGGGCCCGATCGGCTACCCAGCGTGCCAGGTCGTCGGGGTCGAAGAAATTGTCTTGCACGAACTCGCCCAGGCTGGCGCCGATGGCGTCTTTGCGGCGGGGGATGATGGCGGTGTGGGGGATGGGGATCCCCAGCGGGTGTTTGAACAGGGCGGTCACCGCAAACCAGTCGGCCAGCCCGCCGATCATGGCCGCCTCGGCGGCAGCTTCCACGTAGCCGCCCCAGCCATCGCCGTCGGTGAGCAGGCGAATTAACACGAATAGGGCGGCGGCCGCTAGCAGCAGGCCGGTGGCCCGCCGCTTGGCCCGCCGAAGCGAGGCCGGGTCTCCGGTGGCCCGCCGCTCGTCTCCCTTGACGGAGGCCGAGTCGCTCAGGCGACCGTTTGGGGCATCCATGACCCGCGGATCTGCTCAGCCCACGGGTAGCGCAGCGGCTCGATGAGTTGGAACGGCCCGTCCATGCCGACATCGGTGGTGGCGGCCCGGGAAGGGGTGGCGGCCCGCAGCGCGGGGACCACCTCGTTGGGATCGCCCTCGATCATGTGCAGGTCGATTGCGGTGTCGGGGGCGAACCGGGAGGTGAACGACACCACCGCGTGTACGCCATCGACGGCCACCGCAGCAGGGGCATAGACATCGCGGTGCCAATTCTGATCGCCCAAGCCTCGGCGCAACACTACGTGGAGGTCGGTGTGGGACATGTGGGGGATGTCGCCGGGGTCGGCCTTCAGGGCCGGATCGGCCACCGCCCAGTCGAGGGCCAGGGCGTCGCCGAGGCGCACCGCCTTCTTCTCGTCGGGGAACATCCGGTCGGCTTCCACCAGCACTTCTCGGTACTCGGTCATGGTGGCCATCACCCCGTCGACGTCGCCGCACAGCCAGTAGACGGTTAGGAACGCGCTGCGGCCCTCCGAGAAGGCCTCGTCGCAGCCATCGGGGCGCAGCGCCTGGTGGCTGGGCGGGGCCACATAGCGGCGACCGTGCATGACATCGGGGAGGGCGATGTTGGGAGGCAGATGCTCGAGGTCGTACCAGCGGTTCCAGTCCTCGATAGCGTCGGCATCGCAGTCGAGGCCGGCGAAGATGATTCCGGTTGTCTTCATGGATTCATGGTATGACCCTGGGACCGACCCGGTGGTATCGATCCTCGTTATGGCCTACTGGGTGGCGCAGTCTGCTAGGACGTGTTGGTGGAGTTTGTAGCGCTGGCCGGCGGGTCGTTTCTGATGGGCACCGACGAGGTGTGGTTCGAGGGCGACGGTGAGGGGCCGGTGCGTGAGGTGGTGCTGAGGCCGTATCAGATCGCGGCTACCGCGGCGACCAACGCCGAGTTCGCCGCTTTCGTGGAGGCAACCGGGCACGTGACCATCGCTGAGCGGGAGGGGTGGTCGTTCGTGTTCGGCGGGTTGCTGCCCGACGACTTTCAGCCCACCCGGGGGGTAGTGGGCGCTGAGTGGTGGCGGCAGGTGGAAGGGGCCTGTTGGTCCCGGCCCGAAGGGCCACAGTCGTCGGTGGAGGATCGGGGCGACCACCCGGTGGTCCATGTGTCGTGGTTTGACGCGGCGGCGTGCGCCGCCTGGTACCGGGCCCGGCTGCCCACCGAGGCCGAATGGGAGCACGCCGCTCGGGGCGGGCTGGAGCAGTCCCTGTTGCCTTGGGGCGACGAGCTGTGTCCCAACGGGGTGCCTCGGCTGAACATCTGGGAGGGCGAGTTCCCCAGCCACAACACCGCCGAGGACGGCTACGTGGGCACCGCCCCGGTACACGAGTACGAGCCCAATGGATTCGGCCTCTACAACTGCTCGGGCAACGTGTGGGAGTGGTGCGCTGACTGGTTCGAAAACCGGTTCCCGCCTGAGAGGCCGCTGGTCGATCCGATGGGACCTCCCCAGGGCCGGGTCAGGGCCATCCGGGGCGGGTCGTACCTGTGCCACGACTCCTACTGCAACCGGTATCGGGTGGCTGCCCGCCACGCCAACGGCCCCGATTCCACCACCGGGCACATGGGGTTCCGCCTCGCCGCCGACGCCGGGGCTGAGGTCGGCCCCAGTGTCGGCTCCAAGATGCGCTGATCGGAGGCTGGTCGGTAACGTCGGCGCCATGAAGTTGGACTTGCTGTACGAGGTAGATGCGCCCAAGCCATGGGGAAAGCCCCATCCCTGGGGTCAAAGGGAGCGGGAGCAGAAGGCTTACAAGGACGCCGTCGAGCAGATCAAGCTGGCCGACACGTTTGGGTTCAACACCATCTGGGCAGTGGAGCACCACTTCCGTGAGGGGCGCTCGCACTGCCCTGCTTCCGAGGTGCTGCTCGGCGCTCTGTCAATGGTGACCGAGAACATCAAGATGGGCTTCGGCGTGACTTTGACCCCGTTCGGGTTCATCCCGCCGCAGCGGATCGCCGAGAAGGTGGCCACCGTCGACATCTTGTCCAACGGCCGGGCGGTGTGGGGCACCGGTCGGTCCACCCCCATGGAGCAGATCGCCTTCGGCGTCGACCGGGAGAAGTCCCGCGACGACTGGAAAGAGGCCATCGAGATCGTGTGCGGCATGTGGCGGGAGGAGTACTTCGAGTACGACTCACCCCGGTTCAAGTTCCCCAAGCGGATGGTCACCCCCAAGCCGATGCAGTACCCCCATCCGCCGGCGTGGATGGCGTGTGCCTCGGAGAACTCCGCGGCGGTGGCCGGCAAGGCGGGCATGGGGATGCTGTCGTTCTCTATCATGCAGCCGCTGGAGGCCATGGGCCGCCACATCCGCAACTACCGGGCGGCGGCCGAGAACCCCGAGCCCATCACCGACGTGACCACCAACGCCACCGCGGCCTACACCCTGGTGCACTGCGCCGACTCCCCCCAGCAGGTGCTGGACAACGAGGTGTGGAAGTCGGTGGAGTGGTGGTACACCAACCTGGCCCAGTTCACCTTGGACTGGGAACTGCCCGAGCTGTCACAAGAGGAGCGCGACGCCACCTTCCCGCTGCTCAAGCCGTTGATGGAGGAGGGGATCGACGATCTCATCCACCACTTCGACGAGGCCGACATGATCGTGGTGGGCGACGTGGACACCTGCTACGAGAAGATGAAGCACTACGCCGACCTCGGCGTCGACCAGCTCATCTGCTACGTGCAGTTCGGCTACCACTCCCACGAGTCGATCATGCGCACCATCGAGCTCCTGGGCAAAGAGATCATCCCCGAACTAGAGAACTACACCCCTTCCCCCAAGACCTCCTGAGGTTGAGGCCGGTGGGGGGCCTCGCCGATATTTGGGCGTCAGCTCACCAGGCGGAGGCCGTTGTCGCGCATGATCTTGCGCTGGTCTTCGGGCGGGAGGGTCTCTAGTTGGTCGATGAAATCGGCGGGGTGGGGGAGGCCTTCGGCGTGGGGCCAGTCGGATCCCAGCACGATGGATTCGGCGCCCATGTCTCGCACGATGGCGGCCACGTCGTCTTCGGGATAGGGGGTGACTAGCACGTGCTGGGCGAAGATCTCGGGAGGCCGGGCCGGGAGCCGGCCGCCGATCCACGGGCCGTTGCGGCCCATGCCCCGCATCTTGTTCATAAGCCGCACCAAGTAGGGCACCCACTCGGCGCCGTTCTCCACCGAAACGGCGGTGATGTTGGGGAACCGGCCGAAGAAGTTCTCGAACACCAGAGCCGACAGCGTCTCCATGATGGGGCGGTCGCCGTAGCAGTTGGTCCACTGCCAGGCGGACATGGTGAAGTTCGACGGGTTGGGTTCATAGCCCCAGTAGGGGGCGGCCATCTCGTTGTAGCCCGACTCGGTTAGGTGGAAGGCCACTGAGCCGCCGGCCTCGTTGAGCCGGGCCCAGAACGGGTCGAAATAAGGGTCGGACGGTGAGCGCCCGTACTGGGGACCTGGGCGCAGGGCGATGACCTTGGCCCCCTCGTTCAGCACCCACTCCAGCTCGGCTACCGCGGCCTCGAGGTCCCACAGCGACAGCAGGGGCGGGGCAAAGATGCGATTCTGGTAGGCGAAGCCCCAGTCGTCCTGGATCCAGCGGTTGAAGGCGTGGAAGTTGGCGTAGCACTGCTCGGGGGTGGCCATGAAGTGCTCAACGGTGACCCCCACCGACGGAAACATCAGGCAGGCCTCCACGTTCTGGGCGTCCATGACGTCGAGGCGCAGGTCGCGGTCCAGGTATTCGGGGCGCACCGGCTCGAAGATGGAGAACTCCTCGGCCTCCCCGGACTTCTTCATGCGGCGCAGCTTCTCTTTGAGCGAGCCGGGTTTGCCCACATTGTCGTAAAGGTCGTGGCCGGGCAGGAAGGTGAGCGGTTGCTCGCCGATCATGATCCACTCTTTGCCGTCGTCGCGGATCTGCTGATGCACGGCCTGATCTCGGAAGGCGGGGTCGATGTAGCGGGTGAAGGAGTCCCGGGGCTCGAAGCAGTGGTTGTCGGCGTCGATCAGCCGGTAATCGAGCGTGGTCATGGCCAAGAGGCTACCTGGCCTATTTCATTGGAAACAGGCGGAAGTGTTGGTCAGCGGGCCTGGCGACCGGCCCGCAGGGCGGCCCGCTGCAAGTGGGCGGCTTCGGCCAGGGCGGTCCGCAGCCGCTGGCGGGCATCGGCATCGTTTGTGGTGGCCATGGTCTGTTCGGTTAGCTCCAGCAGGCGGCGGTTCTCGGCCAGGGGATCGCCATCTTCGGGTTCGACGTCTAATGCCTCGGCCAGGATTTCGTTTTCCTGGCCTAGTGCATTGAACAAGTAGGGCCAGGCGCCGCCGATGCGCTCCAGCATCTGGGCCACTCGCCGGGAGTGGAAGCGGTCGACGTCGTCACCTTGGGCGTTCTGGGTGGCCACCGGGTGGGCTGCGGCCTTCATCAGCGCCCCCATCACCTCATAGAACACGGCTCGCTCCGATCATCGGGGAACATCCTTCCAGGCCATGCCCTTGTAGGGATCAGGCTCGCGAGGTAGGCCCAGGGCCCGTTCGCCCACGATGTTGCGCTGCACCTCGGTGGTGCCTCCGGCGATGGTCTCAGCCCGGCTGTGCAGGAAGTTCAGCACCACATAATCGGCAATGTGGCCTTCCTCCCAGGCCATAGCCGGCGATCCCAGCAAGTTTACCCCGTTGGTCTGCACCCGCTGGTTGAGCTGGCTGTACATGAGCTTGCCCACCGACGCTTCCGGCCCTGGCGGGCGGCCCGACCGCAGGGTGTCTCGCACCCGGGCGTTGGTCCAGCGCACAATCTGCTCCTCGGTCCACAGGCGCATGAGCTGTTGGCGCACCACCCGGTCGCCCCACTGGCCCGAGTCTTTGGCCCGTTCGATGAGCCGTTCGGTACCCGAGCCGATGCGGCTCTGGCCTCCCGATCCCGGGCCCGACACCGCCAGCCGCTCGCCGCTCAGGGTGGCGTTGGCCAGCCGCCAGCCGCCGTTCACCTCGCCCAGCACGTCGCGGTCGGGCACCCGGGCGCCGTCCATAAAGGTCTCGGCAAACTCCTCTTCGCCGCTGATGGTACGCAGCGGGCGCACGTCGAGGCCGGGTTGGCGCATGTTCAACAGGAAGTATGTGATGCCGGCCCGCTTGGAGGCGTCGGGGTCGGTACGGGCCAGACAGATGGCGTAGTCGGCGACCATCGCCTGGGTCGACCACACCTTTTGGCCGCTCAGCACCCACTCGTCGCCGTCGCGCACCGCCCGGGTGGCCAGCGAGGCCAGATCGGAGCCGGCGTCGGGCTCGCTGAAGAACTGGCACCAGATCTGCTTGGCAGTGACGATGGGCGGGATCAGCCGGGCCTTCTGCTCGTCGGTGCCGAAGGTCAAGATAGTGGGACCGGCCAGGGTGAGGCCGAGCTGGTTGCGGCGCACCAGGTTGTAGGGGGCCAGCCGGGCTTCGATGGCCCGGGATGCCCGGTTGCCCACCCCTAGGCCACCGTATTGGCGGGGCCAGGTGGGAACCACCAGCCCGCTGCGGGCAAAGGCGGGGTACCAGGCGTCGTAGTCGGCCGGGGTTCGGACCTTGTGCAGGGCTGCCCTCCCGCCGGCTAGGGCCGCCTCCTGCCATTTGGCCGGCACAGTCTGGGCCACCCAGTCGTCGACGATCCCTTCCGCCTCGTCGACCGAGGTGTCCTGGTCGATGGGCAACAGGTCGAATGTGCTCATGCGGTGGCCTGTTCGACGAGCACCCGGCGCAGAACCTTGCCCACCTCGCTGCGGGGCAGAGCCTCCAGAGTGTCGAAGGCCACCGGCACCTTGTAGGGGGCCAGATGCTGACGGCAGATCTGCTCCAACTGGTCGGTATCGGGGGTGATGTTCCCATCGGCGGGCACCACGAAGGCGTGGGGCACCTCGCCCAGCCGGTCGTCGGGCACTCCCACCACGGCGGCGTCGGACACCGACTCTGACAGCAGCAGCACCTCCTCCACCTCGGCGGGGAATACCTTCAACCCGCCCCGGTTGATCATGTCGGACACCCGGCCCTCGATCCACAGGAATCCGTCCTTATCGAGTCGGGCGATGTCGCCGGTGCGGAAGAAGCCGTCGCCGTCGACCCGATCGCCGAGTCGCCCTTGTGGGTCCAACGAGGCGGTGTAGGCGGTGCGCACCCATAGCTCTCCTGACTGCTCGAGGCCTTCGTTGTCACCGTCGTCGATACGGTGGCTTGTCTCGTCGGTTTGGGTGCCAGATCCGTCGCCTTCGCTCCTTGAAAATCGAAGATCAACTCCTCGGTAGGGGCGCCCCACTGCGCCCAGCTTCTCGGGGTGCTCCCGGAAGTCCCGGGCGGTCCAGCCCACTACCTCCCCACCCACTTCGGTCTGTCCGTATCCGTTCAGCACCATGACGCCGAACCGCTCGTAGAAGCGGCGGGCCTGCAACGGCGACAGCGGTGCGGTGATGGAGCGGACGATGCGCAGCGGATCGAGGCTGTCGATGCTGGGCTCGTCGTTGAGCATGGTGATGGCGGCTGGGGGGATCACCGTGGAGGCGATCTGGTATTTGCTCACCACTCGGGCGTATTCCAGGGCGTCGAACTTGGGCATCAGCAGCGCCGGACTGCCGGTGCGCACCGCGAAAATCACGTTGTAAATCCCGGCCCACAGTGATGTGGACACCGGGATGACGTGGGGCATGGTCGGGCGCTCGGTGAGCACCTTTCCTTTCCGCACCGTGTTGATGATGGTGTCCATGAGTCGAATCACGGCGCTGGATTGGAGCTCGATGGGCTTGGGCCGCCCGGTAGTGCCCGAGGTGAACGACACAATGGCGATGCCCGGATTGTGGGAGGCCGGTTCGGTGTCTCGCCGTTGGGCCACTGACCAGCCCAGTTCGCCGTGGGCCGCGATCCTGGTGATCGGGGACGTCACCCGGTCGAGCTGATCGGGGGAACCGATCACTGCGGCGGGGCTCACGTCGTCGAGGATGTACGCTATCTCGGTGTCGGAAAGGCGGGGGTTCACTGGCACGTACACCCCGTCGGCCGCCCAGGTGCCGAAGAAGGCGGCCACCACGTCGGCGCTGGGCGGCAGCAGGCAGGCCACCGGTGTGCGGGGGGCCACCCCGGCTTCGGCCAAGGTGGCGGCCATCCGCTCGGCTGCGTCTACCAGATCGAAGTAGCTGACGGTCTCGTCGCCGTCGGGCCGGGCGACCATCACGCCGGAGGTGTCGGGTCCAGCGGGCAGCTCGGGCTCCAGCAGGAGCGTTGCGAAGCTCATAGCGCCCCGACGATAACCCACCCGTGAGCGGCCCTGGCCAGAACCGGTAGCCTCTCAGGTCATGCGTATGGAGCACCTCATCCACGTCAACCTCTGCGTTAGCGATCTTGACCGCTCCCTGGAGTTCTACCGGGATCTGCTCGGTGGCGTGGTAGTGGACGAGTCGGCCAAGGACCGCAGCGAATTCATGGAGAGGCAGGGGGAGACTGGCGACACGGGCCACCGGGCGGCGTTCTTGGCCTTCGGTGACAACTTTCGGGGTCCCTACATCGACCTGCTGGAGTGGAACACCCCCGACCCGGGCCGGCCGCTCACCTGGAAGAGCATCGGCATCCCCCGCATCGCGGTGGGGGTAGGAGATGTGGATGCCTTCTATGAGCGGCTGTCGGAGGCCGGGGTCGACATCCTCGGCCCGCCGGAATCGCTGAAGGTGGGCCGGTCGTCGATCAGGGCGTTCACGGTGCGAGATCCCGATGGCATCCTGATCGAATTCGCCACTCGCCAGTGACCGCGCTCACCCCTGAGCAAACTGCTGCGCTGGCCGATTGGCTCGGCCGCGGCGTGGCCGGGGTCGAGGCTCGCACCGGCGGGCTCTCTTGGGACGTGTTCACAGTGGAACTCGACGACGGCGAGCGGGTGGTGGTCAAGCGGGCGCCCTCGTACGGCACCATCGATCCCTACGACGTGCACAAGGAGGTAGCGGTGCATCAGGCGGCGGCTACAGCTGGCATCCCGGTGCCGGAGCTGCTGGGGGCGTGCGACGATGCCGGCCTGATCGGCGAGCCGTTTTTCGCCATGGCCCACGTGGACGCTGATTTCCCCCACCTCGCCCAGCTCGACGACTGGCCCGTGTGGCAGACCGAGGCCGGTCGTCGTCGGGCGGCTGAGCAGATCGTCGACGTGATGGGCAAGCTCCATCGGCTCGACTGGTCGTCGGCTGGGCTACCCGAGCTGGTTACCGGCCAACCGGGGGCCTCCGGGGCTGAGATGATGGCCGCGCTGGTCAACCGGTGGATAGGCAACGTGGAGCGCGACGTGTACTCCGAGTGGGCACCGGTGCCCATTCTGAGGGACGCGGCCCGGTTTTTGCTCGACCACGCCCCCGAGTTGCCCGAAGCGCCGCCGGTGCTCAGCCACGGTGACTACCGCATCGGCAACTTGGCCTTCCGGGGGGACGAGTTGGTGGCGGTGCTCGACTGGGAGCGGGCCGCAGTGGGGCCGCCGCTGCTCGACTTGGGCTTCTTCTGCCACCCGCTGTCTCGCCGCCGCCACCCCAAGCTGATGGGAATGCTGGTCACCTGGGACGAGCTGGCCTCCTTGTACACCGCGGCCACCGGCATCGAGCCCGACCCGAAGTGGGTCCACTACTGCATCATCTACTGGGTATTCGTCGAGTCAGCGGTGGTGCCCCGAGGATTGGCGCTGACCGTTGAGGGCAAGATGCGCTCTTGGCCCGCGTTCACCCAGATTCCCCTCAACACCGAGAACCTGGCCCACCACCTCAGCGCATGGGAGGCCGGCGACACCGGCTGGATCGAGCAGGCTCTGTGAGTCCCTCAGACCGCTAGCGACTCGAGTTCGCCTACTGCTGCTCCTGTTTGGCCGCCATCTCGGCCTCGTGGCGCTCCCGGGCCTCCTGACCGGCCGCGGCGGCCCGGCCCAAGAACTCCTCTCGGTTGGCCGCGGTCCAGGCGTGCGAACTGGTGCGCCGCCGGATCGAACCCTGGAAGCGGGGGGCCACCTCCTCGATCAACAGTTCATAGGAGCGGCGAGTGGCAGCCGGATTGGCCCAGTCGTTGCCGAACACCAGGAGTGCGCCGAAACCGCCCGACTGCTCCCACAGCCGGTCGACCAGGGCGGCCGCGTCGTCGGGGGTGCCGATCACCGCGAAGCCGCCGTCCACCATGGCCCGCACGAACTCGTCGCGGTCGTCGGTGTCGGGAGCTCCCGGCAGAGCCACCACTTCACGGAAATAGCGCACCCACGGCTCGATGCCGTGCTCGACGTCTTGGAACGCCTGCTCGGTGGTCTCCGCAATGTGGACGGGGGCCACGATCCGCCACTTGGAACGGTCGGCAGTGTGCCCGTGCTCTTCGGCCTTCATGTTCCACACGTCCCAGTGGCTGCCCAGGGCTTCGAACCCGGCGTCTGTGGTGGCGCTCATCGACAGCACCGCGCCGCCGAACTGCCCGGCACTGCGGGGACCGTTGGGCGACACTGTGGTGGCCATGCAGATATCGAACAGCGGGTCTGAATAGGGAGAGAGCTGGAGGCGGGCCTCGCGGAGCTTGAACCAGTGGGTCTCCATGGTGAGCGGCTCGTCGGAGCGCAGCAGATGGCAGATGGCCTCCATGGCCTGCTCCATCCGGGGCCGGGTCTCTTTGGGGTCCATGCCCATCATGTAGGCGTCCGACGGCAGGGCTCCGGGGCCAACTCCGAACATCACCCGGCCCTTGGTCAGATGGTCGAGCAACACCATGCGCTCGGCCACCTGGAAGGGGGTGTGGTAGGGCACCGACACCACTCCTGTCCCCAGCTTGATGCGGCTGGTGCGCTGGGAGGCGGCGGCAATCATCAGATCGGGAGAGGTGATGATCTCCCACCCGCCGGAATGGTGCTCTCCGAACCAGTGCTCGTCGAAGCCGAGGTGGTCGAGCCACTCGCACAAATCCAGATCCCGCTGGAGTTGCAGTGTCGGATTCTTCCAATGGGCATGGAACGGCGCCTGGAATATGCCGAACCGCAGACCTCCGTGCATGAGGCGAGAGGATAACGTCCCACCGATGGGCCAGCCCATAGATACTGCCGATGGGGACACGTAATGGCTGAATCCGAGGTTGTCCTCGATCGGGCCGCCTACGACTCTGCGCTGGCTGCTGATCTGATCGTCAACACCCAGTTGTCCACCTGGGAGATGCTGTGGCGCTCCGCTGAACGGGTACCCGAAAACATTGCCATCATCACCGGCGACACCCATATCAGCTACCGAGAGCTGGCCCAGCGCACACTCCGGGCCGCCGCAGCGCTGGCCGAATTGGGTGTGCAAAAGGGCAGACGGGTGGCGTTCATGTTCCATCCCAGCCCCGACTGGGCCGTGCTGCACTACGCCTTGGGGCGATTGGGGGCGATCGGCGTGCCTATCAACACCTCGTACATGGTCGCCGAGCTGGAGCACCTGTTCACCCTGGCCCAGCCGGATCTGCTGATAACCGTGGACCGGTTCCGGGGGGAGGACATGTCGGCCCGGCTGTCCCCGGTGGCGGCCCGGTTCGCCGGCATTTCTGAGACTGTGGTGTTGCCGCTGGACGAAGACGAGTGGGTGGCGCCGTCGCCAGCGCGCGACCAGGTGTTCGGTACCGCTAACTCAGAAGAGTTGGAGCCGACCAGCGAGGCGGGGGGCAGCGATCCGGCCTACATCATCTTCACTTCGGGCTCCACCGCTGCCCCCAAGCCGGCGCTGATCGCCCACCGGGGCATGGTGGGGGCGGCCACCGGCTTGCAGCACGCCCTGGGCCTGGTGCCCGAGGATCGTTTTGTGGCCTCCAATCCGGTATTCCACACCGGGGGCATCGTGTGGAACCTGACCATGCCCCATCTGGTGGGGATGACGGCGTGTTTGGTGGGGGTGTACGAGACGGGGAAGGTGCTTGGGGAGATGGAGCGGTCGAAGATCACCGTGATGGGCGCGTTCGACACGAAGCTGACCATGATGCGCAACGCCCCCGAGTACCACACGGTGGACCGCAGCTCGGTTCGGAAATGCAACGTAGGGGCCACCGGCAGCTTCCTGCGCAGCGTGCTGCCCGATTGGAACTGGGAGACGGTGGCCCAGGTGTACGGATCCACCGAGTCGGGCGGTCTGGGGTCGATCACCCCCCGGTACGAGACCGATCCCAAGGTGCGCTATGACGCCAACGGCCGGCCCATGCCGGGGATGGAGTTTGTGATCAAAGACCCCGAGACCGGGCACCGGTGCGCTCCTGATGAGCCGGGCGAGATCTGCTTTCGGGGGTGGGGCACGTTTATCGAGTACGTGGGCATGCCCGAGGCCACCACCGAGGCGTTCGACGACGAGGGTTTCTTCCACTCCGGCGATTACGGCTTCATGGACGAGGCCGGGAACCTGTACTTCAGGGGCCGCTACAAGCTGATGATCAAGACCGGCGGGGAGAACGTGTCGGAGCGCGAGGTGGAGATCTTCTGCGAGGACAATCTGGCTGCAGTGAAGTTCGCCATCGTGGTCGGGGTGCCCGACCCGCTGTGGGGAGAGGCGGTGGTGGCCTTTGTGGAACTGCACGGGGGGGCCACCGAGACCTCTGACGACCTGGTGACGGAGTGCCGGGGCCGGATCGCCAACTTCAAGATCCCCAAGCGGTTCTTCGTGGTGGAGGAGGAGGATTGGCCGCTGCTGGACTCGGGCCGTCCTGATCGCCATGAGCTGCGGGCTCGAGCGGCGGCCCTAATGGGGGCCGAAGGTGAGACGCGTTTACGCTTTGGGGATGGCAGATGAGGGCCTAAGCCGGGCCGGGCTGATCGAAGCGTCGGGCCTGGCTGCCGAGCAGGTGGATTTGGCCATCGATGCGGGGTTGCTGATTCCCGATGGATTCGGGAGGTTCAAGGAGGATGCGGTCACCATGCTGCAAGCTGGGGCGGCCCTCGTCGCAGTGGGAGTGAGCGTGCCGGACTTGGCCGCGCTGGCTGTTCGCCACGCCCGCAATGTGGAGGCGGTGGTGGACGAGGCGGTTGATCTGTTCTTGGCCGCCATGGGTACCGAGAGTTTGGACAGCGAAGACTTGGCGAATCTGTCTCCGTTGGTGGAGGCGCTGGTGCCGCAGGTGGTGGCGTTGGTGGGTGAGCACTTCCGCCGGACCTTGCTGAGCAGGGCTGCGGCCCGGTTGGCGGAGCGGGTGCAATGACACCTCTTGAGGAGTTCGCCAACTGGCCGGGCGGCGACCGGGTGTACTGGCGGGCCCCTGGTGACGAGGCTGTGGTTGGTCTGGGTGAGGCCCGTGCCGTCGAGGTGGATGGTCCTTGGCGGTTTGAAGCGGCGGCCGCGGAGGCCGCTGATCTCTTGAACGATGGGGAAGTGGCGTTTGGCGGCTTTGGGTTCGCCGATCAGCCAGGGTCGGGGGCGTGGGACGGATTTCCCAGTGGGCGGCTGGTGGTGCCGGATAAGGTTGTCCGGGGTTCGGCAGCTGGTGCTGGCAGCTCGGGCGAAGCCGGGGTGCTGCGTGTGGAGGATGGAACCCGGGCCTCGTACCGGGACGCAGTGAAGCAGGCCGCTGACGCCATCGACGCCGGTGAGTTGGCCAAGGTCGTGGTAGCTCGGGAGGTGGAGGCGGTAGGCAGCATCGATTCCTCGGTAGTGCTGGCTCGGTTGGCGAGCCGCTACGAGTCGTGTGCGGTGTTCGGTTTCGGCCGAGGGCGGTCTTGCTTCGTGGGAGCCAGCCCGGAGGTGTTGGTAGAGCTGGATGGCGACGTGGTCACCACCTGCGCAGTGGCCGGGACCGCCTCACGGGGTGCAACTCCGGCCGACGACGCCGACAACGCCGAGCGGTTGGCGTCCGATCCCAAAGAACAGGCCGAACACCGCTATGTGGTGGAGTATCTGCGAACTCGGTTGGCCTTGGCCGGCGTGGATCTGCATCCCACCGGCGATACCGTGGTCCGGACCCTGCCCGGCATCCACCACCTGAGCACGATGGTCACCGGGCGGATCGCCCCTGAGCCCGGCTTGGCCCTGCGGCTGGCGGGGGCGCTGCACCCTTCTCCGGCAGTGGGGGGCACGCCGAGCACGTTCGCTCAGCGGTGGATCGCCGAGCATGAGGGGCTCGACCGGGGGTGGTATGCCGGCCCGGTGGGGTGGATCGACCATCGGGGCTGCGGATCGTTTTATGTGGCCCTTCGGTCGGCTCTGATCGGCCCCTACGGGCTGCGGCTCATTGCCGGGGCAGGGATCGTGGCCGGGTCCGATCCCGAGCAAGAGCTGGTCGAGACGGACATCAAGCTGGCCGCAGTACTGGATGTGGTGACATGAGCAGCCCAACAGTGAGACTAGGAGCGTGACCGACTTTGCCTATCGGGCCACCGGGAGGTTCTGGGCTGAGCTGGTGGCCTGCGGGGTGACCGACGTGGTGGTGTCGCCAGGGTCCAGGTCAACTCCGCTGGCGGTGGCTGCCCGCAACCAGGAAGGACTGCGGGTTACTGTGCAACTCGACGAGCGGGTGGCCGGGTTCTGCGCCTTGGGGAT
Source organism: Candidatus Poriferisocius sp. (assembly GCF_965214065.1). GTDB lineage: Bacteria > Actinomycetota > Acidimicrobiia > Acidimicrobiales > Bin134 > Poriferisocius. The sequence continues at coordinate 675,513 of NZ_CBDCAT010000027.1, forward strand.
GGCCAAGGCGTCGGGTCGGCCGGCCGCACTGGTGTGCACATCGGGTACAGCGGCGGCCAACTATCTCCCGGCGGTTGTAGAAGCCCATCACAGCGGCGTTCCGCTGGTGGTGTGTACCGCTGATCGCCCGCCAGAGCTTCGGGACGCGGGAGCAGGCCAGGCCATCGACCAGGTGAAGCTGTACGGGGATCACGTCCGTTGGTTCGCGGAGATGCCCTGCGATGTCGACGATCCCGCCTATTTTGCTCGCTTGGCAGTTCGGGCGGCCACCGTGGCCGGCGCGGGACCCAATTCCGGTCCGGTGCATCTGAATTGGCCATTCCGCAAGCCTCTGGAGCCCCAGGGACCGGTTCCCCGGTTCGAGCCGACCGTGGGTCAACCGATTGAGCCGGTTCAGCCCCTTGTGGAGGCCGATGTGGATGCGGTGGGCCGGCTGGCCGGCCGCCGGGGTCTCATCGTGGCCGGCACGCTGGACGTGGACGATGTCGAGGCCGAAGCCATCGTCGGCTTCGCTGAGGCATCGGGCTGGCCGGTGGTGGCCGATGCCGGATCGCAGTTGCGGGGCCGGGGGCCACTGGTGTTGGACGGAGCGGAGTGGGTCCTGGGCAATTCCGCGCCGCCGCCCGATGTTCTGGTGCGCATCGGCGGCCCGCCCAGCAACCGGGCGGTCATCGACTTTGTGGCGGCGTGCGGAGCTGCCGATCGGCTGTTGGTGGATTCCCGTCGCCGATGGGAGGACCCTTCGTTCGGGTGGACCGCCGCGTTGGCCTCTGATCCGGCGACCCTTTTGATGATGGCCACCGATTGGATGACCTCGGCTGATGATGCCTGGGCCGTGGCCTGGGTCGAGGCATCCGCCGATGCATGGGACCGGGTTGGGGCAGTCTTGAACTGCGCTGATCTGCTGGAGCCGTTGCTGGCGGCCACTCTGCTGCGGTCGCTGCCCGTAGAGGTGCCGCTGTATGTGTCCAGCAGCATGCCGGTTCGGGATGTGACGTCATTCTGGCCTCCAGACGCCCTGCCGCGACGGGTGCTGGTCAACCGGGGGGCCAACGGCATCGACGGCGTGGTGTCGTCGGCTTTGGGGGCAGCCCTGGCCCTCGACCAGCCCGTTGCGGCTTTGGTCGGCGATGTGGCGCTGCTGCACGACATCGGCGGGTTGCTGGCCGCGGCCCTAGCTGATGCCGACCTCACTTTGGTGGTGCCCAACAACGACGGTGGCGGCATCTTCTCGCTCTTGCCAGTGGCCGACGGCGGGTCCGAGGTTCATTTCGAGGAGCTGTTCCATACCCCCCACGGCGCTTCGCTGGGAGATGTGGCCAGCGGGCTAGGCGTCACCTATCTCCGGGTCGAACAGGCTGATGAGCTGGCCGATGCCGTCTACCAGGCTTCGGGGGTGACGGTGATTGAGGTGCCCATAGACCACGATGCCGCCATGAAGCAGCGCCAGCAGCTTGCCGATCTGGCCGAATGAGCGCAACGGCAACCGTGGCCCTGCACGGATTTACCGGATCGGCCGGAACCATGGCCCCGCTCACCAGCCGGTTGCCCGACCCGGTGTTGGCCCTTGATCTACCCGGCCACGGACCAGTGCCGATCTCCGAAGACCCGGCCGATTACACCATGGCCGCCGCGGTAGCCGGTGTGGTCGACGCCACCGCTCACCTCCAACGGTTCGCCTTGGTGGGTTATTCAATGGGCGGCCGGGTCGCGCTTCACGTTGCCCTCTCCCATCCCGACCGAATTGCCGCCTTGGCCCTCATCGGGGCCCGAGCAGGTATCGACGACACCGCCGAGCGGGCCCAGCGTATTGCCGCCGACGAGGCATTGGCCGACCAGGTCGAATCGGAGGGCATTGAGTGGTTCGCCGACTACTGGGCCGCCCGCCCTCTGTTCGCCACCCAGCGCCATCGGCTGTCGGTCGAGCAGCGAGCCGAGCTTCGAGTCCAGCGGTTGGAGTGCGATCCCCGAGGCCTGGCCCTCAGCCTGCGGGGCATGGGGGCCGGAGCGGTCAAGCCCATCGGGTGCCGGTTGGGGGAGCTGTCCATGCCCTGCGCCCTCATTGTCGGCGAAGACGACACCAAGTTCGCCGCCATCGCCCATGACATGGCCGCAGTTATGCCCCAGGCCGATGTCTGTTTGATTCCCGACGCCGGCCATGCCGCCCACCTAGAAGCCCCCGATGCAGCCGCGGCTGCGGTAATCCAATGCGTGTCGAGCTGATAGAAGTCACGCTCAAGCTTTGCCAGTCGGTGATGACTGGCCGGGGACCCATCACTCAAAGAGATGGAGTGCTGGTGCGGGTTGACGGCGGCGGCGTTGCTAGCTGGGGGGAGGCTATGCCCCTGCCGGGATGGCCCGGGGCCGATCTGTCGGCCACCCGAAAGGCATTGGAGGCGTGGGCCACTGATCCCGACCCCGGAAACCTGCCCTCCGAGCGGTTTGCCCACGGCGCGGCCGAGTTGGCCCTGCTCGATCTGGAGGCCCGGCTCACCGGTCGAACCCAGGCAGAGGTGCTGGCTGACACTGGACCAGTGGCCCACTTGGTGGAGTTGAACGCCCTGGTCAGCGACGCTCGCGCCGCGGCTGCTGCGGTAGTCGATGGTTACCGCACGGTGAAGCTGAAGGTGGGAGCGTCTGATCTAGATGAGGAAATGGCCGCGGTATCCGCGGTGCGCAGCGCCATCGGTGCAGACACTCGACTGCGTCTCGACGCCAACGGAGCGTGGACCGTGGACCAAGCGGTCGGCGCGTTGATAGAGCTTGAACAGTACGACATCGAGTACATCGAGGAGCCGGTGGTTGGCATCGAGGCTCTGGCCCAAGTAGCTGAGCAGTCCCCAATCCCGGTGGCTGTGGACGACAGCCTGAGTTCAGCTCGGGACCAAGTCCCCGCATCCATTGCTGTGGTGGTGGTCAAGCCCATGGCCCTAGGCGGGCCCCGCACCGCCTACGCCGCCGCGCATCGCTGGATCGACCAGGGTCGCAAAGTAGTAGTCACCAATTACCTCGACTCCGCCATCGGCCAACACGCCGCTATGAGCCTCGCCGCCGCCCTCTCTGTCGCCCCGCAAGTCCACGGTGCCATCACCCCCGCGCTGTTCACCAACGACATCGCCGTTCTGCCGCCAATTGCCAACGGCCACTGCCTTCTTCCCAGCCACAGCCCCATCCCGGGCGAATTGGGTTAGGCCGACTAGGGCTCCCAGACCACGGTGTCGGTGTTGGCGTCGATGATGATGCGGTTGTCTAGCGGTTGGTCGAGGGTGATGGCCTCGGTCTGCTGGAGACCGGAGCGCTGGCACTCTTCGTTGATGACCAGGGCGTAGACCGCGATCTCAATCTGGGTGATGCCATAGTCGATCTCAGCGTCGCTGAACTCCTCGCACTCGGTGCCCCAGTAGCGGACGGTGAGGGTGCGATCGTCATCAGCCACCTCCACGTTGTTGATGATGCGAATCTCCCGGGGCGGTCCCTGAGGAAGCTCCTTGGTCTTGGTAGTGCAGCCCGCGGCCAGCAGTACCAAGGTCACTAGTAGGGCGATTCGGCGAAAGCTCACGATTGCTCGGCCCGAGCCGCCACCATCTCCACCGCTCGGCTGATGGACTCGTGGGCCAGCCGATTCCAGTCGGCGGCCACCACGGGGTCGGGGTCCTCAGTCCACCCCTGCCAGGTAATCAGCGCTCCGTTGCCGTGGTCGCTGGGGGCCACTTCGGTGAGCGCCTCATAGTGGGCTACCGGTGCCCCCGACACCATGCGGTAGCGCCGCTTGCGGGGGATCTCGAGCTCCATGCACACTTCGTGCAGTTCGTAGTCCTGGAGCTTGAACACCACCAGCGCGCCCGGTCCATGGGGGGGCGGATCGCCCAACCGGGCGTAGGTGGGCGCATCATCAGGCCCGCCGATCAACCCCAGCAGCGCGGTGAATATCGACTCTGGCGATGCCTGGACTTCCCTGTCGATCCGGTAGTGCTCCCGGTGGCGTTCCACACTCTGATCATGCCACCCGGCAGAGCGGGGCAATACCGTCGAGATGTGGGACTCCGGCGGTCACAGCTCGTGGTGGTGTGGCTGATCGGCGCTGCGGTCATCCTTCCCAACGCCTCCATCGCCCCGGCCATCCCAGATATCGCCGACGCCTTCGGGATATCCGACCAGACCTCGGTGTTCATCTTGATGACTGCCCACGCCCCCGGCCTGTTCATGGCCTCGGTGATCGGCGTGGCTGCCGACCGCTACGGCCGTCGTCGAATCATCGTGCCCTGTTTGCTGCTGTTCGGGCTGGCGGGGCTGGTCATCATGGCGTCGACCAACCTGGCCATGCTGCTGACCTTCCGGTTCATCCAGGGGCTGGGCTCCTCGGGCTTTCTGAGCCTGGCGCTGGTGATCATCGGGGACAATTACCAAGGGGTGGAGCGCACCCGGATCATCGGTCAAAACGCCCTGGCAATGAACCTCAGCGTGGCGCTGTTGCCTGCTGCCGGGGGCTTGCTCACCGAGCTGTTCGGCTGGCGGGGACCATTCGCCATGCACGCTGCCACCATCGTGCTGGCCTTGTTCGCAGCCACTTTGCTGCCCCCCGACGAGCGCCGGACACCCCAGCCGTTGCGCCACCAGCTCCGCCAGGCCCGTCCCCACCTGATGCGGCGCGAAGTTGGAGTTCTGTTGCTGGTGGCACCCTTCACATTCCTGGTGTTCTTCGCCGTGGGAATCACCACCATGCCCATTCACCTGGAGAACGAGTTCAGAGCCTCAGCCGGGATCCGCGGCGTAATCCAGTCGCTGCCCGCGGTGACAGCGGGATTGATTGCGTTGAGCATGGGACGAATCGCCGCTCGCCATTCCATCTCGACGATGGTGAGGGCCGGCTACATCGGGTTCGTGATCTGCCTGACCGGAATGGCGCTGTCGCCCTCGCTGGCGGTGATCATCGCCCCCGTGCTGGTGCTGGGAGCTGCCGACCAGTTGGTGGTGGTCCCCCTGCAAAGCCGAGCTGCCTCGTTGGCCCCCGAAGAACACCGAGCGGTGATGGTGGCAGCCTGGGGCACCGCCATCCGCATCGGCCAGGTCAGCGGGCCCGCTGTTGTGGCCGGCCTGCTCGCCGTTGGCGACACCCGCCTCGTGCTTTGGGCCGGAGCCGCCCTGTCAGCGGTCATGCTCATCTTCATCACCCTCGTCCGCCCCTACATCGACCGCGACCCGGAATTTCGTCTTTGTGGGGGGAAGTGAAAGCGAAAGATAGGCTTTCCAGTCGGCGGGCGATCCTGCTCTCGTTATATCTTTGCCCTCACTATGAGCGCCGATCCTGAGCAGATCATCGCCGACATCGTCGACCCGGAGACGCGGGGTAATCTCTACCCCCACTATCACGCTTTGCGTGAGGCCGCCCCGATCCACAAGACCCACAACGCCGTCTTTCACGAGGCGTGGGTGTTCACCCGCCACGCCGACGCCGAGCAGCTCCTGCGAAACCCCAAGGCCATCAGCGACCGGCGCACCACTGAGATGTACAACGTGGGAGCGGGGGGCACCGAGTACTACGACATGATGAAGCGGATGCTGCTGTGGCTGGACCCGCCCGACCACCAGCGCATCCGCTCGATGGTGGCCCGGGTCTTCACTCCCCGAGCAGTGGAGAAGATCAAGCCGGCCATCAACGACGTGGTGACCGGCCTGCTCGACGCGGTGGCTGACGACGGCCACATGGACGTGGTGAGCCAGTTCGCCTACCCGCTGCCGGTGCATGTGATCTGCGAGATGCTGGGCATCCCCCGCAGCGACATTCCCGGCATCGAGCAGTGGATGTGGGACTTCGCCCGCCGGGGCGACATTGCCGCGCTGAGCGATGAGGTGATCGCAAACGGCGAAAAAGCCGTGCGGGGGTTCACCGAGTACTTCACCCAGCTGGCCGCCGAGCGCCGGGCCAACCCCGGCGGCGACCTGATGACCAAGCTGGTCACCGTGGAAGACGAGCGGGGCCCGCTCACCGACCAGGAGATCGTCCCCACCTGCGTAATCCTGCTCCAAGCCGGCCACGAGACCACCGCCGACATCATCGGCAACGCCACCAAGGCGCTGTTGGAGAACCCCGGCGAGCTGGAGCGATTGCAGGCTGCTCCCGAGATGATCGACGACGGCTTCGAGGAACTGCTGCGCTACGACAGCTCAGTGCAGATCAACCACCGGGTCCTGGCCACCGAGTTGGAGGTGGCCGGCCAAACCTTCCCCGAGGGCGACCTGTGCGTGGTCATGCTGGGGGCGTGCAACCGCGATCCCGAGGCGTTTGCCGACCCCGACCGGCTAGATCTCACCCGCGACGCCAGCCAGCACAACGGCTTCGGCCTGGGGGCCTACTACTGCCTGGGCTCATCGCTGGCCCGAGCCGAGGCCATTGCCGCGCTTGACGCCCTAGTCCAGCGGTTCCCCACCCTGGAACTGGATCCCGACAAGCCCGCTCCAATGTACCGCCCCACCCTGGTGCTCCACGGCCACGAACACCTCCACGTCCGCTGGAACTGACAGAGTCTCATCTGGGAAATAGCGATCGCAGCCGGTGGCCTACCCCGACCCCGCCAGACAGGGTCACAAAGCCTTCTCGAGCGTCAGCCGGCGATGGCCTGTGAGATGGAGAGGTCGACTCGGCGGCGTTTTCGGTCTACGGCCAGAACTTTTACCCAGACCTCTTCGCCGGGGAGGACGATCTCTTCGGGGTGGTACACCCGGTATTCGGCCATCTCGGTGATATGGACTAGGCCCTCGATGTCGTCGGCCACGGCCACGAAGGCGCCGAAGTCGACCAGGCGGGTCACCCGGCCAGTTATCACCGCGCCTACTTCGAGTTGGCCCAGCGGGTCGGCTGTGAGCTTCATGGTGAGGTTCACCCGCTGCTTGGGCTTTTGGATCGACTTGACCCGCACCTGCACCTCGTCGCCCACGCTCACCACCTCGCTGGGGTGCTGCACCCGCTTCCAGGCCATCTCGGTGGTGTGGACCAGGCCCCGCACGCCGTTGATGTCCACAAAGGCCCCGAAGTCTTGGAGGTCCACCACCTTGCCGGTGTACTCGTCGCCCGCCGACATGGTCTCCATGAACGCCTTGGCCGCCTTGCGCTGCTCAGCCCGTACCACCGCCTTGCGAGACAAAACCAGGCGGCCCGACACCTGATCTGCCTCCACCACCTTGCACTGCACTTCCCGCCCGACCAGCGCCTGGAGGTTCTCCACCGGCTCCACGTCGATCAGCGATGACGGGATGAAACCTCTTACTCCCACATCGCATGAAAGCCCGCCCTTGACCACCGCGGTGATGGTGCCGGTGACCGCCTCGTTGGCCGCGGCTGCTCGGGCTACGTTCACCCAGGCGATCTGCTGCATGGCCCACAGCCGGGACAGCACGATGCGGCCCTTGTGGTCTTCGCGCACCAGCACGGCGGCGTTGATGACCTCGCCTAGCACGCACTCCCGAGTCAGATCGACAGCCGGGTCGTCGCCCCAGTAGCGCTGGCTGATGACTCCGATCCGACCGCCGCCCAAATCCAGCTCTATCTCATGGGTGGCCTTCGTCTTGACCGACCCCGACACGATGGTTCCCCCCGTCAACCCGTCCACCGTGGCCGCCGCCGGCTCCCCAGGTGGGGCTTCAGGCTTGGGCTCTGATGCTGTTTTGTCAGTTTCTCCCGTTGGTTCGGCTTCGGCGACTGGCTCGGGTTCTTCGGTTGCGGCTTCGGCGACTGGCTCTGGTTCTTCGGTTGCGGCTTCGGGTTCGGTGGTCTCTGGTTTGGGTTCTTCTACGACAGCCTCAGGCTCCGCGGCAGGTTCCGGCTCAACCTCGGCGGTCTCGGATTCCACGGTGGTCTCCGCCTCAGACATAGGAGCATTAACCCTAATGGCCTCAATCAGAGCATCGACAAAGGAAAGCCGGTCAGGCTTCCGCTAGCCGGCCACCACCGGAGCCATAACCCCCATGGATTCGATCGAGAGGCCGATGTAGCTGATGCCTCGGGTGTTACTGGCGGTGGCGCCGACCTCCGGGGGGTGTTAGGTGGTTTTGGATCTGGGTCTGCGGGTTCATGGCTTGTTCGCATTGGTTCTGGTGTCGGGCTGGGGTGTCGTGTGTGCAGTAGTGCTCCACGGTTTGTATGTCCAGCACTGTGGCGCTGGCCCCTGCTTTGCGGCAGGGGTGTATCTGGGGTTCGTGGGGCTGTTTGGCGCGGGTGTTGTAGCCGTCGGTGTGGAAGTCGGGGGGGCTTATCGGATCGGCGATGACCCGGTCTCCGGTGGTAATGGGTCCGATGTCGCCGTTCCACAGCGTCCAGGTTTCGTCGTCGAAGCGGACCTGGGGGTAGGGCAGGTCTAGCCTGACGGGGAGCGGCTGGCCGTCGGGGCCGGTGTGCTTCCACGAGTCTCCCCACAGCGCTGACTGCGGCGCCGAGGCTGCTGTGGGGTACAGGTATACGCACTTTTGTTCCAAGTCGTAGTTTGGCGGCACGGACTCTATCGACACAATCCCCACCAGTGTGGACAGTTCTAGCTCCATGTCGGGGTGGTAGGGGTGCATGTCGAAAAGCGGTGGCGGCGGCAGCTCTGCCACAGGAGGCGGGTCGCCGGGGCCCAGGCGTTGGGCGGGCGCCTCGGCAGCGGGGGCGAGGCCTTGTTGTTCCAGCAGGTCCCGCTGGTTCCATGGCCTCGTGTCCTCCACGCAGATGCGCTCAAGTTCTTGTCCTTGGTGCCATACCCACTCTGGCGGCCTGTTTGAGCAGAGCCACTCCACCGACGTCCAAAAACCCCAGGGACTTGCGATACCGTGGGCAGGGCAGGCATTCCAGAAGAGATGCAGCTCGTGGGGCTCCTTGTCCCCGATATCTTCAAGTAGCGGGTCTGAGGACACAATGACTCGGTCGCCGTGGGCGATCGGGATGTCGTCGTAGTCGTCCCACAGCTCCGGGTTCCACAGCGTCTGGTTGTCCTCGTCGAAGCGCACCTCGGGATAGAGCAGCGACAACGCCAGGCGCCTTCCCTCCCATATCGCCAACGAGTCGTCCCCGAACCCCGCCGAGAAATTGGTGAGATATGCGCAAGGCGGCTCTATAGACACGATCCCGTGCAAAAAGAAACTCGACGGGCCCATCCGTTCGGGGTAGTCCACCCGCATGCCCGCCAGCGGCGGCCGCGGCCAACCCACGCCATCCCACAGGTCACCCTCATGACCCACCGCCCCCGACCCCTCGGGCGGTCCGGGGGTTGCCGTCGCCGACATAATAGCCGACGGCCGGGCCACATCCGCCTGCTGGTCCGCTCCGCCCTGTTCGGCTTCAGCCGATGCCGGCGGCGGCTCCACAGCTGCTTGTTGCCCCGACGAGCAGCCTGCAGCGGCCAGCGCCAAGCACAGCGACACAATTCCCCACCGCGCTGCCCACTCACCCCACAGCCCCTTGAGACGCGGTACAGGGCTCCTTCTGTTGCTGAACCTGCAGTTTTGATCTCGCCCGATCACAAGGAGTCTCCCGTAGCCTTCACGAAGCTGTCAGCGTGACCGGCTCGGTGAGCACATCCACGCCCAGGAAGGCCTCGACTTCCCCGATCGCCGAGAACGTCACCGTCTTGCCTCCCGATGTGCAATTGTTCCTGTCGGAGGTGCCCGCCATGATCCCGTAGGCCGTTCCACCCCTATAGAACGGTCCTCCGCTGTCGCCTCTGCAGCCTCTCAGGAATTGGCCCTCTACTTTCACGAAAACGGAGTCGCAGACCACTATTGCACCGGCGGAGTTGCGGCATGGAGCATTCGCCCATTTGAGCATGTGGTTGATGCTGGTGACCCGGCCGCAGGATGTCTTGCTGTTCTTGCCGGTGTGGCAAACGAAGTCGTCTTGCATGTTGGCGCGGGCCTCGGTCCTGGTCACATCACAGGAAGGTGTGGGGTAGCTGGCAGGATCGCGGCACAAGAAGTCGTCAAGCACGTAGTGGGACCCGCTGGCAGGTGTGGGAATACTGTGGAACTGGGCGTCGGCGGTAGCACTCAGCCAGCCGTAAACGAACGGCAACTCCACACCATTCATGCTGAACGGTACGGTTTCGGTTGGAAGATCATTGCCGCAGTGACCGGCGGTGATGATGCCGTAGTCGTAGCCACCGCCGTTGCTCCGGCGGGCTGTGAACCCCGATGTGCAATTGACGATCCCAGACACTTTATCCCCGCCTTGGAAGTTCGCCGCTGGGGCGATGTCGCGGCCGTCGGCGACAGTAAAGGCCACCTCGATGTGGTCTTGGAGCAGTTCTGCGACCACGGACGCGCTTTGCTCGAAGCCCAGTTCAGACACTGTGCCCAGCGGGCCGACATCGGAAGCCAGCCCGGGGTCTATGCCGACGCGAACCGCGTTGCCCGCCATGTCGGTCTCCAAGAACGTGACCACCTCGGCCACGCCCGAGCCCACCCCGGCGCCCTCGATGTCGCCCGGCGCGCCGGGCCCGGCCTGCCCAACAGCGCCGGTGCTGCCCAGCGCTCCGCTGCCGACGGAAGGATGTTGAGCGGCGAAGAGCTCTTCTGAAAGACCGCGCTGTGCGGCCTGGAGCTCGGCGTAGCTGTGCTGGGCGCCGGTGCGGATCTCCACATCGCCGTGAGCGTCGGCCACAGCAGCCGCCTCATTACCAGCCGGCTGGTCGCCGGTGAGTAGCACCCAGCCGCCGAAGCCGCCTCGGTGGTCGATGCCCCACCCCGCCACCCGTGCCGTCTCAAAGCCGCGGATCGACGCCAGAATCTCCTGGATCGCCCCGATGCGCCCCAGGCGGCGGCTGGCTTCCGCGTGCGACACCGAGTACTCCAACGCATACGACGAAACTGCCACATCCACCGACTGTGCAGCTGGATTCGTTTCTACCGGCGTGACCTCCTCACTGTTGGCAGCATGCACCGTGCTTGCGGTTGTCGAACCAACCGCGAATAGTCCAACTGCACAGAAGAGAATTGCTTTCCACTTCTTCCGTTTCTTTTGGCACCTAACCATTCTGGGTTTCCCCCGTTGTCTTAAGTTTGAGATTGAGGATGTATTTCTTGGTTCGGGTCTGTTGCGTCTTCAGATGAACGTAGGTTGGCTTGGCGGGCTTTGCAATCAAAACGGGTGTCAAAACATGACAAGTTTTTCGTCATGTTTTGACACTTGACGAAGTAGGTGCGGTCGTATAAAAGGCGGCTCTCTTGCTTGTTCAGATAGAGCGCAGAGATGTGATCAGGCCGACTCAGTGCGGCCCACTCGCTACATCCTCAACAATCATCCGCCGAGGAGTTTCTGAGTCTTCGCGTTGAAGCTGGGACTGGGGTGATTGTGGGGGTCCGCCACTGAGTCGGGGGCCTCGCCGATTCTTGTGACTGTCAGATTGTCCAAGTGTCAGGAGGCTCCTGGTGGTTCAAGATAGTTCAGCGGTCGGGTTCGGCGCGCTCGGGTTGTAGGTGGCCGGCGTCGAGGAGGTGGGCTTTGACGAGACGGTGATGGCCTCGGCCTCGCGGCGCCGCCGCCGCCGGTTCATCACAGCGGCTGTCGACGCGGACACCGGGCGGGTCGTCGACGTGTTCGAGGGCCGAGACGCCGCCGGCTGGGACCGCCTCCAACAAGCCCTCGACGCGGGCGACCCCTACGACGAGGTCGCCGACTGCTGGCAGGCCAAAGAAAAAGTCCGGGCCGTGTTCAAAACCGGCGGCCCCGACCAGGCCGCCGCCCGGCTTCACGACGCCATCGACTGGTGCGAAGCCCCCGAGGCGGCCCCCGAGCTGCACCGGCTCGCCCGCACCCTCAAAAGCTGGCAAACCGAGATCCAAACCAGCATCGCAACCGGTGCCCACAACGGGCGAACCGAAGCCGCCAACGCCAAAATCGAAGACATCAAACGCTCAGCCAGAGGCTTCCGCAACTTCAACAACTACCGGCTCAGAATCCTGCTTGCAACCGGACAAAACCCGGCCACACTCAACCCGTCACAAAAATCAGAGCCCGACGTCCCAGCTTCAACGCGTAGAGCCAAGCCGGTCAGATTCCCGCCAGCTGGGCCACCACCGGAGCCATCTCCTCCATGGATTCGATCGAAAGGCCGATGTAGCTGATGTCCAACTCATCTCGCTGGCGAACCAGCTTGTCCACCACTTCTCCCACCGTTCCAATCAGGCTGTGGGGTGACGCCAAGGCCTGGTCGGTGTCCAGCCCCAACGCTGGGGCCAGCGCCTCGGCAAAGCTCCTGCTGTCGTCGGTGATTGTGGCCATGTGGACCCGGGAGTGCAGTTCCACATCCCCGAATCGCTCTCCTGCGCTCTCTCTGATCCAGTCGATCTTGGCCGCGGTGGCGTCGGCGGTTGACGACGGACCCACTCGGTTGTCGATAACCCCGGCAGCCATGCTGGGGTTGACCCCCACGATGTCAGCCGTTCGGGCCGCCAATCGCAGCACCCGTTCCGACCCTCCGGCCACGAACAGCGGCGGGCCTCCGGGTCGCACCGGCTCGGGCAACCCTTTCAGGCCTTCGATGGAGTAATGCTGGCCCGAGAACGTCACCGTCTCGCCGGCCAGCAGCCCCTTGATGATGGCCACCGCCTCCCCCAGGCGCTCGATCCGCAATCCGGGCCGGTCCATGGGAATGCCGGTGCTGTGGTAGTCGCTGCTTTGCCAGCCGGCTCCGATTCCCAACTCGAACCGACCGCCGGACTACGCATCCAAGGTGGCGGCCTCCTTGGCCACCGCCGCCGGGTGGCGGAAATCGTTGGCCAGCACCATGGTCCCCAGCCTCAGCGTAGTTGTGGCCTCTGCCGCGAAGGCCAGCGCCACCATCGGTGCCGGACCCTGGTCGAAATGATCGGGCATGCAGAAGATGTCGTAGCCCAGTTCCTCGGCCTGCCGAGCAGTTTCTCGCCACCCCCGGGCATCGGTCAGCGTCCGTGCTTGCACCCCAAACCGAAACTTCCCCATCGCCCGTACCCTACCGGTGGGGGCACGCGCTGAATATCCAGCTATAGGGGAATCAGGCGGTTGCTCTCGACCCCTGGCAGGGTACAGTTGGGCAGCTTTCGGCGCTGGCTTCAAAGGCTGCCCTTCATATTTCTACAAGTGAGGGAACATCGAGATGCCGGTGAGCGAAGCCGAGCGGATGGAGTTGGTGGGAAGGTTGACGGATGCGATCGGCGAAGGGGCAGCGAAGACGCTGATGGCGTGCGTACTGCCCGATGGCCGAGATCAACTGGCAACCAAGGCCGAATTGGAAGTTTTTCGGTCTGAAAGCAAGGCCGAGTTTGCATCGATTCGGGCTGGCCTTGAGTCGTTGGCTGCGGAGACGCGGGCTGGCCTTGAGTCGTTGGCTGCGGAGACGCGGGCTGGCCTTGAGTCGTTGGCTGCGGAGACGCGGGCTGGCCATGCGGAGTTGCGGAGTTTTGTGGAGTCAAAGCTGGCCCGGCAGGCCCGACTGCACTACGGGACCCTGGCGACTTTCTTGATGAGCGTGTGGGGTGTGTTTCTGGCCCAGAGCTTCATGATGTAGCTGCTGCTCGCAGGATGGTGGTCGGTAGTGTTGGCCAGATGCCATCGACCGCGCTCACCGAGGGGCTGAACCCGGCCCAGATCGACGCGGTCACCCATCCGGGCGGCCCGATTCTGGTGGTCGCCGGGGCGGGCTCGGGCAAGACCCGGGTGCTCACCCATCGCATCGCCTATCTCATCGACCACCAGGGCGTTTCCCCTTTCGCCCTGTTGGCTATCACCTTCACCAACAAGGCGGCCCAGGAGATGAAGCACCGGGTGGGAGCGCTGGTGGGCCCGGTGGCCGACAAGATGTGGGTGAGCACTTTCCACTCGGCCTGCGCTCGCATCCTGCGTTATGAGCACGAGGCGATTGGCTTCCCCTCCAGCTTCACCATCTACGACCAGGCCGACTCGGTGAGGCTTACCCGCTACATCCTCAACGATTTCAAATTGGACCTCAAGAAGATGCCCCCCCGCTCGATCCACGCTGCTATCAGCGCGGCCAAGAACGAGATGGTCGGCGTGGCCCAATACAAAGACCGGGCTGCCAATATCTTCGAGCGCCGGATCGGAGAGGTCTACGGGGAGTATCAGGAGCGCCTGCGCCGGGCCGGGGCCATGGACTTCGACGACCTTCTGGGCGCCACTGTGGGGCTCTTCCAGCGGGCGCCCGACGTGCTCGATCGCTACCGCCGCCGCTTCGAGCACGTTTTGGTAGACGAGTTCCAGGACACCAACCGGGTGCAGAACGAGCTGGTGCTGATGCTGGGCAAAGAGCACCGCAATGTGTTCGTGGTGGGCGACGCCGACCAGTCGGTCTACCGTTTTCGAGGGGCCGATGTCCGCAACATCATCGACTTCGAGCGGGCCTTCGAGGACGTCACCGTGGTGCTTTTGGAGCAGAACTACCGCTCCTCTCAGCGCATTTTGAGCGCGGCCAACGCGGTGATCGCCAACAACTTGGGCCGCAAGCCCAAGAATCTTTGGACCGACCAGACTAGGGGCGACCCCATCGTCTGCTACCAGGCGACCGACGAGTACGACGAGGCCCGCTGGGTGGTGCGGGAGGCGTACAGGCTCCACGACGACGAGCAGCATCGCTGGGACGAGATGGCGGTGTTCTACCGCACAAACGCCCAGAGCCGGGCAATGGAGGAGCTGCTGATGGAGGCGGGCGTTCCCTATCAGATTGTCGGCGGCACCCGGTTCTACGACCGCCGGGAGGTCAAGGACTCGCTCGCCTATCTGCGGGTGACCGTCAACCCCGGCGACGCCGTCAGCCTGAGGCGGGCGTTGAACACACCCAAGCGGGGGGTGGGCGACGGATCGGTGGCCAAGCTGGAGGCATGGGCCGAGGCCCACGGCCTTACGTTGATGGACGCCTTGGTGAACGCATCCGAAGCCGGGGTGAGAGGGAGGGCACTGACTGGCATCGGCGCCTTCTTGAAGGTGATCGACGACTCCCGCAGCTTGCTCGACGGCGGACCTGCCCACGTGTTGGAGCACATGCTCGAATCCAGCGGGTATCTCGACCAACTGGAGGTCGAAGCCGCCGGGGAGACCGAAGTTGGAGTGCAGGCCCAGGGAAGGCTGGAGAACCTCGACGAGCTGATCAGCGCGGCCTCGGAAAGCGAAAACGTGAACGATTTCCTCGAACAGGTCAGCCTGGTGTCGGATACCGATGACCTGGCCGATGACTCAATGCTGACGCTGATGACCCTGCACTCGGCCAAGGGTCTGGAGTATCCGGTGGTGTTCCTGGTCGGCATGGAGGAGGGCATATTCCCCCACTTCCGCTCGCTCACCGAGCCCGACGAGCTTGAGGAGGAGCGCCGCCTGGCCTACGTGGGCATCACCCGGGCCCGCCAGCGGCTGTACCTGACCCACGCCTGGCACCGCACCGTTCACGGCACCCCGATGTACAACCCGCCGTCGCGGTTCTTGGAGGAGATCCCCGAAGAGCTGGTGGACAACCGGGGCGGCAGCCGGAGCCGCTCAACCCGGTCGGGCTCCGACCGGTACTCGGCCAGTTCGTTCGCTGGTCGTGAGCGGATGGTGGAAGCTCCCCAGGCCACCCGCACCCCGGTCGAAGCCGACCCCGATCCGGTCCGCCTCGTAGTGGGCGACGACGTGAACCACGCCACCTTCGGCATCGGCGTGGTCACCGATGTAAAGGGGGCCGGCGGCGACGCCGAGATCACCGTCAACTTCACCACCGCCGGCTCCAAAGTGCTTATGGCCTCGTTCGCCCGACTCGAAAAGGCATGAGTCTCCGGCTATTCCCAAACACAGGTACGAACCCTTCGAGACCCTGATTGGTGTTTGCAGGCGGCGTGGTCCGTGCTGCTCACTCGTTGGCGCCGACGTTGCCGACGCTGCCACCACCGCTGAAATCGCCGTCAGAATTTACTATCGTGATAATGGACGGCGGGTTTAGCAAGGCTTCAAGTTTGATAGACTGGGGCAGGCCATCTGAAGATAGAGTGTGATCGAAAGCTGGAAAGGTCACGTTGTCTAGCTCATCAACAAATCCCAATAGCTCGCCCCCGCGCAGCACTCCGAAGACTTCAGGTTCGAGGTCAAATGCTGTTTTTTCGTTTGAGTGGAGTGGAGCAGCAATTCGTATGCCTTCGAGTTCTGTCTTGAGTGAGTTCAAATCAACTGGATTAAGCAAGAATAAGCCAATAGTGACCTGGTTGACTCCAGTGTAGTCATCGTTCAAGTATAGTGAGTTTTCAACTGCAATAGATAAGTGGATAGTAGATAGCCAGGAGTCAGTGGAATTGAATACATGTGTCTTTCGGGTAGGCAGCTCACCGACAATTTGAGGGCCGCCTGGCCATGAGTAACCGTTACCGGCGGTAACTCTAATGACTCTCCCAACCACAAACATATCCGACGCAGGACCTACAGTCTTGCCATCAACCACAAATGTTGTGCGAGGAGTGGTTTCTAGAGCGGAGCTGTACAGAGGCTGTTCATATGACACACTTGAGTTCAACTCCTGTATTTTATCAGTCAATAAAATACCCGCTGATTCCGATCTCTGCGTGCCATCACCGCAAGCACTTGCGGTGATGATCAGTACTGCCATTGAGGTTATCAGTGTTTTCTTGCTTAATAACTGACCTCTGCAAACATCATCAAGATGCCAGATCGTGACCGCACGAATGGAGACAATTGCAGAGAAAAAGACGTTTCTAATAGTTTCCATTGATATGTTCCTTGTCATGATTGCTGTAATCTAACTCTGTCTTATTGTACAGACAAGATGAGTCTTCCTGCTGGTTTGATTTCGGATGAATGAGTCCAAGGG
The DNA here is from genome assembly GCF_965214065.1 of Candidatus Poriferisocius sp. GTDB lineage: Bacteria > Actinomycetota > Acidimicrobiia > Acidimicrobiales > Bin134 > Poriferisocius. The sequence continues at coordinate 692,321 of NZ_CBDCAT010000027.1, forward strand.
TGTGACCAAGTTCATGACATGCGTGATTCCTGCGACGAGCTGTCGTCTGATTTACCTCCCATGACTGATCTGTATATATATTGAAGCTTTGACATTTGGATCCAGAGAGCGATTCACAAGATGCATATCCAACAATAACGGATCCAGAGCCTCCATGCCATGTATGGCCACACCAAGTCTCAGAGTAGTTAGCCTCTTGTATAACAACATCAGTGTTGCTATCAGGCGATGATTGTTCTGTCTGAAGGTCTATATCAGTTGGAAGTACTGCGTTTTTGGTGCATAAGTATACGCATCAAATAGTGCTTAAGACAATCCTGGCGACCGGTGATATGTCATGTCATTGTTGTCTTGCATGTTTCCACCGCAGTTCACATTTCCTGTGGCTCCATACCAGTTTCCTGCAGATACAGGGAAAGCTGGCACAATTAATGCAAACAACATTGAGATGACAAATACTGCGTGTTTGATCCTAATATATTTCATAGATATATCACCTCTTATATGACATCAATTGCCATTGTTGATATTAGCTTTAGAATCCGTGTTCCTTCCCAGCAACTATATCTGAGAGTGTGGCATTCGGCAGCAATAAACAGTGTCAAAACATGACGAGCATTTGTCATGTTTTGACACTTGACAAGGTCGGATTCAAGGTGTAAAGGGACAGCTGCATGTGGCAATGAATTAAGGCCTTCGACATCGACGCAGGTGAAGACCAGATGGCTCTATCGCCATCGGGGCCAGAAAATGCGATCCATGCCGCCTTCGGCCTGAATGCGGGCTTGCTACGGTGGCCCCGTGGAGTTGAGCTGGGCGCAGTGGGGGTCGGTCAGCTCATTTTCCGTGAGGGTTGCCCACTTCGTGGGGAGCGTGGCGGAGGCCCACCGCTTGGGGCATGGGCCCGGGCGGTCTCGGAAGCCTTGGGAGATTGGGTTCCAGCGGCGTGCCTGTTCGATTTACGCCCAGACGCTGCGTCCTGAGTATCTGCGGGGCGTCGCCGATGCGAGCGCGTACTGCGCGGGGTTGATGGATGGCGCTGCGCCTGATGATGAGGTAGCGGTCGATTGGGGGATCGTCGCGGAGTTCCTGCGTTCCACGTCAGAGGCTTTACGCGAGATGCCTTCGGTGGCGGAGGTTGCTTCTGGGGTGGGGGTCGCTGAGATCGGGTCGGCGCCTCCGGCGGTGTTGCGTTATGAGCTCTTCGCTGAGTTGCTGAGCTCTAAGGGGATTGAGCGTTGGGGGATGCAGCCAATGGGGTCGCCCGCTGCTGTGAGTCGCAAGTGCAGGTGGTACCGACGGCTCAAGAACTGGAGTGGCTGCTCTCGGTGACCGCTCAGGAGCCGGTTGCCGTGCTTGCCAAGCGCAATGACACTTCGACGAGAGGCATGTACCGGTTGCTAGAGGCAATGTGGAAGCGCCTCGGTGTTCACAATCAAGTACAGGGAGTCGCGCTAGCGGTGCAGCTGGGGTGGATAGCACCCCCGCCGTTTGACGGCAATAGGCGCTGAAGTGATGAGTATGCGAGAGACATATGCTCATGCTGCGCAGTTCAGCGTTGGTCAGCTCCGGGTGGTTCTCAGACATGCCGCCCTGATCGAGCAATATGCAATCCGAATCGCCGAGGCCCACGGTTTGGGCTATGGACCCGGTGAGCACACCGACATCTGGGGTGTGGAGTTTCAACGCAACGCTCAAAAGGTATGGAAGGAGACCCTGGCGCCGCTATTCCATCGGCAGGTGGCCGACTCCTATGAGCGCTGTGCCTGGTTGATGGGCTCTGTTTCGCCCGATCAATCGGTCGCCGGCGATTGGGAGAATGTTGCCGGATATCTGAGTGCGGTTGCGGTCGCGATCAACAAAGACCCGGACTGCGCGGAGCTAGAGGTGCCGTCTGGTTCCCTCGATATCAGACACATGCCCGAAGTGATCCACTACGAGAGGCTCGCCGAATTGATGCACCCCGACGCGGCGGAGAGGCTGCGCTCAACGGCCGCGGCGGTCGCGCACTACTGCCGGACCAGCCTGTCAATAGTGCCCGACGAGATGCAGCTCGCCTGCCTGCAAGGCCTCGCCAACGGCGAGAAACACGCCGACCTCGCCATGCGCCTCGGCTACTCCGAGCGCCACCTCCAGCGAATCCTCGCCGACATGTGGCACCAGTTCGGAGTCGACAGCACCATCGAAGGCGTATCCCACGCCGTCGCCCAAGGCTGGATCACCGTGCCCAACAAGCGCGACAGCGGCACCTCAGGTGATTGACGCTGCACATATATCCGTCATTCGATAAATGCTCCAGGTTCACTTGAGCTAGTTTGTCGAATATATTCGAGGGTTGTGGCCTCAGAAGCAATGCCGAGCACGCCGGACGTAGTAGAAGGGCTGATCATATTATTTCCCAACAAGTAAGCTATTCCGTCAGTAACTGTTATGATGTCAAGGTCATTGTTTCGCTCTGTCAAGAAAAGAACAAAGGATTGTCCAACGTCGGTAGATGTGAAATCCGCGCCTGCAAGCAGCACACGGTTTAAGCGCTCAGTGGGTTTTCCGCCTACATTTTTGACTGTATACCCATCCCATAAAATTGCCAATTGAGCAGGTGATTCACCCTTAAGGGTTTCAATAGTACTGAAGTTCAATTTGATAAGCTCAATAAATTCACTTGTTGGTTCATCTTCGTTATATCCACCCCTATAACCTGCTCCTGTAGTTATTGAATCTAATGTTGCTCGTACAATTACTGTACTCTGCTCAATGAGGTCTCCGGAAGTTGATGGCCCGGATTCATCCACATGGATGATAACAGTATCAAGTTCGTCTGATGAATGTTCATCGTGCGCAGTGCATCCTGAGACTAGTATTCCAGCACACAACGCTATGGTACTGATGAGTCTGAACATCATATAATTCCTTTGTTATAGTGACCAAATCACAATGTCAGATCAATATCTGTCTTTGAGATGGTCAATTTCATGGACAGTGAGATTGGTTTCAAGGGAATATTTTGACTGTGGCCAGCAACCTTCATCTTCAGTCAGTCCGTCGTCGCTGCCCAGAGTGTGTCCAATCTCGTGACAAACAGTATGACCGACTTGACTAGCTGTGTTGCCTATCAATGTGTCTTCATTGAATCGAACACGGAATTGATCGCATTTGTTGTTGCTCATTGTCTTCATACAAGTAGCATCACCCAAGATTGTGGATCGCGAAAAGTGACTTTCATCAGCTGCATACCAATACATATCTACGCGAGCACTTGGAACAGCAGACTGGCGTCCATCGTTGATTGTATTAATGTCGTTGTCTGTATCTAGCTCGTAGTCGGAATGCATTGAATCAGTTACGAATGGATTGAGTTCATTATAATGAGAGTCATTTGACTCAATTGACGCGTATCTGTGTTGGTCATTATCAGCGTATCGACCTCCGAAATAGTGAGCTGCTGCTATGTTGTGCAATAGAAGCATTCCGATGGCAATCAATATTGAACAGACAACCGATCGGCTAAAGACTATTGTTGTAATCGTTTGGCTTATGCTCTTGTTGGTGTGAGTCTCCAACATTGCACGATACGGTACTCGAGGGCTTTGCAAGGATCATCCAAACTGCTGTCAACACATGACAAAGACGAGTTAAAGATGTAGGAGGCGGCGTGTTTTGCGAATCTTGCTCAAGGTCCGTCGTTGGCGTTCACGTCCACGAACAGATCGCCTTCGTCTAGCCATACTCCGAACTGGGTTAGGCCATCGCCGGTGGCTGAGTACACCAACGCTGGATCGCAGGTGTCGATGAACAGCCGTCGGTCGGCGTCCCAGTCGACCACGCAGTCGCCGCTGGCACCGGGAGACTGGACGTCGAAGGCGAACCACCCCTTCTCGGGATTGTTGCCGACGTGGTTGATCCAGATGCTGCGTCCCCGGCTCAGCGGGGCCCACGGCACCGGTCCTCGCTCGGCGATCTCAGCGGCCAACACCTCGGCGTCGCCGGCGTTGAAGTTGTCGTCGCCCAGCTTTACCTCGATCTGGTCGGATCCGGCCAGCGACACCACGGCGAATACCAAGCCCACCGCCAGCGCGATGCTGATGACGCTGTAGATGACGGCTCTGAAGGGGGTGATTTTGGGACCCGATGAGACGGGCATGTCGCTCCCTCGGTTCGTTCCAACTGATGGGGTTGCTCCTAGTATCGCGGCGAAGCGTCGGCGGTACGAACCATTGCCAAGCTGCCAGCGCGAACTTGGCCAACGCTCTGTATTGGGGAGCCCGTGGATCTATTCGAATATCAGGGAAAACAGTTCTTCGCGTCGTACGACATGCCGGTTTCACCCGGCGAGGCGGTGACTACGGTCGATGATGCGGTAGCAGCCGCGGAGCGGTTGGGGACACCGGTAATGGTCAAAGCCCAGGTCCACACCGGTGGGCGTGGCAAGGCCGGGGGGGTGAAGTTCGCGGCCGACATCGACGCCGTGCGCACCCATGCCGCCAACATCTTGGGGCTCGACATCCGGGGCCACATCGTGGAGAACCTGTGGATCGAGAAGGCCTCCGACATCGCGGAGGAGTACTACGTGAGCTTCACCCTCGACCGGTCGGCCAAGAAGCACTTGGGGATGCTGTCGTCCGAAGGCGGGGTGGAGATCGAGACGGTGGCCGAGGAGAACCCTGACGCAATCGCCAAGATCTGGGTCGACCCGACCGAAGGCCTGGCCGAGGACCAGTGCCGCCAATGGGTGCTGGCCGCCAACCTCAACCCCGACGTCACACACCAGACGGTGGAGTTGTTGTTGAAGCTGTATGAGGCCTACACCCAAGGCGACGCCGATCTGGTTGAGATCAACCCGCTGATCGTCACCCCCGAGGGCCGGGTGCATGTGCTCGACGCCAAGGTCACCCTTGACGGCAACGCTGGCTTCCGCCACGACCTGGCGCCCTTCGACGCCACCCAGCCCCGTGACGAGCGGGAGGCCGCCGCCCACGCCAAAGGTCTCCAGTACGTGGGTTTGGAAGGCTCGGTGGGGGTGATCGCCAACGGTGCCGGGCTGGCCATGAGCACGGTGGACGTGGTCAACCAGGTGGGCGGCAAGCCGGCCAACTTCCTGGACATCGGCGGAGGGGCCAACTCCGACGTGATGGCCGGGGCGCTGGAGGTCATCAACAACGACCCCGATGTGAAGTCGATCTTAATCAACATCTTCGGGGGCATCACCCGGGGTGATGAGGTGGCCAACGGCATCATCGAGGCCATGGAGCGGGTGGATATCAGCTCGCCCATCGTGATCCGCCTCGACGGCACCAACGCAGTTGTGGGCTGGTCGCTGCTGGAGCCTCATCTCGGCGATCGGCTGGTTATGGAGCCCACCATGTTGGCTGCGGCCCAACTGGCGGTCGATTTGGCAGGAGGATCTGCACGGTGAGCATCTTCGTCGACGAGAACACCAGGGTGGTCTACCAGGGCCTCACCGGAAGCCAGGGCCGGTACTACGGCTTGTTGAACCGCGACTACGGCACCCAGGTGGTGGCCGGCACCAACCCCAAGAAGGCGGGCACTGACGTGGAGGGGATTCCCATCTTCGCCACCGTGGCCGACGCGGTGGAAGCCACCGGCGCCAACGTTTCGTGCGTGTTCATCCCTGCCGCCGGGGTGCGCGGTGCGGTGCTCGAGGCCGCCGAGGGCGGTGTTGAGCTGGTGGTGGTCATCACCGAGGGCGTGCCCATGCACGACGAGGCCTACTTCTTCAACAAGCTCAAGGCCGATTACCCCGACGTGCGGTTGCTAGGGCCCAACTGCCCCGGCATCATCAGCCCCGGCAAGGCCAACATCGGCATCACCGCGGGCCACATCGCCAAAGAGGGCGGCCCGGTGGGCATCGTGAGCCGCTCGGGCACCCTCACCTACCAGGCGCTGTACGAGCTCAAGCAGAAAGACATCGGTTGCACCACCTGTGTGGGCATCGGCGGCGACCCAGTACCGGGCACGTCGTTCATCGACTGTTTGGCCGCCTTCGAGGGAGATACCGAGACCGAAGCGGTCATGATGATCGGCGAGATCGGGGGGTCGGCCGAGGAGGAAGCCGCCGAGTTCATCGCCGCCAACGTGTCCAAGCCGGTGGTGGCCTACATCGCCGGGATGACCGCTCCGCCGGGCAAGAAGATGGGCCACGCGGGGGCCATCGTGTCAGGGGGCAAGGGCACCGCCCAGGCCAAGATGGACGCCCTCGCCGCCGCTGGCGTACACATCGGCCAGAGCCCCAGCGAGGCCGGCGACATCATGGCCGAGGTGGTCGCGGGACTCTGATTTTCAGGCCAATCGGCGGGCGAGGGGACATCCCAAGCAGCCCCTGAGGCGGGTGGTAGGTTCGGCTCGATGCGACTAGCGGTGCTGGCGTCGGGCAGTGGGACAATTCTGGATGCCATGGCCCACAGCGGGCTGCCCATCTCGCTGGTGCTGGTGGACCGACCCTGCGGTGCTGAGAAGGTTGCCGCGGATCACGGGCTGACCTGCGTGCTGGTGGAGCGGACCAGCTTCGGTCCCGACTTCGACCGAGTGGACTACACCCGCCAAGTGACCGAGCGCTTGTCGGCCGAGGGCATCGAGCTGGTGGCCATGGCGGGGTTCGGGACGGTGCTGAGTCAGCCGATTCAGGATGGGTACGGAGGCCGAATCTTGAACACCCACCCGTCGCTGTTGCCCGCCTTTCCCGGCTGGCACGCGGTGAAAGACGCCTTGGGCTACGGGGTGAAGGTCACCGGCTGCACCGTGCATGTGGCTACCTTGGAGGTGGACGCAGGGCCGATTCTGGCCCAGCAAGCCGTGGCCGTGGAGCCCGACGACACAGTGGACACGCTCCACGAGAGGATCAAGACAGTGGAGCGCGACCTGTACATTCGCACTGTCCGGGAAATAATCGACCGAGGGTATGTCTTATGAGCCAGGGAGCTGACCACTCGCCGAGGGCGTTGGTGTCGGTGTACGACAAGACCGGGGTGGTAGATCTGGCCCAGCGGCTGGTAGCCCTGGGATGGGAGATCGTCTCCAGCGGGGGCACGTCGGCCGCGCTGGCCGAAGCCGGAGTCCCAGTGACCCCGGTGGAGCAGGTCACCGGAGCGCCAGAGATGCTGGACGGGCGGGTCAAGACCGTCCACCCCGTAATTCACGGGGGTCTGCTGGCCGACCTATCGAATCCGGGCCATGTTGAGGATCTGGCCGAGCGGGGCATTGCGCCTATCGACCTGGTGGTGTGCAACCTGTATCCGTTCCGCTCCGATCCATCGGTGGATATGATCGACATCGGCGGTCCGGCCATGGTGCGGGCCGCAGCCAAGAACCACGAGCGGGTCGGCGTGGTGGTGCAGCCCGAGGACTATGGGACGGTGCTGGACGAGTTGGAGGCTGAAGGCGGCCTCTCCCACGCCACCAGAAGACGACTGGCTCGGGCCGCATACGCCCACACCGGCGCCTACGACGCGGAGATCGTCGATTGGCTGACCGACACCGATGCCGACGCCGAAGAACTCCCGCCGACGGTGGCGCTGACTTTGGAGCGCCAGGAAGTGCTGCGCTACGGCGAGAACCCCCACCAAAGCGGCGCCCGCTATCGAATTGCCGGCCAGTCGAGTTGGTGGGACCAGGCTCAGCAGCTCCAGGGCAAGGCCATGTCGTATCTCAACGTATTCGACGCCGACGCCGCCTGGCGGCTGGCCCACTCGCTGGGCGATGACCCGGCCGCGGTGGTCATCAAGCACGCCAACCCCTGCGGAGCAGCAGTGGCCGACGACATCGCCACCGCCTATCGGCGGGCCCATGAGTGCGACCCGGTCTCCGCGTTCGGGGGGATCGTGGCCGTCAACCGCATGGTGACCGCCCATGTGGCCGAGGCCATGGCCGACGTATTCACCGAGGTGCTCGTCGCCTCCGAATACGAGGAGGCCGCGCTGGCCCTGCTGGGCAAGAAGAAGAACTTGCGGGTGCTCAAGGCCCCGCCGCCGGAGGCTGCCGACTTGGAGATTCGCACTCTAGGGGGTGCGGCTATGGTGCAGACTCCCGACACGGTGACCATGGACCGCTCTTCGTGGAAAGTGGTTACCGAGCGGGCACCCACCGACGACCAGTGGGCCGACTTGGAACTGGCCTGGCGGGTGGCGGCCCGAGTGGGCTCCAACTGCATTGTGCTGGCCAAAGACCGCCAGGCAGTGGGCATCGGCGCCGGTCAGCAGAACCGTCGCGACGCCGGGCGCATCGCGGCGGAGAAGGCCGCGGGCCGCGCTGCGGGCGGAGCCTGCGCCAGCGACGCCTTCTTCCCCTTCCGTGATGGCCTCGATGCCGCTGCCGACGCCCAGTGCGCCACCGTCATCCAACCCGGCGGCTCAGTACGGGACCAAGAGGTGATCGACGCCGCCAACGAGCACAAGATGGCGATGATCTTCACCGGCGAACGCCACTTCAAGCACTAGAGATTGAGCAGATTGCAGATCAGGGTTGAGGCATCAGGTCGATTAAGGGTGTAGAGGTGGATGCCGGGGGCGCTGGCGTCTAGCAACTGTTGGGACAGTTCGGCGGCGGCTTCGGCGGCGGCGGTGATGCGGTTGGGAGTTGATAAGGCTTCGAGAATGGCGAACAGTTCCTCGGGCACCGTCGAGCCATTTATTTCGGCGTAGTGGCGGGTGCTCTTGGGCCAGATCACTGGCATGACGCCGGGGAGGATTGGTCGATGGCATCCAAGGTCGGCCAGCTCATTGCAGAGTCGGGTGTAGTCGGCGGGGTCGAAGAAGAACTGGGTTATGGCGAAGTCGGCTTGGTTCAGTTTGGTGGCCAGAAACTGCCGGTCGGAGGCCCGGTCGGTTGAGCGGGGGTGGACTTCGGGGTGGGCAGCCACTCCGATGCTGAAGTTGGAGGGGTGGTCCCGCACCACCTCCACCAACTCGGAGGCGTATCGGAAGTCGCCGCTGATGGCCGACCCGTCAGGCGGATCGCCCGCGAGGGCCAATATGTTGGCCACCCCGGCGGCGGCGTAATCGTCCAGCAGGGCGGCCACGCCTTGTCGGGTATGACCCACACAGGTCAGGTGGGCCATGGCCGGAAAGGGCCGGTCTTGGCAGATGTCGGCCACGATGGTGCGGGTGCGGTCGTGGCCGTCGCCGCCCACCCCGCAGGTCACCGACACAAACGAGGGTGACAGCGCGGCCAATTCGTCCAGCGTCTCGGCCAGTTGCTTGGCGGCCACCTCGTCGGCTGGGGGGAAGAACTCAAACGACAGCGTTGGCTGATCGCCCAACAAGTCGGCTATCCGTGCCATCAATAAGGCAGAGTATGGCCCGATCCACGGCGACTCGGCATTGTTTGCCGAAGCCGTACCTCCCCTTGCTGGGAGTTGATTCTTGGCTTCGTTGGGTGCGAAGACTCGTCGGTATGCTCGCCGCATATGGGCGACAAAATCACAATCGGAGCCGATGGGAAGCTGAACGTTTCTGACAATCCCATCATCCCGTTCATCGAGGGCGACGGGACTGGGGTGGATATCTGGCCGGCTGCCAAGCACGTGCTGGACGCCGCCGCAGGCAAGTACGGCCGCAAAATTGAGTGGATCGAGGTGCTGGCCGGCGAGAAGGCGTTCAACGAGACCGGCGACTGGCTTCCCCAAGACACCATTGAGAAGTTCACCGAGTACCTGATCGGCATCAAGGGTCCCCTTACTACTCCGGTGGGAGGCGGCTTCCGCAGCCTGAATGTGTCGATCCGCCAGATCATGGATTTGTACGTGTGCCTGCGCCCGGTGCGCTGGTTCACCAACGTGCCTTCCCCGGTGAAGAGCCCCGAGCTGGTGGACATGGTGATCTTCCGGGAGAACACCGAGGACATCTACGCCGGGCTCGAGGTGGAGGCCTTCACCCCCGAGGCGGCAAAGCTCCGCGAGCTGCTTCACGATGCATTGGGCTGGAACATCGCCGAGGACGCCGGCATCGGCGTCAAGCCAGTGTCCAAGACCGGTTCGCAGCGCCTTCAGCGGGCCGCGCTGAACTATGCCGTGCGGCGGAACCGCAAGCGGGTCCACTGGGTACACAAGGGCAACATCATGAAGTTCACCGAGGGAGCGTTCCGCGGCTGGGGCTACGAATTGATTCGAGAGGAGTTCTCCGACGTGGCCGTGGGCTGGGACGACTGCGGCGGCGACGCTGGCGACAAGATCCTGGTGCAAGACGCCATCGCCGACATCGCTCTCCAGCAGGTGCTCACCCGCCCGGCCGAGTTCGACGTGATCGCCACCATGAACCTCAACGGCGACTACCTCTCCGACGCCCTGGCCGCCCAGGTTGGGGGAATCGGCATAGCCCCGGGGGCCAACATCAACTACGTGACCGGCCACGGCGTATTCGAGGCCACCCACGGCACCGCGCCCAAATACGCCGGCCAAGACAAGGTGAACCCGTCGTCGGTGTTGCTGTCGGGTGTGCTGATGTTCGAGCATCTGGGTTGGGACGACGCCGCCGACGACATCGTCAACGCGGTGGAGGCCACCATCGGCGAGAGGATCGTCACCTACGACTTCGCCCGCCTCATGGATGAGGCCACCGAGGTGAAGTGCTCGGAATTCGCGTCGGCCATCGTCGACCGGCTCTAGTCGTCTGACGACAACCACACTCCTCAGTTCCACACTCAGACCAAAGGAGTCCTTTCGGTGAGCGATCCCAAGCGAGTGGCTGTGACCGGAGCGGCAGGCCAGATCGGCTACAGCCTGCTGTTCCGCATCGCCAGCGGGCAGATGCTCGGCCCCGACGTGCCGGTGGTGCTCCAGATGCTGGAGATCCCCCCGGCCATGGACGCCCTGGGCGGAGTGGCCATGGAACTGGACGACTGCGCCTTCCCGCTTGTGGCTGGCAAAGTGTGTACCGACGATCCCAACGAGGCGTTCGACGGGGTGGACTACGCCCTGTTGGTGGGGTCGCGGCCCCGGGGCAAGGGCATGGAGCGCCGAGACCTGCTGGAGGCCAACGGCGCCATCTTCACCACCCAGGGGCGGGCGCTTTCCGCCGGGGCAGCCGACGATGTGCGGGTGCTGGTGGTGGGGAATCCGGCCAACACCAACTGCCTGATCGCCATGAACAACGCCGACGCCATTCCCGCCGAGCAGTTCAGCGCCATGACCCGCCTCGACCACAACCGGGCGGTGGCGCAGCTGTCGGCCAAGCTGGGGGTGACCGTTGGCGAAGTGAGCCGGATGACCATCTGGGGCAACCACTCGGCCACCCAGTACCCCGACCTGTTCAACTGCCAAGTGGGCGGCCAGTCGGCTGCTGAGGCAGTAGGCGACGAGGCGTGGATCGCCGATGAGTTCATCCCCTCGGTGCAGAAGCGGGGCGCAGCCATCATCGAGGCCCGCGGCCTGTCCAGCGCGGCCTCGGCGGCCAATGCGGCCATCGACCACATGCGCGATTGGGTCCACGGCACCGCCGACGGAGACTGGGTGAGCATGGCCGTGCCCTCCGACGGCTCCTACGGCGTCCCCGAGGGCCTCATCTCGTCGTTCCCCTGCACCACCGCCGACGGCCAGTGGTCCATCGTGGGCGGCCTGGAGCTCAACGATTTCTCCCAAACCCGCCTGGATGCCACGGTGGCCGAGCTGGTTGAAGAACGCGAGACCGTGGCCGAGCTGGGCTTGATCTAGTTGCCCGACATCCCTCTTGCCGGTCCTCACGGCGGAGACGGCCCTTGCATTGCCCGGGCACTGGGTATCGACCCCCAATCTGTCCTCGACCTGTCGCAGAGTCCCAATCCGTTTGCTCCTGATGTGGTGTCGATACTGGCCCGCCATCTCGATGCTGTGCGTCGGTACCCCGACCCGTGGGAAGCCGCTCGGCTCCTGGCCGACGCCATCGGCGTCGACCCCCAACGCGTCATCCTGACCAATGGGGGCAGCGAGGCCATCTCGTTGGTGGTCCAAGAAATCGGCGGCCGGGTATGGGCCGAGCCCGAATTCGGTCTGCATCCCCGCAACTCCGACGGGCCGGTGTGGCGCAGTGACCCCCACAATCCCAGCGGGCGCTTGGCCGGCTTCGGCGAGACCGCAGACGTGTGGGATGAGGCGTTCTATCCGCTTGCCACTGGGAGTTGGACGGCGGGACGGGACGCTGTCGTGGTGGGCTCACTGACCAAGGTGTTTGCCTCTCCCGGCCTGCGGCTCGGCTACATCATTGCCGACGACGTGGGGCGGTTCTCCCGCCACCAACCCCAGTGGTCGGTCGGCTCGCTGGCAGTGTCGGCGCTGCCGGAGCTCTTGGAGTCGTCTGATTTACCGGCCTGGTCGGAAGCCATCGCCACTGCTCGCAAGGAGTTGGCAGAGGTGTTTCGACGTCGCGGGTTCGCCGTAGAGGATGCCGATTCACCATGGGTATTGGTTCGTGCCCCTGGGTTGCGGGAACAGTTGGCGCCGTTTGGCGTTGTGGTTCGGGATTGCTCCAGTTTTGGGTTGTCGGAGTATGTGCGAGTAGGAGTGCCGGATTCGGAGGGGATGGCTCGCTTGGAGTCGGCTATGATTCGGGCCGGCGTGGAGGCGAAGTCCGGTTAGATTCCGGCACTGTCCCGCAACGGTGAACTGGCCCTGAGCCAGTAAGTCCGGTCGAGCTTTGCGCTGAAACGAGCCATAAGCCCCGAGGGTTGGGTTGGTTCGAGGGCAGGGCTCCTGCCGATCGAGCTTCCGTTCCTCGATCAACAGGAGGTGAATATGCCCCGACGTCCATTACGACTCTTCTCCGTGCTGCTGCTTGCTCTCGTCCTTTTAGGAGCTAGCTGCGGCAACGATGACGATGTTGCTGAGGTACCGCCAACCGAGGAGCCTGCGCCCGAGCCGGCGCCTACGGAGGCGCCAGCTGAGGAACCTGCGCCCGAACCGGCCCCGACTGAAACTGCTCCGCCGCCAACTGAGGTGCCGACTCCCGAGACGACACCCACTGAAGCCTTGACCGACCGGCCCCAGCGGATCGTGTCGTTGTCGCCGACGGCCACCGAGATCTTGTTTGCAATCGGTGCGGGCGATCAGGTGGTAGCGGTGGACCAGTTCTCCTACTACCCGCCGGAGGCCCCAGTCACCGACCTGTCGGGATGGGACCCCAACGTGGAGGCGGTGCTCTCCTATGAGCCCGACCTGGTGGTGATCTCCAACGACGCCAACGACCTCATGGCCGGGATGGACGCGGTCGGAATTGAGGTGCTGTTGAGCTCGGCACCGGCTGATTTTGAGGGTGGTTATGATGCGGTGGTCCAAATTGGCATGGCCGTTGGCCGAGTCGATGAAGCCGCAGCGCTGGTAGCCAGCCTGCGCGGCGAAATTGACGCCGCTCTAGCTGCCGCCCCGGATGCTCCGGTGCGGGTGTACCACGAGCTGGGTGACGCGCTTTATTCGGCCAGTTCCTCCAGCTTTATCGGCGCGGTGTACGCCGCCATGGGCGCCGTCAATATCGCCGACGAGGCCGACGCCGACGGCTACGGATACCCCCAGCTCACTGAGGAGTACATCGTCGTGGCCGATCCCGAGCTGATCGTTATCACCGATCAGGTGGGCTACACCGTCGACGATGTGGCCGCCCGGCCCGGTTGGGGCGAGGTGTCAGCGGTGCGCAACGGCAACATCGTGGTGGTCAACGCCGATATAGCCTCTCGCTGGGGACCGCGACTGCCCCAGTTCATCGCCGCGGTGGCTGAAGCTATCGGGGCAGTTGCAGAGCCGGTTTCCTAGTCTTCACAGGCACTGTGATGGCCGAAGCGTCCCTTTCAACCACCGTCTTGGCAGAAGCCGATGCCACCCATCGGGCGGTACGGCGGGCATTTGGTATGTCGGTTGCCGCGGTCGCTATCGGGGTGGCGGTGTTAGTAGCGGTGGGATTGCTCAGCGCCTCAAGCGGAGCTGCCGGGCTGCCGGTCAGCGGGGTGTTCAGCGCCCTGTTCGACTGGGTCCCGCTGATCGGTATGGAATCGTCGTTGTCGGCCACCCAGGAGAGCATCCTGTTCGAGATCCGGCTCCCCCGACTGGTCCTGGGCATGCTGGTGGGCGGATCGTTGGGCGTGGCCGGGGCCTCCTACCAGGGAGTGTTCCGGAACCCGCTGGCCGACCCCTACCTGTTGGGCGTTTCGGCCGGGGCGGGTTTTGGCGCCGTGTTGGCCCTGGGGTTCGGCCTCGACCTGGGCTGGGGCCCGTTCGACACGGTGCCGGCCGCCGCCTTCTTGGGAGCACTGGTGGCGGTGGTGGCATCGATGGCCATCGCTCGGGGCGGGGGAGCGTCGCCGGCCACGCTGTTGCTGGGCGGGGTGGCCATGGCCGCCTTGTTCTCGGCCGCGCAGACCTACGCCATCCAGCAGTTGGACGAGACCCGAGCCCGAGAGGTGCTGTCATGGCTGTTCGGCCAGCTCAACACCACCGGATGGACGCAGGTGTGGCTGCTGCTGCCCTATGCCGCCGTTTGTGGGGCCGTGCTCTTCGTCCACCGGAGGCATCTGGATGTGTTGCGAGTGGGCGACGACGAGGCTCGCTCTCTGGGGCTGGACCCCGCCCGGTCCCGTCTAGTGGTGATTGTGGCTGCCTCGCTTCTGACCGCGGCCGCAGTGTCGGTGAGCGGGTTGATCGCCTTTGTCGGCCTCGTCGTGCCCCACATCGTTCGCCTGCTCATCAGCCACAGCTACCGGGTGGTCGTGCCGCTGTCTGCGTTGGTGGGAGCGGCATTCTTGGCCTTTGTAGATATCGGTGCCCGCACACTTTTGGCCCCATCAGAGCTGCCGGTGGGAGTCATCACCGCGTTTGTCGGCGCACCGTTCTTCGCTCTTGTGCTGTGGCGCGATCGATGGAGCTCGACGTGAGCTCCACTCTCGTTGCCTCCGCCCCGCCTCCGGCTCTCGGATCGCCCGCGCTTTCTTGCCGTGATGTGCAAGTGTCGTTTCGCCATCAAGAAGTGGTTTGCGGTGTCGACCTGGAGTTGGGCAACGGGGAATGGCTAGGCATCATCGGCCCCAACGGGGCGGGTAAATCAACTCTGCTGCGGTCGATTGTCGGGCTGATCGACTTCGACGGAACCGTGGATTTGGGCGATGGCCGTGCTCCGGGCGCTACCGATGTGGCCCTGGTGCCGCAGTTCCCGGAGTTGCCCAAGGGCATGACCGTGGCCGAGTACGTGTTGCTGGGCCGGACCGCGCACCTGGGTTGGCTGGCCCGTGAGTCTCGGGCCGACCGCCAGATCGTGTCCTCGGTGCTGCACCGCCTTGAGCTAGGGGAGTTCGCCGACCGCTTGGTGTCCACCTTGTCGGGTGGGGAGGCCCAGCAGGTGGTGGTAGCTCGCGCGCTAGCCCAACAGTGCCCGGTGCTGCTGCTCGACGAGCCCACCAGCGCCCTCGACTTGGGCCATCAGGTTTCGGTGCTGGAACTGGTGGACGATCTGCGCCGCACCGAGGGCCTCAGCGTGTTGGCTGCTATGCACGACCTGAGTGCCGCAGGCCGATTCGCCGATCGCTTGATCCTCATTGACCACGGCCGCATCGTGGCCCAAGGCTGCCCCGACGAGGTGCTGAGGTCAGACCTGCTGTCGGCGGTGTATGGCACTTCGCTTACTGTTCAATCAATCGACGGCGAGTTGGTGGTTCTGCCCGCGCCTCGCCGTCGGACTCGACACCCAGAGGAGACCCCATGAGCACTGAATCCGCCCCCCGAGAGGAGCGCCCCTACGACATCTCAGAATTGCGGTCGGCACCATCGCTGGTGATGGTCAACACCGGCCACGGCAAGGGCAAGTCGACTGCGGCCTTCGGCACCGCGCTCCGCGCCGTCGCCCGGGGGTGGCCCATCGCGGTGGTGCAGTTCCTCAAGAGCGGCAACTGGAACACCGGTGAGGAGAAGGTGTGCCGCGAGCTCGGCGTGCAGTGGTTCTCGGCCGGCGACGGGTTCACCTGGGAATCAGACGACATTGACGAGACCAAGGCCAAGGCCGTGGCCGCTTGGGATTTCTCGGCGGCGCTCATCGCCGGAGGCGAGTACCGCCTGGTTGTTCTCGATGAGATCAGCTACGCAATGACCTGGGATTGGATCGATGCCGCCGATGTGGCCGCGGCCCTGGAGTCTCGGCCTGAACGGGTGAGCGTGATTCTGACCGGCCGGGACATGGCAGAAGAGGTGATCGATGTGGCCGACACCGTCACCGAGATGGTCAAGGTAAAGCACGCCTTCGACCGCCAGATCCGGGCCAAAAAGGGCCTCGACTTTTGAGCGAAGCGCTTGGCATTCGCTACGGGGAATAGGAGCGCCGGTGGCGGCCATGATCGTTCTGGTGTTGGGCGGCACTCGGTCGGGGAAGTCGAGGGTGGCTGAATCGATCGCGGATTCCTCGGGGTCGGCGGTGGCTTATGTGGCCACCGCCGCGGTCGATCCGAGCGATGCCGACCATGCCGCCCGTGTCGAGGCCCACAAGTCCCGTCGTCCACACCATTGGAGCACCGTCGAGTGCGAGACGCCCGATGACCTGTCCAGAGTTCTGAAAGAAAGCGACAGCCTGGTGCTGGTCGACTCGCTGGGCACTTGGGTGACCCTGCATCCAGATATGGACGTAGACGCCGACGACCTCTTGGCCGCAGTTGCCAGCCGAGATGCCCCCACTGTCATTGTCTCTGAAGAGGTCGGGCTGGCAGTTCACCCGCCGAGCGAACTGGGCCGAAGATATGTCGATGTTCTGGGGATGTTGAACCAGCAGGTTGCTGCCGTAGCTGATCGAGTCTTGCTGGTGGTGGCCGGACGAGTCCTCGAGTTGTCCGGCCCCTATGAAGTGGCCTGATGGCGATGAGACGGCCGGCAGCGATGGGAGCGGTGGCCTTTTTGACTGTCTTCGGCCGAGGCCAGGTGCCCCAGGCCCGGGCCTTGTGGTGGTTTCCAATGGTCGGTGCCGGGATGGGGGCAGTTTTGGCTGGCGTCCACTGGGGGGCGGGCGAGCTGTGGCCCCTGATGGTGGTCGGAATCCTGGTGGTGGCTGCCGACCTCGTGCTTACCGGGGGATTGCACCTCGATGGGCTGGCCGACAGCGCCGACGGTCTGCTTCCCCATATGGAACGAAACCGGCGGCTGGCGGTGATGAGCCGTCCCGACGTAGGCGCGTTCGCCGTAGCAGCGGTGGTGGTCGTGTTGGGGGCTCGATGGGCGGCGCTGGCGGTTGACAGCATGGAATCGCTGGCTCTCGTACCCATCTGGGCGATCAGCCGCACCCTGGTCGCCCTGGTTCCGGCCATCGTGCCCTACGCCCGTCCCGGCGGTTTGGCCGATCCGTTTATGGCCGGCGTCCGACGTTGGCTGGCACTGTGGCTGGCACCGGCGGTTGCCGCACTGGTGCTGATCGAAGGAATTGCCGGTGCAGTGGCGGCCGGGGTCGCGGTGGCAGCAGCAGTCGGAGTTGTGGTGTTGGCGTGGCGACGACTGGGCGGGTTTACCGGCGATGTGCTGGGAGCGGTGATCATGGTGGCTGAAACCGCCGCGCTATTTGCACTAGTGGCCGACCCATGAGCCGGCTAGGAGGGCGATGCCTGGGTGCGGCGGCAGGCTTGTTCATCGACCGATTGGTGGGGGAACCGCCTCCTGATGTCCATCCGGTTGCCGGGTTTGGACAGATCATGGAGCGTGTCGAACACACGCTTTGGGCTGATCGGCGCCTGCGGGGCGCGGCGTATGCCGCAGTTGGGGTGGCTATTGGTGCAGTTGGGGGCCGCATGATGCGCTCAACGGCCACTGCGGTTGCAGTCGCCACCGCCGGCCGAGAACTGCGCCGCACCGCCCTGAGCATCGGAGAAGCGATCTCCGACGGAGATCTACCTGCGGCCCGGGCCGCACTCCCCTCGCTAGTCGGGCGCGACCCCGCCGAACTCGACGAGTCGGGCATAGCCGCTGCGGTCATCGAATCGGTTGCCGAGAACAGTGTTGATGCGGTGATTGCCCCTGCATTCTGGGGCGCAGTGGCCGGTGCTCCTGGCGCGGCCGCCTATCGGGCGATCAACACCATGGACGCCATGGTCGGGCGGCGAAATGAGCGGTATCGGAACTTCGGCTGGGCCGCAGCCCGCCTTGACGATGCAGCCAACTACATCCCGGCCCGAATTTTCGCGGCACTGGTTGTCGTGTTGTATCAGGAACGAACTCGCCAGATTGTGAAAGCGGTGCGCCACGACGCCCCTTCCCACCCGTCGCCCAACGCCGGTGTCGCTGAGGCCGCGATGGCTGCCATGCTGGGTCGAAAGCTCGGCGGACCACTCGATTACGAGGGCGTGGTCGAAAACCGCCCGTTTCTCGGCACAGGTTCCCGTCCAGAGTCCGATGACATCGAAGCAGCCGTCCGGCACGCCAATCGGGTGGAGATTGCCTCGATTGGCGCGCTGGTGCTGACATGGCTCATTGACTGGCTTTTGGATCAAAGTGAAGACTGATATGGGGTCGCACCCGTTTCCGTCGGTTCCCCCTCTGGACGTCCAGGCCATGGAGTTGGCCCGGCAACGGTGGACCACTCGGGCCATGCCCCCCGGCGCGCTGGGGCGTCTGCAAGAGCTGGGTGTTCACCTTGCCGGGGTCACGGGTCGCTGTCCTGCTCCCGCTCCCCGCAACCCAGTGGTTGTTGTGTTCGCCGGTGACCACGGAGTAGTGGCCGACGGAGCCAGCGCATGGCCCTCGGAGATCACTGCGGCCATGGTGGCCACGGTGAGCCAGGGTGGGGCGGCTATCTCGGTGTTCGCCGAGGCAGTGGGTGCCGAGGTGGTGGTGGTCGATGTCGGGGTGAAGTCCCCGCTCGAACCGCTCCCGAATGTGAGGGCCGAGCGAGTGGCCGACGGTACCGCCAGCATCGCTACCGGGGCGGCAATGACTCCTGAGCAGGCCGAGGCGGCCGTGGCGGTGGGCACCCGGATCGCATCTGAGCAAATTGAGGCGGGGGCCGACTGCCTCATCGGCGGTGATTTGGGCATCGGCAATACCACTGCGGCTGCGGCGCTGATTGGAGCATTTGCCAGACGGTCTGCCCACGAGGTCACCGGTTCTGGGGCGGGAGTCCCGGCAGGGGGACTTGATCACAAGTGCCGATTGGTGGCCTCCGCCATCCGGAGAACTGAAGACTGCTTGGAACCTCTGGACAAGCTGGCCTCAGCCGGGGGTCTGGAGATCGCCGCCCTAGCCGGGCTGTTCATGGCTGCCGCCCAAAATCGGGTGCCCTACATCGTGGACGGCGTGATCGCCGGGGCCGCCCTGTGCGCAGCCGATGCCCTGGCTCCAGGGACCGCAGCCCACGGAATTGCCGGCCATCGCTCTAGCGAGCCGGCCGCCTCGATCGCCCTCGACCACCTGGGCCTGAACCCTCTGCTGGACCTCAATCTGCGGTTAGGAGAGGGAACCGGCGCTTGCCTGGCTATTCCTCTCGTGCAATCGGCGGCCCGGGCGCTAGCCGAAATGGCCGACCTGCCTGGACCTGGTCAGGTGTGAGCCGAATTCAGGGTACTGCGCACCGAAGCGACCGGCCTCGTGGTTGCATTTGCTCTGGACATCCCTAACCTCATGACATACAGTGATTGTGTACTATTAGCACTAGATGTGCAAATAACGCACAACAAGGGGATTCTGATGTCTAGGAGTAACGGCAAACGTCAACCGTCATCTAGGCGCCTTTGGCGCGTGATGGCAGTGGTCTTGGCGTGCGCGCTTGTCGCCGCCGCATGTGGCGATGATGACGATTCAAGTGACGAGGCCGATCCGGCCGCGGAGGTGGTTGACGAGAGCTCTGGCGGCAGTTCGTCTGAGCCGGCTGGCGATTCCGGTGGAATGGCAGAAGACAGCTCGACAGCCGTTCCGACGGCTGAGCCGGAACCAGAGCTGTCTGGAACGATCGGCTTCATCAAGGGACCACATTCGGCGATGGAGGTGGAGTTCGAAGAGCAGATCATTGCCGACTTCAATGCGCAGGTGGCGCCCGACGTCAATGTGGAGTTCTCAACCTATGACTGGCCTGTCCACGTGGCTGAGTTGACGACGTTGTTTGCGAGCGGTTCGCCGCCAGACGTTCAGTATCTAGTCGATCTCATCTATCCGGCGTTTGCTGAGCAGGGTGTTCTGCACGACATGACAGACTTGGTGAATGATCCCGACTGGGCTGAGGAGCGGGACAACATCAGTCCGTTCGCGTGGGATCTCGCCGAACAGCAAGGTGGTACGTGGGGAGTGCCCGTGCTCGGCGCGGTTTACAACATTTTCATCAATGAGACGCTTCTTGAAGAGGCGGGTTTGCTCGACAGTTGGGACGACTCCTATGAGTCGATGCTCGCTGCCGCCGAAGCGCTGACAACCGATGAGGTTTTCGGCTTCGGGGCGCGCACTTCGGCTGCCGACTTTGCCTGGTGGGACTGGTATCCCTACATCCACAATGCGGGCGGTGACGTGTTGTCCGACGATTGGACTGAGTGCGGTTTGGCCGGCCAGGACGTTGTCGACGCCATGCAGTTCCTGATCGACATCCACACGGCAGGTGTCACGCCGGCAATCGGCTCAGTAGACAACCAGGGCCTGTTCGACCTATTCGCAGCAGGGCGCATCGCTATTCTCCACCACGAAACGCCGAACATCGTGTCACTGAATGAGAACCCGCCGGACTTCGAGTGGACAGTCGCCGCTGCGCCGCCCGGGCCTCAGGGCCACACGGTGATGGGCAACTTCGGGATCTTGAGCATCGCGGAGGCGAGCGACAACAAAGATGCTGCTTGGGAGTTCATCAAGCATTGGGCATCTGCTCCGCAGGTTGGGCGATTCGCCGAGCAGGTGAGCTTGCAAGTTGTCCGCACTGACATCATCGACGACCTCTTCGCGGACAATCCGGCCATGCAGAAGGTGCAATCCGAACTCGTGCCACGAGTCCAGGGGCTCCAGCCGCATCCTCAGATCCTCGAAGCACTACAGGCCGCTTGGCCGGTGGTTGAGGACGCCTTCCGTGGAAACCGCACAGGTGAGGAAGCCGTTGCCGGGATGTGTGAAGCGATCGACGGCGTTATCGGCGGTTAGCGGAAAGGCGGAAACCATGTTCGCCCCGGACCGCCGCGGCCTCGAGGACTTCCCCTCCCCTCAAAGAGCGCTGTAGCGGCCGGGTGCGAACTCTCCAGGAGTTCTGGTGCCCCATGAAGATGGGATTTGGGGCGCCAGAACTCGCCGCGATAATGGGTGGTCGGAGGTGTCGGCTAACTTCAAGGCGAAGGTACAGGACGCAATGACGCACATCGACGCAGGCCTTACCGGCGCGCAGATGACGCTGTCGCCGGAGGAACATCGCCGACTCCGCAAGCGCTACCGGCTACGGACCACACTTACCGCCTACGCCTTCTTAGGACCGAACCTTGCCGCGTTTGTGGTCTTTCTCCTGATTCCGGTGGTGTGGCTCTTCGTGTCCACGTTCAGGACCGGGGGCGTGCTTGGCCCAGCTGAGTTCGTAGGACTCGACAACTGGCGAGACACCTTTTCTGACCCGCTGGCCAGAACGAGTATCCGAAACACAGTGGTTTACAGCGCTATGGCGATCCCCGCCGTGTTCATAATCGCCATGGTCCTCGCGTTGGCGTTGCATGCCATACCCCGCGGCGGTGCGCCGATCCGCGTTGCCCTGTACCTTCCGACACTCCAGCCAGCGGTAGTGGCTGCGTTCATTTTCACGTTCGTGCTGCATCCCGACTTCGGGGTTATCAACTATGCCGTTCGATGGCTCGGTGGCGACCCGATCAACTTCCTGGGAGACACAATGCTCGCGCTTCCGACGATCGCCGGGATCGAGGTATGGCGCGGGACCGGATTCTGGACGATGATGTTCCTTGCGGGTTTGACGGCTTTGCCCAGAGAGCTCTACCAGGCGGCCGAGCTTGACGGGGCTGGCGCGATACGGCGATTCATGCGGATGACGATTCCACTGCTGCGCCCGACGTTCTACTTCGCAGTGATATTCGCCACGATCGTCAACCTTCAGCTCTTCGACTCCGTTTTCGCGCTCACCGATGGGGGTCCAGTCAACAGCACGATCTCGGTGTCCCTCTATATCTACCGGAGCCTGTTCTTGTTCGGCGACATCGGCTTCGGCGCGACGCTGTCCTTCCTGCTCGTCATCACCGTGCTGGTGCTGACTGGGCTTCAGACCTTCCTGTTGCGAGACCGCAAGTAGCGTCAATGCCTACTACTAAGCGCAGAACACGCGGCGCTGAGACCTCCGGGGGCAAGGCCCGCTCAGGGCTTCCAAGGTCGCGATCAGCGATCTCGCTGTCGTACGTGATCCTGTTCGTCGGAGTGGCTATCGCACTGGCGCCCTTCTTGTATGTCGTGTCCACCTCGTTCAAAGAAACGATGTCGCTGTTCAGCTATCCGCCTGACTGGATCCCGTCACCGATCTTTTGGGGCAACTTCGAGTCGCTATTTACCGACCATCCGTTTGTCCAGTGGACCTTCAACACCCTGTTAGTTGCGGGCGCGGTAACTGCTTTGAAGCTGTGGTTCGATTCCATGGCAGGCTATGCATTAGCGAAAATGGAGTTCACCGGCAGGCGGGGCGTAGCGCTTCTCCTATTGCTGTCGGTTGCGATCCCCATCTCTGCGCTGATTATTCCGATGTTCTTCGTGGTGCGCTACCTCGGGCTCTTGAACACCTACTGGGCTCTGATACTGCCGCCGCTGGCGAACCCGCTGGGGATCTTCATGGCTCGCAGCTTCATTGTCGGGATCCCCGACGACCTGGAGGCGTCAGCACGCCTTGACGGCGCTTCAGAGTTCACGATCTATCGCAAGATCGTCTTGCCTCTGATCCGGCCTGGCTTGGTGGTGCTTGGCATGTTCACATTCATGTTGCAGTACACCTCGTTCATCTGGCCTCTCATCGCCGTCCAGGACTCCGACCGGCAAATGCTTGCCGTGGGCATTTCTGGGCTCCAGAGTGCGTTCTTGCAGGATTGGGGCCTGCTCTCGGCGGGCATGTTGTTGGCCGCCATCCCTATCACACTCGTGTTCCTGCTTGTGCAAAAGGCGTTCGTGATCAACGACCTCTCCGGCGCGCTCAAGGAGTAGAAGGAAATGCAAGCCATGTCGCCCCCGGCCGATGTCGCCGTGAGCCTTATCCAGGTAGCGAAGTCCTACAGTGATGTCGAGGTGCTGAAACCATTCGACCTTCAGGTTGTCGAAGGCGAATTCGTCGTCCTTCTCGGCCCCTCGGGGTGCGGAAAAAGCACAATCCTGAAGATGATTGCAGGACTCGAAGAGGTCAGCCACGGCGAGATCCACGTCGCAGGCGAACTCGTCAACTACGTCAGACCTCGAGATCGAAACGTAGCCATGGTCTTCCAGAACTACGCGCTGTATCCTCACATGTCGGTACGAGACAACATCGCGTTCCCGCTCACGATGAGCAGACGGCCTCGGCTCAAGCGAGATGTGATCAAAGAGCGCACCGTCGAGGCCGCCGACATAGTCGATCTGACACCATACCTAGACCGCAAACCGGCGCAGTTGAGCGGCGGGCAGCGGCAGCGAGTCGCCTTGGCCCGGGCAATCATCCGCCAACCAGCGGCATTCCTCATGGACGAGCCGCTGTCCAATCTCGACGCGCTGCTGCGTGCGGACATGCGGACAAGCCTCCTCGACGTACACGATCGGATAAAGAAGGCCACCTTGTACGTGACTCACGACCAGATTGAGGCCATGACGATGGCCGACCGGGTCGTGGTTCTCAATGCCGGCCGGATTCAGCAGATCGGACGACCTCGCGAGTTGTATACGGCTCCGGCGAACACATTCGTGGCCCAATTCATCGGGAGTCCGCGCATGCCTCTCCATGAGCTGGAAGTACGCAACGACGGCACCCTTCACCTTACCGATGCCACCCTCACCCCCGATGCCCCTCTGGCGCCAGGGACATCGGTGACGGTCGGGCTCCGGCCGAGTGCGCTGCGGGCAACGAGTTCGGCATCCGCCTGCTTCATCGGCGAGGCGAAGCGACACGACTACCTAGGCAGTGACAGCTACCTCGAGGTCGATCTCGGAGAAGGCTCATCGGTCATGGTGCGTGCGGAGGCTGATGCCGCTGTGCGGCCCGGCGACACCGTACGTGTGGACGCTGACCCAGGAGCCATCCATGTATTTGACGGGGCGGGTTCGCGGATCTGCGGCGCTTCGGCGTGCCGACAAGAGCGATGACCATTGGCTGGGATCTGATTGCCAACGGCGTGTCCGCTCCAGAAGGGCCGACTCTTGGACCGGGAGGGTGGGTTCTCAGCGTGTGCAGCTTCACCCGAGACAGCAACCCAGACGTCGTTGGCGGAGACATTGTGGCCACACACCCTGATCGTCCAGGCGACACGCGGCGGCTGTTCAACACGTCTGCCGATGGTGTGGCGGGCATCCCGGCGGCGCTTGCATTCGGGCCCGACGGGGCCATCTACATCACCGATGAAGGCCACCGGGCGATCCTTCGGGCAACGGATCAAGGTGTGCTGTCGGTATACGCCCGATCACCCAACGGGCCCAATGATCTCAGCTTCGACCGGGAGGGGAACCTCTGGTTTACCGATCCGTGGGGTTCCAGCATGCAGGATGCGATTGGCGGCGTCTATGTCCTCCGCGCCGGAACTGAGGTTCTCACACAGATCGCATCCGGTCTCGCCTTTCCGAACGGGATTGTGGCCACACAAGAGGAGCTCGTGTACGCCGAGACGCGCACGGGCCGGTTGTGGCGGCATCGGCGATCGGCCGGTGGGCGGCTAGGAGAAGCGGAGCTCTTCGCTGAGCTGCCGCATCAGGCTGGAGTCGAGACGCAAGGCCCTGACGGCGTGGCGCGTGACATCCATGGGAATCTGTACGTGGCACATTTCGGCGCTGCGTGTATCCGCGTTCTCGCGCCGGACGGCACCCAACTCGATCCGATTGCCGTCCCGGGCCGCAACCCGACCAACCTGTGTTTCGGGGGGCCGGACATGCGTACCTTGTTTGTGACGCTCGACGACACCGATCTGCTCGTTGCGGTTCAGGCGCCGCATCAGGGAAGCGCGATCCAATTTTGCCCGTCGGCAGACAAGACATGGGCATATGAGAGTTGGCTAGACCTGATCGAGAACAGCCCCGCAGTGTGACCAAGTGCGAGGCATGGGGCGGGGCGGGCTCGTCTCACACCTCGTGGTTGGCGGGTTCGTTGCCGGTCCATCCGAACTCCCGGGATATGCCGAAACTCGCCTCAAAAAGCTGCGGCACCATGGTAAGAAGGGTCTCGCAGTCACAGGACAGGGTCGTGGCGGTTATCGAGACCGATCCGATGGCTTCCCCTGACGCCTCGAAGACGGGCGCTGCGATGCAGTTGACCCAAGGCTCGTGCTCGAGGTGGTCGATTGCGTAGCCGCGCTCGATTGTGACTCGAAGGTCTGCGAAGTAGTCGTCGGCATTGGCGAGCGTGTTTTCGGTGTGGGCCACGAAGTCGATGCCCGACGCTATGCGCTCTTGGTCTTCGAGCGGAAGGAACGCGACGATGGCCTTGGCGACGCCTGTGCAGTGAAGTGGCGCCGCATTGCCGATTCGGGAGTACATGCGCACGGCCTGCTTTGCTTCCCGCTTGTCGATGTATACGACGGTGTCGCCCTCGAGCATTGCGAGGTGGATCGTATGCTCTACCTCATGGCTGAGTTTGGTGAGGAACGGCGCAGCGACCGAGCGAAGGTCGATGTTCTCCAGCGCTGCGTTCGCGAGGCTGATGACGCGGCGACCGAGGCGGAACACGTTGTGGCTGTCTCGTACCACCATCTGCTCAGCCTCTAGTACCTGAAGGGTTCGCAGTGCCGTGCTGCGGTGGGTCCCCATAAACGACGCGACCTGTTCGATCGACGAAGGCTGCTCGCCGATCAGTCCCAATACTTGGATGGCTCGTTGCACAGTCTGGCTCATCGCTTCTCCGGTCGAATATAGGGGCTGGGAGCCGATCGGCAAGGCTCCGGGTCAGAACTCGGTGGAGACCACGGCGACGACGGTCCCATTGTCATCTACTTCAGGAATGTGCTTCCACTTGTCGAACGTCGTGCAAGGGTGGCTTATCCCAAAGGACACGAAATCGCCCACAGCTACCTCATCGGCTGCGTCGACCGTCAGGAAAGCGTGTTGATCCATGAGTCTGGAAACCCGCCAGGAGTCAGGGACAGGGCGCTGGCGGGTCTGCTCATAGCGCCATAGCGGCACCGGCAGCCCTTCGTCGAAAGACACGTCCCTTTTCCCGAAGTCGAGCAACGCAAGGGTCGGCTCGGGGCGGGAGACGACCTGAGCGATCACCTCCAGCGCGGGTCGGAATGCCGCGAAGTCTGCGTGGCCTCGGAGCGGGGAGGCCTCTTGGTAGAACCCGCTGTCGTGGGTGATGTAGCAACCGCTGCGCAGCACCAATTTGGCATCGCGAGCATCCGCCACCGGGCCGAGGATGTCGGCAACATCGTCGAAACAGGCGCTGCCGCCCGCGGTCAGGATTGGTCCAGCAGCTGGTTCGAAAGGGCCGCAATCTGCGATCCGCTCGAACGCATGGCCGAGAAACCGCAGATAATCTCGGACTCGCCGCCGTTCGGCGTGGTTGCGAGCGGGCAGGAACACGCCTTCATAGCCGGCGACACCGGCGAACCGCACCGATTCCATAGCTCTCGCCGCTTCCGCAAGGGAGAGTGCAAGTTCGATGTCGCGCACACCGCTTCGTCCATCACGCCCGCCGATTTCTACCAGCACGGAAACCCGCCCAGCATGGCTGCGATCAAGGCGGGCGAGCCCGTTGTGGGAGTCTACGAAGCAATAGAGCTCGAGGCCCTGTACGGCGGCCTCAAGGGCCCACTCGATGGACGCCTCGTTAACTAGCTGGTTGGCGATCAGCAGGCGCCGCAGGCCGTGGTTGAAGAGGGTTCTTGCCTGGACTGCGTTGGCGACGGTGATGGCCCACGCGCCGTGCGCGATCTGACGGGAGATCAGGCTCGGTGCCATGGTGGTCTTAGCATGCGGCGCCAGTTGGACGCAGTTGGCGAGGCAGAAGTCGCGCATCGTTGCGAGGTTGTGCTCAATCGCAGCGGCACGCAGAACCACGAGGGGAGACAGAAACGTTCCGTCGAAAATGTTGCGGCCGATCAACTCATCTGTCGTCGCCCCTACCAGGTCGGTGGGGATCGCCTTGGAGCTGAATCGAAGCTGGTCTGTCATCGTGGGGATTTCCGTCTGTCGGTGAGCCAGTCTCTCAGCGAATCGACACCGCTGGGACGGGCAATCTCGGCGCCGATCCCAACTCCGAGGGCGCCTGCGTCAAGGTAGCCATCGATGTCTGAGACCGCAACGCCGCCCGTCGGGACGAGGGAAACACCGGGGAAGGGACCTGACATGGCCATAATGAAGCGGGTTCCTCCGAGTTGTCGGGCAGGGAAGAGCTTTAGCTCTGAGATGCCATGGGCCTGTGCTAACTGAATCTCGGTGGGCGTTGCCACTCCGGGCAGATAGGGGATTTTCTGCTCCCTCGCGTGATGCACGATTTCAATGTCAAGGCCAGGGGAGATGGCGAACGCGGCGCCAAGGTCTACGACCTGCTGAAGGTCCGCGACAGAGGCGATGCTGCCGGCGCCCAAGGGTCGGCCGCTCTCAGCCGCAATCTCAGCGACGAGCTCGAGTGCACGGAATCCATCGTCGTCTTGCACGGTCACCTCGATGAGCTCGACTCCGATATCCCACAGGGCCCTTGCCGCGGCCGCCGCGGCCCCAGGGGAGAGTCCCCGGAGGATTGCGACAATCGGGCATCGGAGAAGATGGGTCTGAAAGTACGACACCGTGGCAGTTGTGTCTTGGCGTTGCTCGGCGGTTTGCATCATGCGGACGTGCTGCGCGGGCGCGCTGGCGGCAGTTGGGCTTTGTCGTGCGTGTTCGTCAGGTCGAGGCTCGCTGAGACCCAGTCCTCAGATGACAAGTCGAGCAGGCGTTGAATCGTAGCGCCATCGGCGATTGGGCCGACGTCGTTCTGCTGGGAGAGCGCGCTCATGGCTGTGATGTGGCCGAGTCGGAGGGCGGCCTCCACGTTGTCATCATGTCGGAGCACTCCGACGAGGAACCCTGCCGCAAACGCATCTCCTGCACCAATCGGCTCGACCACGGGGCCGTTGAGCGCGGGAACGAAGTATTTTCTGCCGCTCCGATCGGCATAGGCACCGTTGTCGCCGTCTTTGGTGACGACGGTCTCGGGTTGGGGAAGCAGTGCCCGGACATCGTCGGCCGTGCTTACGCCCCAGAGGTCGTTGGCTTCGTCAAGCCCGACAAAGACAATGTCGCATTGGTTTGCGGCTTCTCGTAACGCATTTGAAGGGTCTCCTTGTTCCCAGATCGAGGGGCGCCAGTTGATGTCAAACGATATGAGTGCTGACCGGGATCGATCTTCTATCAGAGACCGGACGAGCTCGTTGCAGGTGCAAGACAGACCCAATGTGATCCCGGTCAAGTGGAGGACTTTTGGCGCCCGGCCCACCCTGGGGCCGATCGGCAGGGCCATTGCGGCTGCCGCAGAACCTGCCCGGTAATAGCGGACCCGGAGAGCGTCTGCCGTGACCTCTTTGAGC
The DNA here is from genome assembly GCF_965214065.1 of Candidatus Poriferisocius sp. Classification (GTDB taxonomy): domain Bacteria; phylum Actinomycetota; class Acidimicrobiia; order Acidimicrobiales; family Bin134; genus Poriferisocius. The sequence continues at coordinate 720,926 of NZ_CBDCAT010000027.1, forward strand.
ATGAGCCCGGTCTGGTGATCAGAAAGCCGACGTACCCCGCTCACGTCGACGCCTGCCCCCTCGATCACCGAGAGGATCAGGTCTCCGGCAAGATCGGTGCCGACCTGGCTGACCCACGAGGCCTGAAGGCCAAGAGCCGCGCAATAGCGTGCCACGTTGGACTCCGCGCCGCTTACCTCCCATTCGAAGGCCTCCTGGTTCGGGCCGGTCCGCAAAGTCAGCATTGACTCGCCCAGAGCAACCACGTCTGGGGAGGGCCTGGAGTGGTTCGCCTTGCTGGTCGAGTGGTTCATATCGTGCTCCTCGGGGCAGCGAAATCTGTCCTGGACTCTCATAAGATCAGATGGCAGACTTGAGTGCAATATTCACATAGAGTATGCGTTTATTGCACTTTAGGGGAGAGATGCGGGTAGACGAGTGGGAACATGTGCCACCGCCTGTGGGAGCGGTTCGGCCAGTCGGACGCTGCCGCAGGGGAAGGTGACGTGTACGACATCGCCATTCGCGGAGCGTTAATTGAGGACGGCTCGGGCGGGCATCCGTTCGAGGGAGACATCGCAGTCGAAGGCGGTCACATCGCGGCCATGGAACGGGTGGGTGCAGCCAGGGCTGAAATCGATGCCGAGGGGCTGGTCGCAGCCCCCGGGTTCGTTGACGCCCACACCCACGACGACATGGAACTCCACTCCAACCCTGACAATCCGTCGAAACTCCGGCAAGGCGTAACGACGGTCATCTGCGGAAGCTGCGGGTTCAGCGCGTTCCCCCATGTGCCAGGGCGACGTTCGCCAGATCTTTTGTCGGTCGATGGCCGTTGGCGGACTTACCGGGAATATCAGGAGGTGCTCACCGGACACGGCATCGGCACAAATGCCGCAGCCTTCGTTGGCCACAACACCGTTCAACGTCTGCTTCTGGGAATCGACAGCACCGAACCGAGCGCCCGAGCACTCTCGCTCGTGTGTGACGACATCCGCATTGCGATGGACGACGGTGCCCTCGGCGTGTCCACCGGCCTCATCTACCGTCCGGGGCGGAACACGTCGACCGCAGCACTAACGAGGATTGTCGGGGCGGTGACTGACTATGGCGGTATGCACAGCACGCACATGCGCGATGAATCCGACGGGCTTCTCGAGGCCATCGCCGAAGTTGCCTCCGTATCTCGAGAAACCGGCACCGCGCTCCAGATCTCTCATCTCAAGGTAATCGGCGAGCACAATTGGGGAAGCCTGGGTGCCGCGCTCGATCAGATCGACAGGTTCCGAGCCGATGGGATCGACATCGGATTCGACGTGTACCCCTATATCGCCGGTTCGGGGCCGTTGGCGACCTACTTCCCCCCCGATGGCATAGACGTGGCCAGGGCTCGATTGGTCCAGATCATTCGATGTGATGACTACCCTCACTTCGAAGGGCGGCGACTCCCAGATATCGCGCGAGAAGAGGGCACTTCGCTGCGCGATCTCACCCGGCGTCTCGTCACCGCGCCGAACGCCAGCGAGACGCTCTGCAATATCTTCGAGATCCACGAAGACGACATGCTGGAAGCGCTTTCGCATCCAGTGGCGATGATCGGTAGTGACGGTATTCCCCAGCAGGCGGGAGTGCCCCATCCCCGTCTTCATGGCACGTTTCCCCGAATTCTCGGCTACTACACCAGAGACAGGGCGGTGCTGTCCCAAAGTGCTGCGATCAACAAGATGACCTCCGTACCCGCGACTCGGTACGGCCTCCGAGACCGGGGGCTTTTGCGGCCCGGCTTCGCAGCAGATGTTGTGTTATTCGACCCGATTACGATCGCTGACTGCGGAACCTATGGCTCACGTGCCGATCCAAACGGAATTCGCCATGTTCTCGTCAATGGGAAGCAGGCGCTCATTGATGGCGACCTCACCGGCGTGCGGGCAGGCCAGGTGCTGAGACGCGGCTAATGCTGAGCTCGCGCTTGGTTTGAGGGAGAACACCATAGGCCGGCCCAATCGAGGGCTGGCAGGAAAGGATGGACTATGACTTGGAGACAAGCCATGACAAGCGCCGAGGTGCCTAAAGCCTCGGGCCCTTACTCGGCCGGGATGATCTCGCAGGGGTTCGCCTTCTTGTCCGGGCAGGGGCCATACGACGCGAAGGGCACTCTCGCTGGTGAGGACATCGCCAGCCAGACACGACAAACACTCCGAAATTTAGAAGCTGTAGCACAAGCGAGCGGCGCAACGCTGCGAAATGCCGTGCGGGTCGGTGTCTACCTTACCGACATGGCGAACTTCACCGAGATGAACAAGGTCTTCGCGGAGTTCTTCGAGGAGCCGTACCCATCTCGAACGACGGTGCAGACGGGGCTTCCGAAGCCCGACATGCTGATTGAAATCGACGTGATCGTCGCACTACCTCAACCCGATCTGCGGCCGTGAGATAAGCGTCGCTGGCCGGGAGGGGGGCTGGTATTTTCGATGGCTCTGCCAACGCCCCCAGCCGGGAAACTCCGAACTTATAAGATCCGCGCGCTGTTGGAACGGGCGGCGGGCGGGGCTATCTTTGGGAGGTGAGATATCACCGGGGAAGGCCATGATGGATACTCGCCGGCCCACCGATGAGGTCGCTCGCCTCGGCGATGAGATCTACGAGAGCGACATCCGCAGCGAGGTCGAAGCCGATCACCACGGAGAGGTCGTCGCTATCGACATCGACAGCCGCTGCTGGGCAATAGGCGACACTGTCATTGTCGCACGCGATCGCCTGCGGGCGGAGCGCCCAGATGCCGTTGACGTCTGGTTGCTGCGGGTTGGACACCGGGCACTCCATCACTTCGGGGGTCGCCCACTGCGGAGCCCTGGGTGATCGAGGGTGTTGTGAGCGCCGCCTATGAGGCAGTGCTCACCCTTACCCTGCAAGGCCCTACAGGACAGACCAGGGACATCGAGGCCGTGATCGACACCGGCTTCACGGGATTCTTGACCGTTACGCCACTGCTGGCAGAAGAGTTGGCTTTGGTGTTCGAAGGCACGGCCAGAGCCACGCTCGCCGACGGCGGCGAGACGACGTTTCCGTACTACAGCGTCGCCGTACTGTGGGATGGCCAAGCTCGACACGTCGAAGCAGACGCCGCTGACACGACCCCACTGATCGGCATGCGGCTTCTCGACAGCCACAGCCTGTACATGGAAATTGAAGACGGCGGGCGAATCATCATCGAGGCCTGCTGAGCGAACAGATTTCGATCCTCTTCTCTGGTCCAAGCGGCGGATCTGGCGCTTGCTGATCTGCCTGACCTCTAGCCCCAGTCGGTGCGGGATCTAATGTCGGCGAACACGTCGTTTGCCCTGGCCATAACCTTGTGGTGGGACAGCAAGGCCAGCGGGTCACCGTCGACGACGGTCAGTCCATTCAAAACCGCCTCCTCGGCCGATAGCTCTCCCCGGGCAATGGCCACCGCAGTGTCTCGGCTCTGGCTGAGCACCACTGCTGGCCCGGGAGCCGGCCCAATTGAGACACGGGCACCGTCGCCGTCGAACACCATGTGGAACACCACTTCATCCACCCGCTGTTCCACTGCGAATCTCTCGCCGTCTTCCGTGCACATACCAGATGTTCGCAACGCAGCATCCGCCTCTTGGATCCACTCTTTGCTCAAGTACTCGGTCACCAAGCTCTACCGTACCGATCAACAGGTATGACTTTTGAACCGACACACCGACAGTGGGCCGAATCCTGGTACGGCGATTTCGCCGCCCCCGACGGTTCACTGGGCGGCTATGTGCAGCTCACGCTGTGGCCCGAGCTGGGAAGGAGCTGGTTCTGGTCGGCGCTCGTCGGTCCTCATCGCCGCCCGGTGGTGCTGGTTGAGACCGACGCCCCACTGCCTCGGCCATCCACCCTGGAGCTGCGGGCTCCCGGACTCTGGACCGAGTTCATCGAGCAGATCCCCGATGAGCACTTTACGGTGGACTTGGAGGCGTTTGCGGTGGCGTTGGACGATCCCGAAGATCTGTTCGATCGGGGCTGGGGCGAGCGGGTGCCCTACGGCCTGGAGTTGGAATGGGAGGCTGCCGATGGTCTGCTCGATGTGGTTCACGGCTTGGTACTGGTAGGCGATGAGTCATACGAACTAGAAGGCATGGGCCGGCGCTTCCATTGGGAGGGTTTGCCTGCCTGGTGGGACCGGGAATGGTCCAACGGCCCGATCGATGGCGTCGTGATCGCCAACGCGCCCCTGCCCGTCGACCACCCTGGCACCGCCCAGCGCTCCCGCCTCGAACGATCTCTAGTCTCCACTCCCGACGGTCCTGCCTGGACCGAACAGAGCCGGTTACAAGGTCCAAATGGAGGTGACAATCTCTAATTTCATACTGTCGATTTATGACAGCCGGGGTATCGTGCCAACAACGGAACTGCACTTGGAGGAATGTCGATGGCCCTCGTCCATTCACGAGAATGGCGCCCCTGGCCCCGCAAGCTGCGCAAGAAGGCAATGCGGAAGAACGTCCAATCAGATTCAGTGACCGTGGATGACTTAAAGGCCAGTATCGGCAAGGGGCCTCTTTTGAGCCCTGATGAAATTGCCCACAGCTACGACAGCAATGAGGATTTTCTAGCCTCTTTTGAAGAGGCAAGCGACAACGCCCCGCCTACGTAGTCGCCCCCGCCGTGCCTACATACGAGAAGTCGAATGTATTCGCGCGCAGTTGGGAGAAGCTCACGCCCCAGCAGGCAGACCGATTTCGACTTCAATTGAAAAAGTTCGTCGGAGACCTGACCGCCATGGAGGAGGGTACACGAACTGCGTTCCGCAAGGGGTTGCGGGTCAAGAAGTTGAAGGGGTCGACTGATGTTTATGAGATGTCGTGGGATTCCAATGGCAGAGCGACGTTTGCCGTGGGAAACCCAATTCAGGAAGGGAAATTCCACATTGTCTGGCTAGACATCGGTGGTCACGACATACTCCCCTGAGTTGGGAACTCAGTCTGGGGAGCGTTGTAGGCGGGAAAGCGCGATCACCAAGAAGGCCGCGGCTACTGCGAGCACGGCAGGGAGCCACAGGTCGGCGGCGGGAGCCCAGCCGAGGGTGGTGCCGTCGATGGTCTCTTCGGCGTGGCGGCTGATCACGCCCACGCCGGCGGGCCAGGGCCACAACACTCGCAGCGATCCCAGCAGCAGCCCCACCATCACCGCCAGGGTGGGGTCGTGCCAGCGGGCGAGCACCCGGCTAATCAGGTTGGAGAACATGGCCAGTCCCAGAACTGCCCCGACGCCGAGTGCGGCTAGGTCGCCCCAGGAGCGGTCATCTACCGCTCCGATGGCCGCGGGATACACCCCGATCATGAGCAGGATGAATGCCCCGGAGATGCCAGGCAGCAACATGGCGCATACCGCCACGATTCCAGCTCCGAAGAGCGCAAGGGCCGATGGGTCGGCCACTGGCCCCGACTGGATCCCCAGCAATCCGAAGAACAGCCCGCCCACCGCCAGCGCCACGAGCACGAGCCCTACCCCCGGTCGCTCCAATAGCCGCCAGGCCACCACCACCGACGCCCCCACCAGGCCGAAGAACAGCCCGGCCATGGCCTCGGGTTCATCGGCCAACAGGTCGTCGATCACCGACGCCAACCCCACCACCGCGGCCCCGATCCCCACCACCAGCGGCACGGCGAACCACCAGTCGAAGCTCCGCAGCCGGTGCCTCGCCTCTCCCCATCGGCCTCGAACCAGGGCGCTCAGAACACTGGCCCCGGCCCGCACGGTGTCGATCAGCCGGGCATAAATCCCCAGCAGCAGCGCCACCGTGCCCCCCGACACGCCAGGCACCACGTCTGCCGCCCCCATGAGCACGCCCCGCGCCACCTGGAGGACGGCATCCCTAGCCCTAGACCACATGGTCAGAGGGTAAGGCGTCAGCCGGCGAAAACCGCTTCGGTGGTGAAGGACATGCCCCCTTCGAGGGTCCGGCGCACGGGACAACGGCGGGCGATGTCTTCCAAGCGGGCTCTCTGGTCGTCGTCGAAGTCGCCTTCGATGAAGATCTGGCTGCGCACCCGGTCGACGTAGCCTGAGGCGTCGGCCTCGCAGTCGTCGCAATCGCGGGCATGAACCCGGTCGTGCTCGAACCGGGCCGAAATCGAGTGGAGCTTCCACCCCTTGCGTTGGCAGTACATCGACAGGGTGATGCAGGTGCAGGCCGCCACCGACGACATGAGGAGCTCATAGGGGTTGGGGGCGGTATCGCCGCCTCCCAGGTCCTCGGGTTCATCGGCGCCCCATAGGTGCGAGCCGGTGCGGAGATCCACTGAATAATCCTGGCCGGTCTCTACCTCGAGGTCGGCGGTAACGGTAGTCATGCGTTGACGCTACAGCTAACCTGCCAGTTTGCGGTTTTTCACCTTGGCCTTGATGTAGTCCCGGTTGGTCCAGGCGATGAAGTCGATGGGGATGTCTTTGGGACAGGCCTCTTCGCACTCGCCGTGGTTGGTGCACGAGCCGAAGAACTCCTCCATGGTCTCCACCATGGCCTCGGTTCGGGCCCATCGCTGGGCTTGGCCCTGGGGAAGCAGGTTCAGGTGCTGCACCTTGGCCGCGGTGAACAGCTGGGCCGCACTGTTGGGGCAGGCGGCCACGCAGGCCCCGCAGCCGATGCAGGCGGCGGCGTCGAAGGCCGTGTCGGCCGTCTCCTTGGGGACCGGGGTGAGGTTGGCGTCGGGGGCGGCCCCGGTGTTCACCGAGATGTAGCCGCCGGAGGCGATGATGGCGTCCATGGCCCGGCGGTCCACCGCCAAATCCCGCAGCACGGGGAACGACGTGGCCCGCCACGGCTCGATCACGATGTGGTCGCCGTCTTTGAAGCTGCGCATATGGAGCTGGCAGGTGGCCGTGCTCTTCTGGGGTCCGTGGGCTTGGCCGTTGATCATCAGCCCGCAGGTGCCGCAGATGCCCTCCCGGCAGTCGGACTCAAACACGATTGGCTCTTCGCCGTTTTCGATGAGCCGCTCGTTGACGATGTCGAGCATCTCCAGGAACGAGGCGTCGGTGCTGATGCCGTTGGCCTCGTAGGTCACGAAGCGGCCCTCGGCCTGCGGGCCGGGCTGGCGCCATACCTGAAGTGTGAGGTTGATCTCAGAGCTCACTTGTAGCTCCTTTGGGTCAGCTCGACGTTCTCGAACTCCAGTTCCTCCCGGTGGCGGGTTTGGGGAGTGCCCTCGCCGTTCCACTCCCAGGCGGCCACGTGGGTGAAGTTCTCGTCGTCCCGCATGGCCTCGCCCTCGTCAGTCTGGTGCTCCTCCCGGAAGTGGCCCCCGCAGGATTCCTCCCGGGCCAGGGCGTCTCGGGCCATCAGCTCGCCCAGCTCGAACAGGTCGGCCACCCGGCCGGCCTTCTCCAGCGACTGGTTCAAGGTGTCGGCTGAGCCCAGTACCCGCACGTTGCGGTGGTACTCATCTCGCAGCGCGGGGATCTCCGAGATTGCCTTCTCCAGGCCGGTCTTGTTGCGGGCCATCCCGATGTAGTCCCAAACCAGCTTGCCCAGCTCCCGGTGATAGTGGTCCACCGACCGCGTGCCGCCAATCGACAACCAGCGGTTCATCTCGTCGGCTACTGCATGCTCAGCGTCGGCGAAGACGGGCTCGGTGGTGCCCAGCGCGGGGTCTCCCAGGAAATCGGACAGGTAGTTGCCGATGGTGTAGGGCAAAACGAAGTACCCGTCGGCCAGTCCCTGCATGAGTGCCGAGGCGCCCAGGCGGTTGGCGCCGTGGTCGCTGAAGTTGGCCTCGCCCAGCACGAACAGGCCGGGCACGTTGCTCATCAGCTCATAGTCCACCCACAGCCCGCCCATGGTGTAGTGGGTGGCCGGGTAGATGCGCATGGGCACCCGGTAGGGGTCCTCACCGGTGATGCGCTCGTACATGTCGAACAGGTTCCCGTACTTGGCTCGGATCACCGCCTCGCCGTCGCGGGCCATGGCGCCGGAGAAGTCCAGGTAGACGCCGTTGCGCAGCGGTCCCACTCCCCGGCCCTCGTCCACCACGGTCTTGGCGTTGCGGGAGGCCACGTCGCGGGGCACCAAGTTGCCGAAGGCCGGGTACTTGCGTTCCAAGAAGTAATCCCGGTCAGCGTCGGGGATCTCGTGGGGGTCGCGGGCGTCCTCGTGGGCTTGGGGCACCCAGATGCGACCGTCGTTGCGCAGCGACTCCGACATCAGGGTCAGCTTCGACTGGAAGTCGTCGCTGGCTGGGATGCAGGTGGGGTGGATTTGGGTGTAGCACGGGTTGGCGAACAGGGCGCCCTTGCGGTGGGCCCGCCACGCCGCGGTGATGTTGCACATCTTGGCGTTGGTCGACAGGAAATAAACGTTGCCGTAGCCGCCGGTGGCCAGCACCACCGCGTGGGCCGAGTGCGGCACGATCTCGCCGGTGATGAGGTCGCGGGTCACGACTCCCACCGCCCGGCCATCGTGCATCACCAGCTCCAGCATCTCCGAGCGGGTGTGCAGCTCCACCGTGCCGGCCGCCACCTGACGCATCAGAGCCGAGTACGCTCCCAACAGGAGCTGTTGGCCGGTCTGACCCCGGGCGTAGAAGGTACGCGACACCTGGGCACCACCGAAGGAGCGGTTGTCGAGCAGGCCGCCGTATTCCCGGGCGAAGGGCACGCCCTGTGCGGTGGCCTGGTCGATGATGTCCACCGACACCTCGGCCAGGCGGTACACGTTGGCCTCCCGGGCACGGTAGTCGCCTCCCTTGATGGTGTCGTAGAACAGGCGGTACACGCTGTCGCCGTCGTTCTGGTAGTTCTTGGCCGCGTTGATGCCGCCCTGGGCGGCGATGCTGTGAGCCCGGCGGGGGGAGTCGTGGTAGGTGAGCACCTTGACCCGGTAGCCCAGTTCGCCCAACGAGGCCGCAGCCGACGCCCCGGCTAGGCCTGAGCCCACCACGATGATGTCGAAGCGGCGCTTGTTGTTGGGGTTCACCAGCCGCATCGAGAACTTGTGGTCGGTCCACTTGCTCTCCAGCGATCCGGTGGGGATTCGGGCGTCTAGTGAGCCGAGCATCAGTGGTCCTCCCCCTCAGCGGTGCCGTGCTGCTGGAGTTCCTCCACGATCGAGCGGCCGTCGTCGTCGATCACCCCGGCCTGCACGAAGATCGGAAAGCTCAGATTGCCCACCAGGATGATCCCGGCCAGCCCGGCGGCCAGGTAGCGGCGCAGGTGGTTGTAGCGAGGGCTGTTTATGCCCAGGCTCTGGAACATGCTCCAGGTGCCGTGGAAGATGTGGACGGCCAAAGCGGTGTTGGCCACGATGTAGAGGATCGCCACCGGGATGCTGCCCAGGCTCTCCGACACGTTGTGGTAGGGGTCGCCCCGCACGAAGTCGGGGTTGAACCATCCCCAGGTGAGATCGGCCAGGTGGTAGAAGAGGTACAGCCCGACGATGGGACCGGTCCACCGCATGGTGCGAGAGGCGAAGTTGGCCGCGATGTAGTTCCGGCCACCGGGGTAGCGCTGGTCGGCGGCCAAGCTCATCCGGCTGAGGGAGTAGGCCGAGTGGATGTGCAGGCCGAAAGCTGCGATCAGCCCGATACGCATGGCCCATAGCAGCCAGGTGCGGGGCAAGAGCTTGGTGCCCAGATCCCGCAGCGTCTCGGCGTACTCGTGGATCTCCAGCGGCCCCTCATACAGGTGGAGGTTGCCGATCATGTGGACCACGATGAAGCCCAGCAAGGCAATCCCGGTAAGGCCCATCACCCACTTCTTGCCCACTGCGGTCTGGTAGATGCCGAGCGGCCACGGAAGCCTCACCCTGGGTTCCGACCGCACCGGCGGCGGCGTGCTCACTCTGGAAATGGTCTGGGCCATCAACCGCCGACGGTACCGGCACCCCACTCCTGCCGACTAGCCGAGCCGGGGCTTGGACCGGACTGCTAGCCCAGGACGCGGACGGGTCCGGGGTACTTCCCCAGTACCGTGTCGGCTGTTAGCAGCGTCTGCGCCTCGGCATGGGCTTGGGCGATCAAGAGTCGATCGAAGGGGTCGTTGTGAATGGGGGGCAGGGCGTCTACAGCCACGGCATGGGTTCCTGTTATCGCCAACTCTATGTACCCGTTGTTGCGCAATCCCTGGCGCAACAAACGAGGGTCGACGTTGAAGTCGGCCCGACCCAGTCCGTTCTTGATCGCGACCTCCCAAAGCGACGCCGCGCTGAAGTACAGATCTGAAGACGGATCTTCGATCAGAGCCCGAGCGTCGCCGGGAAGGCGCTCAGGCATTCCCGCGGCCCACAGCAAGATGTGGGTATCCAACAGGAAGTTCACGCATCTCCTTCAAAGAGGGCTTGGAGCTTGGATCCGCCCATTTGGTCGAAGTCCTCAGGCACAGAAATGTCGGGCAGGAATCCTGTTCGGCGCATGGCGCCCGGCTCTGGCATCTCCAGCGAGGCAACCTTCACCAACGGAGTCCCCGCCCGGGCGATGATGAACGGCTCGCCATGAACCGCTCCCTCAACGAGTTTTGAGAGGTGGGTCTTGGCCTCATGCATGTTGACCACCCGCATCACAGCCTCCATTTAGCTTAGTTCAATAAACTAAGTCTATTCACAGACCGGAGACGGCACAACTGCTCCCGGCTGCCTCTGGCTCAATTCGCGTCTACTGATATCACCAACCTTGTGCTGCTCTGCCCCCGAGGTGACAAGAGAGTCCACAAGCAGGGTTACCTCGTCGAACAGGATCCCAACACTGGACGATTCGTAGTCAAACCACCGCAGAAGCAGCCACCCGACCCCAGACCGCCAACACGAAGACCTCGACAAGAGTGTGAACGCCGATATGAGGCAGTGACGCTTGAGCAAGTCGCGTGACCCAAGCCACTGTCACTCAAGCCGCCGCCACCCAAGTAGGGGCAGCTCTAGTATGAGCTGCCCGGCGGCTGGCTACCCGAAGATCACCGCGTCGTAGCGGTTAGTTGCTTCTACGGGGCCGGTTAGCTGGAGGTGGAGGGCGGTGGGGCCGGAGGCGTCGGGGACGCGCCAGTGAAGAGTCCCCACCAGTGCGCACTCGTCGCTGCCTACCGCTCCTTCCCAGCCCCAGGAATGGCTGCCTTTGGGCCATTCCAGGGTGGCCTCAACGTGCAGCCCGACTACGGGGTCTCGGGCGTCGCTTATCACGTGAACGCCGATCGATAACTCATCGCCGGGGGTCAGCACGGCGGGCAGCCGGTCGGCCACCACGATGACTGGCTGGCAGGCCTTGGCCAGCGCCTCGTAGGCCGGCTTGGGCCACCGCTGCCAGTCGAGCAGCGCAGTGGACACGGCGGGGTGGGAGTCGGCGAAGAAGTGCTGGGAGAATCCCCCGGCCGGACGGTACTTGAGCCGTCGCAGGGTTTCGACGTGCCGCCGCACCAGCATGGCCTGATAGGCCCAAGCAGCCTCCTGCCATCCCTCTAGCGTGGTGTGGTCGCGCGGCGGGACGTGGCGATTCATTGCTGCGGCATCCAAGCCGTGAGTGCGGGCCAGGCGGGCCCAGTCGAGGTCGGGCCACGTTTGAGAGCTGAGCAGCGGCATTTCCTGGGGCGGCGACTGGGCCCCGAACTGTGATACAAACCGAACCGCCCGCGGCCAGCGAGCGGCGAATTGCTCCAAGTCCCGCTCGGAGCCTCGCTTCCACCCCAGCCACAGGTGAGTGTCGGTCCCGTCCAGCCGGGGGAGATGAGGCAGCACCCCGGAGTAGGCAATCGTTGGTCGGGTGGGGTCGCGACGCTCGAGTTCTCGTTTTACGCTTCGGTCCAGAACAGACAGGTTCCAACTTGGACGCTGATGGGCGGCCAGCTTTCGGCCCATGCTGGAGAGGTTCTCACTCGTCCCGTTGGCGCTGTCGCCCAAGGGGTCGACATGGCCGCACCACAGCATCACGCTGGGGTGGGCCCCTACCGCGCCAACAGCTGCTCGGGCACAGTGGGTGGCGGCATCCCGGCTGCCCTGCGGAAACGGTCCGACCAGGGGGAGGTCTTGCCAGATCAACATCCCAGCCTCGTCAGCAACGTCGTACAAGGCAGGCGGGGCGATATGGCCGTACAGCCGAATCAGATCCAGCCCCGCCTCTTTGGCCAGTTCCACGTCACGGCGCACGCTGTCCTCGTCCACCTCGGCCCACCACGGGGATGCCGGCCCGAAATTGGCGCCCTTCAAGAAGATACGCACACCGTTGATCGAGAACTGCCACCGGTTCATTTCCACGGCTCGCAGCCCAGTGCGCACCCGCCGCCGGTCGCTCAGCCCTCCTTGGGTAGTGCCCGCCTCTACGGTCACGTCGTAGAGGGGCTGGTCTCCGAGCCGGTGGGGCCACCACCTCCGGGGTTCAGGCACGGTCACTCGCCACTCCACCTGGTTGAGTCCCGCGGCCAGCACATGATCGTCGGTTTGCTCCACCTCACCCACGATGGTGTGAAGCCGAACCAGGCCCGCTCGCGTAGCGTCCAAGTCGGCCTGCAAGGCCACCACTGCTCGCCGTTCAGAGGCGCCGAAGGTTCCCACCCGCAGATCCAAGATGCGGACCTCGCCGGTGCTGTCCACCCTGACCGGTGCCCACAACCCACCGGAATTGCCCGGGGGCAACAGCTCCGGTGCCGATCCCAGCGATCCCAGCATGTGACCAGAGGAAATGTCCGACGAGCGCGCCGGGCACGACAGCTCCAAGGCCAAGAGGTGCTCCCGGCGCCCGGCCATGGCCTCGGTCACGTCGAATTGGTGGGCCATGAAATAGCCCTCCACATCGCCCAGATAACTCCCGTTCAACCACACATCGGCCTGGTAAAGCAGCCCCTCGAACACCAGCCACCTCCGCTCACCCGCCGCCGGAGGCTGTTGATTGAACTGATGCCGATAACGCACCGCAGTCGCATCACCCAGCGCCGAAACCCGTTCCCAATGCCCCGGAACGTCAACCGAAACCCACGCCGAGTCATCAAACGCCTTATCAGGAAACCCCAGCAGCTCCCCATCACCAACGGCAGCAAACCATTTCCCACGTAAGTCCACTTGCTTAATCTATGGGCTAGCTTTCTCACCTATGTCGCAACCCACCACCCTCGGCGAGCTCAAAGCCTCAGGCTGGCAATCCGTTTCCGTCAAACACGAAATCCGCCGCAACGCGATCATCCGCATCAGAGCCGGCGAAGACTTGTTCCCCGGCATATGGGGCTACGAGGACACCGTCATCCCCCAAATGGAGACCGCAATCCTTGCCGGCCATGACATCATTTTTCTGGGCGAGCGCGGCCAAGCCAAGACCCGGATGATTCGCCTGGTTCTCGACCTGCTCGACGAGTGGCTCCCGATAGTGGCCGGCTCCGAGGTGAACGACGACCCCTACAACCCGGTGTCCAAACACGCCAAAGACCTAATCGCCGCCGAGGGAGACAACACGCCGATTTCATGGGTACACCGCAGCGAGCGTTACGGAGAGAAGTTAGCCACCCCCGACACCTCTATTGCTGACCTCATCGGCGAGGTAGACCCCATCAAGGTGGCCGAAGGCCGCTATCTGTCCGACGAGCTCACCATCCACTACGGCCTGGTGCCCCGTACCAACCGGGGGGTGTTTGCCATCAACGAGCTGCCCGATCTGGCCGAGCGCATCCAGGTGGGCTTGCTCAACGTGCTGGAGGAGCGGGACGTGCAGATCCGGGGCCACAAGATCCGCCTGCCCCTCGACATCTTGTTGTTCGCCTCGGCCAACCCTGAGGACTACACCAACCGGGGCCGCATCATCACCCCGTTGAAGGACCGCTTCGGCGCCCAGATCCGCACACACTATCCGACCGACGTCGACATCGAGATGGACATCACCGAGCAGGAGGCAGTGATGCCCGAGGCCGATGTGCCGGTGGTCATGCCCGACTTCATGGGAGAAGTGCTGGTGTATCTCAGTTTCTTGGCCAGGCAGAGCCCGCACATCAATCAGCGTTCAGGAGTGTCGGTGCGGTTGACCGTTTCCAACTACGAGACCCTGGCCGCGGCCGCCATCCGACGGGCGCTTCGCACCGGCGAGGCCACCGCCGTCCCCCGGGTGACCGACTTGGACGCGCTCGACCCGTCTACTTTGGGTAAGATCGAGATTGAGACCATCGACGACGGCCGAGATGGCGAGATCGTGGGAACCCTTCGCAAGGAGGCCGTCCGCCAGACCTTCAAAGACGCAGTCGACCACGAGCAGCAGCAGGAGGTGGTCGAGGCCTTCGAAGAGGGCCGGGTGGTAAACGCGGGAGACGACATCTCCTCAACCGACTATGCCGCCCTCGTTGACGAGGTGCCCGCCTTCGCCAGCGCGCTGGCCGCGTTGGGGTACGAGCCGGGCGATCTGGAGAATCCCGCGTTGGTGGCCAGCGGAATCGAGTTTGTGCTCGAGGGCCTCCACCTCTCCAAACGCCTCAACAAGGAATCCTTGGCCGGCGCCGCCGTCTACCGGGGCAGGACCTAGCTAGCCTCTATTCCCCGGATGCGGTCCCGCAGGGTGAAGGCGGCGTCTTTGGGGTTGCGGTCTCGGTCGAACAGACCGCGGGCGGTTGACCGGCCCAATAGCCAGCTGTAGCCGTCCACCGCGGTGTCAGCGAAGAAACTCACTACGTTGATGCCGTCGGACCTCGCGGCCTCCACGTGATCCAGCGTCCGGGCCAAGAGCTGGTCGCGCCACGTTTCGTCGGTGGTGGACACACCGGTACCGGCTACGGCCAGCGGCTTGTCTCCCAGCATGTCCGCCAGGCGGGCCAACGCCCGGGCCAGTTCCTCGGGCTCGGGGGCTAATCCAGAGTCGTCGCATCGGGCCGTGGGTGGGTACGGGCCTAGGTGGCCTTGGCGATCTACCGATACCGGTACGTCGAAGCACACTCCCACAACGTCGAGCGCCTCCCGGAACTCCTCGCGGGCGACAATCGGGCGATCAGGCACGGTGATCTCTCCGTCGGTCAGCGCCGAGACCCAGCTCTGCCACAGAAGGCGGTCCCACCATCCCTGCCAGCCGAGGGTGTCGGACCGCTGGTCGGCTGCGAACAGGGTGCGGAGACCGAACACTCCCATCACCGGCTGGCTTCCGCTGCGGAGCAGCCGGCAGGCCTCGAACATGGCCTCTAGACCGTGCTGGGCGGCCTCCAGGGCGGCGGACGGATTGCGTCTTCCGGGTGGACGCTGGCCCAAGATGCGGCCGCGGACTGCCCAGCCCACCGGATCTTCTACTGGCACCCACCCCGCTACCCGGTCGGAGAACCACTCGCCGCACCGGTCCACCCACCGGGCCCACCTCAGGGTCCGCCCCTGCCGGGTACTCCATCCGCCTTCATCATCGGCAAACCACCCCGGCAGCGTGGTGTTCTGGAGCACCAGCCATGTGCGCAAACCGGAATCGCGGGCCGCGGCCAAAATGTCCAGGTACCGGTCGATGGCGTCGGAATCCAACCTGTCGGGCTCGGGCTCGATGTGGGCCCATTCCACCGGAAGCCGGCAATCGGTGAACCCCCATTCGGCCAGCATCTCGAGGTCGGCCCGGAAGTCGATGCCGAAGCCGTTCCCCTCGTCTGACCGGGGTGCCCGCCCCGCCCTCTCCCATACCGACCAGTCTGCGGCGGGGGCCACTCCCTCCAGTGCTACTGAGTCTGCGGTCCACCCCCAGGCAAATTCGCCGCTCCCGGTATCGCTGCTGCTTCCCACTTCGTTCAGAGTAGGTTGTCGGGATGCTTCGGAGATGGCGAAGAGGCCACCGCCGGTCCGCTCACCGGGTGGCCTACTCCCGCTGGGACGGCAGCCAGACCGGTTTCGACTTCTCCACCTCCGATTTGTTCTCCCAGATGAACGACGACTTGCTCTACCACGGCGACGTGAACGCCGCCCTTCGGCGGCTCCTTCAACAGGGATTCGAGGTCGACGGCCAGCAGGTTCAGGGCCTGCGGGAGATGATGGAGCAGCTTCGCCGCAAACGCCAGGAGCGATTGGAACAGCACGACTTGGGCGGCGTCTACGACGACATCGCCCAAGAGCTGCGCGACGTGGTGGATATGGAGCGCGAGGCGTTGGATGACCTGGCTGCCTCAGCAGCCGAATCAGGCGACGAGCGCCGCGCGGCCATCACCGAAGAGACCGTGGCCCAGCGCCAGTTCCAATTGGACATGCTGCCCCCCGATCTGGCCGGCCAGATCAAAGAACTGGAGAACTATCAATTCACATCATCGGAGGCCCAGCAGCGCTTTGACGACCTGGTGGAGCAGCTCCGCCAACAGCTCATGCAGAATTACGTCAACCAGATGACCGACGGCATGAACAACCTCTCCCCTGAAGACCTGGCCCGGGCCAAGGACATGATGGCCGAGCTAAACAGCCTGCTGGAGAAGCGCCAGATGGCCGACGAGCAGCTTCCTCCCGACATAGACGACCCCGGCGAGCGCAACCGGATGCTGGACGACCGCCTCCAGGACGATTTTGACAGCTTCATGGAGCGCTTCGGCGATTTCTTCCCCGAGAATCCCCGGACCCTCAGCGAGCTTTTGGAGGTCATGGCCCGGCGCATGGCGGCCATGTCGGCCATGATGGCATCGATGACGCCCGAGCAGCGGGCGCAGCTCCAGGGCTTGGCCGAGCAGTTGTTGCAGGACATGGACCTGCGCTGGCAGGTGGATCAGCTATCCCAGAATCTCCAGGCCATGTTCCCCGACGCCGGCTGGGACCAGTCGTACGACTTCAGCGGGGCCGATCCGTTGGACTTCGCCTCAGCCGCCCAGATGATGCAGGAGCTGGGCGACTTGGACCAGCTCGACAACCTCTTGAGGTCGGCCAACAACCCTGGCGCGTTGGCCGAGGTGGACATCGACCGAGCCCGCGAGCTGCTGGGCGACGAGGCGGCCCAGAGCCTGGAGCAGATGGCCGATCTGGCCAAGCTGCTGGAAGAAGCCGGATTGATCGAGAACCGGGAAGGCCGCATGGAGCTCACCCCCCGGGCTATTCGCCAGATCGGCCAGAACGCACTGTCAGACCTGTTCAAGAAGCTCCAGCAAGACCGGATTGGCCAGCACACCATGGAGCTGTTCGGTGGGGGTCACGAGCGGGACTACCACACCAAGCCGTATGAGTTCGGCGACCCCTTCAACCTGGACATCGAGCGGACTATACGCAACGCCATCCAGCGCACTGGGGGAGGCACTCCAGTGGAGCTGACGCCGGATGACTTTGAGGTGGAGCGCACCGAGAACATCGTGAGGTCGTCCACCGTGTTGATGCTCGACCTTTCGCTGTCGATGCCGATGAGGGACAACTTCTTGCCGGCCAAGAAGGTGGCCATGGCCCTGCACTCTTTGATCAGTTCGCAGTATCCCCGGGACTTTTTGGGCATCGTGGGTTTCAGCGAGGTCGCCCGCGAGGTCAAGCCCGAGCAGCTGCCCGAGGTGTCATGGGACTTCGTGTACGGCACCAACATGCAGCACGGGTTCATGCTGGCCCGCCAGATGCTGGCCCGTCACAGCGGCACCAAGCAGATCATCATGGTCACCGACGGCGAGCCCACCGCCCATGTGGACGAGGACGGACGGCCCTTCTTCTCCTACCCGCCCGCGAGGGCGACCGTGGAGAAGACCCTGGAGCAGGTCATGCGGGCCACTCGTGAGGGCATTCGCATCAACACGTTCATGCTGGACGCAACCTCCTACCTCACCAACTTCATCGAGCAGATATCCAAGATGAACGGTGGTCGGGCCTTCTTCACCACCCCGGAGACCCTGGGTGACTACGTGCTGGTGGATTTCGTGGAGCACAAGCGAAAGCTTCTGGGCGGCCGGCGCCGCTGAGATTCTTCCCAGCTGGCGAAAGATTCCTCTTGCGTTGGTAGCCGTTGCATGTCAGAGTTACGTTGTTGAAATTACAAGCGAGTCGTTTTCGCGACCGAGCAATCCAGGAGGGGTGCTATGAGACTGGTGGAGACAACTGCGAAGCAATCTGAGGCGGGCGACGATGGTCGTGCTTGGCAAGCGCTGGCCAACTGCCTGGGAGTGGATCCCGATCTGTTCTTCCCCGAACGAGGAGCATCCACCCGAGAGGCCAAGGAGGTCTGCCGGGCTTGCGTGGTGCGAGAAGAGTGCTTGGAATTCGCCATCGTTAACGGTGAGAAGTTCGGTATCTGGGGTGGTATGAGCGAGAGGGAGCGGCGTCGGGTCCGAAGGGCCCGGGGGCTAACCCGAGTGCGGGAGCCGATCACCGCGGTGGCCGACACGTCCGGCGCCTAGTCTCCACCCCCTGACGCAAACAGAGCGGTTTCGGGGTAGCCTGAGTCCATGAATCTCGGTGCAACGGAGTTGATCATCGTCTTGGTCATCTTGCTGCTGCTGTTCGGCGGGGCAAAGCTCCCCAAGCTGGCCCGCTCGCTGGGCCGAGCCCAGAAAGAGTTCAAAGAAGGCGTAACCGAGAGTTCGAAGGCCGAAGAGAAAACCGACGAAAAGCCCAAAGACGCATAGCATCACCCCCTGATGTCTGTAGCTACCTCTGAAGAACTGGTCATGTCTTTGGCCACGATGTCCGTCAATCCCTTCGAGCTGACCTTTGATCAGCTGGAATCATCGCTGGCTGCGACGGCCGATGCGGGCTATACCGGCATCAGCGTTTGGCCCTTCGTTCTGGGAATGGCCGGCGTCGACGCCTCTTGGCTGGCTGACCGATTAGAAGAGCTCCAGCTGACCCACCCCGTGGCTGAAGCGGCCTTCGGATGGTTGAACTCTGATCGCGATGCGGCCGCTGCTGAGGTGGACAGTCTGAGCGAATACGCCACCTCAGTGGGCAGCCGAGAAGTGGTGGCGGTCACCATGGAATCGACGTTGCCCCCCATGGACGAGGTGGCCGCTTGTTTCAGGACCCTTTGTCAGACCGCCGGCGACGCAGGGTTGCAGGTCAGCATGGAGTTCTTGCCTTGGACCGGCATTCCCGACCTGGCCTCCGCGTGGGAGATCTTGCAGAGGGCCGACTGCGACAACAGCGGCATCATGGTCGACACGTGGCACTGGTTCCGCCAGCCCGGCGGCCCCAACCCCGACCTGCTACGCCAAATCCCCGCCGAGAAGCTGCGGGTGGTCCAACTCTGCGATGCCGCTGCCGAAATCCCCGACGGCGTGGACATCGCCACCGAGACCATGACCTCTCGCTTGCTTCCCGGCGATGGCGCGGTCGACTTCGACGAAGTCCTGGGCATCATTTCCGATGTGGGAGCCGAGCCCATTTGGTTCCCCGAGGTGTTCAGCTCCGATCTGGCTGCGGCTGGCCCCCAGACCATGGCCCCCCAAGTCCTGTCGGCTTCCCGGTCCGTCCTGTCCTGAGCGCTGTTGTCAAGCGGCCGCTTGACGAAGTAGGCGTCTGCGCTCGCGCTCGGATCTTCCCCCCCACACGCCGTGCTTGATGCGGTTGCAAAGGGCGTAGGCCAGGCATGCTTCTTGCACAACGCACTCCCGGCAGATCTTTCGGGCTCTGTCCACCCCCAGACCACTGCTGGGGAAGAAGATGTCGGGTGACTTCCCAACGCAATTGCCGTGATCCATCCAACCTTCGTTCATGGGACCTCCATCGGTTACATGCCCCCGCATGTAAGACGCCCCACCTCAGCCAAAAGTTCCCTCCGCTCCAGGGATTCCAAGAGCTTTCGGCCACCCGCCCGCTCATCATAGCCACGAGATGGGCATTCGGGATATCGCCCCGATTCGGTTACAATATCAAGGCCCCATTTCCTACAGGAGCGACGCCATGACTGAGACCATAGATGCCCTGCCCGAGCCGCCGGTTGGGCATGTAAAGGTGGTTTATCTGGGTCCGGTGGCACCTCATTGGGACTTCATGTCTGATTTTGGGGATTCGAGCCACCTCGAGCAGTTCAAGGTCCGGGCCGAAGCCCGACTACTGCTGCTCCCTCCCCACGATCCGCAGTTCCGCCGGAACCGGGAGAGGGTCAATCGGGACGCCGAGCGGGAGAATCTACTCATCGACTGGGATTTGGGATACGACGAAGAAGAAGAGGAGGGAGAGTCCGGCGGGGGGTAGGCGCGAAGGCTGTACCACATGGTTTTGGAATCCATCGACATGGGAATCGACACAGATGCTGAGGCTGGGCGATTCATCAATCGCGAGCTCTCCTGGTTGGATTTCAACAGCCGCGTATTGGCCCAAGCCGAAGACCCGTCGGTGCCCTTGCTGGAGCGGGTCAAGTTCTGCGCCATTTGGTCCTCCAACCTGGATGAGTTCTTCCAGGTCCGGGTGGCCGGACTCAAGGACCAGCTAGCCGGCCAATTCACCGGCACTACTCCCGACGGTCGCACCGCAGCCCAGCAACTCCATGAGATCCGCATCGAAGTGGACGCTCAGATGGACCGAGCCGCCCGCTGCTTGAGCGGATTGACCGTAGAGCTGGCCGACGCCGACATCGAGATTCTGAACTGGGACGACTTGGACGATGAGGACCGCAAGTTCCTGTCAGGCGAGTTTGACGACCGCATCTATCCGGTGCTGACCCCCCTGGCAGTTGACCTCGGTCATCCGTTCCCCTATATCTCCAATCTGTCGCTGAGCTTGGGCGTGCTGATGATCGATCCCGCCGACGGCCACCAACGGTTTGCTCGCCTCAAGGTGCCGGCCACTTTCGGGCGCTTCCTCCGACTCCCCGACGAGCATCGGTTTGTGCCTATCGAACAAGTGGTGGCCGCACACCTCCCCACGCTGTTCCCAGGGATGGAGATCACCGAGACGGTGGCCTTCAGGGTTACCCGCAACGCCGACTTGGCCGTGGACGAGGGCGAGGCCCAAGACCTGCTGGCCGCGGTCGAGGTTGAGCTAAGGCGCCGCCGATTTCGCAGCGTGGTCCGCCTGGAGGTTGAGCATCTGGTGTCTTCCGAGATCCGCAGCCTGCTGATCGACGAGCTCGACATCGAGCGCGACGACGTCTACGAGGTGGACACACTGCTGGAGCTGTCCAGTCTGTGGGATCTTCTTGCAGTCGACCGCCCCGACCTCAAGAACCCAGCGTGGAAGTCGGTCAATCCCCTCCCATCGGCAACGACCGGGGATCAGCCGATAGATCTATTTGCCCGCATCCGCGAGGGGGACATCCTTGTCCACCATCCCTATGACTCCTTTACTGCCACCGTGCAGGAATTCATCTGGCAGGCAGCTAACGATCCCAAGGTCTTGGCCATCAAGCTCACCCTGTATCGAACCTCGGGGGATAGTCCGATCGTGCGATCGCTCATCCGGGCCGCAGAGAGTGGCAAGCAGGTGGCGGTAGTGGTCGAGCTGAAGGCCCGCTTCGACGAAGAGGCCAACATCGAATGGGCCCGCCGCCTGGAGCAGGCCGGCGTCCACGTGGCCTACGGCTTGGTCGGGCTAAAAGTTCACGCCAAGACCTGCCTCGTGGTGCGGGAAGAGGCCGACGGTGTGCGCCGCTACTGCCATATCGGAACCGGCAACTACAATTCCATTACTGCCCGGGTGTACACCGATCTGGGTTTGTTCACCGCCGACCCCGAAATCGGGGTAGATCTAACCCAGCTGTTCAATTCCCTTACCGGCTACGGCCGAAACATCGAGTTCCGCCGCTTGGTGCCCGCGCCCCAGGGTCTTCGTCCCACGGTGATGGAGCTGATCCGCAACGAAGCGGCCCGCGGCCCCGAGGGCAGGATCATCATCAAGATAAACAGCCTGGCCGACGCTGACATGGTCGAGGCGCTCTACGAGGCCTCCCAGGCTGGGGTGGACATCGACCTGATCGTGAGAGCCATCTGCTGCCTGCGCCCTGGCGTGCCTGGCATGTCCGACACCATCCGGGTCCGCTCTCTTATCGGGCGCTACCTGGAGCACAGCCGCATCTACTACTTCGGCAACGGCGAGGACATCGGTGCTCCGGCGTACTACATCGGCTCGGCCGATCTCATGCCCCGCAACCTCAACCGCCGAATCGAAGCCTTGGTGGCAGTGGTCGACCCAGATTTGCGCCGTCGGCTCGATCAGGTTTTGGAGATCAACCTTAAAGACGACACTCTGGCTTGGGATCTACTACCCGACGCAACTTGGCAGCGGGTCCCCGAAAGCACGGGTTATGAGGCCCACACCGCTTTCGAGCAGCTGGCCACGACCGCGATTTCTTAGATTCCCTGTCGTGGCAGATCACGCAGGTATCCACGTCTTCAGCGCGTTCAGACCCTATCGTTGATCTTCGTGCGGTTCGGAACAGTCGCAGTCATACTCGGCGGCGGCGGGCTAATTACCCGGCACAACGACGGCGAGTTGGAAGTTCTGATAGTTCATCGGCCCAAGCACCTCGACTGGTCGCTGCCCGCCGGCAAGCTCGATCCGGGGGAGACCCTGGCCGAATGCGCGCTGCGAGAGGTGTATGAGGAGACCGGCCACGTCTGCGAGTTGGGACGCGAGCTGGGCATGGTGGACTACCGCGATCGCCGGGACCGCGCCCGCCAGGTCCACTACTGGGAGATGGACGCCATTGCCGGCAGCTTCACCCCCAACCAGGAGGTGGACGCCGTTGCCTGGGTGCCGTTGCTCGAGTCTTTGAACTACTTCTCCAACGAACGCGATCTCAAGATGGTGAGCGCGTTCTTGGCCTTGGTGGGCGACAGCGTGCTGGCCTGATAGCGGCCGCTCCAAAGCTTCCTAACCCGTTCACCTTCTGTTCAGACAGTCGCGGCTGGGTGGAAACCCGCCCCTCCTACCTTTACGGCTGATCCATTGCGCTGATCGGTGTGTTCGGCGTGCAGTCAAGGAGGACATATGAAGCTACGGAAACTGCTCGTTCTGATTATCGGGCTAATTGCAATGTTTGCGCTTGTCGCGGCCGCATGCGGCAATGACGACGATGGGGATGCCACCCCAGACACGGCGGGACAGGCCGACGCTGGTGACGCTGGTGACACCGGGGACACTGGCGGGGACACTGGTGATGACGATGGCCAGCAGGCTTCTGTCCAGGAGGCTCCTGCGGGGAGCGTTTCTGGTTCGGTGACGATTTCGGGTTCGTCGACGGTGGAGCCGATCTCGGTGCGGGTGGCCGAGTTGTTCGAGGATGTTCAGCCGGATGTGTCGGTGACGGTTGACGGTCCGGGTACCGGTGATGGTTTCAAGTTGTTCTGCGAGGGCGAGACCGACATCTCCGATGCGTCCCGCCAGATCAAGTCTTCCGAAGCCGAGGTTTGCGCCGAGAACGGTATCGAGTTTGTTGAGCTGCGGGTGGCCATCGACGGGATTGCGGTGATGACCGGCGAGAACAACCCGGTAGAGTGTGTGACCTTCAACGACATCTATGGTCTGGTCGGCCCGGAGTCGACTGGCTTCGGCTCTTGGTCGGACGCCGGGTCGCTTGGTCTTGCGACTTCGGATCTGCCGGATTCCGATTTGGATGTCTATGGTCCTGGCGAGGAGTCGGGAACGTTCGACAGCTTTATCGAGATCGTGTTGGAGGACATCGCCGACGAGCGGGGCCAAGACGCCATCACCCGTCCCGACTACAACGCCAACGCCGACGACAACGTGATCATCCAGGGCATTCAGTCGAGCGATACCAGCTTCGGCTGGGTCGGGTTCGCCTTCGCGGCCCACGCCTCGGGTGTGAAGCTGCTGGATGTGGACGGCGGCGGCGGCTGCGTGAGCGCCAATGCTGACACCATCGCCTCCGGCGAGTATCCGGTGTCCCGGTCGCTGTACATATATGTCAACAAGGCCAAAGCCGACGCCAATCCCGCCCTGGTCGCCTATGTGGACTACTACATGAGCGACGACGGCCTCGGCACCGCCGTCAGCGACGTCGGATACGTGAACCTCACCGACGATGCCAAAGGCGCCACCCGGGCCAACTGGGCAGGCCGATAGGCCGGATTTGGGACTGCGAGTAGATACCAAGCAACGATACCGATGACCAGTAGCGTGTGGTCGTGAGCGACACCCGGGTCGATCCTGCCAAGGGGTTTTCCGTCGAATCACTGACGGCGAATCCCCGGCAGGCTCGCAAGGAGCGGCTCATCCGAGATTCCCTCGGGGCCACCGCACTGGTATCGGTGCTGATCTCCGGGCTGATCATCTGGTCGCTGTTCTCGGAAGCCTGGACGTTCATGGTCGAGGTGGACTGGGGCTCGGTGTGGGATATCGGCTGGTTCCCCCGCAGGGGCATCTACGACATCAAGACGCTGATCGTGGCCAGCCTAATCGTCACGGGCATTGCCATGATCGTGGCCGGACCGCTGGGCCTGGGTGCCGCCGTCTACTTGTCGGAATACGCCCGCCCCGGTATCCGCCGAACTCTCAAGCCCATCTTGGAGATCTTGGCCGGCATTCCCAGCGTGGTGCTCGGCTTCTTCGCCTTGCAGTGGATCGCCCCCAACGTGGTCAAAACCCTATTCGGCGGGCCGGCGGCCGGCTCGCTTCTGGCCGCCGGCATCGGGGTGGGGGTGCTGGTGGTGCCGCTGGTGGCGTCCATCTCTGAGGACGCCATGAAGGCGGTGCCCATGTCGCTGCGGGAGGCTTCCTCGGGCTTGGGTGCCCGCAAGATCACCACCACTATCCGAGTGGTGCTTCCCGCCGCCGTTTCCGGGCTGATGGCGGCATTCATCGTGGCCGTGTCTAGAGCCTTGGGTGAGACCATGGTGGTGGTCATGGCCGGGGGGGCCGCCCAGACCGCGATCTACACCAGCGATCCGCTGGACGGCAGCCTCACCATGACCGCGGGTATGACCTCGCTGGCCCGGGGTACCGACAGCGTGGTCGGTGAGGGCCTCACTTTCCAGAGCTTGTTCTTTGTGGGCTTGGTGCTGTTCGTGGTGACCTTCGCCTTGAATCTGATGGCCGACCGCTTCGTCCACCGGGTGAGAGAGCAGTACTGATGGCCAGGGCAAGGCTCATCGGCGACCGCACCAGCAAGGTGATGGTGCAGGCCATGGAGCGTCGGGCCACCGACATGCGGGGCCGGGTGTTCCAGATCACACTGCTAACTGCTCTGCTGATATCCCTGTTTATCCTGGGCGTGCTGATCGCAGACGTGGTGGTCGACGCCTGGGGAGTGCTCACAGGCCGTCCTGGGGGCTTCTTGTCGGGCACCATGCGCTCCCTCTCCGACGATCCAAAGCTGGGCGTTCACCAAGCCCTGGTGGGCACCTTTTGGATCGCCGTCTTCGTAGCCGTGCTGGCTTTCCCCATCGGCATCGGCGCGGCCATCTGGTTGGAGGAGTACGCCCCCAAGAACCGATTCACCCGGTTCATCGAGTTGAATATCCGCAACCTGGCCGGGGTGCCCTCGGTGGTCTACGGGCTGCTCGGCCTGTTCTTGTTTGTGAACAGCCTCGGCGACCTCACCGGCGGCAAGTCGATTGCCGCGGCGGGCATCACGCTGGCAATCTTGGTGCTGCCCATCGTGATCATCACGGCCCAAGAGGCCATCCGAGCCGTGCCCCAAGGACTGAAGGAGGGGGCGTATGGCGTGGGGGCCACCAAGTGGACCATGATCCGCAGCCAAGTGCTGCCCTATGCCGCGCCCGGCATCTTCACCGGGACGCTGCTGTCGATGTCCCGGGGCATTGGCGAAGCCGCTCCGCTGCTGGTAGTGGGCGCAGTCTCCGGCCGGCTGGGGTCTAATCCAGGGTTCTTCGACCTGAGCGCAATCAACGCAGAGGCATTCATGGCCATGCCGGTGATCATCGTGGAATGGGTGCAGAACTCGGGCCGCGATCCTGGCTTTGCCGAGGCCGCGGCGGCGGCCATCGTGGTTCTGCTGGTGTTCGTTATCCTGATGAACGCGGCGGCCATCTTCATGCGCAACCACTTCGAGAAGAAGAGAGAGTGATTCGTGGAAACAATCCCTGGGAGTATGGTCACCGCAATGGTTGAGCCCGAAACCTCTCCTCGACTCGGTTTGGAAGTGGATCGAACCGGGCAGGCTGCCGCCCCCGACACAACCGGCGACACGGTGTTCGAGGTGGAAGATCTAAGCGTTTACTACGGCGACTTCAGGGCCGTCCAAGACGCCACCTTCACGGTGTACGAGCACGAGATCACAGCCATGATCGGCCCCTCTGGTTGCGGGAAAACCACCGTTCTGCGGTGCTTCAACCGCATGAACGACCTCATCGCCGGGGCCCGGGTGGAGGGTCGGCTTGACTTTCGCAAAGTCCCCTTATATGACCCCCGGGTGGATCCGGTGGAGGTTCGCCGTCGCATCGGCATGGTGTTCCAAAAGCCCAACCCGTTCCCCAAGTCGATCTACGACAACATCGCCTTCGGCCCCCGGGCCACAGGAATGGCCAAGAAGAAGGGCGATTTGGATGACATCGTGGAGCAGTCGCTGAATCGCGCCGCCCTGTGGGATGAGGTGCAAGACCGGCTGAAGGACTCTGCGCTGGGGCTGTCCGGCGGCCAACAGCAGCGGCTGTGCATCGCCCGGGCCATTGCCGTCGATCCCGATGTGCTCTTGATGGACGAGCCGTGCTCGGCTCTCGATCCCATCGCCACCGCCCGCATTGAAGATCTGATGCAGGAGATCAAGAACGACTACACCATCGTGATCGTCACCCACAACATGCAACAGGCCGCCCGCATCAGCAACCGCACCGCGTTCTTCACCGCTCAGCTCGACTCCACCACCGACCAGAGGTGCGGCCTGTTGGTGGAGTACGACCGCACTGAGACCATCTTCTCGAACCCCTCCGACGAGCGGACCGAGAACTACGTCACCGGACGGTTCGGCTGAGCACCGGTCAGGAGCCCGTGGTGGGAGAACTGCGCAAGTCCTTCCACGAAGAGCTGGACGAGATCCAGGCCGGCATCGTGCGCATGGCCGCGCTCGTCACCGAGGCAGTACCCCGGGCCACCGAGGCGCTGCTGGAGTCCAACCTGGAGCTGGCCCAGCAGCTCATAACCGCCGACGACGAACTCGATGATCTGTCGGTGTACCTCGAGGAGCGCTGCCATCACGTGCTGGCCCTCCAAGCCCCCATGGCCAGCGACCTGCGGGCTCTCAGCAGCGCCCTCCGGCTGAACGCCGAGTTGGAGAGGTCGGGCGATTTGGCCGTCAACATCGCCAAGGCCACCCGGCGCATCTATGGCACTCGCTACGACGCCACGCTGCGGGGCCTGTTGGTGAGAATGAGCGAGGAAGCCTGCCGGCTGATGCGTCTGGCCATTGACGCCTACGTGGACGGGAACGCCGGGCTGGCCGCCGCCCTCGACGATATCGACGACCAGCTCGACGGCTTGAACCGCGACTGTGTACAGGCCGTGTTCCAAGCCCACAACGACGGCGCCATCGACCTTCAAGCCGCGGTGCAGCTCTGTTTGATCAGCCGGTACTACGAGCGCATCGGCGACCATGCGGTGAATATCGGGGAACGGGTGGTGTATATGGTGACGGGATGGCTTCCTGAACACACCGGGTCGGCCCGATTGAAGATCCGAGAGCAGAACCACCCCGACGAAACCAGCGAAGGCACCGACGAATCCACCGACGAGGAGTGAGCATGGTGTCACGGGTCGCCTCTAGCCCACGGCAAGGGGTGTTCGGGTGATCGTGACCCTCGTTGTGGTGGCCGCCGTGGTGGTATTGGCGCTGACCGCCGCAGTGGCGTGGCGCGAGCACCGGCACTTTGTCGACGCCGAAGAGGGCCGTCGCCGCGACGATGAACTGCACCGCCGCCAGGAACACGAGGTGGTGGAAAGCGAGACCCGGCTCCGGCTGTCGTTGGACGCCATCACCCAGGGAGTGATCATGGCCGATCCAGACGGCACCGTGCTGTACCGCAATCCCTACGCTCAGCCGTTTATCGAAGCTCGCCACGGCGAGGCCCTAGTGGAGGCTGCGGTGGCCGAGCTGTTGGCCGAGGCGGCCCGTGGACGGGCGGTGGAGCGAGAGGTCGAGCTGTTCGGCCCACCTCGCCAATGCCTGTTCGTCAGCGCCATGCCCCTGCGGTTCGAGGGCAGGGACTACGGCTCGGTGGCCCTCATCGACGACATCACCGAGCCCCAACGCCTGGATGCCATGCGCCGGGACTTTGTGGCCAACATCAGCCACGAGCTCAGGACCCCGATGGGGGCGCTCAGCCTGCTAGCCGAGACCCTGGCTGAGGAGACCGATCCCGAGGTGTTGTCCCGGTTGGCGGTGAGGGTGCAGGCCGAGGCCATCCGGCTATCCGACATCATGGACGAGCTGCTGGAACTCAGCCGGATTGAGAGCAACGAGGCGTCTGAGCAGGCACCAGTGGCAATCCAGCATGTGATCAGCGAGGCACTGACGCGGGTCATGCCCACCGCAGAGGACAAGGAGGTTCCCATCGAAACCGTTCTGCCCGCGCTGGATCTGGTGGTCCGGGCTGATCGTCGCCAGCTCACCTCCGCGGTATTCAATCTGCTTGACAACGCGGTCAAGTACTCCGAGGCCAACCAACCGGTCAGGGTTACTACCCGAATGGAAGGCGACTGGGTCGAGGTTGAGGTGCGCGACCTGGGCTATGGGATCCCCCAGGGCCACCAAGAGCGCATTTTCGAGCGCTTCTATCAGGTAGACCGCTCCCGGGGGCGGAGCGATGGCGGAGTGGGCTTGGGCTTGGCCATTGTGCGCCACGTGGCCACCAACCACGGAGGCGAGGTCAGGGTGGAGTCAAAGGTGGGAGAAGGCTCAGCATTCACGCTGGCGGTGCCGGTGTCCGATGACGAACCGGTCGGACAAGAGGATTCTCAAGATCTGAAACCCATCGGGGTGCAGGCATGAGCGGGTCGGCCAGGGTTCTCATCGTTGAGGACGAGGAATCCTTCGTCGAAGCGCTGACGGTGGGACTGACCCGTGAGGGTTTCACCGTGAACGTCGCCCGCGATGGCAAGGAAGCGCTTGATTTCTTCAACGCCTACTCTCCCGACATCGTGCTGCTCGACGTGATGCTGCCCCTGGTTTCCGGCGTGGATGTCTGCCGCCAGATCCGGGCCCGCTCCCAGGTGCCCATCATCATGGTCACTGCCAAAGGTGAGGAGATCGATGCGGTAGTTGGCTTGGAAGTGGGGGCCGACGACTACGTGACCAAGCCCTATCGCCTGCGCGAGCTGATCTCGAGGATGCGGTCGCTGCTGCGTCGGTCCCGGTGGACCGCGGAGAGCGAGACGTTCCGGGGAGACGTCATCGAGGTGGGAGATGTGGCGGTCGACCCCGAGAGCCACGAGGTGTTCGTCCGGGGGGAGCAGATCGAGCTGCCGCTGAAGGAGTTCGATCTGCTGGAACTGCTGTTGACCAATGCAGGACGGGTGTTGACCCGGGATGTGCTGATCGACCAAGTATGGGGCAGCGACTACGTGGGCGACACCAAGACGCTGGATGTCCACGTCAAGCGGCTCCGATCCAAGGTTGAGGACGACCCCTCCAACCCCAGCCGCATCGTGACCATCCGCGGCCTGGGCTACAAGTACGCCACCGGCGTCGCGGCAGAGACCACGCCGCCGTAGTTATCGCCGTATTCTTCACAGCGTGATCAATATCCCGTTCTTGCGGCTGGTCAGGGTGCATGCTCTTGCCGCGGCGGGCGACGCCATGATCACCGTCGCACTCGCGGGTTCACTCTTCTTCTCGATCGATCCCAGCGCGGCTCGATTGCGGGTCACCCTCTATCTGTTGCTGACCATGGCTCCGTTTGCGGTGGTCGGTCCGCTGATCGGACCGGCTCTGGACCGCTTTCGGGGTGGACGGCGTCCCATGGTCTTCGCCATCAATGGTGGACGGGCTTTCGTCGCCTTCTTGATGATCTCCAACATGGACTCGCTGCTGCTGTTTCCCCTCGCCTTCGCCATGTTGGTCCTCCAGAAGAGCTACGGCGTGGCCAAGGCATCCATGGTGCCGCTCATCTTGTCGAAAGAGGAGCAGTTTGTGGGGGGCAATGCCCGATTGGCGCTGGTGGGGAGCGTCTGCGGTTTCATAGGGGCCGGCCCAGCGCTTTTGGCCAATCTGCTGGGGGGATCGTCGTGGACGGTGGGTCTGGCCATGGTGGTCTACATATTGGCTGCGCTGTCCTCTCTGTCGCTGCCCCAAGGTCGCATTGCCCCAGAGCCGATTGGCGATGAAGAGGCGGGCCAGTTGAGCGGCGTGGGCATACGCAAGGCGGCGTCCGCAACCGGCACCCTGCGGGGCATTGTGGGGTTCATCACGTTTCTGGCCGCATTTGCCTTGCGGGGCGGCGCCGACGACGTGAACCTGTCCGGGGTTGGCAAGGCGTTCGGCGCTGGTGTCCGCCATGCTCTCCAAGGCGATGTTGCCTCTGACGCCAGCCCGGCGTGGAAGCTGGGGCTGGTAGCGGCCGCCCTGGTCAGCGGTTTCTTGGTGGGCTCGCTGCTGGCCCCCAAACTGCGGGATCGGTTCCGTGAAGAGGTCATCATTGCCGCCGCGCTGGTCGCCCTGTTCCTCGTCGGCCTGCTGGCCGCCTGGGGAGGGGGTTTTGGCTCAACCCTGCTGCTGGCTCTGGGCGTGGGGATGACGGCCAGTGCCGGCAAGCTCTCCTTCGACTCCATCGTGCAACGCGACGCCGAGGATGCCAATCACGGACGGGCGTTTGCCGTCTTCGAGACCCGCTTCCAGATCTTCTGGGTTCTGGGCGCGCTCATCCCCGTGGTCATTCCCATGCCTGCCCGAGTCGGCTTCATCCTCATTGCCATAGCCGCGGCGGCTGCCACTGTGTTCTTTTGGGTGCGGCGAACTCCTATTCAGGAAGGTCGATCCGGGCCAGCCACAGGCCCGGCGCATCAACCTCAGCGGGCGTAGGCAGTTCTCGTGCAGAACGCCAGAGCCGGGTCAGACCCTCGGTCCCAGCCCGCTCCACCACCCCGCTAGCGAAGGCCGTTCCCCGGTCGTACTGGTCCTGGCTGAGCTCGAGACCGAACATCTGGTCGATGAAGCGGTCGGCGGCCCCGGCGGTTACCCGACGCCGCCTCAGGGCCTCGCTGAGGCGCTGGTAAGAGCCGATAAGGCCTCGTCCTATGCTATCCATAGCCCAATCGACATAGCCGGCGATCACCGTGACCAACGCAGTGATGTGTGGCAGCAGAGCCCTTTGGGCCGGCGACTGGATCGCCCCCAGGATGACTGCGGGGTCGCCCAGCACCGACTGGAGGTCGCCCATTGAATCGGGGTTGGCAAAGTCCAACTCGCCCAGCTGGCTCTCCAACGCGGTCGGGTCGGCCTCGAACTTGCGGACATAATCGGCCAACAGCTCATTGAGTTGCCGGCTCACATGGGGGACAGAAAGCACCGCATGGTGGGTCAGTTCGCTCAGGCACACCCAAAGCCGCAGATCGGAGCGGTCCAAGCTCCACTCATCGGCCAATGCGTCGATGTTGGCCGGTACCATCATCAACTCCGAGCCCTGCCGGGGAATGGGCAGCTCGTATTGGCCCAGGCTTCTACGGGCGAGGTTGCCCACCATGCTTCCCGCCGTCATGCTCAGCATGACCGGGCCGATCATTTTCATGATCTGTCCGAACATGGCTTGGGCGGGGTCGAAGGATTCCTCTTCGGCCTCTACCCGGCCGGACACGTTCCCGATGGGCTCAAGGAGGTCTTGATAGGCATCTAGGGTGGCGCTGGCCCATTGCGACCGGGTCACCGCCACGATCGCTGCGGCTTGGCCGTCGCGGGTGGTGGAAAGGCCGGTGGTGTTGGCCACTTGGAGTTCGGCCACCCGGCCCAGTTCCTCTAGCGCGATCCGGTCGGTGGGGTCGACGTTGGGCTCGGACTCGCCCTCGGTGGCAACCGCCACGGCGAACTGGCGCGCCGTCTCCCAGGTGGACGAGGCCTGCTGCGAGAAGAGCTTGCCCAGGTCGCCGAAAATTGGCATTCCCTGGAAGGGGTTGAACTCCTCAGGAGAATCCGGATCGTCCACACCGCGAGGTTATCGGCAATACCCCAGTAGCAGTTGCGGTGAAATCCTCGTAGCCTCGATAGGTGGCCGATCCCACTCCGATTTCTGTTGCAGTGGCCGGTGCCTGTGGTCCGCTTGGCCGCCGAGTCAGCCGCCGACTGGTTGACCATTGCCGGGTCGGCACAGTAATCGGCTTCGACTTGCGCCCCGATCCCGGAATCGCCGGAATGGACTATGTCTGCGGCGATGTCGGAGAACTAGACCTTGGTGAGCTGCTTGCCGAGGTCGATGTGTTGGTCCACTTGGTGTCGGCGCTGGAGCCGTGGCCCGACGAGGCCCACGCGGGCACCAGTGATGGCGAGGCCACCCACCGGCTCTTCGAGGCCGCGGGCTCTGCCGGGGTCGGTCGGCTCGTGCTGATGTCCACTGCCATGGTGTACGGCGCATGGCCAGACAACCCTGTTCCCCTTACCGAGGCCTCTCCGCTGCGACCGATTCCTGAATTCGGCTTTGCCGTCAACAAGGCTGAGCAGGAGCGGTTTGCCGCTCAATGGGGTGAGGGTCACCCCGAAGTGGACATCGTCACCCTGCGTCCCACGGCTAGCCTGGCCGAAGAGCATGTGGGATGGGTGGCCCGGTCGCTGCGCTCGGCTGCCAGCCTCACCGGAGAGAGCGAGATCCCGGTTCAATTCCTCCACCTGGATGATTTAGCTGCCGCGGTCGAGCTGTCTGTGGTGGGCGATCTGACCGGGGTTTACAACGTCGCCCCTGAAGGCTGGATGAGCAGCGGCACTACCCTTGACCTTGAAGGTCTGACCCCCCGTGTCCGCCTGCCAGAGCAGCTGCTCGGTCGTCTGAGCGCGTGGTGGTGGAAGTACCGCCTCGCGCCCACCAGCCCCGGCGTGCTCCGGTATGCCCGATTTCCCTGGGTTGTGGCCAGCGATCGGCTTCGGGCGGAGGGCTGGACCCCTCAATACACCAGCGAGTTAGCCTTTGTCTCCGGGCGTAAGGGCCACCCGTGGGGGATGTTGGACTCTCGTCGCCGTCAGCAAATCGCCCTGGGCAGTGCAGCTGTGGGCGGATTGGCGCTGGTATGGGGAATCTCAGCCGCTGCTCGACGGCTATTTCGCCGGTAACCTCGTCAAAGAGGTGGATTCCCACCGGAGCGCAGGGTTTACACTCTATCCGTGACACCGCCAGAAGCCGCTAACGTCTGGATAGGGCTCAGCGAGTCGCCGCTGCCGCTGGACCGGGTGCTTTCTTGGGTTGGCCGATCGGATTGTGGTGGCATCGTCCTGTTCAGCGGCACCGCCCGCGACCACTCAGAGGGACGGCCAGGAGTGACCGTGCTGGAATACGAGGCCTACGAGAAGCAGGTGGCCCCCCGACTGGAGGCGCTGGTCGACGAAGCTCGGGTCCGGTGGCCTGGCATCGGTCGGGTGGCCGTGCTGCACCGAATCGGCCGAGTAGAAATCGGCGAATCGGCGGTGGTAGCCGCGGTCTCTGCGCCCCATCGAGAAGAGGCCTTTGCCGCGGCCCGATTCTGCATCGACGGGCTGAAGGCGACCGTTCCCATTTGGAAGCGGGAGAAATGGGAGGGAGGTGAGAGCTGGGGCTTGGAGGCCCAGCACATCTCTGAAGCTGTGACGGTTGTTTCCTCGGGCGAGACGGCCAGCTGAACTCATGGCCCGAGATCTGGCTATCGACCTAGGTACGGCCAACACGCTGGTCTACGCCCGCGGCCAGGGGATTATCCTGAATGAGCCCTCGGTTATCGCCCTGAACCGCAAAACCAATGAAGTGCTGGCCATGGGGCGTGAGGCGTGGCAGATGATCGGCCGCACTCCGGCGCACATTGTGGCCGTCCGCCCGCTGCGAAAAGGCGCGATCACCGATTTCGAGGTCACCCAGCGCATGATCCGCTTGCTGCTCCTGCGCGCCGGGGTCAATCGATTCAGCCGTCCCAAGGTGGTCATATGTGTGCCGTCGGCGATTACCGCCGTCGAGCGCCGGGCAGTGGTTGAGGCTGCTCGGCGAGCAGGCGCGGCCGAGACCCGGCTCATTGAACAACCACTCGCAGCGGCCATTGGCGCTTCCCTGCCGGTTCACGAGCCGGTCGGCAATATGGTGGTCGATATCGGTGGAGGAACCAGCGAGACAGCTCTCATCTCGTTGGGAGGGGTGATCGCGCTCAATGCCATCCGGGTGGGGTCGTTCGACATCGATGCTGCCATCCAGTCTTATGTTCGACACGAGTTCGGAATTGCCATCGGCGAGCGCACCGCCGAAGAGGTAAAGATCACTATCGGTTCCGCGGCCTATGTGGCCGGGGAGTGCAGCGCCGAGGTTAGAGGTCGCAATCTAATGAACGGTCTGCCGGAGACCATCGTGTTGTCACCGTTCGAAGTGCGAGCAGCCATTGGCGAACAGGTCTTGTCCATTGTGGACTCGGTGGTGTCGTGTCTGGTGGAGGCGCCTCCAGAGCTGTCGCAGGATGTGATCTCCCGCGGCATTCACCTGGTAGGGGGAGGATCGCTGCTGCGGGGGATGAGCGAGCGGCTGTCCCAGGCCGCCGATGTGCCGGTCAGTTTGGTCGACACACCGCTGGAGGCGGTGGTGATCGGGGCGGGCCGCTGCCTGGAGTCTTTCGAAGACGTCCAGGCTATGTTCATGGAGTGAGCCAGACCATTTTGCCGACGGGTTTCTAGTCGGTACTGGTGAGCAGCTCGGCCGCGTCTCTGGTCTGCCAGTCTCTGTCTTTCGCAGCTCGCTGGAGAGCGGCCTCCACCTCGGGGCCGTCGAACGGGGCCAGAGCCAGCACCGCTCGTCGGCGCACAGCAACTCGGTCGGTGGTTGCACCCAGAATGGCTTCGAGCCCAGCAGGGTGGCCGATCGCTCCCAACGCGGCGACGGCCGCTTCCCGCACCAGGGGATTCGAGTGGCCGGTGGATAATTCCCCCAATCGAGTCACGGTGCCGAGTTCTTCAAAACCCCGCTCGCCACAGGCCCATGCGGCGGCCTCCGCTATGTCATCGGTAGGGTCGTCCAACAAAAGGCCAGGCGACACCTTTGGGCGGCCAACACTCAATAGCACAGCCCGCAGTCTCACTTCCGGCGACGGATCGCCGAGTGCGACTCGCAACTCTTCGTCGGCCAGCGCGCCCATCCGGTCTAGTGCCCCGATTGCCGATGCCCGCACTCGGGGATCATCGTCATTCTGGGCCGCCCTAGCCGTGGCCTCATCCCCGGCGTGCCCGGCGATCACCGCGTCGCGGCGTCGAATCCTGCGGGCGTGCTGATTGTCTTCTGGGAACCGGCTCACACCAGTGTTTCCAAGGCAATCGTGAGGCCGACGAAGAAGAGCCCCACCAACATGGTCAATCCTGCTCCCAGCAAGACGATCACAAAGAAAAGGCTGACACCGGCTCGTAAACGCTGCCACCACCGAAACCGCGCCCCTTCGCCGTACTCAGCTCGATAGGAGGCCAAGACGTCCCTCTCGGCCCTTGTCGCCCGCCAGTTTTCCCACCGGTGCTGCCACCGATCCTTTAGCGCTGCCCAAGTATCGTCAGAGAGGGAAACACGAATGCGCGACCAATCGACCACAGAGCCATCCAGGATAGTTCCAACCACGGAAGTCCGGGTGCCGCTGTGACCCGCTACGGCACTTCTTCTACGGAGTCAGGAGTAGTTACACCCAGAGAGGCGACTTGGTGGCGCCGCAACATGGTCTGGCTGGTCCCCGTGGCCGTGCTGGTGGCTGTTTTGGCGATCATCTCGGTGGTGTTCACCATCTGGCGCACCGATCAGGTGGCGGTCCGCCCTGGCTCAGTGGAACAGGTGCCCTCCCGGATCACCATTTCGGGGGCCGATGTCTATCCCCCAGAGAGCGAGATTGCCCTGGTGACCGTACTAGTCAGTCAGCGGCTGACCATTTGGCAGCGCATCGGCGCCGAGTTCGAGTCAGGGGTGGACATCGAGCCCGAGCGGACCTTCACCGGCGACGGCACCCGCAGAGAGCTGCGCCGGCTCAACGAGCTGCGGATGGAAACCTCCCAGCACACCGCCGTCGTGGTGGCGCTGGAGCACTTGGGCTTTGAGATCCCCCGCCTCGCCTCGGGGGTCATCGTGGCGGAGGCCATGGCCGGTGCTCCTGCCGCGGAAGTACTGGAGCGGGGCGATGTGATCGTGGGGATCGACGGCGTCACGGTAGGCGAGTTGAAGGATTTGGCTGAGGTTCTGGCTTCTCGGAGTGCCGGGCAGACGGTGGTCTTAGATGTGGAG
The DNA here is from genome assembly GCF_965214065.1 of Candidatus Poriferisocius sp. GTDB lineage: Bacteria > Actinomycetota > Acidimicrobiia > Acidimicrobiales > Bin134 > Poriferisocius. Next base: position 757,070 of record NZ_CBDCAT010000027.1, read on the forward strand.
AGGGCAGACGACGGTTCGGTGGGGTCGGTCCCACTGGAGCTGATCGCCTCCCCTGAAGATGCCAATCGAGCCTTGATCGGGGTTAGCGCGCGCGAGCGAACCGATGTCGGAGAGCTACCGGTTGAGGTCGTCATCGACAGCGGCGCAATCGGAGGGCCGTCCGCCGGGCTGGCCCTCACCATTGGGATCATCGACCTGTTGACCCCTGGCGAGCTGACCGGCGGGCTCAGGGTGGCGGCCACCGGCACGATCGCGTTCGACGGCTCAGTAGGGGCAATTGGAGAAGTTGACCAGAAAGCCATCGCAGCGAGCCGTGCCGGAGTAGATCTTCTGCTGGTTCCCACAACGAATCTGAGTGATGCCCTCGATCACGTCGGCGATGACATGCAGGTGGTAGGGGTGGCGTCACTGCAAGAGGCCTTGGACGCATTGGCCGAGGCATGACAGGACTACCATTTGAGGATGGCCGAACGTCTTGGCGGAGATACTCCCTTTGAGCGGGTAAATCCTGAAGAGGTGTCCAGTCAGACTTTCGCCGTTGCCCGCAAGGGCTTTGACCAGAAGCAAGTACAAGCGTATTTGGTTTCGCTGGGCAATCAGATCAAGGCAGGCCAGCAGCAGATCCGGGACTTGCGGGAACAAGTTGCCCAAATCGACGAGCGGCCCGAACCTGAGCCTGAATTCAGCACGCAGGGGGTCAAGCTGCTCGATGACGGGATGGGGGCTTCCCGTCGCCTAACGCAGATTGAGGCCAACGAAATAGCGGCTCGGGCCGGCCAGCTTGCCGAAAAGCTAGACAAATCTGTTGAGGCTCTGCGGTCACAGCAGGATCTCTCGGATGCCGGAGAGATAGTGGAGTTGTTGGAGCAGGCCGGTGAACAGGCTCAAGCGGTGGCCGGGCTGCTTCAAGATGCCCGAGAGCAGGCCCTGGCCGAGGTTGAGCATGGCCGAGTCCAAGGCCGAGAGATCGTAGAGCAGGCCAAGACACTTCGATTGACGGTGCTGCGGGACATGGCTCGCCGTCGCCAGACGGCTCGTGCCCAGGTTGAGCGGCTTCGAGCCGGACGCGACAAGCTGATGGCTACCCTTAGCGATGCTCGGCACTCCATCGAGCAGTCAATGGAGGCGGCCAAGCTATCGCTGGCGGAGGCCAAGGTGGTGGCTGATGCGGCCGCCCGCCGAGTGGAGGACGAAACCGAGCCCACCGACTTGGCCCTGCTGTCGGAGTTGGACGATGCCCAGGCGGTGGGAATGGTGCCTGACGCAATTGCAGGGAGCGACGATTCTGAAGAGGTCCGTGAGAGTGTGACGCTCCTCTCTCCTGTAGAGCGCGATCCGGTTGAGGCCGCGGCCGAACATCCTGTGTTGACCAATGTCGGCGACGGCAGCGAAGTGGATGCCATCTTCGCTCGACTGCGGTCCCAGAGCGGTCTACCGCAAGACGATCGCGAAACCGCGCCGGGCGCTGCGAAAACCCCCGTCGGCGACGAGTAGTCTGCTTCCGGTATGCGCGTCCCTAGAAGTGTGCCCAGATCGGGCCCACCAGCTCGCCCGCGGCTCTCGCGCAGATCCAAGATCATCGCCGGGCTCATCTTGGTGGTGCTGCTGGCCGCCATTCTGTCTTTGCGGGGAACGGCCCGCATGTGGACCGACTACCTGTGGTTCGACTCACTAGGCCACGGAGACGTCTGGACTGAGATCTTGGTCTACAAGATCATTCTGTCGGTCATCTTCATCGTCCTGTTCTTCTTGCTGATGTATTCCAACTTGGCGATAGCCGACCGCTTGGCTCCCTCCTCCCGTCCACCCGGACCGGAGGAGGACCTGCTCCGCCACTATCACGAAGCGGTTAGCAATCGCCGTCGGCTGGTGAGCTTGGTGATAGCCATCTTGTTCGCCCTCATCGTGGGCGGCGGCACCGGCGGGGAGTGGCAGAAGGCCATGTTGTTCTTCAACAGCGTGGACTTCGGTATCGACGACCCGCAGTTCAGCAAAGACATCGGCTTCTATGTCTTCAAGCTGCCGTTCATACAGTTCTTGGTCAGTTGGTTCTTCCGGGCCCTCATCATCGTGTCCGTCATAACCGCCATCGCCCACTATGTGAATGGCGGCATTCGGGTGCAGACCACCGGGCAGCGGGTCACTCCCCAGGTGAAGGTCCATCTGTCGGTTCTCTTGGCCCTGATCGCCCTCACCCGGGCCGTGGGATATTACTTCGATCGATTCGGCCTCAACTTCTCCACCCGGGGGCCAGTGGACGGGGCTTCATACACCGATGTCAACGCCCAGTTGCCGGCGCTCAACCTGCTGCTGCTGATCTCGGTGCTGTCGGCGGTTCTGCTGGTGATCAACATCTGGCAGCGGGGCTGGGTGCTGCCGGTGACCGCGGTGGGGCTGTGGATGATCGTGGCCATAGTCATGGGGGCGATCTACCCGGCCATCATCCAGCGATTCCAGGCTGAGCCGGAGGAGTCTCAGAAAGAAGCGGTCTACATCGAGCGCAACATCGGCGCTACCCGCTACGCCTTGGGCCTCGACGACGACGACGATCCCAAGAACGGCAGCGGGATAGTGACTGACCGGGAGTTCGATTTCGACACCGAGATCACCGATGAGGAGTTGGCCGGAAACCCCAGTGTGCTCAACATCCGGTTGCTGGACCCCGACATTGTGCCCAACGCCTTCCAGGTGGAGCAGTCTGAGCGCACCTTCTACACCTTCAGCGGAGAAGTCGACGTCGATCGTTACGAAATTGATGGCCAGACCACCGAGGTGGTGATCGGCGCCCGCAACCTCAACGTAGCCGACATCCCCCAGCAGTCCTGGGAGGGTCGCCACATCCAATACACCCACGGCTATGGCGTGGCAGTGGCCCCGGTGAATTCGGTTACCACCCAGGGGTCGCCCGACTTTGTGGTGGGAGACGTGCCGGTGGCAGACACTTCGAACTTCGAGTTTCGTCGGCCCCAGCTCTACATCGGGGAGAACCTCACCGGTTACGCCATCGTCGGGGCCTCGATTGATGAGGTGGACTACACCTCCGACAATGAGACTGTCACTTTCGCCTATGACGGCGAGGACGGCGTGGGCATCGGGAGCTTCTTCCGTCAAGCAGCGTTTGCCCTGCGCTTTGGCGATATCAATCCGCTGATCTCCGGTTTCGTGGAAAGCGATTCCCGGATCATCTTCAACCGGGATCTGCGCCTCCGAGTGCAGAACCTGGCCCCTTTCTTGGAGCTGGACGCCGATCCCTATCCGGTGGTCTCCGACGGGCGGGTGAAGTACATCGTGGATGCCTACACAACGAGCGACCGGTATCCCTACGGTCAGAGCCCTGATGTGAACGACCTCCCGTTGGGCAGCGGGCTGCGCAAGGAGTTCAACTATGTCCGCAACTCGGTGAAGGTGGTGGTTGACGCATTCGACGGCACCACCACCTTCTACGTGATCGATCCCGACGATCCCATTATCCGGGCCTGGCGGAAGATATTCCCCGGCCTGTTCGAGGACTTCGATCAGATGCCCGTCGACCTCCAAGAGCATCTGCGCTACCCGGAGGACTTGTTCCGGGTGCAGACAAGCATGTGGGCCCGCTACTTCATCGTTAATCCCGAGACCTTCTACGCCAATTCGGTGACCTGGGCCGTGGCCCAGGATCCGGGTACCCGCATCACCGCCCGAACGTTCGTTGATGAGCTGACCGAGGCTATAACCGCCGAAGAAACGGCTACTGCCGCCGCTACCCGTCAGCTCGAGCGGAGAATTCGGCCTTTCTACCAACTCCTCCAGCTCCCAGAAGAGGACGACCTGGATTTTGTAATCTTCCGACCGTTCGTGCCTATTTCCGGGGCAGGCGATGATGAGGACGAGCGCAAAGAGCTGACCGCCTTTATGGCGGCTAAGAGCGACATCGATGAGTACGGACAACTGGTGGTCTACAGGGTGCCGGGCACCAGCATCCCCGGTCCGAGCATCGTCGACGCCAAGATCCAGGCCGATACTGCAATCGCCGAAGAGTTCACCCTGCTGAACCAGCAAGGATCTACCGTGCTCCAAGGGAACCTGCTGATGATTCCGGTGGGCGACTCGCTGCTGTTCGTGCGCCCGGTTTATGTGCAGGCCACCGGCGACACCGAGCTGCCTCAAGTGAAGCGGGTGATCGCCGGTGTCGGCAACGACGACGACTTCAGACTTGTTATCCGCCCGACCCTGGACGAGGCCTTGACCGCCCTGTCCGATCCCGACGGGCTTTCGGGGCTCCCCGGCCAGCCATCGGTGCCGGAAACAGACGGCGCTGAGCCTGCTCCCGCTCCTGCGCCGTCGGTAACCGACGGTGAGCCCATTGACGAGGACACCCGTCGGGCTTTGAGCGAGCTCATCTCAGAGCTCCAGACCACACAGGACTCCCTTGACGAGGACCGCCGCCGGCTAGACGGCCTCATCGAGGAACTGGAGTCCCTCCTCGACTCATCCGACGGATAACCCCGCGCTCAGTCGAGCATTGCGACTGATACGACGGCTAACCCCGCGCTCAGTCGAGCAGGATGTTGCTCGGCCGGGGAGTGCCTTGGGCTTCGAGCATGTGGTAGTAGCCCATCAACACGGTTTGGCCGTCGGTGATGCTCTCGATGTTGCCCTCGGCGTCCATGTTCAAGTTGGCCCCCCAGATGGCGAAGAACACCTCGGTGGTCTCGGTGTTTTCCTCAGGGGTATACAGCGTGTGTATGGAGCCGGCCGGCTCATAGAGGAACGACCCGGCCCGGTTCAGAAAATCGCTCTCCTTGTATCCCCAGGCCCCGGCACTGGTGTAGGCGAACACCTGGCCGGTGTGCTTGTGGGTCTGCACCGAGTAACCCGGCGGGAACTGGTTCTTGATGACCCACAGCCCCTCGCTCTCTTTGATCTGAAGCACCTTGAGCCCGATCCCGTCTTCACCATTGGCCCAAGGCAGGTCGTCCTCTCCAATGTGCTGAGCAGTAGGGGCAACCATCACGTCAACCATGCGCCAATCTTACGCCCCCGGTTTGGTGATTAGCCCCTAGTGGCGGATCAGTCGATCTCGGTGCGGGTTAGGCGCCAGGAGGTGTATGCCAGTCCGGCTAGGCCTAGGGCGAGCGGCACTATGTAGGAGGCCAGGGTGGAGCGGTCGGCTAGGCGCATTTCCACGCCGGTGGCGTCCGACAGGATGCTCATGGGGTAGCTGCGCACTGACAGGCGGGCGAACCAGTCGCCCAGCCGGGATATCAGCAGCTCCCAGATGGCGATGTAGCCCAGGCCGACCAGCAGGGACCGCTTGAAGCGCAGGCCCAGGGCCATGAAGATTCCCGAGTAGGCGAACACCGCCAGAGCGGTGGCCACTGCGGTGGCCGCTAGCAAGTCGCCGACACCAGTGATGATCGCAGCCACGGTCATCACCGCTACCACCATGGGGCCCACGAGGCTCAGCACCGCTGCGAAGGCCGCGGTGGCAATGGAGTGGCGGGGAACGGGGCGAAGCCACAGATACACCAGGGTGCGGTCTTCCACCAGGTTGCCCAGGGCGGCCGAACCCAGGGCCAAGGCGATGAACGGGGCGAAGATGTTGGTTCCGAAGGTGCCCATGCTGCGGGTGGCGAACTCCACTGGGTCGTCGGCGGCACGGGCGACGAAGGCCAACAAGATGGCCACCCCGCTCAGCCCGGCGAAAGCCAGCAGCCGGCCGGTGCTGATCTGGCTGCGGACCACGATCCGGTAAATGTGCGTGTTCACTGGGTCTCCAGATGCGTTATCACTGTGTCTCCAGATGCGTTATCACTGGGTCTCCAGATGCGTTATCACTGGCCCACCAGGTAACGGAAGACGCTCTCCAAGTCGTCGTCGAGCGGTCGCAGCTCCAGCAGCGAGGCATCCCGGTCGCGGGCCACCGGGGCCACCGCCCGGCGGAAGGCCGCTGGTTCGGTGGTGTCCACCACCACCGAATCGGGTCCCTCCAGGCGGCAGCCGGAGATCACCCCGCTCTCCAACAGCGCGGTGGCCAGCACCCTGGGCTGGTCGGTGCGGATGCTTATGCGCAGCGGGCGGTCGTCCATGAGGTTGCGGATCTCCCGGAAATCGCCCTCGGCGGCCAGCCGTCCCTGGGCGATCACCAGCACCCGAGAGCCGAATCGCTCCACCTCGTCGAGCACATGGCTGGACACGATCACGCACTTGCCTTCGGTGCCCAGACGGTGGAAAAGGTCGATCATCTCCCGCCGCTGTCGGGGATCGAGCCCGGTGAGGGGCTCGTCCAAGGCGATCACCGGCGGATCGTGGACGATGGCCTGGGCCAGCTTGATGCGCTGGCGCATGCCCTTGGAGTAGGTGGACAGCCTTCGCGGGTCGTCGGGATCGAGCTCCACCGTGGCGATTGCCCGGCGGGCGGCTTCGGCTGGATCGTCGACTCTGTGCAGCTGGGCGGCCAACTCCACGAACTCCCGGCCGTTCAGATAGTCGAGCAGCGACTCCTGCTGGGGAGCCATGCCGATGCGGCCCAGCACGGACACGTCGGCCCGGGGGTTCTTGCCCAGCACGGTGAGCGTCCCATTGGACGGGCGGGCCAAGCCGCACATCATCCGCAATAGAGTGGATTTGCCCGCGCCGTTGGGCCCGAGCAGTGCGGTGACGCCGACTCCGATGCTGAAGCTCACGTCGGAAACGGCCACCAAGTCGCCGAACCATTTGGACAAGCCGATGGCCTGTACCATTGGCGGAGGGCCTGCCTGTGTTTGGACCTGGGTCATCCGGAAATCTCAATTCGCTGGTAGCGCCAGCGGGCGAAGGCGCCAAAGGCGGCGATGAGCCCGACCAGTGCGGCGAATATCGCCCATGTGTCAACTTGGTCGATGGGAGGTCCGTCGCCGTCGCCAGCCTCGCCGAAAATGCGGTAGACGGCCTCGAAGGGAAGGGCGATCAAGTTGAAGAGGGCAAACGAGTCGCCCACTTCAGCCCCCCCGGCAAGACCGTCGCCCACCGCGGAGCTGGCCAGCAAACCGACGAAAATGCCCACGCTGGCCAGCGAGCGCCGGGCGGTGAGGCTGGACAGCGCCAGCGACAGTGCCGTCCAAAAGGCGGACAGAGCAGCTCCCGACGCCAAAATTCGCCCCAGTTCGGTCAGCCAGCCGGTCACACCAGAAGGCCCCGCGTCGGCCAAGGTGTAGGCGATGAGCATCAACAGCGGAGGCCCCAAGGTCATGGTGCCCAGCACGGCGGCGATGGCGGCGGCCTTGGCCAACAGATAGGTGTCTCGGCTCAGCGGCGAGGCCAGATACAGCCCCAGCATTCCGCTGCGGCGGTCGGTACACACCGCTTCAGGGGCGATGAATGCAGTGAACAAGAAGAGTGCCCCGGTGATGAACCCGTAGTAGTCGGCATTGGATGCCAGCCCGAGGTCTTCTCCGTTGGGCAAAAAGGCGGCGATTCCGATGAACACGATGGCGGGCACGAACGCGATGAACAGGGTGATTGCGGGGAGGACTTTCTGCCAATTGGACCTCTTCAATCCCAGCACCCGCTGCGCGGTGTGGTAGCTCAAGTTCGCCATGGCGTGTCTTGTGCGGTGGCGAGGGCCGTCGTAGGACAGGTATCCCCGGTCGTGGATGCGGGCCTCGGTCATTGGGAGGCCTCGATGAACACGTCTTCGAGGGAGGTGCGGCGGGGCTCCAGCCGGCGCAGCCCCAGGTTTAGATCGGCCACGACATCTCGAATCAGGTCGGTAGCGTCGTCGGTGCCGGTCACGGTGAGGATGTGCCCTTCGACGACAGCCGCGGCGCCTCGGGCCACCAGTGCTTCAGCCAGGGGTTGGGGGTCTGAGTCCAACTCCACTTTGACCCCGGCGGCGGTGGATCCCAAGTCTCGAAGATCCCCGCTGTGGCCCACTGTGCCGTTGGCCAAGATCACCACCGAGTCGCACACCCGCTCCACTTCCTCGAGCAGATGCGAAGACAGCAAGATGTCGATGCCGAACTCGCTGCCCACCCGTCGGATGAGGGCCAACATGTCGTCGCGCTGCACCGGGTCGAGGCCGTCGGTGGGCTCATCCAGCAGCAGGAGGTCGGGATCGTGGGCAATGGCCTGGGCCATCTTCACCCGCTGGCGCTGACCGGTGGACATGGTGCCGATGGGGCGGAACCGCTCTTCGCCCAGGCCCACCTGCCACAGAGCGTTGCTGGCCCTCTCGGTGGCGGCCCGGCGGGGCAGGCCGTGGAGCTGGGCAATATGGCGCACCAGGTCGGCGGCCTGCACGTCTCCCGGCAGGTCATGGTGCTCGGGGGCATAGCCCAGCTTGGCCCGCAGCTCAGGGCCGCTCCGGTCGGGGTCTACCCCCAGCACGTTGAGTTCGCCACCCTGGCGGGGGCGCAGTCCCAGGATCAGGCCCATGAAGGTGCTCTTGCCGGCGCCGTTGGGCCCCAGCAGCCCGGTGATGCCCTTCCCGACCTCGCAGTTCAGGCCCTGGAGCACGTGGTTCGATCCGTAGCTCTTCTGGACTCCGCGAGCGGAGATTACGGTGTCGGGCACTGGTCGAAATTCTACCCCTGCTCTGGCCCCATCAGGTCGTCGGGGGTGGGGAAGTGGCAGGCGACCGGGTGTCCGATCCCCAGGTCGAGCAGCTCGGGGTCGTATTCGGCGCAAATCGACTGGGCCTTCCAGCATCGGGTGCGAAAGCGGCAACCCGAAGGGGGTGAGGCCGGGTTTGGCGCGTCGCCTTCGAGCACGATGCGCCGGCGCCTCTTCTCAAGCTTGGGATCGGGGATCGGAACGGCCGAGAGCAGAGCCTGGGTGTAGGGATGCGCTGGGGTTTCGTACACCTCCGGTCCGGTGCCCGTCTCCACGATCCGCCCCAGGTACATGACCGCCACCCGGTCGGAGATGTGGCGGACCACCGACAGGTCGTGGGCCACGAACAGGTAGGTGAGTCCTAGTTGGCGCTGGAGGTCTTCCAGCAGGTTCAGAACCCCGGCCTGGACGGACACATCGAGGGCCGACACCGGCTCGTCCAAGATGAGCAGGTCGGGCTCAAGGGCCAGGGCCCGGGCTATGCCGATGCGCTGGCGCTGGCCCCCGGAGAACTCATGGGGGTAGCGGTTGGTGTGTTCGGGGTTCAGGCCGACCAGCTCCAACAGCTCGCTCACCCGGGCCCCGATGTCGCCGCCTTTGCGGTGGATTCTCAGTGGTTCGGCGATGATCGACGACGCCGTCATGCGGGGGTCGAGCGAGGCCATCGGGTCTTGGAACACGATCTGCATGTTTCCCCGCATGGCCTGAAGCTGGCGGCGGCTCATCGCTGCTAGGTCTTTGCCCTTGAACCGAGCCGAGCCCGATGTGGGTTCCATTAGGCGGAGGATGCAGCGGGCGATGGTGGACTTGCCGGATCCGGATTCGCCCACCAGGCCGAGGGTCTCGCCTTGGTTGATGTGCAGGGATGCCCCGCTCACGGCTTGGACGGTGCCCACGGTGCGCCGAATGACTCCCCTGGACCGTATGGGGAATGTCTTGACCAGATCGGTCACCTCGATCAACGGGGTGCCGTCGCCCGGCGGACCGGCGAGGCTAGACATCTTCGGCCTCGCCGATCTGGTCTTCGGCGTGGTGGCAGGCGGAATGCTGGTTGCCAATGGGGCGTAACTCGGGAATCTCTTGGGAGCAGAGTGGGGTGGCTAGCGGGCAGCGGGGGGCGAAGGCGCAGCCCGGAGGTGGGGCCAGCATGGAGGGCGGAGTCCCGTCGATGGGCGAAAGGCGGGTTCCCTTGGGGTCATCGAGGCGAGGGATCGATCCGAGCAGCCCGGCGGTGTAGGGGTGACTGGGGCGCTCGAACACGTCTTCGGCCATTCCGGTCTCGCCCGCCCGGCCGGCATACATAACCAAGATCCGATGGGCGATGCGGGCCACCACGCCGAGGTCGTGGGTGATGATGACCAGCGCCGAGCCGGTGGCCTCGCGGGCTCGCTCCAACACATCGATCACCTGGGCCTGGATGGTCACATCGAGGGCGGTGGTGGGCTCATCGGCGATGAGCAGGTCGGGATCGTTGGCAATGGCCATGGCGATCACGGCCCGCTGGCGCATGCCGCCCGACAGCTCATGGGGGTAGGAATCCACCCGCTGGCCGGCGTTGGCAATGCCCACCAAGTCGAGCAGCTCAACTGCCTTGGACCGGGCCGAGCGGGAACTGGCCCGCCGGTGTATGCGAACTCCCTCGGCGATCTGGGCGCCGACCGACATCACCGGGTTCAGCGAGGTCATCGGGTCTTGGAACACCATTGAGATGGCCGATCCCCGCAGCTTTTCGAGCTCTTGTTCTTGCATGGCCAGCACATCGCGGCCCCGGTAGGCGATCGATCCCTTCACTTGGGCGGAGGGCGGCAAGAGGCCCATGGCGGCCATGACGCTGACCGATTTTCCCGAGCCTGACTCCCCGGCGATGGCCAGCACCTCGCCCTCGAAGATGTCCCAGCTCACGCCCCGCACTGCCTGCACGACGCCGTCGGGGGTGGGGAAGGCGACCTCCAAGTTGCGAACCGACAGCACCGGGGTCTGCGCTTGAGGATTGGCCGGGCCGGTCATCGACGCTGCTCCCGGCGGGGATCGAGGGCATCGCGCAGCCCGTCGCCCACGAAGTTCACACACAGCACCAGCACCACCAGCACCGCTCCGGGCAGATAGAACAGCCACCACCGGGTGCGGGCCGCGTCGCGGCCCTCGTCCACCAGCGATCCCAGCGACACCTCGGGGGGCTGTATGCCGAAGCCCAAGAACGCCAGCGCGGTCTCCAGCAGGATGGCGGTGGCCACCGTGAGGGTGGCGTACACGATGATCGAGCTCATGGCGTTGGGGATGAGGTGGCGGAAGATAATGCGGGCATTCGACGCTCCCAGGGCCTCGGCGGCCTCTATGTACTCCTTCTCCCGGATCGAGAACACCTCGCCCCGAACCACCCGGGCCAATGGCGCCCACAGGAACAAGCCGATGATCACCGCCACGAACATGAGGGAGCTGCCCCCGCTGGCCCGGGTGCGGGTGCCCAGCACCATCAGTACCGGCAGCAGGGGCAGGATCAACAAGAAGTCCACCACCAGCCCTAGCGCTCCGTCCACCCGGCCCCGGAACCATCCCTGAATGGCGCCTAGCACCGAGCCCAACAAGGTAGCGATGGCGGCCACCACCACGCTGACATGGACCGAGACCCGCAGCCCCCGCATGGACTGGGCGAACATGTCGTGGCCGATGGTGTCGGTGCCGAACCAGTGGTCGCCCGAGGGCCCCTGCGACAGATCGGGCGACAGGTCTTTGTAGCCCCAATCGGTGAGCGGTTCGGCGAGATAGCTGAACAGATAGGCCCCCACCAGCACGATGCCCGCAGCCACCGCCAGCCGGTGGGCGAGGAACCGTCGAAGCACCAGCCGCCACTGGGAGCGGGCTTCGGCTGGGGTGTCGGCGAGCAGGCCGACCGGTTGGTCAGCCATCGCGCACCCTCGGATCCAATAGGCCGTAGGTCAGATCGGTCAGCAGATTGACGATGATCACCGAGATGCCCACCGCCAGCAGCCACCCTTGGGTCACGGCCACGTCCCCGTTGAGCAGGGACTCCAGGAACAAGCGGCCCATGCCCTTCCAGTTGAACACCACCTCGGTTACCACCGTGCCCCCTATGAGGGTGCCGAACGTGAGCCCGGTGTAGCTCAGTACCGGGAGCAGGGCGTTGCGGAGCGCATGGTGGGTGATGATCCGGCGGCGGGGGACTCCCTTGGCCCGGGCGGTGCGGATGTAATCGCTTTCCAGCACGTCCAGCATGGCCGAGCGCTGGAAGCGGCTGGTGGCGGCCAACTGGATCAAGACGAGGGTGAGGGCGGGCAGGATTATGTGTCCGGCCCGGTCGGCCCATGTGCCCCAGAAGTCGGCATCGAGGCGGGGCGACTGCTCGCCGATGGTGAAGAAGATCCGCCGTCCCCACCAGTCGTTGAACCGGATGCCCAAGTCTTTGAGCACTGCCCCTAGCCAGAACACCGGCATGGCGAAGAACAGAAAGGCGAAGAAAGTGGAGATGTTGTCGAACGCCCCGTACTGGCGCACCGCGCTTACCGCCCCCACCGACACGCCGAAGATCACCGAGACCGCAGTGGCGGCTATGACCAGCCGCAAGGTGACCGGGATTGCCTCGCCCAACAAAGTGGTGACCGCCCGGCCGTTGTCGCTGGAAGATCCCATATCGCCGGTTAACAGCTCGCCCAGCCAACTTCCGTAGCGCTCGATGAGGGGCTTGTCGAGGCCCAGGCTGGCTTCGAGGCGCTGTACTTGCTCGGCGCCGCCGGGCTGGGAAAGCAGGGAGACCCGCTGCTCAGCGATGGGGTCGACGGTGGCTACCAGCAAGAAGGCCACCAGGGTGGCGAAGAATAAGACGACGATCGAGATCAGCAGTTTGCGTGTCGCGAACCCGAGCATTTGTAGACAAGCTAGTTAGCTATGGCCCATTCTTCGAGATTCCAGGTGAAGCTCTCGTTGGTGGGGTTGTCTTGGATGTTTTGGATTTTGTTGTTCCAGGCCAAGAAGAAGGGGAGTTGGTAGACGGGCATGTTGGGCAGCGTCTCCCACATGAGAGCGTCGGCTTGGTTCAACAGCTCGGCTTGGCGGTCGAGGTCGAGGGTGAAGGTGGCTTCGGTCAAAAGCTCGTCCACCCGGTCGTCGACGTAGGCCCCCAGGTTGGTCTCGCTTTCGATGCCGAACACCTGCGAGGCTGAGGCCGCGGGCAGAGGGCCTCCCACCCAGGCGAATATGGCCAAATCGAAGTCTCCCGGCGGACCCGGCGGATCATTGTTGGCGCCAAGGAGCGGTCCGAATATCTCGCCACCGGGCAAATTGTCGATGGTGATCGCGATACCGGCCTCGGCAAGCTGGTTCTGCACCAGTTCTTGAAACTGCTCCCGGCGGTTGTTGCCCCCGGTGGTGCGAATCCGCAGGCTCAGGCGCCGTCCGTCCTTGGCGTAGACATCGCCGTCTAGCTCCCAGCCCGCCTCTTCCAGCACGGCGCGGGCCGCGGCCGAGTCGCGAAGTTGGAACTCTGCCGGGGTGTGGTCTTCGTACTGGGCTTGGCCGTTCATGAAGATCCGGTTGCCCAGCGGCTGGGCTGATTCGGAAAACGGCCGCATCAGCGCGGTCACGATCAAATCCCGGTCGAGGGCCAGGGCGATGGCCCGACGGACCTCCAGTGGCACCGTGGTGGTGTTGAACGTGATTTGCTCCCAGGTGGGCCCGAAGGTGATGGAGGTTTCCACCCCGCCGATTCTGCCGACTTGTTCCACCAAGTCCACTTGGGGTTGCGGGTAGATCACGTCCACCTCGCCGTTCTCCAGCGCCAGCGGCAGGTTGCCCACGTCGCTGATGAACCGGAAGGTAACCTCGTCGATGTGCGGCCCGTCGCCGAACCACGCGGGGTTGGCCACCAGGGTCAGATCGCTTCCCGGGTTGTATTCGTCCACCACGTAGGGGCCGGCGCCTACACCCGGGTCGGTGCGGAAGCCCTCGCTCCAGTCGCGGCCCAGGTGGGCGGGCGGGAACGGGCCCGAGAAAAGCTGGATGTACTCCACGTAGGGCTGGCCCGCCGGCCAACTCAGCCGGACGGCTTTATCGTCGAGCACCTCCAACTCGGCGCTGTCGAAGCCAGCGGTGCTGGAGCAGTCGTCCCCGGCCTCGTTGCAGTTCTCGAAGAAGAACACCAGGTCGTCAGAGCTCACAGGGGTTCCATCGCTCCAAGTGGCGTCTTGTCGCAGTCGGTACTCCACCACCAGCGGATCCTCGGTGATGATGGTGGGAAGCGACTCGCAGAAGTACGGCTCGAATGAGAAATCAGGCCGGACCCGAACGCAGGTGGGCCACACTGTTCGGAGGATCTGACGGCCGGCCAAGAGCTGGTCGGCCGCGGTCAAGGTGTTGAAGTTGGTCAGCTCCTGCTCCAGCCCGATTACCACGCTGGTGTGATCATTGTCAGCGCTCGGGGCAGGGGCTTGGGTAGCCGTCGATGCCGCAGTGGGCTGGTCGGGTGCTGTGGAGAAAGAGTCGTCATCGTTGCCGCAGGCGGCGGATAGCAGCGCAAGTGCCAGCAGCACTGCTCCCCATCGGTTCCTGCTGGTTTTTCTTGCCGTTGTGCCCACACCTGCAACGCTATAGGCCGCCATTGGGCCCTACCCTGTTCGCGTACTGTCGCTGTTGGCGATAGCATGGCTAGCCAGGGGAACATATCCGGGTGCCCAGCGGTTGTAACCACAGCCGCAAGCGAAAGAGAGAGACCAGTGACATTGGATACAGTCCGCAACCCAGCGGCCCTCATCGAGATCACCGAGTTGGTGGATGGGCTTCTGGACGCCATCGATGGGGAGCTCACCAGCCGCTCTCGGGTGGTAGACGGGCTGTTGGATCTGCGTCTCGCCGCTTCTGATCTCCCCGAAGTGGTCGCCCAAGTCGACGACTGCTTGGCCACGCTACCCGGACACACGACGGTGGCGAACCGTTGGTGGATGGAGACGCTGGCCGACCTCCGCTCCGCCGCTTCTAACTAGCTCCCACTAGCCTCCGTTGGCCACAGAGAGAGCCAGCGCAGCATTTATGAGCCCGAGGTGGGAGTAGGCCTGGGGGTGGTTGCCCAATAGGAGTTCGTTGGCCGGGTCGTATTGCTCGGGCAACAGGCCGGTGGGGCCGCAGAGGTCGAGGTAGCGGTCGAACAGCGCACGGGCATCGTCGAGCTGCCCGATGAGCACGTAGGCCTCGATCAGCCACGACGTGCAGATCAAGAAACCGCCTTCGGTGCCGGGCAGCCCGTCGTCGTGGCGGTAGCGGTACACCGTCTGGCCGTCCCGCAGCTCGCTCTCCACCGCCTTGAGGGTGGACACGAACCGGGGGTCACCGGCGGGCAGCAGCCCGCTCAGGCCAACCCAAAGGAGGCTGGCGTCGAGGTCGGTGGATCCGTATGCGGTGGTGTAGGAGTGCCGATGCTCGCTCCAGCCGTTCTCTACCACATCGGCAGCTATCTGGTGGCGGAGGGGGCGCCAATACGAGGCCAGCTCCTGATCGAGGCGCTCGGCGATCTTGATGGCCCGATCCACCGCCATCCAGCACATCACCTTGGAGTGGACGTGGTGGCGGGGCGGTCGGCGCTCTTCCCAGATTCCGTGATCGGGCTCTTGCCAGCGGGTGGCCACCGCCCCCACTACTGCTTTCACCACCTCCCAGTGCCGGTCGGTGAGGGTCACCTCGGATTCGCACAGCCGCCAGGCCAAGTCGACCACCGGGCCGAATACGTCGAGTTGCACTTGGTGTTCGGCCGCGTTGCCGATCCGCACCGGGCGGCTCCCTGCGTAGCCGGCCAACTCGGGCAGCACCGCCTCGGGCAGGGCCTCGTCGCCCACCAGCGGATACACCGGCCGAAGCTGTTCGGGGCTGGGGAGATGCTCAACCCTGTTGAGGATCCAATCGAGCAGATCGCAGGCCTCCTGGCTGCTGCCCAAGGCCAGCAGCGCGGCGGCGCTCATGCTGGCGTCCCGGGGCCAGCAGTAGCGGTAGTCCCAGTTGCGGACCCCGCCCATCACCTCGGGCAGGCTGGTGGTGGCCGCGGCCAGCATCGCGCCGGAGGGCTGGTGGCACAGCGCTTTGAGCACCAGCGCCGACCGCTCGACCTCCTCGGATGCTGTGGGCGGCAGGGTCAGCTCTTGGGCCCAGTCCCGCCAGTGGCGCTCAGTGACCTGGCGGCGGTCGGTTTCGGTCAGGTCGGTGCGGTGGCGGCCGTGGACGCCGAGGCGCAGCATCAGCTCCAACGGAGTCCCGTCAAGCTGGACATCGGCCACCGCGGTCTGATGGGGGCCGTCGTTGACGATGTCCCAGCCCACTCCGGGCGAGAGCAAGACCATGGTCTCGGCCGCGCCCCACACTTCGAGGCCGCCGTTGGACTTGTGCAGACCGGTGGGCGCTCGTCCGAAGTCCAACCGGGGGGCGAACTCGATGCGGATGCGCCCGGTTCCGTCGATGGCCCGGATCAGGTTGGTGCGCCCCGCCGGCTCGGTGGGCCGCCCGTCGGAGCAGTCCAGATAGTCGGTCACCGTCACATCCGACCAACGGGTCTCGACGACCATGGTGCCATCCAGATAGCGGTGGGAGATGGGCGGGCTGTCGTCGTGGCGGCTGATGGAGAAGTGGCCGGCCCGGGCACCCCCCAGCAGGCCGGCGAACACCGCCGGGGAGTCGGCTCGGGGGTGGCACATCCAATTCACCGAGGCATCGGCGGTGACCAGCGCCACCGTTCGCTGGTCGCTAAGCATGCTGTGCCGCTCGATGGGCAGGGCGTGCTCGCCCATCAGCCATGCCCGGCGCCGCTCGGCCAAAAGGGCCAGAGCTTGTGCCACAACCCTGGGGCTCTCTAGGCGAGCATGGGCCAAACTCGGCCCCATCCCCACCTTCAGCCCAAAGTCGGGGCCGGTCAGCCGGGCGAAGGCGTCCTCATCGGTCACATCGTCACCGGTGTAGATGACCGCCTCGGCAGACATGTCGGTTCTCAACCGGTCTAGGGCATCGCCCTTGTTGACGTCGAGAACCGACAGCTCCACAACCATCTTTCCGGTCTTGACGTGGACGCCGTTCCATTTGGCCGGTCCCCTTAGCACCTCATCCACGGCTGTTGCCGCCAACTCGGGATCGGCCTTGCGGTAATGGAAGGCGACTCCGGCTGGCTTGGGCTCGATTATGAAACCGAGGTCGCGTCGGGCGATGTCGTTCAGCACTTCCAGGACTCTGTCGCGTCGCTCTCGCTGCTCGGGGGACAGATCGTCGGCGAAGCCCACGTCGAACTCGGTGCCGTGGCTGCCCACCAGGTGGATCTCCTCGGGCAGTCGGCTCAGTGCGGCCAGGTCTCGCAAGGCCCGCCCAGAAATCACCGCCACATGGGTGTCGGGCATGGTGGCCAACCGGCGCAACGCCACCACAGACTCCCTGGTGGGCCTGGCCTCGTCTGGGTTGTCGATGATGGGCGCCAAAGTGCCGTCGTAATCGCAGGCCACCAGCAGCACCGGTACCCGGGCCAGTTCCCGGAGTCGGGCGTCCACGTCTTTGGCGGTCATTACCGGTCCGCGGGCGACGGCGTCGGTCATGGAGCTGCCTCCAATAGGGCCGCGAAGCGCTCGGTCATTAGCAGGCCTCCAGGCGGTCGAGGAAGCGCTCGGCCCAGAGCTGGGCGGTGTTGGTTCTCACCGCCCGCCTCATGGTCCGCATGGCCGGCTCGGCATCGGCGCCGGAGCGGTGGGCGGCGGCCTCCATGGCGGTTTTCAACCCTTCGATGTCGTGGGGGTTGATCAGCTCGGCGGTCCGCAGCTCCTGGGCCGCACCGGTGAACTCGGAGAGCACCAGCACCCCGGTGTTGTCGGAACGGCAGGCCACGTACTCCTTGGCCACCAGGTTCATGCCGTCGCGCAGCGGGGTCACCAGCATTACGTCGGCCATGAGATACATGGCTGCCAGCTCTTCGATGGGATGACTCTGGTGCAGGTAGTGGACCACGGGACGGCCCATTACCCCGAAGTTCCCGTTCACGTCGCCCACCATCTGCTCGACTGTTTGGCGGACCTCGGCATATCCGGTGACCTGCGATCGGCTGGGCTCGGCGATCTGTACCAGCACGCACTGGTCCACCGGCAGCCGCCCCTCGGCCAGCAGCTCCCGGAAGGCCCGCAGCCGGACCTCGATGCCCTTGGTGTAGTCCAGGCGGTCCACCCCCAGCAGCACGGTGGTCGGTGAGCCCAGGCTTTGGCGGATCTCCGCTGCTCGGGCCTTTACGCCGGGATCAGCGGACAATCGGGCGACCCGATCCACGTCTATGCCGATGGGGAAGGCGCCCACTTGGGTGGTATGGCCGTTTTGCGAGATCACCCGTTTAGTGGTTTTCAGCCCGGTAATCCGGTTTACCGCCCTACAGAAGTTGTCAGCGCCCAGTGCAGTTTGCATGCCGATCAGATCGGCGCCCAGCAAGCCGTCGATGATCTCGGCCCGCCACGGCAGCCGGATGTACAGCTCGCGGGCCGGGAAGGGGATATGGAGGAAGAATCCGATGCGCAGGTCGGGGCGGGCCGCCCGTAACAGGCCGGGCACCAGCAGCAAGTGGTAGTCGTGGATCCACACGGTGGCGCCGGGAGCGGCCAGATTGGCCACGGTGGCGGCGTAGCGCTGGTTAACGGTGCGGTAGGCATCCCACCAGGTCCGGTGGTATTCGGGGGGCACCAGCGCGTCGTGGAACAGCGGCCACAGGGTGGCGTTGGAAAACCCCTCATAGAAAAGCTGGAGTTCTCCCTGGCTCACACCCACCGGGTGGCACTGGAACCCGTATACCTCAAACGGATCGGTGCCCGGGCCAGGAACGCCGGTCCAGCCCACCCACGCCGCGTCGGGATTGCCGGACATGACCGGCCGCAGTGCCGACACCAGCCCGCCGGGACTGGGAACCCACTTGGCCGTGTCGCCCTCCCACACCCGTCTCACCGGGAGGCGATTGGCCGCGACCACGAAGTTCCACTTCTGATCGCCAGCAGCCACTTGGCCAAAATATCGCGCTGCCAACCAAGAACACGGGTTGATAAGCTGTTTGGCGAGGTGGCCCCCGTCCGGTGGGCCGAGTCCGGTTGTGACCTACCTCACGCCGGGGCGGAGCCGCTCGTCACGTTATCGGGTAATAGTGAAGAGTTATCTAACTGACTGAAAATAGATGACATCAGTCAATAATTAGGAGCTGGTCGGGCAGCTCTCGATCATCGGCGACGTCGATCACCACTCGGCTGAGGGTGCCAATGAACGGGAATTGGCCGGTGTAGCGGGGGCTGGGGGACGGGGCTTTGGTAAAGCCCACACTGATGCCCACCGCGTGGATATGGGTGTTGTGGGTTTGGGGCATAGCCACCGACCCGACCTCGACCCCATCCACCAGCAGTCGGCCGGTGCCGGCGTAGCTTCCGGTGCGCTCGAAGGCGGCGGTGACGATGTGCGCTCCTGCTGACAGCGGCTCAGCCGATGCGGCCACATAGTGCTCCCAGGCCATGTTGTAGTCCCACACCAAATGGCCGTCTTGGATGAACAGGGCAAACCCCGAGGCCACGTCGCCGCAGGCCAGCAGGGTGCCGTCGTCGCCGTCAGCTCGCTCCAGTTCGACAGCGATTTCATAGGAAACGTTCTTAAGGTCGGGACAGCCGTCGCTGGGGATGTACGCCCCGGGGTAGTACACGAACCGGGATCGGCTGGTGATGGGCCGGGGCTTGGGCACGTGGAACCGTTCCAAGATGCGGTCGTCCAGAGGGAGCACCTGATAGTCGCGGGCCGCCTCCCACCAGCGGTCGATTAGGGATGCAAGCCGCTCAGGCTCGGCCTCGGCCAGGTCTCGGGCCTCGGAGAAGTCCTGATCCAGGTGGTACAGCTCCCAGCGGTCGTCGTCGAAGCTCTCTCCCTGGATGTGGCGGGTCACCGCCTTCCACCCGTCGACCCACATGGCCCGGTGGCCCAGCATCTCGTAGTACTGGTCGGCTTTGGCCGTGGGGGCCTCGGCGTCGGAGAAGGAATAGACCATGCTGGTTCCCTCGATCGGCATCTGTTCCACCCCGGCCATTTCCGCGGGAGGCTCGAGGCCGATGGCCTCCAACAGGGTGGGGGCGATGTCGCTCACATGGTGGTATTGGGTGCGCACTTTCCCGGTGTCGGAAATCCCGGCGGGCCAGGAGATGATGAGCGGATCCCGCACCCCACCGGCATGGGTGTTCTGCTTGTACCACTTCAGCGGGGTGTTGCCGGCCATGGCCCACCCCATGGGGTAGGCCATCCACGAATTGGGTCCGCCGATCTCTTCGATGTCGGCAAGCTGTTGGGCCAAAGACCGGGGTTCGAGCCCGTTGATGAAGCGCATGGCGTTCTCATGGCCCGAAGGTCCGCCCTCCTGGGTGGCCCCGTTGTCGGACAGCAACACGAACACGGTGTTGTCGGCCTGGCCGATCTCCTGGAGCGTGGAGACGAGCTGGCCCAGATGCTCGTCGGTGTGGGTGAGCATCCCGGCGTAGGCCTGTTGCATCCGGGTGGCCAACCGCTGCTCGTCGGCGCTCAGCTCCTCCCATTCGGGCACGCCGGGGTTGAATGGGGGCAGTTCGGTGTCGGCTGGGATGATGCCGATGTCCTTTTGACGGGCGAAGCGCTCCTCTCGGATAGTGCCCCAGCCAGTGTCGTAGCGCCCGTTGTAGCGATCGATGTGGGGCTTGGGGACGTGGATCGGATAGTGGCCGGTGCCGAAGCACAGGTATAGGAAGAACGGTCGCTCGGGCCACGCCGAAGTCTGGGAGGTGACCATGCCGATGGCTTGGTCCACCAGATCCTCGGTGACGTGGTAGCCGGGCTTGTCGGGGGCGTCGATGTGGTGGTTGTCGGCTACCAGATCGGGATCCCATTGGTTGGTGGCCCCGTCCAAGAACCCGTAGTAGCGGTCGAACCCCCGCTGGAGCGGCCACTGGTCGAACGGGCCGGCAGGAGTGGTGTCCTCGATGGGGGCCAGGTGCCACTTGCCCACCGCGAAAGTGGAGTAGCCCGCGGGTCGGAGCATCTCGGCCATGGTGGCTGCCCGGTTGGAGATGCGCCCGGTGCAGCCGGGGAAACCGGTGTCCCAGTTGCTGACTACGGCCATGCCCACCGAGTGATGGTTGCGGCCGGTGAGCAGGCAGGCTCGGGTGGGGGAGCAGATGGCGGTGGTGTGGAAGTTGTTATAGCGCAGGCCGTTGGCGGCTAGGGCGTCCATGGTGGGGGTGTCGATCTCGGAGCCGTAGCAGCCCAGGTCGGCGAAGCCGACGTCGTCGAGGACGACCATGACCACGTTGGGGCTGCCTTCTGGGGGGGTTGTGGGGTCGGGCCACCAGGGGGTGGAGTCGGCGACGGTGTTGCCGATGGTGCCGCCGTAGGGTTGGTTGTTGGAGGTCATGGTGTGGTTGCTAGCACATGCTGGGTTGGCAGCGGGATTTTGGGGTTTACCATCCGGCGGACTTTTGTCTTTACCATCCACCGGCGGGGCGGCGGGCTGTTTTGATGGGGTCGTGGTGGCGGGGCCTGTCCCGGCCCAGCCCGCCGTCCTCGCAGGGCTGCGGGCGGCGGGCGCCCTGAGCCGGGCCACCCACCACCACGACCTAATTTTGTGGCCCGCCGCCCCGCCTACCTGGGGGGCCAGCACTCTTTTTTTTGAGAGAGGAGGGGGTTGTACCAGCCGGGGCGCTATGCATATGCGAGGGTGGTTGTGGGAGGGGAGGGAAGTAGGGTTTGGCGGTGCCTGAGCGGGTTTTGAATGAGCGGTTGGTGGAGTTTGGGACGACGATTTTTGCGGAGATGTCGGCTTTGGCGCTTTCCACGGGGGCTATCAATTTGGGGCAGGGGTTTCCGGATACTGATGGGCCGCGGGAGGTGGCGGATGCGGCAGTGGCGGCTATTCGGGCGGGGCACAACCAGTATCCGCCGGGATTGGGGATTGCTGATCTGCGGCTGGCGGTGGCTGAGCACCAGAAGCGGTTCTACGGCATGCACTTCGACCCTGATGCCGAGGTGCTCATAACTGCGGGGGCTACTGAGGCCATCGCTGCGGTGATGCTGTCGCTGTTGGAGCCGGGGGACGAGGTCGTGCTGTTCGAGCCCTATTACGACTCCCATATCGCGGGTATTGCCATGGCCGGGGCCGAGCGGCGGTTGGTGACGCTGCGGCCACCCGATTACCGGTTCGATCCTGACGAGTTGGCTGCGGCCATCGGTCCCTGCACCCGGATGATCGTGGTGAATTCGCCGCACAACCCCACTGGGAAGGTGTTCGACCGGGAGGAGTTGGAGCTGATCGCCGAGCTATGCCGGGAGCACGATCTGCTGGCGGTAACCGACGAGGTTTATGAGCACTTGGCCTACGACGGAGAGCACATTCCAATGGCGACGCTGCCGGGAATGAGAGAGCGCACCATCTCGGTGTCTTCGGGGGGTAAGACGTTCTCGTTCACAGGGTGGAAGATCGGCTGGGTGTGCGCGATGCCGGAGCTGCGAGATGCCGTCACTACTGCCAAGCAGTTCTTGACCTTCGTCAATGGAGCGCCGTTCCAGCACGCCATGGCAGTGGGGCTGCGGCTGGGCGACGACTACTTCGACGGGCTGCGCAACAGTATGAGGGCTCGGCGCGACCAGCTCTCTGACGGGCTGTCCGCCGCCGGGTTCGAGGTTTACCGCCCGGCGGGCACTTACTTCGTTACCGCCGATGTGCGGCCGCTGGGCTTTGACGACGGCATGGCGCTTTGCCGCAAGCTGCCGGAACTGTGCGGGGTGGTGGCCGTGCCCAACGTGGTGTTTTACGACAACGAACGCGAGGGCCGGCACTTGGTGCGGTTCGCCTTTTGCAAGCGGCCCGAGGTGCTAGATGAAGCAGTGGAGCGGCTGGCCAAGCTGGGGGCTGGCTCATGAAGGTCGCCGCCGTCCAGCACGACATCGAGTGGGAAGACCCGGAGGCCAACTTTGCGTCGCTCGGCCCCAAGGTGGCCAAAGCCGCGGCCGACGGCGCACGGCTGGTAGTGCTGGCCGAGATGTACTCAACCGGGTTCTCAATGGCTTCAGACCGGGTGGCCGAGCCCCCTGACGGACCCAGCGTGGGGTTTTTGGTCGAACAGGCTGCGGCCCACGGGGCGTGGGTGTGCGGGACGGTGCCGGTGCGGGATCCGTCGACGGCCGAGTTGCCCGTGAACCGGTTCGTGCTGGCCGGTCCCGACGGCTCAGTCGCCTCTTACGACAAGATTCACCCGTTCTCCTACGGCGGCGAGCACGAGCATTATGCTGCCGGGTCCGAGCGGTTGACCATCACCGTCGAAGGGGTGAGGATCACCCCGTTCGTGTGCTACGACCTGCGGTTTTCTGACGATTTCTGGACGTTGGCCCACGAAACCGACTGCTACGTGGTGGTGGCCAACTGGCCCGCACCTCGTCGGGCCCATTGGTCGGCGCTGCTATTGGCCCGGGCTATCGAGAATCAGGCCTTCGTGGTGGGGGTGAACCGAGTGGGCACCGGGGGCGGCATCGACTATCAGGGCGACTCGGTGGTTATCGATCCGTTCGGGGTTGAGGTGGCCGGTGCGCCCGAAGGCGAGGAGGCCGTGCTGTACGCCGACATCGATCTCGACCGGTTGGAACAGGTCCGCTCCCGCTATCCATTTCTCGCCGACCGGCGATAGCCCGCCCCTGCCAATTCACAGACGGACCACTAACAAACAGTGACTGCCCAGACCCAGTCCCTGCTAACGGGCCGCTTCATCGTGCTGTGCCTGTGCGGGGTGTTCTATTTCATGTCGCTGGGTCTGGTTTACCCGGTGCTGCCTGGATTCGTGGAAAACGATTTGGGCGGAGGGCCGGTAGCGGTTGGTCTGGCTGTCGGCGGTTTCGGCCTGTCGGCTGCCATTGCCCGTCCGTTGGTCGGTCCCCTGGGCGACTCCAAGGGCCGACGCTTCCTCGTGGTATGGGGGTGTGTGCTGGCTGGCTTCGGCATCCTCGGCAACTTGTGGGTTGCCTCGGTAGCGGTGGCGGTTTTGTTCCGCCTGCTTACCGGATTGGGAGAAGCTGCTTACTTCGTGGGCATTGCCGCGGCCGCCCAGGACATGGCCCCCGAGCATCGCCGGGGAGAGGCCACCTCGTACTTTTCGGTCACGGTGTACTCCGGTTTGGCCGCAGGACCGATCATCGGGGAGCAGTTGGAGGGCGCGGTCAGTGCCGATGCAGTCTGGATGCTGGGCGGGTCGCTTTGCGCGCTCGGCACTGTGCTGGGCGCGATGTCCATGCCTGGCCGCCCCGAGGGTGCCCAGTCGGGTTGGCCGACGACGTTCATACACCGGCCCGCCATCCGTCCTGCATTGTTGTTGGGGCTAGGACTCATGGGCTACTCCGGGTTCTTGGCGTTCATCAAGTTGCATGTGGACGACATCGGCTTTGCCCACTCCGGAGCGGTGTTCGCCACCTTCGCCGTGATGGTAATCGGCCTGCGAATTCTGCTGGCTCGCCTGCCCGATCGCCTGGGGCCCCAGCGCACTAGCACCTTGTCTTATGTGTTCTCGGCCACCGGCCTTTGGGTCATCGCCTTTTGGCAGCAGATCCCCGGTGTGTTCATCGGCACCGCCATTTTGGCCATGGGCCAGACGTTCCTGTTCCCGGCCCTGTTCGTGCTAGCTATCCAGTCGGCACCCGTCAACCGGCGCAGCCAGGCCATCGGCACCTTCAGCATCGCCTTCGACCTGGCCGTTGGCCTAGGCGGGCTCATCTTGGGCGGCGTGGTGGAGGTGTCGTCGTATTCCATTGCCTTTTTCGCCGGTGGCTCGCTATCGCTGGTGGCCCTGGTGGTGAGCCGCACCCTGGTCCGCCCCCAGCTTGAAGTGTCGTATTGAAATTGCCCATTGACATCGGAGGATCGGCGTAGGAGAGTTGGTGCCTTCCCTCTGAACTTCCCCCTCGTCGCGCGTGGCGCGCCTCCGATGACCCGAAGGGAAGTTCAATGCGAAGCTCCACGCTCGTGGCCTGGGCTGTTGTCTGTCTCGTTACTGTGTCCAACCTGGAATTGGCGGCCGGGTGGCAGCAGGCCGATGAAGGCACGTCGGTGGAGGCCGGAGAGGGGTTGGTGGAGCTGGGGGCATGGATCGAAGTGAACATTCCCGGGGCGTCCGAGCCCGACGTCCATCCCTATAATCCATCACTGCCGCCTTGCTACTTCCGGCAAGCCAACTACTCGGAGCTGAACGCCTGGTTGGAGAACGACTTCGTGATCGCGCCCGACCCCGATGAGGTTTACATCTTGAAGCTCTGCGATACCGGCGAAGGTACGCAGCTCGTTACGTTTTGGGTACACCAGCCCGCGC
Organism: Candidatus Poriferisocius sp.; assembly: GCF_965214065.1. GTDB lineage: Bacteria > Actinomycetota > Acidimicrobiia > Acidimicrobiales > Bin134 > Poriferisocius. The sequence continues at coordinate 781,990 of NZ_CBDCAT010000027.1, forward strand.
TGCCGAAAGAACCCCCACCGCCCACAATCAAAGAGACCATCCGGCTGCGCGACGAGGCCTGGGGCAGTCTGGCCATCCCTGAACCGACCACGCAGATGGCGCCTGGCAAGGTCACCATTGTTCAGATCCCCACCTTTGTTTGGGTGTCGGCCGCTGACCGCACCCCGGTGTCGGAAACGGTCACAACGACGCTCGATGGCCACGAGCTGACCCTCACTGCCACCGCCTACCCCCGTCGCCTGGGCTTTCTGCGGATCGACATGGGCGACGGCAACACGCTGTGGTGCGATGCCGCCGACGTGGTGGCCTTCGACCACTCCCGGGATCCGCTGGACCAGCCGTCCAACTGCTTCCACTACTACCGACAATCGTCGGTGAACGCCCCCGACCTTCGCTACCAGGTGGCGCTCACCGCTTACTGGGATGTCTCTGTGAGGTGCACCTTCAACGGCGGCTTATGCACTAACCCGCCCCCCGCCGTCCCCGCGCAGGCACTGACCGCCCCGGCCCACCCCATAGCTGTAGCCGAGATCCAAGCACTTGCCCGCCCTGGCTAGCCAAGCAGGCTGATTCGCCGAACCCCCTGGCGACCCGCCGGGCTGTCACCGCCGAACCATGGAAAAACCAAGGTGACAGTCCGGCGGCAAGGGGATAAAGTAATCAGTCCACTCGACGCGGGGTGGAGCAGTCTGGTAGCTCGTCGGGCTCATAACCCGAAGGTCGCAGGTTCAAATCCTGCCCCCGCCACTAGCAGCTCCATCTCGCCGCCCTCACCGCCTGGGTTCACGTAGGCTGACCAATTGCCATGAGCAAGCGACTCTAGTATCCGATTCCCGCACCTCACCATGTGGTTGATCAGAGACGATCTGATCGAGGACTCCATCGCCACCACTCTGGACAATCTCGTCAAGCGCTTCTCTCCATGATCTGAGCTTGACTCAGCGCAGTTTGTAGGTGATCGGGAGGCTGGTCGGTCCGCTAACCATGCTCGACTCGAGGTTTCGGCACGGCCCTGTGGCCTCCACTTGGTCGAGGCGCGGCATCAAGAGCTCGAAGAACTTGGCCACCTCGAGGCGGGCCAGGTGGGCGCCTAAGCAGTAGTGGCGACCGAAGCCGAAGGCCACATGTTGATCAGCGTTGGGCCGGGCGACGCAAAAGATCGCGGGGTCATCGAACACGAGCTCGTCTCGGTTGGCCGAGGGATATGACAACAGCACCCGGTCACCCTCGCCCCCATCTTCGTCGAAGACATGACGACCTTCTGGGCCAGCGTCATGTCGCCTGGTGAATAGGTCCATACCTGACCCCAGCATTCCGGGTAGTGGGTTCAGTCGATAGGGTCTTCCTCGATCATCTCCCAGTAGTCCAGGTCGATCGCGAAGTCGGCGATCTCGACCACCCCCGGTTCGAGGAGTATCCCGACGAATGCCACGACGCCAAAGATGGGATCAACGATATGGAGTGTGCGTATCTCCGGGTGGAGGTTGAAGGGCAAATTCTCGAAGTCCTTGAAACCAATGAGCGCTGCGGCTAATGGGCCCGACCAAATGTCCCACTCAGACGGTTGTCCCGTTGGACTTCGACTGGGATCGTGCTCTGCTGTGATCTTCTCGGCAGCGAAGCTGCCAACTCGGATTTCAGGCACTACCGCGTGGTTTCAAAACCGTAGCGTTCCGCAACCGACTTGGAGAGCCGCTCACTGGTCGGAGTCTGAACCTGCTGGTAGTCGAGGAAAGCAGTGGAGAACGGGATGGTTTCGCCGACTTCGGTCAGTCGCCAGCCGGGCTCTTGGTGGGACAGCTCGCTGACTTGGGTGCCGGTCATGCCTGCAAGTTGGGTGAGAACGTCCTCGATCGTTTTGAGCTCATCGTCGGTGAACACGTCGAGATTTGCCTCTCGGGTGGGCACCAATCGGTGCTGCGGGCGGCCGAGAAAATCCTCCTCCACGAGCTCAGCCGCACCGGAGTCGATCAATTGGCGACGGGCTGGAAGAAGTTGGCGAGGTGCCGGGCCATGGGCCAGCTTCTGAAATTCGCATCCGGAGATCACCTGGTGGTGGCGTCGCAGGTGTGTGAATTCAGCGAAGAAAAGAACCTTGTTCAGCTTCGTAGCTCCGCCGGCACAGTCGTCCTGTAGTCGGTCAGCGACATATAGCACCATCTCGACGAACTTTTTCTCGTCGTAGGCAACATTCATGTCGCCATCGTACAGACCAAGGGTGACGACTTCCCCGGACCCTTCTTGTCGAATCGACACAACGAGAACCCAGAGCCACTACCAGAGTTCGTCGAGGTATTGGGTGGTGCCGGGGATGGTGGGGATGAAGGGGGCGGCTAGCTCAAGGCGGGCGCCCTTGGTGGAGACGTCGTCAGCCAAGGTGGCGAAAATGCCCCAGCATTGTTCGGGGTCTTGGTCGCAGAAGTAGAGGCGGAGGACTTCGGGGTGCTCCCCGGTGAGGGGCGGGAGGCCGCCCTCCTTGGCGACCTGGACGAAGTCGATGATCTGGCCGATGGGGCTGCCCTCGGCCAGCAGGTAGGGATCGCTCTCGGCCCGCAGGCCTGCCGCAGCCTCTAGCACCGAGTCAGTGTCGTCGCCTCTAATCCAGGCCACCACTAGGCCCGCGTAGGGGTGATCGAGGGCGATCTCGGCCGGAACTGGGGCGGGCCCTCGGCTTGCCGAGCCGGCGAGGTCGTAGGCGGCGGTGCTGACGTGGTCGCGGTTGGGGTTCATGCGCCCCGTGGCGAACAGGTCGGGCCCGACCGAGAAGGAGTAGCCGAAGGTGTCGGCGTCGTGCCCCTCCTCCATCCAGTACAAAGCGATGAACGAGCCGTTATCCACCGGATCGGCCACCGCGCTGTCCGCGGGGAAGCGCAGATCTTTCAGCCGCCTCGTTGCCACGTAGCGCCGGTAGGCGAAGCAGCCCGGCGCGGCGGTCATGGCGGCATAGGCGTGGTCGTGCTCGTACCAGCGGTTGTACTCATGCAGCACCTCGCCTCGGTGCGGCTCGATAAAGGTGATCATCGAATGGCCCAAATGGATCTGGCTGCCAATTGCCAGTTCTGAATCAGACATGTCGTCGCCTCCTGTTGCTGTCGCATGTTACGGGCGAGTTGGCCAGCACGGGCAGTCAGTACATGATGGTACGGGTTAGGTGGTGGGGCCAGAAGGTGGCGTGGTACGCCTTCCAGAGCCGGAAGTCCACCTGGGGGACGACCAGCGACTGTGAGTCTGGGCGAATTCGGTTGATGGCATCGGTAAGCAGGGCGGTGGCGTACAGGGTGTGGGCCCGGATCTCCACTTCCTCGGCGCTGTTTGTGGAGATCAGTTCCCCATGGTTGATGGCGGCTTCCAGTTGCTCGGAGTAGGACAAGATGCCCATGAGCCGCAGGGCGACGGGGACGATGTAGTCGGCGAACGCCGTCATCCGATCTAGGTCGGCCACCGAGAAGGCACCTCCGCTGGCCAGCGCCATGTGCAGTTGCCACAGCCACAGCTGGGCCAGCTTGTGCAGTTGCACCTCATGGCCGTCGTGAGTGCTGACATCGTTGAACCGAGGGAACTCCGCCACCAGCCGCTCCAGCAGGCCGTTTCCGTCGGCGTACATGGCCGGCGCACAGTCGGCCACGAATCGATGGGCGCTGCCGTCGTAGCCTTCGGCCAAGACTCGGCCCGTTGCATTGAGGATCTCAGCACGATCCTTGAGCATGGGGATATCGATGTTCCCGCTGAAGACGCGGCCAAGTTCGGTTCGATCGATCTCGGCCAGGTAGGCTCCGTCGGTCAGCGGCACGCCCTCGTACAGTGCCCGGTTGACGCAGGCGAACATGCCCTCGCTATCCGACCAGGTGCGGCCCTTGTAATCGGCGGTGAACTTCACCCCGGAGTCGAAGTCGGTGAAGGCGAAGTTCATGACCGCATAGAAGAAGGACACATCGATGATCTCTGCCGGGTCAGTCCTGTCGCTGAAGGCGCCGTCTACCGGGCCAGACGGAAAGGCGAACTCCTCAAAGGCCATCCATGAGGCCACCTGCTCGATGCCCTCGACCGATGTGCGAACGTGTCGGGAGCAATCAACCACCTCGCGCACCGACCGCAGTACCGGCGAGGTCCACACTGGGGATTCGGGCATGGTCGGCTCCTATCGCTGCGAGTGGGTCACAGGGCGAGATGAAGTCGGAGGGCGTTGTCGACTTGGGCCATTTGGTCGAAGGGGATCTGGCCGATCAGGCGGCCAACTCGTTCAACTGAGATCGACCTGACCTGTTCGGCTTGGGCCTTGGAGTCGCGCCCGAGGCCAGTGTCGTCGGCGATCAGCAGCACTTGGAAGGGGTGGATCCGCTCGGTGTTGGAGGTTATGGGGACGACGGTCACCGCTCCGTGCCACAGTCGGGCGGCCGTGGTGTTGGCGCCATCGTTGCTGACAATCACCGCGGGCCGGGTTTGTGCAGACTCAGCGCCCGGTGTGGGGCTGAGGTTGACGATGCGGATCTCTCCTCGTCTCATCAGAGCTATGCGAGTCCGTCGGAAATGGCGGAGTCCCAGAGGTGGCTCTCTTCGTTGTCCCACTGTGCGAATGCCTCGGCGTAGTCTCGCGCCAACTCCGATGCCCGAAGGAGCCGGATTGCCCGGTGCAGGGTGGCCGATCGGGAGGCGATTTCGTGGTTGCGGGCATAGTCGTCGAGGAATGCGACGTCTTCGTCGGGAAGGCTGACGCTGACTTTCATACCGAAAATACTACTAGAGTAGGATTCAATGGACTCAATCCGGTTCACCTTTGATGGAGACCAGGCGCTGTCCGCGGTCACCGGCCGCGATGGCGGGGTGAGCCGAGGCCAGGTGGCCAGCCTCAACCTGAGTTTTGCGGTGGGGGACGACCCAGGAAGCGTCGTGGCCAATCGCAAGGTTGTGGGTGACAGACTTGGTTTCGACTTTCGGGATCTGGTGGTTCCCCGCCAGGTGCACGGGGTTCGAGTGAAGGTCGTCGGTGAGCAGGACAGGGGTCGGGGGGCCGATTCGGCTGAATCTGGAGTGGCCGCCTGCGATGCGCTGGTTACCACCACGCCGATGGTCCCGATAGCCGTTCTCGTTGCCGATTGCGCGCCCGTCGTTCTCTACGACCCAGTTCAACCGGCAATCGGGATCGTGCATGTCGGATGGCGGGGGGCAATCGGGCGTATCGCACAAAAGGCTGTGGAGACAATGGCTCGGGAGTTCGGGTGCCGGCCGCGGGACATCCGAGTTGGTATCGGTCCATGCCTGCAACCGCTCTCCCTCGAAGTATCGATGAACGAGGCCATGCAGGCTGAGGGCGAGTTTCACCAGCAGCCCGCGGTGCTCTACGACGCAGGGGACAAGCCGCACCTCGACATCCCGTTCATGGTCAAACAGCAGGTGCTCGATGCCGGGGTGTGGCTTAAGTACATAGAAGACGTCCGTATGGACACGATGGATGCCCGGCGCTTCTTCTCCCATCGGGGACAGTCCGGCCGAGCGGGACGCTGCATGGGCGTGGCAATGCTGCGATCGGCTTAGACGGCTGTTCGTCAGTCCGGGACGAGAACTCCCGGGTTCATGAGGTTGTCAGGGTCGAGGGCGGCCTTGACAACCCGCAAAACGCCGGCGCCGGCATCGCCGAGTTCATCGGCCATCCATGGTCGGCGGACGCGGCCGATGCCGTGATGGTGGGAGATTCCGGCACCGCAGCCAGTGGCCGCCTGCATGGCCGCTGTCCAGCAGGCGTCGTAAACAGATTGGTACTCCTCCGGACCAGACGGTTGGGCGGCGAAGGTGAAGTAGAGGTTGGTCCCAGAGCGGTAGGCGTGCGATGAGTGGGCGGTAGCGGCGATCACCGAGGGCACCCCGTTGATCGCTTCGATCACCGCTTTATGGAGCCGAGCGAGGTGGCGCCAACCGGTGGCTACCTCAATGGTGTCGGCCACGAGGCCCTGCTCGAAGAGCTCGGTCCAGGTGGGCACGGTGTTGCGATGCTCAAACCAGTGGTCGACTGCGCCTGGATCGGCTTGCTCGCCCTCACCGGCCCTGCACAGCTCAGCAACCGCGGCCGCCTCCAGAGCAGCGTGGCCAGGCGGGCCCTCGTGCAAGAAGATGGCCACGCAGCGGCCCTTGGGCACGTGGTCGCGGAAGTGGCGGCGGGTCTCGCCGGCGTCGTAGAGGCGCACCACTGGAGGTCGCCAACCAGGCGCAATCACGCTTCGCACCGCCTCGATCCCCGCGTTCATATCCTCGAAGTGGAAGGCCTGGCGCACTCCCGGCTCGGGCAGCGGCCGCAGCGAGAAGGTCACCTCGGTGATAATCCCCAGAGTTCCCTCGCTGCCCAGCAGCAGCTGGCGCAGATCTGGGCCAGCCGATGCCCGGGGAGTAGGGCGCGACCGGTAGATCGACCCGTCGGGCAACACAGCTTCCACCGCATACAAGATGTCCTCGATGTTGCCGTAGGCAGTGGAGTACTGGCCGGAGGCCCGAGTGGCCACCCACCCGCCCACCGAGGAGATCTCGATCGACTGCGGCCAGTGCCCGATGGTGAAGCCGTCCTGGCGAACCCGGTTCTCAGCGTCGATGCCCATGGTGCCTGCTCCGAACGAGGCCAATCCGTCCACCGGGTCGAGCGACCGCAGCCCACTTATGCCTTCGGTGCTGATCACCACCGAATCGGGAGAGGCCAACACGCCGCCCACGCAGCCCGACCCTGCCCCCCGGGGAATCATCGACACACCGTGGGCCCGGCACAGCCGCACCGTCTCGGCCAACTTCTCGGTGGTAGAGGGCGTTACCACCGCAAACGGCAGCACCAGCCGGCCCTGCCACTGATCGAACTCGGAGCGGGGCCAGGTGTCGCGGGCTCGGCTTCGACGGGCGTCGTCGTCAATTAGCAGCTCGTCGCCCAGCAGGCCGGCGAGGTCGTCGAGAAGTGTCATCAGGCGTTGTCCTGGAATTGGAGCTCGCTGGCGAAGCGGGTTCGAACGGCTTCAATCTCGGCGGTGGTGCGGGACTCGTCCCACCCCCGCAGGTCGGCCATCAGCGAGGCCGCCGGTGCGAGAAGGTCCTGTCGCTCAGCGGGGGTGTACCAGGCAGCCCGGGTCCGGCGATAGATGAGGTCTTCGAGGGTCAGCGCACCATCCACCTGTACCGCCCAGTCGACCTCGCCCGCTATCACCCGCCCCCCGGGTGCTAACGGCTCGGGGCCCAGCGACAGCACCTGGCCGGTCTCGTCGCCGTAGAGCCGCACCAGACGGTCGACCAGCGGCTGCTCAACCCCTACGGCGGCTGCCACCGATGCGGCGTGGGCGTCGAGGCTCGATGCCAGGTCGCCACCGGGGATCGGATCGGGTCCCGGGCTCGACCCCAGCGACCGGCCCAGCTGCTCAGCCACGAAGTCGAGCACCTTCATCGCCATGGTGCGAAAGCCGGTGAGCTTGCCACCCGCGATGGTGATCATCCTCCCGGCGCCAAGCCACACCTCCTCCTTGCGAGAGATCTCGGCGGCTTCCTTGTTTCCTTGGGCCACAAGTGGGCGCACGCCCGACCAGGCCGCCACGACATCGTCGAAGCCCAGAGGATCGACGTCGAAATAACGCTTGAGCGGGTGCAGCAAGTACTCGACATCGGTCCGCTCGATTTCGGGCCACAGGAGTTGATCGCCGTGGTAGCTAGTGTCGGTGGTGCCGATGGCCACGGTGTCGCCTCGGGGCAGAACAAAGATGCTGCGCTTGTCGGAGGTTTCCATGATCACCAGGTTCTGTACAGGTAGCCGTGATGCATGTACGACCACGTGCACGCCCTTGGAGGGATGAAGCCGATCGACAGCGGTTTCTTCCTCGAGTCGGGCCAGACGCTCCACCCACGGCCCGGTGGCGTTGACCACTGCATCGGCTCGGATCTCCACTTGATCGCCACTCACGCCGCATTCAGCCACCACTCCGTCGATCCGCTCGCCCTCCCAAACCACGTCCACCACCGGAAGCCTGTTAGCCACCTGCGCCCCTGCGGCAGCAGCGTCGCGCAGCACGGCCAGCACCAGGCGGGCATCGTCGGTCATGTACTCCCGATAGGCACACGCCCACGGGAACTCGTCTTGGCGCATGCAAGGCTCCATCTCCCCCAGAGCGTCGCGATCCCAGCTGAGGTGGCGGTCGGCATCCTCCACTGCGCCGAGCTTCTCGTAGGTCCCGATTCCGGCTCGGACCTTCATCAAGCTCGCCCGGCTACGAGCTGGCACCACCATCCAGCACGGCTCGGCCAGATGGGGCGCCATCTCATGGACGGCCTTGCGCTCCCGCGCCGTCTCCCGCACCAGCCCGATATCGCCCATCGCTAGATACCGCAGCCCCCCGTGGATCAGCTTGGAAGAGCGCGACGACGTTCCCGCGGCGTAGTCGTCCTTCTCCACCAGCGCCACCCGCAGCCCCCGTCTGGCCGCATCCCGAGCCACCCCCGCCCCCGTGATCCCCCCGCCGATGATCACCAAATCAAACCGCTCACCCTCAAGCTCGGCCAGCAGCCCAGCCCGCGACCGGGGCGTCAGAGATGTCGAAGGAGCGGCTTCAGGCATTTTCAACCAAACCAAAGCCGCTATTCCGCCTAGCAGGTAGCGCCGGGCTGGTTCCGCACTACCAGTTCTTCCAGTAGCGGGAGGGGATGGGGCCGGTTTGGTCTTGGTACTTGGACCCGGCCTCGGTGGAGCCGTAGGGGTTCTCTGCGGGGGTGGTCATTCGGATGAAGGAGATCTGGCCGATCTTCATCCCGGCATACAGGGTGATGGGCAGGGTGGCCACGTTGGACAGCTCCAGGGTGAGGCGGCCATTCCAGCCGGCGTCCACGAAGCCAGCAGTGGAGTGGATCAACAGCCCGAGGCGGCCCAGCGACGACTTGCCCTCCAGTCGGGCCACCAGGTCGTCGGGAATCCGTACCCGCTCCAGGGTGGAGCCCAGCACGAACTCCCCGGGATGGAGGATGAACACCCCTTCGGGCTCGATCTCCACCGGCTCGGTGAGGGCGTCCATGTTCTCTTTGACGTCGATCAGGCCCTCGGTGTGGTTGCGGAACACCCGGAAGTGCCGGTCGATGCGCAAGTCCACAGACGAGGGTTGGATGGCGCCGTCGCCCAGCGGCTCGATCTCGATGCGGCCCTCGGCCAGTTCCTTGCGGATGGATACGTCGGAGAGGATCATGTCAGAGAGGCCGCAGAATCACGGTCTTGCCACGGGAGGATCACGCTTTGGGGGCGAAGAAGCTTCGCACCAGCGGCTCGTAGTGCTCTAGGGGCGGCGTGGGGTATGCGGGGTCGAAGGCGGGCATGTCGTATTCGGCGCAGAACTCGGCGCAGCGGTCGTAGTGGGGGTGGTCGGCGTAGGCGTCGCGGCTGTTGCGATCTAGCCCGACGTGATGCCAGAAGTAGTGGCCCTGGAAGACGCCGTGCTTCTGCACCATCCAATGATTGGCCTCCGACACGAACGGCTTGAGGATGGCCGCGGCGATGTCAGGGTGGTTGTGAGGGGTGAGCAGGTCGCCGATGTCGTGGACCAGCGCGCACACCAAGTACTCGTCGTCGCGCCCGGCTTTCTCGGCCCGATGGGCGGTCTGGAGGCTGTGGACCAGCCGGTCGACGGCGAAGCCCTGAGGGCCGGTGGCCAGATCCTGCAACTCCCTCAGTACCCGGTCGGCCAATCCCTGCTCCAGGTAGTGGTGGGCAGGGGCGGTTGCCGCCCAGTCTTCTGCGGTGGACTCGTCCATGCGGGTGAACGTGGCTTGAGTCAGCGTTGCCATGCCCGAAGCCTACGGCACAAAGAGCACCTTCACCTGCCCGTGAGACGCCTCATGGCCGTTAGATTGCAGGACTGATGCGAGCAGTGGTTTTCGAGGGCGGACAGGCAACAATCGGGGAAGTAGACGACCCAAGCCCTGGCCATCGGCAGCTTCTGGTGGAGGTGCGGGCCGCAGGGCTGAACGGCGCCGACATCGCCCAGGCCAAGGGGGGCTATCCGCCGCCGCCGGGCGCGCCGACCACCGGCGGCCTCGAGATGGCCGGCGAGGTGGTGGCTACCGGGCACGGGTGCCAGCGGTTCTCGGTGGGCGACCGGGTGATGGCGGTGGTGCAGGGGGGCGGACAGGCTCAGTTGTGCATGGTGGACGAGCCTCTGGCCATGCCGGTGCCCAGCTCGATGGATTGGGAGAGTGCGGGCGGGTTTCCTGAGGTGTTTGCAACCGCCCACGACGCCTTGTTCACCCAGGCTGGAGTGGCCATGGGCGAGCGGGTGTGCATCCACGGCGCGGCCGGAGGCGTGGGGGTGGCCGCGGTGCAGCTGGCCGCGGCGGCCGGGGCGGAGGTGACCGCTACTGTGCGCAACCCTGACTCCCGCAGTGCGGTGGCCGAGATGGGAGCACACGCTGTTGACCCCGGCGACTTCGTTGAGGCCGGCCCGTTTGACGTGATCCTCGAGCTGGTGGGCGCCTCCAACTGGCCCGCCAATCTCAAGGCGCTGGCCACCGAGGGTCGCATCTCGGTCATAGGAGTTGGGGCCGGGGCGGAGGTATCGCTGAATCTGGCGCTGCTGATGGTCAAACGAGTGCGGCTGTTGGCCTCCACGCTGCGGCCCCGCTCTCTGGAGCAGCGGTCCGCCGTTGCCCGCCGCATGGAGCGCCATGTGCTCTCCTTGGTGGATGCGGGCCGAGTCCGGGTTCCCATAGCCCGCACCTTCCCCCTGGCCGAGGCGGCTGCGGCCTACGAGTATTTTGCTGTCCCCGGCAAGCTGGGCAAGGTGGTGCTTATCGCCTGAGCGCCAGGTAGTCGAGCACCTCTTGCTCGGACACCACATCGGCGTACTTGGCGTCGAGGTCGAAAAGGTTGGCCTCGTGGATGCTCCGGTCTCGGTCGCCGCAGGCATCTCTCACCACGATGGGAACGAAGCCGTGTTGGCAGGCGTCGAGTGCGGTAGCCCGGACGCAGCCGCTGGTTGACACGCCCGTGATGATCAGCGTGTCGATGCCCAAGGAAGTCAGCGTGGAGGCCAGCGACGTGCCGAAGAATCCTGAGGCGTACTGCTTGACCACCACCACCTCGTCGCTGGTCGGTTCCAAGCCTTCGCCGTAGTGGCCCAGCGGGTTGCCCCGCACAAAACACTCCAGTGCGCCGACCTTGCGGAAGAAGACCCCGCCGTCTGCCCCGCCCGGCTGGAACTCCACCCTGGTGTGCAGCACGGGGATCTGAACCCCCCGGGCGGCGGCCAGCAAACGTATGCACGACTCACGGGCTTCTTCCACACCGGCATAGAGCCGCGAATCAGGTTCCAGGTACGCCTGGCAGAAATCGACCACCACAAGGGCAGGCTGCCGGCCGAATCCGAGGCGGTTGCTGAACCCGGCCTGGAGGTAGTCGTCGGCCAAGCTGTCTCCGGTCATGCCCGGTCCCCCTGCATCAGTCGATTATCCCATTGGCCCGGAGCTGGCCGATGGCGTCGCCGTCGAGACCGAGGATTCCGCCCAGCACCTCTTCGTTGTGCTCGCCCAGCACCGGACCCGACCATTCGATCTCTCCGGGGGTGTCCGACAGCTTGGGCACCACGTTCTGCATGGGGATCGAGCCGAAGTCGGGGCTGTCCACCCAGGAAATGGCCTGTCGGGCCGCAAAATGCTCGTCGGCCAACATCTCGGGGGCGCGATACATCTGGCCGTTAGGCACGGCGTGCTCGTTCAGCAGCCGGTGGAGGTCGTGGGCATCGAGGGTGGCTGTCCACTCGGCGATCAGCTCGTCGAGCTCAAGTTGGTTGTCGCCCCGGGCGAGGTGGGTGGCATAGCGGGGGTCTTCGCCCAGCTCGGGTCGGCCCATGGCCTCAGCCAGCCGTCGCCACACCGTGTCCTGGTTGCCGGAGATCAGGTGCATCTTTCCGTCCCGGGTGGGGTACACGTTGGCTGGCGCGATGTTGGGGATTATCGATCCGGTGCGCTCGCGAATGAACCCCGCAACGTGATATTCGGTCAAAAGCGACTCCATGACCGCCATCACCGATTCGTACAGGGCAGCGTCCACCACCTGTCCCCTGCCGGTGCGCTGGCGGGCGTGGAGGGCGTTGAGCGTGCCGATGGTGGCGAACATGGCGGTGAGGGTGTCGCCGATGCTGATACCGGTACGGCTGGGCATTTTCTCCGGGTCTCCGGTGGTGTAGCGGATGCCGCCCAGCGCTTCGCCGATGGCGCCGAAGCCCGGCTGGGACGCATAAGGGCCAGACTGTCCGTAACCCGACACCCGGGTGATGACCAACCGGGGATTGACGGCGTGGAGCTCGGCGGGGGACAGTCCCCACTTTTCCAGGGTGCCGGGTCGGAAGTTCTCCACGAGCACATCGGCGTTGGCCGTCAGTTGACGCACCAGATCTTGTCCGGCGGCCTCGCGCAGATTGATGGTGACCGACTTCTTGCCCCTGCCTACCACCGGCCACCACAGAGACTTGCCGTCGGCCTTCTCCTGGCCCCACACCCGCATGGGATCGCCGGTGCCCGGCGGCTCCACCTTGATCACTTCGGCTCCGTGGTCGGCCAACTGCTGGCCGCAGAACGGGCCGGCCAGCAGGGTGCCCATCTCAATGACCCGGATATCGGTCAGAGCTCCAGACATGATTCTCCAATATGCTCGGACTCGCAGTGAGCGAGCGCATTCAAATCGTCGAAGTGGCCCCTCGTGACGGCTTGCAGGCCGATCCCGCCGACCTCAGCACCGCGCAGAAGGTCGAGCTCATCAAGCGGCTGGTCGCCGCGGGCCACACCCGCATCGAGGCCACCAGCTTCGTAAGCCCCAAAGCGGTGCCCAAGATGGCCGACGGGGACGCGGTCATGGCCGGCGTGCCTCGGTTGAGTGAGGTGAGCTACAGCGCACTGGCCCTCAACCAGCGAGGGGTTGAGCGGGCCATCGCCGCCGGGGTCGACGAGGTTTGCGGGGTGGTGGTGGCCACCGAGGCGTTTTCCCAGGCCAACCAACGGGCCAGTGTGGCTGAGTCGGTGCAGCGCTGGCGCGACATCAGCGATGCCGCCCGGGCTTCTGGCATCAAGACCGCGGTCACTGTTTCTGCTGTGTGCGGATGCCCCTACGAGGGGCGGGTGGAAGCCCAGAGCGTGCTCGACATCGTGGCCCAGTTGGCTGAGACCCGGCCCGACGAGTTGGCCCTGGCCGACACCATCGGGGCCGGAGTACCCACCCAGGTGGCCGATCTGTTCGCGGGGGCCAGGGAGCATGCTCCCGACACCACCTTGCGTGGGCATTTCCACAACACCCGCAACACCGCTTTGGCCAACATCGCCGCGGCGATCGACACCGGCGTGAGGGTGTTCGACTCCAGCCTCGGCGGGGTGGGGGGCTGCCCGTTTGCTCCCAAAGCCACCGGCAACGTGGCCACCGAAGACGTGGTGTATCTGGTACACGAGATGGGCTTCGACACCGGGCTCGATCTGGACGCGCTCATCGACACCACCGCCTGGCTGGAAGCCCAACTCGGCCACGGCGTGCCCAGCCTGGTGGCCAAGGCCGGCGGATTTCCCCAACCTAGCTGAGCACCTCACAGCAGTGGCCGCCGCGCTCATGTCGGTCGCTTCTGGTACTTGCCGCCGGGGCTGCCCACCACTTGTGAATCGGCCAGAATGCGCTGGCCCCGCAGCCAGACGTGGCTGATTCTGCCGGCAAGCTCCTGGCCCTCGAACGGGGTGTAGCCCTGGCTGGACTCCGACTCGGCGGCCCGCACCACATGGCTGATCGTTGGATCAACCAGGGCGATATCGGCGTCGTAGCCGACCCCGATGGTGCCCTTGGTGCCTAACCCGTAGCGTCGCGCCGGATTCCACGACAGCAGCCTGGCGATGTCGGCCAGCCCCAATCCCCGCTTGACACCCTCGGAATACAGGCCGTTCAGAAGGTACTCGGTGCCGCCGAAGCCGCTCTTGGCCAGCCAGATGTCGTCGGGGTTCTCCGCGGCGACCTTGGCCTCGGTGCGACAGCAGGCGTGATCGCTCACCACCCAGTCCACTTCGCCGGCCAGCACATGCTCCCACAGCGCCTCCACATCGGACCGGGAGCGGATCGGCGGGTTGACCTTGCCCCACGGATCGCCTGAGGTTTCAATGTCCACCAGCAGGTGGCCGATGGTGACCTCGCGGCGGAAGTCCACATTCTCGAAGCACCTGCTCATGCGCAGGGCGGCGTCCATGGCCTTGGCCGACGACAGGTGTAGCAGGTTGATGTTGGCCACCTTGGTTTCATGGGCCAGATACGACGCCACGGTCACGGCCAGCCCCTCGGAGTGGGGGGGGCGAGACGCCGAATAGGCGGCCAGCCCGGCGAGGCGGCCCTCGGTTTCGACCAACTTGGTGTAGGCGGTCATGATCTCGGCCGACTCGCAGTGCAGCGAGAGCGAGAGGGCATCGGCCAGATCGGGGTGGGCCTCGCGGGTGTCGGCGATTCCCCGCATGATGAACTCGAAGTGGGCATAGTCGTAGCGCTCGCCGGGCGGGGTCATCAGGAAGCTCGCCTGGTCGTCGCTGGCGCCGTGCAGGCCGTGGCCGCCGTAGAACATGAAGATCTTGAACGAGGTGACCCCGTACTCAGTGGCTAGCAGCGGGATCTCGTCGATGTGCGAGGCCTGCATGGGCGCGAGATGGAAGGCGTAGTCCACGTAGCTGCGGCCGTCGATGAGCCGCAGCACCTCGGGGAAGAACTGGGCATAGGGGCCGCCCCGGTTGAGGTAGTACTGGCCGGTCCGCATGTAGTTGAGCACGGTGGTGGTACCGCCCTGGGCCGCGGCTCGGCTCTCGCTGGTGGCATCCTCGCCCAATGGGTTGTAGATGCCCATGTGGGTGTGGGCGTCCACCGAGCCTGGAAAGGCGATTAGGCCCGAGGCGTCGAACACCTTGGTGGAATCGACAGAAGCCGCTAGGCCGACGCCTAGATCGCTGATGCGCCCGTCGGTGATGGCGATGTCAAACTCGTCGACCGTGCCGGTGTCGGGGCGGACGACTTTGGCGCCGGTGATGACGGTGTCGGTCATGGCTGTTTCCCCGTGAAATCGAGCAGTGGAACCAGCAACTCGGAGACTGACGGCGCTGCGGCCAGGGCAGACAGGTCATCGTGGATTCGGCTGGCGACGCTGGCGTCCACCAAACCGGCGGTGTTGTCAGCGAACTTGGTGGCCAACTCGTCATCGGACAGAGGTTGGTCGGGTCCCCCCCGATTGGCCAGCACTTCCTCCACCAGGGTGTGGCCCGAGGCGGTGGTCAAGGTAAGGCGGGCGGGAAGCTGGCATGGGTAGATGGCCATCAAGCTGGGGTCGCCCACCACATCCACTCGGGCCATTAGCTCTCGCCGGGCCGGGTCGCAGGCCAATTCGTCGGTGAAATCAGCCATGCCAACCCCCAAGCCTCCGCCGCCGAGAAACCCGGCCGCCACGGTGTAGGGACCGCTGAACTGCGCGTGGTAGCCGGTTTCCGGTTTCCGCTTCGCATCGATGGGCTCGCCGATGGTGCGCACCGTGGGCGGGGCCACTTCCAAAGTGGCGTTGGCTATGTCATCGACACGCACATCCCGCGAGCGCAGGGAGATGGCGGCATCGATGCCGGTGTGGGTGAAGTGATTGGCCGGGTAGGGCTTGTAGAAGATGTTCTCAGCCTCCCATCGCTCCCCCAACTCGGCGGTGACCGCCTCGAAGTCGGCATGGTCTCCGAGAAAGGCTTGGAACAGCCCGAACCGGCCTTCGACTGCGGTGGGAGGCCCGGTGATGCCTCGCGCCGCGAGTTGGGCCGCGGTAACCCCGGCTCGAGCAGCCCATCCGCAGTGCAGCCGCTTGACCGTGCCTCCGGCCCGGTTGGCCTCGATGATGCCGCTGGACATGCTGCACGCGATGCCCATGGCGTGGGCGATACCGTCGGCATCGGCGCCCAGCAGACGCGCCGCCGCCGCGGCCGACCCAACCGCACCGCAGATAGAGGTGGCGTGCTGACCCCGCTCGAAGTACACCGACTGGCGGGCTTGGCTGTCGTAGCCGCCCATGCCCAGCCGCACCGTGACTTCCAAACCCACCGCCACGGCATCGATCAACGCCGCGCCGGAAGCCCCCCGCCATTCGGCTACGGCCAGCGACGCGGGCACCACCGATGCACTGGGATGGAGGATGGAGGGCAGATGCGTGTCGTCGTAGTCCAGCGAGTGGGCGAGCACGCCGTTGACGAACGCCGCCTCTGGTGACGACATGGCCCGGCCGCCCCCGATGGGAGTGGCCTGGGGGGCAGAGCACTGGTCGGCTGCGAACGCGATGACCGCTTGAGAGGTGTCAAGCGAATTGGCCCGCACCGCTACCCCCACGATGTCGATGATGCGTGAGGGGATGCCGGTTCGCACCGCGTTGGGAACCGGACCGCCGGCCAGCGCGCCGAGCTGGGCCAGAATCGGGCTCATGCCAGGGCCAGCGGTCTTACGGGAGCGCCGGTGGCCCCGTAGATGTTCAGATGCGAGAGCACGAACAAGAACTCGAACACCCTGGCGGCGGCTAGGCCATCTAGGTCCATCGCCTCGATGATGTTGACGCCCCGTTCCACCAGCAGCACCCGGTGGGCAGGGAGCAGGGCATGGCCCTGGCGCGCGGGGATGCACTCGAACGCCAGAGTGTCGGCCCCCACCAGAGCTGCGCCCTGATCGGCCAGCCAGCGAGCCCCCGCTTCTCCCACGCCCGGAACGCCGGTGTCGACTCCCAGGTACCCTTGCGGGTCGTCGAAGTGGGTGCCCCACCCGCTACGCACCAGCACCGCATCTCCCGTTTGGACCGTTGATTCCTGACGGGCAACGGCGCCCTCCAACTCGGCGACAGTAATCTCATGGCCCCCGTTGCAGGCATCTGTGCCTAGCAGCCCGGGAATGTCCAAGAGAACGCCGCGGCCCACAAATGGCGGAAGCTCATCGATGCCCAGAACTGCGAAACCGCCACCGGCTTGGGCTTCAGCGGCATCCACTCCGCCATAGAGCTGTCCCTCATGACTGACATGGGCCAGAGCGTCCACATGGGTTCCCACGTGACAGCCAGTGGTGAGCAGGTCGGCCGCGGCCGAGCCGCCATCGGGTCGCATCCGGTCACCATGCAGTCGGTCTAGGCAGTGGTGAAACTGCGGGTGGTTGGGCGACTGGGCCATACCGTTTTGCATGGGTCGGCCCAAGTCGTACACCGCGGCTTGGGCGGCGAGATCGATCAGGGCCCTGGCCGCGTCGACACGACTGCCGGTCATGCCACCACTCTCTTGGCTCGAAGTTCGTCGATGTGCTCGGCGCTCAACCCGGCTTCCTTCAGCACCTCGTCGGTGTCGGCACCCAGGTCTCGCCCAGTGTGGCGGATGGCGCCCGGAGAAGACGACAGTGAGAACAAGACGTTCTGCATCCGAACCGGCCCCAGGTCGGGGTCGTCAACCGCGGTGATGGCTCCCCGGGCCTGCACCTGGGGATCGCTTGCGTACTGGGCCACGTCGTACACCGGCGCTACCGCCACCTCGGCATCAGCGAACGCGTCCATCACTTGGGCGAGGGACCGATCCCCGATCCAGCAGGACAGGGCTGCATCGATCTCATCAGCATGCTCGGCTCGACCAGATCCGGTGGCGAACCAGGGCTCTGAAACCAGATCGCCCCGGCCAACCAGTTCCATCGTGCGCCGGGCCACCGCGTCGGCGCTGCTCGACACCGCCACCCAGCAGTCGTCGGCGGTGAGATAGGTATTGCGCGGCGCGTTGTTGGACGATCGGTTGCCCGAGCGCTGAGCGATGTGGCCAGTCTGATCCCAGGCGACCACATGGGGGCCGAGCGCCGCGGCCAGCGTCTCCAGGATCGACAGGTCTACCACTTGGCCCTGGCCGGTGGCATGGCGGTGGTGGACCGCCATCATCACTGCTGCCACTCCGCTGAATCCGGCCACGCTGTCGGCCAAGCCGAAGGGCGGCAGGGTAGGGGGCTGGTCAGCCTCACCGGTCATGTGGGCGAAGCCGCTCATAGCCTCGATCAGCGTGCCGAATGCCGGTCGTGGGGCGTAGGGACCGGTCTGGCCATATCCGGTGACCCGGCACAAGATCAGGCCAGGATTGCGGTCGGCGAGCGCCTCCCACCCCAAACCCCAGCGCTCAAGCGTGCCGGGCCGAAAGTTCTCGATCACCACGTCGGCAGTGGATGCCAGTTCCAAGAACACCTCAGCACCCTCGGGATGGCTCAAATCCAGGCCCAAACAGCGCTTGTTGCGGGCCACCAGCTTCCACCAGAGTCCCTGGCCGCCCTTCTGCGCTCCATGGCCCCGCAGACTGTCACCGGTTTGGGGATGCTCTATTTTGACCACGTCGGCACCGAAATCGGCCATGATCTGGCCGATCAGGGGACCGGCTAAAACGGTGGAGGCATCGATGACTCGCAGATCGGTGAGAGGCCCAATCATGCGGAACGATGTTTCTCCCAGTGGAACATTGTCCGTAGTGTTTCCCAATTTGGCGGGGTCAAGCAACCGTTTACAGGGAATTATGGGTCGATTCTCCCGGTTCGCGGTATGGTCATTCCTCTGAGCGGAACAGCAGGAAATTCGGACTCGGGGTCTGGTTCGGGTCGGGGAGTGGCGGCAATCGACAGGGCCGTCGATGTGCTGTTCCTGTTCTCCCGGTCGCCGAGCACGCTGGGAGTCACGGAGATATCCCGTGAATTGGGGGTGTCCAAAGCGGTGGTCCATCGGGTACTCACCTCCCTTTGCGAACCCGGCCTGCTCACCGTCGACCCCCAGAGTCGGCGGTACGCGCTGGGCCCCGCGGTGCTGGAGTTGGCCGCGGCCTACCGCGATCAGCTCGACGTCACAGACTTGGCCCTGGACGAGATGCGAAGGCTCAGTGCCGAGGCCGACGAGACCGCCACCCTGTCGGTGCGCCACGGCAACCGGCGGGTGTACGTGGCCCAGATCACTCCTCCCCGAGAGGTGAAGATGACGGTGCCCATCGGCGGATCGTTCCCGCTGCACGCCGGCGCATCGTCGAAGGCGTTCCTGGCCTGGCTGAGCGACGGCGAGATCGACCACTACCTGGCCGAGAACCCGCTCGAGTCGTTGACCGAGGCCACCATCGTGTCGGTCGAAGAACTGCGGGCCGAGCTGGACCGCATCCGCCAGCAGGGATTCGCGGTGTCGCTGGGAGAGCGCCAGCATGATGCGGGCTCAGTCGCCGCTCCCATCCTCGACCACAACCACCAGCCGGTGGCGGTGATCAGCATCAGCGGCCCGCTGGAGCGCTTCCGCGACAAGATCGCCCGCTCCGCCGCCGCGGTGGTGGAGGCCACCCGAGGGCTCTCAATCAAGCTCGGGGCCCGTGCCTGAGGCTCTACCATGAGAGACCGCGTTCGAGTGGCCACGGTGCAATTCGCCACCGGCACCGACCTCGACGAGAACTTGGAAACTTGCCTGCGGATGCTGGATGCCGCCGCGGCCGAAGGGGCCGAGCTGGTGGTGATGCCCGAGTTCTGCAACCACATCTCCGTGTACAGCGACCAAGACCACTGCCGGTCGGTGGCGGTGTCGCTGGACGGCCTCTGGTTGGGGGCCCTGGCCCGTAGATCCGCTGAGCACGGGGTTTACACCTCGCTGACGGTTACCGTGCCCCGAGATGGCGCCCGGGTGACGGCCACCAATGTGCTGGTCGACCCCCATGGACGAGTGGTTGCCACCGCCGATAAGCAGATGCTGATGGGCAACGAGCGCGCCCATCTGAGCGCGGGCACCGAGGCCAGTCCGCTGCCTGACACCGCATTCGGCCCCGTGGGTTTGTACTCGTGCATGGACGGAGTGACTTTCGAGGTGCCTCGCACGCTTGCCGTGAGAGGAGCTCGCCTCCTATTGAACAGCCTCAACTCATTCGCCCTCGACGAGGCCAGGTTGCACATACCGGTGCGGGCGGTCGAGAACGGGGTATTCGTTGTGGCCGCCAACAAGGTCGGTCCACTGCTTCCCGCCGAGCAGGTGCCGCAATTCAGCCGGGCATTAGGCGTGCCTGCTGAGGCATTGAACGGCGCCGGTGAGAGCCAGGTGGTAGCCCCCGACGGCACGGTGTTGGCCATAGCACCCCGCACCGGCGAAGCGGTGGTGGTCGCCGACTTAGACCTGTCCACGGTCAAACCAGACCGGCTTCGGGGGCGCCGGCCAGAGGTGTACGAACCACTGGCCCAGTCCCGCACCGCCCGTCCAGACTCCGGCCGAGAGCCCGAGGTGGTCACCGGTTGCGTGCCCGGTGCCCAGGAGAATCCCGAGTTGGTGCATGTGGCCATCGACGCCGGGGCCTCTTTGGTGGTTCTGCCTGAGCTGACACCGCCGCCGCCGAACATCGCTCCCGGTGTGCTGGTGGTGACCACTGCCCTGCGAGATGACCAGCACCTCGGCCAGGTGTGGTCGGCCGACGGCGTTGTCCACGAGCAGGTGCAGGTCCATCACTGCGACCGCCACGCTATTGCCACCCAGTTGGGCACCGAGGTGGGCCTGTATCCGACACCGTTCGGCGACCTGGCGGTGATAGTGGGCGACGATCACCGCTACCCCGAGGTCTTCCGACTGGCGGCCATCGCCGGGGCCCATCTGGTGGCAGTGTGCTGGCAGCCTGAGCACCCCTGGGAGTGCGACCTTGCGCTGATGGAACGTGCCGCGGAGAACCGGATCAGCGTGGCGGCGTGCGGACCCCCTGGGCTACTCGCGTCCACCATGCTGCTCGACCCACCGGCCGACTCGCTGTGGAACCCCAATCGGTCGAGCCCCTACAACGGGACCATAAACACTCCGATCAGCCACCGGGTTGAGCCCGACGACGGGTTCCTGATCGGCACCCTGCATCCCGGCCGGGCAGTCAACCGCGAGGTATCCAAAGACACCGACCTCGTGGGCGGTCGCCCCTGGAAGGCCGCGGCGGCGATTGTTGCCCTCCCGGTGCAGACTACGGCCGCGGGCGTTCCCGCGGCACCCGATTGAGCACTGATCTGGCCCAGCGCATGACCGCCGGGTCGATGAACTCCCCGTCGATCACCGCGACCGCCCGCCCGTCGGCAGTCGCCTCTTCAAAGGCGGCTACCAGCTTCTTAGCTCGGGTGATCTCGTCATCTGATGGGGTGAAGGCCGCGTTAACCGCGGCCACCTGCTTGGGGTGGATAACAGACCGGCCGCCGAAGCCGTGGCGGCGAAGCGACTGGCTGGTGGTCGCCAGCCCCGCATCGTCGTCAAGGTTGGTGAACACCGGCCCGCAAGGCGCCTCGAGTCCCTCGCCCGCCGATGCCACCACCACCCGAGTACGGATTGGCCACATCTCCAGGGCATCGGGCGAGGGCTCCATGCCCAGGTCGGCGGCCAGATCGGCTTCGCCCAAGGCTAGGCGCACCACTTCGGGTACCGCGGCAACCTCGTAGATCTGAGCCACCCCTACCGCCGACTCGATGAGCGCCATAACCGGATAGCCGCCGAAGTCCCTTGAGCACGTCGCCGCGTCGGCCTTGGGCACGACTACGCCGGCAAAGTCCACGCCGTCGGAAACCAATGACCGCACCAATTCAGCGTCCTCATCCACCAGGCCGGGACGGTTGTTGATCCGCACCCATGCCGGCGCGCCGGGATTGTCCCGGAGCCATTGGCCCACCGCCTCCCGGGCGGTTGCCTTGGCTGCTTCGGCCACCGCGTCCTCGAGATCGCAGATGATGGCGTCGGCCCCCGACTCCAGCGCCTTGTCGAAGCGGTCGGGACGATCTCCGGGCACATAAAGCGTGGTGCGGCTCATCGAATTCTCGGCTCCTCGCGGCTGGTTGACACTGGTTTGGCTTGGCCCTACTGTCAGACTAACGAAACGTTGTTCCGCTTACCGGAACAGTGTGCCGCTGACGACACCGGAGCACCAATGCGCGAGACGCTGAAGGGCGTCCAAGACATCTTTGACGAGCGGGGCCCCACAGACGCCACGGCCACGTTCAACCGGCTGTGGTCTATCACCGAAGAGCTCATGGCCAAGATCGAAGCCCGCTTCGAGTTGACCCGCGACCCCAGCACTGAGGACTTGGAGTCTTACCGAGGCGAAGCCGAGTACCCAGCCGGTCGGCTGGCCGGCTATACCGGCCCGGAGGTCGACTGGCTCGTCCATTCTTGGATCGGAAACCCCCCGCTGGGGTTCACGAACATGCACGTCACCGCCTGGCTCGGCCCCCACATCGACGTGCCCCATCTAGGAATTGCGTGGGGGACGCTGCCCGATCTGTGGTTCTACATCGACTTCAACCCCCGCTCCGATCTCATGCTCGACACCGATGCGCTCGACAAATACTGGGGCTCGCTCAACGAGGAGTTCTTGGAACTGCGGGCCGACGAAGGGCTCGCGCCGTTCACGTCCCGGGCGTTGTACGTCCGCCAGGCGCTGAGCGAGGTGGCCATCTGCTTCACCACCCCGGGCATCGTCTACGACGAGGGCCGGCTGAATCAGGTCAGCGAACTGGCCCACCGTCGACTCGACCAGTGGCTGGCGTGGGTGGACGAGGCCCAGCCAGTGCCGCTTGGGCGTCGGGAGCAGTTGGCAGCCGACGATCTGGCCCGGCGGCGTAACATCGCCGAGAGAGACCCGGCCAACATCATGGGCGTGCGGTTCTTCGGAGAGGAGATGACCGACCGTCTGGTGCGGGCCCTGTGGGGCGGCGACCGGGTATTGCCCCGACCTGCCTAGGGGGGAGCTGGCATGTTGATCAAGAACCAGTGGTACGCCGTGGAATTCGGGCAGTGGGTGACCGACCAGCCGGTGCTGGCCCAGGTCCACGGCCACGACCTGGTGCTATGGCGCAGCCCCAACGGCATGGTCAACGCCCAGTCCGACCTATGCGTGCACCGAGGCGGCTCGCTGGCTGGCGGGTCGGTGGTGGGCGACTGCGTCCAGTGTCCCTACCACGGCTGGCGCTACGGGGCCGATGGGGCCTGTGTGGAGATACCTGCCAACCGGCCAGACCTCCCCATTCCCAAGAAGGCCCGGGTTGACACCTATCCCTGCATCGAGCGCTACGGCTTCGTGTGGGTGTTCTTGGGCGATCTGGCGCCCGAGTATCGGCCCCCGGTGCCGGAATTGGAAGGCCTTGAGGAGCACACAGAGGCCAGGGCGGAGGGATACCGGGCGGTCACCGGCGAGTTCACCTGGCAGGCCAACTACGACAGGGTGCTGGAGAACGCAGTGGACATCGCCCACACACCCTTCGTGCACTCCGGGTCGTTCGGCAACAAAGACCAGCCCGAGATCCAAGACTTCGACCTCGACGAAACCCGGGTCAACGGCCACCTTGCATCGGTTACCGCCACCGTGGAGCTCGAACCTCCCCGACCGTCGGGTATGTGGCGGTTTATCTCCAAGAAGGACCGTCCGCCGGTGAGCACCTCCACCGGGTTCTACCCGCCCAACGTTTCGATGCTCATCGTGCGGCTGCCCATGGGGGAGATCCGCATCTTCACCGCCGCGGTGCCCCGCGACGAGCACGTCACCGTCTCGAAGTTCTGCATGCTGCGCACGTTCTTCACCGGGGGGTGGGCCGACAAGAACTCCTACGAGCGCACCATCAAGATCTTTTTGGAAGACCAGCCGACCGTTGAGGGCCAGCGCCCGGAACTGCTGCCGTTCGACCTGTCAGCCGAACTCCACGTCAAGTCCGACTCCATCCAGCTGGCCTACCGCCGCTGGCGCCAGGAGCAGATCGACAAGGGCTGGGCGCTCGACACCCCTTCGGACGAGGAGGCCAAGCGGGCCGCGGCGGTGATTCCCTCGCCCGGACGCTCCAGCGACCCCGAGCTGGCCAACGCCTGGGTGTTCCCCACTGTGGGGGAGGCTCGGACATGAGCCTTTCCGCTGATCTTTGCCTGGGCACGGTGGAGGCCATCGCCAGCCGACTGGAGTTGGAGGAGACGGTGCACACCCCGCTGGCCTCGGCCATCGACGGCTCGCCGGTGGGAGCCCATCGGGTGCTGGCCCGCGACGGGGTGGCGGCACTGGTGTACGTGGGCATGACGGTGGAGGCGTTCGGGCTGGACAGCCACATGTGCTTTGCTTTCACCCCCGCGGCCAGCCCGGTGCCCCACTTCACGGTGGACTCGGTTCTGGCCGGACCTCACTATGCCTTCCACTTGGATCTGATCCCCCGGGTGGACCCGGGTGCCAACCTGGCCTACATCGACCACTGCTACGGCCCCCTTACCGAGGTTCACGACGAGACCATGCAGATCGAGGGGCTCACCCCCGCCCACCTGTCACCCCGCCAATGGCAGCTCATGTCGGCGTGGATGCTGGCCCACCGGGCTGACGAGGACGGTTTCCGGTCGGTGTTCGGTGCGGTGGCCGCCTACCGCGACCACTGGCTGGGCCTAGTGGCCGACGGCGTGCCCGACGCTGCCACCGGTGGGGCCACCGCCGAGCAGCTGGCCGAGCGGGATGCCCGCAACCGGGCCGCCATATTCAACCCGGATGTCGACCCGGTATGGGCCCGAGTCGACCAACTGCTCGGCCTCGAGCCGAGCGCCGCCATCCAGGCCAGCCTGAAGACCGCGGCCCGATCCCCATCCATCCTGCAATGAACGGATCACCATGAGCGATACCCAAGCCTCCGAGTGGCAGCAGCGCATCACCGGTGAGTGGTACGGGTTGCCGTCGGTGTTCGACGCCGAGGGAAACCACACCGGATTCAACAAGGTCAGCCGGGCCAGCGTGTTCGCCGACGGCAAGGTCACCTACTGGATGCAGTGCAACTTCATGAACACCGGCCCCCTGCGCAACCGGTTCGAGGTCAAGGACTTCGAGTTTGGCGTGGACGACCGGGGCAACGACCGCATCTACCAGGGACCCGACTTCTACGGCGCCGGGCACCCCTACGGCTCGCTGGTGGACTCGCACTACTACGCGCCCGGCTGGCGGGCCGACCTCAACACGATGAACCAGATCCTGCCCGACGGGGTGACCCAGGTGTACTCGTCATTGCTCTATGAGGGTCCCACCATCTTCTCGGTGTTCAACGGGGTGTATCTCAACGCCCACGACTACGACACCAATCCCGACACCAAGGTGTGGATCGACGCCCACATCGAGTCCGAGCGGGAGTTGGCTGCATGGCCCCATACCGTGCCCGACCGCACCGGAGGCACCTGGAGCGGGGATTGCGAGGTGTTCGGGGCCGACCAGCAGCGCCGGGGAAGTGTGAGCGTGCGCCTGCGCCACGATCCCATCGACTTGGTGCGCACCACCCACACCCTGGAGTTCTCTGGGGCGATCGACTACTCCCACTCCTACATCCGCACCCGCTCGCACGGCAACCGCTACACCTATGACGGCCCCGACCTCTGGGGTAACGCCATCGCCTACGGCCGCGCCCTCTACACCTCCCAACACCACGTCAGCGAGGCATTCAAAGTCAAAGGCCGAGAGTTCATCATCGACCGCGACTACACCCTCGCCGTGGCCTGGAAGCTCTACAGCGGCGACCGCATGACCGACATAGTCTTCGGCCCCCTCACCTTCACCCCCGACGCCTAGCGGCGCCCTTGCGGGGATCTGGGGTCGAAGCCGTCACGCCGGTTTCCACGCCGACTTTGCTCAACAGTCGGCTATGGCGTTTAGCGCAGCGCAGATTTCGTAGCCTCGCCGCCTCACAGATCCGACATAGCGGGTGAGCGACGACTTCGGAATAATTCGGAGGTTGTCAAAACTGGCTGCACATTGCCCGGATAGACCGTCTTCGACATCTAGCGGCAGCTCTGTCGGAATACCTCGGACTGTGCGGGTAATGGGTGCGACCATTATTCGGTGGAGATTTGTGATGGCCCGATCGCGGGTCACTACCAGGACAGGCCGGATGAGGTCCTCGGCCTCGGCCCACCAAATGTCGCCATGAAGGGGGCTCACCACCGTTCCCAGGGCTCCTCAGCGATCATGTCACGGAGATTCCCCTCAGCCCAGCGAAGCTCTTCCTCCGTCTCGGGAATGCGACGGTAACCCTCCACGATGGCCTCCCCGATAAGCCAGCGCCGACGTTGATCGAGCATTGCCTCCAGTGCGTTCCGCACCGCGTCAGAGCGAGACTTCACCTCGCCGCTTTCGACCATCTCGTCCAATTGAGCAACTAGCTCATCGTCGACCCTCGTCACCAGCTGTGCCATGCATAAAGCATAACAAGATGCAATGCACAATGTATGGTGCCCCTGTAACCTGGCGCTCAGTCAACGACCACCGAGACAGAGCGGTCTCCACCGTTCACGTCTTCGGTGATCTCGATGCCTGTGGCTCTGATGGGGTCGCGCATGGCCCAGAGGCGGCGGTGGTGGGTTGGGGAGGGTTGGTGGGCGGCTACCAGCATGGGTCCGGCTGAGCGGCGCAGGGGCCAGTGGCCGTCGGGGTTGGGGACTGGGGCCGACAGGTCGAGGCGGGGCTCTTCGCCGGAGGCTTCGGGGACGGCTACTCCCACGATGTCGGCAACTGACCGGCCGGCAATGGAGAAGAAGCCGCCGGTGAGCTGGCGGTCGGGGGCCACTAGGACGGAGTAAGACTCGAACTCGTAGCCGAATCGGGGCCAGAGTCCCTGGCCGGTGAGGGCGCCGGGCTGCCACACGGTGCCGAAGCCCACTACATCGGGGCCGAGATAGCGACGTTGGTCTCCGGTTATCTCCAGATCAAACACCCACTCGCCTGCGAAAGCGGCCATGGGGTGGTCGGCTAACTCAGGCGATGGGCGGCATTGTTGGGTTACCAGCAGCCGTGTCTTTCCAGCTGGCTCCACTATCCGGCGCTGGGCCACCTCGCCGCGAAACGTGCCGTCGGGGTCGTAGACGTACTCGGTTATCAGCCAGTCGCCGCCGAAGCGGTCTTTCTCGGTCATGCCGGTTCGAAGGCCAAGGCCCCGTAAGCCGCTCCGAGGCGCTGCTCGCCCCGATACCAGATATGGAGCACCGCCTTGATGGCGCCGTCGCGCGACACCACTTCGCGCCGCCACACCCGAAGCCCTTGGGAGCGGAGGTGGAACTGGCCGCTGAAGCCCCGGCCGCCGCTGAGGCTGCCGCTGCCCATCAGATCACATTCTGGGGTCCATGCAGTCCAGCCGTCGGACCGCAGGTTGAACGAGAATCCGGTGGAGTAGTCCGCCCCGGACAGAACCACCTCCCGGGTGTCGCCCCGCCCACCGACCGTTTCTGTGAAATCAGCCGAGCCGGTCGGTGTGTAGTCGGCGTCGAGGCGATGCAGCTGGCCCGACCAGCGGCCGGGTCGGAGCAGCAACAGCTCACCCCGGCCGCCCGTGGGGTCGGCTCGCAACTCCTGCGGATCCATCTCCACCACCGGGAGAGGCACCGGATCTGACGGGTCGACCTGACGCTGGTATTCCCCCACCACCGTCCACTGGAGTTGGTCGCCCCGGCTGAGCAGAGCCAGCGAGAGCTGGCGGGTGCCGCCGGGCAGGACCATCAGAAAGAACCGCTGCGAGAGCCCCAGGCCGGGCCAGTAGTTGTGGGCGGCCACCAGATCGTCGCCCAGCGCTTCGGCGTAGCCGATGTTGAGGGGCCCCTCATAGGTGCGATGCGAGCCGTGATCGGTGATGGTGTAGACGCCCGACAGGGAGAACGGCCCGTCGAACTCCACCTCCACCGTCACCCGCCCGGCCTGATCGTCGGCCTTCACCGTCCGGGTGTCGCTCCCCATACCGGCAAATCGGCCGTCGGCATCGTAGACCTCGGCCGCGCCGATCCATTCTCCAACCCCCTGGGAGAAAGACCTCTTGTTCACATCCGGACCAGGCGCACTGTCTGGGTGGCCACCGGGGTGGCGGCCAGCACCGGGCCGAGGTCGGTACCTGGAGGCTGGGGGGCGAGATACCGGCCCTCGGTGGCCAGCTCAAGCCCGTCTCCGGCAAACGGGTAGGGGTCCAGCCCGTAGACCCCTCCGGGACGCTCGACCACCGAGATAGTCACGTCGTCGCCCACCGCCCGGGGCACGTTGGAGAAGTCGGAGGTGCCCCGTTCGCCTTCGGGAGCCAAGTGGAAGTACAGGGAGATGGTGTCGAAGAACTGAAGCTGCTTATAGGCGTGGAACAGGTATTCATCAGTGGCGTGGTCGGGATCGTCGGCAGCCAATTGCTCCTTCAGACGGCGCTGGCGGCCTTCCTCGCTGCCCAGCATGGCGTCGACCTCGGGGCGCAGTTCGTCGGGGATCACGTCCAAGAAGACCTTGTCGCTCAACCCGTACCGCCCCCGGTACAGGCCATAGGTGTGCATCGACGAGATGATGCCGCTGAACGGGTGATGGGCTTCGTTGAACGCCGGCGACCCCGCCGATGTGATCACAATCTGGGGCAGCGGCGTGGCGGTCAGGTTATAGGGCAGGCCGGTGTCGGGATTCTGAGGGGCCTGGGCGTCGAGGGCGGCCCAGCCCTGGTCGTGGTGGTCGACGATGAACTGCATCGGCTCGCCCGGCGCCAACCCGTCGAACTCGTCGTTGCCGAAGTTGGCGGCCAGCGAACCGGCGAAGGCGGTGTGCTGGTGCATGGCGATCACAAAATGGGGAGCGTCGGCGGCCCCTCCGGGGGCGCTTTGGACGATCATGGACGCTGCACCCGGGTGAAGTCTTGAATCTGGAACAGGCTAGTGGCACCGTCGCGCACCTTGTGGGTGATGATGCGGCGGGTGTCGGGGTCCAAGAAGTAGTGGTTGTTGTAGACGATGTTGTTGCTCACCCGGCTGTCGATGGTGAAGACGTAGTTGTACGGCGTGAGCTCGGCCCCTTCCAGGCTGAGCTGGTCGCTGTCGGCGAAGCACCGCTTGCCGTCAACCCCGATTGGGGTGTCGAAGATGGTCTCACCCACGCCATAGAGATTCTCAAAGTGCTCGTGCAGGTGCCAGGTGTTGTCGTCGAGCCAGTACACGTCCATGTGAACGGCGCTGGATTCGAGGAAATCGCCATGGGGGGTGAAGCTCTTGCACAACCCCTCCCAGTGGCCCATGAAGCACTGATACGGCCGGGGTGAGGCCGGCCCGTAGTTTCTGGTGTCGCTCACCTTCGGAATCGTAGAGTGTGCCGGTAGTGGATGAAACCGTGTTCCCGTGAGCGGAACAAAGAGCGCCGCATGATCGTCCGAGGGCTGCACTTCTCCTTTGATGCCCACGGCGATGCCGCGCTGGCCACGCTGCTCTACCCCGGTGATGACGGCCGGCTGGATGAAGCCCGCCTGACCGGGCAGGTTCCGGCTATCGAAACCGGTGCCCTGTGGCCGGTGGTCGTCATCATGCCCGGCATCAACGTGGCGCCCGACAGCTACCGGTGGCTGGCCCGCCGTTTGGTAGCCGACGGGCTATGCGTGGTGACCTATGCGGCCATCGGGTCGCTGGGACCGGCGGGGCGTGGGATCACTCCTGGCATCGACCTGGCAGCCCTCGCCCCCGACACCATCGGCACCCGGCCGTCGTCCACCGCCCTCGGACCGCTGCTCGCTCACCTGGCGGAATTGGCCGCCGATGAGCACACCCCGGTGGCCGGGCACCTGGATTTGGGCCGAGTGGTGGTGGGGGGCCATTCGGCGGGGGGCACGGCGGCGTTGCACAACAGCGAGACGGGGTGGGTGCCGGGATTGCAGGCGGTGTTCGCCTACGGCGCCCATACCATGGTTGCCACGGCATTGGGCCATGGTGAGGCCGCGGTGATATCCATCCCGGCCAAGGTGCCGATCATGCTGCTGGCCGGTGCTGACGACCGGGTCATCGCGGCGAGCCGCGACCGCTACCGCTCCGACGACGGCGCCCACGAACCCGTTCGCCGAACCTTCGCTGAAGCTATTCATCGCCAGCAGGGAGACTCATGGCTGGTCGAGCTGGCCGGCGCCGGGCACTTCGCCATCTGCGATCCGGTGGACACCACCAGCGGCCGCTCCTTCCTGGAGACCGATTCGGCGAAGACCGACCCGGCCGTCCGAGAGCTGCTCGGCGACCTCATCGCGGCGTTCATCGCCGCCAGCCTGGCCCGGCCGAGCGGGGTCAGCATGGAGCAATTGGTCGATCGCCCATCGGTCAGGCACTGGGATCGACGCTGAGCAATAGCATCAGGAGGGGAACAAAATGACCAAGCGCATCGTCATCACCGGCAGCACCAGGGGTATAGGCAACGGGTTGGCCCGCGAGTTTTTGAAGCGCCGCTGCCAGGTGGCGGTGAGCGGCCGTTCACCCGACCAGGTCGACGAGGTTGTGGCCGAGCTGGGCCAGTACTACGGCGAGTCCAAGGTGTGCGGCGCGGCCTGCGACATTACCGACCCCGGACAGCTCCAGGGACTGTGGGACGGCGCGGCCAACGCCTTCGGCGGCGTCGACGTGTGGATCAACAATGCGGGTATCAGCATCACCCGCCAGCCGCTATGGGAACAGCACGACGACGAGTTGGCCGCGTTGGTCGACACCAACCTCACCGGCGCATTGCTGGCCAGCAAGACGGCCATCGCCAACATGGTGGGCCAAGGCCACGGCCAGGTGTGGAACACCGAGGGATTCGGTTCCGACGGCGCCACCCAGCCCGGCATGGCGGCCTACGGAGCCACCAAGCGAGCGGTGCGCTACTTGCAAAAAGCCCTGCGTAAAGACACCGCCGACACCCCCGTGCAGGTGTGTACCGTGTCACCGGGCATTGTCGTGACCGATCTGCTCACCGGCGACTACGACCTCACGTCCGAGCAGTGGGAGAAGTCGAAGAAGATCTTCAACATCCTGGGCGACCACGTGCATACCGTCACCCCCTGGCTGGCCGACCACATCCTGGTCGCCGACAAGTCAGGGGCTCGGGTGGTGTGGCTGACCCGGCGTCGAGCCTTCGCCCGGTTCATGACCGCCTCGTTTCGACAGCGCGATCTATTCGCTCAGGTCGAGGGGGCGTGAACGATCCCGCCTCGCGTGTCAGGGGCGCGAATTCGATCCGCTGCGGGCAATAGCGGAGGGGTCGTCGCCCAGATAGCTCTGCACCACCGCGGGATCGGCTTGCACCTGGGCGGGAGTGCCCTCGGCGATCACCGCTCCCACCTCCAGGGCGATCAAGCGGTCGCACACCGAGGTCAACAGCGGCATGTCGTGCTCGATCACCACCAACGTGATGCCGTAGACCTCGCGGATTTGAGCGATCACCGCCCCTAATGCCTCGGTCTCGGCTTGGGCGATGCCGGCCGACGGCTCGTCCATGAGCAGCAAGCGGGGGCGCAGGGCCACGTTGGCGGCCAGCTCCACCAGGCGCCGGGTGCCGGTGGACAGCACGCTGATCGGCTGGTCGCCCAACCCGCTCAACCCGAACATGGCCAGCGTCTCCGACGTGTGGTCTTCCAGCTCTCGCTCAGCTCGCGAGCCGCCCACCACGAAGCCATGGTGGTGGGCCCGCTGATTGGCCAAAAAGACGATGTCGCGGGGGGTCATGGTGGGAAACAGCGGAGCGTTCTGGAACGAGCGCACCAGCCCTCGTCGGCTGCGGGTTTCCGGGGTCAGCCCGGTGATGTCGGCGCCCTCGAAGATCACCGTGCCCGCGTGGGGGCGCAGATAGCCGCTGATGAGCTCGAACACGGTGGTCTTGCCCGCACCGTTGGGTCCGATTAGCCCAAGCGTCTCGCCGTCGTCGACGGTGAACGACACATCGTCCACTGCCACTAGGTCGCCGAAACTCCGGGTGAGTCCTCTTACCTCCAGCACCACGCCAGCCGGCTTCGAGACTTGAGCGAATGGCGTGGCCGTCACCGATGCGGCGCCAGTCTCGAATTCGCCAGTCTCGAATTCGCCAGCCTCGTCTCGGGCTTGGACCGGATCGATGCCCCGCAGCCGGGCGATCTGGTCGATGAGGTTGCGCCGGGTGGTGGCCAGAAGGCCGTGGAAACCCCGGGGCTGCTCCAGAATCAAGATCAGCCAGGCCGCATTCAAGCCCGCCAGAGCCGACAGTTCGAGATCGAAGAACTCCCGGGCTCCGATCAGATAGGCCGCGCCGATGAGGGGGCCCGTCAGCTCCGAGAGGCCGCCGATGACGGCCAGCGAGACCACGTTGATGCTGTCGCTAGGGGTGAAGATGCTGCGGGTGACGAAGGTGTTGCTCATGGCCAGAATCACGCCGCCGACACCGGCCACGAAACCGGCGAAGCCATAGGCCTGCAACAGCAGGCGCCGGGGGGAGATTTGCAGCACCCGGGCTGCTGCCTCGTTGTCGCGCACCGCCACCAGCGAGCGACCGAATGAGGATCGGCGCAGCACATGGGCGATGGCCAGCACGCCGGCGAACACCGCCAACGCCACAAAGTAGAAGGCCCGCGAGGTGGTGAGGTCGATTCCGAGCACGCTGGCCGGCCGCGATGACAATCCAGCGCCGAACGCCCAGTCTTGGCGGAGCAGCCAGCTGAAAGTGGCCAGGGCGAAGGCCAGTGTGGCGATGGCCAGCAGTAAGCCCCGCACCCGCAAAGCGGGCAGCCCGACCGCGGCCGACGCCGCGGCGCCGACCGCTCCGCCGCACAGCAGCCCCAGCAGCAGGCTGCCGGTCTCGGTGGCCACCCGAACCCCGGCCACCGCGCCGATGGCGGCGAAGGCCACTTGGCCAAGCGACAGCTGGCCGGCCAACCCGGTTAGAAAGCTCACCGATATGCCGATGGTGGCAAAGGCGATGATGGTGGACAGCACGAACGCCGACCGGTTGCTGATGCCCAGGGGTACCAGAGCGGCGGCCACCGCGGCTGCTCCGCCGGTGACCCAGGCCAGGTTCCGGATCAGCCAGATGTCGCGGTAGGAGTCGGGCAGTCGGCGGCTAGGGGACAAGCTGGACCAGCGCTCCGACAACTCCCGGCCGACCCGCACTTGCATGGCCACCCCCACCAGGATGAGTAAGAACAGGGCCACTTCAAACCACCCGGTGGCCTCGGGATTGGAGGCCAGGATCTGCTCGACCAGACCGATTCCCAGCCCGGCGAGCAGCGCGATGGGAAGACTGGCGAACCGGGCCAGAGCCGCCACCGCCAGGCCCCGGATGATGAAGTCGGGGCCTAGAGCGTCGGCGGTTACCGTCGACTGGTTGGGAATGATGAGCATGGCTGCGAAGGCGGCGATGCCTCCGGCCAGCGCCCATGACAGCATGGCCATGTGCCGGGGATCCACCCCGGCCAAGGTGGCCGAGTCGGGATTGGCGGCCGCACCCCGAATGGCGAGGCCGAACCGGCTGCGCTGAAGGAACAGATAGAGCCCGCCGACCACTACCGGCGACAGGCACAACAATGCGGTGGCCGACGGCGACACGAACACCGTGAGGTCGAATTGGGGAAATCCCGGAGGCTGGGGAAAGCTCCCTCCGCCAAGGCCCCCTTGGGAGAACGACAAGGCCAGCAGCAGCAATGCCTCGGCTGCCCCTAGGGTGGCAACCATCGACAGCACTTTGGGTGCGGCAGCCAACCTGCGGACCACGAAGGCCTCGATCCCCGCAGCGATGAGCGCGGCGACGATCAGCGCCCCGAGGAATCCCAACCAGTAGGGCACTCCGTAGTCGTTGACCACCACCGACATCATCGAGGCGGCTACCAGGCCGATGGACCCGTGGGCGAAGTTGATGAAGCCGCTGGACCGATAGGCCAGAACCAGCCCGATGCCCAAAAGCGCATACCCCAGTCCGAAGATCGTTCCCAGCAACAAGAGCGGGCCGGAGATGTCGAAGGAGCCCATCACTGTGCTCCGGTTCCACCGCCGCTGGTACGCAGGGCTTGGGCCAATCCTTCGAGATAGGCCGCCTGCAACAGGTCGGGTCGGGTCCGGAGTTCCGCCGCGGGGCCCGAGTGGCCGATCTCGCCCTTTTCCATCACGTAGGCGTGGTCGGCAACCGACAGCGCAATGTTAACCGACTGCTCCACCAGCAGCACGGCCGCACCTTGGTCGGCGATGCGGCGGACCACCGGCAACAGGTCGGCTATCACTGCCGGGGCCAAGCCCAGCGAGAACTCGTCGATCAGCAGCAGGCGGGGAGGGGAGATGATGGCCTTGGCCAACGAGAGCATCTGCTTCTCGCCGCCCGACAGAGTGGACGCCCGCTGGCTTGACCGCTCGGCTAAGCGGGGAAAGAGGCGGTAGGCCTCGTCTATCCCCTGGTCGCGTTGCGAACGGCTGACTCCGTGGGCGAAGAGGCTGAGATTGTCGGCCACGGTTAGGGGGCCGACAACGGCCTCGCCACCGACGATTTGATGCAGCCCCATGGCGACCCGCCAGGTGGGGCGAGTCTTGGTGATGTCCAGCCCGGCGTACACGATGCGCCCGCCGATGGTCGGCTCAAGGCCGGAGATCGCCCGCAACAGAGTGGTCTTGCCCGCACCATTGGTGCCCAACAAGGCGACCACCGCGCCCTCCTCGACTCGGAGGTCTACTTCGAACAGGACCTGCACTGAGCCGTAGGCCACCGACACTTGCTCGACACACAACAGCGGCGCATGGGAATCGGCGTCAAACACCCGTCGGGGCACGGTGGTGTCCTGTGCTTTGGCCACCGCCGTCTCGGCGTCGCGCGCCGGTGACGCGAACCGGCGAATAGCCCAACCGGCAACCAGCAGGGGCAGCCCCAGCCATCCGATCTTCCACTGGTCCGACCAGGTTCCGATTATCTGGGCGTTGGCCACCGACCCAACCAGTGCCCCCGCGCCCGTCCAGAGCACCTGGCGGGCGGCAACCGACCGCCGAATTGCGGGGGCTAGCGCCGGGAACACCGCGGCATCCAATCCGGCGGCGGCCAGGGCAATGGCCCCACCGGCGAACAGCCAGCACACCACCAGACCGATGTAGGTGAACGACAGGCCCCCCAGGAAAATCAGCGCACCGGCGATCAGCAGCTGTGTTCCGATGGCATCGGATCGGCGGCTGCCTCCGAGCCGGTGAAGCCGGTGATACCACGGGCCGAACAGGCAGATCAGCGCGGCCGCCCCAGTTCCCGCGGCGAGCACGGCGGCGTTTTGGGCGGCGCTGCGCTGCCATTCCCCCAGCAAGAGCGATTGGGCGGCGTCGGCGCCGCCGATCACCACCGCCCCCACGGCGAAGGCCGCCCCGTAGGAACGTCGGGCCCAGGGCACATCGAGGCGGGCGACTGTGACCTCGGCTTCTTGATCCCCGTCGTGGGCCAAGGCGTGGCGTCCGACCCACAGCGCGGCGACCAGAGTCAGCGCCGCGCTGATCCACAGCAGCGTGTCGTATCCCACCGCAGCGAAGATGAGGACGACGAGCGGCCACGACGCCCCGGTGGCCACCGCCCCCCAATACCACGACATGGTGCGGAACCGGTCGGCGGGGCGGTCGTCGGTGGTCAGAAGAATGCGGTGGGTAACCAGCCCAGGGGCCGAGCCCGCCGCCAGCAACACCCCGCCGACGGTGAACAGGGCCAGCTCGATTGTCCAGGCCATCAGCCCCAGGCCCACCGCGGCCGTCAGCCCGCCGAGCATCAGCATCGCTCCTGCGGGGAGCTTGTCGCGCAGCCGGGGAACCACTAGCGCCGCCACTGCGGCCACCGCGCCCAACAGTGCAGCCTCTGTCGTTATGGCACCCAGCAGGTCGAGCCGGTCGGCGATCTCCACTCGCTTGAACAGCAAGATCGGCAGGGGTGAGGCCAAGGCCACCCCCTGGCAGGCCACCGCGCCCAACAACCGAGGGCTGCCCGGACGCCCCTCGGGTTCGTTGTCCATGGCGGCCGACTACCCGTCGAATTCCACCGGATCGCCGATCAGCGCCATGCACTCGCACTCGGGGTCGAACCGGAAGCGCCGGAAGAGATCGCCTCCGGCGTAGCTTCCCTCGGTGAACTCCACCCCGTAGACCGAGGCAGCCTCGAAGGTGTCGCCCAGAGCCCACACCGCCTCGGTGACTCCCTGCGCGCTCACCTCGGCCATGTGCGGAGTGGCCGCACTCAGCAGGCGCAGCACGTCGCAGAACATGAGACCGGTGCGGACGTTGGCCCGCTCGGTGAACTCCAGACCGGCAGCGGAGAATATGTCGGCGCACTCCTGTTCGGCGGCGCTGGCCGGGAACGGGTAGTCGTCGTCGCTCACGTCGTAGCCGGGAAGCACGCTGATGCCGCTGGCCCCCGTCATCATCTCCGGGTAGTTGAACACGTTGAATTCGGGGGCGTCGTAGCTGGACACCGCATAGGCTGGGGCGAAGTTCTGGGTGACGCTGGTGTCGATGAACCACGACACCAGACGAGACCCGCCGATGGCCACCACCTTGTCCACCCCCGCTTCCTTGAAGTTGATAATGGCCTGGAGCTGGTCGTTGTTGAACGACGTCCCGTCGGTGGGGTCGATGGTGTTGTACGAGGCCACTTCCACTCCAGCGGCGGCCAGCCGGGGGGCGAACTGCTCGTCGTATACCCGTTGGCTCAAGTCGGAGTCGATGGCGATGACCCCCAGCGTGGCGCTGTCGAACCAGCCGTCTTCGATGAGTCCGGTGGCCATCCCGCCCACCAGGTCGTCGTAGGAGGGGAGCATCGGCGACCAGTAGTAGGGGGCCAACTCTTCGAAACCTGCGTTGTCCACCGGATACAGCGTGGCATCGAACATGAGGGTGTTGGCATTGCGATAGCAGGGACGGGCGTTCTCCTGGAACTGGCCGGTCATCACCACCGCGAAGGCCTTGTGGTCCTGGGTGATGGCGTTGCAAAGGGCTTCCTCGGCCACCGGACCGTCGGTGATGGCGTTGAACACGGTGACTTTGGCCTCCACTTGCCGTCCGGCGATTCCGCCCTCGGCATTGAAATGGTCGACCAGGGCAGCCACCTGGGCCTCGCGATCGCCCTCGTCAGGGGTCTCCCAGCCGAACGCGGCAGCCACTGCCGAGGTGTCGGTGATGATGAATGAGATGGTGATCTTTTCATCGGTCACACCGGGGGTGTTCGGCCCGGCGGGCACCAGGCCGCCTGTGGTGTCTTCCGGTTCGGTGGTTGGCGCCTCGGGCTCGTCCGGTGCATCCGGGGCGCCTGCTGTGGCCGGGGCCGCGGTGGGAGGGGCGGTTGGGGCCGAGGGCTCGTCGCCGGCTTCTTGGGAGCAGGCCGCGGCCACCAGAGCTGCAACCACCAGCAGCCCCAGCGCCCGAGAGCGAACCGATGGCGAACGGCGATTGGCAAAGAAGATCATCGGACACACCCTTTCATATGGCTGGGTTCATGGGGCCTGGTTCATGGACGGGAAGAACGGGTCGTTTCGGCGGCTCGGATTGCCGATAGGTAGGCCGAGCGTCGGCGGTTGAGCGCATCCAGCGTGAAGTAGGCCGCCAGGGCGAGCAGGGCGAGCACCACACCCGTCTGCCCCCAGCGACCGACGTCAAGCCACAGGTCGCCGACAATGTGCAGGAACTCGTCGTTCATCCCCGTCAGGTAGAGAAACGCTCCCATCCCAGGGAAGAACCAGGGGAGCTTCCGCAGCGGGTTCACTGGGCGCCCTTGGTGGTGCCGAATTGGTCGTCTTCTTTGCCGAACACCAGATACGAGGCGGCCTCGAGGCGGCCTCGCTCGGCGGGAAAGCCCTGCACAAGCCCCATCGACAGATCGCGCAGACCCCGGGAAATCGCCCCCTCCATCCCGGTGTTGCCGGTGCCGCACGCCTTCAGGGCCTGCACCGCGGCCTGGAAGCAATTGTCGGCGATCTCCCCCTTGGCGATCCGCCAGTTGGCCACCACATCGTCTTTGGGGATGATCTCGGGATCGGCCGTTTCCAGCAGGATCTGGCGACGGGCCCAGAGGTAGGCGGTGTCGAGATGGGCCCGCATCTTGCCGATGAGCTGGCGGTGCAGGTCGCTGCCGCCGATGGGCTCGTCGGTGCCGTGGTAGGTGGTGGTAGTGAGAAATTCCAGCGCGAAGTCGTGTACTGCCTGGGCTGCGCCGATATACACCGACGACAGGGCCACCTGGTTGCCGACGAAGCTGCCCCGGCTCACCTGGGTCATCTTGACAAATGTTCCCGGCACGGTGAGGGCATTCTCGTCGGGCACAAAGGCGTCCTCGAGCACGATGCCATGAGTAGCGGTGGCCCGCATGCCTATAGCGTCCCACTTGGTCCGCTCGCTCACCCCCGGTGTGTCCCGGGGAATCAAGAACACCGACAAGAACTCGGCCGTGTCTCCGGTGTCGAGCTTGGCCGTTACCAGATAGTCATCGGCCACTCCGGTGGCGCAGCCGAAGGACTTGACCCCGTTCAGCAGCCATCCCTCCTCGGTGCGGGACGCTTCGGTGGCAATGGTCACCGCGGCGTTCTTGGACCGCACCGACTCGCTGGCGAAGTTGGCTACCCACCGGCCCTCAGCCCCCATGCGGCGCAGCACTTTCTCGCCGAACGCCCGCACAACAGGCACATCGTCGTCGGCGAACAGCCCGGCGTCGACGGCGGCCAAGGGCAGCAGGCCTCGGGACGATCCGCTGCACTGGAAGAAGTAGGCCAGCGCCGTCGACGGACAAGCGATGGCCATGGCAAAAGTGGCCGCCGCCAGGTCGCGCAGCCCGCCGCCGAGACCGCCGTAGGCGGTGGGAACGGTGAGCCCCAAAAGGCCCGCCTCTGAGATGGTGCGGACGTGCTCGAGGGGGAACTGGCCCGAGCGGTCGGCCTCCACCGCCCTCTGGGCCAATGCGGGCAGCACCTGATCGACCCGTCGAGCCCGTTCGCGTTCGGCTTCGGTCATGTCCTCCACCAGCAGTTCGCCGGTGGTCCGGACCATGGCCTCAGTTGCCACTGCCAGCTCTCATTTCCTGGCTGCCAGCAGGCCGAGCATGAGGTCGGCTTCTCCGGAGTTAGCGCCTTCGAAGGCGCCAAACGTGTGGCCGCTCCAGACAATCCACCCGTCGGCGGCCGCATCCAGACCGGTGGCGTCATCGACGGCATCGGTGCCGAACTGCTGTATCTCGACCAAGTTGCCATCGAGGTCGAGCCAGACCAGCACGGCGTCGCGCTCACCCCGCGAGCTGCCACCTCCGGCCAGGTCACCGGTAACGCTCCCGGTGACCACGATGTGATCTCCGGCTTGGCGGACTTCGAATGCCGAATCAGCTCCTGCCGTGCCCCCTTGCCAGCGCCATTGCTCGTTGCCGTCGGCATCGAGGGATACCACGATCATGTCGCGCTCGCCGGCATGGTCGGCTGCGAAGGAACCCTCAGTCGATCCGGCCAGCAGCACCCCGCCGTCAGGGCCCAAGCCCACTCCCTGGGTCCAGTCGAGGGCTGAGGTGCCGAGTTGGACAGCCCATGCCAAGCTGCCGTCGGGCCGCAGCCGCACTGCAAAAAGGTCCTTGTCGCCGGCGTTGGCACCGCCGAGGTCACCCTCGGTGTAGCCGGTGAGAAACAGCCCGCCATCGGGGGCCAGCGCCGAGCCCTGCCCCCAGTCGGTGGCGTCGGTGCCGATGTGGCGAATCCATTGCTGGTTGCCGTCGGCATCGAATTTGGCGGCAAAGCCGTCGAATCCCCCGAGATCGGTATCGGGGTCCAGGGTCCCGGCAGAGTAGCCGGTGATGTAGGCACCGCTGTCGAAGGCGGCTACGTCGAATCCCCGATCCCAGGCAGGTCCTCCGAATTGCCTGCGCCACAGTTCGTTGCCATCGGCGTCGTAGTGGGCCAGCCAGACGTCGGCCGATCCCTGGTTGGGTGAGGCAAAGTCGCCTTCGGTGAAGCCGCCGACATAGATGGAGCCGTCGGGAGCCACCGATACGCCGAGTGGGGAGTCGTTCTGCGGCCCACCGGTTTGCCGCGACCATCGCAACTGGCCGTCGGGCGAATACCGGGCGAGGTACACATCCCGTTGACCTTGGTTTCTGCCGACCAGGCTGCCCTCAGTTGCTGCGGCCAGTACGACATCGCCGTTTGGTGCCGCCGACACCCCGTAGGTGGTATCGGGCAGCTCGGTGCCGACTTGGATGCTCCAATCACTCTGGGCGGCGGATTCCGGCTCGGAGTCGCCACCGCAGGCCAGCGCTCCGACGGCAGCGATCCCGGCTACGGCGAGAGCCGCCCTGAGACTGATCACATCAGGCCGCGGCGCGACCGCTCCTGCGCTGGCGGAACCACAGCGCCAGCAGGGCAAGCACCACGACCACAATGATCACCGGAAGCAGCCACACCCAAACCGAGCTTCCCCCATCGTCGTCATCGGCGGCCGGGGCCTCGGCTGGCTCGGGGGCCTCGGTCGGCTCCGGCTCTGGCTCTGGTGCAGGGGCTATCGCCTCGGTCGGCTCCGGTTCGGGTTCGGGGGTGGGCTCTGGCTCGGGGGCCTCGGTCGGTTCCGGTTC
Source organism: Candidatus Poriferisocius sp. (assembly GCF_965214065.1). Classification (GTDB taxonomy): domain Bacteria; phylum Actinomycetota; class Acidimicrobiia; order Acidimicrobiales; family Bin134; genus Poriferisocius. The sequence goes on from NZ_CBDCAT010000027.1 coordinate 822,292, forward strand.
GGGCTCGGGCGTCGGCTCGGGTTCGGGGGCCTCGGTTGGCTCGGGTTCTGGTTCAGGCTCGGGCTGAGCGGCAGATCCCGCGGCAAAGGTGAATTCCTGGGCGGCGTAGTTGGCATTCGGACCGAAACCGTCACCGGCCACGATCAAGCAGGCAGTGGTCTCGTCGCATCGGCCGGGCACAATGGCTATCGGGTATTCGAGGGAGCCGGTCCCATCGTCGCCGATGGTCACACTGTGCGTTCCGTAATTGCTCAGTTCGCAGTCGGCCGGTCCAGCCGCCGGGTAGGTGTAGCAGGTGACAACGGTGGCAGTTTTGCCCGGCAGCCAACTGGTCAGGGTAACGGTGACCACCTCGCCATCTTGCAGTCCCTCGCTCTTGGAGAGTTCGAGAGTCTCTCCGTTATGACCCTCACCGTGGTCGGCTATTGCTGCCGGGGCAACAAACAGACCGGCAAGGGCGACAGCGACACCAGCAATGAGCAGGCGTCGAATAGTGCGATCCCGCATATGTTCCCCCTCTTGCTGCCCCATGAGCGGCAGTAGTTTCCTTGAGATTGCGAATTGAGAAGCTCTTGTGCGGACAAGTGTTCCTGTGCCCGCAACGTCGGCCTTAGGCTAGAGCGAAACAGTGTTCCGGTCAACGAAACACAATTGGATTGCAGCAATGGAATCCACGAGGTGCTGTTCTTCAGCCTGTTTTGAACACGCCGACCTCCTCGAGCTCGGCTCTCATGGCGTCTTTGGCGTTGATCATGCTGGCCTGGAGCATGTAAGAACGGGCTTTATCAGGATCGGCGGCCCGGGCCGCCATCAGATCAAGAGCTCGCTGGCGGTCGGCGCTGTCGGGGGCGGCCAAGCTTTGGGCGTTGTCGTGGGTTTGCCGCCTGACGTAGTCGATGGCCAGATTCCGCCGCAGTTGGGCGTGGTGGGCCAGACGATCAGCGCCGAGGTCGCCTCGCAGCACGGCGGCCAAAGACGCTCCTAACAGCACCGCATCGTGGACGCCGCCGTTCATGCCCATACCGCCCAGCGGATTGTTGATATGGGCGGCGTCGCCCATCAAGACCACCCGACCCACAGCGAAGCGGTCGGCCACCCGCTGGTGGACCCGGTAGATAGTCCGGTGGGCTACCTCGAAGGGCTCATCGCGGGCCACGATCCCCTGAAGTCGTCGCTGGGCGCTTTCGTCGCTGAGCGCCTCGTCGTCTGTCTCATCATCGCCAACGGGAAACAGTGCCCGCCATAGATCCACGGTTCGCAGCAGCACCAGCCACTCTTCGGGATCAGAGATGTAGTTGACGTAGGCCAGGTCGGCCAGGTGGTCGGCCATCTCGAACGGAGTGGAAAGCACCAGGTAGCGGTCTTCGTAGGTCATGCCGTCGAACGCCAGGCCCAGCGACTTGCGCACCGCGCTGGCCGCGCCGTCTGCGGCCACCACCGCGTCGGCCGCCAACATCTCGCCGGAGGCCAGTTGGGCCGAGGCGGATCCGCCGTGATCGACGATACCCACCACTTCAGCACCGAATCTGACAGCCACATTCGCCATTGAGCGGAACTTGTTCAACATGATCTCGCACAGCTTGAACTGCTCGCATTGCAGGCGGAACGGGTGGTCGGTCACATCGGCCAGTGCCGTGAGATCGAACTCGGCCACTACTCCCTGGCGTCGATCCCGATAGGCGAACCGGGGGGCTATCAAGCCCCTCTGAACCATCTTGTCGACCACGCCGAAGCGTTCGAGCAGGTCGAGCGTGGCGGGGTGGAAGGTTGATGCCCGCAACTCACGGGGCAACTCGAGAGAAGCTTCCAGCAGGGTCACGTCGACGCCGCCCGAAGCCAGCTCGGCGGCGGCGACGCACCCGACAGGGCCAGCGCCGACGACGACCACGCGGGGCGGCATCGGTCAGAACTCGCCCAGTGTTATTCCGCTGTCCACAAGCGGTCAGAACTCACGCAGCATCATCCCGTGGCCCACGAACTGGTCGTTGATGTCCAGCGTGCGCAGGGCATGCCACAGGCAGATGGCGTTGATGGCCAGCACCGGCTTGCCTAGCCAGCGCTCAGCCTGGTCGGCCACCTCGACCATGGACAGATTGGTGCCGCACTGGACGATGGCGTCGATGTCATCGCCATCGAGTCCTTTGAGCACCTCCACCAGAGTCTCTGGAGTCACGTCGGCGATGGAAGTGGCCGAATCGCAGCGCAGCCCATGGACTCGTTTCACTTCGTAGCCGCACTCGGTGAAGTAGCCGTACACCTGCTCGTCGGCCGCCGGCTGGTAGGGCGTCAGGCAGGCGATTCGCGACACGCCGAGCCGCTCCAGAGCCGCGTTGCAGGCCGCTGCTCCCGATGTGATTCCGATGTCGCCGGCGATTTCCGTCACCCGAGCCTGGAATGCGGCGTTGCCCTCCTTACCTCCCCAGAAGGTCTCGGCCGACATCCCCATGAGCAGGTGATCGGGCTTGCACGTCATGAGGTCGTGTACCGCGGTGGGGATGGTCTGGCGGATCAGGTCCAAGAAATGGAGAAATGCCTCGTCGCTGCTCAGATCGGGGGCCTCGACCAAAAAGCGCCCGCTGTGGAACGTGACCCCTGGGGGCCGCACCCGGGCAAAATCATGCTCGACCACGGTGTTGGTCGACGGCACGATGACCCCGATCTTGGCCCGGTAGCCGACAACATCAGGCATAGGCGTCCCTCTCGATTCGCTCATTTGCGGAATGATGTTCCGCTCTAAGGAACACTAGCCGTCCCTGTCTGAGCGGCAATTGTCGATCCCTTGACCGTTGCCGGTTGGCTATAGTTCTGGGCACCTGCGGGTGTAGTTCAGTGGTAGAACCCCAGCTTCCCAAGCTGATGACGCGAGTTCGATTCTCGTCACCCGCTCCACAATGACGGGGCAGATCTATCTGGGCACGGTGGCCATCGAGCCGAACCGCTGGGGTTTGGCCGAACCCGGCGGGAATCCGCTGACCCGGGTGTCGGAGTGGCTGCCATCGATTGCCGATGCCGGGTTTGACGGCTTGGAGCTGTGGGAGCGCCACGCCCGCTCGGCTCCCGATGAGGAACTCGAAGCGCTGCTGGCATCGGAGGTGCCGATCAAGATCCTGAGTTGCTACACCAGCTGGGACGAGCCCGACGACGCCGACCGGGCCGAGACGGCGGCCTGGATCGAGCGAGTAGGAGCGCAGGGAATCAAGTTCAACGTGGGCAGCGACCCCGACGCCATTGCTGACTACACCGAACGGCTCCGCCGGTTCGAGGCCGAGGTGCCCAGCGGTGCCCGGTTGCTGTGCGAGTGCCACTTCGGAACGGTGGCCGAGGATCCGGCAGTGGCCCGCGACATGTTCGGCGCCGTCGCCGACGCCGACCGGCTGGGGGCCATCGTCCACGTCCACCCCATGGCCCGAGACGAGTGGTCGGAGCCGCTGGGGGTGCTCGGCAACTGGGTGCGCCACGTTCACGTTCAAGTGGCCGAAGTTCCTCAATCCACCAGCGCTGACGAATTGAGCGAGGTACTGCGCCCGGCCGCCGAAGCCATAAGCGCTGCATCCCCCAACACCACATGGACCATCGAATTCTCCTTCGGCATGTGGGGCTTCGGTCGCGACGACGCCGAGTTCGACAACCCGGCCTACATCCTCCAGTCCGCCCAACGCGACCTCGTGGCCCTGCGCGCCGCGCTCTGAGCGGCCATTTGGCTCGGGGGCAGTCAGTAGCGGATGGCGCGGCTGGGGCAGAGGGTGGCGGCTTCTTCGACGGCATCTCGCTCGGATTCGGGCGGACGCGGGTCGATCACGTGTGACAGGGCATCGTCGCCTAGTTGGAAGACCTCAGGCGCGACCCGCTCGCAATAGCCCACTCCTTGGCACTGTTGGTGGTCGACGGTGACGTGTAGCTTCTCGGCGCCCATAGCTGGCCTACAGCTTGGTCAAAAGGATCAGGAAACGGCCGTAGGCGTCGTGGTGGCTGGCCTCGGTGTAGCTAGGGGGATCGTTGGGGTCGATCTGGATTCCGGCGTCGTAGAGGGCGCTGGCGATGTTGACCAGCGTGCCGTCGGTGCCCTCGTCATTGTCGGTTCGGGCTGAGAGGCCGGTGACCAAGGTACGCCCGATGCAGATGTGCTCGCCGCCGCCGAACGTGAGGCCCCAGGGCTTCACTGAGCCCACCTCCCGGTAGGGGTTGAACTTCCCGGCGTCGGAGCCGAATACCTCGGGGTCGCGGTTGGCCGGGGTGAAAAGGCAAGCCACCCGCTCGTCGGTGGCGATGGTCTTGCCGTTGCTCAGCGCGAAATCCTCGTTGGCGATCCGCAGCAGGGCGGGCGACGGCAAGTGCAGTCGCAGGGCCTCATGGGCGGCCCGCTTGATGTACTCCCGATCCGACACCTTGGCCCGGTCTTCGGGGTGGGCGTCGAACCACTCGTCAAGGTGGGCGATGAGGTGGGGAACCGAGTGGGTGGTGGTCTGGGTGGCCGCCACCAGGAACAAGCAGGCCTCCCGTATGGGCAGCCCCTCGTCCCAGTCGTCGTTCCAATGCAGGTAGAGCATGGTGATCAGATCGACGGGGAGCTCGTCACGTTCGATCTCGCCTCGGTGGAAACGCTCGATGAGGGCCCGGCGGCGGGCCACCGATGAGGCGAAGAAGTCGCGGTCGAAATCATCCCTCACTGCCAAGATGCGCCGAATCACCTCATCGTGGTCCTCGGTGGACCACTCGACGGTGGCACCGGTGCCCAACAACTCGACGTACTCCCGGAATGCGGTGGTGCGCTCTGGGGTGTCCACCCCGTCGATCCCGGTAGTGGCGGCGGCAATGCGGGCCAGCATGGTGCGCAGCAAGACACAGAGGTCGGCCCGCACGACACCGTCATTGCCCCGGTTGTCGCGGCACTCCTCCAGCGTCTTGCCGATCAGCGGAATCAGCTCGGTGTGCTCGTAGTACTCCAGCGCGGCCTTGGCGAACAGCGGAGCCTCCAGCCGTCTGCGCTCGAAGTGCTCGTCTCCGTCGATGGTCAAAAGGGAGCGTCCAAAGAACGGCTGGCTCTCCTGATGGGACCCCTGCCGAAAGCTCCTCGACCGCAAGATCTCGTCGATCTCGGCATAGGTGGTGAAGTGCTGCAAATCAACGATGTGCGGAGGCGGGGGCATCTCTCGAATGGTGGGCTCTCTAGTCGGCACAGCAATACCTCCATGTTCACCTTGGCGCACCCGAAGATAGCCGGTGATCTCTAGGGAACCGGTTTGAGTTGTCGCACTACTAGTGTGCGGGGGGCATGCCGGTGTTGTTGGGGGCTCTCGCGTCGGGGCTGATCGGGGTCTCGGACTACTTCGGGCGCTATTGCAGTCGGCGTGCCCAGGCCATGACCACGGTGGGTACAGCCTTTGTGGGCGGTCTGGTCACCATCGCCTTGGCAGTGATATTCGACGACGACACCCTGCGGTGGTGGCAGGCCATCGGCATCGCCGCCGTCTTAGCTGGCACCACCATGATCACCATAGGGTGAGTCCCACATACGCTATTGCGAGATATCGAAGCGTTTCGATGCTGCTATCGTCTTGTCGGCGATGACGCTTCAGGCCGTCGGACAGGGAGATGGAAAGGGCACGTGAACTGTGGCAACGATGGCTGATGTCGCAAAGCTCGCTGGAGTTTCGTTGAGTACTGTCTCCTATGCATTCAGCGGGGCCCGGCCAATCTCGGAAGCGACTAAAGCGCGCGTGATGAGGGCGGTGGAGCAGCTCGATTTCCAGCCCAACGCTATGGCTCGAGGACTCGCTGGACGGCGGACGGGATTTCTTGCCCTGCTGCTGCCCACCGACGAGGCGATTGCCGACCAGTTTATGGTGGATATCATCGTCGCTGCGGCCGAAACGGCGCGGGAGCGGGGCTACCACCTCTTGCTGTGGACGGAACCTGCCGGAGAGTCAACAGCCGTGAAGGACCTTATGCGGCGAGGCTTAATCGACGGTGCGCTGCTGCTTTCGGTTCGGCTCTTCGATGAGCGCGTTGGGGCTCTTCAGGAAGCTGGCGTGCCCCTCACCATGGTTGGTCGGACCCAAGATCCCGTCGACAGTCATTACGTGGACAGCGATGCCGAGCAGGCCGCAGAGCTGGCTATTTCCCACCTTGCTGAACTCGGCCACACAACTGTGGCTTATCTCGGTCCGCCACAGAGTGCCTACGACGATGGCATCGGCATCGTGGTGCGGGTTCACGACTCCCTTGTCGAGTCAGCCCAACACCACCGGGTGAAACTCATCTCGGTCTTCTCGGAGCGCAACGCAGCCGCTTCGGCCGAAGCCATGAGCCAGCTCATGACCGCAGAGCCCGAAGTTACTGCCGTCCTCGCCCTTGATGACTCCGCCGTCGCCGGGATACTCAATGGATTGAGATCGCTGGACCTCGCTGTTCCCGGCGACGTCTCGTTGGTCGGCCTGTTCACTTCACCCCAGATTGCCGAACTCACCTGGCCCCATGTGACATCGGTTTCTCACGATCCGAGGGATCTGGGCCGCCTAGCCTCATTGACGATGATCGATTCACTCAATGGCACCAGCGGCTTTGGTACTCAGACGCTGCTTCCCAGCGAAGTGTTCAGGCGGTCGACCACCGGGCCACCTCCCGCTGCTAATCGCTGAGGCTGCTCAATTCCCGCAGAATTCTGCAACTTCTTGCGAAGCAGGTCGAGTTGCGATACGTTATCGAAACGCTTCGATAGGAGGGAAAATGCGTACCAGAACAATGAGGCTTTTGGCCTTGATATTTGCGCTTGTACTCGTTGCGTCCGCGTGCGGAAACGACGACGACACGACAAGTACGGAGCCAACCCCAGAACCGACCAGCGCGCCGGCTGAGCCGGCCGACGAGCCGGTTGATGAGCCGGAAGGTACGAGCTTGATGGACGGGGAGATCCCCTGCGAGCAGCAGTACGCCGGCCGGCAGGTATCGATTATCTCTCCGGTTCGCGACAGCGAGGATGACCAACCGGTCGCCGACTTCGTAGCTGCCTATCAGCCGCTGATGGACTGCACCGGCGTCGAGATCGTTTGGGAGGGTACCGATCAGTTCGAGACCGAGATCAATGTTCGGCTCGAGGGGGGCGATCCGCCCGACGTCATCGACTACCCCCAGCCTGGGCTCATGACTCAGCACGCCCGACAGGGCCATTTGGCTCCCCTTCCCAACGACGTGGCTGCCCACCTGGCAACCGACTACATCGCGGGCTGGGATACCTACGCCACTGTGGATGGCGTGATTTATGGGCTGCCCGGCCGGTCCAACATCAAGTCGCTGGTCTGGTACAGCCCGGGTGCATTCGCCGAGGGCGGGTACGAAGTGCCAAGCAGCTTGGGCGAGCTGAGAGACCTCTCGGACCAGATCGTGGCCGATGGGGGTATTCCCTGGTGCATTGGCGCCGAGTCCGGTGTGGCAACTGGCTGGGTCCTCACCGACTGGATGGAAGACTTCATGTTGCGCACCCACGGTGCAGAGGTCTACGACCAGTGGGTGAATCACGACATTCCGTTCAACGACCCGAGGGTCGTCGAGGTAGTGGATGCGGTCGGGTCGTTCGTGAAGAACGCCGACTACCTCGGCGGAGAGAACCTGGTGAAGGCAATTGCCACCACCAAGTTCCAAGACGGTGGCCTTCCCATCCTCGAAGGCGACTGCTACATGCACCGCCAGGCCAGCTTCTATTCCAACTTGTGGCCAGCAGGCACCACGATTGGCGAGGACGGCGATGTGAACGTCTTCTATCTGCCTAGCCCGGCCGACGGCCCGGCCTTCATGCTCGGCGGTGGCGACATCTACGCCGCGGCGACCGATAAGCCAGAGACGTTCGACGTCATCCGCTACACCGGCTCACTGGACTACATGACCAATGTGGCCAATGTGAGGGGCGAATTGGTACCGCACCTTGACATAGACACCGGCGCCTACACCGATCCGTTCCTGGCCAAGCTGGCAGAGCTCCAACTCGGGGCGGACGTGTTCAGATTTGATGGCTCGGACCTCATGCCCGGAGCAGTGGGCGCCGGAACATTCTGGACTGAGGTGACCGATTGGGTGATCGGTGGCAGCACCGAAGACTTCGTGAACAACGTCGAGGCGAGCTGGCCGGGCTGAACCCCCTCCACAGCGAAAGCTAGCTAGCGTGGGGGCCGGGCAACACCCGGCCCCCACTGCCTTACAAGCGCCAGAGGACCAAAGGGGACAGGTAAAATGGGGGACGTAATCAGCGCAATCGTTATTACCGCGATTGCCTTAGCCGCGCTGGCTGGGCTCCTAGGCGCCGTGTATTGGGTAGTCGGGCGATTGCCGAAGAAGTGGCGAGAAGGGGCTCGTGCATGGGTCTTCCTTTTCCCCACCGCGGTCGCCGTGACGATCGGGCTGCTCGTGCCCGCAATCAGAACCATCTACCTGAGCCTCCTCGATGACAGCGGTGAGAAGTTCGTTGGTTTCGAGAACTACGCCGATGTCTTTACAACCACCGGGACTCGGCTCACGGTTTTCAACAGTCTCACTTGGGTGTTGATTGGCACCATCGCCACCGTGGCAGTGGGTCTGGCCATGGCCCGCTTCGCCGACGGCATGCGGATTGAGAGCGCCGCGAAGTCGGCCATTTTCTTGCCTGGTGCCATTTCCCTGGTCGGTACCGGGCTGATTTGGGGATTTGTTTATGCCGGGCCGCCGTTCGACGTGGGGTTGCTCAACGCGGTTACTGAGGGCATTCCCGGATTGCCCGACAGCTGGGGAGGTGGTGGCGACCGGCTGTGGCTTCTAGAAAGAGGATTTGGAGGAGTCGACCCGCCGGACTCTGCACCAGGTGTAAACACCTTCCTCCTGATCGTGGTGTTCATCTGGGCCCAAGCTGGCATCTCCACCGTCATCTTCTCGGCCGCCATCAAAGGGGTGCCCGACTCGCTGATCGAAGCGGCCAAGGTGGACGGGGCTACCGACCAGCAGACGTTCCGCCGAGTGACGCTGCCCTATATCCGTTCGACGATCGTGACCGTGGCCACCCTCACAACAGTTGCCGGGCTCAAGGCGTTCGACATCGTGGCGGCAACTACTGGCGGGCGGTTCGGCACCAGCACCATCGCCAACGAGTTCTACGTGGTCCGATTCGTGCAAGGACGAAGCGGGGTGGGTGCCACCCTCGCCGTGCTGATCTTCATTCTGGTGATTCCGGTGATGATCTTGAACCGCCGGGCGCAGGCTAGGGCCGAGGAGATGATGGGCGGATGAGCGTGACGAAGCAATTGACAGCGCTCAAGCCCTCGATTGGCGAAGGCCTGCGCAACCGCCGGACCAAGAAGCGCCACGAAGCCTCTCTGGGCCGCTCAGCAGCGGCAACCCTGAGCAGCAGGCCGGGTCGGATTTTGGTTTATCTGCTGGTATTCCTCTGGACCATCCCCACGTTTGGAATCTTCATCTCGTCGTTCCGACCGGAGATTGACGTCAAGACCTCGGGCTGGTGGAACTGGTTCGCCGATCCGAGCCTCACGCTCGACAACTATCGCAGCGTCCTGTCGTCGGGCCCAGGCCAAGATGACCTTTGGACGTTCTTTTTGAATTCGGTGAGAATCACCGTCCCTTCGGTCATCTTGTCGGTAGGCCTCGGGCTGATGGCCGCGTACGCCTTGTCGTGGATAAAGTTCAGGGGCCGAGACTGGATCTTTGTCGGCATAGTGGGGCTGCTCATGGTCCCGCTGCAAATGGCGCTGATTCCCATGCTCCAGTTGTTCTCCGGTGGTGCCCATATCGGCAGCGTGACCATCTTCCCCGACCTGGACCTGACGGGCGAGGTCTACGGTGTGTGGCTAGCCCACACCGCATTCGGGCTACCACTGGTGGTATTCATTTTGAGGAACTTCGTCGCCGCCCTGCCCAGGGACATCTTCGAGGCAGCCCGTGTTGATGGTGCGGGACACCTGACGATTTTCCTCCGCCTTGTCGTGCCCCTTTCGGTGCCTGCAGTGGCATCTGTGTCCATCTTCCAGTTCATGTGGATCTGGAATGACTACCTGATCGCCTTGATCTTCGCCGGACGCGAAAACGCCCCAATCGTCCGCCAACTGGCAACGTTGACGGGGACACGCGGGCAGTCGTATCACCTGCTGACCGCCGCGGGCATGATCTCGATGATCGTGCCGGTTGCCGTTTTCTTCGCGCTCCAGCGATATTTCGTGCGCGGTCTGCTAGCTGGAGCTGTGAAGGGATGAGTGACGCACCTGAGCCAGTGAACGATAGGAACGCGTGGTGGCGGTCGGCTGTCGTCTACCAGATCTACATTCGGTCATTCGCTGACGGAAATGGCGACGGTATCGGCGACATAGCAGGACTCCGAGCCCGGCTGCCGTACCTAGCCGAGTTGGGCGTGGACGCTATCTGGATCAACCCGTGGTATCCGTCACCGTTGCACGACGGAGGCTACGACGTCGTCGACTTTTGCGACATCGATCCGGTGTTCGGCACGCTGGACGAGGCTGATCTGCTGGTGGACGAAGCACATGGCTACGGAATCAAGGTGCTCATCGACATCGTCCCCAACCACACGTCGAATCTGCACAAGTGGTTCCAAGAGGCGCTGGCTTCACCTCCGGGTCACCCTTCGCGAGATCGCTATCACATTCACGACGGCCGGGGTCCGAACGCATCGGAGCCGCCAAGTAACTGGCTCTCCGTTTTCGGCGGTCCGGCCTGGCAGCAGATGGCCGACGGCCAGTGGTACCTGCACCTCTTCGACGTCAGCCAGCCCGACCTCAATTGGGAGAACCCGGAAGTACTCAGGGAGTTCGAGTCGATTCTCCGATTCTGGCTGGACCGCGGGGTCGATGGTTTCAGAGTGGACGTGGCCCACGGCCTGTTCAAGGATCCCTCCTACCCGGACATCGCAGAAGTTGGCGATCTGTCGGTTCCCCGGCAGCAACTCGGTCACCCCTTCTGGGACCGCGACGAAGTTCACGAGATCTACCGTCGCTGGCGCTCGATTCTCAATGCCTATAGCGACCGGATGATGGTCGCCGAGGCGTGGGTTCACCCCGACCGACTGCCCTTATACATCCGAGATGACGAATTCCATCAATCATTCAACTGGGACTTTCTTGCGGCGGAGTGGGACGCAAATGAAATGGCTCGAGTTATCGCGGAGTCGTATCAGCGAGCCCGCAAAGTCGGGGCCAGCCCAACCTGGGTCCTGTCTAACCACGATGTGATGCGCCACAGCACCCGCTATGGCCTGCCCCGGGGCACCGACTGGCACCGATGGCCAACGGAAGGACCCCATGAAGCTCTCGATGTCGCCGCGGGGCTTCGTCGGGCGAGAGCGGCCGCGCTCATCACGCTCTCGCTTCCCGGGTCGGTCTACCTATACCAAGGCGAGGAACTTGGGCTTCCCGAGGTATGGGATCTTCCCGAATCGGTGCTGGAAGACCCCACTTGGGAGCGATCCGACCGCAAAGTGCGGGGCCGAGACGGATGTCGAGTTCCGCTGCCCTGGTCGTTGGAAGGGCCAGCCCTGGGATTCAGCACCGCTGAGCCGTGGCTGCCGCAGCCAGCAGCATTCGTCGGTTTGGCTGCCAGCAGTCAAGCAGAGGACGCAGAGTCAATCCTGACGCTGTACCGCCGGGCCCTGGCCCTTCGCGGAGAATGGCTCACGGCCGATGAAGAATTCGAGATGATCGACCTGGGGGCAGACACGCTCTCCTATCGCAAGGGGTCCAGGATGACCTGCGTCGTCAACATGGGGTCAGCCGACCTGCCTTTGCCCGTCGGAGAAGTGATCTTGACGTCTGCACCGCTCAAGGGCGGTGAGCTTCCACCCGATGCGGCCGCCTGGATTTCTCTGGCACCAAGTACAGCAAGTTCGACCGACTAGGAGACCCGAATATGGCCACCATCACGCTCGACAAGATCAACAAGATCTATCCCAACGGGTTCCATGCCATTCACGACCTCGACCTCGACATTGCCGATACCGAGTTCTTGGTTCTGGTCGGGCCATCGGGGTGCGGAAAGTCCACTGCGTTGCGCATGGTTGCCGGACTCGAGGAGATCACCGAAGGGGAGATGCGCATTGGCGACCGCGTTGTCAACGATGTGGAGCCGAAAGATCGCGACATCGCAATGGTCTTTCAGAACTATGCGCTGTACCCGCACATGTCGGTGTACGACAACATCGGCTTTGCGCTCAAGTTGGCCAAGACGCCTAAGGCCGAGACCGACCGCCGCATCCGCGAGGCAGCCCGAATTCTTGAGCTAGAAGAACAGCTTGACCGCAAGCCCGCCCAGCTCTCAGGTGGCCAGCGTCAGCGGGTTGCTATGGGCCGGGCCATCGTGAGGCAGCCAGCGGCATTTCTGATGGACGAGCCGCTATCAAACCTCGACGCCAAGCTCCGGGTTCAAATGCGTGCTGAGATTGCCAGCTTGCAACGCGAACTCGGCGTAACCACGGTCTACGTGACCCACGACCAGGTGGAGGCGATGACCATGGGAGACCGGGTTGCGGTGCTGAAGGACGGATTCCTCCAGCAAGTGGATACCCCCCAGAATCTATATGACCGGCCCCAGAACGTGTTCGTTGCCGCGTTCATAGGCTCGCCTTCGATGAACTTGTTCGAGGGCACTTTGAACCTTGACGGCGGCAGCCAGCAGGGCAAGTTGACTCTTGGCTCCCAAACGTTGTCTATCCCCTCCGAGGTTCTTGCCTCAAGGCCAGCGCTTGCTGGCTATGACGGGAAGTCGCTGATCTACGGCATACGCCCCGAGGACATGGAGGATGCCTCGCTCGATGAACGGCCCGAAGATCAGTGCATCAGCGGCGAGGTCAGCCTTGTCGAAGCGCTCGGAGCAGAGATCCTGGTCCATTTCGGTATCGATGCTGCCCCAGTAGATTCCGGCGACCCCGACGCGGTAGCCGAGCTCGGCGACACAGCGGTGGTTGTGGGAAGGTTCAATCCGAGGAGTCGAATCCGCCTGCGAGATTCTGCCAAGGTCGCCGTCCACGCCGAGCGCATAAGCTTTTTCGACCCCTCTACACGCCTTGCGATCTGGGACTGATCCTCACGCGGGGAATTCGTGCGGCTTCAGCTAATAACAACGCACGACCCCCTGCCCGACTACCTTGAACTGCCACTCCGTCAGCCGCTTGCTGAGTGGACCCATCCTGGACTGGTCGAGTTTCCAATTGGCATTCATCGCCACGTGGTCCGCTTCTTCGAGTCGGAGCAGGGTCTCTTTGCCCTTAAGGAATTGCCCGGGCGTCTAGCCGATCGGGAATTCGCGCTGCTGCGCCACCTTGCCGAAGAGGGCGTGCCAGTGGTGGAAGTGCTCGGAGTCATCTCGGAACGCGGTGATGACCTTGAAGACATCCTCATCACACGGCACTTGGAGTTCAGCCTGCCTTTTCGATTCCTGTTTACCAGATCAGGCATATCCAGTTTGCGTGAATCGATAGTCGACTCAATCGCAGTGCTGTTGGCGCAGCTCCATCTCGTCGGGTTCTTTTGGGGAGACTGCTCTTTGTCCAACATCCTGTTTCGGCGCGACGCCGGGGCGCTGGCCGCTTGGGTAGTGGACACCGAAACCGGGGAACTACACGATCAGCTGTCGCCAGGGCAACGGGAACTCGACCTGGACATTGCGCAGATGAACATTTTCGGGGGTTTGCTGGATCTTGAAGCTTCGGGCCGGTTGCCATCTGACATCGATCCGACGGAGTTAGTGGAGAACCTCGCTAGCAGGTACGGGCAGCTTTGGGAGGAACTCACCGCAGAGCAGTCAGTGGAGGTTGCCCAACGTCATCTTATCGACGCTCGCCTGGCTCGTTTGAACGAGCTTGGATTCGACACCACTGAGGTGTCGATCACAACGGGAAAGGACGGATCGCAAATTCGATTTCGGCCTGCTGTCGTCGAAGCAGGACATCACGCTCGGGAACTCGAGCGCCTCACCGGTCTCCGACTCCTTGAGAATCAGGCGCGGCGAATGCTGAATGACGTTCGATCCTACGGCGCATGGCTGGCCAGACGAGACGGATGTGAGCTGCCGGAGGCAGTGGTTGCCTATCGGTGGCTCAACGAGATCTTCGAACCAACCATAGACGCCATCCCACAGGACCTTCGCGATCGCCGCTCCCGTGGTGAGCTGTTTCACGAGATCCTCCTCCACCGTGACGCTCTCCAATCGGTGTTCCAGGCTGACGTCAGCATGGAGGCCGCCGCGGCGGACTACGCATATGAGGCGCTGCCGTCCTCCCTTGAAGAGCGGTCTCTTCTCGAACAGGACTAATCCTTGGTCAAACCCGGTTCATTTTCGTTGTCTTCCCCAGCAAGGAAGTTCATTGTCGCATTAGGGGCCGTTCACCTTGGCTTTATTCGGGTTTTAGGCCATTGAAGGACAATAGGGAGATGGATGAGGAAGTCCCTATGGAGCCGCAGGTCAAGCTGACCACTGAAGAGATCTTGTTGATCAAGCAGGCTGCCCAGCGGCTTGAGGCCAAGTTCGAGGGCACGTTCAACGCCGAGACCGTCGAGCGGCACATCATCGACTCGCTGACCCGACTTGATAGCCGGGCCAAGTTCGCCGCCTGGATGCCGGTGCTGATCGAGCGCTTCACCCACGACCGCCTTATTGCTCTGTCCCGTTTGGAGGTGGGCACCCTGGACCGGCCCGGCGTGCTGTTTTTGTGCGTCCACAATGCAGGGCGCTTGCAGATGGCAGCCGGCTACCTCCGACACTTTGCCGGTGACCGGGTGGACGTGTTCACCGGCGGGTCCGCCCCGGGTTTCGGCACCAACAAGGTGGTTGTGGCGGCTATGGCTGAGGAGGGCATCGACGTTTCCCAGGAGTACCCCAAACCGTGGGCTGACGAGATCTCCCGGGCCGCCGACGTGATCGTGAGTATGGGCTGTGGCGACGCCTGCCCCATTTACCCCGGCAAGCGCTACGAGGACTGGGAATTGGACGACCCCTCCGGACAGTCCATTGAGGCAGTCCGCCCAATTAGAGACGACATCAGGGGTCGCGTCGAGGCCTTGCTGGTCTCCTTGGAGCTGACCCCAGTTTCGTAGCCGCCGCCCATAGCCCGCCGAGCCGCCGTGCGGGATTTCTCCTCAGCGTCTAAATTACGGTCGAGCCGGGGAGAGGAGGTCGGGAGGGGGGCAATCCTCTCCCCGGCTGCGACTTCGCCATTGCTTTCAGTCGATTAGAGCCTGGACTTCGGCCACTCTTTCTTGCACTTCGTCGGGAGTGGGGGCTTCCAGGTTCAGCCGCAGAAGGGGCTCGGTGTTGGAGGGGCGCAGGTTGAACCACCAGTCGCCCAGGTTCACGGTGAGGCCGTCGAGGCGGTCTTGATCAGCATCGGCGTAGGCCGTGGCCACTCGTTCGATCACCGCGGCGGCATCTTCCACCACAGTGTTGAGCTCGCCCGAGGCGGCATAGCGGTCGAGATCGGACACCAGGTCGGCGAGCCCGGACGGGTGGCGGCTGATGGCCTCCAACACCACTAGGGCGGCGATCAGTCCGCTGTCGGCTCGGAAATTGTCCCGGAAGTAGTAGTGGCCGGAGTGCTCGCCGCCGAATACTGCCCCGGTCTCGGCCATGGCCTGCTTTATGTAGGAGTGGCCCACCCGGGTGCGTACTGCCGTTCCGTGCCCCTCGGCGATCACCTCGGGAACCGTTCGGGAGCAGATCAGGTTGTGGATCACCGTGGCGCCGGGATCGCGGGCCAGGATCGAGCGGGCGATAATGGCGGTGGTTAGCGACCCCGACACCGGCCGGGCCGTCTCGTCCACCAGGAACACCCGGTCGGCGTCACCATCGAAGGCCAACCCGATGTCGGCGCCCACTGCCAACACCCGGTCTTGTAAGTCCCGCAGGTTCTCGGATTGGAGGGGGTCGGCCGGATGGTTGGGGAAGGTGCCGTCCAGCTCGGGATACAAGTGGTCGAGCACTAAGGGCAGCCCGTCGAATACCGCGGGCACCACCAGGCCGCCCATGCCGTTGGCGGTGTCGGCCACCACCAGCAGCGGGGACAGTGCATCCAGGTCTACGAACGAGCGCACGTGGTCGACGTAGCCGCTCAGCAGGTTGCGGGTGGTGCGGATGCCCTTGGCCGCCGCTGGGTCGGGGCCGGCGATGGCCATGGCCTTGATGGCCCCGAGCCCGGAGTCAGCGCTTATCGGCGCGGCCCCGGTGCCGCACATCTTGATCCCGTTGTAGCCCGCGGGATTGTGGGAGGCGGTGAACACCGCGCCGGGCAGGTTGAGCGTTCCCGAGGCGTAGTAGAGCATGTCGGTGGCGCACAGACCCACGTCCACCACGTCTACCCCGTGGTCTATTGCCCCGTCGCCGAAAGCGGCAGCGAACTCCTCGCCCTCAGGGCGCATGTCCCGCCCGACCAGGACCGCCCTCGCTCCCGACGCGGCCGTGAACCGGGCGAACGCCCCGCCGATGGCCCGGGCCCCATCAGCGTCGATCTGGTCGCCCACCGTGCCCCGCACGTCGTAGGCCTTGAAGATGGCGTCGTAGTCGGTGGCCATGCCGGAGTGCGGGCTAGTGCAGGTGGGGGATTGACGGCATCAGGCGGCTATTGCTTGTTGAGGTATCGAGACATTCAGCGCCCTTACTGCTTCTTTAAGTTCTGCTTCATCTCATCGAGTTGCATCAAGATGGGATAGCCGCTGACGCTGATGGCGTTGCCGTGGCCGGTGTGATGCACGTCGAAAACTGATTGGAGGGCGGTGTAGTAGCCCTGCACATCGAGGGTCTGGTTCACCGCTCGCTTGGCCTGGGCCAGGCCGAAGGCGTTGTTCTTGGCGATCTGGGCGGCCAGCTCGTGGGTGCGCTCCCAAAGCTGGTCGCGGGCCACCACCTCGCGGGCCACCCCGATCTGCACGGCCTCTTCGGCCCCAAGTGTGCGCTGGGTGAAGAGCAGATCCTTGGCCCGGCGGGCACCCAGCTCCCAGGTGTGGCCGTGGTATTCCACCCCCCCGATGGCCATAAGCACCACCGGGTCGGAGAACTCCACGTCGTCGGCCACCACCAGCAAATCCAGGGGCCAGATCAGATTCAGGGCCCCGGCTATGGCCTTGCCCTGTATGGCGCCGAGGGTCGGCTTGGGGATGTTGCGCCAGTGCCAGGAGTAGCCCAGGTACTTGCGGGCCTCCCAGCGGTAGATCTTGTTGAGCTGCCAGCTTCCGTCGGGTTCGTTCAGTGACACCGCGTCGGGATCGGGGTCGCCGCCGCCCAAATCATGGCCCGCGGAGAAGTGCTTGCCCTCGCCTCGCAACACGATGACCTTCACGTCGTCGTCGTATTCGGCGGCCAGAAAATGGTGGTGCAGCTCATCGAGCATGCGCTCGTTCTGGGCGTTGGCCTTCTCGGGCCGGGCCAGCGTGATGGTGGCCACCGCGTCGGCGGTCTCGTACTCAACGAATTTGAACTCGTCCATGGAGGGTCCTTGTTGGAATTGGTTGCTTCAGCCAGTAACCACTTGTATGGTGAAAAAAGCAGTCGGAACCGGCATCGCCCCAGAGCATAAAGGGTTCCCCTCAGAATCGAATAGACGACGAAGGGAACCAAATGGCACTCACCGAGGTAGAGCGCACGGAGTTGGCTAACCGGCTGGTCTTGGCCATCGGCAAAGAGGCAACCGAGAAGCTCATGCAATGCATCATCCCTGAGGGACGAGACCAACTGGCCACAAAGGACGACCTCAAGGTCTTGGAATCCTCCCTCCGAGGCGAGTTCGCGGAGTTCAAGGGGGAGATGCGGAGCGAGTTCGCCGAGTTCAAGGGGGAGATGCGGAGCGAGTTCGCCGAGTTCAAGGGGGAGGTCAAGTCGGAACTCAACTCGGCGCTGGCCAAACAGACCCGCATGTATCTGACGACTTTGGCGGGGTTCATGCTCACCACGTGGGCCGCTCTGATTGTGCCCGCTGTGGTGTGATGGACCACTAGGCCATCACGCGTAGCGGAGGGCAGCGGCTTCGAGTACGGCCAAGGTCCTATCAGCGATGGGTTCCCAGTCGAAGGCTGGGCGGCGTTCGATCAGGGCTTGGCGGGAGCGTTCCAAGTTTTTGGGAGCGAGCTCGTCGAGGCAGCGGGTGAGGTCTTCGACGGTGGAGCCATAGCGGATATCAGCCCCTTCAAAGGTCTCGTCGAAAAAGTCCCAGTCGCTGGTGATGGCGGGCACGCCCGCCCCCAGGCAGTCGAACGCCGTGCCGGTGGTGAGCATCCCAGACGGGGCGAACGGGAGGATCACCGCGTCGAAAGCCTTCATGCGCCGCAGGTACTGATTGAAGTCGAGATGGCCGTGCTCGGCAATAATCCGAGGGTCGTCGGGCACGGCCACCGACAGGTCCACCCGGATGACGAGTTGGATGTCGTCCCGGCGGCAGGCGGCTACCGCGTCCACCACCAGCTGGAGGTCCTTTTCCACCCGGGGGGTGCCGATGACCGCCACCCGCAGACCGCACGGCGCCCAGCCCTCGGACAGCTCCACGTCCTCTCGGGTCGTGTTGGCCACGGCCACATACTCGCGACCCCAGTGGCCGTGGGGGATTACCTGGTGCTCGGTGTGACTGCCGTAGTTGTAGGTAGCCAGGGCCACATCCCGACCTACTGCGCTGTGGTGGATGACCGCGTCGGCCGCCTCGGCCCAAAGCTGGTAGCTGGCCGCCGCCTCGTCGGTCTTGAAGAAGTGGGGAAGAAGGTTGTGCTGGGTCCACACGATTGCCGTGCCGGTGGCCTTGACCTGGGCCAGCACCTCGGCGGTGCGCTGGGGGTCGACGCCGCTCCACCACTCGGGCCAGGCCATGTGCAAGACATCTATGTCACGCAGTCTCCGCACCAGCTTGTCGTCGGGAATGCCCGCGCCGGTGGCCACCACCCGGTTGGCGAGCGGGTCATACAGCGACCGGTCGTAGGGGTGGCCGTGGATGGTGCTGGCCACCCGCAGGCGGGGGGTGATCTTCCAGGTGAAGTTCACTGCCGCGGCGGGCTCTAGCTCAGCCTGGTATACCCGGGGCAGCTCACCCCAGAAGCTGCGCCATTCGGCGATACCGGCGGTGTCGACGACCTGGAGCGGGCCCGAGTCGATCTCCACATCAATGGGGCGAGACTCTGATTCAGCCACCGAGATGGTGAGCGGCCCCGGCAGACCATTGGGATCGTCGAAACGAAGTTGCTCGGACACCACCAGCGAACGGCCCTTCACCTGGTAGGTGGCCGTTCTGGTTCCGGCAACGGTTGCCTCGCTGCTGCCCGCTGGAGCCCAGCCGTTGTGGATGGTGGTGACCGTCCCCGGGGAGTGCTCCACCGAGGTGGGCAAACCTGCGGGCACGAGGGGCGCATAGCTGGTACCAGCCATGTCGTCTCGGCCTCGCGGCGTGATCACCGGCAGCATTACCGGATGGCCGCTCGTGGGCTGCTCCAACAGAACAGGACCCCGGGGCGAAGGGGCGTAGTCGGCCGAGAAGCCGAAAACGGTAGGCAGAGCGAACGACAGCGACTTTGAGCGATACGACCACACTGTGGCTCGCTCGGAATCGTCGAATCGGACGAAGCGCTCTGCGGGCAGGAAGGCATCGGTGGACGGCGCGCCGACTATCTCTGGTCTGCGCCGCAGTTCCAGTGCGGACAACAGGAGCTTTCCGTAGATGTCCAAGGTCATCTGAAGCCGTCGGGCTGGGCCTCGGTAGAACATGGCTGCCCTGTATTGGTGGGCGGCGATGACGCCACCGGGAAACCACTCCAGCAGATCGTCGAGCGTGGCGTCGGCCCGGGCCAGCCAGCGGTCTTGAGGGGCTCTTAGGTCACGCCCCGCCGCGATGGCGGCCAACTCGATGGTGATGGCCATGCCCAGCGCGCCGATGGAGCGTCCCCACACGATGGTCCCGCCCGGCTGGGCCACTTCGTCGAGATCGCGAAGCACCAGGGACAGTCCGTCGGCCCACCTCGGTCCGAGTAGGTCCACTAGGGGTTCGGCGAACAGGTACATGTCGGGGGTGTAGATGTCGTAGTGGACCCAGTCGCCCATGCCGTCGTTGAGCCATCCGGTGGGGCTGGTGAACATCGAACGCACCCGCTCCAGCAGCCGAGAAAGCTCGGCAGGCTCGTCGTCTCCCCGGAGGCGAGCCAGGGCCCGCAGACATCGGGCGGCCACCACCGCGAAGTTGGGAGGGATGGCGTCGGTGTCGTCGAGCCGGGCGATGATCTCCTTGGAGTGCACGGCGTCGAGCACGGTGTGGTGCAGCTCAGCAGGCAGCGCATCGAGCCCGCCCAGCCGCAAGACGGTTTCCCCGACCCGATAGCTATAGAAGCCCTCGACTGCGGAAGGGTCGAGCGAGGCGACGAGCGGGGGGATTCGATCCTGCAGGTCGCAGCCGGCGACTTCGTCTACCCCGCATTCGACGAGCAAACCCAGCACGTACAGCAAGTCGGCGGTGGTGTCGTCCAGCACCGGATGCCCGGCGTACAGGCTGGGCAGCTTGAAGCCGGGAGCGGCGTTCTGCTCGAACTCGGCCATCTTCTCGGCCGTCGTCGACACCAAGCGGTTGGCCAGTTCTCCGGCGTTGGTGGTCCCGCTCAGCGGCGGCTCGGGCATGCGGAGGTCCAAGCTCATGCTGAAAGCTCGCCAATGGTACTCATGTGGAGTTTCTCGCGTTGGCAGTCATGCCATGGTGGCCAGTCGATCTCGGGTGACCTCGTTGAGGGCCTGCTCTCGCACCGACCACCGGCGGACTTCCTCGATCACGTTGTCGGTCATGCGGGCCAGCTCGGTGCCTTGGCTGCCGGCCAGATGTGGGCTGATCCACACGTTGGGCATATCCAGCAGCGGGCTGTCTTCGGGCAGCGGCTCGGGATCGGTCACGTCCAAGATGGCGTGGAGCCGCCCCGACGCCAAGTGGGGCATGAGCGCCTCGTGGTCGATCAGCGGGCCCCGGGCGGTGTTGATCACCGTGGCCCCATCGGGCAATGCCGCAAGCTGGGCCGGGCCGATCAAGTGCATGGTCTCGGGCAGGGCCGGCGCGTGGATGGACAGCACGTCGGCCCCCGCGCACAGCTCGTCGAGCTCGAGTTTTTCTACCCCCAGCGATGCCGCCTCCTCGGAGGTCACATAGGGGTCGTATAGCGTCACCTTCAAGTGGGGGAAGGCCCGCAGCAGCTCGACCACCCGGCGACCGATTAGAGACGCCCCGACAATGCCGACGGTGCGGCCGTAGTTGCCCCATTGGCGGTCGCCCATGTCTGATAGGGCCGAAAAGTCCGCTGGGCCACGGCGCCACAGCACGCCCTTGTTGGCGAACAAGATGGCCGCCAGGGTGAACTCGGCCACCGGCTCGGCATTGGCGTTGGCCCCGCTGGTCACCCGGATGCTCCGATCCCACACGGCGTCGGTCAGGGTCATCTTGACCGTTCCCGCCGCGTAGGCGAACAAACCGAGCCGGGGGGCCCGATCCAGCATGGCCGCGTCCAGAGGCGGGCACCCCCAATGGCCGACGACCACCTCGGCATCGGCTAACAAGGCGTTGGCTTGGTCGTCCCAAGCCCCGATGGGCTCGGTATTCAACAGAGTCCCCAGCGCCCGAAAACGGTCGAGGTCGGCATTGCCGAATAGCTCCAATCCCGGCCAGTGGGCGATGGCGATGTTGGGCTGCCCTCTGCTCATTGCAAGAAGTCTCCCAATATCGGCTAGACCATTCACAAGTAAGACCAAAAAGGGGAGCGGCAATGGCTGATCTGGTCAACTACGAGGGCAAGCGGGTGCTGGTGGTGGGCGGCGCCACCGGGATGGGGGCGGCGGCGGCCCAAAAGGCAGCCTCGTTGGGTGCCCACACCATCGTTTTGGACATTGCTGACGTGGCTTACGAGTGCGACCAGTACATCCATGTGAACTTGGGCGACCAGTCCAGCGTGGATGCGGCGGTCGAGGCCATCGAAGGGCCGGTTCATACGGTGCTGGCTTGTGCGGGAGTGGCCGACGGAACCGGCAACCTCATGCTGATCAACTTCACATCTCAGCGCCACCTGATCGAAGCGCTGATCAAAGGCGCCAAGCTGGGCCGAGGCGGCTCGGTGAGCTTCATTTCCTCGGCAGCCGGTTTGGGCTGGATGAGCAACCTGGAGCAGGTACAGGACTTTCTGGCCACCCCCGACTGGGATACCGCCGCAGCATGGATCGATGAGAACGAGGGCACCGACAGCTACATGTTCAGCAAGCAGGCCATCAACGGCTATGTGGCTGCCCAGGCATTCCCCTTCCTGCAAAGGGGCATTCGCATCAACTCAATCATGCCCGGCCCCACCGACACCCCCTTGGCACGGGCCAACGCCGATCTGTGGCTCGGGTTCGGGGCCAGCTACCGGGAAGCCGCCGATGTGCCCACCCTGGTTCCCGAGCAGATGGGCGACACGCTGCTGTTCCTGAGCAGCGACGCGGCCAGCGGGATCAACGGGATCAACTTGCTGGTTGACCTAGGCCACACAAACGCCTCGCTGGTGGACGCCTGGGACGACCCATTCGTGAAGGTCATGGCCGGCATGATGGATTTCGACCCGGCCATGTTCGGGATGGACGAGTGAGCCGTAGCGCCCTATGAGCGGCGAACTGCCTGACATCTTGGAGCTCACCGAGGTCGGTGAGCAGCGTTACCACGTCTTTCAGCCGGCGGAGTCGGCCGAGGGGCGCGATGTGGTGTTCAGCGGCCAGCTCATGGCCCAGATGATGATGGCGTCAGATCGGGAAGCGGGCGGGACCAAGGACATCCGCTCAGTCCACTCCATCTTCGCCCGGGCCGGCACTTACACCCTGCCCATCGAGGTGGACGTCGACTCCATGCAGGCCGGGCGCACGTGGGCCAGCGACACGGTGACTGCCACCCAGGGGGGCAAGCTGCTCAGCCGGGCCATGATCCTGATGAGCACGGTGGACGACGACCTGATGCACCACGAACCGGCCATGCCCGACGTGCCCGGAGCCGACGGGCTGGACCCCGGTTTCGCCTTCGTCTTCCCCGGCGCCGAATGGCGTCCGGTGCCCGGCGAACCGGAAATCGATGGCGTGCCGGTAGAGCGGGCCTGGCACCGCTATGAGCCAGGGGCGGGATCTCAAGCGGCCAACCAGGGCATCGCCGGCTGGGCCACCTGCGGCAGCATCATCGGATTGGCTATGCGCCCCCACCGCGACACCATCCGTATCGAAGACGCCCATCGCACCCTGTCTACCGGGGTAATTGCCCACACCTTGCATTTCTTGGACCGCCTGGACGTGTCCCAGTGGCTGTTAGTCCAGCTTCGGGGCACCAAAGCGGCCAACGGCCGGATCTACGGCCAAGGCGAGGTATTCGCCGCCGAGGGCCAGCTGGTGGCCACCTTCCACCAAGACTCCATGGCCAGAGCCGCCCCCGGCGCCATGGACCCCTCGCGCTCCATGTGAGCGGGGCCGCATCGGGATAGACGACATATTGATGAAGGACTCATCGAGTGGTGTCGTCGAGGATCATCAGGGTCTTGAGGTCGCTGTGGAAGTCGAGGGCGTAGTCGCCGCCTTCGCGGCCGATGCCGGAGATGCCACAGCCGCCGAAGGGGGCGGTGAGGTCTCGCACCAAGAAGGTGTTGACCCATACCAGCCCGGCCCGTATGGCTGCTCCTACTCGTTCGGCTCGGGATTGTGACGAGGTCCAGATCTGGGCCGACAGGCCGTAATCGGTGCTGTTGGCCAGTGCGATGGCCTCTGCCTCGTCGGCAAACGTCTGCATCGTGAGCACCGGGCCGAAGATCTCTTGTTGAACCACCTCGCTGTCGTTGGAGGCCGGTTCGATGAGGGTCGGCTCGTAGTGGAGGCTGCCGTCGGTCGGGTGTCCGCCCCGCACGATCACATCACCTGCGGCGCGAGCCCGCTCCACGAACTGGTGGACCCGGTCGCGGTGGTCGGGATGAGCCAGGGGGGCGATGTCGGTGGCTGGATCGCGGGGATCGCCCAGCACTAGGGCGTCGGCGTGGTGGTGGAATCGCTCGAGGAATTCCTTCCGGACTTCCTCGGCGACGAGCAGCCGGGTGCCGGCCAGGCACACTTGCCCGGAATCATCGAATTGCCAGGCCGCCCGGTGGGCGGCGGCGTCGAGATCGGCATCAGCAAATACGACGAATGGCCCCTTGCCGCCTAGCTCAGCAGTGAACGGAACAATGTTCGCCGCGGCGGCCTGACCAATGTGGCGGGCGGTCTCCGGTGACCCGGTGAATGTGATGCGCTTCACCCGGGGGTCGGACACCAGCGCAGCGCCCACCTCTTCGCCGATGCCCTGCACAAGGTTGAACGCTCCGGGAGGAAAACCGGCGTCGATGGTGAGCTCGGCCAGCAGCGCCGCCGACAGCGGCGACCACTCGGCTGGTTTGTGGATGACGCTGTTGCCCGCGGCCAGCGCGGGGGCCAGCTTCCACGTGCTGAGCATGAACGGGGCATTCCAGGGGGTGATGACCACCGCTGGTCCGGCGGGCATGCGCTGCACCTGGTTCCTCATGCTCTTGGCGTCCCAAGTGCGGTTCTCGTGCTCAGTGATCAGGTCGGCGTAGGTGCGGAAGTTGAGGGCCCCCCGGGCCACCAGACGCTGTTTCATCGACTCGAGGAGAAAGCCCATATCGAGGGTTTCCACCAGGGCGATCTCATCGGTATGGTCCTCGATCAAGTCGGCCAGCCGGCAGAGCACATCGGCTCGCTTTTCGACGCTGAAGGCGCTCCAGGCCTCGAAGCCCTCCACGGCGGCGGATACCGCGGATTCCGCCGTGGCCTCGTCACCGCGTGCAACGTCGGCCAAATGCTCCCACCCCATCGGCGACCGGGACTCGAATCGTTGGGGCGAGGACACCCAAGACCCGCCGATCAGGTGGTCGACTGGTACCGAGACCCCGCCAACGTCGTGGCGTGTCACTGAGTCATTCCTCTTCGACGGTGGACTCGTAGTGCTGGGCACCGGGACCCAAGGGTGCTCGGATGCCGCGGAACTCCCAGTCCCCGCCTTTGGCGGTGGACTGCACCTCTTCGGAGTTCGACGGCTGCGCCCCCACATCGTCCCGGATGGGCGTGGGACCGGACACGATGGTGTTGGTGAGCGCGCCCAGGCCCTCCACTTCCACGGTGACCACGTCGCCGGGTTGCACCGGGCGGGAATTGGCTGGCGTACCCGACAGCAAGATGTCTCCCGGCACCAAGGTGATGGTGCGGGCGATGTCGGCCACGATGTAGTGCATGTCCCATTCCATCTCATCGGTGGTGGCGTCTTGTTTGACGTCTCCGTTCACGATGGTCTGGATTCGCTTGCCCCTAAAGTCCCACCCGGTGACCAGGCCGGGGCCCACCGGGCACAGGGTGTCGCTGCCCTTCACCCGCAGCATTGAGCCGGCATCGGTGTCGCGGAAATCGTGGAGCCCGTAGTCGTTGGCCACCGAGTAGCCGGCGATGTAGTCCCCGGCCTCGGCGGGCGACACGTTGCGGCAGGTCTTGCCGATCACAATGGCGATCTCGCCCTCGTAATTCAGCCACTGACAGCCTTCTGGCCGCACCACGTCACTCTGGTGGCCCGTCAGGGCTGTGATCGGCTTGTGGAAATAGGTTGGCGCGGCTGGCAGTTTGGTCATGAACTCCTCTACACGGCTGCGGTAGTTCAGATGGATGCAGATGATCTTGGTGGGCGTCACTGGTGGCAAATGGACGGCATCGTCGATGGCTGCCGATCGTCCGTCGCCAGATACGAGCCGGTCGCCAATGCGTTCAACGTGGCAGGGGTAGCCGTCCATGAGGATGCGGCGATATTCGGACATGTCTGGCAATCTACCCATTGATCCCATGGCAACCGACTCCAATCCCGGTGAACGTCTGCTCGATGCCGAAGTAGACATTCAGGCTCGGCTGGGTGACCAGCCCCTCGACTTCGACTCGATGCAGGCCATATCCAACATCTACCGGGCCGCCGCGGCCGTGCGGCGCCGGGCTGAGCGGGAGTTGTTGGCCGAGGCGGGACTGTCGTGGGGCGGCTTCACCATATTGTGGGTGCTGTGGGTGTGGGGGGAGATGGAAGCGGCCAAGCTGGCCGCCGAATGCGATTTGGCCAAGGGCACCCTGACCGGGATGGTGACCACCCTGGAGAAGCAAGGCAGGGTCGAGCGCACCCGCATGCAGACGGACCGCCGCCGAGTCAAAGTGGCCCTGACCCCCGCAGGACTCTCGACCATCGAGCATCTGTTTCCCCAGTTCAACGACTTCGAGGGCAAGATGAGCGGAGGCCTCAACGTCGCCGAAAAACACGAACTGGCCCGCCTCCTGCGGGCAGTAACCACGAACGCCTCTGAGTAGGTCAGCCAATAACAAACGGGTCGCGGGTGGCGCCGGTGAGCTCTACCCAGACGGTTTTGGTCTGGAGGAAGCCGTCGAGGGCTTCTAGGCCGTTGTCGCGGCCGTAGCCTGATTGCTTGTAACCGCCGAAGGGGGCCATGTAGCTGACGTTGCGGTAGGTGTTGATCCACACCGTGCCCACCCGGAGCGCCCTCGACACCCGGTGGGCACGGCGGATGTCATTGGTCCATATGCCGGCGGCCAGCCCGTAGTCGCTGTCGTTGGCGAGCTTGACCACCTCGTCTTCGTCTTCGAAGGCAATCACGGCCAGAACCGGGCCGAAAACCTCCTCCCGGACGATGGTGGACTGGTTGGTCACGCCGGTGATCACGGTGGGCCGCACGAACCGACCGCCGAGTTCGGGGTCGACCACACCGCCGGCGGCGATGGTGGCCCCCTCTCTGCGGGCCTGGTCGATCATGGCCAGGATCCGGTCCCGCTGGGCGTCGGACGCTGCCGGGCCCATCTCGGTGGCCGGATCGGAGGGATCACCGAGCACCAGTTCATTGGCCCGATCCACGACCCGTCCGATTACCTCATCGAAGATGTCGCGGTGTACGTAGGCCCTGGATCCGGCAATGCAGGTCTGGCCACTGGCCGCGAAGATCCCGGCCAAGAGCCCGTTGGTCACCGCCGCGGGGTCGGCGTCGGCGAAGATGATTTGGGGTGATTTACCGCCCAGCTCCAGCACTGTAGGCGTCAGATTGTCGGCCGCCGCCCGGGCCACGTGCTTGGCGGTGGCCCCGCCGCCGGTGAAGGTGATCTTGTCGATGTCAGGGTGGGCGGTGATGGCCGCGCCCACCTCGGCCCCTCCGGTCACGACGTTGACGACTCCGGGAGGAAACCCGGCCTCCCCTGTCCGCTCGGCCAGCATCAGCGCGGTGACCGGGGTGATGTCGGAGGGCTTGACTACCACGGTGCACCCGGCGGCCAGGAGCGGGGCGAGCTTCCAGGTCAACAGGGCCAGCGGCGAGTTCCACGGGATGATGGCTCCCACTACCCCGATGGGCTCGCGCTCGGTGTACACCAGAAAATTGGGCGATGGGCTGGGCAATTGCTCACCGCCGATTTTGTCGGCCATCCCGGCGAAGAAGTCGTAATAGCCCTGCAAGCCCTTGGCCTGGGCCGACGTCTCCCGGATGATCTTGCCGTTGTCCCGGGTCTCAGCTTGGCCCAACTGCTCGGCATCGCGGCTCAGCAGCTCGCCCAAGCGGCGCATAAGCCGGGCCCGCTCGGTGGCGGGCATAGTGGCCCAGGGGCCGTCGGTGAACGCCCGCCGAGCCGCCCGGACGGCGTCGTCCACCGCGGCGGGGTCGTCGGCCACCTCGGCCCAGGGTTCCCCGCTGAACGGGTTGGCCGTCGCCATGCGCTGGCCGTTGGGTGGGGGAGCGAAACCCCCGTCGATCCAGTTGTCGTAGGTTTCCATCAGAGCTCCTTGTCAAGATTTTCTTCAACGATGGCGATGGCCTGGCCTGGGCAGCGATCCACCACTGCTTCGGCTCGGTTACGGGGCAGTAGGCCGTCGCTGATGACCGAGGAGATGACCACGTCGTCGTCCAGTTCGAACACCTCGGGTTCGAGCATCTCGCAAATCCCGCCGCCGATGCACAGCTCCTGGTCGACTGCCACTCGTACGGAGTTGCCGCTCACCGGGCGCTCCGTTGCTGCATGCCTACCGATAGCACGCCGTGGACGAAGTTCGACCGGGCCCGCACCGGCTCGGAGGTCTGCTCCAGGCAGATCGACCGCTTGGCCATCTCCTCCAGCAGCACTGTCACTTCAAGGCGGGCCAAGAAGGCCCCCAGACACAAATGCGGACCGCCTCCGCCGAACGCGAAATGCTCGTTGTCGGTCCGGCCCAGATCGAAGCGGAACGGATCCTCGAACACGGCCTCGTCGCGGTTCGCCGAGGCGTACCACATCACCACCTTGTCGCCCTCGGCGATCTCGGTTCCGGCCAGCTCGGTGTCGGTGGTGGCCGTACGCCTCATGTGCATAATCGGGGTGGCCCACCGCAGGATCTCCTCGGTAGCCGACTCGACCATCGATGGGTCGTTGAGCACCCGCTGCCACTCATGGGGATTGGCGGCCAGCGCCATTGCCCCGTGGCTGAGGGCGGTGCGGGTGGTTTCGTTGCCGGCGAACACCAGCAGGTGGAACATGTTGCGGTATTCGCTCAGCGAGAAGCGCTCCCCCTCAGATTCGGCCTGCACCAAGTGCGAGACCAAATCGTCCTGGGGGTCGTTGCGCCGCTGTTGGTGCATGCCCTCGCCGTACTCGAACAGAGCGTGGCTGGCCGGGCTGTTGAAGGGCAGCAGACGCAACTCGGTGGTGTTCCCGAATGCGTCGGGGGGAATGGACTGGGAGTCGCCGGTGCCCTCCACCAGGTAATTCGACAACTCCACCAGGTAGTCGGAATCCTCCACGGGCACGCCGAGCATGGTCAAGATCACTTGGATGGGAAGCGGTGCGGCAACCATGGCAACCCAGTCGCCGCCGCCCTGGGCCGCGAACTCGTCCAGCAGCTCGCAGGTGATCTCGCGGACCACCTGCTCCCAGCGCCGGATGTTCTTGGGGGTGAATGCGCCGGCCACCAGGCGCCGGAGCCGGGTGTGGTCGGGGGCGTCGGTGTCGATGAGCGACCGCCGGGCCTCCAGCGCATCGGCCTCCAAGTCCCACAGGTTGGTGTGGCCGATGGCCGACGAGAACAGCTCGGGGTTGCGGGACACATAACGCGCCTCGGCATGGCGGGTGACAGCCCAAAACCCACTGTCCTCATAGGGATGCCAGGCCAATCCATCGATGGCCCGAATCTGGGCGAATCGATCGTGGGGAATTCCTTGGAGGTACAGGCTGGGATCGGTGACGTTCGGCGTCTCTCCCACGGCGGTATACGCCATCTCAGCAGTGCTCCGCATAACGGGCCCGCTCCCAGTCGTTCACATCGTCGGGATGAGGCGAGTGCTCTGGAGCCATGGCCAGCTCGTGGTCGGCCAACGTCAGGAAGCCATCCGAGAACACCTTCCCCAGCATCTCGGCCAGAGGGCTGTCCCGGTAGGCGGCGATGGCCCCGGCCAGATCGGCTGGCAGCGGAAGCGAGTCGCCGGGGTCGGCGTACATGTCGCCGTCGCTCATGGGCGGCAGGGGAAGTGCCCGCTCGATCCCGTCTAGGCCTGCGGCCAAGATGGCGGCGATCATCAGGTAGGGGTTGGCGTCCGCGCCCGACGAGCGGTGCTCTACCCGGTTGGCCTGCGAGCCGGGTTCGCAGATGCACCGGCACAGCACCGAGCGGTTGTCCAAGCCCCAGTGCACATGGGTGGGTACGAACGTATAGGGGCGGATGCGCTTGGGGCCGTTTATGGTGGGCGCACCCAAAAGCGTCATGGCATCAGCGTGCTCGAGTAGACCGGCGACCCAGTGCCCCATGAGCTGGTTGGGCATGCCGTCGGAGTCGGCAAAGGAGTTGGCCCCGCCCTCAGACAGGCTGGTGTGGATATGCATGCCCGATCCCGACGGCTCGGTCCAAAGCTTGGGCATGAAGGTGGCCCGCATCCCGTGTTGGACGGCTACCTGCTTGACGATGCTCTTGAGCAGCACGGTGTTGTCGGCACAGGTCATGGCGTCGGCGTGGCCGATGTTGATCTCCATCTGGCCCGGGCCGTACTCGGGGTTGGACGATTCCAACTCCAGGCCGGCCCCAAGCAAGCCGTGGCGCATGTCCCGCACGCAATCCTCCAGCTCCAGGGCGTCGGTGAGCGAGGAGTACTGGATGTGGTTCTGCACCGGCGTCCAGTCGGGGGCGCAGATGTAGAACTCCAATTCGGTGGCCACCACCGGGTCCAACCCGGCTTGGCGGCACCGCTCGACCTGGTTGGCCAGCACGTTTCGGGGTGAGGCGGGGTGGGGCTCGCCGTGGGGGTCGAAAGTGTCGGCGAACACCAACGCGTAGCCGGGGCGGTGGGAGAAGATGCGGGCGGTGGACATGTCGGGCACGAGGTGGCAGTCGAGGAAGCCTGAATCCATGTTGATGTAGGGGTGATCGGGCAGGTCGTTTTGCATGTCGAACGCGAAAATGGCGTCGGCGATGTTGAGTCCGCCTTCGACGGTCGTCGAGAAGAACCGCTGCACCGGTACCCGCTTGCCCCGGATATGGCCCATCGTGTCGGGCGCGGCCACTTCGACGGTGTGGACATCCGCCTGCTCACAGGCGGTGCGGAAATCGTCGATGGTGGTGGTCTCAGCCATGATTCGAATACCTCGCTGATGGGCTAGTGGTGTGTCTTGGGTTTAGCGCCGTGGATTGCGACGGCAGCGGCGTTCCTCGCAAGGCGCACCGACGCAGCCATACCCGGAGCGTACGGCAAGGAGGGGCAACGCCGCGAGGGGCTTCGATGCCTAGCAGGACACGCGCGAATAAACCCAAGACACACCACTAGTTGGCATGGGCTTGGTCGATCAGGAGCACCAGGCGGCCTTCGACGTCGCCGGCGCGCAAACGGTCGTGGGCCATCTGCGCATCGGTGAATGCCATGGTCTCCACCGGGGCGATGATGGACGGTTCCCGGCGGGCCAGGTCGAGGAGCTCGCCCAGCTGTGTTCGGGTGCCCCAGATGCTGGACATGAAGCGGGCCTCGTGGGGAACGGCTCCAACGCCAAACGGGACGCGGCCGCCGTATAGGCCGACTGCCACCACCACACCCCGCCGGGCCACCGCACCGGCAGCCGTGGCCAGCGTGGCATCGAGTGCAACGAAATCAACCACCGCATCGAACAGCGGCAGATCGTCGTCGGCGTCAAACGCCCCGTCGGCGCCGATGGCCACCGCGGTGGCCCGCTTGTCGGGTGCTCGGTCGAGGGCGTAAACCTCGGCGTCGGTCAACAGCTTGAGGTAGCGCAGCGCGAACTGACCTATCCCCCCGGCGCCGATCACCAGAACCCGGCGCTTCCGGCCAGGACGGCGCAGCGTCTCCAGGGTTTGCTGCACCGCCCGATAGCCGGTGAGGCCCCCGCAGGCCAACGGCGCGCTGGCCACAGGGTTAAGATCGCCCAGCGGGTAAAGGTAGGCCCGATCGGCGATGCCCATGCGCTCGGCGTAGCCCCCGTCGACCACCAGGCCGGCCTCGGTGGCATCGGCGCAGATCATCTCGTATCCGTCAGCGCACTCCCGGCATCGCCCGCACCCCCACGGGGCGTACACCATCACCGGCCCCAGTTCGGGGTGGTTCCCGGTGACCTCGTGGCCCAGCACGATGGGGAGCGGGCTCGGGAATTCGCCGGCCACTACGTGCAAGTCGGAGTGGCACAGCCCGCAAGCAATGACGTCGATGACCTCGCTGCCGTTGGCATCGGGCTCGGGATAGTCATCCACCACCTTCAGGGGCGAGTTCCGGGCTTCGAGGACGACGGCGCGCATAGGCGTATCAGCAGCTCTTGGGCAGGCCTAGGCAATGGCAGAGATCGTAGAAGAAGGCCAGCTCACTCATGACGCCGACGATCCGAGGTACGCGGCTTGTACCGTGGGGTCGGCTTGGATCTCTTCGGGGGTGCCCTCGGCGATGACGGTGCCGCGGTCCAAGCAGTAGATGCGGTCGCAGATCCCGATTATGAAGTCCAGATCGTGGTCGATAACCACCACGCCGGCGCCCACCAAAGCAGCCATGGTCTGCACCTGTTCGACCATGGCCAGCGACTCGGTGTCGCTCATTCCCGATGTGGGCTCGTCGAGCAGCAAGAACAGCGGTCGGGCCGCGGCGGCTCGGGCCAACTCCAGCCGACGGGAGTTGCCGTAGTCGAGTTCCCCGGCCCGTCGGTCCCGGTGGTCCCACAATCCGGCGGCGGCCACCAGGACGTCGGTCTCGGGGTTGGAGCGATCGTTGTGCTCGGCTATGGCCACGAGGCGAGTCACCTCTACGTTCTCCCGGACGGTGAGCGACCCGAACAACCGCAGATTCTGGAACGTGCGAACCAACCCGGCCCGGGCGATTTCGTGCGACGGGGTGCCGACGAGGTCGGTGCCGTTCAGCCGGACTCGCCCCGAGTTGGCGGGGACGAGCCCGGTGACGACGTTGAGCATTGTGGTCTTTCCCGCGCCATTGGGGCCGATGATTCCCACCACCTCCCCGCTGCCCACCTCGAAACCCGACTGGGAGAGCGCCTGGAATCCGCCGAAGGAGACGCTGACGTCGGTTACTTCAAGTCGGGCCTTATGCGTAGAGCTCATTGAGACATCTGGCACCGTCGGAGCGCTTTGCACCCGGGTGAATCGGCGGTAGAGCCACTCGTCGAACTCCCAGTCGCTGAGCAGGCCTTTGGGCCTCCAGATCATGAAGCCGAGCATGGCTGCGCCGAAGAACACCGTCTGGAGGTTCTCCCGGAAGATCCAGTCCAATGGCGCGCTGTCCAGGCCGAGGCCGAACACCTCGAAGCCGTCCTGGCCCAGTCGGCGGGCGAGTTCCCGGCCCACGGTCATGACGGCCACCCCGAACAGGGCACCGGTCACGCTGTTTCGCCCACCGACAATCAGCATGGCCAAGGTCAGCAGTGTGTAGTCGAAGAAGAAGTTCTCCGGCAGGATCGAACCGGTCTCATAGACCCGCAGGCTGGCCCCCACCGACACCACCACCACCGAGATCAACAGCGCGATCATCTGCTGAACCATGGGGTTGACCCCCATGGCCCTCGCCGCCAGATCGTCCTCCCGCCCTGCTTTGGCCAAGCGGCCTCGCCGGCTTTGGGCAAAGATGCGGGCCAGCACAAGGGCGCTGGCCAGCGCCAAGAAGATCGGCATTCGGGTACCGAGGGCGCCGCCGATTCGGAACGACAGCCCAGCGCGCTCGCCGCCGGTCAACTCCGGCCAGTTGCGGGCCACTTCGTGGGTCACAAACAGCAGTGCCAGCGTGATGACGGTAGCGGCGACCGCCCCCGACTCGGCTCCCGAGCGGGTCAGGCCGATGCCGACGAAGACAGCGGCTACCACCGTTACGGCGATGGCCACGCCCGCAGCCGCCCAAGAGCCCATGTCCACATCGGTAAGGCCCAGCGGCGCGTCGGGAATGCGCTTTGCCTTCTCCAAGGGGGCGATGGCGAATATGGCGAATGTGTAACCGGCAATGGCCCCGAACCCGATGTGGCCGAACGACAGCACCCCGGTGTTGCCCACATAGATCTGGATACCGAGCACGATGATGGCATCGATGAGGGCAATGGTGACCAGACGCTCTGCCGCCCCGCCGAAGAAGCTCTGGTAGAACAGCCCGACGGCGACGAACACGCCGAACAGCAGCCCCATCCCGACAATGGGGAAGGCCACATCTCGGCGAAGATCGGGGAACATTCCCGCGTGGGCTGCGGTCGGGCCGCGCTGTTCGGCCATCACACCCGCTCCGCGTGGGCTACCCGGATGAGGCCTTGGGGTCGGAAGATGAACAGCAGGGCGATCAGCAAGAACACGAAGCCCTCGGTGAGGCTGGCCACCGAATCGGGCAGTCGGGATCTCAGCAGGACTTCGGCCAGTCCGAGCACGAAGCCGCCCAGCACTGCGCCTCTGAGGCTTCCCAATCCGCCGATCAGCGCGGCCAGGACCCCCTTGAGCATCGGGGTGATACCAGCGCTCGGCACCGTGTTGCCAGCCCGCATGAGCCAGAAGACTCCGGCGATGCCGGCCAACAGACCGGAGAGGGCGAACGCACCCCGGATCACGGTGTCCGAGCGCACCCCCATGAGCCGGGCGGTGTCGAAGTCGGCGGCCGCGGCCCGCAGGGCTAGGCCGAACATGGTGCGCTGAATGAGCCACGAAGTACCCAGCAGGGTGACCAGGGTCACCCCGATCACCACCGTGTCGAACACCTCGACGTTCAGAGACCCGATGGGGTAGGTGTTGGTAACCCAACCGGGTCGTGAGAACGTCTTGACCGACGCGGAAACGTAGAGCAAGAAGATGGCGAACACCACGAAATGAACGCCGAACGAGGTCAACAGCAGCGTGAAGTCGGAGCTTCCTCGGACGCGGCTGAACGCCACCCGTTCGATGACCAGCGAGGTCATGATGGCGGTCCCGATTATGGCCGGGGTGACCAGGTACCACGACCAGCCCTCGTTGATGGTCCAGAAGGCCACATAGCCCGAGACGGTGATCAGCTCGCCGTGGGCGAAGTTGAGAAGGTGCATGACGCCGAAGATCACAGCCACGCCCAGGGCCAGCAACGCGTAGATGCTGCCCCGGCCCAGGCCGTCGATGAGGTTCTGGAGCAACTCGGTCATTTGCCGCTGCCTCCCACGAAGGTGTCGAACAGGTCGGGGCGTTCTCGCAGCTCTGCACCGGTGCCTTCGGCCACCACCTCTCCCGATCTCAGCACGTAGGCCCGGTCGGCCACCTCCAGCATTCGGGTGGCATTCTGCTCGACGACCAGCAGGGTGCGCCCTTGATTGCGAAGTGTCTCGATCAACTCGAAAACCACGTCCACCAGCACGGGGGCCAGCCCGAGGGATGGCTCGTCCATCATCAGCAGTCGAGGCTTCGACATAAGGGCCCGGGCGATGGCCAGCTGCTGGGCCTCTCCGCCTGATAGGTAGCCGGCGGACACGTTCCGCTTTTCCCGCAGCACCGGGAATCGCTCGCCCATTTCGTCCAGCAGTCTGGCCCGCTCATCGCGAGGCTGGGTGATACCGCCGATTCTCAGGTTTTCCTCAACGGCGAGGTCGCCGAAGATCCGCCGGTGCTCGGGTACCAAGGCCACCCCTAGGCGCAGGAGCTTTTCCGGCGACTGGCCGGTGATGTCGGCGCCCTCGAAAGCCACTGTTCCGGCTGCGGGGGAGAGCAGTCCGGCGATCGACCCCAACAGCGTGGTCTTGCCCGCACCGTTGGGCCCGATGAGGCCGACGACCTCACCGGACCCTACGTGCAGTTCAGCGTCTCGAAGTGCTGAGATCGCACCGTATCGGGTAGTCAATCTCGAGACTTCGAGCATCGCGCTAATCGTATGTGAGCATCAGGCCCTAGTGGTAGGGCCTGGCCTTAACCGATGGTGGCGACCAGGGTGTCCACGCCGTTCACGATCTGGTTGATCGGCACGGCCTTGGGTGGAATCCCGTTGGTGCCGGCGAAGGTGATCGCGCCGGACAGACCCCGGAAGCCTTGGATCTGGGCCACTGCGGCGCCGATCTCGGCCGGGTCGGTGCAGCCGCAGTCCAAGATCCCCTGGATGCCCAAGAACATCGAGTCCACGTACAGGGCCATGAAGCCCCGGCTCTCCAGCGCCTCGCCCTTGGCGGCCTCATAGTCGGCCAGCATCCGGTCGATGCGGTCACCCGGCGAGATGCTGGTATGGGGAGTGTGGGCGATGCCCTCGTTGTTGTCCTCGAACTGGATGCCGGTGGCGTCCAGAGCGTCGGTGCCCAGGTAGGTGAGGCCGTCGAGACCTTGGCCCTCGAGTTGGCCCCGCAGGGCGGTGACCTGGAAGCCGAGGGCGGCAGAGAACACCACCTCGTTGTTCTGGGAGATGCCCGCGATCTCGTTGACCTGGGCGGAGAAGTCGGTGTCACCCGCCCACACGTAGGTCTGCACGCTGACCACCTCGCCGCCAAGTTCCTCGAACTTGGCCATGAAGGCGTCGGGGTTCACACCGGTGTAGGGAATGCCATCGCCCTCGGTGAACACAATGGCCCGGTTGATGCCCTCATTGTAAGCCCACTGGGCCGCGGCCTCCGACATGCCGTAGTCGTCGAAGGTCACCAGGAACGAGTTGATCGCGGCATCGGCCAGGGTCGGCTCGGTGGAGGCGGCCACGAACAGCGGTACCTGGCCCTCGGTGGCCTGGAGGATCGGCAGAGCGAAATCAGCGAACGGCGGGCCAATCAGGAAGTGGGCGCCCCAATCCAGGAGCTCCTGGGTGGCCAGCACGGCGTCGTCTCCGACCTCGGCCACACGGACCTCGACCGGCGAGCCGTAGATGCCGCCGGTGCAGTTGACCTTCTCGGCGATGAAAGGCACCAGCTTGGAGCCGGGGATGTCCACGAACCCGACAACGTCGCTGAAGTCCATGGCCATACCCACCCGGATGGGATCGCCGGTGGGTGCGTCGGCGCAGTCGTCCAAGTCGGCGGCCAGGATTCCGTCGATGTCCACCGCGGCACCATCAGGCGCTGAGGTTGCCCCGCCGTCATCGTCGTTGCCGCAGGCGGCGACTACCAGGGCAAAAATCGCCAAGAGTGCCAACAAGATCTTGAGTTTCATGAACTCCCCCTCCTCGGTCAGGTTGCGCGAACTTTATGGCAAAAGTCGTTTGGGAGCAAACGACCCTCGCATTCGGAAATGAAAGCACTCTTCGTCCTAGAAGCTTTCAATGACCGGCAAAACAGGCCTCATTCAGGCGGGACGGAGTTCCGCCGCCAACTCACCGCCTGCTACCACCGGGTTTCCGTCCAGAGTCACCGTGCAACCCCGCATGGGCAGATCGAAGTGACCTCGGCAATACCGCCCTGCCACCTCGTTGGCGCCGGTCGAGTACAAGAAGTTGCCGGCGAAAGCCCGCAGCTCAGTGCCGTTGTGATCGGCCTTGTCCCATAGGGCCATGGCCTCCCACCGGGCCGAGGTGTTCATCCCCCAGCCCACGTGGCTCACTGCGTAGGCGTTGGGCTCCTCGAATGCGGCCAGATAGGACCGGAACAGCTCGGCGTCAACCCCGTCTCCCGCGATGTCGGTGATGTAGTCGTCCACCACGGTCAGCGCCACTGGCTCGCGGATGTACTCCTTGAAGGTGAGGTTCACGTCGCCAGGGGCCAGCACCACCGTTCCGTTCACCGTGGCCGCGGCGGGGAACGCCAACACCAGACCGCCGGGCCAGTGGGCGATCGTCCCCGGCTCAGCGCACCAACCGTGCGACCCGGCCCGCACCGCGCCGAAGAGATCGATGGTCAGATCGGTACCGGCGCCAGAGGCCACCGTCATCATCTTGGCCTGCTCCAACATGGCGACCCCGGTTGCCACCCGATCGGCCAGTGAGGGGTCGTGGGGCCACCGCTCGGTGTTCTCGGGATGCTCGTTGGAGACCATAAGCACTCGGGCCCCGCTGGCCAGGATCTGTCCGAGCTCTGGGGCATGCAGCAGCCCCTCCACCGTGCAGTCCACGATGAAGTCGGCATTGGTCAGCGCACCCAGCGCCACCGCGTTGGCGGCCAGCGCCACCGATGCCCCGGTGGAGCGGATAGGAAGCGGCCCCGCATTGGGCGGGGTGGTGACCACCACATCGACGGGAGCAACCCCGCAAAGCGATAGGGCCGAACGAGCGGTCTGCACAATCTCGGAGCGGCTCCGGGTCTCTGACAGCACCACCGCGGTCTCGGTGGAAACCAGCCTGCAGGCCTCGAATTGCTCGGCGTATCGCCTGACCCAGGAGCTCTCAATCATGGATCAACCCTCATCGCTCACACCGGGGTCTCTTCTGCGTCGTCGAAGAGCCCCGCCCGGCCGAGGCGGTCGAGGCACACATCCACGCTCCAGGGATGCATGGCCGCGCCGCACCGGGCGTCACGGTAGTGCTGCTCCAGCCGCGACGGTCGCAGCAGGGCGCGCCCGCCGCACACCCGCAGCGCAAGCGAAGCCAAATCAGGGGCGCCGTCCATGGTGGTGACCATCGAACTCCACGCCCTTCGCACCGCGGCGGGCTCGGGATCGACTCCGCACTCGCCCAGCACCCGATAGCACAGCGCCTGGGCGCGGTCGTAGATGAGGTTCATTTCCGCCCAGCCCTGCTGCTTGATGGAGTGGGAGCGCCGGGCCGCAGGTCCGCCGTCGCCGATGAGGTACTCGGCGGTGGCGTCTATGACGGCCCTCATCAGCCCCAGATAGGCGAACGACAAGGTCATGAAGAAGTACGGCCATCGGGCAGCGGCTTGGTCGAACATCCCCGGCGGGATCCACTCGTGCTCTTGCGGGACGAACACGTTTTCCAACAACAGGTTGCGGGAGTCGGTGGCCCGCATGCCCAGCGGATCCCAGTCGCCCTCGATGTGGAGGCCTTTTGAGTCGGCGGCCACGCCCAAAAGGCGCACCCGGGGGTCGCCTTCAACCACGCACACGACGTTGTGGATGTCGGCGGCTCCGCTGAGCGAGGCGAAGATTTTCCGCCCGCTGACCCGGTAGCCGCCCTCGACCGCCACCGCGGTGGTGGCATAGCCCTCGGTGGCCCCGGCCGCTATCCCCTCCGAAAACGGCTGGCTGTGGATGTGCCCCTGCTCCACGATGCCCTTCCATAGCGACGCTCTTCTGCGGTGCAGCACCGATCGCTCCTCTGAGCTCAACTCCATGTCGTCGGCGATCTGGCCCACCATGAGTGTGGTGGCCGAGTGCATGTTGAAGGTCAATGCGGTGGCCGCACAGTGCCGGGCGAGCTCTTCAGACGCCAGGGCGTAGCCCACGAAGTCGGCGCCTAGCCCGCCGGCCGATTCCGGTATGCAGACACCCAGCAAGCCGGCATCGGAGAGGTCGTGCCAGTTCTCAAAGGGGAAGGCCGCGTCCCGGTCGTACTTGGCCGCTCGAGCCGCCAGCTCAGGGCCGATGGCTCGAACCCGCTCCACGATGGCTGACCGCTCAGGGGTCAGCAGCCCGCCGCCTGCCGCGAGGTCGACAAGAGTCACCGGGTTGCTTTGTGTTCGCAGGGCACAGTCACTGTCTCGACTCTATTGTTGATAACCCCGGCCGCGACAGTCCGGTTGAATCGTTTGGTACCGAATGATTATACTGCCGCCGTGGCCGACCTCAAGGGGTTCATGTATCCCCGCTCACCCTCCGGTGCCGCTGGCATCCTGCCCGGTCCGCCGTGGCACTACTCGGGCGAGATGCTAACAGTGGAGTTCCGCACCGATCCGGCCAACGTGGCCGAGCTGCTCCCCGAGCCGCTGAAGCCAGTTGATGACGACCCCGGTGCCGTCGCCCTTATCTGGGCCGACTGGCAGAGTTGCAGCGACAGCTTCGAGGAGATCCTCGACCCGGCTCGGGCCCAGTACAAAGAAGTGTTCTTGGTGGTGCGCTGCTCCTATCAGGGCCAGGTCTTCAGCCGGGCGGCCTACATCTGGGTGGACAAGGACTTTGCCATGGCCCGGGGCCACATCCAGGGCTACCCCAAGAAGATGAGCGAGATCTGGATGACCCGGCCGGTGGCCTACGGCAAAGCCGGTCCCCGGCTCGAGCCCGGCGGGCAGTTCGGCGCCACCCTCAGCACCTGGGGGCGGCGGATCGCCGAGGCCCGGTTCACCATCCAGGGCACCGCCGAGGCGCCCGGATTCGTCAACGGCCACCCCATGCTGCACAGCCGCCAGATGCCGTCTATCGAGATGGACGGGCGCGACTCGCTGGACGAGCTGGTGACCATGCGGGGCTACGACGCCGACTTGGGCCCGGTGTTCAGCGGCGATGCCGAGCTAGTGCTGCCCGAGAGCCCCACCGAGGAGCTCACCCGCCTGGCGCCCTTCGAGGTCATCGGCGGCTATTACCGGCAAGTGGGCAACTCCATGGCCGGGGGCACCACGCTGTGGGCCGCCCCCAACCCGATGGAATCCGATTGATGGGCGCCCAGACCTATGTCGATAGCTACTTGGCCGACCTCGGCCCCGATGACGCTGACATAACAGACCACGACACCTATGTGGCCGGCGTGCCCCACGCCACCTTCACTCGGCTGCGGGCCGAAGATCCGGTGCATTGGACCGAGGAGGCCGATGGTGCCGGGTTCTGGTCGATCCTGCGCTACGACGACTGCCTGGCAGTGAGCCGCGACGTTGAGACGTTCACCTCGTCGCTGGGCATCCGCTTGGAGGAGATGGACGCTGAGCAGACTGAGGCCCGGCGCACCATGATGGAGATGGACCCGCCCGAGCACACCCGTTATCGGCGCTTGGTGAACAAGGGCTTCACCCGCCGCACGGTGGAGACCTTCGAATCCTCAATCCGGGAGCTGGTGGGCGAGGTGCTTGACAAGGCGCTGGCCAACGACGAGTTCGACTTCGTTCACGACATCGCCGAGGAGCTTCCCATGAGGATGCTCGGCCGCCTGCTGGGCACCGACGACGAGGACGGCCGCAAGCTGGTGGCCTGGGGCGACGCTCTGCTGGGCAACACCGACCCCGACTTCACCGATTTTCCGGTTGACCTCACCGACACCGAGCAGTTTCGGATGGTTCCTTTCCGTAGCCCCGCCGCCATCGAGATCTTCCGCTACGCCCAAGAGCAGGCCGCCGACCGGCGGGGTTGCCCCCGTGACGACATCATCACCAAACTGCTGGCCCCCGCCATCGACGGCGAGCCGCTGACCGACTTGGAGTTCAACAACTTTTTCACCCTGCTGGTGGCCGCCGGCAACGACACCACCC
The DNA here is from genome assembly GCF_965214065.1 of Candidatus Poriferisocius sp. Classification (GTDB taxonomy): domain Bacteria; phylum Actinomycetota; class Acidimicrobiia; order Acidimicrobiales; family Bin134; genus Poriferisocius. The sequence continues at coordinate 863,050 of NZ_CBDCAT010000027.1, forward strand.
GCTACACCATGACCCACGGTATGTGGACCATGCTGAACCACCCTTGCCTGTGGGAGTCGTGGCAAGCCGACCCCGGCTTGACCGACACGGCGGTGGAGGAGATCTTGCGAACCGGGTCGGTCACCATGCACTTCCGACGAACCGCCACCCGCGACGTCGAACTGCGGGGGTCGCATGTTCGTGCCGGCGACAAGGTGGTTGTCTGGTTCGTGGCCGCCAACCACGATCCTGGGGGGTTCGAGCGGCCGTTCCGCTTAGATCTTGGGCGTGAGCCCAACGACCACATGGCGTTCGGCCGCAACGGACCCCACTTTTGCCTGGGGGCCTGGCTGGCCCGTATGGAGGTGCGGCTGGTGTTCGAAGAGCTTCTGAAGCGGGTGAGCCGCTTGGAGCCCGCTGGCGCCATCGACCGGCTGCGGTCCAATTTCATCTCGGGAATCAAGCGACTTCCGGTCAAGGTGGTGTGATGCAAGATCCAATTGCTGGAATCCGGCTCCCCTCGATCCAGGGGGCAGCGTGATGGGCGCCATTGTCGGCGCCGGGCTGGTCTCCCACGTTCCGCCGCTGGTGATGCCCGAGGCGATTCGCCGCCTGCTCAACAACGGCGAGGACACCACGCTCTACCAGGGTCTCCACGACTTGGGCGCTGAGCGGCTGGGCCCTCTGAGCGCCGACACCGTGGTGGTGGTGGACACCCACTGGTTCACCACCGTCGAGCACATAGTGACTTCCGCCGACCGCCGGTGCGGACTGTTCACGTCCGAAGAGCTGCCCCGGGGCATGAGCCAGATGCCCTATGACATGCCTGGCGACCGGGAGCTGGCCGAGGCGTGGGCCTCCCAGGCCGCCGGTCGGGACGACACCTGGGTAACCGCCATCGACGACCCCCATATGCCGGTCCACTATCCCACCATCAACCTGCTGGGGTTCTTGCAAGGTGACGAGGCGTGGATTTCGGCCGGCATCTGCCAGACCGCCGAACCGGAAGACTTCCTCTTGTTCGGCGAGCTGCTGGCTCAGGCGGTGGCGAGCCTGGACCGCCGGGTGGTGGTGTTGGCCAGCGGCGGGCTGAGCCACCGGTTCTGGCCGCTGCGCCAGTTCCGCGACCACGAAGGAGCCGATCCCGCTCTGCATCTTCGCACTCCTGAGGCGCGCGCCGCCGACGAGCACGTCATCGACTGCCTCACCAGGGGTGACCATGCCGGGGTGCTCGACTTCTTGCCCGAGTTCTCCACCCACGCCCCCGAGGGGTTCTTCGGCCATTACCTGACCATGGTCGGCGCTCTGGGCGGGGCGGACTGCACGACCCCTGGCGAGCAGTTCGGCCAATATGAGGCGGTCGCCGGGACAGGACAGATCCATCTATGGTTCAGCCCGTGAAGCGCGCTCTGGCCATCGCCCACGAGGTGGACGGTCTGCCCGGCCAGATTGCCACCCGTTTGCGCCAGCGGGGCTATGAAGTCCACATCCACGTTGTTACCCACGACTACGACCACCCCAACGTCGCCGTGCCGTTTCCGCCCATGGACGACTACGACCTGCTGTTGCCCATGGGCTCGGTGCGCTCGCTCACCGACAAGGCCGAGATCGATACTTGGATCTATGAAGAGCTCGACATGATCAGACAGGCCCATGAGGCGGGCAAGCCCGTGTTGGGAATCTGCTTCGGCGGACAGCTGATCTCCGAAGCGCTCGGCGGCACAGTCGAGGTGTCCCCGGTGACCGAGATCGGCTGGTTCGAGCTCGGCGACGGCGAAGACGGCCCCAACCCGGCCGGGCCGGGGCCGTGGATGCAGTGGCACCACGACCGCTTCACCCCGCCCCCCGGATCTGAGGTGCTGGCCCGCAACGACAGCTCGGTGCAGCTCATCAGGATCGACCGCACGGTGGGAACCCAGTTCCACCCCGAGGTCGACGTGGCCCACGTCGAGTCGTTCCTCAGGTTGGCCCCGAAAGACTACTTGGACGAATGCGGGGTGGACTTCGACCAGCTCATGGAGGAGACCCGCCAGCACGAGATGGCCAACATCAAGCGGTGCCACGCCTTTGTCGACTGGTACCTCGACGAGGTGCTGGCCGATTAGCGCACCCCTCAGCCGGGTTTCTCAGTGGTACATGAGGTATTCGTCGAGCTCCCACTGGGTTACCTCGCCTCCGGGCACGTCCCCGCCAACCGCGGCGATATAGCGGTCCCACTCGGCCTGCTTGTTGGCGATGAAGTTCTGGCAAAGGTCGTCGCCCACTGCGGCCATCAACGCGGGATCGGCCTGAAGATGCTCTAGTGCGGCGGCAAGGCTGGGCGCCGCGCCGACATCGGTGTTGACCTCTTCGAATCCGTCGGTGGTCAGCGGACCGGGGCATTCCAGCTCATCGACCACGCCGAGCCGGGCCGCTTGAAGGACGGTGGCCACCCCCAAGTGGATGTTGACCGCGCCGTCGCCAACCCGGTTCTCGATCCGGGTGGCCGCTCCTCTCGCCTCCGGTATGCGATTGGCCGCGCAGCGATGGTCGTGGCCCCAGTTGGCCCAATAGCCGTTGAGCTCTGCGGGCTGGAGCCGCCGGTAGGCGTTCACCGTGGGGGCGCACAGCGCGGTGAGCCCCTGATGGTGGGCCACCAGGCCGGCCAGGCACCCCTTGGCCAGGGCAGATAGGCCGTCGTCGGCCGAGGTGTCGTTGAAGGCGTTATGGCCGTCGGCGTCGACCAGAGAGAAGTTCACATGTACGCCGCTGCCGGCCACCCCGACAAACGGCTTGCCCAAGAAAGTGATGTCCAGGCCGTGGGCCAGGGCCACCTCTCGGGCCAGCACCCGGAACAAGAACGCCTCGTCGGCCGCTTTGAGGGCGTCGTCGTATTCCAGCGTAAGCTCGAACTGGGACTCGTCGTACTCCGCGTTGATGCTCTCCATCCGGAACCCGCACCTCCAAGCGGTGCGGGTGATGTCGTCGATCAGCCCGGTGGGATCAGCCGAGCGCCCCGTGCCGTAGACGAACGACCGGGGAGTGTCCCAGCGCTCCCAGCCGCCCTCGCCGTCGGGCTGGAGCACATAGGCCTCTAGCTCGATGCCCACCTTGGGCGTATACCCAAGCTCGGCCCACGCGGCGATGGCCTGCTGGAGAGCGAAACGGGTTGAGACGGTGTAGGGCTGGCCCCTGAAGTCCAGATGACCCACGACCACACCGGTAGCGTCGTCCTCCCAGCTGGGGCGAACCTCGTCAGGATCGAAGCTGGCCACTACGTCGGGTAGCCCTTCCAGCAGATAGGTACCCGGAGCGGGAATCAGGCTGCGGTCGTAACCGAGGGCGAAGGTGGTGATGCAGTGCCCTGTGCCCTGCTCGGCCAGGTGGACAGGCAGATACTTGCCCCGGGCCAAGCCGAGATGGTCGGGCCACAGCACGCGAATCCGGTCGTAGTCGCTCATGGAGTTATTCCTCTCATGACGGAGAGATTTGTTGTCTTATCTTTGCTGAATCGCTGGCAAGGAACCCAAGAACTCGCCAACAAGCTCATTGAACGCTTCAGGGGCTTCTGCCGGGCTGAGGTGACCTGCTCCAGGGATGACTTCCAGCCGGCTGTTCTTGATGCCCGCATGGAGCACGTCGGCATAGGCCGGAGGGGTCTCCTCGTCGAGTTCGCCGACGACCACCAGCGTGGCAGACTCGACCTCAGAGAGCCGGTGGAGCACATTATGAGAGGGGATCAGCTGGCACGAGGCCCGGAATCCCGTCTCGGGGATTCGGGCGAACGCGGCGGCGGTGCGGTCGCGCTCGATCCCCTCGAATCCCGGGGCTGCGATGCCGGCGATCACTTCGTCGGCAATGTTGGCCAGCGAGAGCCCGGCATCCAGAGGGGCGGTCCGCGATTCGCGCCACTCGTCGGGATCGGTTCCGTCGCCGCCGAATACTGCGCTGGTGTCGGCCAGCACCAGCGACCGGATCCGGTAGGGGTGGCGCAAGGCGGTGTGCAGCGCATGGTGTCCCCCAAACGACAGCCCGCACAGATGAGCTGACTCCACGCCCAGCCGATCGAGAAGTTCGGCCACCGCGTCGGCGACGGCCTCGAATGTGAGCGGGGTTACCGGCGATGACTCGCCGTAGCCGGGCATATCCCAGGCCACACAGCGCCACCGGTCGCTAAGAGCCTCAAGCTGGGGTTCCCACGAAGTGCGCGACCCGGCCAAGCCATGGAGGAACAGCACAACATCGCCATTGCCTGCTTCACGCCATGCGATGGCACCATCGACATCTCGCACCCGGACAGCCACCACAGACCAAACTAACGTTCTCGGCAAGAGCGAATAGAAGCGAACAGTTCTATGGCCACGAAACCCCCCCTGATCGGATTGCCCGGCCGGCGCAAGCGCGGCTCAGAGGTACGCGGCTTGCTGAAGGTGCTAGATGACTGCGACCTCGACCTGTACTTCGCCGATTACGCCCGCGGCGTCATCGAGGCGGGCGGGATTCCGGTGCACATTCCCATCGACGTTGATCCGGCTGCTGTCGGCGAGCGGCTCGACGGGCTGGTGTTGCCCGGGGGAACCGACATCGACCCGATTCGATACGGGGCCGATCCCGATCCTGAATTGCTGGCTCCTGAATTGGAACGCGATGACTTGGAGTTGGGGCTGCTGTCAGCTGCGTTGGATGCCGACATCCCGGTGCTCGGCATCTGTCGGGGTATCCAGGTACTCAACGTCCACCAGGGGGGCACACTGCACCAGCACGTCCCGGAACACAACCGCCTCGACATTTCCATCCATTCCGCTACTCACCGGGTGAACTTCGCCGAGGACTCCACCCTTTATGAGCTTTATGGCCCGTCAGCCCAGGTCAACAGCCTCCACCATCAAGCGGTGGCCAACGTGGGTCGCGATCTCACCGTCACCGCCCAGACCGACGACGGCACCATCGAGGGTTTGGAGATGGGCGACTCAGTAGTGACCGTGCAATGGCACCCGGAGATGATGCCCACCCGCCCCACGGATCCGATCTTCCGCTGGCTGGTGGATCGAGCGTCTTGCTAGTCCTGCTTGCGGCCGTGGAGAAAGTACATGGGCGTGAAGATGCCGAGTTCGCCCGCCTCGCCCACCACTAAGGCAGAGCGGCATGAAGGATCCGCTCGTAGTCGGCTTCTTCGGTCGGCAAGGTCTCGACCAACCGCCCTCGGCTCATAACGTGGATCACGTCGGCCACTGCGAGCAGCTCCTCGAACTCTGACGATGCCACAACAACGCCGAATCCGTGTTCCTGCACCAACCGGCGAATGAGAGCAAGGATCTCTGCCTTGGCCGCGACATCGATCCCTTGAGTTGGCTCGTCGAGCAAGAGGACGTCAGGTTTCGAAACCAGAGCTCGCGCCAGGGCAAGTTTTTGCTGATTGCCTCCACTGAGGTTACCGGCAAGTATCTCTGTGTTGGATGGGCGGATTCCGAACGCTTCGACGTGCTCACTGGCCAATTGCCGTTCTTTTCTGATTCGGCGCATTCCACCGCGGCTCGCCCCGGAGTGGATGGGAAGCGTGAGATTGGCTCGAACTGACAGCTGCGAGACGATGGCCGACGCGCGGCGGTCAGCCGGAACGAGGACGACCCCAGCACGGTATGCGCCTCTGATCATGCCAGGGTGGAGGGCATGACCGCGTACGGCGATAAGACCGCGGTCGTACCCGTCTACACCGGCAATCGCGCGCAGAAGGTGGCCGTGTCCTGATCCTTGAACTCCGGCCACACCAACGATTTGCCCTGAGTGCAAACGAAGCGAGACGTCGGCGAGATTGGGCTCTCGCGTCAGTCCGTCAACTTCAAGCAGAGGCCTTCCATTGGTCGCTTCCACCGAAGAGGAGCGGAAGGTGCCCGAAGGAGGACCATTTTGATCAGTGAGCCTGCTGGTCTTGGTCATGAGGGCGACGATCTTGTCCTTGTCGAGTTCTGCCCGGGGGAACGTGCCCACTGCACAGCCATCGCGCAGAACGGTGATCCGGTCGGCGATGCCGAGAACTTCGGTCAGCCGGTGGCTGACAAAGATGATCGCCTTCTGCTGGTCGCGCAGTAGCCGTAGCCTGTCTAGCATCGCCGCTGCATCGTTCTCGGACAGGGCTGCGTTGGGTTCGTCGAGGACGATGACGTCGCCGGGATGCAAGAGTGTCCTAGAGATCTGCGCGAGCCGAAGCTCCGGGATGCTCAGCTGGCCTGACAGCGCCGATTCGCTGAAAGCAGCGCCGCAACGGTCCAATGCATCCCTGGTTTGCTCCCGCTCCTTGGAGGAGAGCTTCCCTTTTCGGTCAAATGGCCCTTCGAAGCCCAAGAGCATGTTGCGCCCGATACTGAAATCTGGCACCGCCTGCACTTCTTGGGGGACGTGGCTGATTCCACGTCGCTGGGCGTCTCGGGGACCGTGGAATACCACATCTGAATCGTCCAGCAAGATACGACCGGAGTCGGGAGGGATCAGCCCAGCCAGGATCTTCACCAAGGTCGACTTGCCCGCACCGTTCTCGCCTAGGAGTGCATGAACTTCGCCTCGCCGCACGTCGAAGCTGACGTCGTCGAGTGCCTTCACTCCTGGAAATGACTTGGTTATCCCGTCTAAGCGCGCCGCGGGAACATCGCCGGGCAGTTCCACCCCGCAGGACGTTGCGCTCAGGTCAGGCTCAGATTCGGAGTCAGGCGGTGTCATCGCTCGACGTGTCTGTCTTTGAGGCCGGGCCGGCAAGCCTCCAGGATTGTCCATCGAATCCGATGAAGAGTCGCTTCAGCGTCGGCAGGAGATCAGAGAATTGGCGGAAGCTTCCTCCCCTTATCTGGCTGATCAACACTGCGACCACGAGGGCGATGCCGATCGCCATCTGCTGCTGGAAGGTACCGACACCAGTCACAGCAAGCCCCACAGTCAGGCATGTCATCAGAGCTACCCCGAGAAAGACCCCGCTTAATCGGCCTTTGCCCCCGCCGATGACTGCACCCCCAATAACCGCTGCGGCAATTGATCGCAATTCGAAACCGGCACCGAGCCCGGTCTGGCCAACCGATACTCGGGCGGTGAGCATGATCCCGCCTGCACCGGCGAGCATGCCGGTGATCATGTAGGTAATGGTCTCGTAGCGGGCTACGGGAATCCCGGCCAGCCGACATGTCTCGCGGCTGCCGCCAATGGCGTACACATAAAGGCCGATACGCGTTCTTCCGGTGAACGCAACTGCCAACAGCAGGATGATGATGCCGATTCCGATCGTCGATGGCATGAAACCCCAGTCGCGGCCACCGAACCACTTGAGGGTGGGATCGTTCGCGATAACTGAGGCTCCGTTGCTTCGCACGCCGCCGTAACCGGTCAAAAAGGTCAGCATCGCCATGGTCACGACGAACGGACTCACACGCAGCTTGGCGATCAGGATCCCGTTGACGAGCCCAATAGCGGCACCGGTGAGAAGCCCGATGACTATGGCCGCCGCCACCCCGTGGTCTGCCATCGCTTGGGCAGTGACGATGCTGGTGAAACCCATGTTCGCCCCAACAGAGAGGTCGAACCCGCCGACGGTTATGGCGAACATCTGGCCGATTGCCACCACGAGGAGCACGCCCGCCTGGCGCGATATGTTCTGAACGTTGGCTGTAGTTGGGTAGATTGACGGCTCGAGGAGCGAGAAAATGGCGATCATCGCGGCGAGCCCAGCCAGAAGCTGGAGTTCGGTTGAATACTTGAAAGCCCAGTCTCGGATGGAGAGCCTGTGACTCCTGGCCGTAAACGAGGTGTGAGCAGCCAACGATTCTTCGGTCACAGAAGCCCCCTCAAGAGCATAGTTCTATTCCACTACCGCTCTCCGGCCTGCTAGAAGGCAGCCGCGAGGCCGCCTCCTAACTGATTGGCATCAGCCGTCCAACCCTGCCCAAGATTCGGGCGGGCGTGCTTTCGCCCCTGTCAAATAGGGGTTCTTCTCCACCCATTCGTCGAGAGGGTTCTCACGGCGGAACTTCGCTGCCAGATCGCCGAGTGTGCTGAAGGTTCGTCCTTCGCCCTCCATATAGTCGATCAGCTCCTCAAGCATCTTGATACGCGACCCGCGGCCGATGAACTGTGGGTGGCAAGTGAGAACGTACATCCCACCCGGGCAGTTCTCGATCATGTAGTCAAACTCCCCCTGCCACAGCTCTCGAACCTGTGAAGGAGTATTGGGACCCTGGTTCATACCCCAGACGTATTCAAACGGCGGAAAGTCGTCCAGTCCCCAACTGGGAGGGAGTTCCACGATGTCGATCGGTGTGCCGAACACGAAGGGTTCGTTCGCAGGGAATTCGTCACCATCTCGCAAGTAGTAGGGGTAGAAGTCACTCGCCATGAATGTCGACGAATAGTCGAGATCGAACTCTTTCATGAGATCCAAGGTGTTGGGGCTGAAGTCCCATGCCGCGGTGCGACACCCGGTAGGACGAACACCTGCGGCGTAGTCGATAGCTTCGAAGCCCAGTTCGAAGTCTCGTCTCTCTTCTTCCAAGGAGAGTTTGGTGGGGTTGCGGTGGCTCCACCCGTGGTGCCCGATCTCGTGACCCTTGTCCACGATCTCCTTGACGAGGTCTGGGTAGAGGTGGGCCGAGTGACCCGGGCAGAAGAAGGTGCAGGGAATATCCCGATCTTCCAGGACCTTGAGAACACGCTTCAGCCCCGGAACGGCGAATTCCCCCCGAGAGCACATGCTGGGTGTCTCAGCTCCAAATGAGCCTAGCCAGAGGCAGATTGCATCGAAATCAAAGGTCAGGCAGATCGTGTGATCTTTGTTAGTCATCTATTTCTCCTTGCTAGGCGTTGATACAGGGAACTTAGCTGACCTCAGCCTGCCACCCGGCGGGGATCAGCTCGATCTGGACCCAATCCTCGTTGACGTTGGACGGGTCGACTACGGGGAAGGGCACGCAGTTGATGCGAGGCACGTCATCTCCGTTCAGCACCGAAACCGCAGTTCCGAGACCGATGTAGCCCATCCAGTACGGACTCACGAGGAACAGGGCATCAGCGCTGCCGTCGTCGATCCAAGGAGCTGAGAAATTGGTGAAATCGGACGCTATGTAGGGGACGTCCTGGTATTCCTCAGGAATGGAGGGAGGCAGCAGCAATGCGAAGTGGGCCGCATAGATCCAGTCGATTTCCGGGTTTCCGGTAACCACGTTCAAGAAATCGGCGAGGCCTTCCTCGGGATCGACCAACTGGTTGGGCGCAGCGATTATCTCGAGATTCGGATGGGCTTCTTCTACCCGGTCTCTGAAGCCTTCGGCCCGCTTGCGAGACCAGGTGGCATTGGCGGGACCCGCCATAACGACACCCTTCCCGCCTTCGGGAACCAGTTCGGCGATGGCATCGGCGCCTGCTTTGCCGAACAGGTAGTCGTCCTGCATGATCATGAAGACCCTGCCGTCGGGAACCTCTGTCGAGACGTTCACGACGGGCACGCCCGCGTCGGTTGCCGCATCCACAATTGCAACCGAGCCAGCCGTGTCCACGGGAGCCAGAATGATGGCATCGGGGTTGCGCTGGAGAATGTTCTCCGCGTCTGCGAGCTGGTCGGCGGGACCCGTATAGCCCACGCCCGCCGTATGCCGGACCGTGACGGTCCCGCCGCCGGCTGCCGAGACGTCGGCTGCCGCTTGCTCCGCGCCGTAGGCCATGGCCTGGTAGTACTCAGCGGCCAGGCTCACTTGCATGAAGTCGATCTCGTAGGAAGCGTCAGCCGCAGGTGGGGCATACGCCAGCAAATCGTCGGTCGTGGAATTCACATCGCAATCCAGCGGAGTTCTGAAGTACTCATCGTTGATCTCTACCGGCTCGGGGGCGCTCTCAGGGGTAGGCGCAGGGGTAGGGGCAGCAGTCGGCGCAGGGGTAGAAGCGGCAGTCGTCTCCGGGGCCGAAGTCTCCCCCGGGTCGTCGTCATTTCCGCACGCTGATGCGACCAGTACGAGTGCCGCAATAGTGCCCAAGACCGCCCACAGCTTCATCCGTCGCATATCGGTTCCTACCTTCCGGTCAGAGCGCACCGCCCCTGATGAGCGGTCCAACTGAGATCGAATATTATAGCATAATCCAGGATAATCCAGCCCGTGGGCCTCGTCAACCGTCGAGTCTGGGTGCCAGTGGGGGACTCGCGCTGCTTGAACCTATGAGATGATCTGAAACACGCCTTCAGCCTCGACGGCGAGCCCGAGTGGCAGTGCAGCCATTCCCACAGTCGAACGGGCATGTTTCCCGTTTTCGCCGAAAACATCGACCATCAGGTCGGAGGCGCCGTTTGCGATCATCTGGTGTCTATCGAAATCCGGAGCCGAGTTGATCATGATGAGCAGCTTGACAACCCTCTTTATCCGACTCAGCTCGCCAAACTCGGCCTTGAGGGTAGAGAGCATGTTGAGAGCGACAAGCTGGGCTGCCTCTACTGCGGTTTCGACGTCCATGTCCTCACCCACTCGACCCTTGTGAATGAGCTCGCCGTCTTTGAACGGGCCATGCCCAGCCACGAAGACGAGGTCGCCGACGGTGACTGTTCCCAAGTAATTTGAGGTGTTCGGCGGGCACGGCGGCAATGTGAGCCCAAGCTCCTCGAGCCGAGACTCTGGGGAGACTTTCATGGGGGCACCTCCTTGGGATCCCATGGGCGGCCCGTCAAGACCCCTGAGAGTCCTTTGCGATGTAGATATTATAGCATAATATAGGAATACCGATAATCCCGTAGTAGTCCATCCGTGAATGGAGACTCCTGATGCTGTTAGCCAACCCACGAGGCGGATACCGCTTCCTCATGGGAATAGACCCCTACTCTTGTGGCGTAGTTGCCGACCCTGGCTACGAAATCGTCCACGCGACCCTGCGAACTCCGCTGCCCTGGCGGGAGGGCTTTGAGAAGATCGATTCCCATCTTCGGGAGATCGGTCGATCCCGTCACGCCCTCTGCGGAGTTGAGCTTCGGTCCCCCACGCCCTACAGCATGGAGGGATTCATCGAGTTCAACGTGGGCTATTGCGATTTGGTCCAGACATGGGATCTATATGTTGGCGACCTCAATCCTGTCGCCCGGACAAACGTTGCTCCGGCTGATTCTCCCCCGGCCACCCCTGTATTGCACGGCTTCTCCTACACCGCTCCCGAAATGCAGGACGCCCCGATGACATTCGTCGTCGCGGGTGCTGCGGAGTTGCGCGAGGCCGCCCTGGACGAGGACGACATCATCCGAAGAGGGGAGTCCGGGCCCGACGCCCTGCGGGAGAAGGCGGGCCATGTGATCGGGATCATGGAGTCACGCCTTCATGGTCTAGGTGCCAGTTGGGAGCTGGTCACTGCAATTGACGTGTACACCGTGCTCCTGCTGGAGGGGTTGCTAGAGGACTCAGTTCTACCGAAGGTAGGAGTGGCGGGACGCCACGGGCTTTGCTGGAGTCGGGCGAGGCCGCCAGTTCTCGGACTCGATTTCGAAATGGACATGCGCGGCGTGCGGTCCGAAATCAAGTTGTAGCCGGCGGGAAGGACTACCTGTGAAACTGATTCGAGTCGGTGCCGAAGGCCAAGAAAGCCCTGCTGTTGTTGACCCCAAAGACGGGTCGGTTTTGAGCGCTGAATCCGTAGCCCCGGACTATGACGCCGAGTTCTTTGGGAGCGATGGTCTCGACCGCCTAAGGGAGGCACTTGACGCCGGAATCCTCCCGCCGCTCCAGTCGGGCAAGTCGCGCCTCGGCCCCCCCATCAAACGACCGGGCAAGATCATCGGCATCGGACTCAATTACCGAGACCACGCCGCGGAATCGAACATGCCGATCCCCGATGAGCCAATTCTGTTCATGAAGGCACCCAACACCGTCATCGGTCCAAATGACGATGTGCGTATTCCGCCCGGATCGACCAAGACCGACTGGGAGGTTGAACTCGGCGTCATTGTCGGCCGGCAGGCAAGCTACCTGCGGACTCCGACGGAGGCGCTCCCGTACGTCGCTGGGTACACCATCTCCAACGATCTCTCCGAACGCGAGTATCAACTAGAGCGCGATGGCCAGTGGGACAAGGGAAAATCCTGCGACACCTTCAACCCTCTTGGCCCGTGGCTCGTGACGAGCGACGAGATTCCCGACCCGCAAACGCTGAACTTGTGGCTCAACATCGACGGTGGCCGTGAGCAGACTGGCCACACTTCCGACATGATCTTCTCTGTCGAACACATTGTCTGGTTTGTGAGCCAGTTCATGGTTCTTGAACCGGGCGACCTGATAAACACCGGTACGCCATCTGGGGTTGGACTCAGCAAGACGCCACCCCGTTACCTACAGCCTGGCCGTGAATTGCATCTCGGAATCGACGCGCTGGGCGAGCAAAGGACGAGGACAATCGCAACCCCCCACTAGCAGGGTGGTCGCGTGCCCGCGCCGCAACGCTAGGGAACTTCCTCCACCCCGCCGTGTTCCTCGCGGCCCACGAAGCTTGCCGCCTCAACCGCGCCCCTGATCAATTCAACCGTGGATGCAAGATGGCAGCGCAAGGCTTCTGCGGCTGCGGATTGGTCGCCATTGCTAAGGGCATCCACTATCAACCGGTGCTCATCACTCGCTGCATCATGTCGGTAGTGAAGCGACAGCCGCTGATAGCGGGCGGAATGCAGCCAGAGTTGGTCAATCAGCTTGAGTCGTCGAGGGGAACCAGCCAATTCATAGATCGCAAAGTGAAACTCGCGGTTCAGGGCGACAACCGCCGCGTGGTCGCCCTTGGCATGGCGCTCTTGGGCTTCACCGAGGTTGTTCAAGAGCATGTCGATCTTCTTCTCATCGCAGCCTGATGCTCGTCTCACTGCTTCACATTCGAGCTCTGTGCGGACGATGTACAGGTCGTCGAGGTCTTCTACCGACATTGACGACACCCATGCTCCACGGTTGTGGAACACAGTGACGAATCCTTCAGACTCGAGAATTCGAAACGCCTCGCGCACCGGAATGAAGCTCGTGCCGCACCTCTCGGCGATCACCTTCGGTTGAAGCTTCGACTCTGGCAGATATGTGCCATCGATAATGCCCTCGCGGAGGTGGCGCACTACGAGTTCCACTGTGCTGTCGGGGTCATGCATCGGGTTGAACCATTTTCGGCAAGTTCGGCGGCCAAATATTATATCATTTGGCTAGGAACTTTCACGGCTCGCTCCGCAGGCGACCCTGTCGAGTCGGGCCAGCATGCCCTGGCAGTCTCGTGGTCTCGACTCGATAAACCAGTTCGACAAGCAGGCCGTAAGCGCCAGTCGGGGTGTAGCCGTGACGGACTGTACGCTCTGCATATGGCTGTCGGGAAGGAAAGCCGATGATAAATGGGATTCACCACATCGCGCTGTCAACTGGGAACCTGGCCCGGTTGCGGGAGTTTTATGCCGAGCTGCTCGGATTCGAGGTTGTTGACGAGAGGGGCTGGACCGACAACGAGGTGATCGACAGCATCGTTGGATTGGAAGATTCGTCGGCCACCAGCTTGATCTTGCGGGCTGGCAACGTGTTCATCGAGATCTTTCAGTATCACCAGCCGATCGGAGCGCCGTCAGACCCCAATCGGCCGGTTTGTGATCATGGCTACACCCATCTTGCACTAAACGTGACCGACATTGATGCCGAATACGAGCGGCTACGGGCCGCCGGAATGCACTTTCACCGGCCGCCGCCCACGAAGGAGGAGTTGGGAGAGCGGGGAGAGATGCTGCAACTGCGGGCAACGTACGGGCGCGATCCCGATGGTAACGTGATCGAGCTCCAAGAGGTGCTCGACCCCGATATGCCATTTGCCATGGACAAGGCAGGATTCCGAACAGGGAATTAGAGCCTATTGACGAACTGATCGCCTATACAGGTAGAGGTTCCATGCTGGCCATCCCCTATTTTCGCGTCTGATCGGACTCGACGATGGCGGTCACCGTTTTGCGGCCGAGTCCGGAAACTTCCGCGATCTGTCGAAGTGAGGCTCCGGCGCGGTGGGCGATCCGAATCATGTCATCTCGGATCACCATCTCTTTGTGAGCTCGCTCGGCGCTGAGACCGACCACAGACAGGGCAGCGCCTACCTCACCTTCTAGTCCACTCCGGTACTTATCCATCGCTGCATCGGCTGCGGACACGTCTGCTTGGCGATAGCCCATGGTTGCTTAAGCCTAAAGGCCGAAGCCGGTGAAGTCGCCGGACATGTCGGGTGGGCCGTAGTAGATGCGGTTGAGAGACCGGCGGGCGAACTTCCACTGGCCGCCTTCTAAGCAGTATTCATCGTCGTAGTAGCCATACATGGTCATGGGGTCTTCGCGGGGCCGCTTGAAGTGCTCGATCACGTACCAGCGTCCGGTGCCGGTGCCCGCGGCTTCGTCGAGTTCGGCCCAGCCGTTTAGGTAGGCGTGGATCACCCCGTCGAGACGGGCCAGCATGCCCTGCCAGGAGGTGGATATCTCGTCCCGCCCGGTCTTGGTCATCGGGCCCATCTCCCATACTGCGTCGGTGGCCCAGGTCGACGCCCACTGTTCGGCGTCGAAGCGGCACACCCCGTCGGAGTAGCGGGCCAACAGGGTGCGAATCTCTTCTGACATGGCGCCTCAGGCTAGTGGCGTGTAGCGCCAGCCGATGATCTGGTCGTAGTCCATGGCGCCGTCGGGGAAGACGGTGAAGTCATTCCGCTGCTCTTCCAGCGCCGGCTTGGCTTCGGCATACGGGGTGCCCACTTCGTACATGACTAGGTGCTGGAACGGCATCCCATTGGGACTGATTTCACCATGGTCGATGGCCCATTGGGGGGTGAGGATGTTGTCGGCGGCCCAGTAGCGCCGCCCGGTGAGGAAGCCAGGAGTCGCCATGACCTCCCGATAGTGGATGGTGTACCAGCGCTCAAACCACTCAAGGTTGTCCTTGGTGGGGTTGGCCAGCGATATCCCGAGGTGGTCAACCTCATCGGGGGTGGCCGCCCCTATCTGCGGACCGGTCTGGGTGAAAGCCCAACTGGCCACGGTGTCGTGGTCGAGACTGTCGTCGGACCGTATGGAATAGTCGTCTTTGGTGGCAATGCCCTGGATGACCGAGGGCAGGTGACCCTCGATTTCATAGACGGCCAAGAACTCGAACGGCATCGGCAGATCGCTGCGATCGGCGTGGGTGCGCATCCACTCGGGCGTAAGCAAGTCGGCATCGGGGCTCATTCGGTAGCGCCGCCCGCTGACCACCCCCTCGCACGACGCAACCTCGCGGGTATGGACGTCGTGCCACTGGTGGTATTGGGCCTCCTGGCCAATCACCGGGTTGGAGAAAGTCAACAGCACATGTCGGTCGGAGTCGTTCACAAGCCACCACGGTACGCTGATCGCAGATGGTCTTATGGGTGGCAGCGCTGGTGATCGCCGGGATGATGCTGGTGGTGTGGGTCATCAGCGTGGCGGTGCGGGACGCGGGCATCGTCGACATCCTGTGGGGCTTCGGCTTTGTGGTGGTGGCCTGGGTGAGCTGGCTGGTCACCGACGGGCACGATGTGAGGGCCGCGCTATTGGTGGCGATGGCCACCACCTGGGGGCTGCGCCTGGCCATTCATCTGGCGTTTCGCAACATCGGCCAGGAAGAGGATTTCCGCTATCGGTCAATGCGCCGCCGGGCTGGCGACCGCTTCTGGCTGACCAGCCTGGTGAGGGTGTTTGGGTTGCAAGCGGCGGCCATGTGGGTGATGTCGCTTCCCCTCATGATCGGCATCAGCGAAACCGAGAGGGGATTTGCCGCCCTGTGGTTCATCGGCATGGTTGTCTTCCTGGTCGGGTTCGGGTTCGAGGCCATCGGAGACTGGCAGTTAGTCCGGTTCAAAGCCGACCCGGCCAACGCCGGGAAGCTGATGGACCGCGGCCTGTGGCGGTACACCCGCCACCCGAACTATTTCGGTGACGCCACCGCCTGGTGGGGCATTGGCCTGGTAGCAGCCTCAACTCCTATCGGGATTGTGGGGCTGGTCGGCCCCGCCATCATGACCTGGCTGTTGATGAAGGTGTCCGGCGTGCCGATGGTGGAACACCGCTTGGCCAAGACCCGCCCGGGCTATCTGGAGTACACCCAGCGAACCAGCTCATTCGTCCCCCGCCGTCCCAAATCTGCGTAATCACGGGAACCCGACAGTGACGGCCCGGTTGTTCAAGCGGGATCTAACCCGATTGGAGGAGGTTCACGAATGTCGGCCGACTAATGCACCCCTGGCATCACGCAGAGCATTTCGAAGAGGAGGTTGGCGGCGGTGAGGGCGGTGGCGCCGGTGGGGTCGTAGATGGGGGCTACTTCGACTAGGTCGCAGCCGACCAGGCTGAGGCCTCGGCAGCCTCGGATGATCTCGAGGGCTTGGGGGGCGGTGAGGCCGCCGATTTCGGGGGTGCCGGTCCCGGGGGCGAAGGAGGGGTCGAGGGCGTCGATGTCGAAGCTCATGTACACCGGCCCTCCGCCCACCTTGTCGCGTACCTCGGCCATGAGGGGCTCCAGCGAGCGGTTCCAGCACTCTTCTACTTGCACCACCCGGAAGCCCTGTTCCCGCGACCAGTCGAAGTCGTCGGCGGCGTAGCCTGTGCCCCGCACGCCGATCTGGGCCACCCGGTGGGTGTCGAGCAGCCCTTCTTCCACGGCCCGGCGAAACGGTGTGCCGTGGGCGATGGCCTCGCCGAACATGTGGTCGTTGATATCGGTGTGGGCGTCCACGTGGATCAGCCCCAGAGGGCCGTGCTTGCGCCGCATGGCCCGCATGATGGGCAGGGCGATGGTGTGGTCGCCTCCCATGGCCACCGCGATCACATCATGGCCGAGCAATTCGTCGTAGAAGGCCTCGATGCGGGCCACCGCGTCGGCCAGGTTGTAGGGGTTGGTGGCCACATCGCCGATGTCGTCGATCCGCAGGCTGTCGAACGGTGCTGCTCGCGTGGCCATGTTGTAGGGGCGAATCAGCACCGACTCGTTGCGGATGCCCCTCGGGCCGAAGCGGGCCCCCGGCCGGTTGGACGTGCCGATGTCGATCGGCACGCCCACGACGGCGACATCGAGGTCGTCCGCCGCCGACCGGCCGGGTAGCCGCATAAAGGTGGCGATGCCCGCGAAGCGGGGCATCTGATTGCCCCCGAGGGGTTGAGGCATGTCGGCCACCTTAAATCTCCGGTATTCCTAGCGGACTGAGGCGATCAGCCCTTGGCCTCGATGAAGGCGTCGGAGAACTTCACCTCGAAGTCGCCGGTGTCCTGGATCTCCTCCAAGATCTCCACTGGGGCAACCCCTGGCGTGCTGAGGAAGTCTTGGAGGTCTTCATCGAGCCCGCCGAATGCGGCCGCGTTCGGAGTGGAGTAGTAGTTCCAGTTCGACAAAGCGGCGCCCTGCTCGGCGGTGAGCAGCCAGTTGATGAAGGTGTGGGCCGTGCACGGGCTGCCGGCGTCGAACGGGATGGCCATGTTGTCGATCCAGCGGGTACCGCCCTCGTCGGGCACGAAGTACACGTACTGCGACGGATCGTCGGTCTCCAGGAACTGGGTGAACATGTCACCGGAGTACCCGTGGGCGATCACCGTCTCACCGGTGGTCAAGAACTCGTCGGCCGAGTCGGTGTTGAACGCCGCGAGGCGACCCCGTGCGCTGGCCACCAGATTGGTGGCCTCCTCCAGCTCACCCTCATCGGTGGAGTTCAGCGAGTAGCCCAGGTACTTGAGGGCTGCGCCGATCGTCTCCCGAGGATCGTTGAGCAGCGAGATCGAGCCGCTGTACTCATCGGCGAGGGCCGGGTCGAAGATCAGACCCCAGGAGCGGGGGAAGTCGCTGCCCAGCGCCGCGGTGTCCACCGCGATGCCGGTAGTGCCCCACTGGTAGGGCACCGAGTAATCCCCTGCCGGGTCGTAGATCAGGTTCCGGAAGTCCTCGGAGATGTTGGCGATGTTGGGGATGGCGTCTTTGTTGAGCGGCTGGACGGTTCCGCCGGCGATCAAGATGGCCACCATGTAGTCCGACGGCACGATCAAGTCGTAACCCGAGTTGCCGGCCGCCACGATGGGCTGCATGGCCTCGTTGGAGTCGTAGACGTCCATGGTCACGCTCACGTCGTACTCGTCTGAGAACGCGGCAAGCTGCTCCTCGTCGATGTACTCGGCCCAGTTGTAGATGTTGAGATTGCCGTCGGTCTCGTTCACCTCGCAGTCGGCGATTGCACTTCCATCATCGTCGTCATTGCCGCACGCGGCGGCTACCAGCGCAAAGGCCAGCAGCACGCCTAGCAGACAAGACACTCTTCGGCCAGGAAGGTTTGTGATTGTCATTGGGATATCCCCTCTTTGATTTGGGTGTTGGTTGTGGGTTTGGCGGATACGGCTTGCCGGGCGGCGCGCAGCGAGGGGCGCCCGCTGCGGCCGCTGAACTGCTGGAAGGCCAGCGACAGGGCCACTAGAAGTACCGATGCGGCCAGCATAAGCACCGAGGTGGCGTTGATGAGCGGGGTGACGCCCCGGCGGATGAGGCCGAACACGAACACCGGCAGGGTGGTGGCGCCCGGGCCGGCAGCGAACTGGGTGATGACCACGTCGTCGAGCGACAATGTGAGGGCCAGCAGGGCGCCGCCGGCTACTCCGGGGAGGATCTGGGGGAAGGTCACGTAGCGGAACGTCTTCCACCGGGTGGCGTAGAGGTCGAGGGCGGCTTCCTCAAGCACCTGGCTCATGCCCGCCAGTCGAGCCCGCACCACCACCGAGACGAAGCTGATGTTGAAGGCGATGTGGCTGATGGTGATGGAGCCGAGTCCCTTTTGGACATCCCAGCCGAACACCGAGTCGAGAATCTCGAAGAACTCCGAGAAGAACAGCAGCATCATCACCGCCATGGTCACGTCGGGGATGATGATCGGCAGATACAGCAGGGCGTCGAACACCTTGCGGCCCCGGAACTTGAAGCGCTCTAGGGCCAGGGCGGCCAGCGTGCCCAGCACCACCGAGATGACCGTCGAGAGAAGGGCCACCCGGACCGACACCCACACAGCGTTTTGGAGCTGGCTGTGCTCCACGAAATCTTGGTACCACTCCAGCGTGAAACCGCCCCACCGGCCCACGTTGCGGTCGTCGCTGAAGGAGAACACGATCAGCACGAAGATGGGGGCGAAGAAGAACAAGTAGACCAGCCAGGAGTGGGCCGTGAGCGCGATCTTGGTGGTGCCCCGAGGCTGGACGGTGCTGCTCACAGGTTCCTGCCCCCGGTTCGGAAGTACACCAGGGTGGCCACCAGCATCACGGCCATCAGCACGAACGAGAGCGACGCCCCCACCGGCCAATTCCTGGCCGTAAGGAACTGGGTGACGATGTAGGAGCCCAGCAGGGTGGTCTTGGCGCCGCCCAGGATCTCTGGAGTCACATAGGCGCCCAGGCTGGGCACGAACACCAGGATCGACCCGGCGATCACCCCGGGCATCGACAGCGGGAGCAGAACCCGCCGAAATGCCTGGAATCCCGACGCGTAAAGGTCGCGGCTGGCCTCGATCAGGCTGAGGTCGATCCGCTCGATCGATGCGTACAGGGGCAGCACCATGAACGGCAAGAAGCCATAGACCAACCCGATCACCACCGCCGAGGTGGTGAACAGCAGTTCCCGCTCTCCCAAGCCGAGGGCCTCTGAAATGTTGGTGAACAGTCCGTCGTTGCCCAACAGGACTCGCCACGCGTAGTTGCGCACCAAGAAGTTGGTCCAGAACGGGATCATCACGAAAACCAGCATCAGGTTGCGGATAAGGGGGGTGCGGGTGGCGATGAAGTAGGCGAACGGATAGGCCACCACCAGGCAGATCAGCGTGGTGAGGATGGCCAGCCACAGCGACCGGAACAAGATGTCCCGCACGATGGGCTCGCCCAGCTTGCGGTAGGCGTTGAGGTTCCAGCCCGATAGGTCGGTGCCGCCGAACCGGTTCCGGGTGGCGAACGAGTAGATCATCACGATCCCCAGCGGGACGGCGAAGAACAACACCAGGTAGGCGTAGGCCGGCAGCGACAGGAGGAAACCCCGCCGAGATGCGGCTCGGTTGGCCGCCTTTTCGAATTCGGGCGTGGCTACTTCGGCTTCCCGCCGTTCTTCGACGACCGTCATGCCCTGACCACCGTGACCGCGTCTGGCATCCACGACACCGCCACATCGTCGCCGACGTAGGGCCGGAACCCGCCGGGCTGGTTCTCGAGTCGGATCTCCATTTCAGTCCATTCGTTGGTCACCATGTATACCAACGCGTTGCCCAGGTAGGTGACGCTCTCCAAGCGGCCCGATATAGAGGTGTGGCCGGCGGGGACGGCAGTCACCGGGTGCATCTCAACCCGTTCCGGTCGAAGGCACAATGCCACCCGGGTGCCCACCGGCAGATCCGACCGGCCGGGGATATGGCTGCCGTCGGCCAAGCACACGGTGTCGACCGACACCACGGATGCGTCGATCAGGTTGGACTGGCCGATGAAGTTGGCCACGAACCGGTTCACCGGGCACTCGTAGATGCCCTCGGGAGTGCCGACCTGGAGGAGTTCGCCCTCGTTCATCACGCCGATCCGGTCGGCCATGGTCAAGGCCTCTTCCTGGTCGTGGGTGACGAACACGAAGGTGATGCCCACTTCTCGTTGAAGCGCCTTGAGCTCGCGCTGCATTTCTTGGCGCAATTTTAGGTCGAGGGCGCCCAGCGGCTCGTCTAGCAACAGCACCTTGGGCCGATTGACCAGTGCTCTAGCCAACGCCACCCGCTGGCGCTGGCCGCCCGAGAGCTGTTGCGAACGTCGTTGCTCAAGGCCTTCGAGGCGGACTAGGCCGATGGCCTCCTGAACTCGGCCGGCGATCTCGGCCTTGGCCACCCGCTGCATCTTGAGTCCGAACGCAACATTGGCTTCTACCGTCATGTGGGGAAACAGGGCGTAGTCCTGGAAGACTGTGTTGACCGGGCGTTTGTTGGGCGGAAGCGTGCCCACCTCGTTGCCGAAGATCTTGAGGCTGCCCTCGGTGGGGAACTCGAGTCCGGCGACCATGCGCAATGTGGTGGTCTTGCCGCACCCCGACGGCCCGAGCAGGGCGAAGAACTCTCCGTCGGCGATCTCCAGATCCACGTTGTCGACCGCTACAACGTCGCCGAATCTCTTGGTGATGGCCGAGAGCTGCACCGCTGCGCTGGCGTCGCTCACTGGATGATCCCCCCCGTCGCCCATTAGCCGGTGCCCCAGTTATAGGTCTGTTTGACCAGCCTCAAATAGTGCAGCGTCTCGATGTCGATGACCCCGGGAATGGCCCGAACCCGGTCGTTTACCACTGATATGAACGCCTCGCTGTCGGCGCAAACGATCTCGGCGATTACGTCGAACCGCCCGGCCACGATCACCACGTACTCGGCCTCGTTGATCTCGGCGAGGGCTTCAGCCACGCTTCGGGCATCGCCTGAGACGTTGATGCCGATCCATGCCTGGTAGCCCACTCCCAGCCCCACCGGGTCGGTCACCGCCACGATCTGGACCACTCCCCGCTCCATCAGCCGGTTGACCCGTTGGCGGGTGGCGGCCTGCGAAAGCCCGACCATCGGTGCGATCCGGGCGTAGGGCATGCGGCCGTCATTTTGCAGCTCGCGGATGATGGCCTTGTCGATCTCGTCGATGTCGAACGCAGCAGCCATCGTCGTACCTAGAAGAGGGCCTGAGCCTCAGTGAGCGCTTTTCGCAGCGTCTGATTGATGCGGTCGAACTCGTCGGGGCCGGCGATGAGCGGCGGTGAGAGCTGGATCACCGGCTCTCCTCGGTCGTCGGCCCGGCAGATCAATCCCAAATCGAGGAGGCGGTTGGAGAGAAAGCTCCGCAGCAGCGATTCGGCTTCTTCGGAGGAGAACGACTCCTTGGTGTCGCGGTCTTTCACCAGCTCGATCCCGTAGAAGTAGCCCATGCCACGAACCTCGCCGACGATCGGGAGGTCGCACAGGTCGTCCAGGGAGGCCCGGAAGGCTTCCTCGTTGGCCAGCACATGGTCGACCAGTTGCTCCTCTTCGATGATGTCGAGGTTGGCCATGGCCACCGCACAGCTCACCGGGTGCCCGGCGAAGGTGAAGCCGTGCAAGAACGACTCGTCGGTGCCCACAAACGGCTCGGCCAACCGGTCGCTGGCGATCATGGCCCCCATCGGCGCATAGCCCGATGTCAGCCCCTTGGCGCAGGTGATGATGTCGGGCAGATAGTCGAGCCGCTCGGAGCCGAACATGCTGCCGAGGCGGCCGAAAGCGCAGATCACCTCGTCGGAAACCAGCAATACCCCGTATCGGTCGCAGATCTCGCGCACCCGGGCGAAATAGCCGTCGGGGGGGACGAAGCACCCACCGGCGTTTTGCACCGGCTCCACGAACACGGCGGCCACCGTCTCGGGGCCGGCCCGCAATATGGCCTGTTCTATGTCGTCGGCGCAGGCCAGCGTGCAGGATGGGCAGTCGGCGCACAGCTTGCACCGGTAGCGGTTGGTGTTGGCCGCGTGGGAGACACCGGGCACCAGCGGCTCGAAGGGCTCGCGCAAGACTTCGAGCCCGGTGATCGACAGCGCTCCCATCGAGGTGCCGTGGTACGAGAGCTGCCGGCTGATCACCTTGTGCCGCTCGGGCTGGCCGATCACCTTGAAGTACTGGCGGGCAAGCTTCCACGCAGATTCGACCGACTCCGACCCTCCGCTGGTGAAGAACACCCGGTTCAAGTCGCCGGGGGCAAGCGAGGCCAGGCGAGCGGCCAGCTCCACCGCCCCGGGGTGGGCATAGGTCCAGATGGGGAAGTAGCCGAGCTGCGACGCCTGTTTCCCGGCGGCCTCGGCCAGCTCGACTCGCCCGTGGCCCACCTGGGAGACGAACAACCCGGCCAAGCCGTCAAGGTATTCGTTGCCCTTTGTGTCCCAGACGTAGCAGCCGTCGCCCCGCTCCACGATCCGTATTCGGTCGACCGCGCTGCCGAGGCTGCTGAAGTGGCCCCACAAGTGGCGGTCGGCCAAAGCAGCCAACTCATCGTGTTGCATCGATGGCGTCCCCCTGCTCCGAACGGTGATTACCGATTTAACACCAGAATGCCCACATGTGCAACCGAATCGGTTGCTGAGGGTGAATTGACAACTATTTCTCAACCAAATGGGGGCTTGATTGTGCGGGTTTGGTGCTGCAATATGAGCGAAGCAACAGAAAGAACGGGGGCAGCGGGATCATGCTGACGGACAACTACATCAACGGGGTATTTCAACCGGCGATCGATGGGGCTACCGACTCGGTGGTGAATCCGGCCACCGGCAAGGTGATGGGCGAGGTTGCCTCGAGCTCGGCGGCCGATGTGGACGCCGCGGTCACCGCCGCAGCCGCAGCCTTCCCCGAGTGGTCGGCCAAGACGCCGAGGGAGCGCAGCGAGATCCTCCACAAGGTGGCCGACATCGTGGAGGAGAACGTGGCCGAGCTTTCCGCGCTCGAGTGCGAGAACGTGGGCAAGCCGGTGTCGATCATTGAGTTCGAGATGGATCAGCTGTGCGACAACTGGCGCTTCTTCGCCTCCGCCGGGCGCTTCTTGGATGGCAAGGCCGCTGGTGAATACCTCGAGGGTTACACCTCGATGGTGCGCCGCGACCCTATCGGGGTGGTGGGCTCCATCGCTCCCTGGAACTATCCGCTGTTCATGGCTACATGGAAGCTCGGCCCGCCGTTGGCAGTCGGTAACACGGTGGTGTTGAAGCCGTCGGAGCTCACCCCCTACACCACGCTGCGTCTAGCCGAATTGCTCGACGATGTGCTTCCCCCCGGGGTCTTCAACGTGGTTTGCGGGCAGGGCCAATCCGCCGGTGTGCCGCTGGTGCAGCATCCCGACGTGGCTATGGTGTCGCTCACGGGTTCGGTGGCCGCCGGCAAGTCGGTGGCCCAAGAGGCGTCGGACTCGCTCAAGCGGGTCCATCTCGAGCTGGGCGGGAAGGCGCCGGTGATCGTGTTCGACGATGCCGACATCGATGCAGTGGTGGCCAATCTGCGCGACAACAGCTTCTACAACACCGGCCAAGACTGCACCGCTCCGTGCCGGGTGATCGCCGGCGCCAAAGTGTACGACGACTTTGTGGCCCAGCTCACCGACGCGGCCGGGTCCGTGGCGACTGGCGACCCCATCGATGAAGACACTGAGATGGGCCCGCTGGTATCTGGTGTCCAGCTGGACCGGGTGTCAGGGTTCGTGGACCGGGCGGGCGAAGCCGGTGCGGAGATCACCACTGGTGGTTCCCGACGAGCGGGCGATGGCTATTTCTACGAGCCCTCGGTGGTTGTCGGGGTGGACCAGGCGTCGGAGATCGTGCAGCGGGAGGTGTTCGGCCCGGTCATCACCGTGCAGGCGGTACCTGACGAGGAGACCGCGCTGGGGTGGGCCAACGACTGCGACTACGGGCTGGCTGCCAGCGTGTGGACCAACGACGTGGGCCGGGCCATGCGGATGGCCAAAGGGCTGCGGTTCGGAACGGTGTGGGTGAACGACCACATCCCGATCATCTCGGAGATGCCCCACGGCGGCTTCAAGCAGTCGGGCTACGGCAAGGACATGTCGCTGTACGCCCTCGACCACTACACCGAGCTCAAACACGTCATGGTGAAGCACTGAGCGTTCAGACTTGGGCTTCGCAAGCCCTGGGCGCGGCGCGCCCCGCGGTGTACTGGTCGGATCGCGACGATGCCCCGGCCCCGGCAGCGGCGCTGTCGGGGACAATGGAAGCCGATTTGGCGGTGATCGGCGGCGGTTTCACCGGGCTTTGGGCCGCGCTCCAGGCCTTGGAGGACCAACCCGGAATGCGTGTGGCGGTGCTGGAAGCCGAGCAGTGCGGGTTCGGGGCCAGCTCTCGAAACGGCGGCTTCTGCGATTCTTCGCTGACCCACGGGCTGGCCAACGGACTCTCTCATTGGCCCGCCGAAATCGAGACTCTGGTGCGCCTGGGCCGGGAGAACTTGGCTGGGCTGGCCGCCAGCCTGAAACAGCACGGCGTAGATGCCGACTTCCGACTCTGCCCCGAAATCGGCGTGGCCACTGAGCCCTGGCACTGGGAGGGGCTGGAAGAGGATATCGAGGTCTATCGGGCCTTTGGGGAAGACGTCGAACTGCTCGATGCCGACCAGATGCGGGCTCGAGTGCATTCGCCCACCTACCTCGGCGGGATGATCCGCCGCAACGATGTGGCATTGGTCGATCCCGCCCGACTGGTGTGGGGATTGCGGTCGGCTGTTGAGGTTTTGGGAGGTGGAGTCTTCGACCACAGCCCGGTCCTGTCTGTCAACCGAGTGGGCAGCCGCCTATCGATCAGAACTCCAAACGGCAGGGTGCTGGCCGACCGGGCGGTGATGGCCACCAACGCCTATCCGGGCCCGGTAAGGCGCCCCCGCCGCTACACCATCCCGGTCTACGACCACGTATTGATGACCGAGCCATTGTCGGCTGAGCAGATGGCCTCGGTCGGCTGGGCCGAGCGGGAGGGGCTCGGCGATGTTTCCAACCAGTTCCACTACTACCGGCTCTCGGCCGACAACCGGATCCTGTGGGGCGGCTACGACGCTACCTACCACTTCAACAACGGGGTCGATGCCCGCCACGATCAGAGCAAGACAACCCATCTCCGGCTGGCCGAGCACTTCTTCCAGACGTTTCCCCAGCTTGAGGGGCTGTCGTTCAGCCATCGCTGGGGCGGGCCCATCGGAACCACCACCCGTTTCACCGCCACCTGGGGCACCGCGTGCCGCGGCCGCCTGGCATGGGTGGCGGGCTATACCGGCCTCGGGGTGGGGGCCAGCCGATTCGGCGCCCGGGTGGCACTAGACCTTGTGTATGGCCAATCCACCGGGCGGACCGAGCTTGAGATGGTGCGCAGGCACCCGGTGCCCTTCCCCCCGGAGCCGGCCCGCTGGGCCAGCGTGCAGATCACTCGCAAAGCCCTCCAGAGGTCTGATCGGCGCAGCGGCAAGCGGGGGGCCTGGCTGAGACTGCTCGACCGGTTCGGCGTGGGGTTCGACTCATGAGCGACCGTTACCGCGCCAGGTCGTTTTGGCATGACACCTGCGGGGGGTCGCTCGAGCCCCGGCCCGCCCTGGGGGGCGATTCCGATGTAGATGTCGCCATCGTGGGCGGCGGTTACACCGGGCTGTGGACCGCCTACTACCTGCTGACGATCGACCCGACAATCCGGGTGATGGTCATCGAGCGCGACATCGTCGGCTTTGGGGCGTCGGGCCGCAACGGCGGCTGGTGTGTAGGGGAGATGGCGGCCGGGCCCAAGCGGCACGAGGCAGTTGGCGGCAACGATGGCGCCCGCCGGCTGCTCCATGCCTTGCACGATTCGGTCGATGAGGTGGGCCGAGTGGCCGAACGCGAGGAGATCGATTGCCACTACGCCAAAGGCGGCGCGATCCGACTGGCCCGCAACCGTGCCCATCTAGCCCGCCAGCGCAAAGAGGTCGAGCTGTTTCACGGTTCTTATGGGTTGGCTGAGGAAGACATGAGGATGCTCGGTGCCGACGAGGCCCGCACCCACTTGGCCGCCACCGGGGTTGTGGGCGGCATGTTCTTCGCCCACACCGCGGCCCTGCATCCGGCCCGATTGGTTCGAGGACTCGGCGATGCTGTTGAGCGCTTGGGCGGCAAGATTGTCGAGGGCACAGCCGCAATCGCCATTCAACCCGGCCGAGTCGCTACTGACCGGGGAGAAGTCAATGCCGAAGTGGTGGTACGAGCCCTTGAGGGTTACACCGGCACACTGGAGGGAAACCGCCGGTCTCTGGCCCCGCTGTATTCGCTGATGGTGGCCACCGAGCCCATCGACGATGCGCTATGGGAAGACATCGGGCTGAGCCAACGGGAGACGTTCACCGATGACCGGTTCATGGTCATCTACGGACAGCGGACTGCCGAAGGAAGGATCGCATTCGGAGGGCGGGGGGCGCCCTACAACTTCGGCTCCAGGATCGCCAGCTCGGTGGAGCAGAGGTCGCGCACCCACGACAAGATCATCAAAACGCTGGTCGAGCTGCTGCCCATGCTCTCTGATGTGGCCATAACCCACCGGTGGGGCGGTGTGCTCGGCGTGCCCCGCGACTGGTTCCCCTCGGTGGGATTCGACCGGGAGAGCGGCATGGCCTGGGGCGGAGGCTATGTCGGCGAGGGGGTGGCCGCCGCCAACCTAGCCGGGAGGACCATCGCCGAGCTGATCACCGAGACCGACTCGCCCCGCATCGACCTGCCTTGGGTAGGACACCAGTCACGGCTATGGGAGCCCGAGCCCCTGCGCTGGCTCGGCATAAACGGAGCGCTGAGGATCATGGGCATTGCCGACCGAACAGAGGCGATAACCGGCAGGAAGTCGCGGCTCGCCCGGATGATGCAGCGGGTGCTCAGCTGAGAGGCGGCTAGGCCACTCCCAGGCGGGCCAATTCGAACGTTTCGGCGGCAACGGCCAGGATCTCGCTGCGGTCAATGGCCAAGATGTAGCCACCCGCAATGGTCTGGTCGAGCGATTCTGTGAACGCCGCTAGGTAATCGTCCCCGCCTCCGGGATAGAGCCGGTCGATTGTCCCGGGCTCCAGGGGCGCAGTGGTGCCGAACAGGGAGGCAAAACCGTCGCCTTCTTGCCCTTCTCCAGACAGCATCCGAAGGGGAGTGTCGACCCATGGGTTGCGGATCCCGCCTCGGGCGTTGCCCAGATCGTCGCGCTCGCAGGTGATGCCATCATCGCCCAGTTGCAAACGGGGGGCGACGGGGGGCGGCTCACCGCCTCCAGCCCAGCGGTCGAGGTGCTCTAGGGCCGCTTGGGCCACGTAGTGCTGATGAGGAGCGGAGTTGATGGGCTTGTCCACGGTCATGATCACCAGGTCGGTGATCGGTTCGAGCATTCGGGCCAATTTCGAGGGTTCAAGTTGGCCGCCATCGGCTCGCGAAGCCACCAGCAGGTAAGTGTCGGCATGTGCAGCCCCGGGCAGTTCCCACCCCCGGACGTTCTCGCTATCGGGTTGCTCGATTGCCTCATTGCGCAGCACGGTCACGTCGGTTTCGCTGCTCAACAGCAGAACCGGCACCCGGGCGTCAGCGCGGATCTGCTCGGGGCAGTGGGCCATGGCGTCGTATCGCCCGTCGAGAACCCGGGGGCCGAAGGTGCCGTTTAGCTCAGTCCGAACTCCGGGTCGCCCGTGCAGGAAGTAGCCGTCGAAGGTCCGAACTAGCGGATCGATGGCGTTTACATAGGTGGCCAAGAATGCCGCCGACTGCGACTCGCCCACTGCTAGAAGTCGCTCGGGAACCAGGTCGCCGATCAGAGGGGAGCCGCCTTGGCGAAGAGCTTGGGCTACCTGAGTGAAGATGTCGTAGCTGTATGCGTCGCCGGGATGGGACAGGTGCCCGTAACGCTGCGGTTTGTGCAACTTGAGATGGAGGCCCTCGGCCAAGCCGCCCCCGTCGATACCGGCCTTTTGGGCCGATACACCTACCCAGGCGTCGCCCCTGCGGATGATGTGGCGGTGCATGTAGTCCCAGTCGGGGGAGCCGTCGACGCCAGCCGATACGTTCAGCCACTCGACCACGACTGTTCCGCTGAAGTCAGCCGCGGCCACCGGCCGGCGCACCAGCGCCCGGGTGATGAACGGTGCAGACTCGGCCGGCTCGGCGGTAATCTGCCCGTTTCGCGGAAGCTCTCCAATTGCCAGGTACGACTGGGCCTGACCTCGGACTTCGAACTCGGCTTCCAGGTAGCCCAGCTTTTCGAGGTCGTAGTTACGAGGGATCAAGGCCGGCGGAGCGCCGGGAAGCTCTTCGATTACAACAGAGGTTGGCGTGGTCATTGGAGAGTGCTCGGGGCTACTGCTGCTCGATGTCGGTGGAGAACTCGTTGGCCACCTCGGGTTCAGGTGATCGCAACAGAAGCGACTCGATTCCGAACGTGGGGGCGGCGAACAAGGCAGCCATGCAGGAGACCAATCCATGAGCAACCTCGTCGCCTTGCATGATCCCGGTGCGGAATCCCTGGCGTTGCCAATGGGGTATGGCGGCTTCGAAGGCTTCGGGAGTGAACGAGTTGGCGAACTCGGTGGGCATGGTTGGCCCCAAGATGACGGTGACGAATCGGCGGGTGCCCAGCATCTCGGTACGCCATCCGTCCATGGTGGCTTCCAGAGCTCGCTTGGAGGCGGCGTAGGGTACCAGCGAGTGGCGGGGCATCGAGGATGAGTCTGAGGACACTGCGGCCACTACCGCGTCCTCGCTGAGATGGGGGAGGGCGGCCTTGATGACCAGGTTCGGTCCAAACGTGTTGACTCCGAAGACCGCTTGCCAGTCCTCTTGGGTCAGCTCGGCCATTGGCGCCATGGGGGACATACCCGAGGTGTAGACGATGCCGTCGAGACCACCGAGCACTTCGGCGGCCTCGGCCACCCCGTGTTCGATGCTTGAGGGGTCAAGGGTGTCGATGACCACGACGTGGCCGCCTCCGGCCTCTTCCACGGCGGCCTCCAGCACGTCGCGCCGTCGGGCGGCAAAGGCAACGTGGGCACCGAGGCGCTGTAGCGCTATGGCGGTGGCCCGACCCAGGCCTGATGAGGCCCCAACCACCAATACTTTGCGCTTACCCAGTGCTTCCATCTGCTCTCCCTCCGAGGGCCTCGGCCAGCCAGGCCTGCCATAAGGGTCCGTCCCGCTCGGCGGCCTCGGCTCCGTCGGACCCGTAAAGGTACAGCCACACCGAGGCCCCGGCGTGCTCGCCGTAGGACTCCACGGTAATGAACCCGGTTCCTGGCGCCGGCTGGTCAAGCAGCAGGGCAATCCTCCACGTTGCGGCATCCACCACCGTTCCGGCTAGCGGGGGAGCTCCTGAGGCGTTGACCTCGATCCGCTCGCCTGCAACCGGAGCCGAAGGGATACCCAGCGCGTCGGTAAGAACACTCCAGGCCTCATCCCGGGAACCGGCCAACATCCCCACGGGCAGCACCGGTGCCGCGGTCTGCCCGGCAAAGTGCTCCATGTGCAGCTTGAGATTGAACAGGAACAACCCCCAGCCCTCCACCATCCCGTCGTACTGGGCGTCCCACTCGCCCCCCTGTCCGAAACCGGTGTTCACCAGCCGCACCACGCACCGGTCGTCCCGAGGCTCCACCGTCCACTCGAACGCCAGCCCATCGACCCCTTCGCCACCGTCGAAGCAAACCGACCGAGGCGGCTCCCACACCGCTACCCGCCCCGGAATCTGCATCTCCGGCCCTGGCCCAAACGAGGCCATAGCCGCTCCCCCTGCGCGTTCCTCCACCGTGTGGGGCACATACCAAGAAGAGATCCCCGGCCCAGTAGCCACCGCCCGCCACACCTCCTCTGCGTTCCCTGAAACCTCTACCTCCAGTTCAATCGAGCGCCGCTCCTCAGCCATGGTGTTCACAGTAGCGGTGTGTCGCTGGCCGGGGGCGAAGGCAAACTGCTTTTGTGACTACATTATGGGACTATAATTTGTTTGGTTGATGGGTTTCTGAACAGGAACTTCTCTAAAATAGAAGAAAGTTATTGTAATGGAACAAAAAATGTCAGGTCATGGCCAACAAACTCGCACGGTGGCGGCGCGGGAGTTCAAGACTCACTGCCTCCAGCTGATTCGCGAGGTCGGCGAAACCGGCGAAGAGATCATCATCACCCGCCACAAGAAGCCCGTCGCCCGTCTCGCTCCAGTCAAGAAGGAGTTTGTCCCCTTGAGCGGGATCGACAAAGGACGGATCGAGATCCACGGTGACATCGTGTCCTCGGTGTGGGACGACGAGTCGTTTGACATGGAGGACAACCCCGACAAAGTCCTTGACCCAGTTGCCTGGTACGAGCGTCATGATAACGGTTGACACTCACTCATTGATCTGGCTGAGGTGTTCAGACGACCGGCTAGGCAGCCACACCGATGCATTGCTTACCCAAGCCCAGTTCGAAGGAGAGCTGGCGGCCTCTGCCGTAGTGCTGACCGAGGCCACTCGCTTGCACCTAGATGGCAGAGTCGACTTGGGAATGCCGCCCAAGGCATGGGCAGAAAGCTGCATGGACAACGGACTTAACATCATCCCTGTTTCAGCACGAATCGCAATCGAGTCGTCGATGCTGGGCACTTCGGGATTTCACGGAAACCCCTTGGACCGCTTCATTGCCGCCACGGCCATTGTCGGAGGCCACAGCCTGGTAACTGCCGACCGCCAGATCACCCAATGGGCCGAGCGCACCCGTCTCCTAGAAGTCATCGACCCGGCTCCTTAGTGAGGTTACGCTGGCTGCCTCTTCAATTGCCTTCAGGCAAAGATGGCGGCAGATTGCCCACGATTCGGGCGGTCTCGACCGAGACGTGGATGAGCCGGCGGAGGTGGCGGATTAGGTTGAAGGGCTCGTCGGCCCAGGCGTGCCATCCGTTGGGGTCGTCGGTTATGCCGGATGCCTTGTCGTATTTGAGTCGGAGGCTGTCTATGGCCCAGTCAAGCGGGGTGCGGCCCGACACGGTGTAGTGGTGGGCCTCGTCGGGGACGTCGATCAGCTTGCAGCGGTGGTTGATCTCCAGTACTGAGCGGTTGGTCTCCTTGCCGCTCTTAGCCCAGCGCATCTTCTTGTCGATCCGGTAGGCGGCGGCCTCCGCGTCTCCCTCATCGGGCTGGCCGTCCACCAGGCAGGTCGCCGGGTGCTCGTCGACGGTTTCGTAGTTGATGTGCAGATCCATGAGCTCTCGCCCTGCGGCCCGGAACGCCTCGAAGTCTTCCGCCAGGGGGACGCGGGGTAGGTTGCGCTGGAGGTCGTGCTTGTACCGCTCCCGCCAGTCGGGGGCATGCATCACGCCATAGAGGTACTCCCAGATGTCGTCTTTGGTGATGTGGTCGCCGTAGCGGTCGTGGAACCGCTCAAGGCACCAGTCGGTGATGTTGTCGGTGTCGGCGGGGTCTAGGGGTAGATCCAGATCCAGCTCGAGAGTCTCGGCCATATGCGCTCCTATTGAGAACAGCGGGTCACGGCCCGCCCTGCCGGATCGACGGCATGCAGGTCGGGCAGCAAGCCGACAGCTAATGCCGCGAACCGTGTGCGGTTCGACGGGCTGCTCAAGAGGACCGCCTCTGCTTGGGCATAGCTCGGGTCTGCTGACCCGGCCCCATCAGGTGCAGGTCGGGCAGAGTCAGGGAGGCCAGCACCCCGAAGATCGCCATGTTCGAGGGCCCCGCCATCAAGATCGTCCCCGGAGGACAGCTCGGGTCTGTCGCCCGGTGGCGCACAGGTCGGAGAGCTGGCTGCTGGCGACGATCCCGAACGGAAGCTGCTGGGTGAGGTTGAAGAGCATCGCCGGGGGGGGGTCACAGTCTGCGCCGCGGCAGCACCCGGGTCTGCCTCGACCCCGCGACCATGGCCAGGTCGGGCAGTGTCTTCGCTGCCAAGGCTTGGAAGGCCATGTTGGAGGTTCCCGAGATCAAGATCCCCTCCGTCGGGGGATGGCCCTGGTCGGCTGATTGGTTCCGTTGGCGCTGAGGTCGGGCATGGCGTTGGTGGCCAGGACCGAGAAAATGGCGCGGTTGTTGGGAGCGGCGAGACAGAAGCGGGTCGGGTCGGGTCGGGTCGGGTCGGGTAAGTTTACTAGTGGGAACAGTGCGGAAATGGTCTTTACTCTGGAGAGGACGAGGGGGTCTTCGTAGAGCCAGAGCTTGGTGAAGGGGCGGTAGAGAACCTCGCGGATGCGGGATTCGTCGAAGACGAGTTCTTCATTCTTGCGGAGCGACTGCTTGAGGGTTTCAGTCCATTTGATTCGTGGAAGATCACTATTCTCGGTGCATTCGTCCAGCGAGAAGCCGGCGGCGAGGTACTCCGCGGCATCGTTGTAGGCGTCTATGAGGCGTCGCACTCGCTCGCCAAGGGCTTCCTTGGAGAAGGAGTAGACGTACTGATCACAATTGGTCTTCACGCCTGACGCGTGTTTCGAGAAGATTGTGGGCGCGTCCTGCTGTGAACTAGTGATACAGACCGGCATCATGTCGTTGAAAGTGCCGTCGGTAAGGTTGATCCAGTCGTGGGTGTCGTTGACGGGCACGGTCTCGAACTGGTCGCTCGTGGCGTCTCCGAGGTCAGCGAGCCAGTCGAATTTCTGTTTGAGGGTTGAGCGTTCTGGTACTTCGGCGTAGTGCAGCATTGCAGGCTGGCCAAGGGGCTTGTCGGGGTTGCGGACCAGGACGGTGATCTGGACGCCGTTGCGCGACCCTGCACCGAATATCTTGTCTCCCTCCCGGCGGAACTCGTTGCCAGATTTCATGGCGTCGCCGAGCAGGTTGACCACGTAGATGTCGGTGAACTCGTCGCGGAGGGCGGCGCGCATTCCTGCCAGGGAGGTGGCGTTGGAGAGGCTGTTAGGGTGGACAAAGGCGATCACACCGGGACAAGTGGTGTCGCTGTCGGCCTGGTTGAGCCGGTCGGAGGCCCACCGGATGGCTTGCACGTAGAGGTTGGCTGAACTTGTACCGCCTACTGGTTTGTCTGAGACCTCGCGCAATCGTTTGCCGTACGTCTCCCTTACCCGTTCTTCCAGCGCCGGGTAGTCGATGTTGGGGTTGTCATCACCGGCGGATTTCTGGCCGGCTGACCAGGGTGGGTTGGCGAGGATGACTTGGATGGGGAGTTCGTTTTGTTGGCGGGCTCGGGCGCTGTTGTAGCTGATACTGCCGGTGCCGGGCAGGCGGCTGTCGTCTTGCAGCATGAATGTGTCGGTGAGGACGATGCCGGTGAACGGCTCGTATCCGCCGGTGCGCTCCCGGTAGCCCTCCTCGATCTTGATGGCGGCCAGGTAGTAGGCCAATAGCACTACTTCGTTGGCGTGGATCTCGTGTGGTGAGCCGCTGTCGGGGACCAAAGGGTGGTGGGTGTTGGTGAACTTGCGCTCGATGTCCTTGTCTCGGATCAGGTACTCGCCGTTGATGTCTTTGATGGTGAGCAGGCGGTTGATGAAGGTGCCGGTGCCGGTGAAAGGGTCGAGGATGTGGACGCCCTCGTCGGTGAGGCCCCGGCCGAATTCTTGGCGGAGCACTGCGTCAGCGGAGCGCAAGATGAAGTCCACCAGCTCCACCGGGGTGTACACGATGCCCAGGCGCTGCACTGCGTCGGGCATGGCCTCTTTGAAGAATGTCTCGTACACCTCCAGCATCACCTTGATCCGGGTGTCTCCGTCGACCGCGCCTGCCAGGCGGTTCTCCACGCTTTGGTAGAAGCGGTCAAGGTCGCGGGTCTCGTCTCGCAGGCGCACCTCTTGGGCTTTGAACTCGTCGAGCAGCTCGTTGAGGGCTTTGGAGATGGGGTTGCGGTCGGCGAAGCCGCTCTCGGAGAACAGGGCATCGAACACCGGGATGGTCACCACATGCTGGGCCAGCATCACCACCAGCGACTCGGAGGTGAGGTGTTCGCCGATGGTGGCCCTCATCGCCTCGGTGAACTGTTGGAATGCCTCGGCGAGGATCGGGTCGTCGCGCCGGGCTTGGCGGATGTGGGCTGCGATGGTGGTAGTGACCCGGGCCACCTCTTGGCCCCAGCGGCTCCAGTACTGGCGGTCGCCGCACTTCTCCACCAATTTGGAGGCCACCGCGTGCTCGAACGGCAGTCGGCGTTGGAGGTTGCCGCTTGCTCTGAGGCGGTCTTGGCAGTCTTGGCCGCCGTCGCACCCGGCTTGGCCGCAGTCGGGGCACACCCCTGAGGTGATGATCTTCACCGGCAGCTTGCCGGTGAGGTCGGCGGTGTTGATGGCCACGTCGAGGCGCTCGTCGTGGGAGCGCAGCGCTTTGAGCACGCTCCACACCTGTTTGAAGTCGGAGCCCGACAGCACGATGTCGTCGGCCAAGTTCGAACCCGAGGGTACAACTACGGGCAGCACAACGTAGCCGGTCTGTTTGTCGGGTGAGCGGCGCATGACCCGGCCCACGGCCTGCACCACGTCGACCTGCGAACGCTTGGGCTCGATGAACAGAACCGCGTCGAGGGCGGGAACGTCCACCCCCTCGGTGAGGCACTTGGCGTTGGTCACGATCCGGCAGCCGCCGTCGGGGTCGCCGCCCTGGAGCCAGGAGATCACGTTGGCCCGCTCCAGGGCGTTGCGGGCACCATCGGTGTGGCGCACTTCGCACTGGAGCAGTTCAACGCTCAAGTTGTGCGGCGGGGAGATCAGGTCGGCCACCGGACCCCAGTACCGCTCCACCTGCTGGGAGTTCTTGATGGTGTTGGTGAAGGCGATGGCCCGACGGGCCGAGTGCCCGGGTCTGACCGCGCCGGTGATGCGTCCCTCGGGGGTCCGGGTGGTGGGATCAGCCAGGGCATCCCAACAGCCAGACAGCTTGACCGCCTCCTCCACTTTGATGGGCCTGCGGTCGTCGCCTATTGCGAGGTCATCGAACCCTTCGAGCACCGGGTCTTCAGCCACCGCGATCACCAGTACCTCGTAGTCGGTGAGGTGCCCGCCCTCCACTGCCTCGCCGAACCCCATCCGATAGAACTCCGGGCCGTAGACGGCCTCATCGTCCATCGAGTACACATCGAAGTCGCTCGTGTTCTCCGAGACCTTGGCTTTCGCCCGGTCGGTGTACAGGCGGAGGGTGGCCGTCATGTACAGCCGTCTGTCGGCCAGCACCTCGTCTTCATCATGGATCAGCGTGAACGCGCTGCCTCGGGTGGCTTCTTGTATGCCGGTGGTGCGGTGCGCCTCGTCGCACAAGGCCAGATCGAAAGCCGGGGCGCCGCCGGCTTGGGCTTGGGTCACCAACTCCAACGACTGATAGGTGCAGAACACCGCCGTCATCGCCTCGTCGTGTTCGGCAGCCAGCTCTTCTGCGATCTTGTCGGGGTCGGTGGTAACCGGCATGGCCAACTCGGCCATATCGGCGTCCTCATCGTTGCGACCGGCCCGGGTGTCAGAGCAGATGCCGATGTAGCGGAGGGGGATGGCGGGATCGCGCTGGCGGGCCCACTCCCGCATGGTCTGGCCCATCAACGCGATGGACGGCACCAGGTACAGCACCCGCCCGCCCCGGCCCGCCACCTGCTCAGCGACCCACAACGCAACCACCGACTTGCCGGTACCGCACGGCAGCACCAGCTTTCCCCGACCGTGATCGGCAAAGCCGGCGACAACCTCTTGCACTGCCTCAGATTGGAACCCGAAGGGCTCGTAGCGGACCGAACCGAAAGACAACCTCTCAGGTGAGTCCAGGAAGTCCGACCAGACCGTTGGCCAGTTCTCGATGTCGCTGCCGTAGAGCACCTCGCAGCTCGGCGAGGTCTTCGACACCATCGTTTGGGCGTGGGCGGTCAACGACGAGGTGACCACCAAGATGCGGCTGGTGAAGATGCCGGCACTCGAAGCCGACAGAAACGAGTCAACCGCCGCCTTGTCGACCGACCCTGTGTCGTAGAACTTGGTCTGAATCGCGCACAAGCCCCCACCCCAGGTCTCGGTCTGTTCGGCCACCAGGTCGATCCCCACGTCGTGTCCGTACCCGTTGGCCTCCCGGTCGGCCCACTCCATCCACCGCCACACCTTCTTGAAGCGGCTCGGCCCGTACTCGCCCGGATGCCGCCCGAAGGCGTACTGCATGAGCCGTTCGAACACCCGGCCCCGTTCTTGCGCAGTGGGATACCGCCCGCGTAACTCCTCGAACAGGCCCCGGCCTAGCCCGTCACTGCCTCCAGACTCATCCTGCGGGGGGGGGGGGGGGTCATCGCAAGATTCCTCTACCCAAGATCACGCTATTCAGGTTTAGAGGTGTTCTGGCGATTCGTTTCTTTGATATTGAGTCTCTCTCGATAGTAGATGGCAAAGCCGCAGGCTACTGCGAACAGTAGAAGGAGAATCCATCCCACTGGGGAGTTGGTACCGCCATACCTATCGTTGTTTGTCGTCGCCCAGTCGGCCAGCAATATCGCTCCGCCGGAACCGCATAGCGCTCCGACTGCTGCAAGCATCACATCAAGAGGCCGCCACATGAGAACAATACCCTACGGCATTCTGTTAGGGCAGTGGCGACTTATTCCATACCCCAACTGGGAGAGATTTAGGCGATATTAAATATATACAAATCAAAGTCAGACAATCACCGGGTAAAACTGGTTATTCATGCTTATTCAGATGGTTATTGCCACTGGGGTCGGTATACTTGTATGTATGGAGTTTATGGGCTTTGACCAGGAGAAACGGACTGGCGACAGGCTGTCCGCTCCGGTTTGGCCGGAGGCGGTTGATGTTGACGTTTTGTCGTTGTCGGAGCTGCGGGAGCGGTTGGGGTTGATTAAGCGGGCTGAGGCTCGTCTGGCGGCGATGAAGACAACCACGCTGGCTGCGTACACGAGCCGTGGGGGTGAGGGATTGGCCCGTCGAGTGGCCTTGGAAGAGCTTCAGGCCTCCAAACAGCAAGCTCGCCGGCAGGTGGAGACCGCCTCTCAGCTCTCTCGGGTTCCCGAAACGCTCGACGCGTTGGGTGCCGGTGAGATTCCCGAGGCCCATGCCAAGCAGATCGCCAAAGCCGCCTCCCGGGGGCCGGTCGACGAAACCGTGCTGGTGGAGGCGGCCCGTCGCGAAGACTTTGGCACCTTCTCCCGGACTCTGCGCGACCACCAGCACGAACAATCCGACGACGGCGGAAAATCGCTGTTCGAGAAGCAGCGGGAGCGACGGTCGATCAACTTCTTCAAGTCGCCCGACGACGGCATGTTCATCCTGAACGGCCGGTTCGACCCGCTGGCGGGTAACAAGATCGAGGCCGCATTGGCCGCCGAAGAGCGTCGACTACGCAAAGACGACAAAGCAGGCGAACAAGCCGCATTCGACCAGCGGCTCGCCGATGCGTTGGAGAATTTGGTTTGTGCCGATTCCCGCGACAGCAGACCCCAGGGCACCACGCTGGTCTTGACCGCGGAGTGGGACATGGTCAACAACCAGATTGCTGATGTCCGTCTGCCCGACGGGGACCAGCTGCCTATGTCTGAGGCCCTGCTGCTGGCCTGCAACGCCGACATTCTGCCCTGCGTGTTCAACACCAAGAATCAGGAACTCTGGGTGGGACGCAAGCACCGGTTGGCCACCGAAGCCCAGCGGGCCGCGCTCATCATCCGGGACAAGCACTGCATCGGATGCGGGCGATCCGCCGTCTGGTGCGAGGCCCACCACATCGATGAGTGGTCCAAGGGTGGCCGTACCGACATCGACAACCTGGTCTTGGTGTGTACGAGCTGCCACCACAACATCCATGTCGGCGGTTGGGAAGTACACCGGACAAGCGGCAGTGCCTACGAACTCAGACCGCCGCCCAGACCCTACGCCCACCTGCGACCGTGGCGATCCAGACCCGACACGCCCTCTCAAGAGCCCGACCCATTCCCCGAAACAGGAATCAGCACTGGACACCCTGCCAACCGCCAACCGGTACTTCTTAGCTGAACACAGTGCCTACCGGGGCACGACCGCAGCTTCTAGCATGAACTCCAACTCCTACTCCTGAGCTTTGAGAAAATCGACCGTTTGTATGTATGGGCAGCAGTCGGCGCGACAGCCATTCCATACTCCTGAGCTAAGAGAATCGACCGTTGGTATATTTCTTAGCGATGGGGTTGACGGAGTCTCAGCGGGCGAGCTGGGAAGAGAACGGGTTCTTTATTGAGCGGGGGTTCGCTGATCGGGCGACCACCGACGCCATGATCGAGCGGATTGTGGAGGTCGCCCGGTCTAACGCCGCCGGGGAGTCGCGGCCTGATCTGTTCATCACTCCCGACAAGACGAACGAGAATCCAGCCACTCCAGAGGTGGGCGTTTCCAAGATCTTTCGGGTGATGCGGGCTGAGCCGGTGTTCAATGAGTTCGCCACCGATCGCCGGCTGCTGTCGATGATGGGCGATCTCATCGGCCCCGACGTGGACTGCTTTTTGTCACAGTTCATCTTCAAGCATCCGGGCACGCTCGGCCAGCCCTGGCATCAAGACGACTACTACTTCCGCATGACCCCTTTGCCGCAGGTGGGGGTGTGGCTGGCCTGCACGGCTGCCACCCCGGACAACGGACCGCTGTGGATCGTCCCCGGTTCCCACACCGAGCCGATCCACGACGCCGTGCCCGACACCCGGGAGGGCGCCGGGCTGGCCTATGTCGAGATCGTTGACGTCCCCACCCACAACGAGCAGGTAGTCCTCATGGAACCGGGCGATCTGCTGGTGTTCCACTCCCATCTGCGCCATCGGTCTACTGACAATCTCACCGATGGGATGCGAGCGGCCATGGTGTACCACTACGCGGCGGCCAATTCAGAGGGCTATCTCGCCTTCAACCAGGACTGGACCGAGGTTCTGCGCGACGGCCATCCGGTGCAGGCATCCACTGAGCCGGTGCCCATCGAATACTGACGAATACAGAGCGGAGGGCTCGATCAAACCGCATTTGCGCGGCGGGCTCGGGAGGCGAACGCCGCAGCCACTGCGTCGTAGGCTGGCTTGGGGTTTCCATCCCGATCGAACAGCAGCGGGGCGCGATCGGGGCCGAAGTGCTGGTCGACCCACGAGTGGGCGTCGCTCACCCCCCAGAAGGTGACCTCTCTGCACGCCTCTACCGACAGCGCGGCGTCGACCAGCTCGCCATAGAGCTGGGCCTGGACGTCTAAGCGGTCGGAATCGGTGGGGTGGGCCAAGATGTCCATCTCGGTTATGGCCACCTCCAGCCCCATGTCGGCGAAGGTAGATACTCCTCGATGGAGGCGAGCGGGGTCGGGAGGTCCGGGGGAGAAGTCGGGATAGAGCTGATGGCCTTGGATGCCGATCCCGTGGAGGGGCAGGCCCCGCTCAACTAGGTCGGCAACAGTCCGGGTGAACAGGTCGTGTTTGTCAGGGATCACGTCGGTGTGGGTCTCGTTGATCCACAGCTCGATGTCTGGGTCGACCTCGTGGGCAAGGGCCAGCACCTCGGCCAGGTAGTCCTCCCCGAGCAGGGTGCGCCATACGGATTCGGCATGACGGCCTTCCAACCAGTGCAGCGGCTCATTGACAACGTCGACTCGGGCCACCGCCCCTCCCCACCGGGCGAAGAGCCGTTGGAGATGGTCGGTGAGGTATTGACGAAGAGCCCCGGCATCTTCGCACTCGGTGATGTAAGTCGGCGTGCCCCAATGGGGCCACACCACGGTGTGGCCCCGCACCTGCATCTCATGGTCGGCCGCGAACCGATTCAGCTCATCGTTGGCCTCCCACTCCCACAGATCGGGCTCGGGATGAATCCACATCCACTTCATGGCCCGCTCGGCGGTGACCGAGTTGAACTCGGCGGCCAACAGCGACCGGTAATCCTCGTCGCCAGAAGCGAAGACAGTGTCGCTGACCGCGGCCCCGACCCGGATTCCACCAGCGGCCGCCAGATCCCTTAGGCTCACGGCGACCGCCTCGCCGACTCGGTGACCCCGAACATCCGGGCCACAGTCTTGGACCACAGCTCGGGGTTGGGGGCCGGCCGGCTGTGGGCTTCTTGCACGCCGACCCCGGCCGACAGGGCGTTGATCACGTAGAGCAGCACTTCGGGGGCGTCGAGGCGCCGCAGTGTGTCGAGGATCCAGGCGTTGCGGGCCGAGAAGATCTCGGCCATCCCGGCGGCCACGTCGGGATCGTGGCGAGCGGCCGCGGCGGCGTCAATCTGCAAGAGTCGCAGGTGGCGGCTGTCGGGGTTGATGAACTGGAAGAAGACCTCGATGGGCCGCTCAAAAGCAGCCTGGGCATCGAATCGAGAGTCGCGTTCGGCCAACTGCGTGCGGATCACCTCCACCAGAAGCTGGCCTTTCGACCGGAAGTGGCCGTAGATGGCCCCCTTGGTAACCCCGGCGGCCACCGCGATGTCTCGCAATGAGACCGCGGCGTAGCCCCGCTCTACGAACACCTCGGCGGCCACCTCCAACAGCCGAGCGCGGGTGGCCTCGGCTTTGGGGGTGATCGGAGGATCGGCGAACACTGAGCTCATGGCTTCGGTTGGGGAGCCGTGTCGGGCAACGGGCTGGTCATGGCCCACCTCCTGCGTCTGATCTAGAAATGGCCCGGGTGTCGGTGCCCAGGTAGCTGGCCACCACCCTGGGGTTGTCGCGCACCGCCTGAGGCGGCCCCTCGGCGATCACCTCTCCGGCGTCCATGCAATAGATCCGGTCGCTGATCGACATCACCAGCGGCATGTCGTGCTCGATCAAAAGCACCGAGGCATCGAGTTCCCGGCGCACCCCTTGCAGCAGCGGCACCAGGGCCTCGGCCTCCCTCTGGGCCACCCCGGCGGTGGGCTCGTCGAGGCACAGCAGTCGGGATCCCCCGGCCACCAGACAGTTCAGCTCCACGATCCGGCGAGTGCCGGTGGACAACTCGGCCACGAAGTTGTCGGCATAGTCGCCCAAGCCGAAGAAGCTGATTAACTCATCGGCTGTCGTGGCCTGTCGCCGTTCGTGGCGAAAACCCGGAGACAGGCCCAGGGCCGCGGGCCAAAATCGAGTTCGGCCTCGACGCTCTAGTGCCACCTGCACCGTCTCGCGCACGGTGAGGTCGGGAAACAAAGTGGCGGCCTGAAAGGTCCTCCCCAGGTGGTGGCGGTGGCGACGATGGGCAGCAAGTCGGCTCACGTCGGTTCCGTAGATCTCCACTCGCCCGTTCGCGGGGATCAGGCCGCCCACCCCGTTCATGAACGAGGTCTTGCCCGCTCCGTTGGTCCCGATGAGCCCCACGATCTCGCCGTGGCCCACCTCGAGGCTCACCTGGTTGACTGCAACCCGGGGCCCGTGGCGCACGGTGAGCTCGTTGGCGGCCAGTGCCACTTGCGATGGCGGCGACGGGATCGAAACCGACCCGGGCATTTCTCGAACTCGCGTCGGAGGGGCGGGCTGTCGCAGGGCGTACCAGCTGAAGAACGAGTCCCGAGCCAGGTACCAGAGCTGCACGAAGCCGCCCGGGGCGTACATCAACAGCACTAGTATTCCCAGGCTGCTGGTCAGCACCGGGATAAGTGCGGAGTCGGGCCAAAAGGCGGGCAGCCCGATCACCCAGAGTGCTCCGAGCACCGGGCCGACAACCGAGCCGATGCCGCCGATCACCGCGATGGCCACCACTTGGAACGAAGCGTCGACCGAGAAGAACGAGAACAGCACCGTCGAGTACAGCCCGGCCAAGAGCGCCCCGGCGAACCCGGCCAGCCCGCCGCCCAAGGCGAAGGCCAGCACCTTGGATCCGGTGGGCCACACGGTAGCGGCCGCCGCGGCTGACGGGTTCTCCCTGGTGGCCACGATGCGGCGCCCTATCCCGGTGCGGCGCAGGTGGGCGGTGAACGCCACCCCCAGTACCAGGCCGATCAGGGCCAGATAGAAATAGGTTCGCTGGGGGGTGAGGTCGATGGGTCCGATGTGGGCCCGCTCCAATAGCGCTGCGGTTTGGCTGCCTCCGCTGAGGAATGGCCGGGTGAAGAAGAACTTCTCGGCGGCCACCGCGAACGCCAGGGTGACCACGGCCAGCAACAGTCCCCGGGCTCGGAGCGCGCCGATACCTATTACCACCGACGCGGCGGCGGCCACGGCCGTACCCCACACCGCGGCCCACAGGAAATGCAGCTCAGGCATGGGCACCACCACGTCGAATCCGGCCACCCCGAGCCCGAGATCGTTGCCGCTGACCAGCGCAGTGGTGGTCAGTGCGCCCAGGCCGGCAAAAGCGCCTTGGCCCAGTGAGATCTGCCCGCTCCAGCCCACCAGCACCACCAAGGAGAGGGCGACCAGCGCCATCAGCAGGATTTCGCTGTAGCGGAAGGTGCGGCTGGCCGTGGAGACGAACACCGGAACCACCGCGGCAATGGTCACCCCAACCGCGGCCATGATCCGAGAGTGGTGGCGAACCCACCAGATCGAGCGCAGCCGGGCCGGTATGGGACGAATCCGGGGGCTGAACGAGAAGGCGCCGGCCTCGTCGGGGGCGGCCCGTCGGGTGGTGGCCACGATCCCCAAAATGACCACCAGCAGCAGCACCGCTTCGAACCTACCCAGATCCAGCGGGTAGTTGACCCGGATAAGGGCCTCGACGATGCCGAGGATGATCCCGGTGGCCACCGCCACGCTGAACGACACGAACGAGGCGCACACCGCCACCACCAACACCCGGGTCATGGTGGCGTGACCGGGGCCAGTGACCACGAACGAGCCGATGGAGTCGGCCTCTTGGAACACGGTGACCAGCCCGGCGAACGCCCCGGTGAGCACCCACACCACCGTCGACACCCGGCCCGGATGGATCCCGGCCAAGCGGGCCCGATCGGGATCGGCCGCCGTGGCCCGAATGGCCCGCCCCCATGCCGACCATCTCACCCAGATGCTCAGCGCCACCACCGCCGCGGCTGAGGCGACGAACAAGATGAACTCCCCTCCTTCGATGCGGATGCCGAACCACTCCAGTTCCCGGTTCCAAGGCGTGGGGAACCGCTCCCGCTTGTCAGCAGCCGAGGCTTCGGGCAGGGCGAATATGAGAGCTTGGGCCAACTGGGCCAGCCCGATGGTGGCCACCAGCAGGATCACCCGGGGAGCGGTGAACAGGCGGCGCACCACGGTTAGCTCGGCCAGTCCCAAGAACGCGGCCCCAGCCAGCACGGCCAGCGCCACACTGATCCAGTAGGGCACGCCGTAGCGGATCACCAGATGGGCCAGCACCTGGCTGGCCAATAGCCCGGTGGCGCCCACCGCGAAGTTGATGATCCGGCTCGACCGATAGATGAGGATGACCCCGAGGGCCAACAGGGCATAGGAAAGGCCGTTCACCGCGCCGATGAAGACGAACTGGCGTCCGACCTCGAAGGCGAGGATCACGACGGGTTTTCCGGTTCGGGGCGGTTGTCACCCAAGAAGACGGCTCTGGCAATGTCGCCCCGCTCGGCTAGCTCAGAGGTAGGGCCGTCGAAGCGGACGTGTCCCTTCTCGATGAACACAGCCCGATCGGAAAGGGCAGTGGCGATGTTGAGCGACTGTTCCACGATGACCATCGTTTGGCCCTCGGCCTTTAGCCCCTCGATGATCTCGAACAGCTCGCCAATCACCGCCGGGGCCAGGCCCAAGGAGAGTTCGTCGATGAGCAGCACATCAGGCTTGTGCATCAGCACCATGGCCAGGGCCAGCATCTGTTGCTGGCCCCCGCTGAGCGCACTGGCGGGCTCGTCGAGCCGATCGGCCAACTCGGGGAACATCTCCAGCACATGTTCGATGCGGTCGTTGAGCTGGGCCCGGTTCCGCCGCATGGTCCATCCCGCGGTGCGGAGGTTGTCCTCGATGGACAGCGGAAGGAACACCGCTTTGCCGCCGGGGAGCTGTTGGATGCCCATGTCCACCCGGGTTTGGGGAGAGGTGAGGGTTATGTCACGCCCGTGTAGGGAGACGATGCCCCGCGACGGAACGGCCAGTCCGCTGATCACCCGCAGAATCGTCGACTTGCCGGCGCCGTTTGTCCCCAGCAGCGCCAGGGTTTTGCCGCGGTCTACATGGAGGTTGACCCCGAACAGCACCTGCACCGGTCCGTAGGAGAAGTCGATGTCTCTCAGGCCGACCGCGGGCAGCAGGTCGGGGTGCGATTTCCGCCGTTCCAAGTCGGCGTGGTCTTTCTCGATCTCGTCTACTACTAGTGACAGGTCGTGGCGGATGTGTCGGGCCCCCCAGATCAACAGGGCGCCGCCGAGCAGCTTGAACGGGATGGCCACGATCAAGATGGCGGTGCGCTCGTCGGTGGCGTCTGACAGCAGCCCGGCCACGATGGGGCCGAGCACGCCGCCGCCCAAGAAGATCACCATGATCGACAACGCAGTGGACTGGGCGCGCAGTCGATAGGGGACCACCCCCACTAACAGCGGTGAGATCATGCCGAAAATAA
This sequence comes from Candidatus Poriferisocius sp., assembly GCF_965214065.1. Classification (GTDB taxonomy): domain Bacteria; phylum Actinomycetota; class Acidimicrobiia; order Acidimicrobiales; family Bin134; genus Poriferisocius. The sequence goes on from NZ_CBDCAT010000027.1 coordinate 907,943, forward strand.
TCACGCTCAACACCGCGGGGACGATCCCCACCGCGGCGAATAACACGGGATGGGGCATGAAGAACTGGATAGGGATGGCCACCGCAATGGGGAAGAAAAGGGCGCCCACCCAACTCAGCGCCTTAGCCGGGCTCTCGCGGTACAAAGAGTCGTAACGCTTGGCCGCCCACGGTGCGGCAGCGAACGCCAGCATCCCGGGGACGAATCCGATCATCGCCCTCTCGAACGGGCTCAGGCCCCATCGGTCTTCCAGGAACAGGTTGACCAAGAAACTCTGCCCGATTATCGAGAACACGATGATGCTGAAGGAGATCCACGCCAACTTCAGCGTCTTGATGGCCATGAGGCGCTGCCACACCGCCCCGAGCGACACCCGGGGCGGGTCATCATCCTCCTCCATCACCTCACCGAGCACGGATTTCTGCTCGAACTGGCCCCGAGGCGGATCGGGAACGAACAAAGCCCAGATTCCCAACGCCAGCGTGGGCCAGGCGAAGATCCAGTAGGCCCACCGCCAGTTGTCGTCTACCAGCAGCATGAGGCCGCCCACCAGCAGCGGGGCGATCCGCTCGCCCCCTCGACCGAGCACGTTCTTGACGGCGTAAATGCGACCTCGGGCCGAAATGGGGTAGGCGTCGGCCAAAACCGCTCCCTGCACTGGAAAGGTGTTGGACGTGCCGATTCCCATAAGCATGCCGACCAAGAAGAACCCCAGCGCGGTGGCCTGGAACCCGCGGGTGAACATGGCCACGCTCCAGAACACGGTGGCCAACCCCACCAGCCGCATGCGGTTTACCCGGTCGCCCATCTTGCCCATCGGGATGGCACACAGCGTGGTGGTGATGAGACCGCCGATCCCGATCACTGCCAACCCGGCGTCGGACACCCCGAAGCTGTCTTGAATCTCAGGGCCGAGCAGACTGGGAATGGCGAGCTGGAAGGCATCCACCGCGTCCAGGGTGCCCAGTACTGCCAGTACGCCGACACCGCCGGTGGCTACTGCCTGGCGGAGGGTTACCGCTTCTTCACCGACTCCGGGGAGGTCCTCGTCGGCCCGGACCTCGAGATGGTCGGCTTCGGCTGCCTCGCGTGCCGCCTCCTCGTCGAGCAGGGCCCGACTCAGGTCGGCGAAGTTGCGGCGGTCGCCCGACGCCTCGGCCATCAGTTGCTACAGGGTCACGGCGTCAGGTCTACGGCATCGCCCAGGGCAGCGAGCTCGCCGTCCTCATCGGCGTCGCCGTCGAACTGCACCAGCCGCAGGGTGTCGTTGCCGTTGTATTTGCCCGGTCCGAACGACAAGAACGGGATCTCGGGCAGCGACGCCTGGGTGAGCGATTCCAGCCCAGCCTGGAAGGAATCATTGGTGAGCTCCACGCTGGACGCAGCGGCGATCTGCACGAACAGCGACAGATCGCGACACGCCAACACGGTGTAGCTCCAGTAGTTGGGGTCTTCCTCGCTGTTCTCCACCCCCGGACCGGGCCGCTCGAAGCGGGCGTCGGGCAGCGCGGCGGAGACAATGTCGATGCACTCTTGGGTCTCGGCGTCCACCGGGTCGGTGGCCAGGTCGAGCCGCACGGCGGATGAAATGGTGCCGTCCAGCGCAACCGGGTCGATGCCCGAGGAGATCGCAGTGGTGAAGTTGGTGGAGTCCACCGCGGCCATTTGGATACCTAAGTCGCCGTAGGTGACGAGTCCAGTGGCCGCGGCCCCAAAGATCACCATGCGGTCGATGCCGGCGTCGGTCACCTGCTCCTGCATGATCTCGGTCTGGCTCTCAATGGCGTCATCGTCGAGCACCAGATCGTCGATGTTCATGGTGATGGCGATCTCCACTCCGGCGTCGGCGAAGGCTGCTTCCACCACATCGCCTAATAGTTCGGCAGTGCTGGTTCCGTCGTAATGGATGCCCACTGCGGTAGCGCCGTCGAACCATCCCCTGCGGTCCAGCTCCGCGATGAACGCCTCGTCCCTGGCCGTCCCCTCGATTCTGAAACTGGCCAGCGGAGCCCGGGCCCGCTCCAAGAGCTCTCCTTTGGCGTTCACCTGCGAGCCGATGTGGATGGTCTCGTGCTGCTCGGATACGCAGAAATTGGCGTCGCCCCGCAGTCCGCCGAGAACGGCGAACACCTGGTGATCCTCGGTGAGGGAGATGCAGGCGGCCAGCATCTCGTTGGGCAGGGCCGGGTTGAAGCCGGCGATGTGTGCCTCGAGCATGCGCCCGTGGATCCCGCCGTCAGCATTGACCGCGCCGACAAGGGCTTCCCACACCGGTTGGGGATCGCCGAAGAACCCGAACCCGAACAAGGAGGTGTCCCAGAACCCGATTCCGATTCGGATGGCGTCCTCGGTTACGCCTCGGAAGCTGGCGGTGAGAACGATTGGCGTCGGCTCGGGCGCGGCTTCGGGGGCTTCGGCCTGCTCGGTCTCATCGGGTGCAGGTTCGGCCGGTTCGGGCTCATCTTCGATGGCCGCCGGCTCGGCTGGCGTTTCTGGGGCCGGCTCGGGCTCGTCGCCGGTGCCTGCCGGTTCGGCCGGTTCGGCCGTGGGGGCTTCATCAGCGGCTGGTTCGTCCTCACCGCCCCCCGTAGTGCAGGCCGCCCCAACGACGGCCAATGCGAGTAGCAGACCCAAAAGTCCTCGCAACGAACGCAGACCTCTCATCTCGTTCCCCCTTGTCCCAGCGTCGTTGCGTCCCAAATGTACCACTGGTAGAAAAAGTGTCCAGTGCCCGCTTGGGGAGGGGTTCCATGGTTGATGTAGACACGCTTGTCGCCCAGATGAGGCTGGAGGAGAAGTGCCTGATGGTGTCGGGCGAGGGCGCCTGGGTCATTCCGGGCTGCGAGCGGCTGGGCATCCCCGACTGGTGCGTCAGCGATGGGCCGGTAGGGGTGCGGGGACGCCAGATGGGCCCGGGCCTGGTGGTGCCGGGGCCCTCCGCCCTGGCCGCCACCTGGGACACGGGCCTCATTCAAGATATCGGCCAGGCCTTGGGCACCGAGTGCGCCGACCGGAAGGTGGACATGATCTTGGCCCCGACGGTCAACCTCCACCGTTCTCCAAGGGGAGGTCGCCACTTCGAGAGCTACAGCGAGGACCCCGAGCTCAGCTCCCGAATTGCCGTGGCCTTCATCTCCGGGGTCCAGTCCCAGGGTGTGGGGGCCTGCGCCAAGCACTACGTGGCCAACGACCAGGAGTTCGAGCGCCACACCATCAACGTCGATGTCGACGAGCGGAGCCTGCGAGAGGTCTACCTTCCTCCGTTCGAGGCCGCGGTTACCGAAGCAGGCGTGCGTGCGGTGATGGGGGCCTACAACTTCGTCAACGGCCACCACGCTTGCGCGCAACCCGATCTGCTGGTGGGGGTGCTCAAGGATGAGTGGGGGTTCGACGGTCTGGTGGTGTCCGACTGGGGGGCGATCAAAGAGACCGTCGCTCCTGCTGTCCACGGGCTCGACTTGGAGATGCCCGGGCCAGGGCGATGGTGGGGCAATGGCCGGCTTCAAGATTCGGTCGAAGCGGGATTGGTAGACGAGGCGGTGATCGACGACAAGGTGCGCCGCATAGTCAGCTTCTTGGATTGGGCCGGGCGTCTGGGCACCCCAACTGACCATGACGAGGCCAGCGTCGAGCGTCTAGAGCACCGAACCCTGGCACGGCGGGCCGCAGCCTCGTCGATGGTGCTGGTTCGCAATGCCGATGACCTGCTGCCTCTGGCTGGCGATCAAACGGTGGCTGTGATCGGGCCTGGCGCAGCCGACACAGCAGTGCTGGGCGGCGGATCGGCCAGCCTGGTGCCCCATCGCACCACCACGGTGCTGGAATCGCTGGCCGAGCGCCTGGGCGAGCGGCTGATCGGCCACGCCCCCGGCATCGACATGCGGCGCAAGGCCGAAGCGGTGCCCGAGTCTTGGATCGACGACGGCGTGAGCTTCGAGCTCTATGACGGGTTCGGGTTCGACGGCGAGCCCTTCAAGACCGTCACCGGGCCGCGCCCGTTCAACGTTTGGTTCGGCGAGCTCTGGCCGAAGGGCCTCGACGCCATGTCCGTGCGGCTCGAATTCACCATGACGCCTAACCACACCGGGCGCCATCGGTTCTGCGCCCTGGGCTTCGCCCATGCCCGCCTGTTTGTGGACGGCGAACCGGTGGCCGACAACCAAGTCGAGACGTTCAGCGCCGGCCTGGGTTTGCACGGCGGCGACGGCTATCTCGACCTCGAAGGCGGCAAGCCCTACCGCCTACGGCTCGATCACGTCCCTCGAGAGGGGGGCCAGTGGGTGTGCATAGTCGACGTTGGGGTGGAGCTGGCCGACCTCGACCGTGAACAGGGCTTGGACGAGGCGGCGGCGCTGGCCGCCCGCGCTGACACCGCGGTGGTGGTGGTCGGCTCCAACGCCGAGTGGGAGTCCGAGGGCAGCGATCGGGATTCGATAGAGCTGCCCAACAACCAGGATGAACTGGTGGAGAGAGTGCTCGATGCCAACCCCAACACCGTGGTGGTGCTCAACTGCGGCGCGCCCATGGCACTGCCGTGGCTGGATCGGGCCAAGGCCGTGCTGTTGGCTTGGTACCCCGGCCAGGAGGCGGGCGGTGCCATCGCCGACGTGCTGCTGGGCGACGCCGACCCCGGAGGGCGGATGCCCACCAGTTGGGCATGGCGTGAACAGGAGACCCCCGCCTATTTGAACTACCCCGGCGAGGCCGGTGTGGTGCGCTACGGCGAGGGGGTCTTCGTCGGCTATCGCTGGTACGACGCCCGCGGTATCACCCCCATGATCCCGTTCGGCCACGGCGGCTCATTCACCACATTCGAATGGGGTCCGCCTGAGGTGAGCGGCAATGGCACCGAAGTCACTGTGTCGGTGCCGGTTACCAACACCGGCCACCGACCGGGCCGCGAGGTGGTGCAGATATACGTGTCCCCGCCCGATTGCGCCCCGCTTCGCCCCCCCAAAGAGCTGGCCGGCTTCGCCAAGCTCACCCTCGAACCAGCAGAGACCGCCACCGCGGAGATCGCCCTAAAAGAGCGCTCCTTCGCCCGCTGGGACCCCCAAGACCACCGCTGGACCGTAGACCCCGGCCAGTACCAACTTCTGGTGGCCGCATCAGCCACCGACATCCGCTCGGCGTTGCCCATAGAGGTCTGACCCAACCGGATAGCGGGTGAATCTGCATTAGCCCTGACAGTCCCACGCGTAGAGCCAGTTATTGCCTGGCCATCTCGGTGCGGGCTGCGGTTTGGGTATCGGCGGGTGTTAGTGCTCCGAGCTCGATGACTTCCTCATGGATCTCTCCTGTGGATGGGAATGAGCCCTCGTAGCGCTCCGACACCGGGGAAGCATGATCCAATATCTCGGCGCTGGCGCTCCCCGTGGCCCAGATAACTCCTTCGTCTCCGGCAGCCCTGGTGATTCGGGAGTACTCCATGGCGCTCGGCCTCCTCCCACCAGAGCCCGATGAGCTCTTCCAGTTTGTCGGGCTGGTCTTCGGCCAAGTCGCGGCACTCGGAGAAATCGACGGAAAGGTCGTACAGCTCCCACCGGTCGTCATCGAAGTCGTGGCCGCGGATATGCCGGGTGACGGCCTTGAACCAGCGGCCGTCCTGTTCGGCCACCAGCGCCCGCGAGCCGAACATCTCGTAGTACTGGCGGACGCTCGCTGCGTCAGCCATGGGCGCCATTCTGCCCTCTTTTGCCGTGGTCAAGACTTCATGCCGCCCAGAGCCGAATCAGAGGGATGCGTTGATACACCGAACCGGGCCATCCCAATTCAGCATGTCTTTGTCCAGGGTAAGCAGCGGGCACTCCTGGACGAGCGCGGTGGCCAAGATGAACCGATCGGCGGTATCACCAGTAGCCAGGCCCAAATCTCCTAGGCGGGCGGCTTTTTCGGCTTCGAATGATCCGATGGGCAAGTCTCTGATTCCCGCAGCGGCCAACCGCAACCGCAGAAGGGCTACGTTCAACTCTATGGCCAGCCGACGTTTGGCTTGCAAGAGAGCCAGTTCCCAATAGGTAATGGCGCTGACCACCGCCTCGCCCCTCCTAATGGCATGGTCGACCAACTCGATGCTCTGGGATCCGAGCTTGCCGTCAGCCAGGCCCCAACTGAAGCGGAGCACCACGTTGGTATCAAGTAGAAGCATCAGCCATCAGGCTCAGGCGGGCCAACAATTAGTTCTGGCTCTTGCTGATCCCAGCTGGTCAGAATCTCGTCTACCACCTCTTCGTTGGCAGAAAGCACATCCGCCTCGAGGAAATCGAACCCTTCGGGAAGCGAGATGGTGTCCCGGCAAAAGCCGAACAGCGACCCGGAGTTCTCGGCGAGGGGAGGGCGAGGGGGGCGGACCTCGGCCACCGGCCGCCCGTTCTTGGTTATGACTATCTCCTGACCATCCCGCACCGCCTCCAAGAGCGGACCGCAATTGGCCCGAAACTCGCTAACCGGCATGGTGATGGCCGAAATAGGGTTCTTGGCAAGCGGCATTAGGTTAGGCTAGCGGCCTTGACAATAATGTACAACAATGTACAAAAAGGCTCTACCGCGGAATCTGATGCTTGAAGTCCATGGCCACGGCTGACCATCTCGACCAAATCGACTCTGCGCTGCGCAACGACATCCGACGGCTGGGCAACCAACTCGGCGATGCCCTGGTGCGACAGCACGGCCCGGAATTGCTCGAGCGAGTAGAGCAGGTGCGGGCAATGGCCCGGGGCCTGCGGCGCGACGCGGAGTCGGGAGCGGCTCTGGCCGAGCTGCTCGACGACGTGGACGTGGTGGAGGCCATCCGCCTGGTGCGGGCGTTCACGGTGTATTTCCACCTGGCCAACACTGCTGAGCAGGTCCACCGGGTGGAGGATTTGAAGGCCGGAGGCCTGGTTGGCAGCCGTCGGTTCGCCGAGACGGTGGAGAAGCTTTTGGGGCTGGGCATCGAACGAGAAGAGATCGTGGCCGCCACCACCGCCGCCGACCTCCGACCGGTGTTCACCGCGCATCCTACCGAGGCCTCCCGCCGGTCGATCCTCGACAAGCTCACCGAGGTCGCTGTGCTCATCGAGCGACGAGGGGAGACCACCAGCAGCCCGGCTGATCGGGAACGCATTGACCGCCGGATCGACGAGCTTATCGACGCCATCTGGCAGACCGACGAGCTTCGCCGGGAGAGGCCCGATCCCGTGGACGAGGCCCGTTCCATCCTCTACTTCCTCACCGAGATAGCTGTCGCCGGCGTGCCCGAGCTCTTCGACGATGTCGACGCCGTGCTGCGGGCCATTGGAGGATCGCTCGACGGACCTCAAGTGCCGATTCGGTTCGGGTCGTGGGTGGGCGGAGACCGCGACGGCAATCCCAACGTGACTCCCGACATCACCCTGCAAGTCCTGGCCTTTCAGCGGAGCCGGGCGCTGCGCCTGCTGGTGGCCGAGGTGGAAGAGCTGTCGTCTGAGCTGTCGGTGAGCACCGCAGTTGCCGGCATCAGCCCAGAGCTGGAGAACCAGATCGAAGCCGACCGCGACGACTTTCCCGACGTGGTATCCCGGTTCACCAAGCTGAGCGCCGGTGAGCCATACCGCCAGCGCTGCTCGGTGATCCACCAACGGCTGTTGGAGGCCATGGACCAGCCGCCCGGACTAAGGGCCTATCAGTCGCCGGCTGAGGTGGAAGCCGATCTGGCCGCCATGGCCCGGTCGCTTGAGGCCAACGGGGGTTCGCTGTTGGCCCGAGGCCGCCTGGCCCGCGTCCGGCGAATCCTGGCCATGGCCGGATTCCACCTCGCCACTCTCGACATCCGCGAGAACGCCGCCGTCCACCATGAGGCACTAGGCGACCTCTTCGCCGAGCTGGGAACCGACTACGGCACGCTGTCGCGCTCCGAGCGCACAGCGCTGTTGGCCGCAGAGTTGGAGAGCCGCCGCCCACTGGCCCCTCCCGCGGGGTCCGATGCCCAGGGCACGCTGGCGCTGTTCGCCGCCTTGCGCCAAGCCCTCGACCAGCACGGCGAAGAGGCCATCGAAAGCTACATCGTCTCGATGACCAAGAGCGTCGACGATGTGCTTGCCCCCGCCGTGTTGGCCCGCGAGGTCGGGTTGGTGGACATCCCCGGGGGCGTTGCCCGGATCGGCTTTGTGCCCCTGTTTGAGACCATCGACGATCTCCGAAGAATCGGCACAATGCTCGAAGAGCTCTTCGCCGTTCCCGCCTATCGGCGGCTGGTGCAGCTCAGAGGCGATGGGCAAGAGGTGATGGTGGGATATTCCGACTCCAACAAAGACGGCGGCATCACCACCTCTCAGTGGGAAATCCACAAAGCGCTGCGCAAGATCGCCGAAGTCTCAGCAAAGACCGGCATCAAGGTGGTGGTTTTCCACGGTCGGGGAGGCACAGTGGGCCGAGGCGGCGGGCCCACCAACGCGGCCATCTTGTCTCAGCCGGCCGGAGTGGTGGCCGGGGGCCTCAAGGTCACCGAGCAGGGCGAGGTGATCGCCGACAAATACGGCCTTGCCGGCCTAGCCCAGCGCAACCTCGATCTCGCCTTGTCGGCCGTTGTCGAAGCCACTGTCGCCCACCGGCACCCGCGCCACGGCCACGGCGGCATCGAGGCTTGGAACGAGGTCATGGAGCTCATGTCGGATCGGGCCTACGGGGCGTACCGCGGCCTGCTCGACACCCCCGGGTTCGCGGAGTACTTCAAGACCTCCACCCCGGTAGAGGAGTTGGCGGCCATGAACATCGGATCGCGTCCCGCCCGCCGCTCGGGGTCGGCGGGCGGCATCGACGATCTTCGGGCTATCCCCTGGGTGTTCGGATGGACCCAGTCGCGCCAGATCATCCCCGGTTGGTTCGGGGTGGGCACCGCGTTGGAGGCAGCCCAGCAGGCCGGGTTCGGCGACCAACTCCAAACCATGTATCGGGATTGGCAGTTCTTCGGCACTTTCATATCCAACGTGGAGATGACCCTGGTCAAGACCGATCTGGCCATCGCCCGGCACTACGTCAATCGCCTGGTGGCCCCCGAGCTCCACCATTTCTTCGACACCATCGTCGAAGAGCACGACCGAGCCGCGGCCCACATTGCCGAGCTGACCGGGGGAGACCTGCTCGGCGACCTCCCGGTGCTCAAGCGGACCCTGGCGGTTCGCGATGCCTATCTCGACCCCATAAGCGTTTTACAGGCAGAGCTGCTTTCCCGGTCTCGGAGCCGGCTGGCATCGGCTGCCGACGAAGACAGCCGCCGCATCCAGCGTGCCCTGCTGCTCACGGTGAACGGCGTTGCCGCCGGACTTCGCAATACCGGATGAGGGGTTGTTTTGGAAGCTGAGAGGGGCCGGTCATGCCGCTAGTCGGCCTCGTCGCGCTCGGCGATCAGTGTCACAGCCTGCGATGGCCACTTCCATTTGCTGATGCGGCCGGGAATCTCAAGGGCGGTTTCGAGATCTTTGACTGCTTGGTCGTCGAGGGCGGCTAGGTCTTCGTAGGTGACGATTCCATGATCGGGCAGCGCCCGGGCCAGGGCGGGATCGGTGCCCTTGATGAGGGTGAAGTCGTCTGGTCTCCTGGCGGGGTCTGGCACGGGCTTGTCTTGAGAGGCCCGCGCCGGTGGCGGCTCGGTAGCGGCTTCTGGAGCCGCCGTTTCCTCCGGCTCGGCCTCGGCCACTTCGGCTGGCGGCTCGGGAACGGCTGCAGGCTCGGGAACAGCTGCTGGCTGAGGTTCTGCGGGCGGTGCCGCCTCGGTAACAACCGCAGCCTGTGGCTCGGCCGCTGCGATGGCAACGGGTTCTGGAGCCGCGGTGCGGATGGTGAGCAGTTCAGATTGCCGGGCGGCTTCCTCGTCGGCGTCTCGGTTCTCCAACGCCTCCAACAGGTGCATGGAGATGTCGCCCACGATCACGTCGTCGTCGGCGCCCTCGGCCTTGATGCCGTCGTCGATCATGATGTAGCAGAACGGGCAGGCGGTGGCGATTCGATCGGCTCCAGTCGCAATCAACTCCTGTGACCGCTCCACGTTGACCTGTTTGCCGATGGTCTCCTCCATCCACATGCGGGCTCCGCCGGCGCCGCAGCACATCCCTTTGGTTCCGTTGCGCTCGGCCTCCACCACTTCGACTCCGCCCAGCGAGCCCACCACCCGCCGGGGGGCCAGGTACACATCGTTGTGGCGGCCCAGGTAGCAGGAGTCGTGATACACCACCCGCTCGTCAAGGCGGGCGCCGGACATGTCAAGGCGTCCGTCGTCGATCAGCGCCTCCAGGAACTGGGTGTGGTGGACCACTTCGTAGTGCCCGCCGAGCTGGGGGTACTCGTTGGCCAAAGTGTTGAAGCAGTGGGGGCACTGGGTGACGATCTTCTTGACCCCCATTTCATTGAGTGTCTCGATGTTCTGCATGGCCAGCATTTGGAAGATGTACTCGTTGCCCGAACGCCGGGCCGGGTCGCCGGTGCAGTTCTCGGCCGGTCCCAGGATGGAGAAGCTAACTCCCGCCCTCTGAAGCAGCTTTGCCACCGCCCGAGTGACCTTGCGGTTCTTGTCGTCGAAAGAACCGGCGCAGCCCACCCAGTACAGGTACTCCGACTCCAGGGGGTCGCCCCCGTCGAGCACGGTGATACCCTCGAACTCGGTGGCCCACGCCCCCCGGTCGCCCTGGGACATGCCCCACGGGTTCCCCGAGTTCTCCATTGACCGGTAGGCCTGCCCCAACTCGGTGGGGAAGTCGGACTCCATCAGCGACAGGTAGCGCCGCATGTCGAGGATCTTGTCGAGGATCTCGATGTTCACCGGGCAGATCTCGTCGCACGCCTTACAAGAGGTACATGCCCAGATCTCCTCGCCGGTGATCCGCTCGAACAGCGAGTTGGCTTCAACCTTGATTTCCGGCACCGTGCCCAGAGGCGGAGTGGTGGCCGGTTCGCCGGTGGCGGCCATGACCTCCCCGGTCTTAAGAACGATCTCCCGTGGGTCGAGGGGTTTGCCGGTGGCATGGGCCGGGCACACCGATGTGCACCGGCCGCACATCGTGCAGGCGTCGGTGTCGAGCAGCTGCTTCCAGGTGAAGTCCTCCACCGTGGCCGCGCCGAAAGACTCTAGGTCGGTCTCCATCAGGTTGGGCATGGGCTTCATGGCGCCCTTGGGCCGGTCTTTGTCCCGCAGGTACATGTTCAGCGGGGAAGTGAACATATGGCGCAGCATGGTGATGGGCAACAGCACCAAGAAAGCAATAAAGGCAATCACGTGGCCGGCCCACCAGAACTGGTGCCAGTGGTCGAGGCCTTCGAGGCCCCTCATGTGAGTGGCCACCCAGTAGCCGATCACCGACCACTTCTCGAAGTCGGGCACGCCGTGGTCGGCAATGCGGAAAACTTCGGCGCCGAACCCGGTTATCCCGATGGCGAAAAACGTGCCCAAGATCACCGCGTGCTCGGGTCTTGACTTGATGCGGATGCGGTAGGGCCGCAGCCGGCGGGGGCCGTAGCGGCGCACTATGGCCCAGATCACCCCGGCCATGAAGACGACGCCGGCTATGTCGGCCACTGCCGAGTACACCTGATAAACCCGGCCGTGGAGGAACTTGGCCCCGTCAGGGAGCTGCTCGTCGATCTCCAGGGTGGTGGTGACCCCCAGCAGGATGATGAACCCGACATAGATCATGGTGTGCATGATCCCGGCGCCGGGCTCCCGCAAAAGGGTGCGCATGTACATGCCCCGCCGGAGGTCTTCGAGGCGGGTCTTGAAGTTGGCCGCGGTGGTGCGCCGGTTGTCGGGGCCGCCCCGCTCCCAGTTCTTCACTCGCTTGGCGAATTCCCAGGCCGCCCACACCAAGAAGATGGGAATGATGGTGTAGAAGGCGGCCTTCCACCCATTGGGGATGTTCTCCCACGGGTGGCGGGTGACCTCGGCCGGGTTCTTGAACTCTGTAATGGCCGAGGCGATGCCCGAGGCGACGGTGAAGGCGGCGAAGCCCAGCCCGAGGCCGAGGACGATGTGATAGGGACGCAGGCGCTTTTGGTCCATGGCGACCCCAAACTAGTAGTTGGCATCCCCCCGTTCCGTACTCAAGCGGGCAGCACGAAGCCACCACCGCCTGCTTGAAATTCACAGCGCAGAAACAATCGTGAAACTTGGCCTTCCTACGGTTTCCCTGATTGCGCCAGAGCCGAAGTGGCGAAGGCGCTAAGCGGCGAAGGAGGGCCGAAACCCATGAAAAGGAAATTTGGAGTAGGTGCGCTGATTGCTGGCGCAACAGTACTCATCGGTGTAGTGCCGGCGGCCGCCCAAGACGGCGGTGCCGAGGCGGTGCAGGCGGTGATGGACAACCTTTGGGTGTTCATCGCCGGCATCTTGGTGTTCTTGATGCAGGCCGGGTTCGGCATGGTCGAGGCCGGGATGACCCGGGCCAAGAACGTGGGCAACATCATGGCCAAGAACCTGGCGGACATGTGCATCGGCGCAATGGCCTTTTTCGCTTTCGGCTTTGGCATTGCCTACGGAACCGACGCGGGATCAATTTTCGGTACCGACGGCTTCTTCTTGAGCGGCATGTCGAATGCCATCGACGGCGGTTTGAGCGGCCCCACTGATTTCTTCTTCCAGGTGGTGTTCGCGGCCACTGCGGTAACCATCGCCTCGGGGGCCATGGCTGAGCGCACCAAGTTCTCCGCGTACTTGGTGTTCAGCTTCTTTATGACCGCGCTGATCTATCCGGTCGTAGTCCACTCATTCTGGAGTGGCGACGGACTCATCGCCGACTTGGAGATCGGCGACGCCAAGTTCGGCGACTTCGCCGGCTCCACCATCGTGCACAGCACAGGCGGATGGGCCGCGTTGATGGGTGCTATCTACCTCGGACCCCGCATCGGCAAATACGACGAAAATGGCAACTCCCGGGCCATGCCCGGCCACAACATCGCCTTTGTGGTACTGGGTGTGTTCATCTTGTGGTTCGGCTGGTTCGGGTTCAACCCCGGCTCCGAGCTGGCTGCGGACAATGTGGTAATGCATGCTGCTTTGACCACGCTGCTGGCTGCGGCCGCTGGCGGCTTGACGGCCGGGGCGGTCATCTGGCGCAAAGCCGGATCGCTCGACGTGGCCATGACTGGCAACGGTGTCTTGGCCGGACTCGTGGGCATCACCGCCGGCACCGCCACCATGAATCCGCTGGGTGCCGTTGTGACGGGGGCCATCGCCGGGGCCATCGTGGTGTACTCGGTGCTGTTCTTCGACCGCAAGGGAGTAGACGACCCTGTTGGCGCCATCTCTGTCCACGGTGTTTGCGGTGTCTGGGGCACGCTGGCGGTGGGCCTGTTCGCCCGCTACGCCGATGGGTTCGTAGCCACCGACAAGGCCGGCTTGTTCTACGGCGGCGGCATCGACCAGTTGGTGGTGCAGCTCATCGGTGTGGTGCTTGTGTTCGCATGGGTGACGGTTACTACCGGAATCCTGTTTGCGGTGATGAAGAAGACGATGGGTCTGCGGGTGTCTCGTGAGGAAGAGATTGGTGGTCTCGACCTTCACGAACACGGAGTGCCTGGGTACGGCCCGGACACCTCGGCTTCTGTGGGCTGAACTCCTACAGATCCACAGGCGCTCAGCCCGCTTGCTTGGCCACTGCCGCAGCCGCTTCGGCCGCTGCGGCGGGATCGAGTGAGCGGGCGAGCGTCGTTTTGGCCTCGATTGGCATCATGTCGGGGCCCAGTTCGTACACCAGCGGAATGCCCGTAGGGATGTTGAGGTCGGCGATGGCATCATCGTCGATCTGGTCGAGGTGCTTGGCCAGAGCCCTCAGGCTGTTTCCGTGGGCCGAGATCAGGACCACCCGCTCGGCCCGCAGGTCGGGGACCACGGCGTCGTGCCAGTAGGGCATCAACCGCTCCACCACATCGGCAAGGCACTCGCTTGTGGGCAGCAATTCGGGGGGAATGTGTGCGTAGCGGGGATCGCGATTGGGGTTCCACGGGTTGTCTTCGGCAATGTGCGGGGGCGGCGTGCGGTAGCCCCGGCGCCAGGCGTTGAGTTGCTCGTCGCCATAGCGCTTAAGGGTCTCGGACTTGTCCATCCCCGTGAGGTCGCCGTAGTGACGCTCGTTCAACCGCCAATCCTGCTTCACCGGCACCCCGGTCCGGTCCATCTCGGCTAGGGCTAGGTCCGCGGTGCGGATGGCCCGGGTCTGGAGTGAGGTGTGCACAACGTCGGGCAAAAGTCCAGCCTCGGCCAGCGCTCCTCCTCCGGCTCGAGCTTCAGCCTCTCCCTTCGGCGTCAGGTCGCAGTCGTACCATCCGGTGAATTGGTTGGAGGCGTTCCATTGGCTCTGCCCATGACGGAGCAGGATCAGGATTGTTGGGTTCACTCTTGGGAGCGTAGCGGCACATACCCTTAGTGGACGGCACTCAAGTTTTGGGATATGACAATTTGAAGGGTATCCTTGATGTGGAAAATAATTCTGACAAAACCCAAACAATCAAGGAGTCAATCAATATGGGAAAGGTTGTCGGCATCGATCTGGGCACCACCAACAGTGTGGTCGCATTGCTTGAGGGCGGTGAGCCCACGGTTATCGCCAATGCCGAGGGCTCTCGCACAACCCCGTCGGTAGTGGCCTTCTCCAAGGATGGAGAGGTACTGGTAGGTGAAGTGGCCAAGCGCCAGGCCATTACCAACCCCGATCGCACCATCCGCTCGGTCAAGCGCCACGTGGGCACCGACTGGTCGGTGGGTATCGACGGCAAGGCCTATAACAGCCAGGAGATATCGGCTCGGACCCTGCAAAAGCTCAAGCGGGATGCCGAGACCTATCTGGGCACCGAGGTGACCGAAGCGGTAATCACCGTGCCGGCCTACTTCGACGACGCCCAGCGCACCGCCACCAAAGAGGCCGGAACCGTTGCCGGGCTAGAGGTGTTGCGAATCATCAACGAGCCCACCGCCGCCGCCCTGGCCTATGGGCTCGAAAAGGGCGACACCGACCAGACCATCCTGGTGTTCGACTTGGGTGGGGGCACCTTCGACGTATCTGTGCTGGAGATCGGCGACGGGGTATTCGAGGTGAAGTCCACCAGCGGCGACACCGCCCTGGGCGGCGACGACTGGGACGACCGGGTGATCGGCTGGTTGGTGGACTCGTTCCGCAATGACCACGGCGTAGATCTGAGCAAGGACAACATGGCTATGCAGCGGCTCAAGGAGGGCGCGGAGCAGGCCAAGATCGAGTTGTCGCAAACCCAGAGCACCAATGTGAATCTGCCGTTCATCACCGCCACCGACGCCGGGCCGCTCCACATGGACTACGAACTGAGCCGGGCCAAGTTCCAAGACCTCACCAGCGACCTATTGGACCGCTGTCGCAAGCCCTTTGAGCAGGCCCTGTCCGACGCGGGTCTGTCGGCGGGCGACGTAGACCACGTGATCCTGGTGGGCGGCTCCACCCGGATGCCAGCAGTGGTCGACCTGGTTACCGGAATGACCGGCACCCAGCCTCATCAGGGAGTCAACCCCGACGAGGTAGTGGCCGTGGGCGCCGCGGTGCAGGCCGGCGTGCTCAAGGGCGAGGTCAAAGACGTGTTGCTTTTGGACGTGACCCCGCTTTCGTTGGGCATCGAGACCAAAGGCGGCGTGATGACCCGCCTTATCGAGCGCAACACCACCATCCCCACCCGCCGCACCGAGGTGTTCACCACTGCTGACGACAACCAGCCCACGGTGGAGATCCATGTACTCCAGGGCGAACGGGAGATGGCGTCTTACAACAAGACACTGGGCAAGTTCCAGCTGGTAGACCTTCCGCCCGCGCCCCGTGGGGTACCCCAGATTGAAGTCACTTTCGACATCGACGCCAATGGCATCGTGCACGTGTCGGCCAAAGACCGGGCCACCGGCAAAGAGCAGTCCATCACGATTACCGGACAGAGTTCGCTGGACAAGAGCACCATCGATCAGATGGTCGCCGATGCCGAGGCCCACGCCGCCGAGGATGCCCGTCGCCGGGAGGAGGCCGAGGCGCTCAACAACGCCGACAGCCTCGTGTACCAGGTGGAGAAGCTGTTGGCTGATGCTGGCGACTCGGTGGACCCCGACAGCCGTGCTGAGGTCGAGGCCAAGCTGGCTGACCTGAAAGCGGCTATTGATGAGAAGGATCTGGACCGAATCCGCTCGGCCACCGAGGAGCTCTCGGCCATCAGTCAGCGGATCGGTGCTGCCATGTACGAGCAGGCTGCTGCTGCGGCCGGTGATGCGCCGGGAGACTTTGATGCGGGGGACGGCACGGTTGACGACGATGGCATCGTTGACGCCGAGATCGTCGAGGACGAAGATGGCGAAGACGACAGGGCCTCCCAGTGAGCGAGTCGCCTGGGGCTGACGCTGAAGCTGAGGAATCGGCGAACGAGCAGCTAGCCAACTGTTCGGTTAGCGAAACTGACGAATCGGCGGTCGAAGGGCTCGAAGAGCAGCCGCCCGAGGCAGGTGCCGACGATGGCGCCGACTCGGAAGAGCCGCTGCCAACGATCGATGAACTGTTGGCCCAGCGAGACGGCTATCTCAGCGACCTCCAGCGGGTGACGGCCGAGTTTGCCAACTATCGCCGCAAGGCGGCTGAGCGTCAGCAGGAGACGGTTGCCTTAGCCGCGGTGGGCATCGTCGAGAAGATGCTGCCCGTTCTGGATGCCTGCGATGCCGCGGTGGCCCAGGGGGCCGAAGACGTCGTCCCTATCAGAGACGCTCTGTTCGGAGCTCTGGAGAAGGAGGGCCTGGCCAAACTGGACGATCCCGGCGCGCCGTTCGACCCCAACTGCCACGAAGCAGTGATTCACGAGCCGGGTGAAGGGGAGGCGGTGATCGCCGAGGTATTGCGGGCTGGCTACCAGTTGAACAGCCGGGTGTTGCGGCCCGCCATGGTGAAGGTCCGGGGGTAGGGGGTAGCTCGGAGTCATGGACGTAAAGCGGGAATGGCTGGAGACCGACTACTACAAGGTGCTCGGTGTCTCCCCGTCCGCGTCCGACAAGGAGATCACCAAGTCGTATCGCAAGCTGGCCCGCAAGCTGCACCCCGATGCCAACCCGGGCGACACCAAGGCCGAGGAGCAGTTTAAAGAAGTGTCGGCGGCCTACGACGTGCTGGGCGACGGCGAGCGCCGGGCTCAGTACGACCAAGTGCGCCACATGGGGCCCATGAACTTCCAGGCTGGGCCGGGCGGCTACACCATGGAAGGCGACATGGCCGACTTCGTCTCGGCATTCATGGGTGGCGGCCGCTTCGGCCGCGGCGGCCATCCATTCAGCGGTCAGACCCGCCCGGTGCGGGGGCGCGATCTCAGTGCCCATCTGACCCTGGACTTCGAAGAGGCCGTGCGAGGGGTGACCACCGACGTCCGGCTGAGCGGTGACACCGCCCAAGCAGGCCGCTCCATTTCAGTCCGGATTCCCGCCGGCGTGGCCAACGGCCAGAAAATCAAATTGGCCGGCAAGGGGGAGCCAGGGGCAAATGGCGGCCCCCCCGGTGACTTGTATGTGGTGGTCGATGTCAAGGCCCACCCCGTGTTCGGCCGTCAGGGCAAGAACCTCACCGTCACCGTGACGGTTTCGTTCGCCCAGGCCGCGCTGGGGGCAGAGATCTCCGTGCCCACTTTCGAGGGCGACCCGGTGAAGCTACGCCTGCCTTCCGGGAGCCAGCCCGACCAGGTTCTTCGGGTGCGAGGCCGGGGGGTGAAGACCGGCAAGGGCACCGGCGACCTTCTAGTGAGAGTAGCTCTGGAAGTGCCCACCGAATTGAACGACGAGCAGCGACGTGCTCTCGAAGCGTTCGACAAGTCGATGGAGGCGAGACCATGATCGACCCCCGAGGCCGCGATCGGGCGGTGTATGTCATTTCGGTCGCCGCCGAGCTGGCCGGAATCCACCCCCAGACCCTGCGAATCTACGACCGCCGGGGTCTGGTCCAGCCGGCCCGTACTGGCGGGGGGAGCCGGCGCTACAGCGACGCCGACATCGACAGGCTCCGCCGGGTGCACGAGCTCACCAGCGAGGGCATGAACCTCGACGGGGTGGAACGAGTGCTGGCCCTTGAGGCCGAGGTCGCTCGGCTCAAGGCCCAAGTGGCGAACCTTGCCCGGGAGCTTGAGTCGAAGCGGGCCGACATTGTCTTGTATCGCAGGAGTTAGGTCGAAGAAGTTGATCCGCGACTAGTACAGTCCGATTCTGGCACTTCTGTGCTTGCCGCTTCAGTGACTGTGACACCGACACTCGCCCCCGACCTCTCCGACCTCTTGGTGGCCTACCAAGCCGTAAGGTCCTACACCGACGCGCTTGCCGGCCCTTTGAGCAACGAGGATCAGTGCATCCAATCGATGCCCGATATCAGCCCCACCAAATGGCACCGGGCCCACGTCACCTGGTTCTTTGAGACTTTCCTGCTCAAGCCTCGCCTGGATGGCTATAGCGAGTACCACCCGGCGTTCGGTTATCTGTTCAACTCGTATTACGAGGCGGTCGGGCAGCGACACCCCCGGCCCGAGCGGGGCAATCTCTCCCGACCTTCATGCGAAGAGGTAGCTGCCTACCGGTCCCATGTGGATCGGGCCATGGCCGAATTGCTATCCCGTCCGCAGGATGGACCCACCGCTGATCTGGTCACCCTGGGTCTCCACCATGAACAGCAGCATCAGGAGTTGCTGCTCATGGATATCAAGCATGTGCTGTCGACCAACCAGGCGCTATGGCCCGCTTACCACAAACTCCCCTCTTCGCCCGCCGATGGGTCAGCCAACGGTCAGCAATCGGACGGTTGGGCCAATTTCGGAGGCGGGGAGGTGTGGGTAGGCCACGACGGCGACGATTTCGCTTTCGACAACGAGAGCCCCCGCCACCGGGTCATTTTGCCCTCGTATCAGCTAGCCGATCGGCTGGTGACCTGCGGCCAGTGGCTGGAGTTCATGGTTGACGGGGGCTATGACACCCCCACGCTGTGGCTGTCGGACGGCTGGTACCAGCGGCTGGAGAATCGATGGGAGGCGCCCTCCTACTGGGATCTCCACCCCGACGAAGGCTGGCGGGTGTTTGCTCTTCATGGGCTTCAACCACTGTCTCCCGAGGAGCCGGTGTGCCATCTGTCGTACTACGAGGCCGATGCCTTCGCCCGCTGGGCCGGTGCCCGGCTTCCCACCGAGGCTGAGTGGGAGCACGCCGCTGAGGGGGAGGAGCCGAAAGGCAATTTAGGAGAAGGGGGCCGGCTGCACCCCGCCCCCGCCCCACCGGGCGGCGGCACGCGCCAGCTCTACGGGGACGTGTGGGAGTGGACCTCTAGCCCCTATGGCCCCTATCCCGGTTTCCGCCCCGCGCCCGGCGCGGTGGGGGAGTACAACGGCAAATTCATGGTCAACCAGTTCGTGCTCCGGGGCGGGGCTTGTGTTACACCGCCCGGACATGTCCGGGCCACCTACCGCAACTTCTTCCACCCCCACACGCGCTGGCATTTCTCCGGGTTGCGCCTGGCCCGAGACGCATGATGATCGAACCGGTAGTCGACATCCATTTGGATCGCGCCTGGATCGACCAAGCGCTTCGGGAAGACGTGGCCCAGGGGCTCACAAACCAGCCCAAAGAGCTGCCTCCGAAGTGGTTCTACGACGACCGGGGCAGCGAGTTGTTCGATCAGATCACCCGCCTGCCCGACTACTACCCCACTCGGCGGGAGCGGGAGATCCTCGAGCGCGAGGTGGACGTTATCGCCGAGCGGTCGGGGGCCGACACCGTTGTGGAGTTGGGCTCGGGCACCTCGGAGAAGACCCGGATCGTTCTGGATGCCCTGGCTGCCACGGGATGGCTTCGCCGCTACGTGCCGTTCGACAACAGCGAGGCCACGCTCCGAACTGCGGCCGCCGAGTTGGCTGAGGCATATGAGGGACTGGCTGTCCACGGTGTGGTTGGCGACTTCGAGCACCACTTGAGCCACGTCCCCAAAGGTGGCTGCCGCCTCCTGATGCTGCTGGGCGGCACGATCGGGAACTTCCCCCCTGCAGCCCGTAAGGACTTTCTGGCCGCAGTGGCCGATGCCATGGTGCCAGGTGACACGTTCCTCTTGGGTTTCGACCTGGTGAAGGAGCACGATCGACTGATCGCCGCCTACGACGATCCCGATGGAGTGACTGCCGAGTTCAACCGAAACGTGTTATCGGTGATCAACCGTCGTCTCGACGCCGACTTCGATCTCGACCAGTTCGAGCACGAGGCCCGTTTCGATTCCGATGAGGAGTGGGTCGAGATGTGGCTTCGGTCGTGCCGCCCCCAGCGGGTGACCGTCGGAGGGCTGGGCATGACGGTTGACTTCGACCGGGATGAGCGGATGCGCACCGAGATTAGTGCCAAGTTCCGACCGGAGAATATCGGACCAGAGCTGGCTTCCGTCGGCTTGGCCATGGAGCGCCTGTGGACCGACGCCCGGGAGGACTACGCCCTGACCCTGTCTCGTATGGTGGGATGACGCTGCTACAGCTGAGTTGGATTTAGTGCTGGTCAACCACCAGCGTGTCGCGAGTAGGGTCTGCCTGTAAGCCACGCTGATGGAGTAGGCCTTTGCCAGCAACAGTGGTCGTTGGGACGCAATGGGGTGACGAGGGCAAGGGCAAGTTCACCGACCTCCTCTCCCGCGAAATGGACATGGTGGTGCGCTATCAGGGCGGCCACAACGCGGGCCACACCCTCGTGGTGGACGGCGAGACCTTCAAGCTCCAATTGGTTCCCAGCGGCGTCCTATATCCCCATGTGACCCCGGTAATCGGCAACGGCGTTGTGATCGATCCCAGAGTGCTGATCGAAGAGATGGACCGACTGGCCGAGGCGGGAGTCGATTGCGGGCGACTACAGGTCAGCGGCAACGCCCACCTCATCTTCCCCTACCACCAGGCGCTGGACGTGGTGGCCGAGCGGCACTTGGGGCGCAACAAGCTGGGTACCACCAAACGGGGTATCGGCCCGGCCTACTCCGACAAGGCGGCCCGGGTGGGGCTGCGGGTGCAGGATCTGCTCGATCCCAAGATATTCCGGGAGAAGCTCGGTGTGGTGCTGCACGAGAAGAACCCCCTGCTGGCCAAGGTGTACAACCGTCTGCCCTTCGATCTCGAAAGCCTGGCTGCCCAGTACCTGGAGGAGTGCCGCCCTCGCCTGGAGCCGCACATTGCCGACACGGTGGGATTGCTCCACGACGCCTTGGAGACCGGCAAGAACCTACTGTTCGAAGGGGCTCAGGCCATGTTCCTGGATCTCGACCACGGCACCTATCCTTTTGTCACGTCCTCCAACCCGGTAGCCGGCGGGGTATGCGTCGGGGCCGGCATCGGCCCCCGCCACGTCGACCGAGTCATCGGAGTGACCAAGGCATATATCAGCCGGGTGGGTTCGGGTCCGTTTCCCAGCGAGCTGACCGACGATATTGGCGATCACCTGGTGGATGTTGGTCGCGAGTACGGCACCAACACCAAGCGCCGCCGTCGTTGTGGCTGGCTCGACACGGTGATGCTCCGCCAGGCGGTGCGGGTGAACTCCCTGTCGGACCTGGCCATCACCAAGCTCGACGTGTTGGACGCTCTTGATCCGATCAAGGTGTGCGTGGCCTACGAGGTGGACGGGGAGCGTCGCAGCTCGATGCCCTATCACCAGTCGGAGATTCATCGGGCGGTGCCGATTTACGAGGAGTTGCCCGGTTGGGGCACCGACCTGAGCGGTGTCAGCGAACGTTCAGAACTGCCTCGTGAAGCTGAAGACTATCTGTGCTTCATCGAGGAGCAGGCCGGCGTGCCCGCGACACTGGTAGGCGTGGGTCCGGGACGGGATCAGTTCATCACCTTCAGCGCGGTCCCGTGAGGGTCTGCGTCGTCGGTAGCGGTGGGAGAGAGCATGCGCTCACCCATGTGCTCGCCCGGTCGTGCGATGTGGTGGTCACCCCCGGCAATCCCGGCATCCCCGGTTCGACCCCGGCCCCGGCTACCGAGATCAACGCCGATCTCTATGTGATCGGCCCGGAAGTCCCCCTGGTCGACGGGTTGGCTGACAAACTGCGGGCGGCGGGGCGCCTGGTGTTCGGCCCCGGTGCCGACGGAGCCCGTTTGGAGGGGTCCAAGGCATGGATGAAGGATCTGCTGTTGGCCGCAGAGGTGCCCACCGCGGGCCATGGCTCGTTCACCGACCTGGACGCGGCTCTCCGGTACTTGGCCACCATGAGCGACCTGTTCGTCATCAAGACCGATGGGCTGGCCGCGGGCAAGGGAGTGCTGGTCACCGAGGACCGGGCTGAGGCAGAGGACGCAGTACGGGCCTATCTGTCAGGGGAGGCCTTCGGGGACGCCGGTCGCCGGGTGGTGATAGAGGAGGGCCTCACCGGACCCGAGCTTTCGGTGCTGGCGGTATGCGATGGCCGCCATGCCGTGCCGTTGGCCCCGGCCCAGGATTTCAAGCGCATTGGCGAGGGCGACGTCGGCCCCAACACCGGTGGAATGGGGGCTTTTTCCCCGGTTCCGCTGGCCGGTACCGATGTTGTGGATGAGGTGATGGAGCGGGCAGTGCTGCCCACGCTGACCGCGCTTCAAGGGAGGGGCATCGACTATCGGGGCGTGCTGTATGCCGGGCTGATGCTCACCCCCCAGGGGCTGAAGGTTCTGGAGTACAACGTGCGCTTCGGCGACCCGGAGGCCCAGGTGGTGTTGCCCCGGCTGCGGTCGGATTTGGCCGACTTGCTGGCCGGAGCGGCGGCCGGTGCGCTGGCCGAAGCCCCGGAGTATGGCGACGACGCCGCGGTGACAGTGGTGTGCGCCTCCGAGGGGTATCCCGCGTCCCCCCGGACTGGCGATCTCATCACTGGCATAGAAGCAGCCAACGCGGAAGCGGGAGTCACCGTCTTCTGCGCCGGGGTCTCGTCGGCCCGTCCCGGCAGTGGCGGTGTTGTTTCCCCTGGTCAAAACGGCCAGGGCTTAGTGACCGCAGGAGGCCGGGTGTTGGACATAACTGGGCAGGGACCCGACTTGGCCACTGCCCGAGACCGGGCTTACGCCGGGGTCACCCACATTGTTTGGCCGGGCCGCTACGTTCGCTTTGACATCGCCGCCAAGGCAGTGGACAGCGTATCTACGGGGTAAGAGAGATGAGCCTAAGAGTCGCCGTAATCATGGGATCTTCCAGCGACGAGGACACCATGTCCCCGGCCCGCACCACGCTGGAGCAGTTCGGGGTGGAGTGCCATTGGGAGGTCATGTCGGCCCATCGCACGCCCGAGAAGGTGCGCCAGTTTGTGTCGGGTGCCCGCGATGCCGGGTTTGGGGCCATCATCTGCGGTGCGGGCATGGCTGCCCACTTGGCCGGTGCGGCCGCGGCCCAAACCACCTTGCCGGTGATCGGGGTGCCCCTAGCCGGCGGAGCGCTGAACGGGGTGGACTCTCTTTACTCCACCGTGCAGATGCCCAAGGGGATCCCGGTGGCTACCGTGGCCATCAATGGCGCCATGAATGCGGCGTTGTTGGCCATCCAGATATTGGCCGTGTCCGACCCAGAGTTGGCTGAACGCCTGGCCACTCATCGCGCTGAGATGGCCGGTGCCTGAGAAAGACCAGATTCCCGACGTTCTGGCTGATCGCTACGCCAGCTCTGCGATGGCGGCAATCTGGTCGCCTGAGGGCAAGGTCAAAGCCGAGCGCCGCCTGTGGGTGGCAGTGCTGGAGGCCCAGCGGGATCTTGGGATCGAAGTACCCGACGGAGTGGTGGAGGCCTATCGGGGTGCTATTGGACAGGTCGATTTGGACTCCATTCGAGAGCGGGAGCGAGTCACCCGCCACGATGTGAAGGCCCGGATCGAGGAGTTCTGCGCCCTGGCTGGCCACGAGCACATCCATAAGGGGATGACTTCGCGCGATCTCACCGAGAACATCGAACAGCTTCAGATTCGGGATTCTTTGCGCTTGGTGCGGGACAAGCTGGTGGCGGTGATCTGTGCTCTGGGCCGACAGGCCGACACCCACGCTGAACTGGTGATGGTGGGCCGCTCCCACAACGTGCCCGCCCAAGCCACCACCCTGGGCAAGCGCTTCGCCAACTACGGCGGGGAGGCGAGGGCTGGATTGGATCGGATCGAAGACTTACTGGCCCGCTACCAGTTGCGTGGTCTGAAAGGTCCGGTGGGCACTCAGCAAGACCAGCTAGATCTATTAGCCGGTGATACCGACAGGGTGGGCGAACTGGAGCAGCGCATGGCGGCGAGCCTTGGCTTTGACAGTGTGATGGACAGCGTGGGACAGGTGTACCCCCGATCGCTGGACTACGACGTGGTCTCCGCGCTGGTGCAGACATCGTCGGCGCCCGCCAACCTGGCCCGTACCATCCGGCTCATGGCCGGCCAGGACCTGATCTCAGAGGGGTTCCAGACCGGGCAGGTGGGTTCGTCGGCTATGCCCGGCAAGCGCAACGCCCGGACCTCCGAGCGCATTTGCGGTTTGTCCGCAGTGGTTCAGGGGTACGCCGGTATGGTTACTTCTCTGGTGGGCGACCAGTGGAACGAGGGCGACGTGAGCTGCTCGGTGGTGCGTCGGGTGGCCCTGCCCGGCGCGTTTTTTGCTCTTGACGGCCAGCTTGAAGCCGTGCTGGTAGTGCTCAATGAGCTCGTGGTATTCGATGACGCGATTGCCGCTGAACTGGCCGCCAACCTGCCGACGCTCACCGCGACCCGGGTGCTGATGGCCTCGGTGGCTGCCGGAGCAGGCCGGGAAGAAGCCCATCGCATCATCTCCGAGCATGCCTCCAAGGGAAACAAATTCTTCACGGCCATCGTCGATGACGAGAGGTTGCCGATAGACGAAGTCGATGTCGATCAGATCAAGAGCCAGCTTTTAGCCTTGACCGGAGCTGCCGCTGAACAAGCTCGAGGCTTTGCCTCCAACACGCGGCAGCTAGCAGCCCAATATCCCAACGCATCCGTCTACCAGTCGGAGTCGATCTTGTGAGTATCTCAATCATCAATTTGCCCCCCGTCCATTCCGGCAAGGTCCGCGACATTTTTGATGCGGGCGACGGCCGGCTTCTGATGATCACCTCCGATCGCATCTCGGCGTTCGACGTGGTTATGGATGAGCCCGTCCCCCACAAGGGGAGGGTGCTCACTGCCATGTCGGCCTACTGGTTCGAGACGCTGGCCGACGTGCTGCCCAGCCATCTCATCTCCACTGATTTGGCCGACTTGCCCCCAGAGGCCCAGGTGAATGGGGTGGCCGGTCGAGCCATGCTGTGCCATCGGGCCGAGATGCTTCCCATCGAATGTATCGTGCGGGGGTACATCAGCGGCTCAGCCTGGAAGGAGTACAAGAGCCAGGGCACCATGCACGGCCAAGTGCTCCTGGCCGGGCTCCAAGAATCCGACAAGCTCCCCGAGCCGGTGTTTACCCCCTCAACCAAAGCCGAATCCGGCCACGACGAGAACATCTCCTACGACCAGGCGGTGGAACTGGTGGGCTCAGATTTGGCCGAACAGGCCCGGTCGGCATCGCTGGAGTTGTACCGCCGAGCCTCGGAGGCTGCGGCCCAAAAGGGAATCATCATCGCTGACACCAAATTTGAGATGGGCATGGTGAACGGCACTCTGGTGGTGGCCGACGAGGTGCTCACCCCCGACTCATCACGCTTTTGGCCGGTGGACGGTTGGACACCGGGAGCCACGCCGCCGTCGTACGACAAGCAGCCGGTGAGGGATTATCTCAGCACGCTGGATTGGGACAAGCAGTACCCGCCTCCGCCGCTGCCTGATGAGGTGGTGGCGGCCAGCGCGGCCCGCTACGTGAGCGCTTATGAGATCATCACCGGCCGCGATTTCGCCGACTGGCCCGGGTGATGGTGAAGAAATGAGCCAGATGTTCAACGTGGTTGTAGAGGTGAGCCTTCGAGAAGGGATAGCCGATCCCGAGGGCCTGACCATTGAACAGGCGCTGCCCGCTTTGGGATTCAACAGCGTTAGCGGCGTCCGAGTGGGTAAGTCCCTGCGATTTGATTTGGAAGCTCCCAACGAAACTGAGGCTCGTCAACAGGTAGAGGCCATGTGCGAACGCATTCTGGCCAATCCGGTCATTGAAGACACGGAAATATCAATTGACGGAGCGTCATGATCAATCCAATTGGCATGCCAGCTGGTACGCGTTCGTGACTGCCAAGGTCGGCGTTGTAGTGTTTCCGGGCTCTAACTGCGAGCACGATGTAGTGGAGGCTGTGGACTCAATCGGAGGTTCTGGAAAGCTTCTTTGGCATAAGGACACTCACCTGAGCGATGTCGACGCCGTTGTGCTACCCGGTGGTTTCGCCCACGGCGATTACTTGCGCACCGGGGCAATGGCTCGATTCTCTCCAATAATGGAGGTAGTATGCCGCTTTGCCTACGACGGGGGACCCGTAGTGGGCATCTGCAATGGGTTCCAGATCCTTACCGAGGCACAACTGCTGCCCGGAGCCCTCTACAAAAACCGCGGACTCAAATTTCTCTGCCAAACCACCACGTTGCGAGTGGAATCAACAAGCTCAGTGCTTACTCGGGGCCTTGCCCAGGGCGATGAGCTCAATGTCCCCATCAATCATTTTGAGGGCAATTATGTCTGTTCCAAAGAGACACTTGAGGAATTGCGCGCCTCGAATCAGGTCGTGCTGACCTATCGCGACAATCCCAATGGGTCTACTGACGACATCGCAGGAATTTGCAACAAAAACGGCAACGTGGTGGGGCTAATGCCCCACCCTGAGCGTGCCGCTCATCCGTTGCTGGGAAGCACCGACGGTGCTCTATTGCTGAAAGGCTTGATCAGCGATGGTTAGTCAGTGGAGCGAGTACGGGCTACCCCAGCTGCTTTCAACACGCTGGCCGGCACTCCCACCTCACGCCATGCCGCATAGGAAATGCCCTTGCGGCTGCTGTATTCGGCGGCGATTGCGATGAACTCGCTCTCAACCGCGCTGATATCAACCGTTTCCTCTTCCTTCGCCAATTCGGTCTGCAAGTCCATGAGCTCTTGGATCAGATGAACCTTTTTCAGAGGCTTGGCCTGTGCGATTTCACCAGGGAGCTCGTCAACGCGAGCTTGCATTTTCTCGGTCGAACGTTGCCGACCACGCTTAGGCTTGGTCGAGTCCAGCGCAGTCAAGTAACGGCTGACCGCGCGTCCTTGAGCCTGTCCGGCAGCCCGTGCCGATTTTACTTCTTCAGATACCACTGTCGCTCCTCTTTGGGTTTGGTCGGATTGTTGTTCGCCAATATGAAACTATATTCGGCGGGCTTATTCAAACTAGGGACCCAGTCTCTAGGGCGTCTTCGGTTTTCGTCCCCTATCTGATTCGAGTGAATTGAGATGAACGAACCACTTCATAGGTCTCTAGGACTGACCGACGAAGAGGCCGAAGGCATTCATAGGATCTTGGATCGTGCACCCAATCATCTGGAATTAGCGATGTATGCGGTGATGTGGTCGGAGCACTGTTCGTACAAGTCATCGCGACTGCATCTGGCCCGACTGCCAACCGAGGCGCCGTGGGTTCTAGTCGGCCCGGGAGAAAATGCCGGGGTAATCGACGTCGGCGACGGCATTGCGGCCGCTATCCGTATCGAGAGCCACAATCATCCGTCCGCAATTGAGCCCTATCAGGGGGCTGCCACCGGAGTTGGCGGCATTCTTCGTGACATCTTCACCATGGGCGCCCGCCCTATTGCGCTGATGGATTCGCTGAGATTCGGTCGTTCCGATGATCCTCGCAGCCGCTGGATCGCCGAAGGGGTGGTGTCGGGCATCTCTGGATACGGCAACGCTGTAGGAGTGCCGACGGTGGGCGGAGAAACAGTCTTCGATGAGACCTATACCGGTAATCCGCTGGTGAATGTTCTGTGCCTTGGATTGATGCCAGCTGACCGGCTGGTGCTAGGCCGGGCCAGCGGCGAGGGCAACCTGGCAGTGCTGTTGGGCTCGTCGACCGGGCGCGACGGCATTGGAGGGGTGAGCGTGCTGGCGTCGGCTTCCTTTGGCGACGAGGAAGAGGAGGCCAAAAAGCGCCCCAGTGTGCAGGTTGGCGATCCGTTTGAGGAGAAGAGGCTCATCGAGGCCTGCCTGGCCTTGCTGGACGCTGGGCTGGTGGTGGGCATCCAAGATCTCGGAGGCGCTGGACTCACTTGCGCCACCAGCGAGACCGCTTCTCGGGGCGGAGTGGGTATGGATGTGGACGTTGCTGCCGTCCCCCGCCGAGAGCCGGGCATGGAGGCCTTTGAAGTGCTCACCAGCGAGTCCCAAGAGCGGATGCTGGCCATTGTGGCCCCCGACGGACTCGTCGAAGTACTGGCCATCTGCGATCGCTGGGATGTGCAGGCATCAGTGGTTGGCCGGGTTACCGAGGGCGGCCTGCTTCGAGTGCGAGACGGCATCGACGGACCGGTGTTGGGCGAGCTGCCGGCGGCCTCCTTGCACGAGGACGCACCGTTGTATGACCGTCCACGGCATCCACCAGCCGACTGGGAGGAGGCCAGAGCCGACATTGCCGACAATCTGCCGCCGCCGGACGATGTGGCCGCCGATCTGCTGGAGCTATTGGCCGACCCGTCATGGGTCTACCGCCAGTACGATCACATGCTGTTCTGCAACACCGTGGTCGGCCCTGGCGGCGATGCCACCGTGCTGCGACTCAAGCATCCTTCTACTGGCGCCGACACCGGCCGGGGTTTGGCCCTGACTGCCGACGGCAACCACCGCTGGTGCGCAGTCGACCCCCGAGCCGGAACCGCAATGACTGTGGCGGAGGCAGTGCTCAACCTGGCCTGCGTGGGTGCTCACCCGCTGGCCCTGGTCAACTGCTTGAACTTCGGCAATCCCGAGCATCCCGAGGTGATGTGGCAGTTCTCTGAGGCGGTGGATGGGATGGCCGAGGCGTGCGACGCCTTCGGCATTCCAGTGGTGGGTGGCAACGTGAGCCTCTACAACGAGTCGGTCGGCCACAACATCGATCCGACGCCGGTGATCGGCCTGCTGGGGGTGATCGACAGTTTGACCCGGATTCCTCCCGGCCTGGCCTGGGGCGACGGCGACCGGGTGATCGTTCTGGGCTCCGGAGGCGCTGAGCTGTCGGGGTCGCAGTGGGCTGCAACATCGGCTGGCCACAAGCGGGGTGTTCTGCCTGCTCTGGACTACGACCAGCATCGACGGGTGGCCGGCCTGGTGGCTGGCTTGGTGGCCAACGGCCTGCTCTCGGCGGTCCATGACGTGTCGAGCGGAGGGCTGGGAGTAGCTCTGGCCGAGATGGCCGCCGTTTCTGGGGTGGGCTTTCGGGGTGCCCGCATCCACAGCCATGCGGAACTCTTCAGCGAGGCCCCGTCCCGGGTGGTGGCGGCGGTGGACGCTGAGCTGCTTCCCGAGGTGGAAGCCGCAGCTACTGCGAACGGGGTGTCAGTCGCCCGCATCGGCTTGGCCACCGGCGATCGCCTCTCCATCAAGGGGTTGCTCGATTTGGATATGTGTGCGATAGCCGAACGATGGTGCTCAGCCATGCCAGACTTAAGCAGTGGCTGATCCCATGGATGACTCCCCCCGGGAGGCCTGCGGGGTTGTCGGCATCTATGCCCCCCATGATCCCGTCGCCCATCTGAATTATCTGGCCCTTTACGCCTTGCAGCACCGGGGCCAGGAGTCGGCCGGTATCGCGGTGAGCGATGGCGATAACATCACCGTGGTCAAAGACATGGGCCTGGTGGCCACTGTGTTCGACGACCGTACGCTGGTGACACTCGATGGTCATCTGGGCATCGGCCACACCCGCTATTCCACTGCGGGATCCAGCTCCTGGCATAACGCCCAGCCTGTCTTTCGCAGCACTGCCGACCACCAGTTCGTGTTGGGTCACAACGGCAACCTCACCAATACCGCGAAACTTGCTGAGGAGACCTCGATTCTGCCCGGGATGGTCGGTTCGGACAGCGACCTGATTGCCGAGCTGCTGGCCATCGAGATCTCGTCCATGTCCTCGTCAATCCGATCCCAGGACAAGGTCCTCGAGCGGGCATTGCAGGCGGTGTTGCCCCGGCTGGAGGGGGCTTTCTCGCTGGTGCTGGCCGACGAGGAGCGGGTGATAGGTGTCCGGGATCCCAACGGGTTCCGCCCCCTGTGTTTGGGCCGGCTGGAGCGGGGCTGGGTGCTGGCGTCGGAGACCCCGGCGCTCGACATCGTGGGCGCCCACTTCCTGCGGGAGTTGGCGCCTGGCGAGATGGTGGTCATCAACGGCGACGGAGTGCGGTCGTCCCGGCCGTTTCCGGAAGAACGAGTGGATCCCCGCCTGTGCATCTTCGAGTTCGTGTACTTCTCCCGCCCCGACTCGGTGATCTACGGCCAGAGCGTCCACCACGCCCGGGTGCGCATGGGCGAGAAACTGGCCGAGCAGTCCCCGGTGGAGGCCGACCTGGTGATGGGCGTGCCCGAGTCGGGGCTTCCGGCGGCTGAGGGTTTCTCAAGGGCCAGCGGCATTCCCTACGGCCAGGGCTTGGTCAAAAACCGCTACATCGGACGGACATTCATCGCCCCGAGCCAGCAGATGCGCTCTATGGGAGTGCGCATGAAGCTGAACCCCCTGCGCGACAGCATCGAGGGCAACCGATTGGTGGTGGTGGACGATTCCATAGTGCGAGGGACCACCACCAGGGCTTTGGTGGCCATGTTGCGGGAAGCGGGCGCCGCCGAGGTTCATCTTCGCATCAGTTCGCCGCCCTACCGCTGGCCCTGCTACTTCGGCATGGACACCGGCGACCGCACCGAGCTGGTGGCCGCACATCTCAGCGTGGCCGAGATGTGCGATTACGTGGGCGCCGACACGCTGGCGTTCATCGACATCGAGGGTCTGACCGAGGCCACCGGGGCGGTGGGCGCCGGCTTCTGCAACGCCTGCCTTACCGGCGACTACCCGGTGGAGGTGCCGGTCGCACCACCCGGTTCGATCGCCTACCGGCGCGGCGCGGCCCAGTTCGCCGACGCCCAAGACGAGCTCGCGCCGTCGCTTTGGGCCACAGGCGATGGGTGAGACTTACGGCTCCTCGGGGGTGGACATCGCCGCCGGCGAGGAGGCGGTGCGGCGCATCAAAGAGCATGTGCGCTCGACGTTTCGCCCTGAGGCCATCGGCGACATCGGCGGGTTCGGCGGGCTGTTCGACTTCAGCCGCCACGGCCACAAGAAGCCGGTGCTGGTGTCAACCACCGACGGGGTGGGCACCAAGGCTCATGTGGCCTCGGCGACTGGTCGATTCAACACCATTGGCATCGACCTGGTGGCCATGTGCGTGGACGATCTGGTGTGCCAGGGGGCCGAACCGCTGTTCTTCTTGGACTACATATCGGTGCAAAAGCTCGATCCCAGCCACATTGAGCAGCTTGTGGTGGGGGTGGTGGAGGGCTGCCGCCAAGCGGGCTGCGCGCTCATCGGCGGAGAGATGGCCGAGCATCCCGCGGAGGAACCCGATGAAGAATTCGAGCTAGTGGGATTCGCGGTGGGAGTGGTTGAGCGGGCGCGGCTCATAACCGGGGCCGGCGTGCGCCCCGGCGACACGCTGATCGGTCTGCCGTCTCCGGGGTTGCGGTGCAACGGCTACTCCCTGGCCCGGCGGCTCTATTTCGAAGTTGCGCAGCGGCGCCTAGACGACCCTTCTTGGGAAGGCAGCGCCCACTCTGTGGCCGACGAGTTGTTGCTGCCCTCGGTCATCTATGCCCCCGCGGTGCGAGACATGCTGGCCAAGGTGGAGGCTCAGGCCATCGCCCATATCACCGGCGGCGGCATTTCCGGCAACTTGTCAAGAGTGCTGCCCGAAAAGGTCGACGCGGTGGTAGACCGTGGCGGTTGGGAGCAGCCTCGGGTGTTCGCGGAATTGCAGCGGATCGGCGAGGTGGACGACGAGGAGATGGCCCGGGTATTCAATCTCGGTCTGGGCATGGTGGTTGTGGTGCGTGACAAAGATGCCACCAAGGCCATAGACCTGTTGCGGACCGGAGGGCATCGGGCCACGGTGGTGGGCGAGATCGAAAAAGGCGACGGCCAGGTACGACTCGTGGGCGAGCCTGGCTTGGCCGACTGAAACAGCGCTGAATCAGCGGGCCCTCAACACCACCCGACAAGGATCGGCGGCGCGGGCCACCCCGCCGATTTGGTCGGGGCGGGGCCTAGCCTCTTCGAACCGGGGTTCTAGGTCGTAGGCGTCGAACAGCCGCTCGATCACCCGTCCCATGGCCGTGACCGAGAAGGGCCGGGCCGGGCAGGCGTGAGGGCCGACGCCGAAGGTGATTACCAACTCGGAGGGCAAGCCCGGGGGCGACACCAGGCGGGGACCTCGCCATCGGTCGGGGTCGTAGCAGTCGAGGCCGGGACCGGCATCCATGTTGGTGAGCGGCAAAAACGTGGCCAAGGTGGCGCCGGGCGACACCTGGTAAGTATTCGCTCCGTCGTCGATGGCCACAGGCTCGAGCACCGTGCGCAACATGATGGACCGCTGGCCTATCCGGGTCGATTCCAGAGCGCAGCGGGAAACGAGGTCGTGGTCGGCGCCCTGCCGGGACCTCACTCGAGCCAGCACATCGGGATGCTCCACCAGATGGACCAGCGACCATCCCAGCGCCGCGAACAGGTTGGACATAGATCCGAGGTGTACCAAGATCACGTCTCGGGCTATTCCGGTCAGCCGCTCTGGTTCGGGGGCGTCAGCCCACCGCTCCAGGATCATGTCCAGCAAGTCGCCCACCGGGTTGCCGCGAGCTGCGATGGACTCCGCCATTATCTCCCCGGCCTTGGCCATGGCCTCCCTCTCGGCGGCCTTGCCCGTCTGGGCCACTTCCCGCATCCGGGTGGGGGCAACGAACGCCTCCGAACCGTCGAGCACGTCCAATGCCTCGATCAGCTCCTCGAAGCGGTCCGAGCCCAGCACCTCGCGCCCACCCCAACTAGCCAGGCCCATGCGGTGGCCGAGACGGCGGCTGAAGTCGAACAGGTCGATTTCCGCTCCATCGTGCAGCTCTGAGAACTGCAAGGTGATGGCCTCTTCCAGCGCATCGAGGTAGCCGGCCACGTTGGGCCGGGTGAACAGCTCGTGGGGAAGGGTGCGCCGTCCGTCGAACAGCTCGTCGGGCAGCTTGCGGACCAGCATCTTCCAGTCGGCTATGCCCTTGCTGGCCTGCTGCTCGGGGACCGCGTAGAAGTCGCGCAGCCCTGTCGGCGAGAACAGGAACAGATAGCGATCCTCGCCGCCTTCCACCACGAACGTGTCCCCGCAGGTGGCTCTGGCTGCGCCGATGGCGGCCACTGTGTCGCTGACCGGTCCATCCCAGGGCAGGACGCAGTCGGCCACTGTGGGCATCGGTGTGATCAGGGGCAGTTCGGTCATGGGCGTGTTTCCTATCGGATTCTCCCAAGCATCGCGCGCAAAGCCTATTGTCAACCCGATGCCGCTCACTCCCTCAGACGAATATCTCCATGCCCCGCCCCCCGATAGCGATGCCCTGTGGAGCGACAACTTCTGGTTCTCGGTGTGCGACCAGCAAGCCGACGTGTATGGCATCAACCACATCCACGCCAGCCAGTCGCACGGTTATCTGCGGGCCAGCGCGTTCTACGTGATCGACGGGGTGCCGGTGCAGTGGGCTTCCCGCCAGCCGCTCGGAGCTGAGCTTGAGTTCACGGTGCTGGGCGATGGCCGGGTGTCTTACTCTGTGGAAGAGCCGTTCGCCCGCTACCGCTGGCAGCTCGACGCCCCCCGCTTCGGCTTCGACCTGACCTTTGAGGATCGCTTCGGGGTGTTCGACTACAACGACTGCTTCGGCGGGAATCCGCTGGGGGCTTACGAGGGCTATGGCGGCCACTATGAGCAGGCGCTTGAGTGCCGGGGCGAGTTCGAGGCTCGGGGCGGGCCTCGGGCAGGGGAGCGCCGGGCAATCGAGTGCTGGTCGCACCGTGACCACTCCTGGACCCATCGATTTGAGCGGCCCGGCCCTTGGGACGTGCGCCATCGCCGCACCCAGGCCGAGTCGTGGGGCCACTTCTGGCCGTCGGTGCAGCTTCCCGACCGCCATCTGAACTCATTTGGCTGGATGAGCCCCACGCAGCCGTTGCCCGACGGCGCTCCACCGGTGGGCGGCTGGATCGGCGACGCTCAGGGCACTCGCGCGCTGGCGTCGGCTACTTGTGTGCCCCGCCTAGAGGAAGACCAGCGCACGGCCATGGCCTTCGACATGACCTTCGAGACGACCGACGGCGAGGTGCTCACCGTGCGCACCGGGCGAAAGCACGCCCACACCCGCAACGGGCTCATGCGGGATGAGAACGACGCCGAAGTGCGGCTGGACTGCCACGAGCCTTTCTTCGACTTCGAGGTGCTAGAGACCGGCGAGCGGGGCTACGGGGTGGTGGAGTACTCGATCCACCCGCCCTGGCCCCGATATCGGTACTGAGCTAGCCATGAGTGCCGCCCTCATTGGAATGGCTTTGCGCTCATGAAGTGGGGCATCCACCTGCCCCAGCTTGGCCGGGCTGCCTCTTTAGATCTGCTGATTGAGATAGCCAAGCGGGCCGAGGCCGCCGGCTTCAGCGATGTGTGGACCGCTGACCACGTGGCCGTGCCGGTCGATCTGGAGGGGATGCCTTCGTTCTTCCCCGAGCCGGTGCCGCTGCTCTCCGCGGTGGCCGCCCACACCCAGCGGGTAGGACTCGGGACATCTGTGCTGATCCCCGCCTATCGCAACCCCATGCAGTTCGCCAAGCAATGGGCCACCCTCGACTGGCTTGCACCAGGCCGCACCCTTCTGGGCGTGGGGGCCGGGTGGCTGGAGCCCGAGTTCGAGGCCTGCGGCGTGCCCATGGTCAATCGAGCCCAACGGCTCGACGACTACCTCGACGGTTGGCAAGCCGCTTGGTCGGGGGCCACCGAATACGAGAGCGAGCACTTCAGCTTCACCGGCGTGCGAGTCAACCCCCAGCCCGCAGCGCCCATCCCGATTTGGATCGGCGGCTCGTCGCCCGGCGCCCTCCGCCGGGCCGCCCGCTGCGACGGCTGGATGGGCACATGGGCCCCACCGGAGGTATTCGCCGACCGCCTGGCTGTATTGAGAGCTGAGCAAGATCGACCAGGTCGTGCTCCCGAAGAAACCACCATCTCCATCCACATGGAACTCCGCCTCGGCGACCCGCTAGACAGCGCCGGCCGCTGGTCCGTAGTGGGCGACGGCTACGGCGACCGGGAAATGGTGATCGGCGACGTCGACTACGTTGCCGAAACTCTGGCCCCCTACATCGAAGCCGGCCTAGAGCACGTGCTGCTCGTCCCCCTGGCCCTCTCCACCGAAGAGTGGCACCATCATGTCGAAGAGCTGGCTGGTTTGATCGGCTAGTTCTCTGTCAGGACGACTGAATGTCTCGGCATCGAACGGTCCAGCGCTTGTTAAATGATACTAATAATGATATCATTTTTTTTTGTGGATGTGGAAGGTCTGGTTGATGCGTTCCGCAAGAATCCAAAGGGGGTGCGATTTGCTGATCTGGTCAAAGTGTGTGACCGGTATTTCGGCCAACCCCGCCAGTCGGGCGGCAGTCACCGGGTGTATCGCATGCCATGGGCAGGGGACCCGAGGGTGGACATTCAGAATCGCAAAGGAATGGTCAAGCCATATCAGGTAAGGCAAGTTCTCAAGGCCATAGAGAAATTGGAGGCAGGCGATGAGTGATCGCTACACGTATCGCGTGACGTGGTCGGCTGAGGACGAAGAGCATGTGGGGCTGTGCTTGGAATTCCCCTCGTTGAGCTGGCTGGCACCGGTACCGGAAGAAGCATTCTCTGGAATCCGTGAGCTTGTGCACGATGCTCTGACGGACATATTGGCCAATGACGAGACGCCGCCAGAACCACTGGCTGATCGGGCGTATAGCGGCAAGTTCGTGGTGCGCATCCCACCAGATATCCATCGAGATCTGGTGATCCGCGCTGCGGAGAACGGCGTCAGCCTCAACCGCTTAGTGAGTTCACTGCTAGCTGACTAAGCGCTCTAGACGCTTCGGGTTTGCGCCTGGGCGGTGACGAGGTCGAACAAGGTGAACAGCCGCCACATGCCGTCTTCTCGTTCGGTGAAGCTGGCCTTGCGGGCCCGTAGCTCCCGAAGCTGCTGGAGCAGTTGTACCAATTGCCGAAGCTCGCCATAATTGGGCGCGGCCATTGGGCCACAGGGGGCAGCGGTAGATGTCAATTGACGATTTTCTCGTAGACCGGGACCCCACTACTTGGTCGGCGCCAGCCGGGTTTCCTTTGTCACTGATACCTGCGGGGGTATTCGTTCAGCAAGCTCCCAGCGGGCTGGAGGTGACGCTGGTCCGGGCGTCAAGCAAGCCCCGGACTGCCGACCTTAGCGAGGCGTGGTCGAAGCGGCGGGCGGGGCGGGCCAGTCCGGTGCTTCTTGTGGCGTTCTATCCCACTTCCGAGGGCCAGCGCGTGTCGCTGTGCGGGCCGGTGGGGGAGCCTCCGGTGGTTCACCACGACATCGAGGTGTCGCAGGCCGAGCGTCTGGCTGATGTTGCCCTTGGGGAGCCCAGCCACCATGCCGCCACTCGATTCTTACTGGCGACGATGCCTGAGTTGGAATCCCCCTTCCCGGGGTTGCGCAACGTAGGCCTTTTGGCCACCCAGGAGCTCAAAGCCGGGGTGCCCGAGCGGAGTGACTGGGCGGAAGCCACCCGCCATGCCTTGCCTCTGTTGGGCCGCCGGGGCCGCCGGCTGGTGGAGGGGCTGGGCTTTCACATCCAATCGCTGGCCACCAATGCCTCCATGCTCACCATCGGGGGCCGCAATCACGCCGTGGCCGTGTTCTGCGACGAAGACGAGCCCTTCGAAGCGCCGTCGAGTCGGTTCGACAGCACGTCGCCGGTGTCTCGGGCGCTGGCTCTGGCCTATGAGCACCGGGTGGATTGGGTGATCCTCACCCGGTCGTCCGAGATCCGGCTCTACGCCGCCCGCCCCGACACCGGTGTCGGGCGGAAGGGTCGGGCCGAGACCTTCGTGGAGCTGAACCTGTCACTGGTACCCGACCACCTGGCCGGCTACCTCCACTTGCTGTTCTCAGCCGAGGCACTGGCCGACAACGGCACAATTGAGCAGATTCTCGAGCGGTCGAACGACTTTGTCGCCGAATTGGCCGTGCGGCTGCGAGAGCGGGTGTATCACCAAACAGTGCCGGCCCTGGCCCGAGCGGTGGCTGCCCGGCTTCGCGGCTTTGGGTCAGCTGATTATGCCGCGGGGGGGGGGGGGGTTCCCAGCCTGGCAGTGATCTGAGCGAAGTCCATCTGGCCGATGCCTACGAGCAGGTCATGGTGATCTTGTTCCGGCTGTTGTTTGTGGCCTACGCCGAAGACAAAGACCTGCTGCCCTACCGCACCAACGGCCGCTACGCCGACCATTCCCTGTCGCGTGTTGCCCGGCAGCTCGCTGAAGACCGCCGGCGAGGCCGAGACAGCTATGACGAGCGGGCCAGCGACTTGTGGGACGACGTGAACCAGCTTTGGGATGCTGTGAACCTCGGCAACCGCGACTGGGGCGTGCCCGCCTACAACGGCGGGTTGTTTTCCGCTGATTCCGAGGTGAGCCTGTCGGGGGCGGCTATTGGCGACATAAAGCTCACCAACGCCGAGTTCGGTCCCGCGCTTTCGGCCGTGTTGGTGGACGAGGGGCCGGAGGGATTGGGTCCGGTGGACTTCCGGTCGCTGTCGGTGCGGGAGTTCGGCACCATCTACGAGGGCTTGTTGGAGTCGAAGCTGTCGGTGGCCCAAGACGACCTGGCCGTCAAAGTTGTCAAGGGCAAAGAGCAGTACGTGCCTGCGGCAGACGACGACGACGTGGAGGTAGAGGCCGGAGCGGTGTACTTCCACAACCGCTCCGGGGTGCGCAAGGCCACCGGCTCTTATTTCACCAAGCCCTTCGCCGTCGAGCACCTGCTGGACAACGCCCTTGAGCCTGCGCTCGACGACCACATCGCCCGGTTGGACGAACTACGGGAACGCGGCGACGACGCCGCACTGGCCGAGACATTCTTCGACTTCCGCTGTGCCGACATCGCCATGGGATCAGCACACTTCCTGGTGGCAGCAGTCGACCGCATCGAAGCCCGCCTGTCGGCTTGGCTCACTCTGCACCCTGTACCTGCCGTAACCGCAGAGCTCAACCGCCTGCGTGAAACCGCCCTTGAGGCATTGGGGGAGCTGGCCAACGGCGTCGAGATCGAATCCAGCTCCCTGCTGCGCCGCCAAGTAGCCCGCCACTGTGTCTACGGCGTGGACAAAAACCGCGTCGCCGTCGAACTGGCCCGCCTCGCCATCTGGGTCCACACCTTCGTCCCTGGCCTCCCCCTGTCGTTCCTTGACCACAACCTGGTCCAAGGCGACAGCCTGACGGGAGTGGGCACCCTCGACGAGGTGGTCGCCGCGTTCGAACCTGATGCCGACCCTTATGCCCCGAGCCTATTCCGAAGCCAGATTACTGCCATGCTCGACGATGCTGCTTCGGCGCTGAGTCGCTTGGCCCACACTTCTGATGCCACGAAACGCGAGATCGACGAGGCTCGCGACGCACATCACGAGGCACAAGACGCGGTTAAAGGGGCGAGAGCCCTGTTCGACGTGGTAACCGCTCACCGCGCAGAGAAGTGCGCGCTGCCCGAGAACTTCGATCCTGCTGTGTTTGAGAGGTTGGCTGCAACAGCTGCGGTTGCTGAAACAGTCAAAATCCTTGAACCCGTTCACTTTCCCGCTGCGTTCCCCGAGGTGTTTCTGCGAGAGCGTCCCGGTTTTGACTGCTTGATGGGCAATCCTCCTTGGGAGCAAGTGGTAGTCCAGGAGCACGTTTGGTGGGGAACGCATTTGCCTGGCATCCGCAGCTTGCCCATCAACCGTATGAATGATGCGATTGAGCGGTTTCGGCGAACCCGACCTGACTTGGAGTCGGAATTCGAGTTGGAGTTGGCGCTAGCAGAGGAGATGCGAACGGTCTTGCGGAATGCCTTTCCAGGGCTTGGGTCAGGCCGGACGGACTACTACCAGGTGTTCGCTTGGGCGAACTTGAACCTGGCCTCTGAGGGTGGGCGCATTGGGTTAGTCCTTCCCCACACAGCAGTGAACGCCGACGGAATGGCAGCCTGGCGGAACCGCGCCATCGGATTGGGGGGGGGGGGTGTCCAGCCTGTTGCGGCTCTCGGTGGCAACGGTCCTCAATCACAAGGGCTGGGTGTTCGAGGGGGTCCACAATTCCTACACGGTGGCGCTGGTGGGGGTCACGAAGTGTTCTCCACAGCAACTTGCCTCAACACAAGGCAATGGGCCTTCGACGGCGTGGACGGACGCTACACAGTCACCCTCATCGCTGCCCGCAAGCTCAACCCTCGAACCGGGCCAAGGGGGTGGCTTTGAGGGAGACCCAGACGAACCGTATGTAGCCATATACCCAGGTCCGGCCAGTTCGCTGGCCCAGTTCCGCGATCTGGTAGACGGCAAGCCCGAATTAGTGCGGGTCTCCGAGTTCGCCCGTTGGTCCACCACTGCATCGTTTCCCCAGCTTCCCAACCGGTCGGCAATTCGAGTGTGGCGCAAGATGAAGCAGCACACTCGGCTTGATGGTGCCGACATGCCAGATTCCTCTTTCTCTCTCTCGGAGAAAGAGGCAGTGGCGGGCCAGACCGATACAGGGCGACCTCAACGCCACGACCGACAAGCACCGCCTCATTCTCGACAGTGGAGAGTCCGCCCACATCGGGAACTCGACGCCACGACCGACAAGCACAGGTTCGTCCTCGACGGTGGAGAGTCCGCCCGTTCGCCGAACTCCACGCCACCGCCGACAAGGCAAAACTCATCCTCGACGAGGGCAGGGTAGCCATGAGCAGTGAGGGCAACCGGTGGCTGGTCTACAAAGGCGCCTCGTTCGACCTGTGGAACCCCGACACCGGCGTCTACTACGCCTCAGTCGACGCCGAGGAGATCACTCACCACCTCCAACAGAAGCGACAGCGCCAGCACAGAACATCCAAGTCGCCGTTTACAGAGTTCGCCACAGAGCACATCGATGCCTCCGCTTGAGCATCCCCCCTTTGGCCGGTCACCTCGATTAGGAGGTATCCATGTCATTGATGGAAAAGGAGAGGCCGCCGGGCAGGTCCAGGCGGCGTTTCACCAAGGAGTTCAAGGCTGACGCGGTGGCGTTGGTGTTGGACGGGGAAAGGCCGGTCGCCCATGTGGCCCATGATCTGGGTATCGGGGCGACGAGTTTGGGGAACTGGGTTCGCCAGGCCCGCGTCGACCGTGGGGAGAAGCCGGGTTTGACGACCGAGGAGCGCTCTGAGCTGGTGCGGTTGCGCCGGGAGAACTCGAAGCTGCGGATGGAGCGTGAGTTGCTCAAACGAGCGACGGCCTTCTGGGTGCAGGAGTCGGGCCAGTGACCCGCTATTTGTGGGTCGCTGCCCGGAGGGCCGAGGGGTTCCCGACCACAGCCGCGTGCCAGACAGCCGGCGTGAGCCGCCAGGCGTTCTATGACTGGTCCGCCCGCCACAAGGCGGGGCCCTCACCAGCCGAGCTGGCCGAGGCCGAGCTGGTCGCCGCGATACGCCGTGTCCACGTGGACTCCGGCGGGGCGTACGGGTCGCCGAGGGTGACCGCGGAGCTGCGCCGCCAGGGCCGGCGGGTGAACCCCAAGCGCGTCTGCCGGCTCATGCGGCTCCACGGGATCTGCGGCATCCACAAACGCCGCAAGCCCCGCTGGAACGGAACTGGAGGCACCCGCCCGGCGCCGGCCGATCTGGTGCGCCGCGACTTCCGGCCCGGCCCCCCGGATCGTGTGTGGGCCGGCGACATCACCTACATCCCCACCGGCCAGGGGTGGCTCTATCTGGCCGTCGTGTTGGACCTCGGGTCCAGACGGGCGGTCGGATACTCCATGGCCCCGCACATGTCCGCCCAACTGGTCATCGACGCGCTGGACACAGCCGCCGCCTCCAGAAGCGGCCGCACCGCAGGGGTGATATTCCACTCCGACAGGGGCCCGCAATATCTCAGCGGCGATTTCGCCTCGGCGCTGGCCCGCCACGGCATGAGCCAATCCGCAGGCCGGGTGGCAACTTGCTGGGACAACAGCGTCGCCGAGTCGTTCTTCTCATCCCTCAAAAGAGAACTCGTCACACAGACCCGGTTCTCCAGCCGAGACCAGGCCCGCCGAGAGATCTTCGCCTGGATCGGCCGCTACAACACACACCGGATCCACTCCACCCTCGACTACCGAACACCGACAGAATGGGAGAAACACCACCGGCAACGACTAGACCAAGCCGCATAAAACAAGTGTCCAGCCAACAGGGGGAAGCTCAGCTACCTTGCCCTGCCTTAGGCCGCGTATTGCCTTCCGCGACATAACCAATAGCACCAATACCCGCTCCGTGGTCACCGCCTTTGTGCCAGGCGAGGTCGTCATAACCAATCAAGCCCCATATTTGTTGTGGCCAAAAGGCAACGAGGTTGACCAGGCGTTTCTACTTGGTGTGCTCTCATCAATGATCTTGGATTGGTATGACCGCCGGGTTGTTGAACTCCATCTGAATTTCCATATTTTCAATAGCTTCCCTATTCCCGACCCAGGCGAAAGCCATCCAGTCCGGGAACGCGTCGTCGAGATCGCCGGGCGGCTTGCGGCGGTGGATGAGCGGTTTGCGGAGTGGGCGGTAGAGGTGGGGGTGCCGGTTGGGTCGGCCAATGATGAGGCTGTCAAGCAAGATCTCATCTGCGAGCTCGACGCCTGCGTCGCCAACCTCTACGGCCTCGACGAGGACGACTTGGCCGTGGTCTACGAGACCTTCAGCGAAACCGTCGACTACTCCGACCGACTCGCCGCCGTCCTCACCCACTTCAGGAATCTGCATGACGGGGCTTGAGAAGCCTGAGCTGGCCGTCAACAGGGGGCAGCAGACGGTGGCGGTGGCGCTGAACGGGTTCATCTCCCATGCCGCGACCGGGTTTGTGGGCGGGGCCTGTTTGGACATCGCCACTGCCTATTTCAACGTGGGCGGCTATTCGCTCTTGGCCGATGCGCTGGATCAAGCCACTGGTGTGCGCTTGCTATTGGGGGCAGAGCCGACCCCGCCGGAGAGCCGTCGGCGGGCGCTGCGGTCCGAGTCGGCCAATCCCCAGCGGGCGGCCCGCACCCGATTGCGCCAGGCTTTGGAAGGCCACGAGCACAACCTGTTGGTGGAGCGGGATCATCTCGGCTTCACATTTGAGGTCGATGCCGCCACCCGCCGGCTGGTTAGGTGGCTGCGCTCGGAGAATGTTCAGGTGCGCCGCCTGGAAGGGCGGTTCTTGCACGGCAAGGCCTTCCTGGTGAGCGATCGCTCCCACGGGGTGGTGGCCGGGTCGTCCAACTTCACCTATGCCGGGCTGGCCACCAACCTGGAGCTGAATCTGGGCAACTACTCCCCCCATGTGGTGGGCCAGGTGCAGGAGTGGTTCGAGGAGCTGTGGTCTGAGGCCGAGGAGTACGACTTGGCCTCGCTTTTTGAAGCCCGCTTTGAGCCCCACGCTCCCCAGCTCGCGTATCTGCGGATGCTGTGGGAGTTCTACGGCGAAGAACTGGAGGCCGAAGCCGCTGCCGAGGGTGCGCCGCAGATCCATCTCACTTCTTTCCAGTCAGACGGTCTATGGCGAGCCCGGCGCATCTTGGAGGAGCGCAACGGCGTCCTCGTTGCCGACGAGGTCGGGTTGGGCAAGACATTTCTGGCCGGGGAGTTGATCCGGGAGGCGGCGCTGGACCGCCGACAGCGAGTGCTGGTGATCGCACCGGCCACGCTGCGCGACGGGCCATGGAAGGCGTTCATTTCTGAGCACCTGTTGCCCGTGGAACTGGTGTCTTACGAAGACCTCATGGCCGACCGCCGCCTGAACCCCGAGCACGCTGACGCCATCAAGCTGAGAGCCGAAATCAACGACTACGCGATGGTGGTGATCGACGAGGCCCACAACCTGCGCAACCCCGGCACCCAGCGGGCCTACGCGCTGCGCTGGCTATTGGCCGGTTCGCCGCCCAAGAAGCTGGTGATGCTCACCGCCACCCCGGTCAACAACAGCCTTTGGGACTTGTTCCACCTGCTGGGCTACT
Source organism: Candidatus Poriferisocius sp. (assembly GCF_965214065.1). Lineage (GTDB taxonomy): Bacteria > Actinomycetota > Acidimicrobiia > Acidimicrobiales > Bin134 > Poriferisocius. The sequence goes on from NZ_CBDCAT010000027.1 coordinate 951,106, forward strand.
TCCTGCGCAACGATGCTGCCTTTGCCGACGCCGGCATCCGCTCGCTGCGCGACCACTTCGCCATGGCAATGGCCCTCAACCCCGACGACCTCACCCCCGAGCACCTGTTCGATGTGCTCGACGCCGTGGCGGTTCGCCGCACACGGGCTTTCGTAAAGCGCTTCTACCCCAACGACACCATCAAGGTCGGTGGGCAGGACCGGCAGATCGTCTTTCCCACTCCCCGGGTCCACAGGGTGGACTACAACCTCGACGATGTTATGCCCGGCTTCTTCGACCGGTTTGCCCATGCGCTCGACTCCGACACAGGCGTCGAAGACCCCAGCGTCCTCACCATGGCCCGGTACTCACCGTCACAGTTCCGCCTGGACCAAGCAGAAGAAGCCTACGAGAAGCAACTCGCCGGGCTGCTGCGATCAGGGCTGTTGAAGCGATTCGAGTCGTCCCCGTATGCCTTCGCCGAGACCTGCGAGCGGATGGCCAACAGCCACGATGCCTTCTTGTCGCTGCTTGACAACGGACGGGTGGCTACCGGCGAAGCGCTAGCAGACTGGATCGCCACCGACTCCGACGAGATGGACGAAGAGCAGGTGGACACCTTCTTAGACGGCATAGTCGGGGTAAGCGATGACGCCGCCCAATACGACGTTGACCGCCTGCGGGAGTACGCAGGCCGGGACCGGAGCCTGTTGAGGTCGTTCGCGGCTGAGGCCCGGACTGTGGCCCGGCAAGACGACCCCAATCTGGCTGTTCTGGTGGAGGAACTGGCCGCCATCGCCGCCGAGGCGGCCGTCGAGGGAATCGGCGACCACGACATGCGCAACCGCCGAAAGGTGCTCATCTTCAGCTACTACGCCGACACCGTGGATTGGGTGTACGAGCACCTGGTAGAGATGGCCAAATCGGACGAGCGGCTGGCGCCCTATCGGGGGCGCATTGCCTCTCTGGCCGGCGCTTCCGGCACCGAGAGCAAGGAGAGCGCGCTGTGGGGGTTCGCTCCGCTCACCACCGACGCGCCCGCAGATGCCGAAGACCGCTTCGACATCGTGGTCACCACCGACGTGCTGGCCGAAGGGGTCAACCTCCAGCAAGCCCGCCACATCATCAACTACGACCTGCCCTGGAATCCGATGCGGCTGGTCCAGCGCCACGGCCGTATCGACCGGATCGGCTCTCACCACGCCGAGGTATTCCTGCGCTGCGTGTTCCCCGACGACCGCCTAGACGACCTGCTCGGCCTCGAAGAGCGTCTGCACCGCAAGATCGCCCAAGCCGCCGCCAGCATGGGCGTGGGCGAGGTGCTGCCCGACCAGGCTGCCCAGGCAGAGATCAACTTCACCGAGACCCGAGAGGAGATCGAGCGACTCCGTAACGAGAACCCTGAGCTCTTCGAGCGAGGGGGCACTGCCCGGGGAGTGCTTTCCGGTGAGCAGTTCCGTCAAGAGTTGCGCCAAGCGTTGGAAGATGGCGACCTAGCCGAACAGATCAAGTCCCTCCCCTGGGGCTCCGGCTCAGGCATGGCCGTAGCCACTCCAGATGGCAAACCGGGCTACGTGTTCTGCGCCCGAGTCGGGGATCACTCCAGACCGATATTCCGCTTCGTGGAGACCGGCGCCGATGCCGATGCCGCCGTAATCGACGAAACCCTGGCTTGCCTCGACAAAGCCCGCCCCCCAGCCGGTTTCGACACTCCCCGCCAACTAGACGACGCCACCATCCAGGGTGCCTTTCCCGCATGGGAGACCGCCCGAGCCCACATTGTCGAGGGGTGGAACGCCATGTCCGACCCGGCCAACCTCCAACCCAAGGTCGCTCCCCGGCTCCGCCGCGCCGCCGAGATTCTCCGCGAGCGCCCACCCTCCGAACTCAACCAAGACGAGGTCGACCGCGCCATCGACACCATCGACGCTCCCTACCCCGAACGCACCATCCGCACTTTCCAAGCCGCCATCACCAGCACCGAAGACCCAACCGAGCAAGCCGAGAAGATCCTTGAAGTAATCCGTTCTCTCGGCCTAGAGCCCTACATCCCCCCCGACCCCCTCCCCGAAATCCGCCCCGAAGACGTCCACCTAGTCACCTGGCTGGCCCTCATCTGATGGGCGAGGCAAGGTGCCGAGATCATTGTTCTGTGTGGGGGTTATGGTCTGGATGTGACTAGGCCAGACGGGGGATATTCGGTGGGGGGCTCTGCGGATGGTCGTGGGCGATCGAGGGTGAAGAAGGTCAAGGGCGCGGCAACGAAGGTCGGTCGGCGGGGGTTGGCGAATGTGGCGGGGGTTGGGATGGTGACGGCTTGGCGGGTTCGGGCTGGAGGAAGGGCTGCTCTGGATGGCACCAAAGAGCGGGCTGGGCAGGTGTTGACGGCTGCGCAGGCGTTGGTGGCGAGCGACTTGTCTGGTGGCCTCAACAAGCTGGTTGCTGCCGGGGTGAAGGGGGCACCGACGGTCTACGACAAGGCGATGGATGCCAACTATCTCGATCCGGCGCTGCGACCGGGCCTGGGCGGCAGTTATCACCGTCTGTTCGACGGGGGCCATACCATTGCTGGGGCGGCCAGGGCCGCGAGAGGGGTTTCTGCCGACGACACGGTGGTGCAGGAGGCGTTGGGAACGGTCAAGGCGCTGCTTCGAGATGCGTCCACTCCCCGAGGGCTGCCGCTGGCCACTTGGGACAAGTCCACCTTCGATTCGGTGTCGGGCGCTTTGGAGTCGAAGTTCGGGATCCCTAAGGCCTGGTTCTACGAGCTGAACACCTACGACACAGCCGACCTTTTCGGAGCGGCCATCGGAGTCGTGTCGGTGATCTATCGGTGGAACAGCGCCGACACCGAGGAGTTCGCCGGGCTCGCTTCGGCTATCGGGACATCGGCCGCAGTGAGCGCGAACCCCTTGCTGATGGTGGTCTCGGTGGTGGCCATGGCCCGGGCCTATAACAAGGCCAGCAGCGCTGAGGAGTTCGCCGAGTTGGTCGACGGAAGCTTCAAGGGTGCGGCGACGTCGGGTGCGAGCCTGGCTGCCGTCGCGGTGGCTGGCTCAGCCGGTGCCTCCGCTGGGCTAGCGCTGTTGGTCGGCGTGACCGTCGGTGTTCTCGCCTACAAGGTCAGTGACAAAGTGAGCTTGGTCGCCGTCGTCCGCTTCACCAAAGGCCAAGCAGCCGCAATCTTGGACACCACCAAAGGGGCAGTCCAACGCTCCTGAGGGATGGACGCTGCCCAGGATTGCCCGTTGCGACGCTACGCACTACTAGCGGGAGGCTGTGCGGCGTTAATGTAGGGCTTGCTCTACTTGGGGCTCGGCTCTTGTTCCAGCAGTTCTGCGACAGCGGCTTCTACGCTTTCGGGGCATCCAGGTACTGCTGTTTGGGCCAGCAGGGCGTCTAGGGGCAGACAGCGGAGGGCCCAGCGTCGGGCGTCGAAGTCCAATAGGCGCCCGTTCAACAGCCGGTTGGCCACCAGCAGGGAATCGCGGGGCAGGCGGATGTCGGCGGGATCGGGACCAGACCAGAACAGATGCCACAAGTCAGCAGGCAGGGTCTCGGGGCAAGCAGCCCTGGTGCTCCGGCGAAGCATGGGCAGATACCCGCGTAGCTTGTCGAATGGGCCGAACTGCACAAGCTTCCAGCGCAAGACGCGCCGGTTCCGATGCTTCCAGGGGACATCGACGATGGCGGAGTCGACGTAACCGTCGTCCTCCAAGCACCGCAGAGCTCTTTGTGCGCTGCGACGGGTGATTCCCCCGGCGTCGGCCACCACCGCCGAGTCGGCGCCCCCCAGATATGAGCGCAGCGCGGTGAGCACCAGCACCTCCGACTCGGTGATCTCTGGCCGCGGATGGGGTGGCAACTCGACGGCCAACTCCTCGGGCGGGGTAGGGGGCGTAAGCCAGCGGTCGACTCCCTCAGGAACGGTTGAGTCGTGTTCCGACAGCCCAGAAATCCAGTCCAGCTCAGGGCATCGGTTGGATTCGCGGCGGCGAGTCGGGCGGGGATCGCCGGGCGATTCGGTTATGCGGGCCGCGACCAGCTCAGGTCGGTCATAGGGGCTGACCCGGCTGCCGCAAACCGAGCGAATCCCGTCCGCAACCGACTTGGCCGCTCCTGAGGAGACCCCTCCTAGCCGGCTGAGCTCTCCCGGCCCTACCGTGAACGGGCCATTGGAGGTAAGGACCGCGCCGACTGCCCATGCCCTCAGCGGCGCATGGCCCTTAGCCAGCATCGTCCCGGTGCGTACGCTGTAGCGGCGCCGGCACCGCCCGCACCATCTCCTCATGGCGGCATCGGGAGATCGACTCTGCGCCTCGGCCCCGCACCGGGGGCAGACCGGGCCATCGGGCCAACGTGCCCTCTCCAAGAACTCGGTTGCCGCCCCTTCGTCCCGATAGGCGCGGTGGGCAGCGTCAACCGGAACCGCATACCGGTAGCGCAACGACGATCCTGCCACTGCCAAAACACTACCCTCGACCAGCGACACTTGCGCCGCTAACTAAAGGTCGTGTCGCTAACTCGACACTAACTGGGGCACAGCGGCCCAGCCTCCGTCCTCGGGGGGAGGGATTAGGTGGTGGGGGGTGGTGGCTTGGGCGGCGTGGCTGTCGGTTATGGCGATGCTGATGGAGGCGGCGTCTAGTAGCTCTAGGTCGTTTATGCCGTCGCCGACGGCGGCGAAGTGGAATAGGTGGCCTGTCCACCGGCAGAAGGCCTCGACGCCGGACACTTTGGACACACCGGGGGGCGACACCGTCAGCCGGCTTCCCCTGTAGAGAGGGTCGGGCTCGTCGACACGGGCGACCCCCAGCGCCTGGGCATGGACCGCCTTAGCCGCCCGGTGTGCCAAATCCGAGGACAGACCGGTCAGCACCAGCTCCAGCACATCGGCCTCCACGTCAGCGGGGCCGAGGGCATGGGCGGCGTCTTCTTCGAGGAACTCCAAGTGGGCCTGAGCCGAGGTTGGGTTCTCGGGGATAACCACGTCGCCTCCGGGGTTGCCGCGGTCATCGATGTAGAGGCAAGGTCGGACGCCGTGGGCATCGAGGATGCCCAGCAGCTCCCATAGCCCAGCAGGGTCGAAGGCGACACGGTGGAAGCGCTCTTTGGTGGCAAAGTCCATCCCTATCGATCCATCGAGGGCCACCGCGGGCAGCTCGAGGCTGTTCATGGCGAACAACCGGGCAATGTTGCGCAACCGGCGCCCAGTGGCCGCCAACACGACATGACCCGCCGACTCCAGCTCGGCGAGTGCCTCCAGATGGGCCGGAGGAGCGACGCAGTCCAAGCCCCAGAACGTCCGGTCGAGGTCGGTAACAACCAGCATTGTCCGCAGCCGCCGGCAGGGAGTTCAGTCGCCCGGTTTGAAGCGACGCAAAATGTCGGAGCGGACCCGCCACCGGGATAGTTGGCGGACCAGAGCCGGTGGAGTTACGGGTTGGTTGCTGGGATCGGGGGCCACAGTGATGACGTCGGTGCGGCCGCGGTAGGGCTGGTCGTCTTCGCCGCGGCCCGACCACACCACCATCTGCGGAAAGGCGATGGTGATGCCCGCGGCGGCAAAGCTCTGGTGTACCGACAGAATCACGTCGTGGCGGGCAGCCAGCTCGGTGGGCACATCGCTGCCGTGCCAGTAGTACAGCGTGAAGTCGATGCTGGACGACCCGAAACGGGTCAAAAGCGCTTGCGCCGGCGGCTCGGCGTTTACCCGCTCTACCTGCCCGAGTGCTTCCGTCAGGCACTCGGTGGCCGCTTGGAGGTTGGTGTCGTAGGCCACGCCAACCTCCAGCTCGCTGCGCCGCAAATCCTCGTTGGTGAGGTTGATTATGGGCCCGGCGGCCACCTCGCTGTTGGGAACCCGCACCGCCGCCCCGTCGAGCCCCCGCAGCACGGTGGTGCGGGAGTCGATGTCGGTGGCGACGCCCAGGTGATCTCCCAAAAGCACTGTGTCGCCCACTCGGAAGGGACGACGGGCCTGAAGGATCAGCCCGGAGAAGAAGTTCTCCACCAGCTTCTGCAACGCCAGGGCCAGAACCAACCCGCCCAGCCCGATGGCGCCGATCAGCGGCCCTACCTGCACCCCCAGGCTGGTGAGCGCGTAGAACAGCCCGATCAGGAAAAGGAGGTAGGCGGCCAGCCTCGCGGTCACGATGGCGGCGAAGCCCGGCCCCACCACGTGGGTCAGCACCCTCCGCACCAGTCGGGCGACCACCACCGCCACAACAATCGTGGCTGCAACGATGATCCCGGCCTGCACCCAGTCGGACAACGTCAGGGATTCGTCGATGATCGAGTCGTCAGACGACTGCGCCAGCAGGTCGGCTGTGGCCAAGACGGTCATCGGAGGGCCGTTCGCACGAGGGGGTCAGTGGTCACCGGCCCCTCATGTTAGTGGTGCGGGCGATTCAGCAGCAGGCTGGCGGCTTGGGCGCAGGGCATGCCGATCTCCACGCCGGCGGCTGTAGCGGCGGCGTTGGCCGCGGAGATGATGCCGTCGTGGTAGTGGGACAGCCCACTGCCCATGCGGGCCCGGCGGGCGTCCACGGTGGCGCCGGCTAAGCCGTCGGCCTCCACGATGTAGAGCCCGGCCATGCCGGAGTCGTCCATGCCCCGGCCGCCGTCTGAGCAAATGAAGCCGAACGGGCGGCAGCGGCGTAGGTAGGGCACAGCAGAGCGGCCGGTGTGGCCGGCGGTGACCAGCACGTTGCGGTCGGTGTCGTCTGTGATGCCAAAGGCGATGGAGTCGGCCGCCACCACACAGCGACCGTCGGGGGCAGTCTCCATCACCGTGCGGTTGGTTATCTCCGACGCCACCGCAGCCGCTGGGTCGTTGTCCAACAGAACCGCTGAGGCGTCTCGCACCGACATGCCCGCAGTCACCCCGCAGTCCAAAGCCAGCTGGTTGACAAAGCTGATCACCCCGTGGTTGTAGAGATGCACCCCGTCGCCCAGATGGGCGGTCATCACATCGGCCACCGCTGCGGGGATGCCCAGCGCTTCCAGGTACCACAGCCCGGCGATGGCCGATCCCTCCGGCCCCACCCCGCAGTCCATGCCGATGGCGGCACGGGGACGGTGTTCGGCGATGAACCGGGCGGGCAGCACGCCGCAATACGACGAGTTGACGCACACGTCGCGCCCCCGGTTGGCCTCGTCCACGTCGTAGGCCGAGTCCATGCACATAACCCGGTCCCGAGCCGAGGCCAGCACCTCGGTCTGCTTGTCGGCCTCAGGGCTCATCGGGCGGTCCTCGGTGGGAACTGCGGTCGGCGCTTCTCCATGAACGCGGTGGCCCCCTCGATCATGTCGGGCGACCCAATGGCCTGGGCCAGCATCCCCAGCCCCGAGGCCATGTTGTCCCGCAGCTGGTTCCAATACACGTTGGAGCTGATCTTGGCCGCCTCCAGGTAACGGGGGCTCATCTTCAACAGCTCGTCGCACCAGCGCCCCACCTCGTCTTCCAGCTCCTCGTCGGGCACCACCGCGTTGATCCACCCCATGTCGCAAGCCTGCTCAGCGGTGTATTTGCGGCACAGAAAGGCCACCTCTTTGGCCTTCTTCTCCCCGATGGTCATGGCCAAAAGGTTGGTGCCCCCAAGCACCGGGGCGCTGCCCACCTTCACGCCGGTCTGGCCCAGCTCAGCCGAGGCCGCGGCGATGGCGAAGTCGCACGCCACCACCAGCTCGTTGCCGCCCCCGAATGCCGGGCCGTTGACAGCCGCGATAACCGGCATGGGGGCGTTGCGAATGGCGTCGAACAGCTCGAGGGAGCCGTAGAACATCGTCCGCAGCTCATAGAAATTCGCCTCGGCCAGGTTGGCCAGATAACCCCCGGCGCAGAACGCCCGGCCCTGGCCGGTGATAACCACCACCCCGGCATCGACGTGCTCCCGGAAAGCGGCGATGATCTCGTCGATGGTGTTGCGGTCATAGGAGTTCAACCGCTCCGGCCGGTTCAGACGCAGCCACAAGATTCGGTCATGTCGCTCCACGATGATGTCGCTCACGGTGGTCCCCCTGTCTTAGAACGCGTACTGTCCAGCATCGTATGGCGTTCGAGCTTGGCCCTGACATCCTGGCCATCCAACAAGAGGCCCAGGCCGTGGCCCGGCAGGTGGCGTCGTTCGCCGCTGAGGCCGACGAGTGCAGCCACGTCCATCAGCCCACCCTCGATGTGCTGCGGGCCAGCGACCTCTGCTCGCTGATGGTGCCCGCCGCCTTTGGGGGTCGCCACGAGCGGGTGGATCCGCTAGCAGTGTGCGTGGTCCGAGAGGCGCTCATGCGGGCCTCTTCGCACCTCGACTCGCTGTTCGCGCTCCAGGGCATCGGCAGCTACGCCATCGCGGTGGCGGGCACCGATGAGCAGCGGGAAGAGTGGCTGCCCAAGGTGGCCTCTGCCGAGGTGCTGGCCGCCCTGGCCCTCACCGAGCCGGTAGCCGGGTCGGACTTGCGGGGGATCGAGACCACGCTCACCGACCACGGCAACGAGGTGGAGTTGAACGGGGTCAAGTCGTTCATCTCCAACGGGGGAGCGGCCGGCTTCTATACCACCATGGCCCGAGAGGACAACCGCTTCTCGCTGGTGCTGGTGCCCGCTGATGCCCCGGGTGTCTCCATCGAGCCCTCCCCAGAGATCATCGCCCCCCATGTGCTGGGCGAGGTGAACTTCGACCGGGTGCGCCTGCCCGCCTCGGCCCGCTTGGGCGAGCCCGGCGCCGGGTTCCGCCATGTGCTGGCCACCTTGTCGGTGTTTCGCATCTCGGTGGCCGGAGCCGCCGTCGGGCTCATGGACGGGGCTCTTTCGTGCGCGGCCAGACACGCCGCCACCCGAGAGCAGTTCGGCCGCCCGCTGGTGCGGTTGGGACCGGTGGCAGGGCTGCTGGCCGACTCCTGGGCTGAGCTGGAGTCCACCCGCCTGCTGGCCTACGCCACCGCCGAGGCCGCTCGGAAGGATCCTTCGGCCCATCTCGACCGGTCGTCGCTGGCCAAGCTGGCCGCCACCGAGGCCGCCAGCCGGGTGGTGGACCGCTGCGTGCAGGTGATGGGCCGATGGGGTCTAATCCGGGGCTCCGACATCGAGCGCTACTACCGCCAGGCCCGGCCCATGCGGATCTACGAGGGGGCATCCGAGGTGCTCCGGCTGGGCATCGCCACCCGACTGTGCGACGAGGTGGCCGACAAGCAGGGGGACCGATAGTGGACCTGGGGCTCAACGGCCATGTGACGGTGGTGACCGGGGCCAGCCGGGGCTTGGGGGAGGCCGCGGTGCGGGCCTTGGTGGCCGAGGGAGCCAAAGTGGTGGCCGCGGCCCGCTCGGCAGCCGCCCTGGCCGCGCTGGCCGAGGAGTTGGGCGATGCGGTGGCCGCAGTGCCCTGCGACATGTTGGACCGGGCTGCGGTAGCCAACCTGGTCGACACAGCGATAGCCCGCTTTGGGCGCCTCGACTCGGTGGTCAACAACGCTGGTATAGCCCCGGCGTCCAAGTTCGTCGACCAGACCGACGAGGCATTCGACGAGGTTCTGGCAGTGAACCTGGCCGCGCCTGCCGCCCTGGCCCGTCGCGCCGCGAGCCATTGGATCGACGCTGGCCAACCCGGCTCGGTCATCAACGTGGCCTCCACCTCGGCGCTCAAAGGCAAGGCGTTGCTGGCCGCCTACTCGGCATCCAAAGGCGGTCTGTTGCGACTGACCGAGGCATTGGCCAGCGAATGGGCCCGCTATGGCATCCGGGTGAACGTGATCGCCCCCGGTGCATTCGAGACCGAAGCCCAGGCCGCGGTCATGGCCGATCCCGACACGCTGGCCGCCCGGCTGCGCAAGATCCCCGCTCGCCGCATGGGCCGGCCCGAGGAGCTCGGCCCATTGGTGTGCTATCTGGCATCGGCGGCATCGGAGTTCGTCACCGGATCCTGCTTTGTGGTCGACGGCGGCGAGGTATCCAAACTCTGACTTCTGGCCTTGTAAGTTTCACAGTCCATACGGAGGTAGCAACCGATGACCATGCAAGCCACGTCCAACAATGCAGTTCACAGCGAGTTGGCCAGCCCCGCGCTGGCCGGCGGCGAACTAGCTGCAATATCGACCAAGTTCGCCGAGGGCTACGCCCGCATTCGCGACGTGACCGACCGGGATGGCGCGTGCCCGGCGTGGGCCAAGGCGCTGTACATGGCCTGCGCCGCCTCCGTGCGGGGCCAACGGGAACTGGCCATCCGGGAGATGGCCCGGTCGCGTGAACTAGGGCTGAGCCTGAGCGACGCCCGGGGAGCCTCTCTGGCTGTGCTCATCTCGCGGGGTGAGGCCACCTACAACGCCTTCGCCCGAGCCATCGACCAGGCATTCGAAATTTCCGCCGATCAATCCTCCGAGCCGATTCCCGACTTCTCCCTGGATCGCCAGGCTGCGCTGGACTACTTCGAGAGCTACTTCGGCTTCGTGCCCGACTACGTGGAGGTCATGGCCGACAATGCTCCCCGGGCCTTAGAGGGCTATGTGCTCATGCGGCAGTGGTCGCTGGCCGAGAACAACCTCGACGCCAAGCATGTGGAGTTGCTGCTGTGCACCATCAACGCCGCTGAGTTCTCCAGTCGGTTCGTGAACATCCACGCCAACGGCGCCCGCAACGCCGGGGCCACCGAGGCCGAGATCACCGAGGCGGTGGTGTGCGCCATCCCCATCTCCGGGGTGGCCTCCTGGCTGCCTGGCGCCGACGGGATCATGGAAGGCCGTTGAGGCTGTGATTCCCGGCCTTACGGCCGACCGACGTGAGGGACGCGGGCTGACATGGCAGGGCTAATAGACGTCCACGCCCACATCGTGCTGGAGGGCACGATGGGCGCGGCCGGCCCGTGCGGCCCCGAGATCGGCGCCCACGGCGACGGCACCCCGTGGTTCCGAGTAGGCGGCTATCAGCTCGACGGTGTGGCCTATCGGGGGTCGCTGTTCATCGAGCTGGACATGCGCCTCGAGGCCATGGACGCCCAGGGCATCTCGGTGCAGGCCCTGTCGCCCAACCCGCTCACCTACCTCCATTTCATCGAGCCGCAGCTGGCCACCGACTTCTGCCGCCGCCACAACGACGATCTGGCTGCCGCGGTGGCCGCTTATCCCGACCGGTTTATCGGCCTGGCCGCGTTGCCCATGCAAGATGTCGACGCCGCCTGTGAGGAACTGCAAAGGGCAGTTAAAGAACTGCGCCTTTCCGGCGGCTACACCGGAACCGATTTCGGCACTCCGTTGGATGATCCGGCCCTCGATCAACTCTGGTCGCTGTGCACCGAGCTAGATGTGCCCCACTTCTTGCACCCCACCCAGTCGGGCATCGACGGCCCGCTTCTCGATCCCCGTATACGCCGCTGGGACCTCGATCTGGTGCTGGAGTACTCCTACGAAGAGACGGTGGCGGTGGCCACCCTGGTGTTCGGCGGGGTCACCGAGCGCCACCCCGACCTGGACCTGTGCCTGTCCCACGGCGGCGGCACCACGCCGGTCATCCTGTCGAAGCTGCGCAAGCTGGCCGAGCGCCGCCCCGCCGCCCCCGAGTGGATCAAAGAGCCGAGCGCCTTCGACCGAGCCCTCAGCCGCCTGTGGTTCGACTGCCACATCACCGGTGCCGCCGAGCTCACCCTGGCCCTAGAGCAATACGGCACCGACCGCTTGGTCTACGGCACCAACTTTGGCGGCTGGGACCGGGGCACCGGCCCCGCCGTCGCCCACCTGGCCGAAACCCTCAACGCCAACGCCACCCGCCTGCTGAGGCTCTGACAAGCGAAATCGGCCCCTAGCCGGAGCGGCCTAGCCCCGGCGCTCGGGGCTCTGGTGTGCGTATATCTACTGCTATAATATACGTATGCCTAATCGGACGATATATCTGCCAGAGGACCTCGACGAGGTCAGCCGTCGTGTCGGGATCAATCTTTCTCGGCTGGCCCAGCAAGCGATCCGAGACTTCATCGCCGAGCACCATGAATCGGCGCTTGAGGCTCGCATAGAAGCAGTCATGGACCGGTCCCGCGGGCTGGGAATCGTCTGGCCCAAAGACCATCTGGGCGCTCAGCGGTCAGAGGCCGGGGAGCGATGACCATCGCGGTCGACGCCAACATCGCTATAGCCGTCCTTGACCCTCAAGACCAGTTCCATCGAACGGCGATACGACTCTGCCTAGAGGCAGAAGGGGTCTCCATCTTGAACATCACCTACGCCGAGGCGCTGATCCATCCGACCAGGCTGGGCAGGTTTGAAGAGGCGGCCGCGGCGCTAGATCAGATTGGGTTCAACATCGAAGTGCTCGACGACGGAGTCGCCGACCGGGCCCGTCAGCTGCGAGCCCGATACGGCAATCGGAACTTCCCTATGGTGGACGCGGCGGTAGTCGCCCTGGGGATTGAAAGGGGTTGGACAGTTGTGACCTGCGACTCCAAATGGCCGGTGATCGCAGAAGCAGACATCAAGAACCTCTCCACCCCATTGCACGAGTAGAAAGAGCACGGCGAGCGCCTGGCCTGAATCGAGGCGAAACTCGAAATCGGCCCCCAGCCGGAGACGCTCAGCGTGCGGCCCAGCGGGCTTGGGCGACGGTCTCGACTTCGGGGTTGCCGTCAAGGAAGGTGGGCTCAAGAAGGCGGTGGGCGATGCGCCAGCCGTCGGGGGTGCGGACCATCTGGTCGATGTACTTGCCGCCGACGATGAAGGTGTCGCCGCCGGGAGTGTCGGCGATGTACTTGGTGGCGATGAAGTAGCAGCCGGCGATGGCCTTGTCGCCGTCTACTTGAGCCCAGTGGCAGCCGTTGATGTGCTGGCTGGCGTCGGCCGGCTCCAGCGACGAGGCGCACTTGGCCACGATGGCCTCGAGCCCCTCGAACCGCTCGCCCCGATAGTCGGCTACCGCATCGGCCAAGAAGATCTCCTTGAGCGCCTCCCAGCGATGATTGTCCAGGCTCCAGGCGTAGCGGATCTGGATGTGGCGGATAGCGTCACGGTCCAACAAGTCTTGGAGCCGGTCAATATCAAGCGCCGGGGGGTCATCTGATCTGGTGCTCATAGACTGGTCAGATTACGGTGCCGGGCGCACAACATTTCATTGGAGGGGCAAATGAGCGGACGACTGGCAGGCCGGGTGGCGGCCATAACCGGAGCATCCAGCGGTATCGGGCGGGCTGCGGCCGAGCTCTTTGCCGCCGAGGGGGCCAAGGTGGCCCTGGGCGACATCCAAGACGACGCCGGTCAGGCTCTGGCCGAGGCCCTGGGCGACGGTGCGGTGTTTGTCCACTGTGACGTGACCTCCGAAGGCGAAGTGGCCGCGCTGGTAGATGCCGCGGTGGCCGAATTCGGACAGCTCGACGTGATGTACAACAACGCCGGCATCGTCGGAGCGGTCGGGCCCATCGACACCACCCCGGCCGACGAGTGGCACGCCAGCATCGACATCTTGCTCCACGGTGTGTTCTACGGGATCAAGCACGCTGCCCGAGCAATGAAGCCCCGCACCCGCGGCTCGATCATCTCCATGTCGAGCACCGCCGGGGTGATGGGGGGCCTCGGACCCCACGCCTACGCCGCCGCCAAGCACGCTGTGGTCGGTCTGACCAAGAACGCGGCCGCCGAGCTGTGCCGCTTCGGCATCCGGGTGAACTGCATCGCCCCCGCCTCGGTGCTGACTCCGATGGTGGCCTACGCCCACACCGGCGACCACACCAACATGGATGGCGCCCGGGCCGAGCTCACCGCCAGCTCCCCGCTGATCGGCCGTCCCGGTCTCGCCTCCGACGTGGCCAGCGCCGCGCTGTGGCTGGCCTCCGACGACTCGGGATACACCAGCGGCCACACTCTGGCCGTCGACGCCGGTTTCACCACCGGTGCTCGCCCCGATGCTCCCGGCTTCGCCGACTATGCCCCCATGATCCGCGAAGCGGGTCGCACCGGGCTCTAAGAGGCTCGGCTGAACGGACAGGGGCTATCTTCGAGTCGTGCCTGAAGAAGCCCCATTGCTCGCCAACGAAGAAGACCACCCCCAACAGGTGGTGTATGCCGACGGCGACCGTCGGATTGTCACCATGGACTCAGCCCGTTATGTGGACGCCCGCAACCGGGACACCGATGTGGTGGTGCCGTCTTCGTATCTCGGCGTGTTGCCCGCCCGTCTTATAGCCCCCCACCGGCCCAAGGGCGTGATCGGTCACGACGGCTGTATCGGCAAAGACGGGGCGGGCATCTCCGGGCTGTGGTTCTTGGAGGCGCTGGGCATCCCCGCGGCAACCGCCGACGGGATGAGCGCCGAGTTGGGCAACGGCCTCGACCTGTACGAGACCGGGCTCATCTCCCGGCTCAACATCTACGCCGAGCGGTGCGGGATTGTCGAGGGAATGCCGGTATCAGAGGCGGCCAAGCTGCTGTTGACCAACGATCCCGGCGAAGTGGACGAGGGCACCAAGATTCGCCGGGAGGTCAAAGCCACTTCCGACAGCGGGCGACAGCTCGTGGTCACCGACTCCATCGTGTTCGCCCTGCCCGAGGACTCCCGCAACGTGTTGGTTACCGCCGGCCACACCGGGCGCAGCGGGGCGGATTTCTTGCTGGAGGTGAGCCCCCACGGTTTCATCTGCTCCGACGGGGGCCGCAGCAAGAACGACGCGGGGATCGCCGGTCTGGCCATCACCGAGGCCCACGGACTGGCCGGAGCGTGCTGCGATGCGTGGAGTGCTCCAGTGGGAGATGCCTTCAAGGCTTACGATGAGGGCATCATCAGTGCGTGCAACCAGCCGGCCCGCGACCGAGGCGTCGAGGTGGGCATGTCCGTCCAAGACGCCGCCGCGGCTCTGCTAGAGGATTTGAAGGACTGAGCCAGATGTCTGAGCCGACACCCATCGTCATCACCGGCGGCACGGTGATCGACGGCACTGGCGCCCAACCCCAGCCCGACACAGCGGTGCTGCTGGAGGGCGACCAGATTGCCGCTGTCGGTGCCGAGGCGGAGTCGGCGGCTGCCGACCGGACGGGCGTCAACATGATCGACGCTACCGGCTGCACCGTGATGCCGGGCCTCATCGACGCCCACGTCCATTGCACCTTCGACGACGTGCAGTCCAACGACGAGCTGTTCTTCCACCGCGACCACACCCTGGCCGCACTGATCGCCGCTCAGAACCTCCAGAAGCTGCTCATGGCCGGGGTCACCGGGTTTTGCGACCCCGACACGCTGTTCTCCATGGGGCCGTCGCTGCGCGATGCGGTCGACGCCGGCGTGGTGGAGGGCCCTCGCATGGCCACCGGGGTGCAGGCGCTGGTCACTGCGGTGGGCGGCACTGCCGGGCGGCTCATTCCCGATGCCGGGGTGGTGGGCTACGCGCAGGTGGTGACCACCGTCGACGAGATGATCCAGATGACCCGCCGCCACATCAAACACGGCGCCGACTGGATCAAGATCCACGCCACCGGGTCGATTCCCCGCCACCAGGGCGAGCTGTTGGCCTGGAAGCCCGAAGAGCTGAAGGCGGTGTGCGACACCGCCCACGAACTGGAGACCCCGGTCATGGCCCACGCCCGCTCGGCGGGCAGCACCGAGGCCTGCGCCGAGGCCGGAGTCGACCTCATCCTGCACGCCTCGTTCATGGACGAAGCCGCCTTGGAGGCGGTGATCGAAGCCGGGGCCGCTCTGATGCCCACCTTCACCTTCTTGGCCAACCTGGCTGACTACGGGCATCTGGTGGGGGCCGGGGCGGGCATGCAGGATGTGTTCCGGGGCGAGATCGAGGCCACCGCCAAGATGATGGCCAAGGCCCACGACGCCGGCGTGCCGCTGTTGTGCGGCTCAGAATCGGGGTTCGCCCTCACCCCATACGGCCACTGGCACGCCCGGGAGATGGAGATGCTGGTGGAGTCGGTCGGGCTGAGCCCGCTTCAGGCCATCGCCTGTGCCACCGCCAACGGCGCCATCGCAATGCGCATGGAGGGCGAGGTAGGCACGCTGGCAACCGGCATGGCCGCCGACGTGCTGGTGGTGGACGGCGACCCGGCTGCCGACGTAACCGTGTTGGCCGACCGAACCAACCTGCGCCATGTGATCAGCCGCGGCCAGCTGGTCGACCTGGAACGCCCCTGGCCTAGCCGGGCCCCCATCCCCGGCGAGAAGGTAGCCAACTGGGCCGCTCAGATCCTCACCAGCGACCTGGTCAACTAAGCCGCGAACACCACCGGGTATCGGCCGAAGTAGGGGCGGGTGGTGGATGCGTCCATCTCGGGCGGGTGGCCTGGGTCGGGACGGCAACCGTGGTCGAACAGGGTCTGCACGGCCGCCGGAACCAGGCCGAACAAATGGGCGTCCACATCATCGCCGTCCACAAACGAGACCCCGGAGGCCAGGTCTTGGCCGATGCAGGCGTGCATCCCCTGTCCGAAGCTCAGCCCCCACGGGGCAATACCCTCGGGCAGGGTGCGGTCGGGATTGAAATCGGCCGCGTCGTCGCCGAATACCGACTGGTCCCGGTTCACCGACAGCAGATCCAGCGTGACCCGGTCGCCCTTGGCAATGTGTACGCCGCTGGACAAGTCGATGTCATCTAGCGCCCAGCGCATCCCGGTGGGGCTGGAGGGCTGGAGCCGGATGGTCTCGTGGGTGCACTTCTGCACAAAGAGCCGGTCGTCGCGCACCCGGTGCTCGTCTTCGGGGTTGTCGGCTAGCCAGCCGAAGATGTGGTGCACCACCCGATTGAAGGCGGTGGCCGAAGTGTGGGCTCCCGCCAGCATGTAGAAGGCGATCTCCCGCCGGATGGTCTCGTGGCTCAGCTCCAGGCGGTCTTGGTTGTGCATCAGCACCATCAACACGTCCTTGGGCAGATCATCGGCCTCGATCTCCCCGGCCTCAAGCTGATCCAACAGGGCCTGGCGCCGGCCCATGCCGGGGGAGAGGAACTCGGCGTCGAACGCATCGAGTGCGGCCTCGATCTCGACGACCTTGGCTTCCTTGTCGCCGGTGTAGTGGGCCAGGGTGGCCCCTTCTATGAACGTCGTGAGGTAGTCGTACAGCCGGAAGGTCTCCTCCGGGGTGCCTTGGGGCCGATCCACTCCGGCGGTGAATGCAGCCAGGTTCATCATCAGCTGGTGGCCGAGCTTGACCAGCTCGGCCTTGCCCTCGGCCAAGTGGGGAGCCAGCGTCGCCTCGATGATGGGAGGGAATAAATCCTGCTCGTACAGCGTGAAGGTGTCCCGGCGGAAGAGGCGATTCTCCAACCGGCGCCGATCCCGGTGCTCATCTCCGTGGAGGTTCACCACCACATCGCTCATGATCACCTCGCCCGCGTCGTACAGGGCTTGGCGCAGATGCTTGTTCCGGTAGCACTCCCGGGCATCGGCAAACGTGGTCACGGTGATTTCCGCCATCTCCGGTATCTTGCCATAGCCAACTGTCTGTTAGGGTCCCGAACTTGTGTACGTCCCATCAGTGCACATCCAACCAAGTGGAGGGGAATCCATGTCCAAGCTCTTGAGAGTTCTTGCGCTGCTGTTCGCGGTAGCCCTCGTAGCGGCCGCATGCGGCAACGATGACGACGACGGCGGTGCCGCACCAGCACCGGCAGCAACTGAAGCGCCTGCTCCGGCGGCTACCGAAGCACCTGCCCCTTCCCCGTCTGACGGCTGTGGTTGGGCAACTGACGGCGATGTCCGGGGCGTTGACAAGGAAAACGGCGTGATCACCATCGGTTCGTCCCAGCCGTTCACCGGTCGGGCTGCGGTTGCTGGCGAGGGGTTGATTGCTGGCATCATCATCGCCGTCGAAGAGGTCAACGCCAATGGCGGCATCGACGGATGCACCTTCGAGCTGGTTTGGGAAGACGACCGCTTCGAGATCGAGCAGATGGTCACCAACGTCCGCAAGATGATCGAGCAGGACAACGTGTGGGGTTTTGTCGGCACAGCAGGGTCTCAGGCAATCCCATCCACCTATCCCGATATCGAGGCTGCTGGCACCCCGCTGTGGGGTCCGGTATCGCCCGCCGACCAGGACATCCAACAGGTGTACCTGACGAACCCGACTCGCACTGAGCAGGGACGCATCTGCATCGACCACTTTGCCGAGCAGGGCGCCACCAAGGTGGCCGCCATCGGCCAGGACAACGAGCTGGGCGAGGAGGCATTCAACGCCATCGACATGCAGGCTCCGGTCCACGGCATGGAAATCGTGGCCAAAGAAGAGGTTGAGGTGCTATCCGACGCAGTAGCCCCTGCGGTTCTATCGGTGATCGACTCTGGTGCAGATGCAGTGCTCACCGCGCTCGACGGCACCCAGAACGGCCTGGTGCTCGACCAATTCCATGAGGCAGGCTTCAATCCTCTGGTTTGCTCGGATCAGGGATCAGCAGGTGCTGGCGGCCAGACCACGGTCGGTTTGGCCAACCCTGAGGCCTCTGACGGCTACTTGGGAGCTCTTCAGGGTGCTCTGCCCGATTCCGATATGGAGTTCGTGCAGCATTGGGCTGGTCTGTGGGAGGCCTACGAGGGCCCCGGTTCTGAGAGCCTGGCCCCCAATTTCAGCCTCCAGACCTATTCCATCAGCCGGGCTTTCTTCGAGCTATGGGACCGGTTGGACGGCGACTACTCCTATGAGAACTTCCACGCCACAGCAGAGTCGATGATGGACGACCCCATTCTGATTCCGGCGATGCCGGTGTTGGCCTGCGGGCCGCTTCCTGGCGGCCACAGCTGCGCCTCTGGCGCCGGTATTTCTGAGTACGACTCTGACACAGAGACGTGGACTCAGGTTCGGGACTTCCTCCCGCCAGCGAGCTAAGTCTCTAGTTGGTCCGGGGCTGGCATGTGCTGGTCCCGGACCTACGACTTCTAGGAGCACAGCAGGTGGATCAACTCCTCCAGCAGATTGTGGCTGGTCTTGAGACCGGTTCAAGTTACGCTCTCATCGGCTTGGCCGTCGTGGTCATCATGAAGTCCACCGATGTGCCCAACTTCGCCATGGCGGAGATGGGCCTGGTAGCTGCCTTTATGGCGTGGTTCTTATCGGCCGACCCCGATAAGGGCGGAGTTGGATGGCCTTTCTGGCTGGCCATTGTCTTAGCCCTGGCTTTTGCCGCAGTGTTTGGGGCCATTACCCAGTTCTTCTTGGTACGTCCCCTCACCGGCCTGTCCAATCAGCCTTTGGCCATATTCGCTGCTCTGGGCTTGGGTTGGCTGAGCGTTGGCTTCTTGCGAGACGAGGGTCTTCCCACATTCTTCGACTGGTTCCCCGTCACCGATGAGGGGTTTCCCCTCGGGGTAGCGATCATCTTGGCCATCTTGACGATAGGGCTCACCTACCTCATGATCCGCCACTGGGTAAAGCCTCTTACCAAGGTTGACCACTTCCCGCTGTTGTTGTTGACTATCGGGTTTAATTTCGCCCTCGGCTCTGTCATCGAGAACCTTTGGGGGTCTACTCCCAAGCGCTTCGATGCTCCCTGGTCGGGAGAGACCTTCGATCTTGGCGACACTCGGATTGGCTGGGATCAGGTGGTGACGATTGCCGTCGGCATCGCCATTGCCATTGGCATGGCGTTGTTCTTCTGGTCGAAGTGGGGAGTGCGGATGCGGGCCATTGCCGAAGACGGCGCAACCGCTCGTCTTCTGGGCATAAACGCTGGAATGGTGTCACTCATAGCCTGGGCCATCGGCACATTCGTTGCTGGAGCAGCAATGATATTGAACACCAGCTCAACAGTGCTGGAGCTGGGTAGTGCCGAAGGGTTGATTCTCAAGGGCTTCATAGCCGCGGTGCTAGGTGGATTTACATCTCTCGGGGGCACATTCGCAGGTGGCTTGCTTATTGGGGTCGGCGAGGCCCTCGCTGGCGGCCAGATCAGCACAAGCTTGCAGCCCACCATTGCTCTCTTAGTGGTGGTCGTGGTTCTGCTGGTTGCTCCCGGCGGCTTCAGCAGAACGGCTCGGACGCGAGAGGTGTAGCAAGTGGCTGATCGTGTTGCTACCCCGCTGTATGCGCCGAAGAGCAGATTCCGCCGATCTGTCCCGTCGTGGGCCACCTTCTTAGCGGTATTTGTCTTTCTCGCGTTACTGCCATGGCTTCCCATCTTGGGTTGGACCGACATCTTCGACAGCGGCAACGATTTTGGGAAAGGCAATCTGGCCTTTGTCTTCGCCTTCGCAATAGCTGCGGTGGGCTTCAACCTGCTGGTGGGCTATTCCGGGACCCTCGGCCTCGCCGTCGCTGGTCTCTTTGCGCTTGGGGCATACGGAACGGCGGTTCTCTCCGCCCCTAGCGGGGCCCGTGAGGCTCTGGCGGGCTATGACTGGCCGTTCCTTGTAGCGCTACCGGTGGTTTGCATTGCCGCAGCCATTATCGGAGTCTTGGTGGGATTCCCCGCTGCCCGGCTCAAAGGCTTCTTTTTGGCCATTGCCACCTTGGCATTGGGTGAATTGATCGTCACCATCATCCGCCTGGACGAAAAGGTGTGGGACGGCCTCAAGACCAACGGTGGGACTGGCAAGCAGGTCCCGCAATTCCGAGTTCCCGGGCTTGGACGTGTCGACAGCTATTACATGCTGTCGTTGGGCGCTCTGTTCCTGATGATGGTGGCCTACGTAGTGCTCACTAATCGGAGACTGGGCCGAACCCTCAAAGCCGTGAGAGATATAGACATTGCTACCGGCCCCGTCGGGATCTCTTCGACGTACTACAAGCTCGTGGCTTTTGGAATCTCGGCGTTCGCAGCTGCGTTGGCCGGTGCCATGTGGGCTCAGAACAGCTCCTTTGCCAACCCCGCAGCTTTCCGCACCCGGTTGTTGGTGTTCCTGCTCGTCGTTCTCATTGTGGGAGGGCTGAGCCACAAATGGGGTCCACTCATTGGCGCAATATTCTTCGTTTTCCTGCGCCAGAAGTTGCAGGACACCCAAAAGCTGCTCTTTTTGATCTTGGGTATCACCCTCATTCTGGCTGTGCTTATTCTGCCCAACGGAATTGCCGCTCTGCCTGAGCGCATGCGCGAAAGCCGATGGGTCAAAGACCTTCAACGCCGGCTACAGAGCTTGGCAGGATCCGTGGGGTCGTCAATATGAGCGCCGTCGACACTGCCGCGCCGGGTTCCAGCCCTTCAGAATCTCTTGCTTCGCTGGCCATCGAGGATTTGCATGTGGCCTTTGGCGGGAACCAGGTCTTGCAAGGAGTAGACCTGCAATTCACTCCCGGGTTCAACGGGCTCATTGGCCCCAACGGAGCGGGTAAGACCACGGTGTTCAACGTGATCTCGGGTTACGTCCGCCGCAACGAAGGGTCGGTACGCCTTAATGGAGAGGACATTGCTCCATTGTCACGAACTGGCCGGGTAAAGGCGGGCATCGGTCGAACCTTCCAAGCCCCTCGGCTCATCCTCGACGCCACGGTGATGGAGAACACCCTTTTGGGACGGCATCACCTCTTCCGCTGGGGGCACTTTGCCGAGCTGTTGCTTTGGCCGCCACAGCGCCGGGAGGAGACAGAGGCCCGGCAGATATGCATGGACATGCTGGACCGGTTTGGGCTGGCCGAAGTGGCTCATGAGGAAGCCGGTGCGCTGTCGCTGGGTTCGCAGAAGCTGGTGGAGGTGGTCCGGGCGCTGGTGGCATTTCCCTCAGTAGTGCTGCTCGACGAGCCCGCTGCCGGGCTCGGCGCCGACGACGTAACGGTTCTTTTGCGGGGGCTGCGGGAGATCCAGGCCGAGCGCAACCTCTGTGTGATCATCATCGAGCACGACTTGCAGCTTGTGACCAGCCTTTGCCCCAAGATCAGCGTGCTGCACTTCGGCAAGATCATCTCCGAAGGCAGCCCAGAGCATGTGACCACCGATCCGGTGGTCATCGAGGCGTATCTGGGCCACGGATTCGAAGCCGAGGAAGGCGGTGAGATTCACGAGGTGGAGAGTCCACTGTCTGAGCACCACCACATCGACCACGTCGAAGAAGAGGGCGAGCTCACAGAGGTGTGGACTGAAGACGAGGACGCCGAGCAGGGGGAGCCGTCTTGATGCTGCTCGAGATCAACGATCTGGTTTCGGGCTACGGCCGCCTCGAAGTACTGCATGGCGTCTCCTTGTCGGTGGAAGAAGGCGAGATCGTGTCTGTGCTGGGGGCCAACGGCGCGGGTAAAACCACCTTGCTGCGGGCCATCTCCGGGGTATTGGACACTTGGTCGGGATCAGTGGTGCTCGACGGCGAGACTCTGGGCAGCCTAGCCATCGAACGCCGGGCCATGCGTGGCCTCGGGCATCTGCCTGAAGGACGGGGCATCTTCCAGAACCTGTCGGTGAAAGAGAACCTGGACCTGGGTTTGGGACTGCGCTCTGACGGCGCGGCTGCCATTCGCCGCGACCGTGATCGCCTCTTGGACCTGCTTCCCGCGCTGGCCGAGAAGATCGGCGAGCAGGCCTCCTCTTTGTCGGGCGGCCAGCAGCAGATGCTGGCTTTGGCCCGGGCCATGATCACCCGGCCCAAGTTGCTGATGATTGACGAGCTGTCCTTCGGCCTGGCTCCCAACCTGGTAGACCAGCTTTTCGAGCTGGTAGTCGACCTGCGCGACGAGGGCGGCACCACCTTCTTGCTGGTGGAGCAGAACGCCGGGGTGCTGGAAGTTTCCGATCGCACCTATGTACTGCGCACCGGCAACAACGACATCAGCGGGCCATCTTCTGAGCTGCGGGCTTCCCACGATTTGGTCCGGTCGTATCTCGGCCACTGACAGCTGATGCCGGGTCGGGTTCTGGTGACCGGTGGGGCATCAGGAATCGGTGCTGAGACCTGTCGAGTGCTGGCGGGCGACGGTTGGGACGTGGTGGCGGCTGATCTCACCTCCGCCGCAAATGTGACCTTGCTGGACGTCACTGATGAAGCTGCCTGGGATCGAGTGTTCAACGATGTGGGCCAGCTTGCCGGGTTGGTGAACTGCGCCGGTATCCGCACCCGCGGCTCGATTGTTGAAACCAAATTGGATGATTTTGAGCGCCATTTGCGGGTCAACGTGGTTGGCACTTGGCTGGGCATCCGGGGATTCTTGCGCCGACACCGTCCCAACGCGATAGGTGGCATTGTCAACGTGTCTTCGGTAAACGCTGAGATCGCGGTGCCCGATCAGGCCCACTACGTCGCTTCGAAGGGAGCGGTGTCGGCCCTCACCCGGGCGGCCGCGGTGGAGGCAGCACCGCTGGGGGTGCGGGTCAACGCGGTGGCGCCGGGGCCGGTGCGCACACCGATGACCGCGGAGCGGCTTGGCGATCCCGAGCAGGCGGCCTGGCTGGATGCTCGGGTACCGATGGGCCGGGTCGCCGAGCCCGCCGAGGTCGCCGAGGTCATCTCGTTTCTGCTCAGCGAGAAGGCGTCTTATGTAACCGGCGAAGTTCTATTCACTGACGGAGGGTGGCGCGGCCATGCCTGATTCAACATCCAATTCACAGCATGATGCTCTTCGGGGGCTGGTGCCCCTGGAGGACTTCTATCATTTCGGCATCGTGGTGACCGATCTTGACGCAGCCATGGCCGAGTGGAGTGCCCTCCACGGATTCGAGTGGGCCCCCGTCCAGCATCGGGAGTTCATGGTGCGCCAGCCCAACGGGGTAGTCAAGGCCGATTTCCGGTTCACCTACTCCATTGATGGTCCCCCCCACGTCGAGTTCATCTCGGCCACGCCGGGCACGGTGTGGGACACCTCCACCGCCGGGGGCATCCACCACCTGGGCTATTGGAGCCACGACCTGGTGGCCGACGCCCAATGTCTGGCCGACGCAGGGTACGAGTGGCTGGCTTCCTATGAGGCCTCAGACGGCCGCCCGCTGGGCTTCACCTACCACTGGCTACCCACAACTGGGCTGCGGGTAGAGCTGGTGGACGCGGCCCGCCGCCAAGACTTCCTCAACTGGCTGGCCGGCGCCGACTTCCCCGCCGCCACCGATCGCGGTGGCTGAGCGGCTGAGCTAGTGGTCAATCCGGTGGAGACCGCTGATGTGGTCGTAGTGGGAGGAGGGCCCGGTGGCTCAGCAGCCGCCCTGGCCGCGGCCCAAAGCGGTGCTTTGGTAATTCTGCTGGAGGCAGATGAACTGTTGGGCGGCAACGCGGCCCGCTCCACCGGCTATGTGGCCTTCGCCGAGTTCGAGATGCAGGCTGAAATCGGTGTCGAAGACAGCCCCGAGCAGTACTTGGCCGACATGCAGGCCGAGATCAACCGCCAGAAAGGCCGCTACGGGCTGATCTTCGACGCAGACCTGGCCAGGCGCTATGCCGAGGAATCGGCGGGCACCTACCGGGAACTCACCGAATTGGGCTTCCGGTTCGATCGGTTCCTGCCCCGCCCGGTGCAGCACACAGTGGACCGGATGGTGAGCGTGGCCGATACCGCCATGTTCACCACCTGCTTCGAGTCTGCGCTGGCTGACGCCGGGGTGGACGTTCGCTATCGCACCCGGGCCGTTCGCCTTTTGCGGGACGGCGACCAGATCAGCGGGGTGGTCACCGAGGGCGGGCCTCGATTCGGGGCGGCCGACGGGGTTGTCCTGGCCGCAGGCGGCTATCAGGCCAACCCTGATCTGCGCTCTCGCTTTCAGCCCGAAGCCCAGGCGTCCACCCCCTATCTGGGTACCGATCTCTGTAGAGGTGACGGCCATATCATGGGCTCGGCAGTGGGTGGCGACCTGATCAATATGACCATGATCCCCCCGCTGGTAATGGTGGGTTCTGCACTGGTAGAAGACTCCATCGCGGTCAATCAGCAGGGCCACCGCTTCCACGATGAGGCCGGCCCCTACGACGACCGGGTTGCTGCTCTGGAGGCCCAGCAGGACCAACAGGCGTGGTACGTGTTCGACAACCGAATCGCCCAAGCCAAGGCCCAGTTGGTGGACGAGATGCCCAAGCCGGCCGTCTCCGGGACTACTCCCGCCGAGCTTGCTGCTGCCATCGGATGCGACGCCGATGGATTGGCCAAAACCTTGGACCGCTGGAACCAAACAGTGGTATCGGGCACCGACCGCGATCCCGAATTCGGCCGGGTGATCTTCGGCCACCCCCGAACCGGCATCGTCGAACCGCCCCTGTGGGCCGCGCCCATGGTGGTGGGCATAAATTTCCCCGCGGGAGGCTTCCAGGTGAATGCCGACATGCAAGTGCTCGACGTGTTCGGCGATCCCATTGCCGGCCTCTACGCGGTGGGCGACTGCGTAGGCGGAGTCAGCCCCGCCATTGGCCTCGGCGGAGTGAAGATCACCGCCGCCCTAACCCTGGGCCGCATCGCCGGCCGGGTCGCGGCCAACGGCAGGCGCTGATCAAGTCTGCTTGCGATTGAGGGCGTGTTCGACGGCGATCTGGCCGAAGCAGAAGGCTTCTGACAGGTTGGAGCCGTCGCCGGGGTAGAGCAAACCGGAGGCTTGGCCTAGTTCCCCGGCACCGTAGAGGCCACTGATGGGGTCGCCGAAGGCGTGGAGGATGCGGCCGTGGCGGTCGCGGCGGGGGCCTCCGGTGGTGTTGGATCCCCCGGGCCACAGGGCCACGCAGTAGTAGGGAGGCTCGGATATGGGTGCCATGGTGTCGGCTGGGCGGCCCAAAGGGTCGGGCTCTCCAGTAAGGCAAGAGCGGTTGTAGTCCCCCACAGTGGCTTCTGCTTTCTTGGCGGCTTCTTGTGTCATGCCGGCGGCCATGGCGGCTTCGGCGATGCTGGCACCGGAGGCGATCCAGCCGCGCTCGATCTCCGCAGCGTTGTCGTCGCTCCAGTCGTATAGGCCCACGGCCACCGCGCCGAAGTGGGCGTAGGTGAGGGGTCCGGCGCGCCGCCGGGACTTGTCGAAGAACCAGTAGCACGGCACCCGGGGGTGGGTGTTGGTGGCCGGGTCGTAGGCCAGCAGGTCGTAGTAGAAGTCGTGGCGCAGAAGCGCTTGATTGTGCTCGTTGGCGAAGCGGTTGCCGGCTTGGTCGCAGATCACATATCCGGGAGGGTCGATGCCGATGATGAAGTTGATCGGCTGACCGTCAAGGTCGAAGTGGCCGATGGCCCGGCCGATCATCTGGTTCATGTGCCACATGGAGGCCCCAGCCCCAGCGGCCATGCGCACCCCGTCGCCGGTGTTGTTGGGGTTGCCGTAGAAGTGCACCGGATAGGTCCGCAGGTGGTCGCGCTTGAGGTCTTCGTCGAACTCGTAGCCGCCGCAGGCCAGCACCACGCCGCATCGGGCACCCAGCGCCACAGTCTGACCGTTGCGGGTCGCGGTCAAACCGGTCACCCGCCCGTCTGCATCCTGGACTAGCCGAGAAGCAGCGGTGCCCCACTGAATGGGGATATCCCGCCGGGCCACCGCGGCGGCCAACCCCTCGAACAGCCGGGGGCCGCCCCCAGCCGCCGCTGCCAGCCGCTCGGCCACCCCGCCGGGCTGCACGGCCACGATCGCTGCTGCCCCTTCGAAGCCGGGATGCTCAGCCCCCGCTGAGGCCACCATGTCCAAGCCGCCGATGGCATCCTCGAACCACTGCGACAGGCAAGCGGCCCGCTCGGCCCAGGCGTGGGTTACATCGAAGGGCACCATGCCCGACGCGCATACGTCCAGATAGCGGGCTCCGGCGTCCACGTCGGTCACCGTCATCACCATGCCGCCCGACATCCGGGTTGACGGGGTGTGGCGGTGCTCGGGACTCTTCTCCACCAGCACCACTGAGGCGCCGGCATCGCTGGCGGTGACAGCCGCGGCCGTGCCAGCCGCGCCGTAACCCACCACCACCACGTCGTATGTCTGGTCGAACATCAGAAGTCCCCCCCGTCCAGGGTGACCGTCTGGCGGGTGATCAACCCGTTGGCCACCTCGAAGCGATCGGTGCCCGAGGCGCCGTCGCCAGGGCCGCCCACCAGCTTCCAGCCCACCGCCACCAACCCGTCCTCCAACCGGGGCTCAGCGAATTCCACCAGACCAACGCCCAACCGGGCGGGCACAGTGGCGAAGTATCCGGCAATGGCGTCGCGGCCCTGGTAGACCACATCGCGCACCAGCACGGCATCGTTGGCGTAGTCGGCGGCCATGGCCTCGGGGTCGCCAGTGTGCACCGCGTCCAGGTGGTCTTGAACTGTTCTCAGAGGGTCGCGCATCGGTCACGCATTGGTAATGCCGAGGCTGAGCCCGCCATCAACCGTCAGCACCGAGCCAGTGGCCCATTCGGCGCTGATCAGATACTCGAACGCCTCGGCTATCTCGGTGACGGTGCCGATGCGGCCCAAGGCGTGAGCCGGCCCCAGACCGTCAAGCCGGGCTTTGGCCTCGTCATCGCCCATCAGTCCGGCCCGCTGGTTTATCTCGGTGAACACCGCACCAGGCCTCACACAGCCCACCCGCACGCCCTGGGGCCCCAGCTCGGCGGCCAGCACCCCGGTGAGAGCCTCCAGCGCTCCTTTGGTGGCGGCGTACGGGGCCACTCCGGGAAAGGCACGCTGCGTGTGTACCGACCCCAAGAACAGCACGCACCCCTGGCGCTCCCGCAGATGGGGCAGCCCTTCGCCCACCAGCATCATCCCTGCCACCACGTTGGTGTGGAACACATCGAGCAGGGCCTGCTCCTCCAATTCGTCCACCGGACCCCGGTACATGTTGGCGGCGTTGCTGACCAAAGCGTCCAAGCCGCCGCCGTGCTCCACAGCGGCCTCGATCATCGCGGTGCGGTCGGCGGCCACTGTCACGTCCCCGGCCACAGCCCGACACCCGTCGCCCGACTGAGCGGCGACGGCCTCCACCCGGTCGCTGCGGCGCCCGGTGATGGTCACCCGAGCCCCCCGGCTGGCCAGATGCTGGGCCGCTCCTGCGCCGATGCCCGAGCCGCCTCCGGTGATTAATATGGACATGCCACCGATGGACTTCATCGACTTGCAAACTAATCGGGCATCGGCAACGCCACTAATGTCGTGAGATGGCTTACCGAGTGGAGATCGACCAGGACGAGTGCATGAGCTCGGGGAGATGCGTGGCCGACTATCCCGCCGCATTCGCCTTCGACGACGACGAACTGGCCACCGTGCTTGCCTCCGCGGGGAATCTCACCGATCAACAACTCCTTAGAGCCGCCCGCAATTGCCCCTCCCGGGCCATTCAGGTATTCGACGACAACGGCAGCCTATTGGAATAGCCCGAGAGGCCGAGGTTCACGGCCACCTCCGCTGACTCGCAGGTGGACCACTAAGGTTTGCGCTCGTGGCGAAATCGATGATTGTTACTGGGGCGGGACACGGGATCGGGGCGGAGATCGCCCGGCAGGCGGCGGCCGCCGGCTACCGGGTGGGGGTGCTGGACATCGACGCCGAGGCCGCCGGCCAGACTGCTCAGTCGCTGCCCGATGCGGTGCCCCTCGCAGCCTCCACCATTGACTCGGACGCGATCGAGGTTGCGCTCGATGCCTTCGGCACTCCGGATGCGCTGGTCAACAATGCGGGCATCGTGCGCTTCACCCCCCTGGTCGACCACTCGGAAGCCGATTGGCGGGCGGTGGTCGAAGTGAACCTCAACGGTCCGTTCGTGTGCGGCCGGGCTGTGGCCCGCCGCCTGATAGCAGAGGGACGCAGCGGGGCGGTGGTCAACATCTCATCCATAAACGGCATCGCTCCCGGCCCCAATTCGGGGGCGTACAGCCCGACCAAAGCGGCGGTGATCCAGCTCACCCGGCAGATGGCCATCGAATGGGGCCCGGCCGGAATCCGGGTCAACTCAGTGGCGCCCGGCATCATCGACGACGGTATGTCGGCCCCCGTTCTGGCCGACCCCGAAGTGCGGGCCATCCGTTCTGCCCGCACTCCCAGCCAGCGCCTAGGCACCGCGGAAGATATCGCCAAAGCGGTGATGTGGCTGTGCTCTGCCGACGCCGAATACGTCAATGGCCACAACTTGGTGGTGGACGGCGGTGTGGTGTCCACAGTGCTGGCCGGGATGCCCCGTCCGGCGTCGATCGACGGCGTCGCTGACGAAAGCTGATCGGCTCAAACTGATCCAAGGAGAGAATTCGCAATGACAGAGATCACCCTCACCCGGTTCGACGAGGTCCGCGACGCCTACCGCCAAAAGGGCCTCAAACAAGCGCTCTACGATGCGGCGGGGGTGATAATGGCCGACACCTTGCTCACCTTGTGGGGCGATGATCACCGCCGCCGCCGCCGGCTGGAGAACCGTCTGTTCCGCCGGGAGACGTTTGAGCATTACGAGCGGGATCTGCTGCCCATCGCAGTGGACGCAGTGCTGGACCCGGCCGCAGCCGCCGGCCGGGGCGACGTGGTGCCATTGGCCCGGCGGATCGTGGTCAACCTCACCGCCGCCGCTGCCGGAGTGGACTATTCGGAGGGCACGGCGGAGGAAACCGATCGGCTGTTCTCCTACGCGGTCAAGTTCAGCGAAGGAGCCACTGCGGTCCACAGCACCCGGGATCCCGAGGAGCTGAGGGCCGAGGTGGCCGAGGCCCTAGAGCGCTGGGACGAGGAGTTCTTCGCCCCGTCGCTTGCCCGCCGCACCGAGCTCTTCGAGAGGTTCGGCGCCGGCGAGGTCACCGAGGACGAGCTTCCCAAAGACGTGCTCACCGTGCTGGTGCGCAACCAGGACTCTTTGGACCTGCCCCGCGACGTGGTCCGCCGGGAGGTGGCCTTCTACATGCTGGCCGGAATGCACTCAACAGGGGCAGCCACCACCCACGCCGTCCACGGCGCATTCGGCTGGTTCGACGACCACCCCGACGACCGAGCCCGCATGATCGAAGATCCGGTGTTCCTCCAGCACTGCGTGCATGAGTCCATGCGCCTGCACCCGGCCAGCCCAGTGGCCCGCCGGGAGGCGGTCGAGCCGGTTACCCTGCGCGGCGGCACCGAAATGGCGGTGGGTGACACGGCGGTGTTCGACCTGTGGTCTGCCAATCGAGACACTGAGGTGTTCGGGGCCGATGCTGACAGCTTCAACCCGCTCCGCTCGATCCGCGACGACGTGCCCCGATGGGGCCACACCTTCGGCGGAGGGCGCCACGCCTGCATCGGAATGGAGCTCGACGGCGGCGTGCCGGCAGACGAGACCACCGGGGCCCCCATCTTGTTGGGCACGGTGGCGCTGATCCTTCAAGGCCTTCTTGCCCGAGGTGCCCGGCGCGACCCCGACAATCCCCCCCAGCAAGACCCCAACATCGCCCGGGTCTGGTGGGGCACATACCCAGTGGTGTTCTGATCGGCAGATCGCTGATGGACGGCTCGGCCGAAGAGCAGGAGGATCGGACCCAGCGCCCGCTGACCGGGGAGTTCTGGGCCGCGGTCGACCGGGGCGAGTTGGTCCGCCCGGTGTGCCAGGAGTGCGGGCAGAGCTTTTTCGTCCCCCAGTTCGCCTGCCCCCGATGCCAGAGCACCGACTGGTCCTTTCAGCCCAGCAGCGGGCGGGGCCGGGTGTACAGCCACACCACCATCCACCGACCTCCGACCCCGGCGTTCGACGCCCCCTATGTGCTGGCCGACGTTGATGTGGATGAGGGGTGGCACCTGCTCACCTGGATCGTGGACTGCGAGCCCGATCAGGTGGCTATCGACATGGCGGTTGCCGTGCGGTTCATCAGCGGCCCCGACGGCCACCGTCTGCCCGCATTCGCTCCCGATGAGGCGGCCCGGTGAACGTCGGGCTGGCCTTCGCCCGCAACGCGGCCCGCCACCCCGGCGACCCTGCCATCTTCGGAGAGCGAGAGCTGACCAACCGCCAGCTCGACGAGCGCACCAACCGCATCGCCAACGCCCTGCTCGGGGCTCATGGCCTGGGCAAGGGCGACCGGGTGGCCCTGTTGGCGGCCAACCGACCCGAGGTGGTGGAGGTGCTCGGCGGCATCACCAAGGCCGGCGGCTGCTATGTGGGGCTCAACTTCCGGCTCGGCCCGGTGGAGCTGGAGCAAGTGTTCGACAATGCCGACCCGACCCTGGCCATCACCGACACCGAGCACCGCGAGCAGCTCGACGGCTTCGACCTGCCGGTCATCGACATCGACCGCGACCTCGACCACCTGGCCGACGCCGCCTCGGCCGCGCCACCCGACACCCTGCACCAAGTGCGCCCCGACGATGACTTCTGCATCGTTTACACCAGCGGCACCACCGGGCGGCCCAAGGGGGTCCACTTCGACCACGCCCGGGTGCTCCAGCACGCCACCGTGGCCTGCCTGGAATACGAGATCGACCGCCACAGCCGCTACCTCATCCAGATCCCCCACAACTCCAGCGTGAACATCACCATCCTGCCGTGCCTGCTGATCGGTGCAGCCCAGGGCTTCGCCGACAGCCGCAACTTCGACCCGGTGAGCTATGCCCGCCTGGTGGAAGACCACGGGGTGAGCCATTCGTTTCTGGTGCCCACCCAGCTCATGCGGCTGCTCGACCGTCTGGAACGGGCCGACGACCACAAGCTGGGGTCGCTGCGCACGCTGGGCTACGGCTCGTCGCCCATCTCCCCCGACCGCCTCGCCGAGTTGGTGGAGCGCTTCGGCCCAGTGTTCAACCAGCTTTATGGAATGGCCGAGATCGCCTCCATCGGCACAATCTTGCGCAAAGAAGACCATGTGCGGGGGTTGCAGGAGCGCCCCGAGCTGCTGTCGTCGTGCGGCCAGCCGTCGTATGCGGTGGATGTGCGGGTGGTGGACCCCGAGGGCCGAGATGTCGAGGTGGGCGAGCGGGGAGAGGTGGTCTTCGGCGGCCCCCATGTGATGAAGGGCTACTTCCGCGATCCTGAGCGCACGGCGGAGGCGTTGCGGAACGGGTGGATGCACAGCGGGGACGTAGCCGAGGTCGACGGCGAGGGCTTCATCTACATCGTCGACCGGATGAAGAACCTCATCATCCGGGGAGGGTTGAACATCGCCCCCACCGAGATCGAGAACGTGCTGTACCGTCACCCCGCGGTGCTGGAGGCGTCGGTGATCGGCGTGCCCGACCCCGAGTGGGGCGAGGCGATTGTGGCCGTGGTGGCCCTCAAGCAAGGGGCCGAAGCCGATGGCCAGGAGATGCGGCTGTGGTGCCGGCAATCGGAGCTGACTTCCATCAAGATCCCCGAGCGGGTGGAGTTCGCCGACTCGCTGCCCAAGAACGCGGTGGGAAAGATCGCCAAAGAAGAGCTGCGCTCCCGCTACTGGGGAGAGGGCAGGAAGGTATGAACTGCTCCCGCTACTGGGGAGAGGGCCGGAAGGTATGAGCGGTGCTCATCCGCTTCACCGGGTGGCGATTGCCGGAGTGGCCGCCACGGAGATGGCCCGCCGGCTCGACACCACCTCGGCGGAGATCTCTTTGCGGGCCGCGTTGGCCGCGCTAGACGACGCTGGGCTGACGGTGGCCGATGTCGACGGGGTGGCTGCTCGCTGGCCGGGGCCGGGAGGCACCGTGTTCCAGCCCGGCTCAGCCGATTGGGCCGAGGTGTTCGGCCAGTCGCTTCGCTGGGTGTGCGACACCTATCCCCAAGGGGTGCCTGGCGCGCTGGACGCGGCGGGTGCGGTGGCCGCCGGGCTGTGCGAGGTGGCGCTGGTGTTCGGCGGCCAGGCCGGGGTCATGGGCGGGGCCAGCGTGGCCGACTACACCCGGCCCGACAACGAGTTCATCGCCTGCTGGGGATCGCTCACCGCGGCCCAGTTCGCCCTGGTAGCCCAGGTGTACCGTCACCGATTCGCCCCCGACCCCGAGCAGGTGGCCGCCATCGCGGCCGCCATCCGCAACGCGGGGTCGGCCAACCCAGCTGCGGTTATGGCCGGGCGGGGTCCCTACACCGCGGCCGATGTGCTGGCCTCGCCGATGGTGGCCGAGCCGTTCCGGCTGCTGGACCTGTGCTTGGCGACGGAGGGGGCCGCGGCCATGGTGGTCACCACCGCCGAGCGGGCCCGCGACCTCGCCAGGCCGCCGGTGGCC
Organism: Candidatus Poriferisocius sp.; assembly: GCF_965214065.1. Lineage (GTDB taxonomy): Bacteria > Actinomycetota > Acidimicrobiia > Acidimicrobiales > Bin134 > Poriferisocius. The sequence continues at coordinate 983,966 of NZ_CBDCAT010000027.1, forward strand.
ATCTTGGGCGGAGGTTCGGAGTGGCACCGCCAGCAATACGTGAATCCGCCCCGATACGACGAGGTATGGCGCCTCGGGGCCGACGCCGCCCGCCGGGCGTTCGAGCTGGCCGAGTTGGGGCCACAAGATGTGGACGTGTTCGAGCTCTATGACATCAACACCTACGAGGTGGTGCGCCAGTTCGAGTTGCTGGGCCTTTGCCCCGAAGGGCAAGGGGCCGACTACTTGGGCGAAGCGGGCATCGGCGCCGACGGCCGCCACCCTCTCAACACCGACGGCGGCCTGCTCAGCTACAGCCACATTGGCTGGGGCGGTCCCACCCTCAAGATCGTGGAGGCGGTAAGACAGCTCCGTGGCACCGCCGGCCCCGGCCAAGTAGCCGACGCAGAGGTGGCCCTGGTCACCGGCGCCGGCTCCGGCGCCCAATACCACAACGTCATGATCTTGGGCCGGGGCTGAGTCCGCATCGAGGACCCGGCAGCGGCGGAACCGATGCGTGATGATCCTGGACCGGGGCTGAGTCAGTCGGTTGCCCAGTCGAGCTCGGTTTTCATGGCCTGCTCGCCGCGGCGGCCGATGGTGAGCAGTCGGGGGTCGTCGGAGCGGCCATCCAGCCAGGCCCGGAGGGCTCGCATCGACGCAGTGAAGGAGCGGACCCGCTCGAAGCGGGCGGCATAGGCCAGGCGCTTCTGATCGATCGCATGGCCGTAGCCGGCGGAGTCGTCGACTGAGCACCAGCCGGAGAACCGGCGGGTGAAGGCCACGTCGCACATGGGGTCGCCGGCCCAGGCCCGTTCCCAGTCCAAGATCCCGCCCAGCTCTCCCGGCCCTGTCCAGCACATGTTGGCGAACCGGAAGTCGCCGTGGCACCACACCGCGGGATCATCGCAGTCGGGCCGATGGGCTCGAAGCCAAAAAAGGGCGGCCTCAAATTCTGGGTGGCGGTCGGGAGCGGCCCGTCGGTAGGCAGCCTCTGTCCGGTCGAGTTCGGCGTCGTAGGCATCGGTCACAGTGATGGGAGTTGTCAGAGCGTGGAGCCGGCTCAACGCATCGGCGGCAGCGGCGGTGTATTCCGAGCGGAGTTCGGTCACGCTCTCGAGCCGCAGAACCTGGCCCGGCACCCGGGAGTGAACGCCGAACGGTCGGCCGATGGGATTGCCGGGATTGGGCTGCACAGCCAGCACCCGGGGTGCTGGCACGATCCCCTGCACCCGTTGCAGGTTGGCGGCTTCAACCTCTGGGTCATACGGGTCAAGCGGCCCTCCTCGGGGCGCTACCCGTACTATCACGTCGTCCACCCCTAGCGTCACCCATGAGAACCCTCGCTCTAGGCGATCGATTCGGGGCTGGGCGTCCACCCCGTCGAACACCTCCGATACCGCACGGCCCACTGCTGCGGGCGACAAGTCCACCAAGCGAGCGTACCGGGCCACCCCAAGCCAGTAGACGCTCAATCGCAGGACCGGTTCTGCCGCCCGGTAACGTCGCCTGAAGTGCGGGATGGGGGAAGCGCATGAGCGCACAACCAGGAGCTGGTCGAGGTCCAGCCGTGGTGGCGGCCAGCATGCTGGCGCTGGGCATCGGCTCCAGCCTGGGCTTTTTCCCGGGTTATTTCGCCGGCGCGGTGCGCGACGACCTCGGCATCTCCCGAGCCCAGGTCGGCCTGCTGGTGAGCCTGCACTTCGGGTGTACCGGGTTGGGATCGATCACCGGTGCCCGCATCACCGAAAGGATCGGAACCCGCACCGCGGTGGTCGCCGATCAGCTGATCGTGGCGGTTGCTGCCTGGTCGGCCGCCCTCCTCGATAGCTATGCCGCTTTGATCGGGGCCGCGGTGTTAGCCGGCTTCGGCTACGCCCTGACCAACGCGGCCACCAATGAGGCGGTTGCCGCCGCGGTGCCCGAATCACGGCGTACGCTGGCGCTGTCGGCCAAGACCTCGGGAGTGCCGACGATGGCGCTGATCAGCGCAGTATTGGTGCCGTGGGCTTCTGACCGCTGGAGTTGGAACCTCATATTGATGATCGGGGGCACCATTGCCGCGGTTAGCGCCATCAATTCGGCGGTCGTCATCCCCGACATCCGCTCCTCCCGTTCACGGGCGCAACGCCAGGAATCGGCCCTTCCCCGTGGATTCTGGTGGTTTGCGGTGTCGGCATTCTTCCTGGTGGGCTCCTCGCAGCCGCTGTTCTCGTGGGCCGTGCCGTATTTGGACGAAGGGCTGGGCACTTCCAAACCGGTTGCGGGTGCTATCGCTGGAATAGCAGCAGGGCTCGGAGCGGTTTGCATGTCGCTGACTGCGTTGCGGGCCGACTATCTCGGTCGAACCAAACGGGTGCCGCTCATTGTCGGGCTGTGCGTGGTGCTGACCGCGTCGATTCTGGTGACAATGAGCGGTCTGACCTTTGGTTTGGCCGTGGCCACTATCGGCTTGTTCGCCGGCTTTATCGTCCAGTTGGCCGCCATCGGCATCATGCATGCCGCGGTGGTCGATCGGGCCCCGCAAGCTGTCGCCCGGGCCACCGGCCTCACCATGACCGGCTACTACATGGGCGCGCTGGCAACCCCGGTGAGCTTCGGCGCGCTAGTGGATTGGCTAGGCACCTACACCTGGGCCTGGCTGGCCATGGCCTTGGGCAGCACCGCCGCCGCCGTCTGCTTCGCCCGCGCCAACCAAGTGGGCGAGATGGGCTCTTGACCGAATTTGGCCTGACGACCAAGCTGGCTGGCGGGTTGACGCCATGAGTTACGAGCACGTTCTGGCACCGGTTGAGGTCAATGGGTTGGAGATCAAGAACCGAGTGGTGCGCACTGCGCACGGCACCAATATTGGGCAGGGGCGGGTCACCGACGAGCTGATTGCCTACCACGAGGCTCGGGCCGCGGGCGGGTGCGGGCTGACCGTTCTGGAGGCGGCGTCGGTTCATCCCACCGACATGGGCACGCTGAGGCTGCACGACGCCTCGGTGGTGGGCGACTATCGCCGCCTGATGGCTCGGCTGGCCCCCTACGGCATGGCCGTATTCCAGCAACTCGGCCATTTGGGTTATGAGGGGGTGACCGCTGACGATGGACCGCCGTGGTCGGCGTCGGAGCTGTCCGGACCCAGTATCCGCCGGCGGGCCAAGGCCATGGTTGCCGACGACATTGCCACCCTCACCGATGCCTTCGCCGCCGCGGCCCAGTGGAGCATCGAGGGCGGCCTTCACGGGGTGGAGATCCACATCGCCCACGGCTACCTGCTCCAGCAGTTCATGTCGCCGGCCACCAACCAGCGCACCGACGGCTACGGCGGCTCCTGGGAGAACCGCGTCCGGCTGGCCCGCGAGGTTGTGGGCGCGGTGCGAGAGGCGGTCGGGCCCGAGGTTCCAGTGGGCGTGCGGGTCGGATCAGAAGCAGTGGGCGACGGGGGAGTGACCGAGCACGATTGCGCCGAGTTGGTGAGAGTGCTGGCCGACTACGGGCTCATCGACTACGTGAACCTCACCTACGGGAGCTGTCTGCGGCCCCACAAGATCATGGGCGGGATGCACGAGCCCCCTGGCTACGAACTAGAAGCGGCCGCCCCGGTGGTGGCCGCTGTAGATCTGCCGGCCATTGTCACCGGCCGGTTCCGCACTCTGGCCGAGGCCGACGAGCTGATCGCCGGCGGAGTGGCCGAGATGGTGGGCCTCACCCGAGCCCACATCGCTGATCCCGACCTGGTGGCCAAGAGCATCGAAGGCCGAGAAGCCGAGATCCGCCCCTGCATCGCCGGCAACGACGGCTGCGTCGGCGGCCTCAACCGGGGTCGCCTCTCCTGCGCGGTCAACCCCGCAGTGGGCCGCGAGCTGGATTTTTCGCCGCTGCTACCGACCGCCCGGCTCCGAAAGGTGGCCGTGGTCGGCGGCGGACCCGGCGGCATGGAAGCGGCCCGACTGGCCGCCGAGCGGGGCCACTCCGTGGTCCTGTTCGAGGCCCGCGACCGCTTGGGCGGCGCTGTGCGGGAGGCCCAGGAGCTTCCCACTCGGGGTTTGCTGGGCGACATCTGCAATTGGCAAGAGCGAGAGCTAACCCGCCTAGGCGTCGATGTGCGGTTGAGCGAGACCGCCGATTTGCAAGCCATTTCAGCAACCCGACCCGGTTTGGTGGTGGTGGCCACCGGTGCCATCGGGGCCGAGATCCCCGACATCAGCGCAGCGCCTCAAGGGAGCACTGCGGTGGTGGAAGACCGCTTCGGCGGCTACGAGGCTCTCGGCCTAGCCGAGTGGCTGGCCTCCCAGGGGCTAGCGGTCACCCTGACCACCCCCGGCCGCCGAGTAGCCGCCAACGCCCTGCTAGATCTAGTGGTCCAACCCGCCCTAGAACGACTACAGGCCCTCGACGTCGGCATCCATACCAAGGTCGATCATCCGCCCGAAGCCGACCTCGCCCTCACCGTGGCCAAACACCCCTACGACCCCCTATCCACCGACCTCGCCAATGCCGCTCTCAAAGTCCAAGTGGTCGGCGACGCCCGGGAACCCGGCACAATCCTCACCGCCATCGCCGACGCCCACGGGATCGACTTCGACTAGCGGCCCTATTGGAAGGACACGAACACCGGGTTGGGGGTGAGTTCTAGGACTTGTTGGGGAGTGGCCATGGGGGAGTCTTCGTCATAGAAGTTCTTCCAGCCCCAATGGAATTGGCTGGCGTCGCGCTCGCCGGTCAAGGAGTTCCAGGTGTTGTACTTCATGTTCATGGTTCCTTGGCCGTCCATGTGGATCAATACCGCCAGCTCGGGAGGAGTCTCGACGAGTTCGCGGTTGGTGATCATTGAGAAGCTGAATTGGTGGAGGACCAACAGCTTCTGGGGCAGAGCCTCTTCGCGTACGATGCCGGCCAGCCACCTCACTACTTGGTTGACCTCGGCCGCGTCCACCGTGCCGATCTGCTCGAGGTGAACCTGGTGGGGCTTCAGCCTCCACTCGGGATCGATGGCCAAGCCGACGTGGGGAAGGCGGAGGAACTCCTCGTATACCTTCGCCTGGCTCAAGAAGTTGCTTCGCCCCGGTTGCAGATCGAGGACTACGTACACGTTGTTGGCAGCCGCGGTCTCGACCCAGGGTCTGATCACGTCCCGCGCCGTCATCGACGAATAATCACCGTCGCCGCCAGGACCAGCCGACGCCACGGTGGTGATGATCTCGAAGGTGGGCAACACCACTGCGCCGTCGGCGTCGTAGCCCTCGGCGATGGATCGGAGCCGTTCGACGCCCTCTTCGCGGCCTTGTTCTCCCAGCACCCCGAGACCTGGTCCCGACGGATGGCCGTAGATGGCCACCAAGCGGCGATCGAGGCCTTCATCGAACATGAGCAGTCCGCCTCCGGGGATCTCGTGACCTCGGCGGATTACCTCCAACTGCCAGAGCGTGTCCTCGTTTAGGCCAGGGGACAATTCCACCGTGGAGGCGTTGACGATCAGCTCCCTTGTTTGCGGGGGGAGGGCTCGGAGGTCGCCTGTGGCCACGATCAGCGTGTTGCCTACCTGGTAGCCGTGGGCCGCCAAGGTTGCGGCCTGCTCGTCGTCGGCTACCACCCACACGCGCTCAGGCTCCGCCGAGGGGGTTGAGGTGGCTATCGCCCCGGCGTTTGCGTTGGGCGCGGTGTTGACAATGGCCAGGGCCTCTCGAATGTCGTTGCGGTCGAATTCAGAGGGTGCAAGCCCGATCCCGGAAGCCCCTGATGCGTCTCGCGCTGTTGCCGCGGCATCGACTGTGGACGAAGCTGCTGCGGGGCTGCTCTCGAGTCGGTCTCCTACGGTGAGAACAGCGTCGGTGCTAGTCGATGCACTGCCAACCGGCAGGCACGACGATCCGACGGCGGCCAGGGCAATAAGACCTATGAACCGGGCAACACCACAGCCCGTCATGCGCTTGGAACGGGGGACTCGGGCACCCCGTGGCTCGCCCAACCCGCCGGGGTTGGGACGAATGAATTTTTGCACCAATGGCTCCTTCAGATTTCCTCAGGCCTGGGCGCCAACTCAGCGCGCTGCCCGTCTTGAAATCCGCATGCCCTGGTCCGAACCCGAACTGCCGAACAAGGACCCCCACTAAGCGGCAGGAAAAACGCTAGCCCAGCAATTGGTGCTGCTTAGGGCAATCGGCGAGATTCCCAGCGCCCCCCATCCGGGCTCTGGTCACCAGCGTGGGCGGCCGCTCGGCGTCATGCCTACTGCTCGGCGGTGCCCAGGTAGGAGGCCTGGAGGTCGGGGTGGGCGAGGAGGTTCTCGGCAGTGTCGTCGAGCACCACCCGGCCGGTTTGCAACACCCAGCCCCGGTCGGCGACAGATAGCGCCATATTGGCGTTCTGCTCCACCATGAACACGGTCAGCCCTTCTTCGTGGATCTGCTGGATGAGCTGGAAGTTCTGCTGTACTAGAGCGGGGGCCAGGCCCATCGACGGCTCGTCCATCAACAGCACCCTGGGGTCGGCCATCAACGCCCGGCCGATGGCCACCATCTGCTGCTCGCCGCCCGACAGCGTTCCCGACTTCTGGTTGAGCCGCTCTTTGACCCGGGGGAACAGCTCGAACACCCGCTCCATGTCGGAGGCGATCTGATCGGAGTCGGAGCGCAGATAGGCACCGAGGTCCAGGTTCTCGCGCACGGTGAGGCGCTTGAACAATCGTCGGTTCTCCGGAACCATGGTCACGCCGCGGGCTACCCGGTAGCTGGTTGGCTTGTCGTTGACCACCTCGCCGTCGAGCACGACGTCACCGGAGGTGGGCTTGAGCATGCCCAGCAGGGTCTTGAGGGTGGTCGACTTGCCGCTGGCGTTGCCGCCCAGCAGGCACACCAGCTCGCCGGGGTAGATGGCCAGATCGACGTCTTTGAGAATGTGTACCGCGCCGTAGTGGGTGTTCACCCCCCGCAGCTCCAATACCGGCTCAGCCTGGAGGGATCCCCCTTGCTGGTTTGGCGGAGCCGGGCTCCTCGTATCGTGCGAGTCCGGGCTCATTGGGGGCTCAATTGCCGTTGGCCGTCTGGCCCAGATAGGCCTCGATCACCTGCGGATTAGCCGAAACCTCGGCGTAGGTGCCCCGGGCGATGGCCTCGCCGTGGTCCAGCACCACCACCCGGTCGGAGATGTCCCGCACCACCGACATGTCGTGCTCGATGAGCACGATGGTGTAGCCCATCTCGTCGCGGAGCTTGCCGATGAGCTGGGTCAGCTCGGCCGATTCCACCGGGTTCATGCCCGCCACCGGCTCGTCCAGAAGGACCAGCTTGGGGCTGGTGGCCATGGCCCGGGCGATCTCGAGGCGGCGGCGGTTGGCGTAGGAGAGCACCGAGGCCGGCTGGTCGAAGCGGTACCCGGTCAGGCGGGTGCCGAAGAAGCCCAGCACCTCTTGGCCCCGTTCCCTCACCAGCGACTCCTCGGAGCGGAACCGGCGGGTTTGGAGCAGGGCGTCAAGGATGCGCTGGCGGGTGCGGCAGTGCTGGGACACCATCACGTTCTCCAGCACCGTCATGTTGTTGAACAGCCGCACGTTCTGGAAGGTGCGGGCGATGCCCCGGGCGGTGATCTTGTTGGGGTCGAGCCCCAGCAGCGAGCGGCCCTCGAAGAAGATCTGGCCCCCAGTGGGCTTCACCATTCCGCTGACCACGTTGAAGAATGTGGTCTTGCCTGCTCCGTTGGGGCCGATAACCGCAACGATCTCACCCTCTTCCACAGTGAAATCCAGATTGTTGAGGGCATGCAGACCCCCGAATTCCACGTGCAACCCGGTGATTTCCAGCATCGGTTGGGAGCTCACGGTTGGCCCTCCCCGCGGCTGTCACCGTGTTGTGCTTCGTCGGCGACAGCCTGGGCCCGCAGCCAGGCGTCCTGGTTCATCTCGTCGACATGCAGCTCGCGGACCCGTCGCGCGCTGGGGATCAGCCCCTCGGAGCGCTGAAGCATCATCCACACCAAGAGCGCGCCGTAGATCAGGATCTTGTACTCGGCGAACTCCTGGAGCAGCCCCGGTTGGTTGGGCCCGCCCAGCACGCCTATGAGAACCACGGCGCCGGCGATCACGCCAGCAATGTTGCCCATACCTCCGAAGATCACCACCACCAGGATCACTATCGACACGATGATGGCGAAACTGTGGGGGAACACCGACCCCACTTTGGCCGACAAGATCGCCCCGCTGAACGAGCCCAGAACGGCGCCGGTGACGAACGCCATGAGCTTGGCGCTAACCGTGTCCACCCCCATGGCCTCGGCCACGCTCTCGTCCTCCCGGATGGCCATCCAGGCCCGCCCGATCCGAGAGTTCTCCAGCCGCCACGACACATAGACGGCGATGGCGCAGAAGAACATCACCAGGTACAGCACCGAGCGGGGTTCGAATCCCCGCACGGTAGCCAGTCCGAACACCTCAACGCCGGGGATGTTGGTGATCCCCTGGGCGCCGTTGAATGTGCCCGACAGCCAGTCGGACAACAGCAGCACGCGGATGATCTCGCCGAAACCCAAGGTGACTATGGCCAGGTAGTCGCCCCGCATCCTGATCACCGGGGCGCCGATGAACAACCCGACCAGGCCGGCCAGCAGCATGGCCGCAAAAAGCGCGCCGAACCACGGTATCTCAGGGGCGAACCGGGGCGATCCCGGCGAGGTGAGCACGGCCACGCTGTAGCCCCCCACCGCGAAAAAGGCCACGTAGCCCAAATCGAGGATCCCAGCCAGCCCCACGATGATGTTGAGTCCCAGCGCCAGCAGGATGAACAGTCCCACATTGGCCAATATCTCGTTGGTTAGGCGGCCCAGAAACAGCGGCAGCACCACGATGGCGGCCACGGCGAGCACGAGGTTCACCAGCCGCCTGGTCGGGATGCGCCGCCACCCTGATAGAGGGGCTTTGGATCCTCCCTCGGTGGTTGCGCCCTGCCTGCGGGCAGCCTTCCCAGCTCGAGCCGGGGAGGCCCGATAGGCGGCCAGACCGGAGATCACACCGGCAACGGCTGCCGCTACCACGATGGCGGCGGGGTAGGTGAGCCCGCGCTGGGGGCCATAGAGCCAGTCCGACACGGCCTCGATGTGGAAGCCCTGGGTCAGATCGGTGATCACGCTCTCGAGCACCGCGGCGGCGAATACCGACATCAAGACGATGACCGTCGTTCGGGTAACCCGCGGGCTTGCCCAGTGCATCCCGCCGCCCAGCGCGCCGGTGCCCGCTCCGATCACCGGCCAGATGAGCGCCCCCAGCCAGACCGACTCTTGAAACTGCAATATTTCCAGAAGCTGGGGGCTCCAGTTGACCAGCGGGTCGCGGATGTCAAAGTGGGTGATCCCCACCACCAGCAAGGTGAGGCCGGCGTTGCCCAACAGCCCGGTTGTCGCACCGGCCAGGACGTCGCGACCGCCTCGGGCATGGGCTGTCATCCCCTCGAGCACCTGCTCACGGCCCACCCAAAAGCTGACCACCAGCGGCAGCCATATCAAAGACAGGTAGCCCAGGCTCAGTATCGGATCGATCAACAGGCGCCGGTCGAACGTGACCGGCATGCCAGACAGGGCGATGAACACCTGCCCTATGGCCAAGATGGCGCCTGCCCGCATCATCTTCGGCCAGTCTTGGTCCAGCAGCCGCCGACGGGGGGCAATGGCTTGGCCGGTGCACGCGGCGGTGGGGAAGGCAGCGGTTTGGGTCATGTGCGCTCCTCTGAGGGGAGCCGCTCGCCGAATATGCCGCTGGGCCGCACCAGCAGCACGATGATGAGCACGGCAAACGCCACCGCGTCGCGCAGCTGAGAGGGCCCGCTCACCCCCAGCGGCTCCAGGATCATCAGCGGTCCCAGTGACTCGGCCACCCCGATGGTGAGCCCCCCGGCCATGGAGCCCCCGAGGTTGCCGATGCCGCCCACCACCGCAGAGCTGAAGGCCTTGATTCCAGGGAGGAACCCGGTGGTGTGAATCACGCTGCGGAACAGCAGCCCCCACAAGATGCCGGCCACCCCGGCCATGGCCCCGCCCACCGCGAACGTCTTCACGATGATGCGGTTGACGTCGATGCCCATGAGCGAGGCAATTTCGGCGTCTTCGGCCACCGCCCGCATGGCCCTGCCGGTCTTGGTTTTCTCCACCAGATACCACAGGCCGACCATGGCCAAAGCGGCCACCACCAGAACCAGGATCTTGGAGCCTTGGATCTCCAGGAAAGTCCTCTTGTCGGTGAGCCAGCTGGGCAGATCGGGATACGACTTGACGGTTGACCCCAACAGCACCAGCACACAGTTCTGGAGGAAGAACGAAACCCCGATGGAGGTGATCAGCGGAATGAGCCGGGGTTTGCCCCGCAGTGGGCGGTAGGCCACCCGTTCCATGATCACGGCGGTGACCGTGCAAACCACCATGGACAGCGCCACTACCAACAGCAGGCATAGCACAAAGCTGCTTTCCCAATACCCGGCCTCGGCCAGCTTGTTGGAGGTTATGGCCCCGGTCATGGCGCCCACCATGAACACCTCGCCGTGGGCGAAGTTGATGAACCCCAGCACCCCGTAGACCATCGAGTAACCCAAGGCGATGAGCCCGTACATGGCACCCTGGGCCAGACCGGTTACTACGAGTCCTTGGAACTGCTCGCCGGTCAGATTGATGGCATCGGGGTTGGCCCACCGGGCGAAGGGATTATCGCTGTCGATGATCTGGGCGAGGAACGCCACGAAACCGGCGCCGATCACGAGCAATGCGATCACTCTAAGGACGGTGAGGAACCAGTCGACCCTCGTGCGTTGCTTGGTGGTCAGCTGCATGCCCGGCCGCCTCTTGCTCTTGCCGAAGCCAAGCCTACGACACCGCCATCTCTGCTTGGGGCGGTGTCGCAGGGGTTTCGCTAGCTTGCCAGGCGTGGCTCCTTAGGGATAGGAGAAGACGACGTTGTCCTTGCTGGCCTCGATGGCCGCTGAGCTGGTGTGGTGAATGATGGTGATTTTCTGGGAGGCGCAGTCGCCGAAGTCGTCGCAGCTCAGGGTTCCGGTGATGCCGCTGTAGCCGCTGACCGAGTTCAGATGCTGGCGCACGCCGGCCCGGTCGATATGAAGGTTTCCGTCTCCGTCAGTCCACGATGCCGCGACAATGGCGTCGAGGAGCAGCGTGGCGGCGTCGTAGGCGTGTCCCCAGAAGGCCGCCGAGGGCGCCTCGCCGTGGGCCTGGTTGTAGGCAGTCAGGATCCCTTCGGCGTTTTGGCCCGTGCTCTGGTTAATGTTGGTTCCGAACCGGACGTCGGGACCGGAGAAGTACATGCCCTCGGAGTCGCCCAGAGCCATGAAGTCGTCTACGAGCAAGCCGTCAGCGGCGAGCAGCAGAGTGCTCTCCAGGCCCGAAACTGTGGGTGCTTGGCCGGCGATGAAGTCGCCCTCTGGCTGGAAGATGGGGAAGAACAGGGCGCCGGGCGAGCCGGCGGCCACCTCGGTGAGGGCGGGCACCATGTCGGTGTCTCCCTTGTTGACGCCGGTGAAGCCGGAGACCGTGCCGCCAAGCTCCTCGAACGAGTTGCGGAAGGCCTGGGCCAAACCCTGGGTATATGGATCTCCGTCGTGGATGGCCGCCGCGTTGTCCACGTCTAGTTCGGAGAACACGAAGTTGGCCATGGCCGCCCCCTGCACCAGGTCGTTGTGGGCGGTGCGGTAGTAGCCAACGCTGTAGTTCTCTCCGGCGTTGCCCTCGAAGTCCGAGGTTAGAGCGGGTGAAGTGTTCGACGGCGAGATCATGACCATGCCCGCTTCGGTGACCAGCGGGGCGGCGGCCACCGCAGCTCCGCTGCAAGAAGTGCCGATCACGCCGATCACCTGCTCGTCGGCCACGATGGTCTGGGCCGCGGCCTGGCCTCCTTCTGATGAGCACAGGTCGTCGAGGGGCGTGCCCAGGTCAACGGAGAAACCAGAGATGCGTCCGTAGTCGGCAATGGCCAGCTCAACCGCGCGCTGATTGGGGAGGCCCAAGAAGGCCACCGGCCCGCTGATGGCGTTGAGCGAGCGGATCTGAATGGACTCGCCTTCGGCCACGGTCACGATGCCCAGCGAGCCGTCGCCCAAGGCGTCGCTTCGGCCGCCCGAGCCGTCGTCATCGTCGTTGCCGCAGCTTGTCGCCAGCAGAGCGAACACGGCCAGCAAGGCAACGACGATGGGAGCAAAACGCCGTCCAAGTCGAATCCGGCCCAGAATCTCAAAGCGGCTCATCATGAGTCCTCCCTGTCACGTCTGCGAAAGTCCAACCACCAGCGTAGCGCGCCCAATCGCGGCATTGACAGAGGCAATCCCAGGGAATTCGCTGGTCTTGCCAGTTCGCTATTCGGCAACCAGATCGGGGTCGATGTCGTCGAAGCGCCGCCGGCCGACTAAGGCCAGGGTGCGGTCGATGTCGCTGCGGTAGATGTCCAGCATCCGGGCCACTCCGGCCTCACCGCCAACGGCCAGCCCCCAGAACCAGCTTCGCCCGCCCATGGCCGCCTGCGCGCCCAAGGCTCGGGCCTTCACCACATCTGAGCCTCGCTGGCAACCGCCGTCCACCAGCACCTCGGCCCGGTCGCCCACCGCCTCCGCGATGCGGGGGAGCACGGCGAAGGCGCCGGGCACTGAGTCGAGCTGGCGGCCCCCGTGGTTCGACACGATTACGCCGTCGGCCCCCCACCGCACGGCGGCCTCGGCGTCGGCCACAGTGATAACCCCTTTGACCAGCAGCGGTCCGTCCCACTCCTGCCGTAGCCACGCCATGTCGTCCCAGGTTCGGGAAGGGTCGGCCAACTCCCGATCCACGTAGGCCCCGATGGCGCTGGCGTCGTCGCCGATGCCCAACTCCACCAGGCTGCCGAAGGTGATGTCGGGACCGGTGACCAGATGGCGCAGCCATCGCAGCCGTCGGGCGGTGTCCAGTGCGCTGTTCCAGCGGATGCGAGGGGGAAGCGACATGCCATTGTGCAGGTCGCGCTCCCGCTTGCCCACCACGGGCACGTCCACGGTGAGCACCAGCGCCTCGTAACCGGCGTCTCGGGCTCGTTTCACCAGCGACCGCACCACCTCGGGGTTCTTCCACAGATAGAGCTGGAACCAGCGGCGGCCCTCGGGGGCAGCCGCCGCGATGTCCTCCAGCGAGTAGCCCGACCCAGTGCTCACCGCAAACACGGTGCCTGCGGCGGCTGCCGCTCGGGCTGCGGCCAGTTCTCCCTCGCGGTGAACCAGGGTGGCCAGCCCGGCCGGAGACAGCAGGAACGGCAATGACACCGGCCGGCCCAGCACGGTGGTGGACACCTCCCGGTCGGCCACGTCCACCATGTAGCTGGGGGCCAGTTCCACGGATTCGATGGCGGACCGGTTGGAGGCGATGGTCACCTCGCCCTCCGCGCCCCCATCCACGAAATCGAACACCATCTTGGGGAGTCGCCGTCGGGCGGCCTCCCGCAGGTCGGCGTAGGTGTGCCAGCGATCGGCCCCCTTGGGAGCTCGGGCCAGCATCCCGGGCAGTCTGCGCAGTTTCATTGTCTTTTCATCCCCGTGGCATGGCTGCCGTCAAAAGCCGGGTGGCGGTTCTCAAAATGGGCACTTCGAGTGAGTGGCCGTCGGCAATTTCCACTAAGTCGCCGAAGACAGCCTGAACCTCGAAGGGCCGTCCCCGGTCGATGCTTTGCAGGATGGATACGCGAACCTCGGTCTCGCCGGCGGCTTGCATGGCCTCTCCTACGGCGCGAAGCCGCTCGTGGGCCTCTTGCCGGCCCACGCTGGACAGGGTGCGGGCCTGGAACGGCCCGTCACCGTCGATCAGCTCTACCCCTTCGGCTGCGGCGATGGAGGCGCCTTCTCGCATGATGTCGTAGAACACATCTCGGGCCTCGGGCTCGAGGAACACCCGGTGGTACACCAGCCGGGTCAGCCCCACCACCCCCATGGCCGCCGCGGCCAGTACCCCCTTCGACCAGAGGGCGGGTGCGATATCGGCGTGTACTTCCACTCCTCTGTCTGGCAGGGTGTCGGCGACGGCGGCGGCTGTGCCCGGGGCGGTGGTGGACATGTCGCCCAAAAGGGTGGCGCCGCCAAATGTGTGGTGGGCAAGGCCGGGCTCGCCCAGCGTGGCCCCCACCAAAGACACGCAGCCCACCGCGGCAACGCCGAACCGGGCCCCCAGCGGCTCGGCTTGGCGCACCCCGTTCTGCACCGAGAAGGCCGCTTGCGCCGAGCCCTGGTAGCCGCCCAGCAGCTCCTCGTTGTCGAACGCCTTGCTGGCCAGCACCAAGATGTCGCAGTCTTCGGCATCGGCGGCATCGGTGATGGCCCGCACTGCCACGGGAGGATGATCGTCAATGCGCAATCCAGCCCGATTCACCGCCTCGGCGTGGGCAGGACGGGCTACCAATGTCACCTCAGCTCCGGCTTCGGCAAACCACGCCCCGTACACCGACCCCAGCGCTCCTGCGCCCAGGACAACCACAGTCGTCATTGATGCCGTACTCTAGGGCCATGAGCACTTCGAAAGCTGATGCCGGCGGGGCGAACGAGATTGTGGACGATATTGTGTTGGCCTGTCGGGCACTGACCGTGCGGGGTTGCGACACCGGCATCGGCGGCCATGTGAGCGTGAGGGCTACCGGCGAGGACGCCTTTTGGATCAACGCCTTCGACCGGACGCTGGGCGAGGTCACCGTCGACGATGTAATGAAGCTCGACTACGAGGGCAACCTGCTGGAAGGCAACCGGGAGGTGAGCTTGGGGTTCGAGTTCCACGCCGGGGTATATCAGCGCCGAAGCGATGTGAACGCCATCGTCCACAGCCACGGCCGGTGGATCACCGCTTTGGCCTCGCTGGCCCGCCCGCTGAAAATGCGCCACAACCTGTGTTGCATCTTTCACGACGACCAGGTGCTCAGCCCCGACGACCGGTTCGAGTCGATCGGGCCGGCCATCGAGACCAACCACACCGTGATAATCCCCTGGCATGGGGCCATCTGTGTGGGCGTCAGCCTGGCCCGGGCCGCTGCCCTTCACGCCACCTTGGAAGACCAAGCTCAGCTCGACGTCACCCTAGAGCCCACCGACGCCCCAGAAATCCCCGAGCATCTGCGCCTCGGGCTGAAGAAGCTGGTGGACGACCAGGCCGGATACCTGGAGCAGACCTGGACCCTGATGCGCCGCCAAGGCCAGCGCCATCTCGACGCTCACCCCAGCGGCTGATCACCCAGTCAGGTCCCCCATGGAGGCCAGCTCGTACGGCTGGCTGGCCAACCATTCCTTCCAGCCATCGGTGCCGAACAGCTCGTACTCGTCGGTGCGCACATGGAAGGTGTCGGGCTCAATCACCTCGATTTCGGCCCCGCCTCGCGCATTGGGGTGGAAGGCGCAGAACACCAAATCGGCGTCCAGTTTGCCGAGCATGGCCTCGTAGTCGGCCGGCAGGTGCGGCGGCCGGGAGAAATCAGTCTCCAGAACCGCGTCGAAAACCGGCATTCCTGCTTCCCGAGCGGTAGCGGCCGCCGCCTTGATGGCCTCGTCGGCCGCCTGGGCATCAACAGGGCTGGCCACATGGCGATTGGGGCCGTAGGCGGCCAGCGACTCGGTGATGAGTACCGGCACGCCGTAGTCCATGCCCACCGCCACGTAGCGATCGCACCACTCCGGGGCCAGGGCTGAGCCCATATGGGCGTCCAGGTGGGTCACGTTGATTCCTGCGGCCAGGGCCCGATCGATCTGGGCCCGCCATTCCTGCTCCACGGCGTTTAGGTGGGCGAAGCGACGCACCTCAGCCACAGTGCGCCAAAAGTAGCCGTGCTCATCCACCAGTCCCGACGAGGGACCTGCCGAGCTGACCGGTCCCCAGCGGTAGTGGGCCTTCTCGGCATTGAGTGTGAGGTGGATACCGCAGTCGAGGGCGTCGTCGTTGGCTGCCATTTCGGCAATTTCGCTGAACCACGGGCACGGCACCATCACCGAGCCCGACGTGATGGTGCCGAAGTGCGACAACTCCACGTAGGCCCGATTGGCGCCGTGGCACATCCCCACGTCGTCGGCGTGGATCACCAGTCGAGTCACTGTTTCGAAACTAGTCCGCTTGCCCTCGTCTAGGCCGCTTGCCACCTGCTAATCCGCTTACCATCTTGTCGTGGCACTGAGTCATTTCCCGCCCACCGCCGACCCGGCTGAGGTAAGCAACCACCTGCGCCGCTTCGGCTACGCCATCGTCGACGACGTGGCCGACTCGGCCACCATGGACCGGCTCGAAGCCGAGGCCGTGCCATTCATCGAAGCCTCTGACGCAGGGCGAGACGAGTACGACGGGCGCTACACCCGCCGCACCGGCGCCCTGGTAGCCCGCTGTCCGACGGCCAGGGATTTGGTGATGGATCCGGTGGCCGTAGGCGTGGTCAGCCAATTCCTCAGCCATGTCAGCGCGGTGCAACTTCACCTGACCCAGATCATCTCAGTGGAGCCAGGGGAGACCCGCCAAAAGCTCCACCGCGACGAGATGGCTTTCGACTTCTTCCCCTTCGGGACCGACTACCACGTGCAGTGCAACACCATGTGGGCGCTCACCGACTTCACCGCCGAAAACGGGGCCACCCACATCCTGGCTGGCACCTCCGGGATCGACGACGAACAAGCCCTACGCATGCCCGAAGCCCAGGCGGAGATGCGCCGGGGGAGCGTCCTGTTCTACGACGGCAAGGTGCTGCACGGTGCCGGGGCCAACACCAGCGATGGCGTGCGCCGGGGGGTGAACATCACCTATGCCGTGGGCTGGGTGCGCCAAGAAGAGAACCAATACCTGGCTTGTCCTCCCGAGATCGCCCGCACCCTCGACGACGACCTGCTGCGAATGATGGGATATACCCAAGGCGCCTTCGCCCTCGGCTACGTCGGTGACCAGACCGACCCGCTGGCCGCGCTGCGGGGCAGCACCGCCAAGGCCAAGACCATCGGCGCGGTGGCAGAATTCAATGAGGACGCCCGTCAATTCGTCACCGACATCGGTGACCTGGGCGGCTGATACCGTGCCGCCATGGCATTGATCACCGACCCATTCCATGCCGGCATCGTCGTCGCCGATGTCGAAGAGGCTATGGCTGAGATATCGGCCGCTACCGGGGTGTCGTGGCACTCCTTGCAGTCGCTCGACCTCGACTTGCTGGTTGAAGGCGAAGTGGTGTCCACCAGCGTGCGCTTCTCCTACACGGTCGAGGGCCCGTTGCAGCTCGAGTTGGCCGACGGTCCCAAGGGCTCGTTCTGGGACGTCGACCTCTACGGGGGTCTCAATCACCTTGGTTATTGGACCGATGACCTCCACGCCGACATCGACTCGCTGATGGCCGGGGGGTGCGAGCTGACCTACGGCGGGGCCAGTGCCGACGGTGGCATTGAGGGCTTCGCCTTCTTGGTTCCGCCCAGCACCGGCCAGAGGATCGAGCTGATCGACGTGGCCATGCGGCCCGCCTTCGACCGCTGGTTCGCGGGCGGTGAATTCGGCTGATGGCTTTCCAGGGGCCGAGGCGATGACCGTTACTGTTGGCAGCATGACGACCCCCGCCGCGTTCGATCAGATTCCGGTGGTGGACCTCGGCCCGCTTTCGGGATCGCTCGACCAGCGCGAAGCCATGGCCGAGGAGCTGTGCCGGATCTGCCACGAGGTCGGCTTCTTGCTGGTGGTCAACCACGGCGTATCCGACGACCTGAGCGACAACATCTTCGCCATGTTGCGGAAGTTCTTCGCCTTCTCCGACGAGCAAAAGGCCTTGATCGACAAGCGGCGCTCCCGACACTTCCGGGGCTGGGAGCCGGTAGGGGCCGAGTACACCAACTACCGCCCCGACATCCGAGAACAGATCGACTGGTGGACCGAGTGGCCCGCTCATCCCAAAGACGTCGAGCCCTACCATCTGCGACTGCTGGGCCCCAACCAGTGGCTGCCCGACGACCTCCTCCCCGGACACCGGGAGCTGGCCAACCAGTGGTTCGACGAGCTGGGCGGTTTGGCCAACCGCTTGATGGGCGCGATTTCGCTGGGGTTGGGCCTGGCCGAGAACCACCTGGAGCAGTACTTCGGCACCCAGACCATGTCGCTGGCCAAGTTCATCCACTACCCCCCCACCCCCGAAGGGGAAGCCGGGGTAAATCCCCACCACGACACCGGGTTCTTGACCGTGCTCGACCCCGGCCCCACCGCCGGACTGCAAGTGCAGAACCAAGACGGCGAGTGGATAGACGTGCCCTCGGTGGAGGGGGCGTATGTGATCAATCTGGGCGAGACACTGCAAGCCATGACCGGTAACTACCTGGTGGCAACCGCGCATCGGGTAATCACTCGTGAAGAGCGCTACTCGGCGGGCTATTTCCACGGTCCGTCGTTGGACGTCTGCCTGTCCCCACTGCCGCTCGACGAGAAATTCGCCGCCGCCGTGGCCGCCAGCCCCCACCACAACAGCGCAGGTTTCATGGCCAGCATCGACGAGACCACCGCCGGAGTGGCCGAGATGTCCAGCTCCTACCGCCCCTCCACCTACGGCGAGCAACTCTGGAACTACTTCTCCCGCAGCTACCCCGAAAACGTCGCCGCCCACTACGGCTGATTCATTGTGGCAGTTCAAATTTTTGTAGCCATGGCCACTAGCTATGGCTACACTTGAGTCCGAAGCATCGGAGGTCTCGGCATGCCAGCGAAACAGCGCACGATTCCCGCCGGAGAGTTCAAGAACCGTTGTCTGGCACTAATGGATGAGGTGAACGAGTCCGGTGAGGAGATCGTGATCACCAAGCACGGCAAACCGGTGTCGCGGCTGGTGCCAGCGGAAGAGCGGAAACCAATTTTCGGGATGTATCGAGATCAGATCAGGATCACCGGCGACATCATGTCTCCAGCTGTACCACTGGAGGACTGGGAGGCCATTAGCAATCCCGACCGGGTGCTAGACCCTGATATTCCACCTATCCGATGATTCTTCTTGACACCCACACCTTGGTGTGGACTGTGATGGGTTCTCAACGCCTTGGCAAGCAATTCAGGGCCACACTTGAATCAGCATGGAACGAAGGGTCTGTAGCCGCCTCGTCATTCGTGTTTTGGGAAATCGCCTTCTTGCAGTCCAAAGGAAGGCTTGAGGTAGTTCAGCCTCCCCGGCACATGCGCGACCAGTTGTTGGCCAACGGCATGAGCATTATCCCGGTGGATGATGAGATTGCCATTCGCTCTGTGGAACTGGGCACGGAGGGATTCCACCCTGATCCCGCTGACCGAATCATCACCGCCACCGCAATCCTCGGCGGATATCGATTGGCCACGGTCGACCGCGCCATCACCGAGTGGGCCGATCGGACCAGGCTCGTCTCGATTCTCGACCCCAAGACCTGAAACAGCGCAGCTTCGGCCTCCGCAAAGGGTACGGCCCGGAGCGGGGTTGGGCTTCGCTCCGGGCCGTGGGGGGTGGGTGGTGGTCGGGACCGGCGTCGATCCGGTGACCTTCCGCTTTTCAGGCGGACGCTCTGCCAACTGAGCTACCCGACCATGTTCTGTTATGCGGTCCCGACGGGATTTGAACCCGCGACCTCCGGCTTGACAGGCCGGCGTGCACTCCAAACTGCACCACGGGACCTTGTTGTCGCTGCCCCGGCGGGGCAGATTTGTCGCCGCTCGTTACGAAACGAAACGCCGAACACTGCACCCCCCACAAGCATCGGCGTGCGATGCCAGGCCACGGGCAGGCCGCGACCGGCGGGGGCTCACGTACTCTACCCGCGTATCGGGTGGTCTGATCTACTCAATATTCCCACGCACCGCCGACTGCGGAGACGCCGAGGGCAAGCAGCGTGTCGCCCACCCATTCCTGCCATTGCCCCCTATCGTCCATTCCGAAGGTGGCCAAGGGACAACCACGACCACCGCGATGACCGCCGTCGGAGCCTCAGTGAACCGCCCGGCACTCCTATTCAAAGCTCTTACGTAGTCTAGACATTGCTCCTCCTTATAGAGCATGTCTCCACAAAGGGGGGGAACCTCAAGTCGAGCTGGTCGCCGGGCCGCAGCAGGGGCAGAAGGTCGTGGGCGGCGGTGTTGTCGGGGTGGGGGACGGTTTCGGCTGCCCTGTGCGGTGCTATTGGCCGGCGGCACCGCGGATTGCGGCGAGTTTCGCGGCCAGGGCGGGCACGTCCCGGGTGATGGTGTCCCTCAAGATGTCGGGGTCTGCGATGAAGTACTCGTGGGCCAGCTTGTTGCGAAGAGACTTGGCCTGCCTCACGGGTAGGTCGCTATGGCGGGCGGTGAACTCGTCTGAGAGGCTGTCGAGCGCCTCCCCGATGACCGCGAGGTTGTAGCTCGCGGACCCAGTCGCCGTCGTATCCGGACCGGCCCCGGGCCGCTATCTCGGCGAGCCGGCCACAAGCCCCGAGGACGTCGTGTATCCGCTCGTCGTCCCTTCGGGTCACAGCGGGATGGCGTCGGCTAGCATCCCGCGGCAGCTCTCTCGCACACATGAGCGGGGAACAACGTCGACTCGGGCCCCCAGCAGGTCTTCGAGGTCCGCTTCCAAGCCGCCGATGTCGAACAAGGTGACGCCTTGTTCGAAGTCCACTAAGAAGTCGTAGTCGCTGTTGGGGGAGTCTTCGCCGCGGGCCACCGACCCCACCAGCGCGATGGCGCGGGCATGGTTGCGCTCGGATGCGGCCCGGATCGCGACCCCGTACTTCACCAACACGTCGCCGCGGCGGCTCACGCCCACCATGGTAACCCGCCCCGGCGCCAGCCAGCGCTCCCGAAAACTAGGTGGAGCCCTGAGTGGGAACACCCGGTAAGGGGGAAGAACCTCGATTAGTACCCCCAACGGGATTCGAAGGCTGATTGTTTCCCCAGGTCAGTCGCCTGAATTGAGCCAATCTGCCTTTTCGTCCCACAATCGGTCCCACACAGGGATCGGCGTGCGATACCGGTCCACGCGCGGTCCGCGACTGGCGGGGGCTCACGTACTCTACCCGCGTGCTGGGCGGTCTGATCCATTTGTATTTGTACGCATTGTCGGCTGCTGAGACGGATCGAGCGGCTTGCGACCGCTTGCGACCGGCGCGGTATTGCAGATTGGCGGGCATGGAAGCCGATGCTCGAGAAATCCATGAAATCCTGTTGACCCGCCGTTAGGTCGAGGCGCGCTGCGGGCTGTCCACCAGTTCGATCTTCCGGTTTACGCGAGATGGCCTGTTCCCCGAGCCGGTCCGCATCGGCAGGCGCGCTGTGCGCTGGCATGCGTCGGAGACCGGCGCATGGCTCTCATCGCGTCCCCGCGCCACCGGCGACCGCCCCGCCGTATAGGCAGCCGATTATCCGTGTCGAATCCCAGCGCTAGTGCCGCAAGAGGCGGCCAATGGCTAGGCTGTGGGGTGAGCAGGCAGCGGCAGCCGCCAGCAGGGAGACAGTCGGATATGGGCGTGAGGCACTCATCGGCGCAGCGGAAGCGCTTGGCGTTGAAGGCAAAAAAGCGCGGCGTTGAAGCCGTGGCCAAGCAGGTTGGCGTCAAGCCCGGCACTGTGCGGGACTGGTGCGCCGAGTTCGGCGTGGGCATTGGAACCGGGGGCAGCAGCGAGGCTGCGACCGCTCCTGTTCACGAGGTTGACTTGCTTGGGGAAGCGGCTTGCGGCCTCGACGACTTCGCGGATTCCAATAACATCCAAGAAATGGACGGTTTGGTCAACAAGGCGGGGGACGCGCTGTCTTGTGAGCTGTCGGCTTGGCTTGCCGATGCCGACAGCAGGGAGCTTGCCTCAAAGAGGCTGGGAGAAGTGATCTCCGACTGGGAGGCTGAGCACGGCACGATTACCGCCGAGGAGCTTGACGAGGCGCGAGCCCAACTCTTTGGATGACGGTCTTCGTATTGGACGCCGGTGAGCTGATCGGACTCGAGAACGACAGCCGGGCTGCGTGGGCGAGGCTCCATGCGGCGCGCAGGAATTCCGATGGTCTCATTGTCCCGACCGGGGTGATCGGGCAAGTCTGGCGCGGCACTCCTCAGCAGGCGAGGCTCAATCAGGCACTCAAGCAATGCAGGCCGATACCGCTGGACGAGGACACGGCACGCCTGGCTGGCTATCTGTGCGGGCGTGCCGGTACCTCCGATGTGATAGATGCCGTCGTCGCTGTTGTTGCGCACAGTGCTGTGAGACACGGCGAGGCGTCGGTCCTAACCTCAGATCCCGAAGACATCAGCGCGCTGCTCGCGATTCTGAACTCAACGGCGAGAGTCGTGCCGGTCTGACGCGAAAGCGGACGGCCTGCCAGACACGGGTGCTCAAGACGAGTCACAAGGCCATCCAAGAACTTTGCGCCTGGCGATTCCAAGGCAGAATCAGGTGTCGTGGCGTGGGCCCGGTGGTTTGCTCCGGCGTTCCCCGTTCTTTTCCCCTAGGGGCCTCGGCGCTTCGGGCAGTGCGGGTCTAGTCGGCGCTTGGTTCTTCGGGTGTGCCGTGGGTGTGGCCGCCCAGCTCCGGGGTCTGCTGGCACAGGGGATATTCGCTGGCGCGCTGGTTGTCGGGGGTGCGACGGTGGTCCGGTGGGCAGGTGGTACACGTCCGATCAGCATTTCGGGCATACCAACATCATCGGGTACTGCGGGCGCCCGTTCGCCGATGCCGATGCCATGGACAAGGAGATGGTCGCCCGCTGGAACGATGTGGTGGCCGACGAGGACGAGGTGTGGATCCTGGGGGACCTGGTGATGGGCGGGAAGGCGCAGGGCCTCGCCGGGCACGTAGCGCGCCTCAAGGGGCGAAAGATCCTCGTGCCCGGAAACCACGACCGGTGCTGGCAGGGCCACAGAGACCACCGCTGGGAGCGGGCCGACTACTACCGCATCGGCGGTATGGACAAGATCATCGACAATCCCGAGCCCCACTCCATCGCCGGGCACACTGCGCAGCTCAGCCATTTCCCCTATGTGCTCGACGCCCGCCACGACATGAGATACGACCAATGGCGCCCCCAAGACGACGGTGACTGGCTGCTGCACGGCCACGTCCACGAGAAATGGCGCCAACAGCACCGGCAGGTAAACGTCGGCGTCGACGCCTGGCGCTTCGCCCCCGTCGCCGAGCACACCATCGCCGACCTCATCGCGAAAGGACCCTCGAATACCCCCATTCCCGACCACACATGAGCAGCCCGCCGAACAGCCGCCCAAGCCGCTGACCCCGAACCACCCCGCGAGATCGACGGTGCAAGAGCCCCGGTCTGGCCAGTCCCCACGATCCACAGGCTGCGATGGCATTGACGGGGAAACAGGCCGCCGGGCAGGTCTAGGCGGCCTGTCGGTCTCGGTCGAAGACAGGGTTGCCCCTGTCCGGAACAACCGGTCGAACAGGCGACACACAGGGGCTGTGGCGGCTTGCGACCGGTGTTCGGGTGGTTGGCGACCGGTTGCGACCGGTGGGGTGTCGCATAGTGGCGGGCATGGAAACCAACATTGGAGAACAGCACGACATCTTGTTGACCCGACCGCAGGTGGAGGCCCGCTGCGGCCTTTCGACGAGTTCGGTCTACCGGCTTATGCGCGAGGGCCTGTTCCCCGAGCCGATCCGCGTCGGCCGGCGGGCCGTGCGCTGGCCCGCGTCGGAGATCGACGAATGGCTCGCCACCCGGCCCCGCGCCACCGGCGACCGCCCCGCCGCCTAGACCGCCGGTTGCGCGCGGCAGGTCGTTTGCCCGACTGCCGGGCATCTACAAGAATCCGCCACGGCGAGCCTTCTGCTAACCGCGGGGAGGATGCTCTCGACCTTCACGGCTCTGGGCCGGTAGCTGCTGTTCGATGCTGGCGCATCGTCGCAGCGCCTGTTGGGCTTGGGCGGGCTGGTGGCCGAGGGCTTGTTCGATGAGAGAGATGGCGGTGGCGGCGAGTTGGACGGCTGCTGCGGCCATCTGCGCGGCGAACTCGGGGGTGGCGGCGTTGGGGTCGGCACCGGGCAGCGGGGTAGCGGGGTAGGTGCTGGTGTGCCGCCATATTGAAATCTGGTCGGGGGCGAGCGGTCCCAAGGTGGCGTCGATGAGGGCGGCTTGGGCGGGGTCGAGATGGCGGCGGGCGGCGTCGATGAGGCCGCAGATGCTGCGGGTGTTTTCGAGATGGGGTGCTCGGCGGGCGCAGATGAGGGCTTGCAGCGAGGTTTCCATGGCGATCTGGGCGTGCTCGCAGACGCTGAGCAGCCGGCTGTGTTGCATTTGGTGCGCGAGGTCGGTGTCGTCTTCGGCGAGGGCGTCGGCCTCAGAGGGAGGCGGGCGCAGGTAGGCCAGGATTGTGTTGAGCGAGTGAGTGGTCTTCGCGAGGATCGCGACCGCTTGCTGCTCGTCGGTTGCGGGCTTGCCGATCTTCTTGTCCCAGTCGATGGGCGACTTGGGTGGCCGGGACATGAGGGTGATGGCACAGGAGGCGATATGGGCCTCGAAGCTGGAGCGGCACTGTGTGGTACGGACGCGCCACTCGGCTCGGTCGGTCACCCGCGCATCGCACGCGAACCCGTCTGCTTGCTCCGCGGCAGTGCGGGCCTGGTGGGCGAGCTCGCGGCGCTGCGTGTAGTCGCCGAGATCGTCGAACATCACCACCAAGTCCACGTCTGAGCCAGCCGTCGCACAGCCGCGCGCCACCGAGCCGAACACGAGCACCTCCGCTGGGTCCAAGACCCTGCTGATGCGCTCGGCGGCCCTGCGGGCGTCTCCCACAGAAGGCGACAGGTGATCGGGGGCAGTCACAGCGTCAGGCTACGCCGCCTGCCAGCGGGCCCGACTCGGGTTTCAGGGGGCGGTCAGGCAGTCGGTGTCGTTGCGCACCTGGTCGAAGCGGGGCCGGTTTGAGGCCGGTGTGGTGCGGTCTGACATTGTTGGTTGGTGCGGGTAGGGTGTTTGCACCGCGAACCGCGCATGGAGGCTGGCAATGGGCACAAAGCACGCCCGAAAAGGAGCTGCGGCGTTCCGCTCCCAGACCGAGGAGTTCATCGAGTCGATGGACGGGCTGCGCTGGCTGGCCCACCTCGACGAGGACGACATTGACGCCATGCTCAACGAGGTGGGCGAAGCGCTCGCCGCCCACACCGGCGCTGAGTGCCGAGCGCAGTTGGCCTATGCGCTGTGGGACTGGAAGGCGACCGCCGAGGCCCAGGCCGATCCCGAGTTGCGCCGCCGCCTGAGCGAGCCCATTGCCGCGGTGTCGGGAGAGCCCGTTCCCATTCCCGCCGCCTGAGCGCGGATGGCAAAGCGCAAAGACCGGGTGGCCCCGCCCCCGGAGAAGGGCGGATGGGACATCCGCTTCGCCAGCAACCAGGCCGCCCGCGAGTGGGACGAGCTGTGCAACACCGCTTCGGCCAACACCCGGCGGGCGTGGAACGACATCACCCGCGACCCCCGCCGCCACAGCAGCCGCCAGGCCAGGCTCAGAAAAGAGTTCGGCGCCAAGCAACTGGAGGGCAAGGTGCTGGAGCAATGGCAGCACGAGGTCACCGCCGGCGGTCGCATCTGGTACTGCCCCGACGACGACACCAAAACAGTGTGGGTGACCGCCGTCTACATCGGCCACCCCAAATCAACCGAGTAGCGGCCCCCGACGAGTCCGACCCCACGATTCCCCACAAGACTCGAAGACCCCCCACGAGCAGCCTTCGCCGGCGGTCGCAGCCCCTTGCGACCGCTGGCGGCTCCGGTCGGGGCAGTTGCGACCGGTTGCGACCGGTGGGGTTTCACAGGATTGGCGCATGACGAAGAATGCTGTAGTCCATGACAAGAAGCCTGCAACGCCGCCCGCGGCAGGGGGAAAGCTGTTGATGTCGCCGGAGGTGGTGCCCGAGCAGAGGCTGGGGTGGTGCCGGCACCTGCCGCCGATGCCCGCCGCCTTCGGGCTGCCGTCTGTGCGACAGCGCTGTGTGGGTTCGTCGCAGCCACTGGTGGAGGTGCGCGGCATCGACGTGTTGGACGCCTATGAGCACTTGGGCATCTTGGGGGCGCGCCGGATGCTGGTGCGCTCTGATGTGGCCAAGCGACTGTTGTTGGCCGAGCGGCTTTTGCCGAGTGGGTTCTCTCTGGTGGTGCTGGACGCGTGGCGGTCTCCCGACGAGCAGCAGGCGCTGGTGTGCTTCTACGGCGACGGTGCCGCCGAAGACGGGTTCGTCGCCCCGGTGTCAGACGACGGGTGCCGCCCGCCGCACACCACCGGCGGAACCGTTGATCTCACCTTGTCGTGGCTCGATCAGCCCCTGGCGCTGGGCACCGACTACGACTCGTTCGACGCCGAGGCCGCCGTCCACGCATTCGAGGCCCCTAGCGCTGATGCCCGTGTGCGGCTGTTGCGCCGCGGGTTCGCCTACGCCATGTCGACCGCGGGATTCGTGCCCTACGACAAGGAGTGGTGGCACTGGTCCCACGGCGACGACGTGTGGGCCCAGGCGATGGCACGGCCCGCGCTGTACGACATCGTGGAGCACCCGCCTCTCGAGCGAACCCGCTCAGCGGGAATCTGTTTGGACTGAGGCCGCCCTGGTCGACGGCGCGCACCCCCCGCCGGGCGTCCGCGCCTTCGCGCCGTCTGGGAGGGAGGTCGCGGGGCGTGGTGGCGGGCGGTGTGTCTGTGGCGGGCGCGGGGCGAGCTGCCCGTGGTGGAGTCTTGGGGTGGTTCGGGCGGCGCTCGGCGGGTTCCCGCCAGGACGCGCGAGGCCTCTTCTGCGAGGCCGAACTCTTC
This sequence comes from Candidatus Poriferisocius sp., assembly GCF_965214065.1. Lineage (GTDB taxonomy): Bacteria > Actinomycetota > Acidimicrobiia > Acidimicrobiales > Bin134 > Poriferisocius. Next base: position 1,010,652 of record NZ_CBDCAT010000027.1, read on the forward strand.
AGGGGGCAATTCATGGCGACAGTGCTTCCGGGTTCGCATTTGGCGGGACATTCGTGCTTTGCAAGCGAGCGAATGTTATCGGCATTCGCAGCAGTCATGGGCGTTGGCCAGGCCAATGGGTGACATGCGTCGTCGCAATATCGAGATATAAGGGATTATTGCCGCATTTGTGGGTGAATGCCGGGGCGATTATGAGGACGCTGTTGCAAGCGAGCGGAAACTAGCTAGCATTTCGGGCGTTTGTGCGCAGATTGTGTGCAGAAGCAGGTGCCCAGTGAATTGGAGGTGGCGCTGGTGAGCCGCATTGACGTTGAGTACAGGGCCGATGGGATTTCGCTCATTTTGGCGAGTCAAGGGTTCTCGATGAGCGTGGAGCTGTCGCATTCCCAAGCTGACGATTTGCTGGAGCAGCTGATCTCGCAGCAGTCGGCGTCGACCGGCCAGAGAACCGACTCCGAGGGTGACTGCCGGGAGTTCGCCCAACCGGAGGGGGAGGCGTCGGGGGTTGGCTGCCAGGAGGTTGGCAGCGAGTAGGCCGGGGGCTGTGGCGGGGCCGCCTTGTCCAGGCCTGGGGCGCGGAGGGGGCCGGTTGCGCCGCTGCGGCCCGAGATGACCGTAAGCGGCCCCGCAGACAGGGGCGAGCGGAATGCCGAAAGGCGGCATGTGCGGTGTGTTGTCGGTATCGTGCTAGTGCAGCGGTTTCGGGGGAGTCCGGGTGTTCCTCTGTAGACTGGATGCATGGCAGCAACGCAGTAGCTGCGCGGGTCTGAGGAGGAATGCTCTCCAAGTTGAACGGAGGTGGTGGTGAGCGGAGTCACCGTAAAGCAGGAGCCTGACGGCACATCGCTGGAATTCGACAGCGGGGGCATAACGGTGAGCGTGCGGCTGACCCCGAAGCAGGTGGACCAGCTTGTGACGAAGCTGGTCGGCCGCTCGGAGGGGGAAGTGGGAAGGCTGGTGGACTCGGGTCGGGTGCTCAAGCAGACGGAGAGGACACGCGCCGCGACGAACAAGGGAATTGCCGCGGTGCTCCCGCTGCTGGACGCCGGGATGCTCCGGGCGGGGGAAACGCTGACGATGCGGTCCGAGGGCGAGGAGCACTCCGCGGTTGTCCGGGGAGATGGGTCGTTCGACATTGACGGCCACGTCGAGGGGTCGCCGACAGAGGCCGCTACCTACGCGGCCCAGGCACCGAGGTCGGGGTGGAGGATCTGGAAGAACGCCGCCGGGGAGACGCTCGAAGAGCTGCGGTGGCGCCTTCGCGCGTCGGACTTCCGCGACACCGGGGGCGAGGCGAGCAAGACGGTCGAGGAGTGGGTCGACTTCTGCATCCGAAAGAGGCTCAAGCCCAACAATGATCGGCCCGGCACCGTGGCCGCGTTCTTCAGCGACACGGGAGTCGAGGACACCGGCAACGCCCGAGCAGTCCTCGACCAGTGGTTCAGGTGGTGCATCAACCAGAAATGGACCCGCGCCGTCGGCCGTGCTTGAGCCCGCAGCAGCCGGCTTCTGCTCAAGCACCAGCAGGCGAGAGGCCCACGACGCAGAATCGCCGAACTCTCCCCGATGCAACGTAGCCGACAACATCATGGCGACTCTCAACTTCGGCTAGACAGCCCAGCTCTCGCTGTTGGGCCCGGTGCCCTCCTGTTGTGACACCGCATCGGGACAGTCGCGGCGAGGCGGCCCGCGTCGGCTGTCTTGGGCTCCGGCCTCAGATAACTTGAGTCGCCCATATTTTCCGCTCGCTTGCAAACACTGAGGGGGCGCACTCGACTGAACGACGATGCGGCCAGCTCGCTTTCTTGCCGTGCTGCGCCGCTGTCCCGTTTGGCCGTCGGGGCGGGTGGGAAAGACGCTCCCCTGAGCGTGTGACACAATATCCCTGATAATACGGCAACTTCCAATGCTGTGGCCGTCTTGTCTCAGACCGCGGGTAGGCTGGTGCGAGCAGCTCTCCCACAGTGTTCAAAGGCTTCGAGCTGTAGCCGCCAGCGGCGGGGGCAGAGGACCCCGCACGACAACGGAAGCCGCGATGCGTTGACGATTTTTCCTTCGCTCGCTTGCAACATACTCTTGGAGGACCCTATGAGGATTCGCATTCGGACACTCGCTATCGCCGCGGCGGTCGCAATCGCTTGGGCGGGATGCGGCGCAAAGGACGCCGCCGAGCCGGTCGCGGGCAGCGTCGGCGAGCCCGGACCGCCTGAGGCGACCCTGTCGCCCGCCGGCGAGCCGGCCCTACCCGGCGAGGCGGCGGAACAGGCGGATGGCGGGACCGGCGCGGGCTCCATCCCCCCGGCCCGAGTTGAGCCGGTCCCGACATCTGCTGTCGCAGCGACGCCGACCCCGGCATCGCCCCCGCAGCAGCCGGTGGTGGTCGCCGACGACCCGCTGGCGTGCGAGCCGGTCGAGGTCCACGGCCAACCCCACGACACCGAGCCCGCCGACACCGACGGCGACGGGGCCGACGACGCCTGCGTCTATGGCGGCGACGCCGAGCACACCCACGAAACCGGGCCGGTGGTCGTCGTCTCGCAGCCCGAGCTCGAGCCGGTGGAGGCCGAAGTGCCGGTCCCGTCGAGGATCGGCCAGCCAGACGAGGGCTGCGCCGAGCTGGACTCGGGCGGCTGGGACTGCCCCGAGGACCAGACCGAGACCCCGGTGCTGCCCACCCCTGAGCCGACCGCGGAGGCCTGGGGCGGCGGCGGCACCGGCTGGCACTGGGACGGCCACGGCCGGCCGGTGGCCGAGCGGGTGTGGTCGCAGGCCGAGACGGCCAGCCCGTGGCCGCCCGCCGGGGAGGGCCAAGCCGAGCTGGACTGGATGACCCAGTGCATGCGCGAGCGCCAGGAGCACGCGTCGGAGATGGTGGGCCGCGGCTGGGTTCCCGAGTCGGCGGCATCGCACGAGGCGGGCGCCAGGGACTGCTCCATCTACCTGTCCGAGGCGTGGGGGCCCGTCGTGCTCGACGGCAGGGACTGGGATTGCGTGCTGGAGAGCCTGCTGGCCCGCAACGTCCGCACCATCTCGGGGGTCAACCGCTCCCACACCATGTGGGACTGCCCGACAGCACCCGAGGGCACCGACCCCGACCCGCTGCGCCCATTCGAGGCCCGCTGCGACGAGTTGGTGGCAAGGCTGGCCGATGCCGGCCGCGACACAGAACAGGTCCAGCACTGGTGCGCCAGGCCAGCCTCGAACCCCTACGGCCAGCCGGGAGGCCCCCTGCCCGACCGCGACCCCGCCGACCCGTGCGACTCTCAGAGGTACGCCGCGAAGAACTTGCGCGAGGTCTACTGGCTTGCCGTCGGAGAAAACGGGCAGTCGGCCCGCTACGACTGGAGGCCCTGCTAGATGCCAAAGCGCGGGCGGCGGGGGCTCCGGCGGTGCTGGCGATGGCGACTGGCGCTGGCGTTCGTCGCGTTCGCTTTGTTGACGACCGCCCACCAGTGCGAGGACGACGACGGCAACCCCATCGCCCACGACCACTGCTGGGACGGGACTGAGGCCTTCCCGGGGGGCTGCCCGCCCCGTCCCACCCCGGAGCCCACCCCGAGGCCGACGCCGGAGCCCACCCCGAGGCCGACGCCGGAGCCCACCCCGAGGCCGACGCCGGAGCCCACCCCGAGGCCGACGCCGGAGCCGCCGACTGAGGTCGCGGTGACGGACTGCTCGGGGCATCCGGCAATCGTCCACGGCGAGCCGCACCAGACGTTCCCCCACGACGGCAACGGCAACGGCATCCAGGAAACCTGCGCGTATCCCGGCCGGATCCCCCACACCCACTCCTTGGAGCTCGTGAGCCACACCCACACCTACTACCCCTACGACCGGGAGGGGTCGGGCTGCACCCACTCCCACCAGGCGCCGACCGGCACCGCCCACTGGGCGGCGGGGTCGTGCCAGGCCCAAGTCCGACCGCAGAGACCCGACGACGCGTCGCCCCCGCCGTTCCCGCCGACCGGCGCGGGCACGCAGTCGAACCCGATAGACACCCCGGCGTTCCACAGCCCAGAGTGCACGTGGGCGATGTTCGACAACAACGACTACGTGGTCTGCTACGAGGCCCGCTCCCCGACGGTCACCCTGGAGCACCACAACCTGTGGCGCGACGAGGAGCTCATCGAGGGCCAATGGGTGATCGCGTCGTGGGGCATCAGCAGCTGCGGGGTCGGCCAGGGCGAGCCCAGCAACTGCGGCCACACCCCCCGCCCCGGAACCCTCACCCGCCGCCAGATCTGGCACACCCACGCCGACTCCGAAACCTGGGAGCGGCTCTGGGTGCGCGTGCAGCGCGACTGCCAGCCCCAGACCGGCGAGCACAACCACGGCCCCGAGGTGTGCGAGGCCGACCACCCGCCGGTTCCCGACTGCGCGCCCGGGCTGCCCGACGACCAGACCCAGACGTTCACCGCCCACGACGCAGGAGGCGACAACACCACCGTAGAGGTGCCCGGCTGCGACCCGTCGGACACCGACCGCGAACCCCAGACCGGCGAGCACAAACACGGCTCTGTCTGCGAGAGCGACCACCCGCCGCCGCCGGGCTGCGTGGCCGGGCTGCCCGACACCCAGACCCGCTCCTACACAACCCACAACGCAGACGGGCAGAACACCTCGGTCGAGGTCCCAGGATGCGACACGACGAGCTGCGCGCCCCGGCCCGGCGAGCACACCCACGGCTCTAGGTGCGAGGCCGACCACCCGCCGGTGCCGGGCTGCGTGGCCGGGCTGCCCGACACCCAGACCCGCTCCTACACAACCCACAACGCAGACGGGCAGAACACCTCCGTCAGCGTGGTGGGCTGCGTGACGACCAACACCAACTGCGCGCCCCGGCCCGGCGAGCACACCCACGGCTCTAGGTGCGAGGCCGACCACCCGCCGGTGCCGAGCTGCGTGGCCGGGCTGCCCGACACCTCGTCGCGCGCCTACACAACCCACAACACGGCGGGCCAGAACACCACGGTCTCGGTGCCGGGCTGCGTGCCCACCTCCATCCCCCCGCCGACGGTGAACCCCGACCCCGATGACCCGGTGTGCGACTCGAACTGGGGGGCGGGCCGGTTGGCGGCGCTGGCGGGCAGGGTGCGGTGGGAGTCCTATCTCGGCGCGGGCCACAGCCCGCCCACCCCCGAGATCGCGGGCGGCGGCACCTTCGCCCTCGCCGCGTCGGACGTGCAGGGCGGCACCCACCACCCGGCATGGATGTGGCTGGCGCTGAACGGCACGAGGCTCAACCGGGGCACCCTCGACGTGAACGACCAGCGCGACGGCCATGAGTGCTACTGGGAGGCCACCGGCGTGCGCGTCGAGATGCGCGAGCTGATCCCGGCCCGCGGCGGCGACGCGGAAATGAGGATGCTCGCCGCCCGCTCCGGCGTCGGCGCGGCCCAAGCCCTGGCCACCGCGCTGGCCACCTGGGACCGCTGGACGGCCGGCGAGCAGGCCGATTGGGCCGCGGCGTTCGCCCCCGCCCGCCGGGTGGCGCCAGCGTGGTGCGACGGCGACGACCTGCCGGTGTGGCGC